>BPIC01000010.1 GCA_026003895.1 Dehalococcoidia bacterium | reverse complement strand
ATCGGCGGAGCAAAGCCGTCAGGCGGCCACTTCTGCTTACACCAGTCGACGACTTCTTGCCGAAAGTCGTCGTACTCCCGGAGATCGAACTCCACGAGACCTCCTCACTACCGAACGTAGATCCCCAACTCTGTCCGCACGGCACGCGCGCGAGCGTCATCGCCCGCACTTTTCGGAATGCAACTTCGCGTGGCAGGTGCCAAAGTCCACAATCGGGCGCGAGCGACAGCCGCTCGGGGGGAACCACCCGAAGCGCCGCGCGGACCCGACTGATCACATGGTCGACGGTCTCGACCGCCTCGCTCCCAAGGTTCAGCACCCCGAGCACCACGACCTTGTCTCCGCAGGCGGCGAGAATCGACTTCGTCGTATCCCGGCTCCTCCCACTCCAAGCTGATCCCCGCAGCGCTGGTCCGCGCTACCGTCGCGAGCACCTCGCCGTAATACTGGCTAACGCGCTTGTTGATGGCACTCGTCGGGTAGCCGTGGCAAAGATGCACGATCGTTGGAACGGTGATGCCATCGAGTGCACGGTCGACTCGCCGCTTCCGCGAGGGAGAGTGTTCGCGTTCGTCGCAGAAAGGACGTCGGGCTCGTCTAATTGGAGCACGTTTGCCCCGGCCTCTTGCAATGCGTGGAGCTCGCGGTTGACCCGCAGCCGCGAAGTCCAGTACCAGCCCCGCGAAGTCGTCGTAGTATTCATTCGCCACGCGGCATGCGGACGTTAGCGGGCCCAGCACCGTCATTTTGGTCGGCCGGTCGGTGTGACGCTGGAGGAAGCGCAGGTCTTCGACGGCGAGCGGCCTTTCCCAGTGCACCGGCGCGTAGACGCGCGGGGCGAGCGCCCGGTTGGGGAATCTTGCCAAGCCGCGCCGAATTCAGGGCGGACGTCCGATCCCGAGGTATCGCGGTCGGCGCCGAACGTACGACGGCCGAGGTGCACCGTATCGATCCCGCCGTACCGCAGAAAGTACAGATCGAACCGGCCGCGTCGCTGTTCGCCGTCCGTGATGATGTCAAGCCCGGCCTCGTGCTGGGTCGTAGATTGCGAGGAGCGTTGCATCGTCTTGCGCGCTTTGGAGGAGCTCCGGCGCGGGACGCCACGCGTCCTCCTCGCGGTGGAACGGGTAGCGCTCGCGCGCGAACAGCCAGTGCGGCTTGCTATAGCTACCGACGAGTTGGCAAGCAAGCGAAGAAACGGCATCGGCTCCTACCTCGGGTCTCGGCGCCCAGTCTAGCATGCGCCGCGTCGCAACGCCGCGGCTAGTGATGATTGTATACCAGCATTGGTTCGGCGAGGGGGCGGATCGAGCGCGGCAGCAAGTCGCTTTGACCGTCATCGGTTGAGCGGCTCAAGGCTGCGCCCCTACAATCGCGGCAGCATCGCGCGTCGTCCGGCGGCGACGGACCCCGCAGCCGGCCGCCGTCTGCCCGGTCCCGAACCGAGCGTTCCCGGCGGCGGATCGCTCGTCACTGGTCGGTAAGCCCACGTGACGCTGGACCCGCGCTGGTGGCGAGCAACCACGGAGTGACCTGATGTTGGATCAACTTCGCGCCCTCGAAGAGGAAGCCCGGGTGCTCCTCGCAGAGGCAAGGACGGTCGAGGATCTCGAACGCTGGAAATCACGCTTCCTCGGCCGGAAGAGCGCTGTGAGCGACATCATCCGCGGCCTTGGGAGCCTGCCTCCAGCCGAGCGGCCGGTCGTCGGCGCAAGCAGCAAATCGGGTGAAGGATGCTCTCGAAGCGGCCTTCGCTGAGCGTCAGGCCGCCGTGGAGGCCGCCGCCCGAGCCGCTGCGATTGCGAGCGAAACCGTCGACATCACCTTGCCCGGGGCGGCCAGTCCAGATCGGCGCCCTCCACCCGACGACCCAGATGATCCGACGGATCGCGGCCGTCTTCTCCTCCCTTGGGTTCGACATCGTCACTGGTCCCGAAGTCGAGTGGGATTACTACAATTTCGAGGCGCTCAATATCCCGCCCGGTCATCCGGCGCGCGACCAGTGGGACACGTTCTGGATCACGCCGGAAGAGGGACCCGAACGGCCGATGCTCCTCCGAACGCATACCTCCCCGATGCAGGTGCGCGTGATGGAGAAGCAAAAACCGCCGATCCGCATCGCTGCGCCGGGACGGGTCTACCGCTACGAAGCGACGGACGCGACACACGAATCGGTGTTTTACCAGTTCGAAGGACTGGCAGTGGGCGAAGGGGTGACCATGGCCCGACCTCAAAGGGACCGTGTACACCTTCGCTAAGCGGATTTTCGGCGAACGGCGGCGAGTGCGGTTTCGCTGCGACTACTTTCCTTTCGTCGAGCCGGGCGTCGACGTCGGCGTCGACTGCTGGGTGTGTGAAGGCGCCGGCTGCTCGTTCTGCAAGCGGAGCGGCTGGATCGAGGTGATGGGCGCTGGAATGGTTCACCCGCGGGTGCTCGAGTACGCGGGGATTGACCCGAAGCGCTACACCGGCTTTGCGTTCGGCGGCGGCGTCGAGCGCTTCAACCTCCTCCTGCACCGGATTGACGACATTCGCCTCTTCTACGGAAACGACATCCGCTTCCTCCGGCAGTTTGCATGAGACCGCTGCGCACCGATTTCGCTGACGCCGCGCTTGGGCTCCCGGCCTCTTCACCCCGCGGCGAGAGGCAAAACAAGGACGCACGACAATGAAAGTCTCCCTAAATTGGCTGCGCGAGTACGTGCGCTTGACCCTGCCAGCGGAGGAGCTGGCGCACAAACTGACGATGGCCGGCGACGAGGTCGAGTCGATCCAGCGCATCGGTAGCGACTGGGATGGTGTGGTCGTTGCCGAGGTGGTTCGGATCGATCCGCATCCGAACGCCGATCGGCTGGTGCTGGTGACCGTCGACCTCGGCGGTCGTCAGCAGACCATCGTCACCGGTGCGCCAAATCTCGCCGTTGGTCAGCGTGTGCCGTTCGCACCGGTCGGGACTCCGCTTATCGACGGCGCAACCGGCGAGCGAAAGACCCTTAAACTAGCCAAGATCCGCGGGATCGAATCGGCCGGGATGGTCTGCTCGGCGAAAGAGTTAGGGTTGGGCGACGATCACTCCGGGATCCTGATCCTGCCCGCTGACGCCCCGGTCGGGGCGCCACTCGCCGACGTTCTAGGAGACACGATCTTCGACCTCAAGACCACACCCAATCGCCCCGACCTCTTGTCGATGCTCGGCGTGGCGTGGGAAGTCTCGGCGCTGACAGGCCAGCCCGTGCAACCACCACCGTTCGACCATCCGGTTTCCCAGCCGCCGATAGCCGAGCGGGTCACCGTCCGGATCGAGGACCCCGATCTGTGCGGTCGGTATAGCGCGGCCCTCGTGCGCGGTGTTCGAATTGGCCAGTCGCCGGAATGGCTTCAGAAGCGGCTGCAGGCCGCCGGAATGCGACCGATCAATACCGTGGTCGACGTGACCAACTACGTCATGCTCGAACTTGGGCAGCCGATGCATGCGTTTGACGCGGCGACCATCGCTCATAACACGATCGTCGTCCGGCGGGCCCGGGACGGGGAGCGGCTGACGACGCTCGACGGAGTTGCCCGTGAGCTCGACCGGTCCATGCTGGTCATCGCCGACCCCGACCGAGCGATCGCTCTCGCCGGAGTTATGGGCGGAATAGATACCGAAGTCACCGAGCAAACGACCGACGTGCTGCTCGAATCGGCGAACTTCCACAACTACACCATCCGGCGGACAGCCAACCGGCTGCGAATGCGTTCCGAAGCGTCGCTCCGTTTCGAGAAGGGGATCAGCCCCGAGCTGACAATCCCCGCGCTCCAGCGCGCCTGTCGGCTGCTCGCCGAGATTGCGGGCGGCCAGATCGCTGCTGGTTTCGTCGATGAGTACCCCGGTCGAGCGCCGGTGGAGCCCCGGCCGCTTACGTCCGCCGACGTCGAGCGGGTACTCGGCATTACCTGGCCGCTCGAGCGGATCGAATCGATCTTCCGCTCGCTCGGCGCCGAGGTGCGTCGGGACGGGGAGCGCTTGCTGATCACCCCTCCCTATTGGCGGCGTGACCTGAACCTGACCGAGGACCTCGTGGAAGAGATCGCCCGGATCATCGGCTACGACGAGCTGCCGGCGACGCATCTCCGCGGGGAGATCCCAGCGACCCCGCCCGATCCGCTGCTCGTGACCAGCGAGCGACTGCGCGACCTCATGGTCGCCGCCGGCCTTCAAGAGGTGATCACCTACCCGCTTGTCAGCCGAGAATTCTTGAACCGGGCTGGCCCCGCTCCCGAGCCGATCGCGCTGCTCAATCCGATGACGATGGACCAATCGGTGTTGCGAACCAGTCTCCGGCCGAGTCTCCTCAAAACGCTTGCCGAGAACGTGCGGCGACAAGAGGACGGGCTGGCGATTTTCGAGGTCGGATCCATCTACCTGCCTCGCGAGAGCGACCTCCCGGACGAGCCGCCGCTCCTCGCCTTCGCGCTCACCGGTCCGCGCGGCCGCAGTTCGTGGCTCGGGACCAACGAACCCTACGACTTCTTCGATGGGAAGGGGATTGTCGAGGCGATAGCGGAGCGGCTTCGCGTCGCGCTCGACTTCACCCGATCGACGGACCCGTTCTATCATCCGGGGCGGGCAGCCGAGGTTCGCCGCGAAGGCGACGTGATCGGGACGTTGGGCGAAGTTGCGCCGGACATCTGCGCTGCCTTCGACCTAGCAGGACGGGTGGTCTATGGCGAACTGTATGTGCGGGCGCTCGTGAACGAAACGCTGCCGGTCTACCAACCCGTCTCGCGATACCCGGATGTGGTTCAAGACGTGGCCTTGGTCGTCGACGAAGCCGTTGAAGCCGAGAAGATCCGCGCCGCACTTGCCAGTGGACGGTTCGTGCAGGAGGTTCGCCTGTTTGACGTCTACCGCGGCGAGCCGCTTCCGGCAGGCAAGAAGTCACTTGCCTTCACCTTGCGCTTCCGTGCCCCAGACCGTACGTTGACCGAAGACGAGGTGTCGCGGATTCGCAACGGGCTGGTCGAGCGGCTGGCGCGGCAGTTCGGGGCGAGCCTACGCGGCTAAAGGCAGAATCGGAGGCGTCATGCTTCAAGGAATTATCTACACGCTGGCAGCGCTGCTCGTCCTCGGTGGGGTCATCGCTGCCCTCACCTATGGCCAAGGCCCATTCGGCGTGATTTGGGCAATCCAGTTGGCTGGACTAGCGGCCGTCCTCGCGTTCCTCGCCCTCTGCGCCTTCGCGCCCGACCAGCCGGTGAAACTCAAGAGCAGCAGCCGCTGAGAACCGTCCAACTCTCCCTCGATCACCTGTTTCGCGGTATGCCCGGCGCCGGCAGACGGCTGGACGAGGGATGGCTGCCGCGTGCCCGGCGGATACCCGATCCGCTGCTTCGCCACCACGCAATCGAGGCCATCACCACCAAGCGCTTTCATTGCGAAGGGGGCGCGGCGTTTGCTGCACTCCTCGAGCGCCCAGGACCATTGCTAAGCGCGATTGTCGCGCTGCAGACGATAAGCGACTACCTCGACACGGTGTGCGACCGCGGCGATTCCGAAGATGGTAGCGATTACCGCCGCCTGCACGGGGCGATGCTCGACGCCGTCGATAGAACGCAATGCCACGGCGATTACTACGCGCTCCATCCGCAACAGGAGGACGGCGGGTATCTGCGGGCGCTGGTCGAAATCACCCGACGGACCAGTAACCGGCTTCCGGGATATCCAAGGGTGGCCGCCACGGTCGCCGAGCGCGTCCAGCGCTACGCCGATCTCCAAGAGTTCAAGCATCTCAGGCCCCGAACAGCCGGCATCGCGGCAATGGAGCGGTGGTATGAGCACCATCGCCGCCCGGGACTGTATTGGTGGGAGTACGCCGCGGCGTGTGGCTCCACGCTTGGCATGTTCGCCCTGATGCGTCTGGCCGCGCTCGGCAATCCAGACGAGGCGACGATCGCGGCGACACTCGATGCCTATGTACCGTGGATCTGCGGGCTCCACATTTTGCTCGATTATTTCATCGACCAAGAAGAGGACGCGACCGTCGGCGAGGTCAACCTCGTCGCGCCGTACCGGTCGGACGTCGAGCGCTGTAGCAGGCTCTTGCACTTCTACCGCGAAGCGCGCGCCGCCGCCAGCCGGCTGCCCGATCCCGCGTTTCACCTTTGGATCGTGGATGGCTTGCCGGGACTGTATCTCGCTGACCGCAAGGCGCAGCTTCCCGGCCTACGCACCACCGCCCGAGCGCTACTGGCAGCCGCACCGCCGTTCACTCGGCTCGTCTGGGGTATCATGCGACTCCGCAACCTCGTACGAGAACGCCGCGCCGTTCGGGCGGAAGGGCTCGGTCTCGATCGGTCGAACGAACTTCGGTCAGCCTGATCGGGCGTCGCTCGCTTGAATTGGCGATCTCCAGCCTGCCCATCTCTCCCCGGTGAACCTCACGCGCTCGGAACAACCTACCGGCTCACGCAACGACGGCTCGCCTCACCTCGCTCAGCCGAGCCGACACGTATAGCCAGATCGTCGTGTCCCGCCGGGACCTCGGCGGGACTTCCGTCCCCGTCAGTTCGGAGGCACAGCCGCCGATCTTAAGACTGGGGAGGGGCAATGACCGAGACGGCGTTTGAGCGGTTTGCGGCAGATTACAAGGCGCTCGGCCGCAGCGCCGACGACGGCTCGATCGATCGGCTGGTTGCCAGCCATTTTGCCTTCGACATCCAGCTTGCACCGGACATCATTCGAGGAGCGGTACGGCGGGCAATCCGCGAGGCACAGCCTGCCTGCCTACTTTGGGAAGACCTGCGAGCCATCCAGCGCGACGTCGAAACCCTGCCGCCCTTCGACCGCGTGCCGGCGCCACGTCCGTTCGCGACACCACGGATGGTGGGCGCGAGCTGAGATTAGCTGACGGGGTTCGAGGACGCAGGTTCGCTCGGCGGCGGGGCAGTGAGCGATTCATCTGCCGGTGTTGGGCCGGGAATCGGGACCCCACGCCCGCGCTGGTAGGTCCACCACGCCAGCGGAATCGCAACGATGATTCCCAGAATGCCGAGAAGCTGCTGCTGACTGAGACCGAACGCCCAAATCGTGTCGATCCGGTAGAAGCCGGTGACGAGGCGAATAGCCGAGTACAGACCAAGGTACAACCAGAAGATCACACCGCCCGGCAGCTTGCGCCAAAGTGCTAGCAACAGGCCAAAGAGCGCGAGATCGAGCACCATTTCGTAGCCGACCGCGAGATGAACCGGCACGCCGATTTGGCCCAGCGTCTGGGGATGGGTATAGACCACGGCCCAAGGAACATCGGCTGGGCGGCCCCAATGCTCACCGTTGATGATGTCGCCAATTCGACCGATCCCTTGGCCAAGGATGAGCCCGATGGCTGCCGCGTCGGCGAACCACGGGACCGGCAGCTTCGCGTACCGGGCGTAGAGGTATCCAGCGAGGATGCCGCCGACCACGGCACCGTAAATGGCGATGCCGCCCTCGGTGATCATGATGATTTGGGCGGGGTTCTGGCTGTAGTAATCCCACCGATCGACGACATGGAAGAGGCGTGCGCCAATAATGCCGCCGAGCACCGCCCATGGGGCGCCGTTATACACATCATCCGATGTCATCCCGACGCTCGGCGCCAAGCGCGCCGCCACCCATACGCCGATAAAGAGCCCAACTGCCGAAAAAAAGCCGTGCCACGTAATGGCGAACGGCCCTAGGGTGAACATCGTCGGGTCGATGGAAATCTCGATCATCTCACCCCCAATGACAGGCAGCGGCGCTGCAAAATTGTACCGCTCATCCGCCGAAACCCGCCCAGATCAGCCGAACGCCGACCAGCCCAAGAGCCGCTGCGAGCAGCCGCACCACCCCAACCGCACTCATTCGCCGTGAAAGCCACGCGCCTGTCTGCGCCCCCATGATGACGCCGGCTGCCAGCGGCAGCGCCATGCCCAGATAATCAAGCGGCGAGGAACCGCCATTGAGCACATCGGTGACCACCGAGACACCGGAGGTCGTCAGCAAATAGAGTTGGGACGTCGCCGTGGCAATCGCCGCCGGGATCGACATCAGCGCGACCATGGTCGGCGTCATCATCAGGCCACCGCCGACGCCAAAGAGTGAGGCCAGAAAGCCGATCAGAAAGCTTGCAACCGCGCCGACCCGCAGGTCGACGTCGACCGTCTCGGTGTGCCCATTGACTCGGTAGTGACGGCGCACGACGCCGAAAGGTGGGGGCGTGATCCCGGCCGGCTTGTGCTTCGGCGGTTTTCGCAGAACGAGATAGACTGCGATGGTGACGAGCACCGCTCCGAAGAGCGCCTCAAACACGTGACGGTCGATCCGAGTGACCGCCGTCCGACCAAGCACGCTGCCCGGGACCGCGAAGACCCCGAGAGTCAGGGCAACCGCCACGTCGATCCGCCGTTGCCGGGCATAGGCAACTACCGCCGAGACGGCGTTGCACACGACCGCAACAAGCGAGACGCCGGTGATGGCTTCGGCGCTCAATGACGCATAGGCCGGTACCCACGCCAGCACGGGGACGAGGATGAACCCGCCGCCAGCGCCGATGATGGTCCCATATGCTCCGGCGAAGACACCGAGCGCGAGAAGGAGACCGACCTCCACCGGGTTCATGCCGCGGCCGGCGGCAGGAGCCGATCCAAGAGCCGCCAGCCGACCCGAAAGGTGCCTCCGCCGAGACTCCGGTAGGTAGTCTCCCCGAGCATCAGCTTCGCCAAGTTCCGCCAAAAGAGGTCTCCGGTGCCCATCAAGCGGTGGGCGAGGCGGGGCATCCGATCGAACACCCGCAGCACGATCCGCGCCTCAAGCAGCTCCGGCATCAGCTCACGGTCCACCGCGCGCTGATAGTCATCGAGCGCACCGGGCTCGCCGGCAACAGCTCGGACGACGGGCCCAATTGCCAACTGAGCGCTGACGACCGCGCCGAGGAGACCCTCGCCAGTGAACGGATCAACGAGTCCGGCGGCATCGCCCAGCAGGATACCCCGGCCAGCCACGATCGGAGCGCCGGGGCGCCGCAACGTGAGCTGGTGACCAGTGAAGCGCTCCACGGTCGCATCCTCAAGGTTCAGGTAGCGCCGTAACTGCTCAAAGTAAGGTCGCAGCAGCGCCCGATCCTTGAAGGGTCCGCCTACCCCGACCGAGAGCCCGTCGCCTTTGGGAAAGAGCCAGCCATAGCCGCTCGGAAGCGAACCAAGGTCGAGCAACGCGGTCGTCGCCCACCGCTCCCGCAGCCGATCCGGAGTGACAATTTCGGCTTCCAGCGCAAGGTCGAGATCCACCCCGCCCGAAAGACCCAGATCGCGCGCAACGCGGCTGTTCGCGCCATCCGCGCCGACGACAACTGCAGCGCGGACTACGCCACTTGCAGTGACGAGGTCGACACCGTCATCTCGACAGTCCACACGGTCCACCCGAGTGCGATCGCGGACTTCTGCGCCTGCTCTCGCCGCCTGTTCGACGAGATAGGCATCGAACGCGTCGCGCATCACCATATGGACGACGGGTTGAGGCGAGACCCGCTCTATCGGGTGTTCCAACCGGTAGGTGAACACCATTCGATCGACCGACGTGCGGATCACCGGCGTGAGATCGCAGCCGACCAACTTGGCAACGCGGTGCTGAACGCCGCCGCCACAGGTCTTGTAGCGCGGCAAGCGGTCCCGTTCGAAAATGACCGTCTTGAGACCGGCGGCAGCCGTCCCCCGGGCGAGCACCGCGCCGGCCGGACCGCCACCGACGACGGCAACGTCGACAGATTCGTGAGGCGAAGAAGTCACAACGGTCGAACAGTCCTTCAGGCAGTATAGGAACGGGTTCTGGTTGAAGTCAATCAACGGGGCTGCTACATTTCGGGCGTGCCACAGGAGCTCGGATTCTTCATTTCGCTGGCCGTCGCCCTCATTGTCGCATATCTCGTGGCGTTTTGGGTGGCGCTCCTCATTTGGACGCTGCGCGACATCCGTTCGCGAAGTCGAAACATTGTGACGGCGTTCTTTGCCGTCCTTCTCGTCCTTGTCTTCAACATCCCAGGCTTAATCCTCTACCTCCTGCTTCGACCGCGCGAAACCATTGCGGAACAGTATGAGCGTACGTTGGAAGAGGAAAGCTTGCTCTCGGAGCTCGAGGAGCAGGGCGCTTGCCCAAAGTGCAAAGCTCGAGTTGAAGACGACTTTCTTCTCTGTCCCAACTGCCGCACACGCCTAAAGAAAATCTGTGCAGGCTGTGGCCGTTCGCTCCACCTACGCTGGAGCGTCTGCCCGTATTGCGCCCGGGAGGCCAGCCCGCCTGTCGCCGCTGAGTTAACCGGCCGACTCGGCTAGCCGCCTCGCGGCGGCCCCCGGCGGGACGCTCCAGCGGCCGCGAAGGCTGAAACTGCGGCCCGGGCTTCAGCTCGTCACCTCATCGAGTCCCGGCGTTAAGCCTGTTAGAGAATCGCCGCACGTGCGCTTCGCCATGGCCCGACCGCCGTTTCCCCCCGTCTCTGCACGAGGTGTCCGGCCCCGGCCGCAACGACACCACCACGGTCTACGGCGCGAAACGAGCACGGAGCCGAGCGAGGCATGATGAGAGCGGCCGGACCTGTTCCTCTTGCTTTCCGTCGAACACGCGAGCCGATGAGGGCCAAGCGCTCTAGTTCGCGAAGTTGCGGAATACTTCGGGACGCGGACCGCCAGCGAACCCTTCCGCACGTAGAAATGTCGGGACGACACGAATGACGACGCGCTCGAAATCGACTTCGGGAACGGCTGTGCCGGTCGCGGCAGCGCGCCGTTCGAGGAAGGCTCGTACCTCCGCCGGATCAGACACGATCTCGGCCTTGCCGTTTACCCAAACGTTTTTCGCTCCAAACTGCGGGCGCTGCTGCACCCACAAGTAGCTGACGGTCGGGTTGGCTCGAAGGTGCTTGACTTTCAAGTTGGCGGCGTTCGAGATCGTCTGGATCGTCCATCCCTCGATAAAGGTGGCGACTTGGCGAATGTAGGGCGAGCCGTCTGCCCGCAGGGTGATCAGGAACGAGTTCACGGCCGGGGCACGCTGCCCAATGAATTCGCGAATCTCCTGAAGCCGCTGCTGGTCTTCCATCATCGCTCCAACGATTGGTCTCGGCGCTCACGCGAGCGCGTCCCGCACTGTACCATGATCCCTTTGAGGATCGTCAGCCTCGCGCGGTGTTGTCCAGATGTTCCAGCGCCAGCCGTTTCATGTGGGCGAGGATCGCCGCCATCCCATGCATCCGCTGGTGGCTGACAACCTCTGCAAGCCCCATTGGCACGAAGAAGTCGCCGGGCACGGCCAGCACCTGCTCTGGCGTCGCGCCGCTTAGCCCTTCGGCAAGCAGTCCAGCGTAGCCCCGGACCGTCGGCGACTCCTTGGGCACATCGAAGTAGAACCGAAGCCCGTCCCGATGTTCCGCCGCAACGTAGACGGGCGTCTGGCACTCGTGGACAAAATCCATTTGGTCGTGGTTGGCAGCAAGCCACTCGGGAAGCGGCGGCATCGCCTCCGCAAACTCGAGCAAAAGCTCAAGCTTCTCCCTGCCTTGCGCCTCGCGAAACGCCTCGACGATCTCCGCCAACTTGGGAGGAAGATCGGCCATGCAATGCCCTCCGCCGCGCAAACCTACCGAGACCGTACATCGGTGTCGAAAACTCTATCAGATGAACGGGTGCCGAACGAGATGAGGCGACTTTTCTTATGGGCCGGCTTGGTGCTGGCCGTCCTCGCCGCCGTCTTTTTCAGCGGCGGCGCGATGATGCTCGAGATCGCCGACCACCGTGCGCGCATCGAGGCCGTTGCACCGCAGGCGACGTCGACGTTCAAAGTGCACGAGACGGTGACCCTTGGCCGGAATGGGTTCGCCGCCGCGCCCTAACGCTCCAGCGCCACGACGATCGTCGCCCCCGCCTTTTGATCGGCGCCCGCACGGAATCCAGCCCCCTGCAAGGCAGCGACAACGGTTTCGACTGTTGCATCGGGAAACCGCGGGCTCGATATCGGAACGATGGCGAGCGCACGATCAAAGGCTCGGCGGCCAGTCGCGCTCGCGATCGCCCGTGGCAGCCCAGAAGCGCGCAACTCGAGGTCGGGCGCATCCAGCGGCAGGCCGA
The DNA here is from genome assembly GCA_026003895.1 of Dehalococcoidia bacterium. GTDB lineage: Bacteria > Chloroflexota > Dehalococcoidia > SpSt-223 > SpSt-223 > JANWZD01. The sequence goes on along the minus strand of BPIC01000010.1, from coordinate 8,635 downwards.
CGTACAGCGTGGCCGCCCCGGCCGCGCCGGGCCACCGCTCCGGCAGCCGACGGAGTGGCTGGCCGAGCGGCTCGGGCAGCCGAGGCAACACGCCCGACGCAAAGCGAGACTCACTCGCCAAGCTGAGGGACCCCGCTCCGTCGACGCTGAGGACCCCACCTCGGAGCAGCTCCCAATCCAGCGTCGCGGGGGAGTACGGAAGATCGATGTTCCCAACAACCAGCGTGGACGCCCCGACGGCGGCTACGGCGGCCAGCAACGGCTCCCGGAGCGAGGGATCACCGGCTGGACGGATCGCCGGTAGAACGTCCACTCCCTGAACAACGACGACAAGCACGACAGCAGCAAGCACCAGTCGGGGCCGAATGCGCGCCAACTGGCTCGCTTGCGCTCCAACAAGCAGCGCGAACGCCGGGACAAGCGGGATGATATGCCGGTCGATCTTCGTCGCTGAGAGCTGAGCGAACACACCTTGAAGCACGATAAGCAGAAGCAGCAGACGCAGCCGGCCATCGCGAAGCGAGGCCGGGCGCAGTGATGCGGCGAGCGCCAAAAGCCAGACGCCGGCCATCCACCACGTACCGGCTAGCCAGCCAAGCTGCCGCGGATAAAAGAGCATTCCGTCTAGCGACGATGCATCCGGCCCCCAAGGCGTATTGCGGAGCGACTGAAGGGTCTGAACGATTTTCTGCGGATAGGCGAACCAGACGGCGAGCAAGAGCAGCGTGACACCCGCTGCAAGCAGTTGCCCGCGCCGGCGACGGCGTGCCATCGGGCTTGGCCGCAAGCGGAGCCATTCGCCATCGATGAGAAACGCGCCCCCAATTGCGAGACCGAGCAGCACCCCATAGTTCTGCTTGGCAAGAAAGGTGAGAACGATGACCGCACCGAGCCCCGCATAGGCCGGGCTTGACACCCCGCCGGCGCACCAGATCCGGCCGTACAACCACAAGCCGCTAGCCAAGAAAAAGAGCGCCGGAAGCTCGAGCATCGCCTGAGTTGCGAGGTCGAGGACAGCGCGGGAGCCAAGCAGGACGGCACTGGCCGTCAGCCCGCCAAGGAGCGCTGCGTTACCCGAGCCGAAGCCGCGACCGGCGGCGTAGAGCGTGAGCGATGTTGCCACCAGCGCGATCAACCCAACGGACCGTACCAGCTCCGTCGAGTAGCCGCCGAGAAGAATGACCGGCGCGACCAACCACGAGTAGAGCGGCGGCCAGTAGACCTGCCGATAACTGTCATAGGCGACGCCGAGAAGGTCACCGGCGCGCAGGTCGGCAGCGATGCGAGCGGCCCAGAGGGCGTGATACCCCTCGTCCCAGAGGAATGGACCTGCGGGGAGAACGGACCGCACGAGCAGCAGCCAGGCGACCGCAATCGCGAAGCCAAGAACGATGAGCCAGCCACCAAGGGCGCGTTGCACCACCAAGGTCGGAAGGCTAGCAGAGTCAATCTGGGCGGAAACATTCCGAGCTTGGCCACGTCTGGCTGCTATACTCGGGCCGCACAACGTACCTCGCCGGGGAAAGCCGGTGCAAAGCCGGCGCTGTCCCGCAGCTGTATGCGCATCCGCGCGAGCCAGAACACCCGGCAAAATCTCCGGCCGCCCGGCCGGCCTACCGAGGAGTGGGCTTCATGCACGACCGTATTCGTCAGACGATCTCCGCGATCGGCGAACCCGACGTTCCCGCGATGAACTGGGCGCGTCGCCGTCACGAGCAGCTCACCAAGCCTCCCGGGAGTCTCGGACGGCTCGAGGAGCTCGCGATCCGGATCGTCGGCATCACCGGCCGCGTGCCACCGGAAATCCGGCGCAAAGCCGTCGTAACCGCCGCCGCCGACCATGGTGTCGCTGCCGAAGGGGTTTCGGCTTACCCGAGCGAAGTGACCGCCCAAATGGTGCAGAACTTCCTGCGCGGCGGTGCGGCAATCAACGTGCTGGCGCGGGGAGCAGGCGCCGACGTGGTGGTCGTCGACGCCGGAGTTGCCGCCGAGCTCCCGCCGGACCCCCGATTGGTGCGCCGCGCCGTCCGACGTGGGACCGCCAACTTCGCCCACGGCCCCGCGATGGAGCGACACGAGGCTGAGCAAGCCATCGCCCACGGCATCGAGATCGCCGAAGACCTCCACGACCAAGGCATCGATCTCCTTGGCACTGGAGACATGGGCATCGGCAACACCACCGCCTCAAGCGCGATCACCGCGGTCCTCACGGGCAAGCCCGTCGCTGCGGTGACCGGCCGTGGCACCGGCATCACCGTTGAACAACTTCGCACCAAGATTGCCGTGATCGAACGGGCGATCGCCGTCAACCAGCCGGACCCAACGGACCCGCTGGACGTTTTATCAAATGTCGGTGGGCTCGAGATCGCTACCCTCGTAGGCGTGATGCTCGGCGGGGCAGCCCGCCGCGTTCCCGTGGTCATCGACGGCTTCATCTCCGGCGCGGCCGCCCTCGTCGCCACCGAGCTTGCTCCGCAGGTTGGGTTCTTTCTGATCGCGGCTCACAGTTCCGTCGAGATCGGTCACCGCGCCATCCTCGAGCATCTGGAAAAAGCGCCGCTGCTCAATCTCGACCTGCGGCTTGGCGAAGGTACCGGCGCGGCGCTCGCCTTTCCCATCATTGAGCAGGCGGTTCGCGTGCTGAACGAGATGGCGACATTCCGCGAGGCGGGCGTCTCGGGACGGTCCGCGCCACGGGAGACCGCGTCCCGCTTCGCGAAGCGACGATTGGGATACTTCCACGCGCTTGACGGCGGCATCTGGGACGACCCCTTCCTTCATGCCGACGGGCGGCGCTACCGCCACATCGTCAGCACCGACCTTGACCGGCTCATTGCTTGGGCAGAGTCGCGAGGGATCTCCCGATCACGCATCGTCCGGCGTGACCTTCGCGATTTCCGAAATAATCGAGAGCGGGTCGCTGCTTGGCACATCGACCTCGGTGGACCGTACCTCGAAATCGACCCCTAGAGCAACGCCGGTTCTGGCAACGCTCGCTCGATCAAGCGAGCAATCGTCTCCTCGCCGCTGCGCGGCAACCAGACCACGGGGTCGCCGATGCCGCCCCAGCGCACGAGGTCGTGCTCGGCCGCCCAGTCGAGCATGCGATAGAGGGCACCCGCTGGGGCAAGCGTGCGCCCAACCACACGGGTTTCGAAGATCCGCGTTAAGGTCGTCTGGCCCGGCGCGGACAATTCCCGCAACAGCCCGGCCAGCAACACCGACGCCGACGGTGCCGGCGGATCAAGAACCCACGCCCGATCGAATCGACGCACGTAGCCTGCCGTCCGCAAGATTGCAAGCAGGCGCGAGGCGGACGTCGGGTCATCGCGCCCCCGCACCTCGGCGAGCCAACCCCGCAACCGACGAACGGTGAACCAGCGCCAATCCGGATCGGGTAGCCGCTCATCGAGAAAAACCGCGACCGCCGGCTCGACCTCCGCGAGAGACAGCAACGCCAACTGCCGTTTCGCGCTGTCACGGAGCGGAGAGCCGAGCAGACGCAGCGCCACGCGATCGAGGTCATCACCGCGGACGTAGGGGCGAGCGAGGTAGCGCGCAAATCGCGACCGGCTGCCGCTGCCGATCGTGGGCGGGAGCTGCACCATCAGGAAGGCGACGAGCGCGGATCGGCTCGCCAGAGCATCAGCGCGGCCCAAAATCTCCACGGCTTCGTCGATGAGTGCAGGGCCGACGGCGGGCACACGCAGCGACGACGCCGAGGGCAGCGGCGCTTGGTACAGATACATGCATCGGTCCCCAAGAAATTGTGGTTTGCGTCAGTTCAAAGCCCAACGCCTTGCGTCAGTCTACCAGGCTGCTTGATTGCATTGCTAGAGGGCACGCGGACGCGACCGATATGCTGGAATCGCAGCAGACCGGCGGGTACGATCTGCCCATGCGCCAAGGAATTGAAGGTCGACTTGCCCAAATCGCTGGTTGGTTGCTCAGCCGAATGACGTTCGGCGCCCTGCCACCGTTTGCAGCGGCGGCGGCGCTCGTGGAACGCGACGGGCGGATCCTCACCATTCAGCGCAGCGATGGCCTTGGGTTCAATCTCCCGGGGGGGTTCCTTCGCTGGCAGGAACGCGTCGAAGACGGATTGCTCCGCGAGGTGTTCGAAGAGACAGGGTTCCACGTCGCCATCGACCGGTTGGTTGGGGTCTACTCGGGTCCAGCGCCGAATCAGCGGCTTTCCTGCGTCTGTTTGGCCTACTCTGCCTCGATTGTTGGCGGGGTCCAGCGGGATTCCTTCGAGGGACGAGTGCTCTGGCTTGACCCCCGCGAACTCGTGGGACAAATGGCCTTCGGCAACGAGCAGATGCTCCTCGATTACCTCGCCAGCACCCGGCTCGACCGGACGGCTGCGCCGCGGGGGTGAGCCGCCCCGAGCCCCAGCTGCGGCGCGTGCCGAGCAATGGGATCACGATCGCTGTGCACGATTGGGGCGGCGACGGCGCTCCCCTTCTGGTAGTCCATGGCAATTCATTCCTCGGCCGCCTTTGGGACGTTACCCTGCGCGATCTTTGGCCAGACTACCGACCCTACGCAATGGACCTTCGTGGCCACGGCGAGAGCGACGTGCCGCCATCCGGCTATAGCCGGTTCGATCACGCCGGCGACATTGCCGGTGTTGTCGACGCACTCGGACTCGTCCGGCCGTACGTGCTCGGCCATTCCGTCGGCGCGATCTCGGCCCTCTTGGCAGCCGGGCTGCATCCCGGCCGGTTCGGGCCCATGGTCTTGGTCGAGCCGGTCATCCGCCCAAAAGCGACGCCGGACAACTGGGTGCCATCTAGTGCAACGCTCGCACTCGGCGAGCAAGCGCGACGGCGACGTCATCAATGGCCCTCGCGCCGAGCCGCCTTCGAGAACTACCTGACGAAGTCGGCGTTCTCAACGTGGCAGCCAGAGGTTCTCGCACTCTACGTCGAGCACGGGTTTCGCGACCTGCCCGACGGTGGGATCGAGATCAAGTGTCCCGGCTGGGTCGAAGCGCAGGGATACGAAGCCAGCCCGACAGCCAATCCTTGGCCGCATTTGGCCACGGTCGACTGCCCGGTGCTCTTGGTCCGCGCCGAAACGTCACGCCTCTTCTCGGAGGCGATCGTCGCCGACCTCCTTGCAACCCTCCCGGACGCTCGGGCGGTCACGGTGCCAGAGCGCTCCCACGCCCTGCCCATGGAGGACCCTCTCCTTGTCGCCCACCTCGCCCGTGCCTTCTTCACCGAACGAGGCCGGTCCCCCCGCTAGGCGACGGCGCGGGGCGGCGGCGTCAACCAACCCTGCTGAATCATGAACCCGGTCAGCCAGGGGATTTCGAAGTAGCGGTTTTGCGACGCTTGATAGGCGTAGTAGATTGCCGGCACAAGCGGCGCGAAGAAGAAGATCCACAGACAGAGGCCGAGGATGCCAAAAGTAATCGCCGTCAGAATCGTGTAGACAATGGCAAATAGCACCGTGTAGGCGATCGCTGCCACTCCGAATCCAATAGATTGCACAGCGTGGTAGCGAGCGAACGGCCGGTTCTTGTACTCCTCGATAAGGAGTACGATGATCCCAACCAGCGGTGCGAAGATATAACTCAGAATCGCCCAAAGCCGATCGTTCGGCGAAATCATGTCAGACTGCATGACCACGAACCTCCCCGCGAGCCCGGCCACGCCGGGCCATTTCGTCTAACGGCGCTCCCCCCACTAGGGTTCCGCGAGCGATCGCTCCGCAGCGAGACTGCCACTCGCCGCACGTGATCAGGCCGACAACGCGGAAACGCCGGCGCCCATGCGAAGGAATCCCACCGTGGCCTCGAGACCACCGGCAACGGTCAACGGAATCGAGACACCCGCCGTCGCTCCGTGCTGCCCGCGGTCGAACATCCTGCCCGCTCGTGCCGTCCTGCCACACCTTGGACCGTCGGGCGCGGCGACCGCTGCATGCTCGGTGCGTTCCGTCCGCCCCGGTTGGCAAGACTACTATGCTGACGAGCTCGCAAACAACGCCGAAATCCGTTCGAGGATCCCGGCTGGAACTCATCATGAACCTCCCCGCAGATCGGGAGAGCGGGCGGCACGCCCGAGGGGAGGGGGACATGGCAGCGCCTGCCGGTTGACACCGCGGACGGTGTCCGAAGGATGCCGAACAGAAGCGCTCACAGCGCCGAGAAGCAACCGCGACGGGGCCGCCACTAATCAGTCGAGCCGGCGCCGCGGGCGGAACTTCGAAATCCAACCAGACCCAGCTGCCACGCCCTCCTCATAGAAAGCGAGAGGAACGCGTCACTTGAGCGACTGAGCCTCGTGTTGATCAGAGCCAACTGGCCCCGACGCCAGAAGGCGCTCGGGTCGAACGCGCATGATCAATCGTAGAAACACGGTTGGCCACCCGAATTCGGATGGCCAACCGGAGATGAACCTTTCGTTGTGCTCAGACTGCCGGCGCTCGATCGAGCTCCTGCCACACTTGGCCCTCGAGGTGGCCATTGACATAGTAGGCATACGCTGCCGTGAAGAAGACGCCGATCAAACAGGCGATCACGCCGATTTGTGCGATGAACCCGGTGACGATGCCAAGCAAGGCGGTAATGATGACGGGACCGGGAATCCGCCGGACGATGCCGAGCACCTCGCCGAACCGGAAGCCCGCGCCGATTTCACCGGTGCGGACATATTGAACAACGATTGCCGGCCGAATGATCGCGAGAAAGATGCCGTACAGGCCCATCAAGCAACTGAGCGCGAGCGACGCGATCGCCACCACACCGCCGATCGCATCCGCCGTTTGGCGATTTCCGCCGCCGGCGACGCCGCTCAAACCGGCAGTGAGCACGATTTGGCAGCAGTAGAGCACGATAAACGGCAACGCCCAGACGATGTAGACGACAAGCAGCTTCAGGCCTTCCGAAAACTTCTCACCAAGATTGGACCACTCGGGCAGCGGATTCGCATCGCCCCGGTGGACGTTACGCACGAGCTCGACATTGTAGCCAAGCACGAACGGAATGCCGATCAATACGATCGACAATAGCTGAAATAGGGCGCCGAATAGGACCTTCTGGAGCCACTGCGGGTCTTCAAAGACGTAGCTAAAGGCCTTCCCGATGTTCACGGGGCGTCGCCCTCCTTCCAATGTGCCGTGCCGCCGGCAGAACGGCAGGCTGGCCGCCTGAGCATTATAGGCATGCGTCTCGCGAGGCGCAACGCAGTCGGCGAACAGACACGAACATCGGTGTCTGATAGCGCTTTCGTTCAACGATATACTGCGTGATCGCATCGTGACTGCCACGAATGGACACGGAGAGAGGGGACCGTGCAACCGAGCTACTATCCGCCGCGGCCAACGAAACAACGCGGTGTCGCGCTGGTCCTTGAGGTGATCCCCGGCCTATTCGGCTTGTTTGGGATCGGCTGGCTGTACGCTGCCAACACTGGCGTCGGTCTCGCCTTGGTCCTCGGCAGTATCTTGGCGTGGTGCGTCGCACTCGCGTTCGTGGTGTTCACCGGCGGCATCGGCTTGTTCTGCACCGTGCCGGCCTACCTCGCTTGTCTTCTGGCCTCGGCCCTCCTCCTTAACAGCTATGCCTCGTCCCATCGCGAACTGTTCGTTGATTAGCCGGGGTTGAAGCGAATCCGGTGGTACAATGTGGCATGCCCGCCGCGCCGCTCGATCACGCGCCGGAATGGCTGAGAACCGGCGAGATCGTCGGTATCGGCCGGGTGCCCGCTGGCTCCAACGCGACGTTCGCCGTTGCGATCCACGACGGACAGGAAGAACGGCTTGCCATCTACAAGCCAGTACGGGGCGAGCGCCGGCTGTGGGATTTCCCCGACGGCACACTCTACAAGCGTGAAGTCGCTGCCTACCTCACCTCTCAGGCGCTTGGTTGGGAGATCGTCCCGCCCACCATCATCCGCGAGGGGCCGTACGGTGTCGGCTCTTTCCAAGTCTACGTCGAGCCAGACGAGCGGCGGGACTACTGGCGCATTCGGAAACGCCGGCGCACCGATCTCCTTCCGATCGCACTCTTCGACATCGTCACCAACAACGCTGACCGCAAGGGCGAGCATTGCCATCTCGCGGCCGACGGCAAAATCTGGGCCATCGACAACGGGTTGACGTTTCACACCGACTTCAAGAACCGTACCGTGCTCGTGGACTTCATCGGCGACGCGATCCCACCCCATCTCCTCGAAGACTTAGAAGAACTCGCGACCGACCCGACTCGCCGCGCCCAGCTCGAGGAGTGTCTCCGCGAGTTGCTCGCACCCGAAGAGATCGCGTGCTTTTTTGGCCGTGTGGAGATTGTTTGCCGTACCCGCCGGATGCCGCGCGTTATTCCTCACTGGGAGCTGTACTACTTGGCGGGTGAGGAGTGACGACCGATCTCCATCCGGCATCGATCGCCGAAATTGCGGACGCCGCCCGTTCGTGGTCCTTGGAATGCGCGGAGCTCGCGGCACGCTTGATCACACCCACGCTGACCGTTGAGTTCAAAGAGGCAAACCGCCGCAACCCGGTGACCGCCGCCGACCACGCGGTCGAGGAGCGCATTCGCGCCTTGGTTGCCGAGCGCTTTCCCACCCACGCGGTCCTTGGCGAGGAAGGCGACGCCAGTTCGGGAGTGCGGCTTCCGGCCACC
>BPIC01000009.1 GCA_026003895.1 Dehalococcoidia bacterium | reverse complement strand
CTCTGCGGCCGCCATACTGCTTTGCGACCGGCTTAGGACCGCGACGACATCATGAATGGCGCGTGCTGGTAGGCTATCCTACCTTCGGCGCACAGATGCGCTGGAACGCGCGTAGTACTGATGGGGGTTATGGCCGATGACGACGAACGGGCGCCCACAGCCACTTGAGGGCATCCGCGTCTTAGATGCCCGCCACCATCCTTGCCGGTCCGCTGATGGCTATGTACCTCGGGGACTTCGGCGCGGACGTTATCAAGATCGAACACCCGCGCGGGGATAGTCTGCGGACGCACGGCTATACCAAGAACGGTCACGGCCTGTGGTGGAAGATCGTGGGACGCAACAAGCGTGCCATCACCCTCAATTTCAGCCTGCCCGAAGGCCAAGAGATCCTGCTGAAGTTGATCGAAACGGCGGACGTCTTCATCGAGAACTTCCGGCCCGGCACGCTGGAGAAGTGGAACCTCGGGCCGGACCGGCTGCTCTCGGTCAATCCTCGGCTGATCATCATGCGGACGACAGGCTTCGGCCAATTTGGCCCCTACGCCCAGCGGCCAGGGTTTGGTACGTTGGCCGAAAGCATGAGTGGCTTCGCCGCCATCACCGGCGAGCCGGATGGGCCGCCCACGCTGCCGCCGTTCGGGCTGGCGGACGGGATCGCTGGCTTGGCGGGGGCGAACGCTATTTTGATGGCGCTTTACTACCGGGATGCTCGTGGTGGCAAAGGCCAAGTCATCGATCTCGCCATTATCGAGCCGATCTTCAGCTTGCTTGGTCCGCAGCCGATCGTGTACGACCAGCTCGGCATCATCCAGCAGCGGTCCGGCAACCGCTCGGTCAACAACGCGCCGCGCAACACCTACCGCACGCGCGATGGCAAATGGGTTGCTATTAGCACGAGCGCCCAGAACATCGCTGAGCGCGTGATGCGTCTCGTCGGTCATCCTGAAGTGATAGACGAGCCGTGGTTCAAGAGCGGCACCGAGAGGGCAAAACATGCCGACCTGCTCGATGAGTATGTTGGCGGCTGGATCGCCCAGCACGATCTGAGGGAAGTGATCGAAAAGTTTGAAGCCGCCGAAGCGGCGGTTGCGCCGATCTACGATATCTCGGACATCTTTAACGACCCACAGTATCAGGCGCTGAACTCGATAGTTACCGTTCAAGATGAAGACCTTGGTCCGATTAAGATGCAGAACGTGATGTTCCGCATGTCGGAGACACCAGGGCGGATTCGCTGGGCCGGGCACCGGCTCGGTCAAGACAACGAGTCGGTCTACGCCGAAATCGGAATCGGCCCGGAGCGCCTCGCGGAGTTGAAGGCCAAGGGCGTGATCTAGTGCTTCCCCCCGATCCGAAGTTGGCTCTACGCGCCCGGCAACAATCCCAAGCTGCTTGAGCGCGCTCCGCAATCGGAGGCGGACGCCGTCATCTTCGACCTCGAGGACTCGGTGCCACGCGGCGAGAAGGAGCGCGCCCGCGCCCTGGTTGCCGAGGCCATTTCCGCCCGGGCGAGCGCTCAGCGCCCGCTCCTCTTCGTGCGCGTGAACCACCCCGAGACCGGCTTGACCGAGGCCGAAATACGCGCGGTCGTGCGGCCCGGTCTGAGCGGTCTGCGCGTCCCGAAGATGGAGAGCGCCCGGTCGGTCCAACTTGTCGCCACGTGGGTGGCCGAGGCCGAGGCGGCAGCGGGGACTGACGGCAGGTTCGATCCCGTTGGTTCTCGGCATCGAAAAGCGCGGTAGGTGTCTGGCGCGCCGTTGGAAATTGCCGAGGCGGACTCACGGCGTGTTGGCGCTGGCCTTTGGAGCGGTCGACTTCGCGAAGGACATCGACGCCAAGCCAGAAGTCGCCCGATGGACGCGAGTTGCTGTATGCCAAGTCGCGGCTCGTGCTCGCCTCGCGGGTGGCAGGCATCCGGGCGCCGGTCGACAGTGTGTTCACCAAGCTCGACGACGATGAGGGCCTCGAGCGTGAAACCCGTGCCGGCCGGGCGCTTGGGTTCCTACGGCAAGAGTGCCGATTCACCCTCGCCAGCTTGCGATCATCAACCGCGTGTATACACCCTCCGACGCCGAGCTGGCGCTCGCGAACGAGATCGTCGAAGCCGCCGAACAGGCTGAAGACCTCGGGATCGGGGGCGCTGCGATTGCCAAGCGGCGAGTTTGTCGATCTCCCGATCGTCCGAGAAGGGCGCGGGCGCTGCTCCAACTTGCTGCTCGGCTGGGGGACCCCGAGCGACACGTGAACCTTCGCGGTCGCGGCCCTCGCTCGAAGGTTGGAAGCGGCCGAAGTCGCGGGTCTCGCCGAGCTCGCAGACGCCTATCGTCAGGCCAATCCGGCCAGCGCCGCCACATGGCAGCCGCTTGCTGGTAGCGGCGCCCTTTGGGTTGACGCTGGTTCCGTGGTCAACCAAGCCGCCGGTCTCGGGATGAGCGGTCCGGTGCCACCGTCGGCGCTCGATGCTCTCGAGCAATTCTTCGGTGCTCGCGGCGAGGCCGTCCCCATCGAGGTGTGCCCCCTTGCGGATGGCTCCTTGGTGGCCGCACTCGGCGAGCGTGGCTTATCGTCTTGTCTCCTTCACGAACGTGCTCGTTCGGGCCGCTTGACGATCGGGGGGCCTCACCTTGGCAGCAGCGGATGAGGTTGCGTGAGGCAGGACCCGAAGAAGGGGCAACCTGGGTGGGGGTGAATGCCCTCGGCTTTGGCGACGGGGTGCCGCGGTTCGAGGATCTGTATCGTGCCTATCTGGTGGCGCCGTCAGCGCGTCGGTTTCTGGTGTACGCCGATGGCAGGCCGGCCGGAGCAGCCCTTAGTCCGCTTCCACGGTGGCACCTGCCTTGCTGAGTGCGGCGAGTGTGTTGCCGGCGTTCCGCGGGCGTGGCCTTCACCGTGCCCCTCATTGCAGGACGAATCCGCTACGCTGCGGTGGCAGGCGCGCAGCTCGCTCTTTGTCGTGCGACGCGCGGGTAGCGCGTCGCAGGACAATTTGGAACGCGCTGGATATCGGCGTCGTCTACACCCCGACTCCGTCTCGTCGGTCCGGCGGCTGTTCCGGCGGTCGGTGCAGGTCGGCGGCGTGAACCGGACGCCGGGGCGAGCCGCAGGCGAAGCTGAGGTTCGGCGGGCGGCTACAATCAGGGAACTACCAACGACGAACGGAGTCCCCCGATGGCACTGGCGTCTTGGACGTCTCTCCTTGAGTCCAGCCGCGTGTTCGACTTGAGCCAGCCGCTCGAGCCGACGATTCCCCGGTCTCTCCCAACCATCCCGGTTTCAAGATGGCGCTGCTGCGGCGTCACGGCCGACGCCGTGCGCGCGGATGGGGTGACCGCGGCGAACGAGATGATCGTTCTCGGCGGGCATACCGGCACGCACATCGATGCGCTCTCGCATGTCGGGTATAAGGGGCAATTGCATGGGGGGGTGGACGCGGCGGCCGCCCAGACGGGCGGAAGGTTTTAAGCAGCTTGGCGTTGAGACCATTGCGCCGATGCTGTGCCGTGGAGTCCTGCTCGACGTTGCGGGGGCGCGTGGTGTTGACTGTTTGCCTGCCGCCGAAAAGATTACGGCCGATGAACTGATGGAAGTGGTGCGCCGCGAGGGGATCGACGAGCCACGGGCCGGCGATGCCGTCCTCGTTCGGTCGGGCTGGGCACGACATTGGGGTGATCCGGAGACCTACCTTGGCCACGAAAAGTGGCGTACCAGGACCGGAATGTCTCGGCTGCTGAGTGGCTGGCGGCGAAGCGGGTCCGCGTCACCGGGCACGACTCGATGGCCTATGAATGGCTCGGCCCCCGGCGCAGGGACACAGTTTGCTGCCGGCGCACAAAGTGCTGCTGGTGGATGCTGGCATCCACATTTATCGAGAACCTGAACCTCGAGGAACTGGCCCGCCGCTCGTATCTACGAGTTTCTCTTTATTTGCACGCCGCTCCGCTTTGTTGGCGCGACAGGCTGTCCGGTGCGCCCGCTGGCGGTGATCGCATGACCGAGACGACGCTAACCTCAGCAGCTTGCTGAATTCGCCGACTCGGTCTCCTTCGAGTCGCTCCCGCCCGCCGTCGTGAGGAGTGTCAAGGAGCGGATTCTGGACTCGATCGGTATCTGTTTGGGCGGCCGCGGCCGAGGGGCTTGCGGACGGTGTGATCGGCCTCGCCGAAGCGTGGGGCGGTCGGGAGGAGGCCGGAGTGGTCGGCCGTGCCGGCCGCTATCCCGCGCCCATGGCTGCCCAGGTGAACGGCACGCTCGCCCACAGCCTCGACTTTGACGATACCCATCTCCCGTCGATTCTCCATCCCAGCGCGACGATTGTGCCGGCAACACTGGCGCTCGCTGAGGCGACGGGTGCGACGGGCAGGGATGCCATCGCCGCAGCCGCGGTCGGAATCGAGGTGTGCGTTCGGATCGGATTGGGCGGTCAGCTTCCAGAGGGAAATGTCTGGTTCGACAAAGGCTGGCATGCCACATCGATTTGCGGAACGATGGGAGCTGCCGCACTTGGGGCGAAGCTGCTCGGTCTCGGCGTGGATGGGGTGCGCAATGCCCTTGGGATCGCGGCGAGCCTTGCCAGCGGCATCATCGAGGCCAATCGCACCGGCGGGTCGGTCAAGCGGCTGCACTGCGGCTGGGCCGCGCACAGTGGGCTGATGGCCGCGCTGTTGACGAAGCAGGGGTACACCGGCCCGCCGACGGCGCTCGAGGGCCGTTTCGGGATGTACAACGCCTTCCTCGACGCCCGTTTCAACGAGGCGAATGTCGTCTCCGGACTTGGTCGCGAATGGTCTGTGCCGGGCATCTTTTACAAGCCGTACCCGGCGAACCACTATACCCACGCAGGGATCGATGCGGCGTTAGCCGTGCGCCGCAAGTACGGCCCCTTGGACCCAGAGCAGATCGAGCGAATCGAGCTGGGCGTCGCCGGCCCCACCCTGCGGACGATCGGGCAGCCTCGGGAAGAGAAGATTCGGCCACAGAGCGGCTACCATGCCCAATTCAGTGGTCCGTTCACGGTCGCAACCGCGCTGCTCGGCGGCGGCGGACTGGGCGTTTCCTTCGACGACTTCACGGACGAAAAGGCTCGGGATCCGCGGCTTCTCGCGCTCGCGGCCAAAGTGGAGCTGTATGCCGATCCGGAGGCGGAGGCGATCTATCCGAACCAGTTTCCCGCGATCTTGCGCGTCCATCTGCGCGACGGCCGAACCTTGGAGGAGCGCGTGATGGCGAACCGCGGCGGACCCGACAATCCGCTCTCGCCCGAAGAGCTCCGACTAAAGTTCACCATCAACGCGACGCGGCTCGTCTCTGCCGAACGTGCCGAGCAGATTGCCGATGCAATCCTCGCGCTCGATGAGCGCGGGAGCCCGGGCGAGATCGTGGCGCTCGCTCGCCGGTAACCGGCGCTACTTCCGCTGATCGCTCTCCCCGCTGATAGAGCAAGGTGCGGATCTCATTGATTTCGCGAGCGAGTTGCTGGTTCGACTTGAGATCGGTTGCGATCTTCTCACAACCGTGAATCACCGTCGTGTGGTCACGCTTGCCGAGTTCGGCGCCGATCTCTTGATAGGTGCACGTGGTCTCTTCGCGGATGATGTACATCGCAACATGACGCGGTAGCGTGATGTGCTGATCCCGGCGCTTCCCGCGCAGTTCGCTTGGATCGACGTGGTAATAGTCGGCAACCGTGTCGATAACGAGGCGCGGCGTGATCATCCGCCGCCGTGTCACGGGCTGCGACCCGCCGAGAAGGGCTTGGTGTGCGACTTCGAGCGTGAGCGGCACCCCGTGCGAACGGGCGTACATCAGCGCTTTGTTAAGCGAGCCTTCCAGTTCTCGAATGTTATTCTGGAACCGGTGGGCGATCAGCTCTAGCACCTCGACCGGTACGCTTAACTGGCTGTCGCGCGCCTTCTTTTCGAGGATGGCGAGCCGGGTTTCAAAGTCCGGTGCTCCAATATCGGTGATCAGCCCCCACTCGAAGCGCGAGCGCAGGCGATCTTCGAGCGACGGCATAACCTTCGGCGAGCGATCGGAGGTGATGACGATCTGTTTGCCGTTGCTATGGAGGTCGTTGAACGTGTGGAAGAACTCCTCCTGCGTTTGCTCTTTCGTCGCAAGAAACTGAATGTCGTCGATCAGCAGCACGTCGACACTTCGATACTTTTCTCGGAAGGCGTCGTTCTGGCGATCGCGAATTGCGCGGATGAACTCGTTGGTAAAGGTTTCCGAGGTGACGTAGATAACGACGAGTCCGAGCGCCTCGGCGGCATGGCCGATGGCGTGAAGCAGGTGGGTCTTGCCGAGCCCGACACCCCCCCCAAATGAAAAGCGGGTTGTAGGCCTGACCCGGTTGGGCGGCGACGGCCTCGGCCGCAGCGTGGGCGAACCGGTTGCTCGCGCCGACGATGAATGTGGCAAACGTGTAGCGCGGGTTCAGGCGGGCCTTGCGTGCCGCGAGCGGCTGGGCATCGGCCCAGGCTTCGAGCGGCGTGGTCGGGGACCGGTAAACGGAGTCGTCCGAACGAACGACGAACCGGACATCGAGGGGACTCCCCACGATATCGATGAGGGTACGCTTGACGGTGGAGGCGAGCCTACCATCCAGCCAGTCCCGCGCGAACGTATTCGGCGCGACGATCGTAAAGCAGCCGCCTTCGAAGCTCTGCGCGATCGTGTCCTTCAGATAGGTGACATAGCTGGTTCGGTTGACTTGGAGTTCAAGCTGTCCGAGCGCCGTCTGCCAGATTTCGCGAGCCGAGGCGCTTGGACCAACGCCCTTGACCATCAGGTGAACCTCCACGCGGCTTGCCCGCCGCCCTCGATCTCGCCAGTGGTGTCATACACATCTGATGTTGTGCTCGCGCAGTGCGAACCGTGCTCTGACATGTCCAGGCGCCGACGACGGCATGGTTTCCTGCGGATGGATGCCCTCGCCTCGGTCGATCACGACGCTGTGACCTTGAATCTGCGCGAACCAGCAGAAGAGGCGACGAGATCGGTGGAGGCCTTCTCCGACGCCCGCTCACCCCGTCCGAGGCGACGGCGAATCTATCACCGGACCGACGGTCGAGCAAGACGAAACGTATTACGATTCGCTATCGTCACGGACCGCATTGTTACGGGGTGCGTGTGGCGCTGGCAGATGCGAAACCGGGCGACACAGTGGTATTGCACGACGGCTGGGAATGTGCGCCCGCGGTCCCCGGCGGTCTCCCTGAGACTTGGCTACCCGCTGTCCTGCCCGGCGATATCCGACTCTCGCTGATCGCCGCTGGGCAGATCCCGGATCCGCTGGTCGGCCGCCAACTCGACCAGTCGCGCTGGGTCGCCGAGCGCGACTGGTTGTTCCGGCGAGTCCTACCTGCGTCGTCTCACCGGCGCACCATTGTGTTCAAAGGCATCGATTATCAGAGCGAGGTCTCGCTCGACGGCCGAATCGTTGGCCGCTTCACCGGTATGTTCAGCGAGCGGAGGATTGCCGTCCCGTCCGCCGGGGGCACGCTGACGGTCCGATGCTTCTCGCCCGCCGGCCTGCCCGCGCCGCGTCTGAGCGTGCGCGACCGACTCACAGGGTGGGCGCTGCGCCGGGTATTCGGCGGTGAGGCGTTCCCGCCTCGGCTCGGCTCGCTCAAGTGCCAGATGAGCTACGGCTGGGATTTTGCGCCCGAGCTCCTGACCGTCGGGCTGTGGGATGAGGTGCTTCTCGAGACCAGCGGTCCGGCGGCAATTGCTGGGATGCACGTGCAAGCGCGGCCGACAGCGGAGGGCGCGGTCGTCCTCGTTGAGATTGATGTCGACTCCAGTGTTCACGCCGATCTCGAGGCAGGCATGACCGTGGTCGAGGAGGAGAGCGGGGCGGTCGTCGGTGAGATGGTGGAGCGCTGGAGCGCGACGGCGGGGAACGTGCGACGGCGTTTTCGGCTCGCGATTTCCCGGGCGGAGCGTTGGCAGCCGTGGGAGCGCGGACGGCCGGCACTCTACCGAGTGGAGGTCGCTCTTCGGGTCGACGGGGCACTTTCGGCGCGCCGAAGCGAGCGGTTCGGAATTCGGACCGTCGAGATGGCAGCGCCGGCAGGCCGACGAAGACGTGCTCCCGCTGATGATTGTGTCCGCCTCGTGGTGAATGGCCGGACTCTATTTCTGCGCGGCGCGAACTGGGTGCCGAACGATGCGCTGCTCGGCCGTCTGCGGGAAGAGGACTATCGACAGCGCATCGAGCAGGCGAAAGGCGCAGGAATCAACATCCTCCGGGTGTGGGGAGGGGGGCTCCGCGAGCGGGAAGCATTTTATCGGGTGTGTGACGAGCTCGGGATGTTGGTCTGGCAGGAATTTCCCTTCTCCGTCGCTTTCTTCGATCATTTCCCGCGTGATGCCGCCTATGCCGCGTTCGTCGAAGCCGAGTGTCGGGGGATCGTCCGTGCGATTCGCAATCATCCTTCGGTCGCGGTCTGGTGCGGCGGCAACGAGTTTAGCCCAGCACGAAATCAACCCGTGGTTGCTGCAATTGCTCGGGCGGTGGCGTTGGAAGATGGGAGCCGTCCGTTCCGAGCCGCCTCGCCGAGCGCCGGCGAGCGGCACAACTGGCGCGTCTGGCATGGCAAGGCGAATGTCAACGACTATCGGCTCGAGACGGCGTCGCTCCTTTCGGAGTTTGGATTGCAGGCCGCTCCCGCCGTCGAGTCGTTGCGCGCCGCCTTACCTGACGACCCGCTGCCGGGGCCGGATTGGGAAGCACACTCTGCCCAACGCGACAAGCTGCGCCGCTATGCTCGGACACCCGAGCGCGACCTCACGGCCTTTGTCGAGGCCACGCAGCGCGCCCAGGCGCAAGGATTGCAGGTTGCGATCGAACACATGCGACGCCGGAAAGGGGAAGCGACGGGCGCAATCTTTTGGCAGCTCAATGATCCTTGGCCGGCGATCAGTTGGGCGGTGGTCGACTACTTCGGGAGACCAAAGTTGGCCTACCAACGGCTTGCTGGCTGCTTCGCCCCGCTGCTCGTTTCGCTCGACTATCCGCTTCGATCCTATCGAAATGGCGATGAACTGCGCGGCGTTCTCTGGATCGTGAACGACACGCTTGACCACCTCGATCGGTTGGAGATCGTCGCCGAGATGGACGGACGCGAGGTGTTCCGCCGGCGGGCGGTTGCCGCTGCGAACGCCGCGACGCGCCTTGGTGAGGTCACAATGCGTCTCCCGACGGTTAGCGAGCTGACCTTCCGCGTGAGCCGTGGCGGCATCACCCTCAGCGAAAACCGTTATGACCTCGCGTGGCACGATCCGGCAGGCATCGGGCTTATCGATGCCGCGCGCGACTGGATCACGTGGCGTGTTCTGCACTGAGGCGACGGCCGTTCCGTTACACTCAGCGCCATGAACGATACCTCTGCACAGCCCGTCCGATTTGGCCGCTGGTTTGAAGAGTTCTCGGTCGGACAGCGCTTCCGGACCGACGGCCGCACCATCACCGACGCTGACATCGTTCTCTTTGCCGGTCTAATCGGCGCGAACAACCCGCAGTTTCTCGACGAGGAGTACGCGGCTGCGTCGGCGTTCGGCGGCCGGGTCGCGCCCGGCCCGCTCGCGCTCTCAATCGGCCTCGCCTCCACCGAACCGCTCATCACTGGCACGCTGCTCGCGCTGCTAGGGGTCGACGGCGTGCGCTACCACGGCCCGGTCCGGCCGGGTGACACGATCCACAATGAGATCGCGGTTGCCGAGACCCGCGCGACGAGCCGGCCCGATCGTGGCACGATTCGGTTGGATAACCGAATTGTCAACCAGCGTGGCGAAACGGTGCTGACCTTCCAGCACACCTTGCTGGTCAAGAAGCGCCCGCACTGACGTAGACTTAGCCCGCGGCGGCCAGATCTGGCCGCCGTTTCCCTGAACGACTTGCGACGGAGTGAAGTGCATGTCCGAAATGCCCGAGGAGTACCGGTCGATCTTGGTGATCACTGCCCATCCGGATGACATGGAATTTGGGTGCGGCGGGTCCGTCGCCAAGTGGTGCGCCGAGGGGCGCGACGTTTTTCTTGTTATCTCCACGAACGGCGATAAGGGAAGCAGCGATCGCTCGATGACGAGCGAACGGCTGGCGAAGATCCGCGCTGCCGAGCAGGCGGAGGCCTGCAAAGTGCTCGGCATCAAGGAGTTCCGCATTCTCGGCTATCCGGATGGCTTTCTCACCGACAACCCGCAATTTCAAGGGGACATTGTTCGGGCCATCCGCACCTACCGCCCGGATGTCGTCGTCTGTCAGGACCCCGTACGCCGGCTCAGCTTGTTCGCCCAGCATCGCGATCACCGGGTCGCCGGCTCAGTGGCGCTCGATTCGGTCTTTCCGGCGGCCCGCGACCACCTCTACTTTCCTGAGCAAGTGGCGGAAGGGCTAGAACCGCATAAGACTGCCGAGGCGTGGGTGATGGGCGCGGAGTTTCCGGACGTCTACGTCGATATCACCGATCATATCGACACGAAGATCGCGGCGCTGCGCTGCCACGTAAGTCAAGTGGGGCAGGGCGAAGGGCTGGCCGAGCGTGTTCGGGAGGGCGCTGCCAATCTGGGCGAGACGCCAGGCTTTGCCTATGCCGAGGCCTTCAAACGATTGAAATACCGTAGGTAACGATGATCCGCCGCGCCATCGCGCCTCTCCTTCTGGTTGCCCTGCTGCTTGCGCTTGCGCCTGCCGGCCGTGCCGAGGAACGTCCGGTCACACGCTATCTTGTCGAGCTCGCCGCGCCTGCCGCCGTCGACTCGATCATCCCAGAGGGCCGCGCTGGGTTGAGCCGTGCTGTCCCCTTCGCTCGCCCGGACTTCGACTCCCCCGCCGCTCAAACTGTGTTCGAGCGGATTGCTGCTGAACAGCAGCAGCTCAGCCGACGCATTGGCGCGGCGCTGCCCGGCGCGACCGTCGAACGCAGCTACAGCGTGCTGTTGAACGCCGTGGCCGTGCGCGCCCCGGCCGGTTCACAAGAAGTGCTCGCACGGTTGCCCGGGGTTCGCGCAGTGACACCGGACCGACCGTATCAGTTGGCGAATGCGCCGGACGTCGTACAAATCGGCGCCCCGGAGCTGTGGCGGCAGATTGGGACCGGCCCACGCGACGCTGGCCGCGGCATCAAGGTTGCGATCATCGACAGCGGGATCTACACGCCTCATCCCTCCTTTGATCCGGCGGGATATGAGTACCCGGCTGGCTTCCCCAAGGGGGACACGCGGTTCACCACGCCAAAAGTCATTGTGGCGCGCGCCTACATCCGGCCGAACGATCCGGCGCGGCCCGGCGAGGACACCCCGCAACCTGGCCCCGGTGCTGATAGCCACGGAACCCATGTCGCCGGGACGGTTGCGGGCAACCCCGGCGTCGTCGCCACTGTCGACGGGGTGCGAGTGGAAATCAGCGGTGTCGCCCCTGGCGCGTACCTGATGAATTACCGGGTCTTCTACCCGTCGCGAAGCGAAAGCGACTTCGTCAACGGCAATGCGTTCACCATCGAATTGGTTGCGGCGCTCGAGGATGCCGTGCGCGACGGCGCCGACGTTATCAACAACTCGTGGGGCTCGTCCTACGCGGCAACCTTTGGATGGGCCGATCCGATGGTGCGCGCTGCCGAGGCGGCGGTCCGTGCCGGTGTTGTCGTCGTCAATGCCGCTGGGAACAGCGGGCCTGGGATTGCAACGACCAACAGTCCGTCGAATGGGCGTGGCGTGATCTCGGTCGGTGCGGTGACTACCAGCCAAGAAATTGTTCGCCAGACGGTTGAACTCGTTGGCTACGAGCCGGCCGATCAGGCGACACTCCGGTACAGTCGAGCCGCGTTCGGCGCTCGGCTCAGTGCACCGCTCGGTCCGTTGCCGATCGCCTTGGTCCAACCCGGTGAGCCGGGTGCTGCGTGTGCGCCGCTCCCTGCCGGTTCCCTCGCTGGGCGCGTGGCGCTGATTGGCCGCGGGATCTGCCCCTTTGTCGAGAAGGCACGGCATGCCCAAGACGCTGGCGCCGCAGCCGTTCTGATTGTCAATACGGCGGACCAGACGATCGACAACTTCGGCGGGCAGGCGGAGGGAATCCAAATTCCAATTGGGATGATTACCCGGGGCGCTGGCGACCGCGTGGGCGCGTGGGTCGAGGCGGCCGGTGAAGCCGCGCGGATTCGGCTTGATCCACGGGCGGCGGTCGTGGCGACGACGCCGAATGTCCTCGCCGACTTCAGCAGCCGGGGTCCCTCCCCCGAAGGCTTCCTTACGCCCGACGTTGTTGCGCCAGGGGTAAACATTGTTGCTGCCGGCTATGGCCCATCGCCGAATCCGCTGGCCGGGTTCGGGCAGGTGTCGGGAACAAGCATGGCCGCGCCCCACGTCGCCGGCGCGGCGGCGCTCCTGCGCCAAGCACGGCCGGACTGGTCGCCGGCGCAAATCCGTGCCGCGCTGATGGCGACCGCGTCGTCGGACGTTCGCGACGGCGACGGCAAGCTCCTTCCTCCGCTCTCGCGGGGCGCGGGGCAGATCGACGTGGCGCGGGCTGCCGCCGCATCGATCCTCGTGGAGCCACCAAGCCTTGGCGTCGGCGGCCTGGCGCCGGGGCCAGCGGTGACCCAGACCATCCGCGTGACGGCGTTGACTGCCGGCGTCTACCGTGCCGCCTTTCATGCGGTCGGTTCGCCGTTGCCGGTAAAGGTCGAGCCGGCGCTGCTGACGATGGCTCGCGGCGAGACCGCCGAATTGACGGTGCGTGTTGCGACGGTGGGACTTGCGCCCGGCGACTACGGCGGCGATCTCGTGTTCGAAGGGCCGGGCCGGGCACACGTGCCGCTCTGGATTCGGATTGTTCCCCCGCGCGACCGGTCTGTGCTGCTCCTTGACAACGACGGATCGGAGGATGGCGGCAAGCCGAACACCGCGGCCGCTTATCGCGCCGCGCTCGACGCGTTGAAGATTCCGTACGACCTGTTCGACGCTGACGAAGCGCGTCGTCCCGGCCAGCGGGGGGTTCCTCCGCTCGCGGCGCTGCAGCGCTATCGGGCGGTCATTTTGTTCACTGGCAGCCGGGAGTCGCCCATCGAACGCGGTCGGCTGTCGCTCGCCGAGCAGGACCAAGACACGCTCAATGACTATCTCAACGGCGGTGGGTCAATCCTCGTCGCCGGCAGTCGGGTGGCCGAAGCGACCGACGTTAACTTCGCAATGCAAGATGCGCTTTTCGGCCGGTCGCGGCTGTTTCACGGGTACCTCGGCGCGGTTGTCCGCACATTCATTCCGCTGCCGACGACAGTGCGCGGCGCGGATGGTTCCCCGTTTGCCGGCCGCCAATATTCCCTCGTTGGCGGCGGTGACATTCCGGTGCTTGACGCCTATCGTGAAGATTCGGACACCTATCTCGCGCCGGAGACGGTGCGGCCTGCACTCCTTGCCGGCGATCAGCCCGTAGCGCTCCTGCGGCGCTCGGACGCGAGCAGTGACGAGGGCCGCCCGAAATTTGCGTATCGCTCCGCACTGCTCGCCTTTGGCCTAGAACAGGTGGCCGAGAGCGACCGCCCCGGGCTCCTCGGGGGGCTGCTCGACTGGCTCCTTCGGGAGTAGCGGGCCGGCGTCGGGATGGCGCGGGGCTCTAAGGGCGGCGCTCGAAGCCGCCTCGGGCGTACAGGTTGGTCGGGTCCCAAAACATCCAGCCGGACGCGCCGGCATCGACCGCAGCTCGCAGTTGAGCAGTGATTTCCAGCGCGTCGTAGCGCTTGCCCGTCTGGTAGGCGTAGTCGTCGAAGTATTGCAGCCACGGACGCAGCCGAACGGCATCGCCCTTCAGCCGCCGCTTGGCCTCTTCGAGACTGCGCCGCACGAGCTCGTATGGGTTGGCGATCGCGTTATTCCGGTCGCCCAAGCCGGGGACGCCCCCACCGAACGTCGATGGGTAAAGCGTGGGCGAGATGTAGTCCACCAATGTTGCGAGGTGCTCGAGATCCTGCCCATACCCAAGCTCGCCGCCGTTCCAGACGAGATAGCCGAACACATTGACGGAGACAAAGAGCCCTGTCGGTCGAACCCGTTCGTTGACCAGGTTCAAGAATCCTTGGAGCGCAGCGGGGCGACTCTCGGGCGTCGCAGGTGCGGAGTAGACAAAATGGTCGCCGGTGCCGTCGATGGGAAAGCGCAGGTAGTCGAACTGCACTTCGTCGAATCCAAGAGCGGCGGCCTCCTCCGCGAGCGCAGCGTGGTAGTCCCAGACTTCTCGGCGAAACGGGTCGATCCACTGGCCGCCTTCCGGGTCGGTGTAGACAGCATCCCCTCGGCGCCGGTCCTTGATTGCCCACTCGGGGCGGGCTTGGGCGAGCACTCGGTCACGGAAGACCACGATCCGACCGATGACGTACACGTCTTGGGCTTTCAACCGTCTGACCACCGCGGCGAGGTCGCCACCGCCGGACGCGCCGATCGCGCGCGCTAACGCAACGCTGCTGGCATAGGAGAGCGTCCCGCGGTCTGTCTTGAGGTCGATGACAATGGCGTTCAGCCCATTGCGGCTGAGCGAGGAGAGTAGCTGCTCTCTCCCGGGGTCATAAGCGAGAGTCGCGGCACTCATATAGACGGCCCGCACCGGCTGGCGAGTGAGCTGCACGTCGAGGCGTGACGTGCGGACCGGCCGGAGGATACGGCGTGCGTAGCCAGGTGCTTTGACGACGACGACGGGCTCTGGCTCGACGTTGGGGATTCGATAAATCCCTTCGGCGTTCGACCGCACAACCATCGTGCCGATGGAAATCGACGCGCCCGCGATCGGCTGGCCATCCGCGGCATCAACCACACCGCCGGCGAGAACCGACGGCCGCAACGCGACTGCCGACACCTCGGCCGCCGACACCTCCCGAGGGAGATAGCCTTCCGCCTCGACCGTGAACCGCTCGCCTTGGGGAGGGACGAATCCTCCCGTCTCGCGGCTTGTCGCAGAGCCTGCAGAGGAGCGAATGACGGCGCCTGCAATGGGTTGACCGGTGTATTCGTCGATGATCCGACCGCGCTCCCACGGTTGGGGCAGCGCATCGACGAGTCGGGGCACCAGAAGCGCCACGCCGCCGAACGTGAGAAGAACGAGCGGCCAAAGCCAAAGGCGGCCGCGTCGTCGTCGTCTTCGCATGCTCATCCGCTCCCCGTTCGGGCTAGGACCCTACGAGGCCAACTGGACTATACCGTACCGTGTCAACCGGAAAAGAACATTAGACTCGGTTTCTCGGGAGATCGCTGGCATTGCTCGGGGCCGCAGGAGCGATCTGGCCTGCCAAACAAGCTACCACGCGCTGGCACTATTGGTGGTGACGTCACCGCCTTTGGGTGCGCTCCCCCCGATCCGCTGAAGGAGTTGGCCCGTCAGTTTACTCCACGACGATTTCGAGACCGGGCGTGCTTCTTCCGTTCGATTGGCGGAGCAGCTCGGCGGTCCGTCACCTCGCGGCAGCGTTGCGCTGGCGAGGGAGAAGCTTAACGAATCGCTCCCTGTCGGCGACCTGTCACCGCCGACGAGCATCCGCCGAAGCGGTCCTTGAAGGAGCGTCCGCCTTCGAGATCGGGTGAGGGCCGAAAGGATCTGTCCTTCGGGTTCCGGTGAGCTCGTCACGCTACTCGCCGGAGATTGAGCAGACCGCCGGGTCGAGCCATCGCCGCGGCTCACCTCCCCCAGCGGTCGGCGTAGCGCACGTGGCTCGTTTCGCCAACTGCCGGATGGCAGTCGAGCAGCTTAGTAGCAGGCTGTGGGGCGCGGCGGCGAGAACCGAGGACGAACAGCGCGGTTCACGACATCCGGTTGGCGGTGGCGTGCGCTCCCGCACGAAACCGGCTCATGACACGCCGAAGTCACTCTCGGTGAAGATGCACAGCCGGACGCCGGGTTTTGTCCCCGGGCAGCTGGGTCGATGCCCGTGGGGACCCAGCGATAGCGCCGTGGTTGAATTCGCCGACCGCCGGCGTGGTGGCGGGTGCTCTATCAGAACATGCGATGGAACGCCCCCGGGGCTCGCCGGCGGCGCCTGCCCTGCGGGCGTGAGGAGAAGCGGCGCTCAGATTCCGGCGGCGACAGCCCCTGACAACACGGCCAGCATCATCGGGCCGTCCGCGCCGCTGCGACCACGCCGCAGCGTGCCTGCCCACGATCGAGCACGTCAGGTGCGGGCAAGCGGCAGGTACGACCACGGATTCCCCCAGTATCGATAGGTTCGCAGGACCGCAGGCGAGTGCGGGGGGTTCGTGCGAGGGATGTCCAGAAGGCGAGGGGTGGTCGTTGGTACTGCAGGAACTCGTTCGGTGGTTGGCTGGACACACCCGGTCGTCGAGACCGAACAGATCGATCGAGGAGCAGGAGCGTCGTCGGACCTCGAATCCCCCCGCACTCGCTGCCGACCTCGCCCCGCCGGCTGGCACCCGCTTCCGGATTCTGGCGCCGCTTTCACGGAGGCGTCCCCTGCCGCGTCGGCAGTACCACCTCGCTTGCTCTCTACCTCAGTACCGATAGTAGGGAAGTGCGCGCCGCCGCCGGCCGCGAAACGGTACGCTGAGCACCATGCCGGCGACGAAGCCGCCGACGTGCGCCCAGAACGCGACGCCGCCGCTGCTCACCTGCCCAAACTGGTCTACCCCGCCCCACAACTGCAAGAGGAACCAGAACCCAAGCATGATCAGCGCCGGAATAGCGACGGTCCCGAGAAAGAGCGAGAAGGGCCAGACGAACACGCGGACAAGATTGCCAGGAAAGAGCACGAAGTATGCTCCGAGTACGCCAGAGATCGCACCACTCGCGCCGAGGTTCGGGATCGTCGACACGGGATCGATCAGATACTGGGTCAGCGTCGCCGCCAGCCCGCAGACGAAATAGAAAACGAGGAAGAGGCCCGACCCGAGTCGATGCTCGACGTTGTCGCCGAATACCCAAAGGAAGACGAGATTGCCGAGGAGATGGCCAAGGCTAGCATGAAGAAACATCGCGGTGACCAGCGTGATTAGCACCTCGGCCGGCGCACGGCCGAGCAAGAAGAGGGACAGATCGGCAGGAACAAAGCTGAACGCGTACGTAAATGCCTCGCCAAGCACGATTTGGACGAAGAACGCGACCAGATTGAGTGCGAGGAGCGTCATCGTGACGATCGCCGGGCCGAACTGTTCGTTGTCGTCGCCAACCGGAATCACTGTCTCCCTCGCTAGCCGTCATTCGTCCCCATGAAAGTACATCGGATAGCGTGGTCCGGGAACGAACCCCTCTACGCGAATACGGACGGGTCGGACGATGATTCCCAGCCGCGATGACTCGAGCGTCTGGTCGTCCAACTCGGTGATGTTTGGCGGGTTGACAGAACGCCACTCCCGCTCGTGCTCCAGTTTGGCTGGGTCATTCTCCGGTAGCGAGCGCATGCCATCGGCAGTTGACACGAGCTCCGCGATACCGGTAACCGCGACATAGCGCAGGGGCTGGTCTTGGCCGGGGTCATGGGCATCGTACTGATACCAGACGATCTGAATGCGCGGGTCGGCCTCAAGCTCGGCAATCTTGGTCGACGGCTTGACGGTGATGAGATAGCACCAGAAGCCTCGGGTACGTACGCCCATCAGCCGGTGGCGCGGCTGACCATCGAGGCCGCGTGTGATGACGATTTTGGGCGCCGGGAACGTTGCCATGAAGTGCTGGACGCGCGCTTTGACGGCGGCGCGCTCAGCGTCGGACAGCGTTACGGCAGGATGGATTCGCATACCAGCCCTCCTCTGGCGAGTGTAGCGCCTTCGCTGGATGGCTGCTGGCCAGCGTCGCACCACGACGCATGGTGGTTTGGAGGCGGCGGCAACGGCAGCACTTGGGTTTGCCCCTTGACAGTCTGAACGAGGCCCGGTAAAATTCGAACACTTGTTCTGACGCGCGTCAGAAAGGGAGCAGGAACGATGAAGAAGGAATATATCGTCGAACGGCAGGGTAAGACCTTCGTCCTGTATGCCGGACTGCTCGATGAAGCCCACAATCGCGGTCTTCGGAGCATTCGCACCGAGCTCCTGCAAGCGCCCAGCGATGACAATGGCCAGACGGCGGTCGTCCACGCGACCGTTGAACTGGACACCGGGGTCTACTCCGGCATCGGTGATGCAGCGCCGAACAACGTGGCCGCGCCGATGCGCACCTGCCTGATCCGGATGGCGGAGACGCGTGCCAAGGCGCGGGCGCTTCGTGACGCGATCAATGTTTCGGCGGTCGCCTTCGAAGAGCTGCCACCAGACGATGACGAGGCGGCGGTGGACGACAACCGGCCGACGCCGATCCGGAACCGCGCTCGCCTCGAGGACGACACGCCGAAGGCAACGCCGGCGCAGGTAAAGGCGATCTATCTGATCGGCCGCAACGAGCATCGGTTGAGCGAGGACCAGATCGACGAGCGCATCCGCTCAATCTACGGCCGGGCCACGACGGAGATCTCGAAGCGACAAGCGTCGGAGGCGATCGATCGCCTCAAGGCTGGCAACTTTTAAGGGCCGGTCTTGACGGGTGCGCCCGGCACGATGCGGGCGCTCACTTTCCGGTCTTGGAGTACCACTCCCATTCGCGATACCAGAAGCCGAGCCCGGTCACCGGATTGGTGACAATCCGGCTGTTGACACCGTAGAGCAGCTCAATCTCCCAGAGAAAGACATAGGGGACCTCCGCTGCAATGCGGCGCTGGATTTCGTGATAAAGCGGGGCGCGGTCGGCGATCATGCAGCCGGGAACCGAGGCCGCTTGCAGAAACAGCCGATCGACGACCGGGTCGGCGAAGCCGGTGGCGTTGTCGCTGCTCTTCCAGGCGTTGTAGCGACTATGCGGTTCGATCGGCGAAATCCACGTGTTGACCCACAATTCAAGGTCGCGGGTGCGGTTGGTCCGATTGAGGAGCGAGCTAAGTTCCTCGCCGATCACCTCGAGTTCGATCCCGACTTGACGGAGCGACGCTTGCGCGACCACCGCGATCTGTTCGGTGTCGCGATTACTGGCGTTGTAGAAGATGCGCAGTTTCAGCGGCTGGCCGTCCTTCTGCCGAATGCCGCCCGGGTTGCCGACGGGTGCACGCCAACCGGCCTCGTCGAGCAATTGGCGCGCCCGTTCGAGGTCGTAATCGATCCCCGGCACCGTCGGGTCGTGCGCCCACGAACTCGGAGCATAAATCGAGTTGATCAAGCGTGCTCGGCCGAGGCGGATCCGATCGATTAGCTGTTGGCGAGGAATCGCCGAGGCGATTGCCTGCCGAACGCGCAAGTCGTTGACCAGCGGGCTGCGGAGATTCATTCCGATGTAGACCCAGCTCGATCCTGCGGGGTAGAAGTTGATGACGTTGATGTTGGGAAGGCGTTTCGCCTCTTCCCAGTCATCCGGCCGGAGGCTCGCCTGGTCAACCTCTCCGGTCTTGAGCAAGGAAAACGCAATCTGGCTGGAGCGCACGATTCGAATTGTGTAAGTGTCGAGATTCGGTCGACCGAGGTAAAACTTCTCGTTCGCGACGAATGTCGCGTGATCGTCCCGTACCCATTCCCGGAGCAGCCAAGGTCCAGATCCCACCGTCGGACGCTGGTTCTGTGGGTTATCGTTGATATCGAGGTGCTCGAAGACGTGCTTCGGAATTGGGTTGATGTTGGTGTACTCGATGGCCGGGCAAAACGGCTCGGTGAAGGTGAACTCGATCGTGCGTGGATCCGGGGCGCGCGCACCGGCAATCAGCGCGAGGTTGGCACGGTAGGGATAATCAACCGCAGGGTCGAGCATCTTTTCGAAGGTGAACAGATAGTCGGCCGACGTGATCGGCGTGCCGTCGCTCCACTGAAGATTGGGCTTGAGGCGATACCGAATGGAGAGACCATCGGCGGAGAGCGTGTACGACTCAGCGGCGCCCTCCTTGGTGTCCCATTCCAAGGTCTCGGGGTGCATCCGGAGCAAGGGCGCGTTGTACACCATTTCGGCATAGCCGCGTGAATAGCTGTCCGAGGCAAGTAAGGGATTCATCGTTGCGCCGTCGGAGGGATTGGTCCGAACGAACGTACCCCCGCGAGGGGGGCCTCCACTCTCGGGCGTTCGGGCGCCGCCAGTTGGCGGGACGACGCAGCCGGCGAACGCGATCATCAGCGCGGCGGCCACCGCCAGCGCTTGTCCCGGAAAGAAACGAATGCGGATCGAAGGCACGGCGCCTCCTCGTAACGGTGTCGCCTGCCGGCGAGGGCCCGGCGGCGCCCTGTCGCAGCCGCCTCGCGCCAGGGAATTGTACCGGTTTTTCGATCGCCGGCGCTATGCGCTGCCCCGGGCAAGATCGGAGGCTTGACCGGTTAGGCCGCCGCGGCCGAACGATATACTTCGCCGTGACCCACCGGCCGAACTGAGGAGAGCATGATCCCCCACGTCTCTGCACGACCACTGGACATCGATACGTTTGTCTCGCTCTGCAAGCGCCGCGGCTTCATGTTTCAAAGCAGCGAGATTTATGGCGGTCTGAGCGGCGTGTGGGATTTCGGTCCGCTCGGCGCCGAGATGAAGCGCAACTACAAGGACGCGTGGTGGCGCGCGGTGATCCAAGAGCGCGACGACATGGTAGGCCTCGATTCGGCCATCCTGATGCATCCGCGGGTCTGGGAAGCGAGCGGGCATGTCGAGAATTTCACCGATCCGCTGGTCGACTGTCTCAAGTGCCGCCAACGGTTCCGCGCCGACCAACTCGAGGACCGGATCTGTCCGCAGCCGCCGTGCCCGAACCAGTTCACGGAAGCGCGCAACTTCAATCTGATGTTCGAGACGACGATCGGGCCAGTTCAAGAAAGCGGCAACAAGGTCTATCTGCGGCCCGAGACCGCACAGGGGATCTTCGTCAACTTCGAGCACGTCCGCAGCAGCATGCGCCGCAAGCTCCCCTTCGGCATTGGGCAATGCGGCAAGTCGTTTCGGAACGAGATCACGATTGGCAAATCGTTCTTCCGAGTGCGCGAGTTCGAGCAAATGGAAGTCGAGTACTTTGTGAAGCCCGGCACCGACGAGGAGTGGCACCGCCGCTGGATTGAAGATCGGCTCGCGTGGTATCGCTCGATCGGTATCCGAAGCGAGAATCTGCGCGTACGCGCCCACGAGGCCGACGAGCTGTCGCATTACTCGAAGGGGACGAGCGATATCGAGTATCGCTTTCCAGACGGCTGGTTCACGAAGGTGTGGGGTGAAATCGAAGGGATTGCGAATCGAACGGACTATGACCTCCGCCGCCACAGCGAATATAGCGGGAAGAGCCTGACGTACTTCGACGAAGAGACGAATGAGCACTATTTTCCCTATGTCATCGAGCCCTCAGCCGGGGTTGATCGCGGAGTGCTGGTAGCGCTGATCGACGCCTACGACGAAGAGCCCGACAAGGACGGCGTTCGTGTGGTGCTCCGGCTTCATCCCGTGCTCGCGCCAATCAAGGTGGCAGTCCTGCCGCTGAGCAAAAAGGAGCCGCTGACAGACATCGCTCGGGGCATCCGACGGGACCTTTCCCGGCATTGGATGGTCCAATACGATGACACGCAAGCAATTGGCCGCCGCTACCGCCGGCAGGACGAGATCGGCACGCCGTTCTGCGTGACCGTTGACTTCGAAACCGTCAACGATCACGCAGTCACGGTGCGCGACCGCGACACCATGGAGCAGATCCGAGTGCCAATTGCCGACCTTGTGCCGGCCATCGAACAGCTCCTCGCGGAAAAGGCCGCTGCATGCGCAGGCTAGAGATCCTCCACTTTTCCGATGTTCATCTTGGCGTCGAGTCCTATAGTCGGATCGATCCTGCGACCGGGCTGCCGAGCCGGCTGCGGGACTGCCTCGACGCGCTCGACGAGGTGGTCGATCTGGCCATCGCCGAGCGTGTTGATCTCGTCCTGTTCACGGGCGACATGTATAAGAGCCGCGATCCCAGTCCGACTCACCAGCGCGAGTTGGCAAAGCGGATCGCCCGCCTGATCCGAGCCGGGATACCCCTATTCATGCTCGTTGGCAACCACGACTTGCCGAACTCGCCGGTGCGCGCCCACGCGATTGAGGTATTCGAAACGTTGGCACTCGACCGGGTGTACGTTGCAGGGCGACCGGGTCGCCATCTCATCGAGACCCCGAGCGGTCCCATTCAGGTCGTCGCGCTGCCCTGGGTTCCCCGAAGCCGCCTGATTCGCCACGAAGAAGCGAAGAACCTGACGCTCAGCGAGCTGAACCAGCGGATCGTCGAGATGGTGACGGCGATCGTGCAAGGGTACGCCGTCGAACTGGATCCGAGCCTCCCGGCGATCCTCGCAATCCACGGGCAGGTGTATGGCGCCGAGTATGGCTCGGAGCGGTCGACGACGCTGGGGCAGGATTATGTGCTGTCGCTGGGAGATCTCGCTCTCGACCGCTTTGACTACGTTGCGCTCGGCCATATCCATAAAATGCAAAAAGTCCGCGATCGGCCCCTCGCGGTCTATGCCGGGTCGCTCCAGCGCACGGATTTTGGCGAGGAACGCGAAGAAAAGGGGTTTGTACGCCTGACGATTTCACCGGATCCGGTTGGTGAGCGGCCGTTTTGCGTCGAGTGGCGCTTCGTCCCGGTCCGCGCGAGCCGGCCCTTCTTCACGCTTGAGGTCGACGCTTCCACATCGGACGACCCGACCGCTCTCGTCCTCAACCAGATAGAGCGCAATGCGGAACACATCCGCAACGCGGTGGTGCGTCTTCGCGTCAAGCTCACGAGCGATAACGAGAGTCAGTTTCGCGTCGCCGACGTCCGCCGCGCTCTGAGCGATGCCCACTATGTCGCCGCTATCGCACGAGAGGTAACGCGGCACCACCGCCGCCGCGTCCCAGACGCGCTTGCCGAGCAGCTCTCGCCGCTCGAGGCGCTCGAGCTCTACCTCAAGTCCAAAAATGTCGATGAGGGTCGTCGTGCGATTCTGCTTGAGCACGCCAGTCGGCTGATCGATGGCGGGGGCGTGGCGTAGCCGCGGCCGCGTTCCCGGCAATCGGAATGGTCAGACCGCGGGTCGCGTGCGCAACGCGGAGAGTCGGCCGAGGGCGCGACGAATGCCGTCGCCGAGAGTCGCTGTCGGGCGGTGCACCCGAGTGCGGCGCTCTTGCTCGATCTGGACCAGCGCTACGACGTCGGCGACCTGCACCAGCCCGGCGTCCCAAGCAACAACAAAGCGGTTGCGGTCGGCCGCCTGCCAGAAGAATCGCCGAGCACCACTCATTCCGAGCACGCCATCGGCGCAGGAGAGGGGACAGCCAGCGTCGGCTGCTGACCAGACGCCGCGAACGAGGCGGCCGTCCTGAGCCGCGCGCTCGAGCGTTCGCAGGCCGCGGTCGCTGAATGACGGAAGCAGCCGCGCCAGTGCGCTGAGCGCCTCCGCCCGGAGAAGTGCGGCGTGTGCCATCGGCCCTCCTTTGTGCACGCCCTTGCCGTTCATCCCACGGCGTCGGGATCAATCGTCGTACACCGGGCGGCTGGATGCAACGTGATGGTCAGGGGTCACCTGCCCGTGGCAGCCGCTGCCCGCTGACGAATGAGCGGCGCGACCTCGCTCATGAACGTTTCGAGACACTCAGCTTGGCGCTCCGTTTCCCAGAAGGCAGTGATGAAGTCACGAACGCCACTATCGACCAGCGGGGCGGCGCGCTCGGCGACCTGCTCTGGCGTGCCAACGATGATGCGGTGGCGAAGGTATGGCTGACCAGCGCGCGCCTGGCACACTCGCTCGTGACGACGTCTCGCTTCCGCCTCGTCGCGGTCGACGATCACCGAGAGCCGCGCGACCATGCGGATCTCTGCGGGGTCGCGTCCAATCTCATCGCAGGCGCGCAGCAGTTCCTCGCGGCCGGCGTAGAACCCCTCGAAGTCGTCCGGGCTGTTCCAGAGATCTGCGTAGCGAGCCACGACCCGCATCGCGCGCGGTTTCGTCGCCCCGATCATGATCGGCGGGACCGGCGTTGGCTTCGGTTCATTCAGGGCGTTCTTGATTCGGTAGAAGCGGCCTTCGTAGCTGGGGCGCCGCTCGGTAAACATCAGCCGAATGATCTCGGTCGCCTCGCGAAGCATTCGGACCCGATCGCCGGGTGAGGGAAAGTCGTACCCATATTCATCGAACTCGGAGCGGACGTGGCCAGCGCCGAGCCCGAGGATGAGCCGGCCATGACTCACGACCTGCAAGGTCGATGCCATCTTGGCCAGCAGTGCTGGGTTGCGAAACGGGACACACAGGACGAGGTTGCCAAGCATCACCGACGTCGTGTCTCGCGCGAGCGCGGAGAGGATGGTCCAGCATTCAAGGCAGGTGTCTTCGCCGGTGACATACTCGAGCGAGACGTGGTCGCGCGCCCAGACAGCCTCGTAACCGAGGCGTTCCGCGAGCCGAGCGTGATCGCGAAGCTCTTCATAGGTCGGCAAGCCCATCTCGAGCCGCGTACTGAATCGAACGTCGCCCATCACACCTCTTCCGGAAAGCCATACTCGCCAAGGACGCGCGCGAAATCGGTGTGGAACGGCCCGCTCGCCCGCGTGATGATTAAGCAGCCAGGGCGTGAGCGCATCGGTCCGTGGACCGCTCCGGGCGGGTGGTGTAGGTACGTCCCCGGCGTCATGACCCCAATGCTCGTCTCGATTTCACCTTCAAGGACGTAGTTCTCTTCGCTGAAGGTATGTACCTCGGTGTACGGGCTGATCCAGTGCGGGAGCATGGCGATGATCCAAAAGCCGTCGCCGCTCGCGGGATCGAGGCGGAGCGTCTTCCGGCCAGCGCCCGCTGGAAAGTTCGGCGTCTGCGGCCGCTCATAGGGGATTGTCCGTAGGTTGAGCGGGCCTATCGCTCGCTGCGGGTCGAACTGTGGGCCGTTGCTCGCAGCCGCCGTAAAGTGCGCTGATGCGGTCCGAAACTGGAGCAGCCGGGTGCCCCGCTCGCTGTGCACGCCACGTCGGAGCTGCCCTGCGGGGAGAAATTGGTAGCTGTACTTCGTCAGTCGTTCGCCGTTCAACGTCAGGTCACCCGAAAGCAAAAAGATCTCATCGTCGACGTCGAACCAACCATCCTCGTCCGCGCGCCAGCCGGCCGGGAGCTCGACAACCAGCGTCTGCTCGCCCGTGTCCGGGTCCTCGCTGACGATTTGATACCGAAACGGCTCGGTTGCGGATGGGTAATAGCCTTCCTCCCAAGGCAGACGATCGACATGGATGAAGTCGATCAGTGGTCGGACCATCGTGCCTCCAGGGGGTCTTCGCGCCTGCCGAACGCAGGCTAACGGTGGCACCAGACGCTGTCAACCGGCGGCGGTGCGGCGCCGCGCAGCGCATAATCCCGCTGATGAGTCGAGTTCGTCACTTTCGAAGTGTTCAGCCACCAATCCCTGCTGCCAGCACATGGCTGGGACGTGCCTCTCGTCGGGCAGCGCTGGTAGGGGCGCTTCTCCTGCTGCTCCTCGTTCTGCCGTACGAGCGCGATCCGTCCATCGTCATCGGCGGCGTGCTGGCGGCGACCTTTCTGGCGGCTGCTCCAACAGGACGTGGCGGTGCGATCGCGCCGCTCGACGTGCTGATGGCGGCGCTTGCCGTCGGCGCACTCGCCTATCGCCCCGACGCCGTGTTGCGACTTGGCGCGGGAGGCGTTCCAACGTGGACGGACGTCCTCGCCGCGGCAGCCTTTCTGATGGCGGTGGCCGAAGCGGGCCGGCGCGTGGCCGGCTGGCCGGCGCTTATCGGCGTGCTCCTCTGGGCTGGCGCCCTTGTGATCCGCGACCGGCTGCCTGGGGATTTCCACGCCGATCCCATCGACCCAGCCGCGGTCGCGGCGGCGATGTTCTATCGATCCGATGGGCTGCTCGCCACCTCGTTCGCGCTCGTCGCCGAATGGTTCATCCCGATTGTCATCTTCGCCGCAATGGCACGGGCCGCACGACTGATGCCACTGCTTGCCGGCCTAGTGCGCCCTTTCGGCGCTGCCCCTCTCGCGACGGCGCTGAGCGCACCCTTCCTGCTCGAGCCGGACGGACGCGCCGGGTCGGGTCCGCTGCCCACACTGCGTATGCTCCTCCCGCTGATGCCGCCCGCGATTGGCTTCGCTGCGCTCCTCGTCGGTCAGGCGATTGGCAACGTCGGCGAAGTCCTTTGGCGGCTGCTGCCACCGGCGGGGTTGGCGCTCATCATCGTTGTCGCCCGGCGTCGCACCGATCGGTGGCGGCTTCGCTGGCCGGAGCACGCGCTTGGGCGTCCGCAGATAGGGCGGGCGACCATCGGTCCGGCGCTGGTTCTAGCCGCCCCGCTGGCCGTGCTTCTCCTCCTGTTGGTCGTTCCCCCTTCCATTGGGTTTGGTGTTGGAACCGTGCTCCTGCTCGTCGGGGCGTTTCTCTCTCGGCCGGCGTGGACGACGATTCGTGAGCTACTGCGAGCCCTCCTCTGGGCGGCACGCCAAGCACCGATGGCTGGCGCGCTCCTCTTTTTCTTGGCCGTCGTCGAACGGTTGAACGAGTCAAGCGGATTGCTCCCGGCTCTTGGCGAAGCGTGGTTCGACGCTGCGCCGGCGCTCGGCTCCCTGCTCTTTGTCTTGCTTGCCCTCGCCGCCGGGGCGCTGTTCTTCCCAGCCGCCGCGATAGGCTTCGTGATGCTAGTGAGTGGCAGCCTCGTTGCAGACCCGGCAGGCGCGTTCATTGCGGCGCTGTTTTGGATTGGCGGCGCCGCCATCCTCGCTGAGCGGCCACAGGCACGGGCGATCCTCGGACGGACGGTCTGGGCGACTCCCCTCCTGCTCGTTGCCCTCGTGGCGACACGTGCGGCGTTCGATGAGCGCGGTCTGGCCTCCCCGCTCCTGCTCCTTTTGGACGCGGCGGCGGCGGTCGCGGTTGGCCTCGCGGTCGGGGCGCGTGCGCCCATCGGTGGCGTAGGACGTGCGCTCCTCTTTCTGTTGGGTGTCTTTCTCCTCAGCCCGCGCGCTGAATTCGCGGTCCTGCTGGTGGTCGGCGCGGTCGCGGCAATCATGATCGCCACCGTCACCGGACGGCCGACAGCGCTCGACGCCCGGCGATGGCGTCCTCGGAAGCTGGTTTCTCGGATCAATCCCCCCCGCCTGCCCGGCCGGTCATCGGAGCGGTAGGTTCTCGTCCTCGGCTCGCTGAGGGGCTCGGCCGTGGTCTGTGCGCGGGGCCGACCTACCCTTTCCCTTGAGCCGGCGAGACTCGGGCGCGGTCGTCGCGGCCGATCCCATTCAAGCAGGCGCCAAGGAGCGGCACCGCTCCGGCGCTGTGCACCGGGTGCCCGCCCCGTCGGCGGCTCGAGTTCGGCTCCTGACGTCGCACCGACGGTGGACCTGCCCAGCCCGAAGGCGCCGGAGCCGCACCTCGACTGAGCCGAGGCTGATCGCGTGGCCACCGCCGATGGCTACGCGCATGGCACCGAGATCAGAGATGGGTCGGTTCTCGGGGGCCGTCACGGGCGGCCGAAGCACGGGTCGAGTTATTCCACCGCGCCCTCGACGTAGAGTTGCACGACGCGTTCGTCATCGAGCGCCATGAGCTCGGTCAGCACCCAGTCGTTGTCCTCTCCGAGGAGAGGGGGCGGCTCGGCGATCCTCCCTGGCGTTTTGGAAAGCCGAAAATGGGGCGAAATGACCGTCACAGGTCCTGCCTCTTCATGCTCGAACGAGGTGAGCGCACCGCGTGCCGCCAAATGCTCGTCTCGCTCGACGATATCCTGAGCGGTCTGGACGACGCCAGCCGGGACGCCCGCTGCCTGCAGCCGCTCCATCAGGGCGAAAGGATCCTGCCCGCCCGTCCAGGCTCGGATGATCGCATCCAGACCATCCTCGTTCGCTTTGCGGTCCGCGAGTGTTCGAAAACGCGGGTCCAGTGGAAGCGACGGATCAATCAGCGCCGCCAGCGCCTGCCATTCGGTGTCACTCGGGCAGGCGAGAGCGATCCACCGGTCGTCACCGGCCGCCGGGTAGACGCCGTGGGGAGCGATCTGGGGATGGCGGTTGTTGTTTTGGCCGGGAATACGGCGATCGACCGTGTACTCAAGGAGCGCAGGGCCTAGCCAGGCGACGGTCGACTCGGTTTGCGAGAGGTCAATCACTTGCCCTTTGCCGGTTCGCTCCCGGTAATAGAGCGCGGCGAGGATAGCAAAGAGGGCGTGATGCGCGTTCGAGCTGTAGTCCGGGTGCGCTGTGCAGGTGCCGACGGGGGGGTCGCCTGCGAACCCCGTGAGCGAATTGAACCCAGAGGCTGCCATGATGGAGTTGCCGAGCCCAACATAGTTGGAAAGCGGGCCAGTTCGACCGTGCACCGAACAGCGCACAATGATGAGGTCGGGACGGAGGGCGAACAACTCCTCGGCGCTCATCCCCCATTTGGGCATCGGGTCGACGCCAAAGTTGTCGATGACGATATCCGCTTGGGCAATGATCTCTTTGACCAACTCGCGCGCCTCGGGAATTGTCATGTTGACGGCGAGAGACCGTTTGTCGGTATTGACGTTGAGAAAGAGCCAGTTGGTGTTCAAGTTGTCGTTGAGCGGCGAGCGAGGCACGGGCGTGTTACGCTGCCCCTCGGGGCGGGTCCGTCCCTCGGTCTTGATCACCTCTGCGCCGAAGTTTGCGAGCAGTCGGCAGGTGAGCGGAACGATGACGTTGGTGCCAAAGTCCACGATGCGAACACCAGCGAGCGGCAGCCGGCCGTGGGCGTCGGGCTTTGATGGGCGAAATGGCTCGGTGATTGGCGGCTCGCGCCAGTCGCCGGCCCCCTCACCCGCCGCTGGAGCCGGGTTCGTCAGCCGCCATGGACTGGCGGACAGGCGATAGGGAGCGCCGGCGCTCGAGACCGGCCCTTCAGGTGTCGGCAGCTCGACGAAAAAATCGCGAGCGTTCAACTGCTTGTCCTGACGCACCTCGGCCATGTTGCGGATCGGGCCGAGAACGATCCGGGCCTTCTGGCCTTCGGCATACACCTGCTCTTTCGGAAGCCGGTTCAGCATCTCTTGGAGCACGGGCTCAAACTCGTCGAAGTGAGCACGGCGGTACTCATTGTCGTACCACTCCGGGGCGCGGAATCGGCTTGTCTCGACCCCATGCGTCTCCATCCAGTCAAGCAGGTCGTCCCAGCGACCGCCGATATGGCCGACGACCCAACCGTCGGCGGTCGTCCAGATCATTCGCGGGCCGCCGAACCCGCGAATGCCCAGCCTCCGCCGGATCGTTCGCTGAAAGGTCCAAAATCCGATCGCATTCTCGGTTGCGATCAGTGTTGCTTCTTGCATGGAGACATCGACACGCTGTCCCTCGCCGGTCTTGATCCGGGCGTGCAGGGCCAGCATCGTCGCGACCGCAAGCGCGTTGGCCCCGAGGAGGTACGATTGTTCGCCTCCCGGCCACGACGGGGGTCGCTCGGGCATCCCCCCGAGATACAGCAGCCCCCCGAGCGCCGAGACGACGATATCGGTCGCTTTCCAGTTGCGACGGGGACCGGTGAGGCCGAAGGGCGTGAGGCTGCTCCAAATCAGACGCGGATTTCGGCGCGCCATCGCCTCGTACTGAAAGCCAGCCGCCTCAAGCGCCCACGGGTCGGTGTCGAGAAGGACATCGGCGGTGTCGAGAAGGCGCCAGAGCCGAGCGCGGCCGGCCTCATCGTTCAGGTCGACGATCTCGGAGCGCTTGGACGTGTTGTGATACCACCAATGCAGCGAACGGTCGCCGGAGAGCGGTGCGTAGGCGCGGCCGGGATCGCCACCGGGAGGCTCGATCTTCAGCACATCTGCGCCGAGCTCGGCCATTAGCTTGCCGGCGTAGCTGCCCGCGGGGCCGGTGAGGTCCAGCACACGCAGCCCCGCAAGGGCTCGATCTCCGTCCATGCATCTCTCCTGTGGCGGCGCTCCGCCGCGCCTTCTCGCCATCTGACGCTCGCCGCATTGTAACGAGCGCGGGTTGGCGGTCGCACTGCCACGTTCGAGCGGGAGCTATCCCACCTCGACGGGTAACGAGTCGTCGGCCATCCACTCGGTCAGCGAACCGTCGTACACGGCCACGTTGTCATGGCCGAGGAGGGTGAGGGCGAAGGCGTCGAGCGTGGCGGCGATGCCCCCGCCGCAGTAGGTGATGACGCGCTCGCGCGAGGTCGCGCCAACGGCGTCGAACGCTGCCTTGAGCTCGGCAGGCGGGCGAAGCAGCCCCGTCTCAGGGTCGAACAGGTGTCCGGCCGGAACGTTGACGCTGTTCGGGATGCGGCCCCGGCGCTGATAGTTGCTGACCTCGCCGCGGTGCACCTCCGGGGCGAGGGCATTGATGGTGCACACCGCGCCGTCCTCGATCGCCGCCAACACCTCGTGCTTGTCGGCGATCATCTCTCGGCGCAAGTGCGCCGTGAACGTTGCCGGGGCGGGTGCCCCCGCGACAGTCTCGACTGGGTAGCCGGCAGCGAGCCAAGCGCGGTAGCCGCCGTTCAACACCGCTACGTTATCGTGGCCGAAGGCGCGGAACATCCACCATAACCGCGTCGCCCACATGCCTTGGCCGCGGTCATAACAGATCACCCGATGCTCATTCCCAATCCCGAGCCGACCGACTGCGCGTGCAAACTGGTCGGCTGGGGGCATGGTGAAGCCAAGGGGGCTCGAGGTATCCGAGAGCGCTTCGATCAGGTCGGCGAACTGGGCGCGAGGGATGTGACCTTCGTTGAAATCGGTCCGGCCGCTCAAGCGCACCAACTGTCCGTTTTCGCGCCGGAGGTGAACGGTGGACTCGAGGATGCGAAGGTTGGGATCGCCGAGGTGGTCGTGCAGCCACGCGACGTCGACGAGGTATTCGGGATGCGCGAATTCCATGTTCCCCCCAAAGCAGCGGTAATTGCGCACAATAGTGTGACATGAACCCGCATCCGCAAGGGTCGATCCCGCTGGTCGCCGTCGTTGGGCCAACGGCGACCGGCAAGACCGCCTTGGCCATCGCGCTCGCGGAACGCCTTGGTGGCGAGATCGTGAACGCCGACAGCAGGCAGATCTATCGAGGGATGGACATCGGCACCGCGAAACCGAGCGTCGAGGATCGGCAGCGGGTTCCCCATCACTTGTTCGATCTGATCGAGCCGGACCAGCCTTTCTCACTGGCCGACTATTTGCGGCTCGCCCGCGAGACTATCGCCGAGATCGCCTCCCGGGAACGGCTTCCTCTGTTGGTTGGGGGGAGCGGCCTCTACGTCCGCGCGGTCGTCCATGGGCTCTTGCCCCCGCCGGTCGCGCCAGACCCAACTCTGCGAGCCTCGCTCGAGGCCGCGGCGCGCAGCAATCCGGAACCGCTCCTCCGCGAACTCGCTGAACGAGACCCAGCAACCGCAGCACGGATCGACCCGCGCAATCTCCGCCGCGTGGTTCGAGCGCTCGAAGTCATCCGGAAGACGGGCAGGCCGTTTTCCGAGCAACGACAGA
Source organism: Dehalococcoidia bacterium (assembly GCA_026003895.1). GTDB lineage: Bacteria > Chloroflexota > Dehalococcoidia > SpSt-223 > SpSt-223 > JANWZD01. The sequence continues at coordinate 26,574 of BPIC01000009.1, read as the reverse complement.
CACAGCCCCCGCGGTATCGCACGACGACAATCGGTTTGACTCTCGATCGAGCGGCCCTGTACGCGCGGGTCGACGCGCGAGTCGAAGCAATGGTTGCCGGCGGATGGCTTGAGGAGGTACGGCGGCTGCGCGAACGGGGGTTCGGCTCGGAGCTTCCCGCGATGACGAGCCATGGCTACCGGGAAATGCTGGCGGTGCTCGACGGCGTCCTGTCCCTCGACGAGGCGAAGGAACGGATCAAGCGGTCGACCCATCGTCTGGTGCGCCAACAATATGCGTGGTTTCGTACCAATGACCCGAGCATCGTTTGGCTCGCTGCCGACCGGCCCGACCTCGTCGAGGCGGCGGTCGCGGTGCTGGCGGGGACTGCTCCCGGTTTGCGATAGAATTCGATCAAGTCCAAACCGGCGATCGATTCAAACGGGACCGAGCAACGTTGGCGCGCTGGTTCGGTCACCCCGGGGACGTACACGTGCGCTTTACGAAAATGCACGGCATTGGCAACGACTTTGTGCTCGTCGACGCCCGCGAGATGGATGCCGACTGGCCGGCGCTCGCCAGGGCGATGTGCGACCGCCATTTCGGCGTTGGCGGCGACGGTTTGATCCTCGTGCTGCCATCGGACCGTGCGGACCTGCGAATGCGCATGTTCAACCCGGACGGTTCCGAAGCCGAGATGTGCGGCAATGGCATCCGCTGCTACGCCAAGTTTGTGCTCGACGATGGACTGGTGTCGCCGCGCGACGCGTTGACGGTCGAGACTGGCGCCGGCGTGCTGCAGCTGGAGGCGCATCGCCGAGATGGCCACGTCGATTCGGTCACCGTTGACATGGGGGCGCCGCGCTTCGAGCCGGCGGACATTCCAGTCGACACGGCGCTCGTTTCGGGCGAGCGCGTAGTCGACTACCCGCTCGAGGTCGATGAACAGACGATCCCAGTCACCTGCGTCTCGATGGGCAATCCCCACGCGGTGACCTTCGTTGAGCGTGACGTCTGGAGCATTCCGCTCGAGACGCTCGGTCCAAAGGTGGAACATCATCCGTTCTTTCCGCGCCGAGTGAACTTCGAAGTCGCGCACGTGCGCGGCCGAAAGCAGATCGACCTGCGCGTTTGGGAGCGAGGGGCAGGGCTGACGCTCGCCTGTGGAACCGGCGCCTGCGCGACGGCCGTTGCGGCGCGGCTCCATGATCTCGTGGACGAGGAAGTCGAGGTGTGCTTGCCGGGCGGGCCGCTCACCATCCGTTGGGATGGCGGTTCGGTGCTGATGCGTGGGCCGGCGGCGCTCGTGTTCCGCGGCGACTGGCCCCTCAACCGCTAAGCTATCCTTCTGCTAGCCGCGTTCCAGCACATCGGTGAGGATGACCATGCGATTTGCCCAGCGCATCGAGAAATTGCCGCCCTACCTGTTCGTCGAGGTGACCCGAAAAATTAACCGGATGCGCGCCGAAGGTCGAGACGTGATCAGCCTCGGCATTGGAGATCCTGACATCCCGACGCCAGAGTACATCATTGACCGCCTCGTCGAAGCGGCGCGCGTGCCGGCGAACCACCGCTACCCGGAAAGTGATGGGCTGCCTCAGCTGCGGCAGGCGATTGCCGACTGGTACGAGCGCCGTTTCGGCATTGCCTTCGACCCGAATAAAGAAGTGCTGCCGCTCATCGGCTCGAAAGAGGGCATAGGACACATCGCCCTTTGTTTCATCGACCCGGGCGATCTCGCGCTGGTGACCGACCCCGGCTATCCGGTCTATTCAGTCGGAACGATGTTTGCTGGCGGCGAGACCTATTGGTTGCCAATGACCGAGGAAATGGGCTGGAAACCCGATCTGGATGCGGTCCCAGAGGAGGTAGCGCGTCGGGCGAAGGTCCTCTGGATCAACTACCCGAACAACCCGACCGGCGCTGTCGCCGATCTCGACTTCTTCGAGCGCTGCGTCCATTTTGCCAAGAAGTATGACATCGCAGTGCTGCACGACGCGCCCTACACCGAGGTCGCCTTCGATGGATACCGGCCGCATAGCTTCCTCGAAGCGCCGGGCGCCCGGGATATCGGAGTCGAATTTCATTCGCTTTCCAAGACCTACAACATGACGGGCTGGCGCATTGGGATGGCGGTCGGCAACGAGCGAATTATCGACGCATTGTTGCGAGTCAAGTCGAACCTAGATAGCGGCATCCCGCAAGCGATTCAAGAAATGGCGATCACGGCGCTGAATGGTCCAATGGACGCCGTCCGCAAGAACAACGAAGTGCTGCAATACCGGCGCGATCTGGTCTGTGACGTGTTGAACGGGCTTGGGCTGCGCGCCCCGAAGCCGAAGGCAAGCCTTTACGTCTGGGCCGGGCTACCAGCTGGCGTGAAGTCGATCGACTTCTCCTCTCGTTTGGTGGAAGAGACCGCAGTCTTCGTAACACCGGGTATTGGTTATGGGCCGAGCGGCGAGGGCTATGTTCGCATCTCGCTGACCGCGCCGACCGAACGAATTGAAGAGGCGATGCGGCGCTTGGCCGCGTGGAAACCTGAACCGGCGCTTGCTGCCTCGTAATCGATCTGGAGGATTCCTATCCCACGCACCCTACACACCGTTGAACCAACGCGCGAACGGGCGATCCTTGTCGCGGTCGAGACCGACGATCCCGCACTGTTCGGTGTCGACGATTCGCTCGAAGAACTTGAGCAACTTGCGGGCACTGCCGGTGCGGAAGTCGTCGGCATGGTGGTCCAACATCGGCGCCGCCCCGATGCTGCCACGTACATCGGCGCCGGCAAGGTCGAAGAACTGAAACGCTTGCGAGAGGAAACGAGCGCCACGATCGCGATCTTCGACGACGAACTTTCGCCAACCCAACAACGCAACCTCGAGAAAGCGCTAGGGATCAAGGTGATCGACCGGACGGCGCTGATTCTCGACATCTTCGCCAGCCGAGCCCGCACGCGCGAAGGCCGCCTCCAAGTGGACCTCGCCCAGACCGAATATCTGCTGCCGAGGCTCGCTGGTCAGTGGTCGCACCTTGAGCGTCTGGGCGGTGGGATTGGCACTCGCGGCCCTGGCGAGACCCAAATCGAGACCGACCGACGCTTAGCGCGCGAACGCATCGCGCACCTGAAGCGCGAGCTGGAAGAGGTGCGGCGTCACCGACAGCTGTATCGGGAGAACCGTCGAAAGCACGGTTTGCCGGTCGTGGCGATTGTGGGATACACGAACGCCGGCAAGAGCACGCTGCTCAATACGTTGACCGGCGCGGGCGTCCTGGCGGAGGACAAACTGTTCGCGACGCTCGATCCGACGACACGGCAGGTGACGCTGCCCGGTCAGCAGGTGGTGCTCTTCTCCGATACCGTCGGTTTCATCCAGAAGCTGCCGGCGACGCTGGTCGCCGCCTTCCGAGCGACGCTTGAAGAGCTGCAAGAGGCCGATGTGCTGGTACACATTGTGGACATCTCTCACCCCAACGCTGTCGAGCATCAAGCCAGCGTCGAGCATGTGCTGCGCGAACTTGGGGTGGCGGCAAAGCCCACGGTCCTCGCGCTGAACAAAGTGGATCGGCTCTTCCCCGATGCGGGCGAAGGAGCAGTGCGGCTCGCCGAGCGCGAATACGGCGGGCCGAACGTCGTGGCGATCGCCGCAGCGCCCGGCTGGGGAATGGAGCGGCTCCTTGCGGCGGTGCAATCGGCGATTGTCGGGAGCTGGCAGCGCATTAGCGTGACAATCCCCTACGGAAACGAAGCGGTTGTCGCTCGGGTCCGCCAGCGCGGCCACGTCGACCGCGAGGAGTACACCGAAGGAGGTATCTGCATTGAAGCGCGGGTACCTCTGGACCTTGCCGGCGCACTTGCGCCCTTTTCACCTTAGCCGCTGATTGTGCTAGCCACAACAGGTCATGGGCTGTCAGCGTTGTGGCCGATTACGAATAGTAGGGGCCGCGAAGCGTGCAGTGGCGTTGTCCTCACCTGCGCTGTGACCGAGGGTGGCGGCGACATGCGGCCGGTGGAGCAGGGATGGCGTACCGGCAGAGGGGAACGGGCGGCGGGCGCGGGCTGATTTCGCGGCGAAGCGTCCTCGGGGCGGCGTTCGCGGGCGCGGCGACGGCAGTCATCAGGCGGCCCCCCACGGCAGTCGCCGCGCCGGTTTTCAACGCCACGCCCGACGCCACACTCAGGTTGCCATCCGGTCTCGTTGGCCGAAGCTCACCGGCGTTCTACGACCTCGATGGCGATGGCCGCGCCGAATTGGTGTTTGGCACAACGCGCTATCGCTTTATCGGTGGGACCTACGACACGAAGGGGCAGGCAAAGCTGTTCGCCGTCAAGAGCACGATCGCTGGCGGGAGGAGCAGTCTCGCGATCGTCGCTGAGCAGCCAACGATCGGTCCGATCAACGGCGCAGTCTCGGTTGGAGCGCTCCAGACGGGCGGCGATCCGCACGTGATCGTGCCCGTTGGTGGTGAGGTCAGCGACAGCATCGCTCCGGACAACGGACTGCATTGTTACCGCTTTAACCGCCAGTTGCGGCGGTTCGAGTTGCTTTGGAACTTCACTACCGGGAAAGACGACTGGCCGAATGGCGTCGGCGACGGCATCCGTGATCCGGTGTACGGCTCAGCGGTGCTGGCATCCCGCTACCAAGGGCCGACGCTCGACGTGTGCTACGGTGGCTGGGACCGGTGGATCTATCAACTCGATGCCGCCGGAAACAAACTGTGGGAGTTTCACGCTGCTGATACGGTCTGGTCGACTCCGGCCATCGGCGATCTGAGTACGAATGTGACGAAGAGCAGCGCGACTCTCGGGGGGCGCTATCATTTCTTCATCGGACAGGACATCGCTCCCTCCGGAAGTGGGGCGAACGAGCAATTTGGCGGCGGCTATCTGAATGCCTTCCGACCGGACGGAAGCCTCCTCTGGCGCAATTTTTATGATGACACCGTGTTCGCTGCGCCGGCGGTCGCCGACATCGACGGCGACGGGGATCTGGAAGTGGTCTTCACGACCGGCCCGTTCTACTACGAGTCGGGAGCGACGCGCCGGGTCGGCCAGCAGACGCCTCGACCGGTCAATCATCTGATTTGCGTCAACGCCGCAACTGGCGCCGAAAAGTGGCGCCTGCCGTTGGGTGGGTTCGGCGGCTATAGCTCGCCGGCGCTCGCGAACCTGCGCGGGCGGACCTCGGCGCGGGGTCTGCCGACCTATCAGATCGCTGTCGCGTATGGGACCGGGAACACCCAGTTCGAAGACAGCCGCCTGCTGCTCGTCGATTCCGACGGAACGGTGCTTTGGTCTCGCCGACCGGTCGATCAAGACGGGAAGACGGATGGGTTGCGCACGTCACCGGTAATCGCCGGCGGGCGCATCTTTCAGGCGGTCGACTGGGGGGTGGCGGAGTTCGACGTCGACGGCAATCAACTGACGACGTATCACACCTCGCTCTTCGTGCAAGCGAGCCCCGTGGTCGCCGACCTCGATGGCGATGGCCTCCTTGAACTCTATGTCGTCGGCGGCAACCTCTTCGAAACGCCGGGGCAGTTAAACGCGACCAGCGGGTGGGTGTATAAGTGGGTGCTGCGCGGCCTGCCGGCGACGATGGAATGGCCGATGTTCCATTTGGACGCCAACCGGACCGGGTATCGGCCTCCGCTGACGCCGAAGGTCGCTTCCCTCATCGGTGGCGCGGCCTACTTCTTCTCCGCGCGGACGACGGCGTCGTCTCCGATCCGGTTCCGAGTGCGTTTGCTCTTGCCTCCGGGGAGCCCCAATGTTGACGCGTCGCAATGGGTAAAGGTCACGCCGCTCGTGGATTCCGTGACGACCGCCAGTCAGCCGATCGCCAAGATCGAGATCGATCCCACGGGCGTTCCCTCGTCGGTCCCGCCCGGGACGGTGGTCACCGTCGTGTTCGAGCCCGCTGGCGACATCGCCGGGAATGCGTCCGAGCCGCTGATTGTCCCCAACTCGGTGACGGTCCCGACACCGGGGCCACAACAGCGCTCCTTCGTGCCGGTTGTTGTGCGTTCGGCTTCGATCGGCTAATCCTGCGAGCCGCCAGCGCGGATTCTTAGTAGGGACAGGTCAGGGCCCGAGCATTACAATCTGTTGTCCAGAAATGTCGCTTCTTGCCGATGTGCGTCAGCCCGACACTCGCTCCGCACTTCCCTTCTCGAACGTCGCGAAGCGGGTGCTAGCGTCTGAATGGTTCTTTGTTACGGCGGGCTATTTCGCGATCGCCGTGTTTGTCACCTATCCGCTTGCACTCGTTCTGGACAGTTTCACGGCCTATGGCGATTCCATGCTCGTAACGTGGGCCCTCGATTGGTATGCTGAGGCGTTTCCCGGTCGGATCGACAGCCTCGTGACCGGGCCGATTTTTCATCCCTATCCCTTCACAATGTTCTTTGATGAGCTGTTCATTGCTCAGGCCATTCAGTCGTGGCCATTGATCAAGCTTACGGGAAACCCCATTCTTGCGTACAACGTCGCAATACTCGCCACCTTTGTCCTCTCGGCGCTCGGTGTCTACCTGATCATTCGGCGCTGGACCAACAATCGCGCGGCGGCGTTTGTTGCCGGAGTGCTGTTCGCGTTCGGCGGGATTCGAATGTCCCACGCGAGCCACTTACACATCTTATCGGTGCAGTGTGCGGTCTTTACCATCTTCTTCTTAGATCGCTGGCTTGTCGGTCGACGCTGGCGCGATTGTGCTGGCCTCGTCACCTCGGCGGTGCTGCAAACACTTTCTGCCTACAACTTCGCGCTGATCTTTCCGTTCGCGGTGGGTGTTTGGGGCGTGACGCGCGTGGCCTGTGCCCCTCGATTGGTGACGGCGCGCACCGTGCTTGGGCTGACGATAACCGTGGTGGCCGTTGTGGTCGTCAACGCGCCGATTGCCCTGATCTACTTCCGATTGAGCGAGGTCTTCCAGTTTTCACGTGATGTCGCTGAGACATTGCTCTACAGCGCGACGCCGCTCGACTATTTCGTAGCTTCCCCGTTTAACTGGCTCTACGGTGCGCTCACCTCGACTTGGCGGCACCCAGCTTGGTCGGAACATTCGTTATTCCCTGGTGCAGTCACTCTTGCCTTCGCTCTTGTGGGCGTTCTGTCGCTCCTGCACCCAGTCAGCCGAGGGAAGCGCGGGCTCATTGCGGCTGCGCTGACGATGACGATCGCGATGTGGAACTTCTCCCTCGGCTTAGCCCCATTACCCGCCCCTGCTCCTGACGTTCGGGTCTATGGATGGATCTACGACACGATTGGCGTGGCTCGCGGTATTCGAGTGCCGGCGCGGGCGGCATTGTTCGTCGGGCTGGGACTATCGTTCCTCGCCGGATTTGGTCTCGCTTGGCTCTTGCCCCGACTCAGCCGATGGCAAGCGATTCGCGCCGCGGGCGTCCGCCTTGGCCTTTCCGGCGCGACAGTGCTCGCTTTGCTGTTTTCCGGCATTGCGGTCACGGAATCGGTGGCGCTGCCGTTCATCCGCCAAGATCAGTCCGTCATTTTTGATGGCCCCCCGCCGGTCTACCGTTGGCTCGCCGTACAGCCTGGCCGAGCGCCGATCGTTGAACTGCCCATGCTGCTTCACACGCGCGAGCAGTGGTACGAGACCTACCGGATGTTGAACGGGACCTACCATTCGCGGCCGATGATCAACGGGTATCGTGGGTTTACCCCTGCCAATTTGAGGGTGTTGTCTCAGCGCATGGCAGCGTTCCCGGACGATGACACACTCGCTATCTTGCACGGTCTCGGTGTCGAATTTGCCATCGTCCACGGAGACGAAATGCCGCCGGCGGGGTTCGAGGCGCTGATTCGCCGAGCGCTCGCGCGCGGCATGACGCCGGTCGCGAGCTTTGAGAACGTGCTCGTTTATCGCGTGCCGGCAGTGCCAGTGTCAAATCCCTCCAAGGCGGCGATTGAGCTGGAGGCGCCGAAAGAGGTGCTGCCCGGCGGTCAAGCCGAGGCATGGGTCATCCTGAGCAATGGCGATTACGCTCCCTTCGTGCCCCGCATTGCTGAACCGTATCGCGTTCGCGCACGCTGGGTCGCCGACGGGCGCACGATCGCCGAACAGTCCGTCTCTGTTCAGCAACCGATCCTTGTTCCAGCTGGCGACGTGGTGGAGCTTCCCGTCCCAATCGATGCCCCTCGCTGGAATGGCCCAGTCCGACTTATCCTCGAAGCGCAAGGCGAGCTCGCTGGCAGTGGGCTGCGCATCGAACAAGACTACCTGCTCACACTCCGGTAGAATGCCTCCGGCAATCAGCAGGAGGACCGATGCAGAAACGAGCGGTGTCCGTGGGCGGACGGACAATCGCAGACGCGGTGAAGGCGGCGCAGCAGGCAGAAGATGCCGGCTTCGACCTCGTTTGGTTCAACGATAACACCGGGGTCGATGGGCTGATCGGGCTCACCGCAATGGCGCTCAATACCAAGAAGATTGGCCTAGGCTCTGGCATTGCGCGCGCCTTCGTGCGCGCCTGCACCGTCACCGCCGTCGCCGCCGCCGACCTCGATGAGATCTCCGAAGGACGCTTCATCCTCGGCTTCGCTGGCGGCACGCCACGGCAAAACCAAGTGGAAAGCTCGGTCACGGTCGCCCATCCGGTGCCGCAAATGCGCGAGCTGATCGAAATCCTGCGGCTTTGCTGGGCGGCGCACGAGCCGCAGCGCATCAAGTATGACGGGCGGTTCTACCAAATCGATCTGCGCCAGTTCCGTCGCGCCAAGGTGTATCAGCCAACGATCCCAATCTACATGGCAGCTGTGCGCGAGAAGATGCTACAGCTGACTGGCGAGCTCTGCGAAGGGCTTGCTGGACACCCGGTCAACTCGGTGCGGTTTATTCAAGAGTTCATCGAGCCACACCTCGCCATCGGCCTGCGGCGCGCCGGTCGGAAGCGCGAGGATTTCACGCTCTCGACGTGGATCTTGACGGCTATCTCCAACGACCGGGCGCAGGCTCGGCGGGAAGCGGCCGCCCAGATTGCCTTTTATCTGACTACCCGCAGCTACAGCCATATTCCGGACTCGCAAGGGTGGACGAAGCAGCGGATGGCGATCCAAGAGGCGTTCCATGTGAAGCACGACATGACGGCGATGATCGACGCTGTGACCGACGACATGATCGACGCAATGAGTATTGCCGGCACGCCAGATGAAGCTCGGAAAAAGTTTGAAGCGTACAAGGATGTCGTTGATCTGCCGACTTTTCAGGTGCCAGGCATTTTGATGGACCAATCGCGCCGTGAGGAAGCGCAGAAGCTGATGTTTGAGGTGTTTGGACGACATTGAGCGTGACGCTGGCGGGCGCCGGTCGCAGCCTTCAGGTCGCGACCATTGCCCGCCCGTTGGCCCGTCGGCCGGCTGCCTGGCTCGGCGTCGCGGCCACCTATGGGCTGTTCTCACTCTTCTTAACCTATCCAGTGGGGCTTGACCTCGCGAACGGTGTGCCGGACTTCGGCGATCCCCTCGTGATGGTCTGGTACCTTGGCTGGTATGCCCAAGCCATTCCGGGCAATCTTGCCGGGTTGTTCAATGCCCCCTTTTTCTTCCCGCACCGCGACGTACTTCTCTTTCACGACCACCTGCTGGCACAGGGTCTGGTGGCGTGGCCCGTCGTCCGTCTGACGGGAAACCCCGTTCTCGCAGCCAATCTCCTCACACTGCTTTCGTTCACGCTCGCTGGGTTGGGCGGGTACCTCTTGACGCGGCGCTTCACCGGCTCGGTGCTCGCTGCCTTCCTTGTTGGGCTCGCGATCGCCTTCAGCCCGTTTCGCATCGCCCACATCAGCCATCTGAATTTGCTGTGGCTGCATTGGCTGCCGTTCGTTCTCCTCGGCCTCGAGCGGTTGCTGACCGGCCGCCGCTGGCGCGATGCGCTGCTCCTCGCGCTCGTCGCGAACCTCCTCGTTCTGTCCTCCTACAACTTCGCGCCGCTCGTTGCGGTCTCGGTCGCCGTTTGGATCGTGGTCCGGATTGCGACCGACCGAACGCTCTGGAGCGGCCGATGGCTGCGGCTTGGGGCGCAGCTGGGCTTCGTCGCGGCTGTCACGCTGGCGCTCAACCTGCCGCTCACGCTCCGGTATTTCTCGGTGAGCGAACGATTGGGCTTCACACGCTCGGCCGACGAAGTGCGGGCGTACAGCGCCTCGTTGACCGATTATCTCGCCGTCCCGCCGAGCAACCTGCTCCTTGGCGGCCTGCTCGCGCCCTTCCGTTCGGTCGATTGGTCCGAACGATCGCTGTTTCCTGGCCTGATCGTCCTGATCTTTGCCGTGGTCGGCGCGGGCGTCTCGCTCTCCCAGCGCGGCCAAAAACGCAGCGTCGCGCTGGCTCTGCTCGCCGTGGCGGGGGTCATGGTTCTCCTTTCCTTTGGGCTTAGCCCGACTCAGCCGCCCGGCCTCCGCTGGTATCCGTGGCTGTACGAGCATGTGCCCGGACTGGCAGGACTGCGTGCGCCCGCTCGTGCCGGCGGAATCGTCCAGATAATGCTGGCCGTGCTCGCTGGCGTCGGACTGGCGACCTTTTTCGGAGCGGTCCGGCACAGAGCGGGGCGTTGGGTACCGCCAGCTCTTGCTGCGCTCGTCGGACTGCTTCTCGTTGCCGAGAGTGCGTCCTATCCGTCCAGTTACGCCGTGCCGGTCTGGCTGGGCGAGGGCGCGGTCGGTCGTTCCACCGACGATTATCCGGCTCTCGGCCGCAACCCGCTCGGGATACCACCGGCCCCGACCGCCGTCGACGACTGGCTGGCGGCCGCGCCTGAGCCCGGCGCCGTCGCGGTGTTGCCGATGCTTCTCCACACCGAGCGCGCGTGGCTAGAGAGTGTCCGCATGCTGGCTGCCCTCCGGCACGGACGGCCCATCGTGAATGGAACGAGCGCCTACCGGCCAGCTGACCTTGTCGCCCTATCTCGCGAGTTGGCCGAGCGTCCGACGCCGGAGACGTTCGGCGCTCTGCGCGAGCGCGGCGTCCGCTATGTCGTCGTTCGGCGAGCGTCCCTCGGTGCTGCCGAGCGGGCGCGGCTCGACGGGGCGCTACCGGGCTTGCCGCTGGTCGAAGAAGCCCGGTTTGGTGACGACCTCGTGTACCGACTCGTCGATCGCGCACCGTGAACCCGCTGCCGCTCCTCCTGCTCGCCCCGTTCGCGCTTCTGATTCCGGGATTGGCACTTCTTGTGCTCCTGCGACTGCCGATTGGTCGCGGTGGCTGCCGCGTCGAGGTGGCAGATCTGGGGCTGATCGCGCTCACGCTCTCAATCGGCTTCAATGCGTGGCTTGCCCTGACACTCAGCGAGTTCGGGTGGTTCGGTGTCTCATCGCTCGCCGTGGTCTGGGTCGCGCTTGGCTTGGCGGCCGCTGCCGTCGCAATCAGGCGCCGGGTATGGCCGTTCGGGAGAGTGGTCCTCGGCCGCTGGAGTATCGCGGCGGGTGCTGTGCTTCTCCTCGGGGCGGCGCTCGTCCACCGTCCGGCAGAATACGTCTTCGGGGTCTACGACCCCGGGGTGTATGTCAACGTCGGCCTTGCGATGGCGCGTACCGGGAGCGTCCTCGTTCCCGACCCCGAGCTGCCGCGGCTCGCGCCCGAAGAACGTAGCGCACTCTTTGGCAATGTCCCGGCGCCGTGGCATCGATCCGGGATGCCGTTCGTGACGATCCAGGATGCCGCCCGAGGCACACTCGAAGCGGAATGGTTCCATCTGTTCCCTGCCTGGCTGGCGATTTGGGCGCTGGCTGGCAATCCGCTCTGGGGAACGCCGACGCTCTATCTTGGGTCACTCGCGGCGATCTATCTCCTTGGCCGGCTACTCATCCACCCGGCAGCCGGCGTTGCTGCCGCGCTCTTCCTCGCGGTTAACGTCGGGGAGATTTGGTTCGGCCGCTATCCGATGGCGGATCTGATGGCGCAGACGCTCGTGCTGACGGGCTTCGCGCTGCTCGCCTTCGCTGCGATACACTGGTCGGTGGCATTCGCCGCCCTCGCCGGAGTGAGCTTTGGCCTTGTCCACCTCGCCAAGATTGACATCGTCATCGTCCCGGCAGCGCTTGCAGGTGCGCTCGCTTGGCAATGGCTTCGCGGTCGGTGGGGGCGCTGCGAGACGGCCCTGCTTGTTGCCTATCTCCTCGTGTCGGCGCAGGCGGTGGTCCATGCCCTGCTCTTTGCCCGCTTTTACACCCTGCGGATCGTTCTCGACCTACTGACGGTTGCAGGTCTCCGGCGGCTGCTCGACCTGCGCCCCCTTGAACGCGCCAACCTCGATCACCCGTACGCGCTCGATCAGCTGGGGCGCCTCGCGCTCGCCAACTGGTGGTTGTTCGTCCTCCCGATGGTAGGCCTGCTCGTTTCGGCGTTCCTACTGGCGCTCCTTCGCGGCCGTACGCCGTGGCTGCGGGTACCGGAGTCGCCACGGCTCAATCTCGCGCTCGCCGCCGCCGTCGTCGTCCTCGGGTTTTGGGCGTTCTTCATCCGTCCAATCTCGGCTGGCGTCCCCCTGCCGGACGAGCCGTCGGCGCGAGCGATCGCGCTCGCCAACCGCCAGAGCTTCGTTCAGCTTGGCTGGTATTTCACCCCTTTGGGACTTGCAATTGCTGTCGCTGGCGTCACCGGGATCCTGATCGCACGACCGCACCCGGTGCTCGTGCTCTTCGCGTTGTGCGGTGCAGTCTCCTCGGTCCTCCTGCTTGGTCAGTCACTCGTCAACCCAGTGCACTTCTGGGCATTCCGTCGTTATTTGCCAGTGGTTGTGCCGGTGTTTTCGCTCGGAATCGCGTTTCTTCTCTTCTCGCTGGGCGGCGGATCGTGGCGAGCGCGCCTGCCGGGTGTAGTGCTGGGCGGGCTGCTCGTCGGGATGATGTTCTGGCAGGCGCTGCCGATTCTCGGCGAGACGGAGTATGGCGGTGCACGGCGTCAAGTGGATGCTCTCGCTGCGAGTCTGCCGACCGACGCGGTCATCCTCTTTGCTTGGAGCCCCGCAGCCGAGCGGCTGGCGACGCCGCTCCATTTCGCCTACGGTCGGACGGTTTTCGCTGTCGAGGACGCTGCGCTCAGCGACCCGGGGTTGCGCGCAGCGGTGCATCGCTGGCGGTCCGAAGGCCGGCCGGTGCTCTACCTGCGGGAACGCAGCCTACCGCCTCCACCGATCGCGGCCGCACCCGTCGCCGGTCAGGTGATCGACGTCCCCGCGTTGGAGCAGCCGACGGATCACCTCCCGCGCCGCTGGGGCCGGCTGCGGTTCGCGCTTGATCAGTATCGGTTGGATGATGCATGAGCGGCCCTCTCGCCTCTGTCGTCATCGTCACCTGGAACGGCAGGGAGTGGCTGGAGCGCTGCCTGCCCGCCGTTGAGGCCCAACGTGGCGTCCGCTTCGAGACGATCGTTGTCGACAACGGCTCGATCGACGGCACTGCGGAGCTCATCGACCGGTGTTTTCGCAGCGTGCGCCTCATTCGCAATCGTGATAATCGCGGCTTTGCGCCGGCGAACAATCAGGGCATCGCCGCCGCGCGCGGCCAATATGTCGCAACGCTCAATAACGACGCCATCCCCGAACCGGACTGGCTTGCCGCGCTCGTCGACGCCTGTGAGGCCGACAACAACCTCGCGATGGCCGCGTCCCGAATGGTGCGGCTGGACGATCCGACGGTCTTTGACTCAGCCGGGATCGCGCCAGATCGTTTCGGCTTTGCTTGGAACTTGCGCGCCGGCGAGAAAGTGCCCGAGCGGGAAGCTCCGCGCGAAGTGTTCGGTGCTTGTGCCGGGGCTGCGCTCTATCGCCGTGGGATGCTCGAGGACGTGGGGTTGTTCGACGAGCGCTTCGGCAGCTACTACGAGGACGTGGACCTTGCCTGGCGTTCGCAATTGCGCGGCTGGCCGGGTCGCTACATCCCCAGCGCAGTCGTTCGCCACGCCCACTCGGCGACGGGGAATCGCCTGCCGTCCGCGAAGCGGTTCCTCCTTGCCCGGAATCGGTTGCTGACGGTGGTGAAGAATATGCCGTGGCCCGGGCTCTGGGTTGCGTTGCTGTCCGCGCCGTTGCTCGATGGCGCAGCGGCGGCCGGCGGACTGCTCCGCGGCGATGCGGCGGGGCTCTTGGGACGCCTCGCGGCGCTCCGCGAGCTCGGTATCGTCCTTCACCAACGACGGCGAATTCAGCGTCGCGCCATTGTAGGCTGGAACGACATTGTGCCGTTGCTGAAAGGCCGCTAGACCCTGGTACACTTCACTGTGCGATCTTCGTTCATCCGGCGTCGGCCCTGCCCGCGCATTGCTTTCCTGATCACTCCCATCCAACACCCCGAACGACGACGTTCGTGCACGGTTTGTTCACCTGCTAGAGCGCCCGGAGTGCCGCCGGTACAATCGCGAGGCCAGCATGCTTGAACGAGGGATACGGATGCCGAAATACATCTTCGTGACCGGCGGCGTGGCCAGTTCGGTTGGCAAGGGCATTACCGTTGCATCGATCGGCCGCGTCCTCAAGAGTCGCGGGATCTCGGTATCGGTCCAAAAACTCGACCCCTACCTCAATGTCGATCCCGGGACGATGTCGCCCTACCAACATGGCGAAGTCTTTGTCACCGATGACGGCGCGGAAACGGACCTCGACCTCGGGCACTACGAGCGGTTCATCGACGTTTCGCTCAGCCGGCTGAGCAATGTCACGACCGGGCAGGTGTATAGCAGCGTCATCGCCAAGGAACGGCGCGGAGACTACCTCGGCGGTACGATCCAAGTGGTGCCGCACGTGACCAACGAGATCAAGGAGCGTATCACGCTCGTCGCCAAGCAGACCGGCGCCCAAGTGATCATCGTCGAAGTCGGCGGCACGGTTGGCGACATCGAAGGGCAACCGTTCCTCGAGGCGATCCGTCAGATGCGTAAGGATGCCGGCCGTGACAATGTCTTATACATTCACGTGACACTGCTTCCCTATTTGATGGCAACTGGCGAACTCAAGACGAAGCCGACGCAACACTCGGTGAAGGAGCTGCGAAGCATCGGCATTCAGCCCGATGTCATCGTCTGCCGATCGGAGGCGCCAATCTCCGATGAGTTGAAAGAGAAGATCGCCCTCTTCACCGATGTCGATTTCGAGGCGGTGGTCACGCTGCCAACGGTCTCCACCATCTACGAAGTGCCGCTTATCCTCGAAGATCAGGGCCTCGGCGAAACGCTCGTCGAGCGGCTCAATCTTCCGGCTCGCGAGCCCGATCTCGACGAGTGGCGCGATTTGGTGGAGCGCATCCGGGCGCCAAAGGACCCCGTGCGCGTCGCTCTCGTCGGAAAGTACGTTGATCTCCAAGACTCGTATCTCTCGGTCAAGGAAGCGTTGCAACACGCTGCTGTCTATCACGGGCGGACCCTCGATCTGGCCTGGATCGACAGCGAACGGCTGGAGCGAGAAGATCCCGAGCCTATCCTGCGCGACTACGACGGCATCGTCGTGCCGGGCGGCTTTGGGAGCCGTGGCACCGAAGGGATGATCAAGGCGGCGCGGTTTGCTCGTACGCACGGCATCCCCTACCTCGGGCTCTGCCTCGGGATGCAAATCATGGTCATCGAATTCGCCCGGGCGGTGCTTGGCTGCGAAGAGGCGAACTCGACCGAGTTGAATTTCGCGACTCCTCACCCCATCTTCGACTTGCTGCCGGAACAGCGTGGCCTTGCCGATAAGGGAGGGACGATGCGTCTCGGGCAGTATCCCTGTCACCTCGTGCCCGACACGCTCGCTGCCCGCGCCTACGGCGATCGCGTGATTTACGAGCGCCATCGCCATCGGTTCGAGTTCAACAACGACTATCGCGAGCAGCTGACGCGCGCTGGACTCCGCATTAGCGGCACCTCACCCGATGGACGCCTTGTCGAGGTGAGTGAGATCGCCGGCCACCCGTGGATGCTCGGGGTCCAGTTTCATCCGGAGTTCAAATCGCGCCCGACGCGGCCGCACCCGCTCTATCGCGATTTCATTGAAGCCGCGATCAAGGTGCTCCACGAAGGCGATCAGTTGCCGCTCGAAGGGGTCGAGCCGCCTGTGCCCGTCACGGCGTCCGCCTCGCCGGTAGCGGAGGAGCCTCGGTCAGAGGGCGCCCCAGCCAGCGAGGAACCGTTCGGTCTCAGCAGCGGGGTCCCCCGCAACCGGGATGAGCGGGACGAGGATACGCGTCGCCCCGGCATCGATGTACTCGTCGAGCCGCGGCCGTAGCTCGGCCGGGTGGCCAACCACGAAGGCGGGCAAGCGAGCGAGCATCGAGTCGTCCACCGCGCGGATCGCAGCGCCGAACCCCCCGTGGCGCCACGCCTCCTCGATCCGCTCAAGATCGGGACCGAAGCCAGAGCGGACCAGCAGTTCACGATAGCCTGGCGCCCGGCAATAGGCAGCGACGGTCGGCCGGAGCGCGTTCCGCCCGGCGACCGGGTCGTCAGAAAGCGCGACCCGCACCTTGACTGCAACCTCGATATCCTGTGGGTTTTTGTCCGCCGCTTCCGCACCCTCGCGAACCCAGCCGACGATCTCACGAATTGCTGCGGGAGTGGCCATATTGATGATCACTCCTTCGGCGATCTGACCGGCCAGCCGGCTCATGCGCGGGCCGAGCGCAGCGAGCAAGATCCGCAGCGGATGGCGGGGTCGTGCGCCGCCAAGCCGAAAGTCGTGTCCGCGGAAGGCCGCGCCGTCCCAGTCGACCCGCTCCCCGGCATAGGTTTGGCGGACGATGGCGACGTAATCCCGCGCCATGCTGAGCGGGCGAGCGAACCGCCCGCCATGCCACGCGGCGAGCGTTGGGTTCGCCACGCCAAGCCCGAGCACGAAACGGCCGTCGGCGAGCTCATTGAGTGTTGCTGCCGCCATGCCGGCCGCGACTGGAGAACGGGCGAGCATATGGAGAATGGCGCTTCCGAGCTGGACAGTCCGGGTCGCGGGTGCGCAGGCCGCGAGGACGGCGACCGGGTCGCGGTTATTCGTCTCCCCCTTCCAAATGCCGCCAAAGCCGGCCTCCTCGGCGCGGCGCGCCAGCACCGGAAGCTCCGCGGCAGGCACCGTACCGGCAGCGTCGATTTCGAAATCGATGGCGGTCACGAGGCAGCGTTCCGCTCGGCGGGGTGGAGCCCTTGCTTCGGCGAGTGACCGCGCTTGTAGATCATCATCGTCCGCTTGAACTCGATGACGACGGTACCGTCCTGCTTCAGCCCGCGAGTGCGAATGGTGACAATGCCCGCGTTTGGCCGCGACTTGGATTCACGCACCTCGAGGACTTCACTCTCGGCATAGAGCGTGTCACCGACGAAGAGCGGGTTCGGGAGGCGAACCTCGTCCCAACCAAGATTGGCAACGGCATTCTCGCTCACGTCGCTGACGCTCTGACCGGTGACGATGGCCAAGGTGAGGCAAGAATTGATCAACATCTTTCCGAACGGGCTGCCCTTGGCGTATTCGGCGTCGAAGTGCGACGGATTGGTGTTCATCGTCAACAAGGTGAACCAGATGTTGTCGGCGTCGGTGAGTGTGCGGCCTAAATTGTGCCGGTAGACATCGCCGACTTCGAAATCCTCAAAGAATCGTCCTTGCCACCCTGGCTTGACGGTCACGAGTTCCTCCCGGCTGCGTGTAGCGTGACGTGGTAGCGGGCATCGTGCGAGAGAGTGGCAGGCGATGTCAAGGTTCCCTTCCGTATCGGCGGGCGTCGTCATTACGTCGAGCGAAGCAACCTCCGGCAACAAAGGCGCCCTCCGTGGCGCATGCGACGGTTCGATCGTGCCCAGATGGTCCAGAGGGCCTAATTGGTCCAAGCAAATGCTCAATCCCAAAGGCAATCTGCTCTCGTCTCGTCCGCATGACGTGTGATACACTGTAACGGCGCAGGTGAGAGCGCACCGATCGGCGCGATGGGTGCGGTTTGAAGCGCTAGCGGAACGTCGCAGGAGGCAGTGAGTGGCACAATTTGAACGGTTGTCTCGTGAAGCGTTTTCCAAGAGCCAGGGCCGCCCACGAAACTCGTACCTCGAAGAATATCGCGGATTCCTTGCCGACCTTCAGCCCGGCGAGGGGGGCGAAATCACCCTTGATCCCAATGAAAAGAAAGCGACGATCAAGAATCGGCTGAATCACGCGGCACGCGTTGAAAATAAGCGAATTCGCTACTTGCGGACCCCGAGCGATCGGGTTCGCTTCCAGGTGGTGGAGTCGTAGCGCTCGCATCGCCTGTCACCCTGAGCCAGCAACTTGCAGCCTTCGCCGCCGACCTGAAGGTGGAGGAGTGTCCACCCGCGGTGGTGGACAAGGCGAAGGCTGTCTTGCTGCATGCGCTCGTGGTCGGGTTGGCCAGTCTTCACGATCGTGATGTTGAGCTTGGCCTGCGCCTGGTTGCCGATGACGAGGCGGGCGGCCCAGCTCGGCTGATCGGTCTTGGCCTTCCCGTCAGTCGAACGCTGGCCGCGTTTCACTCCAGTCTGCTCTTCCATGCCCGCGGCCAAGATGATTCGTATCGGATGCTGACCCACCCAGGCGCGAGTGTGCTCCCTGCCGCGCTCGCCGAGGGGCAACGTCGGTCTGTTGATGGGCGGACGCTCCTTGCCTCGATCATTGCCGGCTATGAGGTCCAATGCCGGCTAGCCCGCGAGGTTATCCCCTCGGTGCAGAACCACGGATTTCGGGCCAGCGCCTTGTTCAGTATCTTCGGCGCGACCGTTGCCGCTGGTCGTCTTCGTGGACTGCCTGCTGACCAGCTTGCCCACGCGTTGGCCATTGCGGTTGCGACCGCCGGCGGCCCGATTGAGACGAGCCGAGTTGGCAGCCGGGAGATGACGTTTCAGGAACCGGTGTTCTGCACGAGCGGGTTGCTCGCTGCCCGTCTCGCCGAGGCGGGCGCCACCGGCGCGGCTACGTGCCTCGAAGGACCTGCGGGTTTCTTTTACGCCTTTACCGGCAGTGCCGCTGGGGAACTGACCGGCAGTTTTGATGGCGCGACGCACTGGAACCCAATGTCGGCCGCTGCCGATCTCGGCAGCCGCTGGGAGATCTTGAATGTGACCATGAAGATCTACTCGGCGGCTGGCTTTAATCAGCCGGTCATCGAAGCGGTCGCAGCGCTCGCTCGCGAGCATGATCTGACTCCGGAGCGCGTGGAATCCATCACTATCGAGATGAATGAATGGGAGACAATCTACCCAAGCCCGCGCTTTCCGCGCCCGCCGTCCGGCGCCGCTGACTTTGGCAGCACCGCATACTTTGCCGCGCAGGCGCTCGCCGCCAAGGGCTATCCATCGACCGGTCGCCGGCTGGCGTATGGCGGCGCGGATCCCGCTGGCGACGACCCACCCGCCATCAGCGGACTCATTCACCGCACCCGCGTCCTTGCCGCGCCCCGGCGCCAGTACGCCCCCCGGGTCACCATTCAGACGTACTCCGGTGAAACGTACGTCCGCGAGATGACCGGCGACGAGTTCAAGTGGGACTTTGCGACCGAGCGTGAACGGCTTCGCGCCTTCGACGGCGCACTTCCTCTTAGCGCTGCCCAAGTCGATGCACTTGTCTCGGCGGTTTCTAACTTGGAGTCGCTCTCGGCGGTCGATGACCTGATCGACCTCACACTCGTCGACCGCGAGCAACAGGGTCGGCGGGAGCCGCCACCGTGAGACAGCCGGCCGTCGCCTCCCCTTGCGGACGTGCTCGACCTGACTCGTCATCTGAGTGGCACCGTGCGGACAGGATTCGCCGGTCCGACCAGCACTTCGGTCCGCGGGCGGTCGAAGCTGGCATCGCCGCGAGGCGATACTACTGACTTGTCTGGCCTGCCACCGAGGTTTCGGAACTAGGCTTGTCGCGGTGGGCCACCTTGCCCGGCGGTCACCCATGGCGGGGGCCCGCCAGCGGCGCCAGGCGGAGGCCCTCCAGCCGGCATCACCCCCGGCGGTGGTCCTGCGGGTTCGGACGGCTCGTCATCGGTGGCCGGCCACGGCACCGTCTTGCCGGTGATATCCATGATGACGCTTTTCACTTCGGTGTATTCTTCGAGGCCGCGCAACCCGTTTTCTTGCAACAGGCCGCTCCGTTTCCAGCCGCCGAGTGGCGTCCCCGTTTGCTGCACCGCCCACGTGTTTACCCACACCCAACCTGTTCGGAGCCCGCGAACCACCCGCGCCGCGCGATTCACATTGGTCGTCCACACGCCGCTCGCGAGGCCGTAGGGGGTATCGTTTGCGATTGCGACCGCCTCATCCTCGGTGTCGAAGGGGATAGCGCAGACCACCGGGCCAAAGATCTCCTCGCGCATGGCCTCGCAATCGCTTGGAACGTTCGTCAGGATCGTCGGTTCGTAGTAGTTGCCAACCTCGAGGTCGGGAGGACGCCGGCCACCGGTAATGATCGTTCCGCCGGCGGCGCATGCCTCGGCCACCCGTTGGGCCACCCGTGCGTGCGCTGCCTCAGTAATCAGCGGCCCCATTTGCGTGGCGGGGACCATCGGATCGCCAACGCGAATTCGCTTGGCGCGAGCGGCCATTTTTTCGAGGAACTCGTCAAAAATGGAGCGCTCGATGAGCAGTCGTGATCCCGCGAAGCAGCGCTGTCCGGCGTCCGGAAAGATCGCGGCAAGGGCACCGCGCACCGCGAGATCGAGGTCAGCGTCGGCGAACACGAGGTTGGCTCCCTTGCCACCCAGTTCGAGGATCACCTTTTTGATCGTCGGCGCGGCGTACTGCATCATGGCGGTTCCTGCCGCCACCGAGCCAGTCAAGGTGATCAGGTCAACGCCGGGATGGCTGGCGAGCGCCGCTGCCGCCTCGTTTCCACCGGTAATCACTTGCAGAACGCCGGGCGGTAGCCCCGCTTGGTTACCGAGTTCAACGAATTTGATGGTGGCCAACGATGCGAGCGGCGACGGCTTGAGGATGATGCAATTGCCTGCGGCCAGCGCCGCGCCCGCCTTGCCGCCGGCGAAGATCATGGGTACGTTGAACGGCAAGAGCCCGGCGACGACCCCGATCGGCTCACGCCGGCTCGAACGTTCGAGGTCGGGGTGATCGGGCATCGTCTCGCCGCGCAACAGGTTCGCGAGGCTGGCGAAATCGAGCAGACGAAAGGCGGCGGCGCGCACTTCGCTCGTAGCCTCGCGCAGCGTTTTGCCCGTGTCGAGGCAATGGATCCGACCGATCTCTTCAGCCGCGGCCATCAGCATCCCGGCAAATCGGTTCAGAATGCCGATCCGCGCCTCGACCGGCATCTGCCGCCACGGTCCGCGGTCAAAGGCTAGCCGGGCGGCAGCGACCGCCCGGTCAACGTCCTCCGCACCGGCGTCCGGCACGGCGGCGAGCACCTCGTTGGTCGCCGGATAGACCGTCTCGAATCGTCGGCCGGAGATCGCGTCGACGAACCCGTGCCCAACAAACATCCGCGGCTCGATCGCCGGACGTTCGGGCAGCTCCGCAAGTCGCTGCACAGCCATGACACCCCCACCCGTGTCAATCAATCTCGTTGGGATCGCAAGATGGGTTCTATTCTAGCGGGCGAAAGCTTCAAACAATGCCTGGCAGTTTGCGAGCCAAGTCGCCTCGTCGGTCATAAAGGTCGGCACAACGAGGACCGCGTGGTCCACGATGTCGAGAAGTTCAGCGACGCGTTTCCGGCAGCGGTCCGCTGTTCCGGCGATACAAACGGTCGAAGCGAACTCGTCGGAGATTGCGTCGAGGGCGCCTTCAACGTCCCCGGCGAGCCAACGCGCTTGCGCTCGAGCTACGTCGTCCGAAAAACCGTCGCTCTGCCAAACCCGAACGAAATAGTCTCGTGTGATCTGGGCGAGAATGGTTGCCTTGACCCGCCGGAGTGCGACCCGCTCGTCCGAGTCGACGACGCAGGAGAACAACGCTCCAATGGTGAGCGCTGTCCGGTCACGCCTCGCGGAACGGACGCCGGAGAGGAGCGCGGGCACGGCGACGGTCGCGAGATAGCGCCCTGAAAGCGCCGGGTTGAGTAACACGCCGTCCGCAATTCTGCCCGCGAGGCGGGTCATCTGTGGCCCGGTCGTTCCCAACCAGATCGGTGGCACGGCGGCGAGCGTCCGCCCCGTACGCTGAAAGGCGCGAACAAGGCCATCGATCCGAAAGTGCTGCCCGTGATACTGATAGGGCTCATTCGGACTCGCCGCGAGGGCGCCCCGAATTACTTCCACATACTCGCGCATGCGGCCGACCGGTCGGTCAAAGGGGATCCCCCACCAGCGCTCGTTCCATTCGCGCGGACCGGCGCCGAGCCCGAGGATGAAGCGTCCCTCGGTCAGCTCGGCCAGCTGAGCGGCGGCAATCGCCGTGATCACGGGCGGCCGGTTCCAGACCAGCACACCAGACCCGATACGGATGCGGGTCGTGTTGAGCGCGAAGGCGGTCAGCGTGATGAGGACGTCGCCGGCACCGTCGGCGGTCCAGACACTCGCGAAGCCGGCCGCCTCGGCGCTCCGAGCGGCAGCGATTCGCAGCGCCATCGGCTGCTGCCCATTTACCATAAACCCGAGCCGAGAATCATTCATGGAGCGCCAGTGTAGCCCGTCCGCGATCGGCAGAAAAGCGTAGACTGACGAGGACATCCTGCCCGGGGGAAAGCGGAGATGACCTACCAACGGCTGTTCACACCGATAACGGTCGGACGGATGCATGTTCCAAATCGGGCCATGATGACGCCCCACGGGTTCATTGGACTGGTTGATTGGGAGCAACCCGGCAAACGAGCGCTCGACTATTTGGAGGAACGTGCGCAGGCTGGTGTCGGTTGGATCATGACGAACGCCCCGTCACCGCATCCGTCGACCATGCCGCGTATCCCGGTCGGCAGGCGTGGCTGGGATGGATCAGCGAATGACTGGCTGGCGCGACAGGCTGAGGTCGTTCATCGGCACGGCGCTGTACTCTCAGCGATCATCCTCCACACTGGGCACAATGCGTGGTCGACCGAAACCTACAAACCATCCTGGGCGCCTTCGGCAATCGCGAGCAGCTACCGGGAAATGCCAATTGCGATTACCAAGGCGCAAATCGATGACCTGGTCGAGCATTATGCTCGCACGGCAGGCAACATCAAGGCAGCCGGGTTAGATGCGGTCGATGTCCAGACGTCCGTCGACTATCTCCTCGGCTCTTTCCTTTCGCCGGCTTTGAATGTGCGTGAGGATGAGTACGGTGGACCGCTCAAAAACCGGGCGCGCATCATCCTGGAAATTTTGGCGGCGATTCGCCGGGAGGTTGGCCCGGACTACACCGTAGGCATCCGGACGAGCGCCGATCACATGATGCCGCATGGCTTCAGCCTCGACGAGGCCGTCGAGTTCTGCAAGCTCGTCGCCGGCAGCCGGTTGATCGACTATCTCGGCGTGATGGTCGGTTCGTACTACAACTTCATGCAGGTAATCCCTGGGATGCGCCTCCCGGACGGCAACGCGGTTGAGGCGGCGGCGCGTATCAAGGCGGCGGTCGACATTCCCGTCTATGTCTCCGGCAAAATCGATACGCCGGCGCTCGCTGAGCGGGTTCTAGAGCGAGGAGCAGCCGATTTGGTGGCGCTCGCTCGCGAGCATCTCGCGGATGGCGAATGGGCGCGCAAAGCGCGTGAAGGACGCCCCGACGACATCCGGCCGTGTATCTTCTGCAACCACTGCGTGGCGCGCCTGAATCAGCGTCGAGAGACCCAGTGCGTCGTCAACCCGGCCTTCGGGTACGAGGCGTCGTTGGGGATCGGTCAGCTTGTGCCTCAGGGCCGGCCTCGGCGAGTCGTCGTCGTCGGTGGCGGTCCGGCCGGGATGGAAGCAGCGCGGGTCGCGGCGCTTCGCGGCCATCAGGTTACGATCTATGAGGCCACCGACCGGCTGGGGGGCCAAGTTGCCATCGCTGCGCTGGCGCCTCACCGCGACCGGCTCGCTGCCTTTACCGCGTGGCAGGAACGGCAACTCAGGCAGCTGGGCGTCACCGTTCGCTTGAACCGAACGGTTGTCCCCCGCGATCCGGTGCTCCGCGAAGCCGACAAAATCGTTGTCGCGACCGGTTCGCTGCCGCTCAAGGATGGTATCAGTCCTCTCCGCCCCCACGGCGGCGCCATCCGTGGCGTGGACCAGCCGAACGTGCTAACCAGCTGGGACGCCCTGCTCTTGCCGCAACTTGTCGGAACCCACGTCGTCGTCTATGACGAAGAGGCGTACGCCCCGGGCGCGAGCATCGCGCTCTTCCTTGCGCGACTGAACCGGAAGGTGACACTCGTCACCAGTGCTCCGAACGTCGGAGTTCCCGACCTCATTCACACGACCGAACTGCCCGTCGTCGTCGCCGATCTCGAGGCAGCGAACGTCGAGGTGAGGCCGCTCACGCTCCTCACGGCCATCGACGGAACGACCGTCCGATTGGAGTCGGTGTACGGGCGCGGAGCGAGTGACCTGACGGGCGTCGACACGGTGGTCTTGAACACGGGCTATCGAGCGAATGACGCTCTCTTTCGGGCGCTCGCCGCCGAAGGGTTGCCGGTGGTCGCTGCTGGGGACTGCGTTGCGCCGCGGCGGCTCCTGCTCGCGATCTACGAAGGGTATGTCGCGGGATTCAATGTGGACGCGGCGGCGGAGGCAACGGCTGATGGGCGCGAAGCAGTGGCTCGAAGAGGTCCCCGACCACTTTGAGCCGATCGCGAATCGTCCGCAGCGTGAACTGCTCGGGGCGGACTGCCCCGCTATGCACTTCGTCCCACCGAAGCGGAGTAGACACCGGTGCGCCCGGCCGAGCCCGGAGGGTATAGGGCGCGGCCATATTCTTGCCGACGCTATTCTGCGCGTAATCGATCGTTACCAGCCGGCCGCGGTGCGTCGCGCCGCCGGCTGCTGAGATCAAGTCGGGCCGCTGCATCGCCAGCCGTTCCGCCGCGGCTTTCGCCCAATCGCGCACCTCCGCAAACGATGGGCCAAGCGCGATCGGCACATACACGTGGAGGCCGCGTCCGCCACTGGTCTTGACCACGCTCGCGACACCGGCCTCGTTGAGCAATGCGTGCAGCAGCCGACCGCTCTCCAGCACCTGCTCCCACGTTGATTCGTCGCCCGGGTCGAGGTCGAACACGAGCTGGTCCGGCCGGTCTACCGCCGGCGCCCGGGCCGTCCAAAGGTGAAACTCGACCGCGCCCCTATTCACGAACCAGAGGACATCCTCGATCTGATCGAGCAGGATCAGCGTCGCCGTCGCCGGCTGCGAGCGCAGGGCGTAGTGCGCACCACCGATCCAATCAGGAGCGTTCGCTGGCCGCTCACGCCGGTAGTAGAAGAGACCCTTGAGACCGCGGGGAAACACGACCAACGTCGCCGGCCGGTCAGCGGCGTAGCGCAAGAGATTGGGGCCAAGCTCGCGGTAGTACTCCGCCACGTCGCCCTTGCTAATCCGCTCTTCCGGCCAGATCAGCCGGTCGGGGTGGGTGATCGTCACCGCTGGCGACTGGGAAGTCATGCGCAAGCTCCGCCGGCCGGGCGCCCGAGCACGACGCGCCGAGCGAGCTGCGTCGTCATAGAGATGCTCTCCAGCCGAGGCGGCGGCGGGGCCTTTCTTGGTGAGAGGCGAGCTGACGTACGGCCCACCGCTGCTGCCGAGGGGCCTGCGGCGAAGACGCGGCCGATGCTGGCCCGGCCCGCCTGCCAGCGGAGTGCGGCCGGCACAACGGTGGCCCGTGCCGAGAAGGTAACGACCGTTGCACCGCCGCATCAGCAACCAGCCCGATCGGCATCTGAACACCGGTTGACCGGACCCTCGTCACGAGGGACCCGGGCTGGTGTCTCCGCTCCAGCCAATGCTGCGTGGTCCGAAGGTTGGCGGCGGCGATGCTCGCTGCCGGGTTCAGGCCCGCCACAAGGACGCATCCGCCGCGAGCGAGCGCCGTGCTCCCATCGAAACCGCACCCATGTCCTTGGCACTGAGTGATGGAGCTAGCTTGGAAATGGCCACCGCTCGCGTCGTGGTGTGGGGGCGTGGCGACCGAGCGTCGACTGCAGGGGGGCTCCCGCCTAATGGAACGAGGCAGCGGGTAAGGCTGGCCATTTGCGGAGTCCTGCGGGCGCCGTGGCGGCCGCGGTGAGCGCATCGCCTCACTCGCCCCCAGCGCCGCCAGCGTCGATAGTCCGGGCCATCGCTGACCGCTAGGCCGATCTGATGGCGAGTGGACAGCTCGTCGTAACCGCCTTCGTTTGCTCCGATGTAGTACATGCGGAAGCTGCCATCATCGAGTTTGACGACGCAGGGGGTCCCGACTGCTCGGGCGTCCCAGCGACCCGAGCCCTTTGGGGCATGGCAGAAGATCGGCCCCCCGGGCTGCTCGCCTTCGGTGTCCTTGGTCCAGTGAATGCCGTCGTCGGAGATGGCGAGCCCGATGCAGTAGTATCCGCTGTTGTTCGTTCCCTCGTAGAACATGAGGTACCGGCCATCGTGCTTGATAACATGGCGGCAGGAGATTCCACGCTCGTCGAAGGAGCCGGGTTCGCCCGGACCGAGGATCGGCCCCCCGTTTTTTCCCAAGTGAGGCCATCGGGCGACGAAGCGAGGCCGACTATGAAGCCTTTGGCGCGATCGAGCGTGTGGTA
>BPIC01000008.1 GCA_026003895.1 Dehalococcoidia bacterium | reverse complement strand
GCGTGATGTCTGGTACTTGCCTTCCCGGCCGGCGAACGGCGACGTGTTCACCCCGAGGGTAATCCGCACCGTCGGTTCATCGACCGCGATTGTCGGCAGCGGCTCTGGCGCCGCCGGATCGGCAATCGTGTCGCCAATCCCCACATCGTCAAGCCCGACCAAGGCGAAAATCTCACCGGCGTCTACCCGCTCCGCCTCGACGCGGGTAAGCCCTTCGAACACGAGCAATTGGCGCGTCTTGCGCCCGCTCTCTGTAGCGATTGCCCCCATTGCGAGCGATTCGCACCATCGGTTCACCAGTGCGGATCGTCCCACGCACGAGGCGACCGATGGCAATGCGGCCGAGGTGGCTATCGTAGTCGAGTGCAGCGACGAGCGCCTGAAACGGTGCCGCGAGCTCCACTTCTGGACCGGGAATGCCGGCGAGGATTGTTTCGAAGAGCGGCGTGAGATCAGGCGCGAGGGCGTCGGGGGCAAGACCCGCTCGTCCCTCTTTGGCGATCAGATAGACGACCGGGAAATCAAGTTGCTCGGCATCGGTAGCCAATTCGAGAAACAGGTCTTGGGTAGCTTCGAGCGCCTCGACGGGGCGGGCCCGCGGCCGGTCAATCTTGTTGATGCCGACGATCGGGCGCAGGCCGAGCTCAAGCGCCTTCTTGAGCACGTAGCGCGTCTGCGGCATCGGTCCTTCGACGGCATCCACGAGGAGCAGACAGCCGTCGGCCAATTTCAGGACACGCTCGACCTCGCTACCAAAATCGGCATGACCGGGCGTGTCGATGATGTTGATCTTGACGTCCCGGTACCGGATGGCCGTGTTCTTGGCGAGGATCGTAATCCCTCGCTCGCGCTCCAATTCGTTCGAGTCGAGAATGAGCGAGCCGACGTGTTGGTTCTCACGGAAGATCCGGCTCTGCTTCAGCATCGCGTCGACGAGGGTCGTCTTCCCGTGATCGACGTGGGCGATGATGGCAACGTTGCGAAGATCGGTGCGTTGGGTGGGCATGCTGTCTCTCTGCGGCCATAAAAAAGGCGCGTCGCCGCGCCTCGCCGCCGTTGGCCTCTTCGTGTTTCTTATCACAAGTATACCGCGCCGGCCCCGGCCTTGCCTGCTACGATGCGGTGGACGAGGAGGATTGGATGAGCGTGGGCTGGGGCATCATCGGCATCGGGAGACATAGCGACGCACGAATGGCGCCGGCGATCTTCACGGCCGCCAACGCCCGCCTCGCCGGCGTCTACAGCCGCGATCAGGGCCGGGCAGACGCCTTCGCTGCCAAGCACGGCGCTGCACGGGCCTACAGTGATCTCGCCGCGTTCCTCGCCGACCCCAGCATCGATGCGGTCTACATCGGCTCGCCCAACGACGTGCATTGCGAGCAGACGATCGCCTGCCTTCGCGCTGGCAAGCACGTGCTGTGCGACAAGCCGCTCGCGCCCACCATCCAAGAATGCCGACGCATGATCGAAGCCGCTCAAGAGGCTGGCCGGCTCCTTGCAACCGGCTACAACAATCGGTATCAGCCTGCGCACCTCGTCGTCCGCGACCTCATCCAGTCGGGCGAAATCGGCGAGGTGGTCTTTATTCGATCTGATTGTGGAAACGCTGGACTGCTTCGCCATGCCGACTGGCGCTACCGCGCCGAGCATGGCGGGGGCGCGCTGCTGAACATTGGCTCGCACGCGGCCGACCTCCTGCGTTTTGTCACCGGCAAAGAGGTCGAGTTGGTCGCGGCGCTCGACGACGCGGCGGAGAGCGGAGTCGACGAGTTGTCGATTTCCTCGCTCCGCCTCGATGGGGGAATCTTCGCCCAAATGATCTCCAGCCGGCGGCTGCCCTACCCAGACAATGGCCTCGTCGTGCACGCCACCAAAGGCTACCTCCGAACCAAAGGGACGGTCTCCTACGACATCGCCGGCCGAGTGGACGTGACATTGCCAAACGGAACGAGAAGCTACGAGTTCAAGCCCCATCGTCCGGGTTACGACGTGTACGTCGCTGAAATCGAGCACATGAGTACGGTCATTCTCGAGGGCGGTCCGCTGCTGGCGACGGGTCACGACGGCTTGGAGGGCGTTCGCCTTCTCGAAGCGATTGCCCAAGCCGGTGCGCTCCGGAAAGTCGTTCGGATCGAGCGATAAGGACTGCGACGGCCAAGCAATCGCCTCGTCACGGACGGCTCGAGCAATCGACGCACCGTGAACCGAAGACCATCACGTGCAAGGCGAGCGTCGAAAGCGCGGTACGGTCTCCGGTGGACGCTCCCCGCGTGCCACCCCCTATACTCGCGCCCGTTGAGACCCTGCGGAGGAGCCGATGGTCCAGACTTCGCCAAGCCGGCCGGCCGGGCCGCGCTACACTGGCAAGCCGAAAGTTGCCGTGTTATTCACGAGCCCAGAAACGGTGCTGGAGGACTACGACCGACTGATTCGGCTCGCCGAAGTCGACCAAGAGCTAGATCGCGGCGCCGATACCATCCTCAAGATCAACATCTCATGGCAACACTGGTACCCGGGATGTTCGACGGCGCCGTGGCAGCTCGACGGCACGATCCGCTCTCTGAAAGCCCAAGGCTTTGACCGCCTCGTGGCTGTGCACAACAGCACGGTTGTCGTCGACGCCCACGAAGGAGCGATCAAGAACAAGCACCAATCAGTGACCGACCGTCATGGCATCCCGGCGATCCATCTTGAGGAACCGCCAGTGAAGTGGATTCGCTACGAGCCGCGGGCCAAGATGGAGGTGCTGAATGACGTATATCCGGACGGGATCTACATTCCCGATTTCCTCATCGACAAGAACATCATTCACTTCCCAACCGTCAAGACCCACGTCTTCACCCAAATTACCGGCGCGGTAAAGAATGCCTTCGGCGGGCTCCTGAACTTTCAGCGCCATTGGACGCATTCGGTCATCCATCAAGCGATCGTCGATCTCTTGGCGATTCAGTATGAGATCCATCCGGGCGTCTTCGCCGTCATGGACGGGACCATTGCGGGAGACGGTCCGGGACCCACGCTGTATGGTGCCCCACGTGAAGAACGTGATCTTGGCAAGCCGCGATCAGATCGCGATCGACGCGACCTCAGCCAAGCTGATGGGCTTCGACCCGCTCTCGATAGGGTTCATCCGTAACGGACACGAGCGCGGGCTCGGCGTTGGCGACACGAGAGCGATCGAATACGTCGGTGACGATATCTCAAACGTGAATTGGCACTTCCAGGGCAAACAAGACACGTTCGCCAGCCGTGGGCAGAAGTTGATCTATCACGGACCTTTGAAGCCGCTGGAAAACCTGCTCCTTCGCTCGCCGATCGTGCCCTGGAGTTACGCTGCTTCGAACATCTATCACAACTGGTATTGGTATCGGGTTCACGGGCTCAAACGCATTCAACAGGTGAAGCAGGGGCCGTGGGGCGCGCTCTTCAACCAATATTGATTGCCCTTCGGAGGGAGGCGGCGGGCCAATGAACCTGTCGCGCTACCGCGGTCGTATTCTCCTCTCGCTGGCCTTTGGCGTTGTCGTCCTCCTCGGCTTACTCATCTACGGCGATTTGCCCGAGACGTTGGCGGCGATCGGCCGCTTCCGCGTTGAGCTGCTGCCGGCAATCGTCGCGTTGACACTCGCCAACTACTTCATTCGGCTCGGCAAATGGCACTATTACATCCGGCTGCTCGGCGCGAAGAGCGTCTCTGGTGTCGATAGCCTGCTCATCTTCTTCAGCGGGCTCAGCATGACGGTGACACCGGGCAAGGTCGGGGAGTGGCTCAAGTGCTACTTGCTGCAACAGCAAAGCGGCATTCCCTTTAGCCGCTCGGCGCCGATCATCATTGCCGAGCGACTGACGGACGGGCTGGCGCTCCTGATTTTGGCGAGTGCCGGCATCGTTGTCTTTGGGCTTGGTGTCGAGGTCATGGTTGGCACACTCGCGCTCGCGGCGATTGTCCTCGTGCTAAGCCAATTCCGTCCTCTTGCCATCTGGGCACTTGAACTGGCGGAGCGAATTCCGCTCGTCCGGACGCGGGCACACCACCTTCGTCAGTTCTACGAGGGGAGCAACGTCCTCTTCCGCGGGCCAAGCTTTATCTTGGCGGTCGCGCTCGGCGTCGTTTCTTGGTCGGGCGAGTGCGTCGCGTTCTACCTGGTGCTGGTTGGTCTTGGAATCGAGCCGAGCGGGTTGTTGCTCCTGCAAGCGAGTTTCATCCTCGCAGTGTCGTCGCTGGCGGGAGGCCTCTTCCTCACACCGGGCGGGCTCGGCGTCGCGGAAGGCGGTATCGCGGCGCTATCCCGCCTCCTCGTCGGAGCACCAAGCGACGTGGCAGCGGCCGCCACGATCATCATCCGAGCGTGTACACTGTGGTTCGGCGTGGCGGTTGGTGCAGCCGCGCTGGCCGTGTATGGGCAGTGGCGGCTGGACCGCTCGCGCGGAGTGGCGCCCGTTGCCGACACGTCGTCCTGACGATTTCCGAGGGGAAGCGATGACCGAGAGCCTGCTGACCGACGAAGCACGCGCGATGATCGGCGTCACCAGCGAGCCGGGCGTGCATCGCGTCGATCGAAGCCAAATCCGGCTGTTCGCCGAGGCCATCGGCGACCCGAATCCGCTCTACGTGGACGAGGAATATGCCCGTACCACGCGGTGGGGAGGCATCATCGCCCCTCCGACCTTCGTCTACAACCTGAAGCCGGGCGCTTTCCCCGAAATCCCGCTGAAAACCACCCGTTTGCTCAATGGCGGCGACGAGTTCGAGTATTTCGGCGTCGTCCGGCCCGACGACGTGATTGTCGTGATCGCCAAATGGACCGACCTTTACGAGCGCACAGGACGGCTCGGCCAAATGGTCTTCACCATTTGGGAGACGACCTACACGAACCAGCACGGCAAGCTGGTTGCCAAGCACAAGGCGACGCGCATCCGCTATTGAACACCCGGCTCCCGCCGATCCACCGTCGCCTCCTCGATTGACGCGACGACCGCAACTCGTGCGCTCGAGGGTGGTTCGAGCCGCGGCGCCGCGTGCCCCAGCGTCTCGCGGGTGGCGTACGCGTCGGTCCTATCCGCCGGGACGAACGAACGACGCCGGGCTCCACGCCGACGACGAAGGTTTGCCGTTCCGCAACCAGTCTACCGTCCCATTCGTCCGGCAGGGCTCCGCCCAACGTCGGGAGCATGGGCGCGGCTGCGAATGTGCTGGACCGCCCTCGAACGCTATCGACCGTCGGGGTATCAGCTCGTGCGTTCGGAGCACCGACGATCGTCACGACGACGCCGTTCGGCTCCAACGCCCTCGCCGCGCCGAAATTCACGCCCGCAGCCGTAGCGTCCCCACTTGTTCTCGCGGACCGAGGTTCGTCATCGCACGTGCACGCCGCCCTTCGGCATCAGAAGTGATCCGGTATGCGCCGACCGCCGTATCCTCACCAGCGCACGTCCCACCAGTTGGGCAGCGCTAAAGGGGGAGGTCGTGACCAACAAAGCGACGGCGCGCCGGTTCTATGACTTGTACAACGCTGGCGATCTTGCTGCGATTGAGCGCGAGCTCCTCGCTCCGCAAGCGACCTTTTCGAGCAACGGTGCGCCACTGATGGACGTCCGGGCCTACCGCGCCTTCGGTCAGATGTGGCGCGATGCGTTCGGGGATCTGACGATTGACGTACTTGACCAGATCGAGGAGAGCGATCAGGTCGTGAGCCGACTGCGAGCGCGCGGCCGGCACAGCGGTGAGCTGATGGGACTGCCCGCCACCGGTCGAACGATTGACATCGCCGGAATCAGCATCGACCGCTTCTCCGAGGGGATGCTGATCGAGCGGTCAGAAGTCTATGACCTTTTCGGGATGATGCAGCAGCTCGGCGCCCTTCCGTCGTCTGCTACCAACTGACGATGCCGATCTTGAGCGGGTCCCACGTATAGGCGAAGCGCCCATCGCGCTCGAGCAGACGCTCGCTAACGATCCGCTGGAGTATCGCGTCCTTCTCGCTCCCCGGGCGCACCCACGTCTGGCGTCGAGCGAAGTCGATAGCCCGTTCCGGCGACTCATAGGATGGACCGGGTACCTCGATGACGGTGACATTCGGGATCACGCGGCGTGCGAGCAAGAGGGCAAGGAACTCGCGGAGCGCCGGTAGGGTAGCGCGTGGCACGCCGTGGACGGCTGGCCACAGCGCGTCAGCAGCTGACGTCGGTTGCCGCTCGAAGAGCACCGCAATTCGGCGGGGAGCGCTGCGCTCCATCATGGCAAGAAAGGTCCCGATCGCCTCAATGTCGTACCCCACGTGGCAGATGAGCGCGACGTCTGCTTCGAGCCCGCTGATCGGAAAACGACCATGGATGATTTGAATGTTGCGAATGCCGTAGGTGTGCATGCCCTCGCGCAGGATCTCGAGCATCGCGTCCGAAGGGTCGAGCGCAATCACCTCGCGCGCCTGCAAGGCGATCGGGAGAGCGTAGCGGCCACCTCCGGCACCGATGTCCAACCAGCGTTCGTGCGGATGGATCATCGTCCGCAAAACGTTCAGCGTTGGGTCGTCCTGCCGATGGGGATCAGCGCGAAAGGCGGAGGCGATCGGCGCGTAGAAATCGGCGCCGTCGTCGACTTCCCGAAAACGATCAACCTGCTCGCGGTTGGCGCGGACTCGCCGGCTCCACTCAGCGATCGCTTCTTCGGCGCTCGGACGCAACGGATCGGCCATGGTGGCGCTCCTCCTCGTGCGGTCGGTCGATCGGCGAATCCGGCTCCGGCACATCGAGCAAGGGTTCGGCCGGCTCGGCAACCGGCGCAATTGTCTCGATCGCCGGCGTAAACCCTACCGACCCAGCTCGCTCGGCCAAAAGTTGTCGCGCTGTGCGCGCCACTTCCGCCAGCGCCGGGTCGAGCCCGGAGGCCAAGAGGGCGTTCTCAAGCTGGCGAAGCCACATCGCGGTGTCGGTGAGCCGGCCGTAAACATCGCCGGGATCTACCGCGTAATGCTCGCACAGTTTTGCAAGGGACTCACCACGCACGGCACGCCAGACCAACCCATGAATCGCCGGAGGGCCGAGTCCGGCGGACACGGAAAGCAGGTTATCATGTTCGAGCCGTTCGATCTTTCGGCTCAGCGTTGAAACCTTGCGAAAGAGATAAATGAGCCGCGGCGGCAGGGTGTAGGCACGGCGGCCGCGCCCGGTTCGGCCTCCGCCTTCGATCCAGCAGGCGACCTCCGCCAGTTCGGTGGCGAGGATACCACTGAGCGCCCCGCTGATCACGAGCTCGCTGGTCAACAGTGCGTTGCCGTGGAAGAACCGCCGCAGAAACGCCGCGCGAGGTGTGACGCGCGTTCCGTCCCAATATCCGTATAGACCCAGTACCGACTCGAGCCGCCGAGCATGGTCGACGATTTCGTTCTCGATCTGCGCCCGCCGCCGAATCAGGAATACCGGCGCTCCCGCCCTGCCGCTCTTCCCGCCGCGCGCAGCCTCTTCAGCGGCGCGAAGCTTGCGAAACGTGGCAAACGACCGGCGGTACATTTCGATCATCCCCTCCGCCCCATAGCGATCGAGCAGATAGAGGGCCGATGAATAGTCCAACTGGAAGGCGCTGGAGATCGGTTCGGGCGGCAGCTGCAGCAGCCGTTCCAAGTGCTCGAACAAGTCGAAGGGGTGCTTCAACACCACGATGTGGCCGACTGGGTCCATCCCGCGGCGGCCGGCTCGCCCCGCCATTTGAAGGAATTCCCGCTTGTGAAGCGGCCGCCAGCCTCGTTCGTCGCGAGTCGACAGCTGCTCGAGCACAACGGTGCGGGCCGGCATATTGATGCCGAGGGCGAGCGTGCCCGTTGCAAACACGACGCCGATGCGGCCCGCTTCAAAGAGACGCTCAACGAGCTCGCGCAGCGCCGGAACGAGTCCGGCATGGTGAAAGGCGATCCCGCGCGGCAGGGCCGCTGCCAGCCGATCGAGCTGCGCTATCGCCAATTCCTCTCCGCCGATTCGCTCCTCGACCGCACGGATTTCGCGTTCAATCTGACTGCGAGCTGCTTCATCGACCGTCAGGTCGAGCCCGGCATCGACGGTCAAATCGCACTGCTCTTCCGTGCGACGGCGGCTCATCACAAAAAAGATCGCCGGCAGGAACTGGCGGCGCGCCAGCTGCTCGACGACCTCGGCGGCGAGGGCGTCCGGGTTATCCGGGTCACGGCTGCGCCCGCGCGGGCGCGCGATGATCGCCCCTTGGGAGTCGGCGACCCGCAGTAGTTTGCCACCGTCGTAGTAATACACATCGAGCGGCACGGCGCGCTCGTTGTGGGTGACGACGACGGTCGGACCATGAACGTCGCGGAGCCAGTCGGCCACCTCGTCGACGTTGGGGATCGTGGCGGACAAGCAGACCAACTGCACCGATTGCGGTGTGAGCAGGACCACTTCCTCCCACACACGTCCCCGGTCCAGATCTGCCAAATAGTGAAATTCGTCGAGCACGACGGCGCGGAGGTCGCGCAGCTCTGTCCACCCCTCGCTGACGAGCCGGTTCCGTAATATCTCCGTCGTCATGACGAGGATCGGCGCCCGGTCATTGACCGATGTTTCGCCGGTGATCATCCCGACCCGCTCGGCGCCCCAAATGGCGGCAAAATCGCGAAACTTCTGCGCTGAGAGCGCGCGCAGTGGCGTCGTGTAAATCAAGCGCTGCCCGGCGTCGAGGGCATCCTGAACCGCGAACTCGGCGATAACCGTCTTGCCCGTGCCCGTGGGCGCAGTGACGAGAATGGACTGCCCGTCGGCGAGCGCAGCGACAGCATCAAGCTGAAAAGGATCGAGATGGAAGGGATAGCGGGCCGCGAACTCGACGGCCCGCTGCCGCGCGGCGGGTGTCGCCTCCAAGTCGCTTTCGTCCCGGCGGTTGGGGAGAGCCGACACTGTCTCGCCGCGAGACTTCCGGCGCATCGGCCGACGTGACCGTCGTTCTGGCGCACGAGCCATACGATTTGTCCTACCAGTGCGTTTGTCCAATGGTACCGCGTCTTGTCGCTCTTCGGAGTGCGGACGTATACTTCGCCAGCACATTCCGGTCGCGTGCTACTGTCAGTTGCGGAGTGTCATGGATGGCCGGCCACTCAAAGTGGGCCCAGATCAAGCGGCAAAAAGGCGCTGCGGATATCAAGCGCGGGGCGATCTTTACGAAGCTGGCGCGTGAGATCACGATCGCCGCAAAAACGGGCTTGCCTGATCCAGAGCATAATTTCCGGCTTCGGCTTGCGATTCAGCATGCTCGCGAAAACAACATGCCCGCCGAGAATATTGAGCGAGCGATAAAACGTGCGACTGGAGCGACCGACGGCGCAGAACTCCACGAAGTGATGTACGAGGGGTACGGTCCGGGCGGCGCAGCGCTCCTCGTCCAGGCCATGACCGACAACCGGAACCGCACGGTCGCCGAAGTGCGAAGTACCCTGACAAGGGCTGGCGGCAGCTTGGGCGAAGCAGGCTCCGTCGCTTGGCAATTCAAGAACCTCGGCGTCATCACGCTGAGCGTAAATGGGCGTGACCCCGACGAGGTCGCCCTCGAGGCGATCGAGGCCGGGGCGGACGACGCCAAGGTCGAAGGTGACGAGGTTATCGCCTACACCGACCCGGCCCAACTCGAAGCCGTCAAGGCGGCACTCGAAGCGGCAAATCATCGGGTCCTCCATGCCGAGGTCGCAATGGTGCCCGCAACGCCGATCACTCTTGACGAGAAGGACTCCGAGGCGCTGATACGGCTGATCGAACGGCTCGAGGAGCTTGACGACGTCCAGCAGGTCTTTACCAACGCAGAACTCGACGAAGCCGTTCTGAGCAAGCTCGGATAAGCTCGCCGATTTGGAGGAAACCGATGAAGCGCGACTTATTGGACATTCTGGCGTGTCCCACGTGTAAGGCCGAGTTCGACCTGAAGGTCGAGGAGGAGAACGATCAAGAGATCGTTCGCGGGACCCTCACCTGCAAGCAATGCGGGGAGGTCTACCCGATCACCGACACGATTCCGGATTTGCGGCCCCCGAGCCTGCGCGAAGCGAGCGGGGCCGATGATTTTGAAGACCTCGACGACTTCGATGATGAGCCGTCCCGGCCAATCGTCCCGATTCTGATCGGAGTGGCCACGATTGTTGGCCTCGTCTTCCTCGCGCTGTTCCTCCGCGGGCGAGCCCGCCGGCGCCGTCGCACCCTCACGCTGCCGGTGGTCGGCGAAGTCGAAATGCCCAACCTGAGCGACGTCAAGCTGCCGCAGGTGCCCAACCTCGCCGAACTGCGCGCCCAGATGCCAGAGGTGCATCTGCCGCCGATGCCGAACCTGCGCGACCGCCTTCCAGACATGCCCGACGTGCGGATGCCGGCAATGCCGGGCCGCCGCCGCGGCTGGTTCGGCCGCTAGCGCCGCTTTCCCAATCCGACAACGCCCGCCGGATGGCGGGCGTTTTCCGTACACTAGGCCGGTGCATCGCGCCTGCCACCGACACCGGCTTTTTGCCGTCCGAGAGAGACGATGACGCGCTCGCTCGCGTGGAGCAAGCTGCCATGGTCGCTCTCCGAGATTCGCCGGCTGGGCGACTGGGGACACGCCAGTAACCACCTCGGTAGCGCGTGGGAACAGTTTGCTGCCGAGCGGCTGCTCCACGACGGTCAGCCTTGGGCACTCCCCGGCGGCGGGATCTATCGGCCAAGGGCCGTTGTCCCATTCGGTCTCGACCGCGAATTTGGCCCCAAGCTGAGTAGCGCCGGCAAGCGAGCGCCAGATGCCTTCGTCGTTGGCCTCGTGCGCGGTGCTCCGGTCATTCAACCCGTCGACTTCAAGTTTTCGCTCGATCACGCCGAGGCAGGGCAGATCAGCGTCGAGGTAGCGGTCGCCGCCGGCGAGCTCGTCGGTCCGGCACTTGCCGAACAGCTCGGAACCGCGCTCAAGCAGCTGCCGCTCCACCATTGGCCAACCTACGTGGTTGCCGGGGTGCTTGTCGCGCCACCAAGCAGCTCAAACC
Source organism: Dehalococcoidia bacterium (assembly GCA_026003895.1). Lineage (GTDB taxonomy): Bacteria > Chloroflexota > Dehalococcoidia > SpSt-223 > SpSt-223 > JANWZD01. Next base: position 137,158 of record BPIC01000008.1, on the reverse strand, counting down.
GCCGCGCCCGGGTTCCGGGCCGGCCAACGGTGCGTTGGCTCCCGACCGCGATCGAGGAATTCTTTCCGCAGTTGCCGGCCGCGCCCGTCGCCGAGTGGCTCGCCACCCTCGACGGGGTCGCCCCAATTCGTCACGACTTTGACTTGGCCGAGGCGTATTACCGGCTCGGCGCGGCGGTGGCGGGGGCGATCGGCCGGCTTGCCCGACCGCTTTTCTCGGACAATACCGAGAGCGCCCCCGCCACGCTCGAGGCAATCGAAGCGTGGCGCGCCGCCCACCGGGTGCACTCCGCCGCCGAGATGGTCGAGGCGCTCCGACCGCTGATCGCCGAGCGACGCGTTCGCGAATCGCGGCTCCACCAGCTCCTGCGACGTCCGGCGAGCCGCGAAGCGCTCAATCTGGCGGTCGGTCAGCCGCCGGATGCGGCACTTGATACGTGGCCGCCAGCAGCGCGCCGAGCGCTCCTTGGCGCACTCACCGAAGATCGCGCCGCGGTGCTCCTGCACGGCGAGGCGCTCATCGCCGCCGGCAAGAGCGAGGACCAAGCGCTCGATGCCCTCCAAGCCGATTACCGTCAACGATCGGAACGGTTCCTGCGCCGGCTCCGCGAGCTGGCGACCTAAAACCGCCCCTCATCCGATCCCGGTTCGTTTCGTGCCCGTTCGGCGTGTTTGGCGGGCCCCCGGCAGCCTAGCGGCGCGAGGGGTCAAGGAACTGCCGTCGCTCGCCGTGAGGTTGAGAGATGACCGGCTACGGGGCGAGGATCGTCGGTCGGACGGCGTCAGCGCCTTCGGCGACTGGCGCTTTGCTGGGCACCGCTGGGCGAATGCGCTCGAGATGAGGTAGCACCTCTTCGCCGAATCGCTGAATGGTCTCGGCGGCCATCGCCGGGGGCATTGCGCCGAAGTAGGCCCAAATCATCACGTGCCCGAGCCCTCGCTCCGCCCACGGGGCAAGCTTCTCCAAAACCTTTTGGGGTGAGCCAGCCAGCATCGTCCCGCGCCGGTAGTTCGCCTTGCGCTTTTCCCACTCCTCCGGCGAGGCCCAGTCATACCCCATGTTGGCCCGGACGCCTTTGTGCAGGTAGAACTTCGAATACTCCCACACCTCGGCGACAGGATCGTCCGAATCGCTGATGTGTGTCTGCTGCGTGAAGCAACTCCACTCGACCGCCCGGCGCTTCTGCTCCTCTGGGGCATCGCTCTCAGCAAGGCCGTCGAGGAAATGATTCCAGAGCACCTCGCCGTGGCCGGCGGTCAACGAAAGGAGCAGCGGCTGCGCCATCCGCCCCCATTTCCGGCAAAACTCCGGCGTGAGCGTCGCGCGGGCAAACATCGGGAAAGGCTTTTGCACCGGCGCAGGAATAATCCGGCCGTCCATTTTCCCTTTCCACCACGGCGTGTCAAACACGAATGGCTCGGGACCTTGGTGCTGCCACGCGCCGAGAACGATCTCCGCCCACGCATCGAACAAGCGGTGGCGGTCCTTGGCATCTAACCCGTAGCCCGCATACTCGTCCGGACCGATCCCCGTCCCAACCCCAGCAATCGTCTTGCCGTTCGTCAGGTTATCGAGCAGGGCAACCTGGGTTGCGAATCGGATCGGATGGTGGAGCGGACCGACCGCGACCGAAAAGCCAACGTGCAGGCTCGGGGCAACCGCCGTCAGGTGGCTCCCGAGCACGATCGGGTCGCTATACGCGTTATAGCCCGTAAAGGCGTGCTCCGTTGCCCAGACCGCGCGAAAGCCGACACGTTCGGCTAACTTCGTGTGGTCGATGACCGCCTCGATGATGGCGTGGTCATGTTCTGGACCGCGAGTTTGGGGATTGAGATACAGTCCTGCATGCATACTTCAACGCTACTCGCATCAGTTTGCAGTGTCAAGTAGGGGCACCAGCCGACGCCATGGCCCCCTGCACTCGGCTCCATCACGCGCCCTAGCGGCGCCTCGAACGCGAGAGCGACGGCAGTCCAGTGCGGGGCGCGTCTTGATTCGCAGGAGCCTCCAATCCGCTGTTGCGAATGACCTACCAGCCAGGCGGCAACCATCGGCGCGATCGGGTCGCCGGGGCACGAGAGGGTTCACTCAGCCGAGTGTGAGCGCCATACCGCGGAGTCTCCAGTGAGCTGCAACCCGGTTCGCGGTCAGGTCGGGCTGCGCTCGACGAACCGACAGCGTAAAGGCCGCACAGGTCATCCTCCGTCCGGCTGAGGTGCGGCTGAGGCGTGACACTCGGGTCGGGTGCCGACCGGGCGTCCACAGCGTATCGTTCGCCAGAATGGCGCAACTGGCGAAAATCCGTTCGCTTGGCGAAATGCATCCGGAGCAGGCAAGACTCCATGCTCAAAGCGTCGCCGAGCCCTTCGGCTGTGAGGGGCCGCTTCATCCCCCAAGCGGTGCCGAACCGACCGTTTCGCCCGTTGGGACGGTGTGAGCTTGCTCCACTGATGCGGGACCACTGCGACGCAGTCGTCTCGGAAAGCGAGCGAGTGAGCAGACGGCTCGGGACCGGCTCGAGCGCTGGGACTCGAGCGCTGGGATATGTATGAACGTTCTTCCGCCTGCGAGCCGCGCCGGTCACGGCTTGGCGCGTATGCTTGGCGCGGACATGAGTGAAAGGACGACGGCATGCACGCGGGTCCCGATGCGCCGGTACAGCTCGCGGAAGTGGTTGCAGCGCTGTCGCTCGCGACCGATTTCGGTACTGGTCATCCAATCGAGCGGTCGCTTCGCTCCTGCCTTCTCGCTGTTGCCTTCGGTGAGGCGATCGGCCTGCGCGATGCCGAGCTTCATGAGCTCTTTTATGTAACGCTGCTCCGCTGGGTTGGCTGCACGGCGGATCCGCATCGCGCCCAATTGTTTGGCGATGAAATTGCGCTCGGCCCGCAGATCGACGCGGTCGAGCTCTGGAACGCGCCAGCGATGCTGGCCTTCCTGCTGGAGCACATCGGAAAGGGCGAGCCACCTTTCCAACGAGTGGGGAAACTCGGCCACGCGCTCGCGACAGGCATCCAGCGGTCCCAAACCGCCGCCGTCGCCCATTGCGAAGTCGGCCAAACCGTCGCTCAGGAGCTCGGCCTGCACGCCGGGGTCTGCCGCGCCCTCGGTCAAGTGTTCGAGCGCTGGGACGGCAAAGGCGTTCCTGGTGAAGCCAAGGGAGAGGCGCTTGCGCTCAGTACTCGCATTATGCAGATCGCCATGGATGCCGAACTGTTCTATCGGCTCGGCGGAGCCGCGACCGCGCTCACGGTCGTCCGAGATCGTGCGGGAGGCTTCTACGATCCCAGCCTCGCGGAACGGTTCTGCCGCGTCGCGCCGGGGTTGCTCTCGCTCCTTGATGAAGAGACCGTGTGGGACCGCGCGCTGGCGGCTGAACCCGGACCATCCCGGACTCTCTCGTCGAGTGACGTTGATGCTGCCCTCGGCGCGATCGCCGATTTCGGGGACCTTCGTTTGCCCTTCACCACCGGCCATTCACGCGCCGTCGCGGCGCTTGCCGCCGACGCCGCGAAACGCGCTGGCCTGAGCGAAGATGAGGTCTGGCTTAGCTGGGCAGCCGGCCTTGTCCATGACGTCGGGATGGTGACTATCTCGATCACGGTGATCCAGAAACCGTCGGTCCTGACCCCTCTCGAGATCGAACGCGTTCGACTGCACCCGTACTACACAGAGCGCATTCTGGTGCGCACCGCCGGCCTCACACGCGTTGGTGCGCTGGCGGCGCTTCATCATGAGCGGCTCGACGCCTCGGGCTATCACCGCCGGCTCCCGGGCGCTCTGCTGCCACCGGCCGCCCGTCTCCTTGCTGCCGCCGAGGTCAATCAGGCGTTGATCGAACCACGGCCGCATCGGCCAGCGTTCCCACCGGAGCGCGCCTCCACCCTCCTGATCGCCGAAGCAAACGCCGGTCGAATGGACGGAGATGCCGTCCGCGCCGTGCTCGCTGCCGCTGGATTTGCCCTGCCGCGGCAACGGCGGACACAGCCGGCGGGCTTGTCCGAACGTGAGGTTGAGGTCCTCCACCTGATCGTCTGTGGGCTTTCGAAACGCGAGATGGCCGCCCGACTCGTCATTTCCGAGCGGACCGTCGACCACCACGTCCGCCACATCTACGACAAACTCGGCGTGTCCAGCCGCGCTGCAGCAACCATGTTCGCGATGCGACATGGAATTGCCGCTGCCGACCTCTAACAAATCGCGCGTTCGCGCGATGTTTCCCCACCCGGTCGACACTACCTTCGCGTCATTCCACCCGAGGAGGAGCGAATGGCAACGTCAAATCAGACCGTCGTGCGGCGATTTTTCGACGAGTTGGTGAACCAACGGCGTTACGACCGAGTGAACGAACTGATTGCCCCAGACCTCGTGATTCACACGCAGGTCCCCGGCGTCCGAGGCGGGCGGGACGGCTTTCTCGCCTTCCTCCGTCTCCTGCTCGACGCCTTTCCGGATCAAGAAGCGACGATCGACCTCCTGACCGAGGACGGTGACCTCGTGACCGTGCTTCACACCCACCGGGGCGTACAAGACGGGCCATTCCTCGGCCTGCCTCCGACGGGCAAGCGAATCGAGGTTCAGAGGGTCGAAATCTATCGCTTGCGCCACGGGCAAATTGCAGAGCTGTGGCATCACGACGATCTGTTCACGCTCTTTACCCAGCTTGGGATGGTCACGCCGCCTACGGTCGCCGGCTGAGTTACTCAACACACCCGCGGCCGGTCCGCTGACGGTCAAAGCCATGCGGATCCGGGTTGGGCACGTCGTGGAGGACTCGAAAGCCCGGCCGGAAGTTCGGCAACAGCCGCAACAGCGGTGAACTGCAGGTCAGCACGGGCGGCGGCGGTGGGAGACAAAAATCCGGATAGCTGGGGTGACAAAGCACGGCGGCAATCGGGGCAGGGAGAGTCGGCGCCGCTCGAGGCGGTTCGCTCGGCGGTGCCGTGGCAGGCGTCTCCGTCGGTTCCGGCGTCGTCGTAGGAGTGTGGATTGGCACCGCTGTCGCGGTTATCGGACTAGCCGTTGGAGTGGCGACAGCGGCCGGAGCGGAGGTGACGCTTGGCGTTGGGCCGCCAAATGTCGGCCCGACCATGCGCTCCTGCGCTTGCGGCACCGTCAGGGCAACGAGTCCGACCCCGACGACCACACAACCACAAAGAGCCATTACCCCGAGCGCCGCCAGCGCCAAAATCCGTCCCGTCATGGAAGGCCACCCCGCGTGGAACGCAGCGCACCCACCGTGCCAGTCACCGTCGAATCCGCCTGCCGCGGTTGGTCTTCAGCCCCCTCGGCCGGCCCCCGACCAGCACGGACGCGACGTCTGTTTGGACGCCGGCGATGCGCCCTTCGGGGGACGATGGGAGGACGATGAGCCGGTCGGGGCGGTCACGCGGTCGGTAGCCGCCCGCGCCACCGTCACGCTGGCGCCGCAGCACCACGGCCAAGGTGGTCATCTGAGCGCTGCTCATTCTTCTTCCCGCAGGAGCGCAGGCAGCACCAGCCGGACATCCGTTGTGCCGGGATGCTCGTACCAACCGCCTCCCTGGCATGCAGTGTACGGCACCGCCGATTTAGGCGATGGAGACAGTCTCGGCGATTTGGTTCAACTTGGCGATATTGGAGCGGTCCTCTGGCTCCTCGCTGGCCGGAGTGCTGAACCACGCGTCGAGGATCTCGTGCGCGACCGGCTCAGACGTTGCCCGGAGACTCATCACGAGCACATTGGCGTCGTTCCAACGCCGCGCACCGCGCGCGGTCTCGGGGTCGCCGCATAAGGCGGCGCGCACACCTAGCACTTTGTTTGCCGCCATGCTCACACCCGTCCCCGTCCAGCAGAAGAGGACGCCCTGGTCCGCCTGACCCGTAGCCACCCGGCGTCCAACCCACGCGCCGACATCAGCCCACGGCAAGGTCGCACCCGGCTCCGGAAGCAACGTCTCCACCTCGTGCCCTCGCTCCTGCAAGTCACGCAATACCGCGTCCGTCAACGCTGTCCGTTCGTCGCTTGCCAAGGCGATTTTCATCGAAGTTCACCTCCCCTTTCCCTTGAGTGTAGCGACCTCCATCCGTCCGTCCATGCCCTGCAAGCTCCTTGGTGCGAGCGATCCCCCTTTGGTACACTCAGTTGAACGCCGCTCGGACGGACCGTCCGAGCGGTCTTTGCACCCGGGCACTCGTGCCCAATAAAGGAACCATCCACATGGCGAAAGACCTCGTCATCGTCGAATCGCCGACGAAAGCCAAGACTCTCAGCCGTTTCCTCGGCCCGCGCTATTCCGTGCGTGCCTCGCTCGGGCATGTCCGCGACTTGCCGAAAAGCCAGCTTGGCGTCGACATCCCGCATGGGTTTGTGCCCAAGTATCTCGTACCGCGTGAAAAGAAGGAACTGATCAAGGAACTGCGGGACGCCGTGAAAGAGGCGCGTTCCGTCTGGCTGGCGACCGACCCTGACCGCGAGGGGGAAGCGATTTCCTGGCATCTCGCCGAGGCGACCGGCGTCGACCCCGCCAAGGTACGGCGCGTCGTCTTCCACGAGATTACCAAGGACGCGGTTACCGAGGCGTTCCGCCACCCCGCGCGCCATTGACATGGAGTTGGTGAACGCTCAGCAAGCCCGGCGAATCCTTGATCGCCTCGTTGGCTACGAAATCAGTCCACTGCTATGGCGCAACGTCAAAGGCCGCTTGTCTGCGGGACGCGTCCAGTCGGTCGCTCTGCGGCTAATCGTCGACCGCGAACGCGAGATTCAGGCCTTCGTCTCGACCGAGTATTGGTCCATCGAGGCCGTCCTCGCAAAGCACGGCTCGAAGACCAAGAAAGACCAATTTCGCGCCGGCCTCGTTGGGATGTGGGGACAGCGCGACAAGCTCGAGATTCCCAACGAAGAGCGCGCCAACGCGCTCGTTGCCGACCTCAGGCCTGCCACCTTTACCGTCGCCGACGTTCGGCGGCGCGAAGTCCAACGCCAGCCGGCAGCCCCCTTCACCACGAGCACCCTGCAGCAAGAGGCCGCGCGCAAGCTCCGATTCACGGCCAAACGGACGATGATCGTCGCCCAACAGCTTTACGAAGGGATCTTCCTCCCCGACGAGGGCGAGAGCGTCGGACTGATTACCTATATGCGCACGGACTCGACAAACATTGCCGCCTCGGCGCAGCAGGAGGCCCGGGCCTATATTGCGCAGAAGTACGGCGGCGACTTCGTGCCGGCAACGCCTCGTGTGTTCGCCAAGAAGGCGCGCAACGCCCAGGAGGCGCACGAGGCAATCCGGCCAACCAGCACGTTCCGCGAGCCAGAACGGGTCAAGGCGGCGCTCACCACCGAGCAATACCGGCTGTACGATCTGATCTGGAAGCGGTTTGTCGCCAGTCAGATGGAAGCCGCGGTGCTCGACACGACCGCCGTTGACATCCGTGCGAGCGCGACGCCAAGCGGCACCGACTATCTCCTCAGAGCCAATGGTTCCGTCGTGAAGTTCCCGGGGTTTCTTGAGATCTACCGCGAGGGAACCGATGACGACGACGTCGATGATGACGGGAAGCGGCCCTTGCCCGAGGTCCGAGCCGACGAACCCCTTGACCTCGTCGACCTGCTGCCGGAGCAGCATTTCACCCAGCCGCCGCCGCGCTACGCCGAGGCAACTCTCGTGAAGGTGCTCGAAGAACAGGGGATCGGCCGGCCCAGCACCTACGCTCCGACCATCTCGACGATCGTCGAGCGCGGCTACGTTGAGCGGGTCGATCGTCGCCTCGTTCCGACCGAGCTTGGCTTTACCGTCAACGACCTGCTGGTGAAATACTTTCCCGACATCGTCGATGTCGGCTTTACGGCGCAGCTCGAAGAGCGTCTCGACGACATCGCCAGCGGCGAACGCGAGTGGGTACCCGTCCTTCGCGACTTCTACGCCCCCTTCCATGAGGAGGTCGAGCGAGCCGCGGAGACGATGCCGAAGGTAAAGGTCGAGGACGAGCCGTACGGCGAGGACTGTGAAAAGTGCGGTCGCCCCCTTGTTATCAAGATGGGGCGGTTTGGCCGCTTCATCGCCTGCAGCGGCTTTCCCACGTGCCGCAACGCGAAGCCATTGCTTGAGAAGGTCGGCGTGCGCTGTCCGGAGTGCGGCGAGGGCGAGTTGGTTGTTCGGACGAGCAAGAAGCGGCGCACGTTTTACGGGTGCGACCGCTTTCCCGCGTGCACTTTCACGGTCTGGGATCGGCCGCTGAGCGAGCCCTGCCCAAACTGCGGCGGATTTCAGGTCCAAACCGCCAGCGGCCCCCGCTGCCTCGCCGAAAATCCCGTCGTCCGCGATCCGGCGCAGGCGACACCGGCCAAAACGACGAAGACCAGCGCCAAGACGAGCGCTACTGGGGCGAAGAAGTCGGCGGGAACCCGCCGCGCCACGAAACGGTCGAGCGCCTCGAAACCGTCTGCCGGCCGGACGCCGGCAGGGGCGCGCCGCTAGACTTCCGGCCGCCTGGGGGAACCGATGAACGTTCGGCTGCAGCGCGTCCGCTCCGCATTGGCGGACCAGAACCTGCCGGCGCTCCTCGTCAGCGGAGACGAGAATCGCCGCTACCTGAGCGGTTTTACCGGGTCGGCCGGCCATCTCCTCATTACACCCGATCAGGCAGTGTTGCTCACGGACTTTCGCTACATCGAGCAGGCGACCGAACAGGCGCCAGATTTCCACGTGCGGAAGCTCGAAGGGGGTCTCGCGAAGGAACTGCCGGCACTCCGGCGAGACTTCGGGCTCGACCGGCTCGGATTCGAATCCAATTCGCTCACCTATCTCCAGTGGGATCAACTCAACGCGGTCGCCAAGGAATGCGAGCTCGCGCTGGTGCCGACCAACGGGATCGTCGAGCGAATCCGCATGATCAAGGACGCTCAGGAACTGGCAACCATCGCCAGAGCGGTGGCGATCGCCGATTCCGCGGTTGAGGCGGTGAGCCACTGGCTACGGCCCGGGATGACCGAAGCGCAGGTCGCGTGGGAGATCGAGAGGCACATGCGCGAAGCAGGCGCCGAGGGCATGGCATTCGACGTCATTGTTGGCAGCGGCCCGCGGGGCGCCTTGCCGCATGCCCACCCTTCCGCCAAGACGATCGCCGAGGGTGAGCCGATCGTGCTGGACCTTGGGTGTATCGTTGATGGCTACCGAAGTGACCTCACGCGAACGATCTGCGTTGGTGAACCCGACCCGTTTTACCTCGAGATCTACGACATCGTATTACGGGCGCAGCGCGCCGCCGAGATGCAGATCCGGCCGGGCATGAAAGGCGGCGAGGCCGATAAGATTGCCCGCGACCTCATTGCTGAAGCCGGCTACGGGAAGCAGTTTGGCCACAGCCTCGGCCACGGCATCGGACTCCAAACCCACGAAGCACCGTTCGTCCGACCTGAAGGCGAAGACGTTCTCGCGCCGGGGATGGTCTTTTCGGTGGAGCCGGGAATCTACCTCCCCGGCCAGTTCGGCGTCCGCATTGAGGACTTGGTCGTGCTGGAAGAGGACGGCGTGCGCGTGCTCAGTCAAGCGCCGAAGGAACCGGCAATCAGGAGGAAATCATGATCGGCGTCGGAGACCTGCGCCGAGGCATCGTGATCGAGCTCGACGGCAGGCTGTATAGCGTCATCGAGTACCAGCACATCAAGGTCGGCCGCGGCAGTGCTCAAATCCGGTTGAAGCTCAAGGATGTCAAGGCCGGTCATACCATCGACCGCACGTTCCAAGCGGGCGAGAAGTTCAATCGCGTCCGCTTGGAGCGCCGGCCCGTCGAGTTCCTCTACCGGGACGGTGATACCTTCCACTTCATGGATCGCGAGACCTTTGAGCAGTTTGAGATGAACGCCGATATGCTCGCCGACGCCGCGCCCTACATGAAGGAGGGCATGACGCTCGATATCCTGACTCAGGACGACATTCCCATTAGTCTCGAGCTGCCGTTTACCGTCGATCTCACCGTCGTGGACACTCCACCTGGCTTCAAGGGAGACACCGCCAGCGGCAGCACGAAGCCGGCCACAATGGAGACTGGTCTCGTCGTCAACGTTCCCTTTTTCATCAACGTCGGCGATCGATTGCGCATTGACACCCGCGATGGCAGCTACATCGAGCGGGTGACGAGCTAACCGCCGTGGCCGACCGGGGCCGTGCCGACCCGTTTGCCTACCTCGCTGGGGAAGCGACGGAGATTCTGCGCCTGTTGGCCAACTCGGACGTCGACGAGTTCGAGCTCGAGCGTGATGGCCATCGGCTGCTGGTACGCCGTAGCCTACGTGCGGTATCGACGCCGCCCACCCAACTTAGTGAGTCACCGAGCCCCGAACCGACCAGCGAGAAGACGTTTCTCCTGACTTCGCCGGTCGTTGGCTGGTTCCGGCGAGGAGCGACCGTCGACGGGCCGCCCCTTGCCGAAGTGGGTCAGTCGGTCGAGCCGGGGCAGCGCCTTGCAGTCATCGAGGCAGTGCAAGTGGTCCACGACGTGATCGCCGAGCGTCCGGGCGTTATCGTCGAAGCATTGGTCGCCGACGGTGAAGGCGTCGGCTACGGCCAGCCACTCTTCCGACTCCGCGAGCCGGACGCATGAACATCCTGACGGTTGGTGCGCTCGTCGCTCACCTCAAAAGGGTAGTCGAGACCGAGCCGTCGCTTGCCGATGTGTTCGTCGAAGGCGAGATCTCGAACCTCTATCTGTCCCGATCCGGCCACCTCTATTTCACGCTGAAGGACGACGAGTCCTCCATCAAGTGCGTGCTTTTCCGCTGGTGGAACCGGAACTCGGCGGTGAACAACGGCGATCAGGTCGTCGTCCACGGCAAGCTCTCGGTTTATGAACCGAAAGGCGAGATCCAAATCGTTGCTGACCTGCTCCAACCGGCCGGTCTCGGCCTGCTTCAGCTACGCTTCGAGCAGCTGAAAGCCAAGCTCGAGCGCGAAGGGTTATTCGACCCAGCGCGGAAAGCGGCCCATTCCGCCATTTCCCCGCCGGATTGCGCTTGTCACCTCACCAAGCGGAGCAGTGCTTCACGACATCCAGACCGTGATTGGCCGGCGGTATCCCCTCGTCGAGTTGCTGCTAGCACCGTGCCAAGTGCAAGGCGACGCCGCGCCGGCTCAGATCGCCGAGGCGATCGAGCGGGTGAACCTACGCGACGACGTGGACGTGATCATCGTGGCGCGCGGTGGCGGCTCGGCAGAAGACCTCTGGTGCTTCAACGAGGAGATCGTCGCCCGCGCAATCTTCGCGAGCCGTATTCCGGTCATCTCGGCTGTTGGCCACGAAACCGACGTCACGATTGCGGACTACGTGGCCGACTTGCGCGCCCCGACGCCGTCGGCAGCAGCCGAACTGTGCGTCCCGGACATTGCCGAGCTGTCGGCCCAGCTGGCAAGCTACCGAAACGCGCTGATCAGCCAAACCACTGCACGGCTTGCCGAGGCGTCTGCCGAGCTGCGGTTCCTTCGCCACCGATTGGATCGCGCTGCGCCAGACTTGAATCGCCTGTACCAGCGGGTCGACGAGCTCGGCCGACGGATCGGTGACGCCACGCGCGCCGCGTTGCGGCTGCACACTGCCCACCTTGACGGCCTCCGTCAGCGACTGAGTGCCCTCAGTCCGGCGCAAACACTGGCGCGTGGCTATGCCGTTGTGGAGAATCCGAAACGCCAGTCGGTCGTACGACGCGTCGAAGACGCCGCCGTCGGAGATGCGCTTCGGCTGGTGCTCGTGGACGGAGTAATCGGTTCGACGGTGGAAACCGTCAGTCCAAGGGAATGAGAGTCAGCATGACCAGCGAGGCGAGTGCTCCGAGCTTCGAGGCGTCGTTCGCGCAACTCGAGGCGATCGTCCAACGGCTCGAAGAGGGAGGACTCGGGCTTGAGGAAGCGATGCGCCTCTACGAAGAGGGAATGCGGCTCGTAAACGCATGTACCGAGACGATCCGGTCGGCCGAGCTCCGGCTCGTCCGCTTACAGGAATCCACCGCGGAGCCGCCCTTCTGACCCGCTGGCGGCCCCGGTTGTCCCGAGCCGCGGGCAGCGTTGCCTGTCGGCTCTCGGCGTAGACCATGGAAGCCCTGCTTGCCAATAAGTATCTGGTCATCCCAATCTACGCGTGGGCGGTCAGCCAGAGCATCAAGGTCCTTTGGATTTTGATTCGCGAGCACCGACTGAGTCCGCGGACCTTCACCCGCGCCGGTGGGATGCCGAGCGCTCATTCGGCGGTCGTGATGGCGCTCGCCACCGTCATCGGCAAACTGCAAGGGCTTGATAGCCCGCTGTTTGCCATCAGCGTCGTTTTCGCGGCGATCGTGATGTACGACGCCGCCGGCGTCCGCCGAGCTGTTGGCATTCAGGCCGGTATTCTCAATCGGATGCTCGACGAATACTTCGTCCAGCAGAAGTTCTCGGAAAAGCGTCTCTTAGAGCTCATCGGCCACACGCCGATCCAAGTTGTCGCCGGCGCACTGCTCGGCTTCGTCCTCGGCTGGCTTTGGGCGTAGTGGCGGCAGCGTTCTGCCACGTGCCGGCAACCGGGCGCTCGCGGGTCTCCGTTAGCGGAGGCCGCCATAGGGAATTGGACGACGTTCTGGCTCGCCTGAGACCGTCGAGCACAGCAGAAACTCCGGAGCGTCCGGTTCGACTCCATCCAGCCGGCTATACCAAACGCGGTGTTGCCGGTTGTACCCACCGAGGTGGAATTCGACAAATGCGCCGTCTGCCGTTCGCCAGAAGACCGGCACCGTTTGCGCCTCTTCTACCGCCGCCTCAAGCCGGCGAAGCAGCGCCCGTGCCGTTGGGGCGAGCGTCCGCCAGTACTCGCGAAAGCCAAGGTTCGTCTGGCGCAGGATGCCGATTGCTGGCGCATGGCCGGTGAGCCGAATGACCAGACAGAGGCCAAATTCGGTATCTGCCTCCTCGAAAAGACGGGCGCGATCGAGGCGAAGCGGTTCAGCTGTGACGATGACGAACGGTTGCCCGTGCTCATTTTCGAGGGCGGAGATGGTGCTGCGCTGGAGGTCGGCCGTCAGCCGGACCACCGGCGCTCGGGCGCCGACCTTCGGCTTCGCTTCAACAACGGGCATCCAACCTCTCCAGACAGATCGACGTCGGCATCGTTGAATACCCCACCGTCTGGTATGGAAACAAGGAGTTGCGCCGCCATTGCGCCGAGTTTCTCGTCACCTCCGAAGGATCGGGAAAGCCTCTCGCGATGGATGCGAGCGATCACCAATTCCGCGGGCTACGAGCTGCCGCCGTTTCAGGTCCGGTCAACGCTCGTAGGGCGGAACCGCTGCGCTGCCGTCTACGATGCTCCGGTCACGACCCACCTTGGCGTCGCAGCTAGCTGGCGGCTTGTGCAAGCGGGCGGAACGTCCGATGGCGCCTTCCGGTTCGTCGGTTCGCGTGGCGATCGGACAGTCATCAGGAAGAAGTTTTCGCCGTGTGCCCCCTTCGCTGCAACCTGCAACCGGGGCGCTTGAGCATCCTGAGCCCGAAGCACGGGCACGAACTCTGAATCTTCTGCGGCGGTCGACGCGCTCGAGCCAGTGAGCACAGATCGTAAAGGCCAGAGGTCCGCTCGTCGTGATCGAATTAATCGCGTCCATGGCGCCACGGTCGACTGAAGCGCCTGTGCGGATGTCCAACACCGAGTTGGCCTGTCGCCAAACGGGCTAACGGCGCAACGTCACGTAGAGCGGACTGTCGCCCACCACGAAACGGGCCCGCCCGTTCTGCACCTCGTATCCCACCGTTGCGCCGTTGCGGTCGCGAAGGGCGATCATGCGGTCGGCCGGCGCTTCGACCGTGCGCGTCGCACTCGTCAGATACCTATCGCCTTGGCGCTGTGGTCCGGCGTCGATCCAGAGCACCCATTTCTCCAGATCACCGCTCGCAAACACGTACTTCTGCAGCGCATCACAAAAATAGGGACCACTGTCGCAGACCCGCGCCGGGCTCGTGCCGTAGGTCGGCTCACTCTCGGTGCGGACAAAGCGCAGGCCCGCCAGCTCCTTCACCCACGTCTGGTACACCACAAACGGCGGCTTCACCTCACCACTCGGGCTCAGCAACCCCCAGCGGTCATTCGGGTCGTCGCTGTCCCGCAGCGTGAACCAGATCACCGCTTGGACACCTCGCCCATCCGGTCGGCCCGCGTCCACCAGCCCGAGCGTCAGCGCCTGCGCCACATAGTTTGCCTGCGCCGTCGCCGTCGCCGGCGTCCCATCGAGCACGATCCCCGTCTCAGCCACCAGCACCGGCTTCGCCACCCCAACCTCGGCCATCGTTCGCCGAAATCCCTCCGCCTTGCCCAGCAGCGACGTCCCAAACTGCTCCCAGTTCCGCCGGAAAAACGGAAAGTAGTTGAACGAGGCAACATCGAAGCTGCCACCAGCGTTCCCCTTCGCCGGGTCCAGCACCTCGCGCAGAAAGGCACAATTGAAGCTCGCTCCGCAGCCATCCGCCGCCAGCGGCCCCATCACGACGACCGCCGCAGGATCCGCCGCTTTGATCACCGGATAGGTCGCGCGGAGCATCGCGCCGTACTCCGTTGGATGATTGCCCCAACAGCCACCACCCCACCCCCCGCCAAACTTGTCGTTCGGGTTCTGGATGCGGAAGTCCGGCTCGTTGTACAGCATCCACATCCGCACGCTGTAGGGCGGCTGCGAATAGCGCTCCACGGCAGCGCGGACAAACTGCAGCCACCGGTCTTGCATCGCCGTGCTGCGGAAGGGCCCACAGGTGGGAAACGCGGCCCACGAGGGCGGGTCGACAATGTTGACCAGCGGTTGGACACCACGCTCCCGCAGCAGCCGGATCGCTCGGTCGCTGGCCGACCAGTTGTAGCTCGGCGGCGACGTCTCGGTCGGCTCGACGTCTTCCCACGTCAAGAACGTCCGGACCCAGCCCGCGCCGCTCTCGACAATCCGGCCAAGAAAGATGTCATCCTCGATTGGCTTGTGCCAGAGGCCAGCGATCGAGGAGCGGCTGGCGGGGTTGCCACTGGGAAGCTGCGGCTGTTGCTCGGGCAAGACGACGGTCACCTCCGGCCGAGCGGTCGCCGACGGACTGGGCGTCGGGGTCGCGGTGGGCGTCGACGTGGCGGGCACACTCGTCACCGTCGCCGTCGCCGTTGGCGCGGCGGCCGTCCCGTCTGCGGGTTGTGGGGTCGAGGCGGCGCCTTCCTGCGGCGCATTCGGCGCCGTGGGCGCAAACGACATTACGCTCGTCGGCGTCGGCGAGGGAGGCGGATCGCCAGACGGCGGCTCGTTCGGCGACGGTGTGGGTGGCGGAGTCGGGGAAGGCGCCGCCGGTGGGGCCACGGTGGACGCTGGCGCGACTGGCGTCGAGGCGACCGGATCGTCCGCCGGCAGCGGCACCTCAGACACCAGCGCGATTCCGCCGCGCCCCTCACACGCCCCGGTGCGACTCGTTCCGACCAGCCGCGTGCCATCGTTGCAACGGAAAAACAACTGGGCCGGCGTCGGCGAGACGAGCGGACGCGCCGGTTGAGGAGACGGGGAGGCGGCCGGACGGGCCGGCGCGACACTCGGCAGCGCTGTCGGCGATATCGGCAGCTCGAAGACGAGCGCCGTGTTCTCCCCGGGGCGGCCAGCCAGCAGCGCCGCACCCCCGGAAACCAACAAGAAAAAGACGACGCTGAAGCCAAGCGTTAGGACACTCGCCGTGAGCCCGACCTTCGGATTCACCCGTCTCCCGCCGCCGTTCAGTCACCGCCGAACGCACCAGAACGATTTTGCGGTTGGTTGGCTGCTGGATGCAACATCCACAAGCCGTGGACGCACGGTGTATGCTGGCGCGAACCGCTCGGGAGGACGCCATGGACATCACTCGCCCTGCACCGTTTCAGGTGCTGCACGGAGTCTGCGATGCGCTCGTTGCCGAGGGCGTCGAGGTCGTGTTCGGCGTTGTCGGCGCGGTGATCGATCGGATGATGCTCGACTGGATCACGCGCCATGGCCGGCGCTACGTCTCGGCGCGCCACGAGCAAGGCGCCGTGCATATGGCCGATGGCTATGCTCGTGCGACTGGACGGGTAGGAGTAGCCGTTGTCGCTCAAGGACCCGGGTTGACGAACGCCGCGACGGCGCTCACCGCTGCTCGACTGTCGAGAACGCCGCTGGTCGTCATCGTCGCCGACAAGCCGGCGGGAAGCCGCCTCGGCAACATGGACATCGACCAAGCTCCCATCATCCTCGCGACAGCCGGATCGCTGCAGCCCATTTCAGCACCCGCGACGGCCGCTGAGGAGATTCAGCTCGCCTTCCGTCAGGCTCGGCTCGGGCGGGGCCCACTCGTCCTCCATCTCCCCTACGATGTCGCCGAGAGACCAATCCCAGAAACCTGGGAGTACCGACCGTCAGGCGAGCTGCTGCCGCAGCCCCAAGCCCCACTCCCCGATCCCAGACGCGTCGCGGACATCGCGCGGCTTGTGGACTCCAGTCAGCGCCCTGTCGTCTTGGCCGGCCGGGGCGCCGTCCGCGCGGGAGCACGCGACGCGCTGATCGCGCTCGCCGACCACATCGGCGCGGTTCTCGCTACGACGCTGTTCGCGCGCGGCTGGTTCGACGGTCATCCCTACAACGTTGGTCTCGCTGGCGGCTTCGCCACAGCCGATGCTCGCAGCATTCTGGATGAGGCGGACCTCGTCCTCGCGTTCGGCGCAGCGCTCACCCAGTACACCCTCGATGCTGGTCGACTCTTCCCTGAGGCAATACTCGTCCAAGTTGATACCGACCCGGCCGCCATTGGAGCGGTAACCCGCGTGGACGAGGCCATTCTCGGTGACGCCCGGGCCACCGCGATCGCGCTTGTCGGAGCGATCGGTCCCGAAGCCCGCCGCGGCTGGCGGAGTGAGGACCTCGCCTTACGCATCGCCGCCATCGACCCGTGGCGAGACGGCACCTTCTCCGGTCTGCCCGGCTACGTCGACCGTCGACTGGTGGTAAGGATCGCGGACGAGGTCTTGCCACCGGAGCGCCTCCTCGTCGTCGACATCGGCCATTTCATGGGGCTGCCAGCGGCGCACTTCCGAACGCCGCACCCGGACGATCTGGTCTTTCCTTGGCGGCTCGGCGCGATCGGCACCTGCCTGCCCGAGGCGATCGGCGCGGCAGTCGGGCGCCCCGACCGGCTCACGGTCCTGTTTATCGGTGACGGGGGATTGATGATGACGGTCGCCGAGTTGGAGAGTGCAGCTCGCCAACGAATCCCGTTGCTGATCATCTGCGAGGACGACGGCGGCTACGGGGCGGAGCGCGTCCTCTTCCACCGGCGGGGCGAGCCAACGCTGCTCAGCGACTTTGCCAACCCGGACTTCGCGGCCATCGCCGCAGCGATGGGCTGCCGGGCGTTCTCGGTCTCCAGTGCGGAGGAGTACCGTCGTGTGTTGCAAGGGTTAGGGACGATCGATCGGCCAACCTTTATCAACGTCAAGATCGACCCAGATCAGGTCGACCCGCGAATGGATCGCGGCCACCAAGGTGCGGCCGCCGTGATACGCCGGCGATGAGCGGCAAAGGAGCACCGCAATGACGAAAACCTATGGTGTCGGCGTGATTGGGGCAGGGTGGGCGCTGGTCAATCCGGTGCCCACCTTCCAGACCTATCCGGCGACGCGGGTCACCGCGATCTGCAGCCGCCGCCCGGAGAGCGTCGAGGCGGCGGCACGTCGCTTTGGTATCCCGGTAGCGTTGACCGACTACCGTGAGCTCATCGCCCGACCAGACGTTGACATCGTCTACATCTGCACGCCAGTGGCACTCCATCATCCGATGGTGCTCGCCGCAGCGGAAGCCGGCAAGCCCATCCTCTGCGAGAAGCCGCTCAGCGTGGATGCCGCCCAAGGCGGCGAAATGGTAGACGCCGTCGAGTCGCGCAGGCTGCCAAATATCGTCGCTTTCACCCTGCGTCACTATCCGTGGTCATTGCACGTCAAGCGGCTGGTCGACTCCGGCGCCATTGGCGACGTCCGCC
Organism: Dehalococcoidia bacterium; assembly: GCA_026003895.1. Classification (GTDB taxonomy): domain Bacteria; phylum Chloroflexota; class Dehalococcoidia; order SpSt-223; family SpSt-223; genus JANWZD01. The sequence continues at coordinate 119,159 of BPIC01000008.1, read as the reverse complement.
AAATCGTTATCACGCAGTTCCGGTCCGACCCGCTCGCCGGGCGCTCGCTCGACGTCGCGCGATCGGGCGGCGGCCTCCCACCACAAACTTGGACATGGCTGCACGACGCCAACCAAGGCGGTGGGATGCTCGGCGCGATGGGGAGCCACTATGTGGACATCGTGCGCTTCTTCTTCGGAGACTATCAGGACGTTTCCGCGCGGACGGCGACGCTGCGACCGGCCCTTGTCGACGAGAACGGCATCCAGCGAGACGCCACCGCCGAGGACACCTTTGCCCTGCTAGCGACACTTCACAATGGAGCGAGCCTGACGCTGCAATTCAGCTCGGTCTCGGCTGTTGGTCTCGACCGCCGGTTGGAGTTCTTCGGGAGCGAAGGCGCGATCGTGGTTGAGGGCGACAATGCGATGCGAATCGCGAAACGGGGCGAGTCGTTCCGTCCGGAGCCGATCCCGACGCCCGAGTTGTCTCCGGCAGTCTTGGGCAGTCAGACGCCCCGGTTCGGGCTGATGATCGAAAAGCTGATTAACTGGATTGAAACTGGCCATTCGGAGTCACCGGATATGCGGGACGCCTTCGAATGCCAGCGCGTGCTGGATGCCATTCGCCGGTCCAGCGCCGAGCGCCGCACCGTGCGGTTGGACGAGGTCACCTAACCTCGTCGTCCCAATGCGGGAGCGGCCCCTCCCAGAGGCGCGCGGCAAACGCCATCCGTTCCCGGGTCGCAGCGAGGAGCATCGCCGGCTCGGCGACGCCCAACCGGTGGGCGAGGTAGGCGAGCTCGCGCGATTGATCGTCGGGGAGGGTGAGGTCCTTGGCGTTACCGCGCACGACCCGAAGCGCGTCGATCAGCCTGCGCAGAAATCCGTAGGTCGATTGGATCTCGGCGACCAAGAGCTCTGAGAGGTAGCCACCGGCGCGAAGCCGCTCGGTCGCGAGCAACGTATTCGTCACGCGAACCGAAGGATCAAAGCGACCTACCCCAATTTGCCAAGCTTGGACGAAATACTCGATATCGACGAGGCCACCGGGGCTGTACTTGACGTTCGTGCGGCCGCGCGGCACCAGTTCGGTCGCCTGCCGATGGCGCAAGTGACGAATATTGGCGAAATCAAGCGGCCGATCTGCGTAAACAAATGCGTCACGCAACGTCAGCATTTTCTCGCCGACGGCGCGGTCGCCCGCCACCGGGCGAAGTCGTACCAGCGCCAGCCGTTCGAACTGCTCAGCGCCGCCGCCCGGCGTGTAATACGCCCCAAATCCATCCAACGTCGAGGCGAGCGCTCCTGCCTCACCGTACGGCCGAAGGCGGAGATCGAGCTGGAAGATGCCCTGCTCGCGAGCACGCACGCTCTCCTTGATGGCGAGCACGTGCTGGGCGAAGAATTGCGAGTTCCGAATCACGGTCGGACCGCTCGTCTCGCCTTCCTCTTCGAAAACGAGAACGATTTCGAGGTCCGACCCAAAGCCGAGTTCTTCGCCGCCAAACTTGCCGAGCGCGCCGATCGCCCAGCGGCACGGTCCGGATATTCCCCGGGGCTCACCATGCCGGCGCACCAGCTCGGCGTAGCTCAAACGCGCAGCGGTGTCAATGACGATCTCGGCTAGGTCGGTCAATTCGCGCGAGAAGCTCTGAAAGGTGCTGCGGCCGGTGATGTGCCGGAGGTCGATCCGAAACATCTCGCGGTCTTTGAACGCGTTCAACGCGTCAATCCGCGCCGTGTAGTCGCTGAGCGGCGCGAGGAGCGAATCGAGGCGGCGCTGAAGCTGGAACCGATCGACGGCGCGGCCGAGTCCACCAGGATCGAGAACGAGCGGAAACAGATTCTCGTGTTGGAGCCGCAGGAAATCCTCCCAGAGAAAGCGGCTAACACCCATCAGCTCGGCTAGTGTCTCGAGAACATCCGGCGATTCGAGGTTGGCGAGCTCGGCGGTCCATTGAGGCCGCGACAGAACCTGTTGGATGAGGGCACCGAATTGATGCAGCGCCTGAGCGGGGTCGGGGGAATGCGGCAAGAGGTCGGTAAACTGCTTGATAAGCGCAGTGGCGACGCGCAGCTCGCGCAAATGCTCCTCAGAGGTGATCTGCCGGCCAGCGGTGTCCGTGACCCAGAACGTATCCACGGCGTCGTTGCCGTCCGTCCGCACGGTGGCGCGCTCGATATTGACCGTGATGCCCGCAAGGGCGTTCGTAAACGCGAAAAGAAAGCCCAAATTGTCGGCGGAGCGGACGGTAACTCTGGTGAGCAAGGAACCCGGATCGTTCGCCACTTCGATTTGAACGGGACGCACACGCACCGACCCCGGTTCGGCGTCTCGAAAGACGGCGCTCACCCGGTCAATAATTTCAGTGCGGGCGCGCTCCCATTCGCCGGCAAGCCGAGCGGCAACCAGTCGCCGTAGGTCGGCGGCGAAGCCCTCCCAAAGCCCGGCCGGCTCTGGCGCGACAGTGCGCACGTCAAAGATGTCCAGCAGCTTGCGGGACGGCTCCGGCCAGTCGGACGACGGTCGGCGAAAACGCGGCCGCCCGGTGGGGCGGGGCACGGGCGTCCGGACCGTAAAAATATCCGCGCTGACGATGTCAAGCCGGGCTGCGGTGAACAACCCGGCAAGGAGCGACAACGCGCCCAGCGCGTCCGCCATACAGACGGTAACGCGCCAGCGGCCAGCGCCGAGCGAGGCGACGTCGAGGGCGACCGCGTCGGGACGGCTGACCTCGCTGAGCAAGGAGAGGTGACGCTCGCGTTCGGCGAGGGGCAGCGCGCGATAGTCGTCGCCAAGCTGCGTCCCGAGCGAATCGATCGTGAGAGCGTGTGAACCGGCTACCACGGGAGCCTCGCTGCGCTACGATCCTGAGAGAATCGCAATCTACCCGGAGGAAGGGAGGGGCGACTGGTCGAGCAGAGTGACGCCGAACGGCTACAGCGGCGGTTCGAAGACGGATCGTTGCTTCGGCCGAGCGCCGCGTATCCGAACATCGTCGACCTCTCGCGGGCGCTCGCTCACGTGGCCGGCGCCGACCACGTCGACGGCGCCCCGGGTGCGCGCGAGCTTGCCGCCCTCATCGGCGACACCGATCACCTTATTTTCATTCTAGCCGATGGCTTGGGGATGAATTTGGTCGAGCGGCTACCGCCAAGCCATCTCCTTGCGGCCTCACTGGTGCGGGAGTTGCGCACGGTCTTCCCCTCGACCTCGTCGGTCGCCCTGACGTCGCTGGCAACCGGCGCGTGGCCAAACAAGCACGGCGTGACCGGACAGTGGACCCATCTTCCAGAGGCGGAAGCGGCAGCCGGCCTCTTGCAGTTTGCCACGCGCGCCGGCGGCCGCTCGCTGGCGAGCCTTGGCGTCACTGTCGGGCAGGCCTTCCCCGTTCCGTCGTTCTACGCACTTCTTCGGCGCGATACTGTCACGCTCTTCCCAGACGGGCTGGTCAACAGCGTCTCGTCGGTGTATTTCAGCGGCGAGCGCCCGCGCAACGGCTATCGAGCGCTTGCCGAGGCGGTTGACTTACTCGCCGATCGAATCGCCACCGCCACCGCTCCGACCTACAGCTATCTTTATGCGCCGCAGATCGACCTCGAAGCCCATTACCAAGGGGTCTACCACCCGATGGTTCAAAGCGCGGTTGCCGAACTCAGTCGGGAAGTGGAGCGGCTCGCTCGGCTGCTTCGCGGCCGTGCCAAGATTGTCATCACCGCGGACCATGGCCTGCTCGACACACCAGTGACCGCACGTCATTATCTTCGCCCTTCCGCCGGGCTGTTCGAGGCACTCCGCTTTCCGCCCTCGGGCGACAGCCGAGTCCTCTACTTGCACGTACGGGAAGGAGGCGCCGACCGCGTCCGCGCGTGGTTCCACCAACACTACGGATCGCGATTCCTCGTTCTCTCAATCGACGAAGCCGAGCGCCTGGAATTGTTCGGGCCAGGCCCGCTCAGTGCGCACACGCGAGCCCGCCTCGGGGACCTGATCGTCCTGTCGACGGGCGCCGACATCATCGAGTACGCCCCGGGCAAAGTAGACCGGCTCGCCTCGGTCGTCTCCCACCACTCCGGTCTCACCCCAGCAGAAATGCGCGTCCCGCTCATTGTCATCTAGGAACGAGCTCTGAGACTAGGCCGGCGCAACGGGCGCGGGCGGAATGAAGCGCGCCGCGTATCGCTCGCGCGCCGCGTCGGTCGGCTCGATCTTCTCCAGAGCAGGAAGAACGTCGCGGACGAAGCGTTGAAGCGAAGCCCGGATCAGCGGATCGGGAAGATGGCCAAAATGGATCCAGAGCATGCAGTGGCGGACGCCAATCTCGCAATACGGGCGGAGCCGCTCGATGAGCGAATCGGCGTCGCCAACGAAGAGCCAGGTTTTCAGAAGCCGTTCGCGACGGGCGAGAAAATCATCCTTTGGCAACGTGTCGATCCCGAAGTTCGCGAGCGCGCTCTTCCGGACGTAGATGTCGATATACTGACCGATGGTCTCTTCCCAATCCTCGCCCGGCGCGGAGACGTAGATCATCCGATTCATCCCGGTGCCGTACCACGCGCGTTCGATCGCCGCGTCGTCGAGGCCCGAGGCCGCAAGCCCAGCAGCATAGAACTGCATCCGATGGGCCACCCATTCCGGCGCAAATGGAGCGATCAGCCACCCATACCCCTTTCGCCCGACGTGTTCGATCGTCTCCGGCGTGAGGGTCGCCCAAGCAATTGGGGGACGCGGCCGCTGGAACGGAGCCGGGATGATCCGGCCGCGCACCTCGCCGCGCCAGTAACGGCCGCCGTAGGAAAACCCTTCCGGCGGCGCGTGCCACGCCTGCTCGGCGATCGTCATAAACTCCTCGATCATCGCGTGGCGCTCCTCGGCGGCGTAGCCGAAGCCGTGAAACTCATCCGGGGAATTCCCCGGTCCGACGCCGACATAGAGCCGACCGCCCGAGAGCTGGTCGACGAGGTTGCAGGCGGTCACAAAACGGATGGGATGGTGGAAGGGGACAACCGCCAGCGAATAGCCGATGGTCATGGTGCGTGTCAGCGCGGCAAGCGCCGCAGCGAGCGTCAGCGGGTCCGAATAGGCGTTGTAGCCAGTGAAGTGGTGTTCCGTGAGCCAAACATCGGTCAAGCCGAGCTCTTCCGCGAGCTGCACTTGGCCGAGGACCTCGCGGATAATTCGGCCGTCATCGTCTGCGCCGGGGGTCTGGGGATTGATGTACAGCCCGAACCGCATCGGCCTGCTCCTTTGCTCGACTACCGATCGACGTTTCCGTGGCCATCGTACCTCGACGAGGAGGCGCCGCGCGACCAAACGGAGGGTTCGGTAGAGCAACCGAGGTGACACGGGCAACCTGTCGGCCAGCTCGCCGGCCCCCAAACCGGCCGGTCGCCGAGAGGGCCTCGTTGGTTCCTCGGCGGCGCTGCGCCAGCGCAAACGATCGGTTCGGCGCCACCCCGATCAAGACGCTGTCGAGATCGGTTCGACCATCCGCGGGTCATCGATGCCGGCGCGGTTGACCATGCGCGACACCGGATAGCAGGTCAAGAGTTCGTCATCGAACGGGCGAAGGAGCGGCAAGAGGCTCGCTGAATCGCTATTCGCTGGATCAAGCCAAGAATCTTCGTCGTCTGGATGAAGCACGGCGGGCATGCGGTTGTGCACGAGGCTCGCGAGGGGACTTGCTGCCGTGGTGATGATCACAAAGCCCGGCCCTTCAGCCCCCTCGAGCGCCAGCCCGGCGAAGCCCATCAGCTCCTTGTCTTTTCGCCGAAAGTAGTAGGGCTGCTTACCGGTCGGGGTCGCCTTCCATTCATACCAGCCGGAGGCGGGCACCAGTACCCGCCTCGTGCGGAAGGCGCGTGCAAAGGTCCGCGCCTCGGCAACCGTTTCCGCGCGGGCATTGATTAGAAGCCGCCCGCTCGGCTTCTCCTTCGCCCACGTCGGGAGCACGCCCCAGACCATCATTTCGAGCCGGTTCGGGCTGTTCCGCAGCACCACCGGCGCGAGTTCCGACGGCGCGATGTTGAATCGCTTCGGCACCGCCATCGAAAGGCCGTCGAGCAAAAAGCGAAGTTGGATCTCGGAGAACTCACCGAGCGAATAGCGGCCGCACATGGTTCCACCTTTTTCCTGTTCGGCAGCCGACGCCACGCCGGCACCGCCCTCGTCCGAGCACTCCGATCATACCGAATATCTGTTCGATTCTCACGCGGCGCGATTTCTCGTTACACTCCTGCCGATGACGGTGCGTCGTCCGACCGATCTGAAACCGCCGCCCGGCTGGCTCTTCCTGCTGCGGTTGCTCGCGTGGGAACACGTGACCCTCGGGACGCTCTCGTTCGTCGGGGGCGCCCTGCTGTTCGTCGCCCCGCCGGAAGATGCGCCGCCCATCGTTCTGGCCCCCCTCTATTTGGCCGCAGGCGGCGCACTGGTGGTCGCTGGGGCGGGCATGCTCTCCTACCGGCCGTGGGGACGGACCCTCGCTCTTGCGTTGGCGCTTCTCATCGGCGGCCTCTCCATTGCCCCAACGGTGGTTGGCTGGCTGATCGGTGGCCCCGCCGCTCCGCCAAACCCGATTCCGATGGCCCACGCTTTGCTGACCGTCGGACTGTTGACGCGCGGCCAGATCCGCCGCGTGTTTGGCCTCGCATTTTGAGGGGTTAGAGGCATTCCGATAAAATAGCGCATACCCGATCCGGCGCGATCGACGGCATGTCCCTCAGTTCCCACCGTCTGATGCCGTTCATTGTTGTTGTCGCGCCGGGCGACGGCCAATGCACCTCGCGTGGAGGATCGACGGATGAAGAGCTACCGCACAGAGCAGTTGCGGAATGTGGCTCTGGTCGGCCATGGCGGCGCCGGCAAAACGAGCCTCGGAGAGGCGCTCCTGTTCGCGACGGGAGCGATCACGCGGCTCGGCAAGGTCGAGGAGGGCAACACCGTCTCGGACTACGAGCCGGACGAGCAACGCCGCCGGATCTCGATCAGCCTCTCAGTGCTGCCCTGCGAGTGGCGCGAACACAAGATCAACGTCCTCGACACCCCCGGCTACGCCGATTTTGTCGGCGAAGTGCGTGAGGCCTTGCGGGTCGCCGATACCGCGGTTTTCGTCGTCGACGCCGTGGGCGGCGTCGAGGTCGGCACCGAGCTCAATTGGAAGGCGGCAAACGACGCCAAGCTCCCACGATTCATCTTCATCAACAAGATCGACCGCGAGAACGCCGACTTCGGAAAGACGCTCACGCAGGTGCGCGACATGTTCGGCGCCGCCTGCATCCCCATCCAAGTGCCGATCGGTGCTCAGGACAAATTCTCCGGCGTCGTAGATCTCATTCGGCGCGAAGCGCGCTCCGGTCCGAAACTGGAGGCCGGGCCGATTCCCACTGAGCTCGAGGCCGAGGTCGCCAGCTACCGCGAAATGATGGTCGAGGCCGTTGCCGAGCAAGACGATGAGCTGATGACCAAATACCTCGAGGGCGAAGAGCTAAGCGACGACGAAATCATCCGTGGTTTGCGTGAAGGGATCTTTGCCGGCCGGCTGACACCGGTCCTCGTCGGATCGGCGCTCGCCAACAAAGCCTGCTCCTTGCTCCTCGATGCGCTGGTCGACCTCGCGCCATCTCCGATCGACCGCGGCCCGTTCCCGGCAACTGTCCAAGGGAAGGAAACCGAGCTGACGGCTGACCCGGACGGACCGTTGGCAGCGCTCGTGTTCAAGACCTCCGCCGACCCCTTTGTCGGCAAGTTGACCTATTTCCGGGTCTACTCCGGCACTCTCAAGGCAGACAGCCACGTCTTCAATGCCAACAAAGGCAAGGAAGAGCGTATCGGCACCGTCTATGTGCTCCGCGGCAAGCACCAAGACCCGGTCCCAGCGCTCCTCGCGGGCGATATCGGCGCGGTCACGAAGCTCGTGGAGACGGGCACTGGTGATACCCTGACCGCCCGCGAACGCCCAGTGGTCCTGCCGGGGATTGAGTTCCCGGCTCCGGTCTACGCCGCCGCTGTCCATCCTAAGTCGAAGGCGGACGTCGACAAGATGGGAGCCGCGCTCGCCCGACTCGTCGAAGAAGACCACACGCTGAGTGTCCGTCGCGAGCCAGATACCGGCGAGACCATCCTCTCCGGGCTGGGCGAGTCGCACCTCGATGTCGCGCTGGAGCGGTTGAAGCGCAAGTTTGGCACCGAGCTCACCACGAGCTTGCCGCGCGTTCCCTACAAGGAAACGATTACGACCAAGACGAGTGCCGAATACAAGCACAAGAAGCAGACTGGCGGCCATGGTCAATATGGCCACGTGATGATCGAGCTCGAACCCAAGCCGCGGGGCGAAGGGTTTGAATTTGCCGAACGTGTCGTCGGCGGCACCGTGCCGAAGAACTTTTTCCCGGCTGTCCAGAAGGGGATCGAGGAAGGACTGCACGAAGGAGTGCTGGCGCACTTCCCGCTCGTGGATCTGCGTGTTGTCCTCTACGACGGCAGCTATCACCCGGTGGACTCCTCGGAAATGGCCTTCAAGATCGCCGCGTCCCAGGCGCTCAAAAAGGGAGTCATGCAGGCAAACCCGGTGCTGATCGAGCCGATTATGGACGTCGAAATCACGGTGCCGGAGCAGTTCCTCGGTGATATCCTGAGTGACCTCAACACCAAGCGCGGGCGCGTCCAAGGCATGAACACCAGCGGCGGCGTCAGCGTCATCTCCGCCCAAGCGCCGCTGGCGGAAATGCAGCGGTATGCCACCGACCTCCGCTCGATCACGCAAGGACGCGGTACCTTCAAGATGACCTTGAGCCACTACGAGGAAGTGCCCCCGCATCTCGCGCAAGGGATCATCGCCGAGGCGAAGAAGGCCGCCGAGCACGTGTCTTGATGCAACCCGTCCCACGCTGGCGGGCGGAGGGCAGAGCCGGTGCGTGATCATCCACGCGCCGTCGCTGAGGCGATGGTGCAGGCAATCGAAGGCGGGATCAACGAGCGGCGGCTCAGCGGCCGCTGGGAGATCGTGTTCCCCGACGGCAGCAGCGACTTCGAGCTCCGCGGTGAGGGCCTCCGCCTCATTGTCGAGGTGAACCGCGGCCTCGACCGCAGCGGCCTCCGTCGTCAGCTTGCTCGGATTCTCAAGCAGGGCCCGGTGCAGGCGCGGCTGCGCGCTTGGTTTCTGAATGAGTTTGTCGAGCGGCTGTTTGTGGACGCGCCAGACGCGGTGCCGATTATCTTCTCGATTTTGGAAGCCCATCGCCCCTCTGGCCAATCGCTCCCTTCTGCGGTGAGCGGCGCGCCCGAGCTCGACTCTCCGGATCGGCCCAGCATTGGGGCCGATGATTGAAGGCGTGGCGGGCGCGCGGCCCGATTCCCCTGCCGTCCCCTACCCGGCTGGGCGCAAGGCCCGTCCGTCGGCGCAGCCGTTCGTCAAATGGGCGGGCGGGAAAACCAACTTGCTCCCTGAACTGCTTCGACGCGTCCCAGCGCAGTTCGGAACCTACTTCGAACCCTTCGTCGGCGGCGGGGCGCTTTTCTTCGCGCTGAGCCCTCCGCGCGCGGTGCTCGGCGACGTCAACGAGGACCTGATCTGCGCGTACCTTGAAGTTCGCGATGATCCCAGCGGGCTGATGGATGCCCTCGATCGCTACGAGTACGACCCTGAGGTCTACTACCGCGTTCGGGCGCAGTCGGTTGCGGGGCTCGACCTTCAGGCGCGCGCCGCCCGTTTTCTCTATCTGAACCGGACCTGCTACAACGGCCTCTATCGCGTCAACCGCCGCGGTGAGTTCAACGTCCCGATTGGGCGCTACAAACGGCCGCTCCGGCTTTACGACCCGGCGGTGCTTCAGGCGGCCAGTGCGGCACTCGCCGGGGCCGAGATCGTCCTCGCCAGCTTCGACCGCAGCGTCCAGCACGCAAAAACGGGCGATTTCGTGTATTTTGACCCGCCCTACTGGCCGGTTGCGTCGACCTCCTCCTTCACGCGCTACAGCCCGAACGGCTTCGACGAGAACGACCAGAAATGGCTGAAAGCCCTCGTCGACCGTTTAACGGAGCGCGGAGTCCGGGTGCTCCTTTCGAACAGCGACACACCGTTCACCCGCTGGCTCTACGCCGACTACCGAATCGAGTCGGTTTCTGCTCCGCGAGCCATCAACTCCGATCCGGCCAATCGCGGCGCGGTTTCCGAACTCTTGGTTTCCAACTTCTCCGCCTAGGTGTCCGCCCGGGAACGCTTGACGTGGTCCGGTGAACTGGTAGTATGGCATTCAGCATTCAGTATCGATGGAGGCATGCGTGCGTTTGTTGTTCAGCCGCGTCGTTCTCCTTGCCGGCCTCGTCGCGAGCGCCTGCGCACCGGCCTCCCAGCCGAGCGGGTCGACCTCGCCGGCGCAGACCGAGCCGCCGCCGCCCCAGCGCCTGACCATCGGCAACCCGAACTTTCTCGCCAACCTCGATCCCCACTCCAACGCCGGCTCTTACAACGGCATCAAGTACACCCTGTTCGACACGATCACTCGTGTCGACGACAAGGGAAACGTCGGTCCTTGGCTCGCGACCAGTTGGAAGGTCGTCAACGACACGACGTGGGAATTCGCCCTCCGCAACGACGTGCGGTTCTCCAACGGGGAGGCGCTTGACGCCGCCGCGGTCAAGTTCACGATCGACCGGCTGGTCAACCCCGAGAATCGGCTCCCGCTCGCCGGGCGCATTCCGCTCGTGAGCGGTGCGGAGGTTGTCAACGCGACGACGGTGCGATTCCTGACGCGTCGACCGGACGCAATTCTGCCGGCGCGGATGGCGGCCATCTTTGTGGTGCCGCCGGCGGAAGTGCAGCGTCTCGGCGCAGCCGACTTTGGCCTCAAGCCAGTCGGCACCGGCCCCTTCAAGCTGGTCGAGTTTGTGCAAGACACCCGGCTGGTGCTTGAGAAATACCCCGAGAGCTGGCGCAAATCGACGATCGAGCGGCTGACCTTCCTCCACCTTCCTGACGGTTCCTCGCGCGTGGCCGCGCTGCGGACGGGCGATGTTCAGATGATTTATCAGCCGCCGCTCGACGCACTCGCGGGTTTGGAGCGCGATGGCTTCGTCGTCGCGTCTACCACCTATGCCCGCCTCCACGTTACCGATCTCGATACGATCACCGAGGATACGCCGCTGCGCAACAAGCTCGTCCGCCAAGCGCTCAATTACGCGGTCGACAAAGAGGCGATCCTGAAGCAGATCTATGGCGGGCGCGGTCGCGTCGCCGATGGGCAACTCGTTGGGCCGATCGGTTTCGGCTACGACAACACGCTCAAGCCATATCCCTATGACCCGGCGCGGGCGCGCCAGCTTCTCGCGCAGGCCGGCTACCCGAACGGCTTCACGCTGAAGATGGAAACGCCGACCTCGTGCCTCGCGATCCGAGACCAAACCACGGCGCTCGCTGGGTACTTACGCGAAGTCGGGGTGACGACCGAAATCGAGGTGCTCGAGAACGCCCCATTCCTCGACCGCTTCTACAACCGGAACGGCGCGAAACGCGCCCCGTTGTTCAATTGGTGTCCGAACTACTTCCCGGCAATGGATGCCGACTTCACTTTCCAGTGGTACACCACAGACGCCCAAAAGAAGGTGTTCAGTAATCCCGAAGTTGACCGGCTCTATCAGCAAAGCACCACCGAACTGGATCCGCAGCGGAGACTCGGGCTCCTGAAGCAAATCAGCGCGATCCTCCGGGAGGAAGCGCCGGTCATCTTCATCATCGAGCCGGACGATATCCACGTTATCTCGAAGCGGGTGCAAGGCTTCAAACCGCGCTCTGACGGCGAGACGCAGTTTGAGCAAATTTCCCTCACGCGCTAACCGCGCCCCAGCTTAGCAAGAGGTCCGCGCAATGGAAATTGAGCAGAAGATTGCGGCGCTTGGTCTCGCCTTACCCGAGCTGCCGCCGCAGACCACTACGCGCCGGGTCCGTGCAGTGCGTACGGGGAACCTCGTCTTTTTGGCTGGCCACGGCCCTTTCAAGGACGGCGGCTATCCATTCAAAGGTCCGGTGCCCGACGCAATCTCGGTCGAAGGGGCGCGGGAGGCAACGCGCTATAACGCGCTGGCGCTTCTTTCCTCCCTCAAGACCGCGATCGGCGACCTCGATAAGGTCACCCGAATCGTCAAGATCGTCGCCTATGTCTATGCTGTTCCCGGCTTTGACCGCGCCTCCGAGGTGGCCAACGGCTGCTCCGACCTCTTGATGGACCTCTACGGCGAGCGGGGCCGCCATGCCCGCTCCGCGATCTCGGTCAGCGGCCTCGCGCTCAATATTTGCTGCGAAACCGAAATGGTGGTCGAGGTGCGCGACTGACCGCCAATCGGCTCAGCAGGTAGGATTCTGTCGAGCGACGTTCGGCCGATCGTCGCGCCTAAGGGGAGGACGGATGGATCGCGGATATATCGGCACTGTCCCCGCGCCGACCGAGCGCGACGACGAGAGCTACCTCGACTTCGTCGAGGGTGTGCGCGTCTTCAATATGACGAAGGTGCAGCCGGTGATGGCGAAGGCGACAGCGGCCGCCGCCCCCCATGACGACCTCGCAGCCACGCCGATCGTCGCCAGCCGCAATCGCCTCTACCGGAGCCAGCAGGAAATGCTGTGGCAGGGTGTCCTCGCTACCTACGCCAAGCGGAAGGACGAGCTTGTCGCTGAGCTCGACCGGTATGACCGGCTCGGGCCGGGAAGCGTGACTTGGGACCCGAACTTTCCGCTTCCCGAGTATTTTTCGCGCGTGGATTATGACTTGCAGCCGGGCGGCTATGCCGCCGACCCGCTCGCCGGCTACGTCTACCACCTCGGGACAAAGTACTTTTTCACCGGCCGCAACAACCGCGACGATGTGCAGCGCAACCTCGTCATGCTCGCGCCAACGCCGGAAGATGGCCAAGTGCGCCGAATTCTCGACCTCGCCTGCTCGGTCGGCCAGAGCACGACCGCTTGGAAAGAGCGCTTTCCCAATGCGGAGGTCTGGGGAATTGACGCCGGCGCTCCGATGGTGCGCTATGCCCACAAGCGTGCCGTCGACATGGGCATCGACGTGCACTTCAAGCAAGCGCTCGCCGAACAAACCGGCTTCGCCAACGACTCGTTCGACATCGTCTTTGCGTTCATCCTCTTCCACGAAGTGCCGCGGGCGGTCGGCGAGCGGATCATTGCGGAGGCACACCGCATCCTGCGGCCGGGCGGACTTTTCATCGTCGTGGACGCCCGCAACTTGCCGAGCGGGCCTGCTTCTACCGCCCAACAGATCATCTGGACGTTCGAGACCAACGACAACGGCGAGCCTTACATGGCCGAGTTTGTCTACTGGGACTTCACCAGCGCGCTGCGAGCATGCTTCCGCGCCGTCATCGACGACTTCACCGAGGGCAGCTTCCTTCCCATGCGCGTCGCCCAGAAATAGCGCCTAGGTGAGGGAACGGACTGCGACCACGCCGAGGACGACGGCTGCTAGGCCGAGCACCAACTGACCCGCAAGGTTGACGAGCGCTGCCACCAAGCGACCGGCTTGGAAAAGAGCGAGTGTTTCATAGGTAAACGTCGAATACGTCGTGTACGCCCCGAGGAAGCCAACGACAAGGAATGCCCGAAGCTCAACGGCGTCGCTGCCGCGTGGCGTGAGGAAGGCCAGCAAGGCGCCGATCGCGAAACTCCCCGAGACATTCACGAAGAAGGTGCCGAACGGAAAGTGTGGGCCGAGCCAGACGGCAAGCGCGTTGGCGACCAGAACGCGCGCGACAGCGCCCAGCGAGCCGCCAATACCAATGAGCAATAGGTGGGAAAGCGACAGCACGGTCTCCTTCTGGCGACGCTGGCCTTCAGTCTAGCCGATGTTACCGCGAACGTCGCGCCGGCCGGCCACTTCCACGCTGCACAATTGGAGCAGCAACCGTCCGCGCACCACACCGACTGGCGCAGACCACGATGCTCACTGAGCCATCATGTCTCCCCCCTCGCCCGCCCCGGACGACCGTTCGGTTGGAGCTGCACACCGTCGGCGGTCTACGGAGGAACGTGGCACAATGGCAGCGGACATTTCGCGTGTGGAGTTTCCTCGTGCTCATCGATATGACCGGCCACCTCTGGGACCGAGATTGGCTACCGTCCAAAATGTGGGACTCGATCGCGTGGCGTGCTGCCAAGCGCAGCTGGCCCCAGCGAGACCCCGCCGACATCGCGAAGCGCGCCGGCGCGGGACGAATGGACTCCTCGGGCAAGAGCCATCTTGAGGATATGGACAAGCTCGGTATTCAAGTGATGAACATTCTGCCGGTCGATTACGGCTTCATGTGGGACGAAGAACCACCGGTGCGTATCGAGGAGATCAACCGGCGCACGTGCGAGGTGGCGCGCAACTCAGGGGGCCGGATCACCGCTTTCTGCGGCGTCGATGCCCGCCGCCCCGGCGCCCTTGAACTGTTCGACCGGTGCGTCCGAGACTGGGACGCCAAGGGGCTCGAGCTGTATACCACTGCCGGCTTCTATGCCACCGACCCACGCTGTCAAAAGCTCTACGACCGGGCGATCGAGTTCGATGTGCCCGTCTGCTTTCAAACCGGGCAAGGGGGGCTCCGTTTCCTAAAGTACGGCGACCCCATCCACCTCGATGAAGTCGCAGAGTTGAACCGCGACCTTACCATCATCATGGAGCACGCCGGCGGAAACCTCTATTCCAACATGGTCTGGACCGCGATTGACGTCGCCGCCTTCAAGCCCAATGTCTACTTGGATGTCACAGAATGGTTTCCGGAGGCGTTCCAAGACCCGGCCTATTTCTACCGAGTGCTCGGCATCATGCTCCGCCGCGTCGGCGCTCACCGCATTCTCTTCGGCACTCACTATCCTGACCGTTCGAAATGGATGTACGAAGCGTGGTGTGACCTTTGGAATTCCATCGAGGACAGGGCGAAGGAGCACGGCCTCACCATCTCGAAAGAACAAGCGGACCTCATGCGCTTTGGTAACGCAGCCCGTCTCCTCAAGCTCAATCTCTAAGAGGGATCGGCGGCCCTTCAAGCAGCCGCCAGCCGCTCCGGCCGCGGCCCCGCAGGGCAAACGGATCGAGGCGCCGGATGTTGTTCAGGCCGATCAACGACCCGAAGCGAGCGCTGGCCTTCGCCGCCTGATAGGCAAGGCCGGCGCGGATCGCGGGGTACTGCCGAAACAGCTCGGCCACCGCTGCAGGCGTCAAATCGGCATAGAACTGCACCCACGCCGCCTCGGCGACGGCAACGACGCGGCCGCCGCTCTGCTTCAGCCAAAGGCGGTCGCCGGGGCCAACGCGCCCCCACGGCAGCCGGCGATCGGTCGCGAAGCGGCTTTCGATGGTTTTCTGCCCGGCGAGAACCGCGGCCAGCGGCTCCGGCGTCAAGATCACGAGATGGTCCTGCACACCATCATGGTACTCTGGCGAACGGAGGGAGGACGTCATGGTCGAGGTTCGTGATTTCACGCCGTTCATCACCGACACCGAACTCGGAGAGAGCCGTGGCCTGCGCGTCAGCGCGATTCAGATCCGTCGGTCGTTCGCCGAGACTTTCTCGCCCGATGAATTGATCGCGCGCTTTCGTGGCGCACCGATCGTGCTCGACGAGCCGGTGAGTGTGATGGCGATGGAGTTCGAACCGCATGGCGAGACAGGCGAGCGGCGGTCGCGCTTTCCAATTCTTTTTGCCGTCACTTCCGGCAGCGGGTTCGTCCGGATCGGCGGGGAGCACGCCGAGCGAGTCCCCCTCAATGCTGGCCAAGCCGTCCTGTGGCCAACCGGCGAACTCTTCAAGGCTTGGGCCGGCGAGTCTGGCATGACGGCGATCGGCGTCGAGTACCTGAGCACCGTTCCCTAAGCGCCCGTGACAGTCGCCCCTCCAGTCGAGATCGCTGCAGCGGCGATCGAGGACGGATCGGCGGGTTCCGGCCGAGCCGGATCCGCCCTCAGCGCCCGCGATCGCGCGGGGCAGCGTGTGGTCGGACGGTGACACCCCGTGGCCTACCGCAGGGTAAGCGGCTACTCGAGGTCTCTACCAGTGACTCCCTGCGGTCGATAAACGACGGCGTCGCCGAGTTCAGCTGGAGGACCCCGGCGAGACGCCGGCTCGAGCACGTGGCCGACGGGCACGCGTCGGCCCACACCGTGGCCGGGGCGCGAGGGGCGGCGGATTCAAGCGCCTCGCCGTCGGGTTGCCGAAACCTGTTCACCCTTCGGCTCGACGGGATAATGGGCCTGCCAAGCGGCATAGCCGCCGCGGAGGGCTGCGGCCTGCAGGCCGGCGGCTTTGAGACGTCGCGCCACACGGGCGCTCGTGGCCTCGTCCGGTCAGGTGCAGTACGCGACCACGAGGCGGTCGCGCGGGGCGGACGCAAGCCACTCGTCAAGGTGGTCGGACGGCACTCGCACACTTCCAGGGATCTGCCCCGCGTCACGCTCGTACTCGGCGCGCGACCGGACGTCAAGCACCACCGGCGGAGATGGCCCCGCGAGCAAGGCGTGCAGTTCGTCGGGCGACAGGCGAGCGACATCGTTCGGATCATCGTCGAATAGGCCGACGAAGGTGCTTTCGCGTTCTTCGGCAAGCGTCTCCCCGGGAGCTGCTACCCGTCGACCATACAGGGCCGCAATCGGCGTCGCCGACGCACCATGTGCAACGACCGAAATAACCACCACCGCGCCGGCCAGCGCAAGGAGCCATTCAGCATTCGGTACGCCGGCCTGCACCGCGAGCAACGCTAAGAGGAGTGAGTTGAGGCCGCGGGGGCCGAACCAGCCGAGAAACAGCCGTGCGGCAGTGCTCATCCGCGCCCGAAGCAGCACAAGATAGAGGGCACCAGGCCGAATCAGCACCAGCGCGAGCGCGGCGAGCACGAGCGTTGGCGCCAGCGGAATGGTTCCCAGAAGAGTCGAGAGAACCGCGCCGAACAACACGAAGGCGAGCAGCATCATCATTTCGGCGGTCACTTCGCCGTAATCGAGAAAACAATCGCAGAGCGAGACGTTGAAGAGCGAGATCGCGAGCCCGGCGAAGAAGGCAGCAAGAAAACCGTCGCCGCGGACGAACGTCCCCGCGGCGTAGGCAGCAAGCACGAGACCGATGCCATAGAGCGCCTGATACTCCCGGCGGATGCCAAAGGCGGCGTCTGCCCTGCCCATCAGCCAAGCGCCTAGTCCGCCCACCGTCAGCCCAACTATCGGACTGAGCACCAGCAGCTGCCCGAGAAAGATTGCCCATTCGCCCACAGATCCGGCGCTGCCGCGAAGCACCGCGATCAGAATGAGCACAATCGGGAGGACGACAATATCGTTCGTCCCGGCTTCAATGGAGAGCGCCCGCCGCACCGAGCGCGGAATGCGGGGATCGCGGATCACATCGCGAAGGACAACCGGATCGGTCGAGGCAAGAATCGCGCCGAGCAGCAAGGCCTCGATCGGCGTTGCCTCAGTAAGCCACCACGCGACCCCGGCGACTCCCGCGATGATCAGCAGTGTCCCCGGCCCGAGGGTCAGCACGGGAACGTACCAGTCGCGACGGAGCTCGTCGACCTGCAGGTTTACCGCATCGAGGAACAGGACGAGGGCGAGGCTGACAGTGGCGACGACTTCGAGCATTCGGTTGTGGACATCGATTTGAAGCCAGTTCAGCCCAAGCGGCCCGACCAGAAAGCCGAGGCCGAGAAAAATCATCGGGAACGAGAGGGGTGCACGCTCGACGACGCCCGAGGCGAGCGCGGCGACGGTGAGGACAATCGCGAGGATGCCCATGGCAATGACGATTTCGGACACAACAGCGCCCCCGGGGGCCGACTCGCCGGCATCTTCCACATCGAGAGAACCGGTGTCAACGACAGATTGGATCTAAACCTGGACTAGACGTTTACTATTACTGCATATCGGTCTTGGAGGAGCACATGCCTATCCCATTTTCCCGCCGAAGTCTGATCTCGGCCACGGTCGCCGCTCTCCTCAGCGGCGCCATCGTGCTGCCGGTGACCAGCTCGGCCCAGAGCGGAACTGCGAACGTCCGTGCTTGGCACGCTTCACCCGATGCGCCCGCCGTCGATGTCTATGTCGACGGGCAGCGCGCCATCGCCAACCTCGCCTTCGGCCACGTCTCCCCGTATGCCGCGGTACCAGCGGGTGAGCGGCGTATCCAAGTCTTTGCCGCCGGCGCCAATCCGGCGAGCGCGACAGCCGTTATCGACGCCCGAGTGAGCCCCATGCCCGGCCGGAACTATTCCGTGATTGCAACCGGCCCGGTCGCGGAGATTGCGCCGATCGTGGTGGAGGACGCGATTTCGCCGCCCGGCCAAGGGAAAACCAAGGTTCGGGTCCTGCACCTCTCGCCCGATGCGCCGCCGGTGGACATCGCCGTCACGGGTGGTCCGGTGCTCGTTCGAAATCTCGCTTTTCGCGACGTGACTCCCTATCTCGAGCTCGACGCCGGAACCTACAATCTGGAGGTCCGCGTCGCCGGTACGAATCAGGTTGCGCTCGCCCTGCCGAACACCCGACTGCAGGCCGGCGATGTCCTGAGCGTCGCAGCCATCGGCTTCCTCACCACCACCCCGATTCGGGCACAGGTGGCGGTCGATGCCCGCTTCCCGCAGCCTGTCGAACCCGGCAGCGACCCGCAGAGCATCATCGCCCGGATTTTGGCCGCAGCCGCCCGATCGCGTTAATCACCGGCGCTGAGGCGACTGCCTCATTCCCTCCCCGCATCGATGCGGGGAGGGGTTTCGTGATGGCCACCCACGGTTCGGATGTGCGCCGAGTAGGAGTCGGTGTCGATGCCCCAGCCGGCGATCCGGCGGGGCGTGATCCGGATGAGCTCCTCGCCGTCGCGCACGACCGCTTCGGCCGGTCCTCGAATTTCCACTCCGCGTGGATGCCGGGGAGGAAGGATGTCGTCCACCACAAATGCCGCCCGGCCGGTGCGCTCGACATCGCGCCACTTCTTGGTCGACGACAGATTACGCCCGCCAATCTCAATCGCACCGTTCGCGGGATCGATACGGAAACGGACCGGCGAGACGTGGGGTTGCCCGTCTCGTCCGACCGTTGCGAGGCGCCCGAGCGGCTGGCTCCGGAGGAATTCGAGCTCACGCTCGGTGTACACACTCATCTGGTCGCTCCTGCAGCCCGCAGTACGCCGTCGACGCGTCGCAGCAGCACGGCGTTGACCGCCACGATGATGGAGCTGAAGCTCATCAGCAGCGCTGCCCACTCCGGCCGAAGCATGATTCCGAGGCTCGGGTACAGCACCCCGGCGGCGATAGGGATGGCGAGCAGATTGTAGATCGTTGCCCAAACGAGGTTTTCTTTCTCCTTGCGGACGGTTGCTTTCGAGAGGAGGAGGGCGCGACCGACGTCGAGTGGGTCGGAGCGGAGCAGCACCACATCAGCTGTCTCGATCGCCACGTCAGCCCCCGCTCCGATCGCAATGCCGACGTCGGCTTGGGCGAGCGCTGGCGCATCGTTAATGCCATCACCCACCATCGCGATTGGCGCGGTCGCACCGAGCTGCTTGACGACCGAAGCCTTGTCCGCTGGCAGCACCTCGGCGTAGACGCGGCTGATTCCTACCGACGATGCCACCGATTCCGCGGCCGTCCGGCTGTCTCCACTGATCAGCACTGGCTCGACACCGAGCGAGCGGAGCATCGCGACTGCCTCTTTTGCCGTCGGCTTGATGCTGTCGGCCACCGCGGCAACGCCGACCGGATCGCCGTCCAGCGCGATCCAGACGAGCGTTGCCCCAGCCGCGATCGGAGCTGCAGCTAGCCCATCGAGAGGCTCGGGGTCGATCCCTCGCTCGACGAGAAAGGCGCGAGTGCCTGCCGTCACCTCCCGGCCGTCCACGGAGGCCAGTAGCCCGCGGCCGGCGATCGCCTGAAACGCCGCCGGGTCGGCGATTGCAAGGCCACGCTCGACTGCCGCGGCAACGATCGCCTCGGCGACGGGATGCTCGGAGCCGCGCTCAGCCGACGCGAGGAGGCGGAGCAAACCGTCCGAATCGCCATCCAACGCGGCGATCTGGACAAGGCGCGGCCGGCCCTCGGTGAGCGTCCCTGTTTTGTCGAACGCAACGATCTTGAGGTCGGCCAGCCGTTCGAGGGTGGCGGCGTCCTTGATCAGAATTTGGTGACGCGCCCCAACGCCGATGCCCACGGCGATGGCCGTCGGCGTGGCCAAGCCCAGCGCATCTGGGCAAGCGATAACGACCGCCGAGATGGCGAAGGTGAGCGCGGTCAGCAGCGGAGCGCCGGCGAGGACCCAAGCGACCAATGTGATGGCCCCGGCCGATACCGCGACCACCACAAGAGCGCCGGCTGCCCGATCGGCGAGGCGCTGCCCCGGCGCTTTCGACGCCTGCGCCTGCTGGACAAGGGCGACAATCCGTCCGACTGTCGATTCCGAGCCGACACCCGTCGCGCGCACCACGACGAGCCCACCGCGGTTGATCGATCCGCCGACGATCCGGTCGCCAACCGTCTTCTCGACGGGCATGCTCTCACCGGTAATGAGCGACTCGTCCATGCTCGTCGCGCCGCGCTCCACGACACCGTCAACAGGAGCACGGTCGCCGGGCCGGAGCACGACGAGGTCGCCAACGGCGATAGCGTCGGTCGGTAGCCGCACCTCGACGCCGTCGCGCAGAACTGTCGCTTCAGGTGGAACGAGCGCAAAAAGGGCCCGGAGCGCGTCGGTGGTTCCGCGGCGGGCCTTCATCTCCATCCAGTGACCGAAGAGGACGAAGGTGACCAACATCGCCGCCGCCTCGTAGTACGTCTCGCCGCCCCCGACCACGGTGAGGAGCACGCTCGCGAGGTAGGCAGCGAGCACGCCGGTGGCGACAAGCACACTCATGTTCAGCGTGCGGCTGCGCAGCGACCAATAGGCTCCGCCGAGAAAGACCCAGCCGGCCCAGAAGACGACCGGCGTCGTGAACGTGAACAGGATCCAATTTGGATCGAGTCCAAACGTGGGAATCCGCACCAACGCCGTGCCAATTGGCGAGTAAAGAACGGCAGGAATGGTGAGCACCAATGCCACGAGGAAGCGGTTGCGCATCTCCCGCTCCATCGCGGCCGCCGAGGCTGAGTCGGCCATGTCGTGGCGGCCGTGCCCGATCGCCGCGTGGCCTCGGGCTGGCCCCACTGGAAGATGGCCTGTCGCGGCGTGACCGACCGCCGCGTGATCGACGGGGTCGAGCGCGCCGACTGCCTGTGCCGAATATTGCATCCGGTCGTGCGCCGTGCCAAGCGTCACATCGAGGGTCTGCGCATGATGGGCGAGCACCGGGAGCGGAAGCAGCTGCTGGTCTCCCGCTTCCCGACAGCCGCAGCGTTCCGCCTCCGCGAGGATGGCCTGCCGAGACGTCAACTCTGGATCAAAGTCGACCGTCGCGCGCTGCTCCGCTAGCACCGCCGCGACGGTCCGAACGCCAGGCATCGCCCGCAACCGGGCAACGAGCTGCTCGGCGCAGGCGACACAGTGGAGCGATTGAAGCGTCAGCCGCTCACGCGGCATCCCGCCTCCTTCGCGCTATCGGGCGTGGGGCGCGTTTCCGCGTTGGCCTTCAGTGGTCGGCGCCGATGTCGGTGTAAAAACCGTGGGTGTGCTCAGGACGGAGATTCTGGGTGAAGCGCTTGTACCACGCCTGAAACTGCTCGCTCTTGCGATGGGCAGCACGCGCCTCGGCACTCTCCCAAATTTCGACGCTGATAAAGTGCCCTGGGTCTGCGCCTCCGTCGGCGTTGGCCCGTAGCACATGCCTGCCTCGGTAGCCGGGAACGCCCTTCATGAGGTGACCAAGCTCTTGGTAGAGGGCTGTAACCTCATCTTCTTTGCCGGGCTGGGCATAAATGGTCGTTGCGTAGACGACAGGCATCGTTCCTCCTTCCACGCCATCGCGGCAGCTTGCCGCGGGGTCAGTGTACGCGATCGCGGCTACAGATCAGCCGTCACGAAGCGGACCCAGAGGTCGGTGGCGGCCGCCTCGGCATCCACAACGATGTCGTAGCGACGGAAAAAGCGTGCCAACTGCTCGATGTCGCGGCGCAGCAAGTCGAAGGCGTGGACGTTGAAGCGCGGGTCAACGGCCTGCGGGAAGTCGATAACCATCGCGCGACCGTGCCAAACCAGGACGTTGAACGGCGACAGGTCGCCGTGAACGACGTTATGGCGCAGCCACCGCTCGATCTCATCGAGCAGTTGGCGGGAGAGGCGGCGAGCATCGTCAGGCGTGAGTGGCGCGTGTTTCAGCATCGGAGCGGCTCCCGCGGCGTCGCCGATGAATTCAAGGAGCAGCGCCCCGCCGGCGGCAGCGACGACCTCCGGCACCGCCGCGCCAGCACGACGCAAGCG
The DNA here is from genome assembly GCA_026003895.1 of Dehalococcoidia bacterium. Classification (GTDB taxonomy): domain Bacteria; phylum Chloroflexota; class Dehalococcoidia; order SpSt-223; family SpSt-223; genus JANWZD01. The sequence goes on along the minus strand of BPIC01000008.1, from coordinate 96,801 downwards.
GGTCAAGGTGTCCCGCTCACGATCGACCCAAATGGCAAACGCCGCCTGCCGGCCGAAAGACGTTTTACTCGCGACCGCCCGGCGGACTCGGGCGTCGAGAATGACCTGCCCTTCTCGATACCGAGAATCGTCCTTGAAGGAGCGATGGGCGCGCGGGCGATAGATCTTCGCCGCGAGCAATTCATGGCGGGTCGCCCGTGCAGCGCGACAGCACACCACGGTCGCTTCTTTCCCGCTCTTCACCGTGTAAAGCACCTCATCGATCAATCCCTGCTCGAAAAAGGGGTCGAGCGAATCTGTGATCGTCCAATCCACTGGAGGAGTTCCCTTCTGCACGGCCAGGCGAGGCCGCGCTCGTCTCGACGAACAACGACGATGGGGACGCCCTCCGCTGACGGAGCAGCCAGCTCAGTGGCGGCTGTCGGCGGTCAGCCGACCGCCCGACCGTGGGACGGGCGACCGTGCCAGCGGGGCAGCCTAGTGGCGGACGGGATCGAACGGAGGGCGTGGGCCAGCGACCGTGAACCCGGCGCGAATCATGTGCCCTCCCTGTCCAAAGGTTTGATGGACACTACGCCGCTGGCGTGCCCCGCGTCAACTGGCCGACAGTGCAGGAATACGGCGAAAGACGTAGCCCGAATGGGGCAGCCCAAAAAGGGATACACACAATACTTGACACGCGGAAAGAGAGATTGCCTAATCACCAGTTAGGGGGTGATTGGACCGTCACCTGAGTCCCGCGAGAAACCCGGCGCTCGGCCGGGAGAAGGAGCCACATGCATCCGTGGACCCGTTCGCGTGCCATCGCCGGATTCGCCGGCGTGCTCATCGTTCTCGCTGCCTGCGCGCCCGCCCAAAGCCCTACCGCCGGGAGCACAAGCCCACAGGGCCAAACCCAACCGACCGGGCCGCAACGGCTGGTCATCGGCCAAGCGTCGATCACGCCGCAAATGCACCCCTACATCTCGATTTGCTGCACCCAGCGCCGCTACGATGTGTTCGACCCCGTCCTGCACCAGAAGGACGACGGCAGCGTCGAGCCGGGCGCCGCGACGGCCTGGAAGTCGGTCGATCCGACCACCTGGGAATTCACCATTCGCCAGGACATGAAGTTCCACGACGGAACGCCCATGCGCGCCGACGATGTGGTCTTCAGCATCAAGCGCGCCTCCGACATCTCGTTCAAGTACGCTATCACCAGCCGCCTCGAGACGATCGCCGATGCCAGTAAGGTCAACGAAACGACCGTTCGCGTCGTCACCAAGCAGCCAGATGGACTATTGTTGAAGCGCATGGCCATGGTCTCAGTGCTGCCACAGGCCTATCTTGAGCGGGTCGGCGATGCCGAGTTTGGGAACAAGGCAATCGGCACCGGGCCATTCCGGCTCGTCGAATTCGTGCCCGATAGCAAGATCGTCGTCCGGGCAATTCCCGAGCACCCCTTCCGCAAGGCAACCGGCGTCACCGAGGTCGAAATTCGGAATGTTCCGGAGGCGGCCGCCCGAGTCGCAGGCCTCAAATCCGGTGAACTCGACATGGCCGACACCATCCCGATCGACCAAGCCGATAGCCTGAAGGCCGCCGGCTTCAACGTCATCGTCGTCGACTCGGGCAGCTCCACCGGTTACTGGCTCGACACGGTGGTCGGCCGCCAACCGAAGACTGGGCCGATGGCTGACCGGCGTGTCCGGCTCGCCCTCAACTACGCTATCGACAAAGAGCTGGTGGCCAAGAACATCTACAAGGGCTACACCAAGCCAGAGCAGGGCCAATTCGTCCAGCCCGAGACCTTTGGCTTCAACCCCAACTTGAAGATGTTCCCCTACGATCCGAACCGAGCCAAGCAACTGTTGGCCGAGGCTGGCTACGCCAACGGGTTCAAGCTGACGCTTGCCCAACTCCAGATCAACGCCGAAGCCAACGCCCAGGCCCTGCTGGTTCAGGATCAACTGCGCCAGATCGGCGTCGAACTCGAGATTCAACCGATCGGCGAGTACGCCGTCTTCCGCGACTACTTCTACGGCGTCCGCCAGCGGACCGACTTGTTCGCTCCCGGCCTCATCAACACGCCAGCGCTCGATGCGGATTTCGCGCTCGTCTGGTTCTGCACCTGCCAGGCCGACCCCGGTCGCTGGCACTACAACAACCCGGAGTTCGACCGGGTCTACCAACAGTCGGTCACGGAAGTGAACGAGACCCGGCGCAAGGAACTCCTCCAGCGCGCCATCGAGATCATCCACAACGACCCGCCGTATCTGTTCATGGTCCAAGGCACCCGCTTGATCTTCGCCAACAAGAAGGTGCAAGGTCTCGCCCGCCGTGCCGCCGACATCGAACAGCGCTACGAACGGCTGTCGATCCGCTAACCCATCCCTTCGCGGCTCGCGAAACGGCCTGAGCGATCAGGCCGTTTCGTATTTGTCCCACCGGGTGAGGTCCTGCCCGTCGCAAAGCGCCAACCCAATTGCGGTTTCGATTTGGCCGCTGAAGCCGACGTAGTAGAGCCGCAGCGAGTTGTCCGGCATCGCCAGCAGGTAGGGTGTGCCTATCGCCATCTCGTCCCAAGAGCCTGCCTCACCGCGGGCCACCGCTGCGCCGCGCTCACCGCGCCCGTGCAGGCGCTCCCAGCGCAGCCCGTCGAGCGAGGTCGCGAGCCCAATCGAGAAGGCGACCCCGGGCTCGGCAGGCAGCGCCTCGTAGGCCATCAGCCAGCCGCCTTGCCACGGGATGACATGGCGTGTACTGACGCTACGGGCATCGAACCGGGTCGGGTCGCCGCTCGGTTCGAACACCTTTCCGCGTTTCTCCCAAATGACGCCATCACCCGACTCGGCGACGCCGATCGCGGCACGGCCGGGCTCGTCCGCCCCGTGGTAGTACATGCGCCACGAACCATCAGACAGACGGAGCACCCGCGGGAGGTTGGTAGAGTGCTCACCCCAGCCACCGGGCATCGCCGGCGACAGCACGGCGCCACGCCCGGCCTCTCCGTCGATCTTCCGAAAGCGCAGGCCGTCCGGACTTTCGGCAAGCCCGATTGAGATAACGACATCGAGGTCGCTTCCGCGCTCCCCCAGCGGCTGTCGCCGCGCTCCAAGGTAATACAATCGGTAACCGTGGTCGGTACGGACGATCGAACTACCACCGAGGAAGGCCGAATCGAATCGGTCCGGATCTTCGCTCGGGTCGAGCACCGAGCCACGGTAGCCAGGTCCGGGAACGCGTTCCCAATGCAGGCCATCCGCCGACTCGGCGAGGCCGGTCCGGCCAAACGGCGATCCGGGGCCGGGGTTGCCGGGAAACTCTCTGTCACGGCCGTAGTACCACATGCGGTAACGACCATCTTCAACAAGAACCACCGGGCAGGACACCTTGGCATCGTCCCAGCTGCCCGCTACCCCGGGACCGAAGATCCGTCCAGCGTTCATCACACCTCACGGCCATCAGGGCCAGCCTCCCGCGCCGGCGGGTTCCCACGCCATCCTCGCACGTTATCGGAAACCGTTCGGCGGGAGCCAAGGCCGGCAGCCACCGACGTGCAAGGGCCAACCATCAGTCGCTGGCCAATGGTACCAGCCGCTCCGATCAGGGTGGGCGAGCGGCCGATCGTGCAGCGCGGTGGCCCCGCTCCGAGACGGCGATCGTCCTTGTTCCGGCAGCCGCTCCGCGGGCAGCGCGCGGCAGGAAGCTCGCCCGCCCCGACGAGACACGTGGTGCCGCGGCACGTCTCCGATGTCGCCTCACCGGCGACGCACGAGCGACGAGACGGTATACGATAGTCTTGTGTATGATGCCCTGACCACGCGGATGGTCCACTCGTCTCGTGCGAGCCCGCCGCCAGCAGCGTCGGGCGCCGGTCGACACTTCCCCGGCGCCCCGGCGAGTCCGCGCTTGGCTTCAGCGCCACCAATTCGAGCCGATGGGGCCAGCCGCGCTCGTGCGGAACACCCCACTCTCCGCCGTACGGGGGTACGGCGGCAACCTGTTTCGTGCTCCGTGGAGGAACCTCATGATCCCAGCACCCGCGATGCGCCAGCAGCCAAGCGCCAGCTATAGCCTGACGATCCGGATTGAGTCGCCCAACCTTCCCGGCATGCTCGGCCGCATTACCACCGCGATCGGCGAGGAGCACGGAGACATCGGCGCTATCGACATCGTTCATGTTCACGGCGGCATCATGACGCGCGATATCACCGTCGCGTGCCGCGATGAGGCGCACGGCGAGGCGATTGTCAAACGGCTCCAGTCGCTCGAGCAAGTTCACGTCAAGAACGTCTCCGACCGCACCTTCCTTGTCCACCTCGGCGGCAAAATCGAGGTGGTCGGCAAGGTACAGGTGAAAACGCGCGACGACCTCAGCATGGTCTACACGCCCGGCGTGGCGCGGGTGTGCAATGCCATCAAGGACGACCCGTCCAAGATGTGGTCGCTGACCATCAAGCGCAACACCGTGGCGGTAGTTACCGACGGCACGGCAGTGCTCGGCCTCGGGAACATCGGTCCCGCCGCGGCAACGCCCGTGATGGAAGGCAAGGCGATGATTTTTAAGGCGTTCGCCGGCGTCGACGCCTTTCCCATTTGCCTCGACACCCAAGATCCAGACGAGATCATCGAGACCGTCGTCCGCATCGCCCCGGTCTTCGGTGGCATCAACCTCGAAGACATCGCCGCACCGAAGTGCTTTTACATCGAGGACCAGCTTCGCAAGCGGCTCGATATCCCAGTGATGCACGATGACCAGCATGGCACGGCGGTGGTGGCGCTCGCTGCCTTGACAAACGCTCTGAAGCTCGTCGGCAAGCAGATTGACAAGATCAAGATTGTGATCAACGGGAGCGGCGCCTCAGGCGTTGCCGTTGCCAAGATTTTTGCGAACGCCGGCGCGAAGAACCTCGTGCTGTGTGACACTGCCGGCGCGATCTACCGGGGTCGGGAAGTGAACATGAACCCGGTCAAGGAAGAGATCGCCCGGACGATGAACCCAGAGAACGCGAGCGGCACCGTGCGTGACGTGCTGCGAGGGGCAGACGTCTTCGTCGGACTCTCTGCTCCGGGAGTCGTCGGTCCCGATGACATCCGGGCGATGGCGAACGATCCGATCGTTTTCGCGATGGCGAACCCCATCCCCGAGGTGATGCCGGAGACGATTCAGGGCATTGCGCGAGTCATCGCCACTGGCCGGAGCGATTATCCGAACCAAATCAATAATTCGCTGGGCTTTCCCGGTATCTTTCGCGGGGCGCTCGACGTGCAGGCGACCGACATCAACGATGAGATGAAGTTGGCAGCCTCCCACGCAATCGCCAGTCTTGTCGCCGACGACGAGCTAACCGAGGACTACATTATTCCCACGATGTTCGACAAGCGAGTGGCCGAAGCCGTGGCCGAGGCAACCCGCGAGGCGGCGATCCGCACCGGCGTCGCGCGCAAGTCGGTGAGCTAGAGGAGGCCACGATGAACCTCGCCCTGTCCGAGGCACAAGAGCTCTTGCGCCGGAACGCCCGCGAGTTCCTCGAGGAAGCGAGCCCAGCCAGTCTGGTCAAGGCCATGATGCGCGACGAGCGGGGCTACGACCCCACGCTCTGGAGCGGGATGATCGAGCAAGGCTGGACGGGGTTGCTCATTCCCGAACACTACGGCGGCAGCGAGGGCTCGATCGTCGACGCGTGCATCTTGTTCGAGGAAATCGGTCGCGTGCTTGCGCCTGCGCCGTTGTTCACTTCCGCCGTGCTCGGAGCGCTGGTGATCCGATTCGTGGGAAGCGAAGCGCAGCGCGAGGCGCTGCTGCCGGCCATCGCCTCCGGTCGTTCCATCGTCGCCCTCGCCTTCACCGAGCCCAGTGCGACTTGGGACGAGAGCGGGATCGCCGCGACGGCGACGCCCGAGGGCGACGGCTATTCGTTGCGCGGAACCAAATTGTTCGTCCACGACGCGAACATGGCCAGCCAGTTGATCGTCGCTGCGCGTCTTGACGGGAACGTGCGCCTGTTTCTCGTCGATCCAAACGACCGGTCGCTTCGGATGACACCGCTTCAGACCATCGCCGGCGACAAGCAGTTCGAGGTCGTGCTGGAAGGCGTGCGCGTCGGCCGCGAGGCCTTGCTCCCGGGCGGCTCGAACGAGCTCGATGCCGCGTTCCAACGGGCGACGGTTATCAAAGCGGCCGAAATGTGCGGCGGAAGCCAAAAGGCGCTCGAAATGGCGGTGGACTACTCGAAGCAACGGATCGCCTTCGGCCGGCCGATCGGGTCGTTCCAAGCGATTCAGCACAAGGCAGCCGAAATGGTGACGCAGGTAGATGCCCTCCGCGTGCTCGTCCTTGAGGCAGCGTGGAAGCTGGACGAGGGTCTTCCAGCCCGCCTCGATGTGTCAATGGTCAAGGACTATGCCAACGAGGTGTTCCGCAACGTCACCGTCGAGGCGCACCAGATTTTTGCCGGCCTCGCGTACACCATGGATCACGACCTGCACCTCTACTTCCGGCGCGTCAAGCGCGACGAAGCGCTTTTGGGCGACTCGCGCTACCACCAACAGCGGATGGCGGCCGAGCTCGCGCTCTGAAAAGCACCGGACGGCCCCGGCTCCCCCGCTGCCCTCGCCGTCGCGCGATAAGCGCGGGAGCCGGCCACACCGCTAGCTGATCGCAACGATAAGGAAGGGGCGAGCGAAGGCCGGCACGTCAAGATCGCCGCTCTCGGGAATGACAATCGTAAAAACCGGGATGGTGAAGCCAACCATTCCAGCGCGAGAGGAACAGCGAAACGTGTAGACCCCCGGGGCCAGCACCAGCGTTGTCGATTGACCACCCGGAAGATCGAACCCGGTCTCGACCCCGCTTCCTTCTACAACGCAGCGCACGGGGACGCCGGGCGGCGAGGCGATGGTGATGGTGCGCTGCGCTGGCGAACCGTCGGGAGGCACAGGCTCGGCCGGCGGAGGGGCGCCGGCGGCTGCGCCGGGCGTTGGCGAGGCTGCGGTCTCCGCCGGCGAAGGCGTCTCGGTAGGTGCCGGCGTGCCGGTTGACCCGGGCGGAACGGTGGGACTGGCTCGTCGGGTTTCGGCAGTCGCATCGCTGACCGCCCGAGCGGTCGCCGTTGCCTCGACGCTCTCCTTGCGCGGGCCCAGCAGCGGGTTTGCCGGCAAGACCTCCGCCGCGACGCCGGCGAGACTGCCACCTCCACCGATCAGGAGCCAGCCCACGCCAATCAGCAACACTGCCAGTACCACACAAAACGTGCCGACGCCTGCAAGGAGTGGAAGGAGACAAGCCACGCGTCCACGCTGCGCACTCGGTGGCGCGTATGGCTCAGTGGCGCCAGAAGTCGCGAATGTCGACGGCGGCGACGTGCGCTGGTCCCACGGACGCGGCGGCCCAGCTCCGCATACTGGACACTGGGCCAGCGCCTCGTCGAACTCGTGCCCATTGGCACACCACTGTGTCCCCATTGCGTCGGCTCGTCGACTACGGTGTACTCTCCACGTCGGCCGCCGTCAAGCGGGCATTGGAGCCGGGACAGTTGCTGACCGCAGCAGGGCGCGGTACCCTGCCCCGGCGACCGAATTTCCGACGAAGAGGGTGAAAATGGCGGCCATTCGCCGGCGCTACGTCTCAACATCGCTCGGACAAGTGCTCATCCGCGCTGGCGGATCTGGCCGCCCAGTCGTCTTGCTCCATAACACCTATCTGTCGTCCCAGCGATTTCTGCAAGACGGCTTCCTCGAGAAGCTGGCCGACGAAATGGCCGTGGTCGCGCCGGACGCCATCGGACAGGGGCATTCTGACCTACCGCCGCGCGCCCTCGAGGTTGAGGACTTCGCAGCGAATCTCGCCGAGGTCGTTCGCGCTTTGGGGATCGAACGGGCATCGTTCGTTGGCAGCCATACGGGCGCGACAATTGCCCTCGAGCTCGCGGTCCGCCAGCCTGACCTCGTCGACCGATTGGTCTTCCTCGGCCTCCCGATGTGGACCGCCGACCAGCGCGCCGAACGATCTCAGCTCGACCGATTCAAGCCGTGGACGCTAACCCACGACGGCAGTTACCTGCGGGCACTCTGGCAGGCGCGCCTGCCCATCACCCACGGGCTCACACCGCTGGAAATGCACGAGCAGTTTCTTGAGTTTCTGGAGCCGGGGCCGCGCGTTCACGAACCCCTGCACGCCCTATTTCGCTACGAGCCGCGCGATCGGCTGCCGCTTGTCCGCGTTCCGACCTTCGCGCTCGCATCCGAGAACGACCCGTTCAAGGAGCACTTGGCCGAGATCTCAGCCGCCATTCCCAGTGCCGAAATCGGGACGCTTCCCGCGGGAACAGTCATGCACGCCTTCGACGCGAATGCCCTTGTCGATCGGCTCGTCCAAATTCTCCGCTAGCGGATGCGCCCTGCGTGGATGCCGCATGATGGCGATCACTCCGAGCACCGAGGTTCCTCTGACCGTCGGGAGCGCCAGCCCGATTGCGACATCACCAGCGATCGTGGCGCCGATGCCATTGCGTCGCCGACCGATTTCCACGCCGCGACGCGGGTTTTGAGGCGCTAGGTCGATCGGGCGGGAAAGCGGCGCGCCGGTGAGGGCAATGGCGACGATCTCCGATACGGCGAAGTTCAGGCGGTCGGGCGCCGCCTGCCCGGTGAACTATCCCGTCTTGGTCAAGAGCATCGCGCTCACGGTGGCCATCCGTCATGCCTCCAACGCCGCTGTCTCAAAGACAGGCGAGGAGCGCACGTCTCGCCGCCGCCGGTCGGGCATTGTCAGCCCCCGAGGTTCTGACGGAAGAAGCGCAGCGTCCACTTCCAAGCGTCTCGCGCTGCGTCGGCGTTGTAGATCTCGGGACGCCGGTCGTTGAAAAAGGCGTGCTTCGTTCCTGGGTAAATGTGATAGGTGAACTGCTTCCCGGCAGCGGCCATCGCCGCCGAAACGGCCGGAACGTTCGGGGTGATATTGGGGTCATCTTCGGCATAAAGCCCGAGCACTGGGCAAACAACCTTTGCTAGCTCTGTTTGCTCCGGTGCACGGCCATAAAACACGACCGCCGCCCCGAGGTCGGGGATTCGGGTCGCCGCGAGGAAGGAAAGCCAGCCGCCCATGCAAAAGCCAACGATGCCGATCCCCTGCACGTCCCCTCGGCGTTTCAGGTAGTCCACGGCTCCGCGCATTTCGGCAACGGCGGTCTCCTCGTTCAGCTGCATGCGCAGCTTCATCGCCTCGTTCGGCTCCTCAGCGATCTTCCCGTGGTAATGGTCGGGCGCGACCGCGACGAATCCCTCGGCAGCAAAACGTCGGGCAACATCCTTGATGTGCTCTTCGAGCCCCCACCATTCTTGCACGACGACGACGCCCCGGTGCGGCCCTGGCGAGGCTGGCTCGGCGACGTAGGCGTCCACTGTGCCGCCGTTTGCCGGGAATGTGACCATCTTGCCCTGTTCTGCCATGCGGCTCCCACCTGCTTCAAAATCCTTGCGGCATCATACGGCTCCTCGGCTGCCCGGCGCTACGGAACGCTGAGCACCCGGTTGAGAAAGTCGACGACCGCTTGGTACGCGACGACTTTGTTCTCCAATTTGGCGATGCCGTGACCTTCATCCTCGAACCGAAGATATTCCACCGGATGCCCCCGAGCCCGAAGCGCCGCCACGATCTGCTCAGCCTCCCCGACGGGAACGCGCGGGTCGTTCGCCCCATGGAGGACGAGGAGCGGCGCACGGATAGCGTCCACGTGGTTGATCGGCGAAATGGAGCTCAGAAAATCGCGGTCAGCGACCGGGTCCCCGTACTCGGCGATTCGCAACGCACGCCGCCAAGGACCGGTTTGCTCGAGAAACGTCAGGAAGTTCGCTATGCCGACGGTCTCGGCTCCGGCCGCCCACCGGTCGGGCTGGGTGGCAAGGGCCGCCAGCACCATGAACCCGCCATAGCTACCACCGGTGATGGCTATGCGCTCTGGATCAACCCGACCGGACGCACGAAGCCAGCGATTGGCGTATTCGAGATCGCGCACGGCGTCCATCCGCTTGCGGCCGTCGTCGAGGTGGGTGAAGGCCCGGCCATAGCCGGTACTGCCACGGACGTTTGGCGCGAAGACCGCGTAGCCCGCTGCGAGGTAGTACTGGTACAGCCACCGAAAGTCTGGCCGTGCCTGCGCCTCCGGCCCGCCGTGCACGTCGACGATGCAGGGAGGCCGCATTCGTGCTCCCGGTGGAAGATAGAGCCAGCCGGTGAGCAGCCGGCCATCGAACGTTGGGAAGCGAACGAGACGCGGTTCGACAAATCGCTCGCGCGGTATCCCCGCGCGAAAGCTCTGCGTCACCTGCCGGAGACGGCCGGTCGCTGGCTCGAACGTCCAGATGTCACTCGGATGGCGCGGACCACTCAAGGCAAAGGCGAGCAGCCGGCCGTCGCGCGATGCCTGCAAGCCGGAGATAACGCCAACGGGAAGGCTTGGGTGGGCGACCACCTCGCCCCGTCGCTCATCAAACACGATGAGTTCGCTCGCGCCGTCTCGGTTGGTCGTCCACGCGACGAGGCCGGTCGTGCCGAGCGCGACCACGTGCTCTGCCTCCCAGTCGGCGTCGCTTGGGTACCGCGTCCAGCTCCCGTCCAACCCGATCGCCGCCGGATAGGCGATGTCGCTTTCAACATCGGTGACGCACAGCACCCGGCCAGTACGATCGACACGCACATCGGCGTAGAGGGCAGCCGGCATTTCCGGCAGGAGCGGCTGAAGACCCGGCTTGCGCAGGGAGAAGACGTACAACCTGCTGCGCAGCGAGCCAAGCGCCTCGCGCACGATCAGACCCTCACCGTCCGGCAGCCATCCGACAGGAACAAACCAGCCGTTCGTCTCGAGAAGGAGCGAGTTCTCGTCGGAGTCAAGCCGCCGCAGGTAGAGGTCAAGGAAGGCAGGGTTGCGCCGGTTGGCGGAAAACGCGACGTGCTGGCCGTCTGGCGACCAGCCGCCGAAGAGATGGATCGCCTCCGGGGCGTCGGTCGTCAGCGGTCGCTCGCCGTCACCGTTCTCCTGCACGAGGCGCAGTTGTTCACGCTCGTTGCCGCCGATATCACTCGCAACGATCAGTTCCGTGGTGACGGGCGAATAGCTGGCGAGGGTTGCCCGAGATTCGCCCCACGTTACCTGGTCGGGCCATCCACCTTCGACGGGCACCGTCCAGACCTGATTGATGCCGGTGATGTTGGTCAGGAAGGCAAGGCGGCGGTCGTCTGGGCTGAGCGAGGGGTCACTCGCGGAGCGGATTTGGACATAGCGCCGGACGTCGGGACTCGGCATCGTACCCTCGTGGTCTGTCGCTGGCCAGATCGCGCCACTATAATGCTCGCCGGCGCGATCGGGAGCGGAGGATGCCAGATCAAGCGGCGAGCGATCTGTATCGGCAGATTCGCTGGCCTTTCGGAGAGGAGTTCTTAGGTGGGCGCCACTTCCTCGCGCGGATGGAGAAGCGACCGTTCGCCGTGCTTGAGACGCCCGGTGGCTCGTATCAGTTCTTCGCCCACACCGACCGATGGAACCCGAGCGAAACGTGGACGCAAGTGCTGTTCAGCCCGGCAGGGGTGCGCGCGATGGACTTGCCGGTCATCTTCCATCGGCGCGAGAGCACCATCGGCCATGGCCTCGAAACGCTTGACGTCGCGCTCGAGGCGATTGCCGCCCACCTTGCCGCTGGCCAACCCACGGAGTGGGACGACGCCGACGTCGAAGAGGAAGACGAATCCGCGGACGAGGATTGAGTGTGAGCGAACGACCCGAGGGTGCACGGTACCGCGAGGCAGGCGTGGACGTCGCTACAGAAGGACTTGCCCTTGCCGGGCTGCGGCGGTGGGTGGAAGCGACGTTCAGATTTCGGCCCCGACTCGGCCGCGTTCTCCTGCCAATCGGCTACTTTGCCAACGTCCTCGACCTCGGCAATGGCGTTGGCCTCGCCATTTCGACCGACTCGGCAGGCACTAAGGTGCTCGTCGCCGAACTAATGGATCGCTACGACACCATCGCGATCGACTGCATCGCGATGAACGTCAACGACCTAATCTGCGTTGGAGCCGAGCCCATCGCGCTCGTCGATTGCCTCTCGGTCCAAGCCTCCGACCCAGCATTTCTCGAAGAACTCGCGAAGGGGCTGTATCGCGGGGCAGAGCTGGCGAACATCTCCATCCCCGGTGGGGAGATTGCGCAGGTGCGCGAGTTGGTGCACGGGGTACGTCCGGACCGGGGGTTTGACATCGTTGGCACCGCCGTCGGCGTCGTGCCCACCGATCGCATCATCATCGGCCAGCGCGTCGAACCCGGCGATCGCGTCGTCGGCGTCGCCTCCTCAGGGATCCATAGCAGCGGCCTGACGCTGGCGCGGCGGGTTCTCCTTGATCGGGCCGGACTTCGGGTCGACGACCCTCTCCCCGGGGGGACAACCTCGGTCGGCGAGGCGCTCCTCGAACCAACGGCGATCTACGTGAAGCCGGTCGTGGACCTCTTCCACGCCGGCGTGGATGTCCGCTCGCTCGCCAACATTACCGGTGAGGGCTTGCTCAACCTCGCCCGCATCGACGCGCCCTGCGGGTTTGTGATTGAGTGGCTGCCGGAGCCGCCGGCAATCTTTCAGGCGATCGCCGAGCTCGGGGACGTTCCCCCCGCCGAGATGTACACCGTCTACAACATGGGCGTTGGATTCTGCGTCGTCGTTCCGCCGCACGAGGTCGAGCGAACGATCGCGACCTTCGACCGCCACGGCTTCTCGGCTTGGGAGATCGGCCGCGCGGTCGCCGACCCAGAACGCCGCGTCACCCTTCAGCCGGTCGGCCTGAGCGGCGTTGGCGACGAATTCCACCCCTTGCCATAGGCCAGCTGATGCCGCGCCGCGTAGACCAGTCGCGCTGTGCCCGCTTGAGCACCGAGCACCTACCCGACTGTCCTCGGGAGGATCGAGCAACACCGCCCCGTCGCTCCTGCGGCGAGGAATCCGTCGCGCAGGGCCTCCACGCTCGTCGTTTCCCCGCGCTGCCCATGGAGAACTCGAACGCGACGCTGAGCGACGAGTCGCACCCGAGTGCCGGGAAGAGACGGGATTGCCGTCTTCCCGGCAGCGGCGACGTCGTCTGAGATAGGGGCAGGCGAAAGGCGTTAGCTCGACTTTTCGTAGGCGACGCCGCGCTTTTCGGCAAAGGCGCGCATCCCTTCGAGAAGGTCCTTGTCCTGTTCCTGAGCAGCGCGCATCGCTTCGATACGGCCGCGTCGGCGCTCGCCACCATCCGGCGGGGCGATGTTGCCGCTGCTGATCTGCCGATCGATCGACCCTTTTTTGAGGTGGCGGAGCGAGTCCGGTCCGCTGGTCTTCACCATCTCAGCCAGTTCGAACGCCATCTCCATCAACTTTTCCTTCGGGCCGATCCGGTTGACGAACCCGAAGTGGAGGCACTCCTGCGCTGAGAGCCGGCCATTCGCCATTGTGAGGTAATTTGCGATCGGCCACGGCAACTCGGAGGCGAGCGAATTCATGCCGCCGACGTTCACCTTGGCGTGGAGGTCGGCGATATAGGTATCTTCCGCCATGACCCGCAGATCACACATCAACACGATCTCAAGCCCGCCACCGACGCATACCCCGTTGATGGCTGCAATCAGTGGCTTGTTAATGATGTAGTGATTACAGAGCTTGCCAAACATCGGGTGGTTCGGGTCGTCGATTGGCCGGAGCTTCTTTTCGCCGTCCTTGCCGTAGAATTCGAGATACTCCTTGACGTCGCGGCCGGCACAGAAGAACTTGCCGTTGCCGGTAACGATCGCCACTCGGATATCGGGGTTATTATTGATCTCGTCCCAGGCCCATACCACGTCGATGTGCATCTGGGTATTCAGCGAGTTGGCGTTTTGTGGCCGGTTCAGCGTCACAACAGCGATATCGCCGACGCGCTCAAAGATGGCAGCTTCCATCTCTTTGCGGAAATCTACGTTGTCCGGATAGCCCATCGTCTCCCCCTTTCAGTGCGACGCGACTGTATACCGCACGGCTCACTGCGTCAAGGGACCATACCGGCCCGGTTCGGACATCTAGCCGGGTGGGTGACGACCTGAGCAGGACACCGCGAGCACCACGCATTGGTGCGAAGTGCCTCTCCTGCCGCAGATCGGGAGCGCACCGATGACCGAAGGTGGGAACCGTGGACGCCACCCTGAGCCCCGCGAGCGAGACAAACGTTCCACCCAACGTCGCGGCCAACGTCGTGCCAGCGATGATGCCAACAGGCGTGGTTCCCATCAGGCAGCGCGTTCAGCGCAAGGGTTGAATTGCCCTCAGCAGCGAGAAGGAGAGGAATGTCGGACCGAGAACGTCAAGAACATGGGGGCTGGAAAGCAACCGGTGCAGGCGCGTCTTCTCCGAAGCGGCCTCTCCCCGAGGCTGGGGATGGGCCTCTCTCCCACCTTGCGTGGAACGCCGCGACAGGGTCAGGTGCGCGTGGCAGGCCCGCCCGCAGCGGGTAACCGACTCGCCGCTTCTCCGCCTTGGGTCCACTCCGTCGGGCCGTCACTCCCCAGCGAGAACGGTACGGTTGCGGCCCAGCGCCTTCGCGCGGTACAGAGCGCGATCGGCTGCCGTGAGACATTCATCGATAGTCGCTGCGTGGTGCGGGAAGACTGCGACACCGATCGAGCAGGTCAGGGCGCCAAGCGGCTGGCCTCGCACCGTAAGCCGCATCTCGGCGACCGCGGAGCGAATCTGCTCGGCGCGGGCGAGAGCATCCGAGACAGTGATCTCCGGCAGAATAATGGTGAATTCCTCTCCGCCGAATCGACAGGCAATATCTCCACCGCGAATCTGCGAGCGCAACAACCGCCCGAACTCGCGCAGCCCGAGATCGCCAGCATCGTGACCAAACTTGTCGTTGAAAGACTTGAAGTGGTCGATGTCGAGCATCATCAGTGCGAGGCCGCGCTCGGAACGCAACGCCCGCCGCTCTTCCAGCCGCAACGCTTCCTCGAGATAGCGCCGGTTATAGAGGTCGGTCAACGGATCGCGCACTGACTGGCTACGCAGACTCTCCCTCAGCCGCAAATTCGAGAGCGCCGGCGCGACGTGCTCGGCGACCGTAACAGCAAGCTGGTGGCGATCGTCGACGATCGGCCCATCGTCCTGGGCGAGATGGAAGACACCCAGAACCTCACCCTGCGCGACGAGCGGGATGCACAGATAGGCGGCCGGCAGCCGGTCTCGGACATGCGAGCAGATCAGCCCTCCGCGGGTATCTTGAATGAGGTGAGGCCGACTCCGGCGCAGCGCCCAGCAATCGCCCGGCTTGAATTCGTGACTGATAGCGTGATCGCCCCACGCGCTCAAGAGCTCCGCTTGACCACCGTCGTCAAGCAGAGTCAGCATCCCGCTCGAGCCGGGGAAGAGGCTCCCGCCCAGCTCGGAGATAATGACGTAGGCGTCCTCGGTGGTTTGACAGGACGAGAGCAACTCGCCCATCTCGGAGAGAAGCGTAATCTCTCGGGCACGTTGCTCGAGGGCGGCCAGCTGACGCGTCAATTGTTCGTTGGCGGCGACGAGCTCAGCGGCCGCGCGCCGGCTCTCGGTAATATCTCGGAGCGAGACCACGACCGCGTGCGGCCTTGTCTCGCCCGGCAATACCAATGGTTGGGCGTTCGCCAGACACCACGTAACGTCCCCGTTTGGTTGGACAAACCCCACGGTGACGTCGGCTTGCCGTTCCTCAGTCGCGAGGGCGCGTGCCGCGGGAAGCTCGGCGAGAGGAAACGGGCTGCCGTCTTCGCGGATGACTCGCCACCCGGCTGGAGCCGGCGACCGACCGGAGATCTGATCAGCGGTTAGCCCCGTGATCCGCTCCGCGCTCGCGTTACAGAGGCTGATTGCACCGGACAGGTCGTGGACAATTACCCCTTCGCTCAGATTTGCGACGACCGACCGTTGCAGCGCCTCGCTCTCGCGCAGCGCCATCTCCGCCAGCCGCGTCTCAGTGACGTCCATCACCGTCCCGCGAACGCGAAGAGGCCGCCCTGCAGCGTCAACCACCGAGCGAAGCGCAAATCGCAGGTAGCGGATCGACTGGCCAGAAATGGCAACCCGCTGATCAAGGATGACCGTCTCGTCGCCGGCGAGTGCCCGTGCCACCGCGCTACGGAATGCCTCATGGTCAATCCGCAAGTAGGCAGCGCTGGCGCGTTCCTGCTCAGGCAACCCTTCGACGCCGAGCAGCCGCCACGTCTCCAGTGTGCCGTGGAGCTCGTGGGTGCGCAGGTCATACTCCCAGCTGCCAATCCGACCGATCGCTTGTGCTTCCGCAAGCAACGTTTGGCTCTCGCGCAGTTGCTGCTCGGCGAGCACCCGATCGGTGATGTCGTGCATCACCGCGACGACATGCTGGATGCGACCCCGCTCATCACGAATTGGCGACATCGTCAATTCGTTCCAGAAGACCGAGCCATCCCGCCGGTAATGCCTGAGGATCGTGCGCGCATCGCGACCATCGCACACCGCGTCAAAGACGCTCCGGACCGCATCCCGGTCCGTTTCGTCTCCCTGAAGCAATGCGACGGACTGCCCGACAAGCCCCTCTCGCTCGTAGCCGGTGATCCGACACGCAGCTGGGTTGGCGGAAAGGATCGGCAGGTCCGGTCGAGTAGCGTCGAGGAGGAGTACTCCGTCGGCGGAAGCATCGATCGCCCGAGCCAGCAGCTCCAGCGCCCGCTCAGCGCGGCGCCGTTCGATCAACTGGCCAAGCAAGCGGCCGAAATCGACCACCATCGCGGCGAGCGCCGGATCGATTGGGCCTTCGCCACCGACCCCGACGAGGGCCGCGAACGGAGTCCCCGCCTCGGCAAGGGGAAAAATGACACGCGCCGGTTCCTCTGCATCGGAGAGCTGGCGAGCGGCCGGCTCTTCAAACACACGGCGAACGAGCTCTGGCCGGGTCCTGCCTTGCTTATCCCCGTCATCTGCGGACCAAACCACGCGGCACACCGGTACGTCGTCCGCCAATTCCCAGTACTCGCACGACGACCAGCTTGCTCCCTCGGCCAAGTATCCCAGTGCCGAGTACAGCGCTTCATCCAATGGACGGGGCGACTCGATCGCCCGGGCAGCGGAGTGAAAAGCGGCGGCACGCCGTTCAGCGATCTTGCGCCCAGTCACGTCGATCACTTCGGCGATGCAATACCCAGGCTCGCCGCCCTCCGAGGCCACCAGCGCAATTTCGAGTTGCACCCAAATCACCCGGCCGTCACGCCGGATAAATCGCTTCTCGGTGCTAAACGACTGCCGCCGACCAGCCTTGAGGTCCTCGATCCCCTGACGCTCGATGTTGCAGTCGTCGGGGTGCGACAGATCGTGGACGCTCCGGCCGCGGAGCTCGGCCTCCGAGTAGCCAGTAATGGCGCAAAAGCTCGGGTTCATCTCGACGATGCGCCCGTCGATACTGACGAACGCGATGCCCGAGGCAGCAGCACGAAATGCACGGCGGTAGCTCGATTCGGTGATCGCAGAGCGCGGTTCAAGAAGGATGAGTTGGAGACATTCCTGATCGACTGGCGCCGCCACCACCCGCACTGGACGGAGCGAGCCGCTCCCAGTCAGCACCACAGCCCCGGTCTCGCTCACCTCATCGCCGAGGGCGAAGCCGGCAGGAAACACCTGCCGCAATGTCAGCCCGGTGAGGGTGCCAACCGGATAGTCCAAGAGCGACGTCGCTGGGCGATTCGCGAGCAGGATGTCTCCCACGTCGTTGACGACGAGCGCGGCCATCGGCAGAGCATCCAACAGCTGCTCAGAGGCGAGAGAAAGTGACCGCACCGCCAACAGTCTCCTCCGACGCAAAGAGCCGACTACGAATAGACGACGGGATAGGATGAGCGCTGCGAGCTCGGGGCGCCTCGTACTTGAATTTTCGACGGACGGGCAGTGATTGGGCAGCCGCAAAGAAGTCCTACCCGTCCCTCGACGGGACGTGGTAACTCATGCTCGCCTACGAGGAATATTTTAGGAAACATGGGCTATTTCCCGCCGTCCACAAACTATTCACGAACGATTGATCCGATGGCCGCGCCTACGGTGGAGCGTCGCCATCATCAAGAACACTACGCAGAACAGCGCGCTAGCGATCACCGCGCCCCAGTAGATCCACGACGCCGTGCGCGTCCCAGCTGGGTTGGCAAGCATCCGTGGGAGGATTTCGGGGAGAACGGTCAAACGGAGAGCGTCGTACACCAAGAAGGCAATGAGGACCAGCCGAGCATTCGACCACGTTGGACGCGCGATGCCCCAGAGGAAGAACGCTCCGGCGCCAGCATAGATCGCACCGTAAAGCCGCAACGTCTCGATCGGCTGTGGGCTTGGCATCAGGTCGGTCCCGAGCAGCGCCGCCACGCCGGGCACGACCAACATGATCGACGAGATGGCAAAGAACCAGAGCACCGCCGACGGAGTCGCTTGTTGCTCGCGCTCCGGGTAGGCACGGGCCCAGCGGAACATGAGCACGTTACCGGCGACTGCGATCGCCGAAACGACGACAAACGGCGTGAAGGCCGAATTGCCTACCGCCAGCGGAGGCAGTGACGCGAGCACGAAGCCAGCGTAGATCGCCCCGAGCGTCACCGCGCCGGCCCGCACTGCCCCAAAGTCACCAGTCCACACGATGAACAGCACCGGTGCAGCGATGCTCGCCGCGATGGCAGCGAGGAACGTCCCGTTGGTCACCGGCGCCGGCCAGATGAGACCGATGATGGGCCAGCGCATCCAAAACGCAAGCGCGAGGAGACAAAGCAGTAGCGCCGCTGCAGCGAGGATCCCTCGGGCGAGGGCAGTCCCCGACCGTGGCAGTTCGACTCGTTGATGGACCGACCGGTGCAACGACAACGGTTCGCGCAAGGTCCTCTCCATCGGTGCAACACTCCTTAGCATTTGCATCGGCCGGCAACGACGAATCCGAGAGTCCCGAGGTATCATGGTCACGGAGGGACGGATGACCGACGACCCGATCACCCGCGTCGACACCTTTCTGCGATTGATGGCCGAGCGAAACCTCACCGAGGCGCAGGCGTATCTCGCGCCGACGGTTCGAATGACGTTTCCACCCGGCATCACCTTCCATTCGCTGCAGGAGCTCGTCGCCAATGCCAGCGGGCGCTATCGCTGGTGCGACAAGGTGCGCGAACGGTATGAAGTGTTTCAGCGCGAAGATGGTGCAACCGTTGTCTATAGCGCGGGAACGCTCTTTGGCGAGAACCTTCATGGCGTGCCCTTCTCAGGCGTCCGCTACCTTGACCGGTTCGTGCTTCGCGACGGCTTGATCGAGGAGCAGGACGTCTGGAACGACCTCGCCGAGAGCGGTGTCCTTACCCGCCAGTCGACCGGCTCTGAGGTTTCGGCATGAGCGCCATCGGGGTTCAGCACATCGTCGTCGGCGCCCGCGACTTCGAAGCGGCGCTGCGGCTGTACCGCGACCACCTCGGCCTCGACCTTCGTCGCGGGCCGGAGGCAGTCCCTTCCGGCGAACTCGCGCTGTGGGGCCTCTCCTCCTCGTCGTTCGGCGCGACAGCCGTGACGCTTGGCTCGCCGACTCAAGAATACGGCCTGATTCGGCTTGTTTCGTTCGGTGAGCAGACTGGCGAGCCTGTCCGCAAAGACGCTCGGCCCTACGACTACTCGCCCAAAAACCTCGACTTTGAGACGCGCGACCTCGCGCAGGCCTACCAGACCCTCTCCGAGGTCGGCTACGCGTTCCGCTCCGAGCCGGTCGTCTACGAGCACGACGGTCATTTGATTAAAGAAGTGCAGATGATTGGTCCCGACGGGGTGAACGTCGTGTTGCTCGAGACCGAATCGGGAAGCAGGCTGCCATTTTCGCCGCGCGGGTTCGCCGGCGTAACCCAGTGGGTGCTCACACTCGGCG
The DNA here is from genome assembly GCA_026003895.1 of Dehalococcoidia bacterium. Classification (GTDB taxonomy): domain Bacteria; phylum Chloroflexota; class Dehalococcoidia; order SpSt-223; family SpSt-223; genus JANWZD01. The sequence goes on along the minus strand of BPIC01000008.1, from coordinate 76,892 downwards.
ACATGGACCGTGGGGTGCGCCTGTTCTCGGAAGGCCTTGGCATCCCGATGGCGATGCACAATCGGCTGGCTGGACCGGACATCGAGCGAATGATCGGCCTCCCTCCCGGGGCCGGATTGGACATCTCAATTTTGGCGGGCGATACCCCGTTTGGGAGGATCGAGCTGGTCCACTACGAAGGAGTGCACTCTGAGGACTACACCGCACGGGCCCGACCACCCGCCGCCGGGATGCTTCAAGTCGGGTTCGCGGTCAACGACCTCGAGCCCGCGATCGGCCGGCTCGCCAGCTTCGGCGCAACGCTCCTCTGCCCGCCCACCGAGCTGACCGATCCAGTCGGCCGACAACGACGGGCCGCGTCGGTTGTGGACAGCAGCGGCCTGCTAATCGAGCTCTGGCAACGCTAACGCCGTGCGACCAGCGGACCGTGCAGTTCGGCACGCCGATTGAAGATCGCATCCGTCTGGGGAACCATGAGCTTGTTCCGGCTGGCAACAGGGTCAACGGTCTGCCGAACAAAGGTCTCGATCCCCGGTGACGATTCGGTGAGATCCGCCGGGTTAAGCCGGCCACGCCACGGCACCGGAAAGCGCGGCACGGTCGCGATGATGGCGCCGCGGCCAATCGGCGAGTCCGCCCGGTTCGCTGCCACGATGGTGACGTGATTCTCGGCAGCGCGCTCACGGACAGCCAACCGGGGCTCCCATTCGACGCGCCAACAGGTGGAATAGGCGATCAGGTCCGCTCCCATGCTAGCGAGGATCCGCGCCGACTCGACAAACAACCCGTCGTAGCCGGACATCAGACCGATCCGCCCAAGGGCGGTGTCGAAGGTAACGAACCGGTCGCCCGGCGTGGCCCAACTGCGGTCCGTCTCGCGGATATGCACTTGCCGGTATCGGCCGATTTCGCCCGCCGGCGACCAAAGGAACGTGGTGTGATGAAAGCGGCCGTCTGCCTCTTCGACCAGCGACGCCACCACATGTAGATCGCGTTCCGCCGCCAGCGCGGCAATTCGACGTGCGACGTCGCGACTGACCGCAGCCGCTGCTGCCGGGTCACTGGCAACTGCTCCCTCCTCGAACGGATACAGCTCCGGCAAGACGATCAGCTTGGCGCCACGGTCGGCCGCCTCTTCAACAACGTCCAGCCCGCGGAGGACGGCATATTCGACAGTCGGGTCGGTCTCGGTCTGAATTGCCGCGGCGATGAAGGGATCAACCTCGCGAGTGCTGGGGTTCACGACGAGCGGCAGTTGTTCGTTGGGAAGCGCAAGGAGGCCATACACCTCCGGCCGGCGGTCCGCCAGCAAATCCCCAAGCCCCGGCAGCCGCTTCTCGTCCGCCTCAGACGGATCGATCGTGGCATACACGATTTCGTCCGTCCGCCAGCCACCTTTGGCGCGCACTCGGCCGCGCGGATCGACGATTTGGCTTTCGCCCGGCGCGTGGATCAGATGTTCCGCCATGGGAACGCGGTTGCGAAACCCCGTGAACAGTTCGAGAGGAATGAGCGGACCCGACTTGCAACTGGAGACGAGAAAGACGCCATTTTCCGCCGCCCGCACCGGCACATGGAGCGCCCCCTCATCCCGCGCGTGCGAGTTGAGCGAATCGAGGATGATTTGGGCTCCCTTCACCGCCACCGTCCGCGCCGTCTCCGGCAGCACCCCGTCCATGCAGGTCGTGAACCCAATCCGGCCCAGCTCGGTGTCGAACACCTCCGGCTCAACGTCGTCCTTCGTCATGAAGTCGTTCTCCGAGCCGATCAGCACCTTCTTGCGCACCGTGCCAACCAGCTCCCCCTGCCGGTTGATCAGGTAGTTCTGGTCGTAGACGGTCGGCCGCGGACCGCGCGTGGCAGCGTTGAAGGCCACCCAGATGCGCCGCGCTTTGGCGCGCTCGCGGATGGCGCCGACCCATCGCCCATCCTCGTCGACCGCGACCTCCCAGCAATGGTCTTGGTCGCGATACCACGTGGCGTGGTTGGTGAACTCGGGAAAGAGGACGAGGTCCGCGCCGTGGTCGGCAGCCTCGTCGATGCGCTGCAAGATCGCCAGCAGGTTCGCCTCACGGTCGATGCCAACGGTGTATTGGGTTGTCGCGATGGTGATAGGTCGGCGCATCTTCCCTCCCTGTCGGGTCCATCGTAGCATCCGGGAGCGACTCGGTTCGGGAGTTGAAGGCACTCCGATCCCTTCTTGAGGTACCCTAGACCGGGATGAGACCGTCTCGCCGCGAGGTGTTGCGCTACGCTGCGTTTGGCATGGTCGCTGCTGCAACCAGCCGCGGCCGCGCCGCCGCTGCCGATTCTGCGATCGTTAAGTGCGTCATCCACCCGGCAATCGGGATCGCCCGCGTCGGCAACAGCCCAACGGGGATCTTTGTCGGTCCAGAAGTGCCGGGAAGTTACCCGTGGCCAGACGGCGGATTCAAAGACTCCGCCGGCCGGATGAAGCGTCAAGCCGCCCGGTTCCGCATCTACGGCCTCGATCGGAATGGCCAGGTCGTACAGGAGATTACCGCCGAGGACGCGGAGATCACGTGGACCGTCCGGCTCGCTAACCGGAAAGCAGCTTGGTACGAGTTCACCCAGCCGCTCGACATCAGCGAGCTGAACGGGACCTACGGTCAGCCGACGATCGCAAACCCGCTGCGCAACGCCACGGTTGCCGACCGTTCCCAACTCGTCATCGACCCCGGTCCGCGGAGCATCGCCGGCCGGAACACGAACATCGACGGCGGCGCCCCACCGTACCTGTTCGACAGCGGTCGGTTCTTCGGAACGCCCGTTCCGTTGGGTGAGCTGCGCACCGACTCTGCCGGACGGCTGCTCGTGCTTGGCGGGATGGGACACTCCGGACCCGCCGTACCGGGCACCGCCGCCGTCACCTTCGCCAACAACGATGGGTGGCACGACGACGTCTCGGACGGGCCGGTCGATGCCGTAGTGCGACTCGACGGCCGCGAGCTCCACGCCGAGGGTGCGTGGGTCGTGGTGGCTCCGCCGAACTTTGGTCCAGGCCTGCAGGGCGTCGTGACCATGTACGACGTACTGTTCGATGTCGCCGCCCGGCTGGAACCTGAGCGCACCCCGTCGCGGCCGTCGTTTACTCGCCAAATCTATCCTCTGCTAGAACGCCATGTCCTGCACCAGTGGGTGAACGCCGGCTTTGCCCGCGACTTCGGCTGGGGCGCAGCTTCGAATTTTCTCGCGCCGGAAAATTTCGCCCGGCTCGCCGATCCCTCGCCCGCCAGTCGATTTCTCCGAACCGAGGTGTTCCGGCGGTTCCGCAACCCGTCGTATGTGACCTTCGAGGGCACCGCCCTGCCGCCCTACTACGGCGACGCGACCTCATTCGATCATCCGAACCCGCGCGTCTGGATGGCGGTGCTTCCCCGGCAATATGGCTGGCTGGAGCAATGGGCGGCCGGCGACTTCGATGCCGACTGGCCGGCGGGCGGTCTGATCGTTCCCCAACGGATCGACGACGTGCCGATCTCGGAGCAGCCGGCTGCGCTCGACCGGGCCGCGCTCGACGACTGCCTCGGCGGCCCCTTTCATCCTGGCTGTGAGATGACATGGCCGATGCGCCACCCCAGCCTGTATGCGGCGCCGTTCCGGTTGCGACGGCGCAGCGGCCCAGAGCCAGACTGGGGGCCCGTGCTGACCAGCGAGGTTGCGCTTGCCTCGAACGGCCCGCTCGCCGCCAGCGGTCCGGGCGACATCACCCGCTGGATGGCCGTGCCGTGGCAAACCGACACGTCCAGTTGCCTCGCGGCGTACCAGCCGGAGATCGACGACTACTTGCCAGCATTTTGGCCGGCGCGCGTCCCGAACGACGTGTTGAGCTGGGAAAACTACCAGACGGTCCTCAACGTGCTCGCGCCGCTTGGAGAGCGTCAGCGTGCATTTGTCACGCGCGACCGCTGGCAACCGTACCCGCGGTGGGGACAAATCGACGCGCTCACCCATATCAACCAATTTGTCGACCAATGGTGGCGGTACGGCGTGGTGACGCGCCAGCGAGGACCGGGAGCGCCGTTCCCATCGTGGATGTGGGTCGAGACCGGCCGAAGCTTGCCAAGCTGGCCCGGCCCCGGTCCGTTTCGCGACCCGAGCGGGTCACACTCCTGAACGTTCTGGTTGCCGGGGGAGGCCCGGCAGGCACGGCTACGGCGATCAGTCTGGCACGCGCTGGTATACCGGTCATCCTCGTCGATCCGGAGCACATCGCCGGCGACCGCGTGGGCGATAGCCTCGCGCCGAGCGTTACGCCCCTGCTGCACCAGACGGGCGTTTGGGAAGCATTTCTCGCGAGCCGGCCCCTCCCGTCGGCCGGCAACCGCGCCGCGTGGGGGAGCAGGTGGCTTGGGGAGCACGCCTTCCTCCGAGAGCCGTGGGGGACCGGCTGGCATCTCGATCGCGTCGCCTTTGATCAACAGCTCCGCCGCGCGGCCGAACGCGCCGGCGTCCGATTGCTGCGCGGTAGCGTGAGCAGCCTTGGCGGCGGGCCGGGCGGCTGGGTGGTTGCCACCGATGCTGGGACGCTGCAGGCCGAGTTCGTGGTCGACGCGACGGGGCGGCGGGCAGCGTTGGCCCGCCAGCTTGGGGCGCGGCGGCGCGTTCTTGACCACCAAATCGCGCTCGTCGCGTTCCTCCACCCGATTGACGCGCCAATCGAAGACACAACCACGCTCGTCGAGGCCGTCCCCGATGGCTGGTGGTATAGCGCTCTGCTGCCAGACGGGCGCTTATCGCTCGCCTTCTTCACTGATCCGGAGCGTGCTCGCGGTGCGCGCTCTGCTGGCGGTTGGAGCGCGGCGATGGCGGCAACGGACCACACCGCTGATCGCCTCAAACCCTACAACGTGACCAGTCGGCCGCGGACCGTCTCCGCTGGCAGCTCGCTGCTCACGCCCTCCGGCGGCCGAGGATGGTTGGCGGTTGGCGACGCCGCGGCGACCTACGACCCGCTTTCTTCCCACGGCGTCGGCACTGCGCTCGCTGAAGGTCGGCGCGCCGGCGAGCTTGTGTGCCAACTGCTGGCGGGCGACTGCTCCGCGCTCGGGGTGGAATTGGACCGGCGCATGGCCAGCTATGCTGCGTATCTGACACGCCGTCTCGCCTATTACCGCGCCGAACTCCGCTGGCCCGATTCCCCGTTCTGGGCGCGGCGGCACGTCCTCCCGAGGAGCGGCAGCTGACGCGTGAGGGCAGAAGCTCAAGCGATGAGGCGGCAGCGCTCGGTGCCCACGTTTTCGACCGAACCGTACTTCCGGCCACCTCGGCAAACGGGGTCGGGCCGAGGTACTGTGCTACCCTTGCGGACAAATGCGCTCGTAGGAGCCTCCCATGATTCGCAAGGTGCTGGTTGCCAACCGCGGCGAGATCGCCGTCCGCATCATTCGTGCCTGTCGTGACCTCGGGATCGCCTCGGTCGCCGTCTATTCCGATCCGGACCGCGATGCCCTCCACGTTCGGATGGCCGACGAGGCCTATCACATCGGCCCGGCGCTCGCGCGCGACAGCTACCTCCGCGTCGATAAGCTCATCGACGTCGCGAAGCGCTCGGGCGCAGACGCCATCCATCCCGGTTACGGCTTTCTTTCCGAGAAGGAAGTGCTGCCGGCGGCCTGCGTTGAGGCCGGGATCACCTTCATCGGCCCATCGGCAGAGGCGATGGCGGCGATGGGCGAGAAAACCGCTGCCCGCCGCCGCATGCACGCCGCCGGTGTCCCGATCGTCCCCGGCGCCCTCGAGGGTGTGGACGCCGACCAAGCGGCGCGGATCGCCGGCGAGATCGGCTTTCCGATCATCCTGAAGGCGGCCGCCGGCGGCGGTGGCAAAGGAGTCCGCGTCGTCGAGCGACCAGAGGACTTGGGGAGCGCACTGCGCGGTGCGGTCTCGGAGGCCGTTTCCTCGTTTGGCGACGGCACGGTGTACGTCGAGCGCTACGTCTCTCCTGCTCGCCACATCGAGATCCAGATCATCGCCGACTCCCATGGCAACTGTGTCTATCTCGGCGAGCGCGAATGCTCGATCCAGCGCCGACTGCAAAAGCTGGTCGAGGAGTCACCCTCAGTGGTGGTGGACGAGGCGCTTCGGCGCCGCATGGGCGAAGCCGCGGTTGCGGCAGCGCGCGCCGTTGGCTATGTCAACGCTGGGACGATCGAGTTCCTCGTCGACAGCGATCGCAACTTCTACTTCATGGAAATGAACACGCGCCTACAAGTCGAGCATCCGGTCACCGAGCTGGTCACCGGCATCGACCTCGTCCGCGAGCAAATCCGCGTCGCCTCCGGCCTACCGCTGTCCTTCACCCAAGAGGACATTCGGCCCCGCGGACACGCCATCGAATGTCGGATTTCGGCAGAAGACCCGTTCAACAACTTCCTGCCCGCGATTGGCGTGGTCGAGGCGCTGCGCGAGCCGCTCGGCCCCGGCGTGCGTGTCGACAGCGCCCTCTACGAAGGACTGAACGTGACGGTCGACTATGACCCTCTGCTTTCGAAGCTCATCGTCTGGGGGGCCGATCGGGACGAGGCAATCCGCCGAATGCGGAGGGCTCTGGACGAGTATGAGATCGTCGGGGTGCGGACAACGATTCCGTTCCACCAGATTCTGATGGAGAGCGAGGACTTCGCGTCTGGCCGTTTCGACACGGGTTTTCTCGCCCGACGCTGGCCAGCACTGGCAGAAGAAATCCCCGATCGCCGCGACGAGGCCGCGCTGCTCGCGGCGGCGGTCGCTCACGTCCGTGGCCACCAAGTCAAGAAGCCGGCGCCGGCGGTTAACGGAGGAACCAACCCTTGGAAGCTGCTCGCCCGGCGCGCCGCCCTGCGGCAGCTCTAAGCCCTAGCCACGCTTGACGTTGGTTCGCGGGGCAGGCTGCGCAGGCTCGTCGGGCAGTGGCGGAGCGCCTGCGAGCGCCCGCAGGATCTGCAAATTAGCGCGATCCGGCCCGTCGCCCTCGAAGCCGGGCACCTCAAGAATGAGCGGCAGCGATCCAAATGCCGGGTGGCGGAGCACCCGGCGGAACCCCTCTTCGCCGATCTGACCATGGCCGAGGTTCTCATGGCGATCGAGGTTACTGCCGAGCGCGCCCTTGGAATCATTGACATGCATGGCCCGCACCTTGGCCACGCCGACAAGGCGATCGAGGTCGGCAATCGTGGTCGTCAGCCCTTCCTCACTGGTCAGGTCATAGCCGGCGGCGAAGACGTGACACGTATCGAAGCAGACGCCAACCCGTTCGTCGTTTAGCTGGTCAATCAAGTAGCCCAGCTCCTCGAAGCGCCGCCCAAGCGTGTTGCCTTGCCCCGCACACGTCTCGAGCAACAGCGCAGCCTGACCCTCGGAGCGGTCGAGCGCCTTCCGCAGATGTTCCGCGCAGCGGGCCAATCCGACGTCGAGCGGGTCTTGTCCGCTCGACCCGAGATGGATGACGACGCCAATCGCGCCGAGCCGGTCCGCCCACTGGAGGTCTTCCGCGATCGACTGGATCGTTCGCTCGACCAGTTGCGAGTCCCCGGACGCAGGATTGAGGAGATAGATGCCGTGAACGAGCACCGGTCCGATCCCGCGCTGGCTGATCGCCTCACGAAAGGCCGCGACAGCACGTTCATCGTGGCGGGGCGGACGCCAATTTTGGGGGGCGGACGTGAAGATTTGGATGCATTCCGCGCCGATCTCCGCTGCACGATCAGGAATGTGGCCGAGACCTCCGCCAACGTGCGCCCCGAAGCGATGCACCATGCCCTCCTTGCGATCTGCGACGACAAAGTATCGCACTGCTTGAACCCAGGGTCAGCGGCCTGGCAGCGTCAGTCCCTCGACCGATCGTCGCGCGCTGCGCGACCCACCATACCGCGCTCGCTGGCCTCGCGGGGCGACGTGAAAAGACCGTGAGCCCGGTTGACAGTCGGCGGTGGCCGTGCGATACCGAGGAACCAAAGGAGAATGCGATGCGCTACATCATCTACGGGGCGGGCGCGGTTGGCGGCACGATCGGGGCGCGCCTCGCGGACGCCGGCCACGAGGTGATTCTGATCTGCCGGGGCGAACACCTTAGCGCGATCCAGCGCGATGGGCTACTGCTGCGCACGCCCGACCGCGCCATACGCGTTCCGGCGAACGCCGTCGGTTCACCGGCCGAGATCGCCTTCCGCGACGACGACATCGTCTTCTTGACGATGAAATCCCAAGACACCACCCCTGCCCTTGAAGCACTTGAGCTCGCGGCCGGCGACGTGCCGGTCATCTGCGCCCAGAACGGCGTGGCGAACGAGCGAATGGCAGCGCGCCGCTTCAGCCACGTCTACGCCATGAACGTGCTCTTGCCGGCAACCTTTTTTGAGCCGGGGGTCGTCGACGCCTACGGGACACCGGTCAGCGGTGTGCTGGACTGTGGCCGCTTCCCAAGCGGCGTCGATGACCTCATTCAGCGCGTCGCTTGCGATATCGCGGCAAGTGGTTTCGTGTCGCGCGCTGTTCCCGACATCATGCGGCTGAAATACGCCAAGCTCTTGACCAACCTGACCAATGGTCTGGACGCTATCCTCGGCGGCATCGCCCCCGGCGGCGGGGAATTTGGCGCCGCAGTGCGAGAGGAGGCCAAGGCCGTCTTTCGCGCCGCTGGCATCGATTGGGCGAGCGAAGAGGAAATGCGCGAGCGCGTGCTCGCGCACTATCGCCACGGCGCGATTCCCGGCGCCGCCAGCCGAGGCGGCAGTTCGACGTGGCAAAGCCTCGCCAAGGGGCGCCCCCGCCTCGAAGTCGATTACTTGAACGGTGAGATCTGTTTGCTCGGGATGCTGCACGGCATCCCGACGCCGCGCAACGCCGCGATTCGCCGGCTCGCCCAGCGCATGGCCGGCGCAGGGGAAGCACCGGGAGCGCGCAGCCTCGCCGACCTCGAGTCGCTCATCGCAGCGCCCTGAGACGGAGGACATCCCCATCGGCGCTTCCCCGATGCGCAACTGCCTCTCCCGAAGGTTCGCCGCCCCCTCTTATCGCGGCTGGTGCCGGAGACCGCACCCGGTGCTCAGCGCCGGACTGCCGAGCGGTAACCTTGTCGGCGCTGCCTATCGAGCCGCAGCAATCAGCAAAGAGCCAGCTGAGCAGGCTTGCCGCCGAGGCACGAGCCTCCTCTCCAGCGGCGCACGTGATGTTCGTGGGAGTGTGACGGTTGAGCGGTGTGTCGACGAGCGCCTCCGCGCTCGACGGCTCTCGATGGGGCTGCACCGGCCTGCTTGCCGCGTTCGCTGAGCTGCGCGCTCGCCTAAGACTGCACGCGGCCTTTGCAGCGCGCCGGCGGAATCTGGCACGCTACCGTCGGAACCGAACGGCGAACCGCGCCGTCGAAATGAGCGCCACCCGTGAAAACGCTGCTCGACCGCCGCCTCTTTCTGGCCGTGCTTGCTTCCGCGCCGCTTGCCGCATGCCGGACTGGTCCGACCTTCCCTGGCGAGGCGATTGTGTTCGTCGTTGGCCCGCTTTCGGGGGATCAGGCCGAAGGTGGGCAATCGATGGCCGGTGGCGCGCGGTTGAAAGCGGAGGAAGTCAATTCGGCCGGCGGCGTGCTTGGCGGCCGGCGCGTCGTTGTCCGCGCCTTGAACGATGAGGCGGATGAAGCGGTGGCGGTGGACGTGGCGAATGAGATCGCTGCCACCGTCCGCGCCGGGCAGACCGTGCTCGGCGTCGTTGGTCACTACAACAGCGGCCCGACCGCCGCCGCACTCCCAATCTACCGCGAACTCGGGCTGGTGGTCGTGACGCCGAGCGCGAGCAACCCACAACTGTCCCGGTCCGGCATCGAAACATTCTTCCGAGTCTGCGCAACGGACGCCACCCAAGGGCCACGCGCCGCACGGTATCTCGTCGACCGTGGCTGGCAGCGGGTGGTGCTTGCCCACACCACCAACGCCTACGGACAGGGGCTGGCGACCGAGTTCACCGCCGGGCTGCAACAAGCGGGCGGCCAGCTGGCCGCAACCATCGCGCTGCGGCCCGATGCGCCGAGCTTCGCCGAGCACCTCGCGACCGTGCAAAACGCCAATCCTCAGGTGATCTTTTTCGCGGGGGACTTTCCGGACGGCATCACCTTTGTGCGCGAGGTCCGGCGCGCTGGCATCAACGTGCCGATCCTCGTATCCGACGCCAATTTCGTCGATCAGTTTGTCGACGAGCTTGGGGCGCTTGCCGAGGGGGTAATCATCTCGACGATCACGCCCGACCCGCGGGTCGTCGCGCCGCGCGAGTGGTTCAACGCGTTTCAGCGTCTCGAACAGCGAAATCCCGGTATCGACTCGACGACTGGCTACAGCGCGATGGACGTGCTGTTGGCCGGCGTCCAGCGCGCCAACCGGTCCGATGGACGCGAAATTGCCCGCGCCATTCGCACCCTCGAGATGACTTCCCTCGTCGGCCGAATCCAGTATGACCCGAACGGCGACCTCGTCGACCAGCGCGTGTTTTTCTACACCGTCGAAGGCGGCCGCTTCCGTCAGTTGCCGGTCTGACCACGAGGTCGGCCGAGCCCGCAGGTAGTTCTAGCGCGGCAGATCATGGCTGGGCGAAGTTACGGTCCATGCCTCCAAAACCGACGGCAGTTCGGCGAGTCGGGCGATGCGCGCATCGGGCTCGACGGTGGCGGGCAACGAGCCGAGCAACACCGCACGCATCCCGGCCTCTTTGGCTCCCCAGACGTCCGCAATCGGGTTATCGCCGACGTGGACGATCGCTTCGTTTGGCACGCCGAGGCGTTCGGAAGCGCGGTCGAACAATTCGCGCCGCGGCTTTAACAGCCCTTCCTCATTCGAAAAGATGGTGACGTCGAAACGGTCGAGCAGTCCGTACCTCGCTAGGACGCGCCGCATGGCCACCCCGGGAGTTCGGCCGGTATTGCTGATCAGGCCGATGCGATAGCCGCGCTCTCGCAACCAGTCAAGGACGGGAATTGAGTCGGGACTGAGAGCAGGCGGCTGCTCGTGGATGGGATCGACGTAGGCCCGTTCGACGGCCTCCCAACCCGCCTCGTCGAGGGCGCCGGCAATCTGCTCCCCGATCAGGCTGGCCAAGATCTCCAACTGGCGGCGAGTCGACAGATCCCGATAGTCGCGCCACAGTGTGTCGTACTCGTGCAGCGACTGGTCGTAGGCTGTCTGGACTCGCCCCTCGTCGATCGCCGCCTCGACGGATCGCAGGGCCTCGGTAAGGCGGGCGACGCGCAACCGGGACCGTTCGCCGCCGAGGTCTGGCGAGTCGTGGATCAACGTTTCCCAGAGATCGAAGGTGACCGCTAGGAGGGGGGGCATCGCTGACGGACAATAGCAGATTGGAGGTTCGGCGGAAATCGGGCACAATTCGTTGCAGGAACCGACCGCGTGTTCGGCCCTGCGCCGGCCGGACATGGGAGGAGCGGGCCATGAGCGCCGACGATCGTCCCGTCGAGACCCTCGACCGCTCGGGAGTGCGGCCTCGGCCGACCGTTGTCTACGGCTACACGCGCCAGATCGTTGCACCGGAAGGCAAGGTCAACGTCACCCTCAACAGCGACGAGCATGGATTGCTCGAAGTGTTCATCAACGTCGGCAAAGCCGGCAGCGACATCGCGGCGCTCGCGGAGGCGCTCGGCCGGTTGGTCAGCCTGAACTTGCGGATGGCGAGTCCTTTGCCGCCGAACGAACGAGCGCGTGAAATGGCCCGCCAGCTCCGGGGAATAGGCGGCAGCCGCGCCGTCGGCTTCGGTCCTACACAAGTGCGTTCGCTTCCCGATGCCGTTGCGCTCGCGCTCGAAGAGTTTCTCCTTGCAGCTGACAACCGCGACTGCTGCCCTTCCTGCGGCGCCGTACAGCCAACGCGAACCCAGAGCGGCTGGCGTTGCGGGGCGTGCGGTCACCATGACGACTGAGCGTGGTCCGGCCGCGCGGCCCGACCGTGACGTCGAGCCGGTCTCGCCAGAGCGGCGTCGGTGGTACGCCCATACCTTGATCGAGCGCCGGCTCATGGACGACGGCCTGCCGCAAGACGAAGCACATCGGCGAACACTCCTTCGTCAGGGGATCGACCTCGACGATTACGCGCCGGTCCGGATGCACGAGCGTTCGTGGATCGCGCGCGAGTGGTTTCGCTTCACCGAGCGTCAGCGCCTGTTTGCCGGGGTGCGCGAGCCGACATCGCCGCCCCCATTCCCCGTCCCGAGCCTCGCATCGCCACCGGTGTTTTGCCTTCGATGCGGCCAACCGATGCGCAGTCGCATCAGTCGCGGAGCGCCAATCTGGGTGTGCGACGCCGGCGCAATGGAATACTCCATCTTCGCGACCGCCGAGCTAAACCGCTTGATCGGGCAGGTGCGCAAGCTCGATCCTCCCATCGTTCGGCCAGCGGGAACGCTTGGGTGGTATTGCCCACGTTGCGGGATCGCGCTCACCGCCCCGCCGCTTGCCCGCGACCCGCGCTGGTGCGAGCGCTGCGGCTTCGAGTTGACGCCCGCCTTGGTTGAGAACCTCGTCGAGCTGAACTGGCACGAATCGTGACGTTGCGCCACCCCCGCCTCGCGGGTTCGCGACGCACGAGGGGCCGCCGTGGACCCATTCATCTGCGCCTTCTTCGGCTTTCTCATCGCCACCTGTCGACCGGAGAACCTCCCACCCCCGGTCAGCCCAACGCCGCGCGTTGAGACGGGGGCGCCGATCGCGACCGCTACGCCGGCGGTGTCTCCGCTCCCCACCACGACGCCGACGCCTCGATCCCTGCGCCTACCGCCACCAGCACAGGCAACCGAAATCGCCGCTGGACCGAGCACAACGAACAAGATTGCGCTTCCCTTCGACGCGGGGATCCGGTCGCCGCACATTGTGCCAGTTCTTGATCACCTCAAGGCGGCCTCCGTCCGATCCACAATGTTCCTGACCGGCTGGTGGGCTGACCAGCATCCTGAAATCGTCGCCCGACTGGTCGCCGACGGCCATGAACTGGGGAACCACAGGTACAGCCATCCGAACGTCACGGCGATCTCGAACAGCGCCATCCGCGAGGAGCTCGAACGCGGCGACGACGCGATCTTCCGCCACGGCGGCGTGCGGACGAAACCGTGGTTTCGCCCGCCATCCGGCGACCGGGACACGCCCGGGTGAACCGCGTCATTGGTGAGCTCGGCTACTACTCCATCTCCTGATCGCTCGACACGCTCGACTGGATGGAGCAGACGTCGGCGGAGCAGCTACTCCGCCGCACCGTGACTCGCGCCGAACCGGGCGACATCATCGTCGCCCATCTCACGAGGCCGCAGACAGCCCAAGTACTCCCTGACCTGATCCGGCGGCTCCGCGAGCGCGAATTCGACCTCGTTCCGGTGTCCGAGCTGCTGAGCGAGTAGCGCGATAAACGTTGACTTCTCCAGCTCGGTACGTACAATGCGAAGGACTGTCTACGATATCCCTGGTGGAGGGTGTATGCGCGCACGGTCCGCTCGACTATTTGCGTTTGCGATGCTCGTCAGCGTCGCCTGCGCGCCGGCCTCTCCCAGTGCCACACCCGGCGGCGCTGCCCCGGCGGCGCCTGCGGAACAGCGTGATGAACAGCAAGTGCTGCGCGTCGCCGTCGGCGTCATGATTGGCAACCCGACGCCGCAAGCTTCCCGCACCAACCTCTTTCAGTACTGGCCGTTGTACGACAATCTCACGTCCTTCGGCCCAAAGTACGAAGTGCGACCGTCGATCGCCGAGCGTTGGGCGGTCTCGCCCGACGGGCTGACCTGGACGTTCACCATCCGATCGGACGTGAAGTTCGCGAATGGCGATCCGCTTACCTCGGAAGATGTCGCCTTCAGCATGCAAGAGATCCTCGACAGACGATGGGCACAGACGTCGTATCTTCTGAACGTCACCAGCGTGACCAACCCGACGCCGACGACAGTCGAACTGAAGCTCTCCGCACCGAATGCGGCAATCCCGAACGGTGGACCGTTCATTTGGATCTTGCCCAAGAAGTACTACCAGTCCATCGGCTTTGACGCCTTTGTCCAGAAGCCAATGGGCAGTGGGCCTTATGAGCTGGTGAGTTTCCAGCAGGCGAACCTCATTCACTATCGGAAGCGCCCCGAGGGGCACGCCTTCCGCAAGCCGATCGCCAACGAAATCCTGTTCCGCCTCATCCCCGAAGCCGTCCAAGTGATGAACGGTCTCACCCAGGGTGAGATCGACATCGCAACCTTTGGGTTTTCCGGCGACCAGGCGAATCAGTTGAAGCAGCGCGGAATCGTCGTCACGTCACAGCTGAACTCGTCAGCGCAGATCGCAATGCCCCAAGGCTCGTACGAGTTGCGCGACACCCCGTTGAAGGACAAGCGCGTGCGCCTCGCGATTAACTATGCCGTGAATAAGGAAGCGATGGCGACCGGATTGTATGGTGGCTACGCGCGGCCGACAGGTCAGGTAGCGGTTCCCGACAGTGACTACTACGACCCGTCCGTCCAGCCGATCCCCTACGACGTCAATCGCGCCAAGGCGCTGCTCGCCGAGGCCGGCTACCCGAATGGCTTTCGGCTTCCGGGCGGCCTCGACTACTCAACGGGACGCGGCGAGCAGAACATGATCGTCGCTTTCCAAGCCGATATGCGGGCGATCGGCATCGAGTTCGAGCTCATCCCAAATGAGGAGAGCGTCTTTGTCGATAAGGCGTATGGCCGGCGCGAACTCCCGAAAGGCGACTTCTGGAGCGGGAGCAATGGCGAGGACAACGGCTTCTTCACCGGCATCCGCACCTTCTACGGTTGCGACAAGCCGACCGGAGCGCCGCGCCGCGCGATGCTCTACTGCAATCCGGAGTGGGACCGCTTGATGGATGCGGCGTACGCCGAGTCCGACGTCGCCAAGCGCCGCCAGATCTTCCTCCAAGCGAACCGCGTCTTCCGCGAGGATGTGCCCGTCGCCTACACGGTCAGCCGGTCGCAGTTCTTCGTCTACACCCCGAAGATCAAGGGTGTCGACCTGCCGACGCCAAACGCCTACAACCTCGATTCGATCTACAAAGTGAAGTAGCGGCGTCACCGCCGATCCTGTTCCCCAGCCCGCTCCAACCGGGGCGGGCGGTCGCACCCCAGCGACAGCCGAGGGCGCCAAACGCGCGACGACCGAGCCGCCGACGCCACTGGCCAGTGCGGTGTATATTGTCGCCTCGCATTCGGAAATCTCCTATCCTAGCCAACACACGTTGGGAACTGACCGATCGAAGGGGGTACGCAGGTGGAGCACCGACTCGACGATTTGATCGCCCGTGAGGGCCAGCGGCTTCTCGATCGCCGTTCGTTTCTCGCGCTCAGTGCCGGTGCGGCAGCGCTCGCCGCGTGCTCGCCCACCACGACGGGCTCCACCTCGCCGGCCCCGGGCGGCGGCCGCCTCTCCGACACCCTAACCATCGGGGCGCCGACCATCTCCGATACGCTCGATCCCCATGGCACCCTCTCGAACTCCGGCTTTCAAGCTGCTCGGCAGATGTTCGACGCCCTCGTCACGTTCAACGACGCCGGAACCGAGTTTCAGCCGCAGCTCGCCGTTTCGTGGACGCGAATCGACCCGCTGACAATGGAGTTCAAGCTCCGGGACGATGTGAAGTTCTCCAACGGGGAACCATTCACCGCCGAGGTCGTCAAGTTCAACGTCGAGCGCATCCAGAACTCGACCGACCCCATTCATGCCAACAGTAAGACGCGGGTCAACTTCATCACCGCTGTCGAGCCCGTCAACTCGACAACCGTCCGCATCAAGACGGCAACTCCCTTTCCGCTGCTGCTGAACTACCTGACGATGCTGTTCATGGTGCCGCCGGAGTATGTCCGCAATGGCGGCGACATGAAGACGAAACCGATTGGCACCGGTTCATTCAAACTTGTCGAGTTTGTCACCGCCAATCGAATCGTCTATGAGGCGTGGGACGGCAGTTGGCGTGGCAAGTCAAAGATCCAGAGCGCTCGTCTCCTCGCGATTGCGGAAGAGGCGACGCTCCTCTCGGCGCTTCGTACCGGCGAGGTCGACATGGTGTTGAACGCGCCGGGCGACAAAGTGGCCGGGTTGCAAGCCGATTTCAACGTGACGCGTGTGCCGTCGATGTCGTGCACGATCATGGGCATCATCCAGAACACGCCCGCCTTTGCCGATCGGCGCGTCCGCGAAGCCGCGAAACCTCGCGGTCAACAAGGACGAAATTGTCCAGCGCATCTTTGGCGGCTTCGCGAAAGTCTCGCAAGGGCAATTGCTCCAGCCGGGGATCTTTGGCTACAACGAAAACATCAAGGCGGTGCCGTTCGACATCCCGAGCGGGCGCGTTCGCTCATCCGTCAAGCCGGATTCGAAGGCGCCGAGGCGGTGATTGGTTCAGTCGCTGCCACCCAGCCGCTCGCGACCGCCGTCGCCGGCTATCTGAACAACGTGGGGCTTCGCTCGCGCGTCCAAATCTATGAGTTCCCGGTCTTCGTCCCGCAGATTACGACCAAGAGCGACAACCCGCTCGTCTCGTTTCGGACCGACTACTTTGCCCTGCGCGACCTTCGACGGCGCAGCGGCCTCCTTCGGCGTCCGCCCGCCGGGCTTTCAAGACTACTTCCCGAACGAGGGAGTTCGACCGGCTCTACGCCCAACAGAAGATCGAGCTCGATCAAGAGAAGCGCAAGCAACAGATCTTCCGCATGGCCGAGTTGATGCGCGAGGAGTACCCAGCAATCTTCATCGCTTACCAAGATTTTCCCGGCGATCTCGAGCAAGAAGATCACCAAGCTGCGCATTCCCTACGACACGGCGGTGTACATCTGGGAAACGGAAAAGCAGGCGTAGGGAAATGCGTCGCGCATTGGCGTTTGCCGGCCAGCTCGTTCTCGTGCTGGTTGGCATCATGACGGGTCTCTTCTTCCTCCTGCGGCTTTCGGGCGACCCGGTCTCGATGCTGACCGGGCCGAACCCCACCGCCGAAGAGGTGCTGGCAATTCGCCAGAGCCTTGGATTAGACGAGCCACTCCTCGTCCAATACGCTCGCTTTGTCGGTCAAACCGCGCGCCCTCGACTTCGGCCGCTCGATCCGGTATGGCAAGCCAGCCTTTCAGATGGTGCTGGAGCGGCTGCCGGCGACCATTCAGCTGACCATCGCGGCGATCACCGTCTCGCTGCTCGTCTCGGTGCCGCTCGGCATTCTCGCGGGCGGTTCGGCGCGGCCACCCAGACGAGCGGGGCATCATGCTCCTGGCCGCGCTCGGCCAAGCGATGCCGAATTTTTGGCTTGGCATTGTGGTTGAGTCCTGATCTTCGCGGTGACGCTGCGCTGGCTGCCGACCTTCGGATCGGGCGAACCACGTCACCTCGTGCTGCCGACGATTACCCTCGCCGCCTTTTATGTCGCGCGAATGACCAGGCTGGTACGCTCTGAGATGCTGGAAACCTTGTCGCAGGATTACATTCGAACGGCGCATGCCAAAGGGCTGTCGCGACGCGCCGTTCTCCTCGGTCATGCCCTCCGCAACAGCCTAATCCCGGTGGTCACCGCCGTCTCGCTCGATTTCTCGCTGTTGCTAAGCGGGCGCGGTGGTCGTCGAGACGGTCTTCACCTACAACGGCGTCGGCCGACAGCTCGTCGATTCCATTTTTGGACGGGACTATCCCGTGGTGCAGGCGACCGTTGTTTTTGATCGCGACTCATTGTGGTGCTGGTGAACTTCTTCACCGATTGGCTCTATCGGCTTATCGACCCACGGCATTCAACGGGCAGGCGCCAGTGGGCTGAGGCAAACGGTCACCCTCCGGGTTCCATCATCGCGCGAGGTGAGCAAACCGCCAGCGGCTCTGGCGGCGCTACCGGTCGCGGCCGGCAGCGATTGTCGCGTCCATTGTCCTCGTCGCGCTCATCTTGGTGGCGGTGTTCGCCGATCTGCTTGCGCCGCACGACCCGACCGCCCAAGCGCTTTCCGAACAGTTAAAGCCGCCATTCTGGCTCCCTGGCGGAGTGGCGGACTAATCCGCTCGGTACCGACCGATTTGGCCGAGACATGCTTTCACGCATTATCTTCTTCGGGGCGCGCGTCTCGCTAACGATAGGGTTCGTCGCCGCAACCCTTTCAGCGACGCTTGGTGTCACTCTCGGCTTGACGGCTGGCTATTTCGGTGGGCTGATCGACCGGTTCATCATGCGGCTGTCCGACATCCAGATCGCCTTTCCTTTCTTGGTCGTCGCCATCGCGGTGATCGCCGTCCTGGGGTCGAACCTCATCGTTCTGGTCGCGCTGTTGTCGGTCGCCGGCTGGGTCTTCTATGCCCGCATCACGCGGGGCCTCACCTTACGCTTGCGGCGAATCGAGTATGTCGAAGCAGCACGCGCCGCCGGCGCGGGGAACCGCCGAATTCGTCGCTCAACATATTCTGCCAAACGTCCTCTCCCCGAACTTGGTGCTTTTGGACTCTTTCCATCGCGACCCTCATTCTCGTCGAGAGCAGCCTGAGCTTCCTTGGCTTGGGCGTCCAGCCGCCGACCCCCTCTTGGGGCAACCTTCTGTCGGATGGGCGAAGCTATGTCGACAATGCTTGGTGGATTGCCATCTTTCCCGGGCTAGCGATCACGATCACGGTGCTGGCCGTCAACACGCTCGGCGACGCGCTTCGCGACATCCTCGACCCTCGCCTCTAGGGCGTTTAGCGGCTCCGCGAGCGGTAGTATTCGATCGGCGGACGTCCCGAGGCTGCAATTGCCTGCGCGTGGGTCGGTCCAACATAACGATAGTGCCCACGGCTCGTAGGCATAGCCGGTGATCGATTCCGCCCCGGCCGGGTAACTGAGCACGAACCCGTATCGAGTGGCGTTCGCCAGCAGCCATTTGCCTTCACGCGTGTTCGCGAAGCTCTCATCCAACTCGTAGCCATTTTCCGCGCTCGCGAAGTCGATCGCGGTCCCAAGCTGATGCTCGCTATGGCCGGGCTTGGCGCTCACTCGATCGGCCTCGGCCGCCCCGAGGCGTCTGCACCCAATAGGCATAGGTCGATTGTTGGACCGCGTACGAGCGGTAGGCAGACGAGATTACGGGGTTCAGTCCAGCAGCCTGCATGTCGCGAATCATGCGTGCGAGATCATCAAGGACCACCTGACGCACTTGATGGGTTCCGCGCACCGTCCGGGCGACGGTGTCGACGGAAACGAGATCGGGCGGCACATAGCTCGCCGGCAGGGCGCGATCGCGAGCAACCGGAAAGAGGAGGTCATTCGGCGCAGGCGCGGAAGTCAACACCGCTGTTGCCGTCGCCCGCCGGCCGGGTTGGCGTCGCTGCCGCAGGTGTCATCGTCGCCGCCGGGCGAGTCGAAGTCAACGCGGGTGGGCGTTTCCCATCGGGACTGGGCGAGTCGGGCTCGCGACCGCCCCAGCGGTGCGCGCCGTTGGCGACGGCGCGATCGTCGTCGGCGCCGCCACCGTCGGCGGAACGGTGGGCGGCCTCCGCTGTCGGAGTCGGCGGTTGAGAGCGGGCGAGTGTGGGCAGCGGCAGACAAGCGGTGGTCGATGCAAGAACGAGGACAAGAGCCGAGAGGGCGAGGTGTTCGCATGCCGAGTAGGAGCCTCCGTGGCCGCCGGCGGCGGCGCCGGAAGTATAGGCTGCGACGGCCGGCGGCAGTTGCGGCCGGTTGGCCGCGTCGGTGCTCCTAGGGCGTCGCGTTTCAGCGCAGCGGCTGGCGTGAACAGCCTTCCGCTCAGTGTCGTGAATTGGCCGTCGGCGCTGGCCGACGTGCCTGCGAGACTGACGAGCGCACGCGATAGCGGAAAAGTCGTCCCCGCCGGCAGGTCGGCGAGGGACGCCGCCACCGTCACCGGTCCCCATGTCCCCGCGGGATTGTCGCGCCAAGGACACTGACGAGCGGCCCGCCCGGTATCGGCTCGTAATCGACGAAGAGCTGCGTTGATGCTCCGCCCGGATTTGCACCGACCCGGATCACGGCCCCACTGGTGGTCGTCCTCACCGTGGTGCTTACCACCTGCGGCGCGACCACGATATCGACCGTCACCGCCTCGGTGAGCGTGCCTCCACCCGATGTCGCAGCAACAAGTGCGCCAAAGCGCCCGGCTGCCGGGTAGGTGTAGGTCACGATCGGGCCAACGGCGGCGGCGCCGGTGCCGAGGGACCAATCGAACGTAACGCCGGTCCCGCCGTCCACCGCGGCAAAACAACTCGGTCGGGGCGCCCAACCGGGTCGGCGACGTCGATCCCGCGGTCAGTCCATCGGGGGGCACATCGAGGACGGTATGGCGGACCTGCGACGACGTATCGGCGGCGTGCGTCGCCGAACCAAGATAGCTCGCGGCAAGCCAGCGCGACCCCCGGCGCTGCGAAGACGAGACTACAGCTGCCCGCCGGCGCGGCGCCACTACAGCTCTCGCCTGTCGAGGCGCGCACGATGACAGCGCCCGTCGGCGAGCCGACTGATGAGGTGACAGCGTAGGTCACCGTCAGCGGGCGGCCAACGAGCGATGGGCTCGGCACGACGCTGGTGATGGTCGTTGTTGTAGGGGCCAACGGCGCAACACCGACCGTGTGACTGATCGGAAGCGACGCGCTCGCCAAGTAGAGGCCGTTGCCACTATAGGTCGCGACGATCGAACGGACCCCCGGGGTAGCGAAAACGATGGAGCAGCTCCCAGCCGTCGCAGTGGCCGCACAGGCTTCACCGGTCGTCGCAGAGACCACGACGGTGCCGGTTGGAACGCCGGTTGCCGAGACCACCGTGTAGGAGACGGTCACCGCCGCGCCGACAAGCGAGGGGTCGGGGGTAGGGTCGCCGACCACCGCTGTCTCGGTCGCGGCACGGACGGAGTCGAGGGCCGGCGCAGACTCGCTCGCCAAATACCCAGCCGCGCCATCGTAGCGAGCCGTCAGCACGCGATCTCCCGGCGTCAGAAAGGTCAGGGGGCAGCTGCCGACGCTCACCGCGGCACTGCATCGCTCCCCTGTGTTGGCCCGGACCGTCACTGAGCCCGGCGGCACGCCGACTGACGAGCTGACCGCGAATGAGGCGGCGATCGTCTCTCCGACCAGCGATGCGCCCGCCACCGTCAACGCCACCGTCGTCGGCACCTGAACGACATGGACTCGGCCCGGCGACGTGCTGGCGACAAAGAAGGCGTTCCCTTGAAACTCGGCGCTAATCGAGCGCGCACCGACGGTCGCGAAAACGAGCTGGCACCCGCCCGCCGCCACCGGAGCACTGCAGGTCTCGCCGCTGCTTGCTTGCACAACGACGGTACCGCTAGGTGGCCCAAGCGCTGTCGAGACGGCGAACTGCACGAGCACCGGCGCACCCGGCGCAGACGGACTTGGTGAGACACTCGTGATCGCAGTGCTGCTGGCGCCCGGAGCGAAGGTAAAGCCAGGCAGCGCGATCACTCCCTGCGGAGTCGTCAGCGCGACAGCGCCGGTTGCCCCTAGGCCAACTACCGCCCGCACCTGTGTCAGCGCGGCGGTAAACTGCAGCGCCGGCACGCCGCCGAAGGTAACGCCACTGACCCCATCGAGATTGCTCCCCACGATCGTCACGGTATCGCCTGGGCTGGCTGTTGCCGGCGAGAATGAAAGAAGCTGCGGTCCAGAGAAGAGATACACGCTCCCGCGGCCGTTGAGGGCCCCCGGCGCGCCGACGACGACGAGTCCGCCGTCCGGTGTCACCGCAGTTGACCAGCCGAAAAATCCATCGGTCGTCGGGTCGCTCGGGCTGGCGGTCCGGGCGGGCGCAACGATGCCGCTCCAGCCACCGGGCGGGCGGGCAAAGAGCGCAAGTTCACCCGGAGCACTCGTGCTGTTCAACGGCACGCCCCAGACCGCGAGCGAGCCAGTTCCATTGAGAGCGGCGCTCGACTGATTGGCCTGTGAACCCGGGATCGGCGCAAGAGTGGCGCTCTCGGTCATGCTTTGCCAGCCAGTGGAAGGCTGAACATAGACATATCCGGCTCCCGCACCGATCGGGGCGCTCGGCGCATTCACGATGAGCAGTGCGGTCGTGCCGTCGCCACTGAGGGCAACTGCGCCGCCGAGAAACGGGGTCGTCGAGTCCGACGCAATGAGCCGGGCGGTGAACTGATCGGTGGTCGTCCAGCCGGTGGCCGGCTTGAGGAAGACGTACCCCGCGCCGGGTGGGCTCGTCCCGTTGCTCGCCTCGGGAGAGCCGGCAAGAACCATAGCGCCGTCGGCACTCACGCTGACGCTGGCGCCAAGCAGCGCCCCTTCCGAGCCGTCGCTCGCCGTCAAGATCGCCGTTTCCGGTAGTGCGCCGCTGCCCCAGCGTTCCGCCGGCCGCTCCCAGACGAACACCGCGCCAGCCTCACCTCCGGCCGCGGGCGCGCCGGCAATCGCCAACCCCCCGTTCGCGCTCAGCGCGACACTCACGCCGACCTCTGCGCCGGTTTGGTCCTTCGACGGAACAAGTTTCACCGTTTGCGTAAGCGTCCCGCTCCAACCGGCGCTCGGCCGCTCCCACAAATAAACAGCCCCTTGCTCTTCAGTCGAGGGTGCGCCAGCAACGATCACATCGCCATTGGCGCTCACCGCAACGCTCGATCCCAGCCGATCGAGCGCCTCGCTGTCCGATGAACGCAAAATCGCGCTCACCGCCGATGTCGAGGACCACCCAGTGGAAGGCCGAACGAACACGTACACCGCGCCGCGCTGCCCGCCGAAGGCGGCAGGGGCGCCGACGACGATCGTCGAGCCGTCCGCGCTGACCGCAACACTTGTGCCAAACACCTCCTGATTGGGTGCCGCACTGGTCGTGAGGATTGCGACCTGCGAGAGCGTTCCCACCTGAGCCCGGACCGAATCCGCGGCCGGCAGTGACGCGAGCCAGAGTACAACGAGCGTCGTCAGCGCGAGGCGGCGGACCAAGGACATTCCTCCGGACGGAGTCGGCGTGGCGGCTAGTATACCGAGGTGTAACGGCGTGATTCTGCTAGGTTTCGTCGAAGCGCCGGACAATCCGCGCGGGGTTGCCAGCGACAACGACATTGGCTGGCACATCCGACGCAACGACCGCCCGAAAGGCAACCACCGAGTTCTCCCCGATCGTCACGCCTTTGAGGACGGCGCTCTGTCCGCCGAGCCAGACGTTATCCCCGATCACTATCGGCGCGGATGCCACGGGTGCTGTCGGGTCGTGTCGCCGAGCGGGATCGAGCGGATGATGATCCGTGTCGAGCAGGAGCGTCGAGCCGAGAATGCAGCGCTGCCCAATGGTGATCTGGGTGCGAGCCTGAATTCCCGCACCGTTTAACCGCGTGCCCGATCCGATGCGAATGCGCGACTCGGGGGCAAAAGTGATGAGAACGTTGTGCTCGGCGTGGGACCAAGCGTTGACGTCGTCGCCTATCTCGATGCGACCGGGGCCAAGGATCACAAGGCGGCCGTTGGTACGGAAGTTGCGGCCAATCTGGACGCGCCGGCCGTGCCGGCAGCGGATGACGAACCGCCAGTAGGCACTGAGGAGCCGAACGGCTCCTTCCTCGAGGCGCGCTCGCCAGCCCCCGGCTACTTTCACCTCAACGTCTCCTGCGAGAAGAAGTATGGCTCGCCAGTCGCTCAGCCGCCGAGCCATCCTGTTATAACCACGCCGGAGGAGGAGGCCAAACATGAGGAGCGGACACGTTGTCTGGCGTTGGACAGCAGCAGCCCTCATCGGCGGGATCATCGCCGCTCTCGGCGCGGTCAGCGGCGGCACGGCACAGCCGGCGCCTCCCCTCATTCGGCTCCAACGGGGGGCGTTCGACCCGCTCGCCGGGCGACTGGCGCAGGACGAGACCGGGGGTAACGCTTGGATCGTGCAGTTCGACGGACCGGTGGAGGAGCGCTGGAAATCCGCGGTGCGCCAAAGCGGCGGCGAGCTCGCCTTCTATCTCCCCGACCATGCCTTCATCGCTCGAATGGATGCCGCCGCCGCCGAGCGCGTGCGCGCCTTGCCAAACGTTCGCTGGGTGGGGCCATGGCGAACCGCATTTCGCATCTCAGCCGCCGCCTCGAGCTCGGGCGACTACATGGTCCAGACCTTTTCAGGCGCAGACCTTGGCCGGCTCGGTCGCGCGATTGCCGGGCTTGGCGGTGTGGTTTTCGGCGCGACAGATACTGGCTTCGCTGGCTACCTTCGGGTCCGCATCGCAGCGGGGGCCGCTCCTGCTCTCGCTGCGCTCGACGACGTTGTCTGGGTCGAGCCGTACGACGCGCCGGAGACGCTCAACGACCGTGCCGTGCCGGTGCTCGGTGTGCCGGAGGTGCGGCAGGATCTCGGCTTGTATGGCGCAGGTCAGATCGTCGCCGTGGCCGACTCGGGACTCGACACTGGCCATTTGGCAACGGTGCATCCGGATTTCGCGGGGCGAGTGGTGAAAGCCTACTGCCTTTCGCGACCCGATCCGTGCAACTGGGCCGACGACAACGGCCACGGAACCCATGTCGCGGGATCGGTGCTCGGCAGCGGCGCCGCGTCGGGCGCACTGCCAGAGGAAAACCTCTATGCCGGCTCGGAGGCAGGCGTTGCGCCGCGAGCCGGCCTCATCGTGCAAGCGATCGGCGGCCCGGGCTCGGCGGTTTATCCGCCCCTCGATGCAGGCGACTTGCTCCGCCTCGCAGTGCGGGACGGCGCGTTCGTTCAGACGAACTCATGGGGCGGCGGTGCGACCGGCGCGTACCGACTGAACGCGCAGCAGGTGGACTACGCGCTTTGGCAGGAACGCACGGCACTCATGCTCTTCGCCGCGGGGAACTCAGGGCAGGATCGCGACCGTTCCGGTCGGGTCGACCTCGCTTCGCTCGCCTCACCGGGGACGGCGAAAAACGTCATCACCGTTGGCGCATCCGAGAATAATCGCCCAGAGATCCGAACGACCTATGGTCAGTTGAGCGCCTTTGCCTGGCCGGTGCCGCCAATCATTGCCGACCCAATTGCGAACCGCATTGAAGGAATGGCCGCTTTCTCGAGCCGTGGCCCAACCGCGGATGGGCGCCTCAAGCCCGATGTGGTTGCGCCCGGAACGCACGTGTTGTCGGCCTTCTCCCGCTTCTCTCCTCTTCGCGGCGCGACGGCGAGTACGGCCTACCGGTTCCTAAGCGGAACGAGTATGGCGACACCGCTGACCGCTGGTGCAGCTATCCTTTTCCGGGAATGGCTGCAGACCCGCCGCGGCATCCACACGCCGAGCGGAGCGCTGATCAAGGCGGTGGTGATCAACGGTGCCGACGATATCGCTCCCGGACAGTATGGAACGGATCCAGCAACGCAAGAGGTTCCGGTAGTCCGGCCAAACCCAATCAGCGGCTTCGGTCGCGTCAACGTGGCGGCGAGCCTTGCGCCAGCCGGAGGGCGTGAGGTGTGGATCGCCGATGAGACGATTGGCCTCGCCACCGGCGAGACGTGGGAGAGAAGTCTCACGACGTCCGGCGCTGGCCCGCTCCGAGTGACAGTCGTCTGGATGGACTTTCCCGGTCAGCCCGCGGCTGCCAAACAGCTCGTCAACGACCTCGATCTCGAGGTAGTCGGCCCGGAAGGCGCCGTGCGTCACGGCAACGCCGGGGCGTATGCTCCGGGCGACCGGTGCCTGCGTGGCAGCGCCGATGCGTGCAACTCCGTCGAGACAGTCATCCTGAGCCATGCGCCGGCAGGAACGTACCGAATTCGGGTCCGGGCCTACACGGTTCCGCAGGGAGAGCGTCAGCCCTTCGCGGTCGTCGTCACCGGCATCGGGATTGGCACAGGACCTGGCCAAGCCTCGCCGCCACGCCCGCCGCAGCCAGTAGCAGCAGGACGCCCCTGCGACGACGAAACGGTCAGCGGCGTCTATCTCTATGACCAGCCGGGCTTCGCCGGCAAATGTTCGTATTTCTCGGCAGATTCGCCGTTCGCCGATCGCTGGCACATTGGCAACGACGCCGCGCAGTCGCTGCGGATCGTCGGCGCTTTGACCGCGGTGCTCTGGAGCGACGCGGCCTATCAGGGCCAAGCCTCTGCCTTCACTGGGCCCGTGGCGGTGGCCGATCTGGCCGCCGCCCCCTGCACGGCAGGCTGTGTCGGCCCGAAAACCGCGTCATCGATTCAGGTGCGATCGCAGGGGCAGCCCCTCAATCCGCCGGAACCAAGCGGCTCCGCGCCCCACGTACCGGACGGCGTGGTAGTGCCGGGCAACTGCGACGGCAATGCCGGGCTGTATCTGTACAGTGAGCCGGCCTTCGGCGGCGCCTGCACACGGATTATGCTCGGCGATCCCGTCTGGTTCACGGGGAACGCAAACACCTGGTTTATCGGCAACGACTCAGCACAATCTCTGCGGCTGCTGCCGCGCGGCCGAACCCTCGACGATGGGCGCTTCGAGGCCGCGATGGGGCTAAGGGTGACTCTCTACGAAGATCTCTTTTTCAGCGGCTCTTCAACGCAGATCACCGGCACGTGGCTCGAGATCCCTGACCTTGCCGTGCCACCCGCCGGGTACCATGGACGGTGGATCGGCGCAAAAACCGTCTCCTCGGCGCGCCTCGAAATCGTTCAACTCCCGAGCACCGGCGACCTCACCACCACCTTTAGCGACGGATTCACGAGCTGGTTGCCACTCGCCACGGTACGGCAGCCCTGACCGGGGCGATAACCGAACGGTCCAGCCCCGCCAAATCCCGGGGGTGTCGAGTGGGCCTTTATCAAGCCGAGGTGGTCCATTCGTGCTGGCGAATTTCCTCGGGCTTGTCGCTGCCAAGCTCGGGATTGGCCATCGCCTGCATAGGCTCGCGAACCGCTCGCTTGCCAATCCTTGGCATCGTGGGTGTTTTCCGTCCGCCGGTTCTGCCAAAGGGTCTTCCGGTCCGCGAGGTTCGGGTTGCCTTCGGCCAGCCGGTTCATTGCCTCGCCGATGGTCGACCCTTTTTCGCCCCATCCAGCCGCGCTGCGGCGCAGCGCCGCCCTGCGACGTCGTGACACGTCCGCCAATCCCGATCCGACGCGCGGACACCTGCTGTCACGCCATCGATCACAGTCTCTCATGAACACCGGACCTCCGCGGCGAACGCCGTCTGGCAGTCGCAGTCGTCCTCGCGAGCCATGTGCTCGGGAAGGCATGCGCCAGCGATGGTTCGGTGGGCCGGCCGCCCGCCAGTCGAGGCGTCGTTCTGAACAAATGACAACCTGTTCTGGCAGCCGCGGCTGTTTCTCGGCTGTGCGCGATCACTCCTGCCAGGGCACGAGGACATCGCGGAGCGGCCGGCGGTGTGTCCGCCGCCGTTCGAGCCGACCGTAGCCAAGCCGAAACGGAACGAGCGGCAGGCCCGTTCCTACCAGCGAGCGAATTCCAACCGCAAACGGCTCGACAAGCAGCAACTCACTCAACGGATGGAGATGGAGTCCATAGGAGGTCGCGGTGAGCCAGACGCGCTCGAGGGCGCGTCCGCCCTGGAGCCAGGCAAGCCGGTCATCACGTGAGGCCACAATCGCGCCAAACAAGGGCGCCGCGATCGCGAGGTCGGCAGGATCGCGATGGTCGGTCTTTCCCCTCGCCGGACGAAGCAAGGCGCCCAAGCGTGCCGCGATCGCGTCCACCGATGACGGCGGTGCCGAACTAACTGCCGACTCGATGAGCCGCCGCACCTCGCACGTGTCGATCAGGACGAGCCGCACGTCTGGCTCGACGACGGCTCCTTCGAGCAACCGGCGGACCCGAACGGGCACTGGGCTAGGAAGAAAGGGCCCTTCATCGGTGTGTCGCTCAGGAATCGCCTCGAACAAGGCGACGATATCGCGACGTGGCGCCGATCCGGCGGCGTTGATCACCACATCGGCGACCCGCTGAGGTTGGTTCGGATCCGGGAGCAGCCGAACCGTATCGAGCACCCCAGCGGCTTCGGCGGCGATCGCCAAATTCTCGATTGCACAGCCGAGGCTGAGGTCTCGTTCACGCGGAGGGATCGCGCCCGAGACGCGGGGATCGTCTGCCTCTGCGAAGACCCGAATCTCCCCTTCACCGACCGCAAATCGCCACGGCTGACGGTTGCGAAAGGACGGTGCGAGCACCGTATAGCGAAGCAGGGAAAGCAGCCGCTCGGAAGCGACGTGTTCAGCCGACTTGGGCGCGAACATCTGCCACCTCGTCCGCCCAGCACAGACGTCCTGGGCCTTGGCCGCGAGGCTAGCGCAGAATGAGCTACGCCGTCATCGGCCAAGTGGCCCGTCGGCGTCGGCCCGATCGTCCGAATTGGGATCGCACCACAGCATGAAGCTCGCTCGGCATGGCCCGCTCGAGGATGGCGGCACCGCTAGCGGCTTGCCGCCGGCGAGTGCGCTCGCCGGCTGGCGCTGTTCAGCAGCACGATTGTCCCACCGTGCAGCGCCTTCGACGCCCCCGTGCACCCGAACGCCGGCCGTTCCGTCACGCCGAATCACGGGCTCCCCACAACGACCCCCTGCAATCCCGTCGAGCCAGTCGACCGGAGGTCCGCCGCGACGGTTGCGCGACGACGAGCGGAACCGAGAGGTGGAGGCCCGTCGCTTCGCGAGCGCCGAGGTTTCGGGTCCGATGTCCCTCGGGTCGAGCGCGACACAGGCGGTGCCCCTTGACGGTAGCACGCGCCCGTCAGCACTTCGACAAGTCGTGTTGTCGGCGAACACCTCGCCGCAGGGACCGCGTCAAGAACTCGGTGCGCGGCAACCGCATGGTCTCCCGGCACGGGAGCGCTGGCGTCGTTCTCCCTGATCGATGGAGACGGCGCGGCGAGAGCGCTTCCTCGTGCTAGAACGGTAGGCCCTTCAACCCTTGCACACCGCGCAATGCCGCAATTTCGCCGAGGTGGGACACCGCATGAAAGGCCATCAGCCGACCGAGGACGAGGGAGACCGCAATTGGCCCGCGGTAGCCTTGTACCTCGCGGGCAAGCTCCGCTTCATCGACGCGATCGAGGTAGGCATTCGTCTCGGCGAAGACGCGCTCGGCGTAGGCCCGGAATGCCGCCGGATCGATTTTCTGATCGGAGGCAGCTTCGCGGCTCATGCGCATCGCATCCGGAAGACCCAGACGTTCACCCCAACCTTCCCGCTCCCAAATGGTCGGCTGGCCGAGGATGAACGTATTCAGGTAACGATCTTGAATGTTGACGATGTGTGCGTAGGTCAATCCGATCGAATTCGCCGTTCCGGGTGGAAGCCAGTTCGCTTGCTCGACGGTCAGGTCGCTGGTCGCATCAAGCAGCATCCGGTTCGCCGTACGGATGACCTCGGTGAGCGCAGTCAGCGCGTTGCTCATCAGCTCCGTCCTCCCGCAGGATAGCAGGACGATACCACGCCGGAAGGCTTAGCCGCGCAGCGCGGCGATCTGCTCCTCGAGCCGCTCAACGCGGGCCTGAAGCGACTGGACGGCGGCAGCCAGCCGGTCAAGGTCGCTGGGCGGCTGGACCGATTCGAACGGCCGGTCGGAATTCGGAACGGGACGTAACCGCAATACGTCGATCAGCCGCTCTAATTCCCGCGCCGTGAAGGGCTTGCCTTTCTTGGGGCGCCACACTTCGAGGTGACGCCGCCAATCGTCAACGTTGCTCCACCACGCTCCGAAGCGCGTCGGCGGCCGGAGCGGGAGTTGATGAATGACGCCGGGCGGACCAAGCAACAACAAGTCTGGCCAAACGGCGAACTCCTGCTCGTTCGCGAACACCGCCGGGTCGGCATAGAGCGGCTGGTTGTTCCACAACCAGTGCTTGATTGCGTTCGCGGTGTTGACCGCCTGCCAATAGGGGTTAATGTCCCGCTCGTTGGTCGGCCGAATCTCTTGCCACAGCCCATCGTCTCCGAGCATCTCCCAAGGCTCATCGGTGGAGCGGCCGCGCACTGCCCGGGGCAGGCGCTTCACCTCGGTGACAATGAGAGTCGAGGGCGCCGCAGGAGAACGATCCGGGGCTTCGCGGACGATCAGCCAGTCGACGTTCCGGCCGACCGTGTTGAACTCAGCCAAAACCCAAAAGTCATCCGGCAGGAGCTTGACAGTCTCAACGACCTCCGGATCCAACCGCGAAAAATCCGCAGCAAAGACTTTCGCCATAAAACACTCCAAAAGCCCAGCCGACCGTCCCGCCAGCTGGAAAAGGGGCGCGCTTCGAATGTCCCACAGTCCGTCCTTTGGCCCGATTATCCCCCCGTTTTTGGAACGGGCGCAAGGCAGGACACGCGCACGACGAGCCTTCCGACTGCGCCGCGATCACGGAGACAAGCAGGCCACCGCCGCCATCGTCGCTCGCAGCAGACTGAGCGACGGTCATCCGGCTACGCACCACAAGTGTGGCGAGTGAAGGTGTCGCGATCGAGAGTCATCGACGCTGTGCTCGGCTGCACCCCGCCGGTTCCCGCGATCCCCAAAGCTCTCTACCGACGTCACGCTGGCGACAGCGACCGTCCTCTCTCCGGCCCGAGTGCCGCCGGTTCTCCATCGGCGGGACGAACGGCGTTTCCAGACGTGGGATGGAAGAAGGGAGCAGAACCTTTTTCGGACGACCGCTCAGCCTTCTAGCGCTCAGGAGCGGCGACCGTTTCGTGCCTCCGCGAAGGCCTTTCTTCACAGACGATCTCATGCGAATTCGACACGTGGAGCGCCACGGACATCAGGGCGGCCCTACCAAAATGGGCCGAATGGACCGCGCTTCATCGTATCGAGGAGCGGAACAATGCAGTGCAGGGCGGGCTCGCCCGTTCCCCGGTCGTCGTCAGCGAGACCGGGGAACGCCTCTCCTCCTGCGGGTGGTGGCCGGGGTTGCTCCGGCCGCCACCCGCTGAGCGCGTCGTACCGTACACTTGCCGAAGGTCATGGAAGAACGTCCCGCCAGCGGTCTGGTACGCCGTAGCGAGCTGAGCGGCGAGGAACGAGCGGCGCTCGAAGAGCTGCTGGCCCGCTGCAACGCCCACGACGGCTTGGAGTTGCCGATCGACTTCGATCGCGGGCTCGACCCGAAGCCACCGTGGCTGTTGGCCTTCGCCGGGAACCAGCTCGCCGGTGCCGCGCTTTTAACTCACTATGGGGAGCTCGAGGCTTGGCTCGTCGTCGATCCCGCCTGGCGCAGACGCGGCGTCGGCCGACGCCTGCTTGATGCGGTCCGCGAGGTAATCGAGGGGCAGTTTCTCCTCGTCTGCGACGCCTCGTCAACTGGCGGCGTGGCATTTCTCCGGGCTGTCGGCGCGGTTTACCGTTTCTCCGAACATCGAATGCAGTTCCAACCGGAGCTCCCGCGTGCCACCCCGAGCGGCCGAGTTCGGGTCCGCTCCGCTGTCTCCGAGGATGCGCCGACGCTGAAGCGCGTTACTGCTGCCGCCTTCGGCGACGCGCGCGAGGAAGTCGGCCGCCTCATCGACACGCGGCTGGGTGATCCGCGTCAACGTTGGTTCATCACCGAGCTCGAAAGCCAGCCGATCGGGGCGATCCGGGCCCAGGTATTGGATCGATCCGCGTACCTCGCAACGTTTGGGATCATTCCCACCCAGCAGCGTCAAGGCTATGGCCGTGACACGCTCGCGCTAACCGTCGCGACCTTGCTTGCCGACGGGATCGAGTCCATCTTCCTCGAAGTCGAGACCGAAAATCACAATGCCCTTGGTCTCTACGAATCCTGCGGATTTCGAACGACTCGAACCTACCAATATCACGCGGTTGGCTGAGCGATCCGTCGCTTGACCTCGCGCGGGGTGATGCCAGTGAGTTCTTCGAGTTCGAGTGGCACGGCAAGCAATGTCGCTCCGGCGGCCACGTGACCATCGATCCAGCGCCAGAAACTCGCCGGGTCGGTGCAATCGACCGCCGCCGCGGGAAAAATCGCCTCTCGAACGATCGCCTCGGCGCGCCCGAGGTCTCCAGCATGCGCTGCCTCACGAACCGCTGCCGCGGCCGCGCCCAACCCACCGTAATCCCAGGTATGTGCAAATTCAGGATCGCAGCAGTGCCGGACGAAGAACGCTATATGGTCGGCAGTGGAGGTCACTGGCACCGTCGTGCGAGGCGGCGGCAAGAACGTCGCCTGCACACACACGTCAAACCGGTCAAGGATGCGCCCTGCCTCGGCCGCGCCGGCCCGGATTTCCCGCCAAGCCCAGCGCACGTAGGATGGCGTCGTCAACTCCATTAGGACCCCATCGGCGAGCGCCCCGGCGAGCCGAAGCATCCGCGGTCCCGCCGCCGCGAGATAGATTGGAAGGCGCCGGGTGGGCAGCAGGTCAACCGACGCACGCTCGAGGTGGAGTGTTGCACCGTGGTAGCGGATCGTTCCGTCTGCGTTGCGCTCGGCGCCGGGCGCCTCTTCGCCCCACAAGGCTCGCATCACGGTGATCACGTCGCGCATCCGCGCGACTGGACGCTCGAAGTCGTAGCCCAGTCGCTCACGCGTGGCGCGCCGCAAACTGGCGCCGAGGCCGAGGATGAACCGACCGCGCGAGACACGGTCGACCCAGGCCGCCCCGGACGCAAGATGGACCGGACTACGGCCGAATGCACCAACGAGGCGCGTCATGAGGGCAGCTCGGTCGGTCGCTTGCGCAGCGAGCACCAGTGGCGGAAACGGGTCGCCGCTCACGAGGTCGGCGTAGGAGACGACGTCGAAGCCGGCATCCTCAGCGCGGCGGGCCCGCGACGCAACCTGTTCGACCGCGTCCGGCGCCCGCGGACCACCCCGGTGGTTGGCGAGCGCGGTCAGCCCGACGTGGCGCTTCGTCTCGATCAGCGGCGGCCAAATCGGCTGCGCAGGAAGTCCCACAGGCTGCCTCGCGCCTTCTCCGGCTCCTCGGTATGGCCTTGCCAGCTGCTCACGCTCGCCCGGGCGCCGGACGCGTGGTCATCTGAACCTGACTGGGACTTCTGCTCGCTGCTCGGCGCGTACTTGGTCCAGTCGTACTGGCGGAACTCCTCTGGCTCCTCGTCGCCGGGATCGGGAGCGCCGATCCGCAGCTCGTGCTGGCGGAATTCATTCCAATCGTACGCATCCTCGTTGTTCTGGGTGCGGGCGATCTGCCAGTCGCGCAGGTGCTCCCCGATATTGGGATTTGCTTCGGCCAGCCGGTCCATGGTCGCGCTCATCTGTCCTCCTTCAAAGACCGGCCGTTGAATTGGCCGGGACCCTGTGGATGGTACGGCAGGCACGCCCCCACGCGCGAACGTAGGTGGTTCCTCTCGGTCCGGCGGCTCGATATACTCGCGGCGATGGACGCCGAGCCGTTCGCCCGCTGGCTGCGCGAGCAGATCGCGGCCGCTGGCATCTCCCAGCGCGAGGCCTCCCGCCGCGCCGGGTTGAGCGACTCGGCAGTCAGCGAGTACCTCAGTGGCCGGCGCCGGCCACTCCCCGAAGCGTGTCGCAAGCTTGCTCGCGCCTTTGGCGTTTCGGAAGACGCTGTACTCACCATCGCGGGCCATCGCTCGCTGCCAGTCGACACCAACACCGAGTTCTTTCAGTTGCTGCGCCAGCAACCGCCAGAACTGATCAGCGAGATTGAGCGCTGGGTGCGGCCCTACGTGCGCGCCTATTGGGAGCAGCGCCACGACGACCGGCCACGCGCTGGCGCCCGCCCCGACCTTGCCATCCAACTGCGCTGGGAAGCGCTCACCGAGGACATGTAATGCCAGACCGACCGAGCTATCGCGCAGCCGTCGTGCAGCGCGGCACCGATTGCGTGAACACTGCAGACTACCGCGCAGAGATGATCGCGAACCGCTCCGCGATGATCGACTGGATCCGCTTCCTCCAGGAGCGCCTCGCCGACCCGCCCAAGCTAATCGTCTTCCCAGTGCTTACATTTCTCGGCGCCAGCCGGCGGCCGCTCCAGTATGCGGCGGGAGCGACAACGCTCTCACTCGATGATCCCTTCTTCGATCCACTGATCGAGGCATGTCGCCACTACGGATGCTACGTTGCCACCAGTTGCGTCGAGAAGCACCCCGCCTTTCCCGGCCGGAGCTTCCACACTGGGTTCGTCCTCGGACCGAGTGGACTAGTCCTACGCCAACCCAAGGTGCAGGCGCGCAGCTCAGCGGCCATCACGGTCTTGAAGACGTTCCGCGATGAGTATGTGGCCGCGCTTGGTGAAGCCGCGCTCCACGCCGTCGCTGAGACGCCGATCGGCCGGCTCGGCTGCATCGTCGAATCCGAACAATTCTATCCAGAGGTGCTGCGTGGCTTGGCGCGGAACGGCGCTGAGGTCATCGTCCATCCGAACCTTGAGCCCAGCCCGACGATCCCGTATGCGGCGCTCAAGCAAGCGCGCGCCTTCGAGAACAGCCTGTACATCGTCTCGGCGACGCCAGCGTTCGAGCGCTGGCAGGAAGACGGCACCAGCC
Source organism: Dehalococcoidia bacterium (assembly GCA_026003895.1). Lineage (GTDB taxonomy): Bacteria > Chloroflexota > Dehalococcoidia > SpSt-223 > SpSt-223 > JANWZD01. The sequence goes on along the minus strand of BPIC01000008.1, from coordinate 42,562 downwards.
GGGTTTGGGACGGACACGGCGGCTCGGCCATTGTCTCGCCCGAGGGAACGCTGCTGGCCGGCTGCGACGCAGGCGAGACCTTCGCCACTGCGACAATCGATCTGGACTTGCTCGCGAGGCTCCGAGCGGACCCGCGCCGCGAAACGACGCCAGACTGGCCGCTCTATGCCCCGCTGTATCGCGCCTGACCCTACCGCGATCGCGCTGGGCCGGTTAGACTCGGAAAGACTGGAAGGCCGCTCCCGGCCCAAGGAGCGGGTCGAGCGAGCCGTGAAGCCGTACCACCAAGATAGCGCCATCGAGGACGGGGGCCATGCTCCCGCCAAACGTGCGTTTGTTGTTCTCAACCCCGTCGGCGGGAGCAGCGACCCCGCATTTATCCGCTCGACCGTGGAAACGGCGTTCGGCGACGCCGGATGGGACCATTGCATCTACGAGACGACGGGAAATGACGACTTCGCGGCAGTTGTCGGCGGCGCTGTCCGCGAGGGCTTCGATCTCGTCGTTGCCGCCGGCGGCGACGGCACGGTCTCGCTGGTCGCCGGACCGCTCATCGGCGCGGACGTGCCGCTCGGCATCCTCCCGGTCGGAACGGCAAATGTGCTCTCTCGCGAGTTGGGGATTCCGGCAGACCTACAGCAGGCGGCCGCATTGTTCACTGGCGACCACTCCCTGCGTGCCGTTGACGTGATGCAGGTGGGGAACCGGTACGCACTCTTGCAGGTAGGCATCGGCCTCGATTCGCTGATGATTCGCGACACGGATCGCGAGACGAAGCGCCGCATTGGCCGGCGTGCCTACTTGCAGACGTTGTGGGAGAAGCTGCGCGGCCACCGCTCGCAACGATTCACAGTGGTGGTCGATAGTGAACGACTGCGGCCAATTGCGTGGCAAGTGCTGGTGGCAAACGCCGGCACGCTCGGTGTGCGCCCGCTGCGCTGGGGGCCGAATATTCGGCTCGACGATGGCGAGCTTGATGTGTGCTTGTTCTATGGCCGAACGATTGCCAATCTCGGTCGGCAGATCCGGTATCTCATCTCCCGCGGGGTCCGCGGCGCCGATTTCGTGCGTTATCGCAAGGCGCGTCACTCGGTCAGCATCGTCACTGACCCGCCGCTGCCCGTGCAGGCCGACGGTGAGATTACAGGAACGACGCCGGTCACCGTCGCGCTCCTCCCGCACGCACTCCGAATCGTCGTTCCCGCCGAGAATCCACGGTAACGGGAGGATACGATGCACGTCGGCGTGATCGGAGCGGGCGCGCTAGGCTTGATGGCGGCTTGGCAGTTCGCTCGGGCCGGTCACCGCGTCACGGTGCTCGAGCGCGAGAAGGAGGTCGGCGGACTCGCCGTAAACTTCACGCTCGGCGGCACACCGCTCGAGCGGTTCTATCATCACATCTTCCGCTCCGATACCAGAATGATCCGGCTGATCCACGAGCTCGGGCTTGGCGGAAAGCTCGTTTGGGGCCGGCCACCGACCGCACTTCGACTCAAGGAGCAGACTCACCGTTTCGACGACGCCTTCGGTGTGCTGCGCTTTCCGTTTCTCTCGCTCGCCGATCGCCTCCGCCTTGGCCTCGTCGTCGCCTACCTGAAGGTCGTGAACGACCCCGCACGGTTCGAGCCGTACACGGCTGCGGAATGGCTACGCCGGATGATGGGCGCGCGTGCCTACGAGACCGTTTGGGCTCCCCAGCTCCGCGGCAAGCTCGGTGACTACGCCGATCACGTCAGCATGCCGTGGTTCTGGGCACGCGTACACGACCGCTCGGCCGCGCTCGGCTACGTGCGTGGCGGCTTCGGGCAGGTGTTTGAGCGCCTCGCTGAGGAGGTACGCCGCCTCGGCGGGGTGGTCCGGACCGGACAAACCGTCCTGTGGATCGGCCTCGATGCAGGGCAAGCAGCGGTGCGGTCGGGTAGCGGAGTGGAACGGTTCGACCACCTCGTCGTCACGCTACCAACGGCGCTCTTCTTGCGGCTGGCGCCCGATCTCCCCGACCCACTATCGCCGGCGCTATCACGAGGCCTCGCCGCACCTCGGGGCACACAATGTCGTGATCGGGTTGGCAAAGCGAGTCCACTGGTCGTATTGGCTCTCGATCCTCGATCCGAGCTACCCCTTTCTCGTCCTCGTCGAGCATACGAATTTTCTCCCGGTCTCCGACTACGGCGGGCTGCACGTCCTCTACCTCGGCAATTACCTGCCGCAGGAGCATCGCCTGTTTAGCCTCAGTGATGACGAGACCCTCGCAGAACTGCTGCCGTCCCTCCGCCGGCTGAACCCGGCGTTCGAGGAAAGCTGGCTACGCGAGGCGGTGGTCAATCGCGCCCCTTTTGCCCAGCCAATTGTCACCCGCGGCTACCGTGAGCGGCAGCCCCCCTTTGAAACGCCCTGGCCGAATGTCTGGCTGGCGAATATGGGGCAGGTCTACCCCCATGACCGCGGGCAGAACTACAGCCTCCTCCTTGGTGAGGAGGTTGCCCGCGCGGGTGCTGACCGCTCGTACGGCGGACGTGGACGCGCCGACTGCGGTAAGCCGCTGATCGGCAGTCGTCGGCCAGACCGCGTTCCGGAGCGCTCTCGCCGTCTCTGACGCCGGGGACGAGGGGCGACAGCCCGAGCGCGCCACATCGTGCAAGCTCATCGAAACCGCCGGTTTCGAAGCGTGTTCGCGCGAAGGAACAGTCAGCCGAGGCGGGTGTCCCAGCTTGCCTGCAGGCCATCGGCTAGGAGATTAGCGCCGAGGACGGTAAGGAGCAGAGCCACGCCGGGGAAGACCGACATCCACCACGCGAGGCGAAGAAAGTTCTGTGTGTTGTTCAGCATGTAGCCCCAGGTGACGACGCTGCGATCGCCGAGGCCGAGGAAGGAGAGGCCGGCTTCCACGATGATTGCCGCGCCCACTTGGAGCGCAGCACCGACCACGATGACGGTGATGGTGTTTGGGAGCACGTGACGAACGATGATCCGCCATTCTGGGCTCCCGATTGCCCGTGCCGCCTGCACATAGTCGCGTTCCCGCACCGTGAGCACCTGCGAGCGCATAAGCCGAACTGTGCCCGGCCAAAAGGTGAGTCCCAAAAGCAGAGTGAGAACGATCAGGCTGGGTCCGAATAACGCGGCGACGAGCACAGCCAGAAAGTAGCGTGGGAGGATGTCGACCAGCTCGGTAAAGCGCAATCAGCGCATCGTCTGCGTAGCCGCCGAAGAACCCTCCCACCAAACCGATTGCTGCGCCGATAGCGGAGGAAAGGAGCGCAACGACGAACCCCCACGATGAGCGAGACGCGTGCGCCGTGAAGGACTCCCGCGAGCACGTCGCGGCCGAGGTTCGTCGGCGCCAAACGGGCGTGCTGGGCGGATGGCGGCTCAAATGGCTGAGCAACTGGCTCAAACGGGCTGACGGGAACGGCGATTGGGCCGACGACCGCCACCGTCGCGACAAATCCCATCAGCGCGAGGCCGACAAGGCCGGACTTTTGCCGCCAAAACCCGCTGCGGCGTCGCCGGCCAGACGGCGGCAGCGACGGCGCGGCTACCCCCTCAAGCGCTGGGGCGCCGGCTGTCACCGCAGGCGCACCCGCGGGTCCAGCACCGCGTACGTGAGATCCGTGATCAGATTGGCCAGAACAACGCCGAGCGCGGCGACGAAAAACTGCCCCAATGAGCAGCGGATAGTCGCGTGCCAGCGTCGCGTCGTAGAATCAAAACGCCCAATCCCCGGCCAGACGGTCTGCGGATCGGGCGCATCGATGCCGTCGAGCAGGTTGCGCATTGTCGCAGTCCGACCGTGATACCTCAGCAGCACATCCTCGAAGCTGAACTTGACGTCCGCCGACGTGAATGGTTTTGCCGTCGTGCCACTTCACGTTCTGGCGGAGCGTGAAGGTGTAGCTCTTACCATCCGGAGCAATCGTCCACGTCTCGGCAAGGTCCGGCTTCGGCGTCACGTGCGAATCGAGGAAAACGAGCCCGTTATCGGGCAGGGGCGCCGACAAGGTGCGTGCCCGCGGCGGTAGTAATCGCCGTGTTCAATTGGCCCGGATCGCTGCCCGTAGGCGACGACGAGCGTCCCGCCTCGCGCGGGACCCGTGGTCGCGGCCGGCGCGGCCGAGCCACCGGACGAGGGAGACCCCGGAGTGCACGCCGTCAAGACGAGACGTGCGGCCACGAATACGGCGAATGGTCGTGAGGCTGCCAATGTTGTCCTATGTCTGTCGAAAGGTGGTAAGCGTCGCGTCAGAACCCGAGAGGTACCCGACTCAGGAGAATCGTGAGAAGTGATACGTTCGGATCGGCCATGCGCATGAATGCCAGCGGCAACCCCGATGCTGCGGAGTGACAGGGAATCTCACAAGGAGCCGGTTGACGAGAGCGCCTGCCCACGACAGATGTGGCTGCCGCGCAAACAGCACTGCGAGCCCCACCATTGCGGTAGCGGTCGGTATCGGCAGGCACGACGCGCCTCAAGGAGCGCGATCGCCCGGCTCCGGGCTCTGCTGATCAATCGGTGTTACGGTAATAGCCAACCCAGATAAACCGCAGTGGCTCGTCACCGGTGTTCAGCCACTGGTTGTGCGCCCCCGGTGCGATGTGAACGAAGTCTCCCGGACCAATCTGGGCCTGATGCTCGCCGGTTTCATCCGTCCACCAAAACTCGCCGCGGCCCCCGCTCGACGTAGATCAGGATGTCGTAGTACGACAGATGACGGTGCCACGTCTCGCCGCCCCCGGGACCGACTTCGGTGACACCGAACTGGATCCCCTCCGTCGTTGCCAGAGAACGGCGCTCCCCCTCCGCCACGTCCGCTGAGCGGATGGGGACACCGGTGTCCACCGCCATCGCGAAGGCGATCGCGTAGGGCGCTCCTAATGTAGTCGACCGGGTTGGCCAGTCTGGTCGGCTGGGCTGCGGCCGCGGGGCACGATTCGGACCGGTGGCACGGACATCGTTTCCTCCATCAGCATCAATTGGCCCAAGACAGGGCGCGTGCGCGAGGAGCCCCGCGCTCCATCGCGACGGCGGGGCTGGCTCGGCGCTCCAACGTGAAACCGTGCTCATTCAACGCAACGACCGACGGGTGGCGGCGGCGCAGGTCGCCGGACCCCGCCCTCGGCAGAACTTCGTTCCCCGGCAATAAGGCAGCGGGGACCCACCCCTGCCGGTGGCGCCGCGGCTGCCGCACCAAGGACCAACCGGACGGTTGCCGCCTCAGTGACCTGAAGTGTCGCTGCCACACCTCCCGTTCGATTCAGCGCCGACGAGCAGAAGCCAGTGAATCAGAACGGTCTGCTGGCCGGGAACTGGTCCAGCACGGTGCACTTCGTACAACACGGAAGGTAGAGCGCGGCGTGATATTGCTCGACAGCATTGCGCTGGCAAGCGAGGCGGCCGAAGACGTTGCCAAGTCGCCGTCGAAGGCAAATCGTCCTCGAGTTTCAGTCGAATCGAAGGATCGGTTTAATGGCTTGGCCTTGCTCGGACTCGTGAACTGCCTCGTTGATCCGCGCGAACGGGTAATAGGTCACCATCCGGTCGAAGGGAAAGCGCCCCTTGCATCCAAAGGTCAATCAGCGCTGGAATGAAGAGGCTGGGCACGCTATCGCCTTCGATGATGGTGCGCAGCGATCGCCCACGCCGAAGAAGCTCGAACGGGAGATCGAGTCGGCCGCCCCGCACGCCACCGACGAGCCCGACAACGCCCAATTCGTCGAGCGATCGCACTGCCGCCTCGAGCGCCACACCGGTAGTGTCGAAGGCAAAATCCACGCCCCGACCCGTCGTGGCGACGATCCGCTCAACGAGATCGGGATCGCGCCCGTCGAAGACGTGGGTCGCCCCGAGCTGTCGAGCAACCTCCAAGCGCTGAGGAAGAATATCCACACCAACGATCGTGGTGCACCCGGCGACCACGCCCGCCATGACCGCGCTGAGCCCCACCGAGCCCGTGCCGAAGACCGCCAAGCTCGATCCCGGTCGGGCTCGAAAGGTGTTCATCACGGCGCCTGCGCCCGTTTGGGACCCCACAGCCGAACGGGCCAAGGGCTTCGAGCGGCACATCCCGTCGCACCTTGATCGCATTCGTTTTCTCGGGCGATCGCGTATGTGGCGAACGACGACTGGCCAAAGTAATGCCCGTAGATACGCTGCTCCCCCTGCGACAACGCGCTCGACCCATCCGGCCGGCCACCACTAAAGTTGCGCACCGTGAACTCACGGCAGTAGCTCGGCGATCCAGCGCGACAGCGATCGCACAGACCGCACGAGTCGAACGTGAGGACAACGTGATCGCCGGGCGCGAGCGTGCGAACTCCCGCACCGACCGCTTCGACGACCCCAGCGCCCTCATGACCGAGCACGATGGGAACGCGCGAGCGCGGCCCGCCCGCCATCGCACTGAGGTCGGTGTGGCAAATTGCCGCTGCTGACAATCCGGACCACAACTTCGTCGGAACGCGGCTCCCCTAACTCGACCGATTCGAGGCTGAGCGGCGCCCCCGCGGCACGCAGGACGGCGGCAGTGATCTTCACGGTAGGCTCCTCGGCGCCATTCTGGGGCGACAGCCAGCGCTATCGTAGCAAGGCGGCTTGTGCCGCGTCGCACCCGCGGAACGCAAGCATCTCGTGTCAGGCCTTCGGTCACCAACTACCAAGGGGCGGCACGATGGCCTCTCTCTGCTCTTTCCCGGAGCCAGCCGTGATTCATCCAAGAACCGGGCCTCCGTTCGAGAAGTGCCCAAGCAAGGGCATGTCAGGCGAGCGGCCAGCTCTGCAACTCGATATGTTCCGGACCGTCAGGCAAGAGAATGCTTCGGTAGAGCACCACGCGTTCGATGGTGAACCGCGTTGGCGACGGGTGTGAACGTTCGGCGCGGCTGAGACCAGCTTTTCGACGAGGGCCCGGTCCGCCTTTGGCCGGAGCCGGCCGATTGTGACGTGCGGCTGATAGGGACGGGGGTCGGCGGCGAATCCAAAGTCACGCAGCGCAGCGGCAACACGATTGCGCAGGGTACGGAGCCCCTTGATATCGCCGTCCAGCCCCACCCAAATGACATTCGGCTTACGCCAGTTTGGAAAGGCGCCGACGCCCGTCGTGGAGAGCGTCACCTTTGGCGCACCGGCGAGTGCCTCGCCGAGCGCTGGCGGCACATCCTCCAAGACCCAGCGAGGGACGTCCCCCAAAAACTCAAGCGTCAGATGCATGGTCGCCGGATCGACCCACTTCACGGCGGGGCCCGCTCCTCTTGGCGATGGCGCGTTGAACGCCCAGCAGGTGCTCGCGCACGTCGTCCGGCAGCGGGGATGCCAACGAAGGCGCGGATCGAGCCTTGTTCGGCTGGGTCCGACGAGCGTCACGCCTTCTCTCCGAGCAGCCTCGCGAGATTCCCGCCAGCGACTGCAAACGCGTTCGGCCGGGTTGAGTGCCGCAGCGGCGAAATGCTCGAGCGGTCGGCGCAGACCGATCAACGGCGCGTCGCTAGCGAACAGTACCCGGTCGACACCAGCGAGATCCACGAGCCGGCGATAGAGATCCGGCCGATAGAGCAATGGCGACGCAGCCGTATCGTACCACACGTTGCTTGCCGCCTCGGCGACCTCGGGCATCAGGTGGTAGAAGGGCAGCCCTCCCCCGGGGCGTGAGCGAGGATGAACCGCGCCTCCGGATGACGTTCTACCAGCGACATCAGGCGTTGCTGGTGGAACTGGTGCCTTTACCAGGATAGCGATGACCGACTGGCTCGCTCGCATGGATGAGGACGACCAGACCGAGATCGGTAGCAAGCTCGATGATGGGATCGAGCGCTTGGTCGTCGGGCGCGACGTCTTGGCCGTCCGGCATCAGTTCGCCGACGCCGCGTGCGCCGCCTGCCGCCGCACGCTCGATCTCTCGTAGCGCTGCGTCGCCAGCTCGCGGCGGCGCCGTGACGAAGGGAATGAAGCGTGCCGGGCAACGCGCCGCTTGATCGAGCAGGTAGTCATTGCCCTGCTGGCAGCGCCTGAGGTCACCCCAACCCCAACCGGCGATCACCGCCCGGGCGACGCCAGCCTCATCGAGCAGCCGCAGCAGAGCCGGGCCGTCAGCCAATCGGCTGCGCGGCGTCGCGTAGAGCGCCCGGAAATACGGATCGTCAACGGTCTCCCGCGCGGTGACGATTTCCGGCGGAAAGATGTGAGTGTGAGCATCCCAGATCGCTAGCCGTTCATCCACGGATCGAGCGCATCTCCGAGCCTTTACTCGCCCGAACTGAAGAGCAGTCAGGTCGAAAGGAGCCGTATCCTCGCGTCGTCGGCTGGATTCCGAGTCCGATCTGCGAGAACCCCGCCACAATGATGCGGGATCGCGAGATTCCGAAGGGTGGCCGAGACAATGGTCGGCGCGAGCACGCGCAACGCCAGACGCCTGCTAATGATAGGACCAAATGGCGGCAGGACACGCTCAGGCAGCCTCTCCCCCCAGAGTCGGGGCCAGCCCTGCTGCCCGGGAACCGGACGCGAGACCGTTCGCCTCGCGGTCAGCCCAACCACCTCGACTCGGCAATACGGTCGGCGACCAATCCCGGAAGCAGCAACCCGGCGCGGATGCTCAGTCCCGTGACACTGCCGACGATGCGCCTGATGCGCTCACCGAGAACGACGCAGCAATGCCTATCCCGCCCGCAGGTGACAGCGGCGAGAGGTGCATTGTTGTCGCCACGAACGCCGTCGCGACCCAGCAAGCTGTGCCCGAGCTTGGCACGCCCGGCGGCACACGGCATGCATCCGACCAGCAGATCGTCAGCCACGCTGGTCACGAACGAGCCTCCGACTCCTGGCGCCGCAGCGATCGTCTCGACGACGAACGAGTCGGTGAAGACGACGCCCAGCAAGACATCACCGCCGGTGCGCGCAGGGATAAGCGCAGTGCGGATGGCGTCCTTGCGGATCACCGCCGGCATCGAAGGGCGCGTGTCGCGAGCGAAGGGCACGGCTGGCTCGAACGCGAGGACAATCGACGGCACGTCCGGTACTCGGACCGGAACGAGCCGCCGGTGGGCGGGAATCACAATTGGACGGCAACGATGATCACCAAGAACTGGGCGGCTGACGAACGTCGGAACCGAGATACCGACGATCGCAACAATCATGGCGAGCTCGTCGGCCACCTTGTTCTGATTGAGCGCTGAAACGATACGGGCAGTCAAGCTGCCGGTGAGGGCGATCGTCATCACGATTGCCCCGATTCGAAATCGACACGCGCCACCCATCGGAGGCCGTTGGTCCTGGCCGCTTTACCCTATCCCGGCGTCCCACTATACTGCTCCCCGTGCAGGGGATGTGGCGCACCTCGGTGCTGGTCGTCGTGCTGCTGAGCGCCGTTGGCTGCCAGCCACCGTCCGTGGTTTCATCGCTCCATAGCGTCAGCGTCAATCTTGCAGACGACCAGTCTTCCATCATCTCCGACGAGCTGGATCGCGCTCACCGCTTCGCCCATGCGAGTGGCATCAAGGAATTACGAGATGGGCTGGACCGGCTGGCCGAGGCGTGGGCGCGGCCAGGCACGCCCGGTGGCGTGCTGGTGGTAATCGAACCAACCCGCTTTTCCGACGCCCTGAACCCGATCCACACTCGACCTCGAACGGTGCGGCTCTCGCCGGGGCTGGTCGATGGAGTCACGCAGTACACCCTGCGGATCGACAGCGCTCGCTTTCACCGTACGATTTCCGGTCCGGCAGAGCTGGCCGTTTACCTCTACGCGGCGGCGCTCCGCCGCGAATGGTACGAGGCGAAGGGCACGTCAACTCGGTACGGACGTGCGCTGCTGGATGAAATCGTCGGTGAGCCTCAAGGCCTGCTCACCGTCCAGTTCCGCACTTGGGAGCGCGTGATCGACCAAGCGTACCTCCCGCTGCGCGCTGCGAACCACATTCCCCCGATTCCGGAGCTCGAGGCGCTCGCCGAGGCGCGTGCGAGCTGCCCACGCACGCCCGATCCGGAGGGCTGCTGGCGATGGCACGTCCGCGCGGTGCTGAACCTCAAGGAGCCCCAATAGCCCCTATCATTGGCAGGATGACCATCCCCCTCGCGCTGAGCGTCCTCGACCAGTCGCCGATTCGGGAGGGCGGCTCAGCAGGACAGGCGCTACGCGAAACGGTAGCGCTCGCCCAAGCGGCCGAGCGGCTCGGCTATCGGCGCTTTTTGGGTGGCAGAGCATCACAATACCGCCAGTTTCGCCGGTACGACACCGGAGATCTTGGTTGGTCAGATTGCCGCTGCGACCAGTCGGATCCGGGTCGGGAGCGGCGGTGTCATGCTCTCCCACTATTCCGCCCTCAAGGTCGCCGAGACGTTTCGTCAGCTCGCCACCTTCTACCCCCGGTCGGATCGACCTCGGGGTCGGTCGCGCTCCGGGCAGTGACCAGCGCACCGCAGTCGCGCTCGCCTTTCCGCGCCCGATCGCGGACATTCATGAGTTCCCTCGTCAGGTCGCCGACCTCATCGGTTTTCTGGAAGGCCGGCTGCCCGAAGGCCATCCCTTCGCGGGAATCACCGCCCAACCGGGCGAGCCGGAAAGTCTTCCCGAGGTGTGGCTGCTTGGTTCGAGCGACTATAGCGCCCGCTTGGCGGCAGCGCTCGGCTTGCCCTTTTCCTTCGCGGATTTCTTTGGCGTCTTCGGTGAGGCCGGTCCGGCGGTGGCGGCCCTCTATCGCCGCCAGTTTCAGCCGTCCCCTGCGCTCGCCGCACCGAAGCTGAACGTCGCCGTCCATGTCGTCTGTGCGGAGACGCCCGAGCGAGCACACTTTCTCGCGTCGAGCCGGCGAGTGATGGTGGCAATGATGCGCAGCGGTCGTCCAATGCGGGGGATCATCCCTCCCGAAGTGGCGACCGCTTGGGAGCGGGATCACCCCGATCTGGTGGCGCACTTCGCCCGTCACGACATTGTCGGTGACCCCGACGCTGTCCGCACGCAGCTACTCGCGGTGGCCGATCGGTACGAAACCGGCGATCTGACGATCGCCGGGAATCTGTATGACTTTGCCGATCGACTCCGCTCGTTCGAGTTGATCGCCGAAGCGGTGCTGGGCACACCGCTCGCGACGGGGGGCGACGGTTAGCTCCCCTTCGCCTTGATATAGAAGTCGGCGTGGCCGGGGTCGCCGAGCGTCAAGGTCCGCTTGCCGGCGAAGGGACCAAACACCTGCCACCCGAACAGCACGGGCGCCTGACCGTGTAGGTAGGCCGCCGCCTGCTGATAGGCTTGGCCTCGCTTGGTGCGGTCGAGCTCAAACGCCGCGGCCTCATATAACCGCGCAAACGTCGGATCATCCCAGCGTCGCCCGCTGTCGATGGCGATCTTGTCGCTATACCAGCGGTAGACCGAATCTGGCTCGAACGTCTGGTCCCAGTTGATGACTTGGACGAACATCCCGGGCCGTCGCTCTGGCGGGCCATAGTAATCCTGCAGCCAGATGGCCGCTTCTTTGATCTGAATGTCGACGGTAATGCCGACTTCGCGCAGGTTGTCGGCCACGATCTGCGCCAGATCCTTGTTGATCGTCGACAGGTTGATCATGGTCATGTTGATTCGGAAGCCGTTGGGGTAGCCTGCCTCAGCGAGGAGCTGCTTGGCGCGTTCGCGGTTGAACGGATACGGCTGCAAGCTCGGGTTGTACCCGAGAACGTCCGGTCCAATGAGTTGACCGGTGTCCACGCGAGCGCGGCCACCGTAGAACACCTTTTGGATCGCTTCCTTGTCGACCGCGTAGTTGATCGCTTGGCGCACTTTCAGATTGGTTGTCGGACCGTTGTACATGTCGAGGCTGAAGTGCGCCGTCGACGTGCCGGCGGTTTGGAAAATTTTGAAGCCGTTCGCCTCGAGCTGCGGCACTTGGTCGGGTGTCAGCGCGAGGGCGAGGTCGATGTCGCCGGTGCGGAGCGCGGCGGCGCGCGCCGCGAGATCCGGCACGATCTTGATCTCGAGCTCTTCGAAGCCGGGCACGCCGCGGGGGCGTGACCCACTCCTTGCCCATCGCCCGGTACTTCAGGCTCGAACTGAAATCCGCCGATTCGACGCGGAAGGCGCCGGTGCCGATCGGCTTCCGGAAGAACTCGACATCGCCGATGGCGTTCACTTCCTTCATCGGCAAGATCATGATCAATTGCACGACGTTCGGAATGACCGGGTTCGGGCTCAACGTCGTGATCCGGACGGTCTTGGCGTCGGGGGCCGTCACTTGGTCAATATTGTTCCCGGTGAAGATCGTCCGGCCTTGGAGACGCTTCTCCGGGTCGCGTGTGCGCTCGTAGGTATCAACGACGTCCTGGGCTTCGACGGCACGGCCGTTCTGGAACTTATAGTCGCCGAGCTTAAACTCCCACGTGCGCTCGTCAACCGATCGCCATTCTCGAGCCAGCCCCGGGTTGACCTTGCCATCAGCGCTAATCCACGTCAGGCCATCGAAGGCTGGCCATTGAAACTGAAGGGTCTGCGCCGAATTGCCGGAACCAGTATCCATCGAGGTGATCAACGGCTGGGCGACAGCGACCGTCAGCTTCCCCGTTGGACCGGTCGGACCGGTGGTCGCGGCCGGCGCCGAAGATCCGCTCGGTGCGGCCGGCGCCGACGGCTGACACGCGGCGACCGCGACACTGAGGGCGGTCACGGCCGCGCCAAATCGGTGAAGTGCGAAACCTCTCCCGCGCATCGTCCTCCTCCGCGGCGCTCGACGTCGCCGCCCGTTTGTGCGGACCCTATCAGCGCTCACTCCCCCCGTCAACCATTCTTGTCTTGCAGCGCTCAGCGTCGTCGCAGCCGGCCGCGCTCCACGGCAACGGCCCACAAGCGATCACCAGCAGCGCGGGCCTTTGCCGCGATCGCCGGCCAGTCGAGGGTGAGAAGGCGACCATCGTGGACCAGAGGCGCTCCGTCTACCCAAACGCTCCGCACGTCGGCTCCAGTGGCGTAGTAAACCAACGAAGCAATCGGGTCGAACACGGGCCAAGCAAATGGGCTGGAGAGATCCACCAGAGTCAGGTCGGCGCGAGCGCCCACCTCGATGCGCCCAAGATCGGGGGCCCCGAGCGCCGCCGCGGCTTCGCTCGTCGCCGCGGCGAGCGCATCGGCAGCACTCGGACGAGCACTCGAGCCGAGGGCCAGTTTGCCGAACATCGCCGCCGATCGGATTTCTTGAATCAGGTCGGTGTTGAAAGCGTCATTCGCGATGATGACGCGGAGCCCCCGCTCGATATACGAAATGAAGGGACTAAACACCGCCTCGCGTGCCTTGCGCGTCGCGCAGTGGGCGATTGTCGCACCGGCTTCGGCCAGCAAGCGGACGTCATCGTCAGAGAGCAGCGATCCATGAGCGGCGATGAGGTTTGGCCCCAGCAGCCCGAGATCGGCCAAGTGGGCGGTCGAGGAAGTGCCGAACATGGCCTGTGCCTGGGCGACGTCGTGCTCGCTCTGGGCAAGATGAAGGGTAAGCGGAACGCCCCACGCAGCATTGAGCCGGGCCATCTCGAGCAGCAGGTCGTCCGGGCACGTCTCGGCGCTCGCTGGCCCGACCAGAACATGAATTCGCCCCTGTACTCCTTGATCCCAGCGTTCATGCAGGGCGACGGCGTCCGCCAGCTCGCGGCGCAGCGTCTCCTCCGCCTCAGCTTCACGGACAATCCGTCCGTCTGGACCGAGCGTGCCTCGGGCTTTCGGCGACGAGGGTAGGATTGGACCCGAATAGGCGCGGATACCGGACTCGGTAAGCAGGGAGAGGAGCCAATCGGCATCGACCGCGTTCTGGTTGACGACACAGGTCGTCCCACTCCGAATATTCGCCGCGACGTCGGCCGCCATCAGGACGCGCAACTCCTCGCGGAACTCGGGCTCATAGGGCAGTCCGGTGATCGGCGAGACCGCCATGTAGAACGGCAATCCTTCATAACTGACGTCCTCGATCACCCCGCGACCCAGCGGCGACGTGCCGAGGTGGGTGTGGCCATTGATAAGGCCAGGAAGAAGCACCGCGCCGGGCGCGTCGATGGTGACGTCGCCATTCGGGATGCGCTCGCCGACGGCGATAATCGAGCGATCCTCGAAGGCGACGGCCAGCCCACTGCGGGCGATCGGCCCACGCTCGCCAGGAATGACGACCCACTCCGGCCGCACCACTGTAACCATCTCGCTCCTCCCCGCTGTGTCGCCTCGTTCTACGGTGAGTTCGATAGGGCACGTCAAGATCCAATTGGGGGAGCGGAGTCCACCGATCGCTGGTCGGCCAGCCGCTCTCATCCGGCCGCGGCGGCCCGCGTTCCAGCAAGCAGCGCGAACCCGATGCCAGACGGGTTCCCAACGAGTCGTGTCAGCTCTCAGCGCACTGCGCGACCGAGCAATGCGCTGCAGCGACTCAAGCCGTCGACGCAGGCCCGGGCGATCCGTACTCGGTGCCTCGTCGTATCTCCCATCGGTCGACGTAGGGCAGAGCATCCGCGCGGCGGTCTCGCCGCACCGCACAATCTCCAAGTGGTCCAAGGTACGCCGCGACCTCGGCTCCGGAAACGAGAGCGGCTGATGTCCTCCGACCACTGGGACCGACGGTCGCGGATCAGCGCCACTCAGACTGGGCTACGCCGCGCGACAGCGCGGACGGACGTCCGCGGAAATGGAGTCAGTCGGCGAGCGCGACGGTCGCCCTGCCGGGAGTGGTCTTCTCGCCGCGCTGATTCTCGGTCCAGATGTCGAGGTCGACCAGCCGCTCACCGTTCGCTTCGTACTTACGGACGATCGTGCCGCGCACGGTGATCACATCGCCCGGGTAATCCATGCCGCGATATTGACAGCCAAGCTTCCGGACCATCCCGTTCGGGCCAATCCAGTCGGTGATGAACTGGCCGAGGAAGGCCATCTTGAGCAAGCCGTGGGCGATGACGTTCTGGAGGCCGTTTGCCTGCGCAAAGTCTTTGTCGTAGTGGATTTGGTAGAAGTCGTACGACGCCCCGGCAAACATCACCAGCTGCTGCGTCGTCAACGCTGGCTTGACGAGCGGCGGAAGCTCCTCTCCTTCGACGAGATCGTCCCAGCGTGGAGCAGTCGCCATCGTTCACCTCGGCGAACTAGAGTGTGCGCTATTATCTCGGCGGTCCCGGCAAGCGCGTCGAACAGTATAGGACACCACGCCGCCCGGAGGATCGGATGGTTTCGCAGGTGGCGGGCAGCCGCAACGCCCTCTGGGCGGCGCGCGGCCTCGCCTTCGTCGCCTTCTTCGACTTATTCAGCCAATTTCCTGTTGTCGCCCCCTACGCCCGGCAGTTAGGCGCAAGCCCTGCGCTTGTTGGCGTGGCGGTCGGCGCCTATTCGTTTGCCAACCTCTTCGGTAACCTCGCTGCTGGCCCCCTCCTCGATCGTTGGGGACGAAAGCCCGCGCTCGTCTTCAGCCTATGCGCAGCGGCGGGCGCGCTTGCGCTCTATAGCGTCGTCCAATCGGCGGAGCAGCTCGTTGTGGTCCGAACGTTGCACGGGCTTGCGGCGGCGGTGCTCTCGCCAGGCGCCTTCGCTCTTCTCGGCGACAACGCCCGCCCCGAGGCACGGGCGCGGGCGTTCGGCTCCGCCGGAGCGCTTATCGCGGTCGCCGCTGTCGTGGGCCCCGCCTTCGCCGGGATCGTTCGCGAGCGATACGGCGCACCCGCAGTCTTCCTGATCGTCGCGGCAATCTTGCTCGCCACGGCCATCATCATTGGCGTCATTGTCCGCGAGCGCCCGCCGACCCCTCCCGATGAAGGTCCGATCCGGGCGCTCGGCACGTTACTTGTCCGTCAGCCGCTGGCGACTGCGCTGACAGCGATTCTCGCCCTGACGGTCTCGCTAGGAGTACTGGTGACCCACCTGCCGCTCGTGCTGGACGCGCGTGGCGAGCAAGCACGAGCGAGCGGCACGGCCTTCAGTGTCTATGCGTTGGTGGCCCTCATCGGCTTGGCCGGACCGGCCTCGCGCCTCGCCGATCGCGTCGGGCGCCGCCGGCCGCTCGCCGCCGGATTACTCACGGTTGGTCTCGCAATGAGCGTCTTCGCCACCGTCGGGTCGCTCGCTGGGGTCTTTCTCGCATCGGCGACCTTTGGGCTCGGGTTTTCGCTCCTTTTCCCCGCCGCGGCCGCACTGGTCGCTGATGGCGCCCGAGCAGAGGAGCGTGGCGCTGCCTTTGGACTCTTCTATGCTGTCTATTCGGCAGGAACCGTCGTCGGCGCGACGGGCGCCGGGCTCCTTTCGGAGCGTGCCGGGGAGCTCTCCCCGCTGCCATTTGTCGCCGGCGCCATCGTTGCCCTCGCTGCCGCGCCCGTTGTGCTGCTCGCCCGACCGAAAGGAGACCGACCGTGGTCAATCTCGCACTGACTTCCCAACTTGTCGGTTCGTACGCCAAGCCACCGTGGATCGCGGACCACGAACGCGCCTACGCGCTCGACGAGTCGTGGTGGCGGGTGCCGCCGGAATACCTCGACGAGGCAAAACGCGACGCAGCGCTGCTCGCTATCCGCGAGCAGGAGCGCGCCGGGCTGGACGTCATCACCGACGGCGAGCAGCGCCGTCAGTCCTTCACCGCTTACTTTTTCCGTCTGAACGGGATCGACCTGACGCACTGGGGGCCACGGGCCGATCGCTCATCGACCGATGTCGCTGGATTCGTGGAACGCCGCGCTCCCACGACTCGCACCGCTCTGTTCCCGAACAGCGGCCCGACTGTCACCGGGCCAATTTCGTGGGCTGGACCGATGTCGGTGGACGATTTCCGCTTTCTGCGCCGCTCCACTCGGCGGTTGACGAAGGCGATGGTTGCTGGCCCTGCCACCCTCGCCATTCGGTTGTCGGACCAATATTACGGCGACCTCTCGAGGCTGATGTTCGCAATCGCCGATGCGATGAATCAGGAAATCAAGGCGTTGGAAGCGGCCGGCGCCGACATCATCCAGCTCGACGAGCCCGAGATCCACTTTAGCTTGTCGCTCGTGCGCGGCGCGGCAACCGAGGCGATCGACCGCGCGTTGCACGGTGTCTCGGCTCGCACCGCCGTTCACATCTGCTACGGCTACGCTCGGACGACCACAGCTAAGCGGGTCAATCCCAAATATGCTGAGGCGCTGGAGTTGATTGCCGCTTCGCGGGCGGACGAGATTAGCCTCGAATACGAACAGCCGGGCCACGAGCCGGACGTCCTCACGCATTGCGGCGACAAGGCCGTCATCCTGGGTCTCCTGAACAACGCGTTGGATGCGCCGATCGAGACCGTCGATCACATCGTCGCTCGGGCCCGGCGCGCCCTCGACGTTATCCCCATCGAGCGCCTCCGACTTGCGCCCGATTGCGGCATGTGGTTCCTACCGCGTGAGCAAGCGTTCCGCAAAATTTCCGCGCTCGCCCTCGCGGCAGCGGCGCTCCGCAACGAATACGGAATCGGCTAGGGTCCCTCTCTCCCTCGACCGTCGTTGAAGGCCGGGAAGAGCGAGCCCGGGTCTCACACGTCGGTCACGAGACAGCCGGGGCAGCGCGGGAGAGCGGACAGGCAGCGTCGTCCGGGAGGCGTCCGTCAGTAAGCCCTGTTCGCCGTCAGCTAAAACCGCAGCAGCCCCAACGCCAGCACCACACCGGCAGCGAGCGCCGCGACCGAGGCAGCCAACACGGCCGTAGCAACGCCAATCACGCGGCCCTTGGCGAGCAGGCCAGCCAGCCCCGTTGGTTCTTCGCGGCGAGCCATCAAGAGCGCGGCGGACGACCAGAGGACGCCGATGGTCCCGGCGAACAGGAGCGCCCCGCCGAGCCCAAGCTGGCTCTGCAGACGCGCCGCGAACTCCGGCGCGAACGTGGCAAGCAACGCACCCGTGGCAAGCACGATGCCGACGAGAACAATCCCGATTCCCCAGAGGAGACTGCTCGGGGCGGGACGATCTGGCTGCTCCGGTACCATCTCTCGCAGCGCGATTGACCGTGCGCCCCACACGATCATGGCAACACCGCCGGCCGTCGCGATCAGCCACGCGAACCGTGTCACCACGAATGTAAGGACGACCTCGACGGCGCTCTCAGCGAGAATAAGAAGAGCGAGCACGGCTGCGGCGGCGAGGAGCCCACCAACCGTCCGCAGGGTCCTCGTCAGTCGTCGGCGAAGGCGGCCGCGTGAGTGCAGCCGGTTCCACTGCGCCGCAAACGGGCGCTCCTTCGCCTGCCAGCGGTTTCCAAGGCGCGTCTGGAGCGCCGCGAGGTCTCCCTCAGCTGGCACGATGGCGGTGGTCCGTTGCAAATGCTCCCAGTAATGGACCAGCAGCAGCCGCGTCACTGCGCCCGCCTCGATCGCCGCTGCGAGACGCCGATCGGCCAGGCGGACAGCCTCTTTATCGGGGCGGGCGAGGGCGGCAGCGACAATGCTCTCCCAAGGAAGCACGTTGTTGGTGCGCGTCAGGCGAAGCCCGGCATCTTCGACGACGAACGCCGACCGCGCGTGCATGTCAAACCTCGGTGCGCAGGTACACGATCAGGTCAAGGTCGCCCGGAAAGCGGCCAAGTTCGGTCAAGATCCAAGCGGCCTCGGCGCGGTGCTGCGTCGCATGGTTGAACACGTGCGCGATCAGCGGACCAAGCGCCCCGCGGTCAGGTGTGCCATCGCTCCGGAGGTACTCGATGATCCGGTCTGGATCCAAACCGGCGAGGAAGGCGCGCCAGCGCTCGCGCTCGGGCGCCCATTCCAGCTCGAGATCAGCCGGCGACTGCAGACGATCGATGACCGGCGGGTCGCCCTGCAAGCCACCCTGCTCGAAGCGGCGGCGCCAACGCCACTCGGCGACGTAGAGATGCACGAGGATGTCGCGCAAGCTGCCGCGGCCGTACGGCCGCTCCCGAGCATACTCGGCGGCTGGTAGGTCCTTCGAAAGCGCGAGCACGCGATCGTTTGCCCAGCAGGTGTAGTCGTACAACAAGGAGAGATGCTCGCGTAGTGTCGTCACCGTTCACTCCGTATCGCCGAAATTGGCAGCCAGCGCGGCCACCCAACTGGGTACTGGGCCGGCAGGGACGCCTGCCCGGAGTTGTCCCCTATCTTGAGCACGATACTGTCCTCTACCGCGAACGAAGGCCGCGCCATCCCTCCGAGCGTCCGGTTCCGCATGTCGGTAGTCCACCGGTCGTCCCGGACGCCGGAGCGATCCCCATCGTCCCCATTGTCAGCCAATATGAGTCCGGACCGTTGGAGTCCGACCAATAGCGCGTGCACATTGTGCAACGTCTGGTGACATCCAATTCAGCGTCGAGGTGGAAGCGCTTGCCCGCCGGTGGCTTGGTCGGGCCAACCGTCGTTGGGGCGAGCCAGCCAAGCATTCAGTCGTTGCCCGCCGTGCGACGAACAGCGTACCGTAGGCCAACCGTATTTTCCTGGCGAGCCAGTCCTTGCACCATGGGCAGGCGAGCGCTCTCGGCGCTTCTCCAGCCTTCGAGCGGAGCGTGGAAGGACGCAGGTCGACAATTGCGACCACGCCGGCGCACCCGCTGGACCCCCTGACCGCCGCGAGGATCGCGGACGCGCGTGCCCGCCACACCGGACCCTCCACATCCACGATTGGTACTCCACTGGAATTGGAGCGAAGCGGCCGACACGCTGCAGGAGCGTCACAATTGCCGAACTCCGAGGTCAGCTTCGACCATGGTGGGCCCCTCCAATCGAGTATCATGCCATACGGCTCGGTAGGGCTGGCAGCTGGGGTGTGAGCGGCATGCGCGACCTGAAACCAGGCACGGTGCTCGGCGAGTTCCGCATCGACGCCAAGATCGGTGAGGGCGGAATGGCCGCGGTCTACCGCGCAACACAGCCCTCCCTTCACCGTACGGTGGCCATCAAGGTGCTGGACACGGCACTGCAAGCCGATCCCTCCTTTGTTGCTCGCTTCCGCCGCGAGGCCAACACCATCGCCAAGCTGATGCATCCGAACATCGTCCCCGTCTATGCCTTCGGGGAGGTAGAAAATATGCTCTACCTCGTGATGGGGTACGTGCCAGGCGGTTCGCTGGCTGACCGGATGACTCGGCCGATGGACCTCCAGACGATCGGCCGCATCGTTGGTCAAGTTGCCGATGCTCTCGACTACGCCCACAAGCAAGGCATCGTCCACCGCGATGTGAAGCCGGCCAATATCCTGATTGGCGAAGGCGACTGGGCTGTCCTTTCAGACTTCGGAATCGCTCGGATGCTCGAAGGTCGGCTGCGTCTGACGCAGCCCGGAATCGGGCTCGGCACGCCGGAATACATGAGCCCCGAACAAGGGCTGTCCGACGAAATCGACGGGCGCTCTGATATCTATTCGCTCGGTATCGTGCTGTACGAGTTATTGACGGGCCAAGTGCCGTTTGATGCCGATACGCCCTTCGCGATCCTGTACAAGCAGGTCCACGAGCCGCTGCCGCTCCCATCGAAGATCCGGCCGTCGATCTCCTCGGCGCTCGAAAACGTGGTCATTCGCGCCACCGCCAAGCGCCCTGAAGATCGCTATCAAACGGCTGAGCAGTTCAAGCTCGCGCTTGAGGCGGCGATCCCTCAAGAAGCCGCACCAGCCTCGCCAGTGGTCAAGCGAATCCGCGGGGTATTGTTTGATCTCGAGTCCGGCAATGAGGCGGCGAACCGAGGCACGGGAGCGGCCCGAGCCGAACGTCGACCGGCAGCGTCAAAGAGCGCTGTCGAGGCGGCGTCGGGGTCGATCCCGATCGTCATTTGGGCGCTCGCCGCGCTCGCCGGGGTAGTTGGGCTCGCTGCGATCGTCCTTCTGATGCTCAACGCCTTCGGCATCCGCTAGACGGCGGAAGCCTCCTCGCGCGGTGGCACGGTCCTCATTGCACGCGTCTGCCGTGCGCCGCAGCAGAGACGTTCAGGCACCGTCGCTCGTCCTCCGCTGCTCGTCATTGCCGCCCGGATTGAGCCTCGCCGCCCTCGGGAACCCGCCGGAGGCAGCCGGCTACCGATCGTTGCGAGACCGGGTTGGCGCCGTCGGAACTCCTCAGTCAAAGCGTCCTCAACCGAACTGCCTCGGCTGCCCACGCGCCAAGCAAGGCTGCCGACGGCACGCGAATGACCTAGGTTATGGACCGAACGTCAACCCGATCGAGCAGCCACTGTCGGGCATCAGCATTCCACGTCAGCGTCCAAACCGCGGTAAATTGCCGCGTTCGCGGTTCGTCGGGAACGTTCTCCGTAACCTCGACGGCGACCGTCCCATCGGACTGATCGCGGGCAGTGACCGAGACCAGATCGAGACGGCGCGTCTCTTCATCCCACTGGGAGCGGGGGTGACGATCCCGGAAGGCGGGGGAAAGCAGCCGATACGCGTCGTCGAGTTTGCGTTCGCCGATCAGCTGGTAATAGCGCAGAACTGTGGGCAGACGCGCTTGGTCGCGCGGTTTCACATTCTCGCTGAGCAGGTGCAAGACGCCATTTTCAAGTCGGTACGATCGCTCGAGCACGCCACTCGGGCAGCAAGCATTTTCCCAGCCAGCGCGAGCCGCCGAATACACCCAAAGCGCGCCGTCCTTGACCTCATACGTGATTGCAGTCCCGCCAATCGTCCCAGCGAGGATCGGTCCTCGGTCGCTTGTCCGATAGACGAGCAGTCCGGTGGTCCCCGCCGGCCCCTCCCGAATGACGGGGATAAACGCCTCCTCGCGGCCATCGCCCGAGATGTCGCCGTAGCTCACCTGCTGTGACTGAACGAACCCGGTTACGGACCCGTCCCGGGTCTCGATGAAGCGGCCGCGGATACCGCTGAAATTCGGCATCGGGGCACTGATGAACGCCGGATCGCCGTTCAAGGTGCGTTCCCAGTCGACCGTCCGCAAATTCGTTCCGAAGAGTCGGACCGGCCAGTCAGCACAGCCCGACGAAACAAGCAAGGCGAGCAGCAGGAGGGGAAGCGTTCGTCTCATGACGCGGGAAGTATTCCATACCCGAGGCGGCTCGGCTGGCGGCCATTACTGGCGGACCAATCGGAATGACATGGCGGCGCGCTCGCGAAGCTCATAGAGCCGTGTGATCGCCTCCAGCGGCGTGAGCGAGTCGACGTCGAGCGACGCGAGTTCCTCGAGCAGTGAACCGCCGAGCGGCAGGAGCGGAAGCTGACCGTTGTTCTTCGCCCGTCTCGGAGCAGGCGAGGCCGCCGCCTTTTGCTCGAGCTCGTGGAGAATCTCTTCGGCGCGTTGAACGACGGACCGCGGTACCCCGGCTATCTTGGCAACGTAAATTCCATACGAGCGGTCGGCGCCGCCCGGCGCGACCCGGTGGAGGAACACCACACGGTCACCCTCCTCCAACACTTCCATCCGGTAATTCCGGACCCGCGGCAGCTGACGCTCGAGCGCCGTCAGTTCGTGGTAATGAGTTGCAAACAGCGTCTTTGCACCGAGCCGTGGATGATCGTGCAAATGCTCAACGATGGCTCGCGCAATCGCCAAGCCATCGTAGGTCGAGGTGCCCCGACCGACTTCATCGAGAATGATGAGCGAGCGGCGAGTGGCGTGATGCAGAATGTTGGCGGTCTCGGCCATCTCCACCATGAAGGTGCTCTGACCCGCCGCCGGGTCGTCTTGCGCCCCGACGCGAGTGAAGATGCGATCAACCATCCCGATTCGTGCCTCCGCCGCCGGGACGAAGGAGCCGATCTGGGCGAGCAGCACGATGAGAGCAATTTGGCGAATGAACACCGACTTGCCAGCCATGTTCGGGCCAGTGAGGATGACAATTTGAGCGTCGTCATTCGAGAGGACAAGGTCGTTCGGCACGAATCGATCGCCACCGAGTGTGGTTTCGACAACAGGATGCCGACCAGCACGGATCTCGATCCGATCGCCATCATCTAACACAGGCCGGCAGTAGCCCTGCCGCATCGCCACCTCGGCGAGCGCCGCGAAGACGTCCAGCTCGGCAATCGCCGCAGCGGTCGCCCGCAGGTCGTCGATCCGATCCGCGATGAAGGCGCACAACTCGCGGTAGAGCCGCGTTTCGACGGCAACGATCTTCTCCTGAGCATTTAACACTCGCGCCTCGACTTCCTTCATCTCGGGCGTGATGTAGCGCTCTGCGCCGACGAGTGTCTGCTTACGGATGTAATCGGCTGGAACACGGCTGGCGTTCGCATGGCTCACTTCGAGGTAGTAGCCGAACACCTTATTGAAGCCGACCTTGAGGGATGGAATGCCGGTACGTTCGCGCTCCCGCCGCTCGAGGCCAGCGATGTACGCGCGGCCGTCGCGGCTCGCCTCAACCAGTTCGTCCAGTTCGGCCGAGAAGCCGGGGCGGATGACGCCGCCCTCGGAGATGTGGGGCGGCGGGTCGTCCCGGAGGGCGGCGGCGATTCGGCTGCTTACCTCTTCGCACGGGTCCAAGCGGGCAGCGAGCACGCTCAGGCGCGAATCGCCCGCGAGCGCCGCGGCCAAGGCCGGAATCGCTTCCAACGAGCGGCGTAGCGCCACCACCTCGCGCGGTCCGGCATGACCGCTCGCGATCCGTTGCGCCAGCCGTTCCAAGTCGGCGACGCGCGCCAAGCCGTTGATCACGTCGGCCCGCACCAGCATGTTGTCATAGAGCGCCGCGACGATGTCCTGACGGGCTTGAGCCGCGGCACGGTCCGTGAGCGGTGCGAGAAGCCAGCGCCGGAGGAGCCGGCCGCCCATCGGCGTCCGCGTGAGGTCGAGGACTCCGATCAACGAGCCCGTGCCCGAGCGGCCGCCGTGAGCGATCTCGAGGTTACGCCGCGTCGGAGCATCGAGCGTCATCGTTCGCTCTGGGTTTGCCGTCACCAGCTTGGTCAGCTTGCCGAGGCTGCCGCGTCCCAGCTCGGTGAGGTAGGAGAGCAATGCGCCGGCCGCCCGCGCCGCGAGGGGCTGATCGGCACAGCCAAAAGGCTCGAGCGTGGCCACCTCGAAGTGACGAAAGATCGCCTCGCGCGCCGCTGTCAGTTCGAATTGCCACGGGTCCCGTTCTGTAACCGCCGCCCGGACGAGCGGCGACGGGACGCGGCGGGGAAGCACGATCTCGGCGGGCGCCAGCCGTTCGAGCTCGGTCGTCACCAGTTCGGCAGGCACTTGCATGCAAAAGAACTCGCCGGTCGAGACATCCGCGGCTGCGATGCCTGCCCAGTCTCCTTCCGGCAGCAACGAGACGAGATAGTTGTTGGCCTTGGCATCGAGCATCGCCGGGTCGAGCGCAGTTCCTGGGGTGACGACACGGGAAACGAAGCGCTCGAACAGCGCCTTGCCACCCTTGGGCGCTGGTCCGGCGCCAGCGCGGGCAGCGGCCGCCTGCGCATTGCGAAGCGTCGTTCCCGGACCGCCTGTCCGTTCAACCTGGTCGACAACGACGACCTTTCGTCCCGCCGCCACCAGTTTGGCGAGGTAGATCTCAGCCGAGCGCACTGGCACCCCAGCCAGAGGACGACGATCCGTCGGGCCGAACCCACGCGAGGTGAGGACGATGTCGCAAATCGCGGCTACCGTCTTCGCGTCCTCATCGAAGGTTTCGTAGAAATCGCCAAGCTGAAAGAACAGGATGCAGTCCGGGAACTGCTTCTTGAAGGCAAGATACTGACGGTAGGCAGGCGTCATCAGGCGGTTAATGTAGGAAGTCGGCAGCGCAGGGTCAACGCGAATCGCTGCCGCTCCCCATCGCCGATCGGTTGGCGTAGCCAGTTCGCCATGTCACCGCGCCCGTGCGCCCATCTCTCCCCGGTGATGTCGAACCTCGGCACCTCGGCGATGAGAGCGTCGCCTGATCGCGCCGGTGTGCCGGAGGTCACCTCGCAACCAACGTCCATCGTTTGCCCCGCCGAGCCAGCCGACCTGGCGTCGACGAGCCGATCGTATGGTCCGATTGACGAGGCAAGGGAATGCCCCTTGGTGACGCGGTGATGCCGTCCCAACCGGTAGTCGCCGCCTCGCCTTCGTCCCGGCGTCCGGGCGGTGGGGTCTTTGGGCAGGAGGCGGCTATCGGCCAGCTGGGGATGGTGCCCGCGGCGATGAGACCGAGGTGCGACGAGGGGCGGGCGAACCGATGCGAGCACGAAGCGCCGAACGAGGAGGGAGTTCCGCGTTCATCGCGCCGGCAGCGTGTACACCTTGGCGAGGGTCGTACGAGTGCGATCGACCTCCTCTGGCTCCAACACCGCAAGAAGCTGGTCGATCGCGGGCAAGTAGATGGCGATCGCGTTGTCGAGCACCTCACGCCCGTGGTCAGTGAGCCGCACGAGGCAGGAGCGTCGATCCGAAGGGTGCGGCTCGCGGCGGATGAGGTTTTCGCGTTCCATCCGATCCATGATCGCGGTCAGGTTCACCCGTTCCAACGCCATCCGGCGCCCAACCTGGGTCGGCGTTGCCGCCTGTCCTTCGGTCTGCCCAAGCGTCAACAGCAAATAGAACTGCGCAGTGGAAAGGCCGAGCGGCGAGAGCGCCTTTTCAATCGACCGTTGTAGATGGAGCGACGTCCAAACCAACTGCCGATGCAACAAGACCGCCGGCGACTGGAGCCTGGCGCGGATGCCGGTGGCGGAGTCGGACACCTCGTCAACCTCGGTTTTTTATCGTCCTCCGGATTATCGACGAAGTTCGTCAATCGTATCAGGCGGCAGGGCGACCGAGCGCTGGCCCGGCTCCAGCGATAACGCGGACGCCGCCGGGCAGCACGCCAATCTCCCAACGATCAGCAGCCGGAAAGACTCGGAGGTCGGCAGTGGCCGGGCGCGGCCGAGCGGGAAGGACGATTAGCCGGCGCGCCGTGCGCAGCCGGACCTGCGGCAGACGCAGCGGATGACCGAGCATCGCCGAAAGAAAATAGGCCGCCAACGCTGGCTTCGCCATCCCAGCGAAGAGCGCCACGTCCAATAGTCCGTCGTCCAGCCGAGCGCCCGGGGCGAAGGCCGCCCGCGGCCCTACCATCGGCGCGTTTGAGGCAGTGACGAGCTGCGTCTCCGCCTGGAGGACATCGCCGTCGTCCAGTTCGACCCGCATTCGGGTACCCGGCACGCGCGCCAGCTCGGCCAGTCGGGTCAGCGCCCGCCGCCACCGTCCTCGGTTGATCGCCTCGCCAAACGGCGCAGCGAGCGCCGTAATCCCGACGCCGGCGGTCTCGAAGAAGTAATGATCACGCGCGTCGGCGCTTGACCGGATCGTGCCCACATCGATGGAATGTGGCTCACCGCTCGCGATGAGCGCCACCGCACGATTCAGATCGGCCGGCACGCCGAGACCGTGGGCGAGGTTGTTCATCGTCCCGCCCGGCACAACGCCAAGGACCGACTCGCTTCCGACGAGCGCCGAAGCGACCGCCGCGATCGTTCCATCACCGCCAACGGCGACAACGATCCGTGCACCGCGGCGGGCAGCTGCCGCAGCCGCGGCGCGCACCGCCCGGATCGATGGAGCAAGCGTGATGTCGGCCTCGAGGCCATGCGCAGCGAAGAGCGCCGCCAACTCGATTTCCGCCGCCACACCGCGAGGCGCAGACCCAGCCCGGCGGTTGACGATCACAGGGACGGTGCGACGGCCAGAGGAGTCCATCACTGATGGTCCGCCGCGCTAGCGCGGAGATTTCGGCCCGCCGCGTCCACCGGTCGCGAGCTGCAAAACCGGCACGGCGGGACACATGACCGGCAATCCCACATCGTGCTGCCGGCCGCCCAAATCGGCGTTCCAGACCTTGGAGAGTTTCCCGTCGTTCTTTGGCATCCCACCCAGCGACCGCCCCGACACCCTCGAAGACGCAGACAGCCTCGCCCCCGCGATCTCGACCGCCAGCTGGACCGCTAGCGTCACATCCGCTGCAATCGGCCGTCCATCCGGCCTCGTCGTTTCTATCGCATCGTGGCGGACCGTTCTCTCCGATACTCCTTTGTCGACCATCAACAGCGAGATGCCGCGATGCCTGGGTGCGTCAAGGTTCGTCTGCACCGCCAGCCAGCACCAGTCGGCATCGTGACCGAAGGAGGCCCGAATCGTGGACCCACTCACCACGACCTTGACGCCATCCTCGACGGCGCGGGTCTGCAGGGAGGCGAGGTCAGAGCCCGTCTGGGACTTGGGGAACCTTTGACACCACATGACGTCGTGGTTGGCGATGGCGGGTGGGTGAAGGCATTTCTGGTCCTCGTTGCCGTGGAGGATACGGGCTGGACCGCCGAAGTGGACGCCCGGTCCGGCGTGCGGCGCCCGCAAGTAGGCGGAGACCTCGTTGAAGATCATCTGCTCGATCATCGTCTTGCCGCCGCCGCCAACCTCGACAGGCCAGCCCATGACCAGCCAACCACGGCTTCCGAGCGTGTTAATTATCCGACCGTATTCGTTTGGGCGCTGCCCTCGCGCCACTCAACGCCGCCCCGAACTGCCACCCGCGGCGCGGTGGACCGATCGGGGCGACCGGTGATTCGCACTGCACGCCCGCGCTCCGCATTGGAATGCGGTACCGGTCATCACGCGGGCTGCCACAATTCGAGCAGGAGGTTCTCGGGAGTGCTCGCCAGCGCGACCCTTGCAGACCCGTGGACGGCGTCCTCCACAGGGTGCGGCGGGACGTCGATTCGGCCACCCGCTGCCTCGATCGCGGCGAGATCGGCGTCCAGATCGGTCGAACGAAACCCCCAAGCGATCAGCCCGAGGGTCCCGACCCGGTTCATCGTCCGGTTGCGCCCGGTCTGGCGCTCCGGCGGCAGGGCGATCAGCTCGATGCGGGCGGTCTCACCACCTTTGGCAAGCAGCGCCATTCGAAATCCCTCGCTCGGTGGCAGACCGAGCAGGGGCTCGAGCGCTGGGTGCTGCAGCTGGAAGTCGAGCAGCAGCTGGTAGCCAAGCCCGTCGCGCCAAAAGCGAACAGCGGCATCAAGATCGGGAACAACGGCCACCGATGAGCTCGCCTCCGAGTACATCCGGTCTGGATCGGCGGCATAGGCCGCAGCGCCTCGCGGCTGGGCCGTCCCGATGAAGACGAGGTTGACATCGTCTGGCGCGAGAAGCATCCCTTCGGTCAACGTGAGCGGCGGCGACTCGATCGACCATGTTTCCGGCCGCGCTCGAAACTGATACCCCTTCCGAGTGAGCTGTTCATACGTGGTCTGACAGTTCCGCGAGTAGATGTCGAAGTCGAAAAACCCGATGTCGTGGATGTCGGGCCGGCCTGTCGTTGACGCGTCGGCGTAGCTGAGGAGCCGAATCCGACCGGTATCTGCTCCGCGTGGAGCGAGGATAGTTGCCATGCTGCTGCCGTCACCAAGCGGACCCTCGTCAACGCCCTGGCTACGGAGTTGAAAGTCGAGCTCATCGCACGCCAGCGTAACCCAGCTTGCGGGTTCCCGAACCCCGATGACAATATCCGTAATTCCGGCGATCACAGCATGCCTCCTATTCGGTAGCCTTCCGCAGTTGCTGCCATCAGTCGACGGGGCGCCAACGCATCGCCAATCACGTGGAGCTCGGGGACGAGTCCTTCAAGCTGCCGGGCGAGGTGATCCTCCGCTGCCGACCCTGTCGCGAGGACGACCGCATCCCACGGGCTGCTCACCGTCTCTTCACCACTCACGAGGTCGCGCAGCCGCACTTCCCGGTCATCGAGGTTCATTCCAACGACAAGCGTCTGCGTGCGAAACGTGACTCCAAGGGTGGACAGGCGCCGCTGGACGATGCCGAGATCGAGGGTGTGAACGAGTTCAGGATACCCGAAGGCGATCGCCGAGGTCACGATGGTGACTTCTTTGCCCGCAGCCGCCAGCCGCTCAGCGACACCGGCCGCCGGGTAACTCTGCCCATCCTCGTCGACGACGAGCACACGCCGACCGAGGACAAGCTCCGGCCTCACCAACACCGCCCGCGCCGCAAACACCGCCGGATGGTCGGACCCCGCAACAGGCGTGGTTCCCGGCAGCAACCGCTCGAGGCCGACCTGCGCTGGTCGATTGCCAGTCGCGATGACCACCGCATCCCAGCCGCCTTGGACAATTTCGTCGGCAGTTGCCGGTTGGCCGAGCCGCAGCCGCACACCAAGACGCTCGACCTCGCGCACGAGCCAGTCAAGATAGAGTCCAGCTTCCTCGCGGCCGGGAATCCTCGCCATCACGGCGAGCATCCCGCCGAGCGCGTCGGTCGCTTCCCAGAGCGTCACGTCATGGCCGCGCCCAGCGGCGCAGCGCGCGGCCTCAAGCCCCGCCGGCCCACCGCCAACAATCAGCACGCGCTTGCGGATCGCCGCGGGCCGTTCCCACGCTTCGGCCGGTGGCAGCACGGACTCGTAACCGGCGCGAGCGTTGACAACGCACCCACCGGAACGGCCTTTTGCGACCATACCCCAGCAGCCCTGATTACAAGAAATGCACGGCCGGATCTGGGCCGACAGGCCGGCTGCAGCCTTTGCCGGAAACGACGGATCCGCAATCAGTGTTCGCGCGGTAGCGACGAGATCGGCCGCGCCGCGATTGAGGACGGCTTCCATTTCCTCGGGCGTGCGCAGTCGGCCCGCCACGATAACCGGAAGACGGATTGCGCGCTTGATCGCCGCTGCGAGCTCCACGGCATTTCCGCGCGGGTGATAGCTGGTTGGCAAGAGCGCCGCCATGCTGTAGTAGCTTCCCGCCACGACACTGACGTAGTCGACGAGGCCACTGCGCTCGATGACCTGAAGGATTTCGACGACCTCGGCGAGGTCGAGCCCACCCGGCACGAGATGGTCGCCGCTGGTGCGGATGCCTACCACCCGGTCGGCGCCCATCGCCTCACGCACCTGCTCCAGCACCTCAAGGACGATCCGAAGCCGATTTTCGCGGCTACCGCCGTACTCATCACTGCGCCGATTCAGCTGAGGCGAAAGGAACGATCCGAGCAAGTAGTCGGCGGCAGTCTGCACTTCGACGCCGTCCAAATCGGCCTCGCGACAGCGGCGTGCGGCGTGTCCGTAGCTTGCCACGAGTTCTTGGATCTCAGAGCGCGTCATTTCGTGAGGGATCTCGCCGGAGATGCTCGGCAGGGCAGACGGCGCCCACGCAGGGAGATCGCTCAGGTACGACGGCACGTTGTGTCCAGCATGCCAAAGGATCTGGAGGAGCGGCACATCGTAGGCATGCACCGCCTCAGCGACAGCGCGGAGGGGGGCAACGACGCGGTCATCGAACAGGTGAATCTGATGTTGATTCAGCCGACCGCTGCGGTGCACCGGCGCGGATTCCAAAACGATGAGGCCGACTCCTCCGCGCGCTCGCTCGACCTGATACGCCCGCAGCCGCTCGCCAGGGATTCCATCGTCGGCGAGCCGCATCCCGTGACCGGAAAGGACGATTCGGTTTTTCAGCCGCACCGTCCCCAGTTGGAACGGGCGAAAGAGCAGCCCGTCGCTCATGGCATGACCTTTCGTCCCGGTGGTTCGCTCCGCTGTGAGACGCGATCAGCAAGCGCTCCACCGCAAGGGTGGAGCGCACGCAGGTACTTGCGGTGAGAGGACGGGACTCTAGCCGCCCTTCTCCCGCTTCTTCTGTTCCCACTCCTCTTGGGACAGATGCTGGCCGTAGCCATCCCACGGGCCGGCCCGCTTCGAGCGAACCAGCTTCTCGTCGACCTTGACCGGCTCGCGCTCGGTGCCGTATTCCCAGTTGCCCGGCTCACCGTCCAGCGAGGTGTAAATGTTCTCGAGTTCACCATCCGAGCGGATGATCCAGACACAGCCGTCGGGATAGGAGAGAAAATCGCCGTGCTTGATGCGGGGCGGCCGATAAAAATAGGTATCGACTTCGAGCGTGCCGTAGTTGTAGGTCATGTGGCCGGAGATGGTGTACGCCTCCTCAACCACCGGGTGATGGGCGAAGCGATGGTCGTACCAGCCCTTCTCGGCAAGGATGAGCCGCGTATACGCCTTGGTGCGCGGGTCCATGTGCATCAGCTTGATCTTCAGCTTTGCTCCCGTCTCCGTGACATTCGGACCCGCCACGAAGATGTCTTCCCACGGCATGATGTTGGTGTTGTGCCACGTGATGCCTTCCGTGAGCGAGGGTCCGGGCGTCGCGACCGGGGTCCAGGCCATCGGGTCGCCCTCGGTGAAATAGACGATCCGGGCCCCATGCACCGTCGAGAAGGGACCAGCAGCAGTGCCGATCTCGGTCCGGAAATAGTGATGCGGCAGAAGCTGGAGGTCGTCGCCAACCAACAGGTCACCCGCAAGCAGGTAGTGCTCGACGAAGGTATCGGGATTGGCGCCGCGCTCGCGCCGCCAGCCAGGCGGGAGATCGAGGATCGCCGAAACCGCCTTATTCACCGGGCTTTCGCTCAAGACGATGAGACGCGCCGGCATGTTCGCCCCCGGAAACGTCACTTCCCGGGCGGGCATGTCCAAGACGTGAACCAATTCAACGTGTGGACGAGGGGCAAAAGCCATCGTAGCCGCTCCTTTCTGGCGGGGAGTCTGTGCTGCATATCACGGCACGCGCATATAGTACGCGTTGTCTGCCCTCCCGGTAAATCGAACGGCGCTCCGCCACGTTGCGCTTCCAACCTGAGCGGCACCGAACTGGCGGGAGACGCGTCCTCGGGCGACCACCAACGTCGGTGTGAGCGGACCGACCGTTGTCGACCTTCGACGATGCCCCAGCCCGCCGCCGCGCACACGAATGAGTAGTCCCTCAGCACTTCTGCAGCTGTGGAAAGCGGGAGCACCGCAACACCGTTCGAGCGCGGTCCAGCGACGATATTCGAGTGCGTCCCGCCAGCGATGACAGCCTCCGGGGCAGGTCCTCTCGACGTGACGCACCGAAGCGACGACTGCGACCAGTGCCCACCAATCGCGGACTCCTCCTCCCACCATGAAGCGGATGAAAGTGAGCAGGCCAATGCTGGCAGACTCCGTCTCGTGGGACGGTCATCTCTCGACGGGGCCCCTGCCGGGATTTGTTTGGCGGTCGTGCCGAACGTTGAAACGACACGGTGGTTCTTGACGAGCCGGCGCCGATCGCGGCACAGTCTGTTCGACCACAAGCCTAGTTTTCGCGAAGTGCGTAGCCGAACCCGCGGACAGTCTGGATGAGGCGCGACCGGCCGCCCACCTCGAGCTTGCGGCGCAATTCCTTGATCGCCACGTCGATGTAATTGGATTCGCCTTCGTAGACGACGCCCCAGACCTGTTGGGCGAGCTGCGAGCGAGTGAGCACCCGGCGCGGGTGACGCAGAAACGTCTCGAGCAGCTTGAACTCATTCGGCGTCAGTTGGAGCGGCTCGCCGGCGCGGTTCGCCTCCTTGGTCTCGGGATCGAGTTCGAGGTCGCCAAATCCGAGCTTGCCCGGGCCGAGGTGGTGCCGGCGCAGCAAGGCGCGCACACGTGCCAGCAGCTCATCCAGCGCAAATGGTTTGACGACGTAGTCGTCCGCCCCTTCGTCGAGGCCTGCCACCCGGTCGGGAACGGTATCGCGAGCGGTCAACAGCAGGATCGGGCCGAGCCACCTCGCGCGCAGCCGTCGGCAGACGGTGAGGCCGTCTACACCCGGGAGCATCACGTCGAGAATGACGAGGTCGGGCGGCTTCGCGGCCGCGAGCGCCAACGCCGACTCGCCATCCTCGGCCACGGTCACCTCGTAGCCCTCCACGGTCAACGCGCGCCGGAGAGCGTGAAGTACCGCCCGATCGTCATCGACGGCAAGGATGTGCGCGGTCACGCGTCAAGGATATCGGAGTGGCCCCAGCGAGCCACATTGCGCCGTTTTGTGTCCGACCATCGATGCCCGCGGATCCCTCATGGATCTCACCCCGATTGGGCAGCCTTCGCCGAGTTGCGCGAGGACGGCGCAGCGTCGCTTCGCTCGTCTCGTTTCTCCTCGGTGGTCGTTCGCCGCATCACGGCGCGGCGCAGAGCCTCGTCCTGCGGATCCTCGCGCCAGATGAGGACAGGCCGGCCGCCTCAAAACGCAGCGGATCGCCTCGTGGACTCTTCCTCCCCTATAGTACATGTGGACCTATCGCCGCCCGAACCGTTGGATCGAGGGCCGAAGTGACATCGCTCAAGCCAAATGTCCAATCGCTTGCCGAGCAGATCTACTTCTGGCTCAAAGAGCGGATCATTATCGGCGAGCTCAAGGCTGGCGAACGGCTGAGCGTCGACCAGATCGCGACCGAGATCGGAGTCAGCCGAACGCCGGTGCGCGACGCGGTCAACCGGCTCGCGCTGGAAGGCATGCTCGTCGTCCATCCCCGGCGCGGCACTGTCGTTGGATCGCTCTCGGTGCAAGATATCCGCGAGGTCTACCAGATCCGCATCTTCCTCGAGCCGGCAGTCGCCGAGTACGCCGCCGAGCATGCCACGGACCAACTGATCGCCGACCTCAACGAACTGCAAGCCGAGTGGGAAAAGATTGACCCAGCCGAAGTATACCGAGACTTCGCGGTGACCAGCCGCTATGTGGAAATCAACGCCGCTTTCCATCAGCGGATCGCCGCCCAAACGAAGAACCGGCGTCTTGAGCAGACCGTCGTCTCCCTCTATCTGCAACCACGGATGGCGACCCTGATTTTCGGATCAAACTACCAAGGGCCCTACCGGCGAATGCAGGAGCACCGCGCGATCATCGATGCGATCGCGCGCCGCGACCCGGCCGGCGCCTACCGCGCGATGCGCGATCATCTCAGGTACGCCGCGTCCAACCTGACCGATTTCCTGAGCGAGCCCGGCCGGCTGGGAGACGCGAGCGCCCGCTAGCGGAGAGTCACTCGATCGGCCAAATCGTGGCGGGAGGCGGTTCGCTCGGCCGCAAGGAGGCTGGCGAAAGTTCGCCGAGTGACGATGCGCCGAGATTAGCCAGCGATACCCGGATCTCCTCGGCAATCAGGTCGAGCGCCCGCCGGACACCCTCCTCTCCGCTGGCGGCAAGCCCCCAAAGCAGGAGTTTGCCGATCAGCACCGCGTCGGCGCCGAACGCGAGCGCCTTCAAGACGTCGGTCCCGCGCACGACCCCGCTGTCGAGCACAACCCCCGCTCGCCCGGAAACTGCTGCAACCACCTCTGGGAGCACCTCGATGGTCGCCGGTGCGTGGTCGAGCTGACGGCCACCATGGTTCGAGACGTAGACCACATCGACGCCGTGTTCAACCGCAAGGCGAGCGTCTTCGCCAGTCAGAATGCCCTTCAGGATGAGCGGCAGCGGCGTCATCGACCGCAGCCAGGCAATATCGTCCCAAGTTGCACTTGCCTCGCGACGGGGCCCTTCGCGCCGCGCCGCCGCCGGGCCAAGGTCGCGCAGGTTAGGCCGGTCGAGACTCGGGACGAACCGATTG
Source organism: Dehalococcoidia bacterium (assembly GCA_026003895.1). Lineage (GTDB taxonomy): Bacteria > Chloroflexota > Dehalococcoidia > SpSt-223 > SpSt-223 > JANWZD01. Next base: position 8,294 of record BPIC01000008.1, on the reverse strand, counting down.
ATCAGGTCCCGCTCTCGCCGGCCGTACATCGCCGAGTCGACCGTGACGCAAAGCGCGAGATAGCCTGCCTCCTCTACCCGCCGCACGATGCGTTCCTGCCAACGGCGGTCGCCAGAGAGATACAACTGAAAGACGAGCGGACCGGAACAACCGGCGCGGACCTCTTCGAGGGCCGGTGAGGCAAGCGAACCAATAAAGGCAAGCGTGCCGGCGGCGGCGGCCGCTCGGGCAGCGGCGAGCGCTCCATCGGGATGGAACAGCGCGATCGATCCGACCGGGGCAAGCATCACCGGCAGGGCCAGCCGCTGACCGAGGAACGTGGCCGTCACGTCCACTCGGCTCACGTCGCGAAGCACCCGTGGCCGGAACGCTAGCCGATCGAAGGCAGCGCGATTTCGGCGCAGCGTCGTCTCGCTTTCCGCCCCACCGGTCGCATAGTCCCAGAGCACGCTGGGGAGTCGCGCCCGCGCTGCCGCGATAAGCGCGGGAATCGTCGGCAGGTTCGCCTCGGTCTCGACCGTCACAGGCACCGTCCGCAATCGGCTTGGTTGACACTCTCGGGAGCGCATTTTATGGTGTTCGCCGGCTGAACCCCGCAAAGAAAGGAGCGCCATGCCCAGTGTCACACTGCCTGAAACACCGCTCCCGCAAACCGAACGCGCGATTACGGAGTTCTTGAAAGCGCTCAAGGCATCCGAGCGCACCGACCGGATGCCTGTGGTGCGCGAGGAGTATCGCCAGCTTGCGGAATCGTGGAGCGAGCGGCATGGCCACGCTCCCCGCACTTTGGACGAGATCGATGACGTAATGCGCTCAAGTGTGGCCTACAAGTTCGACCGAGCCCTTGCGCGTTTTAGTCAGGAACTCATGTATGCGCGCGTCCACGAGCTCCTCCAGCCGCGGCGTTCAGAGCTGGAAGCGTTCCTCGACGCGCCCGTGGAGCACCCGCTTGGGAGCCTGCGCCTCAATCCGTCAATCCCCATCCCAACCTATTACGAGGCGGACTATCATGTTCAGCCGGGTGGGATGCACCGCGAGCCTTTGATCGGCTTCGTGACCGCCGTGACGAACAAAGTCTACTTCGGCGGGACCAATGACTCGGAAGAGCAGCAGCGCCTGTCGGCCGCCGCCTGCCCCGACGGGCCGTGGGAGCGCATCCTCGACCTCGGCTGCGGATGCAAGAGCGCCTATTACTACAAGCTCCGCTGGCCGGATGCCGAAGTGCACGGCATCGACCTTTCAGCGCCACTGTTGAAATACGCGCACAAGCGCGCCGAAGCGATGGGGCTCGCGATCCACTTCAGCCAGCAGAACTGCGAGCAGACGGACTTCCCGGATAATCACTTCGACTTGATTTCGTCGTGCATCCTGTTTCATGAGATCCCCGACGAAGCGGCGTGGAACACGGTTCAGGAGGCGTTTCGGCTCCTGAAGCCGGGCGGCTGGTTTGTCATCAACGATGCTCCGCCGTACCGGGCGCTCGATCCGTTTGGTGCCTATTTCTCCGACTGGCAGACCGGGAACAATGTCGAGCCCTATTGGGGCGAGGCGGGGCGACGCAACTACCCCGAATGGTTCCAGAACGCCGGATTCCGAAACGTCTCCGACCCCTTCATCCGGGGAGAGGTCAAAGGGCCAACGCGCATTTTCCCGTGGACGACGATGGGACAAAAGCCGTGATGCCCGTCGAAAGGAGACCGCGATGACCACCCAGCTGCGTCACATCCCAATGGCGCGCGAAGACCGGCCGCAGTACTTCGATGACCCGGCGGTCGACCGGCTCCTTCAGATGCTGCTCGAGCTTGCCGCCGAGCTCTGGGCAGTGAAGGACTGGCAATTCGTCGTCAACCGGTTGCTCGAACAACGAGGCGTCCTCACCCTCGAAGATGTCCAGCGCTACCAGCCAACCGAAGACGACCAAAAACTGCTCGCTGTGGAACGTGAGAAGTTCGTTCACCGGTTTATCAAGCACATTTCACCAACGATGGAGCCGCTCAAGTACGAGTAGCCGTCACGCGCCGGGAATGACGCGTTCATGCAGAGCCGCATGCCCCACGGGACGCGGTGACGCCCCGCAGCCTGCCGTGATGGAAATCGCCGCCGTTCGCCAGACGGAGCGCGACTCCGCGCCCCCTTCTCCTGCCCACCCGATGAACAGAGCGTTACAATCGGCGGGTGACAATGGTGTTCCTCTCGGCCATCTGGCGTGACCTGCTGATGGCAAACTGGATCGTCGACCCGGCATTGGTCGAACCGTTCGTGCCGCGGGGGACGGCGGTCGACTTCCACGAAGGGAAAACGTACGTCAGCGTCGTGGGCTTTCTCTTTCAGGACACCAAGCTGTTCGGCCGGCTGCCCATTCCCTTCCACCGCACCTTCGAAGAGATCAACCTACGCCTGTACGTGGTCCGCCACCATCGCGACGGTGACCGCCGAGGGGTCGTCTTCGTCAAAGAGATCGTTCCACGGCGCGCGATCGCTTGGACCGCGAATCTGGTCTACAACGAGAACTACGTCGCGCTTCCGACTCGCCATCGGATCGAGCACGAACCCGGGGCAATTCGGGTCGGCAGTCTCGTCCGATACGCCTGGCGGCTTCGCGGGAAGACCCACGCGCTGCGCGGTCGAGTTGCGGGAGAGCCGGCCTTGCCGCCGTCCGGCTCGGAGCCGGAATTCATTACCCAGCACTACTGGGGCTACACCAAGCAGCGCGACGGCGGAACCATCGAATACGAGGTCGAGCACCCACATTGGCGGGTAGCGCCCGCCAGAGACGTGCGGCTGCAATCGGACATTGCCGCGCTCTACGGCCCGGAGTTCGTCGAAACCTTGCGCCGGCCGCCGGACTCTGCCTTCATTGCGGAGGGCTCGCCGGTGATCGTGCGGCGCGGCGTCCGAATCGCCTAGGCGGCCTACTGCGTGACCGGCCCGGTGTCTTTCAAGATCAATTCGATCTCCGACCGGGTGCGGCGCAGCACCTCGCCAATCCGACGCAGCTTGTCGGGGTTGGTCATCGCCTCGCCGCCATAGCTCGCGAAGAGTCGGCCGACTTCGCCCAGCTCTTGTTTGATCGACGCCCACGCGTCGTTGGCCTCAGGGCTGCTGGGCCCGCCCCAAAAGCCCCCCACGCGGCCGCGGATCTCATGGAGAATGTTCTCCCGGCCGCGCAAAAACTCCCGGCCAGCCTCGGTGATGGCGTAGATCTTCTTACCGTCCTGTTCCGTGACGCTCACGTAGCCAAGGTCTTCAAGCAATTGGAGCGTCGGATAGACGGCGCCCGGGCTTGGGGTGTAGAAGCCACGAAACCGCTCCTCCAGCGCCCGGATGATCTCATAACCGTGACGGGGCTTTTCTTGCACCAAGTCGAGAATGACGTATTTCAAGTCGCCCTTCTCAAAGACCCGCCCGGGGACGACGACCGCCCCAACCGCGACCGAAGAGGTGAGCGCCGCCCCAGTAGCCAGCGAATCGAAGAACATTGACGAACGGCATGGTAGGCTCCTCGCTTTCTCTAATCACGTTCTATCGTGATAGAGCGTAGCCGGTGAATTGCGTGCTGTCAAGATATATCGGTACATCCTGGCTCAGGCTGGTACAATCCGGCGGAGCGGGCGGTTAAGGAAGGCCGTCGCCAGCGGAGCACGGTATGGGCGATCGCGCGACCTCACTCATCGGCGTCATCGCGGCGACCATCGGGGTCTTCGTCGGCGGGCTTTTGTGCGGCGCACTTGGTCTCGCGCTCTCGGGTGCGGTTGCTCCCAGCCCAGCCGAAGGCGTCTATCTCGGTCTCTGGGTCGCGCCGGTCTTCCTCGGCACGGGAGCGATCGTCGGCGGCATCCTCGGCGTGATCGGCGGTCTCGCGCTGATGCGCCGGCGAAGCTGATCGGCGCTCAGACGACCACGGATTCCGCCACGCGGGGCGCGAGCCGTCATCATGGTGATGACGCCAGCCGCGTCCGGGCGCGGCCGGCGCTCGCTGTGCCCTGCAGCGAAACAAACTGATACGATCATCAGTTAACGGTGGTGAGACTGTTGGAGGTATCACCGTGACCGTCGCCCTCCCGCCTGGTCCGCGTCCCCTTGCGGTAACGCTCGGCTTGGCCCAATTTCGCCGCAATCCCGCGGTCGCCCTCGAACGTTTGGCTCGCCAGTTTGGTGATGTCGTGCTGGTCGCGTTGCCAGGCCAGTCGCTTGTCTTGGTGAACGATCCCGAACTCATCCATCGCGTGCTTGTTGTCGACCACGCGCTCTTCACAAAGGGCCGCGCCCTCCAAACCGCCAAGCGCGTGCTCGGCGACGGATTGCTCACCAGTGAAGGCGATCATCATCGCCGGCAGCGGCGGCTGATTCAGCCGGCGTTTCACCGCCAGCGCATCGCCGGCTACGCCGCCACGATGGTAGACCTGGCAGCACGCTGGTCAGCGCGCTGGAACGATGGCACAACCATCGACCTCGCCGACGAGATGATGCGACTTACACTCGCCGTCGCCGGAAAGACCCTCTTCGGCGCCGACGTCGAGAACGACGCTGATGTGGTCGGCGAGACGCTCCGGCAACTGATGACGCTCTTCGATATCCTCACGCTGCCCTTCGCAGACCTCTTCGACCGCCTGCCCTTCGGCCCTTCGCGTGGCTGGCGCGAATCGCGCCGGCGGCTGGATGCCATCATCTACCGGCTGATCGATGAGCGCCGCCGGTCCGGCGATGGGGACGATCTTCTCTCCATGCTCGTCGCCGCGCGGGACGAGCACGGCGCAATGACTGATGAGCAGGTGCGCGACGAGGCGCTAACCATCTTCCTTGCCGGCCACGAAACGACCGCGAACGCGCTTACCTGGACGTGGTACCTGCTCTCGCAGCACCCAACAATTGAGGCCGCCTTGCACGACGAGTTGGATCGCGTCCTCGGTGGCCGACTCCCAACGTTCGGCGATCTCGACCGCTTGACGTACACCCGGATGGTCATCGCCGAGTCGATGCGTCTCTATCCTCCGGCGTGGGCGATCGGCCGGCGCGCTCTCGACGCGTATCAGCTTGGCGACTATCTCGTTCCTGCTGGCACCATTGTTCTCGTGAGTCAATGGGTGATGCACCGCGACGCCCGGTATTGGCCAGACCCGCTTCGTTTCGACCCAACTCGCTTCCTGCCAGAGGCGGTAGCGTCCCGTCCGCGATTGAGCTACTTTCCCTTTGGCGCCGGCCCGCGCATCTGCATCGGTGAAAGCTTTGCTTGGACCGAAGCCACGCTGTTGCTGGCGACGCTCGCGCAGCGCTGGCGCGCCCGTCTCGTGCCTGGTCACCGTGTGGACATCTTGCCCGCGGTCACGCTTCGGCCACGTTTTGGGATGCGGATGACGCTTTCCCGCCGCACGTCAGCCGTCGGCTCGGGCTCCCACTGAAGCGACGCAGGCCTGTCGAAGCCGTTTGAATATCCCCCAAGCCAGTAGTGCAACGTCGGCTGGCCGGTCGAGACGACCGGCAAGCGCGAAGCGAGGATCGCCTCCGCCAAGCCATGGTCCTCCGCGACATTCGCCTCCCAGTCCGACCTGCTGAACGTCGTCCGGAAGGGATGGGCAAGCAAGAAGGAGCGCGGCAGCACCCATGCGCCCAGATCCACACAGGACGCGGGCATTGGCAGCCGGTCACGCCAGACATTGCTCCCGGGCGCGACGATCCCGAGGCGCCGGTATTCCCTCCAGATCCGGCGGCGCTCCGCCGGATCGCGTGCCCACGGAAACTCCTGACGAAGATACGGTCGGCCATCGGGTTCAAACAGACGGCGCGCGGAATGGACGAAGGCGGCCCCGGTCGTTCGTTGTGTTGAGAGTAGCGAGGCAAGATGTTCCGGTGTCCAGCGATTGTCATCGTCGAGAAAGACGATCGTCTCGCTCTCGGCAAGCTGAACCGCGAGGTTGCGCAAGTGTCCGAGGCGAGCGGGCCCGTCCCGGTCATGCGGTCCACGAGGCACATGGACGATGGTATCGGGATGACGAGCCGAGGCCGGCGGCGTGAGGTGATCCAGTCCATCGGCAATGATGAGATGGTGAAGCGGCCCGGCGCCCCGCTGTCCGTCGATCGTGGCGCAACAGGCGGCCATGTTCCAAGGCCGGCGAGTCACGGTGAGAACGGTGAGCGACATCAGAGGGAACGGGGCGTGCCATGAGGTGCGCTGGGGGTTGCCCGCGCGTTTTGGTCACCGGCAAGCCCCCAATCGTCGAGCGGGACAATCTCGATCCCCTCTATCGGTCGAATGGCGAGATCAAGGGCCAGCCAAAATGCCTTCGAGAAGGGATAGAAGATGAGCGGAAACGCGACCATCAAGACGATCGATCCCCACCGGAGGAAGTCCCACGGCGGGTTTGGCCAGGTCGCGACCAACAGCCCGACCAGCAGGGCAACGAACAGCAGTTCCGAAGCGACGAGGTTCAGCGCCATGCCACCCGTGTGGAAGCCCTCCTCACGTTCGAAGCGCAGTCCGCAGCCAGTGCAATGGTCGCGCATCGCAAACCAGCTGCGAAAGAGCGGTGCTCGCCCGCAATTTGGGCAGCGCAGCCGCGCCGCTCGCGCAACCAGCCACAGCACGCGTGCCATCGTCGTTCCTGCCACCCTACTATACACCGCGCCCTTGCCTGCCCGCCGGTGGCGGGGTCACACGACTTGGTAACGAAAGGAAACTCCGCCGCGATCTACGGGAGATCCGATCGGGCCCGTCCTATACTCGAACGGCGTCCGGAACCCCGTCGATCGACTTCGAGGATCGAGGCATGGATCAGCTCGTTCTTGCCGACAATTCGACCTTTATGGTGACGAACTGGATGGGTGACGCGACCTTCGAAGGCGGATTGGGGCTCTATCGCAACGACATGCGCCATCTCAGCCGCTACGAACTTATCCCGGTCGGCTGGACGCCGCTGCCGATGGGCGCATCGGTCAATCGCAACACCGTTGCCACCTTGCAGCTCGCGAATTCTGCGTTCGTTCTCGACGACGGGCGAACAATCTTGCCGCATACCATTAGCAATGCGCCGAAACCGCGCGCTTTCAGGCGCGTTTGTCGAGCGTATCGGCCTACAGAGCTACAACGCCGAACCAGTGCCAGTGGCGATCGATCTGCTGGTCGCCGCCGATTTCCGCGACATGTTCGACATCCGAGGCTTCGTGCGTGGTCGGCGCGGCACGCTCTGCGAACCAGAGATTGGAGCGCAGAGCATCGTCTTCTGCTACCACGGCGCCGACGGCATCCAGCGACGAACTCGGCTTCGCTTCGACCGCCCACCGACCGACGTCCGAATTGAGCCGGTACGCGAAGAGATGGCGTTGCCGGCTGTCCGCTACCCAGACCAAACCCAGCCCGCGCCGCCCGTCACAGAAGTGGCGCCTTGCGTGCGGGTCCGGTTCGCCTTTGACTTGCAGCCCGATGGCGCACAGTGGGTGACGGTCGAGGTGATCCCGGAAGTGGACGAAGAGAGCATCGACCCTCCCTCGATCGACGATGCCGCCCGCCGGCAGGGCGCGCGCTATTCCGCGTGGGAAGCAGCCGCGACCCTCGTGCGCACCGACAATGATGCCTTCGACCGGCTGATCGAACGAAGCTTGCTCGACCTGCGTTCGCTGACTCACGACACGCCTGAGGGACCATTTCCCAACGCCGGCATCCCGTGGTTTGCCGCCCCGTTCGGCCGCGACAGCATCATCACCGCCTTCCAGTCGATCGCCTTCCTGCCAGACCTCGCCAAGGGGACGCTGCGTTTCCTCGCGCGCCGGCAGGGTCGGCGGGTTGATCGCTGGCGGGACGAGGAGCCAGGCAAGATCCTGCACGAGTTGCGCGTCGGGGAAATGGCGAACCTTGGTGAGACTCCACACACGCCGTATTACGGCAGCATCGACAGCACGCCGCTGTTCTTGATCCTATTCGCCGAGACGATCGCGTGGACGCGAGACGAGGCCTTGGCCGAAGAGCTGCTGCCCAATGTCGAGCGGGCGCTCGACTGGATCGACCGCTACGGCGACCGGGACGGCGACGGCTATGTCGAGTATGCGTCGTCGACCGCCGCCGGTGGGCTGCGCAACCAAGGATGGAAGGACAGCGACGACGCCATCACGCACGAGGACGGGACGCTCGCCGAAGGGCCTATTGCGCTTGTCGAGGTGCAAGCCTACGTCGTTGAGGCGAAGCGGCGCCTCGCCGACTTTTACTGCCGGCGAGGTGAACGGCGCCGCGCCGACGAACTCGCCCGCCAAGCCGACGACCTCGCGGCCCGCATCCGGCGCGACTTCGCGCTTGGCAACGGTGC
>BPIC01000007.1 GCA_026003895.1 Dehalococcoidia bacterium | reverse complement strand
TGCCTTCGACCGGCTGATCGAACGAAGCTTGCTCGACCTGCGTTCGCTGACTCACGACACGCCTGAGGGACCATTTCCCAACGCCGGCATCCGTGTTTGCCGCCCCGTTCGGCCGCGACAGCATCCATCACCGCCTTCCAGTCCGATCGCCTTCCTGCCAGACCTCGCCAAGGGGACGCTGCGTTTCCTCGCGCGCCGGCAGGGTCGGCGGGGTTGATCGCTGGCGGGACGAGGAGCCAGGCAAGATCCTGCACGAGTTGCGCGTCGGGGAAATGGCGAACCTTGGTGAGACTCCACACACGCCGTATTACGGCAGCATCGACAGCACGCCGCTGTTCTTGATCCTATTCGCCGAGACGATCGCGTGGACGCGAGACGAGGCCTTGGCCGAAGAGCTGCTGCCCAATGTCGAGCGGGCGCTCGACTGGATCGACCGCTACGGCGACCGGGACGGCGACGGCTATGTCGAGTATGCGTCGTCGACCGCCGCCGGTGGGCTGCGCAACCAAGGATGGAAGGACAGCGACGGACGCCATCACGCACGAGGACGGGACGCTCGCCGAAGGGGCCTATTGCGCTTGTCCGAGGTGCAAGCCTACGTCGTTGAGGCGAAGCGGCGCCTCGCCGACTTTTACTGCCGGCGAGGTGAACGGCGCCGCGCCGACGAACTCGCCCGCCAAGCCGACGACCTCGCGGCCCGCATCCGGCGCGACTTCGCGCTTGGCAACGGTGCCTACGCGACTCGCGCTTGACGGCCGGAAGCAACCCGTGCGGACCGTGGCCTCAACATGGGCCACCTGTTGTTTGCTGGCGTTCTTTCCCCCGATGAGGCAGCACGCTGCGTTGAGCGGCTGCTGGAGCGTGACCTCGACGCGGCTGGGGATCCGTACGCTCTCGAAGCGCCACCCTCGCTATAACCCGATGAGCTATCACAATGGCTCGATCTGGCCTCATGACAATTCGCTGATCGCCTACGGAATGAAGCGGTACGGATTTGACGAATCGGCGAACCGTGTTCTTTGGGGCTTCATCGAAGCCGGCTTTCATCTGGCCGGAGGCGCGGCTCCCCGAGCTGTACTGTGGGTTCCAGCGCGATCCGCTCTATTTCTCCTTGCCGGCGCAGTATCCGGTCAGTTGCGCGCCCCAAGCGTGGGCGGCAGGGAGCTCCTTGCTGGCGCTTCGGACCATCCTCGGCCTCACCCCTACGCCAACCGGGCTCAGTCTCCGGCCACGCCTCCCCGTCTGGCTCCGCGAAGTCCGTGTCTCGCGGCTGCGTGTCGGCGGCGCATCCATCGACCTTGCGGTCAACGACCGAAATGAAGTAACCATTAATGCGCTCCGCGGCGGGCTGGCCCATTTCCATAGAGTAGCCCGCTGTCGAGTAGCGGCGGTCACGTAGTCTCTTGCATGCACAACGGGCGTGCCCTGCGCCCAGTGGCCGTCGCTGAATCCCTGCGATACAGCGAGGACACATGCGGATTGCCCAGCTCGCGCCGCCTTACGTTCCGTTACCGCCAGTCAAGTACGGAGGCACCGAGCGTGTCATCTCGGTGCTCACGGAGGAGTTAGTCGCTCGCGGCCACGAGGTTACCCTGTTCGCCAGCGGCGACTCGCGAACCTCCGCCAACCTCGTCCCGACCGTGCCGCGCGCCCTCTGGGGCGAGACTGGCTGGGACCCCGAGACGGCCTTGCGAACGGTCATTCAGACCTGTTACGCCATGCCGACGAATTCGACATTATCCACAAACCATCTCGACCATCATGCCTTTCCGACCGCCCGGCGTCATCGGACGCCAACGGTGACGACGCTGCATGGGCGCCAAGACTTGCCGGAGCTGCCGGCGATTTATGCCGAATATCGCGAACAACCGCTTGTCTCGATTAGCAACAGCCAGCGCCGACCCGTGCGCTGGGCGAATTGGGTCGCCACGGTTTATAACGGCGTCGACCTGCGCGAGTTACCCTACTCGCCAACCGGCGGCGACTATCTCGCTTTTATCGGCCGGATCAGTCCGGAAAAGGGCGTCGACGCCGCAATCCGTATCGCCCGGCGCGCCGGAATGCCGCTCGTCATCGCAGCACGCGAGCCTTTGCCGTTTGTCAGCGATCCTGCGGTTCGGCGAGACTGGGACTATTGGGAATCGGTGGTGCGGCCCCTGCTCCGCGAGCCGTGCATCGAGTTCATCGGCGAGGTCGATGCGGCCGGCCGCGCCAAGCTGTGGGCGGGGCAGCGGCGCTCCTCAATCCGATCCAGTGGGACGAGCCGTTCGGCCTCGTGATGGCAGAATCGATGGCGTGTGGCACTCCCGTCGTCGCCACGCGGCGCGGCGCTGCTACGGAAATCATCGAGCCAGGTCCTCACCGGTCTCCTCGGGGACGACCGAGGATGACCTCGTCGCGGCGCTCGCCGATCTGGACTCGCTCAACCGCGAGGCCTGTCGCTTGGTCGTCGAGGCGCGATTCTCGGCCAGGGCGATGGCGGCGAGTTACGAGCGCGTCTACGAAGCGATCTTGGACGGCGAAAGCCGCTGGCCGGACGCCACTCATCGCCGGGAGAACCTAACGCCCGTCGGCTTGCGCTTTGCCTTGCGCTGCAAACGGCCGCCATTTTTTGCCTGAACGGCCGCCGCTTCGCCAAGGTAGAAAGGCGGAGCGGGCGAAGGTTGGCATCGAGCTCATAAACGAGCGGAATACCGGTCGGAATATTCAGCTCAGGGATAACCTCGTCGGGCACCCGATCGAGGTGCTTGACGAGCGCCCGGAGGCTGTTGCCGTGGGCGGCGATCAACACCCGTTTGCCCTCGCGGATGGCGGGCGCAATGCGCTCGAACCAGTACGGCAGGAAACGAGCTTCGGTGTCTTTCAGGCACTCGGTGAGTGGCCGTTCCTCGGGAGCTAGATCGGCGTAGCGGCGGTCGTTGACCGGGTTCCGGGATCGTCCGGATCAAAGGGTGGCGGCGGCACATCGTAGGACCGCCGCCAAATGTGCACCTGATCTTCCCCGAATTGGGCCGGCCGTCTCCGCCTTGTTCAATCCAGTCAGCCGGCCGTAATGCCGCTCGTTCAGCCGCCAGCTTCGCTCTACCGGAAGCCAGAGGAGATCGAGATCGTCCTGCACGATCCAAGCCGTGCGGATCGCCCGCTTCAGCAGTGACGTAAAGACAAAGTCGAAGGTATAGCCACCATCGCGGAGCAAATCGGCGGCCGCGTGCGCTTCGTGAACCCCCGCGTCGGAAAGGTCAACGTCTACCCAGCCAGTGAACCGATTCTCCCGGTTCCAAACACTCTCACCGTGGCGCAGCAGCACCAATGTATACATCGTTTTTTCCCTCGCCTCCCACCTCGGGACCCGACATCAATCGCGCGCCTCGCTGGCTACTCGCGATCCAGCAATTCTCGTGGTACGCGGAGCGCCGCCGTCGTCCGGCAAATCGCGACGAAGTCGGCCGCGCGAAGTGACGCTCCTCCGACGAGCGCACCGTCGATTTCGGGCTGACTTATGAACTCGGCGATGTTCGCCGGGGTCACCGAACCGCCGTAGAGAATGCGAATCGCTTCGGCCGCTGCGGGGGCCGGCCAAGTCTGCCACGAGGCGCCGGATGAGACCGATCGTCTCGTTTGCCTGCTCACCGTGAGCAGCCCGACCGGTACCGATCGCCCAGACGGGCTCATAGGCGATCGAGGCGCGGTGCACATCGGAGATTCCGGCGAGGCAGCCCCGGACCTGACGCTCGATCACCGCCGCGGTCTCACCCGCCTCGTTCTCCTCCAGTCGCTCGCCGACGCAGACAATCGGGCGCAAGCCAACGCCAAGCGCCGCTTTCAACTTCAAGTTCACGATTTCGTCGGTCTCGCCGAAGTACTGCCGCCGCTCGCTATGGCCAACGATGACCATCGAGCAGATCGGGTGACAGCATCCGTGCCGCGATCTCGCCAGTGACGGCGCCGAAGTCGCGGTAGTCGACGTTCTGCGCTCCCAAGAGGACCGGCCCGCCGCGCAGCATCTCGTATACCGGATAGAGGGAGACGAACGGCGGGCAAAGCACGATCTCGACCCCATGCACCGCTTCGAGATCGTTGATCATCTCTGAGACCAAATGCACTGCCTCGGCGATCGTGGTGTGCATTTTCCAGTTGCCAGCGATCAGCGGCACTCGCATGTCGGTCTACCGTTCCGGCATCTTGTCGTGAAGACATGCCACTCCGGGGAGTTCGCGCCCCTCGAGGAACTCGAGTGTCGCACCGCCGCCGGTCGAAATGTGCGTGATCCGATCGGCGTAGCCCAACTGCTGGACGGCAGCGACCGATTCGCCACCGCCGACGATGGTGATCGCGTCGAGCTCGGCCAGCGCGGCGGCAATCGCCCGCGTACCTTCGGCGAACGGGGGAATCTCGAAGATGCCCATTGGCCCGTTCCACAGCACGGTTTTGGTGCCCTGCAGCGCCTCGCGATAACGAGCGATCGTCTTCGGGCCGATATCAACGATGCTCCAGCCATCCGGAACGCCTGACGCAATGTCGACGATGCGAGTCTCCGCAGCGGCATCGATCCGGTCAGCGATCACGGCATCGACCGGTAACAGCAGCTCAACCCCCGCGGCACGCGCCTGATCCAGCAGGTGGCGGGCGAGTTCGGTCTTGTCTGGCTCGGCGAGCGATGCGCCAATCCGGTTCCCTTGGGCGAGAAGAAAGGTATTCGCCATGCCGCCGCCGATCAGCACGCGGTCCGCCTTGGTGAGCAAGGATTGGAGGACCCCGATCTTGGTGCCCACCTTCGCTCCGCCGATGACCGCGACGAATGGCCGCGCCGGGCTGGTCAGCACGTCCCCAAGGAACTTCAATTCCTTTTCCATCAAGAAACCCGCGACTGCCGGCAGGTAGTCGGCGACGCCAGCGGTCGAGGCGTGGGCACGGTGCGCGGTGCCAAAGGCGTCGTTAACAAAGACGTTCGCGAGTGTCGCTAAATCGCGACAAAAGGCGGGGTCGTTTGCCTCCTCCTCGGGATGAAAGCGGACATTCTCCAACAGGACGACCTCGCCGGGCTGCATCGCCCGGACCGTCTCCTCGACCTCCGGTCCGACACAATCATCGAGCTTGCGAACGGGCATCCCGAGCAGCTCCGACAGCCGCCGCGCAACCGGGTCGAGCCGCAGCGATTCGACGACCTTGCCGTCTGGCCGCCCAAGGTGGGAAATCAGGATCACTTTGGCTCCGCGATCGATCAGGTAGCGGATGGTAGGGAGGGTAGCGCGAATTCGCGTATCGTCCGCGACCTCACCGGTCACCTTGTCGAGCGGCACATTGAAGTCGACACGCACGAGGACGCGCTTGTTCTCGACCGCGAAGTCGCGGATGGTCTGCTTGGCCATGATTGCTCCTTGGACGGGCCCGCGTCTGCCTCAGTGGTCCCGCCCGACGAGATAGCGTGCGAGGGTCGCCAGCTCGGCCAGCGGCCCGGGCACGCCGGGAGCGCGCTCCAGTGCGCCGAGCGCCCGGTCGATCGTCTCGGTCGCCAACCGTTCGGTGAAATCGCGGGCGCCGATCCGTTCGAACAGGTCGAGCACGATGGGAATGAGCGCCGGGTCCGGCGGACCCGGCCGGTAGGCGTCCGCCAGCACCGCCGCATCGTCGCCCGCGACACGCTCGAAGGCATAGGCAACCGGCAAGGTCTTCTTGCGATTGGCAATGTCCTCGCCGACCGGCTTGCCGGTTGTGTCGGGATCGCCCCAAACGCCGAGATAATCGTCCCAGATTTGGAAAGCAAGGCCAAACTGCTCGCCGACCTGCCGATACTCCGACCAAATGGCCGGATCGTCGGTCGCGGCGAGCGCACCAAGCTCAAGCGTCAACCCGATCAGCGAGGCGGTCTTGCCGCTAATCATCGTGAGGTACTCGCTGATCCCTACCCTCACCCGCTCCTCATAGGAGAGGTCGAGATACTGGCCATCGCACAAGCGGAGTGCCGTCTCATAGAGCCGTTCCAGCGCAATGCGGCCGACCGTCGGGCGCTGGTCGCCGAGCGCGGCGAGGGCACGGTGGGCGAGCACGTGCAAGACGTTACCCGCATTGATCGCTTGGGCGTCCCCCCAAATCGCCCAGACCGTCGGGCGACCGTGGCGCGACGGGCTGCGATCCTGAATGTCGTCATGGATGAGGGAGAAATTGTGGAGGAGTTCCACCGCCACGGCGGCAGGAAGCGCGTCTTCGACTCGACCGCCGGCTGCTTCGGCCGCGAGCAGCACCAGCGCCGGGCGGATTCGTTTCCCGGTGCGGCTCTTCATTGGCCGGCCGTCGACGTCGCACCAGCCAAGGTGATAGCGAGTCATCACAGCCAAGCCGCCGTCCCGCGGGACCGCAGCTTCCATGGCCGACTCGATGGTGGGAAGTAAGCGCCCGAGGATGGCCGTCGCCTCGCTCGCGACCGTCATGCCGCCCGCGCCAACAATCGCATCATGGGGCCTATCTTACGGAGGCGGCAGAATCGCGGTCAATGCGACGAGGCTCCGTCACCACACGGGGGCTAGCCCAAATGCGCCCCTTGTCGGACGCGAGCGTGAGTGCTAGCCTGATTGGGCGAGAGTTCGCCGAGCAAGATCTCGGTCGGCAGCGCTGCGCTTACCGGAACGGGCATCCAGTCTGGCAGCGCGGGAAGGGTGACCTGATGCATCACTGGGGTAGCACCGAGGCAAGCTGGCGTCGGATTGTGGCCGCGGTCGCCGGTCTTGTTCTCTTGCTTGCGTTGGTTGTGCCGGCTGCGCCGGCTGACGCGCAGGACCTCTTCTGCGAGTACGACCCATCGATCCTCGTGCAAACTGATTCTGGACCGGTCCTTATCCACCTGTTCTTCCGGACGAGTCGCCTTATCGACACGCGCGCCGTAGAGGGGATGTTCGACGACGCGCAGCCGATCCATGGGTTGACAGCCCGCTCGGTTCGCGAGCACGGCGTTGTCCTCGCTGAACGAGATTCTCTGCTCCGCTATTTGGAAGCAAACACGAGCTTTCGCGTGGCGCGCGTCCAACGCAATGGCGGGTCGTATGACATCGAGGTGCAATCCTTCGTTGCCGGTGCCCTTCGACTGGAACTGACCGCCTATCTCGCCTTCGATCGCGACGATCCCACGCCCACCTTTGGGCTGCGGCCGATCAAAGCCCCCTCCCCTTTCATGCAGCAAAACCCGTGGATACATCCCGCCCCAGGCTTCCAACCGGACGTCTTTAGCAATTTCGATACCGAGCGCACTCCCGGGATGATGGACACTACGATCCGCATCTCGGAGAGCGACATTCGGGCACAACAATCTCGAATACGGCTGACATCGCGATGATCCGGCTCAGTCCGCTCCGCACGTGGTATTTCATCGTCATGGCCGGGGCCTTGGTGGCAACGGCCTTGACATTCATTACCACGCCCTTCACCCCGAGCACCGAGGACCTGTTCTCTCTCGGAGCGCTGATTGCTCTCACGGCAGCCGGGATCGCCTTCCCGGTCGAAGTTTCACCGAAAATCAAAGTCGGAGTCGGGACGACCGCCATCTTCGCAGCACTCTTGTTGTTCGGCGTCGTGGCTGCGGTGATCGTCACGGTGTGCGGCATGCTTGCCGCCTATGTCCTTCGTCCCGGAAACAATAGCCGCCTTGCCCGGCTCTTCAATATCGCGGTGGTCTCGCTCGCCGTTATTCTCGCCGGTCTCGTCGGGAGCGCCGTCGCCGGACGGCAACTGATGATCCAAGTGACCGACGGACGTGAGCTGGTCGCAATCGCCTCCGCAGGGCTCGTGCTCATCGTCGTCAACTCGCTGCTTGTGGCAATCGCGGCGGATCTTGCCCTTGGCCAGCCGTTGCTCCGCTACTACATCGTCGACCAACGCGAGAAGCTCCCTCAGAACGGCGCGTTGCTCCTTTTGGGAGCGCTGGCCGCCTTGGTTGGCGAAGGCCGACCATGGGCCATCCTGCTTGTCGCCATCCCAATGGCCATCGTGGCGCTGAGCCTGCGCCAGACGGCGCAGATCCGGCGTCAGACCCGTGAAGCCATTGAGCAGTTGGCCGACATTGTCGACCTGCGCGACCGCTACACCGCCGATCATTCGCGTCGTGTTGCGGCCTATTCCGAGGCGCTTTGTCGCGAGCTTGGTCTTAGCCGCGCTGAAACGGACGTCGTTGTTCGTGCGGCGCGCGTGCACGACATCGGCAAGCTGGGTATGTCCAGCGCGATTGTCTCCGAGGCACGCCCGCTTACGCCCGAGGAGATCGTCGAGATGCAGCGACATCCGGCGATTGGAGCGACCATCGTTTCCCGCTTCGCCGACTTCCGCGCCGGGACCGCGATCGTCCTCCACCATCACGAGCGTTGGGACGGGAACGGCTACCCGAGCAAGCTCGCCGGCGAGAATATTCCGTATGGTGCCAGAATCGTTGCCGTCTGCGACACCTTTGATGCGATGACGACCGACCGCCCCTACCGGCTGGCCCTTCCCGTTTCGACGGCGCTCGCCGAGATCGCCCGCTGCGCTGGCACTCAATTCGACCCGCAGATAGCCGCCGCCTTCCTCCGGCTGCACAGCTACGCCCCGGCCCAAGCCGCAACCGGCCTTCAGACCCAACCGGGCTAGGAGCACCGTCCGCCCGTCCCACCTTCACCCGAATCTCCGATGCGCCGAAATCTCCAAATAGAGCGCCGATAGCCACGCCGTCAGCGGCGCTTGCGTCCCGCCCGACGGCACGGCGGGCGCACTCTTGCCGGAGGATCAGGTGCTTCGCAGGATATCGTCTTGGTCTGGCCGGCCGTTGGCCGCCCTCGCCGCCGTGCTCCTTCTTTCCGGGCCGCAGGTGCTCTCCGCGCCAAACGTCGCGGCGGACGGCCCGCCGCCGCTGGAGAGCATTTTTGGCGTCTGGGACGCGAATCTGTCACCGGGCTCGCCTACGTGGCAGTTCATGGTCCAATCGGGGGCGCGCGTTGTCCGCACGCCCTTTGCTTGGAACCTGATCGAGACATCTCCGGGCAACTACGACTGGTCGCGCTACGATGGCGTGTTCGCCGAACTCAAAAAGGCCGGCATGACCCCGCTTCCGATCGTCTCCAACGCCCCGGCGGGCTTTGGATATACCCCCGGGGTGGCGATCTGCGGCCCATTGACCCCGAAGGGACTCGATGCTTTCGAGCGCTTCATGACCGCGGCGATGGAGCGCTATGGCAGCCGGTCGACAATCACCGCGACCCGGAATTCGGTGGTCTATTGGCAGATTTACAACGAGGCCGATTTCTATTTGAAGGACCTCGCCGCGCCTGATGGCGACATTGGAGCGCTTGGAGGCGGCTGCCTCGGCAATACCACGAATCCCTACAACCCAAGCGAGGGTCCGACGAACTGGGGACCAGCCTTGTACGTCGAGGTGCTGAAGCGGGCAACGAATGCCAAAAACGCTGCGGACCCGAACGCTAAAATCGTGTTTGCTGCGCTCGCCGCCGATGGCTGTTACGACGCGACCAAGCTCGACTCGCACGGCCGCCCGCTCGCCGTCGACGATATTGCGAAGAACCCCTTCAACTGCCGCTTCTTCGCGCAGGTGCTCGACGCCGGCGGCGCACCGTACTTCGATCTCGCCGCCTTCAATTCCTACTTGTTCTACCGTTGGAATCATGAGACGCCCTCGGCGCCCGGCTTTCTCGGCAAGATTGAGCGTTTCCGCGATGTGCTGCGCGACGCCGCCGTCGGGTCGCCGAACCCTGCACTCTTCAACAAGCCGATTGCCATCGTCGAGACCGGACTCGCCTATGGTCAAGATACCCGCCCTTGCACTCTGCCGAACAACACGGCCTGCGTCGATTTCACTCCCGACGATCCCGCCTTGCTCGTCGCGCCTATCCTCGCCCAGAGCCTGCAGGGGCACACTGCGCCCGGTAGCGGGTTGGCCGCCCCGGTGGACCTCGTCATCTGGTTCGCGCTCAACACCGAAAAGCCGACGAGCGCCGGTGACTGGGGCCTCGTCTATCAGGGCAAACCCACGCAGGCGTACCTCGCCTATCAGTACGCGACGAGCCAGCTACGTGGCTTTGCGTTCCTGAACGATTTCGGTGAGGCCACAATGACCGGCGGCACTCGGCCAGTTGGCGGCAGTGAGCCCTGCGTCGGCGATCCGACGAAAACGCGGCGTTGCAACTCGCTCCAGTGGCTCGCCTTCAGTCGCGCCGACGGGCTCCAACGGCACGTGATTTGGGTCGATTCCGGCTATCCGCGCGAGCCGCATGCTTGGAAATATGCCAACGTGAACGGGCTCTACGTCGCCACGCCGCTGGAGCGCGAAGTTGGCTTTCCCATCGTCCCCGGTGAGACCCTGACCGTGACGAGCGACATCGGGGTCGTCCTTCAGCCGCACCGCCAAGAGAGCGGCTACGCCTACTTCAAGGCGACGCACCGGGCGATTTTCGCAACAATCAAGCCAGCAGCGGCGCAAATCGGGCAGAACGGAGGCACCGTTCAGTATACGCCACCTCCGCCGAGCCAAGGACCGAACGCGCCCCCGCCTCCACCCGCCTTTCAAGGTACCTTCCTTCCCGGAAGTGTTCCCGCCGGCGCAACGATCTTCATTGTCAATAGCGGCGCACCAGACCAGACGCCTCGAAACGCCCCGAGCCTTGGCGCGGCCTTCACGCTCGGCTGCACGACCCCGAGCGGCGAACCGTGCGACCTGAACGGTCCAGCGACCTTGACGTTTGACATCAGTCAATTTGCGAACGCGACGGGCAGTTATTCGCTCGGGCTGTACAAGCTGGTTCCCGGCTCTGGCGTGTCGGCCTTGTCGAGCGACACCTGGGTCAAGGTGGGCACGCTCACCTGCGATACCACAACCAAGAAGTGCACCGGCGCAATCGCAAGCTTCGGGACGTTCGCAGTGCTGGATGAACGGTCCTTCACGTTCATCCCGCTGGCGACGGACGCCACGCGGCCCTAGGTCGGCGGAAGGTTATCCGGCGCCCCGTCCACCAGAACGCTCAGAGTCGCGGGGCGCCGGCGAGGAACGCCAGACGCCGCTTCGAGCGAGCCAGTCGAGGAGGTCGTGCGCGGCGGCGCGCTCGAAGCGGACGAAGAGGTGATCGCAATCCTCGTACCAGCGCTGCTCGACGCTCGGGGCGCGCCGCGCGGCGGCTTGGACGGCATCCATCCGTTCCCGGTCGTTGAAGTTGTCCTCGGTCCCACAAAGCAGCAGGAGGGGCACGGTAACCTCGGCGATCCGTTCCAAATGGCGCGTCGGCGCATCGGGCCCCCAGCGCGAAAGCCAGGCCCGTGCAGTTTCGGGATAGCGAAACAACGCGTGGAACGGATCGGGGTCAGGACGGCGAAAGGTCACCTCGATAATCGCCTCGTCTCCCCTCCCCGCGGCGACGGCATCGCGCGCTTGCTGCACCGTCTGGTCGTAGCGCTCGGGTCCGAGACCCTCGCGGATCCACGGCGCCATGTCATTCGTCGGCGCGAAGAGCGCGAGCGCGACCACCCGCGGATCGGTCGGTTGATAGGCCGAGCAGGGAACTGCACCGAGACTACCGCCGCTCAGGATGACTCGGCGCAGACCTCGAGATTCCAGCAGGTCGATGAAGGCACGAATGTCCTCGAGGTCATGCTCGAACGGGGTGACCCGGTGGCCGCCCCGTCCGGCACGGCGCAGCCCGGCGACGAGCGTTGGCAGCCCGGCCTGCGCCAGTATCGTCGCCTGCTTCGCGAAGACGCCAAGAGGAGTCCCGGTCATGCCCGGGATGTACAGATAGGCAGTGTCGCTCCTCGTGCCAGACGTTGGCGTGTAGAAGAGACCGGGACGAACCTCACCACCCACCGTCGTCTGGAGGAGCTCGACCGCGACAGGGGCACCAGCGACTGGCGCGATCTCAGCCATCCAGTTCGCGAGCTGCTCGGCAACCGCCGCCGGATCCTCCGCTCGCGGCCCGAGCGTGGCGGCGCGGGCGCGGCGAGCGAGCTGCTCTCCCAGCGCGGCATCCGTTCCCGGAAGGATGAGGAGCGGCGCGAGAAGATCTTCGGCGGCGCGGCTGATACGCGTGTCAGCGATCGGAGCCCACCAAGCAAGGAAGGCACTGGCATATTGGTCGATGAGGAACGGCCGGCCGTCCGGCGCGATCGCCGTCAGATCGGCACGATCGTCGAGTCCCGAGCCCTGCCGTGCGGCAACGGTGGCATGGCGGACCTGACGGTCATACACCGCCGGACCGACCGCTTGGCGCAACCAGTTAGCAAGGTCTGGCAGGGGATCGACCACCGCCACGCCGCTGACGCGGAGGTCGCGAGTCTTTGCTTGGTAACGGGTTACCGAGAGCGCGCCCGCCTCGTGACCGACGAGAACGATCTGGTCGAATCCGCAGCTTGCCAGATAGTCGACGCCCAGTTTTACGTCGCGCAGGTCGTCGTCGGGCAGCGTTGTGAGTTGGCCTTCGGCGCCTCGCCGGCGCAGGCCAAGGCTCAGCACAGCGTAGCCACGCCCGGCGAGACGATGTCCGAGCACCGGGGCAGGCGGGTCGTAGGGATAGCCGCCCCACCGGTGAGCGAAGAGGACGGCCCCGCCGGCCTGACCGAGCCGATAGTCGTCCGGCAGCCAGAGAAGGGACGGCGGCATCGCGGCCAATCCGGCCGGTCCCGGCTCTTTCTCGTTCCAGACGTTCACCTGATGCAGGGTTGCCATAGTTCGCCCTCCCGCGCCCACGGGGATGCCCCGCTGTCTGCAGCATACGCCGCCGCGACGCCGGACGCGCGACTGCTTGACAGCCCAGCAGGCAGTGGCTACGTTCCGGACGTGGATTCAACGATCACCAGTGCGTCGCCACGTCGCCCAAGGGTCGTCAGTTGGATCGCGGGTTTGTACGCAGTTCAGGGGCTGCTCTTGCTGCCACTCGGGCTCATCGTCCTGTTCGCGACGTTGAGCGAGTTAGGCGCCGGATTGACCGACCAGACTGCCATTATGCTGGTTTACGGATCGCTCGTCGCCTGCTACGGTCTGCTGGCGCTCCCCATTGCCTATGGGTTATTCCGCCTTCGTGCATGGGCGTGGACGCTTGGAATGGCGCTGCAAGGCTTGCTGCTGGGCACCGCCCTCGTACAAGCGTACTTCGGCGAAGATGATTGGGTAACCTTGGCGCTCGGCGTCTTCGTGGTACTGTGCTTGAATCAGCAAGAGGTGCGCAAAGTATTCGGCATTGGGTGGCGACGTGACGAGCCGGGCTGAGCCGGCGATCCACGCCGACGCGAGCGACCTCGAGTTGCTCCGGCGCTTCGAGCCAATCGTGAAATACACCCGGGGCGAGGAGTTCCTTCCGACCCGCGTCGATGATTACGTGGCTGCCTGCAGCCTGTGGATCGAGCGCGCCGACGGTCGCGAAGAGTTGCTCGTCCCGCGCGGTCAGGTCACCGTTGAGACTCTCGGACAACCGTGGAAGGTTGAACCCGGTGAACGGCTCTACCTGAAGTTTATTGAGCCGTTGACCATTGCGGAACTGACCCGCGAGCGGCTGAAGGCGGGCGGACCGAGCTTGCGCGAACCGGACAACCTGTTTCGACCGGACGTGAGCCGCCTCGCCCGAGTCGGTTACCTTTCGCGCATTGCCGACGCGCTTTTCTCACTTACCCTGCTCTTGCGTGGGCGCGTCCCGGGAGACGCCGCGGCCGCGGCCGTCCTCGAAGGGCGGCGGCTTCGGAGCCGCGACGACCGATGCTCCTACTATGGTCGGGTTGTTCGCCAGGGCGATTGGATCGCCCTGCAATACTGGTTCTTCTACTACTTCAACGATTGGCGTTCGGGGTTTTTCGGGGCAAACGATCACGAAGCCGATTGGGAGATGATTACCGTCTTTTGCTATGCGACCGTGGACGGCGAGGTGCGTCCCGCGTGGGCCGCCTACGCCTCGCACGACTATCACGGAGACGACTTGCGTCGACGCTGGGATGATTCCGACCAGCTTGAGGTGATCGACGGCCATCCGGTCGTCTATGCCGGCGCAGGGTCTCACGCCTCGTACTTTCGGCCCGGCGAATACTTGACCGAAGTGCCGATCACCCTGTTCCAGCCCCTCGTTCGCGTCGCCCGCGCGATCGGCGCGTTCTGGGTACGCACGTTGCGCCAGAGCGACAGCTTGCCGCTCCTCAGCGAAATTTCGATACCGTTCGTCGACTACGCCCGCGGTGATGGGCTCGCGGTTGGGTACGGGCAGGAACGGGCATGGCACCCGATCGTGCTCGATCCCGGCCCAGCTTGGGTCAGCCAATACCGCGGCTTGTTCGGCGTCTATGTCCGCGATCCGCTCGGCGGCGAGAACGCGCCGAGCGGCCCGAAGTTCAACCGAGACGGGACCGTGCGCCACGCTTGGTACGACCCCGTTGGGTGGGCCGGTCTGGACTCCACTCCCACCCCAACGCGGGCACTGGACTTGGCCGAGCAAACCATCACCACGCTCGAGGCGCGACAAGCCGAGTTGGCGGCCGCGATTCTCTCCAAACACCACGAGGTCGAAGCGCTCGGAACCCAGATCGCCGGGATACGAAACCAAGCGCATCTTGCCGATCGACTTCGCCGCGAAAATGAGCGTCTGCGGGCGCTCCGCCACGATCTCGCTGGGCTGCGGCAGGAGCAGGCAGAGAACGAGGGCATGCTGGCAGCCTTGCGGCGGCGGCGCGATCGCCTCGCGGCCGGCGAACTGGACCCGCCGCGAGCCCATCTCCACCGGCTCGCAACACCGGCGAGTCCGGCAAGCCTGCGCGTCAACCGGCTGGTCGAGCTGTGGGCGGCCGCCAGCATCGGCCTATTCGTCGTCGTCCTGTTGCTGATCATCGCGTTCGCGCGCGAGTGGTGGCTTCTCGGCTTTGCTGGGCTGCTCACCGCCTTCGTCCTGATCGAGGCGTTGCTGCGCCGACAGCTCACCCGGCTCGTCACGTCGTTTACCGTCATCCTCGCGGTCATCGCTGGCCTCTACCTGATCTACCGCTTCTTCTGGGAGATCGCCTTCGCCGGCACACTCCTCGCGGCGCTTTTTCTTCTCTGGGAGAACATCCGGGAACTGCGTCGCTAGGCAGTCCACCGGGTCCGGCACCACGGACGGGCCCAGCTCCACGCCATCGCCCCGGCGTGCGGTTCCACTCGGCGTGGGCGCTCGGCGACACCGTGGCGGGGTGATGAGGCATCGACTACAATGCGGCCAGGCGAACGCCGCGCTACCCTGAGGTCAAGCTTCCGTGCGCGTTGTCGCGATGCTTCCAACCTATAACGAAGCGGGCGCGATCCGTCGTTGTATTGAGCAGATCTTGGCGCTGCCAGTTGACGCCGGCGTCGTCGTGGCGGACGACCAGTCGCCAGACGGCACCGGCCGCATCGCCGACGAGCTTGCGGCCGAGCACCCGGGCCGGGTATTCGTCCTCCACCGAACCGGCCCCCGCGGTCGCGGCGTCGCCGGGATCGACGGCTTCAAACGGTGCGTCCAACTTCCGGTCGAGTACGTCGTCGAGATGGACGCCGACCTTCAGCATGACCCGGCGGACATCCCGCGGCTGGTCGCGGCGGCTGACCGAACGGGTGCCGAGATCGTCGTTGGCTCGCGCTACGTCCCGGGAGGCGGCGAGGTGAACCGCGCTGCAGACCGCCGCCTCGTTTCTCGCTTGGCGAACGGGTACTTGCGGCTCACCCTCGGTCTGTCGCTGCGTGACTGTTCGTCTGGCTACCGGCTGTTCCGGCGGGAAGCGCTCGAGGCGCTCGAACTCGAGACGATGTCGGCCAGCGGGCCGTGGATTCTCCAGGAAGTGCTCTGGCGCGCCAAGCAGCGCAATTATCGCATCATCGAGATTCCGATCCGGTTTCAGGAGCGGGCAGCCGGCGAGTCCAAGCTCAACCTCAAGATCCTGCTGCGCAGCCTCATCACCCCGTTCGTGCTGCGCCGCTCGACCCCTCTCGGCGGCCGCGCTTGAAGAATCGGCTTCGGATCGCGGCCGGCTTTGCCATCACCGCCGTCCTGCTCTGGCTCGCCATCCGCGACGTCGACTTTGGTCAGGTCGGCCAGATCTTCGCCCAAGCGCGCTTCTGGTGGATCATCCCGGCCGTGTTTTGCGTCTCGCTTGGCTATCTCGTCCGGACGCGGCGTTGGGGATCGCTGCTCGCGCCGGTGAAGCGAGTGCCGTTTCCGACGCTGTTTAGTTCGCTCATCCTCGGCTTCGCCGCGAATAACGTCCTTCCGGCTCGCGTGGGGGAGCTGGTGCGGGCACACACGGTGGGCACCAAGGCGGACCTCAGCCGCTCGACGGCATTTTCGACGATCGTTGTCGAGCGCGTCTTCGACGGCCTAACGCTCATCGCATTCATGGGATTGGTGCTGCTGCTTTTCCCGCTCCGCGGCGAACTGCCAGAGATCCGGGCGGTGATGGTCGCCAGCGCCATCATCTTCCTTACTGTCGGCTTTGGACTCGTCGTCCTCCTCGTGAACGAACGCCTCGCCCTCCAAATCGCTCGCATGGTGCTCCGGCATCTGCCGGCTCGCGTGGCTACCCGCGCCGACCGCCTCATCCTGAACCTCTTGGATGGGCTGAAGGCACTCCGCATCCGCCGCCATCTCGCTGCCATCGTCGCGCTCTCCGTCGTGGTGTGGTCGCTCGAGGCCTCGGGATACTATTTCGTCCTCGAGGCGTTGGACGTGCCCTTGTCGACTGACCAACAAGTGTTGGCGGCCCTCTTTCTTCTGGTGTTTGTCAATCTCGGCATCATGATCCCGTCAGCGCCCGGCTATATCGGCACTTTCCAGTTGTTCGCCAAAATCGCGCTCTCGGCGTTCGGCGTCGGCGCGGCGATGGGCTTTTCGGTGGCGATTCTGGCCCACGCGATCCAATACTTCCTCGTGACCGGCGCCGGGCTCGTTGTGTTTATCCGAGAGCACTTGGCGCTCGGTGCGATCGTTCCGGCGACCGCTCTGGAGCCGCGGCTTGGCGAACCAACCGGCGACTGACGCGCCACGCAGCCCGGCTCTGCCCGTCGACCGGTCCGAGCGAGCATTTTGGCAGCAGGTGGTCCGGCAGGCATCGAGCCGCGCCCTCGTTCCCGTCGTCGTCACTGCCTTCTTCGTTGCGGCGCTCTTCCTGAATCCCGCTTTCAACCTCGGTCAGCTCGGCCAATCGTTCGCTCGGGCGAACTATGGCTGGATCGTGCCGGCCATCGGGATGTTCTTTCTCGGAGTCTGGGTGCGCGCCGTGCGCTGGAGCTTACTGCTCCGGCCGGTAGCGGCCATTCCAGCGCGACGGCTGTTTCCAGTGCTCGTGCTCGGCTTTGCCGCGAACAACGTCCTGCCGGTGCGTGCCGGCGAGTTGGTGCGCGCCCACGAACTGTCTCGCCGCGAGGGCGTCAGCCGTACGGCAAGCCTCGCGACGATCCTTGTCGAACGTGTCTTCGACGGCCTGACGCTCCTCTTCTTGCTCGGATCGGTGTCGCTGGCGATCCCCCTCGCCGACTGGTTTGCCTACGTCTTGCGTGCCGGGGCGGTCGTGTTTCTCGGGCTGCTCGGGGGGATCGTTGTGCTCGCCCTTGGCGGTCGGCACAGCTTGGCGTTCATTCATTGGGCGGCAGCCCGCCTTCCCGGCCGGATTGGTGATCGGATTGAGGGGCTGGTGCAGCTTTTCCTTGATGGGCTAGCTGGAGTGCGCCGCCCGGACCTGATCATGCTGGTGGCGCTCACCTCGATCGGCGCATGGATCGCCGAGTCCGGGGTGTACCTTCTGGTGTTTGGCGCGTTCGGTCTCGACCTGCCGGCCTACGTCGCCCTCCTCGTGAACTCGACGGCGAACCTCGCGATCACCATCCCATCGTCCCAGGGCGGGATCGGCCCGTTCGAGTTCTTTGCTGCTCAAACGCTCATCGCGTTTGGCGTGCCGGACGACACCGCGACGGCCTATGCGTTTGTCGCCCACGCGGCCGTGTTGCTTCCGGTCATTCCCCTCGGCGGCTGGATTCTCTGGCGCGGGCTGCGCCAACCGGAAGGCAGCGCTCCCGGGCCCGGCCTATAATCGATGTGACGATGAACGTCATGCGCTACACGGTGGTCGATTCAAGCGGCCGGGTGAGCTTCATCGGGCCCTGCGCCGCCCTGCTCCCGATGGTGGCGGCCTGTTCGCGCAATCCCTCGACGTTGGGGGAGTTGCTTGCCATCGCCGACGAGTACGGCGCAAACATTGCCGGCTATGTCCAATCGGGGTTAGCGGTCTTCGACGAGCACAACTTGCCGGGCAACTATAGCCGCATCCACGCGGCGCTCGATTTCTTGCGCGACCACGAACTGCCGGTCTTCCGCGTTGTCGACGACCGCACCCGAGACGTGAGCCTCAAGCCTGTGCAAGCAGGCGCCGTCATTTTCAATCTGACCGCCAAGCGGATCATTCAAATCCAGAACACCTATCAGGACATCCCACGGACCGGCGTCGTGCGCGAGTTCGACGCTGCGGGGAAGACAACGCGGGTCCACCGGTATCGCCTGCCTGCTGAGTGGCGCCTTGCTCCCTGACGCACCATTCGCTGAAGTCGCCGGCCTGTTGGAGTCTGCGCCAACCATCGCCGACGGTCTGACGGCTGCCGCACGAGCCATCGCCCGCCTCGTTCCCTACGACCGGCTGACGTTTGTCCTCTTCGAGCCGGACGGCGTCCGAATGGCCGTGCGCTGGCTGGCAGAGGGCAACACGACCGACTGGCTGGCTGACGACCGACGCCAGCCAATCCCGATGGCCGGCACCCCCGCCGAATGGGTACGCGCCAGCGGTCGGACCCTTCACGAACAGGACACCTTAGACAGCCCGTTCTCCCACCACCCCGTGCGGGAGGCCGGTCGGCGGTCCTTCCTGCTGGTTCCGCTGGGCACTCCTGCCCGTGGCGTGCTCGGCTGGAGTCTGCTCAGGCCCGGCGGATACCCGGACGAAGCAATCGCCGCTGCCGAACGGATCGCCTCCCTCGTCGCCGCGCGGCTCTGAGGGGCTCAGGGTGAATCGGTCCCCTTTTTGCCGCGCCGGACGCGCTCGCGAGCAATCACCGGTGGTTGGGCGGACTCTCGTTGGGCGAACAAGTAAAGCCAGTCCGAAAGCCGGTTCAGGTAACGGAGCGATCGGAGGTTGCTGAGCTGGCCGGCACGGTCGAGGGAGACGACACGCCGCTCGGCGCGGCGCACGAGCGCTCGGCCAAGGTGCACCGCGCCATCAAACGGTGATTCCCCCGGAATGATGAACTGACTGGGGGCGGCCTCCCGCCACGCCAGGATGTCGCGCTCCAGCTCGTCGATTTGCTCCTCGGTCGTCAAAAGGTCGTACTCACGGGCCAGCTCATCCCCATTCGGTTGCCCGGCCGTCGATAGTTCGCCCATCAGTCGATAGAGGGCGCGCTGGATCACAAGCAGTCGCTCGGCAGCCTCGGGGCGGGCGAAGGCGCGCGCTAAGCCGAGCGCTGATTGCGCTTCGTCGAGCGCACCGAGCGCCTCGATGCGTGGGTCATCCTTGGGGACGCGCTCGGGACCAAGCAGGCCCGTCGTGCCATCGTCTCCCGTGTGGGTCGTAATCGTCGCCATCGTCCTCTTCCTCGGGGCTGCCGCGCTCAATGGTAGGAGAAGATTCCTCCCATCGCCATCTGCTTTCGACCAGCCAGGTTGGTCGCTATACTCGCTGCCATGCAGGTTAGTTGGCGCACAGTCGCACCGCACGCCCTGCTCCCCAGCGCCGCCCTCCTGTCAGCGGCTGGTGTCGCGGCGGTGGTCTTCTGGCTTCGACCGGACGACTATGTCAATCTCGTGCTGTTCATCACCGCACTCGCCGTCGCGGTGTGGCTCCTCGTCGCCTCCGCATTTGAGCTGACGTCGCTCGCTCGGCGGCGGCCACTGGGGGTTCCACGCGCCGCGGTGCTGGCTCTTCCGGCAGCGCTGTTCGTCGCTGCCCTCGCTGGCCTGCAAAGCATGCGGATGGTAGGTCCACTTACCCTCAGCACCGGCGTGGTGATTGTCGTGCTCGCCGACTATGTTCTTTGGCCTCGGGACGAAGCATGAGCAGCGATCCGTACGCGGCCCTCGTCGAGGTCTACGATTTGGAGCACGACCCGTTCGAAGACGATATCGCCTTGTATCTGTCTCTCGCGCGGCGAACGGGGGGGACGGTGCTCGATGTTGGCTGCGGCACCGGCCGGGTGACCGACGCCCTTGGCCGGGCCGGGCTGACGGTGATCGGCGTCGACCCCTCGCCGGCCATGTTGGCGGCAGCCCGCCGGCGAAGCGCCGGGCTCGCGAACGTCCGCTACCTCGAAGGAGATGCGGCGTCTCTTCCTGTGGAGGAGCCGATCGGGCTGGCAATCTTTGCGATCGACACCTTCGCCCATCTCCTCACCGCCGACGAACAGCTCGCGGCGCTTCGGCGCATTCGCCGCTTGCTCGGTCGACGCAGTCGGCTCGTCATCGACCTCGCCGCGCCCGACCCTGCGACGTGGCTGCGCGACGACAATTTGCTCATCCACGCTTGGACGCGTGCCCTCGACGGCGAGCAGGTGCACAAACTGGTGGCGCGGACGATCGACGAAATCGCCCAACTGCAAACGATTCGACTGCTGTACGACCGGTGGCGCGATGGCGAGCCACCCCGCCGCTTCGGTAGTGAGCTGCGCTTACGCTACTTCTACCCAAGCGAGCTTGCCTTGCTGCTCACGCTCGCCGGGTTCAAACCGGAAGCGTGGTACGGGGATTACGAACTTGCACCGCTCGACTCGACGAGGTCCGCGGCTAATCGCCATCGCACGACGGGGGCGCCACGCGATGACCGTAACACAAGTGCGGGCGCTGGTCGATGGCGGCAAGCTGCTCGCCCGCCTTGGGGCGCGCGCCGAGGCGGAGGCAGTGCTGCGCGCAGCGCTCACGCTGGACGCCGACACGTGCGACCGCGCTGCTCTGGCTCGGTGCCATTGTGGCCGACCCAACCGAATCGCTCGAACTCATCGGCCGCGCCTACACGATCGACCCCGTCCGACCCCCGCGCCCCGCGCTGGCCTCGCCTGGGCACGCCAACGGCTGGACCCGCCACCTGTCGAGGAGCCTCGCCCCGAGGGCATCCCAACGTCACCGTACCCCAAATACGAAACCGAACCCCGACCAACGCCACGCTCCGTCGCAACCGACAGCCGGCCGATTTCCGGCACGCAACCCACCGACGCGCCGTTGGCGCGCCTTCAGGCGCTATTGGACCCAAGCGCGCGGTGCGCTCGATGCCGGCGATCTGGCTGGAACGATCCTCGCCGCTGACGAGGCAGCGCGACTCGATCCGCGCTCGCTCGAAGCGCTGGCGCTGCTTGGGGTCGCCTATTACCGCGAAGGACGACCGCTCGATGCCGAACGGGTCTACCGCCGGATGCTTGCCATTCAACCGGACCCACGCGGAAGCCCACGCCAATCTTGGGCTGCTGTTCGCGGAGGCCGGCCGGAGCGATGACGCTGAGCGGGCCTACCGCCGCGCCTTAGATAGCGATCCTTCGCTCGACGAGGTGCGTCTTGCGCTGGCCGATCTGCTCGTCGAACGTGGCAGCATCGACGCGGGCCGTCGCCGAATGGCGCATCGCCGCCGACCGCAACCCCGCCATCCTCGAGTTTCAGGTCAAGATTGCCGAGGCATACGAGTCGGTGCAGCGGTTCGAAGAAGCGGCCGCCGCCTATTCGCGGGCGATCGATCGCCATGGCGACGACCCCTCGCTCCGGCTGCGGCTCGGCCGAGTGCTGCACGCGTCGGGCCGGACCGGTGCGGCGCTCGAACAGTTCCGCGAGGCGTGTCGCGGCCCGCTGGCCACAGCCGAATGCTTTGTCGAACTCGCCGCTGCCCTCCTCGAGGTGGGCCGGCTCGAGGAGGCGTTGGAGGCGCTCGACCGGGCCCTCGCCCTTTCCCCCCGATGACCCTGCAGCGCTGGAATTGCTGGCCCGTGTCCAGCCGCCCTCGCACCGCACCGCCGCCCGGGCCCGCCCGCGTACTCCGCTTGAGCACCGTCCTCAGGTGATCGGACCCGCTCGGGGTATCCTTGATCGGTTTCCGGCTACCCTAAGGCGGCAACCCGAGAGGAGGCACGGTGGAGATCGTCGTCGACGCGATGGGAGGCGATCACGCCCCGGCGGAAGTGATCAAAGGCGCGATTTCGGCCGTGCGCGATTACGGCCTCCGACTGACCCTCGTCGGGCGCAAAGACGCCATCGAGCGGGAATTGGGAAGCCCACCTGAAGGGATCACTGTGCTCGATGCCCCGGCCGTGATTGAGATGGACGAGCACCCGGCCCGCGCGGTGCGGAGCAAGCGAGATTCCTCAATCGTTGTTGGCATCGAGCGCGTCAAGGCGAAGGGAGGCGCGTTCGTCTCGGCTGGCAATAGCGGCGCGACAATGGCGGCGGCACTGCTCGTCCTTGGGCGATTGCCGGGCGTCGACCGGCCGGCGCTCGCCACCGTCTTCCCAAGCCGCACCGGCCGCGTCGTCCTGATCGACGTGGGCGCGAACACCGACGTTCGGCCCGACTGGTTACGTCAGTTCGCAGTGATGGGCAGCCTCTACGCCGAGAAAGTGCTCGGCGCTAGCCGGCCGCGTGTGGGGTTGCTTTCCAACGGCGAAGAGGAAACGAAGGGCAGTCAGCTTGTTCAAGAGGCGTTTCCCTTGATCGCAAGCTCCGGCTGAACTTCATCGGCAACATCGAGGGCCGCGACATTCCGGCCGGCGTCGCCGACGTGCTGGTGACCGACGGCTTCACCGGCAACGTCGTCATCAAGCTCGCCGAGGGGATTAGCGAAACCCTTTTTCGATATGCTGCGCGGCCGAACTGACCTCTGGCCTCACAACCCAAGCTGGCAGCGGCCTTCCTGCGCCCCGCCTTTCGTCGTATCGCGAAAAAGCTCGACTACGCCGAATACGGAGGCGCTCCTTTGCTCGGCGTCCGCGGGCTGGTGATCGTCGCCCATGGCCGCTCCGACGCGCGGGCGATCTCGGCGGCAATCCGCGTCGCCAAAAGCGCCCTCGATCAACAGCTCGTCGCGGCGATCGAGGCCGGCGTGCGCGCGACGGCTTCCGCGGGAGAAAAAGCATGACCACACGTGCTGAAGCGCTCGCGCTGCTCGAAGATCGCATGAAAGACTGTCAGAAATGTCCGCTTGCCCAGACGCGCACCCGGGTAGTGCCGGGTGAGGGACCGGTGGACGCCGAACTCGTGTTTATCGGCGAAGCTCCCGGCTTCAACGAGGACCGCCAAGGTCGGCCTTTTGTCGGTCAGGCAGGACAACTGCTTACCGAACTGTTGCAGTCGATCGGATTGCGCCGACAGGACGTCTACATCACCAATATCGTCAAGTGTCGGCCGCCGAACAATCGTGACCCCATGCCGAACGAGATCGAGGCGTGCCGTCCTTGGCTTGAATCGCAATTGGAGGTGCTGGCACCGCTGGTCATCTGCACGCTCGGTCGCCATTCGATGGGTCGGTATTTCAAGATGAGCATCTCGCGCATCCACGGCCAACCAGCCAAGTTCGGCGACGTCTGGGTGATGCCGTTCTTTCACCCCGCGGCTGCGTTGCACAACCAAGCGCTACGGCCTGCCCTATTCGCCGATTTTCAGAAGCTTCCCGCGCTGCTCGATCAAGCCCGCGCCGAACGACGCGCCAAGTCCACCCCGGTGAAGGAACCGCCACCCGAGCCAAAGCAGCTTTCGCTGTTCTAAGCCCACGCACTGGCCGGCGCCCCGCACGTTACGCCATGCCTGCCTCCCGAACAGCAACGCGTCCCCGCGTCTGTCGCGGTGCCGGACCATCGAGAGCGTCGGATCGAGCCGATCACTGGCCACGCCGGACCGACGGCTGAGCCTTTCCCTAGCCCGCCAGCCGACCAATGGAGACGTGCCGCTCCAGCCGGATCAATAGCGGCGGGGACGCGATTCGCCTATCCTCCGGCCGATGATCCGGCGGCGCGCCCTGCTCCTCGTGGTTTTGCTCGCCATGCTGCCGGCCTGCGGCAACGCCGCGCCACGCTGGCAGGCGCTTGTGCTTCCTGCGGCCGTGCTCGCCGCGAAGAACGGCGAGCCGGAGCCGCTCGTGCTGCGGACGCTCCGCTTGACCCTGCCGGATGGCACCCGGCGCGTGCAGTTCTCGGACGAGGATGAGCCAGCGCTCGTCAATCCGGGGGAGACCCTTGCGATGCGATTCACGGCCAGCGAGCCGTTCCGGGGCGCCGGGCTGCTGGTCGCGGCGGTCGGCGGCGAGACCCGCGTCGTGCTTCGCCTACTTGAGGACACAGCCGGCCGGCCGATCGCCGAGCAGGCGTTCGAGAACATCGAAGACCGACGTTGGCTGGATCTTGAGGTCGCCGAGGGGCGGCCCGGCCCCTACCGCCTTGAGCTTCGCGTCGAGCGCGGACGCGCCGGCTGGTGGAGCCAACGGCTGGCCGATTCGACCGGTAGTCCAGCAGGGTTTGCCGCAACCGGGGCGCCGCTGGTCCATAACGCCGCCCTTACCGTTCCGGTGAATGCCCGAGCAGAGCGGATCGCCATTCTCGGCGGCGTCAGTAGCTACGATCATGGCATCGGCTGGTGGCGCGACTATGAAGTGCAAGGCGATACCGGCGATCGGCAGTTCGTCGGCGACGAGGCAGGCGCGATCGAGGTTCGCTATTCCAGCGGCGCCGTCGACCGTGCACCTCTCGTCTATGGCTGGACGCTGTGGTGGCGGACGCACCTGACGTCCGACCGCTGGGGCGGTCCCTTTCCCCAGCCATTCGACGACCCAACAGCACAGGCGGCCCGCGCCGCTGCACTACGGCTTGCGCCCACCGAACATCCGCTCGCGCCGTTTCAGTGGCAAATCGTGCCGCGGCGCGAGGCGATCGAGTCGATCGCCATCGTCGACAGCCCGGCGAAGCAAGGTGTCCCCGGTCATCGCCGCGATCTCGATCCTGTCGCGCGACCGGCCGGCGAACGCGGTCCCGCTCGAGCGCGGGACCGGCGCCAACGCCGCGGCCGGTAACGAGCGAGGACCTTGCCGAACGGCGCTGGGAACACGACGTCGCGCCGCTTGCGAGCGTGCTGGCACAGCAGCAACGGCCAGCGCAGCCGGCCCCCCTTTCCCGACCCTGCCGGAGTCGACCTCCGCATCGGCGGCGCCGGGACGCTGCTGACCCGGCGTTTGGCGTGCTAACAGCCGAGACCTTTCCGGGAAATTCACAACCGACCGGCCGTTTCGCACCTCCACTCCCGGGGCGCCGAACTACGGCAGCTATCAGGGAGTCGGAGCATGGCGCGACGGCGCTGGCTACTTCGCCGATCAGGTTTGGGCCCGGGACCTCGGCCGTGCGGCGCTCGAGGTGCTGCGCCACGGCGATGCCGCGGCGATCGAGGCGGGCGCTCGTCTTTGCCGGCGATCGCCTTTACGACGTGCCGAACGGCTATCCGCGCTTCGCCCGCGACGGTGAGCGGCAGCCACCGCGTTGGACGACCGTCCTTGGCGAGCCGCTCTACCTCGACGCCGACCCACCGCGGTGATGGCAATTGGGAGAAACGATTCGCAAGGCCTGCTTGTACTCGCCTATGTCACGGCTTGGGAAGCGCGAGGCCGCGATCCGGCGTGGCTGGCGCGACACGCCGGCACGGTGCGCGATGCCGCCGACTGGTTCCTCCTTCAACTGGAACAGCCGGAGCGCTGGCGCAGCCGAGACGGGCCTGCTCTACCGGCGAAGGCGAGGCAGCCAATGATGGCGGGTACGACGTCCTCTCAAACACCCTCGCTTGGCGCAGCCTGCTCGCGGCGGCTCGCCTCGTCGAGGCACTTGGCGAGGACGAACGGGCACAACGCTATCGGGCGGCAGCTAGCCGCATCCGCGAGGCGGTCAACCGCCAGCTGCGCGACCCCGACGGGTGGCGAGCGGTCGCGTGGAACTGGGGGTACGGCCACGAATCCCTCGCGCCGGTCTTCACTGCCGCTGACGTGGCCGACTACGACCTCTCCTCGTTGACAAGTGATGAGCGGACACTCGCCGAGATGACCTACCGCCGGCAGCTTGGCCGCTGTCCCAACCGTACGTGCGTCCGAGCTGTCGGGTACGGTCAGGCATTCCTTGCCCAGACGGCGCTCTTGCTTGACGACCTTGAAACAGCCGCGACCTTGCTCGAGACGGTCGCGGCGCTCGGATACGACGCGCGTCGCTCGCCTTACCTCGTTCCAGAAGGGATCGCGGTCTCGCCCGACGGCCGGCGCTGGTACCGAACCGGGGACCTCGGTAACGCGGTGCATCAGGCCGAAGTGCTGAAGGCGCTGGCGCTGGTCGCCGGGGTCGAGCGCGGCCCAGCGGGGGTCCGGCTGCTACCCCGTCTCCCAGAACGATGGGAGACGCTCGAGGTCGTCGGCTGGCCAGTCCCCGGCGGCGCGCTCACCTTACGGGTGACGCGGCAGAGCGCGACGCTCCGTTACGAACTGACGACGCCGGTGCGGACGTCGCTGCGCGCCGGCCCGCTGCCTGAGAACGCCGCGATCCGCGTGAACGGCACGACCTACGACGGGCCGACCGTCACCGCGGGCGGCGCACGCTGGATGTGGATCGCACCGCTGGAAGCGGGGCAGCACCTGATCGAGGTCACTGCATCGTGAGCGTGGGGAGACGGGCGCTGCCGTGGATCGTCTTGGCCGCGCTTGTCGCTCTCGCAGGTTGGCTGCGCTTCTGGAACGCCGACATCTGGCCCTACGGTCTCGAATATGACGAGGGACTAGCGGGGACCGATGCCCTGCGCATCCTCGCCGGCGAGCCACAGATCTACTTTCGCGAAGCCTATCGTGAGCCGCTTTACGTCTACCTCATGGTTCCGTTCGTCGCGTGGTTGGGCCGCGAGCCTCTCGCGCTGCGGCTGCCGATGATGCTGCTTGGTGTCGCGACGGTGCCGCTCGTCTTTCTGCTCGCTCGCGATCTGTTTGCCGGCCTCGGCGGTCGCCGGGCCACGTTGATCGGGCTGCTCGCCGCCGGACTGACTGGCGTCACCTTCTGGCCGCTCGTGATGAGCCGAAGTGCCATCCCAGGCGCGGCATTGCCGCCATTCGCCACCCTGACCGTTTGGCTGTTCTGGCGCGCGTGGATGGCTGCGCCGCCGGCGTGGGGCCGTTTCCTTGCAGCAGGGGCAGCGCTCGGCGTCACCCTCTACGGCTACCTGCCGGCGCGGTTGCTCCCGCTTGTCCTCGTGCTCTTCCTTGGCGTACAGGCGCTCGCCGATCGCCCTCGCGCGATTCTCCGCCGCCAATGGCGTGGGATGCTGCTCGCGATCGGAGCCAGCGCCCTCATTTGGCTGCCGCTCGGTCTGTACTATCTCCGGGATCCGGCCGGGCTTGTGGGCCGCGCGAGCCACGTTTCGGTTTTCCGGCCGACCGTTCCGGAAGGAAACGCCGCCCTCGCCTTGGTGAGGACAACACGGGAAGCCATCGGGGCCTTTCTCTGGCAGGGTGACCCGAACTGGTACCACAACGTGCCGGGCCGGCCGGTGTTCGAGCCGCCGGTAGCGGTGCTCGCAGTCCTCGGCGTCGCGGCGCTCGTAGGGCGGCTCCGCCGCCCGGAATCGCTCTTCGTGCTGATTTGGGCGGTGGTGATGCTCCTGCCCGGCATCCTTTCCGACGACAACAATCCAAACACCGCACGGCTCGTCTCGATGATCCCCGTCGCCTTCCTGTTCCCAGCCGTTGGCTTCGACGCGCTGCTGCGGTTGATGACGGCGCAGGTGCCCCGCCTCTGGCCAGCCGGAGCGCTGGGCGGGGTAGTCTTGGTGCTGCTGATCGCGCTCTCGACGGCGCAGACCTTCGCCTGCTGGGCCGAGCATCCGGAGGCGCAAGCGGCGCGGAGCGGCGAGGCGTTCGACGCGGTGGCAGCGATGAACGCTCGCGCCGGTGAGCCGGGAGTCTTCTTCCTGTTGCCGATCAGCAACGCGTGGCCGCCGAGCCGCAACTACCAACACCGCTCGATCGAGTTTCTCTACCGTGGGCCTGCTCCATACGCCTTTCTCCGCATCGACGACGATGAAACGCCTGCCGCGTTGACCCGGCTTTGCGCCGGTTGCCGCAGGATCTACACCTTTATCTGGGAAAAGGGACCACACATCGACGCCGATCCGAAAGGGCTCGTTCCGTTTCTGCTCAATCGGGCTGGACTGGACGTGCTTGGAGAGGAGCGCCGCGGCTTCGACCTGCTCGGGTTCGACATTCCGCCCGGAACGGACTTTGCGCTGCCGCCGCTCGCGCCGACAGACCTCGCGCTCGGTGGCCGGCTGGAGGCGGTGGCAGCGGATGTCGCCCCGACGTGGACAGGACGGGACCTCGCGGTGGTGGTCCGCTGGCGCTTACTCGCGCCGGGCGGGGCCGACGAGCGGCTCTCCTACCGGGCGGTCGATGCGTCCGGCCGTGTCGTTGGCCAAGTCGACCGGCCGCTGCTCGCCAACGATCATCTCGGGACAAGCCGCTGGCAGGTAGGCGAGGAGGCGGTGGATGCGGTCATCCTGCCGCTGCGTCCCGGGACGTTGCCGGGTCCGCTCCGAATCGAGGTCGTTGCCTATCAGGCGGGTCCGCCGGCGAGCGGGACGCTCACGACGCTTACGCTCCCGCCGGCCCGGCTGCCCTATCGCCCGGACGACCTCGACCTTGACGCCCGTTCGGCCTACGAGTCCGGTGGGGCACGCCTCATCGGTTACCAAATTGAGAGCGACTCGGTCGCTCCGGGCGGCACAGCGGAGGTTACGCTGGTTTGGCAGGTCGGTGCGCCGCTGACGGTCCTGCCCGCGGCAGAGGTGGTTCTGGTGGGAGGCGGGGCAAACGGAACAGAGCCGCTCGGCCGCTCAGCAGACGAGGCAATTCCGCTGCCACGCGAGATCCCGGCCGGTCAGCTCGTTGCCGACCGGCGAATGGTTTCCGTCCGATCGGATGCGCCGTCCGGTGCCGCGTTCGTCGAGGTGCGAGCAGGAGGCCGAGCGGTCGCGGGCGGCGGCGAGATCACCGTGCGGGCGCGTTGAGGAGGCAGGCGGGGCGCCGAGTGAACTTTCATTCGTGTTAGAATTACCAAAACGTTGCCAGCGACGCGGTGCAGCAATACCCAAGATTCCCGTACAGTTCACGGGAATGTCAGGCGCTAGGAACGGAACGTGAGCGAGACAATCTTCATTGGCGTCGCCTGGCCCTATGCCAATGGTCCGGTTCATGTTGGTCAGCTCGCCGGCTGTTATCTGCCGGCCGACATCTTCGCCCGCTTTCATCGCTTGAAAGGCAACGCGGTGTTGATGGTCTCGGGCAGCGATCAGCACGGCACGCCCATCACGGTCAAGGCCGAGACTGAAGGGGTAAGCCCCGCTGAAATCGTGGCGCGCTATCACGCGATGTTCCTCGAAACGTGGGCTCGGCTGGGCATCAGCTTCGACCTCTTTACCACTACGGGCACCGACAATCATCGCGAGGTCGTGCATCGCATCTTTCTCAAGCTCTTGGCGCAGGACGACCTGTACCTGCGGACCCAGGATGGCATCTACGACCCGATTGCTCGCCGTTTCTTGCCCGATCGTTACGTCGAGGGCACGTGCCCCTATTGCGGCTATTCACGAGCTCGTGGCGACCAGTGCGAAAACTGCGGCCGGCAGCTTGAGCCGACGCAGTTGATCGATATGCGCAGCACGCTTTCTCAAGGAAAGCCGGAAATCCGGCCGACCGAGCATTTTTTCTTGCGCCTGTCGAAGTACAATCAGCCGCTGCTCGACTGGGTACGCCGTCAGGACCACTGGCGGCCCAATGTCCGAAATTTCACCATCCGCTATCTCGAAGAAGGACTGATCGATCGTGCGATCACGCGCGATATCGAATGGGGTGTCCCCGTTCCGGTCGAGGGGTTCGAACAGAAGCGAATTTACGTTTGGTTCGAGGCCGTGATCGGCTACCTGTCGGCGAGCATCGAATGGGC
This sequence comes from Dehalococcoidia bacterium, assembly GCA_026003895.1. GTDB lineage: Bacteria > Chloroflexota > Dehalococcoidia > SpSt-223 > SpSt-223 > JANWZD01. The sequence continues at coordinate 185,977 of BPIC01000007.1, read as the reverse complement.
GCAGCGTCAGGGTGAACCGGACCTCTGGCAACGCTGGTGGAGCCCGCAGGCCAAGAGTTACTACTTCATTGGCAAGGACAACATCCCCTTCCACACCATGATCTGGCCGGCGATGCTGCTCGCCTACGGCGGCCTTGTCCTGCCCTACGACGTCCCGGCCAACGAGTTCATGAACCTCGAGCGGCGGAAGATCTCGACCAGCCAAAACTGGGCTGTTTGGGTGCTCGACGTTCTCGAGCGGTACGACCCAGACCAGTTGCGCTACTACGTCGCCGCGGTGTTGCCCGAAACGAACGATGGCGATTTCTCGTGGCGAGACTTTTGGCGACGCAACAACGATGAATTGGTCGCCACCTACGGCAACCTCGTGAACCGCGTGCTCAGCTTCACCGCTCGCAACTTCGACGCCCGGGTTCCCGACCCCGGCCAGCTTGGCGAGGCGGACCTCGGGCTGCTCCGCCGCGTCGACGACGCATTTGCCGCAGTGGATGCGGCAATCTCTGCCGTCCGCCTGCGCGATGGACTGCGCGAGGCAATGGCGCTTGCCCAGGAGACGAACCGCTATCTCGACGAGCAGGCGCCTTGGAACACCATCAAAACCGACCGCGAGCACGCTGGCCGCGCGATCTTCACCGCGATACAGGCAATCAATGGGTTGAAGGTGCTCCTCGCGCCCTACCTGCCCTTCAGTTCGGCGCGGCTGCACGAAATGCTGGGCTTCGCCGATCCGCTCGAGGCAGGCGGATTCCGCCCGGGCCGTGTCCCGGCTGGGCAGACGCTTGGCACGCTGGCGCCGCTCTTCAAGAAACTGGACGAATCGATCGTCGAGGAGGAGCAGGCGAAGCTCGGGACCGCTGATGTTGGTTGACGCCCATGCGCACCTCGATGATGCGCAGTACGATGACGTCGCGGCGGTGGTGGAGCGCGCGGCCGAGGCCGGCGTGGGTGCGATCATTAGCTGCGGCGTCGACGTGGCAAGTAGCCGGGCAACGCTGGCGCTTGCCGAGCGGTTTCCGATCGTCTGGGCAGCGGTCGGGATCCATCCAAACGAAACAGCGCGCGCTGAGCCCGGCGATCTCGCCGAACTTCGCCGGTTGGCCGCGCATCCCAAGGTGGTGGCCATTGGAGAAATCGGGCTCGACTTTTATCGCGACTGGTCGCCGCCCGCGACGCAGGAGCGATGGTTTGTTGCCCAGCTTGATCTCGCTGCCGAACTCGACCGGCCGGTTTGCATCCACGCGCGCGACGCGTATCCCGCGGTGTTGGCAGCCCTCCGCGACTGGCGGGAGCGCGGCGCATCGAGCCGGCCAGGCATGGTGCACTGCTTCGCTGGTACGCTCGAACAGGCGACCGAGGCCATCGCGCTTGGGATGTGTCTTTCGATTGCCGGTCCCGTGACGTACCCAAAATCGGCACGCCTCGCTGAGGTGGTGCGCGCCGTACCGCTCGACCGGCTGCTAACCGAAACCGACGCGCCCTATCTCGCGCCGCAGTCGGTGCGGGGAAAGCGCAACGAGCCTGCTTGGGTTGCCGAGGTGGCGGCCCGGATCGCTGAGCTGAAAGACACGCCGCTCCAGGAGGTGGCTGCATGCACCGCGACGACCGCCCGTCGGCTGTTCACCATCCCGCTATGACCGAGCGCCAACCGTGGAGCGAGCTCTTTGGACCGATTGCCGCTGACCTGCCGGCCGTCGATCGCACGCTCCAAGGCGTCAAGGATGTCCCCTTTCCGCTCCTCGCCGACCTCATCGGTCACGTGTTGAGCAAGTCTGGGAAGAAGCTCCGCCCGGCCCTTACCTTGCTCGCCGGCCGGCCCTTCGCCTATCAGTCGAACCTGCACCGGCTGATCCCGATGGCGAGCGCGATGGAGTTGCTGCACACCGCCACCCTCGTCCACGACGACATGGTCGATGATGCCGCGACTCGCCGTGGGCAATCGACGCTCAACAGCTTCGTTAGCCGCGGCGCAACGGTGTTGGTCGGTGACTATCTCTTCGCCAAATCGGCCGACCTCGTCGCGGAGACCGAAAACGTCCGCGTGATGACGCTCTTCGCCCGAACCTTGATGACGATTTGCGACGGCGAGCTCCATCAGCTCTTTGCGAGCTTCAACTGGAAGCAAAGCCGCGACGAGTACTATCACCGCATCAACGGGAAGACCGCCTCGGTGTTTTCGACCTCGACGGAATCGGGTGCGACGCTCGCGGAGGCCTCCCCGGAGCAGATTGCGGCGCTGCGCGACTACGGCTACAACCTCGGAATGGCGTTTCAAATCGTGGACGACATTTTGGACTACGTCGGGAGTGAAGCCGAGCTCGGCAAGCCGGCCGCCAGCGACTTGCGCAATGGCACCGTCACCTTGCCGGCGCTCTTGCTGATGGAGCGGATGACCGATCGCAACCCGATCAAGGAGCTGTTCGAGAGCGGGCGCAACGACCAAACGCTCGCCGACACGGTGGCCCTCATCCGGGAGACGGGCGTGATCGAAGACAGCTTTGCGGTCGCCCAAGAATTCAGCCGGAAGGCTATCGCCGCGCTCGATCCCGTTCCAGACGGTGAGGCGAAAACCGCGCTGATTGGGCTCGTCGACGCACTGGTAGTCCGCTCGTTTTAGTCGCTAGCCCGATCGAGGTCGGCGACCCGCCGGAGCGCCTCGCCGCTCAATCGGCGCGTGTGCCAGTCGTCGAGCGGAACTGCGCCGAGGGAGTCGTAAAACCGGATCGCCGGTGCATTCCAGTTCAGCACCGACCACTCAAGCCGAGCGCAGTCGCGCTCGACGGCGATCCGGGCGAGTCGCGCGAGCAGCGCCTTGCCAATCCCGCGGCCGCGGTGCTCCGGCTCGACAAAGAGGTCCTCGAGGTAGATGCCTGGCCGGGTCAAGAAGGTCGAATAACTGGAGAAAAACAGCGCAAAGCCAACGACCCGTCCCGCGGTGTCGGCAACCAACACCTCGGCATACGGCCGCGGTCCGAAGAGGTGTTCGTGAAGTCGCGCCTCATCGGGCGCTGCTGGCAGCCGCTCGTATTCCGCGAGCCCGCGAATGAGACGAGCGATTGCTGGGACATCCGCTGGCGTTGCCGGCCGGATCCGCGAGGTCATCACGCTCCAGTGTACCGATTCGCCGCACCTGAGATGTACAATACGGTGAACGCGGGAGTAGCTCAGTGGTAGAGCGCCTGCCTTCCAAGCAGGATGTCGCGAGTTCGAACCTCGTCTCCCGCTCCGCTGTTTTCCTCGCGCCGACCCCCTCGCCGAGCGCCCGGTCCGCCCGCTCGGCGACTCCCAGCCCCTTTCACTCTCCGGGAGCCACGGTCGCGGCGTCGCTCCCCGTCGCGCTCAGCGCTGCCGCTCGCGGGATGGACTCAGCAGTGTCCAGAGGGAACGATCGACATCGGCGAGGAACGGCGACGGCTTTCCCTCGGTCGAGATGACGAGCAGGCGGCGCATTGCGCGGGTCAGGGCGACGAAGAGGAGACGGCGCTCGTCGGCGGTGCGCTCGGCGAGCGCATCGGCGCCAACCACACCGTGAAGGAAGGGCAGAGCGCCTCGGTCGACGCGCGGGACAACGACCATCGGGAACTCGAGGCCCTTCGCCGAATGCATCGTCAGCACTTTGACGAACGGGGCATCGAGATCGAGCTGGCTGCCCGAGACGAAGCGCGCGTCGATGCCGAGCGCCGTGAGGCGTGACGCGATGTCCCTGCCGGACCGCTCGAACCGGACGAGGATGGCTGCGCTCGCGAGGGGAAGCCGGAGTTCTTCGCTCCACGCCGTGAGCGAGTCCGCGATGAGGCGAGCTTCCTCCTGCTCGTTCCGCACCGTGGCGAGCACGGGCGGTGGTCCGTCGCGGACGGCGGCGGCTGCGAGGCTGTCGGCCTCGACATCCTCGCCCGCGAGGAGACTGGCGGCCGCGGCGGTGATGGCCCGCGTGCTGCGATAGTTTCGGCGCAGCACCGTCGTTCGGCCGCGGAAGTCGAAACTGCTGTGGGCGCGCAGCCAGCTATAGCCGCGGCCGTAGATCGATTGGTTGGCATCGGCGGTGACATAGAGGCCATCCGGCGACGTGCAGAGTTCGGCACACACTGAGAGCGCCACGGGTGGCAAGTCTTGCCCTTCGTCCACGACGACGACGTCGTAGCGGATCGCGCATCGGCCGCTGCGCAGCGCGTTGACGGCGCGAGCGCGGAGTGTCGCGTAGGTCGCCACCTGTTGGCGTTCGAGATGGCTGCGAAAACGACCACTGATCTCCCAGACGGCGCGGCGCAGTCGGCCGTCGAAGCGGACCTTGCGGCCGGCGCGCGGTTCCGCCAAATAGGCGGCGAGGTCTGGCAATGCCCGGCCCTCGATGATCCACTCCAATTCCTCGCGGAGATAGGCCTCCGGAATGGCGTCCAGCGCTGCCTTCGTCGACGGATCGAGATCGCGACGCACCTCGCTGAGCGCGGCGTTGAGCGCGGCCTGCTGCTGACCCTCGTCCGCGACCGCGATCGGCTCATTGACGCTACGAAGGATGTCCCGGACGACGGCGTCGAGCGTGTTGACCGTGACGAGGCCGCTCCGCTCGCCGAGCAGCCCGTCGAGCAACTGGCGGCTGGCGCGCGTGAGCGCTCGCGTGAAGGTGACGAAAAGCACACGCGGAGGATTCTCAGGCGCTGAGGCGATGCGATGCCGGATGTGGTAGAGCGCGACGAGTGACTTGCCGGAGCCGGGACCGCCCTTGACCAACTGTGCGCCCCGCTGGATGCGGTAGGCAACCCTCTCTTGATCGGGATCGAGTTTGAGGAGAAAGCCGCGGAGGGTGCCCTCGAGGTAGCGTTGCAGGTCAGCGAGGCTCGGGACGTCCAACGTCGGCTGCTCGACAATCTGCTGAACGGTCGGCGGCTTCTGCCAGTGGAGAATGCGCTCGACGATTTCGTCGTCGAGTCCCAACTCAAACAGGTCCTCCAGCCGCTGGCAGGCAACGATGCGGTCGTGCGCCTCGGCGGGCACACCCCATTCGGCTAGGAGTTCGCGGAAGAAGCCGGGGGTGCGGTCGGGCGTCGGCAGCGCCTCGTCCTCGGGATCGGCAAGGGCGAGGTGCGGCTGCGTCGGTTCGTCGGCGATCACCGGCGGAACGCCAGGCGAGGGAGGAATCGCGACCGGCTCCGCATCGGCCACTGCCGACACGTGAAGCGCGTTGGGTGAGGCCGAGAAGCGCTGATAAATTTCGTCGCGTCGTCCGACCGCCAGCCCGGCGGCGCAGCCCTCGCCAATGCAATAGACGAGGCGATAGTCCGCAATGCGATAGCGATAGAGGTTGTGGAAGCGGTGCTTGAGGATCTTTTTGACGTTGCCCTGCCCACTGAACGGGTCGTGCTCGATCACCTCAATGGCACGGATGACCCGCTTCTGCACCGCCGGTTGAAGGGCGATCAGGTCGCGGAGGAAGGCGGGCTTGGCGTCGAACTTCACCTTCATCACCGAGCTCCTCAGGTCATGCGCCGCCAGACCGCTGGCGAGAGCACGCTGCGGCACTCAGCCGGCCTTGTTCCGATCAGTGTATCGGCTATTCAAGGAACTTCCGAACACGCCCGCGCGACGTCCCGCCGTCGCCGCGGCTCGGAGTGACGCCCCAACCAGCCGGCGCGCCAATTTGAACACCCCGCTCGCGGCCATTCCGGAGCGTCTCCTCAGCCGTGGCGGCCCGCTCCCCGCTGGGGCGGCGCGCCAACCTCTTCGGTGGCCAGCCGATCCCACGCCTCGAGGACGAGGCGCCTCGTCCGATACTCGCCGTACTTTCGGATCTCGCCCTGCTTCAGGACGCGGAAGGTTTCCCCCGGGAAGGTAGTCGTGCGGGGGGCATCGGGCGGGTCTTCGTGAGGGTCGAGGATGTCCTCGAGCTCACGGTCGGTCAAATCGTGAGGATCGAGGATGTAGCGCAGTTGCTTGCGCGTGAGGCCGTAGAGGCGGGCGTAATAGGCGTCCAGCTCCGCGCGGAGGAGGGCGCGGCGCTCCTCGTTCCATGGGAACGGTGGCCCGCTATAGCCGAGGTCGCGGGCGAAGGGCTGCAGGTCCCACGCGGTGTAGACCAGCTCCAGTACGCGCGGAACGATGAAGGCGAGGTCCCGCTCGGTATACGCCGACGGCGGAAGGACAGGGAACTGCTTGACGAGGAAGAAGTTCAGATTCGTCCCTCCGACTTTAGGACGAACAGTAAAGTCGAATGTGAAACTGGATAAGCTGGCAAGAAGACAGGCTTGAAGTTCAGGCATATTCATTTTGGTCAAGAGCAGAGGCGCGCTGTTTCCGACCGCCACCCGAGGTAGGACCGCGAAGATCGCTGTGCGCTCATTGGTCGCGTTCGTAATCCCACGAAATACCAGCAGCCACTCCCGGTCCCAGCGGCCCTTGAGGCGCTCCTCCACCTCACGCTGGGGCACCCAATAGCGCGGCCGAACGGTGAGGGAAGGGTCGGCCAACTCCGCCGGCGTCAGCTCGCGCGTGTCGTCACCCTCGAAGGTCGCCCAACGGTGGGTGAACTGGTGGAACAACTTGGCCTCATAGAGCGGGACGAGGCGAGGGCCGGGCGCGGTCCGGAAGAGCCCACTGTCATTTGCCATGTCGAACATTCGGAGGAACGAGATTCCCCATGGGTTCTCGCCCGTGCGCTCGTTCACTAGCACCGGCACCCGCCGGTAGATGGCGCGGGTGAGTTCGGCATCCGCCCGGGTGCGGAAGACGGGGCACGTGCCGGTGTTTGGGTTGAGAAGGCGGAAATCCTCGGCCTCGAGGCTGAACCGGCGAGCTTCGTCGGCGAGCTGCGCAGGGTCGGTAAGGAAGAACGCGAATGAGCCTCGCTCGACCTGCGCCTTCGAGACGGTGAGAAGACAGAACTTATAGCTGCGGTGAACTCCTGGGAAAATGGGAGCGCTGTTCTCGAAATCGTAAAGGCTTGCCAAGGCGCGATCGCGTCCTAGCGCGTCGAAAAACTGCTTGGTCGTATCGTCAGTCGCGATTCCCGTGGGACAGACGAGGCCGGCGCGGCCACGGCGGTTCAGGATGGCGCGAAATTGCTCGGCAAACACTGCGTAATAGTTGATGTCGCCAACCGCGGTCAACGGAAAACGGCCACCTGCCCGCAAAAAGCGACTGGCCGCTTCGGCGTCGCGCTTCGCGGCGGCAAAGTCCTCGGCCAACGCCGGATCGGTCTCGGCAAGCAGGTCGATCAGCTTCTGGCGAGCGGCCTTGTTCTTCGCATTCGCGATTGCGGCGCTCCGGGCATTGAAAAACTCTTCCTCTTGCAGCTTCACCCGCTCCCACGGCGGGTTGCCGAGCACGACATCGAAGCCGCCTTCGCCAAACACCTCGGGAAATTCCAGCGGCCAGTGGAAGAACCGATGGGTCACCGCCAGCGCATCCGCCCCGGCAATGGCCCGAGCATCCAGCACCCCCAGTTCGAAGCGCGTCAGCGTTCGCGTCGTCGGGATCAGCGACTGCGGGTCGGTCGGCGAGAACGGGCGATCGTGCTCGGGCGTCAGCGGCGTGAAGAAGGCCGCCGTCCAGAGGTTGGCGAGCGTCAGCCGATTCCGCCACGCAGGGCTGGCGCGCAGCGCAGCATAGTCCGCCTCCAGCGCCGCCACATCCTCGAGGCGGTCCTCCGGTGCGTGGACAAGCTGGCGCAAGCGCCGCTGCAGATCCTCGTCGCTTTCCCCAGATGGACGCATCCCAAAGTCCAGCTGAATGCCGCCCCGCCCGAGCGTCGATCGCTCATCGCGGTTGCGCCGCTTTACCCGTTTCGCCACCTCTTTGTCGTCGCCCGTCACCGGGTCGTAGGCGCCGTCGGGAATGCCCGCCTCGACCAATGCCGGGGTTGTGCCGATCAGCGAGTTGCCACAGCGGATATGCGCATCGAGGAACGAGATTGGCTTCCCCGGTTGGTGGCTTTCGATCCACAGTGCCAGCTTGCACAGGTCAACCGCCAGCGGATTGACGTCGACGCCGTAGATGCAGGAGCGTATGACGTCGCGGAGCGCCGCCCGCAGCTCCGGTGGGGACGGTTCGCGGTTCTCCGCGCGGACAAGCGCCAACTCGCGGGCCAGCCGGCGGGCAGCGGCCAACAGAAAATGGCCACTGCCGCAGGCGGGGTCGCACACGGTGATCTTCAAGATGGCCTCGGCGCGATCGTTCGGCGTGCTCAGGCCAGCAAGGCGGTCGGCGAGGACCGGCTCGAGGGCGCTCTTGATCAGTGCTTGGACCAGCGAATCTGGCGTGTAGTAGCTGCCGCTCTGCTTGCGGGCGAGGCTGGCGGCGAGCTCGAAGCGGACCGCGCCGCCTTCGACGGCGATCCGCGGCGTGCGCTCGAGCAGACCCTCGTAGACCCCGCCGAGCTCCTCGATGTCGAGGTCGCGGTAGTTGACGCGCCGGGTCCCCTTCCCGATCCGAACGACACTCAAGTGCAGGATCGCCTCGGCCAGCACAGCATTGGACACGAGCGCTCCGTCCAGCGCCGCCGTGCTTACGGGGTCGAAAAGTCCGCCAAGCGGCCGCAGCCCGAGCAGCGGCGGCGCGTTCCGCGGCCGCGCCGGCAGCCCCTCGATCTGGCGGTTGCCCAAAAGGTCAAAGACAAGCTGGAGCGTACGCCACAAATCATCGTGGCGGTGGTCCGTGAGTGCCTTGCGGGCGATCTCACGCAGCCGGCCCACCGAGTAGTAGGCGGCGTAGCGGGCACGGTCGCGTGGGTCCGCGTCCTCCGCGAAGAGCAGGTCGCGCTCCTCGGCGACTAGGAGGAACAGCAACCGATAAATCAGCCGCAGCAACTGCTGATAGTACTCGGTCGCGGTGAGCTCGCCGGTGCGCAGCTTTTGGCGCAGCGCCTCGTTCTTCGGGTGAGCGATCAGGCCGCCGCCGAGGATCTCGATCGCTCGCTCGACGCCCTTGCGGAGCTCGCCGAGGGCGCGCGTGCCTTGGCTCTCGCCTTTTCGCGCCACGTCTCGAGGGGACAGGCGCTCTCGCCCGGCAGGGGCAGCCGGGTGCGGTGGACAACCAAAAAGAGGAGGACGAAGTCGCTATAGACTCCGCCCTCGAGCATCGCTTCGAGGTCAAACTCGAGGTAGGCGAGGCGAGTAAGCGAGGCATGCTCGCGCAGGAGACGCAGGCGAAGCCCATTGCTCACGAGGCCGTAGAGCGGCGGGGCGGCGTTCAGATACTCCTGCATCATGGCGTGCGGGGAAAGGCGCGTCCCGGCGCGGGCGGAGGAGGCCCGGTCAAGGTCCTGCCGGAAGCCGGTGAGATGGATGGGCACACCCGCTGCGCGGTGCGAGATGGGATAGGTGCGTTGGCCAACGGTTTCGCCCGCTGCCCGAAACTCGAGCCGGCCGTAGCCGAGCTCCCGCAAAAGGGGCAGCATCCACTGCTCGCGGGTTTCGGTGACGCCGCTCTCGGTCTCGCCGAGGCGTTCTTGGATCGCGCGGAAGGCGCCCCAAAAGCTTCGGACGCGCGCCCAGACGCTGGCGATGTGCTCCTGCAGCCGGCCGGTGACGCCGTAGCTTGCCGCATCGAGGTGGCCAAGCTCGGGGTCGCCGGCAGCAATCCGCGCTAGCAGGTCGGGCGGAACCAGTCCACCCTCAGAGCGGACGGTGACGAACTCGGTGGCAGATCGCGGCATCGGGCCCTCCCGTCAGGTGAGTGGCGCGAGGATAAACACGCTCAGCAGATCGACCGGCAGTTGCGGCTCGACGCGGAAGCGGAGCCCGGCAATGCCAGCCGCATCACGGACACGGCGATGGGCAGCAAGCGCGGCCTGAGCGCGCTCGTGGGCGATCGCATCCAGACCGCGGGTAAGAGCGGGGAGCGCCCCGATCACTTCGCTCACCCAAGAGCTCGCTTGGCCGGGGGGCAGGTTGGCAGCGGGCTGAGCCCGCAGCAACCGGCTCGCCTCTTCAGAGGAAAGCCACTGCGGCGCCGTTGGCCGACCGGTGAAGCCGGCGACGAGGCATTCCTCGGCCAGCATCTCGGTGGTCTGGCTCCCTCGCGTCTGAAAAATGCGATGGCGCAGGCGAACCAGCAGCAGGGTGGTCCGGCTTGTCACGTCTCGTGTCCGGATCGCGCCGGCGCGCTTGGCGATGGCCGTCGCCGGGTCTGCGATCGCGGTGTCGAGCAGATAACTCGCGAGGGCTTCCACCAATGGGTGCGTCCGCGGAATATAGACCGCGCGTTCCGGCGCCGGCAGTTCAAATGCCAGGCGGAGGGGTTGGCGCGGGAGGTCAGCACGGGCGGCAATCGCCTCTGGCAACGCATCGAGCGCAAGTTCGTCGGCGCCCGCCCGTTTGACAAGGGGAGCAGCAAACCGGGCAGCGGCCTCGGCGACAAACCGGCGTACGTCTTCGGTGCCCACGGCGCTGGCCGCCGCCGCCAGCTCGTCGCTGACCGCTTCCGGACGGAGGGCATACTGCGCGAAGATCGTGTGCGCCCGCCTCTCCCGCTCGGCGGCCTCCTTCCATTCTCGCTCGAGGCGCGCTTCTGTCTCATCGAGGTCGAGCGCGAGCTGTTGCGCAGGGGCACGCTTTAGGAAGAGCGCCTCGAAGACCGCCTCGAGGACGGCGGTGCTGTCGATCGGAACTGGGACCGAAACTCCAAGCATCGTGCGGATCAGCTCGGCCTTTCGCAAGAGGACCTTCAACACCGCGCCGTCAACGGGGCTGTTCTGGCCGTAGATGATGGCCGTCCGGACTTCATCCCGCCGCTGGCCAAAACGATCGACCCGCCCCTCCCGCTGCTCGTGGCGCGTAGGGTTCCAAGCAAGGTCGTAGTGGACGACGGCATCGAACGCGTCCTGTAAGTTGATGCCTTCCGAGAGACAATCCGTCGCGACCAACACGCGTTGATCGTGCGCGGCAAGGTCGAGGACCCGTCGCTCGCGCTCCTCGCTGGGCAGTTCGCCTGTCACCGCCGCCACCGTCACGTGGGGCAGGCGCTTGGCGAGTTCTTCGGCAACGTAGTGCGCGGTCGCGATGTAGCGGCAGAAGACGATTGGCCGAAAACGGTTGGCGAGCAGTGACCGAATGAGGTCGGCGGCGTGCCGGAGCTTGGGATCACGGTCGCCGCGGAGGGTCTCGGCCTCGCGAGCGAGTGCCAGCAGCCGGCGGCGGTCGGAGCTTCCCTCGTCCTCGTCAAGATCAGCGCCCGGAACCGCGTCGTCGGTCGCCGTCTCGTCACTCGTCTCGAGGTCGAGCACGGCGCCTGCGGCAAGGCGATCGACCGTGGCGGGGTCTTCCGTATCGGGCCGGATGGCCTTCGTCCGGAGCGCCGCCGCAGCCGCCGCTGGGCTCGATCCGGCGCAGCGCAGCAGCGCCAGCGCCGCCCACCACGTCACACGCTGCTGGAATCGAGATGCTCCTGCCGCACCGCGCACGAGCTCCGTCGCGTAGGCAAGCACTCGGTCGAGAAAGCCTATCCACTCCGCGCTGAGAGAATAGGGCTCCTCCCGAGAGACCCGCCGCGGGAATGGCGTGTCGGACTTGAGGTAGTGGCGAATGTCGCCGCGGCGGCGCTGGACAAAGTGCCGCGCCAAGCGAGCACGCTCCGCGCTGGTCAGCGCCCCGGCCTCGTCGGCTTCGAGACGCGCCCCAAGCTCGGGATCGAGCAACCCGACCAAGGAGCCAAAGGCCCGAGCATCTCCGCTGTGGGGCGTGCCCGTCAGCAAGATGAGGTGACGGCTGGGATCGACAGCGATTTCGGCAACCAGTCGATGTCGCTGGTGTTGGGCGCCAGCGCTCGCAGCGGGCTGAGCGCAGGTATGCGCTTCGTCGACGATCACCAGCTTCGGGCAGGCGCGGACGAAGTCCGGACGCCGCTTGTCGGACTTGATGTAATCGATTGAGACGATGACGAAGGGATATTCGTCGAAGATGGAGCGCGTCAGGTCGAGTCCTCGCTCAAGCCGGGCGACCGTGCCAGGGCGGACAACTTCGGCCTCGAAATGGAACTTTTGCGCCAGCTCGGCCTGCCACTGCTCGCAAAGATGCGGTGGGCAAAGGACGGCGAACCCGCGGATCTCGCCGCGGTCGTAAAGCTCGCGGGCAATCAGGCCCGCCTCGATCGTTTTGCCGATTCCGACATCGTCGCCAATGAGCAGCCGGACCGGATCGAGGCGGAGCGCCATCAAGAGCGGGACGAGCTGATACGGCCGTGGCTGAACGGCGATCCGTCCGAGAGAGCGAAAGGGGCCAGTAGCCGAGCGGAATCCGAGCCGAACCGCATCGTACAAGAGCGAAAGGCTGACGAAATCGCCGACGTGCGCTGGATCAGGCGGGGGCAGCGTCGCCGAACGGACGTGGTGGCCTTCCAGCGGGAGATACAACCCAACGGCATCCTCGTCGGTGCCGCCAAGCGGACGGAGCCGCAACAGGTCTTCATCTTCGGATGGGAGAACAACCCATTCTCGCCCACGGGCCTGGACCAGCGAGCCGACAGCGAAGGTCATGTGCCACCTCCAAACACCCACGGATACTTCTTCACAACCGTTGGTCAGCTGTCTGGTCCCTCGACCCGGATCACCTCGTAGCCAGCGTCGACGAGTCGCGCGTTCGCATCGGCGTCTCGGCGCTGGCGGTCGGGGAAGGTGTGCGGCCAGCCATCGACATAGACGCAAGCGCAGCTATCGCCGCCGTACCAGAAGTCGGGCCGAACGTTGAGCTTCTCCAAGCGGTATTGCGCGTCGTCGGGCAGCCGATAGCCGCCGTCATAGAGAAAACGAATAAACTCGCGCTCGAGGTCGGATTCGCAGCGGGCGAGGAGGTGGTCACGCTGCTGCTCGCGGCTGCGGGCAGCGCCACCGGGCCGTGTCCTCGCTTGGCTCAGATCGCGCAAGATCGCAACCACTTTCCGGCGGTCGAGCAGCCGATGCTCGCGTTGGTTCGAATAGCTCAGCAGACAGTCATAGCAGGCCGCTTCGCAGGGCTCCGGAGCAACCGCCGAGCCGCGATCCTCGCCGCTGTCGGGGACAAAGTGGCAGATCTCGAGGGCGGTCTTCGCCACCTGCGCGAGAGCCGTCGGCTCCTCGACTAAGCGCGCCAGCACACCGGCGCCGCCTTCGGCCGCTTCGTAGAACAACATGGCCGTGCGGGTGTCATCGCTTGGCAACGGCTCGGCGGCAAGCTCGCCATCCTCAAGCTGGTAGACGCTCTGGATTCCCCGCTTGAGCGCCCATTGGAGGCTGGCCATCGTCTCACGGTCGAGAGACGCCGTTGGCCGGACAAGCAGAGCATTGCGCCGGTCTTCCACGAACGGAATCACGCGCTGCTTGCTTACGGCCGGAGCGAACTCGTCTGGCTCGTCGATGGTTTGGTTCGGGCGCTGCGCAGGTTCCCAAAATCCTCGCTCCGTATCGAGCAGGAAGCCAACCTCAGACGGATTCTTGCGGCGCGCCCAACCGAAGTTCACACGCCACAGCGTGGTGTTCGGACCGTAGGTGAGGGTGACAAGCGGGCGGTCGTCTGTGATGGCGACGGTCGCGTCGCGACGCAGCGGTGCCCGTTGTCCCTCGGCAAAGGCGAAGACGGTGCGCAACTCATAGCCGAGCCGCTGACGCTCTTCTTCGTCCGAGTTGATGCGGTCGATCCGCCGGGTCGCGACATTGGTGAGGCGCAGGAGGTCCGGCCGGTACTGCGAGTGTGCGGCGTCCAGCTGCGTGCCACAGTGCAGGCAAACGTCGGCCTCGACGTTCCCGCCAAAGTGTCCGTAGCCGCACTGTAAACAGAACTTTGCCGTCTGGGTAACCTTTTCGCCGTCCCGCGATGGAAAGAGCACCTTGGTGACGCGGTAGCGATTGCCCTCATGGTAGATGATGCTCTGCGGGCCAAACTCTGAGATGGCGAGGAAGCGCGGGCGAGAGAGATATTCGTTGCGACCGTCTCCCTTGGTTCGCCCCGGTAGGTAGGCTGCGAGCGGCAGGCGAGGAAAGTTGTATCCCGGCAAGAAACCCTCGCTCGCAAAGTAGCGGTAACTGTAAAAGTCGTTTTGAAAGTCCATCGCGCCGAGCAATAAATCTCGTTGCGCCTCGGCTTCTGCGCGCAGCTGCGCTGCTCGGTCACGATCCTCTTTGGTCCGGGACACATCATTCGCAATCTTGTTCTGACGTTCCTGCTGGGTCATGGCAGCGGTATACAAGTTACGCCAGCGGTCGGCCGCTTCGTTGAACCGGAGCGCAGCCGTTTGGAAGACCCCGTCGACCCAGTCGGGCGTGTACCAGAGTGCGCGTTCGAGCTCCTCGCTCATCGGCGCGAGGATGCGTTTCGCCCGCTCAAGGGCTCGCTCCCGGGCGTCCTGCCGTTCGAGGTAATAGCGGACGCTTTCCTTAATCGGAAGGTCCGGCTGGCTCACGTCGAGGACGTCAGCAACCGACGAGCCGAGGTCTTGGCCAGTCTCGGCAAGCCAAACGGCCTGTAGGTGCGCTCGGATGAGGTCTTCGTTGGCAAGATCGATACGCGGTGGTGCGACTTGGCCGCTCACCATGCGCTCGGCGCGGCGAAAGTAGTACTGGTCATGGGGACTGTAGGAGCTACAGTAGGTGACAACGAGCGCTGGCTGACCGCTGCGCCCGGCGCGGCCGCTCCGTTGCGCATAGTTTGCCGGTGTCGGTGGTACGTTGCGCAGGTGAACCGCGTTGAGGTCGGCAATATCAATGCCGAGCTCCATCGTCGGCGAGCAGTACAAAACCGGAAGGTCACCGTTTCGGAATCGTTTTTCGCGTTCCTTTCGCTCGTCGTTCGATACCTGTGCGGTATGCTCGCGCGCTTCTAAGCCCACGAGCATCGACGCCGCCGTGGCATAGAAGTCGCGGAAAAACCGGTTGACGAAACGCGGTTTGGTCGACGGCCCGGAAATGCGAAGCGGATCGACCGGCGGCGTTCCGTCTCCTTCCACCCAGCGCAGCACGCCGGCTTGCAGGCGGTAGCCGCGATCAACGCCGGGAACCGGCTCGAGGTAGCCACCAATGGCGAGGGCGGCAAAAAGATCTTGTGCGAGCTGGTCGACTTCACCCGATTTTGGCGCCACTGGACCTGTCGCGCCGTCCCGCCAGGTGGAGTCGCGCTGCAGATACCGCCCGAGTTGGGTACGCGCCGTCACGTTGCGATGGTCGAACTTGAGCCGGCCGTCTTTCGGGCCAATGCGGATTACCGGTGCGCTCTCCATTGGCTCGGCCTGCTCAAGCGCCCACGGCGCCCGCAAGAACTGATAGCTGCGATCGCGAATAGCGGGCTGGTGAGCCGGGTCAAGCACCTCCACTTTGATCGCCAGCTCGCGACGGAAATAGTCGAGGACCGTGCGACACACACGCTCGCGAACCGCGGGCGAGGCGGCTGCGAGTGCAGGATGCCGGCGGTTCCAGACCTCCTCGCTACGGCAGAGCTCGCCCAGCTCGGGATAGTCGATTTGGAGGAGGCCGACCTGTTCGAGGTTCGGGGCGTTGATGCGCCAGCCGCGCCGCAAGTCTCGGTAGAGCCGATACGCAATGACGCTTCGAAGCGCCTCGTCGGTATTTCGCCGGGCAAGGAGTGTGGCCTCTGGGTTGGATGCGTACTCAGCGAAGGGCAGGCGAAGCTGTTCCACGACCTTCGCGGCTACCGTGTCGTGCGTGAGGCCTTGTGCTCCGGCAGCGCGGACAGCCGCGTACAGGGCCGCACGCAGCAGCCCAACTTGAACAAAGTCATTGAAATGGCCGGCCTGCAACGAGGCATCCTGCCGATTGTCGGTGAAGGAGAGCAGCTTGCGGGCGCTAGCGGGGAGGCGCTCCTCTTCCTTGAGCGCTGAGACAATGGCAAGGGAAAGCACGGTGGTGGCAGTGCTTCGGCCTTCGGTTGCCAGTTCGGCGAGCTTGGTGAAGTCGCGTTCGCGCGGATTCGCATACGAGACCCCGCACCGAAGACAGAGCCGGAATGGGGCTGGCATGAACCACGCCGGAGTGCTGTCGTTGCCTTCCTCGACGAGTTGGCCAGACGGAGTCACCCCCACACGCCGCGGCACAGCATTCCGGTAGCTGGAACGCACGCGGACGTTTCCTTGACGGTCAAGCTCCAACCAATCGTCCGGGAGGTCCTCGGGGGAAGCAGAAAATTCGTGCTTCACGTCGATCGCGAGATACCCGGCGGTTCCATCGCGGTCCTCGAGATCGCGCGCAACGAGATCGCCGGTTTCCGTCTGTCGGACGACGTAATACTCTTGTCCGCACGACCGACAAAACGCGAGCGGCAGTAACACCCGTGAGCGATCACCGGGTTTATACACTTGCCCTTCAGTCGTCACGTAACGCGCTTCGGGGGGCTCTGGCGTAGCATAGAGCGTGTCGCCTCGGCTGATGAATTGATGAAGGCGGAAGGCGAAGAATCGATTGCCGTTGACCGGGTTCTCAGCACGATACCCTGCGAGAAGGATTGCTTTGAGCTGCCGCTCGCAGCGCTCGACGTCAACCTTGGTCAGCTTAGCTAACTCAATCGCCGCATCCCGGATCGTTCTCGGCGGTCGCCGCTCGAGTCGCCCTTTGGGGTCAGTCTGGAGGCCGAATGCGAGCTCGGTCCACGCTGCTAGGGGATGATCCGCGAGCTGGTCAAATGTTTCGGGAAACGGGGAGTCATTCTCGAGGGCGGTCCGAAGCTCTGCTGGCGACACCTCGGAGGCCTCCCGGCGGGCAGCCCGCCGCAGGCTCTCACTGATGACGGACTCGGGCCGGACCGGGACCCCGAATAGGCGGCTGGCCACCTCGGCGACTTCTCGTTGCCGATCCTCAAGCGTTGCCGCGCCCGCGATAGTAGCGCTCGTGCCGATGCAGCGCATCGTCGGCGCTCCGCACCGCTCGCGGACTCGTCTCACCAACATCGCAACATCGGCCCCTTGCCGACCGCGGTAGGTGTGCAGTTCGTCGAGCACCAGGAATTGCAGCCCTTCCGCTGCTCTGACCAGCGCACGCTCGCTCGGTCGCGTCAGCACGAGCTCAAGCATTACGAAGTTTGTAAGGAGGATGTCTGGCGGTTGTTCCAAAATCCGTTGGCGCTCGGCATCGCTCTCTTGCCCGGTATAGCGAGCGAAACGAACAGGGCTCTGACCGGCGGGATACCCAGCCTCAAGAAACTTGCCGAGCTCCTCAAGTTGACTATTGGCCAGCGCATTCATGGGGTAGACCACGATGGCCTTTATCCCCTTTCCCGAGCCAGCTTTGAGAACGGCATCGACAATGGGGATGAAATAGGCGAGGCTTTTGCCCGACCCCGTGCCAGTCGTCAGCACGAAACTCTCGCCGGTTGCCGCGGCTCGAACCGCGTCCTCTTGATGACGGTGAAGAACAATTGGCGTCCCGACCGACGTGTCCGATTTTCCTCGGCGGAAAATCCGAGCGCATTCCGGATGCAGCTCACCGGCCCAAACCAACTCCTCAACCGAACGCCCCGCCTCGAAGGATGGGTTCAGCTGAACCAGCGGCTCTGGCCAGAGCCGACCCCGGTCAAGCACCTCCGATACGTAGTCCGCAAGCCTTGGGTCGAGAATGTTGTAGAAGCTCGATACGTAATCACGATACCAGTCAATGACCCGCTCCCGAAGCGCAAAAACATCCATAAATCGCTCCTTGCCAACGGGGTTCAACTTGACGTGCCAACTACTCTACTAAGAACCGAAGGTACCGGTCCACCGTTCGAAGGCGCGATGAGGCTGTATCGTCACGACTCCTCACATGCAAGAGTCCGGCCTACCAAGATGGAGGATGGTCGGCGGGCTCAGGGCGAGGCCGGGACAGGACAGGCATGTTCTCCCGAAACATCCCCTCGACGGTCAGGAAGAGAGGCGACTGACGACCTCGCGCGTATGCTTGCACGTGCCGCGGTAGGCGAACCCTTCACAGGTGCAGCGTGCCACTCCGTCGGAGACGGTCACCGTATGGACGTGATCTGGTCGGGAGGAGCTGGGGAACGTAAAGGTCTGCTCGCCTGACCCGGCTGAGGCGAGACCACGCCGCGCCTTGGCCAACAATTCGAGCACGTCGCCGAGGACGCCGACAGTGCCGCGGTCGCTCGGCGGCTGGTAGCGCGGCAGTGGGCGTTCCGGGCGCTCGCCCCGAACGGCCGCTTGGACAACCTGTTCGACGACCGAGGCATGGTCCGCCGCGTACTCCTCCAACATGCCGATTGCGCGCGCTTTGTCCTCAAGGACCGTTGCAACGAAGTCATCCAGCGTTTCGGAAGCAACGAGGTACGTGATAAACGCCGGCCGCGTTTGCCCGATCCGGTAGATGCGATCCTCGGCTTGCCAATGGTTCGCGGGCACCCAGTCGAGGTCGTTGAAGATCACGTGCGTGGCGGCAGTGAGCGTGAGCCCCACTCCCGCCGCGATCAGATTGCCGACCAACACGCGCCGTGCCGGGTCATGCTGCAGCGCATCGGCAGCTGCCTGACGCGCTGCGACCGGCGTGTCGCCGGTGATCGTCAGCGCTACCTCGCCAAATTCCTCCTTGAGTCGTTGGACGACAACCGAGTAGTTCGTAAAGACGACCACTTTCTCGTCAGCCTCAAGCCGTTCCCGTACCGCCTCGATGGTGTGGGGAACTTTCGCCTCTGCAAGGGCATGCCGCGCAGTGTTCAGCAGCCCGAGAAACTGCGTCCAGGTCGGTCCGCTGGTGGCCGGATGGGCTTCGAAGAAGCTGATGGCACGCGCCTCAAGCTGCCGAACCTTCTTGCTGGCAATCTCAATCTCCTGCCATGTGCGGATCTTCGGCGGAAGGTCCAGCGCCTCATCTTTCGTCCGACGAAGCATCACTCCGCTGATCAACTGGGCGAGCTCCTCGAGGTTTGATGCGCCTCGCGTGTCGAGTCCGAAGCCATTGTCTTGGGCAGCGCAGTACCGAACCGCGTAGGCGTAGAAGCTCTTGCTCAGCGGGTGCCGGACGGCTTTGAGCAGATTGAACAGATCACGTGGCCGGTTGGCCATCGGCGTTCCGGTCAGGAGATACACGACCTCCGGATCGCCCGCCGGTTGCCGCCCGCTGCCGACCCCCAGCAGCCGCAAGACGCGGGTCGTTCGCTGGCTGTCGTTCTTGATGTAATGGGCCTCGTCCACCACGATGCCGGCCCACGGCGTCGTCAGCAGCGCGTCTTCTACCTTACCGAGCAGGTCGTAGTTGACGATTGTCCAGCGTGACCCGGCCTGCCAGTCGCTGCCATTGGCGATGACGGCAATCTGGGCATCTGGCTCGATCGCCAGAATCTCGTGCCGCCACGTCAACTTGACCCCCGCAGGACAAACCACAAGGAACGGGCCAGCCGGCGCCGCCTCACGCATGGCAATAATGGCTTGACGCGTCTTGCCCAGCCCCATGTCGTCCGCAAGGATGGCGCGACGGCGAGAGAGCAAGAAGGCGATCCCGCTCTGCTGATGTCCATAGAGACCAGGATACGCCTCGGCCAATCGGCGCGCCGCTTCCGCGAGCGCATCAGAGGAAGGAGGAACTGCGACTGTTTGATTCTGCTGGTTCATCGTCCCCTCGCCGTTTGCATTGTCTTCAACCGGAACGCCGACACTGAGTTCCCCGAGAGTGAACCTCTTCTCCCCCTCTTGCTCGCCCGATTGACAGCAGCCGCGCTAACCCCGTCGCGCTCGACCGTCGGCTGCTCGCAGCCGGCAAGGTAGCGGAGCGCACCGCCGCCTATCAGAACGCTGTGATATCAGTACTATCGAACAGATAATCTAGTGTACAGCATGTTCAGCCGCCGCTCAAGCTCGGCCGATCGGAGCATCGAACGTCGGAAGCGCGCCGCCATCAGGGAGCGGGGTCGCCCTCGGCGGCAGGATGACGTCGAGAAGCAAGCGACATGCCGAATACCGGCGTAGCCCTGATGCTGTGGCCCGGCCATCAACCGACCCGTTCGTTGTTGGTCGTCTGCCCGGGTCAATGCAATAAACTGGTCCGACAAGCGATAGGCCCAAAGGCTGTCGCACTTCGGCTCCCAGCTTCGGAAGGCAAATACCAAGAGTACCCAACGTCCAACGGGGAGGAGCAGCATGGCCAAATGCAACTACCCCAGCGCACCGTCGTTTACCGACCTCCCAGAGCCGCGGGAACGGGCGGCGCGCGCCGGACCCCTCCTGAAACGCTTCGAGGTCTCGGTGGAGGTCGTCACGCCCATCTTGGGCGGGAGCGTTCGACCCCGCACAGTCGACGAGATCGATGTCATTCGCCCAGCGACGGTGCGCGGTCACCTGCGCTTCTGGTGGCGGGCGCTCTACGGCCAGAACTATCCGACCGCGGACGCATTGTTCGCTGCGGAAAGCGCGTTGTGGGGCCGCGCCGCAGCCGAAGACGGCGGGCGCTCGGCGGTCGAAATTCGGACCGCGGTCGAGCAGCAGCGGCAGAAAGACGAGAGTAATGTCCAGTTGAGCGACACCGGCGCCTATGCACTTTGGCCTGCTCGCGAGACGGGGGAGCAAGGGAGAGTGAAGGATCCGGCTGCGCCACGCTGGCGCGAAGGAATCCGATTTCTCCTTGCAATCGCCGCGCCGGCGGACCGCGAGAGCGAAGTACGCAACACCGTTCGGGCTTGGCTGCTCTTTGGCGGCTATGGCAGTCGGACGCGGCGCGGCGTGGGCAGCCTCGCAGCCGTCTCACACAAAGAACAGTGGCTACCGGCCGCGGCTAGCCGTGAGGCGATCCAGCAGCTTTTTGGCCGTGACCTCTTCGCCACCCCCCCAGTCGTACGAGAGACGCCGCTGCTCGCCGGCGCGAGCCTCCTCGCCGCCACGCCACAGGACAAGGCCGTCACCGCATGGACCACGGCGCTTGGCTGGCTTCGGGACTTTCGGCAAGGAACGACGGGCAGTCGTGGCGACCG
Source organism: Dehalococcoidia bacterium (assembly GCA_026003895.1). GTDB lineage: Bacteria > Chloroflexota > Dehalococcoidia > SpSt-223 > SpSt-223 > JANWZD01. Next base: position 165,128 of record BPIC01000007.1, on the reverse strand, counting down.
CGCCCGCGAACCCGACCCCCAAGGGGGGAAACGGGCGTCGATCTCCAACTGGCCGGAGGCCGACAAGGTGCGTCACCTCACTAACAAGACCCGTGGCCACAAACCCAACCATAACGCGGAGCCAGCTTGGCCACGCGCCGGGTTCGGCTTGCCCATCATTGGACGATTTCACAAGGATGGGCGAAACGGGAAACGGCTCGATGAGCCTGACGGATTTGAGCTTCTCTGGTCGTCCGGGAACATTGAGCACGATCGCCTCGCCAGCCCGCTCATCGTCAAGCCGCTCGCCTTGGCGAACGGACGGTTCGTCCCGATCGCACTGTGGCTCAATCGGGCAATGCCGCCGGGATCAAGCGTGTTCGTGCGGGGCATCTCTCACTCCAAGGCGCCGTTCGACCGACTCGTCGCACCGGGCGACACGCCGCGCTTCAAGCCATTAGCGGGCAAGAAGACGCTGCGCGATGCCTTCCTCGATTGGCTCGTCGCGACCGGCCGCGCCAAGGTGGTGGTCCGATGACGCGCTACCTCTTGCTCGTCACTCTTGGGCCAGTGCAGGGCTTCATTGCCCAAGCGCGCCGGACGCGTGACCTGTGGTACGGCAGCCATGTGTTGTCCGAGCTCAGCCGGGCAGCAGCACGCGCGTTGGTCAAGCAGGACGCCCAGCTCGTCTTTCCGGCCCTTGCCCCCGGGGATTCGGAACTCGAACGTTGTGATCAGCCGCTCCGGCCTAACGGAGATCCGCCGCAGGCGATCCCGAACAAGCTGCTTGCGCTGACTCCCGAAGGTTCCGATCCAGCGGCGATTGCCCGGGTCGTCCGTGAAGAGACCAAGGCCTTCTGGCGCACCGCCATCGCCGACCGCGTGCGGCAACGCTGTCGCAGGCTCATCTCCGACGGCATCGACGATGTTTGGAACGAGCAGATCGAGACGTTCCTCGAATTCACCGCTGCTTGGGCGCCGGCCGACAATTTCGTTGAGGCCCGGCGTAAGGTCAGCCAAGCGGTCGATGGACGGAAGCTGCTGCGCGACTTTCGCGCCTGGGAATGGCAACGGGGAGACGTCCCGAGTTCCAGCCTCGACGGTGCACGCAAGACCGTCCTCCGCAAACGAGAAGACCGAGACAAGGATCTCGCGGCGAGATATCGGATTGGCGATGGAGAGAATCTCGACGCGGTCGGGCTGATCAAACGCGCGGGCGGAGACCCGGACCAATTCGTCCCGATCGTCAACGTTGCCGTCGCGGACTGGGTTGCCTACGCAGAGGAAATTGCCCGGGACGAGCTGACGAATCTCATCCACGCTGCCCGGGAGATTGAGCACAAAACCGAGGACGGCGCGTCGTCACCGAACGCGGTGAAGCGAGGCCTTTCTCGAGTCGTCCGAGATCTCCCCTGCGTCAAGCCGTTCCAATTCGACGCCAGCATCTTCTTTCCTGACCGCTGGCCATCGGTGTTCAAGGAACAGGGCCTCGCGCGAGACCCACTGGAATGGGGCGAGAGGTATGTTCTACCCGTGCTCAAGAAGGCGAAGGTTCCTTTTCCCTATGTCGCCTTCCTCGTGGCCGACGGCGACCGCGTGGGCCAAGCACTCGACACGCTCACGTCGCCAGATTCCCTTCGGGCATTCTCGAAAACGCTCGCCGAGTTCGCCAGTGCCGCCCGGCAGATCGTCGAGGTCGACCACCGCGGAGCACTCATCTACTCAGGTAGCGACGATGTGCTGGCCATCGTGCCCGTCACGCGCGCGGTGGCATGTGCAGATGCGCTCCGGACCCGGTTTGCCGCCGCGATGGCCGAGACAAGCCTGCCCGACGGCTTGAAGCCGACTCTTTCGGTCGGCATCGGCATCGGTCACGTCATGGAGGGGATGGGCGATCTTCTCAACCTCGCCCGTGAGGCCGAGGGAGCGGCGAAGACAGACCGGAACGCCCTCGCAGTCATCGTCGATCGCCGTTCGGGTGATAAGCGAACGTGGCGATCGAGTTGGGATGGAGACCCCGTGCGTCAGCTCCACCAATCGACGGAGCTGTTCAGGAAGGGCCTCTCCTCAGGCAAGGTCTACGAGATCGGCGCCATTCTCCGCCGGCTGCCAGCGAAGGTAGGCCCCAGCGAGGACCAGAGCTGGGCGGCCTTGCTCGTTGGCGAAGTAAGGCGAGCGCTCGCGCGGACGGGCGAGAGCGCTTTCACTCCCAGCGATGTCGACTTGGCGTTCCCGGGGGAATATGCCAAGGACCGTGAAGCGGTCGAGCGGTGGGTGAACCGCATGCTGCTGGCCCGGGTGCTTGAGATGGCGCGGCCCGGCGCCGAACGCGTTCAGGAGGATCAATGACGGAGACCGTCCATCTCGCGCTTGTTCCTCGCGACGGTCTGTTCTGTAAGGATGGACGCGGCTGGTTCACGAGCGCCTTAAACCGGGGGCATGCGCTCGACTGGCCTTGGCCGCAAACGGTGCTTGGGGCGCTCCGGACCGCGTGGGGACGCGCTGAAGAAGCGCGGCGCGGCCATGCGCTCCAGCCAGACGAGTGGTCGAACCAATCCGCAGCCGTCACGCTCGGACCCACGCTCGCCCTTCGCCGGCCCTATGGAGCAGCGTGGGCGCCGAACCACCGAATGTGGCCGACGCCGGCGGATGCCCGCTGGATCCCAAAGCAGAAACTGGTGTCGCGCCTCGAGCCAGTGCCGAGCGATGTCCCTACCCTCGGACGCGACGACGACGACGCCCGCGAGGCGCTCTGGCGTCCACAGTTGGACGATAAGCAGAAACCTGAGCCCCCACCGGCATGGCTGTCCGACGAGGACTTCATCGATTGGCTCGCAGGGCGTCCGATCTCTGTTCGACGGGATCGCGTCCGGCTGGTGAAGCGGGTCCAAACTCATGTCACCATTGACCCCGCCACCTACACCGCCGTCGACCGCCAGCTCTACTCACACGACGTCGTGGAGACAATTGATCGCACGACCGAATGGGCAATCGGCGCTGAGGTCACCGCCCCCAGCGGGTCACCGCGCTGGGCGACGATCGGCGCCGACGCACGCCTCGCTGCCGTCGAACCCTTGCCACGGGAAGTCTTCGCGCCGCCCAAGGACCTCCTTGAGGCGTTTCGGTCCGGAAGCCGAGGGTTGCGGATCATTGTCATCACGCCGGCGTGGTTCCGGCGGGGCTGGCTTCCCAACGGTCTGCAGCGCGACGACGAAACGAGGACTTACCGCGGCCGGCTACGGGGACTCGAGGTGGATCTCGTGCTCCGGGCCGCCTTCGTCCCGCGGCCCTTCGAAGTGTCGGGCTGGGCTGTCAAAGATGGCGCCGCCAAGCGGTCGGATCGCCTCGTTCCTCCCGGCGCCGTCTATTTCTTCGAACGTGCCGACGGCGGGGTCTTCACCGACGCCGACGCCCGAGCGCTCTGGCTTGCCCAGCTCGGATCACGCCCGAGCCAAGGGTGCGGTCGCATCGTCCCCGGAGTTTGGACACCTGCAAGGAGGAACTCATGATTGTCCGTCCATTCCTTGTCCACGCCCTGTCGCCACTCCATGCTGGGATCGGTCAGGCGGCGGATATCATCGACCTGCCGACGGCGCGATTGAAGGCAACCGGTATTCCGATTGTCCCGGGTTCATCACTCAAGGGCGTGCTGCGCGACGCCCGCCGAAACGAGGATGAAGGTCGGCTGGAGGCCGTCTTCGGGCCGCCAACACGTCGGGCAGGCGAGCACGCTGGCGCCCTTTCGCTGTCGGATGCGCGCCTGCTGGCGATGCCGGTCCGCAGCTTTCGCGGTGTCTTCGCTTGGACGACCTCGCCGCTGCTGCTGAGCCTCGCCAAGCGCGACCTTGGCGAACGGGGTCGCGAACTACCGGTTCCGGCGATCGATGGCCGGCGGGCGCTCGTCACAACCGGAAGCAGTGTGCTCCACGGCGCACATGTCTACCTCGATGAGATCCAGCTTGAGGCAAAGCCATCGCAAGAGGCCACCAGCTGGGCAAGGTTCCTTGCCCCATTGGTGTCGCCCGGTGACGACATCCTCTCCAAACGCTTCGTGATCGTCGACGACGACACGATGGCCTTCTTCATGGAGACTGGCACTCAAGTCGATGCTCACGTTCGATTGAACCCTGAAACGCGAACCGTCGACCAAGGTGCGCTCTGGCTCCAAGAAAGCCTGCCGCCGGAGACCGTCTTGATCGCCCTGCTGACAGCGGACCGCAGCCGTACCAATGGCAAGGCGGCGCCGCTTTCCCCCGAAGCGGTCGCGGAGCTTGGGCTTCCGGGCGAGGAAATCGTGCAAATCGGCGGCAAGGCGACGACTGGCCACGGCCGCTGCCGACTCATCCCGATCAACTAAGGAGAAGACGACGATGACCACCACCGTCCACCGGACTTCTCCCGACACTCCACAGACGGTCTTTCGGGATCAGCAGCGTGCCCGCCATGCATACGCCTGCGTCGCGCGTGTCCAACCCGGCGATCAGAATGACTACAAAATCGCCATCAATGACCTTGGGGCCAATATCCTTCGCGGCGGACTGTGCGCGGCGCTGGCCGCGCTCCAACGGCTCGGACCGCGGGGCGAGATAGTCTTGCACCACCTCGCGACGGCGGGCGTGCCCGGCCTCGAAGGGGTTGACAAATCGACCCTCGTCGAGAAGGTCCGCAGCCTCGACACCGATGCCTACATCTTGGCAACACGCGAGATGCTGCGGGTCGCAGCTTGGCTGAAACGAGCCGCCCAAGCCACGTTCGACACGAAGGGAGAGTGAGATGCGCAAGGAGTTGGCAGAGGTCGTCAAGTCGGGTGGTCTGCCGAGCCACCTCGCCCTTGCCTACGATGCGTGGGCGCCCGTCGACCCGAAGGATGGCAAAGTGCCAGATGCCGAGCGACAGGGATGGCTGGAGAAGGTCGCGGCCATCACGGTCGATGCTGACTACAGGCGCTTCTTTGAGCGGTGGAAAGCCAGTTTCAACGCCGAAGGCGACCGGATGAGCGAAGTCACGCTTGAGAGCCGGCTGCTCGTTGGTCACGGGAACTCCAGCGCCACCGATGTCGGGCTGACCGTCCATCACACGTGGGGCGTGCCGGTCATTCCGGGATCGGCGCTCAAAGGCCTCCTCGCGCACTACGTCGACGCCGTTTATGGCCCAAGCCCTGACGATTCGGCGAGCGATGCGGCACGCCAACGGTTTCGCGGGGTGATCTGGCAGGGTCGACGAATCCGCCGGGGACCGGGCGATGTTTATCGTGCCCTCTTCGGCGCACCCGAGACCGACAACGACGACGCTGACAACATGCCCGAACTGGCCAGTGGAGCGGCCGCTGGTCTTGTCACGTTTCACGACGCGCTGTACGTGCCAGACAGTGGCCCGCCCTTCGCGGTCGATGTGCTGACCGTCCATCAGAAGAGCTATTACGATGCACACAACGCGCCAAACCGGAGAGACGGGCCGTGGCCCAACGATTACGACAGCCCGAACCCGGTCTCGTTTCTCACCGTGCGGCCCGGCATTCGTCTCCTCATCGCGCTTTCAGGCCCGCCAGACTGGACGGCCCTCGCGGAGAGTCTCCTGCTCGATGCCCTTAGGACGTGGGGCGTTGGAGCCAAGACAAGCGCTGGGTACGGGAGGCTCAGTCGAGTGGGGACCAGAACGTCTCGCAGCGCCGGACCACTGCCGAAGTCGCATGAAATCGTCGAAGCAGTTCTCCTCGAGGAGCGGACCAGCAAAGGCGGCTGGCGCGCGCGTCACGAGCCAAGTGGACTGGCTGGGCCGATCGTGAACAGTCAAGACGTTCCTAGCGATAAAGACGCTGGCGACAGCATAACGCTTATCGTGCACTACGTGAGAGTTCGCGATATCAGCTTCCGCGTCCCGACCCAGCGAGACGCTTCGTGGGGTGCTTCAGGAAAAAGGCGATAGGGAGGATCGGTGAGCCTGCCAGATTACGTCCTACTCGTATGCACCGTGGGCGGAAGACCTGCTCCCATTGTGTATAGCATTCGAGAATGGCAACCGGAAAAGGTCTTCTTTGTTGCCTCGCCCCAGACCATCGGAGACGTTGACAGCACCATCGCCCCTGACGCTGGACTCTCGCCCGGGAGGTACGAATGCTTCCAGGTGGAAGATTCGCAGGATTTCAGAGGCTGCGTTGAAGGGATCCGCAAACTCAGCCTCCCGGTGGAGACGTGGACACACAAAAGTGCGCGGCATCGCGTGGTCGTTGACATCACCGGTGGCACCAAAAGCATGTCTGCGGCACTTGCGCTCGTTGCGCACCGATGGCCGGCGTGTACCTTCTCCTACGTCGGGGGGAAGGAGCGAGACAGAGCCGGGGTCGGAGATGTCAAGTCCGGTATGGAGCAAGTTCTGTACCAAGCCAATCCATGGGAGGCTCTGGGCTATCAGGCCATCGAGGAGTACCGATTGCTTTTCGACCAGCATGCCTTCGTCGCCGCTCAGCAACTCGCAGCGAAAACGAAAACTCGCTTAGCTGGTCGGGCACGGAAGCAGCAATTCGAGGCTCTTGAAGAGTTGGCGGCCGCGCTGTATTTCTTGGATCGATTCCAACACAAGCGCGCAAACGATCACCTCAATCAGGTCAGACCCAACGATCTGCGCGCCGCACTCGATGACCAACGTGCCGAACTTGTCGTCAAGCAAGTCGAAGAGCTACGAAACTATGTTGGCCAGCTTGTCAGAGCGGGACGTCCAAGCAGGGAGTTAATCGTCGATCTGCTGGCCAATGCCAAGCGCCGTAAGGACGAGCACCTCTACGACGACGCGGTTGCCCGCCTCTATCGTGTCATTGAGGCCATCGGCCAACTCAGGATCCGAGAGTATGGCTTTGAGGCGAGTGCCAAGGTCCCGTTGGACCGCCTGCCGCCGAAGCTCCGGGACAAGTGGTTAACGAGGACGAACAACGGCGAGGTCAAGCTCGCGCTGCAAGACCTTTATGCGCTGCTCGCCGAATACAACGACCCGCTCGCAGAAACGTTTGGCAACCTGAACCTTAATGCCGACAAGTCTTCTCCGCTTATCGCCCGCAATACCTCTATCTTGGCGCACGGGTTCCAGCAGGTCACGGAAAAGGCGTTCAACCAGCTCTGGCCAGCAGCGCTAACTCTCGCCGAAGGGATCGGAATTCGGGAAAGCGACCTGCCGGTTTTCCCGAAGCTCAACCCCGGTCCGGCTGGGGGCAGCGCATCTGCACACTAGCCCGTGGTTTCCATCTCCTTGCGGAGCTGCAACGCCGACCAGATGGGGACTCCAATCTGGATGGCAAGCTGGACCGGGATGAGACAAAGCCCAACGACGACAATGGAAAGGACGACGATGGCCGTCCACGCCAACAAGTTGTAAATCAGGAATGCGGCGAGCCGGATGACACCGTCGTTCGTCCGGCCGGCATAGAGATAGCCGATGCCGAGGAAACCGAAGAGCCCGGGGATCAGCTCGAGCAAGAAAGCGGTGCTTGGGTCTTTGCGCTCGCCGACTATTTCGGGTGTGTAGCGTGGGATGCTCGCCTCGGGAGCGGGCGCGACAGCCGGTTGGTCGACAGGGGCCCCGGGGGCTTGCGGACTCTCGCCCGACCCCGGAGGAGCGGCGCCAGCAGGAGACTGGAGCGGCGCTTCGAAGCGCGGCAAGGGCTCCGGGATCGTGTCACCGGGCGGCGTGGCGACCCCGGTCTCGTCTGAAGCACTGGCGCTGGGCGCCTCGGTGTGCCCTTGCTCGAGTTCCGGCTGATCGGCATGGTCAGCGAGACCGCCAACGTCGCGTGGCGCCGGCAATTCACTGGCAGCTCCTCCGGCGTCAGGCGTGCTGGCCGAGTCGGTGGGCGCGGCGCTCACCGGTGACGTGACCTCGCCAACAGGCTGAACAAGGTCAGTGTCCGTCCGGGTGGGCAGGTCAGCTGATCCCGTGTCTTGGCCCGGCGAGACTGCCGCTTCAGCGGGCGCCTCAGCTGGTACCGACTCCACAGGGGAGGCGGTGAGCTCACCCTCAGCCAGCGCGGATTCGGCGGTCCGCTCGTCGCCGGGCGACCCCCAGAGCGGCCCGCGGCGCTCGTCGTCACTCAGGCGAGCCGGCTCGTCCCACAGCGGACCACGCCGTTCTTCCTTTGCTGCGTCAGCGGGGCGCGCCTCATCCGGCTGGTTCTCGGGCATCACGGTCGGCTCAGTGCCCGGGAACGGCGCTTGCCGCGCAGGATCCATGGACCCAAGATCGCCATGCGGATCCTCATCAGGGCGTCGGGGCTCGTTCACGTTTCCCTCCATAGCGCGGCCCTTAGGCCTGCCGGCGCAGCCCGCCGCTCCTACTGCCGATTGTATCGCACCCCTCGGGCACAAATAGCCCTGCAATGTGCGATGATCGCGCCATGGATCTCCTCACCTCGACTGCCGCCGCACTCAAGCAGGCGGCTCTCGCCGCGCTGAACGATCGCCGCCACGACCTGATCGCGTTGAGCCGGGCGATTCACAGTGACCCGGAAATCGCATTTCAGGAGACCCGGGCCGCGGCCCGGCTCGCGGACTTGCTCGCCGCGGCGGGCTTTGCTGTCGAGCGGGGCGTCGGGGGCTTGGCGACGGCCTTCCGCGCGGAATTCGGCAGCAGCGGACCGGCGATCGGCATCTGCGCCGAGTACGATGCCCTTCCCGAGCTCGGCCACGGCTGCGGCCACAATATCATTGCCGCCGCAGCCGCCGGTGCAGGACTGGCGCTCGCTGCGCTTGGCCACCGTCTCCCGGGCCGGGTTGTGGTGATCGGCACACCGGCGGAAGAGGGCGGTGGCGGAAAAGTGATCCTGCTCGAGCGCGGCGTCTTCCACGGGCTCGACGCCGCGATGATGATCCACCCCGCGACGCGCAATCTCGTCGACCGCGGGTCACTCGCCTCGCTTCGGGTGGAAGTGACGTTTCATGGGCGCGCCGTTCACGCCGACGCGCCGCCCGGGAGCGGAATCAGCGCCCTCGATGCCATGATCCAACTCTTCGCCGGCGCAAACGCCCTTCGCGCGACGATGCTACCTACTGCCCGTCTCCACGGGATCATCGTCGAGGGAGGCGTCACCCCGACGATGGTGCCGGGTCGGGCCGTGGCCCGGTTCTCCGTCCGCGCCACCGAGCGGCAGTACGCCGAGGCACTGCGCGACCGCTTCCGGCGAATAGCGGAGGGAGCGGCGCTGGCCACCGAGACCGAGCTTGAATTCACGGTCGCCCCTGGCTACGAGAACATGGTGCCGAATCAGGCGATCGCCCGGGCATTTGCGGCGAACTTGAACGCGCTTGGCCGCACCGTGACACCGACCACCGGCCACGAACGCATGGGATCGACCGACATGGGCAACGTCAGTCAAGCGATCCCGGCGATTCACGCCTACCTGAGCATCGCTAGGGAAGGGATCAGCGGGCATTCGGTTGCCTTTCGCGAGGCCGCTTGCTCGCCCGAGGGCGATCAGGCCGCGCTGGACGGCGCGGCAGCGCTGGCAATGACGACGATCGACCTGCTGACGAACCGCGAGCTGTTCCGGCAGATGCAAGACGAGTTTGCGGCCCAGCGCGCCGCCGGACGTGTCAAAGGGCTGCCCGAAGCGTGAGATCCCGCTCCCCGATTCGCGCTGCCGGGCGGCGCCGCAGCCCCGCTCGCGTTCCGGCGGGGACGGCCTCCGGCGCCGTGCGCTGGCTGCTGCCGCTGCTGATCGCCGTGGGGGTGACCGGGCTGTACTGGGCAGTGCTTCCTCACCGTCTCGACGCCCTTCGGCCACTCGCGACGCCTGTCCCGGCTCCCACCGGCGACGAGCCGTATTACCTCGAGATGGCGCTCTCCTTGCTGCGCTACGGATCGCTGGAGTTGACCCGGGCACGTTCGATCGACCAGCTCTACTCCGAGTTCTATCCAGAGCCGCTCCTCGGCCACCAAGCGACCTCGCCGCGCGGCCACGTCTCGAAGCACTATCCTGGCCTGTCCGTGTTGATTGCCCCGCTCTATCTCGCCGGGGACCTCCTCGGTGGAGGCGCCTATGGCGCGGGCCGGTTCGCAGTGGCCCTCGCGCTGGGCGGAGTAGGTGGCCTCGTGGCGCTGAACGTGTTCTTGCTGGCACGAGAGGCTGGCGGCGGAACACGCTGGAGCGCCGTGGTAGCCATCGTGCTGGCCATGACGAGTCCGCTCCTCTCCTATAGTTTCCTCATCTTCCCGGAGCTGCCCGCCGCTCTGCTGACTGTCTACGCGTTTCGGCGGGCACGACTCACCAACGGCGCAGGCCAGACTTTTCTTGCCGGTGCGGCAATCGGCCTGCTGCCGTGGCTCCAACCACGATTTCTGTTGCTGTCGCTGGCGCTCGCGCTCTGGTTCACGATCGGTCGGAGGCGAACGGCTCGCGAGGTGGCGAGGCTTCTTGTTCCGGCGACCTTCTCGGCCGTTGGCTTCGTGCTCTACGACCTTTGGGCATTTGGCTCACCCTTGCCAAACAGCGGTGACCACGCCGGCTTCGGCGGCATCGAGCAGATCGGCTTTGGCGTGGCGGGGCTGCTGCTGGACCAGCAGTGGGGGCTGCTGATCTACGGACCGATCTTTCTGTTGGTCGCCGCTGGGCTACCTCCACTCGTGGTCTCCCGCCGGCGGGACGCACTCGGCCTCCTGCTCGTCACGCTGCCGTACTTCTTGCTGATCGCCGCCTACCGCCACTGGTGGGGCGAATGGGGACCTCCCGCGCGCTATTTGACGCCGCTCGTTCCGTTAGCCGCGCTCCCGCTTGCCGCCGCGCGTCCGGAACGCTGGTGGCAGCGCGTGATCGTTGCGGTCCTCGCACTCCCCTCGCTGGCAGTCGGTGCATTGTTCATCGTTTGGCCAGAGACGATGTACAACCACCCAACCGGGCAGGGCCACCTTTGGCTTCGCCTCGCCGAGCTCGGCCTACCGAACCTCGTGCCCTACCTGCCAAGCTTCGTCGCGCCCAGAGCGGACGACACGTTGCTGATGACCCTTTGGATCGTCCTCGCCGGTGTGCTCGGCGCCCTCCTAACGCTGATGGGTCCAAGCTCCCGGGCAGCCGGGCGCTAGCGGTCGAGCCCGGCCAATCGACAATGTGCCGGGCAACGAGCCCGAGCATCGGCGCGGGGCAAACCGCTCGCTGTGGTGAGAAACAGCAGCGATCCCGAAACAACGAGGATGAAGGGCAGGTCAGCCCGGGAGCAACGCCACCGGGGGCAGGCCCGAACCTCTGCAGGCCCACCCCAGTCGATAGCCGATCGAAACAACGCTGTCTCGTGGAGTGACGACGCGGCAATCACGTCCGCCGGCTGCTTCGACGCCACCGACGGGCCAATCGACTGATGCAGCGAAGCGAGCCGTGCGCGAACTATCTAGGCGACCACCCTGCTTCCCGCTACCCCAAACACCAGCAAGGCCGGTGCGAGTCAGGCGCGGTCCCGCAGGCTAGCCGGCTTTACGCAACTTCCGGCCGGAAGTGTCGGGGTCGAGCGGTACCAGCTCGAATGGGGTAAGGCTAACCGCTCCGGGGCCAACGAGGTCGTCGAGGCTGGCACGCAAATCGGGCGAGATCGTCACACCCCGGATGGTCGGCAGTTGCAGGACCACCTTCGAGCTCCGGGCGGAGACGACCACCTGCACGGGGTCGTCGCCCTCGTTCCGCTGCAAGAGCGAGATCAGCGAGTCGAAACGCCGAACGTCTTCGTCCGGATTGCCCCGCTCGCGGAACTCAATGCGGACGCGGGTGCGTTTTGGCGCCAGCTCCGCCGCCTCCTGCGCTGCGCCGGGCTGATAAAGCGCTGCGGTGTCGACGACGAGCGACAGCCGGTCCTCCCGGTGCCGGACCCGCCCGCGGACGGTAACGATGGCGCCCTCCACCCAAAGTTCCTTCGTTCGCTCGTAAACGTCCGCCCAGACAGTCACCTCGATCGAGCCAACGAGATCTTCGAGCACGGCGGTGCAGAAAGGGCGGCGGTCCTTTGTGAACATGGTTCGCACCGCGGCGACCATCCCGGCGACGAACAGCGTTTGTCCGACGTGCTCTTCGGTAATTGAGCCGCAGTACACCGCGTCCAGCGATCGATCAGCAAGAACGGCGGTGAACGGATGCTCCGAGAGATACACGCCGAGGAGTTCCTTCTCCCACTGCAGTTTCTCGCGTCCGGACACCGGCGCGATCGGAAGCTCGATCCCCGGCTGAGGCACCGGCACTTCGGCGCCAAAAAGATCGAACATCGTCGCCTGACCTGCCTCGCGGAGCTTCTGTTGCCGTTGGGCGAAGGCAAGGATGCGATCCAGCCCTGCCAGCAGACCGCCCCGATCGCCGAGCGAATCGCAGGCACCCGCTTTGATCAGCGATTCCAGTGCCCGCTTGTTCACCGCCTTCGGATCGACCCGCCGGCAAAAGTCGTCGATCGAGGCGAACGGTGTGTCGCCACGGGCCGCAACAATCGCTTGCGCCGCGCCCACGCCGACGTTCTTGATCGCACCCAGACCAAAGCGAATCGCGCGCTCACCTTCGATGGTGAAGGCGACATCGCTCCGGTTGACATCCGGGGGCAAGACATCCAAGCCGAGCCGCTTGCTTTCCGCGACCGTGCTGGCAATCTTGTCGGTGACGTCGAGGTGGGCAGAGAGCACAGCGGCGAGATATTGGGCTGGGTAGTTCGCCTTCAAGTACGCCGTTTGGTAGGCAAGCTCGGCATAGCACGCCGAGTGAGCCTTGTTGAAAGCGTAGCCGGCGAACGGCTCAATCAGGTCGAAGATCTGGTCGGCCAACTCGGCCGTGTAGCCGTTGGCGAGCGCTCCTTGCTTGAACTCTTCGCGCTGGGCGCGCATCACCTCAGGAATCTTCTTCCCCATCGCCTTGCGGAAGATATCTGCCTTGCCGAGCGAAAACCCGGCGACCGCCTGCACGATATGCAGCACTTGGTCTTGGTAGACAATGACGCCGTACGTCTCCTTGAGGATCGGCTCGAGCACCGGATGGAGATAGGTGACTGGGACTCGTCCGTGCTTGGCGTCGATGTAGCGTGGGATGTGCGCCATCGGCCCCGGACGATAGAGCGCCACCATCGCGGTGATTTCGGCGATGCTCTGTGGCTTGAGTTCTTTGATGTAGCGCCGCATCCCCTGCGACTCCAGTTGGAAGACGTTGCCCGTCTCGCCCGAGGAGAGCAGGTCAAACGTCTTCCGATCGTCGTGCGGAATCGCGGCAAGGTCGAACGGCTGGCCAGTGGTCTGCTCGATGAGCGCCCGGCACTTCGCCAGCACGTTCAGGTTGATCAAGCCGAGAAAATCGAGCTTGAGAAGGCCGATCTTCGCAACCGAGCCCATGTCAAACTGGGTCATCAAGATTGACGATTCATCGCCCTTCGCCGGTCGCTGCAAGGGGACGTTGCGGATCAACGGCTCGTCGGAGATGACGACCCCGGCGGCATGCGTGCTGGCATGGCGTGTTATCCCTTCGAGCTGTTTGGCCATCCCGACGAGGTCGCGCACCGCCGGGTCTTGGTCGATGAGCGACTTCAGTTCAGGGTTCTCCGCGATCGCCCGGTCGATTGTCATGTGCAGTTGCTGCGGGATCAACTTCGCAACGCGATCGACGAATCCATACGGCAAACCCTTGGCGCGGCCAACATCACGGATCGCCGCTTTCGCACCGAGTGTTCCGAACGTAATGATTTGGGCAACTCGATCGCGTCCGTATTTCTGCACCACGTAGTCGATCACCTCGCCCCGGCGATCGTCTTGGAAGTCCATGTCGATGTCGGGCATCTCTTTGCGCTCGATGTTCAGGAAGCGCTCGAACACCAGCCCCTTCTCGACCGGATCGATGCTGGTGATGCCAAGGGCGTAGAGAACGATGCTCGCCGCCGCACTGCCGCGGACTCCGTAGAGAATGCCGCGCTGGCGAGCAAAGGTGAGGATGTCGTCGACCACGAGGAAATAGTTGGCAAATTGCGTGGCGCGGATGACGTCCAACTCCATTTGGAGTCGCTCGCGGACACGCGCCGGCAGCTCGCCGCCGTAACGCTGTGGCAGCCGTTCCCAACAAAGCTTGGCAAGATACTCGTCGGCGCTCATGCCGTCCGGTCGCTCGACCTCCGGCAGTTTCACCCGATCGAAATCCAGTCGAAGATTGCAGCGCTCGGCGATCACGAGCGTGTTCCGCAGCGCTTCTTCCAGGCCGCTGAACGCTGCCGCCATCTCCGCCGGTGACTTCAGGTAGAACGACTGGGCATCCATTCGCATCCGCTTTTCATCGGAGATTTGGGCATTCGTCTGGATGCAGATGAGGTGATCCTGCGCCTCATGGTCCTCGGCGTGAACGTAGTGAAGGTCGTTGGTGGCGACCAGCGGCACGCCGAGCGACCGGCCCAGATCGACGAGCTCAGCGTAAGCGCGGGCGAACTCTGGCATGTCGTGACGCTGCACTTCGAGGAAGTAGTCGTCGCCGAATACCTCTCGGTACCAGCCGATCGCGGCAATTGCATCGTCACGCCGCCCTTCGTGGAGGGCACGGAGCACTTCGCCGCTGGGACACGCCGAAAGGCAGATCAGGCCTTCGTGATATCGCTGGAGCAATTCACGGTCCATGCGCGGTTTGTAGTAAAACCCGTCGACCCAAGCGGCAGTCGTAAGCGCCAGCAGGTTGCGATAGCCCGTCAGATCCTTCGCGAGCAGAACAAGGTGGAAGGGATTCTTGTCGGCGCTGGTCCGATCAGTGTGGCGGTTGGGAGCGACATACCCCTCAACACCGATGATCGGTTTGATGCCGCGCGCCGTCGCCTCGGTGTAAAACTGCACCGCGCCATAGAGGCCGCCGTGGTCGGTCAGCGCAATCGCCTGCATCCCGAGCTCACGGGTGCGGTCCATCAGGATTGGAATCCGACAAAGCCCGTCGAGCATCGAAAACTCAGTGTGGACATGCAAATGCGCAAACTCGGCCACCGGCACCCCCAAAGGATCGACGCTGCCGCGCAGTATCGCAGGCTGCCCGGCCGCGAGAAAATCACTTCAAGATGATGCACAGACCGGCACAGCCAGCCCCAACATCTGGTGGCTGATTGTAGAGAGCTTCGTTGGAGAGGACAATGGACCTGCTACTCTTCTCGGGCGGCGACATGCGGCCGTATCGCGAGCGGGTGCTCGCCGAAATCCGGGCAAGCCTTGGTGACGCGACAACGCTTCATTTCGCGCCGTGGGCGCTCGCGCACCACGATCAGTACACGGCACGGGTGCAAGAGGGGTTTGCCCCGCCCGGCGTGACGGTCGTCGGCCTCCACGCAGTGTCCGATCCGCGCGCAGCGCTTGCCCAAGCGCAGGCACTCTTCGTGGGAGGCGGCAATACCTTCCGACTCCTCAAGGCGCTCCAAACGCTCGATCTGGTCGAGATTGTCCGCCAACGTGTCACCGCGGGCGAACTCCGCTACATCGGCGCGAGCGCCGGCTCGAATGTTGCCTGCCCGAGCCTCCGGACGACGAACGACATGCCAATTGTTCAGCCGGCATCGTTCGAAGCCTTCGGGCTGCTTCCCTTCCAGATCAACCCCCACTACGTCGAGGGGTCGACGTCTCCGGGCGGGGAAACGCGTGATACCCGAATTGCCGAGTTCTTGGAGGAAAACGATGTCGCGGTGCTCGGGCTGCGAGAGGGGAGTTGGCTCCGCCGCCGCGGCGACACACTGCATCTCGAAGGAGTAGCCGGCGCGAAGCTCTTCCGCCGCGGTTTTGACCCCGTCGAATACGAACCGGGGACGGATCTCTCGTGGCTGCTCACCCTGACACCCCGCTTCGACAGCGCCGGCTGATCCGGATTACCGGCCCTGGTCCGCCATCACGGCGCGGAAAAACGCGCTATGCTGGTTTCCGAAATGAGGCCACATCATGGGCAGTAATGAGTATCACTTCATCACGCGCTGGCGGATTGACAACGTGCGGCGCGAAGAGGTGTTTGACATCCTGTCTGATGCCGAGGGGCTGAAGCGGTGGTGGCCCTCGGTGTATCTCGACGTCGTCACTCTCGAACAGGGCGATGCCAACGGCGTGGGGACGCTCGTCGATCTCTACACGAAAGGGTGGCTGCCCTACACGCTCCGCTGGCGGCTGCGCATCACCGAAAGTGACGAGCCGCGGAGATTCGCCCTCGTGGCAGAAGGCGATTTCGTTGGTCGCGGCGTTTGGACGTTCGTCCAAGTCGGAAATGCCGTCGAGGTCACCTACGATTGGCAGATCCGCGCCGAGAAGCCATTGCTCAAGGCGCTCACGCCCATCCTACGGCCGGTCTTCGAAGCGAACCACCGCTGGGCGATGAAGCGTGGTGAAGAAAGCCTTCGACTTGAATTGGCGCGCCGCCGCGCCCCGAACGAGCCGGCGCGCCAAGCCGTGCCCCCGCCGCCGCCGCCTACCACCAGCAGGCCGTTCGTCCTTGGCCTTGGCGCGACAGCCCTCGTTGCGGCGATCGCGCTCTGGGTCGTGCTTCGGCCGATCAGCCCTTCTCGCTCCGACGTGCCGCCCCTCCCGGACGGCTAAACCAACGACGCCCTCAACAGCCGCCCCGGCGGCGCCGCCAGAGCCCACCCGCGATGAGGGAAAGCAGCGTGGCAACGACGGCGATCGCACTGGACGCGACCGGCGCGGTCTCTGTCTCGAGCACAATCATCGGACGAACTCGTGCGCGACAAATGGCGTTTCGACGACGGTTGCCTCGCGGCCGTCGTCGAGGCAAACGCGCTCGCCGGGGACGATTTCCCGACGGACGTAGGCTAGCGCGATGGGCTTGCCGAGAGTCGGCGAGAACGCGGCGCTGGTGACCGTGCCGACTTGCCGACCATTGGCATGAAGCGCTGCGCCGGCAGCCGGGACAGGACCTTCTTCGAACACGAGGCCGCGCAAGAATCGATTGACATGGCCGCGGTTCTTGATTCGGGCGACAATCTCCTGGCCGGGGTAGCATCCCTTCGAATAGGAGATTGCCCGCTCCTCCAACCGCGCTTCGGGCGGCAGCGTTGATTCGTTCAACTCCGGGCCGTAGCGCGGTGTGCCCGCCTCGATGCGCAACGCCTCCCAAGCGGCACGACCGATCGGCCGGACCCCGCCCGTCGCAAGGAGCGCGTCCCAGGCCGCGCCGACCCGCTCGACCGGCAGATAGAGATCAAAGCCGATCTCACCTAAATCACGGTTCCCGGCGATGAGCAAGGGGACCCCGGTCCAAACCCGTTCGGCGACTTCCTCTCGCCCGAGTGAGATCGGCTCGCCCAACCACTCCTCAAGCCGCGACGGCGCCTCTGGGCCAGCAAGCGAGAGCAGGCCGATCGTCTCGGTGACGTCGACGATCTCCACCTTGCTGCGCAGCTTGAAGCGACGGAGCCAGCCAACGACGAAGGCGCGCTCCTCCGGCTCCACGGTGAGCAACAACCCCTCGCCCCACGGAAGAATCGGGAATTCGGCCGCAATCTGCCCTTTATGGTTCAGGCCAAGGCCGTAGATTCCGCGTCCTGGCGCGACCACCGCGACATCATTGCTGACGATCGCTTGAAGAAAACGAACGCGATCCGGTCCGCCAAGACGAATTTTGCCGCGGTCAGAGCGATCGGCCAGCCCAGCGCCGCGCCGTACCGCGATCGCCTCGGCCAGAACGTCGCCGTAGTCCTGCGGAACCGTCCAACCGAACCGGTCGACGAGGGTTGCGCCGAGCGCCAGTTGCTGAAGACGGGTCGGCAGATCCATTCGATGTGCTCCTCGTAGGAGTGTACGGCACGGTCGCGACGGTTGGCAGCCGGCGCTACACTGAAGACACTACCGACGACGGAGCCGAATCAATTCAACGCGAGCAGAACCAGCCGGAAAGCCTCGCCGAGCGACGTATCCGCGAGGCAATGGAAGAGGGCCAGTTTCGCGATCTGCGCGGACGCGGCAGGCCGCTCGACCTCGGTCACGATGAGATCGTCGACCGCGACCAATGGGCGGCCAACAAAGTGCTGCAGAATGCCGGGATCCTGCCGGCGTGGATTGAACTGGCGAAGGAGATCGACGCCCTCCACGACATGCTCGAGTCGCTGCTCGCGGAGCAGCGACGGTGGCTCGAACTTGTCGGGCCCGAACTGCGCGCCCTCGGGCCGCGTGAGCGTGCCCGCCGCCGGCTGGGTGTCGAGTCGATCCAGCGACGCTATTTGGGACGAGCCGGGGGGATCGCTGAGGAGCTGCGCGCCAAGCTTGCTCGCTTCAACATGATTGTGCCGCAGGCCTTCCTCCAGAAAGCCCCGATTCGGATCGAGCGACGGCTTGAGCCGTTGCTTGCTGCCTATCGGCCGCTCGCCGGCGAACACGGGTGGCCAGAAGTTGCCGTCCCACCGCCGATTCCTCCGCCGGGCTCCGACCCGGGTGTGCCGCAGCCGCTCTTTCCGCCAACCGATGTTCCGGCCGACGAGCACGACCGAGGCGCCGAGCAACGTGCCGAGGAGCGGCGTGCCAAGCTGATCGAAGCGAGCGCAAAACTGCGCAAGCGCCGGCCGGAGCGCGGTGTCCCGCTCGAATGGCTCGCTGCTCTGAACCCGCTCAGCCACGCGGCCGATGTGCTGCGCCGAAGGCGCTGGCAATCGATCGTTGACCCCGACGATGAATAGGCGGCCAGCTATACTGTGAAGGCGATGGCGATTGTCGAAATCCGAGTTGGCGATGTGGTCCGCCTGCGCAAGCCTCATCCCTGTGGCGGCACTGACTGGCGGGTAATGCGCACCGGTGCGGACGTCGCGGCGCGTTGCCTCACCTGTAACCATCGGGTGATGATCGAACGCCCGGTCTTCGAGCGACGCATCAAGGCGTTCCTTGCACGTGGGCCGGAGCCACCGCTCGCGTGACGTCCCGACCGAAGAAAGCGCCTATCATTGGGGGTGCAGCCGGCAGAGGAGCCGGCGGACGCCCCGCTGGGCAGGAAAGGCGCGCGATGTCCGAGCCACTGGCGCGATGCCAAATGTGAGCTTCTCCCACCTTACTGGCGCCGAGCCGGGCGGGCCGGCAGATGTGCCCGTCTACCGCAACCCGAATTTTCTCGCGCTCTGGACAGCCCAAGCCGTCTCCCAGACCGTCCAGAACCTCACCTTCTTCACGCTGATGGTGTTTGTCGAGGAGCGCACCCGTTCCTCGGCGCACATGAGCGCGCTCGTGCTCTCGACGGTGCTGCCCGCGGTGCTCTTCGGCGTCGCTTCCGGCGTCCTGATCGACCGCTGGAACAAGAAATGGGTGCTCATCGCCACCAACGCGCTGCGAGCAGTCGCCGTGCTCGGCTACCTTTTCCTTGAACAACAGCCGATCCTCTTTTATGCGCTGAACTTCACGTTCATGACAATCAGCCAGTTTTTCTTGCCAGCCGAGGCGGCGATGATCCCGCGGATCGTCTCTCGCAATCGGCTAATCTCGGCAAACGGGTTGTTCAACATTACGTTTAACTTGTCACAGGTGCTGGGGTTCATCGCGCTCGGCCCGCCGCTGACCAAGGCCTTTGGCGCCCAAGCGACCTTGATCGGCGTCGCTGTCGCCTACGTGTTCTGCTCGCTGATTTTGATTCGGTTACCCAGCGACCGGGGCGAAAGCCTCGGCCGGGATGGCGGCTTTTTGCGTGGCGTCGCAGAGGAGATTGTGGCCGGCTGGCGGCTGTTGCGTGGCGACCTCACGATTAGCCTCGCGATGGTCCACCTCACCGTCGTGACGACGCTGACGCTGATCTTGGCTACGCTCGCTCCTGGGTTCATCTCGCGCGAGCTGAACCTCGGCGCAGACGACACCTACCTCGTCTTCGGGCCCGCCGGTCTGGGCATCTTGGCCGGCACCGCGCTGCTGACGCGCATCTCCCGCCGCTTCCGGCTGCTGTCGATCGTCAATTTTGGCTTGCTGGTCTTCGGGGTCGGGATGCTGCTGATCGCGGCGGTGCCCGCAATCGAACGGGCATTCAGCGGCGGCACGCTCCAGCCCGGCAGCGACGCCTTGACGGTGACGCTCATCGTAGTCGGTATCACGGCGCTTGCGATGGGCATCGGGCTCGCCTTTGTGAACGTCACCGCCCAGACGATCTTGCAGGAGCGCGCCCCGGTCGATATGCGCGGGCGAGTCTTCGCAATCCAGCTGATGTTCGGCAGCCTCGCCTCGATCGTTCCGCTCGTCTTCGCTGGGCAGCTTGCCGATCAGTTCGGGGTGCTCATGGTGCTCGGGCTCGTTGGAATTGGGGTCCTTGGCGTCGCGTGGTTCTCGATTCGGCAGACCCGAAGCATTCGCGCCGCGGTACGCAGCTCTGTGCCAGTTTCGACTGCGGCGCACTCAGCCGGTGGGGCAGGCACGCCAGCAGCCGGGCCGAGCAGCATGGAGGAGGCAACCGGACTGGCAAGGACGACAGACCTCGAGGTGAAGACGCCGAGCAGTAACGGCGCGGTCGAGATGACCGCCGACGAGCCGGGCCGACCGGTGAACTGAGCAGCCAATGGAGACCGGGCTGCCAGCGCTCTTTCTCGCTGCGTTTTTGACGGGTCTGTCTGGAGCGGCCTCGCCGGGACCAATGCTCACTTGGAACGTCGCGGCAGCGGCGCGCCACGGAGCACTCGTCGGGCCGGTGTTGGTGCTCGGCCACGCTGCCGTCGAGCTGCCGCTGGTCATCGCGCTCGGGGTGGGGCTCGCCTCGTTCGTCCGCGAGCCTAGCCTGCTCGCTGTGCTGGCATTACTGGGCGCAGCAGTGCTGCTCTGGATGGCGTGGGGAACGCTCCGTACGGTGCCCTCGCTGCCCGATCCGCTGACGCTGCGCAGCGGCGGCGGGGGTCGAGGCGTCGGCGGCGCGTTCGCCGCCGGGGCGCTGCTCTCCCTCGGCAATCCCTACTGGGCGCTTTGGTGGGCGACCGTCGGTGCGGGACTGCTCGGCCAAGCCGTCACGTTCGGGGCCGTCGGCCTCGCCGTCTTCTTTGCTGGACACATTCTGTCCGATTTTGGATGGTATAGCCTCGTTGCGGTGGCCATGGCTCGTGGCGTCCGACTGATGAGCCGGCGACTGTACCAGGCCATGATGGCCTTGCTCGGGATTGCGATGGCCATCCTCGCCGCCGTCTTTGCCGTGAACGGCATTACCGCACTGGCAGGACGCTAGGCTAGGCGCCGACGCTCGTGGCGCTGCGGATGAACTCGGCGATGACATCCGCGAACTTGCCGGGCTCGCGCAACGCCGCCGGGGCGTTCAACATTCCTCGCCCATTCGGAAGCGTGGCCAGAAACTTGTCGTAGGCCCGCTGCAACTCGCTGTTTTCGACATAGGTCACCAGCGTCGGCGCTGGAATGCGCGGCGTTACTTCCCAAATGTCAGTACGGCACATCGACCACGTCGCCGCACCTTCCCAGCCCATCGTCCCATACACCTCGGCGCCGAGGTCATCGTTGACGGTCAACAGATCTTTGAACCGTGCTTCGCGCGTCCGCAGGTCGTCGCCGCGGGAGCGCTCCCAGAGCTCGAGGAGGTACTTCCCTTCGGGGTCGCGACGGTGGTACCGGTGTAACCGCTCATGGACGGCGCGTCGTGATGGTGTTCCCCAGTTGAACGGCTCTTGGAGGACGAGCGTCTCGACAACGCTGGGGAAGTCGGCGGCGGTCTGCATCGCGATTTGCGAACCGGTGAGAATGCCAACGAGATTGACGCGATCGTAGCCGAGGCCGCTTACCAGCCAAGCGACGGTCTGCGCGTACTCGTGCTGGGTCGTGTAGGGCTGAGGAGGGCGATCCGAGTCGCCGAAGCCCATCGTGTCCATCCCGATGCCGCGGAATCCTCGGTCGATCAGCGCCTCAATCAGCGGCAACATCGCGCGCGCCGATGCCGGCGTCGGGTGGAGGACGACGACGGGCGGCCCCTCACCGCCGGCGCGGTAGTGAATCTGGCCGTGTGGGGTGTCGATGAAGCCACGCTTCGTTTGAGCCACGTCAACCTCCGTTCGCGGCGCATGATACCGCACGATCCGATCTCCGTATACAAGACCCGTGCTATACTGGCCGCTGGAGACCCCTGATGAATGAACACGGCTATCGCTCTGGCTGGGCGCTGTTCACTGCTGCCGTCGGCTACGCTATCGCGTTGGCGGCCCTCTTTCCGGTCCAGATCGCCTTTCCGGTCATCGCCGACGCCTTCGGCGTCTCCATTTCGGACGTGAGCTGGGCGGCAACCGCTTTCTTGCTCAGTCTGACGATCCTGGCGTTGCTCGCCGGTCGCATCGGGGATTTATATGGCCACAAGCGGGTCTTCATCGCTGGCCTCGCTGTGACCACAGTCGCGGGATTCTTCTGCGCATTCGCCCCGACCTGGCCCGTACTGATCGCGCTGCGGCTCATTCAGGGCGTCGGCGCGGCGCTGGTCTCGGGCAACGCGATGGCGATCGCGGCGAACGCCGTGTCGCCGAGCCAACGCGGCAAGGCGATCGGACTGCTCACCACGGCAACCTCGGGCGGGATTGTCCTGACCTCGCTCTTGGTCGGCCGGCTTATCTCCGTCGCCGGTTGGCCGTCCGTCTTCCTCGTCGTTGTGCCGTTTGGCGCGATTCGCCCTCACCACATCGCTTTGGATGGGATCGGGCACCCGGCCTGAACGGCCGCCCGCGCTCGATTTCGTTGGCGCGGCGCTGCTCACCATCACGCTCACGTCGCTCGTTCTTTCCTTTAGCCATTTCCACGACGGGCCGGAGAGCTTCGAAGCCGGCTGGCCCTATCACGGCACCATGCACTTCATCACCGTGCTCGGGCTCGCGCTCTTCATCTATTGGGAACGCCGGGCCGCTGAACCGCTCATTGACCTGCGCACGTTTACGGTCGCACCGTTCACGCTCTCGGTGCTGGCGAATATGTGCTTTCACATGACGATGATGTCGACGGCGTTCATGTTCCCCTACCTCGTCGAGCGAGGCTTTGGACTGACAGCGGCGGAGACAGCGAACATCGCGGTGTTCAACAACATCGCGGCGACCGCCGCGGCGCTCGGCACCGGATTTCTGATGGATTATCTCCGGTCGCGGGGTGCTTCAGGTTTTCGCGCTCGGCTTGACCTTTGCCAGCCTGCTGACCATGGCGCTACTTCCGGACGTCACCTATCTCATGATCGTGGCCGTCGGGTTGTTCCTCGGGATGTCCGGCGGCTCGTTTCAGACTGCGAATAACGCCTTCGTGCTCAGCAGCTTGGACGCCGATAAGCGCGGGGTTTGCGTCCGGGGATGATCGACTTGAACTCGCCAGTACGGCCACACCCTGGGCATTACGATTACGACGCTGGTCGTCGCCGGCTCGATCGAAACGTCGCCGAGCTTCACGCCGGTCTTTCAACAGGCAATGGTTGTCACTGCTGCGCTCGCGCTGATGGGTTGTGCGCTGGCCTACATTGCGACGCGGGAGCGTGTCTTGCGGCGTCGCGCCCGGCCAACGGAAGCCGTCGAGCGCGACGCGATCCCGGCGTAGGGCCGAGTCGATTGAGGAGATTGGCCGGGAGGCGGTCCCCAGCCTCCCGCTGAGGATTCCGCACGGATAACCGGCACGATTGTGGCTGGGAGGAGAGCATGCCACCACAGATTCCGGTGCTCCGCACGCTCGAAGAGAAGGTTCGCCCCGAACATACCGCGCTGCTCGTCATCGATATGCAGAACGACTTTTGCGCCCGCGACGGGATCTCAGCGCGCGAGGGCGGACGCGACGTCTCGGCGGCGCTGGCCATTGTGCCAGCGATCCGACGGCTGGCCGACGGACTTCGCGCGGCCGGCGGGCTGGTCGTGTGGGTAAAGTTCACGACCATCCCAGGCGGCCTCAGCCACTCTGGCCCGTGGATCGACGCCCGTTCGCGGGCGACGTTTGGTGTGCTCGACGTCTGCATCGACGGCACGTGGGGCCACGACCTCGTGGACGGTCTCGACCCCCCAGCCGGGCGACCTCGAGGTGCGCAAACACCGCTATAGTGCCTTCACCGGCACGGATCTCGACATGATTTTGCGTGGCCACGGGATCAAGACCATCCTGCCGGTGGGAACCTCGACCAATGCCTGCGTCGAAACGACGCTCCGCGCTGGCTTCGAGTTGGATTACTACGTCGTCGTCCCGGAGGACGCCTGCGCCTCTTGGAGTGCCGAACTGCACGAGGCGACGCTCGCCAATGTCCGTCACCGCTTCGGGATTGTCACGACCGTGGACGAATTGCTCCGGATCTGGGGAGTCGCCACGCCGGCCGGAACGCGGGCCAGGAGCTGAACGCCCACCTATAATCACAGCTCGTGAATGTGGCTCCAGGGCGGCGCATGCCCGGCTGGACGGCCGATCTCGCCGCCGGCGCCGCGCTCAGCGCGTTCGCGCTGTGGGCGCTCGGCTTCCTTCTCGTCGACGACCTGTACATCTTCGCCGACAACCCCGGGACCTACACGCGCTTGTGGTGGCTCCTCGATGTTGCCGGACCCGGCGGCCTGCTCGGCTGGAACCCATCGTGGTATGCGGGCTGGCCGGAATGGCAGTTCTATCCTCCCGGTTACGGCCTCGCCGGGCTCGCAATTCAGGCGCTCAGCGCTGGCCGGCTCAGCAGCGTCCAAATCTACCAGCTCCTGCTGTTCCTCTCCTACCTTGTGCCGCCCCTCGTCGCGTATTTCGCGCTGTCGCGGATCGGCCTTGGCCGAGCAGTCGGCCTGACGGCAGGCTTCTTCCTCCTCGTCTTCACCGACCTGTATGGCGGCGTCGGCGGCGTGATGATTGGGATGCTCGGAGATCGCCCGGCGCTCGGCCTCGCGCCGCTCGCCTGGCTCCTAGGGATCCGGCTTGCCGAAAGCCGGCGACCCGCGCTGCCCCTCGGCGCCCTCGCGCTCACGGTCGCGGCGATCGTCCTACTCCACCCGTTCCGGCTTTTGTTGCCGGCGCTGCTCATCGCGCTCAGCGTCCTCACCGTTCCGCTGCGGCGACGGGCGCGATCCTTCGTTCGGCTCGCCGCAGCGGTCGCGCTCGGGCTCGCGCTGACCGGGTTCTGGCTCATCCCGTACTTCGCGCATAGCGCGTTGGCGACGCCGGTGCTGCGCGCCCCGCTCGAGACGCTGCCATTCTGGCTGCTTGGCGGCCGGCTGCCGTTCTTCCTCATCTTCGCCGCGTGGGGACTCGTCCGAGCGGCCGTCGCCCCCGCCGCGCGAGCGCGGGCTGTTGCTCGCCCTCGCCATCGCGCCAGCACTCGTCCTCGTCTTCATGCTCTTCAACTGGCTGGTGCTCGTTGACCGTCTCGGGACGGCAGCCCTCGACCCAATCCGCTTCATCGAGGATGTCTATCTCGCGGTGCTCCTGCTGGCGGCAGCTGGGTTCGTCGATGGAATTCGCCTCGCCTTCGCGCAAGTGCGGAACGCCGGCCAGCGTTGGGGGACGCTCATGGCCAGCGTCGCGACCGCACTGCTCATCTGGCTCGTGGTCCAGCCGTTCCCTCGCTGGCTGGAGTATTACCGCCCCGCCCCGGGCAGCGAGCCGCGCTTCCTGCGACACGCGACTGCTGCCTATCGGCTGGACGCGCTCTGGGACACCCTCCGCGCCAATCCCGGGGGGACGCGTGCTCTTCACGTCATCGGTGTTCCGGCTGCGGCAGACGGGAACGACCGTCCCCTCCTATTTGATGGCGCTGGCCCCGGTGCTCGCCGGCCGCGAGAGCATCGGCGGCACCTTTCAGCACTGGACCCCAATCTCGACCTATTACTGGCACGGCAGTGATCGGCCGCGCATGATGACCGAGCGCACCGACCTCAAAGACGATCAGACGATCTTCGGCCTGCCTTGGAGAGCAATGGACGAGGCGGCGCTGCTCGCCGCGCTGCGCAAGTTGAACGTTACCGACGTCGTCGCCACAGAATATGACCTCTGGACGCGGACCTATCTCGATCGGTCGCCGGCTTTCGAGGTGGTGCTCTCCGACCCGCAGTACAACATCTACCGAGTCCGCGACTATGCCCCGACCCTGATCGAAAGCGATCGTGCGCGGCTTCGCGCCGTCACCGACCACGGCGCAATCCGGGTGCAGGTGGACCGCGCCGAGGCAGGCGCCGAAGCGCTCCTGAAGCAGACCTACTTCCCCCTCTGGACGGCCGAGTCGACTGTTGGGCCGGTGGCCATTGAGCCGGACAAGACCGGGTTGACGCTGCTGCGCCTGCCAGAGGGGGTCGGCTACGAGGTGACGCTGCGCTACCTGCCTGGCCCTGCCGAGCGGCTGGGGACGACGGTCTCGCTTGCTGCGCTCGCCGTGATTGTAGGGATCGTCGCACTCAGCGTGGCTAGCGTCGTCGTTCGGCCATCGGCGGTCGCCCGCCGCGTTGGGGGGTGATGCCCTGACCACCACCGTTCGGGCGCTGCTCGTCGTGGTCCTGCTCGCTGCCGCCTTTCTTCGCTTTTGGGACTTCACCACCACGCCCCCGGGGCTGCACTACGACGAGGCCTACAACGGCCTCGACGCGCTCGACGTGCTGGCAACTGGCCCGAAGTTGTTCTTCGAAGGCAACACCGGCCGCGAGCCCTCGCTGAACAACCTGTTGGCGCTCTCGGTCGCCCTATTTGGCCGCGAGAGCTACGCGCTCCGCTTGCCGGCGGCGGCGCTGAGCCTGCTGACGGTTGCCGCGTCGTTCGCGCTCGCTCGCATCATGTTCCGTCCCCTCGGGTCCGGCGCGATCCGGATTGGGCTTGTCGCCGCCGCCCTGCTCGCTGTCTCTCACTGGCAGGTCGACATCAACCGGCTCTCGCTCCGTGTGAACACGCTGCCCCTCGTCCTGACCGTCGCATTCTTCCTCCTGTGGCGAGCCGCGCGCGGGCGGCCGGATCGGGTTGTGCCCTTTCTCGCAGCGGGCGCTGCCTTTGGCCTTGTGGGCTACACCTACATCAGCGCCCGGATCTTACCGGCATTCGCGCTGGTGCTTGGCGCAGCTGAGCTCGTGCTCCGTCCCCGAGACGCTGCGTGGCCGGCGTTCGGCAAGGGCTGGCTCGGCTGGATGCGGAGCTGGCGCTTTTGGCCATGGCTCGGCGCGGCCACGGTCGTGATCCTGCCACTCGCGGTCTACTACGCGTTTCACCTTGACCTGTTTCTTGGCCGGGCAACCTACGTCTCGGCGCTCGGCCCATCGGGCGGCGGCGACCGGCTGGCAGCACTCTGGGACTCCTTTGTCTACAACCTCGCGATGTTCGGTCAGGAAGGCGACTGGAACTGGCGGCACAACGTGCCCGGCAAGCCCGTGTTCGCGCCGCCGCTGTTCGCGCTCTTCCTCGTTGGCCTCGGCGTGTGCCTCGTCCGGCTGCGCCGCGGACCGTATCTCCACCTGCTCGTCTGGACGGCGGTTTTGCTCTTGCCTGGGATCGTCGCCACCGACGAGTACCCGCACTACACCCGAGTCATGGGTATCGTGCCGGCGGTCTTCCTGTTCCCGTCGATTGGCGGGGAGGCGATTGTTCAGGGTGTGGCGCGCCTCCTGCGACGGCAGGCAACGGGCGTGCTCGCGGCTGCGCCGCTGCTCACGCTCGTGGTGTGGAATGGCTGGACCACCTACCACGACTACTTTGCGCTCTGGCGCGCCGAAGACGATGTGTATTTCGCCTTTCATGGGGAGGCAGCAGACGCTGCGCGGCTGATGAACCGACTTGGCGACGACCCTTCGCGCGTGTTCCTCTTGCCGTATAACTTCCGGCTCGCGCCCGACTTTCGCGCACGGACGGTCGATTTTCTTTACACCGGCCGGGCGCCCTACCATTTCGTCCGTGTCGAAGAGGCCTCGCTGCCCGGCGGGCTGCCGGGGATCGTTGGCGAGGCGCGCGAGGCCGTCCTGTTCGAGTGGAAAGGCGGCGAGCTTGGTGATGCTGACCCGAAGGGCCTAACCGCGTTCCTACTGGCTCGTGGCGGCGAGCCGATTGGGGAAGAGGACTTCGCCGGCTTCCGCGTCCGTCACTTCCGCCTCGATCGGCCCTTACCGGACACGCTGTTTTTCGGGGAGCGGTCGAGCGACGCGCGCTTCGGCGACTGGCTGGCGCTGCGCGGTTGGGCCGCCGGTCCCGAGCCAAGCGACGGCCGATTCTGGGCGGTCCTTCGTTGGGAGACGCTCGCCCGGCCGCCGGGCGACTACAGCGTGTCGCTTCAGGTGCTGCAGCCGGACGGAACGCCCTACGCCCAGTCGGATCGGCCGCTCCTCTCGAACGATCTGTTCCCGACCTCTCGCTGGACTCCCGGGCTGCCCGTCGCAACCTACCTCACGATCAATGGGCCGCCCCGCCCACCCCCCGGCGCCTACCGACTGCGCCTCGTCGTCTACGAGCTCGCTAGCGGCCGTGTCGCCGGCACGGCTGATCCGCTTGGCACGCTCGCCGTTCGGTAATCGGGAGTGTCAGCAGCACAGTGCGAGGGGTGGCGCGACGGCGGCGCCACTAGCAGTGAGGCGCATCCCGGCAGCACCACGAATCGAGGCTAGGTGCTCCACGAGGCGCGATCCCAGTGAGATCGCGGGATTAGCGTCGCTTCGCCGAGAGACACGGACTAGCCCGGCCGCTTAGCAAGCTCCGTACATTCGCCACCGGGCGTCAGCGGGCCGTCCGGCGGCGGGAGGAATGCACATGCCTAGCGCAAGAGGCCCTTGCTCCGGAGCCAAGCGGTCGCCACGTCCTTCGGCTCGCGCTTGTCAACGCCAACCTGCTTGTTGAGTTGGGTCAACTCCTCGGTCGTCAGCTTCGCCGAGACGTCATTGAGGAGCTTTTTGAACTGATCTTGGTTGGGCGTTTTGGAGAGGAAGTCGTTGCGGACGACTGGGACGAGGTTGTCTGCTGGCTGAAGCTTCTTGTCGTCATTCAGCAGGACGAAGCCTTTGGCGGCGATCACGGCGTCCGTTGTGAAGAGAACGGCGACGTCAATCTGGTTGCCTTCGAGCGCGGCGACGGTGAGCGGTCCGCCCACGTCGAGCGCCTTGAACTCCTTGAAGCTGAGGCCATACACCCGCTGGAGTCCTTGGAGGCAAAGCGGTCGGTCGGGGCATTCCGGCGGCCCGCCGAGCGTCATTTGGCCATTCAGTTTCGCCAAGTCGCTGACGTTGCGCAGTCCGTTCCGGTCGGCATACGCCTTTGTGACCACGAACCCGTTCGAATCGATCGCCGGGGCGTATTGAAGCGCCGTGATGTTCTTGGTGCGGAGCGCCTCTTGAAGTGACGCATAGGTCTGTGCGGCGTCCGGTGTGCCCTTCGATGGGTCCTTGGTCAGATAAATGACATAGGTAGCGAGGTATTCGGGGTACATGTCGATCTGGCCCGATTCGAGGGCGGGAGCGACGATTTCGCGCGAGCCAAGATTGTAGCGCCGCTCGATTTTGAAGCCGGCCTGCTCCAGCACTTGGGCGTAGAGCTCAGCGACGATCAACTGCTCCGAGAAGTTTGTCGAGCCGATCCGGATCGTAGGAAAGGACTGTCCGCCAGAGGTGCTGGGGCCGGTGCTTCCGGTCTGCGCTGGCTGGCAGGCGACAGCCGTCACCACCACGAGGGCGAAGACTACGGAAACAATGCGTGACACGGAGACCCTCCCGGCCGCCAGGGGACAGCGGCCTGCATTCTACTGCCGAGCTCCTTTGGCCCGGCACCCGGGGCATCAGCCGGCCATGCCGGCGTGATGCAGGGATAGTACTCGGATCAGAGCGGTTCTGGAAAGGTTTAGCGTGCGCCGCCGGCGTCCGGGAGGGCGAGCCGTTCCCGGTCGAGTCGCAGCCCCGGCGACACGACAAGACGCTCGATCACGGCAAAGGCCACCTCGGTGGTGATCGACAGCAGCGCGACCAAGATCGCCCCAGCCAAGAGACGCGCATAATCCTGCCGCGCTAGCCCGTCGACAATGTAGCGGCCCAGCCCACCGCCGGCCACGAGTGCGCCCAGCGTTGCGGTCGCCACGACCGTCACGGCAGCGTTCCGAATCCCGGCGATGATGAGCGGAAGCGCGACGGGAACCTCGACCTTCCCGAGCACCTCGAGTTCGCGCATGCCCATCCCCCGTGCCGCCTCCACCAGATCGGGGTCGACACCCCGGATGGCTGCGTACGTGTTGACCAGCATGAGTGGGATCGCTAAGGGGACGAGCGCGATCACGGTTGGCCAAAACCCAAGCCCGAGGTTGAGCGCGAACGAGGCTGGCAGCGCGAAGGCGAGAAATGCGAGTGACGGCAGGGCACGGCCAACATTCATGATGCTCACCGTGACCAATGCGCCACGGTTGGTGTGGCCAATCAACAGCCCGAGTGGCAGCGCCACCACGAGCGCGATGAAGACCGAGACCCCTGAGATCCAGAGGTGCTCCGCGATGCGCGTCGGTATCCCGTCACTGCCCTGCCAGTGCACGGAGTTCGTGAGCCAAGCCCAGACGGCACCGAGGAGCGTCACCGTTTCACCGCCGTCCACGGTGCGACAGCGCGCTGGAGGCCCACGAGTAGCGCATCCGCCGCGATGGCTAAGGCAATCGACAAGACTGCCCCGACAACGAGCGGCGTGTAAAAGAACCGTTGGATGCCCTGAAGAATGAACTGGCCAAGCCCGCCTTGACCGATCAGGGCTGTCACTGTCACCAGCCCGATCGTGGTCACCGTCGCCACTCGCACGCCAGCGATGATCACGGGCAGCGCCAACGGCAGCTCGACCCGAAGGAGGAGCTGGCGCGCCGTGTAGCCCATCCCGATCGCCGCCTCGCGGGCGTCCGCCGGAACTCCCTCCAGCCCGCCAACGATGTTCCGGGTCAGGATGAGCAAGGTGTAGGAGACGAGGCCGATTTCGGCGGTCAAAATCGACAGGCCAGTGAATGGCACAAGCAAGGCAAACAGGGCGAGGCTAGGGATCGTGTAGAGCACCCCGGCGATCGAGGTGATGGGCAAATAGAGCCGCCCATTCCAGCGGATGGCGAGGCTGAGTCCGAACGAGATCGCGAGCCCAAGTCCAACGGCGAGTACGGTCAGGAAGATATGCTCCCACAGCCGTTCGCCGATCAAGCCCAGGTTATTGCCAATCCAGTCGAAACGAACGAGCGGCTCGCCTTGGATCGTCATTCTAGGCTGGCCGCCACAGGCTGAACGGCGCTGGCGATCGTTTCCATGGTGACGACACCAATCGGGACGCCCGAACTGTCCACCACGGTGCCTGCAGCCCGAGGCGCAAGCAGAAGCGCCGCGAGCGCGTCGCGGACGTTGGTCTCCGCGGAGAAGACCGGTCCCTCACCCGCAGAGGAGACGGGCGACAGCCGGAGATCGGCCAAACGCATCACCGCCAGCCGCTTCAGCGCCCGGTCACTCCCGACGAAGCGCGCCACATAGTCGGTCGCCGGACGCATCAGCAACTCCGCGGGGGGGCTGTACTGGGCAATCGTTCCACCTTGCTCAAACACGGCCACGCGCGTGCCGAGCTTGATCGCTTCGTCGATGTCGTGCGTAACGAACAACACGGTCAAGCCGAGCCGGCGTTGCAAGTCGAGAAATTCGTTCTGCAGGCGCTCGCGAACGATCGGATCGACCGCGCCGAACGGCTCGTCCATCAACATCAACGGTGGTTCGATCGCCATCGCTCGGGCAACGCCAATTCGCTGGCGCTCCCCGCCAGAAAGCTGGGATGGATAGCGGTCGCGATAGCTCGCGGGGTCGAGACCGACAAGCGCAATCAATTCGTCGACGCGAGCGCGGATTTTCGCCTTCGGCCAGCCGACGAGCTCGGGCACGGTCGCGATGTTCTCGGCAATCGTTCGGTGCGGAAACAGTCCAACTTGCTGGATGACGTAGCCAATACGGCGTCGCAGCGCCACCGGGTCGACGGTCATCACGTCGACGCCGTCGATCAGAATCTGGCCGCTCGTCGGCTCGATCAGCCGGTTGACCATCTTTAGCGAGGTCGTCTTCCCACACCCGCTTGGTCCAACGAGAACGCAAATCTCGCCCGGTTGAACGACCAAAGACAGGTCACGAACTGCCGCAATCGGCTGGCCGTTCGCCGAGCGAGCGTAGTGCTTCGATACCTGCCGGAACTCGACGGTTGCTCCGCCCTTCGCTCGTCCGAGGAGCTCGTCCGACCTCGTCATCCCTTCACCTTGGCCGTGCGATCCTACAAGTGTTCTTCGCTCGACCGCAAACGTCCGCCCTCTTGGTGGTCGCGCCGGGCGGCAAATGGAACGAGCGGCAGCGCCAGCCCAATCGCCGCAGCCGAAGCGACGAGGGCGAAACGGACTGCGACGGCGAGCCCGAGGGCGCCGACCACCGGTCCACCCGCAATCTGCCCCGCCGAGTCGGATTGTTCAAAGAAGCAAAGCGCCGTTGCCCGTACCCGCGAATCGACGCGAGGCGCGGTCCAAGCAATCTGGATCGCCGGCACGACCTAGCGGATGGCCCGCAAGGGCAGATACGCCGCAACCGCAGCGGGAACACCGTCGCAAGCGAAAAGCCGAGCGTCACGACGAACAACGCGTCGCAGAGCCCCGCGATCAACGTCACGCCGGCCGACGATCGGTTGACGCGCCGCGCAAGCTGAAGCGTGCCAAGGCCGATCCGGGTGACCGCGACCTCCAATAGGACCCAAGGACCCACCACGCAACCGGCGGCAGCGGGCCGAGTGGCGGGACGCCAATTACGAGCACCTGAGTCACCCACAACCGGTCGAGTCCTTCGCTTCCCGCTCCGGCGAGCAGCACGACGCCGAGCAAAGCGATGAGCGGCGGCTGGCCACGAACGGTGCTCGGGGCGGCGTTCACGCCGCTGACCCCCCCCGTCCCGAACACCACGGCAACTAGGTCGAAACCCAGTCTCCGGCATGACAACCGCTATCGCTCCCGCCGCGAGCAGCGCGATGACGCCGCTCACCACCATGGGAAGCGCGAGTGCGCGTGTCGCCAGTCCCACTGCCCGCACAACGCCAACGAGAGCGCCGAGCGCTTGGGCCTGCGCGCCTTGGAGGTACGCTCCCGCCGCTCGCGCAATCCCAATCTCATCGGCGATCTAGGCTTCGGTGGCGCCGCTCGTGAAGGTGAGCCCAAGTCCCCAGAGCACTTGCGCGAGCCGAATGACCGGAAAGATCGGGACTGCCTGAATCGCAAGCCCTACCCCGATACGAGCGACGCCGTAGACCACGGCGAATCGCCGCGAGACAATATCGGCAACCACTCCGGTTGGCGTCGCGAAGGCGAAGACGGCCAATGCAAGAACCGAGCCGACGAGCACCAGTTGGTGAGGGTTCAAGCCAACAACCTCGTTCTGATACCCGAGGTTGACCGCGCCGGCCATCCGGTAAGACAGCACGCTGACGAATGACAGTCCGAGGTAAAGGGGAAAGGCCGGCAAGCGTCTCACCGTGCCGTTGTACCACGTCGCTCTCCCGGCGTCGCTCAAACTAGCGGCCGCATCAGAGGCCGTGTGGATCAGCGCCGGAACGACGACGTCGTGGCGGCGATAGGCCTCCGCGCGTTGCCGTCGCTGTCCCGGATGGCCGAATAGCGCACAATGACGTCCCAACAAGCCAGTGGAGCGGGACAATGCCGATTCCGTCGCGGATTCCCCCACAAAGCGAAATCGACGAGTTAGCGCACCGGCTCAGCAACTGGGGTCGCTGGGGCGTGGACGACCAGCGCGGCACGCTCAACCATCTGACGGAAACGGCACGGCGGCGCGCCCTCGGCCTCGTCAGCGACGGCCACTCTATCGGGCTCGGCATTCCGCTCAATACTCAGCCGTCGCCCACCAACCCGCGCCCGTCGCTCCACCTGATGCTCCGCGCTGGTGACACCGCCACGGAGACGGCCGGCAAGGCCGAGGACTATCTGGCGCTCGCTTACCACGGCTGGAACGTCACCCACGTCGACACGCTGGCGCACAACTTTTACCGGGGCGCCATGTATAACGGGGTACCCGCCGCCCGCGTCACCTCGCGCGGAGCGTTGGCCAATGACATCAGTCACGCCGCCGATGGAATCATCGGGCGAGGGGTCCTGCTCGATCTCCCGCGCGCCCTCGGACGTTCGTGGCTGGAACCCGCCGAAGCGTTCGTACCCGCCGACCTCGAGCTGGCCGAGGCGCGGGCTGGTGTTCGGGTCGAGCCCGGCGATCTGCTGCTCGTCCGAACGGGACGCTGGGCGCGGCACGCTGCCGCCCTCGCGTGCGAGCTGCTGCCGGATGGCGAAGGGTTGTTCGCAATGGCCGGGCCGGACGCCAGCGTGCTCGGCTGGCTGCAGGAGCGGGAGGTTGCGTTGATCGGCGGCGAAGGGCTCAACGAGGCATTCCCGCCCGATCGAACGCCGGCGCGGCCACCGTTTCACGTCGTCGGCATCCCCGCGATGGGGCTGTGCCTGTTGAACAATTGCGATTTCGAGCGGCTCGCTGCGGCGTGTGCGGCGCGGCGTCGCTGGGAGTTCCTGCTCGTCATCGCGCCGCTCAACCTGCCGGGCGCCCTCGGCTCGCCGGTCAACCCAGTCGCGGTGTTCTAGCGGCGTTGACCTGCCTCGCCGTCGAAGCGTAAATTCCCCGCAGCCCCTGCCGGTGCGCCGGCGGTTGGAGAGACGACGATGCACGTGTCCACCCCTCCGTACTGGGAGGACTTCGAAATCGGCCAAGTGTTCACGACGCCGCGGCGAACGGTGACCGAAGCCGATCTGATGCTCTTTTCGGCCTGGTCGTGGGACCACCACCCGCTGCACACGGACCAAGTGTTCGCCGAAGAATCGATGTTCCACCAGCGGATTCTCCACGGTCAGGCCGGCTACGCCATCGCCAGCGGACTCGCGATGCAGACTGGCCTGCATCGGACCACCGCACTCGCGCTCCTCGGAATCACCTGGAACTATCGAGGCGCTATTTTTGTCGGCGACACGCTGACCGTTACGGAAACGGTCGCCGAGAAGCGCGAGACGCGCAAGCCCGACCGCGGTATCGTGGTGATGCAGGTGAACCTCCTCAATCAGCGGGGGGAGGTCGTGCAAGAGGGAGCGTGGACCTTCTTATACGCTCGGCGGCCGGCGGAGTAGCGGCATGCCGGCGCTGCAGATGCTCATTCATGACCCGCTGCGCTGGCGAGCGGCCTCTCAGCCGCATCACCCGGCGATCCGGACAGCGGATCGGACGCTCAGCTACCGTGAGCTGAACCAGCGAACGAACCGGCTCGCGAACGCCCTCATCGGGCAGGGGGTCCGCCCCGGTGACCGCGTCGCCTTGCTGGACCAAAACTCAATCGAGTTTCTGGAAGCCACCTACGCGATTTCCAAGGCGGGCGCGGTCAGCGTCCCCCTCGGCTATCGCTCGACCGAGCGCGAACTGACGACGATCGTCGAGCATTCTGGCGCGTCGTTCGCGATTGTCGCGCCGGAGTACCGAGACATTCTTGCGGCTGCGGCCAGCGCAACGATACCCGCGGACCGAATGCTTGTCCTCGGGGAGAGCGGCAGCTACGAAGCGGCGATCGCGGCGGCCTCCGATTCAGATCCCGATATCCGCGTCCCCGACGAGCAAGCATACGCCTTCCTCTATACCTCGGGGACGACCGGCTCGCCCAAGGGCGTGGTCCAAGCGCATCGGGGACGCGCCGTCCATCAGTGCCTCGCCGCTGCCGAGTTCGAGATCCGGCGCGACGACTGCGTGCTCGCCGCCGCCCCCCTCTATAACAGTGGACCGATCTTCTGGGCACTGACGACGATCTCCGGCGGCGCGACGGTCGGTCTCGTCCGGCGATTTGACGCCGCCCGACTCGACGACGACCTGCGGACGCTCGGGGTGACCTACGTGCCTCTGATGCCGACGCTGTTCAACCGCTGGATCGACGCTGGGGAGGCTGCGGGAGTCTGGAGTGAGACCGTGCCGGGAGTCCGGATGCTGCTCACCGCCGGGGAGCCGCTGCTCGCTCCGACACGGGAAAAGCTGTTCGCCCGTTTTCCCGATGCCGGCCTCGTTGAGCATTATGGCTCGACGGAGCTTGGCGTCGTCCTTCTGATGCGGCCCGAAGATCACCACCGCAAGCCCGGCTCAGTCGGGCGGCCGATCTTTGGCCAAGAGGTGAGCCTGCGCGACGATAACCGACGCGAGGTGGCGACCGGCGAAGTCGGCGAGCTGTGGGCACGCGGGAACGCCCAGATGGTCGGCTATTATCGCCAGCCCGAGGCGACCGCCGAGATCCAAGATGGCGAATGGATGGCTTCTGGTGACTTGGCGACGCGCGACGACGAGGGATACCACTACATCGTCGGCCGGAAGAAGGACACCATCAAGACCGGCGGCGCGACGGTGTACCCCGCGGAAATCGAGGCGCTGCTTCTCACACACCCGCACGTTCGCGAGGTCGCGGTGGTTGGCCTGCCGGACGAGCAATGGGGCGAGTTGGTCGTTGCCGCAGTCGTGCCGGAGCCGGGCAGCCAGATCGACCACGCCGAACTGATGGCCTTCGCGAGCCGTCAGCTTGCGACCTATAAGCGGCCACGGGCCTTCTATGTCGTCGATGCGTTACCGAAGAGCGCTGCCGGCAAGGCGCTCAAGCGCGAAATTCGCGCCCAGCTTACCGAGCGCCACCCCCAGCGCACTCCCTGAACACCCCGACGGGCGCAGAAAGGACTGAGCGTGACGACCACACCGGCGGCCGGCCTCGCCGAGCGCCTCGCCACAATCCCGTTCAACCCGTTCCGCGGCTCCGGCCAGGGTGTCCGCGGCCAATTCTCTGACCGCTTCGATCGCGTCGAGTTCACCTCGGCAGACGGACTGCCGCTCGTCGGCCGGTTGGCGCTCCAGCGCGACGGCCTCGCGCGTCCGGCGCTCATCCTCGGCCACAGTGTCTGGGCATCGAAGGAACTCGATGCCATCGTCGACCTCGCCGAGTATTTCTTTGCGAACGGCTGGCACGCGCTCGCCCTCGACTTCCAGGGTCACGGCGAGAGCGCCAAGCTCTCCGACGCGCCGTACACGATGGGGTGGAAAGAAGGGGACAACTTGGCCGGAGCGGCACGGTTTCTGCGCGGCCTTCCTGAGGTCGGCGGGATCGCCCTTATGGGATTCAGCATGTCGGGCGCGGCTGCCATCCACGCGGCGGTGGCGGCGCCGGACCTGATCAACGCCGTCGTCGTCGCCAGCCCACCAGCCAAGCAAGAGATCCATTTCATCATGAGCCACATCGACAAATGGCTCCGCATTGCCAAGACTGACCCGGTCACCTATTTCAACCGAGCTGGGGCCTACTACGGCATAAGCGGCGAGGAGATTCGCCGACGCGACGAGACGGTGGACGCCTTGCGCTCGCTCTCCATGCCGACCCTGCTCATCCAGACCGCGGACGACGATTTCATCCCGCCACCCGACCAAGCCCAAGTGGAGGCAGCGGCGCGGGCGAACCCGAACGTGACCGTCATATCCCAAGCGCGCGGCGGTCATGGCGTCGAGATCTTCCTGAACGACCGCTATTGGTTCAAAGGCGTCACTGCCGCCTTTCTCAAGGCGCACGTCGCACCACATCTTGACGCCGTGCGCGACGATCCGTGGCCGGTCCTCGACGTCCAACTGAAGCTGGAGATGGGTTGGGAAGGCTGGTTGCTAGCGACCGTCTGGCTGCGGAACAATGGCCCAGATCCACTGGAAGGCGTGACACTGCGGCTGCCCCTGTTTGAGTCGCCGGCGCCCGCCTACACCGGTGCGCCCCCCATGTTCCGCGAGGCACGGCGTGAGGGGCGTGACCTCCTGTGGAACGCGGATCGGCTCCCGGGTAACGCCGAACTCGTCGGGCCGTTCACCGTGGCAGTCTCCAGCGCGGAAATCCCCGTAGGAACGAGGCTGCGAACCCGCGCCGTCGCGAGCTGGCGCAGTCCCCAATCGGGTGAGGCAAGCAGCAACGAAGCCTCCTATACCCAGCGCTGAGAGGAGTGCGATGGATCTCTCCCACGTCATCGCCGACGAGTACCGCGAGCAGGCGATCGGGCAGCTCGTCGCCGCGCCACTTACCGCCCTGCGCGGTGTTACGCCCGAGGCAGCCGAGCGATTGCGCGAGGCGTTCAAGATCGACACGGTAGGCGCGCTCGGCAGGAACATTTTGTTTCGTTTCGCCGAGGCGATGGCCGTGATGGGAAGTGTCAAGAACGACGCGGTGCATCCGGACTGGGGTGAGGAGCCGCTCCGCGACGTGCTCGATCGGCCACCGACGGTGGTGAAGTACGTGACTCCTGAGCAAGCGAGCGCGTTAGAATCAAGCCTTGGAATCACTACGCTGAGGGAGATGGGAACAAACCCAATCTTCCTTCGCGCGCAGGCGTTGCTCGTCCTCGCTGCCGAGTAGCGCCGCGGAGGCGCCTATGACCCGCCTGTCCGGCCGGAACGCTTTGCCGACCGGGGAGCGTCGCTCTGCTGTCTCTGCCGCGAGCGGGGAGCGGCCGGCTCAGGCGGTCCTTGATGCGCTCTTTAGCGAGCTCGCCGCCCAATTCGAGGCGGCGCTCCGTCGTCACACGGTCCCCGGCGGCGCACTAGCACTCCACTACTATGGCCGGCAGTGGTCGACCGCATTCGGCGTGACCAACGTCGACTATCCCCTGCCGGTGAATGACACGACCGTCTTTCAGCTCGGCGGCATTACCAAGCTGGTCACCGCGCTGGCGCTCGCCATCCTCGCCGAGCAGGAGGGGATCGATCTCGACGAGCCGG
The DNA here is from genome assembly GCA_026003895.1 of Dehalococcoidia bacterium. Classification (GTDB taxonomy): domain Bacteria; phylum Chloroflexota; class Dehalococcoidia; order SpSt-223; family SpSt-223; genus JANWZD01. Next base: position 126,519 of record BPIC01000007.1, on the reverse strand, counting down.
TACGCTCGTTTCTACCGGCATTTCGGCTTGCCGACGCCCGCGTTGCTGACCGGGTAACGGTCCGCCACCTCCTCAATCACACCGGAGGGTGGTATGGCGACGATCTCGGCGGCGGCGAAAGCGGTCCCGATGCGGCAACGCGCTACCTAGGCCGGCTGGCGAACGCCCAGCAGTTGCTCCCCCTGGGATGGCGATTCTCGATGAACGAATCGGGCTATGTGGTCGCCGGACTCATCCTCGAGGAGCTCACCGGGCGCAGCTACGCCAGCGCCGCGCGGGACCTCGTCCTGTCTCCGCTGGGGATGACGCGATCCTTCTTTGAGCCGCGCGAGATCGTGACGACGCGACACGTTGTCGGCCACACATTGGACGGCGGACGACCACGAGTCCATTCGGCGTGGACGACAGTCCCTCCCGTGCTCGCGCCGGCCGGCGGCTTGTGCGCGTCCGTCCAAGACCTTCTCCGGCTCGGCCGAAGCCTTCAAGGCGCCGATGTCGGGCTGCTGTCGGAGAACGGCCTCGCCGCGTTCCACGAACCATCCACCGATCGCGGCGTGATCGACCGAGAAGACTTTGCCGGGTTTGGGCTGGGCGTAATGATTTGGACGGCGGGCGATGGCCGATATTTTGGCCACAGCGGTTCGACCGATTACCAGCACGCGCGCCTTGTTTACCACCCAGAAGCGGACTTCGTCTGCGCGATCGTCACCAACGCCTCCACCGGAGAACGTGCCATCGCCGACGTGCTGCCGTTCGCCCTCGAGCGGTACACGGCAATCACCGCGCCGGCAATGGCGATTTATGAAACGACCTCCTCGGCGCTTGCAGAGCTTGCTGGCCGCTACGGGTTCTCCGACTCCAAGCTCGGGCCGTCGATCGCGGTTACGCTGCGCGACGGGCAGCTTCGCTTCGACTACGGCGGCGACGCACGGTTGGCGCTCGTGGGACCGGATTCAGTTGTGGTGGCAGAAGGGCCGCTGCGCGGCCTCCGCGCCGAATTCTTGCGTGACGGAACAGGCGCCGCGGCGTGGCTGCGCTTGGGCGGCAAGGTCTATCCGCGGCTCCGCTAGCGCGGGCTGACCAACCTCGGTCGCGCCGCGCTCTTGGCCGCCACGCCGTTGACCGCTCGTACTGGGTGTCCTCCCATTCCGATGTGGCGCCACAGGGGTAGAGCGTCGCTTCTCCCCGGTCAACGCCGCGGCGCGGCCCTGTTTGCCCAGAGCTGCGACCGCACGCGGTCAATCAATCGGCAAGGCGCCTCTCCACTACGTGACCAACCGGGCTTCGCCGGTGTCGAGCGAGAAGTACATCCCGACGATCTTCACTTGACCAGCGGCTTGTGCTTCGGCAATGAAGAGGTCGGCGGTGGACAGCTTGTCGACGACATAGCGAATGTTGGCAATGCACGCCAGCTCGACAAGCTCTGCGTCGGTGAGGGGCGGAGCGTTTCGTCCGGTCTGCACGAGGGTGTGCGCCGCCAGAGTCGCTTCGACCGGGGGGCGCATCGCTTCGACGATTGCGCCGATCACTCCAGGAACCGGGGTGTTGGTACGGATGGCATCGAGGGACGCGGCGACTGCTCCACAGCGCTGGTGGCCCATCACCACAATGAGCGGCGTGCCAAAGTTGGCAACGGCGAACTCGACGCTGCCGACTCCGATGTCGTCCCATACATTTCCGGCGACGCGCACCACGAAAAGCTCGCCAAGCTCGGCGTCGAAGACAATCTCCGGGGGCACGCGCGAATCGGCGCAACTGATGATGGCAGCGATCGGCCGCTGCAAGCCGGCGAGCTGCCCGCGCAAGTCGGGAGTTTCGGTCGGGGCATTGCGGGTGAACGTCACGAAGCGAGCATTGCCGGCCTGCAAGCGCGTCAGCGCTTCTTCCGGTGTGATGACGCCCCCCTGAGCGGAGACGGTATGCGGCGCCGTGCTGCCGCCTAAAGCGATTGCGGAGGTGATGGCGGCCGCGCTGCGAAGGATCTCGCGACGGCTGACGGAGGACTTTGCGACAGACATCCTTTTACCTCCTGCTAAACAATCAACGACACGATAGCAGGCGGACGCGACCTGATGGAAGGACGATGCCACGGCGGTGCGCCGAGCCGGTTGCAGCGTCCAGCCGTCGTGGGGCTACGGGCAGAATCGAGCGGACTGCCGAGAAGTGGCCGTTACGAGGTTGCGCAGCAAGCTCAGGCTGCGGAATGTTCCCCGGCTCAGGATCAGTAAGTCGGACGAGCGTCAGCTTTGGCGTCCTCGAACGAGGGGCAGTGGTGAACGGAGGGAGAAGCCAGCGCGCGGCCGATTGGCATTGCTCTGACTACGACGAAGGGAACGCGAAGTAGCCGTGCGGCAATGACGGCAGCGGCCGGTTTTTCGGCGTTCGGTGAGCGCGTTGGGAGCGGGCCGACAGTTGTGCTAGACCTCGCCGCGGGCGAGGGTGGCGAGGAAATCCTTGTTCGAGGGGGTTTTCGACAAGCGGTCGATGACGCGCTCGGTCGCCTCGGTCGTGCTGGTCGAGTTGGCGGAGATCATCGCCACCATCCGGCGCAGCAGCCAGACTTTGGCGAGCGACTGTTCGTCGAGCAGCAACTCTTCGCGGCGGGTGCTGCTGCGGACGATATCGAGCGCGGGGAAGATCCGCCGCTCGGCCAACTTGCGGTCGAGGTGGAGTTCCATGTTGCCGGTGCCCTTGAACTCCTCGTAGATCACATCATCCATCCGGCTACCGGTGTCGATGAGACAGGTGGCGATGATGGTCAGGCTTCCGCCTTCCTCGATGTTGCGCGCCGCGCCGAAGAAGCGCTTCGGTGGATAGAGAGCAATCGGGTCAATACCGCCGGAGAGCGTCCGGCCGCTTGGCGGCATGGCGAGGTTATAGGCCCGCGACAGGCGCGTAATGCTATCGAGCAGGATGACGACGTCCTTGCCGATCTCAACCAAGCGCTTGGCCCGTTCGAGGGCCAACTCCGCCACACGGGTATGGTCCTCGACTGGTTCATCGAAGGTGGAGGCGATGACCTCGGCCTTGACCGATCGCTTCACGTCGGTCACCTCTTCCGGCCGCTCGCCGATCAGGCAGAACATCAGATGGATATCCGGACAGTTGGCGGTGATGCCGTTGGCAATGTCTTTCAAGATCGTGGTCTTACCGGCCTTCGGCGGCGAGACAATCAGGCCGCGCTGACCCCGCCCGATCGGTGAGATGAGATTGATCAAGCGCTGGCTGATATTGCGTGGGTCGGTCTCGAGGTCGATCATCCGATTCGGGAAGATCGGCGTCAGCTGCTCGAAATGGGGGCGCTGCTTCAGTTCGTCAGGCGACAGCCCGTTCGCAGAGTCGACGCGGAGCAAGCCGAAGTATTTCTCGTTCTCTTTTGGGGGCCGCACCTGCCCGGTGACATAGTCGCCTGTCCGCAACCCGAACCGGCGAATCTGCGACTGCGAGACATAGACATCGTTGGGACCGGGAAGCATGCTCTCGCCGCGCAGGAATCCGTAGCCATCTTCGACGATCTCGAGGACGCCACCGATCATGAGTGGCTGATGTTGCGGCTCGGGCTGGTTCTGGAGGAGGCGGCTGATGAGGTCGTGCTTAGTGAAGGGGGTCTGGCCGGCGCTGGTCAGCTCTCGGGCGATTTGGACCAGCTCTTCCCGCGCTTTCACTTCAAAGTCGGCCAAGGGGGGCTTTTCGAGAACGTCCATTGTGCGGGGGCCCCGGTAGTCGAGGGTTTTCGGAGGCTTCACGGATCTCCCATGTGTTGCGATTTCGGCAGCGGGGTTGTCCAGTTACGAACGGCCTCGAGGGGGTCTATCCCGGAGCGGACGATCAATGCCTCGATCGGTCTCGACGAGTACGGCGGGATAGACGAGGAACCATTCGCCTGGCGCCGGACTTGCGCGGCGGCCTTACGAGGGATCACGGCCGAACGTCGCGTTCAGTCACTGCCAGTATACCAGGAAGGCTGGACGACTGCAAGATCGTGTGTTCGAACTGGCGTGCGCTCGTCGATTCCGACCGCATGATTGAGTGCGCAGCGGAGCATGCGCTGTGCTGAGGAGCGCCGCACGCCCGTTGGCTCGCGATGTCCCGTCACGCGAGGGCACGCCAGAGGCCCGCCGCGACGTGCGACCACCTTTCGTTCGGGCTGATCGGGACAAGGGCGATCATGCGTCCCGCTGCTCCTTCGTCAGCGTGATCCGAAACAACCGTTCCTCGCGAAACCAGTGCCACGTGCGAGCCCGGTGCTGACCATCATGACTGATCTGAATCATCTCGCAAACGGTGATCGTTGGATCATCCGGGTAGCCGAACCGGGTGTAGACGGTGAGGTCATCGATCTCCCACATCGCTCCGACGAGCCGGCCATTGCTCCAGACGAGTCGTCCGTCGTGCAACCGCGCTTCGTTGACGATCGTCTCGATCCGGCCATCCGGCCACTGATTGGTCGTGCGCAGGCGAAAGTCGCAGCTACCATCGTCCGGCAGTTCACATACCGAACGGACGCGGTAGCGATCGTGGACAGCTCCTTCCGGATCGAGATGGGTGTACTCACCGACCCAAACACCCTCGTGCCGGGCGAGGACCGGCATCGCGCTGCGCACCGGGTTCGTCATGGCCTACCTCACGATACAGCGTAGTTCCGTCAGGAATCTTCCCTTCTCGCCATCGCCCGTGCGAGTGGCGACGCTTGCCTCATCGCTGGCCATCGATCCCCCTTCGCACCGTCGGAGCCGCGTGTGGCTGCTCGCTTCGGAGGCTCCGAGCGAAGCGCAGGGATCCAACGGCTGCGGCCGCACCATAGCCGACGAGGCCGCGCTGCGCCCGGACTGCTCCGTAGCCGGCGGGCGATGAGCGATCGGAGAACGCACAACGACGCTCGCTCCGAGCAGGACCTGCGCCTGCCCAAGACGTTTGTCCCGACCCGACTCACCATCGCTGCTGGAGCCGAGACGGAGCAAGTCCAGCGCGACGATGGCGAGCCACTGCGTGTCCTATTGAGCCCGACCAACGTTCGTGCGCCAACGCGCTTGTCGTTCCTTGCGATGCTGATCGCCCAGAGCCCTCACGGGTCGATGTGCTCGCTCCCACGCTCGCGGATGGGCGCTCGTAGACGTCCGATCTCGTGTGCACGCCTCGTATCGACTCCAGAGGACCGGCAATGCCGCCGCGGCTTGATGTTCCTCCGCTGGTGACGACAGGAGTACACTTTGGTGGCGCGAACCTGAGTGATCCCCAGACTTGAGAAACCAATGACGCAGGAACCTCCCGAACGAGCAGCCGACGCGCCGGAGCGTCCTTCGACGCCGCGCGGCGATGGCGGCAATGGACGCCGACCCGGAGGACCGACCACCAGCCGAGTCCGAACGTCAGGCGGAGCGGACCTTCGCCAAGTAGAGCGAGTGCGAGGCGGTTCGCCTGGCAATCAATACCTGCGCATTACCCGTCATCCAGATTTCCGGCGCGTCCGCTCTGGCTACCTCGTCCCGCGCGAGGGTGTCGGCGAGCCGGAGACCCGCGTTGGCAAAGTCTATCGCGGAGTGAAGCGCTTCTTGTTCGGCCGCCCGTTGGCGAGCGCCGAGGAGGCAAGCGAGCGCGTCAGTCGGCCAATCGGGCTCGCACTGTTCGCCTCCGACAATATCTCCTCCTCGGCGTACGCCACCGAGGAGATCATGCGCGTCCTGATCCTCGCCGGTGTGGGCGCGATCGCGCTGACCATGCCAATCTCGCTCGCGATCGTCGTGGTGATGGCGATTGTCGTGTTCAGCTACCGGGAGGTGATTCGCGCGTATCCGGACGGCGGCGGCTCGTACATTGTCGCCAAAGACAATCTCGGACCACTTGCCGGCTTGACCGCCGGGGCTGCGCTCTTAACCGACTACACGCTGACAGTCGCCGTCTCCACGGCGGCGGGCATCACCGCGATCACCTCGGCGTTTCCCGAATTATTCCCCCATCGCGTCCCGATCATGGTCGGCGTCGTCGCATTTGTGATGGTGATGAACCTGCGAGGCATTCGGGAATCGGGGCGCGCGTTCGCCATCCCAACCTATGTCTATGTCGTCAGCATTCTCGGCCTGATCGGTCTTGGGCTCTTTCGTTACCTCACCGGCACACTCCCGACCTACACGCCCCCCGCCGAGTGGCTGGAAATGGAGGCACATGGTGCCGAGGCGCTCGGGCTGTTGCTGATTCTTCGCGCGTTTGCCTCCGGCTCGGTAGCGCTGACCGGCACCGAGGCGATTTCGAACGGTGTGACCGCGTTCAAGCCACCGGAGGCGCGTAACGCACAGTTCGTTCTCGTCACGATGGGCATCCTGTTCGCCACGATCTTCTTGGGCCTGAGTTTCCTCGCGAGCCAATTCGGGATTATCCCGGACCCGCGGGAGGCGACGACCGTGGTCAGCCAGATCGCCCGAACGCTTGTCGGGGAAAGCCCCTACTTTTACCTCATTCAGTTCTCGACGGCCGTGCTCTTGCTGCTAGCGGCGAACACGAGCTTTAACGGCTTTCCGCGTCTCGCCAGCGTCTTAGCGCGCGATCGGTTCCTGCCGCGAGTCTTTCAGTTCCGCGGTGACCGACTTGCCTACACGAGCGGCATCGTCTTGCTGGCGATCGCAGCCAGTTCGTTGATCGTTGCCTTCCGTGGGAGCGTCACTAGTCTCATCCCGCTGTACACCGTTGGCGTCTTTATCGCCTTCACCTGCAGTCAGGCAGGAATGGTGCGCCGCTGGTATCGAAAGCGGACCGAGGACCCCCGCTGGCGTCCACGGGCAGCGATCAACGCCCTTGGCGCGTTGACGACCGGCTTCGTCGCGATCGAGGTCGCGATCTCGAAGTTCGCCCTCGGGGCGTGGATGGTCCTGATCTTTATCCCCGTCCTGATCTGGCTGATGTGGTCGATTCACCGCCACTATGCGAACTTGGACGCGGCCCTCCGCCCGGAAACGCCACTCGATCCGACGCAGATCCGGCCACGCTACGTAATTCCCATCGCCAAGCTCAATGTGCCTGCTCAGCAAGCGATCGCCTTCGCCCGAGCAACCGCCGGCAACGGCAGCGTGACCGCCGTCCACATTACCGACGATCCCGAGGCAGCGGAGCGGCTGCGTGAGGAGTGGAACCGCGGCCAGTATGGTGACGCTGAGCTTGTGATCATCGAGTCGCCGTTCCGCTCGCTCTCCCGCCCGTTCCTCGCCTACATCGAAGCGCTCCGCGAGGCCTATCCGAGCGATCAAATCATTGTCGTGTTCCCCGAGATCGTCCATGCGCGCTGGTGGGAACATCTTTTGCATAACCAGACCGCGCTACGGCTGAAGACCGCATTGCTGTTCGAGCCCGGGGTCATCGTCACGAGCATCCCCTATCACTTGGCGCGTTAGCGCCGCTGACGCCCGCAGTAGTGCGCTCAGCGTCCACGCCAAGGAGACCGCCGATGGGGGCCTGTGGCGCGTCGGTGCGGGCGCCGACCCGCTCCATCGCGCCGGTGAGCCGTTAAGGTTCTCTGACGCAGAAAGGCCTCGAGTCGCGCCACTTCCGAACTGCCAGTGCCACCGCGATCTTTCGCTCGTCGGAGCATGGCGAATCGCTCTTTGCCGTCACGTGGTCCGCTCCGCCGATGGCGTCGGGCCAGCGGGATAGACAGCCCGATCGGAGCCAACTCACGCTCGCGAGAGACCTCAGGCGCGATAGCGGAAGGCAGGCTGGGCGCGATAGGCGGCGAGGCTTTGGCCGCGCTGGTCGCGTAACGAGAGGATGGGCGACTCGATCGGCCAATCGATCGCTAACTCTGGATCGTTCCACGCGACCGTGCCCTCCGCCTCGGGCACGTAGTAGCCGGTGCAGCGATATTCGATGTCGGCGACGTCGGAGAGCACGGCGAAGGCGTGACCGAAGCCGACCGGAACATAGATCTGGCGGAGCGTTTCGTCATCGAGCTGGACGGCGGTCCATTGACCGAAGGTCGGTGCGCCGAGCCGGAGATCGACGACGACATCCCAGACCGCACCTCGCGTGCACCGCACGAGTTTGCCCATCGGCGCACGCTCGTCCTGATAGTGGATGCCTCGCAGGACGCCGCGCCGCGAGCGGGAGTGGTTGTCCTGAACGAAGTCGGTGGGGAGACCAAGGTCGGCGAAGACTGAACGGCGATACGTTTCGATAAAAAAGCCGCGCTCATCGCGAAAGTAGTCGATCTCAACGATGACGACACCTTCGAGCGGCGTCGTCGTAATGGTGGTCCGCACAGGCTCCTCGACAGCACGGCCGGGCGCGCCGCTGGGGCGCGGGCGAGCCGAAGTCTAGCCGGGGTTGCGCCCGATGCCCATGTCGATCATCCAGGCATTGATATCCAAGTCGGCGACAAGCCAGCGGCCGCCTTGCTGGACAACCCGAAGCTCAACCCGGCTGCGACTTTCACCGGTGTCGGCACGGTCGTAATCGAAGGAGAGGGTGAGGCGCGCCGGCTCGATCGCCGAGTCGGCCACCTGCCAAAATAGCACGCGGAACGAGCGCGCCCGCGCCGACTGGAAGGCTGTGGCCGCACCTTCGAGCTTCCGCGCGGAAAGGGTCGCCACGCTGCCAGTCGCAACGTCGCGTCGCGCCTCGACAAGATCGCCGCGCGCAAGAGCGGTGAGAAAACGCCGACCGAGCGTCGCCACCTCGTCGGGCACTTGACTATTGGGGCGGGCGCTGATCGACGTTGCAGGCAGGGCCGTCGGTTGTGTGCCCGCGCTCGCGAGCGTCTGTGCCCGCGGCTCGGCGTTGGGCAGCAGCGATCGGGCGGCGAGCGCCCCACCGATGACCGCTACTATGAGCGCCTGTCCAACCAGGACCCGGATTAGTCCGACTCGACGGCGGGCTGGGCCATCCTGGCCGCCGTCCTCATCCTGCCAGCGATGCATAGGGCTCCCCCGCGGTTGGGTAAGCATACGGAGCGCACTGCCCCTCGCACAACCTTTGTGGGCCATCCGTTCATCAACTTCATCGGCGGCGACCGTTCCGCGGTACACTGAGCCATCGAGGAGGAGCGGTGCAACACAAGAACCTGGTAATGACAGACGGCCTCTACGAGTACCTGCGATCGGTCTCGATCCGCGAGACGGAGATCGCGCGGCGGTTGCGCGAGGAAACGCGTCTCCTGCCAATGGCGATGATGCAGATCCCGCCGGAGCAGGCGCAGCTCATGGCACTGCTCGTGCGTCTGATCGGGGCGAAACGCTGTCTCGAAATCGGCACCTTCACCGGCTATAGCGCCCTCGCGGTGGCGAACGCGCTTCCTGACGATGGTCGACTGATCTGCTGCGATATCAGCGAGGAGTGGACCAGCATCGCCCGACGCTATTGGCAGGAAGCGGGCGTGGCAGACAAGATCGAGCTACGCCTCGCGCCGGCGATCGAGACTCTCACTGCCTTGCTCGCGGGAGGAGAGGCCGGTCGTTTCGACTTCGCTTTCATTGACGCCGATAAGAGCGGGTACGACGCCTATTACGAGGCAGTGCTGCAACTCCTGCGGCCGGGTGGATTGATTGTCTTCGACAATATGTTCATGGGCGGTCGGGTGATCGATCCTGAGGCGACCAGCGAGGGCGTCGACGCGCTGCGCCAGTTGAACGCCAAACTGCGCGACGATCCGCGTGTTGACATCGCGATGCTGCCGATTGCCGACGGCGTGACGCTCGCGATGAAACGCTAGCACCAAACCGGCCCGACACCAGAACGAATGACGCCTCGCCCGGTCTTATCGTGCTTTCGACGTGCGTTCGCGACAGCGCAGGAGACCGCGTAGGCATTCCACATCCCGACGACGCGCGACCGCGGCGGTCCAGCGAGACAGCCGAGGGAACGTTATCTGGCCGCCCGGAGCGCCACCGGTGACGTCCCGACGGTAGGGCGCGAGGCCCCAGCGGCTTATCGACGATGAATGTTCACCGAGGTGAAGCCACGCTTGGGCCAACAATTCCTCGCGCGGTCGCCGAGCCAAGCGTCCGCCAACGGCTTGCCTGCAGAGAGCCCCGGGGCAGGCGCCGGAACAGTCGGGCATTGCCACGCCGACGATGGGGCTGGCCGTCGAGGCGATCACGGACGCCCGCCCCTCGAACACGTCGAGGACCAGGAGTCCACCTTCGTCGCCTGAAGATTCCGAATGCGGCTAGCGGCGCTAGGCGGTGCACAACGCTTGACATTCGCTCCATGCCGCTTGCCGAGCTCACGCTTCTGTCGACTCACCGCCGCCGGGATTGGCCGAGAGGAACTGGGTGAAGATTGACGATTCCGCCTAGTATCGCAACGCCTTGTAGGCGGGCGAGGCCGAGGCACAAGATATTGACAGCGTCGGTACGGCGTGGTATCGTTCGCGGAGGTCAACGCACCAGATCTGGTGCTTGGCTGTTCTTCAACTGTCAAGATCTGGATGGGGTCGGTACGTGCAGTGTCCGTTCTGTCATCAGGGCGATAGCCGCGTGATCTCTTCGCGAGAGGGCGCCGGGTACATTCGCCGACGTCGCGTCTGCCCCTCCTGCGGGCAGCGGTTCACGACCCACGAATACCTCGCCCAACCGACCTTGTTTGTCGTCAAGAAGGACGGCCGACGGGAGCCGTTCGACCGCGAAAAGGTGCTGCGGGGGATGCAACTCGCCTGCACAAAACGACCGGTTGCGACCGCCGCGATTGAGCAGGCGGTCGCGATGGTGGAGGCTGCGCTCGTTGCGCGCGCTGAGGCGGAAGTACCGAGCGCCTTGGTCGGCGAGTTGGTGTTGGCCGAGCTCGCGCGGCTCGACTCCGTCGCCTATGTGCGGTTTGCCTCGGTTTATCGGCAGTTCCCGGATCTCGCTGCCCTGCAGGCGGAGATCGGCGCCCTGACACGCGAGCTGCCAACCCCCACGGCAGGTGCGCTGACCGTCGACGGTCAGCGCGTCCCGACAGCTTCCTAACCTCGCGCGTTTGCGAATTCTCTGAAAGAATCACGGAAGGAGCGTCTATGGCCACTGTTGCGATCACCCCAAAATGGCCCCGCCCGGCTGAGAATGGCAACTGGACCGAGGCGGCACGCAAGGTGTTGCGCGAGCGCTATCTCAAGCGAGACGCTACCGGCGCGGTGGTCGAGACGCCGGAGGAGGCCTGCTGGCGCGTCGCCTGTGCAATCGCCGAGGCGGAATATCTCCATGGGGCAGATGATGACACCGTCCGGGCGAGCGCCGAACGGTTCTACCGCTTGATGGTGCGCGGCATCTTCCTCCCAAACTCGCCCACCTTGATGAACGCGGGCAAGGGCAATGGCCTGCAATACTCGGCGTGCTATGTCCTCCCCGTTGAAGACAGCCTCGAAGGGATCTTCGAGAGCATCAAGCGCGCCGCGATCATTCACAAGTCGGGCGGCGGCACTGGCTTCTCCTTCAGTCGGCTGCGTAGCAAGGACGCCATCGTTTCGACGACCGGTGGCAAGGCGAGCGGCCCAGTTAGCTTCTTGCGCGTCTTCGACGCGGCCACCGAAGCGGTGAAGCAGGGCGGCACACGGCGCGGCGCGAATATGGGCATTCTTCGCGTCGACCATCCGGACATCTTGGAGTTCATCGACTGCAAGCGCGACGGCGGCATCACGAACTTCAACATTTCGGTGGCAATCACCGACGCGTTTATGAAAGCGCTCGAGACCGGCGGCGACTACGCGTTGATCGCGCCGGATAGCGGCAAGGAAGTGGGCCGGCTTTCGGCGGCGGAGGTATTCGACCGGCTAGTGGACGCGGCTTGGGCGACGGGCGACCCCGGCGTCGTCTTCATCGACCGAATCAATAACTCGCCCGCCAACCCCATACCGCAGATCTCCTTGATCGAAGCGACCAATCCGTGTGGGGAACAACCGCTCGCGCCCAACGAGGCGTGCAACCTCGGCTCGATCAATCTCGCCGCCTTCGTCCGTCCGCCGGCCGACCCCGAGAACCCGTGGGCCGAGACGCCCTCCAGTCGTATCGCGTGGGATGAGCTGGCAACCGTTGTCGCGGATTGCGTCCGCTTCCTCGACGACGTGATCGACGTCAACCCCTACCCGCTGCCCGAGATCGACGCCGCCGTGAAGGCGAACCGGCGCATTGGCCTCGGAGTCATGGGCTGGGCAGACCTCCTGATCGCGCTCGGTGTGCCCTATGACAGCGACGAAGCACTCGATCTCGCCGATCGGATCATGCACGCCATCCGCGACGCTGGTCATCGGGCGACCGAGCAGTTGGCGATCGAGCGAGGACCGTTCCCGAACTGGAGCCGGAGCATCTACGCCAACGGCGCACCGAAGCGGAACAGCACCGTCACCACCATCGCCCCGACGGGTACGATCAGCATCATCGCCGGCTGTAGCTCGGGCATCGAACCGTTGTTCGCTCTCGCCTATCGGCACAAGGCGCCGGGGCAGGATCGTCTCCTCACCTTCGTCAACCCGGTTGCCGAAGCGGTGCTCGAGGCGCACGGACTGCTCACCGACGAGCTCCGCGAGCAGATTGCCATCCATGGCGCCGTGGGCGAGATCGACGAGGTGCCCGAATCGGTACGGCGCGTCTTGGTGACCGCGCATGAGATCGCCCCAGCAGCGCATGTCCGAATGCAGGGCGCTTGGCAACGCTGGACCGACAACGCAGTCAGCAAGACAATCAATTTGCCGAACGAGGCGACCCGCGCCGATGTCGCCGCAGCCTATCGCCTGGCGTATGCCGCCGGTTGCCTCGGAATCACGGTTTTCCGCGATGGGTGCAAGGGCGAAGCCGCCCAGGTGCTCCACGTCGGCAGTGGCGAACGGAAGCCGGCCGAGGCCGCGCCAAGCGAGGCCGAGCAGGCCAAGGCACTGACCGCTCGGGCATCGGCCCTCTGGGGACTGGGTGTTCCGGCAGGTACGAGCGGCATCCGACCACGCCCAAGTGTGGTGCGCGGGTATACCCGCCAGATCATCGCGCCCGAGGGCAAAGTCAACGTCACCCTCAACAGCGATGAGCTCGGTCCCTACGAAGTGTTCATCAACGTCGGCAAAGCGGGGTCAGACATCTCGGCGCTCGCCGAGGCGCTCGGACGGCTGATCTCGATGAGCTTGCAGATGGCGTCACCGCTCGCGCCGGAGGAGCGGGCGCGCGAAGTCGCCAATCAATTGCGCGGAATCGGCGGCAGCCGCTCCGTTGGCTTCGGTCCAAACCAAGTGCGCTCGCTGCCCGATGCGGTCGCCAAGGCAATCGAACTGCACCTCGGCGAGGAGCGTCCGACACCCCTCGCACCAGACACCCGCCCTGTCGCGCCCTACCGACCGGCAGGCAATGGCAACGGCGGCAATGGCCACGCCATCGAGGCCGTGCAGGTGCAAGCGGCGATCGCCGTCCAGGTCAAGGCCACCGGCAACCTATGCCCAGAATGTGGCTGCAATACCCTCTTTATGATGGAGGGATGCAAAAAGTGCGAGGCGTGCGGGTACAGCGAATGCTGAGCCGCAGCACCGGCGCCTGACACTTCTGGCCCGCTCTTCGAGAGCGGGCCATCGCACTTAACGAGGAGGACCGTATGGCCCGCGGGGCGGCAGAGTGGGGACCGGAGTCGGGGTCGGCGGGAGCGGCGTTGCCGTTGGCACGGGGGCAGCATAGCCGGTGGAGACGCCTGCAAGCGGCGCATTCTTCAGCCCCACCGGCAGCACAACTCGGCTCGCTGGACCGTACGGAAATCGTGGTCCGTTATACGGCCCCTCGGGCGAGACAGCACTGACGATCGGCAGCCCCGCGCCATGCGTAAGCCCGAAAACGACGAGCGCGCCGCTGAGTGCCACCGCCGCCCAACCGGCAGCTCGGGCGCGACGGGCTTCCATCCTTCCTGCTCCAAGACTGGATCTACTCCTTCTTTCGGTGCGCCAGCGCCAGCGACTAGGGCCGATCGGCCCTAATCTTGCCGTCACCCGCAGACCGAACTGAAAGGCTTGCTCCGACCCTCATGGCGCGGTACGATTGTTGTGGACACACGCAGCGGCGGACGGCTGAGGGCAAGCGTTCTCAGTCGTTTTTCATTGCACCGACGCAGCCGCTGCGGTGGAAGGAGCCCACCATGGTGGATAAGCCCGTCTTTCTCACTCCGGAGGGACGCTCGAAGCTTGAAGCTGAGCTCGAATACCTCCGGCGCGAAAAACGTCGGCAAATCACCGAGCGCATCAGCGAATCGAAAGAAATTGGTGGCTTCGGCGACAATGCCGACCTCGACGACGCACGCAATGAACAAGCGATCGTCGAAACACGTATCCAGCAACTTGAGCGCATGCTGCGCACGGCCACCATCATCAAGGAGCATGACCGCAGTCAGGGCGTAGTCCAGATTGGCTCGACCGTCACCGTGGTGGGGAGCGACGGCGAAGAAGAGACCTACACGATTGTCGGCAGCGCCGAAGCCAATCCACGCGCCGGCAAGATCTCGAATGAATCGCCCGTCGGTCACGCCTTGCTCGGACGTAAGGTCGGCGACGTTGTCCAAGTGATGACGCCCTCCGGTGTCGAGAAGTTGACGGTCCGGCTGATCGAGTGACCGCCCATCGGCTACACTGACTGAACGGGCCAACCCGATCCTGAGCAGCCCAAGGCTGCGAAACGAGCTACATGTCCGACGTCGCAGAGCAAACCGCCCAGCGGCGGGCGAAGGTTGCCGCGCTTCGCGCCGGTGGGGCAAATCCCTACCCGGCGCGATTCCACCGCACCCACACTGCCGCCGACGCGATCGCCGCCTTCGAGGCCGACCCGGATGCCACCATCCCCGTGATCGTCGCCGGACGGCTCGTCGCAAAGCGAGTGATGGGCAAAGCGACCTTCGCCCACCTCCAAGATTGGTCCGGGCGCATTCAACTTTTCGCCCGGCGCGACGCACTCGGCCCGGCGTACGATGCGTTCCTCGACTTCGATCTCGGCGATATTGTCGGGGTCGAAGGAACACTGATGCGTACTCGCACCGGCGAAATCACGGTCGACTTGGCGAAGGCCGCGCTGCTTGCGAAGTCGCTTCATCCGCTGCCGGACAAGTGGCACGGACTGACCGATGTCGAAAAGCGGTATCGCCAACGCTACCTTGACCTGATCACCAATGAAGACACGCGCCGGATCGTCCGGCTCCGTAGTCGCGTCGTCGCAGCGATCCGGCGCTTTTTGGATTCGCGTGGATTTGTCGAGGTCGAAACGCCGGTCCTCCAACTGGTTCCGGGGGGAGCAGCGGCCCGTTCATTCAAAACGTACTACGACGCCCTTGATGCTGAGGTGCACCTGCGGATTTCCCTGGAGTTGTACCTGAAACGGCTGCTGGTCGGCGGGATGGACAAGGTGTATGAGCTCGGCCGGGTGTTCCGGAACGAGGGCGTTTCCCACAAACACAATCCGGAATTCACGCTGCTCGAGACGTACGAGGCCTACGCCGACTACCTCGACGTCCTGACGATGGTCGAAGAGCTTCTCGCTACCGTGGTCCAAGAGGTGCACGGTTCGCTGCAGATCGACCTCGGCGAGCACACGATCGACTTCACCCCACCGTGGCGCCGCGAGACATTGCGTGACGCAATTTACCGTCGCTCAGGGATCGACTTCGTCGACTATCCAGACGCCGAGTCCCTGCGGGCGGTGCTTCGCGAGCGCGGATTGCACGTCGATCCCTCGCTCGGACGTGGCAAACTGATCGACGAACTGCTGACGACGTTTGTCGAGCCGACGCTCATCCAGCCGACATTCTTGCTCGACTACCCCATCGAGCTGTCGCCGCTCGCTAAGAAGAAAGAGGATGACCCGACACTCGTTGAGCGATTTGAGGGGTTTGTCGGCGGTGTCGAGATTGCCAACGCCTTCAGCGAATTGAACGACCCCGACGACCAGCGGGCGCGCTTCGAGGCGCAGCTCGCTGAGCGTGCCGCCGGGGACGAAGAGACCGAGGGGCTCGACGAGGACTTCTTGCTCGCGCTCGAGCACGGTATGCCGCCAGCCGGTGGGCTCGGCATCGGTATCGACCGGTTGGTCGCCCTGCTCGCCGGAGCGCACTCGCTCCGTGAGGTCATCTTGTTTCCGCAGCTCCGCTCGGTGCGCTAGTCGGGACGCCACAATGCGCTTTTCGATCCGCGCTCGTCGCACCCGTTCGTAGCGCCCTCCCTGCGCTGCGGCCCGTAAGCGCCGCGCCTGCCACAATTCGGAACGGGGAGCCAGTGATGTTGCCACTCGCCTATCTTCGCGAGCACGCCGACGCGGTCCGGACCATGCTCGCCCAACGCGGAACCGATGCTCCACTCGACCAGATCCTCGCGCTCGACGAGCGCCGTCGCGCCATCATCGCCGAGAACGAAGCGCTCAAGCAACGGCGCAACGAGGTCAGCCGGCAGATTGGCCGCGACAAGGAGCGACTTGCCGAACTGCGTGACGTGATGCGCCAAGTCGGCGAGCGAATTAAGGCGCTCGACGACGAACAGCGCGCGATCGAAGCCGAACTGGATGACCTGCTCTTGCGCGTGCCGAATATGCCGCACCAGTCCGTGCCCATCGGCGCGACGTCCGACGACAACCCGGTCGTCCGCATGTGGGGGGAGCGACAAAGCTTCGCGTTCACGCCGAAGCCCCACTGGGAAATCGGCGAAACGCTCGGCATTCTCGACCTCGCGCGCGCGGCCAAAATCAGCGGATCGCGCTTCGTTGTCCTGCGCGGCGCGGGCGCGGCACTCGAACGCGCCCTGATCACCTTCATGCTCGACGTTCACATCCGCGAGCACGGCTACACTGAGATCTGGCCGCCGTACTTAGTCGAAACGAAAGTGATGGTCGGCACTGGCCAATTGCCGAAATTCGCCGGCGACTTTTACGAGACTCAGGACGGCCTCTCCCTCATCCCGACCGCCGAAGTGCCGGTAACCAATCTCCATCGAGAGGAGATCCTCGAGCCGGGAACGCTGCCGATCCGCTATGTGGCGTTTACCCCCTGCTTCCGCACCGAGGCGGGATCCGCAGGGCGCGACACCCGCGGGATGATTCGCGTCCACCAGTTCGACAAAGTCGAGCTGGTCAAGTTCGTCGCTCCCGAAACGAGCTACGACGAACTTGAAGCGCTCACTCGCGACGCCGAAACGATCTTACAGCGGCTGGGGCTGCACTACCGAACGGTCGCGCTTTGCACCGGCGATCTCGGCTTCGCTTCGGCGAAGACCTACGACCTGGAAGTGTGGATGCCGGGCCAAGACCGTTACGTCGAGATCTCGTCGTGCTCGAATTTCGAGGCGTTTCAGGCACGCCGGGCGCGCATTCAGTTCCGCCGCGAAGCGGGAGCGCGTGCCGAATACGTCCACACCCTGAACGGCTCCGGTCTGGCGGTCGGCCGCACTCTGGCCGCCGTGTTGGAGAATTACCAGCAGGCGGACGGATCGGTCGTCGTCCCGCAAGCGCTGCGCCCGTATCTGGACGTCGACCGGATCGGCTGACGGTTTACTCCCGCACGCTCGCCGTCCCTACCGTCACTCGCGTCCCGTCCTCTTTTTCACACCACACGCGCAGCCGAATCACGCCATGGCCGCGGGTCACGATCTCGCCGCGCGCCAGAATGGTGTCTCCGGCGTACACCCGTTCGATAAAGCGGACATCGAGCGACCCGCCCTCGAGATAGTTCGCCCCAAAGCGCTCGGTGAGTAACCGAGAGAGGACACCAAACGAGATCGCACCTTGGGCAAGCGGCGGCCGACCACCGGCTTGATTCGCCAGTTCAGCGTCGGTGTGGACGTTACGCTCACCCGGTCCCTCGAACTCCGCCATCCGCTCGATGGTTACGGTGAAGCGCAGCGGCTCGATGGTGGCAAGCGCGTCGCCAACGAGGTCGTCGCGCGGGTCCGAAGGCTTCTCCGGGTACTGCGCTGCCTCTTCGTCGGTCAGGCCGAAGGCCCAGCTCTTCCAATGGCGCTGGACTACCTTCCCGTCGATGGAGGCTTCGAGACGGTATTGGACATACCCCCGACCCCGCCGGGAGAACTTGTCGAACACCTCGCCGGTCACGAGCAACGGCTTGCCCACCGGGATCGGTGCGATGCAGTCCATGGCGTAGCGAGCGAAGCCGCCCATCCGGGTTGCCTGCGGCGACTTGCCGATCAGGTAGCGACCGAGGAACATCTGGCTCGGGTAGTAGAGGATCGAGGGCGGCGCGACCGGCTCGCCCCACGGCGACGGCCCGGTGTACCACGGGTTGCGGTCGTCGTAAATACGGCTCCAGCGGGCAAGATCGTCCTCGGTGATCGTCACCTCGTACGGCCCGCGCGGACCGGTCTCGATGTCGAAGAACGACATGTCCGGGAACGTGCCCGGTGCGCCCATCTTCTGTGTCGCAGGAAGTGTCTGCATTTCATCCTCTCGAGGGAGTGTCGCGCCGATTGTATACCATTAGTCGGCGACCCCTCCCCGCCCAAGTGATTGCCCCACCCAGCGCTACTCACTTCGCCGACCCGTGCCGAAACCAAATACAAGGCAGGTCTTGGGGTACGGTGCGGAATGATCGGCAGACGAGTCGCGATGGTCGGGCTCGTGGGCACGCTGTTGCTTGGCCCGGTGCCGGCGCACGCCAACCGTGCAGACGCCAGCGCCTCGGCGACCGCTCCCTTCAGCGCGGCGGCGCTGCCGCCGGCACAGCTGCCGACCGCCGCGCCCGCTGCCACGCTGCCGACCGACCGGGTGATCGTTCGGTTTCGCGAGGGAATGGGAAGCCAGTCGTCTGGCGTCCGGACGCTCGGCGTGCAGGTGCTCCGCGAGGACCACGCCTCCGGCGTGACCGTGCTCGCCGTCAACCCCCGCGACGTCCCGTCGATCCTCGGCCAGCTCGCGGCGC
Organism: Dehalococcoidia bacterium; assembly: GCA_026003895.1. Taxonomy (GTDB): domain Bacteria; phylum Chloroflexota; class Dehalococcoidia; order SpSt-223; family SpSt-223; genus JANWZD01. Next base: position 107,691 of record BPIC01000007.1, on the reverse strand, counting down.
TTCCCGAGGTGGAATACGCCGAGCCCGACTACCGGGTTGGGATCCTCGAAGGCCCCACCGCTCAGGACAGCGACGACAGCCGGGTCCTCACGAGCGGCGTGCCGATCAGCGGCACGATCAGCCCGGCCACTGACCTCGACACCTACTATTTCGACGCAATGGCCGGTCAGCGCATCACGATCCGGATGACGCGGCAGACTGCGCCGCTCGACCCGTTCCTTCGACTTTACAGCCCAACTGGGAGCCTCCTCGCCTGGGACGACGACTCCGGCGGCAACCTGAACTCGCTCATCCCGAACGTCACTCTTGCCATCAGCGGGCGCTACCGAATCGAAGCCTTCAGTTACTTTGGGATGTCCGCTGGGCCGTACGAACTGGTGGCAACGCTCGACTCGCCTCCTACGGCGACGGCAACCCGCACTGCAACTCCGACCGGCACGCCCGGTTCGCCCACGCCAAGCGCGACGGTTCCAGCCGGCGCGGTGGTTACCCCGAACGATCCAGCCTTCGTCCAGCAGTACGGTCTCCAACGGATTCGGGGACCGCAGGGCTGGGCGCTCTCGACAGGACGCGAGGACGTCATAATCGCCGTCGTCGACACCGGTGTCGACCTCTCGCACCCCGATCTTGCCGGCAAGATCGTCGGCGGTTGGGACTTCGTAAACGACGATCCGATTGCGCAGGACGATCAGGGCCACGGGACCCACGTAGCCGGGATTGCCGCCGGCATCGCCAACAACGCGCTTGGCATTGCTGGCGTTGCGTGGGGAGCGCGGGTCATGCCCATCAAGGTGCTCGATGCTGGAGGGTCGGGCTACACCAGTGATGTCGCCGCTGGGATCATCTGGGCCGCCGACCACGGCGCGAAGGTGATCAACCTCAGTCTCGGTGGCGCAGGCAGGTCGGTCACCCTCGAGACTGCCGTCAATTACGCCGTCGCCAAGGGGGCGCTTGTGGTGGCAGCAGCCGGCAACGGTGGCAACTCGGTGCCAAACTACCCGGGCGCGTATCCCGCCGCCATCGCCGTCGCTGCCACCGATAGCAGCAACGCCCGCGCTTCCTTCTCCACGTATGGGTCGTTCGTTGATATCGCGGCGCCGGGCGTCAGCATTTATGCGACGGTCCCAACCGGTAGTTGCGACCTGTGCCATGGATCGGGCTATGCGGCGCTCTCGGGCACCTCGATGGCCACCCCACACGTGGCGGGCGTCGCCGCGGTTCTCGCAGGACTGCCGGAATACTCGACACCCGCGCACATCCGGTCGGCCATCGAAGGCGCCGCGCTCGACCTCGGCGCACCGGGACGCGACGACTTCTACGGCTTCGGCCTCGTCCAGCTCGACGCGGCCATCCGGTTCCTCGCCCCGGGCAGCACCACGCCGACCCCGCCGCCAACTTCCAGCCCCACCGCGACGCGGACGCCCCTACCACCGACGCCACCAACTGCTTCGCCCACACCGTCACGGACGCCGTTGCTTCCAACGCCAGCTACCCCTTCGCCGTCGCCCACGTGGGCACCGATCCCGCCCAGCTTCACGCGACTCCGCCCCACCCAAGGGCTGACGAGCGAGCCAGTGGACGTCGTCATCGAGGGCCGCGGTCTGTCGTCCGCGACGGTCGCCGTGCTCCGACACGCCAAGGCAGGAACGCGGGTACCGCTGGTTGGTGTTCGCGCCTTTGACACCACTCGGCTGCTCGGCAGCATCCCGGCCACCATTGACTCCGGGGCGTACGACTTGCTCCTCACAAACCCCGGCACACCCGAGACGGTCATTCGCAACGTCTACCTCGCCGTCGACCCGGTGAGCGACGACTTTTTCGTGGAACCGGCCGACATTTGGTCGCTGCCAGCTCGTCCCTATGTGGGGACAGAGGCAGAGCTCGGCGTGAACATCCGGCGGCGCGGCGCTGGGCCGAGCGTCCTGCTGCCGGTGCGCTTTTATCAGGGGGACCCCGACGGCGGTCGGCTGCTCGCCGACCTTGCCGTCACCTTCGAGTCGCGATCCCGATTCGCCTGGCTGTCCACACCGTGGGCAGTTGGTCCAGCAGCCGGCCCGATCTCGATTACCGTGGTCCTCGATCCCGACGGGACGGTCCCAGAAACCTCGACGGCCAACAATCGCGCCTCGCGCACTTTCGCCATTCTCGGTGGCGGCGGTGACACGGTGGCGCCGGTCGCCGCTTCGCTCGTCGCCAGTGATGGGGCGCCGGCGGTCGCCGACCCCACCGTTGGGCTCGAGCTGCACGCGTACGACCCGCCCGGCGGATCGGGGTTGGCGCTCATGATGCTAATCGAGCGCGTGCTCAATCCCGCGAGCGGGACGTGGACGCCGGTGCAGACGACCCGCTGGCTGCCGTTTAGCGCGTCGCCCACGCTGACACTCGCCCCGGGCGCCGGAGCACGGACGATCCAAGCCTTCGTTGCCGACGCGGCAGGAAATGTCTCCCTCCGTCCGGCGGTTGCCCGCTTCGACTTTCTCCCGGCGAGCGACTCGTTGCTGAGCGGGCAGACGCGTATCTTCCGGCGGCTCGTCCGCGCCGGCGAGACCATCTCGGTGCGCCTCACGCCAGAGTCTGGCGATCCGGATCTCTATATTTGGGACCCACGTGGCCGGCGCGCGCTCGTCCGGAACGCCAGCGGATTGGAGATCGACGAGGGATCCGTTGTCGCAAGCCTGACCGGGTACTACCAGATCGAGGTCGAAGCCTACACGGACACGACCTATTCGATCGCCATCACCGCCAGCTCGGCCAGCCTCCGAGGATTGAGTGAAGAGCCAGGCCCGAACGCGGCCAAGCCGCCGCCGCGCACCAGCGCCGCGGTGGACGTGACCCTCGAGCCGGAAGACGGCTTTGCCTTTCCTGAGCTGCCGGAGCGGCGTGAAACGGGTCGCCTCGCCATCCCTGCTGCCTTCAACCGCGACGCGCTCGAACGCTGATGCTCGATACTGAGCAGCATTACCGCGTCTCGCGAGGGGGTGTCGTGGCCGTCGAGTACATCATCAATACCGACTTCGAACGACCGGACCCGGCGTTGCTTGAACGCTGCAGGCAGACCCACGTCACCGTGACCGGCACCCGCGCCGGACCACGTCAGATCATGGACCCCGCGATCAAACCGCTCAGTGCCGACTGGATGGTGTGCGGCCCCGCCTTCACGGTTCGGCCGGAGTGGACCGACGACCTGCTGATGGGTGAGGTGGCCGCCCTCTACGCCAAGCCCGGGGATATTATCGTGGTCGATGCCGGTGGCCGCTCCGACGTGGCTGCGTGGGGCGCCGGGATGACCCGCGGCGTCCAGGAGGCGCAGGCTGGGGGCGTCGTCGTGGATGGCTTCGCTGCGAACGGCCCGCTGCTCTTGCGCTACGGCTTGCCTGTCTTCGCCCGCGGCACAATCGCCGGTGCAAGCAACAAAAACGACGGGCCAGGCTGGATCAACGTCCCCGTCATCTGCGGGGGCGTCATTGTCTACCCCGGTGACATCATCTACGGAGATCTGGACGGCGTCTGCGTGATCCCGCGCGAGCACGCCGCCGCGATCATCGACGCATCGGCGGGCTATTCGACGCGGGCAACCGCCGGAACGCCCTCGGCGCGGTCCCGACCGTACCACGTCTCCCGCGGCTCCGAGGAAAAGCTCCGCGCCATCCCAAACCTCGTCATCCGCTAGCCCAATTCCGCCGGGTGGAGCGTTGGGGCGCACCTGCCGGACGGGACGCCCCCCGATCGGTCCGTTCGCCGCCGCCGGGTCGAGGCAGCGGCTGCGGTCCGCCCGCAAACCGAGCCTGTGTCGGCTTGGATCAGGCTAGACGACAAGGACGAAATCGAACTCGCCGGCCTTTCCGTCCGAGGTGTCGGCGAGACGCATCACCAGTTCAGGGGTAAAGATGCCATCACGCTGGTTGCCCGGCTCGTTTGGAAAGTAGAGCTGGGTGGTGAGGACCGGCCGGTTCGGCGCTTGAACCTTGACGTGAATGTGCCGCGTGCGTCCGGGATAGAGGCCAGGGACGATGGTCTCGAGCCGATAGGCCCCATCGGCGTTGGTAAACTGATGGCCGCGCAGGCGGTAGCCGCGATTGTCATATTGGCCGGCGCTGTCGCACTGCCAAAAGTCAAGGAGTGCGTTGGCAATCGGCTGGCAGCTGGTCGAGAGGACCCGTCCGGTTAGGACGAGCCGCGTGCCGGAAACTCCAGCTTCCAAGAGCGAGGCGCGAAGCGGCGAATTCGGCGTGAAGTAGGGACCTTCGGTCTGCGAAGGAGTTGGGTCGTCGGCATCGGCGCAACTTGGCGTCGGAGCGAGCGTCGTCGTTCCCGCCACTTGACTGCCGGACGCTTGCCCGCTCGGCATCGCGCCAGAGGCCGGGTTCATGCCGGGCGAGGTTCGTGCGCCGCCGAGGCCGCAGGCGGCGGCGAACAAGGTCAAGGGGAGCGCCGCGAGCGTCCGCAGAACGCCGCGCCGGCGAACGAATGATGCGTCGCGAATCATGGTCTGCCTCCGGGCTGGAACGGCCAATACGTTAGAATCGAGCCAGCGCCCCCGTAGCTCAGTGGACAGAGCAGAGGTTTCCTAAACCTTGCGCGCAGGTTCGATCCCTGCCGGGGGTACCGCCCTCGCTCTTCTTTACCCGACGGGCCGGCGGATTGTTGCAGCAACGTTATCGGGGAGTTTCCCGTGACCGATCGAGCGTCCACCACGACCGCTGAGGCCGCCGCCAAACGCCAGGCCGCCCGCAAACAGCTCATCAAGAAGGGGATTGTGCTGGTCAACACCGGCCTCGGGAAAGGCAAGAGCACCGCTGCCTTTGGCGTGCTCTTTCGGGCCTGGGGGCGCGGGATGCGGACCTGTGTGTTTCAGTTCCTCAAGCATGAGAACGGCAACTGGGGCGAGGTGCGCGCCGCCAAGAAGCTGGGAATCGAGTGGCGCCGCATGGGCGACGGCTTCACCTGGACGTCGCGGGACATCGACGAAACGGTCGCCAAGGCGCGCCATGCTTGGGAGCAAGTGAAGGAAGCGATCGTGAGCGGCGCCTACGATCTCATCGTGCTGGATGAATTCACCTATCCTCTCCATTACGGCTGGATCCAGCCCGACGAGGCGATCGACTGGCTCCGCGAGCACAAGCCGCCGATGCTCCATCTCATCATCACCGGCCGCTACGCCCCGCAAGCGCTGATCGACTATGCCGACGTCGTTACCGACATGACCAAGGTGAAGCACGCCTACGACGCGGGCATCCGGGCCCAGCCGGGAATCGAGTTCTAGCAGCGTCGATGCGGATCACCTTTGTCGACTCTTGGCCGGCAGAGGCTCGGTTGGGCGGCAGAACCGCCGCGGCACGCGCCGGCCTGCGCAGCGGTCTCCTCGCGCTCGGTCACGAGGTCGTCACCCTCCGGCCGCAGGCTGCGCCGCGCGGGTCGGTCGCCGTCCACCGGCTGCTCTTCAACCTCGCCGTCCCCCGTCTCCTGAAAACGATCGCCGCCGACCTCGTCGTTGGGTTTGACTTCGACGGAGTATTCTGGGCCCGCCGCCGGCGGCCGCAGCCCTATGTCGTCGCCCTCAACCGCGTTGCCGCCGAGGCTCGGCAGCGCCGACCGGCCGGAACGCGCCAGCCGCATCGCCTGTTCGCGTGGCTGGAGGGTGACAACGCTCGGCGTGCCGATGGCGTGGTCACACCCAGCCGTCACCTCCGCGAGGCCGTCATCCGCCACTATCGGGTCGACCCGGCGCGGCTCCGGGTCGTACCGGCAGGGATCGACCTCCCGCACTGGCGCGCCAGCGCACCCGCCAGCTGGGATGGCGCGACGATCCTCGGTGTGGTGTGTCGGGATGGCCATGCGCCCGCAGCCGATCTCCTCGGGTCGCTCGCAATCGTCCGGCGCACGATTCCGGCGGCGCATGCCGTTCTCGTTAGCGACGGACGCGAGCAGGAAACGCTGTGCCGCCTCGCGGAGACGCTGGACGTTGCCACTGCCGTGCACGTTCGGAACGCGGCCGAGGAGACGACGCTGCGAGACTCCTACCGGAATGCGGACGTGTTCTGCGCCCCGAGCGTCGACGAAGGGGATGAGACCGTGTATGTGCAGGCGATGGCAAGCGGGCTGCCGATTGTGGCGACTACCGCCGCGGCTGTCCCGGAGATCGTGCCCAGTGAAGCCGGCGTCCTCGTACCTCCCGGCAACGTCGAGGCGCTCGCCGAAGCGCTGGTCGCCCTGCTCCGTTCGCCAGCACGTCGCCGAGAGCTTGGGGAGGGCGGACTGCGCGTGGCGGCTGAGTACGACTGGCCGCGGGTTGCCCGTCGATTCCTCGACGAGTTGGAGCGGCCCGCAAGCTAGCGGAGCCGTCGGGAGGAAGGATGCTCCGCTGGATTCGCCGAAGCGCCACGGGTCGGCGGCTGCTGGCGCTGACGTTCATGATGCTGGTCTTCACCCTGATGATCCTCCCGTGGGTGATGGAGCGCTTCGCGGGCTATTCACGCGGCGGCCACCCGATCGACGTCAATGTGGGCTTCGCGCCGGCCGATGCCTACGCGACGCTCGAGGCGCTCGGCGCCGAGGGACGGACCTTCTACCTGCTGTTCCAGATCACCGGCGATATCGTCTGGCCTCTCGTCTACGCGCTTTTTTTGAGCACCCTGCTGGCTTGGTTGTTCGCCCGGGGCTTCTCGCCGAGCAGCCCCGTGCAACGCTTCATTATCGTGCCGTTCCTCGTCCTCGCTGCCGACTATGCCGAGAATCTTGGCATCCTCGCCATGATCCTCGCGTATCCCGCCCGGTTGGACGCCGTCGCCCAACTGACGAGCATCCTGCAGACGATCAAGTGGGCTCTGACCGGGGTCTGCGGCCTCCTCGTCCTTGTGGGAGCAGCTGCGGCGCTCGCCCGTCGCGGGGGAAATCGGTAGCGGACGTCTAGCCGGCGACCGCCTCGGCGACGGCCCGGTTGTGCGCGTCTCCTTCGGCCGGCGTCAACCCGGTATTCGCCGTGTGCAACAGCACGAGGTCAGCGATCTCAGCGTAGGCCGCGATGCCGCGGCGAACGTCGTCCGCCGTGCCAGCGAGAGCGACCGCATCGAGCAATTCATCGCTGACGGCGGCGCGCGCCGCCGTTACGTCGCCTTGTTCAGTTGCTCCCCGAATCGCGGCTGCCTCGCGGCCGTAGCCGGCAAGCGTGAGCACATTCTGGTGATAGTCCGCCATCGCCGAGCGGGCGAGGGTGCTGCGCATGCGCTCGCGGGCGGTCGCGCGATCGGAGTCGACGGCGACGTAGCGGGTGAAACCGATCTTGATCTCGCTCGGGTGACGGCCCGCGCGGCGGGCACCGCGCTCGACCAACGCTCGCGCGGTGTTGCGGAAATAGGCCGGGGGAAACATGTTGATCAAAAGCACCCCATCGCCGACTTCGCCGGCGGCCTGCAGCATCAGCGGCCCGGACGCGGCGACCCAGACCGGGGGCGTGGGCGCGGTGTGCTCGGTCATCACCCCATAGCCGCGGATCTGGTAGAACTCGCCCTCGAACGTCACCGGATGCGAGCGACTGGCACGCATGCAAGCGCGGAACGCGCGGACGTACTCGATAAAGCGTTGCGCTCGGCGCACGGAAGGAATGCCCATCCACCGGTCGACGCCGGCGCCGCCAAGCCCAAGGCCAAGCCGAAAGCGGTTGTCGGTGAGCACTTGGAGTGTCGTCGCGCCGAGCGCGAGCAACGCTGGTGGACGGGTAATCTGGGCGATCGCGGTCCCGATGGCAGCGCGTGTGACGGTAGCCGCCAAGACACCAGCGGCGACCATCGCTTCCTGCTGCTCACCGCACCAGATGCTTGGGATCCCGAGCGCGTCGAGGAAGCGGCCATCGTCCGCCAACGCGCCGAGCGTCCCAATTCCTGCCCACATCCCGACTTCTGGTCGCTCGATCATGTCCGCCTCCCTGGTGCGCCGGCCCAACATTCGGTCCGTGGAATCGCCGGTACAGTCTAAGAGTTACACAATTCTTGATATACTTGATCCCGGCCAACGCCGACCGAAGGAGGATGCCGTGACGACGACCGAAGCGGATACCCGCCTCGCCGATGTGCCGCCTGCCCCGCCTGCCTATAAGCCGCCGGCGCCCCTGTTCCTCTGGGCCGCTCGAACGTTCCGCCCACTAGTCGCTCCGGCGCTCTCCCTATGGTGGTCGCGCCTCGAGAAGATGGACGGCCCCTTCGACGGTTCAGACCTCTTGCCGCCTGGCGTTACCGAGCCAACGACCTACCCCCCCTATTACTTTATGAAGCCGGTTCACGGCATGCCGGATCCGGGCTGGCTTCATCCTGGCATGGGGGAGTTCTACTACAAGACGGCACGCTGGGGTTTCTACTTTGACCGTGAAGATGTCCTCCGCTACTACTTCCACAAATTGATCGCGCCGCTCAACCCGAAGCGAATCCTCGACGCGGGGTGCGCGATCGGCGAAGCGACGATCATCGTCGCCAAGATGTTCCCAGAGGCCGAGGTGATTGGCGTTGACCTCTCGCCGCCGATGCTGCGCTGGGCGCGCCGGGAGGCAGAACGCCAAGGTGTCACGAATGTGAAGTTCTATCACCGAGACTTCGCCGACCTGAGTTACTGGGAGGACAGCTCCTTCGACTTTGTCTACGAGAACTATTGCCTCCATGAAGTACCAACCTACGCCGGCCTTGCCTGCGTCAAGGAAATGATTCGGCTGACCCGCCCGGGCGGTCGTATCGCCTTCGCCGATTGGCCGCCCGCCGAGGAGCCAGGCGAGTACGAGAAGCGGGTCGCGATGGTCGACGCTCAGGAGCCCTTCATGCTCCAATATCTCGACCTTCGCCTCGAAGAGCGGCTGAGCGAGCTCGGGATGGTCAACGTCGAGCGCCTCACCCGAGTCGGGCGCAATATGCTCGTCAAGGCCGACAAGCCAGCCTAGGCGCGCCGGTCACCCCCTGCTGGATCGCCCACCACGCAGCCATTCGAGTCAGGGACCCGGCGATGAGGACCGGCCATCGCCGGGTCCCTGACTCGGCGGATCGTCGTTTTCACGTCTCCGCGGCCATTCCACGCGGGAAGGGCCGCGGTTTAACCGATCCAGCCCGTGCGCCCAACCAAGTAGCCCACCGGGCAGTTCATTTGGGAGCCGCGGCTCGCTGCGTGGTAGCGACCCTTTCGTGCTTGACGGCCGGCCGCGCTCGACCGCACACTCCGACCGAGAGCCGTGGTTCGGGAGCCGCGAGATGACTGTTCCTCCGCCGAGTTGCGACGTTTGCCGTGAACGTGGGGCGAACCGGCCATACACCAGCCTGCACACGTGTACCCGCTGCGGGCGTACAGCCTGCGAGCCAACTCACTGGAACAAGACGCTCGAAGTCTGTTATTTCTGCGCGAAAGTGCGCTAACGCGCCTCGCTCACCACTGCCAGCGCCTCGGGGACGGGATCGCCGTGGCGGGCACGAATCGCCTCGATCTCACCCGAGTGGTAAGCACGCCGGAATGCCTCGACAACGAGCGGGTCGAACTGTCTTCCGGCGAGCCGGAACACCTCGGCGGCTGCACGCGCCGAGTCCCACGGTTCCTTATAGGGCCGTCGGGAGGTGAGAGCGTCGAAGACGTCGGCGACGGCAACGATGCGTGCCGAAAGCGGGATCGCTGGCCCGACCAACTGATCAGGATAACCGGTGCCATCCCACCATTCGTGATGGTGGCGGGCAATCTCGCGGTGAACGCGGAATGCTGGGCGATCGCCGAGGATTCTCTCGCCGTCGGGGGCGTGCCGTTCCATAACGCGTCGCTCTTCCGGAGTAAGCGGGCCGGCCTTTTTCAACACCCCATCTGGGGTGAACGCTTTTCCAACGTCGTGTGTGATGCTGGCCTCGCCAAGCGCCGAGACGTCCGGTTCCTGATAGCCGAGGTGGCGGGCGATCGCCTCGCTGTAGTAGCGGATACGCTGGAGATGTGCTCCCGTGAAGGAGTCACGCGCCTCGACGACCGTCGCCAGCATCAGGATCGTGTCGAAGTTCTGCCGTTCCAGGGAGCGGTTTGCCACCTCGAGATACTGCCGGCGGCGATTCAGCTCGAAGCTGAGCCACCAGACTAATCCGCCGATGGCAACGAAGAAGGCCAGTCGCACGGGCAGGTTCTCGACTGTCACTGAGCCGGCGGGAAAGTACGCCAGCGAAATCCAAGCAAAGAAGCCGGAGAGGAAGGCAGTGTAGAGCGCTGCGCCAATCGGGCCGAAGTGGAACGCCGCGCCCACGATGAACAATAGGAAAACGAGCCAGAAGTCGGCTGTAATGCCCCGTGCGGCAAGCTCCGGTACCGTCAGGAACGCGCAGGCGACGAGGACAGCAGTGTCGAGCAAGATGCCCGCCGTGTGCGAGAAACGGGGAAAGCGCACCATCGTCGGGCCGATAAGAACGAGATTGTACAACTCGACCAGCCCGAGCAAGAAGAGGACGGCGACCCAATTCCCCAGATTGTCCCGGAACAGCACGACGGCGAGCGCCACCAGCGCCGGAATCACCAGCCGGGCGACGAATAACCCCCGCTCGATGGCAAGCGTGACGTCCTGAACCGCCCGGTCTTGCGGGAGCGCGAACCCTGAGCGCGCCGACGAATTCTCGTCCACACCCTATCCCTGTGGTTGTCCTCCGGCCGGCTCGCCGACCGGCTGGGCTATTCGCCCACCAAGGAGACGCGCCGAACGAAGCTCTCGTAGTCGTGGCCGCCGGCCACCACCTCAACGTAGAGGATTTGGCGTGGGGTGGGCACTCGGCTCATCAAGTCTTGCTCATATTGCATCGTCTCCCACGTTCCCGCACGCACCGGCACCCCGAAATCGACACGACTCCTAGCAGGGTTTTCGACATAGAATCCCTGGACCACAAGGTCTTCAAGCCCTTCCGCGGAGCGGTAGCGCAACCGCACCATCATTGGGTACTCAGACCCGAGAGTCCCGCCCCCGCCGAGGCTCTGGGAGACGACGTTCACCTCGACCGATAGACGCAAGGTCCAGAACTCGCTCACGTCACGATTGATCTCTTGCCGGAGCAGCACCTCGCAGGCGGTTGCTTGACTGCCAACGCGGACGAAGCGGACGGCTGGCTGGCCAGCTGCGTCGGTCGTGAGCTGCACCTGCGCTGGCGCGGGGGTGTTCTCAAGGCAATAGGTTTGGTCCGGTTCACGCTGCCAGCCCGTGAACCCGTTGGAAAACGTCCCATTCCGGATCAGCTCAGTCGCTGCCGGCCGCGGCTCGCTGGGCGTTCGACCAACGCTCGTCGCAGACCGCTCGCGCAATTCGACCGTTCGGCCGCCGGCGGTGACGAACGCCTGCCCGCGCTCGCGGACTTTGATCTCGCTTTCGGGATCGCCCAAGGCGACCGAATAGCTGCCTTCGAGCAACACGGCGCGCCCCTGAGGAAACTGGAGCGTGAAGTCGGTCCGGCCTTCGGCAGGACGAGCGACGGCAATCACCGCCTTGCCACGATTCACCCGGACCGTGACGTAGTTCGTCTTCGGCGCGAAGACCGACACCTGCAGTCGGCTCAGTTGGATCTCGGACTCGGGTAAGATGAGAACCGTACTCCCGTCAAAGAGGGTGACAAGCGCCCGGCCCACCCGGTCCGTCTGAATGCGATCATTTTCCCGAAGGATGGCGTTCTCGTCGACGACCACCCAACTCGCTGTGCCGGCGGACTGCCGGGTGATCGTGCCACCGATGACGGTGCCAAGATGCGCGTCGTAGGGCTGAGTCGCACTCGCTTGATACCAGCGGATGCTGAGGACCGAACCAATGCAGAGCACGCAGAACAGCCCAAACGCGATCCAAATGACCAGCCATGCCACCCGGTCGGAATGCCGGCGGAGGTGGGGGTGTTCAAGCGTCGCCACGGCAGGAGTTATAGGAAGCGGCTTCGGTGAGGTCAACGGAATGACGACACGCAGACACCGCCTGCCACGTCCGGGGAGCCGTCCGAGGCGTGTTGGAGCATCCGACGGTCAATGCCATATCACGCCGGAATGTGCAGCCCCCGTCCGAGGTGACGGACGAGGGCTGATCGCGGTGGCGCGAAACCGTTACTCAGTCGGCTCGGTTTTCTTCGCACGGCCCTCCCAGCGCTTCTTGCCGATCGCGCTGTAGTAGTCCGGTCCGTACTTGTCCTTGACGGCAGTGCCGCCCTTGTGACCAATCCGCAGATAATGATCGGCACCGTGACGCGACTTGACCGTGTTGCCGCCCTTGCGACCGATCTCGACGTAGAATTCCTGCCCTTTTTTCTCCCTCAGAGCGCGTCCGCCCTTGCGCCCCATCTCACGGAACCGCTCCTTCGAGGTCTCCTCGCCACTGGTGCTGATCGGGTCCTCGGCCATGCTCTCCCTCGCAGAATCGAGCCCGCAGCGCCTCGAGGGGGAACCCGAAAAACAGGGCGCCGAGCGCGACCGCACCGCGGTCGTGACGTCCAGGAGCGGCTCGCGTTCCGAGCGAGCGAAGGCGCGTGGGTCCCCGCGTCGAAGCTGTCGGTCGGCTCGGCGATTCTGGCGGACTGTCCCGGCCCCGCCCGGACCGGACTGTCCGCTCGCCTGCTGCATTATAGGCACGCCGATAGGAACGGTCAAATTGGCACACTGCCCCCGCATGCTACAGTCCCGGCGGAGGCCACGATGACTACCGTTGAAACTCGACTCGGGCCGCTCGCCTACCGGCGCGGCGGCACACCCGGACCCTTCGGACCAATCCTGCTGCTGCACGGCATGGGAATGTCGATGACCTCCTACGACGACGTGCGGCCCGACCTCGAAGCGGCCGCCGAGGTGATCGCGATCGACTTTCCCGGCCACGGCACATCGCCGGCCCGTCCGGGCAGCCTCTCGGTTCTTGATCTCGCCGATGCGATCGCCGATGCCATCGATCGGCTCGGCCTGCCGCCCCTCAATATCATCGGCAACTCGCTCGGCGCGATGACAGCCGTCGAGTTGGCCGCAACGTATCCCGACAAGGTGCGCCGCCTCGTCCTCGTCGGATGCCCCGGCTGGGACGGCCGCGCCCGCGCCACTATGCTTGCCACCGCCGAAGAACGCTTTCGCCAGGCCATCGAAAGCCCGCCGGCAACCGTGGAATCCCTCGCCGCGATATTCACGGCACCGACAGAACGCCTCGTCGAGCGAGTCAACGAGGCACGCCGCCAATCGCGCGACTCGCTCGTTCAGGCGGGGCTAGCAGTGTATGGCCACGATACGCTCGGACGGGCCTTCTCGATCCGTGCCCCGACGCTTCTCCTCGTCGGCGACCGGGACATCGTGCTTCCCGAACAGCAGCGATTCCTGCGCGCGATCCCGGATGTCGGCTTTGCGCTCATCGAGAACGCCGGCCACTATCCGCAGGTCGACGATCCGGCGCGATTCGTTCAGACCGTGCTGACCTTCTTGACAGAAGGGAAGAGCACGCCCGTTAGTTGAGCGACGCCCCGCAGCCGCACGAGCCGCCGCAGCAGCCGCCGGCGCTCGTTCCGAACGAATCGTTCTCCGCGCTCCATCCGCCGTCGCCGCGGGCGAGCGGAGCGAAGAGCGACAACACCCGCTTGGCGGGAGCACCACAGTCTGGGCAGGCGGCCGGATCGTCCAACCCGCTCATCGGCCGCCGCAGTTGAAACACCTTGCGCTCTTCAGCGCAGCGATACTCATAGATCGGCATCGTTTCGACCCCCAACGGAAGGAGGCGCCCCGCGATCCGCGCTCGATCCCTGCCGTAGCGAGGCCCCTCCCCTCGCGTCCATTCTATGATAGCGAACAACGGTCGAGGGGGAGCCGTGCGAGATATCGCGAGACAGGCGCTCGACACCGCTACCAGTCGCGGCGCCGCCTATGCCGATGTGCGGGTCGTCGAGCTTCGGAGCGAAAGCGTCGTCGTCAAGAATGGCCGGGTCGACGTGATTCGAACGGACGAAAGCGTCGGCTTCGGCGTGCGTGTCCTCGTTGATGGCGCGTGGGGATTCGCCAGCTCAGCGCTGCTCTCCTTCGCCGAAGCCGACCGGGTCGCAGCGCTCGCCGTCGCGATCGCCCGGGCATCCGCGCTGGTCCAACCGCATCCGGTCTCGCTCGGACCACCGGTGACCACTCGTGGCCGCTACACGACGCCGACCGAGCGCGATCCTTTCGCCGTCTCCTTCGACGAGCGCATCGGGCTTCTCCTCGCGGCCGATCAGGCGATGCGCCGCGATCCCGCGATTGTCGTCGCCGAAGGGCGGATTGGCTGCGAGCGCCAGCGCAAGCTGTTCCTCAATTCCGAAGGTGCAGACATTGAGCAGGAACTGACCGAGACGGGTGTTGGCATCGAATGTACCGCCCGGTCCGAAGACGAGATCCAGACGCGGTCCTATCCAAACAGCTTCGGCCTGCACATGGGCACGGCAGGTTGGGAGTTCGTCGAGCGCCAGCGGATCGTCGATCATGCCGCCCGGATCGCAGACGAGGCGGCGGCCCTGCTCACCGCGAAACAGTGTCCGTCCGGCGTGACGACGGTCATTCTCGATTCGTCGCAGACCGCCCTACAGGTCCACGAGAGCTGCGGCCACCCGATCGAACTCGATCGCGTCTTTGGGACCGAGTCTGCCTACGCTGGGACCAGCTTTCTGACCATCGATAAGCTCGGCAGCTACCAGTATGGTTCTGAGCACGTCACCATTGTCGCCGACGCGACCATTCCCGGCGGCTTGGGAACCTTTGGCTACGACGATGAAGGGATCCCGGCTCAGCGCACCACGATCGTCGACCATGGCCGCTTCGTCGGCTTTCTCACGTCGCGCGAGACCGCCACGCTCCTCGGACAAACCAGCAATGGAACCATGCGCGCCGACGGCTGGAACCGCATCCCGCTCATCCGGATGACCAACATCAACCTCGAACCGGGCGACTGGACTCTCGAGGACCTGATTGCCGACACCGATGAGGGCATCCTGATGGCAACCAACCGGTCGTGGAGCATCGACGATCGCCGCTGGAACTTTCAGTTCGGCACCGAGATCGCTTGGGAAATCCGGGGCGGCAAGCGCGGTGCGCTGCTCAAGAACGCCACGTACTCCGGCATCACGCCACAGTTCTGGGCGAGCTGCGACGCGGTCTGCAACCGTGACGAGTGGACGATCTGGGGGCTCCCGAACTGCGGGAAAGGTCAGCCATCCCAAACGATGCACGTTGGCCACGGCGCGGCAGCGGCGCGGTTTCGAAACGTCCAAGTCGGTCTGATGCGCTGAAGGAGCGAGCGATGTACTCCGAACGCGAGTTACGCGCCATCGCGGATATTGCCTTCGCCGCCAGCGACTGCGATCAGACCGAGGTGATTATTGGCGAAGTCGATTCCGCCCTCACCCGCTTCGCCAACAATGGCATTCACCAAAACGTCGCCGAACGCAATCACGAGCTGACCATCCGCGCCGTTGTCGGGCGACGGATCGGCGTCGCGACCGGCAACGACCTCTCGCCGGAGGGGATCCGCCGCGTTGTCGAGCATGCCCGCGCGATCGCGCGTCGCTCCCCCGAAAACCCCGACTTTCGATCGTTGCCAACCCCGCGGCCAATTCCGCCCGTGGACGGCTGGCGCGAGACAACGGCTGGTTTCTCGCCGGAGGCTCGGGCGCGACTCGCCGCTCCCGTCTGCCGCCGCGCCGCCGAGGTAGGGCTGGTGGCTGCCGGCTACATCGAGACGCGGGCGGAGCAGTTCACTGTCGCCAATTCCCTCGGGATCTTCGCGAGCACGCGACGAACGACCGCTGCGGCGATGGCTGTGGTCATGAGTGACAGCGGTTCCGGCTACGCCGACCGCTTTGCGTTGGACGCCGGCGACCTCGATCCCGACGCACTGGCCGACGAGGCGATCGGCCGAGCGACGCGGGCCCGCAACCCGATCGACGTTGAAATCGGCGAGTGGGAAGTCGTCCTCGAGCCGTATGCCGTCGTCGACCTTCTGCTCTACGTCAGCTTCCTCGGCTTCAGCGCCCAGAGTGTGCAGGAGAAGACGAGCTTTCTCGCCGGCCGCTTTGGCGAACGCGTCCTGGGCGAGAACATCTCGATCTGGGACGATCCTACCGGGCCGGGCGTCGTCCCGGAGCCCTTCGACCCGGAAGGCGTGCCCAGCCGCCGTGTCGACCTGATCGTCGACGGCGTCGCGGTTGGCGTGGTCTACGACACGCTCACCGCAGCCCGGGACGGCAAGGAATCCACCGGCCACGCCCTTCCGCCCGGCTCAACCTCTGGTCCGCTGCCACGTCACCTCTATCTCGCGCCTGGCACAGAAGACGACCTCGTTCGCAAGGTTGATCGGGGGTTGCTGATCACCCGTTTCTGGTACACCCGCCCCGTTCACTATCTCACAGTGACGATGACCGGGATGACCCGCGATGGGCTGTTTTTGATTGAGAATGGCGAGATCGTTGCACCGGTGAAAAACTTGCGATTTACCCAGAGCTATCTCGCCGCCCTGAATGCCGTGACCGGCATCAGCCGCACCACCAAGCTCGAAATCGAAGAGGGGAATTTCGTCGTCCCTAGTCTCCGAATCGCCCAATGGAGCTTCACTGGCAAGACGGCACACTGATATTCTGCCAGCCGAATCGGACCTGCCCTTCGTGCCAACGTGGTACCTCGCAATATGCGACATATTTCCTACCTGAGAGGATGGCACTTCCTCGAAGGATCGAGTACAGTTCAAGAGGCATGACTCGGTAGCCGCCGACACAAGCGAGCCAGTTCTCACCGACAGGGTTGTATGGTCCTCTGTGAAGTTGCGCTGGCCGAAGCAGAACCACCATCTATCCATCAAGGAGTCAGCGCAATGCAAGACAAAACCCTCACCTGCCGCGATTGTGGAATGGCGTTCGTCTTCACCGAAGGTGAGCAGACCTTCTATGCCAGCAAGGGCTTGACGAACGAGCCGTCCCGCTGTCCGGAGTGCCGCGCCGAGCGCAAGCGTTCCCGCGACGGCGGCTACAGTTCAGGCGGGTATAGCTCGGGTGGCTATAGCAGCGGCGGCTACAGCAGCGGCGGGAGCTATGATCGCCGCGAGCGCACGATGTACCCGGCGACCTGCAGCGCCTGTGGCAAGGAGACGGAAGTCCCCTTCCAGCCACGCGGCGACCGCCCAGTGTACTGTTCCTCGTGCTACGAGACACGGGGCAGCTCGTCCTACGGTGGCGGCCGCAGCAGTGGCGGCCGCGGCGGCCGCGGCGGCGGCAACCGCTGGTAATATTCCGCGTCGACAATTGAAGAAGCACCCTCGGTCCCGCTCTTCGCAGAGCGGGATTTGTGTTTCCAACAGATTCCCCGCATCTTCGGCACGGGGCGCGATCACACCGCCGTGGTGGCTGCTCGCCCCTCCAGACGGGATCGAGGCGACCCCAGTGATCGCCGCACGACGGAGACCTCCGTGCCATGCTTCGACAAGACTGAGGCGATTGGGTAGCACCTGACGACCGACGTCGATTCTCACCGTTGCCCGGCCACCACCGAACGAATTGCCCGCTGCTTAGACGGGGCACCCCTCGGGCTGACCGTTCCAACCGCCGCTAGAACGGACCGGCGAGGGGGATCAGGGCGGTCATCCGACGGGTCACCGATGTGCCCACGCTATTGAGCGCAGACATCATCGAATATCACCTGTTCAGTCGTGGGTACGGGGTGATCTCGGGGATCGGGGCGCTGCGTTCGGTCGAACACCCGGATGCGCCCGCGTTTTACTCGGGCTGGTTGCCGTATCAGGCGGCACCGACAAGTACACGGGGATTCAAGGACGGGATCAACGCCGGTTCTACCCCGATGCGTTCGGTGGCGACAACACGGCGAAGCTCGATTTCAAGACCGAGAACCGGCGGACCGTATTCATCCCCACCACAGAGAAGCGCTGACGCTGTTCACTGCCGTACTCAGGATTGATGGGATTCCGGTTGAGACCACACGAGCCGGGCATGTCGGGGAGATCGACATCCAGTCGTTTTCGTGGAGCGAGGCGCAAGCCGCAGGTGGCACACCAGGCGGAACGACGGGATGCAGCAAGGTCGCGATTCAGGCGATCCATTGCACCACGTACGTCAACAAGAGCTCGCCGCTGTTGATGCACCGTTGCGCAGCGGGAAGTCGCCTCAACGAGGCGGTATCAAGCCTGCAAGGCGTCAGCGGTCCGACGATGTTCGACTTGTTGCGGATCGCGCTGGTCGAGTGCTGGTGGCGGTGTCTTCCGGCTCTGGTGAAGCGAGTGCTCCAGCGCCGCTCGAACAATTCTCGCTGAGGTTCAGCAGGATCCCGTCTCGGTATGTTCCCCGGAATGGGGATGGCTCGGAACGGGCACCGATCACGACGAGCTGGGACAGAGTGCTCAATAGGTCCATCGAACGCAGTTGGAATAGTAGGGAGGAACGAAGAACGGGGCCGCGTGGGCGGCCCCGTTCTGTTTGGTAGCGGGAGGAGGATTCGAACCTCCGACCTCCGGGTTATGAGCCCGACGAGCTGCCACTGCTCTATCCCGCGGCGACTCCCCGGCGATGGCCTATTCTCCCACCCGGTTGCCCGGGCAGTACCGTCGGCGCTGGAGCGTTTCACGACCGTGTTCGGCATGGGAACGGGTGGGTCCACTCCGCCATCGACCACCGAGGAGATGATCAAGGAGGAACAGAAGCAGGTTGTGCGATGCGTCCTGCCATCAGGCGAGCGTGGCGTGACGCTGCGGCGACCCTGAAAGAGAGGAGGGGCCTCGGCCATTAGTGCGGCTTCGCTGCAACCGTTACCGGCTGTCGACGTGCCGTCTATCGAGCAGGTCGTCTTCCTGCGGCCTTACTGGATTGCTCCATGGGGGATCTCATCTTGGGCGAGGCTTCGCGCTTAGATGCTTTCAGCGCTTCTCCTCTCCGGGCATAGCTACTGGGCAGCGCCCCGGGCGGGACGACCCACACACCAGCGGCCCGTTCGTCGGGGTCCTCTCGTACTACCGACGACCCCCCGCAAATCCCCTGCGCCCACGACGGAGAGAGACCGAACTGTCTCACGACGTTCTGAACCCAGCTCGCGTACCGCTTTAATGGGCGAACAGCCCAACCCTTGGGACCTGCTCCAGCCCCAGGATGCGACGAGCCGACATCGAGGTGCCAAACCCTGCCGTCGATGTGGACTCTTGGGCAGGATCAGCCTGTTATCCCCGGGGTAGCTTTTATCCGTTAAGCCACGGCCTTTCCACGCAGTGCCGTAGGATCACTTTGCCCGACTTTCGTCCCTGCTCGGCTCGTCCGCCTCGCAGTCAAGCTCCCTTCTGCCAATGCACGCCCAAGGCCGATTTCCATCCGGCCTGAGGGAACCTTTGGGCGCCTCCGTTACGCTTTAGGAGGCGACCGCCCCAGTCAAACTGCCCACCAGGCGCCGTCCCCCACGCCGTTCCGTGAGGTTAGGACCGAAGCCGTCGAGAGTGGTATTTCACCGGCCGCTCCACCACCCCCGCAAGGGCAGCTTCCTCGCGTCCCACCTATCCTACGCACGACGACCCACGGCCAGACGCCAAGCTACAGTAAAGCTCCACGGGGTCTTTTTGTCCAGTCGCGGGTAAGCGCATCTTCACGCTGAGTGCAATTTCGCCGGGCCCCTCGTCGAGACAGCGCCCAGATCGTTACGCCATTCGTGCGGGTCGGAACTTACCCGACAAGGAATTTCGCTACCTTAGGACCGTTATAGTTACGGCCGCCGTTCACCGGGGCTTCGGTTCGGGCGCTCGCACCCCTCCCCTTAACCTTCCGGCACTGGGCAGGCGTCAGCCCCCATACGTCGCCTTGCGGCTTCGCAGAGACCTGTGTTTTTGTTAAACAGTCGCCTGGGCCGGTTCCTGCGGCCTCCCAGGCTCGTCGCGCTCGGCTACCACCAGGGGCGTCCCTTCTCCCGAAGTTACGGGCCAAGTTGCCGAGTTCCTTAACGAGGGATCACCCGTCGCCTGCGGCTACTTACCGCGCCTACCTGTGTCGGTTTGCGGTACGGGCGGCCCACGACTCCCACGACGCTTTTCTCGGCCGGGCACCGCTCGCTTGCGGGTGTCGCCACCCCACTCGTGCAAGGCTCGCGCCTCGCCACGCGGCATCTCCAGCGCCACGTCAAGCCCTGCTCCCCCAGCGTCACGTCGTGCTCAGCATCGAGGCCGGTGCAGGAATATTGACCTGCTGTCCATCGCCTACGCCTTCGGCCTCGGCTTAGGCCCGACTAACCCTACGCGGACGAACCTTCCGTAGGAACCCTTAGGCTTCCGGCGGGGCAGGATTCTCACCTCCCTTGCGCTACTCATGCCGGCATTCGCACTGTCTCCCGCTCCACGGTCCTTCCAGTCCGCTTCACCGCCGATGAGACGCTCCCCTACCAGTCGCCAGCGCGATCCACGAGCTTCGGTGGCAGACTTCAGCCCCGGTACATTGTCGGCGCATCGGCGCTCGACCAGTGAGCTATTACGCACTCTTTCAAGGATGGCTGCTTCTAAGCCAACCTCCTGGCTGTCTCGGCGACCACTTCCTTTCCCACTAAGCCTGCACTTCGGGACCTTAGCTGCTGGTCTGGGCTGTTTCCCTCTCGACGACGAAGCTTATCCCCCGCCGTCTCACTCCCGGCGTACACCGAGGCATTCGGAGTTTGTTGGGTTCGGTAAGCCATCGCCCCCTAGCCCATACAGTGCTCTACCTCCTCAGGCAGCTCGCCCAAGGCTGCACCTAAATGCATTTCGGGGAGAACCAGCTATCTCCGGGTTCGGTTGGCATTTCACCCCTACCCACAGCTCATCCCGTGCCTTTGCAACAGCATACGGTGCGGGCCTCCACGCGGCGTTACCCACGCTTCACCCTGGCCATGGGTAGCTCACCCGGTTTCGGGTCTCACCCCGGCCACTTCCGCCCATTTCAGACTCGCTTTCGCTTCGGCCCGCAGGTCCCCTGCTTCGCCCGCACGCCGAGTAACTCGCCGGCTCATTCTTCAATAAGGCACGCCGTCACCCGGGACACGCCACTGCGCTCCGACGGCTTGTAGGCACACGGTTTCAGGTCTCTTTCACTCCCCTCCCGGGGTGCTTTTCACCTTTCCCTCACGGTACTCTTCCGCTATCGGTCGCTCGTGGTATTTAGCCTTGGAGGGTGGGCCCCCCGCTTCCAGCCGGGATTCCCGTGTCCCGCGGTACTCCGGACCGCGCCAGCGAGCCACGCCGTTCGCCTACCGGGCTCTCACCGTCTCTGGCGCCGTCTTCCAACGGCCTTCGGCTGGGCGCGTCTCGTCACTGTCGACGGGTCCGTGTGCCCCGTCGGCGCGGTCCTCAACCCCCCTGCTGCAACGCCACGGCTGTCCACAGCAGCGGTTTGGGCTCCTCCCCTTTCGCTCGCCACTACTCGGGGAATGCTTTCTCTTTTCCTCGAGGTACTGAGATGTTTCAGTTCCCCGCGGTGCCCTCCCAGACCTTGGACAGTCTGGGTGCCGGTGCATGACCCCAGCGGGTTGCCCCATTCGGATATCCCCGGATCTCGCGCTTGCTCGACAGCTCCCCAGGCTTTTCGCAGTCCGCCACGTCCTTCCTCGGCCACGAGCGCCTAGGCATCCACCCGTGCGCCCTTCCTACCCCACTCTCTCACAGGGTAGCCCCAGCGTCACGCCACGCGCGCATGCGTGGCATAGGATGCATCGCTTCGCAGCACACTGCTGCTCGCTCTCGCTTGGTTAACGTCGAAGGTGCGGCCGAAGCCGCGCACGTTCGACCGCCGAAGAGCTGTGAGGGAGCGATGTGGCTGGTCGTCAGTGACGACCTCCACCCTGCGAAACGATCGACCAGCTGGCACCGACCTGCAGCGAAGTCGCCTCCGCTCACAGCCCCAGCGCCACCCAAGAAAGGAGGTGATCCAGCCGCAGCTTCCGCTACGGCTACCTTGTTACGACTTCGTCCCAGTCACCAGCCCCACCCTCGGCGGCTGCCTCCCTTGCGGGTTGGCCCACCGACTTCAGGGTTGACCAGCTCCCATGACGTGACGGGCGGTGTGTACAAGGCCCGGGAACGTATTCACCGCCGTGTGCTGACCGGCGGTTACTAGCAACTCCGACTTCATGCAGGCGAGTTGCAGCCTGCAATCCGAACTGAGGACGGCTTTTTAGGGATTCGCTCCGCCTCGCGGCTTCGCCGCCCATTGTCCCGCCCATTGTAGCGTGTGTGTCGCCCAGGACATAAGAGGCCATGCTGACTTGACGTCATCCCCACCTTCCTCCCCGCTTGCGCGGGCAGTCCGCTAGACACTGCAACTAGCGCAGGGGTTGCGCTCGTTGCGGGACTTAACCGAACACCTCACGGCACGAGCTGACGACAGCCATGCAGCACCTGTGCCAGGCTCCCTTGCGGGAACCGCTTTCGCGTGCGGTACACCGGCATGTCAAGCCCTGGTAAGGTTCTTCGCGTTGCGTCGAATTAAACCACACGCTCCGCTGCTTGTGCGGGCCCCCGTCAATTCCTTTGAGTTTTAGCCTTGCGGCCGTACTCCCCAGGCGGGGTACTTACGCGCGTTAGCTTCGGCACGGAGGGGGTCGATACCCCCCGACGCCTAGTAGCCATCGTTTAGGGCGTGGACTACCGGGGTATCTAATCCCGTTCGCTCCCCACGCTTTCGCACCTCAGCGTCAGGACAGGCCCAGCGTGCTCGCCTTCGCCACTGGTGTTCCTCCCGATCTCTACGCATTTCACCGCTCCACCGGGAATTCCACACGCCTCTACCTGCCTCAAGTCGGCCAGTTCACGGACGACCTCCCCGAGTTGAGCCGGGGCTTTCACACCCACTTGACACACCGCCTACGCGCGCTTTACGCCCAGTAATTCCGGACAACGCTCGCCCCCTACGTATTACCGCGGCTGCTGGCACGTAGTTAGCCGGGGCTTCTTCCTGGCTACCGTCACCTCTCGTCACGCAGAAAAGGGGTTTACAACCCGAAGGCCGTCTTCCCCCACGCGGCGTCGCTGGGTCAGGCTTGCGCCCATTGCCCAAAATTCCTTGCTGCTGCCTCCCGTAGGAGTCTGGGCCGTGTCTCAGTCCCAGTGTGGCCGGCCACCCTCTCAGGCCGGCTACCGTCGTCGCCTTGGTAGGCCATTACCCCACCAACGAGCTGATCGGCCGCAGGCCCCCTCGCTCCCAGCCTCACGCCTTTCCTCACTCCCGTCGGCCCGAATGAGCTCATGCGGTATTAGCCACCCTTTCGGGCGGGTTATCCCCCAGCAAGCGGATAGGTCACCCACGTGTTACGCACCCGTCTGCCACTGCACCCCAAAAGGAGCGCCGTTCGACTTGCATGCATTAGGCACGCCGCCAGCGTTGATCCTGAGCCAGGATCAAACTCTCCATCCAAACACGATGCTCCCGCATCGCTTCTCAAACACAACAAACCCGCTTCGCAGATGCTCCTTCACACTCTTCGATTGTCAACGTGCACCCACGCCATCCTCGACGCGCGGACCAAGGATTATACCCGGTACCGAGTTCGAGGGTCAAACTCGCCGCTCAGCAAGAGGCAGAAGCGCCCGAGCGGCAAGGTTTCGTGGAGCCTTTCTATCTTAGCCCATCCGAACCGGCTCCGCAAGCTGCCGCGCCTCGGGCCCGGTCCGCTCCATCGCCGACTGGCGATGGTCTTCCTCGGATGGGGACAGAAACGCCCGCCGTCCGGCGAGCGCCTCCAAACTATAGCTCCCCGCGCCGCGCACTGCAAGCCCCACCGGGGCCGAATTCGCCCCACGCCCACGACTCTCATACAACGCTAACGCCCCTCGCCTCGGCGGAGGCGAGTGCGCCACCCTGCAAGCGAGCAGCAGCCTCAGCTTCCGGCCGCATCCCCCTTTCCCACTTCCTCGCCCAGCGCGGGACCGCGCCTGCACTCAGTTTGGACACCACGCTTAAAGCGCCACCCCTCCCACGCTGCCAAGCGTCGCCAATCAGACCACCCGCGTCCGCTGGAAGCTCAGTCCCAGTTCACTTCTGTCGGAAATGCGATGAGGACCTCGCCGCACTCCACGATGGTAACGGCCAAGGACCGGGACTCGCGCATCTCCCAGACGTGCCGAGGTGCCAACCCGAGTAGGCGGTTTGTTCGGCTATACTCTTCCGGCGGAAGGAGCCAATGGTCCGCGTTTCGCTCGCCGCGCTGGTTCTGCTGGTCACGGTCATCCTCCCCCTGCCAGCAGCCGCCGCGGGGCCGCCCGCCGTTGGCGCGACCGAGGTGGCGGTGCTCGATGCCACCACCGGTAGTCTGCTTTTCGGCAAGAACGAGCGCGCCGCTGTTCACCCCGCCAGCCTGACAAAAATGGTCACCGCGCTGGTCGCCCTTGAAGAGGGGCGGCTCGACGACGTCGTCGTGATCGACGTTGACGCAAGCGCGATGCCGCGCAGCACGGTGATGGGCCTGCGGCCGGGAATGGTTCTTCCCCTCGAAGACCTGCTATACGGCCTGATGCTACCTTCCGGCAACGACGCCGCCTTAGCAATTGGTCGCCACATCGCCGGCTCCGACGCCGCCTTCGTGACAATGATGAACCAGCGGATCCGCTGGATGGGCCTCCGGCACACCCGCTTCGTCAACCCACACGGCCTCGACCACCCAGATCACCTCTCGACTGCCGAGGATCTTGCCCGAATCGCTCGCGAGGCGATGCTGAACGACCAATTCGCCACGATCGTCGCCGCCCGATCGTGGGTTGTCCGCGCTGACCCGCCGTATCGCATTTCGAACTTGAACACGCTGCTGGGCAGCTACCTCGGAGCGGACGGGATCAAAGTCGGTTACACGCGGCGCGCCGGCCGCGCCTACGCGGCTTCGGCGACGCGTGGCGGCCACCGGATGATCGTCGTCGTTCTGCACAGCCCAAACCCGGCAGCGGAGTCCGCGCTGCTGCTCGATTGGGCGTTCGCTCAGCGCCGCGCCGGCGAGGGGGAACCTCGTGAAGGGTGACAACCTTCGCAGCGCCGCCCGCACCGGAGCGATCTCGCCGTTCATCGTCATGGAAGTGCTCGAGGCCGCGCAAGCGATCGAGCACGCCGGCGAAGACGTCATCCACCTCGAGATCGGCGAGCCGGACTTCGACACGCCAGAGGTGATCCGCGCCGCCGGGATTGCTGCGCTCAACGCCGGCGCGACCCACTATACCCACAGCCTCGGCCGCCGCGAGCTGCGCGAGGCGATCGCCGAGCATTACTGGACGACCTACCGCGTCGCCGTCTCGCCAGAGCGAGTGATCGTCACGGCCGGCACCTCGCCCGGGCTCTGGATGACGATGGCGGCCCTCCTCGAACCGGGCGATGAAGTCATCCTCGGAGACCCAAGCTACGCTTGCTATCCGAACTTCATCCGCTTCTTCGGCGGCATCCCTCGATTCGTCCCGTTGGATCCCGACGACGGCTATCAGTTCCACGTTCGCGAGATCGAGGCGCGTCTCGGCCCCCGGACGAAGGCCATCCTCATCAACTCGCCGTCCAATCCCACGGGCACACTGCTCACCGCCGAGACGATGGCCGACCTCGCCGCCACGGGCCTGCCCATCATCTCCGACGAGATCTATCACGGCCTCGTCTACGAGGGCCGCGAACGGACGATGCTCGAATTCGCCCCGAACGCCATCGTCCTAAACGGCTTTTCGAAAGCGTGGGCGATGACTGGCTGGCGGCTGGGCTGGCTGATCGTCCCCGACGAACTGGTCCGACCAATCCAGAAGCTCGCCCAGAACTTTTTCATTTCCGCTGCCGATTTTGCTCAGTGCGCCGGCGTCGCGGCCCTCCGCCACGGAGGCCCGGAGGTGGCCCGGATGCGTGCCGAGTACGACCGGAGACGGCGCCGGCTGATCGCCGGGCTGCGTGAGATCGGCTTCACGCTCCGGCACGAGCCCACCGGCGCGTTCTACGTCCTCGCCGACGCCCGCCGCTGGAGCTCCGACTCGCGCGCGCTCGCGTTTCGGATCCTCGAGGACGCGCACGTCGCCTGCTCACCCGGAGTCGACTTTGGCGGCAATGCCGAAGGCTATCTGCGCTTCTGCTACGCCAACTCCCTCGAACGCATCGAGGAAGCATTGCGCCGTCTTGCGACCTTCTTTCAGCGCCACCCCTCGCGAGGGTAGCCTGACCCTCCGCCCCCAGCCAACGCGCCCTCGATGCCCACCTGTCACGGCGAGCTAGCCGACTCCGCGAGGCGAGCATCCCGTCGATTCCCCGCAACGCCCAGAATGGGAACGCGCATGGGATGGCGCGTCGACCACCGCGCAGTGCTTAGGACGGCGACCCAGCCCCAGCCGCGGCGATGTAGTAGCGTTGGCGGCCATCAGGCTGCCGAGTCGCGGTCGGCGAGGGCGCGGGCGTTGGCGTTCCCACCGCCGGCGTCACATCCGGCGTCGGCGTCGGCGCGAGAACCGTTTGGTCGATCGGGTTCGACGTGCTCGGCAAAAAGTCCCCCTCTCCCAAGTAGCTCGCCCGGATCGTTCGAACGCCAGCGACCGTCGACGGAAGGGCACACTGCGCCGCGAGCACCGGCGCCTGACAGCTCACTCGGCCGTCACTTACCACCACCGTTCCCGTCGGCGTGCCATGCGCCGCATCAACGTCAAAGCGGACGACCACATTCTGTCCTAGGATTGAGGGGTTGGGGCCCACCTCAACGATCTGCGTTTTCGTTGGGTTTTTCACATCAATCGAGACGGGAAGCGACGTGCTCCCAGCGAAGGCACTGCTCCCCTCGAACTCTGCCCGCAATGTCTTCCGTCCCGCCGACCCAAAGGTGAGCGAGCAGCGTCCTTCCGCCACTGTCGCCGTGCAGCTCGCCGCCCCATCGAAGACGCGCACCCTTCCTGTCGGCGGCCCAAGCGCCGAGGACACCGTAAAGCTGACAACGACGCTCTCGCCCACCCGCGCCGGGCTCGGCGAAACACCGGCGATCGCCGTTGTCGTCGGGCCCGGTACGAACGTGAATGGGCCAAAGGCGGCGACAATCCCGCGCGACTCGACCTCAACGAGGCCGGATGATCCAAAAGCGACCGTCGCCAGAATCCGGCTCGATGACACAATGGTCGTGCTCAATGCCGCTGTCCCGCCAAACCGCACCGACGTGGCCCCTTCGAGATTGACACCGTCGATCGTCACCACGGTTCCCGGCGAACCGCTGGCGGGGCTAATTCCGCCGATCGTCGGGCGAACAAACACGTAGGCTGCCCCAGTTTGTTCGCCACTGTTCTGGATGAAGTTGTTTGCGCCGACGGCGATCGATGCGCCATCCGGGGTCACCGCAATTGCCGCGCCGAACTGGTCTTGGATCGCACCATCCGCCGCCACCAGCTTCTGCGTGAATGCTGAAGTGCTAGTCCACCCACCGGTAGGCCGGGTATACACAAAAACTGCCCCGGTTGCCGCCCGCTGGCCCGTGGCGTAGAGCGCTCCGACCACCAGCAGTCCGCCGTCGGCCGAGAGTGCAAGACTTGTGCCAAAGCCCGCGCCATCACTCTCGCTGTCGGCGGTAATCCGCGCTGTTGGCTGGGTCGTCGAAACCCAGCCACTCGCCGGCCTGACGAAGAGGAATACCCCACCGGGATACGCGAAGAAATAGGCGGTCCCACCAGCAATCGTCGTTCCGTCAGCGCTGATCGCGACCGCCCAACCCAGAAAGTCGCTCGGATCGGGGTCCGTTTGGAGCAGTTTCGCTGCGCTACTCGTTGTCACCCAGCCGCCTGCCGGTCGGGTAAACGCGTAGAGGGCGCCGCAATCGTCGTCCGGAGCATCGGCATTGGGCGCCCCGACGACAATGGTGTCGCCATTGAAGCTGACCGCCACGGCCAAGCCGAAACTATCCCCAGCCAATCCATCGAAGGCGGTGAGGCGCGCCGCCGGAGCATTCGTCGTCGCCCAGCCCGCCGGCGGGCGGAGGAACACGTAGACCGCCCCCGCCTCGGCAGCATCCAAGTCCACGCCCGGGGCGCCGACCGCAAGCGTGGACCCGTCGCCGCTAAGCGCCAGCGCGAGGCCGAAGGTGTCCCCCGGTTGGCTGGCGGCAGCGGTGAGCGTTGCTGCCGGCGCGTTCGTCGACGTCCAGCCACTGGCAGGGCGAAGATAGACGTATGCTGCGCCACCATTGGTGGCCACGCTATCGTCGTTCGGCGCACCAACGACAATGACACGTCCATCGGCGCTCAAGGCCACAGCGACGCCGAAGCGGTCACCGGCGCCGGGCGCCGGGAGCCCGAGCCGGGCCGCAAAGGTGGAGGTCGTTGTCCAGCCACCGCTTGGGCGCAAGAAAACGTAGGCCCTGCCACCTTCCGCCGAGCACCCGCAATGCGGCGCGCCAGCGACGATCGTGCTGCCATCGGAACTGATCGCGATCGAAACGCCCAGCTCGTCGCCATCGAGCGCACCCGCAACGGTCAGCCGCGCAGCCTGTACCCACGGGTCAACCGTCACCGGGTAGACCGCCGCATCATCGTTCACGCGGACGACCGTCTCGTCGCCGTCGCCCTCGAGCCAGGCCGGCAACTCGCGGCCCGTGGCATCCCACGCGAGGAGGCCGGTCCAGCGGAGCGCCGTCCACCCCTCCCCGGCCGTAAGCGCAAGACCACGCCGGTCTGCCTCGATGACACCGCGCAGCGTGCCGGCATGCCGCACCCGTAACCCAAGGACACCTTCACCGGGCGGCCGCGTCTC
The DNA here is from genome assembly GCA_026003895.1 of Dehalococcoidia bacterium. GTDB lineage: Bacteria > Chloroflexota > Dehalococcoidia > SpSt-223 > SpSt-223 > JANWZD01. The sequence continues at coordinate 79,015 of BPIC01000007.1, read as the reverse complement.
GATCGTCCAGCCTTGCTGAATCCCCAGCGGCCCATTTTGGACCCAAGCGGTGAGCCCGGTGCTGTGCGCCTCGACTCGATTGAGCGACCCGCGCGGCGCTTCGAAGTCGAGCGGTTGCCAATTGGCGCCTCGTCCCCAGCTCGCGAGCCGCGCGGACCATCGGTCGGCCCCAGCCTCGACCTCGAGCATGCCACCATCCACGATGGCGCGCAGACCGTGCGCAAGGTTCTGAAAGTGGGCGCGGCCGCCGTTCAGCTGGGCATGGAAGACCTCAAGGTCGCGCCCTATTGCTGCGGAGACGGCGTAGCGGGCGGCGAGAGGCGGCTCAGCAATTGGAGCCGCCGCACCCGCGGGAAGGACGTCCACGGCGCCGGCGCCCGCCGGGGTCAGCGCGTGGCTCAGCGAAAAGAAAACCACCATTGCCTGCCGTGCCCAGGCGTGGGGAACGCCCATGCTCTGCCGCCTCCAGAACGGAATTGCGTCAGTATAGGGATTGGGCAGGCCTTGGTGGCTGAGTGCTAGCCCCCGGCGCTGCCGGGGAGCCGCCTCTTACTTCACGCGCTTGATCTCGTCAAAGCGAGGATAACCATTCTCGAAGCCGCGCGGGGTGAATCCGCTGACCGTCTTGTGCCAAGCCGAGACGTCGACATTCGTCACCAGCCCGAGCCACGGCGGGTCCTCTTGCAAAATGGCGATGGCCTGCTGGAGCAGCTTCTCCCGCTTCGCCGGATCCAGCTCGCGGGTGCTCTCCAAATACACGCGGTCGAATTCGGGATTGTTGTAGCGCTTGCCGAACGATGGGTTCTCGGACCAGTACCAGACCAACGACGAGTCAGCGTCCGTGCCCGTGCCAAGCCCCCCGAGATACAGCGACGCAATCGGCTGGCGCTTGTAGATCTTCTGGACGAAGATCGCCGACTCCAGCGGCTTGAGCTCCAGATCGATGTTCAAGTTCTTCTTGAACTGGTCCTGAAGGTAGAGCGCCGTATTGTTGATGTTCGCCGAGAAGTTCCAGTATTCGAGGTCCTGCTTGAATCCGTTCGGGTAGCCCGCTTCCGTGAGGAGTTGCTTCGCCTTCGCCGGATCAAACGTGTACGGCTTGACCTCGGGGTTATAGCCAAAAACGCCCTCACGGATGAGATAGCCAGCCGGCTGCGAAAAGCCTCGGAAAAGCCCCTTCGCCAATTCTTCGCGGTTGACGGCGTAGGCGAGCGCTTGGCGCACCCGTTTGTCGGCAATGGGCCCGGGTTCGATGCCGCCACCGCCGACGCTGTCCATTAGCACGCCAATCACGCCTGTCGATCGAGAGACCACCTCAAGTCCCTCGCGCTGCAGCGCCTCGGCGCTGTCAAAACCGAGCTGCAATCCGACGTCAAGCTCCTTCAGCCGCAAGCCGGTCGCTCGGACGGTTTGATCCGGTATGGCTCGGATCGTCACTTCAGTCAGCGTCGGCTTCCGGAAGGGGTGCTCCATCCAGCCGGTCACCACCACGCGGTCTTCCGGACGAAACTCCTTGAAGCGGAACGGTCCCGATCCAATTGGTTTGGCCCGAAATTCCTCATCGCCGACACGCTCGAGATAGGCCTTTGGTACGATGGCCAACTGCTCGATGTGGCGCAACAGGAGCGGACTTGGCGCTTTGGTCTTCACTTCGACGGTGGCGAGATCGGGCGCACTGATCGACGCGATGCTGGGCGCGTTGCCGGGCACCTGAGAGCGAAGCGCGGGATTGGTCACCCGATTCCACGAAAAGACGACATCCTCGGCGGTCAGGGGCGTGCCGTCGTGAAATTTCGAGCCGGATCGCAACGTAAACCGCCACGTCGTCGGGTCCACCAGCCGCCATTCTGTCGCAAGCAGCGGCCTCACTTCGCGACCGGTGTCGTCGAGCCAAACCAGCGTCTCGAACATATCGAATTTGCGGACCGTCCCACCGACGTTCGTGTGGGGATCGAGGTTTGCCGGGACATTCGGGTAGCCGAGCGTCAGGGTTTGCGTTTCGGCGAGCTGCTGCGCCTGAGGCGATGGGCCAGGAGCAGGCGAGGCGGGCGCTGTCGGAGCGCACGCCGTAGCGATTACACCAAGGCCGAGGAGCGGGCCGACGAAGGCGCGTTTCAATCTGCTCATCGCTTCACCTAAAGCGGTAATTTCTCCCACGATCATACGTACCTGCAGTCCTCCGCAACAACAATTATGAAATGCTCCTCTCGCTTGCCCACCTCACCTATCATCGTCTCGTGACTCTGCTTGGAGCCGCGCTTCTCCTTGCCCAGCTTGCCGCCGCCGGGCGCGTCGTCGCCCGCTTTTTGCGGCGGCGCGCCGCCCGACAAATCACGCCTTCCCGCGCTGCGCCGAATTCCGTCACCGTGATCGTGCCGGTGCTGAATGAGGAAGAGCGTCTCGAACCGTGTCTGGAGGGATTGCTTCGTCAAGGGGAGGAGGTCGCCGAGATTCTCGTCGTCGACGGCGGTTCGGTCGATGCCACTCGCGCATTGGTCGAGGCCGCAGCGGCACGGGATGGACGGGTCCGCTGGCTCGATGCGAGCCCTGTTCCGCCCAGCTGGAATGGGAAGGCTTGGGGACTTGAGGTTGGACGGCGCGCTGCCCGCACACCGTGGCTCCTTTGCGTCGACGCCGATGTCCGGCCTGCGCCGGCCCTCGCCGCGTCGCTGGTTGCCTTCGCCGAGCGCGAACGCTTGACGCTCCTCTCCGCCGCGATCGAGCAACGCCTCGCAGGATGGCTCGACGCGCTGATTCACCCCGCCTTCCTTACCACCTTGGTGTACCGGCTCGGCCCTCCCGGAACCGTCGCGCGGACCGTCGACGTCGCCCAGGCCAATGGCCAGTGCCTTCTTGTCCACTGGCGCACTCTCGCCGAACTCGGCGGGTTTCATCCGATACGAAGCTCGCGCTGCGAGGATGTGACACTCGCGCGCATCTTCGTCGCCGCTGGCGAGCGCGTTGCAATGGCGGAGGCGCCCAGCCTCGCGTGGGTGCAGATGTACGATTCGGCGATGGCGATCTGGCGAAACTGGCCGCGCTCCCTACCGCTCGTCGACCAATTCGGCAGGCCGCTCGCGATTCGTGGGCTTATTGAAGCCACCCTCATCCAAGCGCTCCCGTCGCTCCTCCTTCCTTTCCTCCTGCGGACCCGTTCGAACGTCGGCCGAGCACTCGCTGCGCTCAACTTCGTCCTGCTTGCGGGGAGAATTGGCGTCCTCGTCGGCGCCGCGTCGGCGTACCCGTCCCGTCCTTGGAGCTACTGGCTCTCGCCTCTCGCCGACGCACCCGCGTTGATCGCCATCTGGGTCAGCCTCTTCCGGCGCCGCCACCTGTGGCGTGGCCGAATTCTGGTAGAAGGAGCACCAGCATGACGCTCGTCCGCGGCCTGTACCTCGCTCACGTCGCTGCCCTCGTCTTCGGGATCGTCGGCATGTTGGTGATGGCGCCCAACCCCCAGCTTTGGAGTAGCAGTCCACTGGGCGTTCAGACCTACGCCTTCAGCATGCAATACCTCGGCGCTCTCCACATTTGGTTCGGCGCAGCGGCGATGCTCGTCTTCGGGTGGCGTTTCGTCGGCCGACGCAAGACGCTCATCTTCTTCGGCGCCGCGACGCTCATCTCACTTTCCTTCGAACTCGCCGGAACGGGCGCTGGCATCCCCTTCGGTCCCTACTCGTATACCGGCGGGCTCGGCTGGATGGTGTTCGACCTCGTCCCGTACACCATTCCGCTCTCGTGGTTCTACCTCGGCTTCGCTGCCTACCTGATCGGCACGGGGATCGTGGCACGCCACGGCTGGCGGCCTGCCGGAGCGCTCGCAATCGCCCTCGGCGTGTGGTTTCTCACGGCTTGGGATCTGGTCCTCGACCCTGCCATGGCGTACGAGGGGCTGCGGCTGAAGTTCTGGGTCTGGCACGAAACCGGGCCGTACTACGGGATGCCCGTCCGCAATTTCATCGGCTGGATGTTGACAGGGTTCACCTTTATGACGGTCGCTCGCCTCCTTTGGCGGAGCAATGCCGCGGGAGCACCAACCGGCTTCCCGCTGCTCGTCTATGTCACCAACCTGCTCTGGGCGATGGTCCTCTGCGCGGGGTACGGCCTCTGGCCGCCAGTGGCGCTCGCGGCGGGGCTTGGCATTCTGCCCGCGGTCCTTTTGCTCCGTCCGCGGCTTCCGGCGCTGCGGGTCAATCCCCTCGGAGAAGGTGAGCGCCGCCCGTCCCGAGTCGGGTGACCGCCAGTTGGCAGACCCCGGTTGGTCGCATCGCTGGGGCGTTCTGCCGGACCGTCGCCGCCATCGGAACGCGACTGCGCCTTGACCTGACGATCGAGGGCCTCGAGCATCTCCCACCCCGCGGTCCAGTGCTCATCGCCGCCCGTCATTTTCATCACCTCTACGACGGCGCGATCCTCATTTCGCGGCTGCCCCGGCCCGTTCGGCTGGTCGTCGCTGCCGACTGGGCGCCAGGACCTCGCGGCCGGGCGCTCCTCGAAGCCGGCTGTCAGTTGCTCGGCTGGCCAGTGCTGCTACGCCGCGAGGCACTCGCCCGCCGGGCTCGACCCGCCTATCGTGACACTGACGTGGTACCCTACCTGCGTCGTGCGGGGGAAGCGGTAGCGGCCCTGCTGCGGGCCGGCGAGGTGGTAGCGATTTTCCCGGAAGGCTACCCAACGATCGATCCCGAATGGCGCACGAAACCCGACGATATGACCATCCTGCCGTTCCGGTCCGGTTTCGTTCGCTTCGTCTGCCGTGCCGAACGGACTGGAGCCGGTCCGGTGCCGATCATCCCGGCGGGGATCTGGGCCGCGCCGCCGGACTACCGCCGCTTCATTCTGCGTTTTGGCCCGGCTCACTTTACGCGCAACGTGGCGCCGGCTCGCCTCGTCGACGAGATCGAGCACGCCGTCCGTGCGCTCTCCCTTCCCCCCACCTGAGCAGCGCCGTCGGCCGGTCGTGTATCGTGTTGTCGGAGGATGGCATGGCACGCATGACCCATCGCGAACGCGTCTACGCGACGCTGCGACGACAAGAAACGGACCGACCCCCTCTCACCTTTTGGCAACATGCGCCAGGCCGGGACCTCGCCGCCGCCTCCTTCGCCCCGGTCGTGATCCACTTCCAGCGTGAGTATGACCTCGACATCGTCAAGATCACTCCTTCCGGCTCGTACCAAGCGATTGACTACGGCGTCAAGACCGTGCTCGCGCGCAACGATCTTGGGACAACCCAAATCGTCGAGTTCCCGGTGCACGGCCCAGCAGACTGGGCCCGGCTGCCGACGCTTCCGCTCACGTGGGGCGCGGTCGGCGAGCAGGTCGAGACGGTGCGCATCGTGCGTGAGGCCGTCGGTGACACGCCCGTTCTCCAGACAGTTTTCGGCCCACTCACGGTCGCCGCTCGGCTTGTCGGCAACTCGCTGACGCGTGAGATCATGGAGACGCCGGAGTTCGCCGCCGCCCTCGAACAAATCGCCGACGACGTGGCTCGAACCGGCGTCGCGATGCTTGAGGCCGGCGCCGACGGCATCTTTTACTCGAGTCAGCACGCCCACCCAGCAACCATGCCGCGCGATCTGTTCGACCGATTTGGCGACCCCTGGGACCGGCACGTGCTCACCCGGCTGCGCGAAGCAGGTGCCCGAATCCTCGTCGCCCACGCCCATGGCAAGGGCGCGTATTTCGATGCTGCCCTCCGCTGGCCGGTCGATTGCATCTCGTGGCACGACCGTGAAACGCCGCCTAGACTCGCAGAAGGCGCCGCTCAGACCATCCCCTTCGCCGGACTCGACCAAAATGGCCCGGCTCTGCACGGCGCACCTGACGACGTCGCCAACGAGGTGCGCCAATCGATCGCGGCCACCGGCGGACGACTCATCCTGGCGCCGGGTTGCACCTATCCGCTGACGGTGCCAGCCGCCAACCTGAAGGCGCTCCGCGAGGCGGTCGACGCAGTCTGACGCACCGCTGCGGCGAAACCGACGGGCTTCCCCCGCATTATCGCGACCAGAGCAGAGTGCCCGAGCAGACACAGCCGTTCTCCCCCTCGATCGGCATCGCCTCGCTCGTGCGCGGCTCATGCCCAAGCGCCCAGACCACCGCTGAGCCTCCTGCAGCCTCGTGGTCAGGTCGAACCTGCCACGGCCGGCGCACCCAGTTGCCGCCGCGTTGCCTCGACCGCACCGCGACGCGTCGTCTGGCTGGTCAGGCCCTTGCTTGTCTGCTAGGATGAGCGACGCAGCGGAGGAACCTGCATGGCGCTCACGCGACTTCTTCTTGCAGCCGGGTTGATCCTCGTTACCATCAGCCTCACCGTTCCAGTAGGCGCACAAGGGGCCGATGAGTTCGACATTCCAAACGGCCGCTTCTATACCCAGACCCGTGGATCAGCGCCCGCCGGCCACGGCTTCGCCGTCACTGATAACAACGACGTGCCGTTTTATACCTGGTTTCGACGCTTTGGCGGCGTGAGCGCCGTCGGCTACCCGGTGTCCCATCGGTTTCAGTGGAAGGGGTTCGTTTCCCAAGCCTTTCAGAAGGTCGTCTTTCAGTGGCGCCCGGATCAGGGCGGTATCGTGACGTTCGTCAACGTGTTCGACGAGCTAAACGCCGCCGGCAAAGACGATTGGCTCGCCGTTGTCCGCGAAGTGCCGAACGCCTTGAAGTGGGAAGAAGACCGGGGCAAGAGCTGGGATGACATCGTCAAGAACCACTACGCCCTCCTCGAGAAGGACAAGGCGATCAAGGATGCGTTCCTCTCGGTTTCCGACCCGATCGCCTTCAACGGCCTGCCCATGGCCTACGAGGACATGAAGAACGTCGCCGTGCTCCGAGCGCAACGGCGGGTCTTCCAACGGTGGAAGACCGACCAGCCGTGGGCCCGCGCCGGGCAGGTGACCGTTGCCAACGGCGGCGACGTCGGCAAAGAAGCCGGTCTCTACCCACAGGAGGCCATCACACCGCGGAGTCCCAACGAAACGCCGCAGCTCGTACTCGCGGCGACACCCACTCCCGCACCGACCGCCACGCCGACCACTCCGGTGGTGACCAAGCCCACCGGGCCGACGCCAAATCCAGTGCACCCCGCGTGCGGCCGGCTCGAGCATGAAATCGAAAAGAGCCTCGCCAAGAACGCCACCATGGATGAGGGTTACACCAACGGCGTGCCGAACGGATGGACCTGGTTTAGCAGCGGCAACGTCAAGTCGATCGAGGAGACGGGCTACGAGAAATTCGGCCGCGCCTCGTGGCTGATCGAAGGCTCCGGGAACTTCGTTGCTGGCGCATATCAAGTCTTCACCGTCACGCCGGGCAAGTGGTATCAAGCGTTTTACGCTACCGCGCAGCAGGTGTTTGGCAATGGCCGGCGTGACGGGTCGCTACCGCTGCTGCGCGAGATCGGGCTAGACCCAACCGGCAGCACCAATCCGGACGCGGCCACCGTCATTTGGGGTCGGGCGTCCGGCGGCCAACCAGACAAGGATGCCGGCCGCTACGGCGGCTGGAAGACCATGGGGAACAACAACAATCCGCTCGTCAGCATGATTGCCGTCACCAATAAGATGACGCTATTCATCCGCGTCAGAGGGTGGCCGGACGTCGACAACGGCAAAGCCTGGATCGAATCGGTTCAGTTTTTCGAGGCGTGCGACCCCGCGTTCAAGAAGTGATCGGCGCGGTCATTTTCGACCTCGACGGGACGTTGATCGATAGCTTCCCTGGCATGATCGCGACGGCACGCGAGGTGCTGGCTGCCGCTGGACTCCCGGCACCGCCCGCCGAACGGTTCGAACGCCTGATGCGCCGCGGCTTGCTTTTGGACGAACTGTTCCTCGAGTTCGGGATCGCCTCCGAGCACGTCAGCGACCTAATGCAAGACTACCGGACGCGCTACGCCGCCAACGCGGTCCTCGCCGTCCGACCATTTCCCGAGACGCTGCCCTGCCTCAAGGCGCTTACCGCCCTTGGTCTGCCGCTCGCGGTGGCGACCTCCAAACGGCTCGACATGGCGCAGCGCGCCCTCGCGGCGGCGGGGCTTCTGCCATACTTCCGCGACGTGCTCGGTCATGACTCGGTGTCCCGCGGCAAACCGCACCCGGAGATGGTGACGACACTCGCCGCGCGGCTGCAGGTGCCCCCGGAAGGCTGCCTCATGGTCGGCGATAGCCTCTACGACATCCTGATGGGTCACGCCGCCGGCGCACGCACCTGTGCGGTACGCTGCGACGCGCTTCCAACGGAAGAGCTTCTCGCCGTGAGACCACACTTCATCATCGACCGCCTCGATGAGCTGCCGCCATTGGTGCGGCTGGCGTCATGACCCAAGTGGTCGACTCGGCGGTCGCCGGCGCATCGGTGCGTTCGCGCGCCGTGCCCATTCCAGGTGGCGAGATTGTCGCGCTCGGCGTGATTGCGGCCGGGTTCATCCTGCTGAGCCTGCCGTTGCTCGCTCAACCATTCGGTCGCGACCAAGGGATCTTTGCGACGATCGCCGATGCCATTCTGCGCGGCCAGCTTCCCTATCGTGACGCGTGGGACCACAAGCCCCCCGGGATCGACTACGCCTATGCGCTCGCCTTTCGCCTCTTCGGCCGGTCGTGGCAGGCCGTGCACCTGCTCGAACAACTTGTCCTGCTCGGCGGGATGGTGGGGCTCTGGGCGTTGCTGCGGCCTGCTGGATCACGCGCGGCACTCGCGGCGGCCGCGCTCTTCGGCGCGGCGAGCGTCCTTCAGTTCGAATGGTGGGACCGCGGACAAGCCGAATTCCTGATCGCCGGCATCAGCGCGCTCGGGTTTGCCGTGCTCATCGCCGGGCGCCGGCGAGGCGCTCTCGCTGCGATCGTCGGTGGGGTGCTGCTCGGCTCGCTCCTCTGGTTCAAACCCACTGCCGCGCCACTCGCGCTGCTTGGCGGTTTCGTGATCATCGCCCGCGCCCCCATCTGCTGGAAAACGGCGCTCGATCTCGCCGCCTACGCGGCTGGCGGCGCGGCAGCGATACTCGTCCCGAGCGCCTTGCTGGCGGCTGGCGGCGCATTCGCCGAAATGTGGGAGGCCGTCGTCGTCTTCAATCAGCTTCACGTGCAAACGGGCGCCAATCTGACGTTGGAGGCGACGGCTTGGGCAACGGCCGACTTTTTCGGACGGATGGGCCCGCTCACACCGCTCGCCGCCGCCGGATTCGTCGGCGCACGTCGCCGTCCTCTCCTCACGCTCTTTCTCGCCACGTGGTTGCTCGCCAGCTTGGTAGGCGTCTGGAGCCAAGGGAAGTTCTTCAGCTACCACTGGTCAGTCGTGCTGCCGCCGCTCGCCGGCCTCGCCGGCTTCGGCCTCGAAGCGATTTGGGACAGCATCCGACGCCCAGGCGCTGACGCGTGGCTGCGGCGCGGCGCGGCGGTGTTTCTGGCCGGCATCGTTCTGCTTCCCGTCTGGTTCGACCAGCAAGGCAAGCTGGGCCGTGACCTCCCACTTCTGCTCGGCATGACAAGCGATCGCGACTACTTCGCCGCCTTCGGCCACAACCTGAACGACCGCGACGTCTATTCATTCAGCGCCGCGCGCGAAACGGCGAACTACCTCGCCGCCCACACCGGGCCGAACGACACCGTGCTGGTTTGGGGCTTCCAAGCGCTCGTCAACTGGCTCGCCGACCGCCCAGCGCCGACACGGTACATCTTCAGCTATCCCCTCACCATCGACCGCCCCGAGAGCCCTCTTCGCCGCGAGGCGCGCGAGACCTTCCTCCGCGAGTTCGACGCCGCCAAGCCAGCGTATGTTGTTCTCGTCGCCAAAGACGTCAACCCCATTCAGCCTCAGGATTCGGTTTCGCTGCTCGATGGCTTCCCCGCCTTGAAGGCTCGCCTCGCCAACGACTACGTCAAAGAGCGGGACATCGCCGAATTTCAGGTGTTGCGCCGGCGATAGGTCGTCCCCGACCATTCGTCTGTGGAACGCGATGAGTTTGACTTCGTCCGGCAGGGCGGGTAGGATCGTTCAACAGGCGCTCGGCGAAAGGAGAAGACAATGCGGACGTGGCTGTTGCTGCCGGTCGCCGCGTTGCTCGTCGCCGGGTGCGGGGTCCCTCCCCACGTGAGCGGCGGGCCAATCGGGCCATCCCCGCTGTCGCGAAAGCCGGCGCAGAGCCAAGCTCAGGAGCCGAGTCCGGCGACCGGGTACGAACCGGGTCAGATCTTAGTCAAACCTGCTCCCGGGCAGACGCTCGATGACCTGCGGCGCAAGTTCGGCGCTGAGAACGTCCAGCCGTATCGGCCGGAAGGCATGGACGATAACTTGCGCCTCGAGCTCGGGCTGGACGACTGGGTAATCATCATCGTCCCGGAGGGGACCGAGTTGGGCGCACTCGGAGGCTTGATCGAGGACGGCGACATCGTCGACTCGCGGCTCGTCCCGAAGGGGCAGGGCCAGCGCCCCATCTGATCGGGTGACGACTCAGGCCGCACCCGCGCCTCACGAGAGCGTGCAGACCACCGCAACACCTCCTGCCGCCAGCGAACGCCTGCTCCCGCTTCGAATCGAGCTGTTCGCGCTCGCCGGCATCCTCCTCCTCGCCGCCTTTCTCCGAATTACCCAGATCACAGAAGTCCCGCCTGGGATTTCCCATGACGAGGCGATGTACGGGCTCGACGCTCGCGAAGTCCTCGAGCTTGGGGTCCGGCCGATCTATTTCGAGCGCAACAATGGAGGCCGTGAGCCGCTCTTCATTTACCTCGGGGCGCTCTCGATGACGATGTTCGGGCCAGAGCCGATCGCCATGCGGGCGGCCTCCATCACCGTCGGGCTCGCGACGCTCGTCGCCGGCCATCTCCTCTTCCGCCGACTGTTCGGGCCCCGAATCGCTCTCTTCGCCGACGCTTGGCTGGCGATCAACTTCTGGCACCTCGTGCTCAGCCGCAATAGCTTCCGGGCAATCACGTTGCCCCTCGTGCTGACACTCGCGCTCCTCGTGCTGTGGATCGGCCTTGCGCAGCGCCGTCGCTGGGCTTGGCCGGTCGGAGGGGCGCTTTTCGGCGCGGTGCAGTACACCTACTTCGCCGATCGCGCCGTGCCGCTTATCCTCATCCTCCTCGTCGGCTATCTCGCCGTGGTCAAGCGCGACTGGTTACACGCCAGTTGGCGTGGCCTGCTCGTCTACGTCGGCGTCGCCGTGATCGTCTTCGCACCGCTCGCAGCCTACTACGCTAACCACCCGGCGATCTTCTTCTCTCGTTTCGAGCAGGTCGCCGGCGTCGGTGGCGCGGACCCGGCTGCGCCAGAGTCTCCTCTCGTCAACGTCGTTGACGCCCTCGGCATGTTTTCCGTCCGTGGCGACTACCTCTGGGGACGCAACATCGCCAACCGGCCAGTCTTCGACCTCCCGGGCGCGATCTTCTTCTATCTGGGCCTGATCCTCGCGCTGCTCCGGCTCCGTCAGCCGGCGTATGGCTTCCTGTTGATTTGGATCAGCGTGATGATCCTGCCAACCGCGCTCTCGACGAGCGCCCCCCACTATCTGCGGGCGGTTGGACTCATCCCCGCGATTTTCGCGCTGCCGGCGATCGGGCTCGACTGGCTCGTCAGCGTGGTCCTCCGGCGAGCTCGGATGGCCGGCTTCGCCCTCGGCATGGCCATCACGGCGGCGCTCGTGCTTTGGCTTGGCGCAACCGCCGCCGTCGTCCATCGCGAATATTTCGTCGACTGGGCGACGCGACCCGAGGTGTACTACGGGTTCCACAGCGAGATGAACGCGATTGGCCGCTTCCTCAACGACGAAGTCGCTGGCGATCCCATCGTGATGCTTTCGTCCGAATATGTCGACCACCCGAGCACGCTCCTGCTGCTGCGGCGGCCGTTTGACATTCGCTGGGTCGATGGTCGGCAATCGTTCGTCGTTCCGGACTCTCCCGACCGCCCGGTACTGTATCTCTTTCCGTGGTCATCGCGCCCAGCCAATCTGGACCGTTGGTTCGACCCGATCACCCGTATCGCCGAGCGCCCCGGCCCCGCCGAAACGATCGCGTTCGTCGCCTATCAGCTGAACGCCGAACAGAACCGGGCGCTCGCCGCTCGGCTTAGCGCGGCGCCCGAGTCGGTCGCCGTTGGACCGGTGCGCCTGCTCGACCATGCCGAGAGCTCACACGTGGAGCGTGGCGCGACGCTTCCCCTGACCCTCACGTGGCAAGTAGCGAACACTCCAACCGGCACCGCCGATCTCGCCTGGTTCAGCCACTTGATCGACCGCGACGGACGTCGGTGGGGAATTGGCGATGCCAACGGCTACCCGAGCTACCAATGGCGGCCGGGCGACCTCGTCGTCGGCCGGTACGACCTCGCGGTCCAGCCCGACACGCCGCCGGGCGAATATCGAATCGCGGTCGGACTCTACGACCGGCGCAGCGGTGAGCGCCTCGCGAGCACTACCCCGGACGGCAACGTGATCTTCGGTCGGGTGAAGGTCACCGCCCTCCAGCCTCCGGCCGCGCCCCGCCAGCCGCTGGACGTCCGGTTCGGCGACGGTATCACGCTCGCGGGCTACGATTTCACCGATCCGCGCTGCCACGACGGAACGTGCCAGCGCACGCTGCGGCTCGTTTGGCACGCGGCGGGTCGTCCGAGTGCAGCCTACACCGTCTTCGTCCATGTGCTTGACGACGCGGGGCGGCTCCTTGCGCAGGCCGACTCTCCGCCCGCCAACTATCGGCAACCAACCGATCTTTGGGACATCGGTGAGACCATCGAAGACATTCGCACCGTCCCGACTCCCGCTGGCGCGACCCATCTCTTAGTCGGCCTGTATCGCCCGGAAAGCGGCCAACGGCTGACCCGTCTGGACGGGTCAGACTCCGTCCGGATCCCGTTGCGCTGACTTAGACGGTGTCCTTTCGGCGCAACGCGACGTAGGAGGCAGCCAGAAAGACAACGCAGAAGGCGACGAGGATGAGCGAGTGCGTGCGCACGCTGACGTCGAACGCGTTCAGCCATTCTTGCTCGATCAGCATCTGATAGGTTGGGCCGCCCTGCTTCTCGGCCATGTGCGAGACGTTGAGGATGTTGCCGACCGATTCCCAACCCCACCGGCTGATGACGAAATTTGCGATCGGTTGGGTGAAGCCCGGCATCTTGGCAAGCGGGATCACCGCGCCCGAGAACACCACCTGCGGGATCAGGAGGATTGGCACAATACTGTTCGACTCGTCGACGCTGCCGACAACCGACGACACGAAAAGGCCAAGCAGCACGGCCGCAATGCTCACCATATACAGCATCCCGAAAAACTCGAGGAACATCCGCGGTCCGTCGAATGGGAACGGCAGGATGATCATCATAATGAGCAGAAAGACGACGTTTTGAATCAAGGCAATCCCCAAGAGCGGGATTACCTTCGAAAACAGGTAAGGAACGATACGGATACCGATCATCCGTTCCCGCTTGTAGATGGGGAGCTCCTTGACGATCTCCTTGGAAGCATTCGACGTTCCGAACCAGATCACGACCAGCACCATGAAGAAGAGCAGCGACATGACACGCATCGCGTTCCCGCAACCCTCTTTCATCTCGGGCTGGCGTAAGATCTCCGGCAATTCGTCCATTTGCGACTGGCTCAGTCCGCAGTTCGGCAGTGGCTTGGCCGGATCGACTTGCAAGCCGGCGGCAAGGACCCGCTCTGGCGGGATGTAGACCGGCCGATCATTGAAAATCGTGCGAGGAAAAACGATCGCCACAAGCAGCGCAATGATGGGTGCTTGAAGGAGCACGATACCGAGCGCCTTCCGGTTGGCCCTCGTTACCGCTATCGTACGCGCGGTCAAGATGAACAGTTGGCGGATGCTTGAGATGCCCTTCTTGCGCGAAGCAGGTCGCGCCTTGTTCGTCAACTGCCCGGCGACATCCCGGATTTCCCGGCTGAGCGAGCCGAGATGCTCCTCGTGATAGTGTGACGCGGCGTAGCGTGAAGCGATCAGGCCACGCGTTTCCTCGCCCTGCATGATGTCGTAGATGTCGGCGAACTCTTGGACGCCGAAAAACTCCAACGCTTCGGCTGGCGTCCCGAAGAAGGCGAGATAGCCGCCGCGCGCCATGAAGACGACCTTGTCACACAGCTTGATGTTCTGCGTGGCGTGGGTAATCAGGAGAATAGTCCGGCCTTGATCGGCCAATTGGCGCAAGAGCTGCATCATCCGCGTTTCGGTCGCAGGATCGAGGCCGGATGTCGGCTCATCGAGGAAGAAGAGGCTCGGCCGCGTCAGCAATTCGACCCCCATGCTGACACGCTTGCGCTGCCCGCCAGAGAGCTCTTCCACCCGGTTATTGCGCTGCTCCTCGAGCCCCAAGTCCGACAAGACTTCGGCGATGCGCTCCTCTCGCTCGGCCGCCGTTGTGTCGCGCGGCAGCCGAAGCTTCGCGGCGTAGCGCAGCGTCTCGATCACCGGCAGTTCACGGTGGATGATGTCGTCCTGCGGCACAAACCCGATCGAGTTGCGAAACACCTCGAAGCTGCGATAGAGGTCTTGCCCGTTGTACAAGACCCGGCCTTGCGTCGCGGGACGGAACCCCGAAAGCGCGTTCAGGAGAGTCGTCTTGCCCGAGCCGGAGGCGCCGACAACCGCAACCAGCTCCCGTGGCTTGAAGCTAAGCGTGACGGGCTGCAGGATCACCTTGTTGCCACGGACCGTCCGGCTGATATTGACCGCGTCGACGCGGATGTTGCCTTCGTTGGAGACCGCGGCAACGAGCCCACCGCTGATCGTGAACTCATAGGGGCCGATCTGGAAGTGATCAGTGTCGCGCAGCGGCACCGTCGCAATCGGCTGGCCGTTGACGAACGTCCCGTTCGTCGACCCGAGATCGCTCAGCAGCACCTCGGCGCCGCGCCGCGTCAGCCGAGCGTGAAACCGCGAGACTTGCGGGTGATTTAGCGGGATGTCGTTGCTTGGATCGCGTCCGATCGTGATGACATCCCGCGTCCCGAACTCGATTTGGAGCGTCGCCGGACTCGGGGGCGGTGGGAGCGCTGCGCCAGCGCGAAAGACGATCCGCACCGAATCGCTAATGTGAAAGGTGTCGTTGTCGACCAGCATTTTCCGACCGACGCGCTGGCCGTTCTGGAAGACGCCGTAGGTGCTACCGAGGTCGACGATTTCGTAGCCACCGGGAACGTGGCGAATCTCGGCGTGACGTCGGCTGACCTGCGGGTCATCGATCGTGACAGCGTTCGCCGGATCCCGCCCGATCGCCAGCCCGGACGCCGGAATGGGATACTCGCGGGAGCTTCCCCGGTCCCACACAATGAGGCGGGGTGGCTGATACCCGACGCCAATGCTCGTCAGCTCGCGGGACGGGCTACCAGGCTCTCCGCCGAATGGCGGCGCCGGGGCGCGGAACTCCGGCGGTGGGGACGATGCGCCATACGGCGCCGCGAGCGGCTGCACTGGCGGCGGCGCAGAGGCTGGCGGTGCCGCCTGGCGCGGTGACCATCCGGCTACATCGCGCTGCAATTTCAGCCGGAACGAGCCGATGACGATCTCGTCGCCTTCGCGCAGCGTCACCGGGCTCCGTGGGACGAGCGTCAGCCCATTGAGGATGGTCCCGTTCGCGCTGCCAAGATCGGTCAGGCGGAGGCGACCGTTGTCGCGCTCGATCGCGGCATGCCGGCGCGAGATGGTGGCGTCGACCAGCCGAATCTGGCAGTCCGGATCCCGGCCAATCAAGGTGGTGCCGTCGGCGAGCGGCTTGCGCTCCTCGCGCCCATCCGACCCGACGACGACCAGCTGGAGCGACTCGTCCGCCATCTCCCCCTCGGTCCGCGTATGAGGGCCGGTCCCGGCCACGATGGCCTACAGCTTACAGGATGTAGCGGCTGAGATCCTGATCCTTGATCAGTTCCGCCATGCGCTCCCGCACGAACTCCGCATCGATATGAATCGTCTCGCCAGCTCGCTCCGGAGCGCTGAAGGAAATCTCCTCGAGCACCCGCTCCATGATGGTGTGCAACCGGCGAGCGCCGATGTTCTCGAGGCGTTCGTTCATCAACACTGCGACCCGGGCGATCTCGGCGATCGCGTCGTCACCGAAGGTGATTGTGACGCCTTCGGTCCCGAGCAACGCGATGTATTGCTTGGTGAGCGCGTTCTCCGGCTCGGTCAGGATCCGCCGGAAATCCTCTTCCGTCAGGCTTTTCAGTTCGACACGCAGCGGAAAGCGCCCTTGCAGCTCAGGGATCAGGTCGGATGGCTTGTTCTGGTAGAACGAGCCTGCCGCCACGAACAGCACGTGGTCGGTCTTGATCGGCCCGTAGCGCGTTGTCACCGTCGTCCCTTCGACGATCGGGAGCAGGTCGCGCTGGACGCCCTCGCCCGAGACATCGGAGCCGATCTCGTGGCGGGGCCCAGCCACCTTATCCAGCTCGTCGATAAACACGACACCGCTCGATTCGGCGCGCTGCACCGCCGTCTCGATGACGTTCTCCATGTCGATCAGTTTGGTCGCCTCTTCGCGCGTCAAGATGCGCCGCGCCTCCTTCACTGAGACGCGCCGCGAGCGACGCCGCGATCCCCCTACGCCGTGATACGACTCGAGGAAGTCGCTATAGGCATCGCTCATCTCTTCTGGATTGGCGCCGCCAAACTCGAGCATCGACTCGAAGCGGTCGACCTCGCCGCCCACCTCGATTTCGATGATTTGGTCTTCGAGCTGTTTGCTTTGAAGCATCGACCGCAGTCGATCACGCTCACGATGGAGGCGCGCTTTGTCGGCACGGGTGATCGGCCGCGGCCGCGGAGGTGCTGCGGGCGTCTCTGCCACATCGGCGGCCGCTTGAGCACCGCCGGAGCTCCGCTTCGCTGCCACCTTTCGCGCGGTCACCGGCAGCTGCTGAACGAGATAATTCAAGATCTTCTCAGTCGCCTGGGTCTCCGCCCGCGCCTCGACCTCTTTCAGCTTCTCCTCGTGAACGAGTTGGACACTCGCCTCGACGAGGTCATGGACGATGGAATCGACATCCTTACCAACGTAGCCGACCTCGGTGAACTTCGTCGCCTCTACCTTGACGAAGGGCGCGTCGGCAAGCGCGGCCACCCGGCGAGCAAGTTCGGTCTTGCCAACACCAGTTGGGCCGATCAATAGCAAGTTTTTTGGTGCGATTTCGCGGGCGATCTCCGGGGGGAGCTGCTGGCGGCGATACCGGTTCCGGAGCGCGATTGCCATCGCGCGCTTCGCCTCGGTCTGCCCCACGATGTACCTATCGAGCTCGGCAACGACCGATTGCGGTGTTAGGTTCTTCATGTACCCTCCCCGAGACCCGGGGTACTCAAAGTGTAGCAAGGGCAGCGGAGAGCAGCAAGAACAACCTAGTACACTTCAAAATAGCGATCGAGCTCCCATTGCGAGACATAGGCCCGAAACGAGTCCCATTCTTGCCGTTTCGCTTCAACAAAGCGTTCGAGAATGTGATCTCCAAGCGCATCCTGGACCACAGTATCTTCAAGAAGCGCGTCGATCGCTTCACCAAGCGTGCTGGGAAGAATGCCGATATTGCGTCTTCGCAGCTCAGCTTCATCGAACTGAAAGATGTTTTCTTCTATCGGCTCGGGGAGCGGCAGCTCCCGGCGGATGCCGTCCAGCCCGGCTTTCAGCATCACTGCGAAGGCGAGGTACGGGTTGCACGCCGGATCCGGGCAGCGCAGCTCCAGACGAGTCGAGTCCTGCCGGCCGGGGCTTACTTTCGGCACCCGAATCAGCGCCGAGCGGTTCACTCGCGCCCACGAGATGTACACCGGTGCTTCGTACCCCGCGACCAGCCGTTTGTAGCTATTCACCAGCGGCGACAGCACGGCACACATCCCCCGTGCATGCTCCAGCTGGCCGGCAATGAACGAGCGCGCGATCTCCGATAGGCCATACTCATCCGACGGGTCGGCAAACAGGTTACGCCCTTGCAAGTCCGACAAGCTCTGGTGGCAATGCATGCCGGAGCCATTGATCCCGTAGATGGGTTTGGGCAAAAAGGTCGCATACAGATCGTGCGCCTGAGCTATCGCCTTTAACGTGTATTTCACCGTTACGACGTTATCGGCAGTCGCGAGCGCGTCGGCGTAGCGCAGGTCGATCTCATGCTGACCTGCCGCCACTTCGTGGTGCGCCGACTCAACGACGACGCCCATTGCTTGCAGCGCGTCGACCATTTGCCGGCGCACGTGCGCCGCCTGGTCCGCCGAGTAGTCGAAGTAGCTAGCGCGGTCGTGTGGCAAGGGGGCAATCGCCGATCCCTGCCGGTTGAAGAGGAAGAACTCGAGCTCTGGCCCAACTTGATACTGGAACCCCATCGCCCGTGCTTCGTCGAGCGCACGCCGGAGAGTCGCGCGTGGGTCGCCCGCGAAGAGCTCGCCGTTTGGATTGTGGATCCAGCAGAGCACCCGCGCCGTCGCGTCCTCCCCCTTCTCCCACGGCAGAATCGCGAACGTCTCCAAGTCCGGCAGCAGGTACATATCGGATTCGGCGGTTCGCGCGAACCCTTCAATCGCGGAGCCGTCGAACCACTTCCCGTGCTCGACCGCTTCACCGAGCCGTTCCACCGGAATGGTGACGCTCTTGGCGATGCCGGTGATGTCGGTAAACTGGAGATTGACATAGCGGACGCCCTGCTCGCGGGCCTGCGCCATCAACTCCCCAGCACGCCGTCGCGCCTCCTCTCGATTCACCCAGTCTCACCTCCAGCGCTCTTCACGGCGTGACGCACACTCCACGCGCTCGCTTCACCAGCGAAGCCCGCATTCGTCGTCCAGGCCGAGGACAGGCGTGCGCGACCGCGCTCGATCAATCCTTCAGGCGCGAGAGGCAGGCGAGTGACACCGCCCGCGCGGCGACTCACGGTGCGCCGAGCTCGGGCGGCAGGAATCGGCCATCGGGGGAGCGCGGCATCGGCACAATGCGAACGATCGCGTCGCGGTTCAGCCGCCCGTGAATGTGCGGATAGATTCCGCGCTCATCCTCCACCGTCACCGGAGCAGCGATCCGCTCCCGATCGAGGACGAGCACGAGGAACTCGCGCGGATCGCCGGCGTAGTGCCGGTTCGCGGTACGTGCCATCTCCTCGGCGCCGTCCGTACAGTGAATGAATCCCTCACGCGCAAACGCTGCTGGCGCGTAGTCAGAAGATGGGTCACTTGCCTCGAACTCGGCTTTGGGGGCAAGGTGGAGCGTGTAGCGCGGCATGGCAACAGCCTAGCAATCCGTCGCGCGCGGGGTCAAGCCGCGTCGGCGATCCGGGTCAGGACACGCAAATTGTGCAGCAGCAGCAGGGTCTCACCCAGCATCTCGTTCGCCCGGACGAGATGAGCCAAATAGCCGAGCGGAAATCGGCACGCCGGGCAGTCGCACGCTAGATCGAGGGGGCCCGTCTCGGCGGGGAAGCCGGCGACCGCAACAGCGCTCGTCCCAGCGAGCGCCTCGCCCCGGCGCGCCAAGGTGAGCGCAAAGCTCGGCACGACATAGTCGTAGCCGAGCGCGACGGCGGTGCGAACGTCGTCGACAGTCGATACCGTGAGCGCCAGCCAGATCCAACCCGCCGGCCATCCCTTGCGCGGCACCAAGGTCGCCACCGCAACCCCGTCGAACCCAGACTCGGCCGCCACCTCCAGCAGTCGCCGCTGAAACCGCGGGCTGCCGGCTGGAATGAGCGCGAGCACACGCGCCGCACTGCGAACTGCTGCGCCCCGGCGCAACCACGTCTCGGCGAGCGTAACGGGGATCGCCCGGGGCCGCTCGTTTACTGTGAGGTGCTCCGGAAGCGTCGGGGCGATGGCAATTGCGACACCCAGCCGTTGCTGCGCCGCAAGTGAGGATTCCGGCGTCAGCTCCCCTTCGGCGCCATCCAGTCCGTTGCGGTAGGCGATCGTTTCGCCAGCGCGTCCAATCCGCGCCGGCGGGAGCCCGCCTTCCCCGAGCAGCGCACCGATTCCCGGTTCCCCGATGACGGCGAGCCCGTCCGTGAGCGCCCCAAGGCCGCCCAGCGCCTCCACCGTTGCGAGACCCGGCCGCAGCGCGAGTTCCACACTTCCGACCACCAGCCCGGTGACGCCGCTTGCTCGCAATTCCTCCGGAAGCAGTCCTCGCACGGCGCCCCACGGGGCGGGCACCACGATGCCGCTCCGTGCCGCTCTGCACTCAAGCCCTGGTGGCGGCAACCGGCTGTCGTCCTGTCTCCTCTCGCTCACGTTGACTTCCTCGCTGTTGTACGGTCACCCAAGTCCGAAGAGACGGGAGGGTGAGATTCCGCCAGAGCACGAAATCCTTCCCTTTTCGTCACGTGTCCGCTTCCTCGACCGCGCGCTCGAATAAGTCCAACCCGCGTTCGAAGTCGAAGCTCTCGCCGCTCCAGACGATGCGGCCGCGCTCAGTACGCCGCACAACGGTCCGCCCAAAGAGCTGCAACTCGTATGAGATTTCTCCGTCACCGCAGGGGAGGACGGCGCGGAAGTCGTCCACCCGGAGCGAGACTCCCCGCTGATCGGCGAGGTTCACCAGTCGCAGCAGCGCCCTCCCGAACAGCTCACGCCGCGGGAAGATCGCCTCTTCGAATCGATCCATACGGATAGCTCGCCGCGAACGCAGCGAACCGCTGCTCCTCGATTGCTCGCCGAATCTCCGCCATCAACATCGAAAGAAACCGCAGATTGTGCAGTGTTGCCAGCCGCATCCCGAGCGGATCGCCCACAAGGAGCAGGTGACGCAGCCAGCCCCGCGAGTATTCCCGGCAGGCGAGGCAGTCGCACTGCTCATCGATCGGACCACCGGCAGCGGCGAGCCGGCCCGACTTAAGCGACAGCTGACCGAACCGCGTAAACACCGCGCCGTGGCGGGCGATCCGCGTCGGCAGTACACAGTCGAACAGGTCCACGCCAGCGGCGACGCCGCGGACGAGGTCGTCCGGCGCCCCAACGCCCATCAGGTAGCGTGGCCGCTCGGCGGGAAGCGCCGCACAGGCAGCGGCAGTCAGTGCCCACGTCAGGGATTTTTCCTCGCCGAGCGAGAGCCCGCCAATCCCGAACCCGTCGAACGGATACCCAGCGAGAAAGCTCGCCGACTCGCGTCGCCACTCGATCACAGCCCCGCCCTGGACGATGGCAAAGCGCGCTTGGTCCGGCCGCCGTGGCGCCGCCAAGCAGCGGAGTGCCCAGCGATGCGTCCGCTCGAGGGCCGCGCGCTGCACGGATGGCGGCGCATTCATAGGAGGAACGTCATCCAGCACCATCGCGATGTCCGAGCCGAGTGCCCGCTGGATCGCCATCACTCCTTCAGGCGTCAGCCGCCGAGGGCCGAGCGGTGTGCTAAAGGTGACACCGTCGTCGTCGACCTCGCGCAACGCAGACAGGCTGAACACTTGGTAGCCGCCCGAATCCGTGAGCAGTGCGCCCGGCCACCCCATCATGCGCTGGACGCCACCCAGCCGCTCGACAATCTCCTCGCCCGGCTGAAGGTGCAGGTGGTAGGTATTCGCCAAAATCAGCCGATAGCCGAGATCTGCGACCTGCTCTGGGCGCAGCGTCTTGACGGTCGCCTGAGTGCCCACCGGCATAAACGCCGGAGTTTCGATGACCGCGCGACTCGTGATGAGCCGGCCGCGCCGCGCGTCGCCATCGGTCGTGATCAGAGTGAATGCGCAGTTCACTCAGCAATGGTAGCCGAGCACGCCCTCAGCGGAACCAGCGGCGCGGGCGCGCGCCGCTCGCCGCGACGTCACCGAGCGGGCCGGACGCCGATGCGGCGACAGCGACAGGGGCCGCCTCCGTAACGACCTCGCCACGTCGGAACAGCCGTCCAACCAGTTCCCCGAAGCTATCGAGGTAGGTGTACACCGCCGGAACGAGGAAGAGCGTCAGCAACGTGGAGGAAATGACTCCGCCAATCACGACGACGGCCAGCGGAGCCCGCGATTCGGCGCCCGCCTCCAGTTTGAGCGCGAGCGGGATCATCGCCATCACGATCGTCGCCGAGGTCATCATGATCGGCTTCAGCCGCGTTGGGGCAGCCTCGAGCAGCGCCGGCAGCCGCGCCATCCCGCGCGCCCGCAGCGTATTGGTGTAGTCCACCAACAAGATACCGTTCTTCGCCACGAGGCCGAGCAGCATCAGGATGCCGAGCATCGAGAAGATGTTGAGCGTGTTGCCCGTCACCCAGAGCCCGAGGAACGCCCCGACGAGGGCCACCGGCACCGAAAACATGATGGCGAACGGATGCAGCCACGACTCGTAGAGCGCGACCATCAGCATGTAGATAAGAAGCACGGACAACCAGAGCGCCGCTATGAGCTGGCGGAACGCCTGATCGAGGGTCGCTGCCGAGCCGCCGACGATGGTCTGGTAACCACTCGGGAGCTGGTACTCGGCGAGCGCCTTCCGCAGGTTATCCGCTACCTGTCCAACCGGACCGTTCGGGGTGACATTGATCGTCAGCGTGCGCTGCCGGTCCTGCCGGCTGACCGAGGTCGGCGCGTTCGCCCGGGTGATCTCGGCGACTTGGCCCAGCCGCGTGAAGCCGCCGCTCGCCGTCGGGATCGGCAGGTTGGCGATTGCCTGCACGTTCTCCCGGTCGCTCGGTTGAGCGATAAGCGTGATATCGCGCTGCAGCTCACCTTCCGGCCGCAACGCCCCGACGGTCGCTCCCGAGAGCGCCATGCGCAGCGAGCTTGCCACTGTCTGCTGCGAGACGCCGAAGTCGGCCATCCGGCTCCGGTTGGCGACGGCGCGGATCTCCGGCTCGCCCGCCGTTTGCGAGACACGCACCTCCGCGACACCCGGCACCGACTTCAGATATTCGCCGAGCTCGGCCGCCGTACGCACCATTGTCGGATAGTCATCGCCCAGCAGCCGGACCGAGATGTTGTTGCCACCTCCGCCGCCACCACCGAGCGGGTTCTCGACGCGAAAGTTCAAGGTCGCCCGGGTCTGAGCCGTGATCTGCTGGCCTTTGGCGCGGAGCTCATTGATGACGTCAAATACCGAGCGCGATCGTGTCCCTTTGTCCTTCAACTGGACGGTAATCGTGGCATTGCCGCCGCCGCCAAAGCCGACGCCGATCGACGAGAACACCTCGTCAACCTCCGGCACCTGCCGGATCATCGCCTCAACCGCCTGCGTTGCTGCATCGACCGCCGCCAGCGAGCTGCCCTGCGGCATGTTGACACTCACCGTGAACTGATTATCGTCGTCGGTTGGCGCATATTCTTGGCCGATGATGCGCAGCTGAACCAGCGAGAACGCTCCAGCAAGCGCCAGCGCCGCCACGATGATGACAACCGGCCGCATTCGCAGCGCGACCCGCAGTGTCCGTCCGTAGAACTGGGCGATCCGATCCCAAACAGCATCGAACGCGAGACCAAACCGCTCGAAGAGGTTCGGACGATGGCCGGCGCGGTGCGGACCAAGCAGCCGGCTCGCCAACATCGGCGTCAGGGTGAAGGAAATGAACAGCGAGAAGAGCGTCGCGATCGCGATCGTGATGCCATACTCGCGGAAGAGACGGCCAAGAAATCCGCTCATGAAGATCAACGGCAGGTAAACGATGACGTCGACAAAGGTAATCGCCATCGCCGCCATCCCAATCTCGCTCCGACCATTCAACGCCGCGATCAGCGGACCTTCACCGAGCTTCAAGTGGCGGTGAATGTTCTCGATCACCACGATCGAGTCGTCAACCAAGATGCCGATCGAGAGCGCCAGCGCCATCAGACTAACGGTGTTCAGACTCAGCCCCATCGCGTACATCACGATGAACGTCGAAATAAGCGAGGTCGGTATCGCAAGGACAACGATGAGCACGTTGCGCCAGGAATGGAGAAACAGCATCAGAACAAGGGCGCAGAGGACAACCGCAAGCCCGAGGTCAAACTCCACGGCATGCAAGCTCGCCTCAGTAAAGCGCGAGGTGTCGTTCGTGATCCGCAGCCGCACATCTGGCGGCAACAACCGCTGGATGCGCTCTACCTGTTCTTTCAGATCATGCGCCACTTCGAGACTATTGGCATCGGATTGCTTGATAATCGAAATCCCGATTGCTTCCGCCCCCGAAAGCCTCTGGATACGGGTGCGCGTCTTGTAGTCCTCGCGGATGGTCGCGACATTCCGGAGCGGAATGGCAGGCGTGCCCGCGCCAGTATTCGTCGAGACAACGACATTACCCAAGTCATCGACGCGCTGATACTCACCGATGGACCGAACGTTCACCGACCGGTTGTCCTCGACAAGGCTGCCGGCGGGCGCATTCAGGTTCTCGCGGGCGATCGCCGCTTGAAGCTGCTGCATCGTCAGGCCATACGCCGCCAGTTTGTTGACGTCGACTTGGACTTGGACCTCTTTCTGCAAGCCACCAATGACGGTGACATCGGCGACACCGATGACGGATTGCAACCGTGGCTGCACTTGGTTGACCACGATGTCGTAGAGCTCGTCGAGGGGTCGGTCACTCGTCACGGCGATGTTCATAATTGGGAAGGCGTTCGGGTCGGCTCGATTTACGACTGGTGCACCGGCGTCGGCGGGCAGGCGTCCCCGAATGCTGGCGACACGCCGTTCGATTTCCACCGCAGCCTTGTCGGGATCGACTCCTTCTGCGAGCTGAACGCTGACTGAACCACGGCCGCTTGACGCTTGCGAGCTGATGCTCGCGACTCCGGAGACGCCCGACACTGCGCCCTCGAGCGGCTTGAGGATGTACTCCTCCACATCCTGCGGGTTGGCGCCCGTCCACGTGACCAACACGCTCACGAAGCCGAAATTGATGTTGGGCAACCGGTCAACCCGCAACTGACGGTAGCTCACGACACCAAGGATGACGAGACCGAGGATGAGCATGAGAATCGTCAGCGGGCGGGTGATCGCGAGACGAGTCAGCGCCATCTATCAGCTCCTTTGGCCGCCCCTCCGGCGCCCGAGCGAGCGTTCGGTTACGGATTCCCGACGGAAGACACGCGTGCTGTGGCAGCGCCGTTCACCGTCGTCAGCGCGAGAAACGTTTGAACCAATGCGCCACCGGTCGCCTGTGCGAACCCGATCCGGCGGATTGGACCACCCGAATACCACACCTTGAGCACACCGTTGTCAACAATTCCCCACGCATCGACGACCGTGGCGGCATCCCACGCCGTCGCTGGGCCACCTGCGATCACCGGTGTCCCGGGTGACCACCGTAGCCCGTCCGCGGAGGTCGCCGCCAAGATTCGTCCATCCTGCTGAAAGAGCAGCGTCAGCGTTTCACCGGCGCGGGTAACGCTTCGCGGGTTGCTCGCGTTGGCAATCAGCGGACCCGGGCTCTTCGTCCAGATCAGCCCGTCCGTGGACGTCGCGCGGCCGATCCCCACGCCGCCGCGTTGGGAACGCCCGGTGTAATACATCACGAGCAGGGCACCGTCGCGAATGACCCGGCCGGGACGGACATCGAGATCGTCCCACGTTCCCGGTGTCCCGACGCCAAGCACCGGCAACACCACCCCCTCGCGCGTGCGATTCTCTCGACGCCACGTAACCCCATCGGTCGAGGTGGCGTAGTAGATATCCCCGAGCTGCCGTCCCTGCACCTCGCGGTAGCCCGCGTACCACATTCGGTAGAGCGGCCCCTCTTTCAGCACCGTCGGCTCTGCGACGAAGCGGTCGTTGCTCGGCGGCCCTTGACCGGTGAAAACCGGCGTCGTGAATGGGCGGGTCCAGGTAATCCCATCCTGCGATTCCGCGTAGCCAATTGCTTGGGCGGTCGCTGGGGGATTGTCTCCTTGTCCGGTGAACCACATCTTGTAAGTTGCGCCGTCCTTGATCACACTTGGCGTAGCCACACCGAGCGAGTCGTAGCCGAGGCTAACGACGTTGAACACCCGAAACCACTCGTAGGTCGCGGTCGGGCCGGCGCCGAGGTTGTCGTTGCCGTTCACCGCGAACATCCCGACACTGCCTCGGACAAACACCTCAAGCATCGTGGCCACCGCGTGCCAGTTCACGCCATCGGACGACCACCAGCCATCGACACGGCCACCCACTCGCCGCATTCGCAAGTAGACCGTTGTGTTCGGCACATTCAGCTCGCCGACTGCTTTCGTCTCGTCGTTCAGCTGATACAGCATTTGGATCCGCTGAGTGCTCTGGCCGGGGAATTGGGCCGGCAGCGCGATCCGCACCAGTTTCACGTAGCTTTGGTCGTTTTCGTAGAAGATCAGTCCCGCCTGCTGCGTTGGCAGCACCGGCTCGAAGTGCAGCTTCGTGCGAATTTCCCAGTCTTCCGGCGCACCTCGCAAGGTAATGTTCCGCGCGGTAGCACCGTCACCGTAGATATCGCCGTGCTGCGTGATGATCTCGAACGTGTCCGACGGTGGACCGGTCCGCCAGTAACCCGGGTCCTGGCGGATGAAATACCAACCGGAATCGAGCGCCGGCGTCGCGAACTCATCAGTGAAGAGGTCAATCGGGTAGCCCGGCTCGGCGAGCACCGGCGTCGAATGCTTGACAAAGAACGGACTGGGCGGCGGACCGGCCTGCGCGTTCGTCCCGCCAGTGGGTGCCGCCGAGGCGAAGAGTGCGGCGACCAGGCAGGCCGAGAGAAAACGGAGGGGCCGGATCATAGACCGTCCTTTCGGAGTGGGGTTAATCGCAGCAGTTTAGGGTCGAACGACCATGCCGGGAAGCCCCGGGACATTTGTCGTGGCAGGTCGGGTTCCGGTCGTCGCCAGTACCACCTGTTCGCCTTCCTCAACGCCACGTGTGATCTCGACCTGCTGGTCGTTGCTCAACCCGACCGTCACCACCCGGGTCTCCACTCTTCCACTTGGCGTGAGGACGTCGACCACCCGTTCCCGTCCCTGCGTCCGCACGGCGCGCGCTGGAGCCAGCAGCACGTTCGTCCGCTGTTCAACCGTGATTTGGACACTCGCCGTCATCCCAGGTTTCACTCCCTGCGGCTGATCGATCTGGACCGAAACGAGATACGACGCGACGCCTTGGGCGATCGTCGCGGTCGGCGCAATCGCAATTACTCGGCCGCGGAAGGTTCGGCCTGGCAGCGCGTCGAGCGAGATCGTCGCCGGCTGGTTCAGTTCGATCCGCGCGACGTCGTTCTCGTCGACGTTGACGTCGAGCCGCAAGGTGTTGGGGTCAACGAGCGTGATGAACACCCCCGAGACGACTTCGCCCGGCGCCGCCGTGACCGCCTGGACCACGCCATCGAAGGGGGCAGTGAGCGTCGCCCGTTCGAGGTTAAGCTGCGCGCTCGCCAGCTGGGCCGCCGCCGTCTCCACTGCCGCGCGCGCCACAGCCACATCACTCGGCAGCGGTCCCGCGCGCAACTGCGCCAATCGCGCGTTCGCGGACTCAACGCCTTGCTGAGCGCTCGCGACCGCTTGGCGCGCCGCTTCGAGATCGCCGGGATTCGGCGGTGCAATTTTGGCATTGTAATTCGCCAGCGCCGTCTGGTAGTCCGCGGTGGCGTTCGCCAGCGCGACAGCTTGGCTGCTCGAACCAGCATCGCCCCGCCACGCGATCCGGTCATAGTCGGTCTGGGCAGCTTGAAGCGCGTTACGCGCCTTCTCGAGCGCCGCAGCCGCTTGCTGAATCTCGGCTTGGCTCGGCCCGGCGACGAGCTTCTCATAGTCCGATTGGGCACGGGCGAGTTGCGTCTGAGCACTCGCGACGCTCGCCACGGCGGCCTGGATATCGCTCTCCGTTGCGCCAGCGAGAGTCTGAGCGAGGCGCGCCTGGGCGGAACTTAGGTTCGCCTGCTGCTGACGTAGGGCGATCTCGAGTTCTTTGGTGTCCAAGCGGGCGAGCGGTTGGCCCGCAGTCACCGAGTCCCCAACTTTGACCAGCACCTCGGCGAGCGTGCCGCCGCCGCGGAAGGCCAGCCGCGCCGTGTTGACAGCTTGGACCGTCCCCGTCGAACTCACAGTAGCGGCGAGGTTGCCACGCCGAATTGGCTGCGTTTGCAGCCGAGTTTGAGCAGCCGTCTCCGGCGCAAAGAAACGCTGATACCCGAAATAGCCTCCAGCGGCGGCGGCCACCAGTGCCACGAGCAGCACCACCACCTGGCCAACCCCCAGCCCGAGGATCCGCCGGCGACGCGCCACTGTCCGACCGCTCGTCATCGTCCTGTCCTCCCCAGGTAACGACGGACCGCCTTTCACGGCCATGCATGATACGAGATCATCTTCCAGAAAGTTTCAGCGCCGTCGAAGCAATTCTCCGGCGATTCCATCGGTTCAAGCATCTCGAGGACGACCACGAGCTTCGCTCCCTCGCGAGGGTACTCCGCTCAGACGGTCAGCGATCCGGATCACCCCGAATAGGGACCTCTACACCCCGAGTGCCGCCCGTTCGTCTGCCGACAGCGTGAACAGCCGACCATCCGAGAAGAGGCCGCAGTGCCCCTGCAGCTGGGCTTCGAGCGAGGCGAGCGCAGACTGCGCCCCCGCCACGAGATCCGACGGGTAGTGAAAGGCCGCGCAGTTGGCAGCGAACTCCTCTTCGTCCAGAACCCGGTACGACAAGGTAGGGTGCACGAGGATATCCAGATCGAGATCGAGGACAGTCAGGCGCCCACCATCAAACTCCATGGGTGCGTGAATGTCACAATAAAGGAAGGCCGGCCGACGCGTTTCCGGCGACACGACCGTACAGACATTGTGCCAGCCACCGCGCCAAAAGCGGTAGATGGCCGCCGTCGCCGGCGTCCACGGGCCGCGCAGCGTCTGAAAGACGCTGTTGAACGGCACGGCGAGGCGCACTTCCCCCTCGCGTTCGCCGAGCAGCGACGCGGTAACCTGGCGCTTGACCACACCGTCGTACCGTCGAAATTGGACCTCGACCGGCCTAGTTGGCATCAGGCGGGAGCGGCTCCACCAGCACGTCCATCACGCCGCCGCACACCATGCCGGCCTCAACGGCGTAGTCGTCGGTCAGGTCGACACGGACGATTCGTGGCCTGCCACTGGCGGCGACTTCTTGGGCGGCAAGCCAGACGTCGTTTTCACCGCATCCGCCGCCGATCGTGCCGCGAATCTTGCCGTCGGGGTAAATCAGCATCTTCGAACCGGCCTTGCGAGGGGTCGACCCCTTGGTGCCGACGATCGTCGCCAGCACCACCACGTCGCCCCTCGCGTGCGCCTCCTCAATCGCCGCGTAGATCTCACGGTCCATCGGGGCTCCTCATCGGCTGCCGCAGCACCGGCCGGCCGCTCAGCGTCCGCGCAGTTCCGCCACGCCGCACCGAAATGATCTCTCCAATGATACTCACGGCAATCTCTTCCGGAGTCTCCGCCCGGATGTCCAATCCAATCGGCGAATGCACCCGGCGCACCTGTTCCTCGGGGAAGCCATCGGCAAGCAACTCTTCCAGCACGAGCCGCGCACGCCGTCGGCTGCCGATCATGCCAATGTAGCCGGCGCGGGAGCCAATCACTTGCCGCAGCACCATTTCGTCCTGCCGGTGGCCACGCGTCACCAAAACCACGTACGTTTGCCGATGCATCTGCGGGACAAGCCGCTCCAGCGTCAGCCGGAAGTCCTCTGCGATCACTTCGTCAGCGTCGGGAAACCGCTCCCAATTGGCGAAGTCTGGCCGATCATCGAGGACCGTAACCCGAAAGCCGACCATTTTGCCGAGCGCCGCCGTCGGCTTGGCAACATGCCCGGCGCCGACCACGATCAGCCACGGCGGGGACTCGATCAACTCGATGAACAAGCGGGATGCTCGTTCTAGGCTATCGACGATCCGCTGCTGCCCGCCCTTCCCGGCGGCAATTACCTCGCGGGCGCTCGTGATGGCCGCTTCGTCCAGCGCGGGGTCTCCGTAGCCGCCGACCGGCTCACCCTCTTCCGGAACGACGAGGCGTGATCCGAGCCGTTCGGCGGGGACCGCTTCCGATTCGAGCAAGCTCACAATGGCGATGGTCTCGCCAGTATCAATCGCCTGCAAGATGCGCCGGGTAATCGCGCTCATCGCCGGCTCGCCGCCCAAGCATCAAAATCGGCCGGCGTGTCCAGATCGGTGAGCACGCTCGGGTCGTCCCACTCCACCTGAGCAGCCTCGTCACGGTGGCGGCGGATCACTTCCTTCGCCCCGACTTCGGGATCAGCCGACACAATCTCCGGCCAGAGCGAGCGCGCGATCAAGATCGGATGGCCGTGCTTGCCCTCGTGAATAGGCTCGACGACCGGCGCCCGCGTGGCCCAAAACCGCTCCATCAGTCGGCGAACCACCAGTGTTGAGATGTCCGGCCCATCCACCAGCGCGAGGACGAGCGCTTCGGCAGCCGTCGGTTCGAGAGCACGAATGCCGGCCACGATCGACGAAAGCATCCCCGATTGATAGGCGGGGTTGAGCACAATCGCGTCCGGAGGTATGCCAGCCGCTTGAACAATCTCGTCGGCGGCGTGGCCGAGGACGACAAGCACCGGGTTGAGCGCGGCGTCAAGCAGCACGCGCCGGATGCGCTGCACGAATAGCTCCGTACCGATGGGCAGCAACGCCTTTGGGCGCCCCATGCGGCGCGATTCACCGGCGGCGAGCACGAGACCCGCAATTTGGCCCGGCGTGGCAGGAGACGACGTGTTCAGAGTGTGCCGTTCCGTTGGTAGACTGAAGGAATTGTACGCCCGCCGCGGGGGCGCGTGCCGCCTTCACCTTGCGCGCCGTCACCGGCCGGCTCGATAATCGCCCAGCATGATAACGATCGTCGGGCTCGGGCCAGGCGGCCCCGAGCTCGTCACCCGGCAGGCAGCCGCGATTCTCGCCAACGCCGAGACGGTCTACCTCCGGACACGCCGCCATCCGGCCGTCGCCATCATCCCGCCCTCCGTCCGCGTCGAGTCGTTCGATGACGAGTACGACCGTGCCGAATCGTTTGAGGCCCTCTACGAGACGATTGTCTCCCAGCTTCTCGCCACCGCCGAGCGAGGCGACGTGGTGTATGCGGTTCCCGGTCATCCGCTCGTCGCTGAGACCACCGTGCGGCTGCTGCATGAGCGCGCACAGGCGGCCGGCATCCCAGTCCGGATCGTCGCCGGCCTCAGTTTCGTCGAGCCCGCTCTGGCAGCGGTTGCCGTCGATCCCCTCGCTGCCGGCCTCCAGATCGCGGATGCCTCCCAGCCCGATGTCGACCCGTTCCGGCCCGCCCTCATCGGCCAAATCTACGATCGACGCAGCGCCGGCCTCGCGAAGATCGCGCTCCTCGAGCGCTATCCCGAGGAGCATCGGGTCGCGCTCATCTTCCACGCCGGGCTCGAGGACGAACGCGTTGCTTGGCTGCCGCTCTATGCCATCGACCGGTCCGACTCGATCGACCACCTGACCTGCCTCTATCTGCCGCCGATTGCCCTGCTCGAGGGTGCCGGATCCGGCGCTGAGCGCACCTTTGATGAGGTCGTCCATCGGCTCCGCCGAGATTGTCCGTGGGACCGCGAGCAGACCCACCAATCGCTTCGCCGTTATCTCATCGAGGAGACATTTGAGGCGGTGGACGCGCTCGACAGCGGAGACCTCGTCGCCTATGGCCACGAGCTCGGCGACGTCTTGTTGCAGGTTTACCTCAATGCTGCGATTGCCGAAGAGAGCGACATCTTCACGGTTCGCGACGTCTACCGTTGGATCACGACCAAGCTGATCCGCCGCCACCCCCATGTCTTCGGCGATGTCGCCGCTTCCACTGCCGAGCAAGTCGAAGCAAATTGGGAAAAGATCAAGGCCGCCGAGCGCCAAGGCGGCTCCCGCCTCGATGGCGTCCCCCGCAGTATGCCGGCGCTTGCCCTCGCGAACGCCCTCCAACTCCGCGCCGCCAAGGCCGGCTTCACCTGGGAGTCCATCGAAGGCGTCTGGGCGCAATTCGACGAGGAGCTCGCCGAGCTGCGCAGCGCCAAGACGACCGAGGAGCGCTTCTGGGAGCTCGGCGACGTCCTCTGGATGACGGCGCAGCTTGCACGTTGGGAAGGCTTCGAGGCCGAAGACGTGCTGCGGGCCGCCGCCGACCGCTTTCGCCGCCGCTTCGCCGCCATGGAAGCACGCGCCCGTGAGGAAGGCCGCATGCTGGAGCAGTACACGCTGGACGAGCTGCTCGCCCTTTGGAGGGCGACCAAGACCGTGGTCGACCGCTGACAGCTCTGAGCAACTTCAGGACGCGGCCACAGTCCGCGGCGGGAGGCGTTGCGCTTGCGGCCGGGCTGAGCGAGAACGGCTCCTCTGCCGGACGCACTCGCTCACCTTCTTGAGGCAGCGCGTAGGATGGGCCATACTGCCGGCACGAATGAGGAGAGCATGGACTACCGTGACTATCAGCACCTTGTCATCGACGTCAACGACGGGATCGCCGTCGTCCGCTTGAACCGGCCGGAAAAGCTCAACGCC
This sequence comes from Dehalococcoidia bacterium, assembly GCA_026003895.1. Taxonomy (GTDB): domain Bacteria; phylum Chloroflexota; class Dehalococcoidia; order SpSt-223; family SpSt-223; genus JANWZD01. The sequence goes on along the minus strand of BPIC01000007.1, from coordinate 46,651 downwards.
TTCAATGCGGCGATGGGCCTCGAACTGCTGCGCCTGCCGGAGCAGTTGCGCGATGATCCCGACGTCCGGGTAGTCGTCGTGACCGGCACCGGGCGCGGCTTCTGCACCGGCGCCGATATCTCGGAGGCGCGCGGCCAAACCGCCGACAATCCCTTTCACCGCCAAAAAATGGACCCGCTCGGCTACAGCGGACGCCTACCGCTCGCGTGGCACGAGATCGACAAGCCGACGATCGCCGCCGTGAACGGCGTGGCGGCAGGCGGTGGCCTCTGCCTCGCTATGATGCAAGACATGCGGGTCGTGGCGCGGTCGGCACGCTTCTTGCCAATGTTCATCAAACGCGGGCTTGCGCCGGAAGTCGGCGCAAGCTGGTTTGCGGCCCGCTTGCTCGGCCTGCCCCGCGCCCTCGAGTGGTACCTCACTGGTGATGAGATCTCCGCCGAACGCGCCGGGGAGATCGGGCTCGCCAACTACGTCGTCGACGACCTCGAGCTGATGCCGAAAACGATGGAACTTGCCCGCAAGATCGCCGATGGACCGCCGATCGCCCTGCGCCTTACCCGCCGCTCGATTTACCACGCAGCAACGAGCACCCTGCGGGACCACCTTCCCTACGAAGCGTCGAATCTCGCGATTAGTCAAGCGACCGAAGACGCTGTGGAAGGCCGAAACGCCGTCCGCGAGCGCCGCAAGCCGGTGTTCGTCGGCCGCTAGTGCTCCGCCGCTTCGTCTCGCTTCTGCTGCTCGCCGCGCTCCTGCCGGCCTGCGTCAGTTGGCAGGAGCGTTCCGCCAACGAACCGGTTCCGTTCGAGGGCGAGAGCCGGCCAGTGCGGGTGGGCTACATCGCCAATGGCTTGCCCGCCGGAATCGGCTTTGTCCTCGAAGAAGGCCAGTTGTTCGCCAGCCAGCGCCTTCCGGCGAGCTTCCAGCGCTATGGCGGACCGGAAGGACTGCGCCGCGCCCTTGCGACCAACGAGCTCGACGTCGCTGTCGGGCTGCCTACCGTGTCGGCCGCCAAATTGCTCGAAGAGGATAGCCACGTTGTCATTGTCGCGGGACTCCAACTTGCCGAAGAGCAGCTCATCGTCCCTGTCACCTCGACGATCCAGACTATCGGCGACCTGCGCGGCAAATTGGTTGGGACTCCCGGCCTCGGCTCGAGCGGCGAACTGCTGCTCTGGTCGGTCCTTACCCACGGCTACGGAATCGCACCGCATGAAGTGCGCACGGTCGCGGCGACCGAAACCCAACTCGTCTTGCTGCTCGAGAGCGGCAAGGTCGATGCTGCCGTACTGCGCGGGTTGACAGTCGCCGGCCTTCCCGATGCGGACCGATACCGGATCGTCGGCGACCTCCCAGCCGAATGGCGGCGCGCCACCCAGTTGGATGCGCCGCCGATCGTCGCCACCGTCACCATGCGCCGCGGCTTCGTCGATGGCTACCCCGACGAGGCGGCGCGATCCCTCGCCGCCATCAGCCTTGCCGTGCGCTGGGGTCGCGAGCATCCCTCCGAAGTCGCCCAACTGATGACTCGCCACCTGCGAATGACACAGGCAAATGCTCAGAACTACGCCCGGCGCTGGTCGCTGCTCTGGGAGGTCGTGATGGACGAGGCAACCGTCGCGGCGCTGCGGCTCGCATTGGAGTTGCAGCGCAGCCAAGGGCTGCTCCGCGATCCGGCGCCCGAGACGCTGTTCGACCGCACCTTGCTGCCGCGCGCCAACCGCTTCGTCCGCTGACCACGTCGAGAGTCGAATCTGCACGACCTCGCCGCCGGCCGGACGGCCGGGCGTCCCCAACCCCGGTAGTAGCCGTCCCCGGGAGAACCGTGGACCGCCTCGGCTGTGAGCGCGTTGACGGAGCCAAACCCCGCCGATAGAATGCCGGCAGCCGCCGCTCTGCCGGTCGAGTCAGGATCGTGAGGGGCCCCGTGACGGTCGATCCGGCTGAATTTGCCCCACCGCTCGCAACAAAGGTCATCGAAACACCTTCTCCCGCTGAGTCCACGTCCATCCTTGGTTCATTGCGGCCTGCCGTTTCCGGGTTCGTGGTGGGGGCACTTGCCGCGGTCGCCTCGGTCGCGCTGCTCGGCCTCTTTAAGTTCCTCTCCGGCGCAGCGACCGCCTTCCGTCTCGAGAGCGGTCTCCCGCTCCTCGTCCTGCTCGCGCCCGGAGTTGGCGGCATCCTCGTTGGGATTGGCCGGCGTTGGTGGGGCAATGGCTACGACCGGTTGCTCTCCGGCCGGCCAGCCGGGGTCACCCAGAGCCTTGGCCAGTTCGGCTTGGCGGCGGCGACTGTCGTGTTTGGTGGCGCCGCCGGCCGCGAGGAGCCGACGATTGCGCTGGCTGCCTCCCTCGTTCGCCGCGCCGGCCTGCTGGCTCGCCAGCGTGCCGTCTCGCTGCGAGGAATCGTCGCGGCGAGCGTCGCCGGCGGCCTCTCCACCGCCTTCGGTGCACCGTTTGCCGGGCTGTTGTTCGCGATCGAGACGGTCGCCGGACGGCCCACTGCCGGCGATTTGATCGCGCTGATTGTCGCCGCCGGGCTCGGTGCCCTCCTTGGCCGGCTGCTCGGGGTTGCCGCGGCTCTGCCGGTTGGAATGAGCCCCGTCGAGCCGGGCGGCTGGATTGCGCTGCTCGCCGTCGCTGTGGCAGCGCTGGTGGTCGGACTAGCGACAACCTCGCTCATCGGTCTTGTGCTTGGCACGCTCCGCCGCCTCGGTGCACCGCTGCTTGTGACACCGGCCATCGGCGGGCTGATTGTCGGCGGCCTCAGCCTCGTGAGCCCCGCCTTCGCTGGAATCGACCCGATTCCGCCCGCCCTCCTCGCCACCGGACCCGACCCGCTCTGGCTGGTTACCGCCGCCGGGCGCGCCAGCGCACTCGTGACTACGCTCGGTCTTGGCGGCGTTGGCGGCGTGATTGGCCCGATTATCGGCGTGGGTGAGGCGCTCGGCGCAGGGTTGGGCGGATTGCTGCTGCCCTTCCTCCCTGGAGGCGATCCCAGCACCTTCGCCCTCGTTGGCGCGGTAGTCCTGCTGGCAACCGTCGTGCGCGCTCCGTTCGCAGGGTCCCTGCTCGCCTTCGAGTTCGGCGCTGATCCCTTCCTCGTGCTCGTCATCGTTGCCCTCGCTTGGGGAGCGGCCGAGGTTTCACGCCGTGCCGAGCCGTGGTCGATCTACCGGGTGCTGGACACCGACGCCGGTCGGCCCCAAGGCCCCATCGCCACCCAATTACTGAGCACCACCTTGGTGCGCGACCTCATGACGACGCGCTATCCGACGCTCGCCCCGACATCGACGCTTGGTGAGGCCGCCGAGGTCATCCGCGCTCGCGGCGAGGAGGCGCCGATCGTCGACTCGCGCGGCGTGCTCATCGGCTTGCTCGGGCCGCACGATATCGAAGGAGCGCTTCTCGTCACCGGCAGGGACTCGGCCGTCATCCCTTGGGCGCGCCATGAGTTTCCGACCGTGGTGCCCTACCAGACGATCGCCCAAGCGCTCGACGAACCAAACATCGAAAGCGTGGCGGCAATCCCGGTTGTCGATCCGCGCGACTCGTCAAGACTGGTCGGCCTGCTGCGGCGCGCGGACGTCTTACAGGCGCTTGGCCTCGCTTCCGACCGTGATGACCGTGCCCCGTTCAGCACACCGCCGACGGCTGAATTGCCGATCCTCGAAATCACGATCCGCGACGGATCCCCGTGGGTCGGCAAGCGGCTGCGCGAACTGCGTCTCCCGCGGGAGGCGTATCTCGCCTTTCTCCAGCGCGGCGACGTTCGCCTCCCCGTGCGCGGCGACAGCCTCCTGCGCGCCGGCGACCTGCTCGTCGGGTTCGCGCCACCTGCGGTGGGTGAGTCGCTGCGCACCGAGGCCGCTCCGGGCACGCCGAGCTAACGCCGAGAGACCGCGAACTTCGAGCCGTCCGCGCCTTTGGTGACCTCGATGCGGGCGGGAAATGCTTCCTTTAATTCATCGATGTGGGTGACCACGATGATCTTGGCGAAGTCGCCCTCGATCGACCGAATGGCTTCGATGAGGCGGTCGCGACCGCTGGCGTCTTGCGTGCCGAACCCCTCGTCGATCACCAAGGTCTCGAGCCTCGCGCCGGCGCGCCGGGCCAGCAGCTTGGCTAGCGCGATGCGAAGCGCAAAATTGACCCGAAACGCCTCGCCACCTGAAAACAACTCGTAATTCCGCAGGCCGAGCTCGTCCGAGATCTGGATGAGCAGCGTTTCGACCAGCTTGCCCTGCTGCGTTTCGCGCTGGGTCGCGAGGGCGAGGCGCATCCTCCCGTCGGTCATGCGCGCGAGCAACGCGTTGGCTTCTTCCTCGATCTCGGGAAGCACCGTCTCGATGATGAGCGCCTGCACCCCGCCCTTGCCAAACGCGCGGGCAAGTTCTTCGTAAATTCCCAGCTCGCGGGCGGCCTCGCCGCGCTCCTTTTCGTATTCGACGCGCTGAGCGCGGAGTTGATCGCAGGTGTCCACAAGCTGTTGGTAGCGGGAGCGCTGGCGGTCCGCCTCGAGGTAGTCCTGGCGGAGGGCAGCGAGGGCGCTCCCGAGCTGCTGAAGTCGCTGTTCGACCCCAGCGAGCTGCGCGGCGCGCTGCCGATACTCCTCGAGTTCCCCTTTGCGCCGAGCAATCGCGCGCTCGGCGTCGGCAAGCTCGCTTGCCCGCTCCTGCGCCTCGCCCCGCCAGCGCTCAATCTGCTCGTCCGCCTGTTGCAATCGGCCATAGCGTTCGAGGAACGGCCGAAACGTTTCGACGCGTTCCCGGGCCGCTTTGAGTGCCTCGTTGTCGAAGTCGAGCACCGCGATCGCGGCGTCGAGTTCCGCGAGGGCTGCCTGCTCGGCTTCCGCATAGCGGCGGGTTGCGAGCGCTTCATCCAGCGTAGCAAGCCGCGGCCGAAGCCGTTCCAGCTCGGCTGCCGCCTTGACCGCTGCGTTTCGGCGCTCGCGTAGCCCAGCGAGGCGGCGACCCTCACCGTCGAGGATCGCGCGGACCGCGGCATCTTCCTCGGCGATGGCGCGCTGTTCCTCGGCGCGCTGCTCAGCAAGCTCCTCAATCTGCCGCTTCAGATCGCGGAAACGGTCACCCAGCTTTTTGCCCTCGGCCTCAAGGAACGCAATTTGTCGGTCGCGCACCGGTGGGCTTAGATCTTGGCCGCAGGTTTCGCAGCGCGACATCCCGCGCAGGTACTCGATCCGCTCCTTCAAGCCCTTCATCTCACGGCGGAGTTGGTCCTGCTCGGCGGCGTACTGACCGGTGCGCTCAACCAGTTGTTGGAGCAGTTCCCGCCGCGTTGCGAGCGCCTCGCGCCGCGCCTGCGCCGCCTCCACGCGTTCCGCAAGCGCGGCAATCTCCGCATCCAGCGAGACAACATCGCCGGCGGCGGCAGTGAGCTGCTCGATTCTGCCGAAAAGCTGGGAACGTTCTTGCTCCAGCTTAGCAACTGCCTGTTGAATGGCAGCGACAAGCTGCTGCCGCTTGGCCTGCAGGTCGTGCAGGCGTGACGCCTTGTCGCTCTGCTCGGCCACAACCTGCTGTGCGGCCTGATAGCAAGCGTACCCTTCTTCGATTTCGGCACGCTCCGCCCGCACACGCTCGGCGCTCTCGATCTGCGCCGTGAGCTCGTCGAGCCGCTTCCGCCGCGCCTGCTGAAGCTGGTCTGCCCGGCGAAGCTCCTCCTCAATCTCGCGGATGAGCTGGGGCGCGCTACCAAGGTGCTGGCGAAGTTGTTGTTGCCCTTCGATCTCCCCGTCGAGCTGGTCGACCTCGGCCTCGAGCTTCGTCGCTTGGAGGACGAACGTCTCGAGCAATTGGCGATAGCGCGGTTCATTGGTAAGTTCGGCGTCGATCTGTTCGATCTTGGCGTCGATGTGCTCGATCGCCTGTTTGCACGTGCGGACACGCTCGCGGGCACGCGCTTCCAACTCGTCATACTGCGTCAGGCCGAGAATCTCGGCGAGCAATTCCTTCCGCTTACTGGGCGGACTGATGGTAAACGAATCGGCCTTCCCCTGAAGCAAGAAGGAGCTATTCACGAAGGTTTCGTAATCGAGACGCAACAGGTCCACGATCGCTTGCTCGGTCTCGCGGATAGAGTTGCCGCTCAGCGAGGTGAAACGGCCGCCCGCGTCCATCTGGAGCTCCAGACCCGCGACCGACTTCCCCTTGCCGCGCGACCGCTTGCGGATGACCCGGTAGCGTGCTTCACCGAGTTGGAACTCGAACTCGACCTCCATGTCGGTCTGCCCATGGTGGATGAGCTCGTCATCGGTCTTCGCACGCGAGCGCCCCCAGAGTGCCCACGTGATCGCATCGAGCAGGGTCGATTTGCCGTGGCCGTTCTCCCCACACAAGCACGCAATCTGAAACGAGTCGAAGTGGAGCGGTTCGGTCTCGCGATAGCTGAGGAAATTCCGCAGGCGCAGCCGAATCGGGATCATGAGCCGAAGTGTACCGATCGCCACGGTGAGCAAGCCACTCGGGCGTCTCCCGCTACCGCGTGCTGCCTTGCCCGTCGCAACCCGACTTTGGTAACTTACCACCTAACGCTGAAACGCTACGAACAACCATCTTATCGGCGCGACCTTTAGTTGGGAGGCATGTCCATGCGTCGACCGGGCGTTCTGGTAGCGGGAGCGCTTCTCGTGTTGGCACTCGGGCTCGCCCCGCTGATCACACGGCCGACGCCCACCACCGCTTAACAGATCCCTATCACCCTGCGCACTCAGCCCCTCGATTGACCCACCAGCGGGGCCCCCTAAGGCCCCGCTCCGCCGCCTCGCCTTGCTCCCACCGCGCTCCCCTTGCTATCCTCGCGTTCAGGGTCTCCCGAGGGCGCTCTCCCTGCCACCCTCATCCGGAGATCGCTCACCATCCACCGATGCCAATGGAGGTCCCTAGTCATGGGCCACCGCTCGCGCTTCTCGCGCTCCAACCTTGCCCGCCTCGCGCTCCTCCTGCTCCTGCTCCCTGTCCTCCCCCTGCTCCACCCAGCTACCCGCTCCACCGCCACCCCCAGCGACACCCCCGCCACCACGTGGATCACCGACGGCCCCGTCTACGCCGTCCTCCGCAGCGGCACCACCGTCTACCTCGGCGGCGACTTCACCTACGTCGGTCCCCCAACCGGCTCCTTCGTCGCCCTCGACCCGACCAGCGGCGCCCGCGACGCCTCGTGGCCCGCTGTCAATGGCACCGTGTTCGCGGTCGTCTCAGACGGCAGCGGCGGGTGGTTCATCGGCGGCGACTTCACGAAGGTCGGCGGCCTCCCCCGCACCAACCTCGCCCAGATCAAAAGCGACAAGACCGTCGACCCGGCGTTCACTCCCAACCCGAATGCCCCAGTGAACGCCCTCGCCCTCAGCGGCGACACCTACGACTCCGAGGCCGGCGCAACCCGGCGCCACCGCAACACCTAGACCGGCCGGGCCAAGCTCGAGCCACTAGCCGCCATTGACCACCCGCCGTCAGCCGTTGTCGTGACGAACCGCTCGTGGCTTCTTCGACGGCGAGCGACTCCTTGATCGGGTTGCAAGCGCTGCCCTATCGTTCCAAGCCGGAGGAGCTATGCCCGACACCGTCGTCCTCGCCTACAGCGGGGGGCTCGATACCTCGGTCGCCATCCGCTGGATTCCGGAAAAGTACGGTCTCGACGTTATCGCTCTGACGATCGATCTCGGAAACGAGAAGGATATCGAGCCCATCCGCCGCCGCGCGCTCGCGATTGGCGCGAAGGAAGCGCTCGTCATCGACGCCCGGGACGACTTTGTCCGCGCCTGCGTTTGGCCCGCCTTGCAAGCCAACGCGCTCTACGAAGGCAAATATCCGCTCGCCACCGCGCTCGCCCGGCCGCTTATTGCCAAACTCCTCGTCGATGTCGCCCGCGAGCATGGCGCGGTTGCCGTTGCCCACGGCTGCACCGGCAAAGGCAATGACCAAGTCCGGTTCGACATTAGCATCAGCACGCTTGCGCCGGACCTCCGGATCATCGCCCCAGTGCGCGAATGGACGTGGAACCGCGAGGACGAAATCGCCTATGCCGAGCAGCACGGTCTCGACCTCGGCGCGTTCGTCAAGACGAGCCCCTATTCGGTCGACGTCAATCTCTGGGGACGCAGCATCGAATCCGGCGTGCTCGAAGACCCGTGGGTCGAACCGCCGGAGGATGCCTTCCTGTGGACCAAGCCGATCGAGCAGACCCCGCTTACGCCTCGCTACCTTGAAATCGAGTTCGAGCAAGGCATCCCCGTCGCCTTGGATGGCGAGCGGCTGGACGGCGTCGAGCTCATCTCCCGGTTAAACAAGATTGCGGGCGAGCATGGAATCGGTCGCATCGACCACATCGAAAACCGCTTCGTCGGCATCAAGTCGCGCGAAGTGTACGAAGCCCCGGCAGCGACCGTCCTCCTCGAGGCGCATCGTGATCTGGAGCAGCTAACCCTAAGCAAAGAACAACAGCGCTTCAAGCAGCTTGTTTCCCGCGAATTCGCCGACATGGTGTACAACGGGTTTTGGTTCACCATGCACCACGCCGACCTGATGGCCTACGTGCAGAGCACCCAGCGCTTTGTCACGGGCACCGTGCGGGTCCGGTTGAATCGCGGGTCATGCACGGTGGTGGGGCGCAAGTCGCCCAATTCGCTCTATTCTGAGGCGCTTGCAACCTACGGCCGCGGCGACCAATTCAACCACCAAGCAGCACTCGGCTTCATTGAAATTGCCGGCATGGCGGCGCGCGTCCAAGCGGCGAAGCAACTGCTGCCGAGCGCCGAATCACTACGCGCGATCATGCCGCCAAAGACCGAGCCCGGGACTCACTAATGAGCGACAAGCTGTGGGGCGGCCGATTCACCAAAGGCACTGATGCCGCTGTCGAAGCGTTCACCGCCTCGATCGACACGGACCGCCGCCTCGCGCCCTACGACATCGCTGGCAGCATCGCCCATGCCCGGATGCTCGCCGCCCAAGGCATTATCCCGGCTGCCGACGCCGAGGCGATCGTCGCCGGTCTCGAACAGATCGCCGGCGAGATCGAGCGCGGCGAATTCGTCTGGCGCACCGACCGGGAAGACGTCCACCTCAATGTGGAAGCGCGTCTTGCCGAGCTCATCGGCGAGGCGGCGGGACGCCTTCACACCGCCCGCTCACGGAACGATCAGGTTGCCCTCGACCTCCGCCTGTGGCTGCGCGACACCAGTGCCGAGACCGTCCGGCGGATCGTCGCCTTGGCCGAGACCCTCGTCGACCAGGCCGAGCGCCATCTCGGCGTTGTCATGCCCGGCTATACGCACTTGCAGCGAGCGCAGCCGGTGCTCTTCAGCCATCACCTGCTCGCCTACGTGGAAATGCTGCGCCGGGACGTCGGGCGCTTTCAAGACTGTTGGGCGCGGGCAGACGAGCTCCCACTTGGCAGCGGGGCGCTCGCCGGGCTGCCCTACCCGATCGACCGGTGGCGCGTGGCGCGAGAACTCGGATTCACCCGAATCACCCGCAATAGCCTCGATGCCGTCAGCGACCGCGACTTCGCCGTCGAATTCGCTGCTGCCGCCGCCTTGGTGATGGCCCACCTCTCGCGATTTGCCGAGGAAGTCGTCCTTTGGACAAGCGCCGAGTTTGGCTTTATCACGCTCGACGATGCCTTTGCGACCGGCAGCAGCATCATGCCGCAGAAGAAGAACCCCGACGTCGCCGAGCTGGTGCGCGGCAAGACCGGCCGCGTCTACGGCGATCTGATGGCCTTGCTGACACTATTGAAAGGGCTGCCGCTCTCCTACAACCGCGACCTCCAAGAGGACAAGCCGCCGCTCTTCGACGCCGCCGAGACCCTCCTTTCCTGCCTCGACGTCTTCCGCGGCATGGTGGCCAGTTGGACCGTAAACGCGGCCCGGATGGAGGCGGCGATCTCCGACGACGCGCTCGCCACCGACTTTGCCGATTATCTCGTCCGCAAAGGGCTGCCGTTTCGCGTGGCCCATGAGATCGCGGGCAGGCTCGTGCGACGCGCCGAAGAGGCGGGCAGCTCGCTGCGGGCCATCACACCCGAGGAGCTGCGAGTGCACTCTCCGCTCTTCGGCGACGACGTTGCAGCTATCGACGTTTCCGCCGCCCTCGCAGCCCGCGACGTGCCGGGCGGCACGGCGCCAACCCAAGTGGCGGCGGCGATCGCCGAAGCGAGGCAGTGGTTGGCCGCTGCCCGGGCCTTCTCCCCGGCGCCTTCGGCCTGAGTGTTTTAGAGAAGTTCGCTCCCGCGACAGGACTCCACAGCACGGCTCGCTGGCGTCGCGGCCGCACTCCGCTCCCATCTTGCTCCACCACCTCCACGCTTGGTATCCTTTTCGCGCCCTCAGCCGCTGCGCACCCCCGCATTCGACCGTCCACCCCGCCCACCCTGCACCGGAGGAGGCTCAGCATGACCCGTCGCTCACAGCTCCCGCGCGCGCGCTCGGCCCTCTCCCGCCTCGCGCTCCTCCTGCTCCTGCTCCCTGTCCTCCCCCTGCTCCACCCAGCCACCCCCTCCACCGCCGCCCCCAGCGACGCCCCCGCCACCACGTGGGTCACCAACGGCCCCGTCAATGCGGTCCTCCGCAGCGGCACCACCGTCTACCTCGGCGGCGAGTTCACCCAGATCGGTCCGCCGACCGGCTCCTTCGTCGCCCTCGACCCGACCAGCGGCACCCGCGACGCCTCGTGGCCCACCGTCAATGGCCCAGTATTTGCCCTCGTCTCTGACGGCAGTGGCGGCTGGTTCGTCGGCGGCAGCTTCACCAAGGTGGGCGGCCTCCCCCGCACCAACCTCGCCCACATCAAAAGCGACAAGACCGTCGACCCAGCGTTTGCCCCCAACCCGAATTCCTCGGTGAGAGCCCTCGCCCTCAGCGGCGCCACGCTCTATGTCGGCGGCGACTTCACCGAAATCGGCGGCCAGACCCGCAACCGTATCGCCGCTATCGACAGCACCTCCGGCAACCCTACCAGCTGGGACCCCCAACGCCAATAACTCGGTGTTCGCCCTTGCCCTCAGCGGCGCCACGCTCTATGTCGGCGGCAGCTTCACCACCATCGGCGGCCAGACCCGCAACCGCATCGCCGCCATCGATACCACTACCGGCACCCCCACCAGCTGGGACCCCAACGCCAATGGCTTCGTCTCCGCCCTCGCCCTCAGCGGCGCCACCCTCTACGTCGGCGGCAACTTCACCTCCATCGGCGGCCAGACCCGCAATTACCTCGCCGCCATCGACACCACCACCGGCACCCCCACCAGCTGGGACCCCAACGCCAATAATTTTGTCCGCGCCCTCGCCCTCGGCAGCGGCACCGTCTACGCCGGCGGCGACTTCACCCAAATCGGCGGCCAGCCCCGCAATTACCTCGCCGCCATCGACACCACCACCGGCAGCCCCACCACCTGGAACCCCAACGCCGATAACGCCGTCTTCGCCCTCGCCCTGAGCGGCACCACCCTCTACGCCGGCGGCGACTTCACCCAAATCGGCGGCCAAGCCCGCAATCGCATCGCCGCCATCGACACCACCGTTGACCTCATCAACGCCACCAGTTGGAACCCCAACGCTGCCGGCACCATCTTCGCTCTCTTCGTCAGCAACACCGCCCTCGACGCCGGCGGCGACTTCACCCGCATCGAGAGCGGCGGCATCCACCACGGCTACGCCGGCTGGGCCCTCTCCCCCATCTCCATCACCACCTCACCCCTCGCCGTCACCCAAGGCGGCACCACCACCCTCGCCGCCTCCCACCTCCTCGCCACCGGCGGCTTCGCCGGCACCCCCACCTCCCAGACCTTCTCCCTCACCTCCCCACCCACCAAGGGCACCCTCAAGAAATCCGGCACTGCGCTCACCACCGGCAGCACCTTCACCCAAGCCGACATCGACGCCGGCCTCCTCACCTAACAGCATGGCGGCAGCCGCGACCCCAGCGACGCCTTCTCCGTCACTGCCAGCGACGGCACTGGCGGCTCCGCCGGCCCCACCACCGTCTCCATCATCGTCTCCCTCGCCACCCCCACCCCCACACCGTCGCCCACCCCAACGAGTCCACCGGGACCAACCAACACGCCCACCCCGACCAGCACGCCCTCGAGCAACCCCACCACCGCCCAGCAGATCCCCATCACCCTGCTCACTCAGCCCCTCGGCTAGCCCACCAGCGGGGCCCGGCGGGGCCCCGCTGCACTGCAGCCGGAGTGAACGCCCTCCTCCCATCGAGTTCGACGGGACTCGGGCGGGCAACTCTCCACCAACAGGTCCAGCGCACCACTCGCAAACGGGACGGAGAGGGGCAGGGCGCCGCCGGCCTCTCCTTGTCCGCCATTCGTTCCGCTGCAAGGTGCTCACCGCGGTGTCCGACGCGGACGAGGCGCTCAGCCACGCATCACGCCGGTTTTGTTTCGCGCCGGAGAAAGCTCAGGATGGCGCCGCGCCCGGCCCATCTGCTCCTGCGACAAGGGGGGTTCTTCGAACGTCGCGGCGAACACGTCTCGTCGCCGGGAGTCCTACCCTCCGTCGTAGGCGACGTTGACCGGCATACTCCCAAGATAGAAGCTGCGAACTGCGTTTGGACCAAGCGTGGCGGTGCGCGTCGGCCGCGGCGTGCGGGTCACGGTCGGCGTCGAACCCGGCGGTGGTGGCACGGTCGCCGTCCGCGTCGGTGTGGCCGTTCGGGTCGGCGTCGCCGTCGAGCCGGGCGGAACCGTCGGTGTCGCCGTCGAGCCGGGCGGCGGCGAGGGCGTCGCCGTCACCACGTCGGTACCGACATCGAGCACGTCGTTGCCGGCAACCGGATCGATGCTGGCAGTGCCGATTGCGAAGGTGGCAACGACGCCGGAAGGCCCCAGTTCCGAGAACACGCGAACCGTCACCGTCGCCGCACTACCCGCCGCGATCGACCCAAGTGAACAAACGATCGTCGTCGTGCCCGTACAGCTGCCTTGCGAGGGAACAGCGCCTTCGAAGGTGGTGTCCGGGTCGAGCGTGGCCGTCAGCACAACGCTCGTCGCGACCGCCGGCCCAACATTGGTGATTGTCGCCGTGTAGGTGATCCGCTCGCCGGCAAGCACCGGGTTCGGCACGCCGATCGCACCGACGCCCGCTTCGGCGACCGGACCGAAGAGGGAGAAGCGCCCCGCCGCCTTCCCCCCAGCACTCCCAAACTGTCCGCCCGCCACCACGTAGCCACCCAGTCCGCCCAGCGCCCGCACAACCTCGTATGCCGACCTCGCGCGCACGCCGCTGCCAAGCGGCAGCCACGCCGCGACGGTGGGATCCCACCGCGCGATGCCGGAGAGTGCGGCGCCTTCGGTTGCACAGGAGGCGTCGGCGCAGAGCGCCGTAAAGCTGCCCCCGGCGAAGAGCGCACCGCCCAGCGGCAGCAGCGCAAGGACGCCGTCGTCGAAGCCGAAACCGAAGGGTTGCCAAGCCGAACCGTCGAAGCGGGCGATCCGATTAACACCGTTCTTCTCCTCGGTCGAGCAGGTCACGTTGGTGCATCGGGCGTCGAATGTCCCACCGACAACCAACTGGCCGCCAAACCAAACGAGCCGCTCGACCCTGTTGTTCAGCCCAAACCCCACCGGCAGCCATTCCGACCCCGTCCATTGCGCGACGCGGTTGACGCCGTTCGCCTCCTTCGTCGTGCAGTCCGCATTGGTGCAGCGCTCGTTGAACGAGCCTCCGGCATAAAGCGTGCTTCCCTCGATATGGAGGGTGTACACGTTTTCGTCGAGACCGTTGCCAAGGGGCACGAAGGTGGCGCCATCCCAAGCGGCGACGTGGTTGATGTTCGTTCCAAACGTTGAACAGGTTGCATCCGAACAGGCGCGGGTGAACGGCCCGCCGAGGTACAGTGTCGGCCCACTTGAGGCGAGCGCGTAGACCGAATAGTTCACTCCATTAACGAGCGGCTGCCACGCTGCCCCGTCAAAGCGGGCAACCCGGTTCAGGTCGGCGCCGGTCGTCGTGCAGTCAGCGTCCGCACACGCCTTGCGAAAGCTGCCGCCGGCATAGAGCTGGCCGTTATGCCAAACGAGCGCATAAGCCACACCGTCCAGCCCGTTGCCAAGTGCAAACCACGTGTTCGTGCTGCGATTCCACCGGGCGACCCCATTCGTTCCCGGCACGTTGGCTACCCTGCCGAACGCGCCACCAATGTAGACGTCGTCGCCCTGGACGATGATTGCGTGGATATCACTCGACGGGCTATTTCCCTGCGCCCCTATCGCTTGCCAACCGCCGACCGCACGGTGCACGGCAACATTGCCGACCTGCAGACCACGACCGCCGACGAGACCGCCGCAGACGGCCACAACGACGCAGACTTGATCAAAATCGCCGCCCACGTACAGGTCGGTGGTGCCGCCCACGGTATCGAGAACGAACGCGTTGCCAGCGACCCCGAAATCCACCGGATCGAAGCTGCCTGCCCCCGCAGGGTTGTAGCGCGCGACCGAGTTCAGAATGACGGTCGTGCTGGACGTGCACGACGAGGCGAGCGCCGTGCACGGCGCTTCAAAGGCCCCCACCAGGTGCATGGCGCCATCAACGAACAAAAAGTCATGGACGACGCCGTCGACTCCGTTGCCAGCGTTGTGCCACATGCTCGTCGAAGGGTCCCAGATGACGACATTCTGACTGACGAGTGTGCCAGCAGTGCAGGAGACGTCCGAGCACGTTTCGTTGAATTCACCGCCGATGAAGATACGGTCGTTGTTCGGGTTCCGCCCAAGACTTTGTACACGGCCGAAGTACGTGTTGTGACGCAGGCCATTGCCGAGCGTCGCCCACGTTCCCCCTACCGTGGTAAAGGGATCCGCGTAGCTGGCGACAAGGTTGTACCCAACAGTTGTAGAAAAAAAGCAATCGGCGTCGTTGCACCGACGCTTGAACCTCCCACCAGCGTAGAGAACCTTTGCAACCGGCGCGTAAACAAGCGCATACACAGTATCGTCCAGCCCGTAGCCCAGCCGCTGCCATGCCGTCCCGTCCCATCGCGCAACGCGGTTCAGGCCGACGCGCCCCAGCGTGGTGCTACAGGTGGGGTCGGCACACTGCTCAACGAAGCTGCCGGCGGCAATGACCTCGCTTCCATTGTCGATCAGCGCCTCGACCTTGCCATCGAGGCCGTTGCCAAGGCCGGACCACACCCCGGTCACCGTGTTGTAGGCGGCGACGTGGTTCATCCCTTCAGCCGTGCTCGTTTGCGTACATTCGACATTCAGACAGCGCGCCGTGAACGAGCCGCCAACGTAGAGCACGTCTCCGATGCGCGTCATTGCCGTCACGGAGCCGTTCAGCCCGAAACCCAGCGCTTCCCACCGGCTCGTCGCGCTGTTGAAGCGCGCCACCCGGTTGACGACTTGATCGCCCGCCGCGAGAAAGTCGCCGCCAATGTAGATCATCACCGTTCCCGAGACGTTGTAGGCGACCATGGCAGAGACGGTGTCCTCCGTCCCCGTGAGAGGGAAGAGGCTGCTCCAATTGGAGTCGCTGCCGGGCGCAAGCGGACCGCGATCGGCAGGCAGAAAGCGTGGCCGGCCGTCGAGGCTCTCGACCAGCTGGTAGCCCGTTGGGTCGAGCGCACCGGAAAACCCGTCGGGCAGCACGAGAGCGCCGTCCGCGTCGAGGTAGGCGCTGACGGACGGCCGCTCTCCAGGAGCACGCTCCTGTTGAATCTCGAGCCGAAGAGCACTCGCAGACGCCGGCCCGGACCCCGGCGCGACCGGGAGCGGGATCGCCGCCGCCAACAGGATGATGCCGAGCGCCGTCACGGTTGCCGAAACAGTGCGAAATCCCCGCATCACTCCACCGCCGTTCGAGGTGTCACGCCGTGACCACGGAATCGGTGCGGCATTCGTTTCGCCGACGATGCCCTGCCGGGAAACAATTATGTCACACGAAATCTGTGCACGATCGCGCATTCGTTGACGTCCGTTCGTCGCGCTCGTAGGATGGCAGCCGGGAGGGCGCGATGCGGACGTTGACCGTGGGCCCGAACGGCCCCGCCTACGACCTACCGTGGATCGTCGGACAGGAACAGGGCTTCTTCGCGGATGAGGGGCTCGAGATCCGTGTGATGGACAAGGACATCTCGCAGCCGCAAGCCCGATCGCTCGCCGACCGCCAGAAGGAGCGCCTCTTCGACGCCGGCGAGATCCAGATTTTCAACGCCTGCGAGTGGGGCTGTCTTCGCCGAGTCGAGCGGGCACAGCATCGTGGCTGGCTTATCGCGCGGCGGCCGCTCCTTGAAACGCAGTCGATCGTCGTCCGGCCGGACAGCGGGATCGAATGGGCGGATGACCTCGCAGGCCGTCCCGTCGCCGTCGCCTGGGAGACCGGCGGCCACTACCTCACGCTCAAGCTGCTCGAGGGCTTCCTGCCGCGCGAGGAGATCCACTGTCTGCACGGCGGCTTTCATCGCAACCGGCTGGAAGCGCTGCTCGCCGGCGAGGTCGAGGCCGCGATCCTCCCCGAACCGTTCACCAGCCTCGCGGAAAAGCAGGGCTGCCGGGTCGTCTGTGAAGCTGTCTTTCGCGGCGGCGAGGTGGTGAACGACAGCGTCGATGCTGCTACGGCCGCCGGCTTGATCCGGGCACTGCGCCGCGCCGTCGACTTCCTCAACAGCGACGTCGAAGGCTACCGTCGGCGCATCTTGGCGATGGAGCGCGCCGGCGATCTGACGTACGAAGAAGTCAACTGGCGACGAATCGCCTACGTCCCGCCCAAACCCTACACCCGCGCCGAGTTCGAGCGCGCCCGCGACTGGATGCGTTCGTGGGGGATGATCGGCGACGACGTCCAGTTCGAGCAGATCGTCAACCCAGCGCTGGCGGAGGCAATCGCCGGCTGACCGCGCACGCCGCCGCGAAACTTGACTTTCTTGACCGGTTTACTTTATAACTCCGGCGGCCCCGTTGGGCGCGGAGTTCGTTCATGTTGCTCTCTGCCCGTGCCGCCGTGTCTTGCGACGACATTCCCATGCCGATCGTCATGCTCAATCGTTGGACCCTGCTCACCGGCGTGATCGCTGGCTTGGTCTTGCAGCAACCGCTGCTTACGACCGTGGTGCTCGGGCTGCTCCTGCCGGGCGTTCTCTTCGGCCAACGGTGGAGCCCTATCTTTCGGATTGGCAGCCTCATCCTCGCTCGCTGGATCCCGGATGCGCCGCGCGAGCCGCGCGTTCTCATGCGCTTCAACAATTCGATCGCGGTCGGCTGTCTGGCAGCGGCGCAACTCGCCTTTCTCGCCGGAGCGCCGCTGATCGGTTGGATCTTCGCGGGCATGGTCGCCCTCGCTGCTGCGGTCGCCCTCGCCGGCTTCTGCGTTGGTTGCTTCCTCTATTATCAGTTGAAGCAAGTGCGGGTTCGGCTCGCCCGCTAGAGGGGCGTCGTCAGCGGCATTTCCGGCAGCGACCGGTACACCTCGGCGTCTGCCTTCATCGCTGCGACGATATCGCGCGCCGCATCCTCGGAAGTCCGGCCCGACGGCATCGAGGTCAGCCGTTGCAAATCCGCTTCCATCCCCGGCGCGGCCAAGGTGTTGCGCGTGAACTCGTTGGCGATAAAACCGGGATGAACGGTCAAGACTCGCACCCCGCGCTCGCGCAATTCCTCGCGCAGCGACGCCGAAATCACATTCAGCGCCGCCTTCGTCGCCGAATAAACGGCGAGGTTCTTCGTCGGACGGAGCGACATCGCCGACGAGATGTTGACGATCATGCCGCCACGTTTCTCGATCTCCGGCAGCGCCGCCTGCACGCAGAGGATCGGTCCGATCACGTTCACTGCCCAGCCGTGCTCGACCAGCTCGATCGGAATCGAGTGCAGGTTGCCCATGATCGAGACGCCGGCATTGTTGATGAGCACGTCGAGCCCGCCAAATCGCTCGACAGCGGTCGCCACGGCCCGCCGGATATCGTCCGCGTTCTTGACATCGCCGACCACGGTTGCGGCCCGCTCGCCGCCGATTGCCGCCGCCACCGTTTCCAGCCGATCGGCACGCCGCGCGAAGAGCACGACCGACGCGCCCTCCTTCGCCAACTCGTAGGCGATCGCTTCGCCGATACCGCCCGAGGCGCCGGTAATGAGGCACACCTTGCCGTTCAGGTCCATCGCTCCTCCGCGCCGATCATCGCCGCTTGCGGATGGCGGTGCAAGCGCAGATACTGCCCAGTGGGAGCGTGATGATGAAGCTACGACCGCTCGGCCGATCTGGCCTCCAAGTGAGCGAGCTGATCCTCGGCGCAATGCAGTTCGGCCAGCTGAGCGACGACGACGCCCGCGCCATCATCGACCAGTACCTCGATGCCGGGGGCAATTGCATCGACACCGCGAATGTCTACGGCGGTGGCGCGTCGGAGGAACAGCTCGGCCGGCTGCTCGGCGCAAAACGCCGAGCAATCGTCTTGGCGACCAAGGTGCGCGGACCGATCGGGCCGGGACCGCTCGATGTCGGCCTCTCGCGCCGCCACATCCTCGATCAGGTCGACGCCAGCCTCCGTCGCCTTCGAACCGACTGGATCGACCTCTACCAGATCCACCGCTGGGACGACAGCACGCCGATCGAAGAAACGCTGGACGCGCTTGCCGACTGCGTCCGCGCGGGCAAGGTGCGCTACCTCGGCTGCTCCAATCTGACCGGCTGGCAGTTGGGGCAATCGTGGACATTGGCGACCGAGCGCCGCCAACCGGCTTGGATCTCCCTTCAACCCGAATACAGCCTGCTCCGGCGCGACATCGAGCGCGAGCTTATCCCCGCCTGTCAGGCATTTGGTCTCGGCATCATCCCTTGGAGCCCGCTCGGCGGCGGACTGCTGACCGGCAAGTACCGCCAGCACGAGCCGCCGCCGCCCGGCAGCCGCGGCGATCAGGCGCAGCGCAGCCCCTTCGCCTCCCGCTGGAACGCCCGGCTGAACGAACGCACCTTCCGCATCATTGATACCGTTCGAGCGGTGGCCGACGAGTGCCGAGCAACGCCAGCACAGGTTGCGCTGCGCTGGGTGATGGACCGGCCGGGGATCACCGCGCCGATCATCGGCGCTCGTACGCGTGACCAGCTGGCCGACACGCTCGGAGCGCTCGCCCTCCGCCTGTCTCCCGAGGCGACCGCCCAACTCGACGCCGCAAGCGCGATCGACCTCGGCTATCCCTACGACTCGCCGGGCTTCGCTCGCCCCGCTCCCCAGCCCACCGCCGTCCGCTGACACCGCAGCGAGTTCCCACGTCAACCTGCGCCACTCGCCCTACCTCCGGGTCGGCACGAGCTCGGCTGCACTGAGACCGCACCGCGCACGATGTTCGGGTGCTCCCAGAATGCTCGGCGGCGAGGACCGTTTGCCTGCTGTGCCCTCCACCAGCGAGGCGTGGCAATCCCTGCTCCCCCGGCACAACCCAATCGTCCGACAGGGTGCAGGCGGCGCCAGCGGAGAGAACGCGCTGCCGTTAGGGGATGTAGGCCATGATGTCGGTCGTCAGGGCGAGCGAGGGGACCGGCAGCGGTCCCGTCACCCCCACGACGGTGAGGGTGGGTGCATCGCTCGGGAAGGCAGCCGTCCACGGCCCGAGCGCCGGACCAATCTCGCGCAGGTCTGGCGTGAACACCTGCATCCGCACCACGTCGCGCAGCGACCCCCCGGCGGCGCGGCAGATGGCATCCGTATGCTCCAAGATGACAGCCATCTCATCGCGGCTCTTCGAGCCGAGGTACGGCGACGCGCCGTTCGGCTTCACTCGCGGGTCGATTCCCTGCTCGGTAACCGCTTCGCGGCCGGAGAGAAACAGATAGGGGCCAGCTTTGATTGCCTGCGGCGCTGGAATGTGCGGTTGAGGCGCGGCGGCGGTGTGAATGACCTCACGGCGGAGCGCCCCATCCTTGGCGATCGCGATCATGTTGATCTCGACGCGCGAGCCTCCGATTCCCATCTTGTCGATCACCTGCACCGAGGTTGCTGGTGGATCGTCACCAAAGGTCTCCCGCCACACCTCCATAAACCCGCCAAGGTCGCGCGCATCGGTCAGATAGACCTGCGCCTTGACGACGTGGGCGAAGTCGGAGCCAGCCGCATCGAGATACAGCTCCAGCTTGTGCAAGTCGTATTGCGTTTGCAGCCGGATCTCTGAGCCGTACCAGAAGTTCGGATCGACGATGATTTCCTCAGGCTGGGTGTGGCCGACCCCGCCGGGATAGGGGGCTCGGCTCTTGAAATCGGTCGGCGAGGCGCCGGAGCACCAAATCCAATCGCCTGCGCGGATCGCCATCGAATACCCAGCGCGCGGCGCGGGCGCGGCTGGATTGTTGATACCGACGTTGACGAACCCGTCACGTGGAACGATTGCAATCCCGTCCAGTTGCATCACGGCGCCGGGGACAAGCAACTCTTTGATCGCGAGCGCGGTGCTCGCCGGCCGGTCCTGTGTGATGTACCGATCGCGCACTGGCAAGTAATGACGAAACTGGCCATGCTCCGGCGTGAATTGATCGAGGCGGACAATATGCTTGACAGCGCTCCCGGCCGCGCCGAGCACCCGTTCAAGCGTGCGGTAGATGCCCTCGGCTTGGCGCGCCATCGGTGGCAAGTCGAAGGGAAAATCCTCGGGGCCGCGGCAGTCCTCGGCGACTCCGCGTTCCCAGTCGGTCGCCATCGTCGCGCCGATAAAGACCCAATCGCCGGCTAAGACGGCGGGCGGGGCGCCGTAGGGGGGGCGCGCCACGCCTTCGGGCGCGATCGTGCGACGGACATTCGTAGCGTGCATCAGCTCACTCCCCTCCACTCGGCTCCCGATGTCGTGAGAGACGATTTGGTCATGGTCGCTCGGCGCTACCGATGGCCGTTGTGACCGCGAAGGATCGCTTCGGCGGGCATCGTCGCGCCAACGCGCTCCGGCAGAAACACTCCGCGCGCTGGCGGCGAGTATGCCCCGGCGCCACTTTTCTTCGGGACGATCCGAATTGTGCTCATCCCCGGCTGGTCGTGCTTGCCATTCAGGGCGTCTCGTAGCCAATCGGCAAGGTAGTAGTACACATCCAGCCCGCCGAGGCCCTCGATCTTGGGCGGCGAATGAAAGTCGTCTTCGAGGATCCACATCTCCTTGGGACCAGGAATCTGCTCCCAAATCGGGATCGCTTCGTCGAGGTGGCAGAGCGGGTCGTATTCGCCAATACAGGTCAGCGACGGACAAGTGATGTTCTTCGCGTGGCCATCCATGGTCATCTTCTCGGCCATTTCGTCAAAGGACTCCTCGTTCTCATAGCCGGCCATGTACATGAACATCTGCTTGAAGCGCGGCGAATCCTCTTCAAAGATCGCCAGCTTCGACGAAAAACAGGCCGAGGCCGTCGCTAAGGCGCGGACCCGCCGGTCATATGCTGCAGTTCGCATCGACCAAAAGGAGCCGAAGGAAATGCCGCACAAGCCGATCCGGCTCGGGTCGACCTCGGGACGCTGCTCAAGCCAGTCGATTGCTGCGCTGGCTGCGCGCTCCCAGTTGTTGTCGGTCACGCGGATTTTGCGCAAGTTACTTGTCCCCTGGCCGGGGCCATCGAGACAGAGGACATTCAAGCCACGCCGGACAAAGGCATTGTCTACCGGGTCGGGATAGGTTTCCTTTGTCTGGTCCATCCCCGGTGCGTAGATGACCGTCGGGGCGCCACGTTCGCCGGTCATGTGGAAGACGCCTTGGATCTGCACGCCCTCCCACGGGATCTCAACGCGCTCGATCGGGTAGTCGGAAAGCTCGATCACCTTCCCATACGTCTCGAGCAGCTTGCCGTGGAGATAGATCTTCTCGGGGTTGTCGTCTTGAAAGATGGCGTGCTGAGCATCACGGTAGGTGTCGGCGGCCTTCCAATAATGGGCATGCGCCGTCTCGCGGTGGCCGGCAGCTTCGGCGGCACGAGCGATCTCCTCATAATGTCGCGCGTAGCGCTCGAGCACCCGCGGGATCATTCGGTAGGACTTGACCTCCGGCGGCAGCTGCCGCCAGTCGTAGGCGAAGTTCTGAACTCGCCCATTCGTTTTGGTCATCCAGTCAAGGATCCACTGCTGGCTATCGCGCCGGCGCTTGCTCTTGAGTGCCATCTCTCCTCCGTCCGCCCGGGGCATTCTCGTCGGGAGTCAGTGTATACAAAAGAGCCAATGGGCGATTGGCCCTTGCTCAGCCGGCGGCGGACTCTAGAATGGCGCGCGTGGATTTTTCGAGCCTCACCCTCTCACGGACGCGGTCGGCCGCGCTCTACCAGCAGCTGACCGAGGCGCTGGCAGAGTCGATCCGGCGTGGGGACCTGCCCCCCGGGACACGGTTGCTTCCGGAGCGGCAGTTGGCCGGCCAGCTCGGCGTCAGCCGGACGACGATCATCAATGCGTATCGCGAGTTGGAGGCGCGCGGCTTCGTCCGTGGCCAAGTCGGCCGCGGCACGTATGTCTGCGCCAACCCGGACGTTGCCGACGCACCTCTCGCGTGGCGCAGCAAACTAGCCTACGGCGCCCACGCCCCGGTCGACCCGGCCGTCGAGGGGCTGATGCGCGCCGCCGCCCGGCCGGATGTCATTTCGTTTGCCGTCGGCTCACCAGCGCTCGACGGCTTTCCCGCTGAGCAGTTCCAGCTCTTCTTGGCCGAAGCAGCGCTTCGCCAACCAGCCGCCGTCTTTGGCCATGGCCCGACCGAAGGCCAGCCGGCACTCCGCCAAGCGATCGGCGCGCGCTACCGCATCGCCCCGGATCAGGTGATGGTCCTTTCCGGTTCGCTCCAAGGGCTCGATCTGCTCGCCAAATGCTTCCTCGAGCGCGGCGACACCGTGGTCGTCGATCGTCCGGGGAACCGCTCAGCACTCCAGGCATTCGGCGCGGCCGGCGTTCGCCTCGTCGGCTGGGACATCGCCCGGGCCGACTTCGAAGAGTTAGAGGATATCTTCCTTCGCTACCGGCCGAAGCTCCTCTACACCAATCCAGCCTACCAAAATCCAACCGGCGCCACCCTCAGCATTGCCCAACGACGCGACCTGATCGAGCTGGCAGCCCGCTACCGCGTGCCGATTGTCGAGGATGACGCCTACCGTGAGCTCGGGTTCCGTGGCTCGCCCCCTCCGCCGCTCTATCAGTTGGACGAGCATTCCGTGGTCATCTATTTGAACACCTTCTCGAAAATGCTCGCGCCGGGGCTGCGCGTCGGGTGGCTGGCCGCACCGCGAGCGCTCATCCGCCAGCTCGCCCAAATCAAGCTGCGCAGCGATATGCACACCGCCAACCTGATGCAACTGGCGCTCGCTGAGTTCGTGACCAGCGGTGGGCTCGATCGCCATTTGGTCTGGCTGCGTGCCGAGCACGCCCGCCGGCTGGACGTGATGACGGCGTCGCTCACCGCTTGTCTGCCGCCAGCGGCGCTCACGTTTCGGGTGCCGGAGGGAGGGATCTTCCTCTGGTGCCGGCTCGGCTTCGCCATCGAAACCGCGCGCCTGCTCGACCGCGCGACCGCCGCCGGCGTGCTCTTCGCCGGCGCCAATCTCTTCTACAGTGACGGCAGCGGCCTGAACGAGCTACGCCTTTGCTTTGCAGCGCAGCCGCCGGAGGTCATCCGCGAAGGCGTCGAGCGGTTGGGCGCGGCCGTCGCCGCAGAATTGAGCGCACCGCGCACCGGAGGAGATGACTATCGCCCGATCGTGTAGCCTCGCCACTAGGGTTTCACGGCGCAAGGAGCAGCGATGAACTACGAACACCTCGTCGTCGACGTTCGCGACCGGACGCTCTGGGTCGGCATCAACCGGCCGCACATCCGGAACGCGTTCAACATGCAGACGCTCGACGAAATTATTCACGCCTTCACCCAGCTCGACGAAGACCCGACGATCGGGGTTGGAGTCCTCTACGGGGTGGGCGACCATTTCTGCGCCGGCGGCGAGATGCAGGCAATGCTGGCGCTCGACGAGACCACCGGCCACATCTGGAACAACAAGATGCGACGGCTCTGCATGCTGCTTCGCAATTGCGGCAAACCAACGATTGCGATGGTGCGGGGCTACTGCATCGGTGGCGGCAACGAATGGCAGCTCTACTGTGACCTCGTGTGTGCGAGCGAGACGGCGATCTTCGGCCAGTCAGGCGCTCGTGTCGGCGCCCTCCCTGTGGTCGGCGCGACCCAATATCTACCAATCACGATCGGCGACCGCCGCGCTCGAGAGATGCTCTTTCTCGCCCGGCGGATCAGCGCCCAAGAGGCGCTCGATTGGGGCATGATCAATGCGGTCGTCCCCGACGACCAGCTTGAGGCGAAGGTCGAAGAGTGGGCGGCGACCATCAACAGCCACGCGCCGGCGACGCTGCGCTATCTCAAGGTGAACCTGAACTATCTCGGTGACCTGCACTATCCGTCGTGGATGCACGGCAGCGAATTGCTGAACGTCGTCTGGAACAACGAGCAGTCGACCGAGGGAATGACCGCCTTCCTGGAGAAACGCCCGCCTGACTACTCGCGCTTCCCGCGTTAGCATCCCCATTACCCGGCGAGGAGCACGCGATGCCGCTAGTCGACGTCAAGCCGATCGACGTCCACATTCATCCCTTTACTGAAGAGACCTGCCTCGGCCATGGCCCGTCCTACACCGAGGCCCACTACGGCTTCTTCAGCAAACAGCCAGACGCCCCACACCACGGCCGGCAATATCTGCCGATCGCCGAGACCTACCAGACCTACAAGCGCGCCAATTGCGAACGCGCCGTCCTCGTTAACATGGTCTCGTACCACGAATGGGGCCGCGCCCTGCCAAACGACTACCTCGCCAAATACTGCCGTGATTACCCGGACATGTTCCTCGGCCTCGGCGGCGTTGATCCCCATCTTGGCGCCCGGGCGGCGGTGCGCGAGACCGAGCGCTGCAAGAATGAGCTCGGGCTCATCGGGCTCAAGTTCCACCCCGCCTATCAGGACTGCTTTCCGAACGACCAGAAACTGATGTACCCCATCCTCGAGGCGTGCGAAGCGCTCGATATGTGTGTGCTCATCCACACCGGAACAACCCGGATGACGCGCTGCAAGATCCGCTCCTGCCAGCCGGTGGCGATCGACGACATCGCAACCGACTTCCCGAACCTGCGGATCATCATGGGCCATTCCGGCTGGCCTTGGGCATCCGAAGCACTTGCCGTTGCCTGGCGGCATGAACACGTCTATATCGACCTGTCCGGTTGGCTCCCGCGCTACATCTATTGGACCGATCCGATCATCTTCCAGTACATGAACACCGTCCTGCAGGACAAGTTCGTCTTCGGCTCCGACTATCCGGCCATCGACCCCAAGGTCTGGATCGACGATTTCAACGCGACCATCGAAAATGGGTTCGAGTGGGGTGGCAAACGCCGCGAGTTCCGGCCCGAGGTCTACGAGAAGTTCATGCGCAAGAATGCTATTCGCGCCCTCAAACTCGACCTCGACTGAGGCGCTGACGGCCGCGCACCCCGCCACCACCGGCCGACGATGCGCACCCCCGATCCAAGGCCTCCATAGCGCTGCAGACAGACGCCCTTGCCCCCATCGTGACACTGGCCGGCGCGTCGTGGCGCGTTCGACCACGAGCCTTTGCGGGGAAGCCAATCCTCAGCGACGCGAGGCGGCATTCTTTGGGCGTTCAGACCGCCAGCGAGGAGCGTCCCGCTGATTTCCTCGCATCGCCGACACTCCTCGCGCTTTGTCCGTCCCAGACGAGAGGCAGTCAGGCGGCGGCCTGTGCGGCGACGCCGTCGCCCAGCGCTGGGTCGCGGAGCACGAGACCGGCGACCGCGCAGGCCGGGCAGCCAGCATCCACCCAGGCCAGCGCAGCTGGCGCCGCTCGCCGCCGGCGCAGCAACCAAAACACCAGCCCGGCGAACGCGTTGACGAGCAGAAGCGGGACGATTGGCAGGTTCAGCCCCTGCACCGCGGCGACGATCGGCGGCCCGGCGACAAAGCCAAGAGCGGCGTGGAGGCTGAAGAACAGCCCGCTGCCAATGACAATGCCAAGGACGAACCGGCGCAGCGGCATTGCGGCCAGCCCACAGGCAATCACCACGACGGTGCGCACCCCCGGCGTGAGCCGACCGGCGGCGACGCCCAGTGGACCCCCGCCGGCCAACCGAAGCAGCAACCCGGTCGAGCCGCGCTGCCGACAGTCCAAAAAGCCGACCGAATCGGTAGAGCAGCCGGCGCCCCGGCCCCCGCGCCACCGCATATTGAATGAGGGCGCCGAGCACTGCCGCAACGACCAGCACGAGCACCAGTTCGACGATCCCGAAGGCGCCGGCGGCCGCGCGCGTCCCAGCAACGATGACGAGCACATCGCCCGGCACCGGAATCGGGATTCCCGCCTCCTTGAGAAAGAGCACCAGCGCGAGCGCCAGCAGGCCGTAGGTATCGAGCAACGCGGCGAGGTCCGACATGGCGCCACCTCCATTCCGAATACGCGCCGATCGGAGCCGACGATCATCCCGGCTGGCGAGGGGAGCACGTTCGTGCTACGGTTCGAGCATCCGCTCCGCTGGGTCAGCCGTGCGCTGCGAACATCTCGGCCTGACGAATTTCCGCAATTATGCCCGTCTTGAGCTGGACCTGCCGCCCGGCGTGACCGTCCTGCAAGGTGACAACGCCCAAGGAAAGACGAACTTCCTCGATGCCATTCATATCGTTGCCACCACCCGCTCGGCGCGAAGCGCACCTGAGCGCGAATGGATCAACTGGCTCGCGTTCGAAGATCCGCTCCCCTACACCCGGATCGTTGCCAAAGTCCGTCGCGCCGCCTCTGTCATCCAGATCGAAATGACCGCCACCCTCGGTGAAAACGGTAACGGCATCACCAAGCGCATGAAGATCAACGGCGCTCCCCGTCGGTCTGTGGATGTCATCGGCCAGGTGACGGTGGTCCTTTTCAGCCCGCTCGATATCGACCTGGTCGCCGGATCGCCATCGCAACGCCGCCGCTACCTCGACATTATGAACGCTCAGGTCGACGCGAAGTATCTTCGATCCCTCCAGCAGTACAACCGCGTCCTTCTCCAGCGCAACTCGCTGCTTCGGCTCGTCCGCGACCGGCAAGCCAAGCCCGATCAACTTGCCTACTGGGACCTCCAGCTCGCCGACCTCGGCGCCTACGTGGTTGACCGACGGCGCGATGCCGTCGAGGCGCTCAATACCCTTGCGCAAGACATCCACCCGGCGCTCACGGGTCGTCAGGAATTCCTCCACGTCGCCTACCGGCCGAACTTCGGCGGAGACACCCCCGAGCCGCTCCCCTCGCGTGCCGACCTGCCTACACGCTTGCTTGCCGCCATCCAGACGGCGCGCGCCCGCGAGATCGCCCAAGGCGTCTCGCTCGTCGGCCCGCATCGCGACGACCTCCAGTTCACCACCGACGGCATCGATACCACCGTCTACGGCTCACGCGGGCAGCAGCGAACCGCGGCACTGGCGCTCAAGCTGGCAGAAGCCCAATTCATTCGAGAGCGGACTGGCGATTCGCCAATCCTGCTGCTCGACGATGTCATGTCAGAACTCGATTCGCGGCGACGCCGTCAGTTGCTCTCCTCGATTCGGCCCGAGCAGCAGGTGATTTTCACTGCGACCGACCTCGAAGACTTCGATCCGAGCTTCCTCGCCCGCGCGACGATTCTGCGCGTCAAGTCCGGCCGAATCGAGAAGGCGCATTGAGCCGGTGTTCCGCTCGCCGTCTGCCTACTGAACGGTCAATTGGCCGACCATCCCCCGCTTCAGCGTGGCCGGGCTGGCTGCAATAGACCCGGTAGGTTCCAGCCTGCGTGAAGGTAAAGGTTTGACTGACCGTCCGTCCCGGATCGGCCAGCAACTGGATCTTCTGCGCCGTGCCGCTGACGGGAATGCTGTCGATCGTCCAGTCGTGGATCTGGCTGTCAGGATTCTGCAGGGTAACGCTCGTCGCGACGTTGAGCGGGGGCGGTGACATTGGCCGGAACAAACTCGAACGCGCCGCGCTTCGCGACGATCACGAGGCCGCCACCCCCAGCGCCGCCGCCACCGCCGCGACCAGTGCAGCCCGCCAGCAGCACGAGCGCCACCAGCAACGTCCCGAGCCGTAGACCAATCTGAACACCATTCCGCATGCCTTTACTCCCTCACAAAGAACCGAGTTAGGGTACGAACGCGGCGGGGCCTAGCAATTGTCGCTCGAATGGCACGGTCATTGCCATCGCGGGGTGGGTGTCATCTCCGGCGCCGGCGCGATCCCGAGGTTTGCCGGGAGCGGGCGAGCCTCAAGGGAAACGCTGGATTGAACGGACTATCTGGCGGCCACTCCAGCAGGACGACCTCTCCCCGGCGGTGATTGAAGAATGGCGACCGCCAGCATTGGGGCCAATCACCGGCTCGCTCGGGGCGCTATGATCGCCTGACTATGGCCCTCGCTGGCCAACGGCGAAGCGGAGTAACGTTATGGACACCTCCCACCGCGCCGCGCTGGAACCGCCGATTGTTATCGAGAGCCGCGAGGAGCTGATTTATCTGCTCTGCGAGGCGGCTGAAATCGAGCACATGCTGATGTGCGAATATCTTTTCGCCGCCTTCAGCCTCAAACGCTCGACCGACGAAGGCGTCACCGACCAGCAGCTCGCGGCGATCAAGCGTTGGGAGCGAACCATCGCCCGCGTCGCCTCGCAGGAGATGCTGCATCTCGCGCTGGTCTGCAACCTGCTGACGGCCGTTGGCGCCGGCCCGCATTTCCGCCGACCGGGCTTTCCTCAACGCTCACGCTACTTTCCGCCCGGCATGCAGGTCGCGCTCGTCCCGTTCAGTGAAACGGCGCTGCGGCACTTCATTTTTCATGAGCGGCCGGAAGGGATGGAAGGCGAGGACGCGCCCGAGTTCGCGATCGACGACTGGGAGCCGGCACCCTACGTCGATGGCAGCGAGGTCGTCCCGGTGCCCCAGCACTTCGCTACCGTCGGCCACCTTTACCGCTCGATCGAAGCCGGGATCGAGCACCTCGTCGAGAGATACGGTGAGGATCGAGTCCTTCTCGGCCCACCGGAGGCACAAGCGACCGCGCGCTTCTTCGGTTGGCGGGATCTCATCGCCGTCACCGACCTCGCCTCGGCAAAGACCGCCCTCGACAAGATTGTCGAGCAGGGCGAGGGCGCCCGAGGGGCTTGGCAGGATTCGCACTACGGAAAGTTCCTCGCTGTGCTCGATGAGTATCTCGCGCTGCGCAAGGCCGACGCGAACTTCGAGCCGGCACGGCCCGTGCGCGTGGCGCGCGTCCGTCCTGCCGTCGACGCCGCCGACCCGGACGAAGCGCGCATCAGCGAGCCGACCACAGCGCGAATCGCCGATTTATTCAACGGAAGCTACGAGACGATGATTCGGGTGCTGACGCGCTTCTTCCTTCACGCCGGTGAGAGTGACGCCGAGTACACCGTGCTCGCCCGCGTTGCTGTCCGGCTCATGGTCGATGTACTCCGCCCGCTCGGTCAATTGCTCACCACGCTCCCAATCGGGTCGGACTATCCCGGATTGAACGCCGGGCCGAGCTTCGCCTTCTATCGGACGGCGTACACCCTGCCCCACCGCGCGGCTGCTTGGACGTTGCTCGATGAGCGGTTGCACGCCCTTGCCGACACCGCTCGTCGCGCCTGCTCGCACTTTGGCGACCACGCCGCGCCGCAGGAGACCTTACGCCGCATCGAGGAGAAGCTGCGCGACGCCGCCAGAATGATCGAGCCTCACCTCGATCAGATGACGGCGCCGGCTGAGCCCTGAGTGCATCGACGCCGCTGGCTGCCACGACGCAAGGAAACGCCAAAAGGAGAGAGATGTCAGGTCATCCGATTCGCTTGGTCGCAGCGATCATGCTCGCCATGGGTGCACTCGCGGGAGGCGCCAGCGCAGCCCAACTGCCAGCAGACTCGTCAGCCCAACCCGCGGCCCAGCCGGCGCTGGCCCGCCTCGCCGTGCTCGTTCTTGCCAATGGCGGCAAGTTCGTCGGCGACGATATCGGCGGGGCACTGGTGACGATCCGCGACGCCCGGACAAAGGAAGTGCTTGCCAGCGGCCGCACGCAAGGCGGCGCCGGCCTGCCGGACCTCCCAACCATCGACGTCAACCAACTCCACGTTATCCCAGAAACAGACGCCGCCCGGTTCGTGGCGCACATTCCGGTCGACGGGCCTCGGCTGGTCGAAGTGACCGCGTTCGGCCCTCTCGCCGCTCTCGGCTCGGCCGTCGATGTGTCGACGACGGTTTGGCTGCTGCCGCCGAGCATCTCGCCCAGTAACCGCGTCGTGCTCACACTGCGCGGTCTCGTCGTCCAGCTCATCAGCCCACCGACCCACTTCCTTCCGGCTTCGCCCGCGCCGCTCACCATTCCGATCCGGGCGAATGTCACGATGATGTGCGGCTGCCCGATCGGCCCGGCTCTGCCTTGGAAGCCCGAGGAGTACGTCGTTCAGGCAACCATTCGCGATGCGACGGGCCGGCAGATCACGGTGCCTCTCACCTTCGACACTCAGGCGCTCGACGGAGCGCCCAGCCAGTTCGTCGGAAGCTGGACGGCTCCCGCGGCTGGCGTCTACGAAGTGACCGTGATCGCCCACCAGCTGACGCACGATAACACTGGCGTCGACCGTGGCACTGTGATTGTGAGCGATGCGCGCTAGGCGTTGTTCCGAATGAACTCGGCGATCGCGCTCGTCGGCGTGCCGGGCCCAAAGACGGCGCGGACGCCGAGAGCCTTCAAGTCGGGAACGTCCTCGTCCGGGATGATCCCGCCCGCCACCACGAGGACGTCTTCCATCCCATTCTGCCGGAGCAACTCAAAGATCCGGGGAAACAGTTCGCGGTGCGCACCAGAGAGAATGCTGAGCGCGATCGCGTTGACATCCTCCTGAACGGCGGCTTCGACGATCTGCTCCGGGGTTTGCCGAATGCCGGTGTAGATCACTTCCATCCCGGCATCGCGCAACGCACGCGCAACAACTTTCGCGCCCCGATCGTGGCCATCGAGACCCGGCTTGGCGACCAGGACGCGCAGGCGTTTGGTAGCGGCTGGGGACACAGGCCTCTCCCCTCGCCCTTGCGGGCAGCTGATTCTACGCCTCGGCTTGCTGGACGAGCTCGACGAGCACGCCTCCCGACGACTTTGGATGCAAAAAGGTGATGAGCCCGTCGGCGCCGAGCTTGGGCTCTTCGCTGATGAAGGTGCATCCCTGCTCCTTCAGCCCAGCAATCTCGCCGCGAATGTCCGGCGTCTGAAAACAGATGTGGTGCAAGCTTTCGCCACGCTTCTCGATGAACTTGGCGACCGTGTGGTCCGGCGACAGTGGCTCCACCAACTCGATCAATGTCTCGCCACAGGGAATAAAGCCAATGCGGACTCCCTCAGACTCCACGACTTTCACTTCCCGAAGTCCAAGGCCAAGACGCTCGGTATAGAAGCGGGCGCTTTCCTCGACATTCCGCACCGCAATCGCAACGTGATGAATCTTCTCGATCATGCACCCTCGCTTGTCGACGTGAGTTCCTTACCCGCGACAGGTCCCCGCCCCGTCGGCGACGCCACGCGTTCCCGGCGAACCATCGCCGCCGCCGCGCCTCCCCGACATCGCCATCGCACGCCTTCACCGTGGGAGCCTACGCGGGGAAAGGCACGGCGGCAATGCCGCCAAAGCGGCTCAAATGACAACGCTCTCCTTTTGAACGCCAAACACAGCGCGCAGCGTGTCGGCGATCTCACCGACCGTCGCGTAATTCTCGACAGCCGCGAGAATGCGCGGCATCACGTTTTCCGTGCCAAGCGCCGCTTGGCGCAGATCCTCGAGGCAGCGGTCGACCGCTGCTTGGTCGCGCGTCGCGCGCAGCCGCCGCAACCGTGCGATCTGCTCGTCGCGCGCCCGGGTGTCCACCCGCAAGATCGGCACCGGAATCTCCTCGGGCACCTGAAAGCGGTTCACGCCGACGATAATGCGCTCGTTGCGCTCGACCTCTTGCTGGAAGCGGTAGGCAGCTTCCTGAATCTCCCGTTGCTCAAAACCCTGCTCGATGGCGCGCACCGAGCCGCCGAGCGAGTCGATCTTCTCGATGTACTCACGCGCCTTCGCTTCCACCTGATCGGTCAGGTATTCCACATAGTAGGAGCCAGCGAGCGGATCAACGGTGTCGCCGACGCCGGTCTCATAGGCGATGATCTGCTGAGTCCGCAGCGCGAGCTGGGCCGATGCCTCGGTGGGCAGCGCCAGCGCCTCGTCCTTCGAGTTCGTATGCAGCGATTGGGTTCCGCCAAGCACCGCCGACAGTGCCTGCAGCGCCGTGCGAACAACGTTGTTGTCTGGCTGTTGGGCAGTGAGCGAGACGCCCGCCGTTTGCGTGTGGAAACGCAGCATCCACGAGCGCGGATCCTTCGCCTTGAACCGCTCACGCATGATCGACGCCCATAGTCGGCGTGCCGCCCGAAACTTCGCCACTTCCTCGAAGAAGTGGGACTGCGCGACGAAGAAGAAGGAAAGCCGCGGCGCAAAGCTGTCGACATCAAGCCCAGCGTCGATGGCAGCTTGGACGTAGGCGATGGCGTGCGAGAGCGTGAAACCCACCTCCTGCGCCGCCGTGCACCCCGCCTCGCGCATGTGATAGCCCGAGATCGAGATCGTGTTCCACAGCGGCAGTTCCTCGGCGCAGTAGCGAAACATGTCGGTGATGAGTCGCATCGACGGGCCGGGAGGATAGATATACGTGCCGCGAGCCACGTACTCTTTCAGGATGTCGTTTTGGGTCGTGCCTGACAGCTTCTTGATCGGCACACCTTGCCGTTTGCCGACCGCGATATAGAGCGCCAACAGCGTTGAGGCGGTCGCGTTGATGGTCATCGAGGTGGAAACCTGATCGAGCGGGATGCCCCGAAACAGAATCTCCATATCCTCGAGCGAACTGATCGCGACCCCGACCTTGCCGACCTCGGAGAGCGCCATAGGGTGGTCCGAGTCGTAGCCGATCTGGGTCGGGAGGTCGAACGCCACCGAGAGGCCGGTCTGCCCGTTTGCCAACAGGTAGCGGTAGCGGGCGTTGCTCTCTTCCGCAGTGCCAAAGCCGGCGTATTGCCGCATTGTCCAGAACCGGCTGCGGTACATCGTCGGTTGGACACCCCGGGTAAAGGGGTATTCACCGGGGTACCCGACTTCGCGCTCGTAATCGTGACCCGCGCGGTCTTCTGGCGTGTAGAGCGCCTTGATGGGAATGCCCGAGGTGGTCGAAAAGTCAGCTTGCCGTTCCGGGAGCTTGCGGCGCGCCGGCTCGTAGACGTCGCGCTCCCATCGTTCGACACCCGCCATCGGTCCTCCTACGCGCCATCGGCGCCCTGGCTCAGCCCAACCAGCGGCACCGAGGTTTGAGTCATCGTCAGCGACGCAGCGGCGGTTGCGAGCTGCGAGCCGACCGCGGCGCGGCGCTCGATCGCCGGGCCGAACGTCTCGACGAGGCCGCTCATCAATTCGCCGCGCCGTTCAAGAAGGCGACCGCCCACTTCAGCGGCGCGCCGTGGGATGGCTCGGCGACGGCCGGCTGGGACCCTTCCCGTGGTGGACGTCCCCGGCCTCCCGTTCGACCACGGCCGCCAGCTCGTCATTCCAGCACCACCAACACTTGTCCCTGATCCACTTTATCGCCGGCCGAGACCCGAACTTCTTTCACCGTTCCCGCCCCGGGCGCAGTGAGATCGTTCTCCATCTTCATCGCCTCGAGGATGACGAGGCTCGCGCCGCGCTGGACAGCGTCGCCCGGCTTGACATTGACCGCTTTGACCAGTCCCGGCATCGGCGCTTTCACCGTGCCGCCGGTGTGGCCGTGTTTGGCGCCGCCAAGCTGCGAAAGCGTCCGGGCGCGCTCGTCGGTGACGACAACTGGATAGGCGCGGCCGCGATAGACGACGACGTAGCCATCCTCGGTCGGCGTTACGTACCCCTCGATCACCCGGTCGCCGAGCCGCAAAACGTAGCGTCCGCGATCATGGCGGGTGAGCGACCCGTGCTGCTCACCGTCCGGTGTGGCCACCCGTAAGTCGGTCTCATCACCGAAGATTTCCAGTTCAAGGCGCTTGCCGTCGACATCGGCGGTGTATTTCATCGGTTCGAATCCTGGCCAGGCTGGGGCGGCACAAGTCTATACCACCGCTCACTGCCGTTGCGTCCACCGCTCACCGCCGGACGGGAGTGCAGCGTCCTCTTTCGCGATCGCTGTGGTTCCTGAGCGAAGCCGCGCGTCGCGGTTCCCCGATCTTGATGAGAATTGCGGTGTCATCGGAGGAGGGACGCAGCACGAGCGTCGATCACGATCGCCGCCCGCGCGGCTTGGCCATCTCCCACCACCAGATTGGAAGCGCAGACCTCGGGTTTCGGCGAGCAGGATTCCCGCTCCGCAGGCCTACGGCTCCGGAGCACTCGGTGACGAAAGGCCGAGCCGGTCTGCCTCGGCGAGGGTGTGCCGTGCGATCTCTTCGCGTGTCGGAAAGAACACGCCCGGTTGGTCACGCGCGTAGTCGAGGAAGTGAACGAGCGAGCGGATCCGGAACGGCGCCCCGATCACATGCGGATGCAGACCGACGTTCATCAGCTTGCCCGAGCCGGTGCGGCGCGCCTCGTCGAGGAGGACATCGAACGTCTCGCGCAGCACGTCGCCCCATTCCGCCGTGGTGAAGTTGCGCCGGAGGAACGCCATATAATCGTTCACCTCGAAGGAGTAGGGAATTGCCACCAACCGCCGCCCATTCACCACCAACGGGTACGGCTCGTCGTCGTTCAGATAGTCGCCGTGATAGAGGAAGCCAAGCTCGGCGAGCAACCGAACCGTGTTAGCAG
Organism: Dehalococcoidia bacterium; assembly: GCA_026003895.1. GTDB lineage: Bacteria > Chloroflexota > Dehalococcoidia > SpSt-223 > SpSt-223 > JANWZD01. Next base: position 11,805 of record BPIC01000007.1, on the reverse strand, counting down.
TGAAGCGGGCCGACGGGGAGATCCAGCCGAGCGGCGGAGCACCGACCGCCGCCGTATAACGCGCGACCACGTCCTCGAGATACTTCCGCTCCCCTGCTTCGTCCCGGGCGAAACTGGTAAGGAGGGTGCCCTGCTCATAGCCGTGAGCATTCAGTTCCCAGCCAGCGTCGAGCGCCGCCTCGAACATCTCCGGGTAGCGCTCGGGCACTTGGAGGCTGAGGGTGGCTGATGCGCGGACAGCGTAGGCATCCAGCACCTCAAGGATGCGCCAAAATCCAACGCGCATCCCGTATTCGCGCCACGTGTAGTTCGGCCAATCGGGAATGTCCGCTGGCAGCGGCTCGGGCAGAATGCCGGGACCGCCGGCGTACAGCCGGTCGCTCGACGGCTTGACGAGATCCCACGATTCGAGGTTGACGGTCAGCACCACCGCGAGGTGATTTCCGCCCGGCCACCGAAACGGCGGCCGCCGCCCAACAGGCCGATACTCGTAGTGCGGCTCCATCAGCGCCGCCGACAGACGGCAACAAAATAGCGGCTGGCGCAGGTTGCTGGTCCGGCAACCGCTGCTGCCCGGTCCGCCAGATCGAGCGCAGAGGTCGCTCCGCCAACACGGACGTAATCGACGGTGTGCGTGAGCATGGCTTTGGCCGCCGAGGACTGACCATACAAGCCGTCGATGCGGAATCGGTCGACGAGCAGATCATGGAGCTCGGCGAGGAAGAAGGTCGGCACGCCGTCCAGCGCCCGCTCGGCGTTCCCCACGGCGATCAGCAGCTGGCCACCCGGTCGGAGCACGCCGCGCACTCCTTCGAGGAACGCTGGCCAATCACTCACCCGATCGAGCCGGTAAAACGCCGTCACGAGATCGAAGGAGGTAGGCGCCAGCCCGCCGACCTGCGGCCCGCCAACCGCGAAGCGCAGGTTAGGGCGTCGGTAGCGGCGGACTGCCCGCTGGACCACCCACGGCACCGGGTCCAGCGCGATCACGTGCCGCGCCAGCGTCGCCAATCGCGCGGCGCCGCTCCCGTCGGCCGCCCCGATCACGAGCGTCGTCCTCCCTCGAGCGAACCGCTCGGCAAAGCGATATCGGGCAGCCAGTTCGCGCTGCGCCCCGCTCAGGACGGGGGCATGGGGCTCGATCCGTCGCGACGAGCGCTGTTCGTTCATTGTGTGGTCCCCGAGCGGCGCAATGCTTCCAGCAGAATCGCGACGACCATCACTCCTCCCAGCGGGTGCGTGATGAGGAACCAAGCGGGCGCCGAGGTATAGCGGTCGATCCAGCGGCGGGCGCCGAGCACCACGCCCACTTGCGCCAGCCCGATCGCCCCGCACATCGTCCACAGAATCGAGCCGGGGTTCAAGAGCAAACCGAGTGATCCGACCGCCAGCCAAGCAAAGGGGAGGACATTGACCGCGAGAACGATCATTGCCGCCGCGACGATCAGCCCGCCGCGGCCGCCGGTCACCCGGCCGATCAGCCGTGCCCACCGATCGCAGAGTGCTGACCAGTTCCGGCCGCCCGCCACGCTGAACAGCCGCCGGCCACTGCCCGCGACGATCGGGCGGCCTGACGCCTTCACCAGCCGCGCCAATTCGAACCAAGGCTCCTCTCGGCTAGCCACGAGCCGCAGCCCGTCGATCGCCTCCCACGCGCTCCGCCGGATGAGTAGGCATTCCGGGAAGGCGAGCGCGACATTCGGCCGCGCCGGGTCGTTCACCGCACCAAGTGGGCTGGCCGCCGCAAGCCCGAGCGCGATCACCGGCAGCGCGGCACGTTCCGCCGCCGTCGTTGCCTCCTGGCGTCCGAAAAGCGTCACCACCTCCACGTTGCACCCGCGCGCGAAGGCAACAAGCCCGGCAAGTGATCCCTCCTGCCAAACCGTCTTGTCTGTCGTAATGAGGAGCCAGTCGGCGCGCGCGGCGCGAGCCGCCTCGGCCAGCGCCCAGTTGCGTCCGGACCAGCCCGGCGGCGGCGCGACGGCCGGCTCGACCCTCGTGACCGACGCAGCTTGCCGATCTAATCCCATGGCGCTCGTTCCCAAAACGATCGCCGCCACTGGGGCGCGCTTCGCCTGTGTGGCGGGATCGGGCTCCGGGATTGCCGTGGCGGCGGACAGTGCGCGGAGCGCATAGCCCGCGACCAGCACACTCAGTGCACCGAGCAGCGCGAACGCGGCGGCTTCGAACGGCGTCATCCGGCGAGCCTACCGCGGGCGGGCGGTTGCGCCGACGTTTCGCTGGGCGTGGCGCTCGGCGCGCGCCCGGGCGATCGCCACCCGGCGCGCCGCCTCCTCAACCGAGTCATCGAGCGCTGCGAGCGTTGGATCGTCACCGCGCTGCTGTAGCGCCAACCGGAGCAGCTCGTCCGTCAGCCGGGGGTTCTTGGGGAGGAGGGAGCCGTGCAGGTAGGTGCCGAAAGCGTTCTTGTAGCGTGCCCCTTCCGTGCCGTCCTGCCCGTTGTTGCCGTACCCGGCGACGACCCGACCAAGCGGCGCAGCCCGCGGCCCCAGATAGGTGCGGCCACCGTGATTCTCAAATCCGACGAGCAGGGAGCCGTTCCAGTCGACAACAATGTTGCCGACGCAGCGCACGACATTCACGCCCGGATGTTCGGTAACGACATCGAAGACGCCGAGGCCGGGCAGCTCGGGCCCCTCCGCCGGGAGGTAGCGTTGGCCAAACAGTTGATAACTGCCGCACACCACGAGCGCCGGCAACCCCGCTTCGATTGCGGCGCGGATAGCGTCCCCTTTCGGTCCCGCCAGGTCGGCGGCGACGCGACGTTGCTCCCGATCTTGGTCTCCGCCAGCAAACAGAAGATCGACCGTCTCGGCACGAAACGGATCGCCGAGCGAAATCGGCACAACGTCGACCTGAATCCCGCGCCAGCGAGCGCGCTGGACGAGCGCCAGAATGTTGCCCCGATCGCCATACAGGTTCATCACGTCGGGATAGAGATGCCCAATGCGGATCGCTCGTGTCATGGTTCGCGTCGCTCCCAGAACCGCGCCGTGCCGGCTTGGCGAGCCAGGATATCGTGAAGCGTCAGCAAGGCGGTGTACGTCGGCAGGATGTACAGCCGTCCTTCACCGCGGGCCAAGGCGCGTCTCACCGCTCGTTCCGGATCAGGCTGCACTTCGACACCGTCGGCGACACCCGCATACTTCAGGCGAAGCGCCAACTCGTCGGCGCGGTCGCCAGTGACGGTGATCGGCCCGTGCCGGGCCGCCAGCCGCTCGAAGTCAACGTCCCAGATCCACGAGACATCGCGGCCGTCGGCGATACGATCGTTCAAAGCCAGCAGCAGATGTGGAGTGGCCTCCTCCGCGAGGATGGTCCGCAGCGCCTGGTCAGCGCCGGTCGGATTCTTTACGAGCAGGATGGCGACCTCGCGTCCGGCCACGGTCAGCCGCTCGGCTCGGCCAAACGCTGCCGTCGCGTCCGTCAGCGCCCGAGCCGCCACTTCGCTGGGCACCCCGAGCGCCACCGCGCCGGCGAGTGCGGCAAGCGCGTTCGAGACGTTGTAAATGCCGGGCAGGGGCAGCCGGATTGCGATCTCGCGCTCGTCCAGCCGGACGCGCAAATCGCTGCCCTCGAACCCGCACGGTCGGACGCCCACTGCAGCGAAATCAAGCGGCGGTCGAGCGTAGCCGCATTCGGGGCAGCCGTAGTCACCCAGGTGAGCGAACCAGACAGCGCGAAACTCAAGCCGGTTCCCGCAGCGCGGGCACCAGATAGAGTCTGCCGCGCCAGACGGGTCGCCCGCCGCGGCCGGATCGGCGATCCCGTACAGCAGCCGGCGCCCGGCGGGCGGCGCGGGAAGGGCGCCGATCAGTGGGTCATCTGCGTTCAGGACGATCGTAGCGCCGTGCAGCTCCTCGATCATCCCGCGCCAAAGCGCCGCGACCGTGTCCAGCTCGGCATAGCGATCGAGCTGGTCGCGAAAGAGGTTGGTAAAGACGACAATCCGTGGCCGCACGGCGCGGGCGGCATGCGGAGCAACTGCTTCGTCGACCTCGAACACGCCGATGGTGCGGCGGCTCGCCGGCAGATGGCCGGCCGGTCCTGCCACGGAGGCGAGCGTCGCCGCAAGGCCGCGCATCAGGTTCGAGCCAGCGGTGTTGTGCACCGGGGTGAGACCGCTGGCGTGGAGCGCCCGGGCCAGCAGCCGCGCCGTCGTCGTCTTGCCGTTAGTCCCAGTCACCAGAGCGCTGCCGCACGCCAACTCCCCGGCGAGACCGGCAACGACCATCGGATCGATCCATTGAGCGACCAGACCGGGCAGCGCCGTTCCGCCGCGCCGAGCAAGTCGGAGCGCGGCGGCGGTTGCTTGAGCGGCGAGAACAGCGGCGCGGCGACGAGCGGCCATCGCACAAACTGTAGCAGTCCCATGAGCCGCGTGGACGCACTAGCCGGGCGGTCGCGGCCCGAAGCCAATCACCGTCCAGCCGGCTGGAGACGGCCGCAGCACCGCTTCGTACCATTGGCCGGCGCCGCTGTTCGGTTTCACCTTGGTAACAACGGCATCGCCGACGCGCCGGTCCAAGGTGACCTCAAACCCGGAGAGGCCGCGGGCCAATGCTGCCTGCACGACGGCGTCAACGATTCGTTGCGCTTCGTCGCCCGTCGGCAAACGGTCCGCGTCGGGAGAGGGGGGCGGCGGCCGCGTTGAGGTCGGCGTCGCTGGGCGCGGCATCGGCGTCGCGCCAGCGACCAACAGTTGGGTCTGCTCGTCGACGACCCGTTTCGTTCGCAGATAGGCGGCGCGCAGTGCTGCGTACGCATCGTCGACCGGTTGGCCAGCGTCGTCGACGAATCCGAAGACGGTGTCGATCGCCTCTGGCCCCTGGGTGTACCACACGTAGGCGACGCCTCCGAGCGCGGTGTTGGGAAAGCGCCGGATCAGGCGCCAGAGGCGGACATAGCCCATGCCCCGCGCCGAGGGATGAAAACTATGCGGGCCGAACTCGGAAATGAGGGCGGCATAGGGAACGCGCTCGTTCTCCCACTGCGTCAACGCCTCCTCGAGTCGTGGCGTGTAGAAGTTCAAGCCATGCACGAACCAAGTGCGATCGGCTGGCTTCGCCCGCATTGCTGCCTCGATGTAGGGGATGAAGACATCCTCGGCCTCGCGGTAGACCACGGGATAGTGGGGATCGAGCTGATGGATGTGGTCAGCGGCCTCGACGAGAAACTGCGAGAAGGCGGCGAATTGTTCGGCATCGCGCCGAGTCAGGTCATGGAGCACCTCGTTGCCCAGTCCCCACATTCGCAGCGCAGGATGCTTCTGGTAGCGCTCGACCCACGCCTTCACCCGCTGCAGGAGCGCGGCGCGCACGGCGTCGTCACGATAGTCGGCGTCGATTGGCAACTCGAACGGCAGGATGACTCCCAGCCCATTGACGTTGGCTGCGTCGAGCAGGCGCTCGTCGAACAGCGTCTGGTTCCAGCCTGCGACGGTATTCACCCCGGCCTGTCGCATCAGCCGGAAATCCCGACGATAGCGACGGCTTGCCTCCTCGGGCGTCGGGTCGACTCCGAGCGGGTTGTAGCCCATTCCACGCACCACGTCGACTTGGCCGTTGACGACGTAGCGAAACCCGGATCCAACCCGCTCGATCCGGACGGTCGACGGCTCGGTCCGAACGACCACTGCGTCGACCCCACCGAACGTCCCGTCATAGGTGGGTCCGACACGCGCATAACTCACCGCCCCACGAAACCCGGAGACAAACAGCGCACCGACAAGCACGATCGTGAGCGCCGGGGTGAAGCGCCGAAACGGACTAGGTAGCCGAAGCGCCTCGGTCAGCACGGCAAGGGGACTCGCGACCGGCCGTCCCCCACGCCTCAGGAGGATGGCCAGCCCGATTCCGGTTGCCAATCCGATCCAAACGATCGACAGTTTCAGCCAACCAGGAAGAACCACGGCGGCAATGCCTCGGAGCGTGCTGTAGAGCGGCCCGTCGACCTGAATCACCTTCGTCAGGATCGCCGCGAGTCCGACCGCCTCAAGGTCCGTCAACCCCCACGGCAGCGCGACAACACTCATCAGGCCGTACAGAATGGCGATGGCGCCAGCGAAGCGAATCGCCCGTCGGCGCGAGACCAGGACGAGGACAACTCCAACGGCGAGCACGGTCAGCAGCCCCGTCGACATGAGAAAGGCGATGCCGGCGAAGGGGCTCTCCGGGCCTACCCGGAGGGAGATGAGGCAGCGGCAGCCCGCCGGGCCGGCGTGCTCTTTGAGATCAGCGCCTGGGAACATCCGATTGATCGACTCGGCGAGAGGACCGCCAATCGACAGGCCGATGGGTGTGATGCCGGCAAGCGCATCAAGCGCCAGTTTTGCATGGACTTGGTCGACCGGCAAGAACAGCAGGCCCTCAGAGGCAAGCGGCGTCCCTGCGACCAGACGCACGCTCTGCGCCACGATCATGACGTAGCTCTGATGGACGAGGCTGATACTGCCCCAAACGAGCAGCACCATCCCGCACCAGCGAACATACGGCGCGATAACTTGGCGGACCTGACGGAACGTGGACCGGGCGCCCGCCATTTCCAATCGCTCCAGACGAGGCTCAAAGCGCCGCCTTGGCCCGACAGTCGCCGGCCCACGGCCAGCGATACAGTACCATTCAGCTCAACCGCACGCCAAGCGGTCGAGGGGCAGCCTCTTGGTCGTGGCCGCCGGCGTCGCGGCGTCCCCATCCGTCGGTTCGGCTGCCGGGGAGGATCTGGAGTGATTGCTCCGCCAAGAGCCAACCCGCCACGCTCCATCTCGGGCACGTTTCGGTTCGCCGGCTTGCTCCTGCTCGTTCTTCTGTCGCTAGTGGGCAGTGGCGCGAGCAGCCTCGTCTACCAGGTGGCGTGGTTTCGCGAGCTCGGGGTCATCTTCGGCGTCACTGTTCAGGCAACCAGCGCCGTGCTCGCTTCATTCATGGCCGGTCTGGCACTCGGCAGCTTGGCGGCCGCCCGCATCGTGCCGCGGTTGCGCAACCCGTTCTTGATTTACGGACTGATCGAGCTTGGCATCGGGCTGACCGGATTTGCCAGTCTTGCGGCGCTCGCAGTGCTCCAGCCGCTCACTCGGGAATTGGTGTTGACACTCGGAGACCAGCCGACGATGCTCGGGCTGCTGCGCTTCGCGCTCGCCTTCACCATCCTGCTCATTCCGACGACGCTTATGGGCGCGACGCTGCCGGTGCTCCTCTCGGCGCCCGTGTTGCGCGAGCGCGAGCACGGCGCCACGATCGGCCTGATCTACGCCGCAAACACGTTCGGCGCGATTGCCGGAGCGCTGACCGCCGGGTTCATCCTTATCGGCCAATATGGGCTTACGGTGACCGTGGCGCTCGCCGCAGGGGTCAACACTGGGGTCGGGCTCGTCTGGCTTGTTGCCGCTGGTTACACGCGCCGAGCCCCAGCCGGTGAGGCGCCAACGCCGCCGACCGGGACGCCGGCCTATCCGCCCGCCGTCACAACCGCTGTCCTTGTCAGCTATGCCCTCTCGGGCGGGATCGCGCTCGCCTACGAAGTCGTCTGGACCCGGCTGCTCGCAGGCATTTTCCCGGGCTCAGTCTACGCCTTTGCCGTCATGCTGAGCGCCATCCTTGGCGGGATTGCGGTCGGCAGTTGGCTGATCACCCCGCTGATGAACCGCCAACTCTCCTGGCCGCTGGTGTATGTCGTCTTGCAGCTGGGGATGGCGCTTACCGCACTGCTGTCGCTCCATATCCTCGGTCAAGCCTACGGCATCGAGGCGGCGGTGCGAGCGCGTCTCGCCCCGGATGAAGGCCTCTTGCTGGGCGAGCCGTGGTACATGGCGCTCTTCTCAATGCTCGCGATCGGCCCGGTGGCGCTCCTGATGGGGGTAACCTTTCCGGTCGCGGCCCGAATCTTCACTGTCGGACAAGCGCAGGTCGGTCGCCGGCTCGGCGTGATCTACGGCGCGAACGTGCTCGGGGGCCTCGCCGGATCGCTCGCCGGGGGACTGATCGTCATCCCAGCCGTTGGTGCCCACGGCGCCATCGCGCTCCTTGCGGTCCTCAATGCAATCGCCGGCGCGGTCGTGCTGCTCGTCCTCCCGCTTGCCTCGATCGGATCGGGCGGCGTTCGCGTTGTGCTTCGACTCGGAATCGCTGCTGCGCTCGTCGCCGCGCCGGCAGTCGCCTCGGCGACGCCGGCGGATTTTTACGAGACATTGTTCGCCCAGCACCCCGCGCGGCGAGCAGCTTCTCTGGTACCGCGAGGGACCGGACGTCACCGTGCAGATCTATCGCGCCGCTGACGGTTCCCGGGCCCTCCGGATCAACAGCCTCGAACAGGGCTCTGATTCGCCGGGACCGCTCCAGTTCCACTATCGATTGGGGCACTTGCCGATGCTGCTTCACCCCGAGCCGCGCTCCATTTTGATGATCGGCCTCGGGCTTGGCGCCACGGCCGGTGCGATGGCGGTCTATCCCAATAGTGAAATGACCATCATCGAACTCCATCACGCCGTTGTCGAAGCAGCCGAGCAGTTTCGCGAAGCGAACTATGATGTGCTAGCGCGGCCAAACGTTCGCCTAGAAGTGAACGACGGTCGCAACTATCTGTTTCTCACCAACCGATCCTTTGACATCATTGAAACCGACCCGATTGTGCCGACGAACGCCGGCGCGGCGTTCCTCTACTCGAGAGAGTATTTTCAACTCGCCCGCCGGGCGCTAAAACGAGGGCGGCTACGTCGTCCAATGGATCGATCCTGACTTGCCCGCGCCACTCTATCGCTTGGTGCTCCGCACGTTTTTGAGCGTCTTTCCGGAGGCGACCCTCTGGCAGCAAGGCGCGGTGCTCATCGGCTCCAACCGCCCGATCGAGATCGATCCGATCCAAATCGAGGCGAAGCTCCGCGATCCGGCGCTTCAGCCGATACTCGCCGAGAACCATTTGCTGACCACTCAGGACGTCCTTCGTGAACGGATTGCTGGCCCGCTTGCGCTGGCGGAGCTCGCCGGGGACGGTCCGCTCATTACCGACCGTCAGCCTTGGATCGAATACTTCCGGTCCCAACCGAGCGGTAGCCGGCTCCCGGATTTCCTCTGGTTCCCGGCTGCCCGCCAGATCGCGGCCTGGGCCGAACCGGGCGACGGGCTGTTCACGAGCCACGACGAGTTGGTTGCCGCATTGGACACCGTCAGCGGAGTCGCCCTCGACCGCGTCGCGCTCGACGACATGCAAGACCTCGATCGCCTCCGCCGTCTCTGGGTGGCGACCCGCGGCGACGAGCTGCTCGATCCCGCATTCGCACGCCAACTTCAGGCTGGCTGGCATCTCGTCGCTGACGACGAGGTGGGGCACGGCCGCCTCCGGCTGTTCGCGCGCCCGTTGCTGGATCCACCCCTTCGGCCGGCGAACGTGAACGCCGCCGGCGTACTCCGCCTGACCGGGATGGCGATCGATGCCCCGATAGTCGAAGTTGGCGGGACGATGCTGCTGCACGTCCAGTGGCAGATTCAGCGCCCCCCACCGGGGGATCTGGCGATCGATGTGCGCCTTGTGGACGAACGGGGGCGGATTGCGGCCGCGCTGCGGCGGCTGCCAGTGCTGGAAGCAGGCGCAGCGTGGTCGCCAGGAACGGTAGTGGACGATCGCAGCGGGCTGCGAATCCCGCCTGGAACGCCCGCCGGACGGTATGCCATCGATCTGACGCTTTCGACACTGACCGAGGGCCGCCCGCTGCTCGCCACCGCCGGCGGAACGCTGACCGTCGGCCTGATCCGGGTCCACGACGCTGGCCGGCCCTTTCCCGCCGGCGCGGTCGTTGCCGCGCGCTGCGCTGTCGCACTCGACGACGTGCACTTGGTGGGGGTCACGCTGCCGTCGTGGGCGGCGCCTGCCTCAACCGCTGAAGTGCAGCTGTATTGGCAGCCCCAGCGCGACGGAGCGGAGCGCCAAGCCCTGCTCCTTCTCGGCGATCCGGCGCAAGCCGCTCGCGACTGCTGAAGTCGTGGCCGGAGAAGCAAGTCGCCGCTCGGGCACGATCATCCGCCGAGATGTCCCGATAACGCTGCCGACCGGCGTCCCGGCCGGCCGGCTGCCGCTCTGGATCCGCGCCGGCGACCTCGTAACCCCGATTGGCACCCTCCAGGTCCGCTCACGGTGATACCAGTCGGCTACCAAGCGAACCCCGGCACGCGGTAGGATTCCTCATGCTCGCCCGTCTCCGCCTGACCGCCCTCGCCTTCCTCGTCTCGCTCATCGTCCTGCTGGCTGCGGCGGTACCCGTTCCCAGAGCAATGCCCCCCCTTGCCGATCGCCCTTCCGGCCGCGCCGTTCGCCGGGAGGCCAGCCATGGTCGAAATCGTCCAGCAGCCGGATGGTTCGTGGCGCTACCTCGTCAACGGCGAGCCCGACTGGCCGATCGGAATCGGCTACAACCCGGTTTACCGCTATCTCCCCGAGCAAGAGCGCCGAGCGCGCTATCACCGGGACTTTCGGATGTTCCGCGACAATGGGATCACGTTGCTGGTGATGTGGACCGCTGAAAAAGGAGCTATCCAGGATCCGGTCGACGAACTGCTGATGAATACCGCGGCGGAATATGGCCTTGGCGCCGTGGTGCCCTTCTACTTCCCGGTCAAGGAGAACATGGCCAACCCCATCGTTCGCCGGCAGATGCGCGAACACGTGATCGAGACCGTCACGCGCTGGAAGGATCATCCGGCCACTCGGATGTGGGGCCTCGGGAATGAAGTCTTGCTCGAAACGCCGATCGAGCAGCAATCGGCCGTGGGCAACGCTCTTCATCCAGATGGCAGACCTCGTCCACGAGCTCGACCCGACGCACCCGGTGATCTACCGCGAGTCGGAAGATCTCTATGTTGCCCGGCTTATGATGCTGTTTGGGGCGCGCGGCATCGACCGACCATGGCTGCACTATGGCATGAATATCTACACCATGCGAATAGACACGATCCTCGAAGGGTGGCCGAAGGCCGGTTTCAACAAACCACTTTTCATCAACGAGTTCGGTCCCCCGTTCGATCAGGACTACCCGAACCGGGCTCAGAACTATCTCACGATGTGGAACAGTATCCGCGCCCACAAGCACATCGTCTTCGGGGGCTGCGCCCTACACGTGGATGGCGCCCGGGCCAGACCCGTACGACGGGTTCTACGGGTTTGTTGGCGCGGAGACGGCACGACCGGTCGACGATACGTGGGGCGTGCTGACCAATGCGTTCCGGCGCGCCCGCCTCGAGGACCAGCCCGCACGCTAATCGGCCGGTGCATCCGCTCGTCCCATCGGGGACGTTGGCATCGCCGCCCGAGGCTGGCCGACCGGACCGGGTTTCGCTTCGACTGGAACGATCTTCGCCGCGGCGGTGGCGCGGCCGAGTTGTGTTCGGCAGAACGCGGTCGACCTTGTTCGCAGCGTCTGGGCGGGTGGGCAGCAGCGCATCGTGTCCGAGCTCGGCGCGCTGGTGTCAGACCGCCCCGGGATCGCGTCGTAAACGGACCGGACGAGCCGAAATCACGGCACCCGGAACCGAACCAGTTCGACCGAGTCGCTGCCTTCAGCCAGCAAGCGCGAACCATCGCGGCGGTACAGCCCGATCAGCACACGGTAGTCGCCGGGAGGCGCGGCCGCCGAGAGCGTGAGGCGGCGCGGATCGGCAACGTAACCATCCGGCCACGCGTCCGTCGGGTCCAGTCCGCCGTTCGGCGGGCCGTCGTGCTGATCCACCAGCTGCCCATCGGGACCAACGAGGTGCACAAACACCGTCAGCGGCTCACCGATCGGCTCGCGCTTCGCCC
>BPIC01000006.1 GCA_026003895.1 Dehalococcoidia bacterium | reverse complement strand
TGGCCGCGGCGGCATGGTCCTGCGTCGAGAAGATATTGCACGATGCCCAGCGGACATCCGCCCCGAGCGCCTGCAGCGTCTCAATCAAGACGGCGGTTTGGATCGTCATGTGCAGGCTGCCGGCGATCCGCGCGCCGCGCAGCGGTTTCAAATCGGCATATTCCTCGCGGATCGCCATCAGACCGGGCATCTCAGTCTCGGCAATGGCGATCTCTTTGCGGCCCCACTCGGCCAACGCGAGGTCGGCGACGCGGAAATCGGTGAAGGGTTGGGGAACGACGGCGGTAGGCATCACGCCCTCCTCCAAGAAAAGGTCGTGAGCGCCGTTGCAGAGTAGCAAAGGCTTCGAGCCTGGCGGGCAGGCGCCCGTTGCAGCGCTCCTCGAAGCAAACTCAATGATAACGCCCTTCTCGAGCGCCGGCTACCCCGCTCGGCGATCAGGATGATCTGGCTAGGAATTCTCGCTAGAGCTACTATCGGCTGCGGAGTGTCCGAACGTGAGGCCTCGCCGCCGCAGCTCAGTCGTCTCGGGACCGCCCCGAACGGATTAGAGGAACGCGTCCGTTGGGTGCTGGACCGCCTCCTCGACCAGTACGGCCGTCCAACGCGTCGCGTGGCCGATCCGCTGGACGAACTGGTGGCGACAATTCTGTCGCAAAACACGTCGGATGCGAACTCAGGCCGGGCGTTTGCCGCGTTGAAGAAGCGATTTCCGACGTGGGACAAGGTGCTCGCAGCGCCAGCCGACGAGCTCGCGGCGACCATCCGCTCGGGCGGCTTGGCGACGATCAAGGCGGCGCGAATCCAGCAGGCGCTCTCGGCGGTGCTGGCAGCCCGTGGCGCCCTTGATCTCAGCTTTCTTGCCGGACTGCCGCTGGAGGAAGCGCGGCGCTGGCTGGCGAGCCTGCCCGGAGTCGGGGGCAAGACGGCGAGCTGCGTCCTACTGTTCGCCCTCGGCCAGCCGGCACTGCCCGTTGATACCCACGTTCAGCGTGTCACCGTGCGCCTCGGCCTCGCGCCAGAGCGGTCGTCCCCCGATCGAATTGCTGCTATGCTTGAGGCAGTCATCTCCCCCACTGAGGTGTATGACCTTCATATGAGCCTGATTCGGCATGGGCGACAGACGTGCAGCGCCGGCCGCCCACGCTGCGAGGCCTGCGTGCTTGCGTCCCGATGTCCGAGAATCGGGGGGGGTAGCGAGAAGCCGGTCGTGAAGGAGCAGCGGTGAAGGTCGGCATCCTGAATGTGACCGGCTACGCCGGAATTGAGCTAGCGCGCCTGCTCGCCAACCATCCTCGGGTGACCATCCATGCCGTTACGGGCCGGAGCGAGGCTGGGAAAGCGCTCCCGGACGTTTTTCAGAGCCTGACGGGGCTCGACGTGCCGATCGTCTCGGAATTGCCCGACGACGTCGAGTTTGTCTTCTCCGGGCTGCCCCACAAGGCGAGTGCCGAGGCGCTGCTGCCCTTCATCGACCGCGGGATTCCCGTGGTGGACATCGCCGCCGACTTCCGCCTCCACGACGCCGCAGAGTATCAGCGTTGGTATGGAGTAGACGCGCCCCGCCCTGATCTCCTCGCCCACTCGGTCTACGGCCTGACGGAGATCCGCCGCGAGCAGATTGCCAGCGCTAAGCTGGTCGCGAACCCGGGCTGCTATCCGACGGCGGCGCTCCTCGCGGTCATTCCGGCGGTCGCCGCCGGAATCGCCAAACCCGATGTGATTGTTGATGCCAAGTCGGGAATCTCGGGCGGCGGGCGCAGCCTTGCTTTGACAAACCATTACAGCGAAGGTGAACGAGAACGTTACGCCCTACGGCTTGAACGGGCACCGCCACCTTCCCGAAATGGTCCAAGAGCTGGCGGCGTTGACCGAGGCGACACCGACCGTGACCTTCATTCCCCACCTCGTTCCCATGACGCGGGGCATCTTGGCGAGCTGCTATTTGCCGCTCGCCGACACGGTGGAGGAGGACCCGGCGCTGCTCGAACGGCGGGTGAGCGAGCTCTATCACGATTGGTACGATCGCGAACCGTTCGTCTTCGTGACCAAAGCGCCGCCGTCGACGAAGGCGACCTACGGGAGCAATCGGGCGCTGGTCCACCCGAAGGTGGACGGGCGTGGGCGCCGGTTGCTGGTCTTCGGCGCGATCGATAACCTCGTGAAAGGGGCGTCCGGCCAAGCGATCCAGAACATGAACGTCATGCTCGGTTGGCCAGAAACGCTCGGCCTCGACGGGCTGCCGGTCTACCCGTGACACTTGCCCGCAATATCGCCCTCGCGCTCGCGGCGCTGCTGCTGCTCGCGTTCTTCGTCGTGAACCGCGAGACCATCGGCTTGGCGCTCTCCGATGCGACGTTTTTGCGAAATTGGGTGCTCTCCTTCGGTCCGGCCGCTCCGCTCGTCCTTATCGGCTTGCAGATCGTCCAAATTGTCGTCGCGCCGATTCCTGCCCAAGCGATCGGCATGGTTTCTGGCTACTTGTATGGCTTCTGGGGCGGGCTTGGGATCACGTTCGTCGGCGGCACGCTCGGGTCGGTCACCGCGCTGCTGCTCGGCCGCCTCATCGGCAAGCCCATCGTTTATAAGTTCGCCGATGAGCGCGTCATCCGCTGGGTTCAGCGGTTTAACCAAGTGCGCTCGGTGCTAATTTGGGCGGTCATCTTTGCGCTGCCGATTGGCGACCCGCTCCTGTATGCTGCAGGGCTGACCAGCATCACCCTGCGTACCCTGATCATCGGCGCGGCAATCGGCCGGTTTCCGGGCATGATGTTCGCAAATTACTTCGGCGCCGAGACCGATTCGCTTGGGCCATGGGCGTGGGTGTTCGGTTTTACCATTGGCGGAGTGTTGCTCGCGCTGTTCTCGCTGTGGCACCGCCAGATTCAGGCGGCCACCGAGTCCCTCGCTCGACGGCTCGGCCACGACGTCCGCACCGAGCCGGAATAGCGTCTCAGCGAAGCGTAAGGTGAAGCATGGAGATCGTCCCCGACGGGAGCGTCACAAGCCCCCGCGGCTTCGTTGCGGGAGGGATCGCGGCTGGCATCAAGGCGAGCGGCGCCCTTGACCTCGGTATTCTCGCGAGCGAAACGCCCGCGGCGGCGGCGGCGGTGTTCACTACTCACGCCCTTCCCTCTCCGGCTGTCATGCTCAGTCGCGAGCGAATCGCTGCCGGGCGGGCACGCGCCGTCGTGGTGAATAGTGGCAACGCCAATGCTGCAACCGGCGCGGCGGGGTCTGGCGGATGCCCGGGAGATGGCCCGTTTGTTGGCCGCTCGCCTCGGGATTCCAGAGGACGAGGCGCTCGCGGCGAGCACGGGCGTCATCGGTGTGCCGCTGCCGATGGACCTGCTGCGAGCCGCCATTCCCAGCGTGCCCCTCTCGCCAGACGGTGGACACGATTTCGCGCGGGCGATCATGACGACCGACGCGTGGCCGAAGGAGCGGGCCGTCCGTCTCATCATCGACGGGCGGACGGTGACGGTCGGCGGCTGCGCCAAGGGCGCGGGCATGATTCACCCCAACTTGGCGACAATGCTCGCCTTTCTGACGACTGACGCCCCGGCGGAGTCTGGCTGGCTGGCTGGAGCGCTGCGCCGCGTGGCGGATGCCACCTTCAATATGATTGACGTTGACGGCGACATGAGCACGAACGACACCGTGCTCGTGCTGGCGAACGGCCAGGCTGGTGGCTCGCTGATTGCCGGCGGCGCGGCCGGCGATGCCCTCGAAGGCGCCCTCCGCGCGGTTGCCGAGCACCTCGCCAAGGAGATCGTCCGCAACGCCGAAGGGGCGAGCAAGCTGATCGAGGTGCGCGTGGTGGGTGCCCCAAGCCGGGAGGCGGCTCGCGGTGTCGCGCGTACCGTCGCTTCGTCGCTCATGGTGACAACCGCGGTGCACGGCAACGATCCAAACTGGGGCCGAATCTATGGCGCCATCGGAAACGCCGGCATCCCGATCGACGCGGACCGGCTGGCCATCACCATCGGCGAGGTGCGCGTCTTCGAGGCGGGCGCGCCCATCGCTTATCACGCCCCGACGGCGATCGACCACCTCAAAGGGGCCGACGTGCTGATCACCATCGACCTCGGCCTCGGGGACGAGCAGGCGACCGCCTGGGGCAGCAACCTGAGCGAGGACTACGTCACCCTCAACAGCGTCTACACGACCTAAGACTGCTCCTCCGCGCCAGAGCAGCGTCCAGCAGGGCGGAGGCTTCCTCCACGGTGAGGGACGGGCGCATCGCGCTTTCCTCGACCAGTCACACCACGTGCGTTACCCAACTGTGCGCTGCTGTCATCGTGGCCCCCAGAATCCGAGCCTGGCTGGGCGCAGAACCTGCCCGAGCGATGGCGTGGCGAGGCTGGGGCCGGCACCGAATCGATCTTCGTCAAGGCAATGACTGTTGTTGCGCGGAACTTGTTCCAATGGAAAATCGTCTTCTTAGTACAGCATTGATTCGCCGATCGCCGTGCCCAACGCGATGTTGAGTTCTGGAGACGAAGGTGGAACTGGCGCGGTTTGCCGATCGAGCGGACGCCGGACGGGCCCTAGCGGCGGCGCTCACCCGCTACGCCGGCCGACCGGACGTGATCGTGCTTGGCCTGCCGCGCGGCGGTGTACCTGTCGCCTACGAAGTGGCGCGCGCACTTGGCGCCCCGCTGGACGTCTTTTTGGTGCGCAAGCTTGGCGTGCCCGGCCACGAAGAGTTGGCGATGGGTGCGGTGGCAAGTGGAGGCGTCCGCGTTCTCAACGACGACGTGGTTGGGTCGCTCCACATTCCGCCCGCGGTGATCGATCAGGTGGCGGCTCGTGAAGAGCGAGAGCTGGCGCGCCGTGAGGCTCTGTATCGGGCTGGCCGACCGCCGCTCGCGCTGGCGGGGAAGACCGTCATCCTCGTCGATGACGGATTAGCGACAGGCAGCACAATGCGGGCGGCGGTGCTCGCCGCCCGCCGTCTCCACCCGGCCGCTGTCGTGGTCGCGGTGCCGGTCGGCTCGCCTGATGTCTGTGACGACTTCCGCGCAATCGCCGACGACGTGGTCTGCGCCGAAACGCCGCCCTACCTGTACGCGGTCGGGTTGTGGTATCGCGACTTTCGCCAGACGACCGACGACGAAGTGCGCGACCTGCTTGCCCGGGCCACCTCGCCTCGGGTCGATGCCGATGACGGTCCGGCGAAACGTGCGTCTTAGGAGGACGCCATGCCAGGGCGCGGCACGCTCGTCGAAGCGATCATCCCGTTCGCCCGCTCCTCGCCCGATCTGACACCGCTCATTGACCGGATCGGCCAAGCCCAGTTCGTCCTCCTCGGCGAAGCAACGCACGGAACGCACGAGTTCTATTGGCTTCGCGCCGAAATCACCAAGCAGCTCATCCGCGATGGAGCTTGTCGCGCGGTCGCCATCGAGTGGGATTGGCCCGACACCTACGAGTTGAATTGCTTCGTGCGTGGACTCGGCGCCGCTCAGACGGTTGCGGAGGCCCTTGCCGGGTTCGAGCGGTTCCCCAAGTGGATGTGGCGCAACTCGGTCGTCCGCGACTTCCTCGAATGGCTTCGCGCCTACAATGCGGGCCGTCCGGCGGAGCAGCAGACCGGCATCTATGGTCTCGACCTGTACAGCCTGCACCGATCGATTCACGAGGTGCTCACCTATTTGGCCGCCGTCGACCCGGAGGCGGCGGCCCGCGCACGCGAGCGCTACAGTTGCTTCGAGCATTTCGGCGGCTCAGCCCAGCAGTATGGCTTGGCTGCCGCCATTGGAGTCGTGGAGGACTGTGAGGACGCAGTCGTGGAACAGCTCGTCGAGCTACAGCGACGGGCTGCGGAGTACCTCCGGCGGGACGGGCGGCGGGCCGCAGATGCCCAGTTTTTTGCCGAACAGAACGCGCGGCTGGTTGCGAACGCCGAGCGCTACTATCGTGCGATGTTCCGTGGCCGAGCGTCTTCGTGGAACATCCGCGACCGCCATATGGCAGAGACTCTCTTTGCGCTGTCGGATCATCTTGGGCTGCCCGGACAACCCGCCCAGATCGCGGTGTGGGCCCACAATTCTCATCTCGGTGATGCGCGGGCGACCGAGATGGGCTGGCACGGTGAACTGAATGTCGGCCAACTGGTGCGCGAGCGAGTTGGGCGCGATGCGGTCCTCGTCGGCTTCACGACGTATCAGGGCACGGTGACCGCAGCGCACGATTGGGACGAACCGGCGCAGCGAATGTCGGTCCGCCCCGCGCTGCTTGGGAGCTACGAACGGCTGTTTCACGACATCGGGCTGCGGGACTTTCTGGTAGTCCTCACCGACTCGAATGGACGGCCGCTGGTGACGGACATGCCGACCGAGCGCCTTGAGCGAGCGATCGGGGTCATCTACCGGCCGGTGACCGAACGCCAGAACCACTATTTTCACTGTCGGCTCGTCGAGCAGTTCGATGCTGTCATCCATCTGGATGATACTCGGGCGCTCGTTCCGCTCGACCCGCCTCGTGACTGGCATGAGGCCGAAGAGGAGGAGCCACCCGAAACCTACCCGACGGGGATCTGAGATGGTTGCGCAGGTTCGAGACGATGCCCTGCTCCTCCCGCTTCCTCAGGTCAGCCTCGTGGGCAGCCTCGTTGTCCCTGCCGACCCGGTTGGGATCGTCCTGTTCGCACATGGCAGTGGCAGCAGCCGCTTCAGTCCGCGCAATCGCTATGTCGCTCAGGTGCTGAACGAGGCGAGACTGGCGACATTGCTCGCGGATCTTCTGACGCCAGCCGAAGAAGCCGTCGATGCTCGAACAGGCCATCTTCGCTTCGACATTGTCCTGCTCGCCGAACGCCTCACCGGAATCGTCGACTGGATGCCGAGCCATCCAGCGCTCGCGGCGCTGCCCGTCGGGCTATTTGGCGCGAGCACTGGCGCGGGAGCGGCCCTGCGAACCGCAGTCGCTCGTCCTCACGTGGCGGCCGTCGTCTCGCGCGGCGGGCGGCCAGATCTCGCTGAACCGTACTTGCCGCAGGTGCGCGTTCCGGTGCTGCTCATCGTTGGCGGCGCCGATTTGCCGGTGCTCGCGCTCAATCGCGAGGCGCTTGCTCGCCTCGGCGGCGAGGCGCGGCTCGAGGTCGTTCCGGGTGCGACTCACCTCTTCGAAGAGCCGGGCGCGTTGGAGCAAGTGGCTGTGCTGGCGCGCGACTGGTTCTTGCGTTGGCTCGCCACCTGAGCCGAACGCTACTCCCGCTCTTCGGGTCGCCGGTAGCGGGACGCTGGCTCGCCGTGGCTGAGCGCCTCGACAAAGAGGGTGCGCTGGATCTGCAGGTACGATTCGAAGAGGCCGACGTCCTCGACGCTGGGCAGGCAGACGGTCTCACCGGCGGCAAGCGCCGCCAACGCGAGGTCGACCAGTGTGGCAGGCGACATACTCGCCTCGGGTACCGGCCAGTCAAATCCGCCGTGCTGCAGGATGCCCGTTTGGACCCAGCCGGGACAAAGCGCCATGGCCCGTACCCCCGTCCCCTTCACCTGTTCGGCCAAGCCGAGTGAAAGCGAGAGGGCGAATGCCTTGCAGGCGCAATAGACCACCCAAGCCGCGCTCGGCGCCGTGTTGAACGCCGCTGGCGAAGCCATGGTGATCAACGCGCCGCGGTCACGCGCCAACATGCCCGGCAGCGCCGCCCGCGCCAGCCGCGCTGGCGCGATGGTGTGGACCGCGATCATCTCGTCGATTCGCTCGGATGGGAGTCGGAGAAACGGCCGACTGTCGGCGAAGCCGGCGTTGTTGATCAACACCGCGAGGTCCTCGTGCTCGACGATATACGCCTCCACCCGGCGCAGATCGGCTGCCTTGGCGAGGTCGGCAACCAGCGTCTCGACGGTTGCCCCTGCCTCCGTGAGTCGGCGGCGAGTCTCTTCGAATGGTCCTTCATCGCGGTCGACGAGGGCAAGGCGGAACCCCTCCTTCGCCAACCGTTCGGCAAACGCCGCGCCGATTCCCACTGCACTGCCCGTGATCAGCGCCAGATCGGTCATCGCCTAGCTCCGCTTGCCTGCAGCGCCGTGGTGGTTCGCGGCGCTCCGCTCAGCGTCACGGCGGCAACGATCGCACTGATCGCCGCAAGCGCTGCGCCGATCAGCATCGCCACCCGATAGCCCGCGACGTACGCCTCGTCGATTGCCCGGTCGAGTGTGGCCGCGGCCGGCGTGCCAGCGGGAGCGGCGGCAGCAGCGAGACTGGATCGCTGCGCGTCGATCGCGGCGCGGATCGTGGAGTCGAGCGGGAGCGTATCGAGCCGGCGATCGAGCTCCTTGTTGAACACGGTGACGACCGCCAACGAAAGAAGGGCAATCGCGAGGAGACCGGCGGTTCGGGCGACGGCGTTGTTCACACCCGAAGCGGTCCCGACGTGCCGCTGATCCACCGAGTCCATCACGACCGTGGTGAGCGGCGGGACAGTGATTCCCATCCCGAGTCCGAGGATCGCAACGGCCGGGAAGACGGTCGTCCAGTAGCTGCCACCGATCTCGGGAATGGCGAAGAGCGCGAAACCGATCGCCGCGATCGCCGGGCCGACAATGAGCGGCAATCGCGCCCCGTACCGGTCGACCAGGCCACCGGCCCAACGCGAGAGGACGAACATGATCAGGACAAACGGGAGAAATGCCGCGCCCGCTGCCGTCGCCGAGTAGCCTTGGACTTGGATCAGGTTGAACGGGAGGAAGAAGAGCGATCCCCCCAGCGCGGCATAGAGCAGCAGGGTCAGCAGGTTCGCCCCGCTGAACGCGCGCGATCGGAACAGCCGAAGAGGCAGCATCGGCTGTTCCACGCGCGCCTCGACGCTGAGAAAGGCGATGAGCGCGATGGCGCCGCCGGCGAGCGACACAACCACTCCTACTGTGGTCAACCCTTCTACCGATGCGGTGATGAGGCCGTAGACGAGCCCGCCGAGGCCGATGGTGACGAGCAGGGCGCCAGCCCAGTCGAGCCGGCCGGTTGCTGTCTCGTCGCGGGTCTCCGGTACTCGGGCGAGCAGAATCGCAATAACCACGGCAGCGATCGGTAGATTGAGAAAGAAGACCCAGCGCCAAGAGAGGTGTTCGATCAGCCATCCGCCGAGCACTGGCCCGATCGCCATCGTGATCCCCGTGAACCCTGACCAGAGACCGATCGCCCTTCCGCGTCGCGACTCGGGGAAGGCGGCGCTAATGATGGCGAGAGATCCCGGCACGAGCAGCGCCCCGCCGATGCCCTGCGCGGCGCGGGCGGCAATCAACGTAGGGGGCGTTGGCGCAAGACCGCAGGCGACCGAGGCGATGGCGAAGATCGCGATCCCTGCTCCGAACATCCGCCGCCGCCCATAGCGATCGCCGAGCGATCCGCCGACGAGAATCAGGGCTGAGAGCAGCAGCGTGTACGACTCGACGACCCATTGGACGTCGGCGACGGTCGCTCCAAGATCGGCCTGCAGTGCCGGAAGGGCGACGTTGACGACCGTCCCGTCGATGAACGCGATACTCGAGCCAAGGATTGCCGCGATCAGCACCCAAGTCTCCGCGCCCTTGACAGAGCGTGCCGCCGCACCGGCGCGAATGATCGCGTCATCGCACGGCGGCCGGACGAGATGCGCCATCGCTTCCTCCGTGACACACAGTAGCACAGGTGCGCCGTGCGTGCGGTTGGCGCGCCCATCATGGGCCGACGGACAGTGTAAGGTAATCGGTCGGGAGGGAACCGGATGCGGATCGTCGTGCTGGAAGATTGGAACCACCTGTTTGCCGGCGCACCGGCGCTCAAGCGGCTTGCCGGCCGGGCTGAAATCGAGGTGCAGCATGACCGTCCGGCGGATGTTGACGATCTGGTCGCGCGGCTGCGCGCGGCGAACGTTGTCGTGCTCAACCGCGAGCGGACACGGCTGGATGCCGAGACGATCGCCCGTTTGCCCTCGCTCGAGTTGATCGTTCAGACTGGTGGCATCGGCTCCAATGTCGACGTCGCCGCGGCCAGCGCACACGGCGTCGCGGTGGCCAGCGCACCCGGCCTCCCGACGTCCATAGAAGGGGTCGCTGAACTGGCGCTTGGCCTCCTCATCGCGCTCGCGAGGCGCATTCCGGAGCACGACCGGCACGTGCGCGCCGGACACTGGAACGTCGCGCCGACCACCATGCTTCATGGTGGGACGATGGGAATCGTCGGGCTTGGCCGACTTGGCCGCTCTCTCGCGCGGATCGGCCCGGCGCTCGGGATGCGCGTCATCGCTGCCGGGGTGACGCTCACGCCAGCCCGCGCCGCCGAAAGCGGCGCCGAGTGGGTGACGCTCGACGACCTTTTTCCGCAGGCGGATGCTGTCTTCATTTGCCCGCGGCTCACTCCCGAGACCCGTGGCCTCGTCACCCGGCGTCACCTCGCCAGCATGCGTCCGACGGCGTATCTCATCAACGTCGCGCGCGGTCCCATCGTCGATGAGGCGGCATTGATCGAGGCGCTGCGCGAGCGCTGGATCGCCGGCGCGGGGCTGGATGTGTTTGACGTGGAGCCGCTGCCCGTTGATCATCCCTTCACCCAGCTCGACAACGTCATCCTCACACCGCACATCGGCTGGGTGACGGCAGAAAACACCGCTCGGTTTGTCGAGTCAGTGGTCGAGCGAATCACGAGCTACCTCGACGGCGACCGAAGCGGTATCGTCAATCCCGAGGCGCTCGCGTCGCGCCGGAATTGAACGGCCAAGGCATCTGCTCCCCCGACAGCCGGATCTCGACCACGCTGCCGGATTTCTCGACTGTGGCGACACCGCAAAGCGTGGCGCCCGCGACGCCGAGCGGCCACCCCTAGCAGCGCCTCGCCTCGCTCACATGATTGACACCGCGGCAACGGCCCGCGAGGGCTTGGGCCTCGTCTATTTGGCTGGCAGGTGGACCGTGCGGGACGGCGGCGAGCGGACTGGGCGCGTGAAGGTGAGTGCGCAGTCGGCGATCCGGCCGACGAGGTTCGAGTGGATAACCGTGGCGCTCCCGTGAGGTTCGCGGGATCGGCACGAAGATCCTGCCATCGTGCGGTTTGCCGTGCCGAACGTCTTCGGCGCTCACCAGTCCGACTGGGCAGCGACAACCGTTACGCCTCCGGCAACGGAGACGAAGACGGGGCGCTGTTCCTGCGCATCGATGGCCGAAGTCGCGCGGGGCGAATGACGGGTGTGACGAAGGTCGGCGTGGCTGCGAACGAGATCCCAGCCGAAGGCCGGGAAGCGCGAGGTAACGAGCAGGCCCCCGCGGGTTTGGCCGACCGTACCAAGGTACCCCGGGCCATCAGGGGATCCGTTTGGCCCGATAGGCCCCCTGCTATACTCTCCGCCACGACCACCCCGGGGGCGGTGTGCGAAAGTACGTCCTGCTGTCGTACGACCTGCTCGCGACGGCGTTCCTCTTCCTCCTCGCGGTCCTCTTTTTTCAGCAGGCGGTCTTCAACGGCGAGATCTTCGTCGAGCGAGACACGCGCGTCTTTTACTTTCCGTTGCAGGTCTGGTTTGCTGGCCGGCTCAAACAGTTCGAACTGCCGCTCTGGTCGCCTGAAATCTTTGGCGGCTTCCCGATTTTTGCGGACGGGGAGACCGGGATGTTCTACCCGCCGGTCTTCCTGCTGGCGTTCTTCCTGCCGGCTGGACAGGCGTTTATCTGGAACGTCGTCGTCCATTTCTTCTTCGCCGGGGTGTTTACCTATTGCTTCTGCCGGGCGCTCGGCCTTACCCGGCTGGCGAGTGTGTTTGGCGGCGTTACCTTCATGTTCTCCGGTTTTCTCGTCGCCCAGATTCACCACCAAAATCTGCTCGATTCGGCGGTCTGGCTGCCGCTGATCTTGTGCTTCATCGAGCGGGCGGCGCGGGCAAGCGGCGGCGCACGGCAGATCAACCTCGCGTTCGCCGGGGCGGCGTTCGGCTTCCAAGCGCTCGCGGTCCACGTGCAAGTACCCTTGATGAGCGCCTTGGTGATTGCGGCCTATTGCACATTTCGCTGGTTGCTCTGCCCAATTGGCGGCAGTCCGCCACGGCTCCTCGTCCGCCATAGCGATTGGCAACAAGGCTGGATACGCCGGCTGACGCTCGAAGAATTGGACCGTCTCTGGGCAGCGGCCCGCGTTGTCATCGGCCGCCTCTGGCTGTGGGGGTGGAGCGGTCTTGTCGTTGGTGGGGTCGGCACGGCGCTCGCGGCCGTGCAATTGCTGCCACTCTATGAGCTCGGCACCTTCTCTCGCCGCGCGGGTGGCGTCGATTACGCCTTCGCCACCTTGCATCCGCAGACGCCGGCGAATCTGATCACGCTGCTCTTTCCCTATTTCTTTCGCGGTCCGGACGCCTATTACTGGGGGCTCTGGTCCTCGTGGGAGACTCGGCTCTATATGGGGATCGTCCCCCTCGTGCTGGCGCTCTTCGGGCTGGTCGCCTGCCGCAATCGGTTTGTCTACTTCTTCGGACTTCTTGGGCTGGTGGCTCTCTGGATCGGCTTGGCATCCAACGCGCCCTTCATCAATCTCCACGAGCTGCTTTATCACCTTCCCGGCTACAACCAGATGCGGGCTCCTGGGCGGTATGCGCTGATCTTTGCGCTCGCCATCGCGCTGCTCGCGTCGTACGGCTTCTCCTTCCTTGAGACCCATCTCCGAAGCGGCTGGAGCTTCCATCCCAGCGGGCCAGGGCCGCTGTTCGTCCGCCGGCCGCTGCCGGCCGGGCCATGGCGCGTTCCGGCCTACGCTGGCCTCGTGCTCGTCTTCCTTCTCGCCATCGAGCTGGTTCACCGGATCGAAGAGGCAGCGGCGGCCGTCGCGGCCCGCTCACCCGACGCTGTCAAGTGGGTGGAGGATTACCTCGCTGCGCCCCGCATGCGTCGCTTGCCGGATGAGTCGCTGACGGCCGATCGGGTTTGGGCTGGGCTGAGGGCGGCGCTCGATCCTGCCGGATTCTGGATGAACTACACCCTCGTCCTGCTCTTCGTGGCGGTGCTGGTGCTCTTCCTCTGGCTGGCGTTGCGTCCGCTGCGGCGCGTCTGGGCAACGCTGCTCGTCACTTTGACCGTGGTCGACCTCGTCTTCGTGGGCTGGCAGTTCCATCCAACGGCGCCGTTGCGCTCGCTGGAGGCCGCGCCGGCGCCAGTGCGGTTTCTCCAGAACCGGCTGGCCGGCGAGCCGGGACGGATCTACAGCCGGCCGGGCGCAACGACCGCTCCCAATACGCTCGCCGCATTCAACCTGCCCGAGATCGGTGGCTATAGTTCGCTGAGCTTTACTCGTCATGAGGAGTACACCGGCGCTTTGGAGTTCGGCTATCCGCACTTGCTGGATGCCTTTCATGTTCGATACGTCGTGGCGTCGAACCGGTTTATCCCAATGCCGTCGTTCGAGGCGACACCCTTCGACCCGGCGCGGCCGCTCCTGTCGTCGGTGTCAGCAGCGAACGGCTCGGCGGCGATTGAATTCGTGCTCGACGGGTTTACCGCGACGGATCTTCGGGTCATCTCGCGATTGCGCAACTCCTACAACCTTGCGCAGGGCACGCCCGTGATCGAAATCCGCGTCACCGACGATCGGGGCGCGGTGCAGACGCTGCGACTGCTAGCCGGCGTTCACACGAGCGAGAATGCCTACGACCGGCCGGATGTCCGGCCGCTGATGAAGCACGCAAAGGCGCCGGTCGCCTTCGAGTACAAGACACCATCCGGGGCCGTCGAGGGAGTTGCCTACTACGCTAACTTGTCGCTCGGCCGCCGCGCCCGTATCACGCGGGTCGAGGCACGCAACATCAGCCCAATTGGCGATCTGCAGATTGTCGGTATGTCCCTCGTCGACGAGCCGACGCGGGCGCTCAGTCATCTCACGGCAGAGCGATCTAGCCGCTGGAAGCGGGTGTATGAAGATGCGGATGTCGTCATCCTCGAAAACCAGCGGGTGATGCCGCGCGTCTATCTCGTTCCGAACGCGATTGTCCGCCCGTCCGGCAAATCGCCGATCGAGGTGATGAACTTCATGGCCGAGAACGCGTTCGATCCGCGGCGCGAGGTGGTTTTCGAACACGATGCCGCGCCGCCCAACATTCCGTCGACGGTGCGCCCACCGTTGCCGAGCGAAGCGCGGCTCGAAGTGGCCCAGGATATGTATCTCCGCATTCGGGTCGTGACTCCCGAAGAGCAATACCTGGTCGTGGCGGACACGTACTATCCGGGATGGAAGGCCACGATCGATGGCCTGCCTGCATCGATCTATCGGGCAAACTACCTGATGCGAGGTATCGCTGTCCCGCCGGGTGAGCACATCGTCGAGCTGCGCTTCGAGCCACAGTCATTCTGGATCGGGTTCCGGATTACTCTCGGCACCGCGCTAAGTTTGATCGCTCTTTGGTTGCTTTGGCGCCTTGGCCTGCTTGCGCGGCTCCTCGCCGAGCTGGCGCGGGGCTGGCATCGCCGCGGCGGACACTGGCGCACCCTCCCAATCCCCACTTTCCGACCGACCCCGCGCTGGCCGCAGCCTGCTCCCGCCGAGGCACGCGCCGCCCACCAATGACGCCGCGTCTTGTGAGTCGAATCGCCGCGCGTCGCTCGTTATCCTGCTGAAGCAGGCAGGCTGCCTTGCTACACTCGCTGCCGGTGTCTCAGGATCGTCGTCCAGCCCGCCCAACCTTGCTCGTCTCCTATCGGAGTGAGCGCGGCGCGACGTGCTCGCTGCCGCTGGCGTCGCCGCCGCGTCTGAGCGTGCGCCCAGCGACGGTACGCCGGCTCGCCCAGCAGGATGCGCCGCTGGCTCCGCCGCCGCGCACCCCGATCATCCGCCGACAAGGGCGCATCGGCGGCGTCCGCCGCCTGCCACGCAGCGCGGTCATCTTCGCGCTCTGCCTCGTCTTGGCCGCCTTCGCGTTCGGTCCTTTTCACGCTGAGCCGGCGGGTGCAGCCGAAATCACCGTCCCGTTCGAGTGGTATCGCTATCAGGGCGAGCCGGATTCCGGGCCGGACGCGCTCCAGAACTGCGAGGTCACCTCGACAGCGATGGCGATCCAGTTTGTCCGCGGCGGATTACGCATCCCGGTCAAGGATGTTCGGGCGGTCATCGGACGCGGCGGGCCGACCAATAGCGCCGACGCCAAAAAAGCGCTCCGCTACTGGGGCGTTCCAACGAATGACATCGACAACATCGACCAAGTGATCGAGGCGGTGCGGCGTGGCCACATCGTCATTGTGGGGCTGATGCTCGGCGCGGTCTCAACCGGGGCAGACGCTGGCCAAGCCCGGTCGTCCCCGAAGATGCGCACGGGGCGCTACTCCTCCTACGCGGGGGCGCACTCGATCGTCGTGAAGGGAATTTCTGCCGATGGCCAGTGGCTGACGGTCTACGACCCCAACCACTGGGAGGGGAACCCGATCTACCTGTATGCCGACGGCACGCCGAAAGGGAAGGACCGACTGTACAAGACCAGCGAAGTTGCCGCGGGGATGCGGGAGTTGGTCGACTTCCCCCGAGCAATCGAGATTCTGGGCGGCAACGGCGTGCTGACGAATGGCGGGCAGCCTCCGGCGACGCCCACCGCGACGCCGCCGCCGGGCACGCCAGTGCCCGCCGGCCGGGCTGCGCCGAAGCAAAGCGGCGACCTCGTTGTCCTGACCTCTGGTTCGGGGGGAAGCTGGTCGAGCGCCGTTGTGACCTTCGCGGTCAAGAACGACGGCAACGCGCCGATTACGTTCGAGGCGATTGGCATCCGCGGGGTCAAGCCCGACGGCAAGCCCTTCGATCAGCTCCAGCGTCAGCTTGTCCTCCCCGCTGGCGAGGAGCGGGTCGTTTCCCTCATCGTGGAGACCCCCGCCACCGGCGAATGGAAAGTTATCGGCATCGTCTATCAAAAGGACGGCGCGTGGCACGACTTGCCACCAGACGGAAAAGCGAACCGCGCCACCTTCCGGATTGGTGGCGCGGCGGGGATGCCACCGCCGCCCGCGCCGAGTGCGAGCCCCGGCCTCAAGCCGAGCGCCCCGGTTCAGCCGGGCAGCTAAACCGGGGCGAGGGGGATCAGCTGTCGCGAGGGACGAGCCTAGGGGAGAAGGTTGCGGAACAGGTCTCCGAGCCCGCCAGTCGGCCGTGAGGCAGCTTGTCGGCCGGTGCTGCCTGCCATGCCGATGCGGCCTCCGTTTTCGGCAACGATGGTGATGACGGACGGCCTCGGGTAGGGCAGCCCATCTGGCCACGTGCTGATCGGGTTTTCGACCGTACCGTCTTCGCCCGGGTGTTGGACGGCGAGGAAGAGCGTCGTCTCGTCGGTGTTGAACTCCGGCCCGCAGACCTCCGCACCGGCAACGGCGCTGAAGAACTGCTGGAGATGGCCGCGCTCGCTTCCCTCGAGGGGGACGGCAAACAGGCCATCGTTGAGTTGCACCGCCGAGCTTGCGCCATCGGTGCCCACCCACATGTTCCCCAACTGGTCGAAGACGATGTTGTCCGGGGCGCCCAAGGTGCTGACGCGATCCTTCGGATACCCGGCATACCAACTTGTTGGGTCGCTTGGCCGCCCAGCGAGGATGAAAATGTTCCACGTGAACGTGGTGGCGGTAACGTCGTTGTTCGCTTCGGTGATCTCGATGATGTGGCCGGCGCGGTTGTTTGGCCGCGGGTTGGCGGCATCCGGCCCGGCACGGCCCGGTGCGCCCCGGTCACTGTTGTTCGTCAGCACGAGATAGACTTTGCCGTTCACCGGATTCCATTCGAAGTCTTCCGGCCGGTCCATCTTCGTCGCGCCAAGGGCATCGGCAGCTTGGCGGGTGTTGATCAGAATGTCTGCCTGCGAACCAAAGCCGTTGGCAGGCGTCAGTGGGCCTTCGCCCCAGACCAGTGGGAGCCACTGACCGGTGCCGTCGTCGTTGAATTTGGCAACGTACAGGGTGCCGCTGTCGAGCAGATCCATGTTCGCTGCCCGATTGTTGGGGTTGAAGCGGCCCGTTGGCACGAACTTGTAGGCATAGTCGAAGCGCTCATCGTCGCCAATGTAGATCGCCAGCCGCCCGTCGGGGTTGATGGCATAGGTCGCAGCTTCGTTCTTGCGCCGGCCGAGGGCGGTGCGCTTTTTCGGCGTCGAGGTCGGATCGTAGGGGTCGATTTCTACGACCCAGCCGTGCTTGAAGCTCTCGTTTGGCTCCTTGGCGACGTCGAAGCGGTCGTGATAGCGGCTCCACTGGTAGCGTCCCATCCCGGTGGGGATGCCGTAGCGGTTCATGCTTGCGCGTCGTGGGTCGCTGGTCGGGATCTGACCTGCGTTATCGAAATAGCCGTTGAAGTTCTCCTCGCCCGACAGGACGGTGCCCCACGGGGTCTTGCCGCCGGCGCAGTTGTTCAACGTGCCGAGCACCCAACTGCCGGTTGGATCTTGGCTCGTGACCAACCAGGGATGGCCTGCGGCGGGACCGGTCAGCTGAATCGGGGTATTTGCCGTGATTCGCCGGTTGTACGGCGAATTGGGCACGTAGCGCCACGTCCCGTCCGGCCGGCGCTCGACCTCGACCACCGAAATCCCATGCGCCGCAATCTGGATGTCCGCCTGCTCCCTCGTCAGGCGACTGAGCGAGAAATTGGCAAACATCAATTCGGGGTTGGTGTACTCGTGATTGACCACGAGGAGGCCCCGGTTCGGGTTGTTCGAGCCATACGGGAGTGGGAGATACCCGACGAAGTCGCAGTTATAGCCGAATTGGCGTTCTTGCATTTCGGCGCTCTGCCGCTCCGGGCTCCACGGCTCGCCGCCCGGGAGGATTGGGTCGCCCCACCGGATCAGCACTTGCATCCGATACCCGGGTGCGACCACAAGGCGATCGGCGTCCGGCGGATCGCCGGGGATAGGCGTGAAGTCGAGCCCTGCCGCATCCGCTGCCGGGGCATTCAGCGCAAGACCGGAGGCGGCCGTCGCTGCGCCGAGCGCCGCGCTCGCCTTCAGGAAGCCACGGCGGCTCAAGAAGCGGTCGAGCACATCGCCCCACAGCTCGCCGACGCCGTGATCGGGAGTGCCAATTGACGTGTCTCGGTCGGTCACACTGGATCTCCTTCGCGAAGTCACACTCGATCGGGCGCTGCCCGATCACCAGGACGGTAGGCGAGGAAGATGAACGCAACGTTAACGTCGGTAAAAGCTCTGATCGCGACCCGTTCACAATGTTGGAGCTTCGGCGGTGATCAGGGCCCTCGCAGGAGCAACAGCCGACCGAGCAGGGGAAGCAGCCAACGCCGAACCAGCTCGTGTGGTTGGAGAACGGCGAAAACGAGCGCCCCGACCCCGAGCACGACGGCCAGCAAGAGATGAACTGCCGTCCCGGTCACCGCGCCGCGCACCTCGGCGATTCCCGCTTGGGAACGCTGGCGATAGTCTTCGATGACTGGTGCGAACGCGCGCTCCGGGTCAGGCGTGAAGCGCCCGCGCAGGGGATCCGGTACGAGGAAGCTGGCGTCGACCTTCGAAAAATCAGGGCTGGTCGCCGCGCCTAGCGCCGCTTGGAGCCCGGGAACGATTCGGCTGAAGTCGCTCCAAGCCCGCACCCCTTCGACCAACGTCAGCGTCAGCAGCAGGAGAACCACGCCGACGGTGACAAACCGGCTCACGACATGCTGGCGCTCGAGGCCGAGCTGTTGGAGGCGATAGCCCGCCGCCTGTCGGCCTGCGCCTCGTTGCGCTGCTTCGTCGGCCGAGTCGCGGAGCGCGATGTAGCGGACGATGTTTGGAACCGTCGCTCGCGCCCCAAGCGGGTCGTCCAAGGCGAGATAGCGTCGTAACGTCCGCAAGAGCGCAAGGTCCTCCGCGGTCAGGTGAACGTCTCGCATGGCGACAGGGTAGGCGGCTCCCTGCTCCTGCGCAACCATCGGCTCCGCGGCGTCCCGGAGGCACGGACCCAAAGCGATTCCCGGCGCATTGCCAATCGGCTACAGTTCGTGCCGGAGGACGCGATGGCGCGGATGCGAATCCCGTGCTTTGGCTGCCGGACACCGCTCTTATTCGATGAACACGATCTCGGCTTTGCCTGTCCGCAGTGCGAGCTCGGCTACGTCGTCGAGCACGACAAGGGAGTCGTGACGCTCGTTACGACCGGTGAACGCAGAGTTGTGCCGCCGGTCGACGTCGGTGATCCTCAGCAGGTCGTCGTTGAGCAGCCGGCTGCGCCGGAGGGTGTCGGCGTGGCGCAGCCGGCCGAAGCCGCAGTCGTCGGTCAGCCCGCACCGGCCGTGGCGACCGCACCGCCGCCGGAGTCAGTCGTGGTGATCGCCAAACCGCCATCGCGCGCCCCGCTCGTTGCTAGCGTGCTCACCATTGGCATGATCGTTGGGCTGTGTGGCGGCATCGTCGGCGGCCTCGGCCTCGCGGCCGTGATCTACGCGACACTGATCCGACCCGGATAGCTGACGAAGCCGCGTCGTGCGGCGGCTGAACGTCGCGGGTCACGGTGCCAGCCCCATCGTGCGCTCGAGTTGTTCTCGCACACACTACCGGCCGAGGCGCTGCGGCAGAGGTCGCATACGACGACCCCCTGAATTGAGACGAAGCCGCCGCTCCGGCAAACTCGGCCATCCTCGCTGGCGAACGACCCGCGCACGGCACGGTGGTCCGACAAACCGCGATGAATGGGCGCTTCGCCTCCGAAGCGAAGCTGTCCAATCGTGGGACCGAGGCCGATCTCTTCCTTGCGGGCCGGCGTGTTCGAACGCTTTTCGAATTCGGCTCTTCCCTGCTACACTGCAACAGGATGATGATGGATACCCTTGCGACAAAAGACGCGTGCGCGGGAGTTGCACAAGATCTTGACCCCGCGGAAAGCGCCGCCTGGCTGGGTTTTCTGCGCACGCATGCCAACATCGTTCGCCAGTTGGACACGGATCTCGTCGCGGAACACAACCTTTCGCTCAGCTCCTTCGAAGTGTTGTCGCGGCTGGCGCTCGCACCGGGTGGCCGGTTGCGCATGACCGAGCTCGCCCACACGGTGTTTCTTTCGCCGTCGGGGCTGACTCGGCTTGTCGATCGGCTGGCGCACGACGGTTTGATCGAGCGGCATCATTGTGAGCACGACGGACGCGGCCTGTATGCTGCCATTAGCCCAAAAGGGCGCGCCAAGCTCGAGGCGGCGCGAGTGAGCCACCTTGCCCAACTGCGCGAGCGCTTCCTGAGCAAGTTCAGCGAGGACGAGCTGCGCCAGCTCGCGGCGTTTTGGGAGCGCGTCGCACCCGGCGGCTGCGCCGAATAGGAAGCCATCGCGGCCGGATCAATCCGGCCACGCAAAGCAGGAAACGATGAGCAAGTTGATCGATAAGCTGCGCGCTGCAGCGCGCGGCGTTCCACCGAGAATGGGGTTTGTCGCTGGCGGACCGAAGCCAAAAGCGCCCGGGATCGGGCTGATCGCCAATGTCGGGGGCAACTTCGGTCTGGCGAAGGACCTCGTGGGCGTCGCCGACGCGATTATCGTGGATGCTCGCGACGCGACGGCCGAGGCGATTGCCGAGCTCGGCGCGATCGTCGGCGTCCAAGCCGGAAACCACGCCGAGGATCTTCCCGACCTCAAGGCGCTCGGGGCTGACTTCATGGTCATCGGTCTGGGCGCTGATGCGGTCGCGCTGCGGACCGAGGAAGGCGCAAAGGTGCTGCGACTGCCGCTCGACACACCAGATGGCAGCTTACGCGCCATTGCCGTGCTCCCTGTCGACATTGTCTTGGTTGATGAGACGGTCGGCAAACGTCTCTCGGTAGATGAGCTGCTGAACTATTTGCGGCTGGGTGCGCTCAGTGCGCGGCCTCTCGTCGTCACCGTTGCTACCGACTTCGCGGCGGACCAACTTGTCTCGCTGCGCGACGCCAGCGTTGCGGCGGTGTGCGTCTCGGTCGACGATGAGGAGGGGGTCAGCGTCGTCAAGACGTTCCGCGAGACGATCGATGCCTTTCCTCAGCCGCCCCGCCGCGAGCGTGGCCTCGATCGGTCGATGCCGCTCGTCAGCCTCCCACCGGCGTCCGCAGCGCCTCCAGCGCCGGCACCGCGCGAGCCGGCTGTTCCCGAGCCCTCTCCCGTGCCGATCCCTGATGACGATTAGGCAAGCAGCTTAGCTGCTTGTAGGGCTCCGACGCCCGCCCATATAATCAGCCCAGCGATACTGCGACGCCCCGTGGGGCGTGGCCTTCTTCATTCAACGTGCTGCGCGACCGGCGGGCGCCGCGCGGCCATTCGATGGTGGACCCACACGATGAAAGTGCTTTTTTTGAAAGAAGTCGAGAACGTCGCCCAGCCGGGTGACGTGAAGGATGTGGCGAACGGCTTTGCGCGGAACTATCTGCTCCCGAAAGGGCTCGCGGTTGCCGCCAACAGCGCCATGCTGAAGCAGCACGAGGCGGCGATCGAGCAGGAGAAGAAACGGCTGGCGAAGGAAAGCGAGCAACTCCGCGCCTTGGCTGGAAGGTTGGGCGAGACGGTTGTGACGATCACCGCTCGTGCCGGCTCGGAGGGGCGCCTTTACGGGTCCATCACCGCCGCCGACATCGCCGAGGCGCTGAAGACTCAGCAGGGTATCGAGATCGACCGGCGCCTTGTGCACCTCGAGGAGCCAATTCGGCGCGTTGGGGAGCACGAGGTCACCATTCGGCTGCGACGCGATCTCACTCCGACGCTCAAGGTCGTGATCGCCAGCCCCGAAACCGCAGCAGCCTCCGCCTAGCTGGGAGGGCGGCCCGGTCCTGGACGGAGTCGGCGACAAGGAGCACGATGCTAATCAACGACTCTGCGGTGGACCGGCTACCGCCAAATGATCAGGCCGCCGAACAGGCGGTGATTGGCAGCGTCCTCGTCGACCCTGACATTCTTGCCCGACTGCAGGCCGTTCTCGACCCCGAAGACTTCTTTTACGACCGACATCGCTGGATCTACGAAGCGGTCGTGGCGCTGTTTGACCGGCAGGCCAAGATCGACCTTGTTACGGTCGCTCGCGAGCTCGAAGACCGCAACCGCCTCGAGGATGCCGGGGGGCCGATCTACCTCGCCCAAATGATCGCTGAAACCCCGACCTCGCTCCATGCCGAGTATTACGCCGGAATCGTGAAGCGAACGGCGATCCAGCGGCGGATAATTGCCGTTGGCGGCCAAATCGCTGCTATCGGCTATCAGGCGGGTTCGGACATCGAGGGCGCGATGGCCCAGGTCGAGGATCTGGTCTACAGCCTCCGCGTTACCCGGGCGCGCCGAGGCTTCGTCCATCTCCGCGATATTCTTGATGAGCTGTTCGAAGGGACAATCGCCGTTCCCGAGTCCGACTCGCTGGTCGAGGCAGTCAAGACCGGGTTCATCGATCTGGATCGGCTGCTCGGCGGACTGAAGCGTTCGGACCTCATCATCCTCGCGGCGCGGCCCGGAATGGGCAAGTCGAGCTTTGCCTTGAACGTTGCGCTGAACGCCGCGCGTCTGCAGGGTGCGACCGTCGCAGTCACCTCGCTCGAGATGTCGAGCGAACAGCTCGCGAACCGGTTGCTCGCCAGCGAGTCGGGGATTGACTCGCGCCGAATCCGCCTCGACCAACTGTCGGACGCCGAGCAAGCGCGGCTGATGGAGGCGATCGGCACGCTCTCCGACTTGAATATCTTTATCGACGATACGCCGGCAGCGCGGATGGCCGACCTGCGTGCCAAGCTCCGTCGGCTGCACGCTGAACATCCGCTCGACTTAATCGTTGTCGATTACCTGCAGCTCATTCATGGCTCGGGGAGCGATAACCGAGTGCAGGAGATCGGCGAAATCTCTCGCTCGCTGAAAGCGCTCGCGCGTGAGTTGAACGTGCCGGTGCTGGCGCTCTCCCAACTGTCGCGCGCGGTGGAATCGCGCTCGCCCCACATTCCGATGCTCTCCGACCTCCGCGAGTCGGGCTCGATCGAGCAGGACGCCGATGTCGTCCTGTTCATTTACCGAGAAGATGTCTACTACACCGAAAAGGAGTGGGAAAAGCGCTTTCCGACCAAGCCCTATCCGCGCGGGATTGTCGACATCATTGTGGCGAAGCACCGCAACGGCCCGACTGGCCAGATCAGTCTGCTCTGGTTCGAAAAGACGACGAAGTTCGTCAACCTGAATGTCCGTGACGACCGGTGACCAGCCGTTTGCCGGCTTTCCGAGCCGCGCTCGGACGATTCCGACGCCGGTTGCCCTCTTTAGCGAACTGGCGCCGGCGATTTCCGACGTTGCCGAACTGAAGCTGACGCTGCACGTGCTCTGGCGTATCAGCGAAAAGAAAGTCTTCCCGCGATTCGTCACTCGATCCGAGTTGGATACCGATCGGGTCCTGCTGGCGAGCCTCGCGGCGTCGGGACCGCCCCTCCAGGAGCTGCGGCGCGCCCTCCGGCTGGCGGTGCAGCGCGGTACCCTGATCGAGGTGATCGTCGGGCGCGAAGGCGGCGAGGAGACGCTCATCTTCCTGAACAGTGAGCGCGACCGGGCGGCGATCGAGCGGCTGGAGCGTGGCGAGCTGAACATCGGCCAGACGAGCGCCAAGCGGAAGGAGATGCCAATCAGTGCGCCACGCCCGAACGTCTATCAGTTGTATGAGCAGAACATCGGCCTGCTGACGCCGCTGTTGGCCGATGAATTACGTGCTGCCGAAGAGGAGTTTCCTGCCGCCTGGATCGAGGACGCCTTCCGGCTGGCGGTGACCATGAACCGTCGAAACTGGCGCTATATTTCGCGCATCCTCGAACGGTGGCGGGTGGAGGGAAGAAGCGATGGAGCCGTTGGCGCGGATACTTCGCCAGAGGGCTGGGAACGCTATTTCCGCTCGGCCGGCGGCGACCCCCGCCGAGCCCGCTGAGCCAGCCTGTTCGATCTGCTTTGACGCAGGCTATGTCCGCCTCGATGTTCCCCCCGGCCATCCGCAGTTTGGCCGCGCAATTCTCTGCCGGTGCCAAGAAGAGCACTTCGCTACCCATCGCCGGGCGATCTTACGCGAGCAGGCCATGCTCGGCGCTCTCAGCGAGAAGACGTTCGCCAACCTGCGCCCGGAAGGCCGCTATGGCCGGTTCCCCGAGCAGTACCGGCTCGCCGTCGCTCAAGCCAAGGCGTTTGCCGAGCGTCCTGACGGCTGGCTGGTGTTGACCGGTGTGCCCGGCTGTGGCAAGACGCACCTCGCGGCCGCGATTGCCAACGCGGCCATCGACCGTGGCGACCCCGCCCTCTTTTTGGTCGTCGCTGATCTCCTCGACTACCTACGCTCGACCTTTGCGCCCAACGCCGAGGCCCGCTTCGACGAACTCTTCGATCAGGTCTGCCAATCGCCGCTGCTCATCTTGGACGATTTCGGGGCGACGACCAGCTCTGAATGGGCGCAGGAGAAGCTGTTCCAGATTGTGAACCGGCGCTACAACACGCGGCTGCCGACGGTGTTCACGCTGGCAACGTCGATCGATGCTCTGCCGGAGCGGCTGCGCGTCCGCCTGACCGACGAAGAGGTCTCGGCCGTCATTGAGCTCGAGGGCAGCCAATCTCCCCTCTTCCAACGCGTCGGAGCGATGGGGTTGGAGTTGCTGCGGGAGATGACGTTCGATAGCTTTGATGCCGCCCGGGCCGATCTTTCCACCGCGGACCAGCGCAGTAGGCTGGAAGCAGCGTTCGCCAGCGCCAAGCGCTTTGCCGAGCAGCCCGAGGGCTGGCTGTTGTTGACCGGCCCCTGCGGCACTGGAAAGACGCATCTCGCCGCCGCGATCGCGAATGCGCGCATCGCTGCTGGCAAACCCGTCTACTTCGCGGTTGTTCCCGATTTCCTCGATCACCTGCGCTCGACATTCGCGCCGGATAGCCCGGTGCGATACGACGGTTTGTTCGAAACCGTGCGCACGGCTCCGCTCCTCATCCTCGATGACCTCGGCGCCCACTCGTCGAGCCCGTGGGCAGAAGAGAAGCTGTATCAGCTTGTCAACTATCGCTACAACGCCAAGCTGCCCACCGTGTTCACGACGAACTGTCGCCCGGAAGACCTCGAGCCGCGTCTGAGTTCGCGCCTTGTCGACAAGAAGCTGGCCCACCACGTTGGGCTGGACCCCATCCCCGATTATCGGGCCGACACGCCTGTGCCGCGCCATCCGGTGGCACGCCGCGGCCCAACGCGCAAGCGGTAGGGGACAGGGCGCTTACTCGTCCAATACGTCGACCTGAACGCGGATCGACTGGAAGGAAGGAAGGCGCTCGATGCTGGTGAGCGTTACCGTGGTGGAGCCACCCGCGGGCACGCTCGCCGCACCGCGGGCAATGCCGACCACGTTGCCCGCAGCGTCGAGGAGGGCACCCACGGCGGTGAATCGATGGGGTACACGGTCGCCGTTGGTCGCTTGCGCCTCGATCTGAAACCCCGCACCCACGGACCGGGCGGTGGCGTTCGTGAAGGAGATCGAGGTCTCGCCCGAGCGAGGGTTGGCAGGGAGCCGGCTGGCGACTGCAACGTGGGCCCGGGCGACGCTCTCGGCGGTCGATTCACTGTAGAGCGTGTACGGCTTGGTGTCGTTCGGCTGGACGTTGAGCACTGCGCCGACGGCGGTGCCGATCACGCGGCCGCTGGCGTCGTAGAGTGTTGCCGTGAGCACCGCCGAGCGAGCGACAGATTCCGGGTTGCGGACGAGACCACTGACCTGAACGGTGCCACTACCGCGCGTCACCAAGGGCGTTCCCAAGACCTGCAGGCGTTCGACGACGGGCATTGGCGTCGGCTGCGCTGGGGCGCGAGTGGGAGCGGCGGTCGGCGTCGGGCGCGCTGCTAGCCGCGCTGGGCCGCCGGCTTGGACAAGCGCTAAGCCTGCCGCGCTCACACAAACACACAGCACCGCGGCGACGCCGAGCGCGACCGCGAGCCAGATCCAGCGCCGGCCGTCGAAGTCATCCATCGTGCTGCCCGTCCATGGCCTCAGGCTAGCCGATTCGCTCCAGCGCCGCCAAGGCGTCGCGGGCGGCACGCTCGCCACTGAGAAACGCGCCGTGGACGGTGCCGGGATAGGCACGGCTGGTGTGCTCGCCGGCGAGGATGAGCCGCTCACTGGGCGGTGTCGCGAGGGTGTCGTAGTCGGAGCCGCTCGCGCCCGGCGGGATGTGAGAATATGCCCCGCCGGCGAACGGATCGGCCCGCCACCGCGTGAGGGCGACCGCACGCGGTGGCGGCGGTTTCCGTCCCAGCATGGTCTCCAGCGCTGCGAGCGCCGAGTTGACAATGGCGCTGTCTGTCCACCGCGCGACCCGGTCGGCCATACTCCCAGCATTGAAGCCGACGAGAATCGGTGCGCCGCTGGCGCGCTGCATGCCGAACCACTCGGCCCACAGGCCCGGCTCCGGTCCGATCCAGCCAAAGAGGTCGTAGTCCTCATCCCAAAAGACTTCAGGAAAAAGGAAGACTGCCCGGTCGAGCGTGCCCACCCCGAGCCGTCCAAGCGCGGCAACATGCGGGGGCGGCAAGGGCGGGTCGAACGTCACCGATCCCGCCTTCAGGACCCCGAGCGGCACGGTGACGATGGCGAGCCTTGCGCTCAGGATGCCAGTCTCCGTCGTCAAGGCGACACCGTCGTCAGTCGAGACCACGTGTGTCACGCGCCCGCGCCGCACGGCAAGCCCATCGGCAAGGCGGTCGATGATCGCTGCGTAGCCGCCGGGAAGGAGGACATCTAGGCCGGCGAACTCCTCGTCCTGGTTCCAATAAAAGAGCGAGAGGTCGGCGGCGTCGGCGGCATAGTCATGCTCGATTTCGACATTCACGGCGTAGGCAAGCTCGCGCCGCCGTTGGCGGTCCTTGCCAGCGGTCAACTCGTCGATGGCCTCTTGCAGCGATTGGTCTGGACCACCGGCTTGCCGGGTCCGTAGAGCGGCGACGCCTTCGAGCAGCGAGTCGAAGGCGTCCTCGATCGCCTCTTGGTGTCGGTCGGAGAGCTCGCGACCGTCGGGACCATAGATGGTGCCGTTGTCATAATCGGTCGGGATCGTCGGTAGGCCAGCGGCGAGCGAGGCGATGGGGTTGCCGATTGTCCGGTGGATCCACGTTGCGCCCAATTCGACGTGCAGCCCATCACCGAGCGGCGCGGTCCAAATCCGGCCGCCCAATCGGTCGCGCGCTTCAACAATCACGGTGTCGATGCCGGCATCGTGCAACCGGCGCGCCGCAGCCAGCCCAGCGATTCCTCCGCCTACTACGACGACCGTCGACCGTGCGTTCACCGCATCAGCATACCAGCCCAACCGCTGCATGCCACAATTCCGGCACGCTAGCGCGGAGGGGAGGCGTGGGACTGCTGGATCGATTGCGGCTGGACGGGCGGGTAGCCGTGGTGACCGGGGCGGGAGGCGGCATCGGCCGAGCTACGATCGCGGCCCTGCGGGAAGCGGGCGCACGCGTCGCTGGCATCGACCTTGAGCTGGGCGGATTCGCCGACGTGGTTGGTGAGGATGGCCACGCCGTGGCCGCCGACGTGCGCGACCCGAACGCTGTTCGCGCAGCATTCGCCGCAATTGTCGAACGGCTCGGCGCACCGTCGGTGCTCGTGAACAATGCCGGAGTTGCCTACCGATCGCCCACTCTTGAGACGACAGTCGAGGACTGGGATCGGGTCTTGAAGATAAACCTGCGCGGCGCTCTGCTCTGCTCACAGGCGGCTGCCCCGGCGATGCTGGCGGCTGGCACGGGAAGCATCGTCAACGTCGCCTCGCAACTCGCATTCGCCGTCGCTCCTGAGCGCAGCGCTTACGTCGCCAGCAAGGCCGGCCTGATCGGGCTGACGAAGGTGATGGCGCTCGAGTGGGCGAGCCGGGGAGTGCGAGTCAACGCCGTCGCACCGGGCGTCACGCGCACGCCGATGGTGCGCTACCTCGAGGAAAATCAAGATGCGGGCGACGCGTTTCGCGCTCGTATCCCGCTTGGGCGCTTCGCGGAGCCGGAAGAGGTCGCGCTCGCTTGCCTCTATCTCGCGAGCGATGCGTCATCCTATGTCACCGGGCAGGTGCTCACGGTGGACGGCGGCTACAGCGTGCCGTAGGAATGTCGAGCGACGCAATCCGGCATCTGCGGTCGGTGGATCCGACCTTGGCCGCGCTGATCGATGCGATCGGCCCATACGCTCCGCCGCGGCGCGCTCCGACCTTCGCGGCGCTCGTCTCGGCGATTGTGGCGCAGCAGATCTCGACGCGAGCGGCGGAGGCAATCACCTCCCGGCTGCAGGCCCTTCTCGGCGGTGCGCTGACGCCGGAGGCGCTCCTCGCGGCGAGCGATGAGGACCTTCGTGCGGCTGGCCTGTCGCGTGCCAAGGCGATTGCCGTGCGCCAACTGGCGGCGCGCGCTGTGAGCGGTGACCTCGCCATCGAGCACCTCCACCAGATGGACGACGAGGCGATCGTCGCCCACCTGTCGCGGAGTCGCGGCATTGGCCGCTGGACGGCCGAAATGTTCCTGATTTTTGCGCTCGGTCGCGAGGATGTTCTCCCGGTCGGAGACCTCGGCTTGCGCACCGCGATTCGCCGCCTTTACGGCGGCGAAATCGACCTGACTCCGACAGGTCTGATGACACTCGGCGAACGCTGGCGTCCCTATCGCTCGATTGCCACGTGGTATCTCTGGCAGAGCCTCCGTTTGCCGCTGGAACGGTGAGTCGAAAATCGCCTCGCAAAATTGAGCGATACGGCTAATTGCTTGCAGTTTTGCCTAGGGGCGGTGGTAGGATTTCGCCAACCTTGCTGGGGGGCGCCGACGTGACCACGACAACTTGGCGCGCCGGTCCGCGACGGCTGGAAGCTCAGCTCGATGAGGCGATTACCGACGGCATTGCCCGCGTGCTGCGGCTCCTGACGGCGAGCGGTGAGATCGTCTGGCCAACTGAAGATGCCCTAGTCGGAGACGCGCGGGTCGAGGAGGTCGCGCGGCTCGCCGTCGCACTGGCTCGCCTGCCCGAAGTGGAAGGCGCTCCGCCGCGGAGCTGGCTCCCGCCAAGCGTAACCCAGCGTCCGCGCCCCACGCGAACGGTCCGGCGGACGATCCGACGTCGGAACCGAGTGGCACGACGGTTACCTGCAGGCAAGAGCGCGTGGCAGTCGGCGCGGTTGTCGCGCTGGGCGCTTGCCCTTGCTGTCGCTTCGTTTGTCGTGCTGGTCGTCGTGCTTGCCGTCCAACGCCTCTAAGGCGCGGGGTCGAGTCGCGGCAGCGGTTCACCAGCAAAATCGATGCCAGGTACGGGCGCGATTCGGCGCTCGTCGCTGACGATCGTAATCGCGGCCAACACTCCATCCTCGACGTGCTGAATCGTTCTCGCCCGCGTCAACTCTGACAGCAGGAGGATGGTCTCGAACGTTTCGACACGGCCGTCGCTGCTCCGAGCGGTGAGCAGGAGAACGCGTCCGTCGACTGCGCGCGCCCGCGCTGCAAAGCGAGCGTTTTGGACCACCAAGTCGCGGCCGTCCCAATGCGCCGTGAAGCTGCGTACTTCCGAGGCTGCGCCGCGCGTAGCCACGACTCGCTGAGCATAGCGATTGCCGGCGAGATCGATTGCCACGTCGGTGACGACGTCGTGTTCGTCGATTACAGCGCCGTCGATTTCACGGGTGGTGACGTGTCCGCTCCAGATCCCCGCTTGCTGGTTCCAGAGGGGGACCTCCCAATCGGCCATCGCGTCATAGGGGGCGGTCATTGCGCGTTTCCCTCCGCGTCCGTTCCACCGATCGTATCCGCCCGCGGGATGGCGTGCTGACGCCGGCGCAGCCATGACAGGGCACACCCCTTTTCGTGATGCTCCGGCGTCTGCCCGAGCCTCCCGGCCATCCGCGACCGGCTGACCACCCCGCGTCTCAGGGACCGAGTCCGGTTGGGAACTGCCGGTGTGGCGGAGCGACTCTCAAGCCGAGGCGGTGGGTGAGCCATTCCCGGTGGGTGCGTCGATCCTGCGGCTCGGCGGCGACTGCGGCGGGTCCGCGGGTTCCGGGTAGGACGGTGCTGAGCCGATCGCGCGCAACGAACCCGGTATAGTGCATCCATTCAATCGATTGGAGCGCCTGATGAGCCCTTCCTCTACGCATCTCGTCTGGCCGGTCGACCGTCACCAGATCGACGTGACTTGGGATCCTGATGTCGCCCACGTTGGCCGCGAGCACCGTCCTGCCCCGTATCACACGATCCATCTGCCCTACGAGCCGCTCACGACGCCGCGTATCGCCGAAGACAGCGACGGGGTCCGCTACCCCGTCTCGGAAGACCTGCAACCACGCCTCGCCGTTGCGTGGGAGCCGTCCGACGGTTACCGCTGCTGGACGGTCCGGCTGCGCGAGGGCGTTCGCAGCCAGTTTGGCAACGAGTTGACCGCCGAAGATGTGGTCTGGGCGTGGCAGCGTGTCTACGCGCTGCGGGG
Organism: Dehalococcoidia bacterium; assembly: GCA_026003895.1. Taxonomy (GTDB): domain Bacteria; phylum Chloroflexota; class Dehalococcoidia; order SpSt-223; family SpSt-223; genus JANWZD01. The sequence goes on along the minus strand of BPIC01000006.1, from coordinate 263,139 downwards.
CGTGGGGCTGTGGCGGTCACGACGGATGGCTGGAGTGCAGAGCGCCGACGACGTTGAAGCGCTCGACCGCTTCACGGTCCGCTTTCGCCTGATTGGCCCGAATCCGGAATTTCCGCAGTATCTCATCTTCGCCACGAACAACGTCGTCGATTCGACCGAGGCGCGGCGCCACGCTGATCCCAACGATCCGTGGGCGACTGAATGGCTGGCGCATCATGTGGCCGGCTTTGGCGCATTTGCGCTCGAACGCCAGTCGGCCGATGTCCTCGAGTTCCGGGCGCGGGACGACTACTGGGCCGGGAAGCCGGGCATCGAGCGGGTGACCCAAGTACCAGCCGCGACCCGCGACGAGGGCATGCGGCTGGTCGAGCGTGGTGAGGCGAACTTCTTGCTTGGGCTGTATCCCGAAGAACTCGCACGGTTCGCGGGGCGGCCGGACTATCGGATCATCCGGGTGCGGGCCAACCACTCGACGCTGGAGTTCAATTGGCTGGAGCCGCCGTTCGACGACCAACGGGTTCGCCAAGCCATTTGCTACGCTCTGCCCTACCAGCGCATCCTCGAGCAGGTTTACCACGGCTACGGCCGCCTCTCCAAGTCGCCCATCCCGAGCGTCTCGAAGTACTCCACCGACGAGTTCTGGCACTATGCCACCGATCTCGCTGAGGCGAAGCGGCTGTTGGGGGAGAGTGGCTATCCTGCGGGGTTTGAGACGCAGCTCTACATCCAACCCAGTTGCGAGTCGCTGCGGTTTGGGGAGATTGTTCGTGAGGCGCTCAAACCGCTCGGGATCGTGGTTGAGGTGCGGCTCCAGACCAGCTTGCCGTTCGGGACGAAAGTGCCGATGTGGTTCAAAGAAGAGTGCGGCCACGCGCTCTATGAACCGATGTATGACCTTGGTCACGATTACGACCCGCCGCTGGGGATGTGGGGCGGCAAGAACATCCGTGACAAGCGGTGGACGGATCGGCTCCGCGCTATCCGGCAGGCGGAGGCGGCGGAGCAACCGGAGATGTACCGGCAAATTCAGCGGGAAATTTTGGAGTTTGCGCCGTGTGCGCATATTGCCGAGGTGGAGACGGGGTGGGTGATCCGGGAGCCGGTGGACGCGTGGGCGCTTGGCCCGCTCTTTCTTGGGGCGCAGACGACCGTCTGGTCGGCCCATCGCCAGATCCTCGGATGGTGGTAACGGCCCGCCGCTCAGTCGCCGATGCGGACTGGTGCGGGTTGCCCCACGGAGCTGGTATGAGCCGTCTGACCTGTGGATCGGCGGTGTGGGCCGGCAGGCCGTGGCCGACGCGCGAGGTCTCGGATCACGGGCGTTGCGTGAGGTCACCCGCCTCCGCACGGACACGGAGAGCGCGATATGCCTCGACACAGGCCGGGTCGTGTTCGTCGCTTCCGGCCGGGCGTACGAGGAAGATCTGAAACAGTTCGTTTCCTGCGGTGTCGCGGGCGATGATCCCGTGCTCGACTCGGCCCGTGTGATCGTTTGGACCGTCGCGGAACTCGAGTTGGTAGGTCATCGCGCGATAAAAATGAAGGTCAATCGGACGTCCGGGAAAGTTGACGAATCGATCGGAGAGGCGCGGGTCATCGAGCGCGCGATCGACTTCGATCAAGCCGGCGGCATTGCGAACGATGAGCCGAACGATGCCGAGCGGCGCGAGGCTGGACCAGAACGTGACGGCATCCATAGGGGTCCTCCTTTGTTGGTTCTCCGTGATTCCCATCGGGTGTCGGGTTTGTATACGCTTGCCGCTTGGCAGTACAATGCGCATTCGAGAAACCAGCGTTGGCCGTCCGTCGGCGTGCCGTCCTTGAGGAGAGGTGGATGGACCTCGGTCCGAGCGAAACACAACAGGTTTTGAAGCGCACTGCCCGTGAATTCCTACAGACGGTCGTCAATCCGGCAATCGTCCGTCAAATGGAGGAAGATCGCATCGGCTTCGATCCCGCCGTCTGGAAACAGGTCTGCGAGCTCGGTTGGACTGGTCTGATGATCCCAGAAGAGTACGGCGGCCAAGGCGGCGACGTGAGCGACATGGCCATCCTCTTTGAGGAGGTCGGGCGCTCGCTCCTGCCGAGTCCGCTCTTCGCCTCGGGCGTTGAGGCAGCACTGACGATTCTCGCGCTCGGCTCCGAGGAGCAAAAGCGTGATCTCTTGCCGAAGCTTGCCTCCGGCGAGAAGATTTTCGTCGTCGCGTTGACCGAGCCAACCGGAACGTATGATGCTTGGGGCGTCGAGACGCGGGCCGAGCGGAGTGGCAACGGCTGGAAGCTGACGGGCACCAAGCTCTACATCAGCTATGCCCACGTGGCCGACCTGCTGATCGTGGCGGCGCGCTCTGGCGAGGGCGACGACGCCATCGCCTTCTTCCTCGTCGACCCGAAAGTCAATGGGGTCAAACTGACGATTCTCGACACCATTGGGAAAGACCATCAATACATCGTTGAGTTGGACGGCGCGGAGGCCGAGGCGGTGCTCGGACCAGAACGCGGCGGATGGAGCGCCTTCCAAGACGTCCTCGCGAAGGCAGCGGTGGTGCATAGCGCCGCCTCCATCGGTGCCGCCGAGCGCTGTCTCGAGCTCGCGGTCGATTATTCCAAGCAGCGGGTGCAGTTTGGCCGGCCGATTGGCTCGTTCCAAGCGCTGCAGCACAAGATGGCACGCGTCGTCACCGAGATCACCGGGGCTCAGTTGTGTGTCTACGAAGCGGCCTACCGATTGGCCGTCGGGCAGGACGCACGGCTGGAGGTGGCGATCGCCAAGGCCGCGGCGAGCGATGCCTACACCAATGCGTCGATTGAGGGGTGTCATATCCACGGTGGCGCAGGGTTCATTCGCGGCTCTGAGATGGAGCTGTATTTTCGGAAAGCGAAGGGTGCCGAGGTGATCCTCGGGCATCCTCGCTGGCATAAGAAGCGCGTGACCGCTTTGTTGGCCGAAATGGCGCAACCGGCAGAGCATCACTAGGACGAGGAGAGGACATGGACTTCACCTTCCCCGAAGCAGCCGAAAAGTTCCGATTGGAAGTCCGCGAGTTCCTAAAACGGGAACTGACTCCCGAGATCCGGGACGAGTACGCGCACTGCACGGACTATCCCCACGGCTTTAACAAAGCGTTCACGCGCAAGCTCGGACAGAAGGGCTGGCTGACGCTCACCTGGCCGAAGGAATATGGCGGCATGGGGATGGATGTCTGGCACCGGCTCGTCTTTGACGAGGAGATGGCGGCGGCCCACGCACCGGTCGCCGCTCATCAGGTTGCCGCCAACTTCGTCGGCCCGGCTCTCATTCACTACGGTACGGAAGAGCAAAAAAAGAAATACCTCCCGCCGATCGCCCGCGGTGAATCGACCTGGTCCGTCGGCATGACGGAGGCGAACGCCGGTACCGATCTCGCCTCGATCGAGACTCGCGCCGTCCGCGACGGCGACGAGTGGGTGATCAACGGCAACAAGATGTACACCGAGCACCTGCAGGATTCGGATTACTACTGGGTCCTCGTGCGGACTGACCCCAGTGCTGAGCGCCACCGGGGAATCTCGATCATGGTGCTCGACATGAAGACACCGGGCATCCAGATGCTGCCGCTCTGGACGATGGATGGCTACCGGGTCAACCAAGTATACTTCGAGGATGTTCGCGTCCCGGCAGATGCCGTGCTGGGCGAGCTGAACCGCGGGTTCTATCACCTCGCCATGACGCTCAACACGATGCGATCGGCTGGCCTTGGCGGCTGGACCGAGACGCGGCGCGACCTCGAAGACCTCGTGCTGTATGCCAAGGAGACGAAGGTCAACGGGCGTCCGCTCATCGAAGACGATTGGGTCCAGAATGGTCTGGCCGAATTCATGATCCACAATCAGATTTCGAGATTGCTCGCCTACCGAGTTGCCTCGATGCTGGAAAACGGCGGCCCGGCGCCGGACCGCGAGACCGCGGTGCGTCAGGTGTGGACGAAGACCTATGGCCAGCTCCATGTCAAGTTCGCCTGCGACGTGATCGGGATGGGCAGCCAGGTTGGCCACTACTCGCCGAAGTTCGCGCCGCTCGCGGCGCGCTGGGAACGGCGCTACATGGGCTCGATTGCCGGCGCCCACAACGGCGGAACACCGGAGAACGCGCTGAACACCGTCGCGCTGCGGGTGCTCGGCCTCCCGCGCTAAGGATCGACGGCGAGGACCAAGGGGCAGGCAGCCGTCTGCCCCTTTTTCGATCCCCGCCGGCAGGAGGCCGAGCTGCCCCATGAATCTCTGTAACGCTGTCCACGCCGTGGCCCGGCGAGCTCCCGACCGGCCAGCGATCGTCGAGCCAGCCCGGACAACGACCTTCCGCGAGCTTGCCGATCGCATCAGCGGCCTGGCCGCTGGACTTGCTCGGCGGGGCATCAGGCCCGGTGATCGGGTCGCCATCGCCATCGGCAATCGCCGCGAACATGTCGAGGCGATCCTTGCTGTGACGCGCCTCGGCGCAGCCGCCTTGCCAATCGATGTCGCCTCGACACCCGAAGAGATCGCCGACGTTGCCGATCGCTTCTCGCCGGCGGCGCTCCTCGCCGAGCGCGAATCTGACGGGTGGCCGGCCGGGCGGCTTCTCGTTGCCCTCGAGGACGGCGCGTTCGACGCGCTGATCGCCGGTGGTGACGCCGACCGGGCACCGGCGAGCGATGACCCCTGTTTCGTGATGCTCTCGTCTGGCACTACCGGCAAGCCGAAAGGCGCGGTCGTCAGCCACGCGGCGATGGCCTTTCGATTTCTTGCCCAAGTCGTCACCTTTCGCTTCAGTGCCGAGGATCGCTACTTGAACCTCATGCCGCTCCATACCGGTGGGGGGCGCAGCTTCACCCTTTCACATCTCTATCTCGGCGCGACTGTGTGGCTGCCGGGCAAATTCGACGCGGCAGCCGCGGACCGAATTGTCCGTGAGGCAGGGATTACCACTGCCTGCGTTGTCCCGACCATGCTCCACCGAATCGTGGCAGCGGGCGGGGGGCCATGGCCGACGATGCGGGCGCTGATCAGTAGCGGCGCAGCGCTCCCAGCGGTGGACCGCGACGCTGTCCTCGCGCGGCTGACGCCGAACCTCTATGACTACTATGCCTCGGTCGAAGCGGGCGGAGTAACAACGCTCGGCCCCGGCGAGCACTCGGCCAAGCCGGGGTCGGTCGGCCGACCAATGTGGGGAACGGAGGTCCGGCTGGAAGGGGCGGTGCGGCCGGGTGAGGTCGGCGAGATTTGGTATCGCTCGCCGGGGATGATCTCCGGGTATCTCGGGGTGCCTCTCGGTGAGGCGTTCAGTGACGGCTGGTATCGCACCGGCGATCTCGGCCGGTTTGACGAAGATGGCTTTCTGTATCTGGTTGGGCGCAGCAAGGAGATGATCATCAGCGGCGGGGTGAACGTCTACCCGGCGGAGGTTGAGGCGGCGTTGCGTGAACTGCCGTCGATCGCCGACGCTGCCGTGCTGGGGGTGCCCGATCCCGATTGGGGCGAACGAGTGGTCGCCGTTGTCGTCGCGATGCCCGGCGCGGCGCTCGACGCCGCTGCCATCTCCGAGGCCTTGCGCCGCCGCCTCGCCGGCCCGAAGCGCCCGAAACAGATCGCTATCGTCGATGCACTCCCTCGCAACAGCGGTGGCAAGGTCGATAAGGCAGCACTGCGGGCGCTGTTCGCGGACTATCCGGCCCGGGATGGCGATGCGCCGGCCGGGTTCTCAAGCGTACAATGACGCCATGGATCGACCGCCTGCCCGGCAAGCGCCACCGTCCCCGGTTCGCTGCGATCTCTGCGATACGCCGATGATCGATCGGCACTGCAAGCTCGTTTGCCCGCGCTGCGGTTTCACGCGCGACTGCTCGGACCCCTGATTGGTTTGACTCCTTCCGGCGGCCGGCCTACCATCGGAGAAGCGGCTGTATACGGAAGGGTGTCAATGGGCTGTCTGCTTGCGCCGTTTCGCTGGATCTGGGGCCTCCTGACGGCGCTTCTCGGGATCGTCGGTCGGCTGTTGCTCGGGCTGGCCGGCGTCGTCTTGATCGTCATCGGCGTCATGCTGTCGCTTTCGGTGGTGGGCGCGATGGCCGGTGTACCGCTGATCGTCGTCGGTGCGGCGCTGGTGCTGCGGGCACTGCTGTAGTGCCGCGGGTCTTCCGCGGCTGGTGGGTCGTTCTGGGCGGCGTCGGCATTCAGGCCACGCTCGCCGGCGTGCTCTATCAGTCCTACACCGCCTACGTCGTGCCGATGACCGCCGAGTTCGGCTGGAGCCGGACGATTTTCGCCGGTGTTACCTCGTTGTCGCAGGTGGAAACCGGTATCACCGGGCCGCTCCAGGGCTGGCTGCTGGACCGATACGGTGTCCGTGTTGTCGTTCGCGCCGGATTGCTCGTCACTGCACTTGGTCTCGCGCTGCTCAGTTTCACCAATTCGATTCCGTGGCTCTACGGTTCCTTCCTCATCGCGTCCATTGGTGCAACGCTTGCCGGCTTCGTCAGCATCACGACCGCGGTCGTCAACTGGTTTGAGCGGCGGCGCGCGACGGCATTGGCGATCATCTCAACCGGCATCAGCATTGGCGGCGTATTGGTGCTTGTCGTCGCGTGGGGGCTGACGACCGTCGGCTGGCGAGCGACGGCCCTCGCGTCGGCGTTCGTGGTTCTTGTGGTCGGGTTGCCGCTTGCCCAGCTGTTGGACAGTTCACCTGAGAAGCATGGACTGCGCCCCGATGGCGATCCTGCGCCGGCGGCTGGCACCACGCCCCGCCGCTCCCCTGCTGGCCCCGACTTCACGCTGCGCCAAGCGATCCGAGCGCCGGCGTTTTGGTACATCTCGCTCGGCCAGGCATCGGCCTTGCTGATCGTCGCCTCGATGTCGGTCCACCTCGTTCCCGCGGTCAGCCAGTCCATCGGGGTGCCGCTCGAAGTGGCGGCGAGCGCCGTCACGATCATGACGGTGATGTCGTTCACTGGGCAGTTGATCGGCGGGTATTTGGGTGACCGCTTCAGTAAGCGGGCCATCTGCGCCGTGGCGATGCTTGGGCATGCTGCCGGTCTGCTGGTGCTTGCCTATGCCACTGAGTTCTGGATGGTGGTGCTGTTTGCGGTGCTGCATGGCGGGGCGTGGGGGGTGCGAGGTCCGCTGATGGCCGCGATTCGTGCCGACTACTTCGGCCGGCTTGCCTTTGGCAAGATCCTCGGGGTCTCGAACATGATTGTGATGGTCGGGAGTGTGAGCGGTCCGTTGATCGCCGGCTATTTTGCCGACCAAACGGGCAACTATCGACTGGGGTTCACCATTTTGGCCGTGTTATCCCTGCTTGGGTGTCTCTTTTTCGGATTGGCCGCCAAGCCGAAGCCGCCCACGCGTCTGACAGCCTCGGCGCCCCAGTCAGCGCCGGTTGGTTGACAGCCGCCAGGTTCGTTCGTACAGTCAATAGCCAGACACCCCCAACGGGATGGCATGTCCCAGAAACTTGGTACTGTGGTAACTGCAGAAATCGTCGAGACGGCAGTGGGAGGACCGGCGCTGGTGCTCTGGGCGCAAGGAGTTGCCGGCGGGGTCGATGTGGTGGCCGAGCCTCGCGGCATCGAAAGCGGGCGGCGCACGGTCCGAATTCGCGTTCCGGAGAACGCGACCGTGGAAACGTCATGGGCCGGCGCTCCCGGCGGGCCAGCGGGAGAGATCCACGCTGGCGTGGTCGAATGGAGCGGCGAGCAAGCCGGACCGTACGGGGTTCGGCTGCGATTGCCGGCCGGCCGTGCCGCCGTTCAAGCCTCAATCGTTGTCGAGGGTCCGGAGGGCGGCGTTACGACGACCGGCGAACTGCCCGTCGGTGGCATCGTCTCGGAGCCGACCGAGCGGGCCACGCTCCTGCCAAGCGGCTTGCTCGTCCTGTCCAAGGAGCGCCTCGACTCCAACACCGTTGCGGTCGTCGTCGCGGTCCGCGCCGGCTCGCGCGACGAAGACGATGAGACGAGCGGCGGATCGCACTGGCTCGAGCATGCTCACTTCCTTGGCACGTCACGCCGGCCGAACAATCAGGCCGTCTTTGGCGCCGTCGAAGCCGTAGGCGGCGAGATCAACGCAACCACCAGTTGGGAGCTGACCGACTATTTCATTGCAGCGCCGGCCGATGAGTTTCGCCTCGCGCTTGACGTGTTGGCCGACATGTTGCTGGACAGCACCTTCCCTGAAGAGAACTTTAACCGCGAACGCCGGGTGGTCTTCGAAGAACTGAACCGGCGGCAGAACACCCCTGGTGCGCTCGCAGGGGACCTCTTCTACAGCAACGTTTTCCGGATTCATCCGGCGCGCCGGCTGATTGGCGGGACGATCGAGAGCGTCCAAAACATCCCCCTCGAGACCATTCTTGCTTACCGTGAGCAGCGCTATGTTGCCGGCAACATGACGATCGGCGTCGCCGGCCGGGTCCGCCATGAGGAGGCGGTGGCGGCGGTTGAAGCGGCATTCGCTCGGCTGCCCGGCGGCAATTGGATCCACCGACCAGTCGTGGTCGAGCCCGCTCCGGAGGAAGCACGGGAAGTCCGCGTCTCCCTCGGCGATCGTCAGGCACACCTGATGCTCGGGGGCATCGCCCCTTCAGCAACGAGCGAGGATCGCGAGGCCTTCATCGTCCTCGATGCCATTCTTGATCATCCCGGTCGGCGGCTGGCAAGTGAGATCCGCGACAAACGGGGACTCGCAACCTCGGTTGGCACCTCCTATTTCGGCCTCACCGACACTGGCGCGTGGGCCGCTTCAGCGGTGACCACGCCCGACAAGCTCGAGGAGGTGAAAGCGCTAATCGTGGCGGAGCTGCGGCGCGTGCGGGACGAACCCGTTTCCCGACAAGAGATCGACGATGCCGTTCGGAGTATCCGCGGCAGCCGCCAGATTAGCGAGGAGCGAAACCTCGGTCAGGCCCGGCGTTTGGCGCGCGATGCAGCGCTTGGTCTGCTCGAGCCGTGGGAGGTGTGGCTAGAACGGTTGGACCGCGTAACGCCAGAGGACGTCCAGCGCGTTGCCCGCGCCTACCTCGACCTCGACCATCTCACAACCGTAGTGGTGACGTTTTGAGCACCGGGGATCGCCGAACCGCTGCCGGCGCACCGCCTCTGCCGTCGGAGACCGCCATTGCTCGCCAGACGTTGCCGAACGGTGCCCTGCTCCTCGTGAAAGAGCGGCCGACCTCCGGAGTCGTCGCAATCACGGTTGCTCTTCGCTCCGGGGCGCGCGACGAGTCCGCTGATGATGCGGGCGCCCGGAACTTGCTCGCCCGGGCGCATTTGCTCGGCACGGCGCGTTGGCCAACCGAAGATCAGTTGCGTCGAGCGATCGGTGCCACCGGCGGCGGCATCGGAGTTTCGGCCTCCCAAGAGTTGACGACCATCTCGGTTACCGTCCCGGTCGCTGAGCAGCAGCTTGCCTTCGAGGTGCTCGCCGACGTCCTGAACGCGCCGCGCTTCGACGCTGACCAAATCATTCGCGACCGAAATCTTGTCCTGCTCGACATTCGCCGGCGGAGTGCTGATCCGGCGCCGCTCGCCTTCGATACCCTGCTTGAGACGGTGTGGCGCGACCACCCCGGCGGACATTCGGTGCTTGGCCGGGCAGAGACCGTGGAACGGATCGACCGCGACCGGCTTCTCGAACTGCGCCAGCGTGCGGTCGTCGGTGCCAACCTCACGGTCGCGGTGGTCGGTCAGATCACGGCGGAGCGCGCCTTTGCCGAATTGACCAACGTGCTTGGTTCGCTTCCTGCCGGGGCGCCTGCCGATCGGACGCCGCACCCCCTTCCGCCTCGAGCCGGCGATGAACGTATCGGGCGGTTCGCTGGCCAGCGGCAGGCAATCGTCCTCGTCGGCCTCCCCATTCCCGGGCGGCGCGATCCCGACCGCTATGCCTTGGCCGTGCTGGATGCCGTCCTCGGCTCGCCGTCTGGGCGGCTATTTGCTGAAATTCGGACCAACCGGGCGCTGGCCTACGTGGCAGGTTCCGGCCTCAGCCTCATGAGTGATGCGGGCCTGTTCTACGCCCAGGCGGGAACGGAGCCGGGGAACGTTGAACGAGTGATCGAGCTGATCAGCAGTGAGCTGCGCCGGTTGATCGAGAGGCCGTTGACGGCCGAAGAATTGGGAGCGGCTGCTGGTCAGCTCGCCGGCCGACGGATCATGGCGGAAGAGACGAGCGCCGCCCAGGCGAACCAGATCGCTTCGCTGACTGCGCTCGGGAGCTACGAATCGGCCGAATCGTTCGCCGAGAACGTCCGGCGCGTGACCGCCGACGACGTCCAGCGTGTGGCCGAGCGCTATCTTGGGGCGGGACGCACCATCGTCGTCGTTCAGCCAGCCGCCGGGTAGAATCGCTGTGCCGGCCGGGATGCCCGGCCCGGCACTCCCACGGGAAAGGGCGCCAATGATGGGTGACGTTCTTGGTCTGCTTGCCACGGCGATTCTGGTGCTGGCGGCGATCGTCATCGCCAATCTGGCGGTCATTGGGCTGTTGGTCGTGCTTCCGGTCGTGCTCATCCGCCGAGCGGTGCGCCGGGTTCAGCGACGCTTTCTGCCGATGATTCGGCCGGGGCGGGTTTCCGACGGCATGCGTGAGTTCTGGGGCGTCGCCAACCGCCGCGCGGTCCAGCTCGTGCTGCGCCGGTCATTGCCGGCGTGGCCGATCAGTAGCAAGCTCGTCGATGCTGCCGGCGAACTGGCCGACCTGCGCGCCGGTGCTGCCGCGGCGCTCGCGGCGGGTGTTCCGCTCGGCATTATTCGTCCGATCCACGAGGAAGCGGTCGAGGCAAGCGACGCCGTCTGGCGGATCGCCGACCGCGTGACTGCTGCGGCTGCCCAGCGGGTCGATGCGCGGTTGCTCGCGCCGGCGCTCGACCCTGAGATCGAGAAGCTCACCAATCTTATCGTGGCGATTCGCCAAGCGCGCGAGAGCCTCGCCCAACTCACGCTCTCGCACGTCAATTCGCGCGAGCTCGAAAAGGCGGAGCGCCGGCTGCGCGCCCTCGACGAGGCGACCCGGGCGGTTGCGGCGCTGCCGGGCTGGTAGCGGGGACCCCCGAGGCATTCTCGCTGCGATCGGCGAGGCCGGCGCGTCAGCTCAAACCGGCCGGCTGCGGCCTGATAAAACAAGCTCTGGCCGATGCTACCTCCGGGCACCGGTCGCGAGGTATGCGCTCCGCGGTGTCGCGGCTGGTGACGAGAGCGACATCATGGCGCCTCGCATGCTGACGGGTGTCGAGCCAGATCTCCGTGCCCGGAGGGCGTCAGGAGAGCCGTTATAATCAGCGGACGCTCCCCTTCGAAATCGCCGAGGGAGCGGCGGATTGCAGCAACGTGGCACATACCAGTAATGCCGAACTTGCCGCGATGTTCGAGGAGATCGCCGATCTGCTCGAGATTCGCGGTGAAAACCCCTTTAAAGTCCGCGCCTACCGGCGCGCCGCCGAGGCGCTCGATAAGCTGACGACACCAGCCGCCGAGCTCGATGAGGCCGCGTTGCGAGCGCTTCCCGGCATCGGTGAAGCGATCGCCGCCAAGATCGTCGAGCGGCGCGAGACCGGTGCGCTCGCCTTTCTCGACCGGTTGCACGACGAAGTGCCCGAGACCGTGCGCGAATTGATTCGCGTGCCGGGGATTGGACCGAAGACCGCTCGCAAGCTGATCGGGGCCGGCATCGTCTCGCGCCACGACGTGCAGGCGGCGCTCGCTGATGGCCGGCTCGCCGCCACGGTCGGGAAGGCGGCGGCGGAGCGAATCGCCCGCGGCCTTGTGGCAGTCGAGCCACAAAGCGACCGGTTCGACCTGTTGCGGGCGGCCGCGGCGACCGCGACGGCGCTGGAGATTGTCGCTGGACTGCCGGGCGTTCGGCGCGTGGAGCCGGCTGGCAGCGTTCGTCGGTCGGCGGAGCGCGTCGGCGACGTCAACCTCGCTGCCGCTGCCGACGATGCCGGGGCAGCGTGTGCCGAGCTTGCCATGCGCGTTCCGGACACGGCGCCGTTTGATCCCTTCGGTGTGCGCTTTCCACTCCACGGCCTGACGATTGCGGTCCGCTTCGCGCCACCGTCGGCGTTTGGCTCGCTCTGGCAATGGTGGACGGGCAGTGCTGCGCACAACGACGCGTTGGCGGCGCTGGCGCGCGGACGCGGGTTGCGTATCGGACCATTTGGTATTGCCCCCCCGGATCGCGATGGTTTCCCGGACGAAGAGACCCTCTACGCTGCGCTCGGCTTGGCTTGGATTCCGCCGGAGCTGCGCGAAGATCGCGGCGAGATCGCATCTGCTGCCACGGGGCAACTGCCCCGTCTCATCTGTATCACGGACCTTCGGGGCGACCTCCATGTCCATACCGACTGGTCGGACGGCGCTGAGCCGCTCGAACAGATGGTGGCCGGCGCGCTGGCCCGCGGCCTATGCGTATCTCGCGATCACGGACCATTCCGGCGGGCGCGCTGTCGCGAATGGGCTCAGTATCGAACGGTTGCACGACCAGATTGCCCGGGTGCGCCGGTTCAATGAGTCCCACCCTGATGGGCCGTTGCTTCTCGCTGGCAGCGAAGTCGACATCCGCGCCGACGGAACACTCGACTATCCCGACGAGGTGCTGCGCCTGCTCGACGTGGTGATCGCCTCGGTTCACTCGGCGATGGACCAGCCCCGAGAGAAGATGACGGCACGATTGGTGGCGGCGGCGCGGCACCCGGCCGTGACAGCGATAGGTCATCTGACCGGCCGCCTGATCGGCCGGCGCGATCCCGTCGAAGTGGACGTCGAAGCCGTATTGCGTGCCTGCGCTGAGGCGGGCACGTGGGCGGAAATCAACGCGCACCCAGCGCGGCTGGACCTGCGTGAAGAGCACGCGCGTCTCGCTCACGAGTTGGGCGTTCCGCTCGTGATCAACACCGACGCTCACAGCGCCGACCACTTCGGCCTTGCTACCTTTGGCGTCGGGATTGCCCGCCGGGCTTGGCTCGGGCCGGAAGCCGTGATCAACACGCTGCCGACCGAGCAATTTCTGCGGCGACTGCGGGAGAAGGCGCGATGAGCGGCTTGCCCGAGACGATTGTGACCGCCGACGAGGCCCTCGTTTGGGCTGGGGAAGGGCAGGCCATCGAGCGGCTCCGGGCCGCGCTTGAGCGCGGCGAGCCGTGGTGGCCCGCGCTGCTCGCCGCCATTCGCCGCTGGGACCGCGTTGAAGACGAGTATGACGGTCGTCGGTACCTCTTTCTGATCGACGGCGAGGCGTTTGACTGGCTCGCCCTCGTCGAGCGGTTCGTCGCCGAGCTCGGACCGCTCTTTCCGCTTGACGAGTTGGAGCCACTGCTCTTTTGCGGGGCGCCGCCCGGCGGACTGGATGAGGCAACGTTTCAAAACGCCATCGGTCCGGCGAAATATCGCACAGTGCTGAACTATCACTACGGCGTGGTGGTGGAGGAGGCCCTTTGGCGCTCAGTCGAAGAGGAGGTGGCCAAAGGCTATATCACCGGACTGACGCCTCATCGCAGATTGCCAGAGGAGACCGCCGAGCGTATCTATGGCTTGCCGCTCTCCGAATTGCTGGCCCGGTTTCGCGAGGAAACCGCCGTCTCCGGCGGCGAACGGATGTCGTACCTCGATTGGAAGCGATTTACGTATTGGCGGTTCAAGTACCGGTTGCGCCAGACTCACCGGGTGAAGGTGGCGGCCGACACGAAACGCGGGTTGGATACCCTCGAGCGTCTGCGCGCCGAGGCGCTGTCCGGACTCCGCGCCGAGGACGAGCCACCCCGCGATGCCGATCCGATCGAGCTTGCGCCGTGGCGCTTCCGCGTCGTGCGGTGAGCGGCGGCCTGACGTAGGTCCGGACTCCGTGATCCGTGTGCTGCTGGCCGAGGACGATCCTGCCCACGCCACGCTCACCGAATTCGCCTTTCGGGAGGTCGCTCCTCCTGGTGAGCCAATCGAGGTGCGAACCGTCGCCGATGGCCGGGACGTGGTTGCTGCCCTCGACGGCGCTCCCCCGGATCTCGTCGTACTGGATGTTCGGCTGCCTGGCGCATCGGGCTTCGACGTGCTGGCCGCGATTCGGTCGACGCCCGGCTGGCAGGCGACACCCGTGATCATGCTTTCGATGTCGGACCGCGAGGAGGACCGCAGTCGCGCGGCGGCGCTCGGAGCGAATGACTACGTGGTCAAGCCAATCGGCTTCGACGCCCTCGAGGCTCTGCTACGAGGGGTGCTCACGCAGTGGGTCGGTCGCCGGTAGCGAATCCGCCGGCGCGGCAGGGAGCCAAATCCGAATCGTCGTGCCTTGGTCCTCGCCGGGGCTCTCGGCCGAAATCGTGCCCGCGTGCAACTCAACGATCTGGCGCGCGATGAACAGGCCCAACCCCAAGCCGGGACGCTGCGATCTGGCGGCGTTGGCGGCTCGACTGAACGGCTCGAAAATCGCCGCCGCCGCCCCGCTGGGCAGCCCGATCCCGTCATCGGTCACGGTCACGAGGAAACCTGCGCCGTCCCGGCTGAGGGCAACCTCGATCGGTGTGCCGGGTGAGGAGTATTTGACGGCATTGTCGAGGACATTGGTCAAGACTTGTTCGAAGCGAGCCGGGTCGGCACGCACGTGCGCTGGGCCACCACCGTACTGGAACGTCACGCCAGCGCTGGCATACCTTGCCGCGATCCGCTGGATCAGCGAAGAGAGTTCGACCGCCTCGAGCGCGAGGGACAGCCGGCCGAGCCGAATGCGCGAGACCTCGAGGAGATCGTGGACGAGTCGGGTAAGCCGGTCGGTCGATTCGTCAATCGAGCGCAGCCCTTGGCGCAAGCGATCGGGGTCGAGGCGGTTGCTCGCCTCGAGGCGCAGGAGCAGCTGAGCAAGACCTTTAATCGCGGCAAGCGGCGTCTGCAGTTCATGAGGTCGCCATCGAGAGCACCCGATCGCGGGCGCGCAGCGCTTCTTGGGCGCTGAGGTAGAGGACCGCGCTCTCGAGCGCGAGCGCCGCGCATCCCGCCAGTTCCTCGAGGACGAGCAGGTCGTCCGCGCTGTAGGGTCGGTTCGGGTCGTAACGAGCGCAAGCGACGACGCCGAGCACTTGCCCGGTTGCTTGCAGGGGCACGGCGAGCACGGCCGTCAGACCAAGCTCTTCGACGAAGCTCCGGTATTCGGGCTTCAGCTGACCTTGGATCTCCGCCGTCGATTTGCCGTTCAAGACGACAGGTTCGCCCGTCTCCAAGATCCTGCCGGTGAGCCCTTCGCCACGCTGGATTGGCGCAGCCTCATAGTGGGCGCGCATGCGCGCCTCTATCGCCGGGTCCGGATGGTGGGCGGCGAGCAGCGCCAGCGAGATGTCCTCCTGCAATCGGATCTGAACCGTTGCCAAATCGCCGATCGTCGTCGCCGCGATGCGGGCGAGCCGGTCGGCGATGGTTGCGACGTCGTGGCGAGCGGCGGCAAAGTCGCGTGCTGCCTCGGCGACGACGCGCTGCCGCTCGAACGCGCGGCGAGTTGCAGCGTCCGCGGTGGCAGCGCGCCGTCGCGACTCAGCGCGATCAAGTGCGGTGCGGATTGCGCCGCCGAGCCGATGGAGCGCCGACTTGGGGAGATAATCGTCCAGCCCAGCCTTGAGGCCGGCAACGGCGACTTCTTCGTTGCCGTTGGCGGTGAGCATGATGACGGGAATGCCAGGCTGCTCCGCGTTGACGCAGGCGAGGACGCCCAGACCGTCGGTCCAATCTAACTGATGGTCGGTGATGACGAGATCGACCGGCTGGCTGAGTGCATCCTGCAAGGCGGCAGCGCCCGCGATCGGCAGTACCCGAGCGTCCGGGAGGTCGCGAGCGATCTCCCGTGCCACGCGGGCGCGGTCCTCTGGCCGGTCGTCGACATGGAGAATGGTCACCGAGGGCACAGGCGTCTCCCTCTCTGGCCGCGGGGTGCGCTTTCTAGGATAGCAGCAGCGCACAATGCCCGGCCGCCGCGGCCGCGAAACCGTGCGGCACCCGGCCACACCGCGGTTCGCCGCGGCCACGCCGCTCTGCTCGATTTGCCCGGAGGCATGGTGGCAGGCAAGCGCCGTATCCTCGTGCTCGACGACGAACCGACGGTCTGCTTCATTCTTGCGTGCCGACGTGCTCGAAGACGAAGGCTATCAGATTCGGGCCGGGCGCCATGGCGCCCCGGCCCTCGACCTACTGGAAAGATGGGGATTTCTCGCATGGTCGTGAACGTGATGACGCCGGTGTGGGATGACCGCCGATTTCGAGATCACCAACCGACTGGACCCGATACGGCCGACGTGCCAGTGCCGGTCCTTTCTGCCAGCCCCAAGGTAATCGAGGAATCGGGGCGGCTGAACGCCGTCGCCGACGGCAGCAAGCCGTTTGACCTTGAAGAACTCGGGCAAAGCAAGAAATCGGTGCTGCGGCGCGAGCTTCAATTCCCGAAACGTTCATGACTCTTCTCTCAATCGCGGCCTCGCTGCTGCCGATTTGGTACAGTAGGAGGGCGCTGGACCGCCAATCATCGGAGACGTTCGTTTTTCGAATTGCACAAAGCGAGGATCGCAGTGGAAACGAACGACATGAGGCCTCGTTCGTCCTTCGATACGCCGATCGCTCTCGATCGCGACGTCTTCATGCGTCAACTCATTACGAGTCTGAGTTATCTCAACGAAGGCATTCTGGGCAGCGATCTCGCTGGCGCCTACGTGATGAACACCGGGCTATCGATGGGCGCCGCAATCGAGGAACAATACAAGGCGTTTTGGGGAATCGACCGTCCCTTTACGCTCGAGGAATATGCCCATGTTATCGTCGACTTGAAACAGAAGATCCGAGGCAATTTCTCACTGGTCTCCGCTGACCCGGACAAGGTCGTCGTTCAGACCACGAGTTGTCCCTTTGACCGCCTCGTCCAGCGTGCGCCGTCGCTGTGCTTCATGACGAGTTCGGTCTTTGGTGGAATCGCGGCGCGGAACTTTGGCTACGCCAAAGTCGTTCTCCATAAACGGATTGCGCTCGGGGACCCGGGGTGTCTGGTGACCGTGTATCTCCGGCGCACGCCCGAGGCGGAAGCAGCGGTCGGCAAGGAGTACGCGCCGGACGTCGAACAGGCGAGCCCGGACATCGCGGCACAGCTCCATCTGATGGACCGTGTCCGGGAGCTCCGGCGGGCGCTGGTCCAAAACGAGTCGCGCTGGGAGGAGGTGGTCCGCGGCGCGGTCGAGGCGATCGCGCTCGTCGGTCCAGACGGCGCGGTCAGCTACGCTAATCCGAGCTGGCGTGAAATGCTCGGTGTCGAACCCGGCGAGCTGGTGGGCGGGTCCCTTGACCGGTTGACCACGCCCGAAGACCAGCCGCGGCTGGCGGCCGCGGTCGCCGGAGCGCTAGCCGGGACGCGGGCGGTCGGCGAACATGTTCGCTTACGCCACCGCACGGGCGGGTATCGTGAGGTCGTCCTCAACGCTGGCCCCATTCGCGGGGACCATGGCCGGCTGAGCGGGGCCATTCTCATTTTCCACGACGTGACCGAACAACGCCAGGCGGCTCGCATCAAAGAGCACTTGCTCGCGGCCGCCTCCCATGAAATGCGAACGCCGCTTGCGGCAATCCGGGCTAGCGCCGAGCTCCTGCAACGCGCGAGCAGGCGGCCCGAGGGGATCGCGCCCGACCGAATCGCGCAATGGGTCGAGATTATTCTGCGCGAGACCGACCGGTTGACGGCATTCGGCATGGACCTGATTGACACCGCGCGGGTGCAGGAGGGGGCGCTCCGCCTCAATCTGGAGCGACTCGATATTCGCGAGCTGGCCGCCGAAGCCGCCCGCCAAGCGGAACGGAGCGATCGGCCCAATCCGCCGCTGGAGACTCTCGTGCCGCCGACGCCGGTCTGGGTGAATGGCGACCGCCAGCGCCTGCAGCAGGTGGTGGACAATCTGCTCTCGAATGCCCGGAAATATTCGCCGGCCGGCCAGCAGGTGACATTGCAGATCGTGCGTGATGCCGGCGGCGCGGTGCTGCGCGTCCGCGACTCCGGCATCGGCATTCCGGAGCAGGACCTGCCGCACCTCGGTACGCCGTTTTTTCGTGGCTCGAATGCCGCGGCCGATGCCTACCCTGGAATCGGACTGGGCCTGTACTTGAGCCGTGCCATCGTCGAAGCGCACGGCGGAACGCTACGTGTGGAAAGCGTCGAAGGCGCCGGCACCACGGTTACCGTGGTGCTGCCCGCTGCCGATGCAGCGGGGTAAGCTCGTGGAGTGTACTGTTCTCCTTGTCGAAGACGACGCGTCCTTGCGGCAGACCATCCGAGACGTGCTGGAGCTCGAGGGCTATCGCGTTCTGACGGCTGCTGACGGTGTGGACGGATTAGATCTGCTCGATCGCGAAGAGCCAAACGTCATCCTGCTCGACCTGATGATGCCGAGGATGAACGGTTATCAGTTTGCCGAATCCCTCGCTGGCCGCAAGCCTGCTGTCGCCATTCCGATCATCCTTCTCACTGCCGACGCCCGTGCCCCAGACAAAGCGCAGCAGGTGGGAGCGTCAGCTTGGCTGCACAAGCCATTCGAGATCGACGAGCTGGTGTCGACGGTCGAGCGGGCGTGCGACGATGCGCTCTCGGGAAGCTGAGGGCACGTCGGCCAGCGTCGAGGTGGTGTGCGCCCGCGTGCCCTATTATTGGGAGGTCGGGCGGTTAGCTCAGTCGGTCAGAGCGTCTGGTTTACACCCAGAAGGCCGGGGGTTCGAGCCCCTCACCGCCCACCAGCGGCTGGCTGTCCGGCATCCGACCGGCAGCGAGACCTCGGTGGCGCCTGAGGCTGGCGCCGACCACCACCGTTCAGATCGCCGCCTCGGTGGTGGGATCAAACAGATGGGCTGCGGCGAGATTGAGCGCCACTGGCGCGGCTTCACCGGGACGGGGCGGCTGGCTTGGCGAAAATCGTCCGGTGATGGACTGTGAGCCGAGCCGGAAGGTCACGTAGACGTCGCTGCCGAGCGGCTCGACAACTTCGACCGGCAGCGAGAGCACGACTCCATCCAGTTCACGCGGCTGCGTAATCGCCTCGGGTCGCAAGCCGAGGATCAGGGGCCGATTCTGGAACGGCGCCGCTTTTTCACCGAGCCGCGGCGGCAGTGGCAGCGCCACGCCGTCGACAACCACGGTCCACTGCTCCGATGACCGCGCGACCGTCCCCTCGACGAAATTCATGCTGGGAGAGCCGATAAAGCCGGCGACGAAGCGGTTGACGGGCGCGTCGTAGAGCCGCTGCGGCGTATCAAGCTGCTGCAGCACCCCCCCATTCATCACCGCGATCCGGCTGCCCATCGTCATCGCTTCGGTTTGGTCATGCGTGACATAGAGGGTGGTCACCCCGAGCCGGCGGTGCAGCTTGATCAGTTCGGCCCGCGTCTGCACCCGCAGCTTGGCGTCGAGGTTGCTGAGCGGCTCGTCCATCAGGAAGGCTTGGGGCTGGCGGACGATGGCGCGGCCAAGCGCCACCCGTTGCCGCTGGCCGCCCGAGAGCTCCTTGGGCTTGCGCTTGAGCAGGTCGCCGATTTCGAGCATCTCGGCGGCTTGGCGGATGAGGCGGTCGATCTCGGCTTTGGGGACGCGGCGCATTTTGAGGCCGAAGGCGAGGTTGTCGTAGACGGACATGTGGGGATAGAGGGCGTAGTTCTGGAAGACCATCGCGATGTCGCGGTCCTTGGGAGCGACGTCGTTGACGATGCGGCCGCCGATGCGGATGGCGCCGGCGGTGGGGGTTTCCAGCCCAGCGACCATCCGGAGCGCGGTGGTCTTGCCACAGCCCGAGGGACCAACCAACACCAAAAACTCGCCATCTTCCGCGGTGAGCGTCAGGTCGTGGACGGCCACCACCTGACCTTTTGCGCCGAAACGCTTCTCGACATGTTCGAGGCTGATTTGTGCCATGCGTGCCTCCGACCCGGCTAGCGCCGGCGATCCCAAACTTCCGGATTGAGCAAGTGCGGTGGCCGCTCGCCGCGCAGGACCATCAGCGCCTGCCGCGCGGCCTCCGTATTACTGCGTTCCCGCCCTTCGTTCGAGAGCCCCGCCTGATGTGGCGTTGCGACGACATTCGGAAGTCCCAAGAGCGGATGGTTGGGCGCTGGTGGTTCGGGGTTCCAAACGTCGATCGCAGCGCCGGCTATCCGCCCAGCGCGGAGCGCTTCGGCGAGTGCGACCTCGTCGACGACGGTTCCGCGCGCGACGTTGATCACGACGGCGCTCGGCTTGAGACGGGCGATGGCCGCACGGTCGAGCAAGTGATGCGTCGCCGCGCTCGCTGGAACGTGCAAGGAAACGATGTCGGCGATGCCCAACAACTGATCGAGCGCTGGAAGCAGGGTTGCGCCGGCGGCCGTGGCCCGCTCTGCCGTCACGAAGGGGTCAACGGCGACGACCTTCATGTCAAACGCGGTCGCCAGCCGAGCAACTCGGCTGCCGATCCGACCGAGGCCGATGATTCCAAGCGTCTTGCCGGAGAGGTCGTGACCGAGGACATCACCGAGCGGTGGCCATCCACCTGCCTCGAGGGCGCGAATGCCCGGCAGCAGGCGGCGCATGACCGCGATCATCAGCATGATGGTGAACTCGGCGGTGGCGATCGTCGGGGCGTCCGGCGTGTTCATGACGCAGATTCCCCGCGCTGTCGCAGCTTCGAGATCGATCGTCTCATAGCCGGCGCCAAAGCGCGCCACCGCTCGCAGACGGCTGGCGCGGTCGAAGGTGGCTGCCGTCCCTGGAAACCGCCCACTGGCCAGCACAGCATCGGCCCGCTCGATGTCGTGAAGCGGGTCCTCCGACCGGTCGACCAGCGGCCCGATCAGGTCGGCCTGCCCGTCCAGCACCGGGTAGGTCGCGGGATGCGGCGCGACGTCCACCCACACCCGAAATCTCACCGGTCGCCGTCCCGCAGTGCGATGAGTTGACGCCATGTTGGTTCCGGCACGGGAATCCCCTCGCGCTCGCGTTTCGCACGAGTGCGCGCCTCCAGAGCGCCTGGGAGCAAGACCTCGGCAACGCCCTCGGCGGGAGCCGAAGACTCGACGCGGTGCAGCAGTTCTTCCGTCAATCGCGCAAACCGCTCGCGGCTGGTGAAGGCATCGACCGCAAGAGCAATGAGCAAGGCTGGGTTGCCAGGCTGCCACTCGGTGGACGAGGCCGGCGCGAAGCCGGCGAGGACGCTGGTGACAAGCTCGATCATCAGCATAAGCCCCGAGCCTTTGTGGCCGCCGAAGGGCAGCAACGCGCCTCCCGCGGCAAATGCTGCCGGGTCGGTCGTCGGCACTCCTGCGGCATCGAGCAGCACTCCTTCTGGCAGTGGCTTGCCCTCGGCAAGGGCTATGTCGATCTTCCCAGCGGCAATCGCGGCCGTCGCGAAGTCGATCACGAGGGGTGGCCGATGCGATGGCACGGGAACAGCGATGGCGATCGGGTTGGTGCCAAAGATTCGCTCGCGGCCCCCGAACGGAGCGACACTGCCTCCTCGACCTGCGCCGGCTGCGGTGGCAATTCCAATTTGCCCGGCGGCGGCGAGCGCCTCGACGTACTCGCCGAGCCGGCCGACGTGGTTGACCCGTTCCACGACGACCGCGGCGATCCCGAATTCGGCTGCCAGCGGTGCCGCCGTCGCTACCGCCAGATGGGCAGCCGGGTGCCCGAAGCCCCAGCCGCCATCGACGGTGGCCGTCGCTCCCTGTCGTCGTCGGACGGTCGCCCGCGCCGCTGGCTGCAGCGATCCCTCCGCTACCTTGCTGGCATAGCGCAGCAGTTGGATGACACCGTGCGAGTCGTGCCCAAGGAGGTTGGCCTCGACGAGGCTCTCGGCAACGATGCCCGCGATATCCCCCGGCGCCCCGAGCCGGTGGAGAATGGCCGCTGCGAGGCGCTCGAGTTCGTTGGCAGAGACGACCGGCATGGCGTGCTCCTAGCCCCGCCCGGCGGTGGCCGTTATGCGGAAAGTCGCCAGCCAAGCCCGAGATCCGTCGATGGACAGCCCTCGGCCGTCGCGCGGCGGACGGGCCTGCCGAGTTCCCTCGTGATTGGCAATCCAAGGTGGCCGGATCGGCGGGGCAGCGGTGTGCGTGGTATGCCGTCCACGTGCCGAGCCGAGGATGCCGGCGCTGGCTGGCGATGGGCACGCTCCGCCTGGGCGGTCCGGCGCAGTGGCGATCTCGACGCCACTGGCCCCTCGAGAGCTGCACGGGTTGATCCTGCGGCACATCGTCACTGCTCCACCGCCAGCTCAATAACGCGGCCGATCTGAGCAGAGTCGAGCGCAGCCCGCATCACGCGCAAGGCTGCGATCCCTTCGGCCGCTCCGACCTCCGCGCGAGCTCCCGTGCGAATGCAGCGGGCAAATTCATCGAGCGCTTCAGTCAACGCGGTGGTGGACGGCGCGGGCCCCGCAACCGGGATTGGCCGCCAGCCACCCTCTCCGGCTTGGGCAGCTTGGGTTGGCGTGCGATCCTGCCAGAACAGTTCTTGGCCAAAGCGCTCGATCCGAAGAGCGCCGGCGACGCCGAAGATCGTCAGCGAGCTAACGTAGCCGGCGACCTGATGGGTGACGTACACGCCGATCACGCCACTGGCGAACCGAAAGCTGGCGATGGCGGCATCGGGCGCGGAAAATGGGGTCACGTCGTCGCGCACGTAACTGCTCACGTTGCGAATTGGCCCGAGGAGGTAGTGCATCAGATCGGCATAGTGCGGGCCGAGTTGATCGAGCGGTCCGCCCGGGACGACCTCCGCCGAAAACTTCCAGTCTTCGTTGCTGCGGGGCTCAAGCGGTGCGCCGTGAATGGCGACCGCCGAGACGATTGCGCCGAGCCGGCCCTCGTCGATCAGCCGCTTGGCGAGGCGTGCGCCGCCCGTGCGTCGGCCCGGGTGATCGACGGCCAATACCAAGCCCCGGCGCTCGCTTTCCTGCTGCATTGTTTCCGCCTCAGCGATGGTGACCGCGATCGGCTTCTCGACGAAGACATGTTTGCCGGCGGCAAAGGCGGCCATCGCCTGCGGATAGTGAAGGTGATGCGGCGTCGGCAGAAGGATGGCCTCGATGGTGGGATCAGCCAGCAGCGCCTCGTAGCTCGGATAGACGCGGCCGCCATAGTCGTGGGCGACCGCGTCCGCGTTCGACCGGGTTCCGGACGCGACTCCAGCGAAGGAGAGCATTGGCGTCTCGCGCGCCGCGTCGAGGAGCAAGCGCCCCCACCGTGCGGGAGAGACGATTGCGAATCGAACCGGCTCCACGCGAACCTCCGCCAGACCGTCGAGGATGAGCGTTATACTACGACATTAACGTCGAAGACATCAGATATCTGACTGGGGTGTGCGATGGCGAGACGCGTGCCGATGTACCGCGAGGCGCAGGCCCAGGTCAAACGCTATATCGAGACGCACCACCTGCGACCCGGCGACCCGCTTCCGCCGGAGGGCGTCCTTGCCGAGCAGTTGGGGATCAGCCGACTGTCGATGCGAGAGGCGATGAAGAGCTTGGAAGCGCTTGGCATCGTCGAGGCGCGTCAGGGCAACGGTGTCTACGTCAAAGCATTCTCGTTCACGCCAATTTTGGACAATCTCCCCTACAGTTTGTTCGTCGACGGCAAGTCGCTCGGCGATGTGTTGCAAGTTCGCGAAGCGCTTGAAGAAGGGCTGCTCGCGATGGCGATGGCAAAGATGTCGACCGAGGACTTTGATCAGTTGGACACGTTGGTCGACGGAATGGCCGCGCGCGCCTCGACCGGGGTCGGATTTGAGGACCTCGACCGAGCGTTCCATCAGCGGCTGTTCGCGCCGCTCAATAACCCGATCGTTCTGCGATTGATCGAGGTGTTCTGGGAGACCTACCACCGCTTGGAGGGCAACGTCGTTCCCTTCGAGCGCGATCTCGATCGGGTTGTCGCGCTGCACCGGGCGATCGTCGCTGCCCTGCGCTCGGGTGACGTGGGCGCGGCAACCGACGCGATGCGCCGTCACTTTGATCCAGTCTGGGCGCGGATTCGGGGCGTGCTGCCGGAGGATTTCACGCGCTAACGGCCCGCTCGGCGGATGGGGTTCCCGGCCGGTCGCGCTTGCCGGGGTGATCGGGATTGGAGGGCTACGCCTAGGCCGGTGTGCGGAAGACAAAATCTTTCATCCCGTACTCCGATGATCTATACTGTAGTTCCTCAGATATCTGATATCTGACTCGTGAACCGTTCAACAAGGAGGGTGTGTGGACCAGATCTCCCGGCGTTCGTTCCTTGTCGCCTCAGCCGCGCTCGGCGGCGCCGCTCTCGCCGGCTGTAATCCGGCTGGCCCAACGACCGGTGGTGCTTCGGCTCCCGCTCCCGCCCCAACCAAGGCGCCCGCCGACATCACCGGCGAGCTGACGATCTGGAACGGCTCGAGCCAGATGACCAACGCGATCAAGCAAACCTTTCAAGCGGCCTATCCCAATTTGAAGGTGAACCTCGTCGACTTCGGCGGCAATGACCTCCAGGAGAAATTGCTCGTCGCCCTTGCTACCCAGACCGATCTCCCGGACATCACGTGGGTGATCGCGCGGCGCGCCGCAATTTACCTGCGCACCAATCAGTTCCTCGAGATGGATGATCTGCTCAAGCCGTATGAATCGCGGTTCGACTCGCCGTCGGCGATCGTCCGCCATCGCGGCCGCATCTATAGCTATGTTCAGGGTCCCGGGAACGTCGCGCTGTGGGTGAACGCCGAGCAACTGCGCCAGAACGGCATCGACATCGCGACGTTCACGACGTGGGATGCCACCATCGAGGCTGCCAAGAAACTGGCTCGCGATTCCGGCGGCCAGAAGACGTTCCTGATCCAGCCGTTGCGCGCCATCGGCTTCAATACGTTCAATACCTTCTTTCACTCGCGCAGTGGCAACTGGTGGACTGAGGATGGCCAACCGTATAAGGATGGCAGGAACTTGCAGACTCTGCAGGAGGTCTTCCAGTTTTGGATCGACCTCAAGCGCGCTGGCATCGCCTACGAAAACGATTGGGTACCGCCGACGTTTTGGCAGGCCGCGAGAGAGGGCAAGAACCTCGGCTATCAGATGAACTTCGCCGTTGGTGCGAATAACACCGTCCAGAACCTGCCCGAGCAGAGCGGGCAGTGGCGCATGGTCACGTGGCCGAAATGGGGCCCAAACGCGCCAAACCAAACTGGCGCCTTTGGCGGGGTCTTCTACGCCGTGCTCAAGAACGCAAAGAATCTGGACGCGGCGCGCGCCTTCATGACCTTCTGGCTCGAGAAGGGCATGGAGGAGCAGATCAAGGTCTGGGGGATTAGCAACTACAAGCCGGCGACCGAGCTTCCGATCTACCAAGAAGGCCGCCCCTTCTTCGGAGGGCAGAAGGTGCAACTCGACATGAGCCGGGTCCCGTATCCTCCGTTCAACTACTGGGACTGGGACAAAATGGAGTCCGAGATCGGCCCGATTGTCGAGCAAGCCGCCGCCGGACAAGTCACGGCTGCTCAGGCGGTCGACCTGAGTGTCAAGGCGCTGGAGAAAATCGCGAGCGAGCGCCGGTAATCCGGTGGCCAGGGTTGCCGCTTCGCCGATTGCCCTTGTGCCACCCGTCCGGACACGCAAGCGGACGCTCTATTCGGCCTGGACGCCATACCTCTTTCTCGTTCCGTTCTTCGTCATCTTCATCCCGTTTGGCGCTGCGACGGTGCTCGGCGCCGTCGCCATCGGTTTCGTCTATTGGGAGATCGGTGGCGATATCGAGTTCGTCGGGCTGCAGAACTTCACCTTCGTCTTGCGAGACAGCGTCTTCCAAATCGCGCTTTGGAACACCTTGCGGATGTTCCTCGGCTACATCGTCATCCTCGTCCCGCTGGCGATGGTGATCGCCGTCGCGCTGAATCGTCCGAATCTCGCCTGCCGGCGGACCTTTCAGGTCGTCTACTTCTTACCAATCACGATGTCGCTCATCGTCGTGGCGATGGTGTTTGACCTGCTGTACGACGAGCGAGCCGGCGTCCTGAACGCCTTCCTTACCTGGATCGGCGGGCCGCGAATCCGGTGGTTGGAGGACCCGTCGGTCGCGCCGTGGTCGATCATCGCTCTGCGCGTCTGGCGTGTCGTCGGGTATTACGCAGTCATTCTCTATGCCGGCCTCCAGTCGATACCCAGCGAGCTCTATGAGGCTGCGGCTATCGACGGCGCGAACGGCCTTCAGCGCTTCCGGCACATTACGTTGCCGCTGCTTCGTCCGGTGACGCTGTTCGTCATCGTCGCGGCGTCGATTGCCGCGTGGGAGCTGTTTGCGGAGCCCTACGTCCTCACCGAAGGCGGTCCGGCGCGGTCCACGCTCACGGCGGTGATGTACATCTACCGTCAAGCGTTCCTGAGTTTCGACCTCGGCCGCGGGGCGGCGGCGGCAGCAATTTTGGCGGTCGCGATCATTGCGGTCACCATTCTTCAGGTGCGCTTCCTGCGCGGAGACCACGATGCGTAGACTGGTTGCTCCGGACCTCGTCTTGGTCTATGCCTTCCTCGTGCTGATGGGCGTGGTGACGCTCATTCCCTTCTATTGGTTGGCGATCTCGTCGTTCAAGCCGGCGTCGGACATCGTTTCTGACCCGTCGCTCATTCCAGCGCGGCTGACGCTTGAAAACTACGTGTATGCACTTACCGAAACACCAGTGCCGCGGTTTCTTCTGAACACTGCCGTGATCGCGGTGGGTACCCTGTTGATTGGCCTGCCGGTCACGTCGATGGCAGCGTTTGCCTTCGCTCGCTATCACTTCCGCGGTCGAGATGTGTTGTTCGGCTTGCTCCTCGCGTCGTTGGCGATCCCTGATTACGTGACGTTGATACCCTCGTTCGTCGTCGCGCGGTTGCTTGGCCTCGTCAACACGCCATTTGCCGTGATAATCCCCCTTGCTGCGGCGGTTCTCCCGCTGTTCCTGCTTCGCCAATACTTGAAACAGCTTCCGGAAGAGCTGTTCGACGCGGCGCGGATCGATGGCGCGGGCGAGTTCCGACTGTATTGGCAGATTGCGCTTCCGCTCATCCGTCCGGGCCTCGGTGCTGCTGGCCTGCTGATGTTTCTGACGGCATGGAATGCCTATCTCCTGCCGCTCGTGATGGTGCGAACGCGGGATAACTTGCCCATCTCACTCGGACTTCAATACTTCTACAGTTCGGTTGCTGCCGCTTCGGGCACAGACCGATCGGTTTGGGGTCCGATTACCGTCGGCGCCACCCTCTCTGTCGTCCCGCTCATTGTGTGCTTGATCCTGATGCAGCGCCAATTCATCGCGGGTCTAACGAGTGGCGCGGTGAAGCAATAGCGCAAGAAGGAAATTTGATGCGAAGTCTCCCGCTTAAGCAGAAGCTCCAGTCGCGCCAACCGACATTCGGCTCGTGGATTGTCTCCTATGATGTCACCGTCGCCGAAACGATGGCCTATGCGGGGTTCGACTGGCTGATTTTTGACCTCGAGCATGCCCCGATCTCTCTCGAACGGCTCGAGGCCATGCTGATGGTCTTCAAAGGGCTGGATTGTGTGCCGATCGTGCGCGTGCCGTGGAACGATATCACCTCGACGAAGGTCGTCCTTGATATTGGCGCCGAAGCAATCATGCTGCCAATGATCAACTCGCGGGAGGAAGCCGAGCGAGCGGTCCGGCTCTGCAAATTTCCCCCCCGTGGGGTGCGGGGGATCAACCCACGGCGAGCCAACGCGCAGGGTGAGGGGGACCGCTATCTTCTGGATGCCAACGAGCGAGTGATGGTGATCGTCCAAATTGAGCACATCGACGCCGTGGAGCATGCCGAGGAAATCTTGACGACACCGGGCGTTGACGTCGCGCTGATCGGCCGAGCCGATCTCACCGGCTCGATGGGGCTCGCGCCGGACTGGCGGAATCCGCGCGTTGAAGAGGCGGTCGAGCACGTGTTGGCAACGGCGGTTCGCCTCGGCATACCGGCAGCGCTGCATGCCGCCGACGAGCGCGAGGCTGCGTATTGGATTGAGCGAGGGGCGGCGATGATCTGGACCAGCGGCGATCTCGCCTACCTTCAATCGGCAGCGGTGGCGAGTGTTCGCCGATTCCGTGAGCTAACCGCGGGAGTGGCCCGGTGATCCGCGCTCGTCGAGCGCGGGTGCTCGTGGTCGGCAGTGGCGCCGCGGGGGTCGCCGCGGCGCTCGCCGCAGCTCGCAACGGCGCGGACACGCTGCTGGTCGAGTCGCAGGGGTTCGTCGGCGGCAACTCGGCGATCCTGCCGTGGCTGGGCTTTCATTCTCGGGACTACCGGTTGGTCGTCCGGGGGATCGCGCTCGAACTCGCCGAGCGGCTCCGTGCGATCGGCGCAGCAAGTCCGATCGTCCTCGACCCGGTGTGCAGTTCGGCGATGAGCCTCGATGGCCACCGCTACAAGGTGCTCGCTCTCGAATTGTTGGGCGAAGCCGGGGCTCGAGTGATGCTCCAGACCCACGTGGTCGACGTCATTCGAGAACGCGACCGCATTGCGGGGGTCGTCGTCGAGCACAAGAGCGGCCGCGAGGTGATCGAGGCGGATGTCGTGATCGACTGCTCGGGCGATGGCGACGTGGCCGCTCGCGGGGGTGTTCCTTGGGAGAAAGGACGGTCGGGCGATGGACTCATCCAAGCACCCACGCTCGTCTTCCGCGTCGGTGGCGTCGATCGCGAAGCCTTCGTCCGAGGGGCGCAACGTCTTGGTGGTCGCTTCCGGGAGATGCTGGCGCCCTATCCCGATGCGCTTACCAAGTTTCTTGCTCGTTTGCCGGACCAGCCGGTCATCATCGTCGGCGGCTACCACCACCTGATGGAGGAGGCGCGACGGGCCGGCGATCTCGATGTGCCGCCCTCACGGGTGGTTGGGGTCAAACCGCATCAGCCGGACCAATTTATCGCCGTCACGACCAAAGTGGTCGCCTTCGACCCCACCGATGTCGACGTCCTTACCCGAGCCTATCTCGATGCCTACGCCCAGATTCCGCCGCTCCTGCGCTTCTTCCGAACCTACCTTCCCGGCTTCGAGCACTCTTACCTCCTCGAGATTGCGCCGATGATCGGCACGCGCGAGAGCCGTCGCATTCTGGGGGACTACGTCTTGACGGGCGAGGACGTGATGGCAGGCCGAGTCTTCCCGGACGTCGTCGCGATGGGGGGGTATCACATCGATATTCACCAACCCGATGGCCGGTGGGTCGAGAGCCGCAATGTGCAGCCATACGACATTCCCTTTCGATCGCTGGTGGCGCGGGGGCGTGGAGAACTTGCTGATGGCGGGCAAGTGCATTTCCGCCACCCACGAGGCGATCGCGAGCACGCGAGTGATCCCCATTTGTATGGCCGAGGGGCAGGCAGTCGGGACGGCTGCGGCACTGGCGGTGGAGTTGGGGAAGAGCCCGCGCGACGTGCCCATTGATCGCCTGCAAGCTCGCCTCATCGAGCAGGGAGCAGAGCTGCGCCAAGCGCTCGGTCAGCCGGACGAAGCGCTGATTGAGCGGATCGGGGCAATTCCGAGCAACCCCGCGCCCGCCGGAGTCAGCCACTGATGCGTCGCAGCCACACTGTCCCGATCGAGTTGTTTGCCAGCCTTGCCAACGGCCCGTATGAAAGTGAGCCCTACGAAGCTGGGTGGGCATCGGAAGCGATCGCCTTCGTCTACGTGCGTGAGGTCGCGGGACCGGATCCTCGCCTCGAACTGCGGGCACAAGGATCAGCGGATGGCCAGCGCTGGGTCGACCTTGGGGCCGCCTTTCCGCCGCAGACAGCGCCCGGAGGGGCTTTGCTCCGGCTCACGCACTTCGGCAATTGGCTGCGGTTGGTCGGCGCCGTTTCGGGAGGGCCGTCGAGCGGGCCGGCGGCCATCGTCGACATCTATTGGGTGTTCAAGGAGTAAGCATGGACCTCGCGCGGGCGCTCCGACGGTCAGATCGCTTGCTCGGTCGCTACCAGCCGCTGGAACGGCTCCTTGTCGTCGACGACTTCGACCACGGCATGAACGGTTGGCAAGGGCTGTTCCCCGACTATGATGGCTGGGAGGACTATCCGGAGCGCTACGCGCCGGTGCCAACGGTGCCGGAAATCGTCGCCCTCTCACGTGCCGATCCGGGCCTCCGCATCGACCGGCGCATCCCACTCGGCCGCCGCGCGATGCCCATGCTCAGTAGCCTTACCTCGTGGGACATTGGCAGCCAAGGAACGTGGGACGGGACTTACGCGCTCAAGATCCCGACCCTCCCGATCGCCGGAGAGAAAGGCTTGGCGGTCAAGCGGCTGACGCTTCCGGAGCGCGGCAAGCTTCGCTTTGAGACGTACTTTTGTTATAAGGCGGAGCCGTCCGACTTTCGTCTCGGCGAGCACGACGTGCGCGCCGTGTTCCTCGCCTGCGATGTGATGGATCCTCATCACCTCCGCGAGCGTGGTGAGGAGCCGCTTCGCTGGTGGCCAGCGGTGCGCTATGTGAACGACCCGGCAGGGGGGCGCTGGCAGATGATGCTCCACGGTTCGGAAGGGGTCCTCGATGGGCCGTGGGATGATCTTCCTGACGGCCGCCAAGACCTTGGCTTCAACCGTTCGCCGACCAAATATCAGTGGCACTATCTCCGGCTCACCATCGACCTCACCACCCACTGCTACGTGGACTTTCATTGCTACGGCAAGGAGTTTGCCGTCGCGGGAAAACGTCACGTCTTCGACCCGCCCTTAACCGGCTTCCGCGCCAGCACGGAGCGGTGCCCCGGCCTCGTGGCAACCATCTTCGGGATTGAAGCTGCCCGTGACAAACGGTGCTTCCTGTATCTGGATTCGGTGGTAATCTCGGCCGAGGGTGACGAGGCTGGGTGGTGACCTCGGCGCTGGACCGCTTTCGGCTCGATGGCCGCATCGCCCTCGTGACCGGGGGCGCTCGGGACCTCGGCTTCGACATTGCCGACGCGCTTGCTAGCGCGGGCGCCAAGGTCGCGATTGCCTCGCGCGAGGCGGAGCGTGCCGAACTGGCGGCGCAGCGCTTGCACGAGGCCACCGGGGCGGCGGTCCTGCCGCTCGTTCTTGACGTCCGTGATGCCGACGCCTGCGCTCGCGCCGTCCGGACCGTGGTCGACTGGGGTGGCCGGCTCGACATTCTCGTCAACAACGCCGGCGGCACGGCTCCCGACGAGCCGCGCCCGTTCCTCGATCGCCCGCCGGCGGCGATGACCGACCTTATCGCCGTCAATCTGCTTGGTACGCTCTTTTGTAGCCAAGCGGCGGTGCGCGTTATGGCTGTGCAGCGGTCCGGTGTCATCCTCAACATCGCGTCGATCGCTGGTCTCGTCGGGCGCGATCGGCGGATGTATTGGCAGAGCGCGATGGCCGAGCAACCGGTCGATTATGCGGCGGCGAAGGGCGGGGTCATTGCGCTAACGCGCGATCTTGCGGCCGCACTCGGCCCGCTGGGAATTCGGGTGAATGCAATCTCGCCCGGTGGATTTGCCCGCCAGCAGCCAGCGGCCTTTATTCGGGCCTATGCGGATCGTACGCCGCTTGGCAGGATGGGCCGAGATGGCGTCGACATCAAAGGGCCGGCGATTTTTCTCGTCTCCGACGCTTCGGCGTACATCACCGGGCAGAATCTTGTGCTGGACGGCGGATTCACGGCCTGGCGCTGAGCCGAGCGGGGTGAGTCAGCGAGATGCGATGGGCTGCCGAGCGCTTGGACGGGCGCACGTATCCGCAGTCGTCGGGTCCTCAGTAGAGGAAGATGCCCATTCGGTGAAGCACGCTGACGACATGGCCGCTCTGGTGTTTGAGCGATTCGGCAAGATGTTCGGGCGTGACCAATGACGCACCGGCGTACTGCTCGGCACGTTCAAGAAAGCGCTGACTACCGTACGAATAGGGCAGGGACTCCGGCAACTGATCGAGGCGTGGTTCGAGCTCAAAGGTTGCTTCCCGGACGTAGAGGCGCGCTTCACGTTCGTCGCCGGGAAACGCACCGGCGCGAACAAGCGCAATCAGAAAATGGTGAGTGCCGATCTGACCGTGCCGGAGCGCCCGCGCTTCCTCGTCGGCATAGTCGAGAATTCGCTGGGCTTCGGCGCTGTAGCGTGAGCGGTCCATTAGCGTCCCCAGGCCACCAGTCGCTCGTCGCCGTAGCTGAACGTGAAGACTCGGTCTCCCGCGAAGACCGGCCGCAGGTTTCGGCCATCCACGTCCACAGTGTAGAGCTGCCACGACCCGTCGCGGTCCGACAGAAAGACGATCTGCCGGCCATCCGGCGACCACGCCGGCGCGACATTGTTGCTCGCTCGAAGGAGTGATGGGCTCTCGGTGAGCAAACGGACTCCGCCGCCGTCTGGCCGGATGAGGGCGATGTCATAATGGTCTGCACGGCGAAGCGCGAAAGCAATCACGCTCCCATCTGGGGACCACGCCGGCATCGTGTATTGATTGTTCGTGCCGGGGATCACCCGTGGCTCGCCGGCGCCGGTCGGCTCGACGATGTAGAGGCCGGTGTTGCCATCGAAGACGATCTGCCGGCCATCCGGCGACCAGCTCGGATAGGCGCTGAACGTTTGGCTTGGGATGTCTTGCACCGTGCCGCTCGCCACATCGACGACCGCGATCGCGTAATGCTCCTCGAGCATCCAGCGGGGCCGGCGGGTCGCCGGGTCGAGCCGCAACACCGGATCTTCCTTTCCCTTCAATATCGCGAGGCGCGTGCCGTCCGGTGACCAAACCGGGCTCCGAACGCCCGGCAACGCGACGACTTGTCGCTCCTCGCCGCTGCGCAAGTCACGGATCCAGATGCTGTCCGGCCCGCTACGGCTCAAGGCGAGCTGCGTGCCATCGGGCGAAACGGACGGCTCGCTTCCCGTGGTCACCACGCGCTCGTCGGTGCCGTCAGCGTTCACCGCGACGATCTGCCCGGCGGCAGTTTGGAAGTAGAAGCGGCCAACCGGCTGTCGTCCTGTGATCGGCACCGCCGGAACCGGCGCGGGGGCGGGACGCCGCACGAGATAGGGCGCTGGCACGCGACGCAGTGTGTCGATCCAATAATCGCCGAGGGCCGACAGCCGGACGACACCGTCGCCGTCGAGCTGCAGCCGCGCCCGCTGGAACCACTGGACCGTCTGTCCAGCTTCATTGACTTGATTGGTGAGCGGATAGCCGAAGAACTCCAGCCCACCGAGTTGGCGGAAGACGCGCCAGAACGCCCCTTCGACGACCGTATTCGTCTCGCCAAAGAAGGTTGACTCGCCGGTTGAGATGCCGGGCGTTTGCCGGTCTGGTGGGAGGTCGACCTTCTTCCCGTAGATCTCCTCACCGAGCGTGCCGGGGCGCAGCCGGCAGGGGTCGCGTCCGTCCGGGCCGCAGTCCCATTCGAGGCGGATGGTCTGAAAATATTGGACCAGCCGGTCGCGCTCCCGGAAATCGGGCGTTCGCGGAAAGCCCAGCACCTCCGCCCCACCCTTGGCTCGATACCACGCGAGGTAGTCGCCTTGAACGTAGTGGCCCGTCTCTGAGAAATATTCGAAGAGTTCTTGCGCTGAGGCCGAGGAGAGCGGAACGAGCAGCGCGAGGAGCGCCGCCAGCGCGATGCGCCGCATCACCGTGTCCCCGCCGTTGGCGAAGCCGCTGGTGGACTGCCCGCCGGACGCGGCGTCCCGGCGCCGGGTGTTGGTGCGCCCGGGGCTTGGCCGCCGCCCGGTGCGGTCCGGCGCGGAGTGACAACATCGCCGTCACGCAGCGTGTTCAAGCCCGAGATGATGACGGGTACGCCTTGATCAAGGCCGCTCCGGATCTCAATATTGCGGTCGTCGGACACGCCGACCTCAACCGGCGTCTGCCGCGCCCGGCCATCCACCACGGTGAAGACGACGTTCTGATTGTTGCGCTGGACGACCGCTTCGCGGGGAACGGTCAGCACGTTCTGCCGATCGCGGGTAATCAGCCGCACCTGAGCGAACATCCCGGGGCGCAATCGTCCGTCCTGATCGACCGGCTCGACCCGGACCGAGACGGTTCGGCTGCGCTGATCGACGGTCGGGGCGATACTGGCGACGGTGCCTGGGATGTCTTGCCCCGGGTAGGCAGGAACGTTGATCACGGCCGGCGTGCCGACGGCCAGATCCGGCAGCCGGGTCTCTTCGACCGGCAAGACGATCTCAACATCCTTCGAAACGATCGTCACGATCGCCTGCTGCGTGGACGTCGTCGCGCCAACCGGCTGCGGGCGGTCGGCAATGATGCCATCGATCGGAGCTCGGATCGTCGCCTCGTTGACGTTGATCTGAGCGACTTCGACGCTCGCTGCCGCGCTCGTCACCGCTCCACGCTGTGCCGCTAAGTCGGCCTCCGTCGCGGGCTGGAGCGCCTTTTTCAACTGTTCTTCGGCGGTCACCACCGCCTGGCGTGCCACGTCAACGTCTTGCTGGGGCGGGTTGGTGCGATTGCGCAGGTTGGCGACCGCAGCGTTGTAGTTGTTCGTCGCCTGTTCGAGTTGGACGGCTTCCGGACGCCGGCCGGCGTCCGGCTCGAAGGCGATGCGGTCGTAGTTGGCTTGCGCCTGCTTCAACGATGCTTCGGCATTGGCAACTGCGACGCGGAGCGCCTCGAGTTCGGTCGCCGGCGGGTTGAGCAGCTTGTCGAGCCGATCTTGGGCGGCGATCAGGTTGGCGCGGGCGATGGCGATATCTTCCGCTCGCGGGTTCTGAAGTCCCTCGAGCCGTGCTTGGGCGGATTGCAGGCTGCCCTGCGCTTGACGAAGCTGCGCTTGAAGGGTCGTCCGGTCGAGTTCGGCGATCACGTCGCCGCGCCGGACCTCGGAGCCAATGTCGACGTTCACTCGCTCGATGCGCGCCGAGACGCGAGGGATGACGGCGACCTGCGCTTTGGCACGCACGTCGCCGGTGTAGGAGAACGAGGCTTGAATGTTGCCGCGTTGGGCGTTGCGTACGTCGACCTCGACGGCGCGCGGGGCAGTGGGCTGCTGCTGTTGCGGCGGACCGGACGGCGGGCTTTGCTGACTCTGCTGCTGGCAGGCGGTGACTGACGTGAGGAGAAGGAGCCCGACCGTGCCGGCCAGGGCAAGTTGGCGATAGCTCATGAACGGGCCTCCAGCGGGGATGGCCTCCGCAGTGGTGTCCGCTCGGCGGACGGTGATTGCAGCGCTGCCAGCATCTGCCGCAGCGCGTGTTCCAGGTGATCGCGCTCGCTCTCGTCGAGCGCCGCGAACTGACTGTCTAGCGTGCGCTCGGCCGACGGGAACAGCTGGCGGACGAGCGTCTGCCGGTCTGCGGCCAGCCGGACATGGACGACGCGCCGATCGGCGGGGTCATCCTCGCGGATAACGAGCCGCTTCTCCTCAAGGCGGTCCAGAATGCCAGACGCCGTCGGTGGGGTCACATGCAGCACGCGGGCGACCTCGGTCACGGTCGGCGTGTCGCCGCGAAGCAGGAGCGCCAACACCTTGAATTGTGGCATTGTGAGGGGCAGCGCGGCCCAGTCCGGCGCGGTAAGACCGAAGAGCGCCACGGCCAGATCGAGGAACAGCGGGAACACCAATTCGGACATGGCGACTGCCTCAATCCGCGCGCCAAGCTTCAGCGCCGGGGCGGATCCACGCTCGGCGTTCGGGCGCGGCCGGTAGTGTACTCGGTACCTTCGCGTTGGTGTCAACTGCTCACCGACCGGCCGGACTACTGGACTTTCGGACACATTGGTTAGGAACACGCCAAGATTCCACCGTGCTTATCCTGCAGATTCAGCACCGCGCCCGCTTCATTGGCGGAGGATCGACAGTCCCGTGCGGACCGGTGACGATGGTTCGCCGGTGTTCAATGCTTTGACGAGCGTACACCATCCCACGAGTCCCCGCCATCAACTGTCGGTCGGGTCGGGTACACTGTGCGGTGTATGGATCCGTCGCCCTCCGCGGTCGAAGCGGTGATCGATTTGATGCGGCGGCATGCCGAGCTCGTCCAGACATCAATCGATCCCCACGAGCAGCCGCTCTTCGATCTGTCGATGGCGCAGTTCCGAACGCTGCTCACGGTCGACCATGCTCAGCCGGCGACGATCAGCGAGCTCGCGCGCCGGATGGGCGTCGGCTTGCCGGCGGCGAGCCACGTCGTCGACCGGCTCGTGAATGTGGGGCTGGTCGAGCGGTTCGACGATCCGACCGACCGGCGCCGGACGTTCGCCCGGCTCAGCCCAGCAGGGCAAGAGCTCGTCGACCGCTTCAAACACGGACCCCTCCATGCGCTTCGCGCCGCGCTGAGCCGGCTCGATCCACCGACGCTTGCTGCCCTTCGCCACGGACTCGAGGCGCTGGTAGCTGCCCAACACGCTATCGCCGAGGAGCGTCGGCCTACCGGTGCCGGGGACGTGTCCTCAGACGTGAGGTAGCACCTCGCGGGTAAAGCGTTCGACACGCTCCTTGCTCACCTCCGGCGGCGAGCGGAACGAGAAGGCGACCGACAAGTGCCGGACGCCCAACGATTCGAGTGCCCGGATCTGGTCGATCACATCGTCACGGGTGCCAAAAATTGCGGTCGCCGCGAGCTGCTCGGTCGGCGTGTCGAGCGGCGGCAGGGACTCTGGCAGGATCGGCTGAAACCCGGGATCGCCGACCGGCAGACCGTACATCTGATGCGAATAGCTTGGATAGGCAAGCTCGGCGCGAGGTCAGCGCCTCGGCTTCGTCGCGCGAGTCGGCGACCAGCACAAAGCGGTTCGTCGCCACCCGATCAAGCAACCACGCGACGCGCGCGTCGTCGTGGCCGGCGGCGCGCGCCGCCTCGGCGTAGCGGCCGAGCACCTCAGTCGCCTCGCGCGGCTCACGATAGCCGACGAGCGGAATAATGCCGTGGCGCGCCGCAAATTCAATCGACCGGGGAGAGGTGACCGGCATATAGAACGGTGGGCCGCTGCTGTCGTCGGTCCGCCGCTGGACGGGAGGAGGAAAGATCCGAATCTCGGGGAAGTGCCAGTACGCCCCCTCAAACCGGAACGAGTCCCCGCGAAAAGCGGCTTCGAGGACAGCGACGCCATCATCGAACAAATCGGCGGCACGCTCCGGGTCAGGACAGAGCACGGCCGTTTCGATCGGCGCATGGCCGCGGCCGATGCCCACGTCCAGCCGTCCGCGCGACAGCCGGTCGACCAGCAGCAGCTCCTCCGCGAGCCGCACAGGGTGATAGAACGGCACCAGCATCACCGCTCCGCCAAGCCGAATCCGCCTCGTCTGTGCTGCGAGATAGCCAAGCACGACTGCTGGTGAGCCCGCGCCAGCCTGCTCGGTGAAGTGATGCTCGGTCATCCAGAGATTGGCGTACCCATGATCGTCACCGTAGCAGGCCAGCCAAGCGAGATACTCGACCGCGTCATCCCAACTGGCTCGGGCTTTCACGCGAAAGCTCGCGGCAATTCCGATCTTCATCGCCTCCTCCGTGCGGCGAGCATAGCACGCAGGAAGACGCCCCTCGGTCTTCTGCATTGCTCCAAGGGCGCGAGAACGATCGTTGGGGCCGGATCACAGTTCTGACGATGGCGTTGGTCGCGCAGGCGGTCCGCGGCTGGCGCTCCTCCGACGGCCTCAGCACGCGCACCAGTGGTCCCGCCGCACCTATCCTTGCGTCACCGTGCCCGGGCGCGGACCACGCTCGTCAGGCCGGGGGAGGTGCGCCATGGCGATGGTGTCAGGGCGTTGAGGACGCCTGCGCGGCTAGGTAGCGCGGCCGGCGCTCCGCGGTTGTCCGCCGGCTCGGCGGCGTTGCTCGCCCCTGGCTGGAAACGCGGTCAAGGAAGCTGGCTGCTACTCGAAAGCGTGCTCTCGGGTGCTAGGGCTGCCAGCGAAGATCCGGTCGGCGAGCGGCTTGAGCTTCGTCGAGCCGACCAACCGGTGTCGTCGTCGGCGCCGCTTTCAGCAACTCGGGGTCGGTTGCTGCCTCGGCGGCAATCGCGCGCATCGCCTCGATGAACCCGTCGAGGGTTTCTTTGCTCTCGGTCTCCGTCGGCTCGATCATCAGCGCTTCGTCGACTACGAGCGGGAAGTAGATCGTCGGCGGGTGGTACCCGTAGTCGATCAAGCGCTTGGCGATATCGAGCGTGCGGATACCGTGCTGCTGTTTCTGGCGGCTGCCGGAGAACACAACCTCGTGCATGCAGATTCGGTCGTAGGGCAGTTCGTAGAGGTCCTGGAGCCGGGATCGGACATAGTTGGCGTTCAGCACTGCGTGCTCGCTTACCTCCCGCAGGCCGTCCGCTCCGAGCGAGCGAATGTACGTGTAGGCGCGCACAAACATCCCGAAATGGCCGTGGAAGGCGCGCACCTTGCCAATCGATTTTGGCGGGTGGAGATACACGTACTGGCCGTCACGCTCGCCGACGACTGGGTCGGGAAGGTACGGCGCGAGCGCCGGCGAGGCGCAAACGGGTCCGGCGCCGGGTCCGCCCCCGCCGTGCGGGGTCGTGAACGTTTTGTGAAGGTTGATGTGGATCACGTCGAACCCTGATTCGCCGGGCTTCACCTTGCCGAGGATCGCGTTGAGATTCGCGCCGTCTCCGTAGAGCAGCGCCCCGCTTGCGTGAACCTGTGCCGCGATCTCTTCGATGTTTGGGTCGAAGAGGCCGAGTGTGCTTGGCTGGGTGAGCATCATTGCTGCGACGTCCGGTCCGAGGAGCGACCGCAGATGGTCGAGGTCGACGTTGCCGGCGCGGTCGGCGCGAACGGGCTTGACCGTGAAGCCCGCCATGGCGGCCGTCGCCGGGTTGGTGCCGTGCGCCGACTCGGGGACGAGGACAACCCTCCGGCCTGTCTCTCCTCGGTCGCGGTGGAGGGCCCGGATCATCAAAATGCCGGTCAGCTCGCCCTGCGCACCTGCTGCCGGCTGGAGCGATACCGCGGGGAGCCCGCTGATCTCGCCGAGCGCCTCCTGAAGGCGGAACATCAGCTCGAGCGCGCCTTGCACGGTCTCGGCCGGCTGGAGCGGGTGAATTTGCTGGAACCCGCGCAGCCGCGCCGCGTCTTCGTGCACCTTGGGGTTGTATTTCATCGTGCACGACCCGAGCGGGTAAAAGACGCTATCGATCGCGAAATTTAGCTGGGAGAGCCGGACGTAATGGCGGACGACATCGAGCTCGCTGACTTCGGGCAGGGGCAGGTCGTCGCGCCGGAACTCGGCGGGAAGCGGCGGTGCTTCGGGAACGTCGAGCGGTGGCAGCGCCACGCCTCGCCGTCCCGGCTGCGAGCGCTCAAAGATGACGGGCTCGCTCATCGACCCTCCACAATCGCCCGGGTCTCGGCCGCCAGTCGCTCAATCTCGTCGCGACTGTTCACTTCGGTGACGCAGACGAGCCACCCGTTCGGGATGCGGTCGGAGATGTCCAATCCACCGAGGATGCCGCGGTCGAGCAGCTTCTGGTTCACGACGCTGGGTGGGAGGGGCAATTGGAGCGTGAACTCGCACCAAAAGGGATCCGGTCTGGCGAGTCGCACTCCCGGAATCGCGGTGAGGAGGGATGCCGCGTAATGGGCCTTGTGGTAGCACAGTTCCGCGACTTGGCGGACCCCCTCTTTGCCGAGCAGCGCGAGATAGATCGTCGCCGCGAGCGCGATCAGGCCTTGGCTGGTGCAGATGTTGCTCGTCGCTCGCTCGCGGCGGATGTGTTGCTCCCGGGCCTGAAGGGTGAGGACATAGCCGCGCCGGCCTTCGTGATCGACCGTGCCGCCGACGAGCCGGCCCGGCAGCTGCCGAATGTACTTCTGCTTACAGGCGAAGATGCCGACGTAGGGGCCGCCGAATTGCAGCGGCACGCCGCACGATTGCGCCTCGCCGACCACGATGTCGGCTCCGTAGTCGCCAGGCGGCCGCAGCATGCCCAGCGACAGCGCGTCGGCGGCGACGACGAAGAGCGCCCCGCCGGCATGGGCGGCCTCCCCAACTTGCTCAGCCGGAACGAGGAACCCCTCGAACGACGGCTGCTGAATCGCGAGGCAGGCGAACCCACTCGCGTCGGGCGGTGCGGCAGGATCGAACCGTTCGACCGCAATTCCTTGAGGAACGAGGTACGTCTCAACCGTCCTGAGATAGTCCGGATGCACGCTGGCGGCGAGGGCAACCCGCGGTCGGTTGGTGAGGCGCACCGCCATCAGCATCGCCTCGGCAAGCCCGCTTGCGCCGTCGTAGACCGAGGCGTTGGCGACCTCCATACCGGTGAGCAGCGCGACGAAGGATTGGAACTCGTACATCGCCTGAAGCGTGCCTTGCGCCACCTCCGGCTGATAGGGGGTGTAGGAGGTGTAGAACTCGTTCCGGCCGACGAGCTGCCAGACGGCGCTCGGAATGAAATGCCGGTAGGCACCCGCCCCGAGGAACGAGGGCAACCGGTCGACCGTGACGTTGCGCTCGGCGAGCTGTTCGACGTGCGCCAACACCTCCATCTCCGACATCCCGTCCGGCAGCCGGAGCGTCGGATTACGCAGGGCAGCAGGGATGTCGACAAACAGGTC
This sequence comes from Dehalococcoidia bacterium, assembly GCA_026003895.1. Classification (GTDB taxonomy): domain Bacteria; phylum Chloroflexota; class Dehalococcoidia; order SpSt-223; family SpSt-223; genus JANWZD01. Next base: position 222,641 of record BPIC01000006.1, on the reverse strand, counting down.
TTCAATCGATGCCACGCCGATCGTCTCCAGCATTTGGCGACGGTCGGCCTCGGTATGCGGCACGTAGCTCGTTCGCGATCGGCGAGTCGTCTGCGGGTGGGCAGTGGTCACGCGGTCAGGGCTCCATAATCGGCGGCGGAGAGCAGATTGTCCCGCTCGGCCGGGTTGGATGGCCGGACGCGCAGCATCCAGCCCTCGCCATACGGATCGGAATTGACTAACTCCGGCTGGTCGCCAAGCTTTTCGTTAACTTCCACCACTTCGCCAGAGATGCCCGAAAACAGCTCAGACACCGCCTTGACCGACTCGATTTCGCCGAACTTTTCGAACTGCCGTACCGTCGTTCCGACTGGCGGGAGATCGACGTAAACGACGTCACCAAGCTGATCGGTGGCGAATTCGGTGATCCCCATCGTCACCGTTCCGTCGTCGTTAAACCGCACCCATTCGTGCTCCTTGGTGTACCCAAGCTCTTCTGGGATGTTCACTTCTTCAATCCTCACCCGGGTAATGGGCAGCGTGCCGGTTGCCGACAACGGGGTATGACGGGGCGAAAGTAAAGATAACGGCGGATCGGGTGGCTTTCAAGGCGGTTAGAATGGTGGGCGCGAGAGCCGATTGGCGAAGAGCGGGGACGTTGCATGCAGGCCGGCATCTTCAGCACGATGCAAACCCCGACCGGTCGGCCCGAGGTTGGTCCGCCACGCCTGCTCAACCGAATCGTCCGCGCCGAAGCGCTCGGCTTCGAATCGGTTTGGCTCGCCGAACGGCACTTCACGGGCTACGGGGTGATTGGCAATCCTGTCGTCTTCGCCGCTGCTGTTGCGGCGCGCACCCGCCAGATCCGAATCGGCTTTGCCGCGCTCATTCTGGCGCTTCACAACCCGTATGAGCTCGCCGAGCAGCTCATCATGCTCGATCACCTTTCGGAAGGCCGGCTGATCGTGGGGCTCGGCACCGGCCGTTCGATGAAGGAGTTCGGTGGGCTCGGGATCGACGTCGAACAGCGTCACCAGCGCTTCGACGAAGGACTCGAGGTGCTTCGCGCCGTTTGGGCAGGCGAGCCGTTCGAGCGAGAAGGGCTTTTCCCCGGTCGATTTCCGGGCACACTCCTTCGGCCATGGCAACAGCCGCACCCGCCCCTCGTTCGCGCCATCGTCCATGACGAGTCAATCGTCGCCGCCGCTCGGATGGGCATCCCGATTTTGCTCGGACGCTTCCCCGAGGAACAGCTTCACGCCAATCTCACGCTCTATACCTCGACGCTCCGCTCCTGCGGCGCGAGCGACGGGCAGATCGTGGCCTTGCTCGCGCAGTCCGGGGTCCTCCGTCACGTGGTGGTGGCGGACACTGACGACGGCGCGGAGCGGGTGGCGCGCGAGGCGCTCGTGGGCTATCTCGACCGGGCGAACGAGGTGTTCGAGCCCCACGAGTTCTCAGAGTTCTACCCAAGAGCGGTGATTGCCGGATCGCCCGACACCGTGATTGAGCAGATCCGGCCGCTCGCTGCCCTCGGCGTTGGCCGCCTCCTCTGTTGGTTTGACTTCGGCGGGATGGAGCCGGACGCAGCCGACGCGAATCTCGACCAATTCGCGCGGGGCGTCCTGCCACGACTGGCCTACCTGCGGGGGTGAGGGCGCCTCGGGCGCAGTTCGCGTCCGCCTCGAGTGCCGCGCTCCTCGCGTTCCGATGCCGGTCGGACCGGGCGGCCGCGCCAGATCGGCTCATCAGCTGCCGGTGCGTCTGCAAATGCTGGAGCAGCGAAGTCGGCGCACGCGGCTATTCGGCTCGCTCGCAGAGTGGAGGCGCCCACCAATCACCAGTTTCCCGAACCGAGGCTCGAGAAGTCGAATGACCGTCTGCAGCCGACCGGCCGTCCAGCCGCGGGGCACCGAACGTCTCAAGGCAGCCGCATCAGGGCGCGGGGTTCCGTCACTCAGCGAAGCCCGGTCGCGAAGAGCGTTCCGCCCACGCGGAGGAGCAACCCTGCCGCGTCGCGCTGGGTCTCGTAGACGAAGACGACATCGACCCGTTCGCCAGCCGGGATGGGCTCGGTCGGTGAGAACGCGGGCGGCGCCTTTGGAAAGAGCGTCAGGTCAGGGCGGACGAGCGGAAAATAGCGTCTTCCCCGGCTGTCCTGAAGTTCGAAGCGGCCCCGGTCGATCGGCGCCGGCCGGGTCGTCGGATTTTCCACCCGAAGGAAGATGGCGACGAGATCGGTCGACGCCCGCCCTTCGCGTGCCAGACGCTCGCCGCCTTCGACGCTCAGCCTGAGTGGCGGCAGCTCGACGACCGTTCCCAGTGGCACGATGGGGTGCGATGCAACTGTGGGAGTCGAAGGGCGGGCCGTTGCCGATGGCGAGACGACGCTGAGGCCCATCCCGATCAGGCCCAACCAGAATTGGCAGAGGCAGCAAACGACGACGAACGCGCCAAAGAAGACGAAGGGCAGTAGCCGGCGCGCCAGCAGGTATGCCCCCACGCCGGCCAGCATATCGCGCAGCGTCGTTGCCCCCACGGGCGCCATCATGCGCTCGCCGTCAGCCGCTGCGCAAGCGGACCCGGCGGGATGGACCCCGCAACCAACGCCTCAGGGACCTCGCGAGGGCTAATGCACCTCTTCGCCGCCGGAGACATTCAGCGCTTCGCCGGTGATGTATTGCGCGTCGTCCGAGCACAGGAACGCGACCGCGTTGGCGGTGTCCTCCTGCCGGCCGGGGCGACCAAGCGGGATGCGCCGCCGCATGTCGGCGAGGTATTCCTCAAGGGTTCGTCCGGTCGCACGGCTGAAGAACTCGTTTTGCCACGCGCCTAGGTCGGTCGTCACGTGGTTCGGGCAGACGGCGTTGACCGTAATGCCGTGAGGACCGAGCTCGATGGCGGCGCTTCGTGTTAGCCCGATCACGCCGTGCTTGCTGGCCGTGTAGGCAGAGGCATAGGGGAAGCCGGACTTGGCGGCCTGCGAGGCAATGGTGACAATGCGCCCGCCGCTTCCTTGCGCGATCATCTGGCGAGCGGCATGCTTTGTGCCGAGAAAGGCTCCCGTCAGGTTGACGCCAATGACGGCGTTCCAGTCGTCGAGCTCGGTTTCGGTGACGAGCGCCATCAGGTACCCGATGCCGGCGTTGTTGATGAAGATGTCCAGCCGGCCGAAGGCTTCCACCGTTCGCGCAACGAGCGCCTCGACTTGGCTTTCGTCACGGACATCGCAAGCAATCGCTAACGCCCGGCGGCCAGTCGCTTGGAGATCGGCAACCACGGACTGCATCTCCTCGGTCTCGCCGACCAACCCCGCCGGAAACTGCCGTCCTGCCGGCTGCCCAAGATCGGCTATCACCACGTCCGCGCCGTCGAGTGCGAGGCGCAGCGCGATGGCTTTCCCCAGTCCGCGGTGCCGGCCGGCGCCCGTGACGATAGCAACCTTACCCTCGAGCCCACTCATCGCGACTCTCCGAAGGCAATCTGCTCGGTGAGCAGGAAGATCGGCGCCTCGGCGAACTGACCAAATTCGGCAGCAATCTGTTGGATCGTCTCGCCGGCGATTTCCCCCCCAAATCGCGGGAGGTCGTTCACTTCGATCACCTCGACATACTGATATGGAGCATCTCCGCCGCCGAGCAGTCCGGTCGCCCGCAGCACCCGGAACGAATCGACCGAGGTCAACGCTGAGACGGTCGGCACGTCGTGCTCAATCGCCCAGCGCTCGTAGTCGTCGCGCGACGCGCCGGGCTTCAGGTTGAACAGCACGATCAGTGTGGCCAAGGCGAACCTCCCCGAAGTGATCAGGAGTCAGCCTACCAGAGGTGCGCCACCGGGGCCGGAACGAGATGCCTCGGACGCGCTCGCTGCCGCGGCATTGGCAGCACCGAGCGCTGCAGCTCTGGACGATGTGGGTGCGGAGCGATCTCGGTCGGCGCTCGGCGTTGCGCCGAGGGGCGCGTGCTATACTGCGCCGGCGCAACTCTCACCCCGGGTGCGGGTGGAGCGGTCATGTCCATTGAAGCACGACTTGCCCAGCTGCGGCGGCTTCGCGAAGAGGCGAAGCTGGGCGGCGGACAAAAACGAATTGAGGCGCAACACGCCCGCGGCAAGCTGACGGCACGCGAGCGGATTGACCTGCTGCTCGACGAAGGCACCTTTCTGGAATTCGATATGTTCGTCACCCACCGGACGACCGAGTTTGGGCTGGCGGACCAAAAGTATCTGGGCGACGGCGTGGTCACCGGCTGGGGGAAGATCGACGGCCGGCCGGTCTATGTCTTTTCGCAAGACTTTACCGTCTTCGGCGGTTCCCTCTCGGAGACGTATGCCGAAAAGATCTGCAAGATTATGGACCTCGCCCTGCAGAATGGCGTTCCCGTCATTGGCCTAAACGACTCGGGCGGCGCACGAATTCAGGAGGGTGTCGCCTCACTCGCCGGCTACGCCGAAATCTTCACGCGCAACGTCCTCGCTTCCGGCGTTATCCCCCAAATCTCGGCAATCCTCGGGCCCTGCGCTGGTGGAGCGGTGTACTCCCCGGCCATGACCGATTTCATTTTCATGGTGCAGGACACGTCCTACATGTTCGTGACCGGTCCTGACGTCGTGAAGACGGTCACGCATGAGGAAGTGACGTTCGAAGAGTTGGGAGGCGCGACAACCCATAGCACGATCTCTGGCGTGGCCCACTTTGCGGCGGCGAGCGAAGCGGAATGCATCGATGGCATCCGCCGGTTGCTCTCCTTCTTGCCGCTGAACAATGCCGAAGACCCGCCGCGCGGTCCGCAGGACGATCCCGCCGACCGGATGGATCCAGAACTGGATTTCATTGTGCCGGACGACCCGAAGAAGTCCTACGACATGCACGAGGTGATACGGCGCATCGTCGACCACGGCGACTTCTTCGAAGTGATGGAAGGCTGGGCGCAGAACATCATCATCGGGTTCGCCCGCCTCGACGGCCGGCCGGTCGGGATCGTGGCCCAGCAGCCCTCGGTGCTTGCCGGCGTTCTCGACATCAATTCGTCAATCAAGGGCGCCCGATTCGTTCGATTCTGTGATGCGTTCAACATCCCCATCGTCACCTTCGTCGATGTGCCCGGCTTTCTCCCCGGCATCGGTCAGGAGCACGGCGGTATCATCCGAAACGGCGCGAAACTGCTCTACGCCTACTGTGAGGCGACTGTCCCGAAATTGACGGTCATCACCCGCAAAGCGTACGGCGGCGCGTATGACGTCATGGGGTCCAAGCACGTCCGTGCCGACCTCAATCTCGCGTGGCCGACCGCCGAGATTGCGGTGATGGGACCCGAGGGCGCGGTCAATATCATTTTTCGCGGCAACCTCGAACGCGCCGAAGACCCCGCCGCCGAGCGTCAGGCGCTGATCGCCGAGTACGTTGAGAAGTTCGCCAATCCCTATGTTGCCGCAAGCCGCGGCTTCCTCGACGATGTGATCGAGCCGCGCCAAACGCGACCGCGCTTGATCGCAGCGTTGGAGATGCTCGAAAACAAACGCGCCACCAACCCGCCGAAGAAGCACGGCAACATTCCGCTCTAAGCCTCGGGTCCGAGATCGGTCGCAAGGCTCGCGAGGACGAGTCGCTAGATGATGCGGTGACGCTCGAGGACGGCGAAGGCGCGGGCAACGTCGTCAGGCGAATTGCGGCGATCGAATTCGCAGACGCGAAGTGCTGCTGCCGGAAGGTGTGCTGCAACGAGCGGCCAGTCCATTTCCCCAGTGCCGAGAGCGAAATGGTCCTTTACGCCGCGCAGTTCGTGGAGGTGGACGCCAATGATGCGCGGTCCGAGCGATTCCAGCCAGTCGCGGTGAGTTCCGAAGCCGAGCAGTTCTTGGCCGGCAGCATGGCCAACATCGTGCCAATAGCCGACCGGCCCCTCACGCCCTGCCTCGAGTAACAGGTGCGCTTCCTCGAGGTTCGGGATCTCGTAGACGTTGTAGCGTGTCTCGATACCGACTTGGACTCTGCGCTCGGCAGCATAACCGGCGATCGCCCGGATACTGCGGATCGACTGCTCGAGATGTCGCCCTGCGTTCGCGGCGCGTTCGGCGGCGAGAGCGTCTCGCACGGCCCAAAACTCGTCGCTCCCTCGTTCACCGGCATTCACGAGTTCGCGCAGCCGAGCCTGCTTGCTCGTGTCGACAGGGATTGTGGCAACATGGACCACGATCGCCTCTGCCCCGATACGGGCAGCGTTATCGATCGTGGCAAGGGTGAGCCGAACGGCTTCGCGGCGCTCGTCTTCGTCGGTCGCGCCGAGCGACAACTCGTAGCTCCAGCGGCCGTCGTCCACCCGGCAGGCCGGACACGGATTGTGGAGACTGCGAACGGGCGGACCGTCACCGATATCGTCGAACCAGCTCGGTGGTGCTTCGTAATTGAACTCGACAGCGTCGAAACCGAAGGCGGCGGCAGCGCGCCGAAAGTCGCCGGCCGTCGCAAAACGGTCGACCGCCCACATGCTCGAAAGGGCGAGAGGCCGAGGCGTCACTAGCGGAAGATGCTCTCGCCGCTCACCAAGCGAATGACGTCATTGAAGGTGATGGCGATGATCAGCGTGAACAGGAATGCCGCGCCGATCAGGTGAGCGAAGCGCTCCTTCTCGGGTGCGATCCTTTTGCCGCCGCGCACTGCTTCAATGAGCACGAACATGATTCGTCCTCCGTCGAGCATGGGGATCGGCAAGGCGTTGATGATCGCCAAGTTGATGCTCAAGAGGGCCATCAGGTCGAGGAGCACCGCCGGGCCGGATCGCGTCGCCTGCTGCGCCACTTGCCCAGTGATCTCATAGATCCCCACCGGACCGGCGACCTGTGGCGCTGAGCGCTGCGCGATCATGCTGGTGATGTCGTTCTTGTAGAGCACCAGCATTTCCCACCCGCGCTGGATGCCCGCTGGAATGGCGTCAATCGGCGACAGCGCGCGCGTCTGCTGCTGCAGGTAGCTTTCGGTCAACTGTGCGGTGCTGACGCCGAGGAGAGACGAGAGCGAAGCGAGGTACTCGTCGCGCAACTGTTCGGGGGTACTGCCACGCTGTGCAGCCTGCTGCCGCTCCCACTCGGTTCGGCCAATGGCATCGGCGCCGGCCAGTTCCCACACCTGCGCCACCTCGACCGGGACACCGACGCGCTCGGCGAGCTGGTCCGTCGTGAGGCCGCGCTCGACGCGCCAGCGCCAGATCGGGTTCTCGACGCCGATGACAATTCCGGTCGCCCCTTCCCCGGGCGGCGGCGCGAAGCGCGGCGTGACGCGGGTCTGCACCTCGCGGCCGTCGCGCCGAACGACGAGGTCCATCGGCTGACCGAGGTTCAGATTGACGTTGTACCGCAGTTCGCCCAGTCCGCGGATTGGCCGTCCGTTGACGCTCACTACTACATCATCGGGACGCAGGCCGGCGATCTCGGCCGGCGAGCCGGGGCGGACACCGAGGATGACGACGTTGCCGACCAGCTCGGTGCGCGGCAGCATCGCGCTCACCGTGAACAAGACGAAGGCGAGCAGCACGTTCATGATCACGCCGCCCGAGAGAATGGCTAACCGCCAAGGAATGCTCTGAGCGGCGAGGCTGCGCGGGTCGGTTGGGTCCTCTTCGCCGACCATCCGCACATACCCGCCGAGCGGAAGCAGGTTGAGCGAGTATTCCGTCTCGCCGCGACGGAATGCGAATAACCGGGGCGGGTAACCGATAGCGAACTCGAGCACCCGGACGCCGGCTCGCTTGGCCGTCAGGAAATGGCCGAGCTCGTGGACGACGACGAGCACGACGAGGACGACCGCAAACGTCGCGATATTCAGCACGATTTGCACCAAGGACCTCCGGGCGGGGCGCTCACCGGAAAATTGTACGCCACCGCTTGCGCCTCCTTGGCCGTTTCTGGATGCGGGTGACGGACAGTCTCAAGGAATTCTTAGCTCGGGCGACGCGCCAGTTCGCGGCAAGGCCGGCCCATCCGGCTCGCCGCGCACCGTGAGATCGAGCAGGTAGCGACCGGGAGGCAGGCCCGCCGGCAGATCGAAACGCTCCCAGATTCGCTCGCCGATCACCCCGCGCCCCGTCTCGAAAAAGCCGCTCCCGGCGCGCGGCGGGCGGACGAGTTCCGCTGCTGTTGTGCCGTCCGCCCGCAGCAATCGGATCTCCTGACGGTATCCGTCCACGATCCGCCCGGGCTCCCACCGCTGCACGAGCTCCCACACTAGCCCGAGCGACCCGGGGCGCACGTCGACCGCGACGAGGCGCAGGACCAATCCAAATCGGAGATCCGCCGGCTCGCCGGGCAACGCGTCCTGCTTTTGAAACAGGGCGAAACCGGCTTCGTCCGCGACAAGGCGGTAGAGCGGGTTGCGTAGCAGCTCGGAGACCTCACGATCCCAGGTCGGGCGGTCGATGGGAAAGGTGCCCCCTTCGTTGTCGAGGATGACATACTCCGCGCCGTGCAACGCTGGGAACAGGTAGAGCCGTTCGCGACGGCTGAGATGCGGCGCGAGGTTCTCCTGTGCCGCCACACTGGCTTCGGGTGGGATGCGAGCGAACATTTGGGCCGCTACCGCCGTGCGCGGCGTTCGGTGGTAGCGCTCAGGATCGTACCAGCCGCCGCCCGGTCCGGGGCCGAACTGCAGGTAGGTCGCGACCGCCGCCGCCGCGATCGCGAGCGCCAGCGCCGGGAGAACTGCCCCTCGCCCGCCTCGCCAGCGGTCGAGCCGGACGACGCCCATTGCGGCGGCGATCGCCACCAGCGGAACAATCACTACCCCATACTGCCGGCCAAGGCTGTACTGCGCTGGATAGGAGCTGAGCAACAGGTACCCGAAGGTCGGCAAGGTGAGTACAAGCAGTTCCGGCACAAGCAAGGGCAGGAACGCGAACGGGGCAAAGAAGCTGAGGACAAACTCGAGCTTGACCGATTGGAGGAGCAGGCCGAGCACAATGTCCGGGCGGGTGAGCGCCGTGCGAACGACCTCGCCTGGGGAGCCGCCGAGATCTTCGTACCGATTGACATAGGTATACGCGCCGCTGCCCTCGAACCACGGGATGAGAACGCCGATGACGAGCGCCGCCCAGGCGAGGGCCCCCATCAGGATCGCTGTCCCGAGGGCGATGTCCAGACGGGCCTCGTGTTGCCGGCGCGCGGCAAGGAGTCCGCTAATCAGCAGGGTCGCACCGAATCCAGCGGCAACGAAGGCGATCTCTTCCTTGCAGAGCAGTGCTGCACCGAGCCACAGAACGAGCGCCAGCCGCCAGCGCCGGACGAGTGCCTCTCCCGCGAAGGCGAGCGCCGGAACGGCCAGGGCCACCTCGTGGAAGTCGTAGAGGACCGTGTGCTGCAAGGTGGGCGAAAGGAGATAACCGGTGACGAGCGCGGGCGGCAAGAGCGCCGACTTCGCTGCCCACCGTGCCACCCGGAAGACCGGGATCGCCCCAGCGGCAAGCAGCAGAGTTTGGGCGATGAGCAGAGCGCGGACATCGTTCCACAACCAAGTGAGCGGTGCGAGCAGCGCTACCGCCGGCGAGAAATGGTCGCCAAGCAGGATGGGGTTCGCAAGGTCATCGATCTTGATGCTGACGGCGTAGGGCCTGCCGACGGCGGTGTTGTAGATCGCTTGGTCGAAGATCGCGAGGTCGTAGGCGTTGCTGCGTAGGGCGTCGTGTCGCGCCACTGACAGCGCGGTGAAGACGGCGAGAAACCACACCGCGGCGCCAATCGTGAGCAGCGGCGCGACGACCGGCGGGAGGCGACGCAGCGCTGGTGCGCCTGCCGCACCGACTGCTCCGGCGGCGAGCGCCGCCAGCGCTATCGGCGAAAAGGCGAGCAGCGTTTGGCGTAGCGGCTCGATCGTGCTCCCTCCGGCTGGCGCCTGTTCGAGCTCGTGGCTTGGGCCTGCCCGAGGTGCGCCGAGGACAAGATCAGAAGAAGAGAAAAACCACTGCTCCGAGCAGGCCGAGCGCTCCAGCGGCGATCTGGAGCGGCAGCCCAAACTGAAGCCACTGGTAGTCGGCGTAGAAGAGAAGGAGGCCGATCCCAAGCAGCACCATGCCGAGCGGACGGAGCCGCCGACGAGGCATCGTGTGCGCGAGCCGAGCCGGGGGCGTGCTGTCTCCGACCGGCTCGTCGGTCAGCTCGCCGCGCGCTCCCGCCTGGAAGTTTTTCACGGCTTTCGGGAAAGCATTTCCCAGTTCGCCGAGCCGGCCGGCGCCGAAGACGATCAACACGATCACGAGGATGATCAGCAGCTCGCCGACGCCGATACCCATTGCGGCCTACCCTCACGCGGCCGTCCCACCGCCTCGCCGGATTGTAGTCGGTGAGGGGCTCGCGGCCGTATTCGATTCTGCGAGCAACCAAGCGTCGCGTCGCTCGTTGGAAGGAAGCGGCGAGGCTGTTGCCGGCTTGTTTGCTTCGCCCTATACTCACGGCTGCCTCGGCCGCCCCTGTTACCGAGGTTTACGGCAACCCAGCGCCCAGAAGTGGGGGTGGAAATGTCATACGCGTGGCGAATGGTCCTCTCGGTGGCCGTGCTGGCTGCCCTCGTCGTTCCGCTACTCCGTCCGGAGCCGGCGGCGGCGCAGGCCCAGCTGGACTATCAGATTCCCGGTGGGTGGTTCTACACCCAGGCCAACGGGTCGGACCTCGGGACAAGCCCGAAAGGGTACGCCGTCACCAACGCCGATGGGGTGCTGTTCTACGACGCCTTCCGATTCGTCGGCGGCGTCGATGCTGTCGGCTATCCGGTGAGCCAGCGCTTTACCTATCAGGGCTTCATCACGCAGGTGTTTCAGAAGGCGGTGTTCCAATGGCGGCCGGACCAGGGCAACACCGTGGTCTTTGCCAATGTCATCGACGCCATCGGTGACGCCGGGAAGGACGATTGGCTCGACGTGGTTCGTTCCACGCCGAACCGGCTCCCGACTTCGTTCGATGCCGATGCCACCAGCTTCCAAGACATCGTGCGGAAGCGCCAAGCGCTGCTCGATGAGAATCCGGCGATCAAGCAGCGTTATTTCTCGGTGCCTGACCCGATCACACTGTACGGCCTGCCGACGTCGCGCGTCGTCGATAAGGGCAATCACTTCGTCGTCCGTTTCCAGCGGGCGGTAATGCAGCACTACAAGGAAGACGTGCCGTGGGCGCGCCGTGGTCAGGTGCTTGTGGCAAACGGTGGTGACCTCGCGAAGGAAGCTGGGATCTTCCCGAAGGAGGCGCTCGTCCCGACCGATCCACCGGGCGCGAGCGGGGCGCCGCAGGCGCAGCCGGCATCTGCCGCGCCGCCGCCGGGCGGCACACCGGTTCACCCGTTTGGCTACGGCTTCCAGGTTGACCAAGGCAATCTCGCCTACGGTATCGAGATGACCAAGAAGGCCGGCTTCAACTGGGTCAAGTTCCAGATCCGGTGGGAAAATCTCGAGAGCTCGAAGGGCCAGATCAACTGGGGTGACATCGACCGCTGGGTCAATGGGGCTGCCGGCCTGAAGGTTCTGCTGAGTGTCGTCACTGCCCCGCGCTGGGCGCGACCGCCCGATACGGACTTCAGCGTGCCTGGCCCGCCCGCCAACCCGCAGGACTTCGCCGACTTCGTTGCCGCCATCGCTGCCCGTCACAAGGGTAAGGTGCATGCGATCGAAGTGTGGAACGAGCAAAACCTGTGGTACGAGTGGGGTGGGCGCGGCCGAAAGCTGTCGGCCAAGCAGTATATCGACCTGTTGAAAGTTTCCTACGCGGCGATCAAGAAGGCGAACCCAGAAATCGTTGTCGTCTCCGGCGCCCCGACGCCGACTGGTCATAGCGATGGCGATATCGCCATCGATGACCTCGAATTCTTGAAGCAGATGTATGACCAGGGGTTGAAGGACGTCTCTGACGCGATTGGGATTCACCCGAGCGGCTTCAACAACCCGCCTGACGACTGGGCCGACCGCAAAACGGTCCCGACGACCACCTTCAAGGGCCACGGCTCGCAATACTTCCGCCGCATTGAGCAGTTCCGCGAGGTGATGGTCCAATACGGCGACGCGAACAAACAGCTTTGGGCGACCGAGTTTGGTTGGGCGAGCAGCTCCAACCCGTATCCGGAGTATTCCTATGCCAAGGACAACTCCGAGGAGCAGCAAGCCGCCTATCTCGTTCGAGCGTTCCAGATCGGCAAGGAAAAGGGATATATGGGCCCGATGTTTGTCTGGAACCTAAACTTTGCCGCTTCAGCCGAGCCAGACGATCGCTACGCCAAGCGTGCGTTCTCGGTTCTCTATCCAGATGGCCGGCCCCGCCCAGCGTACCTCGCGCTCGCCGCGATGCCGAAGTAGCGAACCCGCTGCCCGCCGGCGACTGACGTGGTATCCCCCTCTCCTCAGCGAGAGGGGGATATTGTTTTGCCGGTGGGATCACGGCGAGTTCCGGCAGCGGGTGAAAAGAATCGCCCGACGACTATCTCGATTGGCAGACCGATGCGGATCATTCCATCGGGACGCCAACCAGGAGACATCGCAGGTGGCGACGATTCCTGATCGGCCGGGGGTGAGCGTGCGCAGCGTGAAGCGAGCTCGGGCTGAGCAGGATGCGTTCCGCCGTCGCTGCCGCTCGTCGCCGTTGATCGAAAGGCGACGGGAGGCGCGGCTGCCTCGCCGGTCGGCGCGACGTGCGAAACTCCTGCCGTTGACGTTCGGCGCCCCGAGGGCTATAGTGTGGGTGTAAAAGGAAAACGACGTCGAACGAGACGAGTACGCTCCCAGCGAAGCTCAGAGAGCCGCGAAAGGTGTGAGGCGGCGCCGGCGCAGGAGCGGAATGGACTCGGGAGTCGCGGTCCGAACCCCGTTGGGCAGTAGGCGCCGCCGGAAGGCCACCGTTAGCGGGCACAGAGCATCGCCTGCGGGCCGTGCTCGGAATGAGGGCCCGCTCTGGCGGGCCGAAGCAGGGTGGCACCACGAGAAACGCCTCTCGTCCCTCACGGACGTGAGGCGTTCGTTGTTAATCCGCGGAAAGGAGCACGCGCGTGGACCAGACGAAATACCTCCTCAGCGAATCCGACATGCCGCGGCAGTGGTACAACATTGTGGCGGACCTTCCCGTTCCGCCCGCGCCGGTGCTCCATCCCGGCACAGGCCAGCCCATCGGCCCGGCGGACCTCGCTCCCCTCTTCCCGATGGCGCTCATCCTGCAGGAAGTGAGCAGCGATCGCTACATCCCCATTCCCGAGGAGGTGTTGGCGATCTACCGCCTCTGGCGGCCAACTCCGCTGTTCCGCGCCCATGCGCTCGAACGAGCGCTCGAGACGCCGGCGAAGATCTTTTACAAGTACGAAGGCGTGTCGCCCGCCGGTTCGCACAAGCCGAATACCGCGGTCGCGCAGGTCTACTACAACAAACAAGAAGGTGTGAAGCGGATTGCCACCGAGACTGGCGCGGGCCAGTGGGGGAGTGCGCTTGCCTTCGCGTGCAGTCTCTTCGGGCTTGAAGCCAAGATCTATATGGTGAAAGCGAGCTACTATCAGAAGCCGTATCGCCGCTCGCTGATGGAAGTATGGGGCGGCTCAGTCACCCCCAGTCCTAGCACCGAAACGAACGCCGGCCGCAGCGTGCTCGCTCAGGACCCGGACTCCCCTGGCAGCCTCGGGATCGCGATCTCGGAAGCGGTCGAGGATGCCGCGAGCCGCGAAGACACCAAGTACTCGCTTGGCAGCGTGCTGAACCATGTTTTGATGCATCAGACGATCATTGGCGAGGAGGCCCTCAAGCAGCTTGAGATGGCCGATGCCTACCCCGACGTTGTCATCGGCTGTGCCGGCGGGGGGAGTAACTTCGCCGGCATCGCGTTCCCATTCGTCCGCGAGAAGCTGACGGCGGGCAAGCCGACGCGCATCATCGCCGTCGAGCCGGCGGCGGCGCCGTCACTCACGCGTGGTACCTATGCCTACGACTTTGGCGACACCGTCGGCATGACACCGCTGGTCAAAATGCATACCCTCGGTCATCAGTTCGTCCCAGACCCGATCCACGCCGGCGGACTGCGCTATCACGGGATGGCCCCGCTCGTCTCGCTGCTCTACGAGCAGGGCATCATCGAGGCGCGGGCCTACACCCAGAATCCCTGCTTCGCGGCAGCCGTGCAGTTTGCGCGAACCGAGGGGATCGTCCCGGCGCCGGAGTCATCCCACGCCATTCGCGCCGCCATCGACGAGGCGCTCGCGGCGAAAGAGGCCGGCGAACGCCGGACGATTCTGTTCAATCTGAGCGGCCACGGTCACTTCGACCTTGCTGCCTACGACGCCTATCTCGGCGGAAAGCTCGAAGACTTCGACTATCCGCCGGAGCGCGTCGCCGCAGCGCTGGCCGGTTTGCCCAAGGTGTAAGCATGAAGCGCATCCTCACTGGCGACCGCCCGACCGGCAAAGGCCATCTCGGCCATTACGTCGGCTCGTGGGAAAATCGAGTCAAGCTGCAGGACGAATACGAGTGCTTCTTCCTGATCGCCGATCTCCACACGTTGACGACGGCGCTCGAGCGCACCGGCAACGTGGCCGAGAATGTCCGCGATCTCGTGCTCGACTGGCTCGCGGTCGGCATTGATCCGAACAAGGCGACGATTTATCTCCAGTCGCTTATCCCGGAAGTGACGGAGCTGTTCTGGATCTTCGCCTGTCTCGTGACCGTGCCGCGTGCTCAGCGCATTCCTACCCTCAAGGACGTGATGCGGGATCTCGAGATCGAGGAGCCGTCGGTCGGTCTGCTTTCCTACCCGATCTTGCAGGCGGCCGACGTGCTGATGGTGCGCGCCGACCTTGTCCCGGTCGGGCGGGACCAGGAGTCCCACATCGAGTTGCTGCGGGAGATCGCTCGTCGCTTTAACCGCCTCTATGGTCCGGTTTTCCCGGAGGCCCAGTCGCTCACCGGCCGGGTGCCGACCCTCGTCGGCACCGACGGGCAGGCGAAGATGAGCAAGTCGCTCAACAACACGATCTTTCTCTCGGACCCTCCTGATGTTGTCGAGCAAAAAGTGCGGGGGATGTACACCGACCCGAAGCGCCTGCGCGCCACTGACCCCGGCACCGTCGAGGGCAATCCGGTCTTCATTTACCACAACGCATTCAACGACAACGTCGACGAAGTGCGCGACCTCGAGGAGCGCTACCGGACCGGCCGGGTTGGCGACGTCGAGGTGAAAAGGAAGCTTGCGGCAGCGCTCAACCGCTTCCTCGATCCGATCCGTGAACGGCGGGCGAAATTCGAGGCGATGCCGGGCCTCGTCGACGAAATCATTCTCGCCGGCACAGCACGGGCGCGGGCCGAGGCGCAGGAGACCCTACGGCTTGCCAAGGAGGCGATGCGCCTTCCCTACGGAGGGGTGTGATGTACACCCCCTCCCTTGAAGAGTTTCGGGATCTTGCTACCCGGGGCAATCTTGTGCCCGTCTACCGCGAGATCGTCGCCGATCTCGAAACGCCGGTCTCCGCCTATCTAAAAGTCGCCCGTGGCGACTATGCCTTCCTACTCGAATCGGTGGAAGGCGGGGAGCGCCTGGCGCGCTACAGCTTCATCGGCGCCGAGCCGTATCTGGTGACTCGGGCAGACGGGCGGACCGATCCGCTGCTGGCGGTCGAGGAGGAGCTGGCGCGTGTGCGGCTGGTTCCGGTGCCGGGGTTGCCGCGGTTCCACGGCGGCGCGGTCGGTTATCTCTCCTACGATGCCGTCCGCCACTTCGAGCGATTGCCCACGCCGGCGGAGGACCCGCTTGGGGTGCCAGAAGCTGTCTTCATGTTCACCGATACCCTGCTCGTCTTTGACCATCTGCGTCATCGGATCAAGGTGCTCTCTCACGCCCGGATCGACGGCAATGTCGATCGCGCCTACTTCGAGGCAGTTCACCGGATCGAGGAATTGGTCGATCGGCTGAACGGCGAGACACCGCGCACGCTGCCGCGCCGCCAGCTCGATGGCCGACCGCCGAGGCGGGAGGACGTCGTTTCAAACCTCACTCCTGACCGCTACCTCGCGATGGTCGAGAAGGGAAAGGACTACATCGCCGCCGGCGACATCATTCAGGTCGTGCTCGCACAACGCCTCTCAAAGCGCACCGCCGCGCATCCGTTTTCGGTCTACCGGGCGCTCCGGACGATTAACCCATCGCCGTACATGTACTTCCTCCACCTTGCCGAGTGCGACATTGTCGGCGCGTCGCCGGAGATGCTGGTGCGGGTCGAGGATGGACTGGTAGAAACGCATCCGATTGCTGGAACCCGCCCGCGTGGCAAGACAGAGGAGGAAGACGCCGCGCTCGAGGCCGAGCTCCGTGCCGATGAAAAAGAGCGTGCCGAACACGTGATGCTGCTCGACCTTGGCCGCAACGACATTGGCCGGGTCTCCCAGCCAGGGACGGTGCGAGTGACCCAACTGATGGACGTCGAGCGCTACTCGCACGTGATGCATTTGGTCTCGCACGTCGAAGGGCGGCTCCGTCCCGGCCTCACCCAGTTCGATGCGCTCCGCGCTTGCTTTCCGGCAGGCACGGTCTCGGGTGCCCCCAAAATCCGCGCGATGGAGATCATCGCCGAGCTTGAGCCTGATCGCCGCGGTCCCTATGCTGGTGCGGTCGGCTATTTCAGTTTTGGCGGCAATCTCGACAGCGCGATCACCATCCGCACGATGGTCATGAAAGACGGCCTTGCCACCGTGCAGGCCGGCGGTGGCATCGTCGCCGACAGCGTGCCCGAACTGGAATTTCAGGAGAGCATCAACAAGGCGACTGCAGTGCTGCGTGCCATCGAAGCGGCGGACGACCCAGAAAGTGGGTTCTAAGAGGCGCCATGATTCTGTTGCTGGACAATTACGACTCCTTTACCTGGAACCTCTACCAATATGTGAGCGAGCTTGGCGCTGCCGTGGAGGTGGTGCGGAACGACCAAATCACGGTGGAAGAGATCCGCGAGCGGCGACCAGAGCGCATCATCGTCTCACCGGGGCCGTGCACCCCAGTGGAGGCGGGTATCTCGGTGGACGTTATCCGCCGCCTTGGACCGGAAATCCCGCTCCTCGGCGTCTGCCTCGGACACCAGTGCATCGGCGCGGCGTTTGGCGGGCGGGTGGTGCGCGCGCCCGAGCTGTTTCACGGCAAGACCTCCGCGGTCTACCACGAGGGGAAAGGCGTCTTCGCTGGCCTGCCGAATCCCTTTGAGGCGATTCGGTATCACTCGTTGATGGTCGCCCCGGAGAGCATCCCGGCTGAGCTCGAAGTGACGGCCCGGACGGCATCGGGCGTCGTGATGGGGCTGCGCCACCGGCGCTATCCAATCGAAGGCGTCCAATTTCACCCGGAGTCGATCATGACAGCGGTGGGCAAGGATCTTCTGCGCAACTTCCTCGCGATGCCAACGCCGGCGGAGGTCCACCCATGATCGCCGAGGCAATCGCCGCGCTTGTCGACGGCCGCTCCCTGACTCGCGACGAGGCTGCCGCCGCGATGGACGACTTGATGAGCGGCGCGGCGACGCCGGCGCAAGCGGCGGCCTTCCTCGTGGCGCTCCGCATGAAGGGCGAGACCGTCGAAGAAATCGCTGGCTTGGCGTCCACGATGCGCGCTAAGGCGGAGCCGGTGCATGCCACCGGCATGGTGATCGACACCTGTGGCACGGGGGGCGACGGTCACGGCACGCTGAACATCTCGACCGCCGCTGCCTTCGTCGCCGCCGGCGCTGGGCTAAAGGTCGCCAAACACGGTAATCGCGGGATGACGAGCAAGTCTGGCTCGGCGGACGTCCTCGAGGCGCTGGGCTACCGGATCGACCTCGACCCAGCAGGAGTCGCACGGTCGATTGAGGTGGCGGGCTTCGGCTTCATGTTTGCCCAAAAGTACCACCCGGCGATGAAGCATGTCGCGCCAGTGCGTCGCGAGCTCGCCATACGAACCGTGTTTAACATTCTTGGGCCGCTCACGAACCCGGCGCGTCCATCGGCACAGGTGATCGGAGCGCCGAACTCGGGCGTCGCTGAAAAGATGGCTGCCGCCCTGCGGCTGCTCGGCATCAAACGAGGGATGGTCGTTGCCGGTCCGGACGGCCTCGACGAGATCGGCCTGCACGGCCCGACGGATGCATTCATCCTGACGACCGACGGCATTGAACGGCGCGTTCTCGAACCGGGTATGGTCGGCTTAGCTGCAGCCCCGCTTTCCGCGGTTGCGGGTGGAACGCCAGAGGAGAACGCCGAGATGATCCGCGACATCTTCGCAGGGATGGCGGGCCCACGACGCGATATCGTCGTGCTCAACGCCGGAGCTGCGCTCTTCGTTGGCGGGCTTGCATCGACCTTCGAAGAAGGAGTCGCCCTCGCCGGCGCGACGGTGCGCTCCGGACGGGCGCGTGAGGCACTGGCACGCGCCATCGCGATCAGCCAAGCGTCGTGAGCGACTTTCTAACGCGGATTGTTGCCGACCGCCGCGCCGATCTGGCGCTGTCGATGGCGCGGACTCCGCTGGCTGCCCTCGAAGCGACGTGCGCCGCCCTGCCGCCGGCCCGCGACTTCGCTTCGCCCTTTCGGCGCCCCGGTGTACAACTGATCGCGGAGATCAAGCGGACCTCGCCTGCCAAGGGCAGCCTGAGCCCGGCGGCTGACCCGGTCGCGCTCGCTCGCGCCTACGTGGCGGGCGGGGCGGTGGCGATTTCGGTGCTGACCGAGCCCCGCCATTTCCACGGTTCGCTCGACGATCTCGCCGCTGTCCGGCGTGCCGTCCCGGAGACGCCCCTGCTCCGCAAGGATTTTCTGATCGACCCGTATCAAGTGTGGGAAGCGCGTGCCGCCGGTGCCGACGCGGTGCTCGTCATCGTCGCAATCGTCGACGACGCGTTGCTCGCCGCCCTCCTCGAGGCGGCCCGTGCCGCGGGGGTGGCGGCGCTCGTTGAAGTTCACAGCGCCGACGAAGCCGCGCGCGCTGTCGCCGCTGGGGCCGCGATCATCGGCATCAACAATCGGAATCTCCGTACCTTCGAGACGGACCTCCATACAACCGAGCGGTTGCGTCCCCTGATCCCGGCCGATCGCGTTGTCCTCTCGTTGAGCGCCATCGCCAGCGAAGATGACGTCCGCAAGCTGATCGACTGGCGTGTCGATGGCATGCTCGTTGGCGAGACGCTCATGCGCGCTGGCGATCCCTGCGGGACCGCCGCGGCGTTGGTCGCGTGGGGTCAGCAGGGGGTGTCGGCAGGACCATGAGCATCGTGGTCAAGATCTGCGGCTTGCGCGACCCGGCGGCCCTCGAGGCCGCAATCGAAGCGGGGGCGGATTTTGTCGGGTTCGTCTTTGCGCCAAGCAAGCGCCGGGTCACACCCGAGGAAGCGGCTGCGCTGCGCCGGCAGATCGGCGCGGACCGGCCGCGCGCCGTCGGGATTTTCGTCGATGAATCACCGGCGACGGTCCGTACCGTTGCCGATACGGTCGGCCTCGATGTTGTCCAACTGTGCGGGGTTGAATCGCCAGAGGAGGACTGGGGCCGGCCAGTAATCCGGGCAGTCCGTCCGAGGAAGCGCGTTCCGTGGCGCTCGCTGGCGGAGTGGACGGCGAGAGACGCCCGGCTGCTGGTCGACTCGTTTCAGCCGGGCGCCTTCGGCGGCTCGGGCGAGGTCGGGGATTGGGCGATCGCGGCGCGGATCGCCCGCCGGTGGCCCATTCTGCTTGCCGGCGGCTTGCGGCCGGAGAATGTCGAACACGCAATTCTTGCCGTCCGTCCGTGGGGCGTCGACGTTTCCAGCGGGGTTGAGCGCGATGGACAGAAGGACCCCGCAAAAATTCGTGCGTTTGTGGAGCGAGCGCGCGCCGCCGCGCAGTCGCAAGGAGAGACCCGGTGATCCCTGTGCTATCTCGGCCCGATTCGCTTGGTCGCTTTGGCCCCTTCGGTGGGCGGTACGTTCCCGAGACCCTGATGCCGGCGCTTGCTGAGCTTGAGCGGGCGTTCGTCGAGGCGAACGCCGACCCGAGCTTTCAAGTGGAGTTCGACCGACTGCTTCGTGAGTACGTCGGCCGACCGACGCCGCTCACCTTCGCCGAGCGGCTCACCGAGCATGCTGGCGGCGCGAAGATTTTCTTGAAGCGCGAAGATCTTGCTCACACCGGCGCGCACAAGATCAATAACGCGCTCGGACAGGCGCTCCTTGCCAAGCGGCTCGGCAAGAGACGCATCATCGCCGAAACCGGCGCGGGCCAGCACGGCGTCGCTACGGCCACGGTCTGCGCCCGGCTCGGGCTCGAATGCCAGGTCTACATGGGCGAGGAAGACATTCGTCGTCAGTCGTTGAACGTCTTTCGCATGCGGCTGCTCGGTGCGGAGGTCGTCTCGGTCACGAGTGGCAGCCGAACGCTGAAGGACGCCATCAACGAGGCGATCCGCGACTGGGTCGCCAATGTGCGGACGACGCACTACCTGATCGGGAGCGCCGTCGGTCCTCATCCGTATCCGTGGATCGTCCGCGAGTATCAGTCGGTGATCGGCCGCGAGGCACGCGCCGCCATTCTGGAGCGCACTGGCAAGCTCCCGGCGGCGGTGATCGCCTGCGTCGGCGGCGGTTCAAACGCCATCGGGATGTTCTATCCCTTCGCTGGCGACGCGGGAGTTCGCTTGATCGGCGTTGAGGCGGCAGGAGAGGGCATCGAGAGCGGCAAGCACGCGGCAACGCTGGTTGCGGGCGAGGTCGGCGTGCTGCATGGGGCGAAAAGCTATCTGCTGCAGGATGAGTGGGGCCAAGTGCGAGAAACCCACAGCATCTCGGCTGGCCTCGACTACCCCGGCGTGGGGCCGGAGCATGCCTTCTTTCGGGAGGTTGGCCGCGCCGAATATCGGGCCGCGACCGACGCCGAGGCGCTCGAAGGGTTCCAGTTGCTCTGCCGTACCGAGGGGATCATTCCGGCGCTCGAACCGGCGCATGCCGTGCTCACGGCGGTCGAAGTCGCCCGCTCGCTGCCGCCCGAGGACTCGGTGATCCTGAATCTGAGCGGCCGAGGCGACAAGGACATGCAGACCGTCGCCGAGGCGTTGGGAATCGTCCTCTAGCAAACGCTCGCAACAGCCAACCGTCAACGGAGTAGCATAGCGCCATGCTCTTGCCGGAGGGACGCCATGGCTCGACGCCGTCTTGCTTCGCTCGCGTTCGCCATGCTGATGGTGGCCTGCTCGCCCCCGAGTGCTCCAACGACCGGAGGGACTGCGCCGCTCGCCTCGCCCGGCCCTAGCGGACCCACCGGCAAACTTGTCGCCGCGATCAACAGCCAAACGATCACCAGCCTCGATGCCGGCGGAGCAACCGTCAGCACCGCCTTGTTCACGCTTTGGCCGATCTATGACGGGCTCACCCAGATCGATAGTGACGGCAAGGTGCAGCCCGCGCTGGCGACAGCGTGGCGTGCCGTCGATGAACAGACGTGGGAGTTCACGCTCGGCGACTGGACCTTCCACAACGGGCGCGCGATGACGGTCGACGACGTCCTCGGCACGTTCGAACGATACCGGAACCGGGATAATGCGCTGAGCGCCCTTGCGTTGTTCAACAACGTCGAGTCGGTTTCCGGAAGTGGCAAGGTCGTGACGTTCAAGACTCGGAGCGTCGACCCGGCGTTTCCGGCGACGATCGGGCACGCGATGGTAACGCCGATGGCGGAACTGAACGCTCAGGGCGCCGTCGAGTTCTTCCGGAAGCCGATCGGGTCGGGGCCATTCAAGCTCGTCTCAGCGGCGCTTGACACTGCGATTGTCTACGAAGCCGCTGGCCCAGACCACAAGACCCCGCGCGGAAGACCAAAAGTGAAGGAGCTGGAGCTGCGGATCGTGCCGGACGCGTCGGCGCGATGGGCAGCGCTCCAGTCGGGGGTCGTCGACTTCGCCTCGCGCATTCCTCAGTCGCAGATGCGGGCGGCTGAGACCGCCGGCTTCACGGTGAAGCGCATCCCAGGGACGGCAACATTCAGCTACCTGCTCGACACCGAGAATGGGCCGACAGCAAACCTCAAGGTTCGTCAGGCGATCAACTATGCGATCGACAAAGCAGGGATTATCCAAGCCGTTTGGAGCGGCTCGGCGACGCCCGATGGGCAGCTTCTTGGGCCAAATGCATTGGGATACAACCCGAACGTCAAGCCATACCCATACGACGTGGCAAAAGCGAAGCAGCTAATGGCCGAAGCCGGCTACGCCAATGGCTTTAATGCCACCCTGACTCACGTCAACACCACGACCTCTCCGCAAGATGTGGCTGCCATTGTCACGGCCCAACTCAAAGAGATCGGAATCAACGTCGAGGTTCGGTTGAAAGAGATCGCGGTCTGGTCCCAAGAGAATGGCAATAACCAGAAGAACGCGACCCTCTGGGCTCAGATCCTCAACTACGACCAAAACTACGAAGCGCAAGGTGTTTACCGCTGGTTCAGCAGTGATTTCACCGTGCAACAGGGACGGCGTTGGACTGATAGCGAATTCGATCGGTACTACCAAGAGGCGAAGCGGACAATTGATCCACAGAAGCGGGCGCAATTGTATGGCCAAGCAGCCGAGCGCCTCCACAGTCAGGCGGTGAGCTTGTTCATCGCGCAGCCGTTGACGGCGAGTGCTCACAAGAAGACGGTTGTGGCGCCGTCCGCTGAGATCGCTGCTCGCTTTTGGGTCGATATCCAGCTCGGCTAACGCAAGCGCAATGAAAAGAGATAGGCGTCCACAAGGATCAGGCCCGCGACGATGAGCGGTGCGAGGACGAACATCCACGTTAAGCCAGGGGTGAGTTCGACGGGGAAGAACAGCGCGTAAAGCCCGATGATGATGAGCACCGGCGCGAGCTGAATTGTTCGCCGGCCGGCATGGTAGTTAACGGTGTACCACGCACGATCGGACTTCAACGCGGTGGCAAATCGGATTCCGAACCCGCCGCGCGGGGAGCGTCGTTGATACAGCGGCAGCGCGAGCAGGACGAAGAGCAGCCCTGCCACCACATTGAGTGCTCCGAGCCACAGCGCCATCACTCGCTCCGCCGGAGGGCCGAACCTTGACACTGCGGCCCTCCGCCCTTAACGTGACGACCGGATCGTACTCCGAAGGAGCTTGCCATGACGATGACGACTTCTCGGCCCGAGGCGGCCGGCCTCGACGGCTTTCAGCCGGATATTATCGCTGTCGGCGCCGGAACGGCTGGCCTGATTCTCGCCTATTCGGCAGCCGAG
Organism: Dehalococcoidia bacterium; assembly: GCA_026003895.1. Lineage (GTDB taxonomy): Bacteria > Chloroflexota > Dehalococcoidia > SpSt-223 > SpSt-223 > JANWZD01. Next base: position 199,464 of record BPIC01000006.1, on the reverse strand, counting down.
GCCGGCGCACGGGTGCTCCTCCTCGAGAAGACGGACCGCATCGGCGGCACACTCTACATCTCGAGCGGGATGTTCTCGGCTGGTGGAACGAAACGCCAGCGCGAGCGCGGCATCGAGGATTCGCCCGACGAGCACTTTGCGGACATCATCCGGATCAGCCGCGACACCGTCAATCGCGAGCTGGTCCGCCGCTATGTCGACATTGCGCCAGCCCTCGTCGATTGGCTGCAGGACAACGGCTTCGAGTTCGAAGAGAGTTGCCCCGTCATCATCTACGGTCACGAGCCCTACAGCAAGCCGCGCACCTATTGGGGTGCGGAGAATGGCCGCTCCTTGCTGAAGCTGTTCAAGCGCTTGTTGGAGCCGTATTTTGCCTCCGGACAGGTTCGCGTCGTCTTGAACGCGCCAGCCGAACAGTTGGTGATGGAAGACGACCGAGTGGTTGGCGTGGTTGCTGGCGGGCGAGAATATCGCGCCCCGGCGGTCGTCCTCACAACGGGCGGCTACGCCAATAGCCCGGAATTGTTCGCGCGGTTTACCGGGGGGCGCCGCCTCGTCTCGATCGGGAACCTGGCATCCACGGGTGACGGCATCGTTCTTGGCGAGCAAGTCGGTGCCCAGATCGTCGGTTCGCAGTATTTCCTACCCACCTTCGGCGGGATCGAGGATCCTGACCAGCCCGGTCGGGTGTATGCCTCCGGCCCGGACGAGTGGGACATCAACGCTCGGCTCGTGCCGCAGACACGGCTTCCTTGGGAAATCTGGGTAAATCAGCATGGCGAGCGCTTCATTCGCGAGGATGAGGAGAGCGTCGATAATCGCGAGCGTGTCCTCCTCCAGCAGCCGGACATGCGATTCTGGGTCGTCTTCGACGATCGGATTCTCGACGAGTCGCCTCCGCTGATCCTGCGTTGGCCGGCCGAGGAGCTCCGGGCAAAGGCGAAGGAAGGCCGGTTCGTCCTCGCGGCCGAGACGCTCGCCGATCTGGCCGCCAAAATGGATGTGCCAGCGGCGGCGCTCGAACGGACGGTCAACGCCTACAACGCGGCGTTGGAGCGTGGCGCTCCCGATCCGCTCGGCCGTGCGCACCGACCGCTGCCGATCGTTCAGCCACCCTTCTATGCCATCAAGCAACAGGGAATCGTGCTCCGGACCTGGACGGGGCTGCGCGCCGACCGCGAGCTGCGCATCGTCCGACCGGATGGAACGCCGATCGCTGGGCTGTACGGCGCGGGCGAAGTGCTCGGCGCCGCGACCTTCAGTGGCGATTCCTTCTGTGGCGGGATGAGCATCGGCCCGGCGCTCGCCTTCGGCCGCGAGTTGGGCAAGCGCCTTGCCCAACAACTGGTGGGGGTCGGCTGAGCCGTCAGGCGGCTCTGCTAGCATTCGCCTGCGATGGCTGAGCCGCCCGCCCTCTCGATCATCATTCCTGCCTACAACGAGGCGCGTCGCTTGCCGCGGACTCTCGCCGCCCTCGGCAGGACACTCGACAACCGGCCCGAGTTGTTCGAGATCATCGTCGTGGACGACGGGAGTAGCGACGGCACGGCGGACGCGGTCCGCGCCTGCCGCTTGCCGGGATTGCGGCTGATTTCGTACCAGCCAAATCGCGGCAAGGGATACGCCGTCCGCACCGGAATGCTTTCGGCGACTGGCACAATCGTAGGCTTCATGGATGCGGACCTTTCAACCGACCTGCGTGCGCTGGACGCGGCGCTCCGAGAACTCGCTGCCGGTTGGGATGTCGTCATCGGCTCGCGAGCGATCGCCGGCGCCGAGATCGTCGTTCCCCAGCCTCGCTACCGCGTCGTTGCGACCCGTATCTTCAACATCCTGCAGGTCGCCATGTCCGGCGTCCGCGGCTACGCCGACACGCAATGCGGCTTCAAGGTAATGACCGCCGCCGCGGCGCGCGACATCTTTTCGCGGGCGCGGATCGATGGCTTCATGTTCGACATCGAGCTGCTGTTCCTCGCCGAGCGCCTCGGCTACCGGGTTCGCGAAATCCCCGTGGCGTGGACCAACGACCCCGCCTCGCGGCTTCGTATCGTCCGGGATACTGCCCGGATGTTTCGCGACCTTGCTCGCATTCGCTGGGAAGGCCGGGCCGTGCCAAAGCGCCGCCCTCAGTCGATCGCGATGATGCGGAAGCCAGCGACCTCACCGAGGACCGTGACACCGGCGATCGACTCGCCGCCAAGCCAACCCGACCACGGGCGCGGGTAGGCATCTCCAATGACCATGATGCGGGCGCCGTAGCGCCGCGCCAACGCAATGGCCTCGGCTGGCGGCAGGTTGGGCATAACAACTGCCGGACGGCCGCTCAGGACAGCGTAGGTCGCTGGGTCAGCTGCGACCACGATCGCTGCAGGGGCGTGGCTCTCGACGAAGGCGACCGCGTCGGCAAGCGCTCCCCGCCAGGTGCGCCATTCCGCAAGCTGCTGCCAACCAAGCCCCGATCCAGCGACGACGGTCCCGGCGAGCGCGATGAGCGCGATTCGCTGCCTCGCCTCGGTTACTCGCAAGCCTCGGCGGATCGCCAGCCAGTCTGCGAATCGGCGCAGGCCGAGAAGCGCACCGGCTGCAGAAGCGGGGATGAGCGCCGTCAGTCCGTGGGCGAACGCCCCACGCGCACCCGGATACGTGAAGACCAGCGAGGCGAAGAACAGGAGCAGCCCGAGGTAGACGAGTGGAGCAGGCCGGCGCATTGCCAGCAGCCCCGCGAGCGCGAACGGCGTGAGGAAGAGATGACCGAGGAGCGCGAGGACAGCGAAGTTCAGTGTGAGTGCGAGCACCTTCTCTTGCGCGATCGCGCTCAGCCCTCGATTCCACCATTCCGCGGGGGTAGCGCCTACCGGTCGAAATAGGTCGTTGTATTCGGTGAGCCAGACGGTGGTGAGACCAACTGGGACTGACGAACCGAACGTGAGCGCCCCGCGAACGAGCCAAGGGGCGATGATGGCGACAAACACAATCGCGGCCAGCGCCGCGGCCGCCGGCTCCCGCCGCAGCCGGACCACGAGCACCGTGGCGAGGAGAAGGAACCCGTCCGCGCGGGCAAGCTGCCCAAGCCCGGCGAGTGCTCCCGCAGCGAGGGCACTCCGCTGCCCTGCGCCATCGGCGGCGATCAGCGCGAGCGCCCCGAGCGGGGCGAACATCGTCATTGGGTCGGTCGTTGCCCAGTGGGCGGAATAGCCGCCGGCGAACAGCGCAAGGCCGGCAGCGACCCACTCCTCGAACGGGCCCCCTCCCCACCTGCGCGTGAGGGCGGCGGCGATCGGCGCGAGCAGCGCGGAAAGGATCAGCCCGGGCAGCACCGCTGGCAGCCAGCCATCACCGAAAAGCCGAAGGCCGACTGCCGCGAGCAGCGCACCGAGCGGCATCCAATAGTCGTGACTTGGGTGAATCACCGCCTCCGGCAGTCGGAGCCAGTGCCAGATCACCGGTGTGGTCAGCCCGTCGCCCACGGCGAGCCGCTGGGCGACGAGCAGCTGGTACGAGGCGTCGAGATAACCTGGACCGTCGCTCTGGGACAGCCAGCAGAACCGAACGAGCAGGGCGACGAGAAAGATGCTGAGCAGACGCCGGCCGTCGCGAACAGTCACCGGCCTCGCCCGGCGCTACACCGGAACCCGAGCTGCGGCCTCTTCCGCGAGGCGCGACCGCCAGTAGGCGAGAATGCGGTCGAGACTCTCGGAGAGGGAGATCTCCGGCGTCCAACCCGTGTCGGTGCGCAGTTTCGTGTTGTCGCCGAGAAGAATCGGCTCGTCGCTCGGCCGCAGTCGGGCAGGGTCTTGCTCGATTGTGACGGCGACTCGCGCTTTCGACAGCACTAACTGCAGCACGTCGCCGATCACTGGCGCATTGCCCGAGCAAAGGTTGTACGGTTCGCCGGGACGCCCGCGTTCCATAAGGAGCCAAAGCGCCCGACAGACATCGAGCACGTCGGTAAAGTCTCGGCGGGGTGTCAGATTCCCTACCCGGACAACCGGTGGGCGCAGGCCGGCCTCAATCTCGGCAACTTGCTTGCAGAAAGTCTGGACCGCAGTACGCTCGCCCTGGCGGGGGCCGATGTGGTTGAACGAGCGGGTGATAAAGGTCCGGAGGCCAAAGTTGACGTGGTACTGGTAGGCGAGCAGCTCTTGGGCAACTTTGCTCACACCGTACGGGCTGAGTGGTCGGAGCGGCAACGTCTCTGGAATGGGGCAGTCCTCTGGGCGAATGAATCCGTACTCGGCGCTCGATCCGGCGATGTGGACGGCGGTGTTTGGCGAGCGATGGCGAACCGTTTCTAGGAGATTGATCGTTCCGAGAACGTTCGCTTGAACGGTCAGCGCGGGCGCGTCCCACGACTCGGAGGGGTAGCTCTGCGCCGCGAGGTGAAAAATCCGGTCAGGCTGGCTGAGGGCAATTGCGCGTTCGACCGACGAGCGGTCTTCGATGTCGCCCTCGATGATCTCAATTTTGCCCACGAGGTGGCGAAACGTTGCGGAGTCGCTGCGCCAGCGTTTGAAACCGAAGACCTTCACGCCCGGTTGGCTAAGCAGATACTCGGCGAGGTGGCTGCCGACGAGACCGGTGAGGCCAGTGATGAGCACGTTCATTCCAGAGTCCTTCAGCCCGAGGGGTGGCCGCGAGTTCAGCGCAGGGTGAGAAAGCCGCCGTCGTTCAAGAGCACATAGCTCACCGGGATCCGCATCCCGAGCATGAACCCATTTTGAAAGCGTTGAAACGGTGCGTTCGGCACAATCTCGGTGCCGGGCTGCGGCGGACCGATCGTCTCCGGCACACTTGGCAAATTTTGGACGATCTGATCGCGAATGACGATGGGTGGCGGCGGTCGATCGCCGATCCAGTCAAGGCCCGGCAGTCGGTCAAGGGGACGTTGCCACGTGCCAACCCCTTTGCCCGTTATGACGTAGACGGCGCTCGGGTCGTACAACACAAGCACCGATCCGCGCTGAAATTCTTGCTCAACAACGCGTACCGAGCGCGGAGGCTCGACCGGTGGGCCGAGACGATCCCGCACCGGCAGGGAAATGTCGCGGAACCGATCTGCGATCGGTGGACCGAGCGGACGGACCGTCGGCGTCCCGGTCCGGCTCAGCAAGAATACTCCGCCGGTTGCGAGCGCAAGCGCAGCCACGGCCGCGCTTGCGATGAAAATGCGCCGGCCGAAGCGCCGCGGCGTCCGGCCTGGCTCGGACGGCTGGCCGGCGACGGCTGCCGCCAAGGCTTCGGCGAATGCGCCCGCCGTCGGGTAGCGATCTTCCGGCTGTTTCGCAAGGGCGCGCTGGATCACGCGATCGACCGCGGGAGGAATCTGGGGCGAGGTGGTACGCGCCGAGGGCACCGGCGCACCAAGGTGTTGCATGACGATCGAGATCGGCGTTTCCCCGGCATAGGGCGGCCGGCCAGTGACCAGCTCGAACGTGAGCGCTCCCAGCGCGTAGACGTCGGAGCGGCGGTCGACCGGTTTGCCTTGGGCTTGCTCAGGGCTCATGTACTCCGGTGTCCCGACACCGACTCCGGAGTCGGTGAGGCCTGACTCGCCGCCGAGCAACTTGGCGATCCCGAAATCGGCCAGTTTCACCCAAGGTCGGCGCAAGGCATCCCCATCCGGACCGGCGTGGAGAAGAACGTTCGACGGCTTGAGATCGCGGTGGACAATGCCTTGGCCATGAGCGTAGTCGAGGGCTTCGGCAAGCTGCTGGACGATGGTCGCTACCAGCGGCAGGGGCAACGGCCGGCCTGCCGTGGCGTCGCGCAGGCTGCCGCCGCTCACGTACTCGAGGATGAGATAGGCGATACCGCGTTCTTCACCGAAGTCGTGAACGGTGAGAATATGGGGATGCTCAAGCCGGGCGATTGCCGCGGCTTCGCGGCGAAAGCGTTCCAGAAACGTTGGGTCATGTTGGAAGTAGGGCGGCAGCACTTTGACGGCAACCGTCCGCCCGAGCGACCGTTGGACGGCGCGGTAGACGGTCGCCATACCGCCTCGGCCGATCGGCTCGCCAAGCTCGCAGGCGCCGAGCGTGGTCCCGGTCAGATCGCGTTCCTGCATCTGCTCCGTTCGCTCCTCCTCGCGCCCGACTCGCGCTTCCTCTCGTCCCGAGAGGGTGACACGTATCAGGACGTTCCGGCAATGACTTCAGTCGCCCATAAGCACCTTGAGGCGGCGGCGGATGACGGCGACCACGGGCGGCCCGGCGGCCTCGCGGCGGCGCAGCCGCGGCAACCGGAGCGCCGGACGATCGCGACGGGTAAGGACTTGCAGCAGGCTGAGGACGACCGCGAACCCCACCCCGAAGACAAGCGCGGCCTGCGGCCCGAAGAGCGGTCGAACGTCGCCGGTCACCTTCCAGGCAAACACGGCGCCAGCGGCACTCTGGCGGAGAGACACGCGTTGGGCTGCGACGAAGCCGACGGCCGCCTGATCGACCCGAGCCCGGCGGGCGGCGAGGACCACTGGCGCTCGACTTTGGTCGAGCGTGACGTCCCGGCCCGCGACCATGCCACCAGCCGAGTTCGGCCCGATCCGCACGGTGTCACCCGTCACTGCGCCGGCGGCGCTCTGAAGAAGGTCGATCTGCTGGGCCGAAACTCGGCCAACTCCGGCTTGGCGAACGTTCACGACGTCGGCCTGAACGTCGCGCAGACCACTCTGCCGAATGTCAACCCGCCGGGCCGTCACATCGCGCACGCCATCCTGCTCAATGTCGAGCTGCTTGGTCAGATCATCCGAGGGCTTGACCGGCTTGGCGGAGGGAGTCCGCCGTGGCGTGCGTTCGCTGTCGTTCGTCATCCTGCCTCCCGAGCGCGCTCGTCGGCGCGTTCACGAATGTGTCGTTCGGCTAGCGAGGGGCAGTCAGCTCCCCCAACCGACGCAGGTCCGCCTCCAACAGCCGGAGTTCCTCGCCAAACCCGGCGAAGTCACCGGCACGTAGCCGCTCCTGCGCCCGATCGTAATGCTGCTGCGCCGATCGCACGAGCGCCGCAACGTCGCTGGACACCGGGGGCGCCGGCGTGGATGAGCCGGTTGGCGGCGTGGTAGCGGGGCGAGCCCCATCGAACAGCCGGGCCAGCGCTTCCTCAAATGTCGGCTCCATCACCACCCGGGTCGCCGTCGCCAACACGACGCGCTTCAACTCGGGGAGCTGGCTCCGCTCCGCCTGCAGATAGATCGGCTCAATATAGAGCAAGGTCTGCTCGATGGGAATGACGAGGAGGTTGCCCCGCCCGACCTTAGTTCCTTGCTGGTTCCAAAGCGCGAACTGCGAGGAGATGACCGGGTCTTGATTGATTCGGGCGCCAATCTGTGCTGGCCCGAAGACGAGCCGGTCCTTAGGAAAGCGAATGGCAACCAGTTTGCCGTACTGGTCGCCGTCCGACCGCGCGGCGATCCAAGCGATCATGTTGTCGCGGCGGTTCGGCGTGTAGGGCAGGATCTGGACAAACTCTTCTCGAGTCTCGCCGGGGATTCGGAGGATGACGTAATACGGCTCCATCGGCAAGTTGCCGACGCCGTAGACGTCGGTCGGGATCGACCATTGGTCTTCGCGGTTGTAAAAGACCTGCGGGTCCGTCATGTGGTAGGTCTGATACATCGTCGCTTGGACCGTAAAGATCAGCTCGGGGTAGCGGCGATGCGCCTTGAGGCCGTCGGGCATCTCGGCCATCGGCCGAATCAGTCCGGGGAAAATTCGCGACCACGCTCGAATCAGCGGATCGGACGGATCGGCGAGATAGAGGATGACGGAACCGTCGTAGGCGTCGATGGTCGCCTTCACGCTATTGCGGATGTAGCCAATCGTGCGGTCGCCCCGGCGGAGCGGTTCACCATAAGGGAATTGGTCCGCGATGGTATAGCCGTCAAGCATCCAGACCAACCGCCCGTTCTCAACAACGAGATAGGGGTCTGGGTCAATGACAAGAAACGGTGCGAGGCGTGCCAGTCGCTCGCGGATGTTGCGCGCGAATAGGATCTGTGAGTTTGAGTCGATGTATTGCGACAGCAGGATATTGCCGTCGGCAAAGCGCCACGCGAACAGCAACCGCTTCCACGGTTGATCAAGGCGCACCCCGCCGCCGCCAGAGAACTGTGTCGAGACATTTTCTTCGCCGCGCGGATAGTCGAACTCAAGGTCCGGCTGGGTCGAGTCAACAATGATGTAGCTGTCGGTGCGCTCGCCAAAATAAATCCCCGGGCGCGTGACCGGAATCTCGCCGATCGGCGGCACATCCCGCACGAGGAAGCGCGGCAGCCCTTCGGCCGTTACCTCGTTCGAAGTGCTCATCGCGATACCGTAGCCATGGGTGAACTGCAGCCGGCGAGTCACCCAGTTCTGGGCGCGGTCGGGCAGCCGCGACTGGACGAGTTCACGTGCGCCGAGCATCACTTGGCGGAGCTGGCCGTTGATTACGTACCGATCGACATCGATATCAGGAAACTCGTAGTACAGCCGGATGCTCTGGATCTGGTTATAGGTATCGCGCAGGAAGCGGTAGTCCCAGAGGCGAAGATTGGCAAGCGTTTGGCTGTTGCGCGCCACGTCGGCGGCGGTCAACTCATCTCGCGGATTGAAGGGGCGTTCATCAACGGCGTCCAGCCCGAAGGCGTGGCGCGTGTAGGCGATGTTGCGCTCGATGTAGGGCAACTCGTTCGAGAGCTCGCTCGGCTCGACGACGAAGCGCTGAACCGCCGCCGGCCAGATCCCGAGGAGCACGAGCGCTGCCGTTACCCAGACGCCCGCGGTGACAGCTAAAGGCCAGAGGGCGCGGATCCAGATATTGGCGAGGAGGACGAACGCACCGACGGTGACGATCGCGCTCAACACGCTGAGCGCCGGCAGTCGGACGTTCACGTCGGTGTAGCCCGCGCCATAGACAGCGCGGCCGACGGAGAACAACAGGTCGAAGCGGTCCAGCCAATAGCCGCCGGCAATCAGCAGCAGGATGAACGCCCCCAGTGCGGAAACATGCCCCAATACGGGCCGGCTGAGTGCGGCGCGCAGGCCTTCTCCCGCCAGCAGAATGACATAGGTAGTTCCAACCGCGCCAAGTGTCAGCACGGCGAGCGCGATCAGTCCCCCGTGGAGGAGGCGCAGGAGCGGCAGAGTGAAGAAGTAGAAGCCGATATCGTTACCGAAGACGGGGTCGGCAAGTCCAAAGGGCTCAGCGTAGAGACCGAGCAAGACCGTCGCCCACTCACTGCCTATCACCAGCGCGACCACCAGCGCGATCGCAGCGGCTGCGGCCACGATTGCCCAGTTCGGCCCGGCGCCCGGGCCGATCATCTCCTCGCGGGGGATGTAGGACGGCAGGCGAGGGCCGCCAATCCGGCGGGCGGCGATGAGATTTGCCAAAACGAAGAGGAAGGCCAACGCTCCGCTGCCGAGCATCAGCAGCCAGCGGGCGACAAACGCCGTCAGAAATACGGTGCTGTAGCCAAGCGCTTCGAACCAGAGGTAATCGGTCACTTGACCGCTGGCGAGCGCAAGGACAACGGCAAGCGCCGCGACGACGAGCGCGGCAATTCCACCGACCCGCAGACAGCCGGTTGGCTGCCCGTTTGACAGCCGCGACGCTCTTCGCTCCGGGCCCGGCATCCGGTCAAAGGTCGTCATTGTCCGTCAGGTTGCCAGCCGCGCCGGCGCGCCGAGCACGAGCGTGCCACTCTCTTCCCGCATGGCGCGTTCAAGCGCTCCCGGCTGACGGCCGTCGGCAATGACGGCGCGCCCGGCGGCGAGGCATGCTTCAACCTTCGGGATCATCCCCCCCGCGATCGCCCCGGCCTCGATCAACGCCTGCGCCCGTGCTTCGTCGAGGGTAGCCAGTAAGGCGCCTTCGGCGTCACGAACTCCTTCGACATCGGTGAGGAAAATAAGCCGCTCCGCCGCGATGGCAGCGGCAATTGCGCCGGCGGCGGTGTCTGCGTTGAGGTTGTAGAGCGCACCATCGCTCCGGCCAAGCCCGATCGGCGCGACAACCGGGACAAGGCCTGCGGTGAGGAGCCGACGCAAGATTTCTGGCCGCACCTCGACGATCGTGCCGACGTAACCAAGTTCGCGGTCCGCTTGCTCGACGAGCAACAATCCGCCGTCCGCGCCCGTCAGTCCGACCGCTGGTGCGCCGTGGCGCGCCAGCTCGGCGACGAGCTGGGTGTTCACCATACCAGCGAGGACCCCGAGCACGATGTCCAAGCTCGCCTCGTCGGTCACACGCAGGCCGCGAACAAACCGGGTAGGCGAGCCGAGGCGCGAGAGCCAATCGGTGATCGCCTTGCCGCCGCCGTGGACAATGACGACGGAGCCGCCGGCACGGGCGAGCGCTGCCAAATCGGCGAGCGAGGTGTCATGAGCGCCGAGCGTACTGCCGCCGAGCTTGACGACAACCGGTCGAACGGCCTGCTCCGTCATCGATGCTCCCTCGGGGACGGTTCGCCTAATCCTACACGCTCGGGGCGACTCCTTCCCCGTCCGCTTGTCGAGGGGAAGCCCCGCCGGCTACAACCAGGCACGTGCGGGTGCTGATCACCGGCGGAACCGGCTTTCTCGGGCAACACGTCGCCCGGGAACTGATCGCTGCCGGCGATGAACCAATCGTGGTCGGTCGGGCGTTCGATCGTCTCGATCCGACGCTCGCAGTGCAGGTTGAAACACGGGCAGTCGACCTTCGCGATCATGCGGCGGTGATGGCCGCCTGCGCGGGCGTCGATGCCGTCGTCCACGCCGGCGCCCTCTGCTCACCCACGGGACCGCGCCTCTTGGTGCGGGCTGTGAACATCGGCGGGACCGCTTCGGTGATCGCCGGGTGCCGCCGCCACGGCGTCCGGAGGTTGGTCTTCATCTCGACGCCGAGCGTGGTATTCGGCGGGAGAGACGTCGTCGCCGCCACCGAGGACGCGCCCTTTCCGCGCCACTTCATCTCCTACTACGCGCACACCAAAAAGGTTGGAGAAGATCTGGTTCGAGAGGCCGCGAGCGACCTCGAATCGGTCATTCTCCGTCCAGCGGCACTCTTTGGGCCGGGCGAGACCGCGCTGCTGCCCCGTCTCATCGACATGGCGCGCCGTCACCGGCTGCCGATCGTCGGCGGCGGTGGCAATTTCGTCGATCTGACGTACGTGGAGAACGCAGCGCAGGCGATTGCACTTGCATTACGATGCGACCACGCCGTCGGGCGGACGTTCACCATCACGAACGGCGAACCGGTGCAGCTTTGGGATGTGCTCCGCCGGGTGCTCACGGCACTCGGCCTGCCGCCGCCGGGTCCGCGGCTGCCCCTTTTTGTTGCGCTTCTGCTCGCTCGGTTGGAGGAAAGGGCAGCGGCGCGCGCCGGTCGCAAGCCGGCGCTGACGCGCTCCACGGTCCTCCTGCTCGCCCGCACCCAAACCTACGACATCTCGGCGGCGCGGCGCGATCTCGGCTACCGGCCACGCGTACCGCTCGAAGAAGGGATTACCCGCACGCTGGCCGCGCTTCGGTCTGCTCGGTAATCGACATTGCTGTCGATTGACCCGAAGCGAGAGCAGGACGTGCCTTCAAGCGCCAACTCATCGGCGGCGACCTACGATGGGTGCCGCACATACCCGCTTCTCGGAGGCACGACTGCCGGCGAGCGGCGTCTTCCGCGGGGACACCGAGGGCGGGCCGCGATTCGATCATGCGGCTTGGGTCGCCGGTGCAGTTTCAATGCAGGGTGGCGCCCTGCTCCGAACCGCGACCACGTCCCACCGTTCGCGCGACCGAAGAGCCATTGGCGCTGCGGTCCGCGGTCGGACCCTGGACGGTCGCAGCGTGGGAGGAACCCTGTGCCCGAGGAGGCTCGCCCCGCCCGTGCCCCATTCGGGGCGAGGCAGCGCTCGCCACTCTGGGTCGTCCGAACTCGCCCATGTCCCGACTGACGGCCTGAGCCCAGATCGATGGCGCTTGGGTTGCATAGCCGGGAACGAGCTGAAATCGGAGCCGCGCGGGGTTGGCTCCCCGGCAGCGGAGATCGGCGTAACTGCTGACGCGGCCCTGCCGAGTTCCTATACTTCGCCGCGCCGCCTCCGCCCGTCGCGGAGCGAGGAGCGGCGATGCAGGTGACCGCCGTCCGATCTCGCCTCTCGTTCGACCGTCTCGGCTTCCTGTTGGCGCTGCTGGCATCAGTCCCGGCCGCCCTGCCCTTGTTGAGCGCGACCTACCTTCAGGTTCACGACGGCTTCGCTCATCTCTTTCGGCTCGTCGTTCTCGATAGCGCAATGAAGCAGGGAGTTCTGTTCCCGCGTTGGTCGCCCGAACTCGTCTTTGGGCTCGGCTATCCCATCTTCAATTTCTACAATCCGCTTGTCTCCTACGTCGCGCAACTGTTTCACCTTCTCGGTTTCACCTACGCCGACTCGCTTCGGCTGCTCGTCGGCCTCGGGATCCTCGGGGCTGGCGTGCTCATGTACTGGTATCTGCGTCCAGTGTTTGGCGCTTGGGCGGCGCTCTTCGGCGCGATCGCCTACGTGTACGTGCCGTATCACCTGCTCAATGTGTATGTTCGTGGCTCGTTCGCCGAGCAAGTCTGCTATCCGCTATTTCCGCTCGCGCTTGGGCTGGCCGATCGCGCCTTTCGCGATGACGGCGCCGTTCGCCTGCGGCCTGCAGTGGGGCTGAGCCTCGTCATCGCGGCGCTGCTGCTGGCGCACAATCCCTCGGTCCTCTTCTTCAGCGGCATTCTCGTTGCTTCGATCGCCTGGCGATGGCGGCCGCACGGTGTCCGTCGGACCGCGGCTTGGGCAAGTGGGGTCGGCCTCGTCTTCGGCCTCGCCTTCGGGCTGACGGCGTTTTTTTGGCTGCCGTTCCTCGTGGAGCTGCCCGACACGTGGATCGGCACCTTCAAGGGCGGCGTTGAGGACTTTTATCGGTCTCTTCAGCCGCTGGACCGGCTGGTTCAGTGGTCTGCGGTCTACAACTACGATGAGGTATGGGACACCTTCATCGCCGTCGGGACTGTGCAGGCCGCGCTGGCGATGCTCGGTGCCTGCGCCGTTCCCTCTCTCCGGCCCGGGGCGCGTCAGCGGGCAGCCTTCGGGGCGACGCTCGCGCTCACAATCGCGCTGCTCATGATGACGGTCAGCGAGGGCTTCTGGCGGAGCATCCCCATTGCCTCGCTGATGACCTTCCCGTGGCGGTTGCAGGCGGGCATGGGGCTGGCGACGGCGATCGCCGCGGCGGCGTTGCCAGCGGCGGTCGGCCGCTGGGCGCCCGTGCCGGCGATCGGACTCGGCGCGGTGATGGTCTGGGCATCGCTCGGGGGGCTCGTCCCCAACCCGCTCGCGCTCGACGATGCCATGGTGAGCCGGGCGAGTGCGACGCGCCTCGACCTGAGTGGCGCACTGACCGGCACGACGAGCCCTCCCCAATTCGTTCCTCGCTGGGTCGACGGACCGGTTCAGAAGTTTGCCCAGCCGGCGCCTGAGCCGGCGGAGTCGCCCGCGGCGCGAATCACCGCTGCCGAGGCGATCGCCTTCGACGGCTGGAGCTACCGGTTACGGCTCACTGTTGCCGAGGCGGGTCCGGTCCATCTCCGGACGTTCTACTTTCCTGGGTGGCGGGCGAGCATCGATGGCGCACCGGCTGACCTGAGGGCGAACGGGCCATCCGGTGAGATCGCCGTCGATCTGCCGGCGGGGACGCACGAGCTGACGATCGCTTTCGGTGAGACACCGGTTCGCCGCGTGGGTGAGCTCGTGTCCATCGGCTCCCTGCTCGCGTTGCTTGCTGCCGGCGGGGTAGCACTCCGGGGTCACTTGACGCAAGTCGTAGCGCGTGGCGCCCTTGCCGCCCTGACGATCGCGTTGCTGGTGCCGCGGGCGCCGGCCGTCGAAGCGGTCACGCGCACCGACGTCGCATTCGGTCCGTCGCTCCGCTTGCTTGGCTGGAAGCCGGACTACGCAGACTTGGATCGCCGCGGTGTGATCCGGCTCGACCTGCTTTGGCTGACCTCCGGATCAGTCGGTCTCGACGTCCGCACTCGGCTTCGCCTGATCGACCAGTCCGGTCAGGCTGTTGCGGTCCAGGACCGGCCGCCGGTGTATGGGACTGCGCCCTCCTCACGGTGGGTGGCGTCGGCGGTGGTTGCGGACAGCTACGACCTGCCGCTGCCGAATCACCTGCCCGTCGGGAGCTATCAGCTTGAGATCGGAGTGCGACCGAACGGGGGGTCCGGTTGGTTGGGCACCCCCACTGTCGTCGGGAGCCTTAGCGTGCCGCGCTCGCCGCGACTCCCACCGCCACCTCAGCCGGCGCATCCCACCGATTACCGGTTCGGCGGGCTGGCGGCGCTGCGCGGATTCGACCTCTCGGGCGTCCGAAACGGGCGCATCCCGACCGTTACCGCCGGCGACAGTCTCCGGATCGCGCTTCATTGGACGGCGCTTGCGCCGATCGATCGTGACTATTCGACGTTCATCCACCTGTCCGATGACCAGTATCGGCCGGTGGCGCAGCAGGACAGCTTCGGCGGGTTTGATCTGCGCTTTACCTCGATCTGGGAGGTCGGCCGGCCAGTGCGCGATCAATATGACCTTGTCGTTCCGCGTTCGACGCCGCCGGGACGTTACTGGCTAGCGGCCGGGCTGTTTGACCGCGAAGACGAGAAGCGGCTGGCAGCGACGACTGGCGATGGGCAACCGCTGGATTCGGCGGTGCGGCTGACGCCGATCGTGGTGACGCCGGCTGGTCCCCTGCCGGCAGCGACCTCGCCGGCGAGCGGCGAATGGCGAGGCGTCGGCCGACTGACTGGGTACGATCTCCCCGGCGCGAGCATGGCCGCGAGGGCCGACTGCGCGGCGCTCGGCGCCGAATGCGACGAGGCGATCGTCCTGCATTGGGAGGCGACCGACCGTCCGACGGAAGATCTCGCGGTCTTCCTCCACGTCCGCGACGCGAACGGCCGGCTCGTCCTCCAGTCCGACGGTCCGCCGCGGCTTGGCCGCTTCCCGACGAGTGTCTGGTCACCGGGCGATCGGCTGCTCGATCCGCGGCCTTTGCCGGGGCTGCGCCGTCTCCCGCCCGGACGCTATCAATTGGTCGTCGGCTGGTACCGGCCGGGTGACGGAACTCGCCTGCCCGCCGGCGATGGCGACTCGGTGGTCGCCGGCGATTACGTCGTCCGGTGAGCTTCCCGACCCGACCAGTGCTGGTGGGGCTGCTGCTGATCGCGGCGGCGCTTCGCTTCCTCGATCTTCAATCAGCGCCGCCAGGCTTTTGGTACGACGAAGGACTGAATGGCCGCTTCGCCCGGGACATCCTCGGGGGGGATCTGCGCCTCTTCTATGGCGACCGGGAAGGGCTGTTTTTCTACCTGCTGGCTGCTGCGACGGCGCTCTTCGGCGACTCGATTTTCGCGCTACGGTGGCCGACAGCAGCGGTGGGCGTTCTCACCGTGGCGGCGATCTCTGCGCTCGGTCGACGGCTCCTCGGCACTCCAGTCGGGTTGCTGGCGGCGGCGGGAGTGGCGGGGTCGCTTTGGCACTTCGGAATCAATCGCTTTGCCGAGCGGGTCAATCTGCTCGCGTTGGCAGAGATCGTCACCGTCTATTGCCTCTGGCGGGCGCTCTATCCGAAGAGCGGGGAAGCGAGTCGGCCATTCGCGCTGCTCGCCGGGTTGGCGGGTGGGCTCACGCTCTACACCTATTTGGCTTCGCGGTTCTTTCCCTTCGTCCTCGGCGGCTTTCTCGTGTGGCAGATTGGCTTCGACCGACGGACCTTGCGCGCGCGTTGGGTCAGCTGGTCAATTGTTGCGGCCACGGCAGCGCTGGTCTTTCTGCCGCTTGGGGTTCACTACCTCCGATTCCCGAACGACTTCATCCTGCGCTCGAGCCAGGTTTGGCCATATAGCGGGTTGGATGGTGGGGCGTTGGTCGCCGAACTGGCCCGGCAACTTGGCATCGCGTTCATGATGTTTCCTTCCGTGGGGGATGCGAATTGGCGACACAACATCGCTGGCCGGCCGGCCTTCGATGCGGTGGCGGCGATCGCGCTCTGGGCAGGTCTGCTGCGCGTCCTGACGCGCCCACGGCGGGCCGCAACCGCGCTCTTAGCGATCTGGTTCGTGGTGATGCTCTTGCCCAGCGTGCTGGCGAGCGACAACCCGCACTTCTTACGCAGTTTCGGGGCGCTCCCGCCGGCCTGGCTGCTCGCGGCGCACGGCGGCGTTTGGCTTGCCGCGATGGTCGCAGCCACCGGCGTGGGCCGGCGGCTGGTGATTGCCGGTGGTGTCGTCTGGTTCCTCGTGGTAACGGGGCTAGCGGTCCACGCCTATTTCGTCGATTGGCGCAGCCGGCCGGAGGTGCTCGCCGCCTTCGAGGCCGGCGTTCCTGTCGGCGCGAGAGCGGTCAATCGCTTGCCCGCCGATCTGCCAGTTTATGGGTCGGCGTGGATTCGGCCCCACCCGGCGGTGGAATATCTTCTTGCGCCCGGCCGGACGATTCGCTGGTTCTCTGGCGTCGATGGGCTGGTGTTGCCCAGCGGTCGCGAATCGGCGGTTGCGCTGTTTGGGCCCGCCGAGGTGGCCGATGGCATCCTGCAAACGTTCGGCGCACGGCGTGAGATGGCGCTGGGTCCTGATCACGCTCCCCTCTTTCAGCTCTACCGGGCGCCAGCGCTCGCTGCGTTGCCCCCTCGGGCACGCTTCGGCGGGGTGCTGGCGCTCGACGAGATCACGTGGGGGACGCCACTGGATCGGGCCGGGTTGCCGGTGGCGCAGGCCGGGGAGACGGTCCCGCTCACGCTGCGCTTTCGGGTGCTGTCGCCGCCGGGTCGGCCCGATCTCGCCTTTTCCGTCCGACTTCTGGAAGGAGGGAGGACGCTCTTCCAAGACGATTCCGCGCCGTACTTCAGCGAGCACTGGCAACCGGGCGAGCTGATCTTTGCCCGCTACGACCTTGCGCTCCCCGCCGACGCCGCTCCGGGCGTCCGCGCCGTCGACGTGGCGGTCTACGAGCGTGACGGTGTCCTGCTCGAGGCGAGCGGGCCGGCAGGCGAGCGGCTAGGCGACCGTGTTGTGGTTGGCCGGCTGAAAACGCCGTGGCTCGAGCCGCTTCCCCCCGGGCCGCCGTTGGCGGTGTTTGGCGACCGGATCGCGCTGCGCGCGGCAACGTTTACCCCGGATGCCTGCCCCGCGCGGCTCTGTCCCGGGACGCTCCGGCTGGTCTGGGAGGCGCGAGCGCCGCTCCCTGACGATCTGGCCGTGTTTGTTCACCTCGCGGGACCAGATGGACGGCCGCTCGCTCAAGCGGATGGCCCGCCCGCCGGTGGGCTCTTTCCGACCTCAGCGTGGGCGCCGGGCGACGCAATCGTCGATGTCCGTCGTGTGCAGCCTCCGGCCGCGCTCCCCGACGTGCCGATCCGCTTGCTTATCGGCCTCTATGACGTGCCGAGCGGCACCCGACTCGCACTTCCGGATGGCGCCACGGTGTTCGAGCTCCCAGTCGCATCCTAGGACGAAAGACAAAAGCTGGTTACGGCCTCGATGAAGCCGCCCAAGTCGAGAAGTGGATGGGCGTCGCCACCCGGAACGATCCGGAGCACGCTTCCGGGGATCAACTCGTGAACGTGGCGGATGTTCTTGAAGAACCCGTCGGTCTCGGCGCAGAGAACGAGCGTGGGGACAGTGACGAGTGGCAGTCGGACCGAGGAATCCCAGCGAAAGAGCGCCCTCAGCGCCAAGCTCGTACGCGGCCCGGGCTTCAGGAAATCGATGAAGGTCTCAGCGGCGCTCTCGAGCCGGTACCGTCCACCGCCGCCGTGGACCCTCCAGAGCGGCGGCAAGAATTCCCCGCTTTCGTCGGGTGTCCAATCGGCGAAAAACGGTGCGTCTTGTTGGGCGAGCCGCGTGGCGGGGTTGCGCCAGTAGGGAAGCCCGGAGAGCACGAGTCGAGCGACCCGTTCGGGGGCTTGGATGCTCGCTTCGGCGGCAATAACGGAACCGGTATGGTGTCCGGCAAGGGAAACGCGGTCCAAACCGAGTGAATCGAGCGCTTCGATCAAGACCTGAGCGTACTCGGCGATCTCGAGGTCTCGCGGCGGGGCCGGGTCACTGTCGCCTTGGCCGAGCGTATCGATGGCGTAGACGGTAAAGCGTCGGGCGAGGTCCGGGATGACGGGCAGGTACATCTTGGACGACAGCCAGGTGTTATGGAGCAGGACGAGCGGCGGTCCCGAGCCGGCGTACCGGTAATGGAGCTGTCCGAGTGACGTGTCAGCAAAGCCGCGCCGGATGGAGGAATGGTGTTCGCGGGTTCCGTAGTGCATAGCGTCCTTTGACCCGGCGCTCATCATAGCAGCCGTGGTTGTGCCGCCGGGCGAGCGCGGCCAGAATACCGCTCAGGAACTGGCCGGAGCGATGCATGCGAATCGTTGTCGCGGTGAAACAAGTGCCGGAAGCGAGCCAGATCGCGTTCGATCCGTCGACCGGCCGGCTGATCCGTGACGGTGTTCCCCTTGTGCTGAACACCTATGACCGCCGAGCGGTGGGCGCTGCGGTCGAACTGCGTGAGCGTCAGGGGGGCGAGGTGGTCGCACTGACGATGGGACCACCGGCTGCTGAGCGGGTGCTGCGGGAGTGCTTGGCGCTCGGTGTCGATCGAGCGATCTTGCTCACTGACCCCGCGTTTGCGGGAGCCGATACGCTCGCGACCGCACGAACCCTCGCCCGGGCGATCGCCCGCGAGCCGTTCGACCTTGTGCTGTGCGGCCAGCAGAGCGTCGACGCTGAGACTGGCCACGTTGGACCGCAGCTCGCCGCTCTGCTGAACCTTCCGCATATTGCCTCAGCGCGGTCGATGTCGGTGGACGCAGGCCATGGCCGGGTGGTGGTCGAGCGCGACACGCCTAGCGGCGTGGCGACGATCGAGGCCGCGATGCCGGCGCTGATTACCGCCGGGGAACAGTTGACCAAGCCATCGACGCCGTCAGCGGAGGCAGTAGCGGCGGCTGCGGCGCGGCCGCTGGAGCGGCTCGGCCTATTCGACCTCGGGGGGGCGATCACCGAATATGGCGCGGCGGGCTCGCCCACCGCGGTGTTGACGGTCGAGCGCCTGCCGAGCCGCCGTGGTCGCTCGGTGCGGACGGTCAGCGCGGTCGAGGTAGCGGCGACGGCGCTGCGCGACTACCTTGAGCATGTCCCGGTCCGTCCGGTCGTTGGCGATCCCCCGCGTGATTTTGTTCCTGCTGGAGGTCCCGATTGCTGGGCGCTGCTCGGACCGGACGAGAGCGCTGACCGGCGCCGCGCCGGTGAGCTGATCCGGGCGGCTGGCGCGGCCGCCGAGCCGATCGGCGGACGGGTGGTAGCGGTGGCGCTTGGTCACGAGCCGCCTGAGTTCGGTCCCTTGGGCGCTGATGCGACGATCGTGCTGGCGGCGGGAGCGCTCCCGCCGCTGGCGCCGGAGCCGGCCGCTGCGGCGCTGGCGCAGGCGATCGCCGACCGGCGGCCGGCAGTGGTCGTCGCCTCCTCGGGCTACACCGGGCGCGAGGCTTTGGCGCGGGCGGCCGCTTTGCTCGGTCTCGGCCTGACGGCAGATTGCATCGGCGTGACAACGGTGGACGGCGAGCTCCGGGCGCTCAAGCCGGCGCACGGCGGGCGCTACGTCGCGCCGATCGCGATGCGAACTACCCCAGCACTTCTCACGGTGCGCAGCGGCGTTTTCCTGCCCTATCAGCACCGCCACTCTCGAGCGCCGGTCGAGCGCTTGCAACTCGAGCCACTGCCTGCGCCCCGGACGCGCCTCATTCTCGAGCGGCGCGAGGTGGATGCAACCGTCGGTGACCTCGCGCTCGCACCGTGCGTCGTGGGCGTTGGCGCGGGGATTGGCGACCCTGCGAATCTTGAGTTAGTGCGGCATCTGGCACAGCGTCTCGGTGCGGCGATCGGCGGCACGCGCAAAGTCTGCGACCTCGGCTGGCTGCCTCGCCAAGCGCAGATTGGCCTCACCGGTCAAACGATCGCGCCGGCGTTGTACATTGCGCTTGGCGTGCGCGGCGGATTTCATCACGCCGTCGGGTTGGTACGGGCGGGCCGGATCGTGGCGATTAACCGTGACCCGGCCGCTCCCATTTTCGAGCACGTCGATTACGGACTGGTCGGCGACTGGGCCGAGCTGACAACTGCCCTCAACGCCGAGCTTGACGCTCGCCCGTTGCGCGGCTTTGCCAGCTCCCTGAGAGCGACGTGAGGAGCGATGAGCGAGCATTTCTGTAGCTTCGAGATGGACGAGGGCGGGATTGGCGTCGTCACGTTCAACCGGCCGCCGGTGAACGCGATGGTCGAGGCGAGCTACGCTGAAGTCGGCCGGACCTTTCGCGAGCTCGCGACGATGCCGGAGCTGCGTGTCGTCATCCTGCGGAGTGCGCTGCCGCGGGTGTTCATAGCCGGACGGGACATCAACGAATTCTTGGCGATGGATCAGGAGAAGGCGACGGCGCGCGCCCCCATCGTCCGCGAGTGCTTCTGGGCGATCTACGAGTGCCCCGTTCCGACGATCGCCGCGGTCAACGGCCCCGCGCTCGGCGCGGGATTGCTCATCGCCTCGATGTGCGATCTCATCATCGCGGCCGATTCGGCGTTTTTCGGCCTACCGGAGATCAACGTCGGCTCGCTCGGCGGGGCGCGTCATGTCGCCCGGCTCGTTCCCCAGCACATGGTACGGCGGATGATGCTGACCGGAGACCGTGTTTCAGCGGCGGAGCTGCACCGGCTGGGTGTCATCGATCGGGTCGTGCCGAAGATGCTAGTCGAGCCGACGGCTCGCGCCCGGGCCAAGGAGATCGCCGCCAAAAGCCCTGTGGCCATCCGGCTGGCCAAAGAGGTGCTTAACCGGATCGAGTTCATGGACTTGCGTTCTGGCTACGAGCTGGAACAGACGTACACGGCGCGGCTCATGGGCTTCGAGGATGCCAAGGAAGCGGCGCGTGCTTTCTTGGAGCGGCGGCCGCCGGTCTTCACCGGGCGCTGAACACGCCGCTTTGGGCAGCGCGCCAATCGGCTGGGTCGAGCCCGTTGCGCCGGCAAATGCGGGCATAGAGCCAAGCCGACGGCTTCGGCGTCCGTCGTCCGGTCGCGAAATCGACGTGGACGAGACCGAAGCGCATCTGCAGTCCCTCGGCCCATTCAAAATTATCGAACGCGGTCCAGTGGAGATAGCCACGCACGTCGACTCCGGCGCGGATCGCGGCGTGCACGGCGCGAAGATGGTCGACAAGGAAGCGTGGCCTCAGCGTGTCACTTTCCTCGGCGATGCCGTTCTCGGTGATGACCACGGGCAGCCGGTAGGGCCGTAGCGCTAGCAGCACGTCGCGCAGGCCCCGCGGGTAGACCTCCCAACCGAACAGCGTCTTTGGTCCTTGACGGCCCGGAACGTGATCTCCGAAGAGCGTGCGTGGGCGGTTGGGCGCGAAGCGCACCTCACTCCGGGTGTAGTAGTTGATCCCGATGAAATCGAGCGTTGCTGGCCGCCTCGGCCGGAGCAATGCCCGCCCCGCCATCGTCGTCAGTGACGGGTCGTCGAGGCCAGCCAAAATGGCATGATTGAGCAGGCGATCGTGCAGCCAAGCGATGAATCGGTCGGTAGGATGCGCCGAGTATGGCGTGTAGGCTGCGACATGATGACTGATGCCGACCTGAGCTTCCGGCTGGAGCCGATGGATGAGCGCGTAGGCCCGCCGATGCGCGGTCATCAGGTGGCGGAGCGCGGCCCACGCGCTTCGCAGACTACGCTCCCCGGGCGGGTGTATCCCTTCGACATACCCTAAGTTGGCATACACACCCGGCTCGTTGATTGTGATCCACCAGCGCACGAGGTCGCGGTATTCGGTGACAACGGTCTCAACGAACTGGAGGAAGGCGTCGATCTGGTCGACGCGCCAGCTTCCCCGCTGCTCGAACCAGCGCGGATTGCTGAAATGGTGGAGCGTGACGAACGGTGCCATGCCGTAGGAGCGGAGGGTTTCGAGGACACGGCGGTAGTGGTCGAGGGCGGCATGGTTGACCTCGTCCGGCGCTGGGAAGACCCGACTCCATTCGATCGAAAGGCGATGGGCGGTGTGACCGAGCGAGGCAAGAAGCGCGAAGTCGTCCTCGTAGTGCGTCCAGTGGTCAACTCCGGGATGGGAACGGGTGCCATCGCGGATACGGCCCGGCTGGGCTTCCCAGTCCCACCAGCTATTGGCGAAGTTGTGGCCCTCGACTTGGTGAGCGGCGGTTGCGGCACCCCAGAGGAATCCCTCTGGGAAGTCGAGCCGGCGCGGGATCGTCATGCCTGACGGGCGAGCTGAGCATCACGGGCGCGCAGGTCCTCCGCGATGGCGGGCAGAACGCTTACCCGAATGACGTTCGGGGGATAGGGCAACCCGCGGTTGAAGAACCACTCGCGCAAGTAGACCCGTTCCACGCCATTCCGTGCGAGGTAGTAGGCGACCGAGCCGTCGTCGTCGACATGCTCGCGGATACCGCGCAGCCGGGCGATGCGGAGCTTGTGCTGGCCCGGGGAGAGCCGCGTGTTGTTGCCAACGATTTCAGCGATGTAGGGCCGGAGGCCGTGGATCTCCAACCAGCGCTCGATGATTGGGGCCCCGATGGCATTCCGCGCGGTCACGAGAATGGGAGTGCGCAACTCGCTCACCGCCTCGAGCCCCTCGCGAGCGTCGGGCAGCGGGCGGCGTCCAAAATACTTCACCGTTTCCAAGCCGTAGCGAAGCAAGTGGAGACCGCGAATCTTGTCGCTCTTGCGCTCGAAGATTTCCGGTGGAAGCGGCTGCGTCCGGAGCGAGCGGCTGATCGCGACGTTGACGCCAAGCGGCGGCCGGCAGATGACGCCGTCGAGGTCGAAGGCGATTTCGGGCTTCAGTGCGTCGGACTGGGACACCGGAGCTCCCGCGGCGGTCGGCGGCATGGCAACCGCCGTGCGCCAGAGTCTAGCACGGCGGTTGGTGCTCGTGGCGGGGCTCCTACCGGCGTAGTGCCTCTTGGCGAATCGAGTCGTCAATATGCCGGTCGATCTCGACTGGTTTTCCGATGACGCCGAGCTGCAGGGCGAGTGCGGTAATGTCGCGCCACTTCTCCGGCCAGACGGCGAGCAGGCCGTTCTGATCCACAGCAGGGCCTTCGAGCGATTCGATCTCGACGCGCAGCATCGCCGCTTGGTGGGCGCGGTCCTCGCCGGGGGCATAGCGCATCACGATGTCGAGCGCGGGCTCCGGGTTTTGGCGAATCCAGTCGGTCGCCGCTAGCGTTGCACGCAGAAATCGAACCAGAAGCGAGCGCTGCCGTTCCACGGTGTCGCGGGATGCGACGTAGGTCAGGCCGATTGTCGGGACTCCGTAGTCGTCCGGAGAGATGATTCGCACCTCTTGACCAAGCGAGCGCAGCACGTATGGCTCGTTTGAGCGAAACACGGGCAGCACGTCAACTCGTCCGGTCAACAGGATGCGCGGATCGAATCCGACATTCACTTCTTGGACCTTGGCGCGATCGACGCCGGCAGCGCGCAACATCGCCAGATATTCGGCGCTCGGGATGCCCTTATAGCCGACCACCTTGCCTTCGAAATCTTTGGCAGTGCGTATCGGCGATTCGGCGCGCACGGCGAAGGCCTGATCGCTCCGCTGGCCGAATACGGCGATGGCGACAAGAGGCAAGCCGGGATCGGCTGCCAGCGTGATGACGTTCATTCCAGAGGCGGTGGTGACGTGGACGACGCCCGCCGTCGCAAGGCGGACATGTTCGCCCTGACCAGCGCTGTGCTGAATCTCCACGTCCAAGTTCTGTTCGCGGAAGTATCCCCGGTCCTTCGCGACGTATGCCGCCACGAAGGGCAAGTTCGCCTGCGGCTTGTAGCCGGCCATGAAGACCATGCGGTCCGGCGGCGCGGGCGGCGCGGCAACACTGCCCGCTGTCGGTGCGGCAGGTGCGCACGCCGTGATCAGGAGCGCTAGTAGGGCGAGAACGATTCGAATCATGGGTTACCTCCGGACGAGAAGCGCGGGCGTCGCATCGGTGGCCCCGCGCATGATGAGGTGGCGGACTAACGGCGTCGGAAGGGCGTCAAGGTCCTCAGGAAGGTCCAAGTCGAGCGCGAAAGCAGGGTCATCGTGGATGAGGACAACCGCGCCGGACGCGCTCGCTGCCTCGCGATGAATGGTGAAACTCGCTGGGCCGAACGCGGGCTGAACCGACGTCGGTGGCGCGATCAGGAGCGCATTGGTGCCATCGTGCCGGCGGTCGGGTGCGAGCACCACCTGCGGCGCCCCCGTGACGGCCCCGAGACGTCCAACCAGCCGCTCGATTGCCCCGACGGTGAGCAGCGGGAGATCGGCTGGAACGACGAGAACGGCGTCAGCCTCGCCAACAGCAGCGACGCCGGCGGCGACGGCTGCGTTCAGTCCATTGCCGGGGTCCGCAACCGCAGTGACCCGTGGATGCTCCATCGTCTCGCCGACGAGAACGACGCGGTCGACGGGCGGAGCCGTGAGCAGGACATCGAGAGTTTGCTGGAAGAGCCCGCTCGCCAGCGCGGCGCGCACCGGAGGGGCGAGCGCATTGGCAAGCCGCGACTTGGCGTTGGCAAATGGCTTCGTCGGCAGCACGGCTGCGATCATCGAAGGGCTCCGAGTACTGCTCGTGCCAATGCCGCGCGCTCTGCTTGGCCGCGCATGATGGTGTCGGTCACGATCACGCGCATCCCGAGCGCCGTAATGTCGGGAGCGAGCGCAGCGTCCACGGTATCGATCACGAACAGGTCGACGAGCTCGCGATAGAGGCGGGCGATCCCGAGTGCGCTCGGCTCGTGCCCGAGCGTGACGAGCATCCGGTCGGCCGGGCCTTTGATCGCTCGCCCGCCAACAATCGGGCTGATTGCGACCTTGGGAGCAGGTGAGGCTGCAATGGCCTCGCGCATCCCCGGCACGGCGAGGATCGTCCCGATACTCACGAATGGGTTACTTGGTGCGAAAACGATTGCGCGTGCGTTGGCGATGGCCTCTCGCACGGCGGGCGTCGGCTGGGCTGACTCGCTGCCTGCGTAGCGCAGTCCGAGCACGTCGTCCTGCTGGCCGCGTTTCACAAAGTACTCTTGGAAGGCGAGCTCACCGTCCGGAGTGAGGACGATTGTCCGTACCGGCTCGTCGGCCATCGGAAGCACCCGGGAGCGCACGCCAAGGCGCTCGGCCAGCAGCGCCGTCGCCTCGGTAAGGGTGGCACCAGCGCGAAGCAGACTGGTGCGCAGCAGATGAGTCGCGAGGTCCCGGTCTCCGAGCCGGAAATAGGCGCGCTCGCCGAGCTCAGCAAGGGCATCGAGGACGATCGTGCTGTCACCGGCGACGCCCCAGCCGCGCTCAGGATCGACCCGACCAGCCAGGGTGTAGAGCACCGTGTCGATGTCGGGCGAGATGGCGAGGCCGTACAGCTCAAGGTCGTCGCCCGTGTTGACGATGGCGACGACGTCTTCTGGAGAGACGACTGCGGTAAGGCCGGCGAGGAACCGAGCAGCGCCAACGCCGCCCGCCAGGGTAACGTACACGTGGACTCTCCGTGCGCTTGGCAGACCAAGCGCCGTGTGATGTCAAATGGCAGGGTCGAGTGGCGCTATCGTTCCGAGCGCTGCTCGACTGCCGAAGCCATCACCCGGGCGGTTGACGGAGGGCCAGCCGGTCGCCCGGCCGGCCGCGCTCACGCGGGGCGGCGAAGACCTATTCGGTTGCTCCGCAGTGTATCGCGATCACGCCACTGACGTCCACCTCTCACCAAAATGTGATCCTTTCCCTGGTAGAGGTTGGCGGTTTGGGCTACGATGCGTCATGAGTCCGGCGGCGCCCGAAGGTTGGGGCCGCGAGGGAGCGCATGACCGAGCCGATCGTCCCCGAAGTGGTCGCAAAGACCGACCCCGGCCGCTCACGAAGCCACAACGAGGATTACATCGGGTATCGAGTCGAGCCGCTCCATGACGGCACCGTCCGCTCGGTCTTCGTCGTCTGTGACGGCATGGGCGGTCACCCGCACGGTGAAGTGGCTGCCGAGATTGGGGTCACAACGATCCTCGACGAGGCGTTCCAGATCACGGCCGAGAGCCCGGGCGACCTTCTTCGCTTGGCGGTGATTGCGGCGAACAGCGCGATCATCCGGGAAGGGAAGCGAGACCCCGGCAAGCGTGGCATGGGCGCGACTTGCGTGGCGGCCCTTCTCGCTGACGGGACCGTTACGATTGCCCACGCTGGAGATTGTCGTGCCTACCTCGTCGGCGAAGGCTCGATCCGACGGCTGACCAACGACCATAGCTGGGTCGGGGAGCAGGTGCGCGCTGGTCTGCTGAGCGAACGCCAAGCCCACGAGAGCCCGTATCGCAGTGTCGTCACCCGCGCCTTGGGACTCGACCCGGCGCTCGAGCCTGAAGTGCGCGAGTACCCGCTTGGCGACGGCGACGTGTTGGTGTTGTGCTCCGATGGGCTGTGGGACGTCGTTGATGATGAAACGATCCGCGAGACGATTGCGGACTCGCCGTCGCTCACAGAGGCAGCCGACCGGCTGATTGCCCTCGCCAATGCGCGTGGCGGGCCGGACAACATCAGTGTCTTACTGGCGCGCCAGGGATCTGTGTCAGCTTAGCTGCTACCAGAGCCGTGAGCGGAGCGCTACTATACCGGGCACGGAGGCCCCGTGGCACGCACGTTGCTGCTGGTGGTCGGTGGCGTCCTCGTCGCACTCTGCTCGTGCAGCTCGATCGGCGTTGCCGGCTACTACGTCATGAACCAAAGCGCGATCGACGGCATGATGCAGTCGATTCCGACGCCGACTCCGGAGCCGACGCGGCCGTCGCCATCGACAATTAGCCGGACGCCGACCGTGGCACCCTCCCCGGGCCCAGTCCAGCCGTCGCCGACCGC
Source organism: Dehalococcoidia bacterium (assembly GCA_026003895.1). Lineage (GTDB taxonomy): Bacteria > Chloroflexota > Dehalococcoidia > SpSt-223 > SpSt-223 > JANWZD01. Next base: position 172,558 of record BPIC01000006.1, on the reverse strand, counting down.
CACCGGCCGTTCCGCCGACCCCCAGCGCGGCATTCTGCGCGAGCAGTGGGCGACCGCTGCGACGGCGAGCAGCGAGTTCGCTAGCCCGCAATTCTCCGCGCTCCAAGCGACCGGGATGCCCAACACGCCGCGCTGCGGCGATTTCGAGACGGCTTGGGCGAGCGCGAAGAAAAATCCCATCGAGTGGATCGAGGTCAAATTTGCGGTACCGGTCCGCGCCACCGGCGTCGTGGTCTACGAGACGTTCCGGCCCGGCCGGGTCGTCCAGATCGACCTGCGTGAGCCAAACGGCACGCTCCACACCATCTTCAAAGGCAAGGACCCAACGACGACGTGCCCTGGCCAGTTCTCGCCACAGTTTCCCCAAACGAGCTTCCTCGTCAATGCGGTGCGCGTCTATGTGGAGGAGCCGACCGAGCCGGAAGCCTACGCTGAGATAGACGCAGTTCAATTGATCGGCTACGAGCCAACGTAGCAAAGCGGCGCACTCGATTTGGTACCCTTTGGAGGGCGCCCCTCGCCCGTCGGGCGGGTGTGCCCAGCGAGGGCGCTAATGCAGCGGCGAGCAGCCAACCGACCGAGACGCAGCAAATGACGGCGGTGTTTGCCTGCCCGGCCTGCGGCGAGCCGGCATCGGCGGCCGGAAATTTCTGCGGCCACTGTGGCGCCCGGTTAGCGACCGCCTGCCCGCATTGCGACAGCCCAAACCCGCGTCATCACCGATTCTGCGGCAATTGCGGCCGGCCGCTGGGTGCGGCCGCGCCACGCGCCGAGCGCAGGCTGTTGACGGTCCTCTTCGCGGACGTCGAAGGCTTCGTCGCCGCGACCGCTGGCCTCGATCCCGAAGTGGTTGCCGACCTCATGAATCGCTACTTCGCCCGGGTTGCCGAGGCCATCACCCGCTTCGGCGGCACCGTCGACAAGTACATGGGCGACGCGGTGATGGCCCTCTTCGGTGCGCCGACCTCCCACGAGGACGATGCCGAACGAGCGATCCGCGCTGCCTTGGCGATTCAAGAGTTGCTGCGCGACTTCCGCGACACCGAGATTGGAGACCGGCGGGTGACGCTCGTTAGCCGGATTGGAATCGCCACGGGTGAGGTCCTGTATGGCCCTGTCGGGACGACCGGCCAGCCGGCGATGACGGCGCTGGGCGAGCCCGTCAACCTCGCCGCACGGCTGGAATCGGTTGCTCCAGGCGGTGGCGTTCTGGTCTCGGAAGCGACCTACCGGCTAACAGCCCATCGCTTTTCGTTCGCTGCCCAGCCGCCGATGCGTCTTCAGGGGTTCGCCACGCCGGTTTCGGCCTACTTGGTTCGGGCGCCGGCGACCAAGCCAGGAAGCGGACGAGGTGTTCCCGGCGTCGTCTCCTCGATTGTCGGGCGGACCCACGAGTTGACGGCGGCGACTCGGGCTTTGGCAAGCGCCCGCCGCGGCCGGACGACGATGGTGGAGATCTCCGGCGACGCGGGGATCGGCAAGAGCCGCTTGGCTGCCGAGCTCGTCGCCTTGTCGAGCGAAGCGGTGGTCGTGTATGGCCACAGCTTGCCCCACGATCAGGTCACGGCCTTCGGCGTCATTCGCGATGTTTTGCGGGCGCTGCTGCGCATCGATTCGTCGCTCCCAGCAAATCTCGATGCCGGCGAGCGGGATGTGCTTATGGCACTCCTTGAAGAGCGCAGCGCTGTTCGTCAGGAAATCGGCCGGCAGACGGAGGAGGCCGCCGCCGTTGCCGGCGCGGCGCTCGCCAAGCTGCTGGTCCACCGAGCGAGGTCGCTGCTCATTGCCGTGTTCGAAGATTTGCACTGGGCCGATAACGCCTCGCTCCTCGCGCTGCGCTCGCTGGTCGAACGGGTGGCGGACGCTCCTCTGGTCCTTGTGCTGGTCTCACGGCCGGACCATCTCGCTACGGCGAACTGGACGCCCCGCGCCGAGCGACACACCATCGCCCTCGAGCCGCTCGACCGGGCAGCTGCCCGGTCGCTGCTGGTCCAACTGGTGGGCGAGGGCGTGCTCACCGACGAGCTGGAGGCCGCGATCCTCGCCCGGGCAGCGGGCAATCCGTTCTACCTCGAGGAACTCGTTCGGGCGTTGATCGACACCGGCACCCTGACCGGGCCGCCCGGCGCCCGGCGGCTCGTCGGCCAGCCGACGGGCGAGACGATTCCCGCCACGCTGCGTGCCGTGATCGCGGCGCGCATCGATCGGCTTGCCAACGCGGATCGGCTTCGGCTTCAGCAGGCGGCAGTCCTTGGCGCGACCTTCGAGGGCGCTCTGCTCGCGGCGATTGCCGGCGAGACCAACGATCCAAGCCGCTGCCTCGAGGGGATCGTCGCGAGCCAACTCATCGCACCGGAGGCAAGCCGCCCCGGCTGGTTTGGGTTTCGCCATCCCCTCGTCCGCGAGGTGGCCTATAACACGCTGGCGCTCGCGCAGCGGCGGGGGATCCATCGGGCAGCAGCGGCGGCACTTCAGAAGCTGGGACCCCCAACCGACCGCCTCGGCGAACTTCTCTACCATCTCGAACGCGGCGAACAATGGGAGACCGCGGCGGTTGTCGCGCGGCGGGCGGCGGAGGCGGCCCGCCGGCTGTATGCCCCGCGGGAAGCCATTGCGCTCTATGGACGGGCGCTCGCCGCGCTCCAAGCAAGCGCGCCGACTGGCCGTCGCCACGAAGGCGATCCCACCACGCGGCCCGTGTTGCCGTGGGCGAGTACGCTCGTCGAGATGGCGCGACTTCGCGTCGATCGCGCTGAGGTCGAGACCTTAATCGGTGACTACAGCGCCGCCGTTGCCGATTTGAACGAGGGGCTAAGCCTCGCCGGGACCGACCATCGCTTGCGGGCAATGATCTACGGGCGGCTTGGCGATGTGCGCGAGCGAACAGGGGACTATGCCGGAGCGCTGCAAGCGCTCAACGCCGGGCTCGGCGAGCTGGCGTCCGACGACGATCCCGAGCTGCGAGGGCGGCTGCTATCCTCGCTGAGCCTAATTTACTACCAACAAGGCGAGGTGGAGCGCGCCGCCAGCACCTATGCTCGTGCTCTCCAATTCGTTGGCATTCGCGGCGACCACCGCGAAATCTCGCGGGCGTATATCGCGCTCAACCGTGCCGACACGGCGACGCGCGATCCGGGAGCGGTGGCCGAGTTGCGGCGCGTTCGCGAGGCGTTGGACGCCGCTCTTGCCGCCGGTGACGCGATCGCGGAAGCCCGGTTGGAGGCCCGGCTCGGCAGTATGTATGCCCGGCTGCGCGACGCGCGCTCGAGCATCGAACACTTGCGGCGGAGTGCCGAGCGCTGGGAGCGGCTGGGTGAGCTTGCCAACACGGCGGGTGTGCTCGTAAATCTGGGTGTGGTCGAGGAGAGCGCTGGCGACCTCGCAGCGTCGACGGCCAGTCTGCGGCGCGCCGCTGCGCTCTTTGAGCAGATTGGCGATCAGCGTGGCCTCGCCCGTGCGCTGGCTCGGCTTGGGGTCGTGGCGGGCAAGCGCGGCGAGCCGGTCGAGGGGATCAAGCTGCTCGAGCGAGCAATCGCCGTCGTCGAGGGAATCGGGGCGCGAGAACAGTATCCCGAGTATCATCGGCAGCTCGCCGAGCTGGCACTGGCGGCGCGCGCACCCGAGCACGCCGAGCAAGCCGCCCGCGCCGCGCTACGCTGGGCACTTCAGATTGGGAACCGCTACGAAGAGGCGTCGGCGCAGCGGCTGCTCGGCCTGACCGCGGCGCGGCTCCAGCGCCGCAGCGAGGCTCGCGGCTGGCTTGGTGAAAGTCTCGCGTTGTTCGAGAAGATCGGCGCACGCAGCGATGTCGAACTCGTGCGCCGCGAACTTGACACCCTGAGCCGCACCGCCTGACCTCTTCAGGGGTGCCCGGGCAATCGGCGCCCGTTCGCGCCGGACCGGGACGTGCCCGTGCGGGCTCTCCGTCTTCGCCGGTGCGGCGTCTCGCTCCTGCTGGGCCAGAGGCTGCCCATCCATTCTGGCCAGAGGGGCGCCTCGCGTCGGTTAGTGGTGGTGATGGCCGTGCTCGTGCTTGCGCTGGAGGGCGCGAAACACCTTTTCGGCGGTGATCGGGAGATCGACGATGCGAACCCCGACGGCATCCTCGACCGCGTTGGCGATCGCGGCGGCGGTCGGGACGTTTGGAGTCTCTCCGATGGACTTTGCGGCGAACGGACCCGGCCCCGTAGGCTCTGGCAGCAGGACGATTTCTAGCTCTGGAATGTCCCCCATCGCTGGGATTTTGTACTCGGCGAAGCTTTGCGTCGCGACATAGCCGTCGACAACGGGAAGCTCCTCCATGAGCGCGTAGCCCAGCCCCTGAATGACTCCGCCGGCGATCTGCCCTTCGTGACCGATCGGGTTGATCACCTGACCGGTATCGTGCGCCGAGACGATACGCAGCACCTCGACCTTGCCGGTTTCCGGGTCAACGCGCACCTCGGCGACTTGGGCGCAAAACCCAGTGACATTGGGTGCGCCGGCCGAGTCGTAGGTCTCTTCGACCTCGACTGGGCCGATAACCGTGAACGGATCGACGAGACGTCCATCGGGGCGCCGAAGCTGACCGCCTTCCCACCCAAGCTGATCGGTCGGGAGATCGAACGCGGCGGCGGCACGCTGAAGGATCGTGTCGCGGAGGCTGGCCGCGGCAGCGAGGGCGGCGCGGCCATAGACGTGGGTGACCCGGCTCCCGCCGACGCCGAAGTCGAACGGAAAGGCGAGGGTATGGCTCGTTTCGATCCGGATGGCGTGGTGGGGGACACCAAGCGTCTCAGCGGCGACTTGTTGCATGATGGTGTGGGAGCCGGTGCCAGTGTCCGGAGCGCCGGTGCGGAGATAGAAGCCACGCTCGTCCAGGCCGGCCTGGACAGTGCTCGCGCCCGCGCCCGCGCCGTGCTCAGAGACGGCGACACCTCGGCCGACATTTTCGGGGAGCGGCGTCCCCCAGCCGGCGGCCCGCGCGGCTGCCTCGAGCGTTTCGATGGCGCGCACTTGGACCCACTGCTCACCCGCCGGCGTCGCTTCCCCCTCGCGGATCAGGTTTCGCCGGCGAAACTCGACCGGGTCCATTTCGATGGTTCGGGCGAGCGCATCGAGCTGGCTCTCGAGCGCGAAGATCGCCTGAGGGAGCCCCGGCGCGCGCATGTGCCCGGCCGGAAACGTGTTCGTGTACACGATCAGCGACTCGACCGCGACGTTCTCCATCCGATACGCGCCGCCGAGCCGCGTGTTGCCCATCAGCTCGAGCGTCGGCGACGGCTTGAAGGCGCCATAGGCCCCGCTGTCAAAAAGCGCTCGCACTTGGTGTGCGACGATTGTGCCGTCGCGCTTGACCCCGGTCTTCATCGTGATCTGGGCGGCGTGACGGCTTGCGGCCGCGGTGAACTCCTCGACGTAGCTCATCACCATCCGCACCGGCCGGCCGCACGCTTTCGAAAGGTGATAGGCGACCGGAACGTCCATCACCGAGCCTTTGCCACCGAAATCGCCGCCAATCGGGGTGACGTGGACTTTCAGCCACTCCTTCGGGATGCCGAGCGCCTTCGCCGCTTGTTCCTGAGCTTGGAAGGGAGTCTTGTTGGTCAGCCACACCTCCGCCGTGCCATCAGGCGCGGTCGACACGAGGCAGGCGTGCGGCTCGAGGTATCCCTGATGCTGACGGGGGACGGTATAGCGCCGCTGAATGATTACGTCGGCTTGGCGGAAGCCCTCATCGACATCGCCGTAACCATAGGTGCGGCGCGAAAGGACGTTTGATTGCTGCGGCGGGGCGCCGGGAAGCCCGTCGTAACTGGCGAGGTCGGGGTGAAGAATTGGCGCCCCGGGTGCGAGGGCGTCGCGCATGGTGAGCGCTGCCGGCAGCTCTTCGTACTCCACCTCGACGGCGAGCGCAGCGGCCTCGGCCGTGGCTTGGTCTTCGGCGACGACGGCGGCGACGCGCTCGCCGACGAACCGGACGACGTCCACTGCGAGGATTGGCAGGTCCCGGATGCGTCGGCCGACACGTCCCGGTGGGATATCCTTTCCCGTAATCACCGCGAGCACGCCGGGCATGGCAAGCGCCCGCGACGTGTCGATCGAGACGATCCGAGCGTGGGGGAGCGTGCTGCGGACGACCGCGCCATAGGCCATGTTGGGGAGCCGGATATCGGCCGTATACGTGGCGCGTCCAGTGACCTTGAGTGGGCCGGCGACCTGGCCGACTGGTTGGCCAACCGTCGTGTGGACCATCGTTCGCTCCGTGTGGCGAGGGTGGAGCAGATTGTCTCGGCTCGACGGCCCGGAGCGCAACCGAGGGACGAGAATGCTAGACTGACGCCACGTCACCGCCCCAAGAGGAGCTCATGCCTCAACAGATCACGATTTCCGTCAACGGCTCTCGGCACCGCGTGCAGGTCCCTGCGGACCGGATGCTCGTCGACGTGCTTCGCGACGACCTCGGCCTAACCGGAACGAAAGAGGCGTGCAGCGTCGGCGTTTGCGGCGTCTGCACTGTGCTGCTCGACGGCGAAATGGTGAGTAGCTGTCTCGTCTTCGCCATCCAGGCGGACGGCCGTGAAGTCACCACGATTGAAGGCCTTGGCGATCCCGACCATCTCTCACCGCTTCAGCGAGCATTCATCGAAAACGGCGGCTTCCAGTGTGGGATCTGCACGCCCGGCCAGATCGTGGCGGCGACGGCCTTGCTCACCGAACACCCCGCTCCCAGTGACGACGAGATAAGAGAATGGATGACCGGCAATCTCTGCCGGTGCACGGGCTACTACCAGATCCTTCGGTCCATCAAGGCGGCGGCCTCATGAGCGACTTCGAGGTCTTGCGGCCGCGTTCGATCGAGGAAGCGGTCGCCCAGCTTGCAACGTACGGTGAAGACGGGCGCCCCTTGGCTGGCGGAACGGCGTTAGCGCTGCTCGTCAAGCAGCGGTTGGTGCAGCCGACCGCTCTCGTCTCGCTCGCCGAGATTCCCGAGCTGGTCGGTGTGCGGCGCGAAGCAGACGGACTGCACATCGGTGCCATGACCCGGCATGCTGCCATCGAGCGCTTGGCTGGCGAAGACGGCGTCCCGGCCTTGCTCGTCGAGACCTATCGACGTGTCGCAACTCGGCGCATCCGCAATCAGGCGACGGTCGGCGGAGGCCTTGCCCATGGCGACCCGGCTCAGGACCCCCCGGCGGCGCTCCTCGCGCTCGATGCGATCGCCCGCGTCGTTGGGCCGGCGGGCGAACGGACCATTCCCCTCGACCAATTCTTCGTCGACTACTACGAGACGGCGCTCCGGCCGGGAGAGATTTTGACCGAGGTGATTGTCCCGCCGCAGCCGGCGCGGTCGGCCGGCGTCTATCTCAAGTTCCTGCCTCGGACGGTGGACGACTACGCGACGATCGCCGTGGCGGTGCGGCTGTCGCTCGCCGGACGCACGTTAGCCGACGTTCGCGTTGCCTTGATCGCGGCCGGCTCAATTCCGATGCGGGCTCGTGCGGTCGAACAACTGCTCGAGGGTGAGGTCCCGCGCCACGGTTTGTTGCACGAAGCCGGCGACCTTGCCAAGTCGATCGTCGACCCGCTCGACGACGTGCGCGGCTCGGCGGACTACAAGCGAGAGATGGCGGCAGTCTTCGTTCATCGGGCAATCGAGGCGGCGGTCGAGCGAGCGAGGGCCGAGGCGTGAGGTTTGAGTACACCATCCGGGTTGAAGCGCCTGTCGAGCGGGTTACGGCATTCTTGCTGGACGTTCCGGCGGTTGCGTCCTGCGTCCCCGGGGTCGAGGCCGTCGAGCCGAGCGGCGCCGGGACCTACCGTGGCGTGATGAAGGTGAAGGTCGGCCCGGTGTCGCTCAGTTTGGCGGGCAACGTCCGCGAGGAACTGCGTGACGAAGCGACCGGTCGAGCTCGGTTGCACGCTGAGGCGGCGGATCGGCGCGTCGGTGGATCGGTGCGTGCGGTGCTCGACCTGAACGTTGTCGCGCTCGGCCCGGTCGAGACCGAGGTGGCGATCGTGTCCGACGCTCACTTGCTCGGCAAGCTCGGCGAGTTCGGTCAGCCGCTGATTCGCAAGAAGGCCGATCAAGTCTTCGCTGAGTTCAGCGAGACGCTCCGACAGCGGTTGAACGCGGCGGGGTAACCAACGGCCAGCCACGCATTCGCGCTCCCGCTCTCGGGCAAAGCAAGACCCTTGCGAGCGGGCCGTCCCCAACGAGGCGCTAGACGGGACATTCGGCGGCCTAAGCGTTCAAGGTTGCGTCGTAGCGCGCCATCGCCCGGCTCATCCGGCGCACGCCTTCGACGAGATCCTCGGCGGGAAGAAAGCTAAAGGAGAGGCGGAAGTATTCCGGCTGAGGATTGTCAACGAAGAACATCCGGCCGGTGTTGACGACGACGCCCTCCTCAGGACAGAGATTACCCATCTCGACGGCGGAACCCCGCTTGAGACGGAGCCAAAGAAAGAAACCGCCCGCCGGCGTCTGCCATGTGACATAAGGGGCGCAATGCTCCTCGAGCGCCGAAACGATCGTCGCCAACTTTTGGCGGTAGACTGCGAGCGCCTGTGCCAGATGGGGCTGGAACGCGCCGGCATTGAGGAAGCGCCCAACGAGCCGCTGCATCATTGGCGTGGTGCCCATGTCGGTGCGCATGGCGTTGAGCATTGCGGCGATGGCGGGGGAGGCCATTGCCCAACCAACTCGCAGGCCGGGCCCGATTGACTTGCTGAACGTTCCGAGCTCGATTGTATGCTTGGGCGCAAGCCGGAAGAGCGACTCGGGCCGGACTTCGCCGAGGCGGATGTCACCATAGGCGTCATCTTGCAGGATGATGAAGTTGAATCGCTCGGCAAGCGCGGCGAGGCGGACGCGCCGTTCGTTCGCGAGCACCGTTCCGGTCGGGTTTTGGAAGTTGGCGATGGTATAGAGCAGTTTGACCCGCTCGCCCATACGCTGGAGTTGCGCGAGTGTTTCCTCCACTGCGTCGACGAGGAGTCCCTGCTCGTCGAGCGGGACAGTGACGATCTTTGCGCCCTCGATCCTGAAGGTGCCGATGGACCCGGGGAAGCTTGTCTGCTCAACCAGGACCGTGTCGCCCGGGTCGAGAAAGGTCTGGGCGACGAGGGCGACCCCCTGCGAAATGCCATTGGTGATGGTGAATTGGTCGAGCGTCGGTGTAAAGCCATCCCGTTCACTGACGTGGGCAGCGATCCCTTCGCGCAACCCGGTGTAGCCCGCTACGCCGCCATAGGTCCAAGCGGCGCGCTGGTCTTCCAGCAAGACTTCGCGGAAGGCCTCTCCGAACCAATCGATCGGATAGGTGGCTGGATCCGGAATGCCGCCGCCAAACCGGATCGCGGAGTCGTTGACGACCGGGATCGCACCGAAGCGTGGCGCATGCGCGGTGCGAGCAGCGTAGAGCGCGGTGGGATCGGCGGGGGCGTTGTCAGCCATGGCAAGTACCTCGCGTGTAGAGGGCGCGAGCACAGTATAGCGAGCCCTCAGGTTGTCACGCGGTACAATGTCACTGAGAGGCACGCATGGTTTCCTTCAACCCCTATGAGCTTGGCGACGCGCCGCCAGAGCTCGCGGCGCGCTACGACCGGCTTGCCCGTGAACTGATTGCAAGCCGCGAGCGGGCGCTCGCCGAGCGCGATGAGCGCTGGGTCTATCCCGCGTTCGACCCATCAGGCCTCGTGTTGGACGCGGCAAACGAGGCCGATCGCGCGCACCCCTATTTTGCGCTGATCGATGGCCTGCTGCGGCAAACGTTCGTTCCCTACGCCGAAGGTCACGACGGCGATTTGGGGCTCGTCGGCATCGTAGGCCCCGTGGTTGTCATCCACAAGTCGGCTGGCTGTGGCGACTGCGGGGGATCGGTCACGACTGATCTCGGGGTCCAAGCCTTCCTGCGCCGTTACTTCGAACACCCGGACCTGATCGTCATCGCGCTGGACGACGACGCCATCGAATCCCCGCTCTCGATCGAAGAGTTGGTGGGAGCCGCCTCGGCGCGATTGCGCTGATCGGTTATTTCTCAGGACCGAGAATTCCGTTCAGCCGGCTTTCGAGAATGGTCTCATCCATTGGACCGAGGTACACCGACTGGATGATGCCACCGCGATCGATGAATACCGTCGTTGGGATGCCGCGAACGCGGTAGCGGCTCACTACTTCGCCATTCTTGTCGAGCAGGACTGGAAAGGTGAGGCCAAACTCGTCAACAAACGGCTGGACGAGGGCTTCGCCCTCCTGAACGTCGATCGCCAGCACGGTCAAGCCGCTGCTCGCATAGCGAGCGGCCGCCCGCTGAATGAGGGGCATCTCCTCCCGGCAGGGAGCGCACCACGTCGCCCAGAAATTGAGAAGAACTGGCTTCCCTTTCAAGCTGGCAAGCGAGACCGTTCGGCCATCCAGCGTGGGAAGGGAAAACTCGGGCGCAGCTCCGCCCACCACCGGAGCGGCGCTGGATGGCTGGCAGGCCGCTAGCACGAGCGCCGCGAGCAGAGCGACCAGGCGAATCACAGGGTGAGCCCCGCGCCGAACACGCGGGTCAAGAATCCCGAGAGCCAGAGCAACTGTCCACTGAACAGCAGAATGCCCATAATGACCAGCACTGCGCCCCCGAGCCGGGGGACGATGCCAAGCATTGGCCGAGCGCGCCGCATGAGCCGTATCACGTGCTGGAAGGCAATCGCACTTACGACGAAGGGGATGCCGAGACCGAGGGCGTAGAGGACGAGTAAGACCATCCCCTGCCAAACCGTGCTTTCTTGGCTGGCGAGGCCAAGCACCCCGGCGAGGAAAGGGCCGATGCAAGGACTCCAGCCGACGCCGAAGGCCGCACCCATGAGGTAGGGTCCAAGGCGGCCCGCCGGCCGAGCTGGCGCAAACCGGACATACCGCTCGAGAACCGGGATCTGGAAGAGCCCCATCATTTGCAGGCCAAGGACGATAATGATGATCCCGGCAAGTTGCATCACGATCGGCTGATACTCGATCAAAATGCGGCCGACGAGCGATGCGGTTGCGCCGAACAGGGTGAACGTCGTTGCCAAGCCAGCGACGAAGAGTAGGGACCCAGAGACGACACGACCGCGGACGCCACTCGTCGAATCCTGAAGCGCATCTACCGTCGTTCCACCGAGGTAGCTCAAATAGGCCGGCAAGAGCGGGAGGATGCAGGGAGAGAGGAACGAGAGGAGGCCAGCGACGACCGCCAAACCGACTGAGGCGAGAGAGAGATCCACGCGAGTTCGTATACCCTTCAGTCGGGAAGTATACTACTGGGCATAGTCGGTGAATTCCCACAGTTCTGCTGTGCCCCGCCCGTGGGCCCAAGGTTGACTCCGTTGCGCTCGACCGCCATGTGCCGAGGCAGGGCGCGATGAGCGTGCTTCGGCACGATCCCGCGCTTGCCGCCAAGCAAGCTGCTGTTGCGCTCGCTGCTCGCGAGATCCATGATGGCATGACGCTCGGGCTCGGCACCGGCACGACTGCCGAACTCCTCTTTCCGTTCCTCCGCGAGCGGATTGCCGCCGGCTGGCGCGTAAGCGGGGTCTGCACCTCCCAACGGACTGCCGAACTGGCTGCTGCGGCAGGCGTTCCGATTGTGCCGCTGCAGCACGCCCGTCAACTCGATTTGACCATCGACGGCGCGGACGAAGTTGACCCGGCCTTGCGTATCGTGAAAGGGCGCGGCGGCGCACTGCTGCGCGAAAAAATGGTGGCGCAAGCCTCGCGTCGCGAGATCATCGTGGTCGACGACTCGAAACTCGTGACGACGCTCGGCACGCGAGCGCCGCTCCCGGTCGAGGTCGTCCCATTTGGGTGGGAAGCAGTCCGTGAGCGATTGGCAGCGCTCGGCGCAGCCGATGTGACGCTCCGGCAGTCGGGAGGAGCCCCCTTTCTGACCGACAACGGCAACCTGATCCTCGATTGCCGGTTTTCGGCGATCGACGATCCCGAAGCGCTCGACGTTGCGATCCATCGGATCGCTGGGGTCGTCGAGCATGGCCTTTTCCTCGGCCTCGCCGATACCGTCATCGTCGGCAAGGCGGATGGGTCGACGGCAGTGCTGTCGCACGATAAGGAGACTCGGTGACCAACGCGCTCGCAATTGTCGAAGAGTACTTTCAGGAGAAAGGCATCCGCTATCGCCGAACGGACGATGCCATCGAGGTGTCGTTCTACGGCTATCCCGTCGCGGAGCGCTACCGAATTGTCTACCTCGATGGCGCCGATGCCGTGCTCGTCTCGAGCCATGGCCTTGCCTACCCTCGCGCCGGCCAAGAGCAGCAGGTGTTGCGGACCGTGCTGATCTGGAACCATGAGACGATGGGGGCTTGTTGGAGCTTCGACAAGGAGACCCGCGGCATTTGCGCCGACAGCACGCTGTACCTCGCTGGCCAACCGCTCAATCCGGAGCAGTTTGACCGTCATTTCAACGGCCTCGTCAATCAGGTGCGCAGCAAATTGCCGGAGCTTCTGCGCATGATCGTCGAAGAGCCGGGGAGCAACCTCGACGCGGCTGTGAAGGCGCAGCTGGAAAAGATCCTGCAGCAACAGAGCGAGCAGCCGAACGAAAGTGCCAGCCCCGACGTGCCGCCCGCTGGACGGGACACCGGCGAGACCCCGGAGCCGCCGGCCGGGCGCTGACGGGCCGTTGCCCGTACCGGCGCCCGCGCTCGCCCGGTCTAGACCGGTGGGCTGATTTCGGCGACGATCTGGGCACGGCGCACGACGCCGTGGCGATCAATGGCGCTGAGCCGGAGGGTGACGGCGCCGCGCAGGTCGCCGGGCTTCCAGACAGTAAGCGGCTTGTTGAGCACCGGTCCGTTGCCGCGCGCGAGGAGCGTCCACTCCTTTGGTTCCTTTCCAACGCCGAGGTGGAGCTCCCAGCGGATGAGGTCGTCGCCAGCGACCGTCCCGATGATTTCGGTGCGATCGACGATCGGCTTGGCGATCGGCGGAAGCTGCAGCCAGACGCCAGTCCATTGGAGCGCCGAAACCCCAGCGCCGACGGCTTGAAGCCAACCGGCGGCCTCAGGTGGCAGGACATAGGCCACCTTCGTTTGGCCGCCATCCTGAACTGGACGATGCACCGGGCAAAGCATGGTCGGCGTTTGGCCCTTGACAAACACTTCCCGAACGACGGGGCAGAACGCCGTCGGCTTCTGGCCGGAGATAGCGCAGACGTTCGCATACTCGACCGTCGACGGGACGGCAAAGCGCTTCGCCTCCTTCCCAGCGAGTGCTGCGGTCATGAACGCGTTCCAGATCGGCGCGGCAGTCGAAGAACTGAAGGAGGGCCTCATCGGCTTGTTGTTGGTATTGCCCACCCAGACACCCGCAACGAGTTGCGGGGTATAGCCAACTGCCCAGAAGTCGCGGTAGTCGTTGGTGGTGCCGGTCTTCACGGCCGCCGGCCGGCCGTTGAGGACGAGCGGACTGGCCGTCCCGAACATTGGCGCCCGCGCCGCGTTGTCGGTCAATACGTCCGTGATGAGGAAGGTTTCGGCCTCCGGAACGATGCGCGCGGTTCGTGGCTTGTGATGCTCCTCGATGACGTTGCCCCACGGATCGGTCACTTCGAGAATGATCGTTGGCTCGATGGTGCGAAGCCCGGGCGTTTGACGAAACGGCGGTACGGAGGAGCCAGCCATCACCCCGCCATTGGCGAAGACGCTGTAGACGTAGGTCAGGTCGAGAAGCTTCACTTCGCCGCCGCCGAGGGTGAGCGAAAGGCCGTATCGGTTCGTGGCGCGTAGGTCGGTGATCCCCAATTTGTGTGCGAGATCGAGAACGTCGGCGAGGCCCGCGAACTGCAGCACCTTGACCGCCGGCGGATTGAGCGATTGGGCGAGCGCCTCGCGGGCGCGCAAGGGGCCGCGGTACTTGCCGTCGGAGTTTTGGGGGATGTAGGGCCCGTTTGCGCCGTCCGGGTAGCGGCTTGGCACGTCGAGCACCATGGTCGCTGGCGCATACCCTTTCAAAAAGGCCGCGAGATAGCTGATCGGCTTGAAGGTCGAGCCAGGTTGGCGGGGACTGAGCGCAACGTTCACCTGCCCGCGGATCGAGTCGTCCCAGAAGTCGGCAGAGCCAACCATCGCCAGCACTTCGCCGGTTGCCGGCTCGATCGCGACCAGCGCAGCATTGGTGGCATCAATCGCGGCCAAGCGTTTGACGCCGTCGGCGACCGCCTTCTCGGCCTTCCTTTGCAGTTCGAGGTCGAGCGTGGTGACGACCCGGAATCCGCCTTGCTCGATCAGCCGCCGACCGTAGGTCGCTTCGAGCCGGTCGCGCACATAGTTGACAAAATGCGGGGCGGTGATCGGGTAGCTTGGCGGCTGGAAGGCAAGATCAACGGCCTTCGCCGCCTCGGCCTCCGCGGCGGCGATCATGCCGCGGCGCACCATCAGGTCGAGGACGTCGGCTTGGCGGGCTTTCGCGGCGGCGGGGTCGGTATAGGGTGAGTAGCGCGATGGCGACTGCACGAGGCCGGCCAGCATCGCCGACTCGGCGAGCGTCAGGTCGACGGCAGATTTGCCAAAATAGGTTTGGGCGGCGGCTTCGACACCGTAACTCAGGTTCCCGTAATAGACCTCGTTCAAGTACCACTCGAGGATCTGGTCCTTCGAATAGCGGCGCGTGATCTCGAAGGCGAGCACCGCTTCCCGGAGCTTGCGGTCAAACGATTGGACGGCTCGCTCATCGGGCGGGATGATGACATTCTTGACGAGCTGTTGGGTGATGCCGCTGCCGCCCTCAACGATCTCACCGGCGCGGAGATTGTTGATCACCGCACGCACCAGCCCGCGCAGCGAGACCCCGGGGTTGGAGTAAAAGTCAGCATCCTCGGTCGCTATCGTGGCGTCGCGCAGCGACTTCGGGATCCGCGAAAGCGGGACGATCGTCCGCTTGCCGCCGGACGGGTCGAAAATTTCGAAGAGGAACGTCCCGTTGCGATCGTAGATCTTCGTGCTCGACGGGGGGATACGGCGGGCGACCGTCTCGGGAGGAGCGAGCGTGCCGACATATTCGTTGTAGCACCAGAGGCCGGCGGCAAGGAACGCGCCAACGAGGAGCAGACCGCCGGCCAGCCGGACAAGCCAGCTGCCCCGACGGACGGTGCGCGGCTGGGCAGCCAATGGCACGTTCGGCGTCTTGGGCGGCCGTGGCGTCTTCGGTGAGCGGCGCGCCATCAGAATTGCTTCCGGACCACGACGAAATGGGAAAGCCCAAGCCACTTCAACGGCGAATGTTCGAGTGCGTAGAGGACGCGCCGGAGCGCCGCGCCAAGCGCCGGTCGGCGGGCGATGACGTTGTCAAAGCCGGGGTAGATTGCGGTCTCGACGACGACCCGGCCGGGAAGACCGCGGAACAGCCGGCGCACGTCGCCGGGCAGGTAGGCGCGGACGTGCGGGGCGAGCCGGTCGCGAAGCGGATCCGGGAGATAGCCAACGAGCGGGATGTTGCCGAAGACATAGCCCCGCCGTGGCAGATACGCGCCATGGGTCTCAAAGGGGAAGAGACGGTTTGGCGCGAAGATGACGATGACGCCGCCCCATTTCGTGACCCGGTGCGCCTCGCGGATCGTGTGCCGGTCATCGGCGACGTGCTCGATCACCTCGTGGAGCAAGACAACGTCGAAGGTGTTATCGGCGAATGGCAGGTATTCCGATGCCGACTGCGCGATGTACGGTAGGGAACGGCCGGCCTCGACGGCGCGTTCGCGATCGTATTCGACGCCATACGCCTCGTCGGTGAAGCGACGGAAGGCCCGAACGTACATCCCAACGCCACAGCCGATGTCGAGAACGCGCCGGCCGTCGAGGGGAGTGTACTGACGAATCAGGTTCAGCCGGCGCTCTTGGCCGAAACGCCAGACGTAACTTGGATGGCCGAGCGTGATCGCTTTGTCGCCGTTCATCGCCTTGCTGAAACCCGCCGTTGCCGCTTCACGATACTGTAGGTGGACGCTTGCTTGGCCGCAATACCTTGCAGCCGATCAGACGGCACTTGCGAGCCGAGCGCGCTACGACGAGACCGCGTTCGGCAGGCGCAGCGGGTGGTCCTGCAGGTAGGATGCGCCCGGTGTGTGAAGAGCGATCTCGGCCTTGGCGAGTTCTCCCCCGATGTGGAGCGCGTGGTCGATCTGCGAAAAATACGGCTTGATCTGAAGCGCAAGTTCTGCGGCGCTCGTCCCGCGAAACTCCTGAAGCCGCACGCCCTGGGGCGAATAGTGCGAGACGAGAATCTCGCCGCCGTCCAGCCGAATAACGAATGACCCTCGCGGATCTCGCTCTTCCTGCCGTGGACGGCGAAGCGTGCGCCGCCGGCGCTGCTCAAGGACGTCTCGAGCGAGTTCCCAAGCGTCGTCGGCAATGTAGGCTGCGTGGACGAAGGTGGACAGACTGCCGAGCCGAAGGTCGCCCACGCCGTCGGCAATCAGCCGCTGGAGTCGCCGCAGCGTGAAGGCCGTCTCCGGCCACGAGCGATAAATGTCGACTGAACGCAAATACGCCGTGAGGTGAAGTGCGCCAGCTCGGCGTCGTGCCTGGACGACCATCAAGTTTGGCGCGGTCGGCCGCGCCGGGTCGCGGTGAGGGTCCCAGAGCGTGGCGGTGGCGGCGTGCGTCCTCGGCTGATCACGCAGGGTCGCAATCAAGCTGGCCACCTGATCGCGGCCACCGAAATCAAAAAGGCGTTGTCCTTCCGTGTCGGCGAGCTCCGCCGGCGGAGTCGCCGAAAGGAGCAGCGGATAGGCAATCTCTTCAAGATACTCGGATGTCACCGGCAGCCACGCCGGCAGGTGCGGCGCATCTGGCCTCTCGTCGGTCACGACCAAAACGAGATCGGCGAGATCTTTTTGCCGGCCACCAAATGGACCCTCGTGGATGACGCCAAACTGCATCACGAGCCGCAAGGCTTCCACCCAAGCGTCGGCGACCCGCCGACCGCGTGCGACCATCCCGGGTCCTTCGGCGGGAAAGACGTCCGCCTCGGGCTCGGTGATAGGGAAGACGCGGGGCGCGGCAAACGGCGGGAGCGGCGGGAGGGCGCCCAGCGTGGCCCGAAGCCGATTGGCATCGATCGGACCACGCTGATCGATCAGGCGAACCGAACGGCGAAAGTCGTCCAACGCTTCACGCGGGATAGCCCGGTCGATGAGCCCGACATCGCCGACGATCCGATACTCTTCGTCGACCCCATTCTGGGCAAACTTGAGAAATGCCTCACCGCTTCCCGTCAAGTCGACCCCGCAGATGACGATGTAGCGCACGACCGGGTCGGCGAGGACATTGCGGATGATGTGGTTGATCCCGTCCCGCGAATAGAGATTGCCGATCCGACCGTATTGGCGAGGGTCGAGCAGGCGCGCCACCTTTTCCTGCGGCGTCCAAAGCGTGCAGATGCCAATCGGGTTCGTTGGGTCGCCAACCGTGAGCGATTGATACGTGTAGGTTGTGCCCGGCGCGTTGAGCGTCATCACTCTGGATTGTACGAGAGCGACCGTCGGGGTCTCAGGCGGCAGTTCGCAGGCGCCCCACGCTCGCCTGTGACAGGGGACAGTACTGGGCGCCCGATCCGCGGCGCTGGGGGTATTCTGCCCCTTCACCGTTGTGCGGGCAACAGCAGAGATGCCCCGACCCTGGAGTCATTGGACCGTTGGAGGTGGGAGCGCCCCGTCTACCACATCGACGAGACGCCCTCGGGCAGCTCGAGGATCCAGCGGTCGACGTCGCGCCGGTAGCTCAGGAGCTCGTCCGGCGCGAAGAAGAGCGCGACTTCTCGCGCGGCGCTCTCTGGGCCATCCGAAGCATGGACGAGATTGCGACCCTTGGCGACGCCGAAATCGCCGCGAATGGTGCCCGGCGCCGCCTCGAGGGGATCGGTCTTGCCGAGCGTGTCGCGGACCGCCTTGATTGCGCTTGGCCCTTCCAGCACGGCAGCGACCACCGGACCAGCGGTGATGTAGTCGATGAGACCGGCGTAAAACCCTTTGCCAACATGCTCGGCGTAATGCCGCTCAGCCAACTCGCGACTGACGCGCATCAGCTTCAGGCCAATGATTTTCAAACCTCGTCGCTCGAAGCGCTCGAGGATGGAGCCGATCAGCCCACGCTGCACGCCGTCGGGTTTGACCAGAATCAGCGTTCGTTCCACAGAGCTTCCTTTCCCGGTAGTCTGTGACTCTAGGGGACCGTTTTTTCGTCGATCAACCGTCGCTGGTCCGCCAGCGAAGCCTGAGCTACGATCGGCATCGGCGTGTTGCGCCGATAGGAGGCTCCGTGCCCGGGTTGAACATCCTTGCTGTCCTCGCGCATCCCGACGATGAAGGCGTCTGCGGCGGAACGCTCGCCAAGAATGTGCGGTTGGGCGGCCGCTCGACGCTGATCTGTGCGACGCGAGGGGAAGTCGGTGAGATCAGTGATCCGGCGCTCGCTACGCCCGAAACACTCGGCGAGGTGCGCGAGCGGGAGCTCCGAGAGGCGTGCGCTCTGCTCGGCATCGACCCGCCGATTTTCCTCGATTATCGCGACTCCGGGATGGAAGGGACCGAGCCAAATTCGGACCCGCGCGCCTTCATCAACGCCGACCGGACGGAGATCGTACGCCGTCTTGTCCGCGAGATCCGCCGATTGCGGCCAGACCTCGTCATCACGTTCGAGCAGTTTGGCATCTACGGCCATCCCGACCACCGACTCGTCTCCTCGCTCGCGACCGACGCGTTCGCCGAGGCTGGCTCGCCTGAGCTCTATCCTGAAGCGGGCGAACCGTGGCAGCCGGCGAAGCTGTTGTACGCCACGTTCGTTCGCGAGTGGTTCCAACGCTGGATCGAGGCCACGCGTCAGCAGGGCGAGGAACCGCCGCCCCGCCGCGAGATGGGCACCCCGGAGGCCGAGGTGACCACCTTCGTCGATATTCGCGACGTTCTGGACATCAAGCGGCGGGCGATGCTGGCGCACCGGACCCAGATCAGCCCGAGCGGCGCGTGGGGCAAGGAATGGACCGAGGAGCAGAAGCAACTGTTCGGTATCGAGGCATTCGTTCGCGCTGCCCCCGCCGCCTGCTCCCGGCGAACGCGACGAGCTGTTCGCTCCAGCCGGGTCGCCAGCGTGATCGCCTGCTGCCACGCGACAGGGTGATCGCCGCGCCGCTCGCGCCGCCGGAATGGCGGCGGTTCGCCGGCCTTGCTGCCACTCTCGCGGCGGCTGCCTTCGTCGTTTGGGCGGCGCTCACAACCGAGCGGCCTCTCTGGGCCGAGCCGGCAAGCCCGACCAGCTACGCGCGTGGCGACTGGATCCTCCAGCCGGGCGAGACGTTCGACACACCGCTTGATCCGCGCGGCGCAGACTGGAGCGGACTTGAGATCCGACCGAGCGGTGGGGAAAGCGGACCACTCGACTTCGCGGTGCTCGATGGCGAGTCCGTGCGCGCCTCTGGGAGGCTCCTCGTCGATGGCGCAGCGACACTGTTTATTCCGGTTCAGGCTGCGCCGGACGATACCGCGCTTCGGTTGCGGCTCACTCGCCCGGCAGAGAGCGGCCCGCTGTCGATCCGCGTTCAGCACCGCGAAGGTCCGCCGCTTGCGGTCTATCAATGGGTGCGTCGCTGGGCTTGGCGTGAGGTGGCGGCTGGTGTGGCGCAGGGCCTGCTGACTCACGCGCTCCTGATTGGCACAATGCTCACGTGGCTGCTTGCGCCGGGCTGGCTGCTCTGGCGATGGCTTGGCCGCCCTTTGGCGCGGCCCCGCTGGCCAAATACCGTGGCGCTGCTCGCCCTCTGGCCGGCCATTTCCGTTGCAGTGCTGGTCGTCCTCGGGGCCCTTTGGAGCTTTGGCCCGGTCCGTCTTGCCCACGAGCTTGCCACCCTGCTTCTTCGTGCCGTGGCGTTCGTGCTTGCGTGCGCCGGCGGCGTCGCTCTCGCTCGCTGGATGGCGCAAATGGCGCGCGGCCACGTGGTCGGTCACGTTCGGAGCCGCGTGCGTGACGGGTCGGTTGCGCTCGCCATTGTCGCTGTCGGGATCGTGCTGACCCGTGCTGGCGCACTGGTCGGCATCGGCGGAGCCCCTGGAGTTGACTCCACCTCGGTAACCGATTTCGCTCGGCTGATCCAGCAGCGCGGTGCACTCCTCGATGTCTCGCCTGCCGCCGTCGCCGGTCGCGCCGACTTTTACCACCTCGGCCTATCGGGGCTGGTCGCTCTGGTGAGTGGGACGGCCGGTGCGCCGCTCGATTGGAGCTTTCTCGCGGTCGGTCAAGCGCTTCAAGTCGCGGCGCTGTTTGGCCTCGTCCTGCTCGTGCGTCAGTGGGGTGGCGGCGCGTGGTCGTCAGCGGCAGCGCTCTTCGTCGCCGGCCTCGTGCTTCCGCTACCGGGCTTTGTCCTCGCGTGGTCACGCTTCACGCAGATCGCCGGTCTCGCGCTTGTCCCGCCCCTCTTCGCCGTGGCGGCGTGGACCCTCGCGGCGCGTCGTCCCGCTCGTTTCGCTGCCGCGCTGGGGCTGCTCGGCGGCGGCCTTGCGCTCACCCACTACCGTGCGTTCGCCTTTGCACTCGCCGCTGCGCCGCTGCTGCTGCTTTGGCCGCCGCCAGGCCTTTGCGTTCGTTGGCGAAATGTCGGCGTCGTCCTGCTGGCGCTAACTGGAACCGTCGTCGTCCTTGCTCCTTGGCTCGTTGGTGTGGCAGTAACGTTTTGGGCGCCCGCTGTTGCGGATGGGCCGGCTGGCCCGCAAGAGTTTCAGGCATGGACGCTCCAATACGACGGCACGGATTGGGTTTTGGCTGCGCTTTGCTTGGCGAGCGGCGCGGCGCTTCTTCTCGGTCGCCGGTCGACGATCGCGCGTCCGCTGCTGCCCATCGTTTGGTCAGCCGCGGTGTTGGCGCTCTTCACATGGTTCGGCGTTGCTGGGCTTCGGCTTGGGCTGGCGGTGAATCCGCTCTCGGCGGCGATTGCCTACTATCTGCCGATTGGCCTCTGGGCGGCTTGGACGGTTGCGGCGCTCGGCGCCCTTCGGCTGAGGGCGAGAACGCTCGCTCAGGCGGCCACGGTCGCCTCGCTCGGACTGGTCCTTCTGACCGCGAACCGGCCGAGCACGCTCGGTGCGCGGCTCGGCGACCTGCTGTTCTACGATGACGCCGATCGCCGGGCCCTTGACTGGCTGGCCCGTGAGCTGCCGGCCGACGCCCAGATTGCCAATAACGGCGAGCCTTGGGCCTACTCGCTCTACGTCGGGACCGATGGCGGCTATTGGACCCGAATAGTTACCGGTCGAGAGTCGCTTGTCCCGCCGCTCAGCTACTCCTTTCGGTCGCCCGACGAGCTCGTCGCCCGCAACGCTGCAATTGAAGAAACCATCCGGCTGGCCAGCCGCCCTGACGAGTTGGTCAAGTTTCTGCGCCGCGCCGGATGGACCCATCTGTATCTCGGAAAGCGCGGTGGCCCGATCGACCCGCTCGACATGGCCCGTCTGCCCGGGTTACGGCTTCTCTACCAGCGAGACGGCGTCTCGATTTGGGAGCTCGGTCGGTAGACAGCGACAGCATGGCAATTGTATTCTGGACACACTCGCAAGATCCCACAATTGGAAGGACGAATGACCAAGATCGTCGATATCCATCGCCACCTCTGGGACGTCGGCTGGTTTCCGCCCACTCACCTCCGCCAGACCGCCGAGGCGAATGCCTATTCCGTTTATCCACCGAAGAACGTCGACGAAGTGCTCGAGCGGGTCAAGCGTGCCAAAACGATGGACCCCACCTGCGATGGCGCGATGCAGGAGCAAGAGCAGTATGGCATCGACGTTGGCATCATCCAGACGCTGGACTGGGGCCTTGCCTATGGACCGGAAGAAGATTCCCCGGTGCCGGTGGAAGAGTTCAACCGGATTACCCTCAGGAACGCCGCCAAATACAAAGGCCGCTTGTATGCCATGGCCGGGATCGACCCGCGCCGACCGCGAGCGGTCAAGCTCTTTGAGGAAATGGTCGTTGAACACGGTGCGGTCGGCTTGAAGGTCTACCCACCTTGCGGTTTTCAGCCGAACGAAGAGTTCTGCCTGCCGATGTACAAGAAGGCAATCGAGTTGGATGTTCCCGTCTTGATCCACACCGGCGGCGCAGGCAAGTCGAGCCGCACCCGCTGGACGTGGCCCGAGTGGGTGGAAGAGGTCGCCGTCATGTTCCCCGAGCTGCGGGTGATCATGGGTCACACGAACCTGCAGAGCCCGTTCGAGACGGGGGCGTACTGGCGAGGCCTCACCGCTGCCCGCAGCAAGCCGAACATCTACCTCGACCTCTGTGACTGGCAAGTGTTGGGCGCGGTGAAAGACGAAAATATCCCCGAATTGCTGCGCGTCATCCGGGTCTTCCTCGACACCGTGGGCCCCTACCGCATTGTCTGGGGCACGGATTTGCCGCAAACCGGCGTTGGTCGCCGCCGCCAACACGAGACCCAGCTTTGGACCGATATCTTCAAGAACCTGCCGGAGTGGGGCGAGAAGTATGGCATTCGCTTCACCGACGAGGAGCGGGACGGAATCTGTCACCTCGCTGCGATGCGCTGCTTCTCGAATATCGACTGGTCGGAGACGCCGCTAGCGGACATTCAGCCCCCGCGGTAGCTCGACACTGTTGCCGCCACCGACGATACCGAGGCGGCGCTGGCTGTTCAGGTCGTAGAGACCGACAATCAGCCGGTAGTCGCCCGGTGGCGCACTCGCCGGCACGGCGAGCGTATAGGGGACGCGGAAGCGTCGCCCTGCCTTCCAGCGGGACGTACCGAACCAATCTTCGGTCGGCTGGGTGTCGAGCTGGGCACGGCGCTCGCCATCAGGCCCGATCAAGTGGATGAACAGGACGTTATCCTCGGGAACGTCGATCAACGCCCGCCACCACAACGTCACCGTAATCGTCCCGCCGGCGCGCACCGTTGTCGGCGTCACCTCAGCGCCGTCGAGGGCGATCCGCCGAGCGAAATTGACTCCGAGCGGGATCGGCGGTTCGAGCGGCTGGGCGCGTCGGCGGAGAACAAGCATGTTCTCGCGGTCGAAGATCGTCTCGAAGTCGGGGTTCAGCAGGAACTGCTGCAACTCGCGGTCGTAGTCATCCTCCGGGTTGGACAGCGGGTATTTGTTCCCCTCCAGATCGAGAAGCACATAGTCGGCCCCGGCAAAGACCGGCGAATCCGGGAACATGTACACGGTGCGCCGGTGGGTGACGTGCGGCACCAGATCGGTCTGCGCCAAGAGGCTTGCGTCGGGCGGGATGACGGCAATCGCCTCACGGATCACCGGGGCGCGAGGATTTGGCGCGAAGCGGGCTGGGTCAAACCCGCGCGCCGGCGGTCCCGGAGCGATAACGAGGTATGCTGCCAACGCTGCCCCGAACAGCGCCGCTGCCCCACCACCAAGAAGACGAGGCGAGCGCCAGCCAAGGCGCTGGAGACCCTGCAGTGCTCCCAGCGCGAGGAACGGCAGGAGCAAGACACTGTAGTGCTTTTCGATGAAAGCGAAAGGGAACTCCGGGCTCAGGAGGTGGTAGCCAAGCGTCGGCAGAGCCATCAGGCTCGCGAGGCCGGCGAGCGGCAGCAGCGCAAATGGGACGGTCAGGTGACCGAGATAGGCGATCTTCTCGGCCGTCATTAACCCGGCGAACAAGCGGGCGAATCGGTCGAACGAGAACGCCACCTCACCGCCGGGCGCCCCGGTATCGAAATAGCGTCGGAGGTAGTAGTACTGCCCCTCCGGGTTGAACAACGGCACCAGCACGCCGATGATGACGGCGAACGCGACGCCCCCGCAAACGGCGACCGCGAGCCCCGTCCGCTTGAAGCGCGTGAAGAGCAGTGTCCAAATGCCCACTGCTGTCACTACCAATCCCATTTCTTCTTTGATGAGGAGGATGGGCAAGAGCGATCCGGCGAAGGCGCGCGGCATCCCAAGGAGCAGGAAGCGGAGAGCGAGGGCGATCAGTGGTGGGGCAAAGACAATGTCGTGGAAATCGAACAGCGCAGTAAAGGCGTTGCCGGGGTGCAGCAAATAGCCTACGCCGAGCGCCAGACCGGCCGCCGTACTCTTCAGGAGCCGCCCTGCAAGGTAGCCGAGCGGAACCGCCGCCGCCGCCAGCGCGAAGGCCTGCAGGATGAGCAAGGCGCGGGGGTCGGGCCAAACCCAGTAGATCGGCGCGAGCAGCAGTAGGCCAAGCGAGAAGTGATCCCCCAAAAAATGGGGGAGGAAGTGCATGATCGAGTTCTCGAACAGCCGCCCTTGGCTGGTGTTCCAGATGACTTGGTCGTAGATCCCAAGGTCGTAGGCGTGGGTCCGAAAGGCGTTGTGCTTGGCGACCGAGAGCGAAGCGTAGAGCACGCCCCAGCCGACGGCGAGGACTGGTAGGAGGTGAATCGACCAGCGAGGCAGACTCAGGCGGGGGGCGAGGAGCCAGCCGACGAGTCCAGCGGTCGACGCAACTGCCAAGATGAGAGCGAAGTCGCCGAAAACGCTCACCGCCGCACGGTTCCCACGATTCCTATGGCCTCGCGGCCGTCTACCCTAATGGCAAGTTGCAGCCGGTAGTCGCCGGACGGCAGCCCCGCCGGAAGATCGAGGTCGAGCTCGTCGACGAAGCGGTCGCCCGCCCGCCAATTCCGGATCTCGTGCCACGTTCCAAGCCCGCGATCGGCGACGGTGACGACGGCGCCGGTGGCGTCGAGCACGGTGATTCGTGCCGTCGCCGACCGCGCTGACGTCGCGGCCGTCCAAGCGGGAAGCAGTGCCAATGACCCCCCGCTTTCCGGCCGTTCCGGCGCATACTGCTCGATTCGCAGGCCATCGAGGCGCAGCGCGTTCTCCCCCTCGAGGGCGGCTCGCTCCATCCCCGGCGGCGGCCATGTGCCGCCGGTCACCCGGAGCGGGCCGACTGTGATCAGCCCTCGCTCGCTCTGGACGGTCGATCCCGTCCGGCGATCGAGCAGATCGACCTCAATCCGAAGGTAATCGGGCGCATCGAGATCGGGTGGCACGCGCAGACTGTGGCCATCCGCGAGGGAGCGTTCCGGTCGGGAGACGGTCGAATGTCGCGGTTCCAGCAGCCGGATAGCTGACCGTCTCGCTGATCGGCTGGAAGTCCCGAGCGAGAACGCGCAGCCGTACGGCGAGATCGCCGTCGACCGGACGGTCGATGCGCCACCAGAGCCAGAGCATGGTTCGCTGGCCCGGCGCGACACGCTCTGGATCGAGGCGGAAGCCGACAAGCGCGAGGCCAGGCGCGAATGACGCTTGGACATTGTCGGGGGGGTCGGTCCAGCTGGTGGTGTTGGTGCGGCGTACGCTGGGCGCACGATAAGCCACGGCGCGGCGGACGGCTACTGCCCCAAGGCCCGCGATCGCTGCAGCCGGACCGGCAAGTGGGAGGCGAGGCAGGAGACCGGCGAGCCCGCTCACGAAGAGGATGGCGAATGGGGCGATCGCCGGGAACCAGAGTCGTCCTTGGCCACCGTGCTCGTTCACGGCCATCCAGCGCGCCAAGACGAGGGCGAACGCCGCGCACCAGCCGGCGAGCAGCAGCGTGGCGAGCGGATAGGGAGTCACCCCATCTTTCGGAAAGGACGGCTGGCGACGCAAGCGAAGCAGCCAGCCGATGGCGGACAACGCGAGCACGGCGTCGAAGGCGAGGTAGGCCCAATCTGGAAGTCCTACATTGCCCCAGCCGAACAGCGCCCAACTGGACTCACGCAACTTCAGCGCCTCCGCGAAAAGCGCGGCCGGCGACGGGTCTCGCCGCAAGATCGCATCGATCAAGACGAGCATTTCGTCCCAGCCGAGGGGATCTCCGTACAGGAACAGATTGCGGAGATACCACCAGCCGGCGATCGCGGCCATTGGCGCAGTCAACAGCGTGAGGTCGCACAGGAGCGAACGCCGCTCGGGGCCGCGTTCGTTGCTGCGGGCGAGGAGGAGCCCGACGACGGCGAGGATGCCGATGAGCGCACCAGACACCTTGGCGAGCGCCGCAAGCCCGCCGGTTGCGCCAAGCGCGACGACTGTTGCGGCGCTGACGCCCCGGCTGAGAAGACGCAGCGACCCAATAGACGGCAGCGGTGGCGGCGGCGATGACCGCGTTGTCGCTATTTGTCACCGCCGAAAGAAAGACAAACTGGGGTAGCGCCGCGACCAGACTGGCGGTGAGCAATGCTGCGCTGTCGGCGAGACCGGCCTCCCGCGCCGCTAAGCCGGCGAAGACGACCGTCACAACGCCGCAGAGCACGGAGGCGAGGCGGGCGAGGTGGATCGCAAGCGCGGGCCCGGTAAACGGGAAGGCCTCGCTCGTGTCGTGGATGACCACGTTCTTATTTCCCGGCTGGGTGCGGTCGAACTGCTGATACCAATTAATCCGTTGCGCCTCGCGATAGCCTGCCGGGGTTGGCTGGGAGCGACAGCAGCGCCGCCAATGCGTAGTAGAGCGGCGGGTGAAACGCCTCCTGCCCGGCGACCGTCGTGGCATGGTCGCTCGTCATCACTGGGGAGCGTGCCCGTCTGGCGCAGATGGAACACATAGTCGAGATGGATCGTCTCGTCCGGTGCTTCGTAGATTGGGACGGCAAGGCTGGTCAACCCGGCGAGCACCGCGAAGGCGACCGCCACCAGCGCCAAGCGCAGGTGGAAGCTCATCCCGCGACGAGGCGTCCGAATCGGTCGAAGAAGTCCGGGAACGTTTTCGCGACGCAGCGCGGGTCGCGGATTACAACGCCCGGCGTCCGCAAGCCGAGTACCGCGAGGCTCATCGCCATCCGGTGATCGTCGTAGGTATTGACCTCGCCCCCCCGCGGCTGTGCCGGCGAGATCGTCCAGCCATCCGGGTGCTCGTCGACCGGAACGCCGAGTGCCCGCAATTCTGTTGTCATCGCGGCTACCCGGTCGGTCTCCTGCGCTCGAGTGTGGGCGATGCCGCGCACCCGCACCGGCGACTCGGCGAAGGGGGCGATTGCGGCCAGCGTGAGCGCCGTATCGGAGATCTCGGCAAAGTCGGCATCGATGCCGCGCAGCCGCTCGGGCCCCGTCACCGTAACGCCGTTCGGCCCCCGTTCAACATGGCAGCCCATGCGCTCGAGCACGTCCCACAAATCGCAAGTCCCCCTGCGCCGAGCGGTCAGTCAGCCCGGCGACGGTGACCGTCCCACCCGTGACCGCGGCAGCGGCGAAAAAGTACGATGCCGCCGTCGCATCCGGCTCTACGCGAAAGGTCCGCCCGTGGTAACGCTGCCCGCCCGGCGCACCAATGGTGCGATAGTCCTCGTGGTGGCCGGCTGCGCCAAACGCCCGCCATCACTGCGAGCGTCAAATCGATAAACGGCCGGCTAACGAGCTCGCCGTCGACCTCGATTTGGATGCCGTGCGCAGTGAGCGGAGCCGCCATCAGAAGAGCTGAGAAGTATTGGCTCGACCGAGCACCGGCCATCTTTACGCGGCCGCCGCGCACTCCATTCGCCTCGATCACCACCGGCGGGCAGTCGTTGGCGAATTCGGCTCGGACGTTCACCCCAAGTTGGCGCAGCCCATCGATTAACGGCCCGATCGGCCGCTCTCGCATGCGCCCCACCCCGTCGACGCGGAATCGCCCCCGTCCGAGAGGCAGCACTCCAACGAGGAAGCGCATCGCCGTGCCGGCATTGCCAACGAACAAGTCGGCGGCGGTCGCGGGAAAGGGACCGCCTGCGCCGTCGACAACGAAGCGTTCAGAGACGGGATCCTCGGCGACGGTGCAGCCGAGCGCCCGTAGCGCTGCACTCAAGTAATGGGTGTCGTCGCTAAAGAGCGCCCCTTCGATCGTTGTGCGACCCTCCGCCAATCCAGCGATCAGGAGGGCGCGGTTCGTAATGCTCTTCGAGCCGGGGACACGCACCGTCGCAACGATCGGCCGGTTCGCTGGGGCGACAGCGATCGTCTCGGGATAGGAGATCGTCACAGTCGGATTATCGCGCACCGCGCCGTCCGTTTCCTCATTGGGGAATGGAAATGGTCGTCAGGGTCACGGACCGGTCGGCGTTGCCCGGTCGCGGCGGGACGCGCTCGCCGTCGGGGCGATAGAGGCCGACGCGCAACTGATAGCTGCCCGGCCCAATGCTCATTGGCAGGTCGACGTCGTAAAAATCGCGGATGTATTCGCCGGTGCGCCAGCGCTCGGTCGGATAGCCGCCGGCCGCTGGCTGGCTGTCCCGCTGCGCGACCAGCCTACCACCGGTATCGACCAAATGCACAAAGACGGTCAGCGCTGCCGGCGGTGTCAGCGCCCGCCAATGGAGTGTCAGCCGGATCTGGCCGCCGGGCCGGAGCGTCCCACTGATGTCGTAGCCGAGCAGCTCCGCAGCCTCGCCGAACCGGATCGCCACCGGCTGACTGGGATCGGGTGCACCGCCGCTTTGCTCGATCCGCACCGGACCGAGCAGCAAGTCGGTTCGATCCGTGTCATCGACAGATAGCCGCTGGCCCGTCGCCTCGTCATATAGGCCGACCGAGAGGCGGTACTCACCGGCCGGCGTGCCAGGAAGGAGCGCAAGACGGTAGTCGTCCACGACCGTCGTCTCGGGAGGCCACCTCGTGGTCGGGAAACGGTCGAAGACCGGGCGGTTGTCCTTCGCTGCGTAGACATGGTAGAGGGGGTTGACGAGCTGAACAAAGACGCGATAGCTGGCGGCGAGGGGGCGAAGGGCTTGCCAGTACAGGCGCACCCGAACGAGCCCGCTGCGCCGCGCCGGGTTGTCCGGCGGGTCCACGACGACATCGTAGCCGAGCAGCCGGATCTCCCCGCCGAAGTCCGCACGGTGGCCGATGCTGGGTGTCGCACTCGGCGCGAGTGGGCTGAGCAGCAGGTAACGGGCGAGGTTGACACCGTGAAACGCTTGCCCGTCGATTTGAAGGCCATCGCGCTCAAGGCGCGACTGGACGATGCCGCGGGGGTCGCTGTAATAGTCCTGCCAGAGCACCAGCCAAGCGCGCGCCGCTCCCGCGACCGCGCGAGCGGTCGCCTCGTCCAACTGACGGTCGTCCGGCGGCGTCGCGGCGGGCAGTGCAACCACTGGAGCGCTGCCGTCGAAATAGTGCTCGAATGCTTTAAAGGCGTAGCCGGCGTTCAGGAGAACCACGTCGCCCGGCTCGGCGTTTGCGGCGACGTAGCTGGCGGCGCTGCGAAAGTCGTCGCGAGCGTACGCCGGCTGGTGGTAGAGCGCGAGGGCCACAGCCGATGGAACAATGACCGCCGCGAACCCGGCCGCGCCGAGGGGCCGCCACCTCCGCGCGAGTCGCGTCACGCCAATTCCGATGAGCAGCCAGAGCACCGGCGCCGTCACGATTAGATATCGCGAGACGAAATCGCGGCCGGTGAGCAGGATGATGGCGATCAGCCCGACCGGGGTCACGAGCGCCGCCGCCAACAGTGGCCAGCCGTCCCGCCGGGACGGCACGAGACCGACGCCAAGCACGACCAGCAGCGGAAGCAGCAACTGAAGGCTGAGTATGTGGTCTGCACTGGCCAGCCCGTCGCGCAGCACGGCGGTAACGCGCTCGAGGTGATGCCCGAGGAGGAGCCCGACTGCACCGCGCCAGACGATCGCGATCGGGGTGAGGTCCCCAGCTGAGGCGGACTGGTAGCCGCTCGCCGCACCGAAGCGATAGAGCAGGTAGGGCACGGTGAGGATCGCTACGCCAATCTGCGCGGCTGCCCAGCCAGCCAGCCAGCGCCCGCGGCCGACGACCACGAGGCGGCCGAGCGCGAGTGCCCAACTGACCGGGAGCACAAGAGCGGCGAAGTAGTGAAGGTGCGCCAGCAAAATCAGCGACGTGGCGTGGACGATCCACCAGCGAGCCTGACCCTTGGACGCCTTGAGGAAGCTGCCGAGCGCAAGCACGACGAGCGGCGGAATCAGCGCATACATCCGGATCTCTTGGCCGTAGTAGAGCGAGGCTGGCGAGATGGCCGCAATGAGCGCAGCGGTTCCCCCCGCGAGCGGTCCGGCGAGCTGCCGACCGAGCCACCAAATGAGCGGCACGGTGACAACGCTCGCGATCACGCTGAAAAACCGGGCCGCAACGTCGGTTTCGCCGCTGAGCGTGACCCAACCTTTGAGGAGTAAGAAGTACAGGGGCAGGTGGTCCGGCTCGATCCCGGCGAGGATTGCTTCCACCGAATGGCGGGCGTGCCAGAGGCTCCCCGCCTCGTCGTTCCAAATGCTCTGCGCGCTGAGAGAGGTAACACGCAGCGCGAAGGCCAGTAGCACCAGCGCGAGTGGAAGCGCGGCGTAGGGCGCTGTCCCTCCGACCGTCCCCTTCACCACCACCTCGCTGCGAGCCCCTTGCTGCCGATCCCTCGGTCGTGAACGGTGGGCGTCACCGGGAGACGCCGCACACCGAACACGTCGCTGTGGTCCGCTGGCTCTCGCGCCGTGCCCGGCCGGCCTGGATGAACGTCGTTTTCCGACCGTGGTTGGTCGCGGTAAGACAGGGGGGCGTGGGAACGCTGGGAGCGTCGGCAGCGGGTCTGGCGCGGGTCGCCGTCAGCTGCGGGTCCAGCGCGCCACCACCGGGCCGGTCGGCAGGCGCAGGTGCTCGTGTTCACGGGTAATGCGGATTTCGTCGTAAAAGCCAGGCTCGGCGAGGTCGAGCGCGACACGCGAACTGCCATCAGCATCCGGGCGGACGCGCTGGCTTTCGTAATATTGCCCGTTTTTCATGAACCACATGAGATAGCGTTCGTCGCCTTCAAGGGGTGGCAGCCCTGTGACGGCGACCAGCATGGTCGGTGCGCCCGGGCGTTCGTAGACCGCGCCGACGATCCCGCCGTCTCCGCTGAACCGCGATATTCGGACATCTGGCGCCGTCGCGAAGCGGAGCAGCCGGGCGTTGCGCTCCGAAACGGACTGGGCGCTGAAGGCGAGCGAGATCGCGACGAACAACACGGCGAGTAACCCGGCGATGGTGACGATGGCGATCGCCTGTCCGAGCGGTCGGCCAAACACCCGCCGTTCTTGGCGTGGCGACGTCGCGGATGCGAGCGCCACCGCTACCGCCCTGTCCAGACGGGTCGGCGCTTTTCCAAAAAGGCGCGCACGCCTTCCTGAAAGTCTTCGCTGAGATAGCACGAGAGCAGCAAGTCTCGACCGTCGATCCCACGACGCGAGGCGGCCAGCCGCAAGATCCCTTCTTTCGTCGCCCGCAACGTACGTGGGGCATGTTCTGTCAGTTGGCGGGCGAGGACGTCGACCCGGCCATCGAGGTCCGCAGGCCGCGTAACTTCGGTGAGGAAGCCAGCCGCCAGCGCCTCGTGGGCAGAGAGCAGGCGGCCGGTGAACAGGAGTGCCTTCGCGTGGCCGGGGCCGACGAGATCGACGAGCCGGGCCAAATTGCCCATTGGCAAGCAGTTGCCGAGCGTGCGGGCGATCGGAATCCCGATTTGAGCGTCGTCGGAGGCAACTCGCAGGTCGCACGCTGCCGCGAGTGAGCAGCCGCCGCCGGTCGCAAAGCCCCGAATTTTGGCAATCACCGGCTTGGCAAGCCGTTCCAGCGCCCCGAGCATTCCTTCGACCTGCTGCTCATAGGCGAGCACGTCGGTCTCAGTTCGAAGGGCCGCAAACTCGGCGATGTCTGCCCCGGCAGCGAACGCTTTGTCGCCTGCACCCGTGACGATGACCACGCGGATATCCTCCCGCTGGTTCAAGGTCTCGAACGTCGCTTGGAGGGCGTGATACATCGCGCGGTTCATGGCGTTCCGCGCGGCCGGGCGATTGAGCGTCACCGTCGCGATTGACCCGTCGACGCTGAGTAGGACCTCGTCCGTCAGCGCCGCCACATTACTGTTCAAGCTCGTCCACCAGCGCCGGATCGCCGACCTTGTCGGCGTGCTCGGCAGTATAACTTCCCGCGAATTCATAGAGGACGTAGCGACCGACACGATCGACCTTGCGATAGTGAGCGCGGAGCGCCTCCCAGACCGGCGGCGGCATGCAGAGGCAGTTACCGGCGAGAGGGTCGTCGTCGCCCAGCAGAATGAGCCGGGGGTACCGACCGGACTCGAGATCGGCGAGAAGCCTTCCCTCGTCCCACAGGCCATCGTTCCAGAGGATCGAAAAGATGACATATTCGAAGGCGAGTGGTTTGCCGGCAAGCGCCGTGATCGCAAGGTCTTCGCTCAGCACCTCGCCAGGCGCCGCGCGTGCGGCTTGGACCGCCCACTCGACGGCTGGCCGCTCGGCTTCGACGAGCGCTGCGCCGCGCCGAGCCGATTCGGCTGCCGAGGCCGCCGACGGGGCGATGACGAGGAAAACTGTGGCTGCTCCGGCGAGCGCGAGCCGTGGCCGGGAGGCGAACAGGACCGCCAAAGCGCCGGCGGCGAGGATCGACGCGGCTGCGAGCGGCTCAAGCCAGTAGTTGAACGAGGCCCCGTCTTTGCCAAGCGCGATCACGTTCGGCGCGGGTGAAGACGAAATAGAGCTTCCAGAGCAACCAGTCGCGAGGGAGGAGAAGCAGCCCAAGGGTTCCGGCAAGGAAGAGAGGTCCAGCTACACTGGTCCCCCAGCCGATCCAGTTGAGCACGAGACGAGCGGAAAATGGGTTCAGGTTTGCGCCGACGACATGGCGGAGGAAATTTCCGCCAGTCGCTGCCTCAAGCGCCAACACGATGGCCGCGAGCGGCACGCAGAACGCAATGAAGAGGAGCGTGGCGTCGCGCCACCGCCGTTCGAGCAGCAGCCAAGCGAACATCGCTGCTGGCGCGGCAAGGTAAGTCTGTTTGGTGAGGACGCCAAGGGCGAGCAGCGCCGCAGCTGGCAGGATCCGCCCGCGCACCCCGACCAAGAGCCCGCCGAGGGAAAACGCCAGCGCGAGACTGTCGACCCGATGCAGACCGATCCACTCGGTCGCCGCCGGCTGGGCAAGAAAGGCGAAGGCGGCGAGCAAGCCCCACGCTCGCCCGGCGCCGGGGCGGACCGCGAGGACGATGCAACTGGCCGCCACGGCAAATGCCGCCAGAGACAGCAGCCGTCCCGGAACAAGTGACGGGCCAGTGACGATGCTCAGCGCTGCGACGACGAGGTAATAGACCGGGGTATAGGCCGTCACCGCGTAGGGCGGCTCGCCGAGTGGCGGGTAGAGCGGCCGCCCCGAGGCCACCGCGAGCGCTTGCGAGAGGACGATGCCCTCGCCATAGAGCGCTTCGGTGGGACGCAGTGCCACAACGATGCCGAGCGCGAGGGTGACGAGCGCGGGCAGGGCGGCCAAGGCGAGCCCTGTCGGGGCGAGCAAGGGGCGCAGTGAGCGCCTTGCAGGGTTCAGCTCAGCGAACTCCTTGGAAGCCGAGGAACTGCTCAAGCGCGGCCTGAACGGCTTCGGGATTGTCTTCGTGCAAGGTATGAAACGAGTCAGGGATTTCGACGTAACGTCCATCGCGGAGTTCGGCCACCATTCGTTCGGCGATCTCGGCGTCGAGCACCGGGCTAAACGCGCCGCGGAGGACGAGAGTTGGCGCCTGAATTTCACGAAGAATCGCCCACCAGTCGATATCGGCGCCGATCCCAGAGCGCTGGCGAATCGTCGGGCTCCACTTCCAGACGAGTGCGCCGTCCTCTCGCTGGCGCAAGCTGTGCGAGACGACCCAGCGGAAATAGTGGATTCCGGGGTACGGATTGCCGCGGTGGAGGTGGCGGGCGGCGTGTTCGATGCTCTCCCACGTCTCCGGCTCTGGTGGGCCGGCCGGGGCCTCTGTCGTCCGCCGGCTCACCTCCGGGCCAATGTCGATTACCACCAGCCGCGAGACACGCTCCGGCCGGGTTGCTGCGTAATACATCGCATTGCGTCCGCCCATCGACAGCCCAACGAGGATCATCCGCCCAATTCCAAGCTGTTCGACGACGCCGTCAATGTCTTTGGCGGTCAGCGTAGGACCGTATTCGTCGGCGGCATCGCTGTCGCCGTGGCCGCGCTGGTCCAGAGCATAGACGTGAAAATGGGGCTGCAGGGCGATGGCGAGCGTGTCCCAGGCATGGGCATGGGCCGCGAACCCATGAAGGAGAAGCAGCGGTTCGCGATCGGCGCCACCCCAATCGAGAAGGTGGAGCTTCAGTCCGTCGACGATAACGTCGCGCTCGATTGGGGCGAGCAGATTCACACAAACCTCCGCGGGCAGGCTCTCTTCCTTATGGTATCAGAGGGAGCCGAGCCGAGCGGAGGTTCCTCGTCGCGAGGCGGTCTAGGAGGGGGCGCTCGGACGAGGCCGCCGAGGCAACGGCAGCGGCGAAGACGCCGTCCACACGTGCCCACAGGAGGGGCAAAGGCTCTGACCGCCCGGGACTGCCCGCCCACATGTCGCGCAAACCCAAGTGCCGAGGTCTACCGCCACGATGGTCCCCCAAAGTCCGCCTACTTGGTCAGGGCGCCGTCGCTCTGCGGCAGTATACCGACGCGCTGGCGTGCGGATCAAAGGGCCGCCCCCCAGATTCGAGCCGCCTCGCGCAACAATCCGATGGAATACGTAGCCGGTCCGGTCGATTCTACCTGTCGAGCACGCCGATTCTCGCGAGAGCCCGGGCGCTTGTCGGTTGGGCGATGGTGATTTGGCGAGGGTGACAAGGGAAGGCTCGATGAGAGGCGGCGCGTTGCTGGACAGACCAGGACGGGCGGTCAACTGGTGAATTCGTCGTTGCGCGCCAGCCGGAAGGATCGAGGAAACACTTCGTCGGCGGGCTTCCGCATCCAGTGGTAGCCTTCGACGGCTTCCCACGCCTTTTCGCCTTCGGCCTGCAGGGTCGTGACCAGTGCCTGTTCGTCGATGCCGGGAACGGTGCCATCGGCCACGACGGGCCGGCCGGCGACGAGCACCCAGCGGATATCGCGGGAATCGCAGGCGCTGAGCGCGGCGTCGACGGGGGTCGCGGACCGGCCCGACATGCAGCGAACGAAGGTTGACGGCAACGAGGTCGGCGGCTGCGCCAACGGCGATTCGCCCAAGGTCCGAGCGACCGAGCGCGTCTGCCGCGTCGATGGTGCAGGCCCGCAGCACCGCCCGGCTGCTCCCGGCGGCAACGTCGTTCTCGACGAGTTTCGCCATGGTCTGCGCCCGCTCGCATTTCGGCGATCATGTCGCGGGGAAAGGTGTCCGTGCCGAGGGCCACCCGTACCCCAGCGCCCTGATAGCCATCCAGAGAGTGGAGGGCGTTGCCGCGCCGTCCGATCGCCACCGGGCAATGGACGACAGTGGTTCCGCTCGCTGCGAGGAGGTCGAGGTCGCGGCCACCCCGATAGGCGACGTGCGGATTCGCCGTCGTCGCGAAACAATGGGCAAGCGAGGTGCGTGGACCGAGCACGCCGAGCGAGTCCAGCCACTCGATCGGTGTCTTCCCAGTGGCGTGAAGGATCTCGTGGAACTCATAAATGCTTTGGCAGGCGTGGATCTGGAGCAGCACGCCCATCGTGTCGGCCGCGTGTTTGGACTGTTGCAGCAAGTCGGCAGTGCAATAATCGAGAATGCTTGGATACAGCACCCCGCCAACAAAACCGTCTCCTCGTCCGCCGTTGGGCAGCCGCGAAACCCATTGGCGCGCGGCCTCGAAGTGAGCCATGCCGCCGTCCGGCCGCCATTCTTTCATGAGCCGACCGTCAAGTTCGGTCAGGTAGTCGGCCGACCGGTAGCCGGGGCCGAGGTACAGTCGCAGTGGCACCTGCTCGCGAGCCTGCAAGAGCGCGTCCGCCAGCACAGGCGGCGACCCTGCCTCAAGGACGGTTGTTGCACCACCCTTCGCCAATTCGACGAGGGTGGCGAGCGCTGCCACCTGGCGATTCTCGGCGGGGGGGGCGGACGGCGTCTCGGCGTGGGGCAGTGTTTTGGAAGCCTCCTCCGAAGACGTCGCGCCGGCCCTGATGAAAAATGAGCCGACCGGCCGCTTGCGATCCGGCGTGGCAATGAAGGTTGATCAAGCCCGGAAGCAGGAGATGGCCGTCGAGGTTGAGGACACGATCGCGTGGTACGCGTGGCTCGCGGCCCACCCGAACGATCGCGCCGTCCTCCCATTCGACGACACCGTGCTCCAGAACGACGTGCTCCTCGCCGTCAAATGCCAGCACCCAAGTCGCCCGGATCGCGCTCCAGTTGGTCATGCCCACCTCGGCGGCCATTCTCGGCTGCCAGCAGGCCGGGATGCAACCCGAGAATCATCACCACCTCTCCGGCCGGAGAGGTGGTGAACAGGAGGCCTCGTTCGGTCCGAACGCCTAGCGCGATTGGCTTTGTTGAGCGAGCCGCCGCTGCTGGGCAGCCTTTTCGCGGTCGATGCGGTCCTGCGCCCAGAGCTGACGGTCTGAGGTGATTCGGTACTCGACGACGTTCTGGCCGTTCTTCTTCTGGTCGTCTAACCAGCGGGAGAACGCGTTATTCTTGATGGCGTCCAGCGCCTCGGTATCGAGCGGCCGCACTTGGGGACCTTCGAGCCGTTGGAGCACCCAATAACCAGCGCGGGTGCTGAACGGACCTTCGATGCCGGCGCCCGTCAGCCCGAAGGCGGCCGCATCGAAGTCAGCATCCTTGATGCCGCGGGCGACCCAGCCGAGATCGCCAGCCTTGTCGCGGGAAGCGGAATCGAGCGACTTCTCCGAGGCGATCTGCTCCCACGAGCCGCCGTTGCGAAGCTGCTCAAGCACGTCCTTGGCCTCGGATTCTTGGGAAAGCAGCACACCGCGAAGGTGCACTTGCTCGGCGGATGTCGGCACGTCGGCCTTCAGCTTTTCTTGCAGCTTCTCCCGGAGCAATCGGGTTCGCACTTGTTCGCGATATTCGGCGTCCGACAGCCCAGAGTAGTTCAGCAGGTTGCGGTAGCGCTCCTCGAACGGTGCTGGGACGGGCGTCGGACTGGGGACGGGGGTTGGCGTGGCGAGCGGATCGGCCGGCCCGACCGTTGGCTCCGGGGTCGAGACTGGTGGTTCGAGATCCTTCCGGAGCTGGGCGTCCACCTCTTCTGGCGTCACCGTGATGCCCATCTTCGGTGCGAGCTGGCGCACCAGTTCCTCGTCGACCCAATCAAAGACGATCTGGGTCGGGAGCACCGAGCGCTGGCTGGCAATTTGCTGGGCGAACTGTTGACCGCCGAACTGGTTGAAGAGGTCAGCCTGCGAGGTCGATCTGCCGCTGGCGATATCGCAGCTGGCGGATGTAGTCGTCCATCTTGAAGCCGACGTCGTTTACCCCGCGCAATCTCTTCCTGCCCCCTCGCGATGACCTCGCGGTAATAGCCGAAGAGGGGAATGCCGATGACGAGGAGCACAGCCGCGACACTGAGCGCGACTGCGATCTGCTGCAGACGACGCTCGCGCTCCCACCGCGAGGCAAAGCGGTTGCTGGTGCGCTTGGTGGCAGCCGACCGGCGGAACAGGCCGCCGAGTCTTCTCAACAAGGTGGGCTTTGTCGAAGTTGATTGCACGGTTCGTCTCGCCCTTGGCGCGAAGGAGCGCCGAAATACTTTCTATGAGTATCTACGACTCGGCGTCTGACGCCGGATTGGACGCGGCGGCCTCAGCCGCGCTGTCCGGCTCGACGTCGCTTGTCGAGGCGCCAACGATAGCCTCCTCTGCTGGCTCCGCATCCTCGACAGCGGCGGCTGCGGCTTCAGCGGATTCGGCCGGGATCGGCTCACGCGATGAACCCATGGGCCGTCGCTCATCGCGGGCGCGGCGGCGCTCTTCGGCGGAGCGGACGCCGACGCCGCCGGACCAGCGGATGTGCTCGCCAGTGAACGGCAGCATAGCAAGCAAGCGCGCTCGCTTGATGGCCTTCGTGAGCTTGCGCTGATGGCGGGCGCACGTGCCGGTCTTCCGGCGCGGCTCGATCTTGGCCCGGTCGGTCAAGAATCGGCGCAGCTTCGCGGGGTCCTTATAGTCGATGATCAGGTTCTTGTCGGCGCAGAAGGCGCACACCTTGCGGGCGTGCCGGATAGCGGCGGTAGCCATCGCCGCGGCGGCTCTTCGCCTTGGGGTCGCTCACTGGTCACAGTCGTTCTCCACGTGGGAGCCGCTGGCCCCCGTCCTCTGGTCTGCTAATAGCCGAGTTCGTCGGCATCGACGTCGTCCACCGCCGAGGCGGCGGGCTCGTCTGCGGGATACGTCGGCCGGCGCTGGCCGAGAAAGATCACTTCGCTCGCGAGCACTTCAAGCACTTTGCGAGGGTGCCCGTCCGGTCCGGGCCAAGTGCGGGTCTGCAGCTTCCCCTCGACATAGACGCGCTGCCCCTTGGAGAGGAGCTGGTCGCACCGCTCGGCGAGCTTGCTGAAGGTGACGACCTGAAACCATTCGGTTTTCTTCGCGACGCTCGCCGTCGACGCTCGTCGCCGGCCGGTTGACGGCGACGTTAAACGTGGCCACGGGCTTGCCGGCCGTGGTGTAGCGCAATTCGGGGTCTTTCCCGAGATTCCCGATGATCATTACCTTGCAGAGCCCAGCCATAGATCCCTCGTCCTGAGCGGCGCGTCCCGGGGAGCGCGGTCGCGCTAGTCCTCGTCTCGTCGAATCACGAGATGGCGCAACACCTCGTCGGTGATCCGGAGCTGGCTTTCGATCTCTTTGGTCGCCTGTGGCGGCGAGGCAAAGTTCGTCAGGACGTAGATCCCTTCGCGATGGTCCTTCAAGGGATACGCCAAGCGGCGCCGGCCCCACAGGTCCGTCTTTTCGATCGTTCCGCCGCGGCTGACGATCACGCCGTTGACCCGCTCGATCGCCTGATCGATTTCATCATCGGGAATCGTTGGCCGCAGCACGTAGACCATTTCGTAGCTTGGCAAACCGGGTTTTCCTCCTCACGGGTTTGCCCTCGCCACGTTCGGACGAGGGCGAAAAGGATAGGCCGGCCTTAAAGCCGGCGCGTGGCCGAAACGGCCTGCTAACCGTCAAAGTATATCAGATGCCCCCCGTTTTATCGGTTCTCAGCGCATCATCAGCCGGTTCTTATCACCAGCTTAGAAACGATGCGTACGATCTCGTCGGGGTGAGCAGCTTTCGGGAGCAGAACGCAATGGAACATTCAGAACGGCGACCGCTTTGGAGCCAAACCGAGTCGTTACCAGCCGCGCCGTCCGATCCGGCGCCCGCAATCACGCCTCCGCGGCGCACAAGCGCTTGGAAGCCGCTCGGAATCGGCGTGCTCGTAGGCACGTTGCTGATCGGGGCGCCGCTCGGCGGCATCGCTGGTGGGCTCGCGGGGAGCTTCGCGATGGCGCAGTTTGCTGGCAGCCGCACCACAACGGTCACGCTACCGAACCCGGTGCCGGTGCAGCCCGTCGCGGTGGCGACGAACACCGACCTCACCGCAATCTACGAGCGCGCCGTCAGGTCGGTTGTCCAAGTGAACGCACGCGGCAGTCGGGGGTGGCGGGATCGGCTCGGGTTTCGTGGTCGATCGCGAGGGACGGATCCTCACGAATAACCACGTCATCGACGGTGCGACACGGATCACGGTGCGATTCAATGACGGGACGGAGATCGAGGCGCGTGTCCTTGGCCGCGACCCTGCGGGCGATCTCGCCTTGTTACAGGCCCAGGTCCCTGCAGAAGTGCCGCCCCTTCCTCTGGCGGATTCGGACCTCGTGAAGCCGGGTGAAGTGGCAATTGCGATCGGCAGTCCGCAGGGCCTCGGCTACTCGATTACGGCGGGGATCGTCTCCGGAATCGACCGGACGGCTGGCGCAGGCGGAGGCCGTCCGTTGAGCGGGCTGATCCAGACGGATGCGGCAATCAACCCGGGCAATAGCGGCGGTCCCTTGCTGAATGGCCGTGGCGAAGTGATCGGCATCAACACGCTCGGCAGCACCGGTGTCCAGAACATTGGTTTCGCCGTCCCGATCAATTCAGCCAAGCGCATTCTGCCGCGGCTCATCGCTGGGGAAGTCATCCAGCACGCTTGGCTCGGCATCAGCGCGGCCAGTGCTCAGACCAACGCGAATGGAGTCGAGATCGCCGAAGTCGTCTCGGGCTCTCCGGCGGCTCGGGCCGGGCTTGCGCGTGGCGATGTCATTACCAAAGTCGCCGGCAAGACGGTGCGCGACGTCGACGAGCTCCGCAAGGTGCTTGACGAGCAGCGCGTCGGGCAAACGATCACCGTGGAGTTCACTCGCGGCGGCCGAACTCAGACCGCTCAGGTGACTCTCCAAGCGTGGCCGACCCAAACGAGTCCCTAGCCGCCTCGCTGCGCAATCCGTCGACCCCGCTGGGCCTTACCCAGTGGGGTCGCTCGTTGTTGCGGTGGATGAAGCGAAGTGCCGAAGCGAGGCGCCGAGCGCGGTAGTCCGGACGGCTGGTGCGATGCCGACAATCACCTGATCGCGCCAGACATCGTATTGGATGCTCACGACTACACCGTCACGGTCGCGATGGATGACGGTGCGGCCGCTATGAGCGCCGAGCCGTTCTCCGCTATGGATCCGCTCGCCCGGTCGAAAGAGCCGGGCACCCTCGCCATCGAGCGTGTACCAAGCCACATCTTGCAGCGGCGCGTCGATGTATTGATTGAGTTCCCCGTCGTTGGGGCGTCGTAGTAGCTTGTTCTCTTGCATCTTAGAAAGCATGCCTGCGCGACGTTCAGAGTCGATTTTCAAAACGTAAACGAATGGTTCGCGACCTACTCAGCCGGCAAGAGGTACTCGCGCAAGATCCAGCCGACATTTCCCCGCGAGTCCTTGACATTCCGCCACACTTTTCCGTCGAACTGTCGATCGGGGCCAACAATCTCGAGGACCGACCCATCGGGCCAGGCAACCACGCCGCGCGCCTCGAGGTTTGGCTCCGGACGCAGGTAAGCGCCAAGGCCATCGGTGTTGCCGATTTTCACGCGGGTGACCGCTGGGGTCGGACTTGGCGCGGGTGTCGGGCCAGCCTGCGCCGCCGCCGGGGTGGCGCTTGGCGCCGGTGATTGCGGCCGAGCGAGAATCGTCGCGAACGTCACCGTCGTAAGCAGTGTCAACAGGACGAGCGAAACCGCCGCCATTGCCGCGACGCCGATCAGGTTGGTGACGGGGAACGGACCGATTTTGGCGTCTCGCGATAGTCCGAGGACGGGCGAACGTGGCTCCCAAAAGTCGAAGAGTTGACGGTTGCAAGCCAGCTCGGTGCGATTGACGACTTGGCGCTCGCGGACTGTCTTCAGCTTTGGGTTAGTACACCAACCCAATGAACGTACCGGAGACCGCCGAAAATGCCGGCACGTGCCACACTCTTTCCGAACGGCCATCGGGGCGCCCCTTTCCACCAGTTGAGATTCTAGAACCGAGCAGACGGAGGGGCAACCGGTTCATCGGGCGCCGTTGCCGAATTCGCGAGGCGGTCATCGTTAACTGCTAGTAATCGCAGTCCGTCCGGACTAGCCTGTGCGCCGTCCGATCACGTTGGCGAACACGGGAGGGGCGTACGGCGTACTACGCTACGTACCGAGGACTGGATTCGCGCAGGACCGACTTGCGTCGCCGCGTTGCGCTCGCCGTTATCGCGATCCTGTCGGTGGTGCTGTTGTTTGACCTCACAGCGTCAGGGGCGCTTGCCCGCATTGCAGGTCCCGATTCCACCCAGTACGGCTGGGCGATGCACGAGTTCGCCCTTCGTGAGGCGCCGCGAATGACGTCGCCTCGCGTGCTCATGGTGCGTCCCGGCACACGCTTGAAGTTGATCGACAGCGCCGGCGGAGAAGTGCTCGATCCCGGCGCGTCCTCCCCGTCGAAATGGTACCTCGTCAAGCCCGCCGATGGCGGTGAAGCTGGCTGGGTCTACTCCGGCTGGATTCGGCGCTAACGACGCCCCTGACGCGTCGCCGAACTCCCCCGTCGAATCGCCGACGCTGCACCCCGAACCTCCTTTGGGCAGCATCGCCCCGCCCATAATCGAAGACGCAGAGAACTTCCGCGAATGAGGCTCAGGGGCCGCCGTACCTATTCGGAGCGGGGCCCGGCAAGCGGAAAGCGGATGGTGGCGACGGTGCCGCCATTGGAATGCAGTTCCAATTCCCCTTTCAGGTCGTCGGCGATCAAGGCGCGGGCGATGCGCAGGCCGAGGTTCTGGCCAGTGTCGAGCGAGAAGCCCGGCGGCAGTCCCACGCCGTTGTCGATCACGCGCATCACTCCCACGCCGTCGACCGTGTCAAAGACCACGTCGATCCGGCCGTCGGACTGGTCGCGCAACCCGTGCTCGATTGAGTTGCTGATCAGTTCGTTGAGCACGAGCGCCAGTGAAGTCGCGGCCTTCGTGGGCAGGGTCCAGGCCTTGCCGCGGACGCTAATCTGGATCGGGTGCTCACCGGCAAGCGCCCGCACCGCGATCCCGGCAACCCGCTCGGCAAGCTCTCCCATGTGGCTCGTCTCGCCGGCATCCGGCGAGAGCAGGTCGTGGACGGCCGCGATGCAGCGGACGCGCGCCAGGCTCTCGCGCAGCGACTCGGCGGGTGGCTTGGTGATTCCGTTAGCGATCTCGAGCGACAGGAGGTCGGCGATGGTCTGCAAGTTGTTGCGGACGCGGTGCTGCATCTCTTGATTGAGCAGCAGGAGCTGACGATTGCTTCGTTCGAGCGCCTCCTCATTGCTCCGAATGATTCGATCCCGCGCCTTGAGGTACTCCTCAGAAATGACGAGCAATTGAAGGTCGATCGCGGCGTTGATCCGGGCAACGGCCGAGAGCACGTCGCTTGGGACGGCAAGCCAGAGGCGGCGTGCCAGCATCCGCTGGACGGTGAGTTGGACTGCGGCGCGAAAGAGCGAGAGCGGTTGCAGCAGGTCGCCGAGTTCGAGCCCGTGCTCGATGCCCCAGAGCGCCCGCTCGGCTCCCCAACGCGACGCTTCCGACGCGACTTGCGCCTCCTCGTCTGGACGTTCGGCGCGCAGGGCAGCCACCAGTAGGCGGAGATTGTCGCGCCCTCGCGCTACCACGCTTTCGGCGTCGCGCCGCCGTGTCTGAAGCTGCGCGTCGGCGAGGAGTTGGTTCCAAAGCTGGAAGAGGTGGTGCTCGTTCCGTTCGAGATAGCGCGCGGTCTGTTCGAGCGCCAACCGCCGCAGCCAGCGGAACAGCGGGCTCATGGGGCGCTAGCGACGCGCCGTGGCGACCGGCTGGACCCGCTCGTAAATCTGGGTGGTCGCGATCGAGGCGTGCCCAAGCAATTCTTGGACCGACTTCAGGTCCGCGCCTTCCGCGAGCTTGTGGGCCGCGAGGCTATGGCGCAGGGTATGCGGTGTGATCTCGACGTCGAGCCGCGCGGCGCGTGCGTGAGCCTTGATGATGAGCCAGAAGCCTTGGCGAGTGAGCCGCTCGCCGCGATGATTGACGAAGAGGGCATCGTTGTTGGCCGCCCGTACGAGGTTTGGCCGGGTCTCGACGAGGTACGTCTGAACCGCGCTGGCGGCGGCGCCCGGGATTGGCAGGATGCGCTCGCGCCCTCCCTTACCGATGCAGCGTACGAAGCCGGCTAACAGGTTGACGTCCGAGACGTTGAGCGCGACCAACTCGGAGACGCGCATCCCGGTGGCGTAGAGCAACTCGAGCATCGCCTTATCGCGCCGGGCCTCCGGCGTGCTGAACCGCGCCGGCTGTTCAAGCAGGCGGGCGATGTCTTCCACTGACACGGCGCGTGGCACCGGCTTGCCGACTTTCGGGCACTCCAAGTCGTCGGCGGGGTCGGTGGCAATCAGGCCGCCCGTGCGGAGAAAGCGAAAGAACGACTTGATGGCGGCAACCTTGCGGGCGACGGTGGCGGGTGCGTAGTTTCGTTCGCGCAGCGTGATGAGGTAGCTCACGGTATCTTCCGAGGTCACCGCGGACCACTCTTCGAGCAACTGCACCGCCGGACACTCGGCGCGTAACCACGCAACGAACTGCGTGAGGTCGTTGCGATAGGCGGCGAGCGTGTTGGGCGAGAACTTCCGCTCGACCGAGAGGAAGTTCAGAAACTCGGTGACGTCCGTTTCCACGAGGCCCTCCGGAATAGCTCGGCCACAGCCTGCCCGCGCGAAGGACGGTGCGATCCCTCGTGCAAGTCGGGATTGTATCACCGGATTTCGCTCGATTCGCCTGCTTGACGCGATTTAGCGGCGCGCTTGGCGCTGCCGGAGGTCGAGGAGCGGGGGTGTCGGCGAGGGGGGAGCGAGGACCCGGCGCCCCCAGTCGTGCAACCGTCGAATTGGCGAAGTAGGGGAAGTCAAAGCGGGTTCGCTCGCCGGCGGTCAGCCCCGGCGTCGGCATGAGCCGCGCGGTGAGCGGCTTATCCAGCACTACGGCGAGTGCTGCTACATCGAGGAGCAGGCCCGTGAGCTGCTCCTCGGTGACGTCGTGAGGGAGCGGAATCGTGTCCAGCCCGGTGCCGCAAACGGTCGAGGCAAGCAACAGCGTATCGAGCCCGACCATGCCTTGCGCGTGCCGTTCGGCAAGCACATTGTCTTCGAGGAGCGGCAGCATCACTCCCGAGAACCCACACCGTGGCAGGTCGACCCGGCGGATGGCATCGGCGAGGAACGCGACGGCGGCGAGGCTTCCTGGCCCGCCGAAGCGAACTCCCAGCCGTTCGAGCGCGTGGACGATGCTTCGGCCGGTTTCGGGATAGGGCGCGAGCGTCAGGTCGATGCCGTCGAAGCGCGGGCCGTCTGCTACCAGATGATGCACGACCGTCATCAGCCGCAG
Source organism: Dehalococcoidia bacterium (assembly GCA_026003895.1). GTDB lineage: Bacteria > Chloroflexota > Dehalococcoidia > SpSt-223 > SpSt-223 > JANWZD01. Next base: position 127,907 of record BPIC01000006.1, on the reverse strand, counting down.
ACCAATCTCTTCCATCGTAAAGATGAGCCGGTCCCGGCAGGAGGCGAGCGTTGGCTCGGCGAAGGCCTCGACGGCGAGGTCTGCCGCTTCGAGCGCAAGGGCGAAGCGAGGTGGACCTTCGTCGTGATAGCCCGTGGGGAAGAATGGCCCTCCGGGAGGCGTGCAGGCCTGGACAGCAAACCGCAGATTGCCGAAGCCGTGTTCGGTCGACTCCGCGATGCGCCGGATTGCCGCAGCGCAGGCCCGTGCGGCAGGAACCGATACCCCTTCGTCAGCGAGCCCGATCTGCACCGATCCAAACAGCCGCTCGCTGCCAAGGATCGCCTCGGCGATGGCCTCGACCCAAGCGAGCGGCGCGCCCGGGTGAGCCAGCCGCGCCGGTCCAAGTGCGACGTAGTCGATCCCGGCTGCGACCGCCGCCGCTTCCAGCCGCCGCGCGTAGTCAAGAACCTCAGCGGGGCTGGCAACCGTCAGGTCGATCGCCTGAGTTGTTAGCCGAGTCGTGTCGACGTCGAACCCACCCGCGCGAAAGGCGGCAGCCGCTCGCGCGAGAAACGCGCCGCCATCCTGAACGATCTGGTCGAGCCTGAAAGGATCGATCCGGACGCCGAGCGTGATGGCACGAAGTCGCACGATCGCCCCCCGAGAGTGCGATTCGCTTAGTCGCCGGCGGTGGGGTGACGGGGGGATTGGGCAGCCTGGCAATTCGCACACAGGCCGAACAGTTCCACCCGATGGGACGAGACCATGAATTGGGCTTGGACGGCCGCTTGCCGGATCTCCTCTTCGATCCCGGTCAGCTCGAAGGGGATGACCCGTCCGCAGGCCGTGCAGACGAGGTGATGATGGTGGCCGGCATCGCAAACGGTGTAGCGATGACAACCGTCCTCGCCGTGGACCCGATTGAGCACCCCAAGCTGCGAGAGCAGGTCAAGCGTCCGGAAGACCGTTGCCCGGCCGATCGAGGGGTCGACTCGATCTACCCACGCGACAACATCGTTTGCTGTGAAGATGACCTCCCGGTCGGCGAGAGCGTCGATGACGACTCGGCGACCGGGGGTGACCGAGAAGCCGTGCTCGTTGAGAAGCCGGCTAATGCGTTCGCTCCGTGTGCTCACGACCGTGCTCCCTCTTCAGCAGTATACCATTCGGCGCCAGTCAGCCCGGTTGCCGTGGAACGTGTTCGGGGGGGCGACCGTCTGAGCGTTCAGATGGTTGTGCGTACGCAAGCCCTGTGCTAGCATGCGCGGCGAGCAGGCCCCCAACGATCGTGAGGGAGGGAAGGCGATGGCGACCGAAGCCTATTGCGTCAAGTGCAAGGCCAAGCGCGAGATGAAGGATGCCAAGCAGGTCCAGATGAAGAATGGCAAGCCTGCGACCGAAGGCACCTGCCCGGTGTGTGGCACCAAGATGTTCCGGATCGGCGCCGGCTAGGCGCACTGCGCTTCCAAACCCGCGCGACCGGTTATCGCCGGTCGTTCGCTGTTAAAACGACGCTGCCAAGCCTGTGTTGTCTTCTTGCCGCCGACTGGCAAGCAGCGGAAAAGGACCGCGGCCCATCCGGTTTTTACGGTCGCGGGCGCCGTCGCGAGGCGCCCGTACGGTGTACCGTCAGTGGGACACCGCGCGAGACGCGGCTATCGCTTCAAATTGAGCAGTTCTTGAAGCATCTCGTCGCCGGTGGTGACAGCGCGGCTATTCACTTGGAAGCCACGCTGGGTGACAATCATCGCGCTCATCTGGCCGGCGATATCGACGTTCGACATCTCGAGCGTGCCGGGCATGATCTCGCCGCGACCGCCGGTGCTCGCGATGCCCGAGACGTTGTTGGCAACATCCTGGGAGGTCGGCGCCGCCGGGGCGCCGGCAAGGAGCCCGGCTGCCGGAGTCCATTCAAACATATTGCTGCCGACCCTTTGCAGTCCCGAGGGATTTGGGAAGTTCGCGATTGCAATCTGGGCAATGGGCGTAGCAGTGCCGTTCGCCGAGTAGCCGGTGACGACGCCGTTCGGTGAGATGGCGAAGCTCGAGTAGGTTCCCGGCGGGATGACGATTGGCACGAGCGGCGTTCCCGGCGCGGGATTTGCTGTCTGCTGCCCGGCGGGGATGGCATACCCCTGCACGACCATGCCGTTCGAGGGGTTGACCAGCCGACCGGTGGCGTCGACATCGAACGAGCCGTCACGGGTATAAGTGATCCGGGCCGAGGGAGCGCCGCCGCCGCCGGGGACCGGAGTTTGGTCGGACAGGACGAACATACCGTTCCCTTGAATCGCCAAATCGGTCGTTCGTCCGGTGTTTTGGAAGCTGCCTTGGATCTGAAGCGTGTCAATGCTCGCGAGGCGCATCCCAAGCCCGATCTGTGACGGATTGACTCCGCCCAGCCCTTGAGCGGCTCCTCCACCCGCCGCGGGCGCGGGGGCGCGCGGACCGGAGATCGTCTGCGAAAGCGTCTCTTGGAAGTTGGCCCGGCCCGACTTGAAGCCAACGGTATTGACGTTTGCGAGGTTGTGCGCAATGACATCGAGCGCCGATTGATGGTTGCGGAGCGACGAGACCGCCGAGAAGAGAGACCGAAGCATGGCTAGCTCCTTTCGGAAGTGATCTCGGTGATCTCACCGAGTGTGATTCGCTGGGCGCCAACGTAGACTGCCGGCTCGCCGCCCGAAAGGGTGACCCTGCTGACGACGCCGGTTACCGTCTTTCCGTCGACCGTGGCGCTTACCTGCTTTCCGAGTAAAGCGCTCGTCTGGCTCAGTTGTGAGAGCGACAAGAGGCTCGTCATCGCCGAGGCGACCTGCTCCATCTTTTGAAGTGCCTCGAATTGCGCCATCTGCGCGATGAACTCGGTATCTTTGGTCGGCTCCAGTGGGTTTTGGAACTGAAGCTGGGCAGCAATCAACTTCAGAAAGTCGGTTTGCTTGGCGAGCGAGCGCGTTGTCGAGGCTGCCGGTGGCGGAGCGCTCGTCTTCGGCGAGGTGGAGCTAATCGGCGTGGTCATCGGCTAAATCCGGTAGTCAATCCGCCCGGAGGCGGTGGTCATCACCGTCATGGGTGACAGTGTCTCCGCAGGCTGGCCAGTGGGTGCCCGGCGCAGGGTCGGAGTGGGCGTGTGCCAGCCGGTGCCCCGGCCAAAGGGGGTGTTGGCGTCGAAGCCACTTCCCAGTCGCCCGGCGACCTCGATGGCGAGTTCCCGGCCATCGCTCGATCGAAGCGCACCACGGAGCTCAGCCAGGCCGGCCTGCAACAGGTCGCGCGCCGTGTCGTCCGCCGCGAGGTGGACGTGAATGCCGTCCGGACCGACCCGGAGCGCCACGTCGATGGTCCCAAGCGATTCGGGCTGGAGCGTGATCCGGAGCTCACCGCCTTGGTCGAGGCGGGGCGCGAGCCGAGGCACAAGCTGTTCCACAAGCTGCCGCGTCTGGGGTTCGGGAGCCGGCGGGACAGACTCTTGCGCGACCGCGGCTGTGGCGGGCGCCACGGGCGGAAGCGGTTGTTCGGCTGGCGGCACAGCCCGCTCGCTCGGATTGTCGGAAACGGTGGCAATCGTGAGTTCGGCTGCCGGGCCAAGCGCACCCGGCGGTGCAGCGGGTTCGATGGTTAGCGTCGCCGGTCCGACGAGATCGCCCCCGACGACGGCCTGCACCAGCGCGGCCAGCTCCCCGGCGGTCGGCGGCGCGGCGGGCGGTGGGGTCACGAGCGGTTGGAAGGACGGACCAGCGATCGGCGGGAAGGGAGGCGGAGCCGGCGGCCCGGCGGTCGGAGCGGCCGGGGCAGGTGACGTCACTGCGCCGCTCGACGGTGCCAATCCGTCGACCGGTGGCAGCGCGAGCAACAGGAGCGCAAGCGCCTCGCTCAAGTCTGGCGCAGGGGCCTCTTCGCCCGGCTCCTTCGGCGCCTCCTCGCTGGGTACCGAGCCAGCCTCGGCCCCCGTGAAAGGTTCGGGCTGACCGGCTGCGGCGAGCGCTGCCGCAAACTCGCCCGGATCACTGGCCGGCCGATCAGATGTCACTGACGTTGGTAGGAACTCAGCGGGACTGATCGGCGCGACGATCATATCGCCATCCGCATCACGTCTTGATACGCCTCGACGATTTTGTTCCGCACTTGCAGTCCAAATTGGAAGGCGAGGCTGCTCTGCTCTTGGGCGATCATCACATCGTGGAGGTCGACGTCCTGCCCTGCGGCGAGCGCCTGCGCTTTGGCATCGGCGGTTGCTTGCAGTTCGGCGAGCGTGCCGATCGCGTCGGTCAACATCCGACCGAACAGATCGGCGTTCGCCGAGCTAGGCTGGGAGGAGCTGAGCCCGGGCGTCGCGATTCCCGGTCTGATCCCTCCGATCGCGCCGAGTTCTGTCATCGCTCACCTCGTTCCTTGCCGAGTTACTTGCCGATCTCGAGCGCTTTGAGCGCCATCTGCTTGGCAGCATTCAACACGGTCACGTTCGCTTGATAGGCTCGGGTCGCCGCCATCATGTCGATCATTTCCGTGACCGGGTTGACGTTTGGGTAGGCGACGTAGCCCGCCTCGTTGGCGTCCGGGTGAGTCGGGTCGTAGACGAGGCGCGGTGGCGAATCATCGGTCGACACCTCGGTCACCTCGACGCCGTCGTACGCTGGGCCACTCGCCCCGCGCAACCGGTCGAGCATGACGCCGAAGGGACTGGCACCGCGCGGCAGGAACCGCACCTGCTCGCGTTTGTAGGGGCCGCCGTCGGCAGTGCGCGTCGTCTCGGCGTTCGCAACGTTGTTGGCGATAACATCCATCCGCACCCGCTGGGCGGTGAGACCGGTTGCGCTGGCTCGCAGGGCGTGGAGAAAGGTCATAGAGCGCTCCGCCGAGTTGGTCGAGCCAACGCTAGCGCCGACGGCAATCGGCTCGTATCAGGAGAACCCTGACCTGTGGGGCGCTCTTCCCCAATGTCGGCGCCCCGACCGTCCCGGTCCATTCGTCCCAATCCCAGGACGACGATTTTGCCTCGAGCGCTCATCGCGAGCCGGTTGCTGAGCGCTGACGAAGCGTGGCTTGCGCCGGGTGGAACACCGGATCGGCTTTGCGGCGAAGGGACGGTCCTACGGCATTCCCGGGACTTCGGTCCGCGAAGTTCGGGACGGCCGCCGGGAGCGAATCTGCGACGATCGGCACTGCTTTCTGCCGAAGTCGGCTGCCTACACTGCCTCTACCTCATCCCTGCAGATTCGGAGGAGCCCGATGGCTGGTGGACTGGTGTTGAACGAGCGTCCGCGCGACGCCTTGGCCGAGCTCCCTTGGCTTGCCCCGTTGCGGTCCGCGGCGCGGCCGGCGTTCGGTCGAATTCGCGTTGTCCTCGCTGACGACCACACCCTCTTCCGGCAGGGGGGTGCGCACCATGCTCGAGGTGCTCGGCGATTTCGAGGTCGTCGGCGAAGCCGCGGATGGCCGCGCAGCGATCCAGATCGTCGAAAAGCTCGACCCCGATATCGTCATCATGGACGTCTCGATGCCTCTGTTGAACGGCCTCGAGGCGACCCGCCAGATCAAGCAGCGCAAATGCGGCGCAAAGGTGCTTGCCCTGCTCAGCGACTCCCAAACGGACATCCTCTATCAGTTGCTTGCTGCCGGCGCGGCCGGTTGCATCTTGAAGGACGCCGATGCTGCCGAGCTTGTCCGGGCGATCGCAGAGATCCACCGCGGCAACACCTATCTCTCACCTTCCCTTTCCCAGACGATGGTCTGGGACTATTTGCACCTTGCTCGGACCGGCCAGCGCAAGAACTATGAGGACCCGCTTTCGGCGCGGGAGCGCGAAGTGCTCCAGCTGATCGCGGAGGGCTACAGCAATCAAGAGATTGCGGGAATGCTGTACCTCTCCGTCAAGACGGTGGAAGCGCATAAAGCGCACATCATGGAAAAGCTCCACCTGCGCGGCCGGATTGAACTCCTGAAATACGCCCTCAAGAAGGGGCTGATCTCTCTCGATGATTAGAAGGGAGAGCCTCGATGAGCCGGCGCGGGCGCGTTCTATTCAGACGCGTCTCTATGACGAGGACGACGTTCCAGAAAGGCAGCGCCACCGGATGATCAAGCTCACTCGCTTGGACGGGAGCCACCTCTACGTCAATGCCGAGCTCATCGAGTTTCTCGAGGAAACGCCCGACACGGTGGTTTCTCTCACGACCGGACGCAAGCTGGTGGTGAAGGAAACCGCCGAACAAGTGAGCGAACAGATCGTTGCGCTGGCACGGCGCATCCATGGAGCGGAGCGCCACGTGACGGTCCTAGCAGGGTAGCGCCATGCAACTGACCGCGATACTCGGGCTGATCATCGGCTTTGTCGGCGTGATCGGCGGGAACATTCTCGAGGGCGGCAACCCTGCCTCGCTCATTCAGCTCCCTGCCTTCGTGATCGTCGTCGTCTCCTCGGTCGGCATCACGATGCTTTCCACTCCAGCGGCAAACTTCGCTGCCGCACCGAAGGCGATGGTCAAGCTGTTCCGCAAGCCGGACACGGATCCCCTCCGCCTGATTTCCACCATCACCACGCTCGCGGAAAAGGCGCGGAAAGAGGGGCTGCTCTCCCTCGAAAGCGAGGCGCAGGCGATCAACGACGACTTTCTCAAGAAAGGGATCGAGCTGATCGTCGACGGAACGGACCCTGAGGTGGTGGGGGAGACGCTTCGCAACGAACTGTATGTGATGGAAAAGCGCCACGAAGGCGTCTACACCGTGTTCGAAGCGCTCGGCGGCTACGCGCCGACGATGGGCGTGCTCGGCACCGTCATGGGGTTGGTTCACGTCCTTGAGATGCTGGGCAGCGGCGACATCGAGAAGCTCGGTCATGGCATCGCGGTTGCCTTTATCGCCACGCTCTACGGCGTCGGCACGGCCAACCTAATCTTCCTGCCGATTGGTGGCCGCCTGAAGAAATTGAGCCAAGAGGAAACCCTCGTCCGCGAGATGATGATCGAGGGCATACTTTCGATCCAAGCGGGCGAGAACCCCCGGGTCATTCAGCAAAAGCTGCTCGGCTTCGTCGCTCCGAATGCCCGCAACCGCGCCACGGGCGCCGAGGCACGCAAGGAAGGGGTGGCCGTTGAGTAGCCACGGCAAGCGCCGCGGCGGTGCCCACGGCGGCGGTCACAACAACAGCGAGCGCTGGCTGCTGACCTACGCCGACTTGATCACACTCTTGATGATGCTCTTCGTCATCATGTACGCAATTTCCACCACCGACGTGAAGAAAGCGATCCTGTTGGGCGAATCGCTCACGAAGGCGTTTTCACCCGGCATTTTTCTCGGTGATGCGAAGACCGGTCTCGCTCAGGGCGGCGGGGATGTCGCGCATCCGTTCATCACGAATACGCAGCGGCAAGACTTTGGTGTGCTGAATGAGGCGCTGACCAAACTCGTCCGCGAAGAGGGTCTGGAAGGCGGCGTCTCGGTGAACACGACCCAAGAGGGAACGGTAATCTCCCTCTCGGGGTCGCTGCTCTTTCCCTCGGGCCGCGCGGAGATCCGGCCAGAAGCGCAACGGGTGTTGGACCGGATTGCGGAATTGCTCCGGCCATTGCCAAACAAGATCCGGGTCGAGGGGCATACCGACGATCTGCCGCCGCCAGCGACGCTCTACCCTTCGAATTGGGAGCTGGCGGCGGCGCGGGCTATCGCCGTGCTGCGCTATCTTGCCGGCCCTGGCCGCATCGCGCCAGACCGCCTCGCGGCGGCGAGCTACGGCGAGTTTCGGCCGGTTGCGCCGAACGATGGTGTCGCTGGCCGATCGCAGAACCGCCGTGCCGACATCGTCATTTTGTACACGCCGGGCAACGGCTGAGGAGCGTACCGCATGCGACGCATGATGCCGATTCTCATCGCGATCCCGCTCTTGCTGCTCGCCACCGCAGGTGGAGCGTTCATCGCCATGCAGTTTCTCGCGCCCGGCGCCGCAAGTGCCGGCGAACCGAAGCCTGCCGAACCGAAGAAGAACGATCACAGCGCCCTCGGCCCGACGCTCGTCCTCCCAGAGCGGGTGCTCAACCTCGCTGACACCGGGACTGGCCGCTATCTCAAGATCGCCGCCGCCATTGAGTTCAAACCCGAGAAAGACGATTGGTACAAGGCAAGCGACGAAGAGCGCAAAAAGAAGGAAGACGAGTTTCGCAAGACGATGGCCAGCCGAGCCGCGGTCATGCAAGACGTCTTCATCATGCATATCTCATCGAAGCGGTCGGCTGAACTGATGACCTCCGAGGGGAAGGAGCGGCTGAAGATTGAACTCTTGCAGCGCTTGAAAGCCGTTGTCAAAGAGCCGGAGGTCGTCAACATTTACTTCACCGAGTTCGTGATGCAGTAGGCGGAGGAACGATGGCCACGCGCAAGGAATCCGAATCGAAAACCGTGGTTCGCAAGGCCGAGTTCTTACCGTTCGGCGAGAGCGAAGAGGTCGCGGGCCACCAGAACCTCGAATTGATCCTCGATTTGAGCTTGCGTGTCACGGTGGAGCTGGGCCGCACCACGATGAGCGTGCGCGATGTGCTCTCGCTCGGTCCCGGCTCGGTTTTTTCAGCTTGATCGGCTCGCCGGGGAGCAAGTCGATATCTTGATCAACGATCGCGCGATCGCTAAAGGCGAGGTCGTGGTGGTGGACGAAAACTTCGGCGTGCGCATCACCGACATCATTGCGCCGAACAAACGACTTCCCGGCAGGGAGTGATCGACAGCGCCACGCGTCGTCGCTTGGGCGCCCCGTGCACCGGCCGAGGGGCATGCTAAGGGCGTCTCGTTCTCCCTGCCACACCGGCTTCCGCCGGACGCCATGACTGATCGCCGGAAGACCGCAAGGCACGTGAATCAGTCGCCCCCCATTCCCTCCAGAACGGGGGGCGCTGATCGGACGGCCAAGCCGCCGGCTATTCGAGGAAGTCTCGCAGTTTCGACCAGACGCGCGGCTGGCGGAGCTTGTTGAATGCCTCGACTTCGATCTGGCGGACACGCTCGCGGCTCAGGTTGAGTTCGTTGCCGATCTCTTCCAAGGTCCGCGCCCGGCCGTCGACGAGCCCGAAGCGGAGCTTCACCACCGCTCGCTGGCGCTCGGTCAGGTCGGCGAGCACCTCATCGAGCTCCTCGCGCAGCGAGTTTTCGGCGACGGCTGCCGCCGGTTCCTGACCGATGCGATCCGGAACGAGGTCGCCGAGGGTCAACTCGTCCTCGTCGCCGAGCGGTGTCTCAAGTGAGACCGGTTGGCGGGCCGCCCGGATGATGTTCTCTACCCGCTCTGGGGTCGATCCCATCGCCTTGGCGACCTCCTCGACGGTCGGATCGCGGCCAAGGTCTTGGTGCAGGGCGTGCGCCGTCCGATAGTACTGGCCGATCTGCTCGATCATGTGGACCGGGATCCGGATTGTCCGTGCCTGATCGGCGACGGCACGGCTGACCGACTGGCGGATCCACCACGTCGCGTAGGTGCTGAAGCGGAATCCCCGCCGATAGTCAAACTTCTCGACGGCTCGCTGCAAGCCGAGATTGCCCTCCTGGATCAAGTCCAGCAGCGGCAGGCCACGGCCAAGGTAGCGCTTTGCCACCGAGACCACGAGGCGCAGGTTGGCCTCCGTCAGGTGGCGGCGCGCCGCCTCACCGGCCAAGATGGTCTTCTCGAGTTCGTGGCGGTCGCCAACCCCCTCGGCCAACTGTTTCTTGGCGATCTCGCCCGCCTCGATTGCCTGGGCGAGCGCGATCTCCTCATGCGGCTTGAGCAGGGGCACTCGGTCGATCTCGCGAAGATAAATGGCGATCGGCTCTTCGGCGCCGGCAAGGTCGCCGTCGAACTCGTCGTCACTCTCCTCGCGAGCCTGCCGGCCACGCCGCAGCACCTCGCCGGTGCGGGCTGCGTCGAACTGGCCCTCTGGCCCCCCAAGCTCGTCCGAGCCGAGGAATTCACGGACCAGCGCCGGGTCGACCGGCATCTCGATCGTGCCAAATCCGCCATCATCAATGTGAAGCGCCCCGCCGTTCTCGCGGCTGAGCTCTCGTTCTCGTTCAATCAATCGGTTCATCATCTGCTCACAATCACCGCAATGCAGGCGGTCCTGTCTCCCTAGGGTCGGGCGGTCAACCAGGCTGTGCTACCATCCCGGAGTGACTGCCCCGCTCGCTTCCGACGCGGCACTGCGGCCGGCCGTGACGAGCGCTCCGTTGCTTTCTTTGCTCCGCGGCCCCCTCCTTGCCGCGGTTTTGTACTTCGTTCTCGCCGTGGTCTTCACCTGGCCGCTTGTCCTGCGCCTGATGGACCACGTCGTCGGGATCGACGTCGACGAAGGGATCTTCGTCTGGAACCTTTGGTGGCTCCGATTTTCCATCCTTTCGCTCGGCGTTTCTCCCTTTTTCACGGACTACATCTTCTATCCGGTCGGCGTCAGCTTGGTGTACTACACCCTCACGTTCGTCAATGGTCTGTTTTCGCTTCCTTTGCAGCCCTTCATCGGGCCTGTCGGCGCAAACAACCTGATTCTCTTGCTTTCGCTGACCGGAAATGGGGTTGCGGCTTTTTTGTTGTGCCGGTATATACTTGTGAGCGAGCGGATTGATCATCCCTCGCTCCCAGCCTTTCTAGGCGGGGCGATCTTCGCCTTCGCCGCGTCACGCTGGGTCTATGCGTCGTTTGGGTCCAGCAACCTGACGACGCTCTGGCCGCTTCCCCTGTTTACGCTCGCCCTCCTCAAAACCCTCGATCGCTGGGACGCCAAACGGACGACGTGGGCGCAACCCGCCCTGGTCGTCCTCTGGTTCGCCTGTGCGCTTTACAACGAGTTAACGCTCGCCGCGTTCGAATTGTTCCTTGCCGCGCCTCTCATCGGTCGCCGCATCTGGAGCGCCACCCGCGCCGGCCGCCCGCCGTTGCGGTTGCTCGTTCCCCTCGCCGGTATCGGGGCGGGATGCGCTCTTAGCGCTGCGCCGCTGCTCGCCCTCATGTGGCAGGAAGACCGCCTCGAAGGGCAGTATCTCACCGACCGCTGGGGCTATGCCGACGGCTTTTCTGCCGACCTCCTCTCATTCTTCCTGCCGACCCATCTCCACCCCATCCTCGGCGGGCTCGCCGCGCCGTGGACGAGCCAATTCACCGACGTGCCTATTGTCTTTATCGGCTATGGGGTGATTCTGTGTACGATGCTGGCGCTCTGGCGGTTTCATCGCGTCCGAATTTGGGGTTGGATGGCGCTCGGGTTCGCCATTCTCTGCCTCGGTCCGGTGTTGCACATCCTCGGCCGTTCCCGCTGGAATTTCGATGGCATCGAGACGAACATCCCACTTCCCTATATCGCGCTTCACTACATCCCGTTGATAAGCGCCAACCGTTTCCCAAACCGCTTCAGCATTCCGCTGACTCTGTGTTTGGCGGTGCTCGTTGCCTTTGGCGCGGCGGCGATCTTCCGAGCAGCCAGCAGCCGGCGTCAGCCATTCGTCGCCGGCGTCCTCCTTGTCGTGCTGCTCTTCGACCAAGTGGCGCTGCCGTTGCCGCTGAACGACCTTCGCGCTCCAGAGATCTATCGAATCATCGCTGCAGAGCGTGGCGACTTCGCCATCGCCCAATTGCCGCTGGGTTGGCGGAATAGTTACGGGATGCTCGGGAAAGAGCGGACGACCGTGCAAGCGTATCAATACGCCCACCAGAAACGGACCCTCGGCGGCAATATCTCACGAAATCCGCCTTTCAAGTTCGTGTACTTCGCGGACTTGCCGGTCTTCGGGACGATCGCCCGCCTCGAACAGGGCGAGCCGCCCGATGCTGCAACCGAGGCCGCCGACCGCGCTGCTGCCCCGAGCCTGATCGCCCTCTACGACCTGCGCTTTCTCGCCGTGCACCGCAAGTACGATGTGGCTGCAGCGGAGGCCTATGCTCGCCGGGTGCTTCCGCTCGATCTCATCCATGACGACGGCGAGACGGCGCTCTATCGGGTCCGTGCCCAGTCGGGAGCGACGCCGGCAGAGATCCCCTTCGGTGAGCCGGCGGGCCGGCCGTACCGGGGCGACGGCTGGACCGGCGAGGAAATCTACGAAGGGCGGCCTATTCGGTGGTCAACGCGCCCGTCGGCGCGCCTGTTCCTCCCCAACATCGCGGGGTCGGCCTCAATCGTTTCGTTCAGTGTCCGCGCTGCCCCCTTCGACTATCCCGGTCGACCAGAAGGGACGCTGCGGCTTCGCCTGAATGGCCACCTGCTGGGGGAGTTCCCGTTGCGGAGCGGCTTCCACGACTATCGCGTGAGCGCGTTCAGCGAGCAATTTGTCGGCGGTGCGAACCGGCTCGATGTCGAGGTCGACCGCACCGTTCGCCCAGCCGACGTGCTCCCGATCGACCGGACGATCGGAACGACGGGCATTCGGGCGCCCGTCGATATTCGCGTCGAGTCGGCGGGGCTTGCCGCAGGGAACGTGGCGCGCATCGCCGTTGGCGGCCAGTCTGTCGCCCGCGACCGGCGCGGCTATAACCTTGTTGCGATCGATTCTTCAAACGGTCGCATTCTTCAGTCAACCGCCTTCGACACCTTCGCCGACGAAGGCGCGTCGGCTCGGCTCGCGAAGGCAATTGGCGACCTGCCGGCCGGGACGATCGTCGTGCTCGCTGTCAAGGATGACGCCTCGGCAAAACTGGGCGAGGATGCTGTTGCTGCATTCCGAACCCTCGGGATCGTCACCGATCTGCGCGGTGGCTTTCGCGCTTCCCACGCTGCGATTGGCGTCAAGGGCGCTCCGCCAGGATCGGCAGTGGAAGCGCGCGGCGAGGACGTCGTTCGGCTCGCGATCGGTCGCTCCACAGACGAGCGGACTCTCGGCGTGGCGGTCGAGCGCGTGAGCTTCGGCGGATGACGACATCCTCTTCGTCTGGGCGCGGCCCGCGGCGGCGTCCCGGCGGCCGGCTCCTGCCTGCCGATGATTTGCGAGATGGCGGAACGGCGACATCGTCCGTCGCTCCTGCCGGCCGATCGGCGCGAGGCGGTCTGGCTGACGATTTGAGCAGCGGGTGGCGCGGGAAGGCGGTCCACCGCCTCACGTCGCTCGATCGAGCGCTTGCCGCGGCGCTTGGGCTGTTGGCGCTGGCGCTGTATGTGCGGACGCTTGCTCCGACCGTGCTCGCCTTCGACAGCGGCGAATTTCAATTTGCCGCGCCGACGCTCGGGCTAGCGCATCCCACGGGATACCCGCTCTACCTCCTGCTCGGCCGGCTGTTCGCCCTGCTCCCAGTCGGCGATGTCGCCTACCGGCTGAATCTATTCTCGGCGGTCGCCGCGGCGGGGGCGGTCGCGTTCTCGTTCCTGATCGGGCTCACCCTTTTGCCCGGCGGACTGCTCGCCCGGCGGCTGGGCGCGGTCGCGGGTGCGGCGCTCGCCGCCGTGTCCTACGAGTTCTGGTCACAGGCTGTCATCGCCGAAGTGTATGCCTTTCAACTGTTGCTGCTTGCCGCCCTCACGCTCGCCGTCATCCGTCGCTGGCCGATCCCGATCGTGGGGTTGCTTGTCGGGCTATCGCTCGCCCACCACCGGGCAGCCGTGCTCTCGCTGCCGGTTCTTGCCCTCTATGCGCTTGCCGATCGCAGGCGTGCGCTCTTCCGTTGGCGGCAGCTTGGGTTCGCCGCTTTGCTCGCGTTCCTGCCGCTGCTCCTTTATCTGTACATCCCATTACGAGCGGACCATTCACCATACCTCGCGCAAGAGACGGCGAGCGGACGCCGCGTGGTCTCCTTCTCCAACGACCTCAACGGCTTCATCGACGTGGTTTCCGGGCGGGTGTTCGCCGACAAGCTGACGGCGCCGGCCAGTCTCGAGGATCGTGCCGGGCTCGTTCTCCGGCTGGCTGGCCGTCAATGGAACGGGGTGGTCTGGTTCGTGGCGTTGGTGGGCGCACTGGTGCTCTTCGCACGGCGCCCGTTGGCAGGACTGGCGATCGGTGGAATGTTCGCCGTGACGGTGGCGTTCGCGCTGCTCTACCGAATCGGCGACATCGAGGTCTATTTTATTCCGGCCTACTGGGCAGCGGCGCTCGCCGCAGGCGCAGCGGTTGCCGTGGTGGTGGGCCTCGTGCGCCAACGCGGGATTGGCATCGGGGTGGGGGGTGCCGCTGTTCTGCTGCTGGCTGGACCGCCCTTGGTCACCAACCTGCCGCTCGTCGATCGGAGCGGACGCTGGGAGATCCGCGAGCGATGGGAGCAGATCCTCGCTGCGCCGCTTCCGCCGCGAGCGATCCTCGCCTCGGACGACCGCGATGACATGACGCCGCTCTGGTATTTCGGTCTGGTTGAGGGCGTCCGGCCCGACGTCGTCGGCTTGTTCCCCGGCATTGTCAACCGTCCGGAGTACGGCGATCTGGGACGGCTGATCGACAGCTTTCTTGGTCCGAGCGAGGCAATCTATTTGATCAAAGCGATGCCGGGGCTGGAGATCAAGTACCGGATAGAGCCGGCTGGGCCGGTCTGGAAGGTGGTCGGTCCGGCGGTCGACCGCGACCCGCCGATTCGATTGGACACCACAGTCGGCCGAACGTTGCGCTTGGAGGGTGCGGAGTTTCCGCCGCAACCAGCGAGCAACGCGCTGCGGGTCACGCTTTGGTGGACGGTTGTGTCGCCGCCCGGGCAGGACCTGACGACCTTCGTTCATCTGCTCGACCACCAGAGCCGGCTCGTTGCCCAGAGCGACGCGCCGCCGGGCGGGGTGTTCTATCCGTCGGGCCGCTGGCGGACCGGCGAGCGCCTGCTTGATCAGCACGAGCTGCGCCTGCCAGACACGCTGCCCGCAGGGAGGTACACGCTGCGTGCCGGGGCGTATGACTCATCGCTGCGCCGCCTTCCGACTGCCGCGGGCGATTCGGTCGAGCTTGGCAAGATCCGGGTCCTCCGGCCGCCCGCGGGGTCGCCGGTGCGCGTGGTTGACGCCGAGTTCATCGGCGTTGGCCGGCTCGAGGGGGTCACCATCGAGGGTGATCAAGTCCAGCTCTATTGGCGTGCCACTGGGCCGACGGCGGTTCCGCTCACCGTCTTCCTCCATGTCCTCGACGAATCAGGCCGGATCGTCGCCCAAGCCGATGGCCCGCCCGCGGACGGTGCATTGCCGACCGATGCTTGGCTGCCGGGTGAGCGGCTGGTGGACGAGCGGCGGCTGCCGCTCGCTGGATTGCCCACGGAGCACCACCGGCTGGTTGCTGGCCTGTACGATCCGGTCTCCGGCCGGCGGGTTCCGCTCGCGGGCGGCGGCGACGCCGTTGACCTCGGCCCACTCCGTGCCCCCTAGCGAGGCGCCTCACTGCCGGCAAATCTCGAGGGCGGCGGTGGCGATGTCACGGTGGCTTGGCAGGACGACCGCGATAGATTGGACGTCGACAGGCGGTACGGTGAAAGGCATGCCGACGCGGCGTGGCGGAGCCTTGAGCGCCGGCAAGGCGGCCTCGGTAACAGCAGCCACGATCTCCGCGCCGAAGCCAGCGAAGGTGACGGCTTCCTGAGCGACGACGAGGCGGCCCGTCTTGCGCACCGACTGGAGGATGGTTCCCAAATCGAGCGGCGCCAACGAGCGCAGGTCGATGACCTCGGCTGACAACCGGGCGGCGGCGAGGTCCTCGGCCGCGGCCAGCGCCTCGTGCACCATCCAACCGCTGGCGACGATGGTTACGTCGCGGCCGCTGCGCCGAACTGCCGCTTGCCCGAATGGGGTCTCCTGCTCGTCGGGCGTTTCGCCGGTCCGCCGCGCGACGCGCTTATCAAGAACAAACACTACCGGGTCCTCGTCGCGCAGGGCGGTGGTGAGGAGTCCGGCGGCATCGGCCGGAGTGGCAGGCATGACGACCTTGAGGCCTGGCAGGTGCGTGAACCAGGCCTCCAACGACTGGCTGCGCAGCGGCCCGGAGCGGGTCATGCCGCTTGCGAAGGAGAACACGAGCGGTAGCCGCAAGCGCCCTCCCGACCGATAGCGCAGCTTGGCGGCATGATCGGCAATTTGGCTGAGTGCCTGGGCTGCCTGCTCGGCGACGCCGAGTTCGACGATTGGCCGCAGCCCGGTGAGCGCCGCGCCGATCGCCAACCCGGCGAGTCCAGCTGCGCTGGCCGGCACATCCCATACGCGCGCCGGGCCAAACCGCTCGAGGGCCCCATGGCTCACCCGGAATGGCCCGTGGCCGGCTGCGCGGCCGAGCACGACAATCGAATCGTCTCGCGCCATCTCGCGCAGAGTCACCATCGCGAGCGCCGCCTCGGTGGTCCGTTCAGCCATCACGTTCCCCAATGAGCGGCCAGCGTCGGTCGATCGGGGCGTGGTAAAGGTCGCGGAACATGTCCGCCAAATCCGGTGCTGGCCGCGAGCGTGCCCACGCGAGGTCGGCGTCGGCCTCTTCCCGTGCCCGGCGTTCGACGAGGACTTCATCCTCGACAGAGAGCAGTCCCATCGTGCGCAGCCGTTCCGCAAAGCGAACGATCGGGTCGCGCCGGCGTGCGTCTTCATCGGATTCGCCCGCGACGGGGAGGACGCCGCGCGGCGGTTCCAAGCGCGCTTCGATGAGGCTCGGACCATTGCCGGCGCGCGCCAGCGCGACGGCCTCGCCAACGGCTCGGAACACTGCGACCGGGTCCGATCCGTCAACGGCGACGCCAGTGATGCCCCAGCCGGGCGCAGCGTCGATCGGGTAGTCGAGCGCCCGCCAAGTGCGATACGCGTTCGGCTCGGTGAGCAGGTTCTCGTAGACAAAGACGACCGGAAGCTTGCGGAGCGCGGCCAGATTTGCGGCCTCGGCGAACGCTCCACAGCCGATCGCCTCGTCGCTCAGAAAGGCGAGGACGACGAGGTCGCGCTGCCGGTACTGGGCGGTGAACGCGGCGCCGACGGCGATCAGCAGACCATCGCCGCCGCTGAAGCCGCCGATTGCGCCGTGCTTGGGATCGGCAAGGAACGTCGGGCCGCCTTTGCCCTGCGACAACCCATCTGCTTTGGCGAGAAGCTCGGCGAGGAGCGCTCGCGGCGATACGCCCTTGGCGAGCAAATGACCGTGCGGACGCTCGTTTGAAATCACGTAATCTTCGTCGCGCAGGGCCGAGCAGGCACCGACGGCGACGGACTCTTGTCCCGCAGAAAGCTGGACTCCGGTCACCACCCCTTCGTGAACCAGACCGGCGACCCGCAGCTCGAAGGCGCGGATCCGAATCATCCGGACGTACATCACGCGCAGCAGCGCGTCATCAACGCTGGCAAGCGCTTGCTCCTCGCTGCGCAGCGCGGCGGCGCGCAGCAGCCGAACAGGGATCTCGCGTCGCTGCTCGTTCATCGGCAGGGATTGTCCGCAAGGCGGCGCGGCTGCGTCAACGCTGGCTACCCTTCGACGACTGACCGGAAATGCTCGACCCGCAGCAACCGGCCATCGTGCGCAAGCTCGACCGCGATGAGGTCGATCCGCCAGTCGGTCTCCGCGCGACCATGCTCGTCCAAAAACCGGTGCGCCGCGCTCACCAGCCGCGCTCGCTTGCGCGGGGTCACGGACTCCTCGGGCGTGCCGAAGGCGGCGCCGCGGCGGGACCGGACTTCGACGAAGACAAGGGTATCGCCGTCTTCGGCGACGATGTCGATCTCGCCCTCGGGGTAGCGGACATTGCGGGCCACGATGCGCAACCCAGATCGCTCGAGGGCGCGGGCGGCAATGGTCTCGCCGAGCTCGCCGAATTGGCGGCGGTTCACGGGAGAAGGGCGAGCCGCAGCGGCGCGAATGAGCGCCGATGCTCGGGCGACGGACCGAGGCGCCCCAGGGCGTCGATGTGCTCGGGCGTCGCGTACCCCTTATGCCGAGCCAAGCCATAGCCGGGGTGGCGGCGATCAAGTTCATCCATCAGGCGGTCGCGCTCCACTTTAGCGACGATCGAGGCCGCTGCGATCGTCCAGCACTGGGCATCCCCGTGAATGATTGGCCGTTGCTCGATCGGCAGGTGAGGCAGACGCACGGCGTCGATGAGCAGGGCGGTCGGCTGGCGGGGAAGCGCCCGGATCGCCCGCGTCATTGCAAGGCGGGTGGCGGCCGCGATACCAAGCTCATCGATTTCGGCAACCGTGGCGAGGCCCAGTCCACAAGGCACCCGGGCGACGAGCTCGGTGGCGAGACGCAGCCGCGCCGCGGGGGTAAGTTGCTTGGAGTCAGCGACTGGAGTGTCCCAAGGCGTGTCCGGCGAGGCCAGAACCGCGGCGGCGACGACGGGACCCGCGAGCGGCCCGCGCCCGACCTCATCGATCCCGGCAACCAGCTCGTGGCCGGCGGCGTGAAGTGCTTGCTCGTAGTCGCGGCTCGGCCGGGTCCGCACGACTCGGATTGCCCTCCGACGGGAATCTCGCCGAGCCGTATGGTATACCTTCCGCCGACTTTTGCTTCGAGGACGACATGGCCACGATTCGGCCGTTCCGCGGTTGGCGGTACGACACCAACCGGGTGGGCAACCTTGCCGACGTCACCTGCCCCCCCTATGACGTCATCAGCCCGGAGGAGCAGCGCGGGTTCTACGCGCGTAGCCCGTATAACATCATCCGGATCGAGTATGGCGAAGCGTATCCAGACGATTCGCCGACCACGAATCGCTATACCCGCGCCCGCGCCGAGCTAGACCGTTGGCGTTCGGAAGGCATTCTCCGTCAGGAGGAGACGCCGGCGGTTTACCTCTACGAGCAGGAATTCGTGGCGCGCGGAGAAACGACGCGCCGCCGTGCTCTCTTGGTCGACCTTAAGCTCGAGCCGTGGACCAGTCGAGTGGTCCTTCCGCACGAAGAGACGATGTCGGGTCCGAAGGCAGACCGTTTCGAGCTGCTGCGTACGGTCCAGGCGAACACCAGTCCAATCTTTGGCCTGTATCCTGATCCGGCTGGCGCGGTGCGCGCCGCAATCGAGCGAGCGGCCACTGCCAACCCGGACGTCGAGTTCCTCGACGAGGTCGGCGAACGTCACCGGCTGTGGGTCGTGCGCGACGAGGCGCTCATCAACGCCGTGGCCGACGCGCTGGCGGACCAACCGGTGTTGATCGCTGATGGGCATCACCGCTACGAAACCGCGCTTGGCTACAGTACGGCGCCCGACGCGCCGGCGGGGGCGGACGGTATCCTCATCGCGCTGGTTGCCGAGGACGATCCGGGCTTGCGCGTCTATCCAACCCACCGGACGGTGCAAGGCGTCGAACCGGCGCTCTTGGCAGCGCTCGAGTCTCGGGCGGCCGAGGTCTTCACCATCCAGCCAATCGGCGCCTTGGAGGGTCTGCGCTTCGAACAGATAGAGGCCGCGCTCCGCGATGCGGTGCAGCCAGCGTTCGCCGTTGCCGGCTTGCCCACCGGCCAAGCGGCGCTCTTGTCGCCCAAAGGTGATTGGCGGTCCCGGCTGCCAGCGAAGTCGCCGGCGTGGCAGGACCTTGATCTCGTGGCGCTGCATCATCTGTTTCTCGAGCCCTTGCTCGGTCTCGACGTCGATCGCGAGGGGGAGGGACGAGTTCGCTTCACGCGTGATGCGGAGGGGGCGCTTGCGGGGGTGCGAAGCGGGGCGCTCCAACTTGCCGCGTTTCTCAGTCCCCCAAATCCGCGGACGATTCGGGCGGTTGCCGAAGCGGGCGACCGGATGCCGCACAAATCGACCTATTTCTATCCCAAAATGAGAACTGGGCTGGTGCTGCGCGGTATCGGGCCGAATGCGTAGCGCTATCGTTTCACCCGTCGGTATAATTTCTTGTGGTGCCGCCGCGCATGGCGACGGACGGTAGAAGACCGGGGGCAATCGTGGCGAGCCGATTTCGCCGTATCCTCGTGCCTGTCAAGGGGTACCCAACCGACGCTGACGCTATCGGGTTGGCCTGTACCCTTGCCAAGCGCGATCGCGGGCAAGTGTTCGCGATCTATGTGATCGAAGTGAAGCGCTCCTTGCCGATTGACGTGGAAGTCGATGAAGAGCTTCAGCGTGGCGAGCACGTGCTTCAGCTGGCAGACGAAGCAGCGTCTCGGAATGATTTCACCATCAACACGGAACTGATGCAAGCTCGCGAAGTTGGGCCGGCGATTGTGGATGAAGCGATCGAACGCGAGGCCGATCTGATCATCATGGGGACGAGCTATAAACGGCGCTTTGGAGAATTCGACCCGGGCCGGACGATGCCATACGTGCTGAAGCACGCGCCCTGCGCGGTCTGGGTGTTGCGCGAGCCGGCGCCGGTCGAGGCACTGCGGCGATGAACGTCGTGATCATGGGCTGTGGCCGGGTCGGAGCGGCGCTTGCCAAGCTGCTCGACGACGAGGGACACCACGTCACCATCCTCGACATCGATTCCTACTCGTTTCGCAGGTTGCCGGCCGACTTCCGCGGCACCGCGCTCGTCGGCAACGGGACGGATCAAGAAGTGCTTGTTCGGGCGGGCATTGCGGAGGCCGACGTATTCGTTGCCACGACTCAAGGCGACAACCGCAACGTGATGGCGGCCCAGATTGCCAAGCACATCTTCGGTGTGCGGCGGGCAGTGACCCGGATTTACGACCCAATCCGCGAGGAGATGTATCGCGAGCTCGGGTTGGAGACGTTTTCGCCGACGATGGTCGGCGCGCATTATATGCATGCGCTCGTCGTCGGGCGGCCGGCGCCGGCCGTACCGCCGGCCGGGCGGTAGGCCAAGATGTACATCATCGTCGTTGGCGGCGGCCAAGTCGGCTACCACTTGAGTAAACAACTGATCGCCGAAGGGCACGAAGTCCTCCTGATCGAGAAGGACGCCCGCACTTGCGACCGGATCAACGAGGACCTCGGCAGCGTCTGCCTGCGGGGCGATGGCTGTGAGGCGGCGACACTCGACGAAGTTGGCGCTGGCCGCGCCGACGTGCTGATCGCCGTCACCGGCGAGGACGAAGACAACCTTGTCAGTTGCCAAGTGGCCAAGGTGCGCTTCGGCGTTCGGCGGACGATCGCCCGGATCAATAACCCGAAGAATGACCGGATCTTCCGCTTGCTCGGCATCGATGCGCCGGTGAGCAGCACCCAAGTAATCCTTGAGCACATCGAGCACGAGGTGCCGCAGCACCCGCTGATGCATTTGATGGACCTCTCGCGGTTCGGAATGGAAATTGTCGATGTGCTCATCGGCGAAGACAGCCCGGTCCGCGGCAAACGGCTCAGCGATCTCGAGTTGCCGCCGAACGCCTTCGTCTCGCTCGTCATCACCTCGCGCGATGGACCGCAGGCGCCGAACCCCTCGCTCACGCTCGGCCCCGGCGACGAACTTATCGCCGTTACCCCCATCGACCAAGAGGCGCGGCTGCGCCGCGTGCTCACGGGCGTCTAGCGGCTCTCACGCTTCCCCCAGCAGGCTCGCGAGTGTCTCGGGATCAACATTTCCGCCCGAGAGAATGACGCCTACGGTGCGGCCAGCGGGCACCGTGCCGCTCAGCAGCGCTGCGACACCGACCGCGCCGCTCGGCTCGACGAGTAGCTTGAGCCGGAGCAAAAGGAACCGGACGGCAGAAGCGATCGCCTCTTCGGAGACCGTGAGGATGCCGGCGGCGAACCGGAGGAGAATCGGGAACGTCAACTCGCCGGGGCTGGTGGGACGCAGCCCATCGGCGATTGTGTGGGGCGGAGGGATCGTCACCCGCCGGCCAGCGCGAAAGGATTGTGCCGTGTCGTCCGCCGCTGCCGGCTCGACCCCGTAGACCTCAATACGGCGACCGACGGTTGCGAGCAGGGAGCCGGCGATCAACCCTCCGCCACCGACTGGCACGAGCAGCACGTTCAACTCTGGCGCGTCCTCAACGAGCTCGAGCGCGGCCGTCCCTTGGCCAGCGATGATGGACGGATGATCAAACGGTGGAATAAGCGTCGCTCCCGTTTCGGCGGCAAACGCTGCGGCGAGTGCCGCCCGATCCTCGGTGAGCCGGTCGTACCAGCGGATCGTCGCGCCATAGCTCGTGGTCGCCGCGACTTTCGAGGCCGGCGCGTCGGTCGGCATGAAAATCGTCGCTGGAGCGTCAAGCAGCCTGCCGGCAAGCGCGACTGCCTGGGCATGATTCCCAGATGAGAAGGCGACGACGCCGGCGCGCCGCCGATCCGGGTCGAGACGCGAGATCGCCGTATAGGCTCCGCGGAACTTGAATGCCCCCGCGCGCTGGAAGTTCTCGCATTTCAGCAACACGCGGCACCCCGTCAGCGAATCGAGCGTCCGTGAGGTCACCACGGGCGTGCGGTGGACGACCCCGGCGAGCAGCGCAGCGGCCGCTCGGACATCTTCGGGCGTCGGGCTCATCGGGCGGCCTCGGCAGGCAGAGGTGCGAGGAGGGGGTCCCTTACGCTGCTTGGGATGCCCTGACGACTAGCCCAGCGTGCAAGGCCGGTCGCTGTCACGTCGAGCGCAGCACGCGGCGACTCTCGCTCGCGGAAGCGCCAACGGTGGTAGCGCACGAGCTTCCCCAGCGCTCGGTCCAGCGCCCGGCCGCGTCCACGAGCGACAGCCTCGAGGCCATCAAGCAGCGGGGCGATCGCTCCCCGGGCGCGAGTCATGTCGATCGTCCGCCCAGCAGCGATCGCCTCGCGGGCGTTCGCGATGGCGCGATCGCGCGCCGGTGCGTTGCCACGTGCGGCGCTGGCCAGTGCGAATGTGCCAAACATCAGCGGCTCGTCTGGTTTGGAGCGCCCGCGCGGCCGGTAGCGCTGGGTGGGCAGCCGGCCCAACTCATCGGCAATGTCGTCACGGTTCGCTGCCCAAGCGACGAGGATCCCCTCTGCCACGACCGCGACATCGACGAGCGGATGTCCTTCAATGTGGTCGCGCAGCTCCTTGGCCAGTTGTTGGAAGGCAGCCGCCGCCTGCGCGAGGGCGTGCTCCCGCGCCACGACGTTTCCCGAGATGTGGGCGCAGGCGGCGGCTTCCAGCCAAGCATTCGCCGCGCCGAGCGCCCCACGGATGGGATCGTCATCTCCCGGGGCGAGGGTCTGGACAAGGCGAGCCACTTCGGCGCAGCGTCCCGTCCAGTCGTTCACCTTCGGAGGCTACCACGCGCTTGGCGGGGGTGGCAAGCGAGCTGGCCACGCCGCGGGACGCCTGCTATCGTCCGTGCGTGACGGACCTCGTGATTCGCGGTGGCCTTGTTATTGACGGAAGCGGGGCGCCCGCGTGCCGGGCCGATGTCGCGGTTCGGGGCGACCGAATTGTCACCGTCGGCCACGTCCCGGGGCGAGCGGCTCGGGTCCTCGACGCCGCGGGCGGTGTGGTCGCGCCGGGCTTTATCGACGTTCACGGTCACTCCGACTCGGCGCTCTTTCTCAATCCAGCCATGGAAAGCAAAGTTCGCCAAGGCATCACCACCGAGGTGATTGGCAACTGCGGCGCGAGCTTGGCTCCGCTCGCTGGTGAGGCAGTTGCCGTTGCTGCTGCGGAGCTGGAGCGCTACGGCGTCCCTCTTAGGTGGCGGACGGTGGCAGAGTATCTGGCGGAGGCGGAAGCGAGCGGGTTGGCAATCAACGTTGCTCTGCTCGTTGGACACGATGCGCTGCGCCATTCTGTGGTCGGGACGGCAGCCCGACCGGCGGACAATGCCGAAATCCGGGCGATGCAGAGTCTGCTTGATCGGGCGCTGGAGGATGGCGCGATCGGCCTCTCGAGCGGGCTCGCCTATACGCCGGGCGCCTTCGCCACGCCGGCCGAGATCGCCTCCCTCGCCCGCGTTGTCGCCGGTCGCGGCGTTTATGCCACCCACCTGCGAGACGAGGGCGCGGGACTACGTTCCGCCATCGACGAGGCGCTGGAGGCGGCGCGATTGAGTGCGGTTCGGCTCCAGATCTCGCACCTGAAGGCGAGCGGGGCGCCACAACATGGGATGCTCAGAGGCGTGCTCGCTTGGCTCGACGGTGAGCGTGCGTCCGGGGTTGATGTGGGCTGGGATGTTTATCCATACACGGTAGCGAGCACGACGCTGGCGGCGACATTTCCTCCGTGGCTGCACGACGGCGGACCGGACTCGTTCCTCGCTCGGCTGCGCGACCCCGCAATCCGGTCGACGCTGCGACGTGAATTCGAGACGGGCGGCTGGCCAAGTCTGGCGCTCGACGCTGGATGGGAGGGCGTGGTCATCACCGGGGCGCGCGGTCGGCCGGATGCCGTCGGCCGTTCCGTCGCAGCACTCGCTTCTCGCACCGGACGGCATCCGGTCGATGAAGCGATCGAGGTGTTGCTGGCCGCGGAAGGCGCGGTCGGAGCGATCTTTCACACGCTGAGCGGAGCGGACGTCGCAGCGGCGATCGCTCATCCGTGGACGGTGTTCGGCACCGACAGTGTCGCCCGGACACCACAAGGTCGGCTCGGGCGGGGCCGGCCGCATCCGCGTGGCTATGGGGCCTTTCCTCGTCTCTTGCGCGGCCGGACACTGGCGGAGCTGGAAACGCTGATCCCTCGGATGACGAATCTTCCAGCGCGCCGGATGGGGATCGAGAACCGCGGCGTGCTCGCTCCCGGTGCGTTCGCCGACATTGTCGTGTTTGATCCCGCGACAATCGCGGATCGGGCGACCTACGACAACCCCCACCGGTTTCCGGCGGGGGTGTGGTGGGTCATCGTCAACGGAGCAGTCGTTGTCGCGCCCGAGGGACAACTCGCTGCTCGGCCAGGCCGCGTCCTGCGCAGACCGTAATCGCTGCTACTTCTCGCAGACGCGCATCGGCTGGTACATCTGCGGGGTATAGTTCTCGATGACGTTGCGGAACCCGGCGCGACGGAGCAGCCCGGTGAAGTCCGAATAGACAAACAGGCTGGCATACGGCTCGCCGTTGTGGTGGGTATCGAAGTCGCGGAAATAATCGTCGGCCGGTGAGGTGAGTCCCGGCGTTCGGTTGGCGAAGTCGATGACGATGAACAGACCGCCGGGCCGGAGGATGCGATAGGTCTCGTGCACGACCTGCTCAGCAATATCTGGCGGCAGTTCGTGGAAGAGGATGCGCGAATACACCAGATCGAAGTAGTTATCGGGGAACTTGGTGTCTTCGGCGGCTCGCTGGGCGAAATGGACGTCCAGCCCCATGTCGACGGCGCGTTTGTGGGCATAGCGCACCATCGGTGCCGCGATGTCAATCCCCCACACTTCGGCCTCGGGGAACCGCTCTTTGAGGGCCGTCGTGCTCTGACCGGCGGAGCAGGCCTGGTCCATCACCCGGCGCACGATGCCGTCGGCTGGCACGGGTGCGAGGTTGACCCACTCCCGCTGGACGTCATCCTGATTATTCCGCCCGGTGTAGAAGATCTTCGTACCGTAGTGATAGATGTAGCCGGCCAATGGGTCGGCATGGTAGTTGCCGGGCTGGATGTGGAACTCCACCTTGGCGTAGTAGTCCGGATAGACGAAGGTCGGGTCCCACTCGACCGTGCCCGGGCCGAGCCGGTCATAGCGGTCGAGCTCGGCGAGGAGCTCGGCCTCGCGGCGATGGTAGGTCTCAGCGATGCGCCGCCACATCATTTCTTGGCTGGAGCGCATAAAGCGGTTGCGAGTCGCGATGACCGGCACTGGATCGAGTGCGGCGCGGGCATCTTCGATCGTTGATGCCTTGTGGCCGGCCCGTGCTTCATACTCGGCGATAGCTGATGGCGTTCGCTCTTTGACGACTGGCGAAATCTTCGTCAGAGTAAAGGTGCGTACACCCTCGACGAAATCGAGATAGGAGTCGTCGTCTCGCTCATCGGCGAGCGGCAAGGTTCCCAGAAATCCGCGGTCCATATTCCCCCCAACCGTGGAAATGGCCGGGATCGCGTGATCCCGGCCGTTCAGCCTCAGGCGCGTTCCCCGACTATTTGTAGCACACCCGCATGGGCAGGAAGGTTTTCGCGCCCTCGTAATTCTCGATCACCTCACTGAAGACCTTGCGAAGTTCCCCATGGAAGTCCGAGTACACGAAATCGCTGGCATAGGGTTCGCCATTGTCGTGGGTATCGAAGTCGCGGAAATAGTCGGACGCCGGGTTAGACGCCTTGCCGTTAGGCCCGCGGGTAGGGAAGTCGACAATGATGTAGACGCCGCCCGGCCGAAGTACGCGATGCGTCTCTCGGATGATGGCCTTCATAATGTGCTGCGGAACTTCATGGTACATGATGAAGGCGTAGACGACGTCGAAATAATTGTCTGGGAACTTGCAGTCTTCGGCGAGACGCTGGGCGAAATGGACGTCCAGTCCCATGTCGACGGCACGCTTGTGGGCATAACGCACCATCGGTGCGCCGGCGTCGATTCCCCAGACTTCCGCCTGCGGGAAACGCTCCTTCCACGCGGTTGTGCTCTGGCCCACTGAGCAGGCCTGGTCAAGCACGCGGCGGACGATTCCGTCCTTCGGCAGGGGCGACGACATCACGGCCGAGCGCTGGACATCGTCGTTGTTGTTGCGGCCGGTGAAGAAGACCTTCGTCCCGTAGTGATAGATGTAGCCCGCCAACGGGTCGGCGTGATAGTTGCCGGGCTGGATGTGGAACTCCACTTTGGCGAAATAATCGGGATGCTTGAAATTCGGGTCGTATTCGACCGAGCCAGGCCCGGACCGATCGGCAATCTCGAGCTCGCGCAACAGCTCGGGCTCGCGCTTGCGATAGGTCTCGATCACCTTCTCCCACATCATCTCTTGGCTGGTGCGGGAGAGCCGGTTGCGGGTGGCAACGACCGGAACGGGATCAAGCACCTCGCGGATCTTCTCGATTGTGGCGACCTTCTCCCCGGTGCGAGCTTCGTATTCGGCGATCGCTTCGGCTGACTTCTGGGCGACAACCGACGAAACCTGCGCTTGATTGAAGATGCGCACGCCTTCGACGAAATCAAGATACGAATCGTCATCCCGCTCGGTGCCGAGCGGCATTGTGCCGAGATGTCCGCGATCGACCATGCGTTCCCCTCTTTCGGTCTCTTCAAACTGTCGTTGAAACGTTCGACGACAAAATGACTCTACTTGAGCCTTGGCTCCCCGTCAATGGCGCAAAGGCTGGCTGAAACAAAAGTTCCCCCTCGCCCCGGAAGGCGAAGGGGAAGGAGTCCGGTCGCGGTTGGTCCGGCGGAGCTTACTTCGTGGCGACCCGAATCGGCAGCCACGACTTGTCGCTGTAGTTCGGGTTGACCTCGCGGAAGTACTTCTTCAGCAACCCCGTGAAATCAGAATGGACGAACTCGGGCGCATACGGCTCGCCGTTGTAGGTGCTGTCGATAAAGCCCGAGTACTCCGACATCGGGGGGACTTCCCCAAGCTTGCGATTGGCAAAGTCCTCGACGCAGAAGATCCCGCCCGGGCGGAGCATGCGCGCCGCCTCGGCGACGATTCGCTCGGCGATGTACGTCGGCACTTCGTGGAAGAGAATGAACGCGTTGATGATGTCGAAGTAGTTGTCCGGGAAGCCGGTGTTCTCCGCCATCCGTTGCGCAAAATGGACCTCGAGGCCCATGTCGACGGCACGTTTGTGGGCGTAGCGCACCATCGGCGCGGCAGCGTCGATGCCCCAGACTTCCGCCTGCGGGAAGCGTTCCTTGAAGGCGGTGGCGAACTGGCCAGCCGAGCAGCCGAGGTCGAGGATGCGGCGCACTTGGCCGTCCGCCGGCGTCGGGAGCAGCTGGCAGAGCCCGCGTTGGACATCGTCGTTGTTATTGCGGCCGGTGAAGAAGACCTTCGTCCCGTAGTGATAGATGTAGCCCGCCAGCGGGTCGGCATAATAGCCACCCGGCTGGATATGGAAATCGACCTTGGCAAAGTACTCGGGATATTGGAAGTTCGGATCCCACTGGACGGAGCCGGGGCCCATCTTCTCGTAGCGGTCCAGCTCGGCCAGCAGCTCGGCCTCTCGTGCCTTGTAGGCCTCGCGGACGCCGTTCCAGATCCCCTCTTGGCTCCACCGCCAGACCCGGTTGCGGGTCGCAATCACCGGTTCATGCTCGATGATCTGCTTCACCTCTGCCAGTGAGGTGATTTGACGCCCGGTCTTGGACCGGTATTCCTCAATCGCCTCCGTGCCCTTCTGCTGAAAAACCGGGCCAACCTGTGCGGCGTTGAAGACGCGAACGCCCTCGACAAAATCCAGGTACGAATCGTCATCGCGCTCGGCAGCGAGCGGCGTCGTTCCGAGGAAACCGCGATCTACCATGCCCACTCCTTTCCTACTCGCTGACGCCGTTGTCGTCCGGCCGCTGAGCAACTGCGCATGGCCGCAATCACCCCTTCCAGCCGGATCATGTAAAACATATCGCGCGCCGCCGGTGTGGTCAATCTGCCAAACGGCACGGATGCGCTAGGCCTACCAGCCTCCGAGCGGACTCATGAGGGCGCCGCGGCGCGCCGCGCCGTTCGGCGCGCGGTAGACCACCGTTCCGGCATCACCGACGAGCCAGACGTCGCCGGTCGCCAGTGCGCCGAGCGCCCGCAGCTGCGGCAGGGCGCCGAGCGGGAACAACGTATTCGCCGCCTGCCAGACGGTGCCCTGTAAGCGAAGCACAACATTGTTTTCGGCGAGGGCCCAACCATCACCCGGACCGACGAGCCCGATCGCCCGGATTGTCGTGGTGGCTGGGGAGGACACGGTCACCCACCCGTCAAAAATACTCGGATCGTAGACAAGAAGCCGTCCGCCTATCCCGCCGGCGTACGCGATTCCGGTTGGCAACGCGCTCACTGCAGTCAAGGTGAGCCCCGGCGGGCTTGGCACCAGCGTCAACGTGCCGGGCGTCCAGCGTCCGATTACCCCTTCACCGTTCATCCCTCCGACCATCCACGCCAAGTTGGCCGAAGGCATCGCTACTCCGTACCACGACGTCCCACCGCTCCCGAGCGGCTGGTAGCTCCAGCCGCCGGAGCCGCGCACGACGCAGCATCCCGGCGCACCGGGAATGTCGCCAACCGCAATCCCGGCATTGGGCTCGGCGAGCGCGATCGCTTTGAGCGATGCGCCTGTCGTCACGATGCCGGTTCCCGCCAGCGACCAGCTTCCGTTCAGAAACCCTGCGAGGGTGGCATTCTCCCCTACCGCCCAGATGCCGCCGCTTGTTGCAGCGATGCTATTCCACGTCGCGGTCGAGGGAGAGGTAACCGTAAGCCACGTCGATCCGTCGATCGACTGGAAGATGACGCCGTTTGTCCCCACCGCGAAGGCGAGGCTGCGATCCCGCGCCGCCACACCGCGCAGCGACACCGCTGGCGTCACGGTCGCCGGCGCTTGCCAGATCGGGGTCGGGGTTGGCGTCGGGGTGGAAGGAACGACCGTAAGATCCACGAATTTGGCGATCGCACCGTTCGCTCCGACGGCCCAGACGCGTGCCGGAGAGACGGCAGCGTCGGCAAGCAAGTCGTTTGCAGGCACGAGCGCCGTGGTGAGCGTGCCCGATGGGGTGATTCGGACGGCGAGGCCGCTCGCGCCGACCGCCCCACCATAACTGGCATTGCCGAGGTCGACGGCCGCGAGCGGCCCCCCGACACTGGAAGGCGTTACCGAGGTCCATGTTTGTCCGTCGAGCGTTTGGGAGATGATGCCCGACGCGCCAGCGACGAGCACCCGACCGCCAGCGTAGGTTACCGACGAAAGCGGCTGGGTAGCGGTCAACGTCGGAGTCCACGCCACTCCGTTCCAGAAGAATGCGTTTGAGACACTGCCGGGCGGTTGGGCGGAGACGGCGACGGCCTGGGTTGGCCCGAGGATGGCGATCCCGCTGAGCTTGACGGCGCCCGGCGAAGGGAACGGCACAATCTGGGTCAGGTATTCAGTCGTGGTCAGTGGCGGTGTCCCGCCGACGGCGACCGTGCCGGTGATCAGGTACACGTCGCCGGACACGGAGCCGATCAGCCCGAAGGTGCGGGAGTACAGGGCAAGGGCGCTGAGGTTCTGGCCTGCCGCCGTCGGGATGCTCGTCGCAAGGAATGTGCTGTGGTTTTGCCACGTTTGGGTAAGCGCTGTAGGGTCGTAGCGAAACGCGAGCAAGGTGCCTTGGTCCCCGACGGCGAGGCCAAACTCGCTATCGGCCATCGCCAACGCCCGGATCGGGTTTGGTGAGCCGCTAATCGGTGACGTCGCCGTCAGCCACGTTCCTCCCTTTAGTCGGAGGATTGTGCCGTTGTCGCCAGCCGCCCACCCTTCGTCGTCGGACGTGAGGGCGATGGTGCGCAGCGTCGCCGTTGTCACGGTCGGGACGGTGCTCCAACCGGTGGTCGGCACCGGTGTTCCTGTTGGGGTAGCGGTTTGGGTGACAACCGGGCTGCCGGTCGGCGTCGCTGTGCCCGTCAGTACCCCCGTTGCTGTCGCGGTCGCCGTCGGCGTGCGGGTGGGCGACGGCGTCGGCGTTGGGGGAGGCACCACGCCATCCGACGCGTACGCCTCGGCGACAAAGTCGTTGCCGGCGTCCCGGTCGAGGGGGATCGCAAAGCTCGCCGATCCGTTGGCGGGCAGGGGATCGAATCGCTCCTCGAGTTGACTGGCGATCACCGTTCCATCCGGGGCTCGCAAGAGGACGACGATCGCCCAGCTCGCCACGGGGACAGTGCTCCGGTTGGTCACCGTTCCGACCACGGTTCGAACGCCGCTCCCAATCGCGGCGACGTTGGCGGTTTGCAACTGATAGCCGGGCTCGGTGGACTGCGTGCCGCTGACTTGGCAGGCGACGGTGGCCCAACGGTCCGGCACCGAGGCGATCGGCCCCTGCAACCGGAATCCGACGGTGCCGCCGGGCGGCAGGTAAGTGGATGCCGCTGCACCGGTCCAGACCGCGAGGGGATTGCCGGTAATGTCCAGCCAGCGAACGGTCACGACGGGATTCCGCAGGCCAGCGGTGCTCGCGCCCCGAATGACGCCGGCGACTGCGAGAAAGTCTGCGAAGAAAAACTGGAACGGATAGGCGCCGCAGCCCTCGACCGTCCAGACTGGACTGGGCGGCGGAATTGGGTCTCGCGGGACGAGCGGAATAAAGGACGTGGACGGCTGCTGGGCCACCATTGGCACACTAAGCGCCGTCAGCACAACGACCGTGAGAATCGCTGCCGCCAGCACGCTGCCGAGCGGTCGTGTACCCACGCCTCTCTCCTTGCCACGACTTCTGGCCGGCGGATGATAGCAAGTGCCCCACGTCACGGGGCCTCGATCGCGTCGAACGCGCGATTTTGTGCGGTCCAGCGCCCGGTATATCGCACGAACTGTACGGATGGGCGGTCGCTCCCCGGCCGAACCTGGAGTATCATGAACACGACCCTCGAATTCTGCTGACCGAACGTCAGCGTTGACGGATGCGAAGCATGAACCATGGCGATTCCCCCGGGCGCGATCTCGACGCCGAGAGCCGTCGCCCGGCGGCGGACACGACCCAGCCGGCTTTGAGCGAATTGGCCCACCCGGATCGCTCGGCAACCAGTCTCACCGCTACGCCGCAAGCGACCTATGTGACGGCGGCCCGCGCCGTCTTGTTGGCAGAGGCAATTCGGCAGCGCGGCCATGCGCTGGTCTCCCTTGATAGCTTTGGGCTCAGCCCGCAGCCTGACGCCGGGTTGGACATCGAGCAGTTCGGCCTTTCCGAGGAGGAGCTCCGCCAACTGCCAGCTGCAATCGTCCGTGGGCCGCTGGTCGAGGAGTCCGCGAACGCCGCCGCCGCGATCGCGGCGCTCCGCGAGGTGTACTGCACCCGTATTGGGTATGAATTTGCCCATCTTTCCTCGGCCGAAGAGCGGCAGTGGCTCACAAACGCCATCGAGTCGCGCGAGTTTGCCCCGCGGTTAGGAGATGACGAAGCGCGCCTCATGCTTGATCGGCTGACGCGGGTGGAAGCGTTCGAGCGGATTTTGCACCGGGCGTTCGTTGGCCAGAAGCGGTTCTCCGGAGAGGGACTGGATATTCTCGTCCCAATGGTGGACGATGCCGTGCGACTCGCCGAGCGCGATGGAATTGCTCATGTGGTGCTCGGCATGGCGCATCGCGGCCGATTGGCGATGCGCACCTTCATTACCGGCGTTCCATTCTCGGTGACCTTCCGGGCCTTCGCCGAGGCAGCGCGGGGTGCCGGCGACCCGACCGACGACCCTGGCGATGTCAAATACCACCTTGGCGCGATTGGACGGCGTGCCCCGGATGCAGGCGGACCGCTCGTCCACCTGCGGCCAAATCCGAGCCATCTCGAATTCGTCAACCCGGTTGCCGAAGGGTACACCCGCGCCCTGCAGGATGACCGGACCCAGCCCGGCGCACCACGGCAGGATGCGCAGCGGGCCCTCGCCATCCTCATTCATGGCGACGCGGCCTTTCCCGGTCAGGGAGTCGTCGCTGAGACGATGAACCTCGCTCGACTGGCGGGATACTCAACTGGCGGGACGATTCATCTGATCGCCAACAACCAGATCGGCTTTACCACGAACCCGAGTGATGCGCGTTCGACCGTCTACGCCTCAGACCTCGCCAAGGGGTTTGACGTGCCGATTCTGCATGTCAATGCTGATGACGTCGAGGCATGCGCCGCCGCGCTCCGCCTTGCCTACGCCTTCCGCCAGCGTTTCGGACGCGATATCGTGATC
This sequence comes from Dehalococcoidia bacterium, assembly GCA_026003895.1. Classification (GTDB taxonomy): domain Bacteria; phylum Chloroflexota; class Dehalococcoidia; order SpSt-223; family SpSt-223; genus JANWZD01. The sequence goes on along the minus strand of BPIC01000006.1, from coordinate 95,417 downwards.
GACGTCGTTGGCTACCGCCGTTGGGGGCATAACGAGGGCGACGAGCCGGCGTACACCCAGCCGCTGCTCTACGCCAAAATCAGCCAGCATCCAACGGTGCGGGATCTTTGGGCCCGCCAGTTGGAAGAGCGTGGTCTGCTGCGTCCCGGTGAGGGCGATCAACTGCTCGCCAAGATCGACGCCGAGCTTCGTGCTGAGGCTGAACACAGCGCCCCGCCAGCGCCGGCCTCCGCCGTTCGGCCGCGTGCCGACCACGGGATCGTTGAGACGGCAGTACCGCTAGAGACGCTCCGTCTCCTGAACGACGGGCTGCTCCGTCGCCCCGAGGGATTCGCGCCGATGCCGAAGCTCGAGCAGCAGTTGCGGCGGGCTCGCAGCGTGCTCGAACCCGGCAAGTTGCTCGATTGGGGCCACACCGAGGCGCTCGCGTTTGCCAGCATCTTGGCTGAAGGGACGCCGGTCCGACTTGCGGGCGAAGACAGCGAGCGCGGCACCTTCTCGCACCGCCACGTCATGCTGCACGATAGCGCGACCGGCGAGAAGTTTTCGCCGCTCCAGATGTTGCCGCAGTCGCGTGCCAGCTTCGCGGTCTACAACAGTCCCTTGTCGGAAACGGCGGCGCTCGGCTTCGAATACGGGTACAGCGTTGCTGCTCCTGAAGCGCTCGTGATCTGGGAAGCGCAGTACGGCGATTTCGCCAACGTCGCCCAACCGATCATCGACCAGTTCATTGTTTCGTCGTGGGCAAAGTGGAAGGAGCGTTCCGCCCTCGTTCTGCTGCTTCCACATGGGTATGAGGGGCAAGGGCCGGAGCATTCGAGCGCCCGTGTCGAGCGGTTTCTCCAGCTCTTCTCCGAGGACAACATTCGTGTCGCTATCCCCAGCACCGCCGACCAGTATTTCCACCTGCTGCGCCGGCAAGCCGTGCAGATCCGCCGAGGGGATGCTCGCCCGTTGATCATCTTCTCGCCCAAGAGCCTCCTTCGCAATCCGGCGGCGTCGGCAACGATCGAGCGGCTCACGAACGGGGGCTTCCAGCCCGTCATCGACGATTCGGACGCCGCCGACCGGCGCGAGCAAGTCACGCGCGTCGTCGTTGCAACTGGCAAGGTGGCGATTGAGCTGCTGACGAATCCGGCGCGTCGGAACCATCCGCACGTCGCGATCGCGCGCCTCGAGGAGATTGCGCCGTTCCCGACTGGCCAGCTCGCGCGGGTGCTCGCCGGCTACCCGAATCTCGAGGAGGTGGTGTGGCTTCAAGAAGAGCCACGGAACATGGGCGCGTACGGCTTCGTCTTCCCGCGGCTTTGGACCTTGCTGCCGCAGGGAGTCCGCTTGCGCTACGTCGGGCGGCGCGAAAAGGCGAGCCCAGCGGAAGGGTCGGCGCTGCGCCACAGTGCTGAGCAGGCGCGCATCGTCGCCGCCGCCTTCGCCGAATAGCGTGGGCGAGCGCATCCCGCTGGGTGACTATTCGGTCGGCGAGGGCCATCGGTTCCGGCTGAGTGCCGAGGTGCGGGAAAGTGAGGGCACTCTCGTGGTCGCGATCTTCGCCGCTCCCGCCGACACGGCCGACGTTTCACTGGCGAATGAAGAACGTGCACGCTACTCGATTTGGCTCACGAGGCTTGGCGACCAGCCGTGGGTTCCAGTCGATCACGCTCAAGGGTTGTCCACCGTCGCCACAGCCGACGGCGAGCCGTATCTCTACTGGCACGGCAAAGCTCCGGGACTGCGCCCATTTACCTAAGTTCTCTCGGCTCGGCAGCCCCCGAACCGACGCGCCGGGGCCTGCTTCCGACATAGAGCGCTCCCCCCTCGCGTGAGGCGGATTTCGCGCGTCGCGGCTGACGAGGTCAATCGATGTTGCGCAGCGCAGAGCCGACACGCGAGCAGGCTCTGGCGGTCCTTCGTCCGTTCTCGCGTGCTCCTCGGTCGTGGCGTGCCAGGGCACCGTTGTGCGGTCTCCAGTGCCCAAGAGAGCGTGTGGCATTGTCGTCACGTCAACCACTCGTGGTGAACCGTATGCTTTGCCGACCAGCTGACGAGGAGTCGCGATGAGGGACATTCCACCGTATACCGCCGCCATCGTACAAACCCCGCTCTACGGCTATAACGATCGAGAACGGCCGTATGACGTTGTTCGACGCAATGCCGAACGGATCGCCCGGCTGCTCGACCATTTGGTCGAGTTGAGCGACCGTAAGCCACGCCTTGTTGTTCTACCGGTGCTGGCGCTGAGCGGGATCGGCACAGCGTTGCGGACGCGTGGAATCGTTCGCCACGTCAACCGAGACGAGGTGGCATTGCACCTCGAGGACGATCCAAGGCTCGCGCCGCTGCGCGACGTCTGCGCCCGCCATGGGCTCTATGTTGCATCGTCTCACGTTGAGAAGCACCCAGCGATGCCTGGCCGCTATTTCCACACCGGCTACATCATTGGACCCGAGGGGCTCGTGTTGCGTTGTCCAAAAACCCAAGCGCCGACGTCCAGTGGAATCACGCTGTTAAGGGATATCGCCGAGGAGTACACCGCGGCGTTTGGTCCGGACGCGATCCTGCCGGTCGCCGATACACCGATTGGTCGGCTTGCCTGCCTCGTTGAGGGGGAGTTCCTCATTCCGGAAGCGGTGCGGACGGTCGCGAAAAAGGGGGCAGAGATCGTTTGCCATCCGACGGCCCAGATCGCTGGACCCGGCCGGCCGCCAACGCCAGCGGTCCAACAAACGATGGCCTACCTCAATGGCCTCTATTGGCTCAGCGGCGTGCCGACGGCAGAGATCGTCGAGGATGAAAGCGAGCGCATAGAGTTCCAATTTGGCGGTGGAGCCTGCATTGTTGGGCCGGACGGTGCGCTCCGCGCCCACCTTGCTGGGCCCAACGAAGGGCATGCGCTGGCAGAGATTGACCTCGCCTACCTGCGGAGGGTGCGGCCGGAGCAGGCGAAGCACACCGCGCCCGCGGAGAACCTTTACCGAACGCTCTACGGTTGAGAGGGTGCGGCGTCGAACGGAGTGACGGCCTGACCGGCTGGGACGGTCGTGGTTACGCCAGCGTTCATCGCGTTAATCCGCGCCCATGTTCCCGACCACGAGACGAACCGATTCTGAAACTCGTAATAGCCGGGATACAGCTCTTCGAGAGGAGTGCCGCCCTGCACGGTGCCGCCCCCCTCTCCCTCTTCCCCATCGTCACCATCGTCGATGCCGCCGTGGGCCGACACGTGCGGAGCGCCGGCGATCAACACGCCGGCCGCGAGCAGAGAGATGATCCACGCCTTCCCCATAGGAAGCTCCTTTGCCTGAGAGACGCCCGCTTGCTCGACCGAAGTATAGGTTGAGGGGCCCTTCGAGGTCCCGTGAATTCCCGCGGGCGTCGGCCGCATCCGACCGAATGGTGCGTCGTTTCTTCAGCAGCGAGCAGCGGCCTCGATCGCTGCGAGTGGTTGGCGGCGGTCCACACCGAAATCCTTGGACGAGGCCCCGGCCGGCGACTCCCCCGCGGCTCGGGGTGGCCAGAGCGTGCTGCGTCAACCCGTCCAATCTTCCGATCCAGCGCTCCCGAGAAAGAGTCCGCTACGCATCCGCCGGACGTGCTGTCGCCAAACGCTTCGTATGGAGATGACGGACCGTTGACCGGGCGGGACAGGCTGTGCTACGGTACAGACATGCGTGTACGGCGCGGTCGGGGCTTTTGGGGCTACTTTTTCTTTCTCCTGGCCTCCGGCCGCCTGCCTGCGTAATCAGGACGGTGAGCCGGGGGCCAACCGAGGCCCCGGTTCACGACCAGCGACGATGCGAGGGACCGCGGGCCAGGCGCCGCGGTCCCTCTGTTTTAACGGCGGGACAACGACGTTCCACCCCCGAGCCGAATACCCGGCGGCTTGCCGCCACTTCAGGAGCAGCGATGTACCGCCAGACCGATGACTTGCGGATTGAGAGGCTGAAACCGCTCATTCCTCCTGCGATCCTGATCGAAGAGTTTCCGGTAACGCCGGAGGCCTCGGTCACCGTTGCCGAAGCGCGTGAGGCGATTACCCGCGTTCTGCGAGGTGAGGACGACCGATTGCTCGTGGTTGTCGGACCCTGTTCGATCCACGACGTTTCGGCCGCCCGCGAATATGCCAACCGGTTGAAGGAGCTCGCCGACGAGCTGGCCGACGAGTTACTGATCGTGATGCGAGTGTACTTCGAGAAACCGCGCACAACGGTCGGTTGGAAAGGGCTGATCAACGACCCGCACCTTGACGGCAGCTTCAACATCAACCACGGGCTGCGCTTGGCGCGCGGCCTGCTGCTCGACCTTGCCAAACTCGGGATGCCGGCTGGCACCGAGTTTTTGGACACCATCACCCCGCAGTTCATTGCCGACCTCGTTGCCTGGGGAGCGATCGGTGCGAGGACGACTGAGAGCCAGGTTCATCGGGAGCTCGCTTCTGGCCTTTCGATGCCGGTCGGTTTCAAGAACGGCACGGGTGGCAGCGTCCAACTGGCGGTGGATGCAGTGCGCGCCGCATCGCTGCCGCATCAGTTTCTCTCGGTCACCAAGCAAGGGGTCGCGGCGATCGTGGTGACCCGTGGCAACGACGCCTGCCACATCATTCTGCGCGGCAGCACGCGCGGGCCGAACTATCGCCGAGACGATGTCGAGGCCGCAGCGGCGCTCCTTGAGCGGTGCGGCTTGCCCGCGCGAATCATGATCGACTGCTCGCACGGCAACAGTGGAAAAGACCCATCGCGCCAGCCGGCGGTCGCGGCCGACGTGGCCGGACAGATCGCCGAAGGCAACGAAGCCATCTTCGGCGTGATGTTGGAGAGCCACCTCGTGGGAGGGCGGCAAGACGTCGATCTGGGCAAACCGCTGGTTTACGGCCAGAGCATCACCGATGCCTGCCTTGGCTGGGGGGACACCGTCCCAGTGCTGAAGGATCTCGCACGGGCAGTGCGAGCACGGCGGTCGTTCCGGCGAGATGTGGTAGGTGCGGCCGCGGTCAGCTGAATGCGTTGTCGTGCGGACGCCAGTCTGGCAGACGTGCGCGGACGAGGGAAAGCGCGAAAACGGGCCGCTTAGCGCCGGCGCGGTTCGTCGTCGGCGGGCACTTCGACGGGCGAGGCGTCGGCTTCAGACCTGTTCCCCTTGACAAGGAAGGGGAGAAGGATCGCCAGCCCTGCTGCCAATACCCACACCCATGCTTGTTCGCCCATGTACGCGCTCCCAGAGACTATCGGGTTGCACCGATTAGACAACCTTACCACGCGCTGCAGGATCGGTCAAACATTGGTTTCCCGCGACAGGCGCTCGGCGAGCCCGAGCTTGAAGACCGCATCGGCGGTGTCTCGGAAGAGGAGCCGGCGGGCATCATCGCGGAATTGCTTCTGGGCAAGCTGGCGCTCGCTCGCCTGATAGGTCAGGATCGGCAGATCCGCCCCCCACATGCATTTCCCACGGCCTTGGAAGTTGATAAAGGTGTCCAGCTCGGCGCTCCACATCCGCGGCGCAAACCCCGACGCCGAGAGATAGACGTTCTTGTGCTTCCAAGCCATCGCGATCAACTCGCTCGTCCACGGCCAGCCCGTGTGGCCGCCCACAATCTTGAGCGTCGGGAAGTAGAGCGCGATGTCGTCGAGCAAAATCGGTCGGGCGTGGGCGCTCGGCATGGTCTGGGCACAGTGGCAAACCTGGATGACCACGGGCACGTCGAGCTCGACGCACTTGGCGTAGTAGGGGTAGAGGTCGCGGTGATTGATCGGCATGTCGAAGCCGTAGACGAGCAAATGTGCGCCTCGGAACCCGAGCTCCCGCACCGCCCATTCCAGCTCGCGGACGCCGGCCATCCGTTTGTAGGGGTTGATGCCGTAGTAGCCGTAGAGCCGGTCGGGCGCTTGCCGAACCAGATCGGCGACCTCCTCGGGGCGGATATCGACCAACTGCTCGCGCCGTTCGAAGGACCAGATCTGATAGGCCGGAATGCCGGCGACTAAGACGTTGGCCTCGTCCATCATGGCCACGAATTCCGGCACGCTCCAGCCCCGAACGTTGTCCTGCAAGTGGTACCGGTCGATTTCCTCCGCGAGTTCGGGGGCGTCCCGAAAGATTTTCTGCATGAGGGGCGGCGTGAACGGGCTGCACCAGACATCCACTGCGCCGCCTTCATAAATCATCCCTTCCTCACCATGCTCTCCAACGGAGAGTTGCTCGTGCACCTGCAGCAAGCCGAAGCCGCCGTGACAGCACGGATCGTATCAGGGTGACGGTCTGGCGGCGAAGACGTGCGTCAATCGAGATCTGGGCTGTTCAAGGCGTGACGGTGAGAACACCGCGCATCCCGCGCTCTGCATGGCCGGTGATGGTGCAGAATATGTCGTAGCGCCGGGCTTCGAGCGTGACATCGAGAAAGCCGGTTGCGCCGGGCGCGAGATTCAGCGTTCGCGCCTCGACGGCGCCACCTTGCACCTTCAAATTGTGCACCTTCTGACCGAGGTTGCGGAGGACAACGCGTGCGGCGCCGGCGCGGGTCGTGATCGTCGGCGGATTGAACGCGTAATCGAGACCGTCGATCACGATTTCGACGCAGTCTGGCGGCAGGCAGCGCGTGGTGGGAGTCGGGACGACGTCGACGGCCTGCTCCCCGTCACTCGTACAGGCGGACAGCACGAAGGGCGCAACGGCAATCAGCCCAAGTACTCGCTTCACGGAATGGATCCTCGCGCACCGTGGGGCAGGCGACCGCGACCCTTCGCAACGCCTTGGATGGACCGAGGCAAACGCCGGGTGCGCTATTCCCAGTTGATGATCCAGACGCACAGACCGGCGAGGACGATCGTGCTGACAATCAGCGCGGCCATCTGGGATGGCAACAGCCCCACGTCCTTCGCGGACCACACCAGCATCGCCACCATACCGACGGCGAGCACCAGCCACATCACAAGGTTCGGGTGACGGGTGTAGAAATTCCGTAGGAAGCTCATGGGCGCCTCTCCCGAAGGGATGGTAGCAGAGGGCCGGAAGGGGAGCCACTGCCCGGCCATGACGAGGCGGAGGCGCTCGGTCGCATCATGGAGCAGTGTCGGACGAGGCTCACGCGCCTTAGCTGGATTCCTCCTGCGGGACCGGCCTCGCGACGGTGGGCGCGCCACGATCTCAGAGTCGACACGCCGAGCGAGCGAGACCATGTCCGGACGTGAGACGCACCGTTCGTTCGCAATCACTTGGTCCTCGCCGGCCGGACGATCGCCTCGCTCACCAATCCGGAGGGAGGGTCGTCGAGCCGCTCGAGCGCCGGCCGCCGAGCACACAGTTCGCGGATGGCGAGCCGGTTCGATGAGCCGTGGTCATGGCTTGAGGAAGATTGGGTAGCGCGGCCCCGGGCGGAACCCCTCGACGCGAATCTTGGTTGGGTGGACGATTACACCGAGGCGCGTCCGCGCGAGCTCCTCGTCGCTCATCGCTTGGTCGGGGCCGGGAAAGGCCCGAATTCCCTCTGCCGACAACACGAGCTCGGCGGTTCCAGTGATCGCCACCAGCCGAAGCGGTTGATCGCTGTTGTCATCGTCGGCGTCGTCTTGGTACCACAGCACGGTCACCTCAGGGATGCGCTGCAATTCCTGAAGCTTGGTGGACGGTTTGATGCTGACGAGGTACGGCGTGAAGCCGGCCATCCGGACGCCCATAAGCCGGAAGCGCGGCCTGTCGTCTAGTCCGGTCGTGATGACAATCTTCGGCGACCGAAAGCGCTCGAAAAACTGGAGCACTCGGGCGCGCACGTCGGCCTCTTCCTCGGCGGTCAATGCGATTCGCGGTAGTACTCTCGCCATGATCGTCTCTCCACGGCCCGTCGTCGGTGGCACGCTACCAAGGCATCGCTGAGCCGTCAATCGCTGGAAGGGAGCCTCGTCGCCTCGGCCAGCGCTTGCTGAGTCAGGAGAGAGTCAGGTGCTCTCGTGGTGCTCTGTCGCAGCGGCCGATCCGCCGTCGCCCGAGCGGGCCTGCCCACCTCCCTCGGGAGTGGCGCGGCCTGATGCGAATGGCGTGGCGGACTGGGCGCTGGCCGGAGTCACTCTCGTTCGGACGTTGAGCGACCAACTCGCGACCGCTTGGTGCGTTGCCGCAGGGAGCATGTATCCTGCTCTATCGCATTTGGACGAGACGAGGCAAAGATGGCAGAGACATTGCGCGTAACGATCGTTGGTCGGGAGGGCGAGACGCCACGCGAGTTGTCGGTCGCCCGGGCATACAACATCGGCTTCACGATCCGGGACGCGGCGAAGATGCAGGCGCACCTCGATGAGGTGGCGAAGGAAGGCGTTCCGCAGCCCCGGGTGGGCACGCCGCCAATTGTCTTTCCGCTCAGCCCGTGGGCTGTCACGTGCGCCAACGAGGTGCCCGTTCAGTACGCCAAGACCTCCGGTGAGGTCGAGATTGTCACCTACGTTGACGTCGACGGCGAACTCTACGTTTCGGTCGGAAGCGATCACACGGATCGTGAACTGGAATCGATTGACATTCCCTGGTCGAAACAAGTGTGCCCGAGCATCGTCGCGCCTCGGTTTTGGCGTTGGCGCGACGTTGCCGAGGTGTGGGACGAGACCGAGATCGCGAGCGAGGTGAGCGATTCCTTCGGGCGGATGCAGCCCTACCAGCGGGCGTCGGTGCGCGAGTTCATGTCGCCACCGGAGATGGTGGCTGGACTGGAACGAAAGCTCCGGCGCGTCGTGCGGCCGTACCTTTTCTGGTCCGGCACGGTGGTCTCGCTTGCCTCCGAATTGGAGTATGGCGGCCGGTTCACAATTCGCCTTCACAACCCGCGGCTCGGCTGGACGATCGAGCACACGTATACGTCGCCAATCCTCTTCGCCGAGATTGACACTCGGGACATGGAGTTCGTCCGGCGCGGCGTCCTTCCGAGCTCGCTGGCAGACGATGAGCGGCCGGCTTCGCCGGCGGGCCGCTGAGCGGGCAGGCTGTTCAGCGTTCTGGACCTGTGCCAGCAGCGCCAGATCGGCCCACGGGCCGAGCATGGTTGATGTCGCTCGCCGAAGGACGCGGCGTTCGGCTGAGTGGCAACGCTGTGGCCGGGGGCAGTGCAGTGCGTGCCCACGACGTCGATCGCGAGCGCCGCTCGCCGCGTCGAGACGCGGGCAACGCCGGACGACGCATCGGAGGTCCGTGCACGTGGCAATCGCCACTTGGGCGGCGTGGCAGCGACCTGTTCGGCGCGTCGGGTATCATTTGCGTCGTGACTCAAATGACACGCCAGACAGTGGAATTGCGCGCCCGATTCTTCCGCGGACTGGCTGAGCCGGGGCGGTTGGCCATTCTCGACGCGCTGCGCGATGGCTCGCGGTCAGCGGGAGAGGTCGCGGCGGCGGCTGGAATGACGCCGAGCAACGCCAGCCGGCATTTGGCGTGTTTGCGCGACTGCGGGCTGGTTGTCGCGCGGCAGGAGTGGCGCACCGTGCACTATGCGCTTGCCGACGGTGTTGCGGCCTTTCTCGCCGAGGCGGACCGGTTCATCGGCACCGTCGCGGAGCGGGTTGCGGCGTGCGACCATCCGGTGATGGGACCGTGATCGGCCAGCCGGACGTCGCCGCGCCGAGGCTTCGGCGGATCGCGTGGTGGCTGACGGCAGCGACGATCGGCTGGAACGCGCTCGAGGCCATCGTGGCCCTTGTGAGCGGGGTTGTTGCCTCCTCGATCGCTCTCGTCGGCTTCGGGTTGGAGTCGGTGATCGAGGTGAGCAGTGCGCTCGTGATTGTCTGGCTCCTCGCTCATCCCGCGGGTGAGATGACCGAGCGCATCGAGCGGCGTGCCGTTCGGTTGATCGCGCTTTCGTTTTTCGCCCTTGCCGCCTACCTCGTGGCCGATTCGGCGGCTCGGCTGCTAGGTGTCGGGCTTGAGCCGGAGCAGTCGCTCCCGGGGCTGGTGCTGGTGACGCTTTCGCTCGTGGTGATGCCGCTGCTCGCTTGGGCCAAGCGGCGTGTGGCGGCCGCGTTGGGGTCGGTGTCGCTTCGGGCCGATAGCGCCCAAACGCAGCTCTGTACCTACGTCTCGGCGGTCGTCCTCGTCGGACTCGGCGCGAATGCGCTCGCCGGCTGGTGGTGGATGGACCCCCTCGCTGGGGTGGGGGTGGCGGCGATCGCGGTGCGCGAAGGCTGGGAAGCGTGGCGAAGCGGCGACCTCTGCTGCTGAGTGGCTCGCCGCGCGGCGGTGGGCTGGGGCACAATGCCCGGCGGAGGACTGGTGGAGATCCATTTTGACCACGTGGCGCTGGCGGCGCCCCAGCGTGACCCCGTTCGCGACTTTGTGCTCGATTTCGTTGGCGGCCGGGTGATTGTTCAGCAGCGCAGCCCCCAGACGGAGCAAGGCTTTCGCGGCGTCCAGATCGACATCGGCGGGGCGGTGCTCGAGATCATCGAGCCGACGTCGCCTGCGAGCTTCTTGCATCCCTACCTCGCGAAGCGAGGCCCCGGCTTGCATCACCTGACTTGGTACGTCGCAGATCTAGACCGCTTTCTCGAGCGGCTGACGGTGCGCGGCATCCCGCTCACCGGCGTCGAACGTGACGCGGACGGCGCAGCCACCAACGCCTTTATCCGCCCTTCGGCCAGTTTCGGGGTGCTGCTCCAGTTCCGGCCGCTGGCAGACGAGCAGCGCGAACGCAAGCGCAACGCGCCCGATTGGCAGGACCTTCCCCCCGCCGCGGCCACACCGAGGCCGGCTTGCAGCGAGCACCATCGCCGCCGCCGATGGTGGGGCGGCGCTCGCCTTCTTTCAAGAGACGCTCGGCGGCGAAGCTGGCCCGCCGGAGGGGCGCGGCTCGGCGATTCTCCGACCGCTCCGGGTAGGCGGGACGATCCTCGAGATCGTCTCGCCGGTCGGTGATGCGGCAATCGCGCCGGCAGCGGGCGGCGGACTGCAATCGATCACCTTCGAGCTGACGGCGTTCGAGGAGACGGTGGCGTGGGCGCGGGCGATGGGACTGACCGTCCTGCCTGGCGAACGCGAGGGCGTTGTCGCTCTCGATCGTGACAACCCGACCGGAGCGCTCCTCCGGCTGGTGAACGGGGCGGGCGCTTAGGCGACGGCGTCATCGTCGGCTTGGGCGGGGCGCGCCGCCGGCCGGCGTGGGACGATCAAGGGCAGCGGCATAGAGACGGCTTTCGGAGCGCCGGCATGTTGCAGAAACCAGCTATCGGCGATCAGGTCGTGGAAGATCGTCACGAGCTGGTCGCCCTCGATCGCCAGCACAAAGTACATCCGCGCGATCGGCTGCCGCCACCACTCGTCGTCGATGCGCCAGCGGTCTTGAATGCCGAGGACGCGCCGCCGTGTGCCGCGCAACGTCACCGCTAGCGGCTCGCCGTCGCGCGCGGTGACCACGATCGGCCGCGGCGCGTTTAGGGGTCGTAGTCGATCAGCGCCAGCCGACGCTCTGGGATCCGCGACCACGGCTCCACCTCGACGATGCGAAAGATTGGCGAACGTGTGTAGCGCTCTTTCAGTTGGCCGATCGCCTCTTTGACGCGATCGACTTGATTCATTCGGCCAGTGAGCGGCAGCTGCCCCTGGGCGCCGCCTTCGGGACACAGTCCGGTCAGGACGATCGTTACCGCCTCCACAGCCGACTCGGGGACGAACGCCGCCAGTTTGCCGGAAAGCGCGGTCAGCATCCGCGCTGGGTCGTTCACCGGCTCGCGAAAGGTAAGCCGCCGCTCCCAGGTCTGGCCGTTCTCGAGGTGGGCGCGGAAGAGCAGTCCGCGTGCCGCGCGGAAGCCGAAGCGTGGGCTGTTCACCATCCGGCCGAGCAGGTGACGGGCGGCGAGGGTGAGCAGATCGATCGTCACCGCCGGCTGTTCGAAGACGAACTGGTCGGCGAACTCGACCGGGATATCGCGCGGCTGCAGTGGCTCGTCGTCCTCACCATGCGCCAGCCGCCAGATCCGCGCCCCCAGCGGACCGAATTGGGCTTGTAGTGCTCCCAGTGGCAGCGCCGCCACAGCGCCGATCGTTCGCAAGCCGAAGAGGATCAGCCGGCGGTGTGTCTCAGGCGGGATCGGCAGGTAGCCGACCGGGAGATCGGCGAGCAGCGCCGCGCCGCCGCCCGGAGCGACCAGCCGAGGATGGCCGGGCGCGGCGAGCAGCGCGGCGACCCGCGCGGTGAATTTGCCGGTTGCCACGCCGATCCGTGGTGCCAGGCTGGTCGCTGCTTGGCAGGCTGCAGCGGCGGCTTGGGCGATCGCCCGTTCGTCACCGTAGATCGCTGCCAAGCCATCCAGCCCTAGCCAAGCGCTGCCCAACTCGGCTGGCTCGACGAGCGGGCTGACCTCGGCGAGCGCCCGCAGCAAGGCATCTGCTACTTCATGGTAGCGAGCGTGGCGCGCCTGCACGACAACCAGCGTGGGACAGCGCGCCAGTGCGCTGCGCAGCGGCATCCCCACCCGAATGCCGGCGGCGCGCGCCTCGGTGGAAGCGGCGAGTACCTCCTTGCGGTCTTCCGCTGCGCCGCCGACCGCGAGCGGCAGCCGCGCGAGCTCCGGCCGGTCACGCCGCTCGACGGCGACGGGAAAATCGTCGATCTGTAGGAAGGCTAGCCGCGACGGTGTCCACTGGCCCATCCTTCACCTCGCTGAATAGAACATATGTTCTCATGACGATACGCGCACGGCTGCTTGCTGTCAAGCCGGCGCACCGGCTTCGCGGGGCAGCAACCTCGCGAGGTGAAGCAGGCCGACCGGCGAGCGGCACGCGAGCGCGGGAGGCCAATGCGCTCAGGAAGCGCGTACCGATAGTCTCGCCATCGCTCGTCAAGACGGCGCGGAACACAAGGATGCGCAGGGAGTATTCTAGGAGCCGGCTGAGTGTGCCCCCGCAGGCTGGCTCAGCGGAGGTGCGAGATGACAACTTCTGACCCCCCGACCCCTTCGCTCCCCGATGGGCCGTCGCGGCGAGACGGACTCCGGCCGGAGTGGGTCACCGGCGCGATCCTGATCGTTGTCGGCGGCCTTTTTCTCGTCGCCCAAGTCATCCCCAACGCCAGTCAATTCATCGTCCTTCTGGTCGGGCTCGGCTTGTTGACGGCGGCTCTCCTCACCCGAAACTACGGTCTCTTGATCCCGGGCGGGATCGTCTCTGGCGTCGGGGTCGGTATTCTGCTGGCGGCCACTTCTAGCGAGCCGGTTTCGGGGGCGCTTTTTCTGTTCGCCCTCGCAGCAGGCTTCGCGCTGATCTGGGTGATCGGGCTCGCCTTCGGGATACAGCCGCCGCAGGGCGCGTGGTGGCCCCTCATCCCCGCCTTCTTCATCGCGCTCGCTGGGGTGCTCAGCCTCGGCGGCGAGACCGTCGCTTGGGTTTGGCAGTATGGCTGGCCGGTGGTCCTGATCGCCGTCGGCGCCTTCTTGTTGATCCGCGCCGTACTCCGGCGACAAGCGTGACCGCCCTGCCGGAGATGTGTCACGGCCAGCCGATCGCGCGGCTGGCCGTGCGTGAGAAGCGCGGACCGCGGCCTATTCGGTGATGAACACGCTGTCGAGCGAATAGTAGGTCGGCGTGGTCCAACTGAACCCGGCGACCTTCTTGGAATAGATGTTGAACTGCGGTGTGCTGACCAAGTAGACCATGTTCCAAGAGTCGCGGAGCGCCTTTACGGCTTCTTGGAGATACTGTTTACGCCGGGCCGTATCCGTCTCGGCAAGCGCCTTCTCCATCGCGGCATCCATCGCTGGCACGCACCACCAGCCTGCCCCGCCCTGGCACTTCAGGAAGCCCCACGTGAAGCTGAAAAGGCCGTTGGTATTCGAACTGCCAGCTTCAAACATTGGCGGGCGCGCGCGGTTGCCGCGGCCGTACGCGAGGTCGATGTAGGTTCCGAGCTCGACCGGATCGAGGTCGTATTGGATGCCGATCTCGCGATGAAACCCTTGGACGGCCTGGAACAGTTGGGAATTGACCGGGCTGTTGGTGAACGTAAGGCCGTTTTCGAGCCGGAATCCGTTCGGGTAACCCGCCTCGGCGAGCAGCCGCTTCGCGGTAGCGACGTCGTACGGCACGGGCTGCAAGCTCGGGTTGTAGTGCGTCGCCTCCGGAACGGCATACTGCCCAATCGGCTGCGACAGCCCAGCAAAGATGGTCCGCGCGATTGCTGCCTTGTCGACCGCATAGTTCATCGCCAGGCGCACCTTCTCGTTCTCGAGCGGGGTGCCCTTTACCTTCTCTTCGCTAAACAGAATCGAGATGTAGCTCACTTGCTTGGTCTCGACGGTCAGGCCTTGGCTCTCCGCCTGCTTCGCTTGGTCGGCAAGAAACTGCGAGCCATTCGCGAAGTCAATCTCGCCAGTCCGCAGTCCCGCGATCAGGGCGCTCGGCTCCGGTACGGAGCGGATCACGATCTCGGTCAGCTCGACCTTGCGATACGGATGGGTGTAGTTCGGCCGTAAGCGATAGACAATCTCAGAGTTCGGTTTGAAGTCGGCGAGGAGATACGGCCCGCTGCCGATCGGCTTGGTCAGGAAGGTATCCTTGCCGACCTGCTGGTAGTACTTCGCTGGCCAGATCAGCCAGCCGGGACTGTTGAACAACGTCGCGACATCGCGCTGCGAGATGAGGAGATCAACCGTCGTTTCGTTGACCACACGGGCGCCCGTCAGCAGGGGGCTCAGTGCCCATTGTGGCGAGCGCTCTTTCACCTGCTCGTTGACGGTGAAAGCGACATCTTCAGCGGTCAGCTTGTCGCCGTTCGAGAAGGTCAGGTCGTTGCGCAGCGTGAAGCGCCAGGCGCTGTTGTCTGGCAGCAATTCCCATTTCAAGGCGACCGCTGGCTGAATGTTGAAGTCCTTGTCGAAGGTGACTAGCGAGTCGAACATTGCGCCATACCACTGGATGTTGAAGGCGCTGGCGAGCTGGGTGACGCCGGATGGAAATCGGTTGGTGCCAATCTTGAGCACTTGGTTGGCGGCCCGCTTCGGCCCGGCCGGCTGGGCGCCGCCGGTCTGAGGGGACGTCGGGGTTGGCTGCGTCGCCGGTGCACAAGCGACGGCGACAAGGCCTAGGAGGGCCATGGCGCGCGCGAGCGGTCTCATCGTCATGTTGCTCTCCTCGTTTGGTGAACTGAACCCTGCCAGCAGCCCGTCCGCTCCCGACTGGCGCTGCGGTGAGCGATCGATGGGGAAGTACGTTACCGTATCGCGGGAACCGAGGTCGACCTTTTTGCCGACTTGCGCCGTCTCGCCCCGTCCTTCTCCGGAACGCGCCTCATCCCAAAACGGGTCTGGCCGTTCTGAGGCGGCGCGGCGCTCCATGTCGGCATGCGCCGCCCAGAGACTCGACCGTGGACAGCAACCTGACTGGCAGTGACCATGCTGGCTGCCTCGAGCGACGCGCCAAGCAATTTGGCGATTTCGATCCTGCGACGTCCGGAACGACGACGGCGAGCGCTGCAGGCGGGCGAGGCCTGCCTATGCCTCAAGGAACTCTTTGGTTGACGGCAGCGCCCCGGCGCGACGTGGATCGGGCGAGAGGGCATCGGAGAGCGCACGCGCGAGGCCTTTGAACGCGGCCTCGGCGCGGGTGATGGTCGTTGCCGGGGACCAGCAGCCGGCAATGCAGGTTGATTCGCGCCTCGGTCGCAAAGCTGTCCAGAAAATGCCCGATCAGCTCGGTCGGAAGCGTCCCCGAGCCGGTCGGAGGCGAATGGGAGATCGATCACGGCTTTGCCGCGGCCGCCGAAGTCGACGGCAACGAGCACTAGGCACTCGTCCATCGGCATAATGCTGTGGCCCATCCGCCGGATCCCTTTCCGATCGCCGACGGCCTCCAGCAGCGCTTGGCCGAGGACAATGGCCACGTCTTCGACCGTGTGATGCTCGTCGACATGCAGGTCGCCCGTGGCATGGACGGTGAGGTCGAGTCCGCCGTGGCGTGCGAGGTGTGTCAGCATATGATCGAAAAAGCCGATGCCCGTCGCGATATCGGCCCGACCGCTGCCGTCGAGGTCGAGCCGGACGTCGACGGTGGTCTCGGCGGTGACGCGCCGGCGCTCGGCAAAGCGGCGTTCGACACGATGTTCGATCGTCACGCGTCCACCTCCTCCGGGCGAACAGCGGCGAGCGCTGCGGCGAGCTGGTCGGTATCTTCCGGCCGGCCGACGCTCACCCGGATCGCGTTTTCCAGCAGCGGCGTGTCGTAATACCGGACGAGCACGCCGCGACGGCGAAGCGCGTCGCGGAGCGCCCGCGCGCTCGCACCGACAACCGAGCAAAACACGAAGTTTGCCGCGCTTGGGATCGGCCGCAGGTAGGGTGAGGCGGCGAGCGTCCCCACTAACCGGCCGCGCTCGGCGAGGATCGCCGCGACGGTCCGCTCGCGGTGGTCGGCGTCCTCGAGGGCAGCTCGAGCCGCAACTGCAGCCGCCACGTTGACGTTATACGGCGGTTTGATCGTCAGCAATGCTTCGGCCACAGCCGGCGGAAAGAGACCATAGCCAATCCGCAGTCCGGCGAGCCCGGCCCACTTGCTAAACGTGCGCAAGAGCATAACGTGCTCGAGCCGCTCGGCGAGCGCGCGGAAGGTGACACCGCTGAATTCGGCGTAGGCTTCGTCGATGACCAACGGCACCCCAAGTGCCGCAAGCGCCTCGGCGTCTGCGGGATCGAGCGGTGTGCCCGTCGGGTTGTTCGGCGCGGCGACCCAGATCAGCTTGGTGCGCGGCGTAAGAGCAGGGCGGACGGCCGCGACGTCGACGCTGAAATCCGCCCGGCGTCGAACAGGCCGGTAGACCGCGCCAGCAATCTCGGTCGAGAAGCGATACATCCCGAAGGTTGGGACAAGGTCGATCACCTCGTCCTCGGGGCCCAGAAACAGGCGGCAGATGAGGTCGATCAATTCGTCTGCGCCAGCGCCGAGGACGATGCGCTCGGGTGCCGCGCCCCAATAGGCGCCCAGCGCCGCGCGGAGGTCGTCGTGAATCGGGTCAGGATAGCGGTGAAAGCCCCGGTAGCCAGCGAGTTTTGCCAGCACCTGCGGCGAAGGACCATAGGGGTTTTCGTTCGCGTCCAACTTGGCGATCCGATCAACCGGGATGCCGATCTCGGCACTGAGCGCCTCGAGCGATTGGACGGGCTGGTACGGCTCGGCAGCGCGGAGATGAGGCCGGATCAGGCTGGCAATCGCGACGCGAGTCCGGTTCATTGGCCGCGCTCCTGACGGATCTCGACCGAGCGGGCGTGCCCAGTCAAACCTTCGGCGCGGGCGAGCGTCGCAGTCGCCGGCGCTAGCTCAGCCATCTTCTCCGGGGGTGAGAGCGATGACGCTAATCAGCTTCACGAAGTCGTCGACATTGAGCGGTGAGCTAAAGCGCGCAGTTCCGCCGGTCGGCATAACGTGGCTGGGACCAACGGTGTAGTCGCCCAACGCTTCGGTCGAATGCTCGCCGAGGAATACGCCACCTGCGTTCTTCACCGCCGGCAGCCAGGTCCACGGGTCGCGGATGTGCAGGCAAAGATGCTCGGGTCCGTACTCATTCATGAGCGAGAAGGCGGTCGCGAGGTCGGGCGTGACGACGATCCCACCACGGCCGGTGATGGACGCACGGGCGATCGGCTCGCGTTCCAAAAGCGGGAGCTGACGCTCGATCTCGGCCGCGACTCGCTCGGCGAGCGAGGCAGAGGGGGTGAGGAGAAGCGGCTGGGCGAGCACGTCGTGCTCGGCTTGGGCGAGCAAGTCGGCAGCGCAGAGCGCCGGGTCAGCGTGCTCGTCGGCAATGATGAGCGTTTCGGTTGGCCCGGCGAGGGCGTCGATTGCCACCAACCCATAGACTTTGCGTTTGGCGAGGGTGACGAACAGGTTGCCGGGGCCCAAGATCTTGTCCACTCGCGGCACGCTCTCGGTGCCGAATGCCAATGCCCCAATCGCCTGGGCGCCACCGATGCGAAACACCCGGTCTACCCCGGCCACGTCGGCGGCGACGAGCGTGACCGGCGGGAGATCGATCCGTCACGGCCACAGGGCGAGGTGAGGACGATCTCGCGCACCGCCGGCGACCCGCGCCGGCACTGCCGACATGATGACTGTCGAGGGGTAGGCGGCCGTCCCGCCTGGGGCATAAATCCCGATACGGTCGAGGGGCCGAACGATCTGGCCATAGCCCTCGTCGAAATCGAGCCAGCTATTGCGTCGTTGCCGTTCGTGAAAGGCGCGAACACGTCCCGCCGCTAGCCGCAAGGCAGTGACAACGTTCGGATCGAGTGCGTCGTACGCACGCTCGATTTCTTCGCGGCCGACTTCGATGCTCTCGAGCATGACACCGTCGATCCGGCGTGTGAGGTCGATCAGGGCATGGTCGCCATCCACCCGCACCGCGGTCAGAATGCGTTCCACGACCTCGTCGGCGCTCAGGTCTTCGCCCCACTGCTCACGAATACGAGTGCGCACGCTCTCCGGCAGAGTAACGGCTTCCATCGGTTTGCGCTCGATGAGATGGCGCCGCGCGAGCTCGAGATCGTGAAAGAGCCGAATGCCGCGCTCGGTTGTCGTCATGGTCGGTCCTCAATGCGCCGCGCCGGCGGGGCGAGCGCTCGCGATGCCCAGTTCTTCGAATCAGCCGCTCGTAATGGAGCGATCGATTCTCGAAGACGTAGGTTGCCGGTAGAACAGTTACGCCGCTGCCGCCGACCGCTCGGAGGTGCTCCACAGCGTCGAGCAAGAAGTCCTCACGAACGACGAGAGCGACAGCATACCAGCGGTCGGGCCCCCTTGCCATAGACCCGGCTCACGGTTGGTCCAGCGAGGCCGGCCAGCTCGGGGCGCTCCCAAATCTGGTCGGCGACCTGCTCTTCCGATTCGCCGCGGATATTGGCGGTGATCCGGAGAAAGCCGGTTGCGCGTCGGCGCGCTTCGAATCAGCTCGAGAATCTTGCGGACGCCTGCCAGCCGGTCGGGGCAGCCGCGAAGTGTCGTGCGGTTAGCGATCAGGCAGGCCTGGGAACGAAGGATTGTTCCGCCGACGATGGTCTTCAAGTGGTTTTCGCGAAGGGTAGTTCCGCTCGACGTGAGGTCCGCGATCAAGTCGGCGTTGCCGATATTCGGCGCCGCTTCCATTGCGCCTTGCGAGTCAACGAGGGTGAAGTGGGTGATGCCTTTGCGGAGGAGAAATTCGCTCGTCAGGTGACGATACTTTGTCGCGATGCGGAGATCGCGGCCGCGCTCGCGAAATTCGAGCGCGACGTCGGCGAGGTCGCCGATCGTCGCCACATCGATCCACGTATCCGGGACGGCCAGCACCAGCTCACAACCGCTGTACCCGAGGTCCTCGACGACAATGATGAGCGAGTCGCGGCCGCGCTGGCTTTCGCGGACGTTGTTCAAGCCGGCGATGCCGAGATCGGCGCTGCCGTCGGCTACTTGGTTCACGACATCGTCAACCCGCTGAAAAACGACGGCAGCGTTCGGCACTGCCGGCATGGTCGCCTGATATTGACGCGGGTTCGGTCGTGAGACGGGCAGTCCGGCAGCCGCGAGAAAGTTGAGCGTCGGTGCTTCCATCTCGCCCTTGCTCGGAAGGACGATGCGCAGGGGACACGTCATGGCGCAATCTCGGCTGTTCGAACGTCCGTCGCGGCGCCGTCAGAAGGAGAACGCTCCGGGTGTCTCTGCCCGTCTTCAGAAGTGAACATGGAGGACTCGCCTGATCCCGCTCCAGTACGCCGGTTGGAGGAAAGCGCGGCGGTCGGAGAGTCGGGGGTCGGGAAGCGCCCAGCAGGGTGAGGGAGGCTCAACACGGCGGCAATGGCATTCACGCTGTAGGCGAAGCCGGCTGCCGGCACGTCGGGGCCGCCAAGGGCGCGAATTAACCCGTCATAGCGGCCGCCGCCGCAAAGCGATTGGCCACCGTCGTTCGGGTGACGGATATCGAAGACGAAGCCACTGTAGTAGCCGAGCTCGCGAGACAGCCCGAAATCGACTTCGACCGTCGCGATGCCCTTGCTGCGAACCGCCTCAACGAGCGCTTCCAGTTCGGCGAGCGACGGCGCAGCGAGACCCTCGGCGGCGAGCAGGGCTCGCGCCTTGGCGATCGTTGGAGCGGCCTCGCCGTGCAGCGCTGCCAGCCGGGCGGCGAACTGCAGAGCGCGCTCGACGGTGGCCGGATCATCCCAGCCACCAAGCTTGCGGAGGAGCCGCCCGACAATCTGGTCGGGGGTGTCGGCCGCCCAGCAGGTCGACGTTCATACTGCTGAGCAGCCCACGGACGACCGTTCGCGCCCCCGCGTCGCCAAGGTCCTGGAGCGCCTGCTTGAGCACCGCTGCATCGGGGTCGCTCGCCGTGAGACCAAGCTCGCCCAAGCGCGTCCGCAGCTCGTCGAGGCCACCGGGCGTGCGCAACTGATCGATCCCAGCGAGGATGGTCGTTGCGGTGCGTTCTGCCAGCCCGAACCCGCTGATAGCCTCACCAAACACTCCAACGTGGCCGAGCAGGAGCCGCCAGCCGCTGACTCCCAGCCGGTGCATGCCGCCGGCGGCGAGGGCAAGCAGGCCCGCATCGACCTCCTGCCCCTGCAAACCGATTGCTTCGATCCCGGCCTGGGTCCAGATGCGCACGTCCGACGCTGGGTCGAAGCGGAAGACGGGGCCAGCATAGTGCCAGCGGACGGCTGCTCCCGGTGGGCGGACCGCGCTCAGATAGGCGCGCACCGCCGACGCGGTGAACTCTGGTCGCAGGCTGACGCGGGCGCCATCTGGCTCGACAAACGAGTACAGCTTGGTGAGCAACCCGCCGCCGCCCTTGCGGACATACAGCTCGGTCGGTTCGATGACGGGGAGCTCAATCCCGGCGTAGCCGTGCTCTTCGAACCAAGCGCGGAGGGTATCGATCACCATCTGCCGAACGGCATACTCCGCTGGCAAGTAGTCGCGCGCACCGCTGACTGGTTCCACGAAACAGGGCTTTCCGGACCGGGGCTGCTCGGTCGCTTCGTCGCTCTGAAGGATTCTACCGGCGCGGCTCACCCGAGGACAAACCGGCGCTATCCGGTAGCGTCGCCGATTGCCCATTGCTATGCTCGCCCAGTCGGAACGCGATCGCCGTCTTGCAGGGAGGAGTGCCGATGGCCCAATCCCGCGCGTCCAGCGTCCCCGTCCGCGAGCCGTCCGCCATCGAACGGTACTTCAAGATCCACGAGCGCGGCAGCACCGTAGGCACGGAGATTCGAGGCGGAGTCACCACGTTTATCGTGATGGCCTATATCCTCGTCGTCAATCCCGTCATCCTCTCAGTGAGCACTCAAGGCCGCGGCCCCGAGTTCGTCGCGACCGCGACCATGACGGCGCTCGCTGCCGGCGTGATGACGCTGATCATGGGGCTCTGGGCGAATTACCCCTTTGCCTTGGCGTCCGGTCTTGGGCTGAACGCCTTTGTGGCATTCGATCTCATCCTCGGCCGGAACTTGCCGTGGCAGGCGGCGATGGGGGGTGGTCTTTCTCGAAGGGGTCATCATCACGATCCTCGTCCTGACCGGATTCCGGTCGGCGGTGCTGGCGGCCTTCCCCGCCAGCATCAAGCGCGCGATCGGCGTCGGGATCGGCGTGTTCATTCTCTTCATCGGTCTCGTCAATGCCGGCTTCGTGCGGGTGCCCGTCGAATCGATCCCGATAGTGAACGGGACGATTGGGGGCCAACCGTCGACGCCGGTGACGCTCGGCAACCTGACCGGTTACCCAGTCTTGCTGTCGGTGGTCGGACTGGCGCTCGCCGCGCTGCTGACCGCGCGGCGCGTTCGCGGCGCTTTGCTGATAGCTATCTTCGCCACGACGATCCTCGCGTTCATTGTCCACCTCGTGACGGGCGCGGACGTCTCGAACGCGCCCGGCGTTCAAGGGGGGCTGCCTACCTCCTTCCCGCCGCCATCGTTCGCGACGTTTGGCGCGGGCGTCTTCGGCGCTGCGCAGGTGTTTACGCTGCTGCCAATCTTGACGGCGCTGCTCGTGATTTTCTCGATCATGCTCTCCGACTTCTTCGACACCTTTGGGACGATGTACGGCCTCGCTGAGCAGGCCAACCTGCTCGATAATGCGGAAAACCTGCCGGGAAATCAGCGCGTGCTGTTGGTGGACGGCGCGGCGGCGGCGGTGGGCGGAGCGCTCTCGGCTTCGTCGGTGACGATGTACATCGAAAGTGGCGCTGGAATTGCCGAAGGCGCCCGCACAGGACTGGCATCGGTCGTGACCGGTGCGCTGTTTCTGGCCTGTATCGTGCTTGCGCCGATCACGTACGTTATACCGGCCGAAGCGACTGCGCCGGCGCTCATCATCGTGGGCTTTTACATGACGGGTGTGCTGCGCGAGATTGACTTTTCCGATTTCACCGAAGGGTTTCCGGCGCTTCTCGCCATCGCCGTGATGCCGCTTACCTATTCGATCACGAACGGCGTCGGCGCTGCCGTGGTGGCCTACGCGTTTGTCAAGCTCGTCGCCGGCAAGGCACGGGAAGTACATTGGCTGATGTGGGTGGTCGCGGCGGCGTTCGTCGTCTATTTCGCGCTGCCGTCGGTGCGGGGCTGGGTCGGCGCGTAGGGCGATTCCCTCGTCGGCTGCGGGGGCCGTTGTGTACCATTCGGCGGCCCTCTCGGCCACAGGAGGCTTCGTGCTCCCGCGAGCGCCACTCATCGCGTTCCTGCTTTCGATTGTGCTTCCTCTGTCGGTTGCTTGTCAGCCAACGCCCTTGCTCTCCGATGTCAGCATCTCGGCCCCGACGGTTTCGCCCAATGGGGACTCGCTCGATGACGAAGTGACCATCCGCTACACGATTGGCCGCGCCGCGCTGGTCTCGATCGTGTTGCGCGACGCCGCTGGCCGGGAGTACCTGTTGCGCGATCGCGAGCCGCGGTCGGTGGGCAGCTACCAAGCGCCCTTCAACGGGGTGGCTCCGGTGAACGATGGCAAGGCGACGCGCCGTGTGATGCCGGACGGCAGGTATAGCTTCGTCGTGATCGCGGAAGACCTTGCCGGCGAGCGCGCCGAAGCAGGCGGTGAAGTGACGATCGTCGACGGAGATCACCAGCCAGTGACGATCAACAATCTCGTTATTTCGCTGCCCGGGGCAGCCGGGCAGGTCGCCGGCGCGGGCGTCGATTCGGTCGAGATCTCACCGAATGGTGATGGCGCGGAGGATGAGGCCATCATTTCCTATGGAATTTCGCGAGACGCCGAGGTGGTGGTCTTCGCCAAGGACCCGAGCGGCCGCATTATTTTGCTTGACGAACGCAAACCGCGGAAGGCGGCGCTCTACACCCACTATTGGAACGGCATGTACAACGGCCGGCTCGTGCCCGATGGGGTGTACGCCATTCACGTCCAAGCGTTTGATAAGGCCGGCAACGTCTCCGAAGAGGTCCGATCGATCGTCGTGCGTGGCGCTGGCAAGCCAGACCTGCGCATCACACGCGTCGATTTCACACCGAACGCCATTCCGATCGGCGGGACGCTGAACGTGACGATCCGTGTCCGCAACTTCGGCGATGTGCCAATCAAGACGATGGGTCCGCCCTCGGGCACGCACTATCGGACCGATCAGACGTTCAACTATTGGACCGACGAGACCGGGACGCCGAAGTACTTCGAGCGGTCCGGGCGGTGGCGGGTGGCGGTCAGCTGGAATACCGCCGGCAGTCCTTATCCGATCCGGTGGGGGTTGTTCGAGGACGTTGATCGCGAACTGCTGCCCGGCGAAGAGGCGGTGATTACCGGTACGATCACGGTCTTGCCGCGTCAGCGCGAGTTCCGTGTCTGGGCGGCGGTCGAACAGGGCGGCGTCGGCTTCCCTGGCGGGGAAGTCGGCCTCAAGACGATTATCGTCGACTACTGATGCTCGACCTTGCCGTCGTCATCGTCTCCTATAACACGTGCGATCTGCTGCGCAACTGCCTGCGCTCGCTCGAACCGGATGCGCCAGCCGAGGTCTGGGTAGTCGACAACGGCTCACGTGACGGCTCGCGCGAGATGGTGAGCGATGAGTTTCCGCACGTTCATTTGCTTTGCCCGGAGCACAACCTTGGCTTCGCGGCGGGCAACAACCTCGCTCTTGAGCGGACCCGCGCTCGGTACGTTTGTCTGTTGAATCCAGACACCGTGGTTCACGACCGGGCACTCACGACGCTCGTCCACTTTTTGGACCGCACGCCTGATGCCGGGGTCGCTGGACCGCAGCTCCTGAATCCTGATGGCAGCTATCAGCACTCGGCATTTCGCTTTCCTGGCCTCGCTCAGGCGCTGCTGGATTTGGCGCCGCTTCACCCGCGGTTGCTGAACAGCGCCCTGAACGGCCGGTACCGACAGGGTGGTGCACGTCCCTTCGAGATCGACCACCCGCTCGGCGCCTGCTTCGTCGTCCGGCGGGCTGCTATCGAGCAGGTCGGTCTGCTGGACCCCGCGTTTTTCATGTATTGCGAAGAGGTCGATTGGTGCTGGCGAATGAAACGCGCCGGCTGGCGCATCTTCGCGGTGCCGACGGCGCGGGGTGACCCATTACGGCGGCCAAAGTACGTCGCAGCTTCGCGAGGAGATGTTCGTCGAGCTGTACCGCAGCCGCTTGCTCTTGTACGACCGCTATCACGGTCCGCTGACCCGCCGGCTGTATCGCTGGCTCGTCCGTCGTGGGATCGGCGAGGAGCGCTTTGCCCAAGCTGCCCGCCCGCGCCACCAAAGCCCGCCTACCGCCGACCCAGCGGGGACCTCGGCCAATTCGCCGGTGAGCGGTCCCACCGGCTCCGTCTCGAGCATCGCGGGAGAGGGCGGCGGATGAGGGCCGGGCCACGTGTCACGGGAGCGGTGATCGCCCGTGACGAAGAGGCGAACATCGCTGCCTGCCTCCGTAGCCTGGCCTGGGCCGACGAGCGGTTGGTGGTTGATAGTGGCAGCCACGACCAGACGGTCGAACTCGCTCGCCGCTGCGGGGCGCGCGTCGAGTTCCGACCGTTTACGAACTTTGCTGAACAACGGAACGCCGCCCTCGACTGGGCAGAGACCGAGTGGGTGTTCTTCCTCGATGCTGATGAGCGAGTTAGCCCTCGGCTGGCCGCCGAAGTGCGCGCGGCGCTGCTGCGCGAGGAAGCCGGGTTTTGGGTGCCGCGTCAGAACGTTATCCTTGGTCACCGGATGCGCGGCGGCGGATGGTGGCCGGATAAGCAGCTCCGATTGCTCCGCCGCGAGCGGGCGCACTACGACCCGAGGCAGGGCGTCCACGAGGTCGCCGTCCTCGACGGTCCGGCGGGCGAGCTGACCACCCCGATCGTGCATTACAACTACCGTCGCCTCGGCCAACTGTTTACCAAGCAGAATCACTATGCCCAGCAAGACGCCCTCGATCGCTTTCGCCGAGGTGAGCGGGTGCGGCCGCACCACTATGTCGCGCAGCCGGTCCGCGCCTTTTTCCGACGCTTTCTGGAATGGCATGGCTACCGGGACGGCGCCCTCGGCATGTTTCTCGCTGGGCTCCTCGCTTGGTACGAATTGGTAACGCTCGTCCAGTTGCGCCGGCTGGAGCGGAGCGCCTCGTGACGCTCGATCTTTCGGTCCTCATTGTGAACTGGAATGTCCGCGATCTGCTGGATGCGTGTCTCGCGTCGCTTCACCGCCGTCCGCCCGATGACGCGCCAAAGGAGATCGTCGTCGTCGACAACGGCTCGCGCGACGGGTCCGTGGCGATGGTTCAAGCGCGTTACCCGTCTGTCCGGCTGATCGAAGCGCCGCACAATCCCGGCTTTGCCGGCGGCACGAATCTTGCGGCGCGGTGCGCCACCGGCCGGACGCTGCTCCTGCTCAACCCGGACACGGTGGTCCTGCCGGGTGCGCTGCGCCAGCTTACCCGGGCGCTCCGCGCCGACCCAACGCTGGGTGCGGTGGGACCGATGCTGCTCGAAAGCGATGGGGCGGTCCAATCCTCACGCCGTCGATTTCCGACAGCAACGACCCTTTTCATCGAAAGCACCCCGCTGCAAGGGCGACTTGCGGCGCGGGCGATTGCTCGCTACTACTTCGACGATGTTGCCCCAACCGTGCCGGTGCGGCCGGATTGGCTGGTCGGCGCGGCAGTGCTGATCCGCCGGACAGCCTGGGAAGAGGTCGGCCCGCTGGACGACGGGTATTTCATGTACTTCGAGGAGACCGACTGGTTCCGACGCGCCGCAGCGCGCGGCTGGCGCGCCGGGTTCGTTCCCGAGGCGAAGGTCGTTCATTACTACGGGAAGAGCAGCGAGCAGAATGTTGCGGCGCGCCATCTTCGCTTTACGGCGAGCAAGCTGCGCTACGCCGAGCGATACCATGGGCGGCGGCTCGCCGGCATGCTTGGCGTCTGGCTTCGGCTTCTGTTCGCGGAGCAGGTTGCGGTGGAAGCTGGCAAGTGGGTTGTTGGGCACAAGCGACCGCTGCGCCGCCAACGCCTCGGCCAACTCGGCCGGGTGCTCGCGGCGCGCTGGGATCGTCAGGCATCCACCCCCTACGCTTCCGCCGGATAGCGCGATGGTGGCCGTCTGCATGGTGACCGGCGAGTATCCCCCGATGGTCGGCGGCATCGCCGATTACACCGCGGGGCTCGTTGCCGCGCTCCGAGCGCAGGGCGACGAGGTGACGGTGCTAACCGACCGCCGGGCCGTCGGGAGCGCGAGGCTGCCCGGAGCGTGCGCCGCGCCGGGGTGGCGAATCCGCCAACTGCCAGCGCTCGTTCGAGCGGTGCGTCGCAGTGCGCCCGATATCGTTCACATCCAGTATCAAGCTGCCGCCTACGCTCTCCGCGGCGCGATCAGCGTGTTGCCGGCGCTTGTGCGACCGCTGCCGACCGTCGCGACGTTTCACGATACCCGTGAGCCGTACATCTTTCCGAAGGCCGGGCGCATCCGTCGCTGGGCGAATGCCCGCCTTGCCTGTGATTCGCGCACTGTCATCTGCACGAACGCTGCCGACCGAGAGACCGTGCTGAACTATGGTCAGTCGCGCGTCCGGCTCATTCCGCTCGGCAATAACGTGCCGCGCCAGCCGCTGAGTGACGACGAGCGTCGAGCGGCGCGGGCTCGTCTCGGCGCAGACGACGGCGACCTGCTGGTTGGGCATTTCGGGCTGATGGGCGCGACCAAGGGCGTCGAGGTGCTGGTGCAGGCAGTCGCGATGCTACCGAAAGCGCGACTCGCACTGATCGGCGCGACCGCGGGCGATGTTGACCCACAAAACAACGTGGCCGCGGCCCGTATCCGCACGGCGATCGCGACGACGGGGCTGGACTCGCGGGTTCGTTGGTCGGGTCCAGCGTCACTCGATGACGTGTCGCGTCTCCTTCAGTCTTGTGACCTGATCGCCCTGCCGTACCTTGATGGTGCGTCGTTTCGACGGACCACCCTCATCGCGGCGCTTGCCAACGGCTGCCCAACGATCACGACCGAACCGCCTGCTCAGTCGCTCGCCTTGGCGGCGGTGGACGGGCTACCAGCGCTGCGTCACGGTGAGGCTCTCTGGCTCGTTCCGCCGGGCGATGCTGCTGCGCTCGCGGAGGCGATCGCGACACTCGGCGAGCAGCCAGCGAGACGGGCTCAGCTGAGCGCGGCGGCGGCGCGAGCGGCGGCGGCCTTTCGCTGGGAGGCGGTGGCGGAGCGCCACCGGGCGCTCTACCGGGAAACGATCTATGGCCTCTAACGCAGCCGTCTCGCCGAGCGTTCGATCGGCGACGCGCCTCAGCGAGGGGACTGGGCTCGCCGCGCGGATGGTCGACGGCCTCGTCGGCGCGAGCGCTGGGCTGGTGGCACTAGCGCTCTACGTCCGGACGCTCCTTCCGACGGTGGGGATCGGCGACACCGCCGAGTTTCAGTACGCCCTCACGACGCTGACGGTGCCGCACCCAACCGGCTACCCGCTCTATGTTTTCCTTGGCAAGGCGTTCACCTTCCTGCCATTCGGCAATGAGGCCTATCGTGTCAATCTCCTTTCGGCGGTCTGCGCCGCGGGCGCCGTCGGCCTCGCCTATCTCTTCGCGCGTTTGGTGGGTGTCCGGCCGCTTCCAGCGGCGGTCGGGGCGCTCGCCTTTGCGGTTGCGCCCGCACACTGGTCTTGGGCCACGATCGCCGAGGTGTACGCGCTGCACGTGCTCCTCGTGGGGCTCGTTTTTGTGCTCTTCGCCTTGTGGGCGGCCGGTCGGGTTGAACTTTGGGTCGCTGCCTTCGGCTTAGGGCTGAGCTTTGGCAATCACCGGGGCATGCTGCTGATCGTCCCGGCGCTGATTGCGCTTTGGCTGGCCGTTCGCCGGCCGCGACCGCGGGACCTGCTGACGCGCCATCGCCCGGATTGGCGGGTGATCGCGGCCTTCACCCTCCCTTGGCTGCTCTACCTGTTCATCCCGATCCGTGGCATTCCCGGCTACGACGGCTGGTGGGCGACCTTGAACTACGGCGCGTCCGGCTCGTCGCTGATCGCCCAGATCATCTTGATGAGCCGAGACCCGCTTGCCTCAACGCGAGATTACTTTTTCTCGATGCTCCCTGCGCAATTCGGGTTGTTGACGCCGCTTGCAATCGCCGGGCTTGCGCTTCTTGTGGCAGGGATCCCTCGAGGGGGGGTCTTTCCCGCCCGACAGGCAGCGATCTTGCTCGGCATCGGTTGGGCTGGCATCCTCGCCTTCCACCTCCCGGTCTACGGGGGCGACATCACCGGCTTCATGGCTCCAACGTTCTGGATGCTCGCCGTCTGCATTGGAGTGGCGATTGAAGGGCTGGCGCGAGGTGCGGCGGCGGTTGCCACCTGGGCCGGGGCGGCGCGGCGCGAAGCACCGGTGAGCGCGGCGGTGGGCGCGGTGCTGGCGGCCCTGTTCTTTTGGATTGGGCCGCGCACCGTTGGCGTGGCGAATTTCCCGTCACAGGATCTGAGCGGCCACGTCATGCACGAACGTCGCGCGACCCAGCTGCTCGAAGCGCTTGAACCGCGTACGATCCTCGTCTTGAACGATGACTGGCTTCAGATTTGGCAAATCAAATACCAGCGCTACGTCGCCGGTGTCCGTCCTGACACGATCGTCGTCGACGGAGAGCCTGAGCCGATCCTGCGGGCGGCGTTGGCGGAGGGGCGGCCGGGCTATTCGATGAACTACGCGCCGGGCCTTGCCGCCGAAGGGCGGCTGCTGCCCGTTCTTGGCTTTTGGCGAGCGCTCGACCGGCCGATCGAGTATGGGATGCGGCGAACCAGCGACATTGTTTTTGGCGACGCGATCGAGCTTGCTGGGTGGTCGGCGATCACCGACACCTTGCAGCCCGGCGGGGTCTTTCCGCTGCAACTTGAGTGGCGGGTACTGCGTGACGTGACAACCGACTACGTTGTCTTTGTCCATCTCCTCGATGCCGGAGAACGCAGTCCTGCCGGATGGGATTCGCAGCCGCTGCACGCTGAGAATCCGACGTCCGCCTGGAAGGCGGGAGAACGCCATCTCGACCCGCATGGGTTGCTCCTCCCCCACGATCTGCAGCCCGGGCGCTATATGGTCGAGGTGGGCTTGTACCCAGAAGGGTCCACCGACCGGCTGACAGCCAAAAGCCCGGCTGGCCCAGCCGCCGATCGCGCGTTGCTGGGCCCGTTCCGGGTCGGAATCGGGTCCCAGCCGGTGGCGCCGAAGACGGCGGTGCATGCTTCCTTCGGTGGCGCGTTCACGCTGCTCGGGTTTGATCGGGCCGAGGGCGTCGAACGTGGTGCCCTGCCGCTGACCCTGTACTGGCGCGCTGACCGGCCGATGGACCGCGACTACACGGTGACCGTACAACTGCTTGATCAGCATGGCCGCCTCGCCGCTCAACGCGACGTCCAGCCCCGTGATGGAACGTATCCGACAGCGATTTGGCGACCGAGCGAGGTCATCCCTGACGTCCACCGGCTGCCAGTCTCGAACGTGCCCCCCGGTGACTACCGGCTGATTGTGGCGGTGTACGGCCCGGGCGGGGCACGTCTCCCGGTCGGCGGCAGCGATCATGTCGAGCTTGGAACGGTGCGACTGCCGTGAACGTCTCCGAGCGGATTGCCGAACGAGCGCGGCGGGCGCGCCGCCGACGGTTGATCTCCCGAGCCGTCTTGTTTGTCGTCCTTGTCCCGCTGGTGGGGTGCATTCCGTTCTGGCTGCTGCTTGGCCGGGTCGAACTGAGCGAGCAGCCGGGCTCCGCGGTCGGGGAGATACCTGTCTCGACACGGCCCTCAATTCGCTTTACCGGAGTGTCAGACGGGTTGCGCTGGCTGGACGTCCGTGCCCGTCCCGCCGAAGCCCGGCCGGCGACCATTCGGACAACGTTGATCGATGAGCGCGAGCCGCTGCGCCCGGTCGCAGTGTGGACGGTCACGTTGACCGCGCCGGGGCCCGTGTGGATGGAAATGCCGCCGGTGGCCCAATCGGCCGGCGTCCCGTACCTCGTCGTGGTCGAGCCGGTCGATGAGGATGGACCAGAGGTATTCCTTCGGCTTGCGCTTGATCGCGACGGACAACCGGTTCTCGCGGTCCAACGCTTCTACCGCACGTCACCAGTTGCGTGGCTCGTCGTGATGGGCTTCCGCGCCGTTGAGGCGGGAACGCTTGGCGCGGTGCTGCTTGCTGGCGGGGCGTTCGCGGCGTTGCTCGCGGCGACCGTCGGTATTGTCGTTTGGCGAGCCGGCTTCCCTGCAGCACCGGGCTGGACGCTCGCCGGTCTGCTTTCCGCGGCATGGGGATTCGCCGGAATCCAAGCGCTCGCCTCCGCCCGCCTTTGGGCGCAGCTGAAGGTCAATTGGCCGGACGGGCCGTGAGCACGGTCTCAGGTCGGCTCGCCGCGCCGGCTACCGTGGCGCAGCCGTGGCCATGGCTCCAGCTCACGAGCGCCGCACTGATTCGCTGGCTAGCGGTCGCCTTCACGCTCGCAGGCTTTGCGCTCCGGGTTGGCGGCGTGGGGTTGCCCTCCTATTGGGGTGACGAAATGGTGAGCGTCACCGTCGCGCGGATGCCGCCGCTCGAGATCCCCGGCTGGCTTGCCGAGAACGACCCCCACCCGCCGTTCTATTACCTTGCGCTCCATGGCTGGCTGCGCTTTGCAGGCGAAAGCGAGTTGGCAACGCGGGTGCTGTCGGCGTTGCTCAGCGTCCTCTCCATCCCGGTTGCTGGCGCCCTCGCGCGGCGTCTGTTTGGTCTCCCTGCCGCCATTCTCGCGATGGCCTTGCTCGCGTTCAACCCGCTTCAGGTCGCACAAGCGCGCGACGCTCGAATGTATCCCTTGTTGGTGGCTCTGACGCTTGGCGCGACGCTCCTCCTTTGGCGGCAGCTTCAGCGACCGAGCTTTGGGGGGTGGACAGCCTATGCGCTGCTTGGGGCAACGAGCCTCTACACGCACTATTACGCGGGGTTGGTTCTCATCGCCCACGGGCTGTGGGCGCTCCCGTTGGCGCTGACAAACCGCCGGTTCGTGCTTCAGTTTGCTGCTGCCGGTAGCGCAATCACGCTCCTTTACCTGCCATGGCTCCTGCCTGGGCTGATCGTCATTGGCGCCTATGAGGGGTACGGTTGGTCGACCGGTGAAGCCGGCATCGGGTCTTGGCCACAGGCGGTGGCGCGCTGCTTGCAGGTTTTCCTGACCGGACCGTGGAGTCCTCCCGAACCTTGGACGATTGCCGCAGGCGGTCTTGCCATCGCGCTCGCCGTTGGCGGCACGTTCGTCGCGCTGCGGCGGGACCGACGCGCCGCCCTCTTGCTTGCCCTGCTCGTGCTGGTTCCGATTACTGTCGTCTATCTGGCTTCGCTTCAGCGGCCGCTGTTTACTCCGAAGTACCTCATCGCCGCCAGCCCGCCGTTTTTGCTGCTCGTTGCCGCGGCGGTGACGGCGCTGCGCGGCTGGTTCGCGCCGGCTGGGGTAGCGGTCGCCGCTGCCGTGCTGGCGGTGCAAGGGATCGGAGTCGAACGGCTGCTCGACGATCCACGCTTTGCCAACGCCGATTGGCGCTCGGCGGCGCGCTTTGTCGCGGCCCGCGAACAGCCAAGCGATGGGATCGTCTACGGTCACGACGGGATGAAATGGCTGTTCGGCTTCTATCACCCCGGCGGGCCGGGCGAGTATATTCCGCCGTTCGCCGGCCGCGAACGGCGGCAGGAGATCGAGGAGGCGCTGCGCCGGTTCACCCTCGATCACGAACGCATTTGGTTCGTCCCGTGGTGGAACAGCGACACCGATGTCATTGTCGAGCGCTGGCTAACGGACAACGCGTATTTGACGATCGACCGCTGGATCGACCGGAGCGTTCGCGTGCTCCTGTTCGCGTCGCCGCGCGGTGCACCCGTGTTCCAATCAAGCACGGTCCGCTTCGACGGCCTGGTCCGGCTGGATGGCTGGGCGGTCGACCGAACCGAGACGAGACAAGGCGACGTGCTCCGCGTCGATCTCCGCTGGACCGCGCTCGAGCCTGTCAGCGACGAGCTACGGACCTTGCTCATACTCCGCGATGGGGCGGGCCGCCGGTTGGCCGTGAGTGACCGGGCGCCAAGGAACGCGCCGACGGTTGGCTGGCTGGCTGGACGATCGGTGGTCGACCGGATCGGGCTGCTCGTCCCGCCGGGGACTCCAGCCGGCGAATACGAACTTGCGCTCGGCGTGTATGACGCTGGGACGGGTGCGGCGCTTTCCCCGGATGCTCCCGCGCCCGGCGGGTTGGTTCGGCTCGGCACGGTTCGGGTCACCGATGAGACTCCGCGCTTCGACCCAGCGGCCGTCGAAGCCGACCGCCGGCTGGCGGCCGACCTCGGGCGGGGTATTCGCTTGGTCGGCGTCTCATTCGCGCCCGGCGCCCGCCGCCAAGGCGATCGCATCGAGTTGATCACCTTCTGGCAACCAGCGGTAGATGGCGCAACCGCGCCGGTGCGTGTCGGCATAGGCGAGCGGAGCGCCGCAAGCCAAGTCGGCGGATTGCCGGCCGGCGCGATCGAGCGGCGCGACCTTGCCGTGCGGGTTCCCCCGACCTTTGCGCCCGGCCGCTACGACCTTTGGATTGCCGGCGATACCGGACGTGTCGTCCTCGACCGCATCGAGGTCGTCGCTGCCCCGCCGTTGCCCGCCCCGTTGCCGCCGGCCCGCCCGCTCGATGTTCGGTTCGGCGACGTGGCCACGCTGCTGGGAGCGACCGTGCGGCGCGAGAGCGGCACAACGGAAGTGCGGCTGCTCTGGCGGGCCGAGCGCGAACTCGAGCAGGACCTCGCGGTGTTCGTTCACTTGCTCGACGAGGCCGGCCGTATTGTGGCGCAGGCGGACGGCCCGCCCGCAGGCGGCGCGGCTTGGACTGGCCGCTGGATGGCCGGCCTGCAATTCGACGATATTCATCGGCTTCCTTCCGACGCGCCGGGGCGAATCGTCGTTGGCCTCTACGACCCAGTGACGCTCCAACGCCTCGCAACACCAGGCAGCGACAGTGTCCAAATCGCACCGTGATCGAAGGGACGTTCGGGCGCTTGCGACCACGCGCTTCCCACTAGGCGCATCGGTGTCGCCCGTCCTACAGGCGGTCGATGCGCGAGGGGCCGCTATGACACCGGGACCGGAGGACGGTCTGGGGAGAGATGGTTCGCTGGAAGCGTCCGTGGCAGGGAAGGCCTCGGCCGATCGGCCTGCCACGCGCCCTGGAAGACCGGACTGGGCTAGCCGGGCGCCCGAGCATCGCCTAGATTTCGGCCCGCAATGACGGTCGCTCCCCGCGAATCCTCTTGGCCGCGTGCGGCAGGCGCCGCTGTCTCGTTCCGCCGATCCCTTCCCTTCCTTCTGACGTTTACCCTCATCCTCACCGGCGCGAGCGGGCTCATCTACCAAGTTATTTGGTTCCGGATCCTCGGTCTCACCTTCGGTGTGACGGTGCAGGCGACGAGCGCGGTGCTCGCGGCATTCATGACGGGGCTGGCGTTTGGCAGTCTGCTGATGGCTCGCTACGGTGGCCGCGTTGCCAACCCGTTGCGGGTCTATGCGCTGGCGGAAATCGTCATCGGCCTTGCTGGCTTTGCCAGTCTCTGGGCCTTCGATGCGCTCCAGCCGCTCTACCGCTGGTTCGCGATGAACGTGACCGAGTCGCTGCCGGTCCTGACCACCGCCCGGTTCGCCCTCGCCTTTCTCATCATGCTGATTCCGACGACGCTGATGGGGGCAACTCTTCCGCTGGTTGTCAAGGCGACCAGCCAGCGCGGCGGATTCGCGGCCAACCACGTCGGACTTCTTTACGCTGGGAACACGTTTGGCGCCATCGCTGGCGCGTTCCTCGCAGGTTTTTACTTCATTGGGCTCTATGGCTTGACGGTGAGCACGGCCATCGCTGCCGGCTTCAATCTCCTCGCTGGCGTTGGCTGGCTGGCGATTTCCGTTCTCAGCGCGGGCGCTTCCGATGCCGGGCCACTGGCGCGCGCGCCTGCGGCACTCGATTCCCCGTTCCCTTCGCGGCTCGGGACCACCGTCGTCGTTGTCTACGGCCTGTCTGGGTTCATCGCCCTCGCCTACGAGGTCGTCTGGGTCCGAGTGCTGGCTGGAATCTTCCCCGGCAATGTCTACGCCTTCACGCTGATGCTGTGCGCCATCCTGTTTGGCATCGCGGCAGGCAGCTGGCTCATCTCTCCGCTGATGAATCGCCGGTGGAACTGGCCGCTTGTCTTCGCCGGTCTCGAAGGCCTGCTCGGCCTCTTTGCGATCGCCTCGATCGCCGCACTGGCCAATGCCTACACCATCGAGCGCGCCGTTCGTACCGGACTCGGGCAGCGAGATCTGCTCCTCGGCGAGCCGTGGTTCATGGCAGGGTTTGGGCTGCTGGCGCTTGGGCCGGCGGCGCTGGTGATGGGAGCGCTCTTTCCCGTTGCGGCGAAGATCGCCGCAACCGGCCACCCTGATGCCGGCCGTCGCGTCGGGCTCGTCTACGGCGCGAACGTCCTCGGCGCGATTGCGGGGTCACTTGCTGCCGGTCTCATTCTCATCCCATTGCTCGGTGCGCAGCGGACGCTGTGGCTGCTGGCGGCGGGAAACCTCGCCGCCGGCGTGGTGGTTCTCACTGTCGCGCCGGCGCGGGCTGCGCGGAAGGCGGTCCTCGGCGGTACGGCGGCGGTGCTGGCGCTCGGCGCGGTGGTGGTGACGCCGGATCTCTATGCCACCTTGTTTGCGACCATCCCGTGGAACGAGCGGACCCTCTGGTATCACGAAGGACAGGATGCCACGGTCCGGGTTGCCGCCTATCAGACCGACGGCGCCCGGGTGCTGTACATCAATAGCGAGCATCAAGGCACCGACCGCGGCAGCGGCCTGCATTTTCATTACCGGCTCGGTCATCTCGGATCGCTTCTCCACCCCAACCCCCAAGACGTGCTCGTCATCGGGATGGGGGTCGGTGCAACGCCGGGCGCAGCCGCGCTCCACCCGGGATCGCGTGTCAAGGTGGTCGAGCTGTACCCCGGCGTGGTCGAGGCGGCCCGGCTATTTGCCCACGCCAATTACAACGTTCACGACCGCCCCAACGTCGAAATCGAGGTGAACGACGGCCGGAACTTCCTACTCCTTAGCCGCCGCAAGTTTGACGTGATTCAAGCCGACCCGATCTTGCCGACCAACGCCGGAGCGGCGAATCTCTATTCCGCCGACTATTACAAGCTGGCGCGCAGCATGCTGAAAGACGACGGGCTGATGGTGCAGTGGCTGACGAATACCCTGCCCGGCTCCGCCTATCGGATGATGCTGCGCTCGTTCCTCGATGCGTTCCCGTATGCCACGCTCTGGCAAAACGGTGCGATTTTGGTCGGATCGCCCCAACCGATTGCCATTGATCCCGAAGTCGTCGCGCGAAAGTTTGACCACGCTGAGCTTCGGCAGGCGTTGGCAACGATTGGCTATTTCAACGCCAATGACGTGCTGCGCGAGTTCACGGCCGGCCCCGATGACCTCTGGGCGTTTGCCGGGGATGGACCACGTGTTACCGACCGCTTTCCAGCGATCGAATACATCCGCACCGTGCCTTTCGAAGGCCCCGGGGCGACGCCGCAGTGGTTCCGCGCGGCCCGTTATCTTGAGCTCCGGCAGACGGCGAACGACGGAATCATCTACGGCGCGGGCGAGGTGCGCGAGCGGCTGCGCGAATACTATCGCGGGGCGCTTCCCGAGTATGTGCTGCCGCCGAGCGTCGAAGGACGGGAGCGCGAGGTCGAATCAGCGGTGCGCCGATTTGCTGAGGGCAAGGAGCGGATCTGGCTGCTCCCGTGGTGGCAGAGCGACGGCGATGTTCTCGCGGAGTCCACGCTCAACGGCAGCGCCTACTTGATTTCCGACCGCTTGCTCGGCGGGGTACGGGTGATGCAGTACGCCGCCCCGGCCACGCTGCCGTTACGCCCGGCGAACACGGTGTTTGGCGGTACGGTGCGGCTCAACCGCTGGGGGATAGAGCGCGAGGGCGCTGCGGCTGGGGATGTCGTGCGACTCGTGTTTGAGCTCGAGGCGCTGGCCGACATCCACGAGAATGTGAAGACTTCGCTCCGGTTGGTTGACCGCACGGGACAGGTGTTCGCCGTGGTCGATCGGCTGCCGCGCAACGCTCCAACCGACGAGTGGAAGCGTGGCCAGCGGATCGTCGACCGAATCGGGCTGTTGATCCCGCGAGGCACGCCTGCTGGCAGCTATCGGCTCGACTTGACCTATTACCGGGAGGCGAACGGCCAGCCGCTTGCCGCCGCTGGCGGCGACGCGGCCGGTCGGATCGCGCTCGGCGGGTTCACGGTCCTTCCTGATTCGCGGCCGACGCCACCGGGGGTTGTTGAGGCCGCGATCCCGCTGGTCGTCCCCTACGGTTCGGCCCAGCTCGTGGGCTACACCCTCGACCTGACCACGCGCCGTCCCGGTGACCGGCTGCCGATCGTGCTGTATTGGCAGCCACTGGACCACGGCGGCCGTCCGGCATTCCGGCTCGTCCTCGGCGACCCGGCCACTCCAATCGCGAGCCACGCCCTCGCCGCGAGCGGCGCCGTCGAACGCGGTGTCATCGAGCGCGTCGATGGTTCGCTCCGTATTGCTCCAACGGTCTCCGCGGGTCGCTACCCGGTTTGGCTCGTGGTCGATCGTTCGGGGGCGGCGCCGCTTCGGCTCGGCGCGGTTGCGGTGGAAGACTGGCCGCCGCTTCCTGCTCCTGCCGTTCCAGCACGGCCCATTGGAGCAAAATTCGGTGATCTCGCGACGCTCGATGGACTCACGGCGCATCGGGAAGGCTCAGCACTGACCGTGGAGCTAGTTTGGACACCGGCGCGCGAAATCGATCAGAGCTATCTCGTCTTTGTTCATGCGCTGGATGCCGAAGGCCGGATCGTCGCTCAGTCGGATCGGGTGCCGGCCGGTGGCGCCGCTCCGACCACCAGCTGGCTGCCCGGCCGCAAGGTAAGCGATCTCCATCGGCTCGCGGTCGCGCCGCCGGCAGGAGGGGCGCTCGCCATCGGGCTCTACGACCCCACGACTGGAGAGCGCGTGCCGGTGGGAGGAGAGAGCGCAATTCGGGTGGCGGACCCCTAGTCACCTCTTTCGGGATGCGCTAACGTTCCCGCCGATGTTCAGCCGTGCCGCGAGCCGGGTGTACGGTGTATTTCCCATCGCCTTTCCTCTTCGTGCGGCACTGCCGTGGCTGCTCGCCGCCTCCCTGATCGCGACCGGTGCGAGCGGGCTGATCTATCAGATCGTCTGGTTTCGCGTTCTCGGGACGATCTTTGGCGTGACCGTGCAGGCGACAAGCGCCGTGCTCGCCGCCTTTATGGCCGGACTAGCGCTTGGCAGCTTCATCGCCGCTCGCTATAGCGACCGGCTTCGTGACCCGCTGCGCGCCTATGGGCTGGTTGAGATCGGCATCGGACTGGCCGGCCTTGCGAGCCTCCCGTTGCTCGACGGGCTTCAGCCGCTCTATCGCGCGACTGCCGGAGTGCTTGGTGAGGCGAACCCGCTGCTGATTGGGCTGCGCTTCACCCTCGGCTTTCTCGTCATGATGATTCCTACCACGCTGATGGGGACAACGCTCCCGATTGTCGTGCGGGCGTCGGCGCTCCATTCGCCGGCGGTGGCGCGAAATATCGGGTTGCTCTACGCCGGCAATACCCTCGGTGCGATTGTTGGCGCCTTTTCGGCGGGGTTCTTCCTCATTGGGGTTTACGGGCTCACGGTGGCAGTCGGTGTCGCCGCTGCGCTCAACCTCGCCGTCGGCGTTGTCTGGTTTGGAGCAGCGCGTGGACTCGATGCACGGGCCGCTCCGGAGACAACGACCCCGAAGGCGGCGCTGCCCGATGCTGCCAGACCAAACCGGGTAGTCGCGGGAGTGGTCCTCGCGACCTATGCCTTCTCCGGCAGCGCGGCGCTTGCCAACGAGGTGATCTGGACACGGGTGCTCTCGGGAATCTTCCCAGGGACGGTCTACGCCTTTACGCTGATGCTCTGTGCCATTCTCGGCGGCATCGCGCTGGGCAGCTGGCTGGTAACCCCCCTCCTCCAGCGTGAACGGAATTGGGCGCTGGTGTATGCGCTGTGCCAAATCACACTCGCCGTCACCTCGCTCCTGTCGGTTGCCACCTTGGCTTCCTCATTTCAGCTGGAGCGGCTGCTTCGACAGATGCTCGGAACGCCGCCCGGGCTGCTGCTTGAAGAGCCGGCGGTTATGGCGCTTATCGCTTTTGCCGCGATTGGTCCGGCGGCGGTCGCGATGGGAATCACGTTCCCGGTTGCGGCTCGGTTGTATGCGTCGACGAGCAATCGGCTGGGCGACCGGGTGGGCCGCATTTACGGCGCGAACACGCTTGGTGCGATCGCCGGCTCGCTGGCTGGCGGTCTGCTTCTCATTCCCCTTGTTGGCGCGGAGCGCGCGCTCTGGGTGACAGCCTGTGGCAACGGACTCGTGGCAATCATCGTGCTGGTGGTTGCGCCCGGCCGGCCGCGGATTCGGGCGGGGATCGCGCTCGCCGGCGCGGCGGCGTTTGGCGTAGCGGCGCTGTTCACGCCGAGCCTCTACGGCAAATTGTCGGCGACCGATCCGCGCGGCGAGCAGACCATTTGGTCGGTGGAAGGCCCTGACGCCACGGTACGCGTCGCGCGTAATCCCGAGCGACACCAAATCCTCTACATCAACAGCGAGGGGCAAGCGAGCGACGATTCCAAGGTGCTCAGCTTCCACTACCTTCTTGGTCATCTTGGCCCTCTGCTCCATCCGAACCCGCGTGAGGTACTGGCTATTGGGATGGGTGGCGGGGCAACACCGGGTGCGGCAGCGCTGCACGAGCAATCAACCGTAACGGTGGTCGAACTGTATCCCGGTGTCATCGACGGGGCGCGGCTGTTTCGCGAGGCCAACTTCGGGGTCCACGATCGACCAAACGTCCGGCTTCTTGTCAACGACGGGCGCAACTTTCTGATGTTTCGTGAGCGCCAGTACGACGTGATCGTCGCCGACATCATCCGAGCGAAGAATGCCGGTTCAGCGAACCTGTACTCCGCCGACTACTACCGGCTCGCTCGCCGAGCACTCCGCGACGACGGGATGATGGTGCAGTGGGTCGACGACACCTTGCCGGAATACGCCTACAAATTGATGGTGAGGACGTTTCTCACTGTCTTTCCCGAAACCACGATGTGGTTCAATGGCTCCGTCCTCGTGGGAACGAAGCGGCCGCTTCAGCTTGATCGGATGACGGTCGAAGAACACCTCCGTCAGCCGGGCCCACGCAAGCACTTAGCCGCCCTCGGCTTCCACACCAGCGCCGATGTGTTGCGGGAGTACGTCGCGGGGCCGTCGGAGATCCGCGCCTATGTCGGCCCCGGACCGATCATTACGGACCGCCACCCGAGCATCGAGTTCATGCGGACCTTGCCGAGCGATGGCGCGGTTGCAGATCTTCGCTGGGGGCGCGTCGCCCGCTTTGTGGCGGCGTTTGAGGAGCCAACCGACGCAGCCGTGTTCACTCATGAGGGCGTTCGCTGGCAATTCCACCGCTACCATCGCGAAATGGCCGCCGAGTACCAAGCTCCGTGGCCGCTGGGTGGGCGCAACGCCGAGGTCGCGGCGGAGCTTCAGCGTCTGCTCGAGCGCCATCGCCGCCTTTGGTATCTCCCGGCTTGGCAGAGCGATAGCGATGTCTTCGTCGAGCGCTGGCTCAGTGCTGCCGCCTATCGAGCGCTCGATACCGCGTTGGGGAACACCCGTGTTCTTCTCTTTCTCTCGTCCGACGGCGAAGCCGCCCCACAGCCGCGACGGGCTGAATTTGGCCGGCTGGTGCGGTTAAGCGGCTGGGCAGTCGACCGATCGGAGCTTGCACCGGGAGAGTTCGCCCGGGTCCTGCTCGATTGGGAGACCCTGAGCGAGGTCCGCGAGAACATCAAGACGAGCTTGCGGCTGGTCGATGAACGGAGCCGGCTCATTGTGGAAGTGAACCGCCAGCCGCGTGACCAAGCCGCCGCTGGACTCGGTCGTGGCGTTCGCTGGCGTGAGCGCACGGCGCTCCTCATCCCGCCCGGCACTCCTCCGGGCGCCTATCGGCTCGAAGTGTCGCTTTATCGCGAGGCGGACGGTCAGCCGCTCCCGGCAACCCTTGGTGCAAGTGAAGGGCGAGTCGTGCTGGGACGGTTGATGGTTCGTCCCACCGATCGCGCCTTCGAACCCGAGGCGATCCTCGCCGAGACGCACCCACGCCTCTCGGTGCGCGGCGTCCGGCTGGCCGGGCTGACGATCGGTGCGAACTCGGCGCGGCCCGGCGACGTCATTGGTCTGACAACATTTTGGCAGCCGGTCGAACCGGGTGCGGCGGCAGCGGTGGCGATCGTTTTGGGCGATCCGGCGCGGCCGCAGACCCGGCTCGATCTGCGAGTTGGCGGATCTGGCCAGCGGGCTGGCACCGTGCAGCGGATTGATCGGGACCTACGCGTACCGCCAGCGACGCCGCCCGGCCGCTATGACGTGTGGCTGCTCGGCGGTGGGGAACCAGCTTGGCTCGGGCGGCTGACGGTGGTGGCTCGGCCGCCACTGCCTGTCCCCACGCCACCCGTCATTCCGATCGAGGCAGCGGTTGGTGACTTTGCGACACTGGCTGGCGCGACGGTCGTGCCGCGTGGCGATCGAATCGAGGTCCGGTTGGTGTGGCGGGCGCGTCGCGAGAGCGAAACGAGTGCCACCGTCTTCGTGCAAGTGCTGGACGCGGCCAATCGGGTCGTCGCCCAGTCCGACCAGCCGCCAGCCGGTGGCGCAGCGCCAACGACGGCTTGGCTCCCGGGGCAGGAAATTGAGGACGTTCACCTTCTGAACGTCCGCGAGCTTCCGCCGGGCGGCCAGCTGATCGCTGGACTGTACAACAGCGCGACACTGGACCGCTTTCCGGCGGGAAGCGGCGATTTCGTGTCAATTCCTTGGCCGTAGCTAGCCGGCCGATCGGGGGTTTGCTATAACTCGCGCCCGAATGGAACTGGCGAAGGCGCAGGCGCGCGGCGGCCTGCTGGCAGGAGCCACCGGCCTGGTCGGCCTCCTCATTCTTTCGCTCGTGTTGAGCGGCGCCAGTGGCCTGATCTACCAAGTTATCTGGTTTCGTGTCCTCGGCCTCATCTTCGGTGTGAGCGTCCACGCCACCAGCGCGGTGCTTGCCGCATTCATGGCTGGCCTGGCCGTTGGAAGCGTTGTCACCGGCCGCTTCGCTGACCGGATCAAGCGGCCGTTGCTCGCCTATGGAATCGTCGAGATTGGGATCGGCGTCTTCGGGCTGAGCAGCCTTTGGGCGTTGGAGTTGCTGCAGCCGATCTACAAAGCGCTCGCCTTGTCGGTTACCGATTCCGTCGTTGTCCTGTCGGTCATCCGGTTCGCCCTTGCGTTTCTGATCTTGCTTGTCCCGACGACGATGATGGGCGCGACGATGCCGCTCGTCGTCCGCTCATCGCTCTTGCGATCCGGCAGCCTGTCGCGAAACGTCAGCTTGCTCTATGCCGCCAACACCTTTGGGGCGGTTGCGGGCGCATTTAGTTCGGCGTTCTACCTGATCGGGCTGTACGGCGTCACGGTGACGACTGCTATCGCCGCCGGGATCAATATGGCGGTGGGGGTTCTCTGGATCGGCGTCTCGCTGGCCGCGCCGCGTGAGACGGAGGCGGCGCCTCCCGAGGTCGAGGTGGCCCCCGAACTTCATCCGAGCGAGCGGGTCTCTCCGGCGACGGCGCGGCTCGTGCTGATTGTCTACGGGCTGTCGGGGGCGATTGCCCTCGCGTACGAAGTGGTCTGGACGCGCCTGCTGGCCGGCGTTTTTCCCAGCACTGTCTATGCCTTCGCCATCATGTTGTGCGCCATTCTGACCGGCATCGCTATTGGAAGCTGGGCGGTGAATG
Organism: Dehalococcoidia bacterium; assembly: GCA_026003895.1. Classification (GTDB taxonomy): domain Bacteria; phylum Chloroflexota; class Dehalococcoidia; order SpSt-223; family SpSt-223; genus JANWZD01. The sequence continues at coordinate 53,076 of BPIC01000006.1, read as the reverse complement.
GTCTCATCGCGCGACGCGGGAACTGGCTGCTTCGCTTCGCTGTCCTCGAAGTGGCGCTCGGCGTTGCGGCCGTCCTCTCGCTTACGGTGATCGCTCAGGCATACCGTGCTGAGCGCCTCGTTCGGGGCTGGCTTGGCTGGTCGGCGGAAACCCTCGTGGTCAACGAGCCGTGGTTCATGCTGACGTTTGCCTTGTTCTGCATTGGTCCCACGGCATTCTTGATGGGCGTCACGTTTCCGGTGGCGACCAAACTGTACGCCAGCGGCTTTACGGAGGTCGGCCGCCGGGTCGGAACAATCTACGGCGTCAATGTGCTCGGAGCGCTCGCCGGTTCGCTTGGCGGCGGACTGGTCTTGATTCCGCTGCTTGGGGCACAACGCGCACTCTGGGCGTTGGCGATCGGCAATGCGGTGCTCGGCTTGATTGTGCTGCTTGCCACGCGGGGCCGCGCACCGCAGCGGCTCGGCTTTGCTGCGGCCAGTGCTACGCTGTTTGGGGCGATTGCCGTCGCTTCACCGGACGTCTATCAGACCCTGTTCTCGACCGATCCACAGACAACCGAGACGATTTGGTTTCACGAAGGGCAGGATGCCAACGTCCGAGTGGCACGGGATCTCGATGGCAACCTCGTGCTCTTCACCAACAGCGCCGGCCAGAACAATGATTCTCGGGCCGAGGCTGTGTTCCATTACCAACTGGGCCTCCTCGGTCCGCTGCTCCACCCGAACCCAAAGGAAGTGCTCGTCGTCGGGCTCGGTGTCGGACAAACCGCCGGCGCAGCCTCCCAACACCCGGGAACCCACACGACGGTGGTGGAACTGCTGCCGGGCGTCATCGAGGCCGCACCGCTCTTTAGCCACGTCAACTTCAACCTGCACACCAACCCCGACGTCACGATTGTCGCCGCCGATGGGCGGAACTATCTGTTGCTCGCGGGCCAACGGTTCGATGTTATCGAGTCCGACCCGATTTGGCCGACGCACGCCGGCGCGGCGAACCTCTATTCGGCGGACTACTATCGACTTGCCCGACAGGCGCTGAAAGACGATGGGATCATGGTCCAGTGGGTGGACGCGTCGCTGCCCGAACATGCCTATCGCATGATGGTGCGCTCGTTCTACGAGGTCTTCCCCGAGGCGACCATGTGGTACCACGGGACGATCCTCGTGGGGGCGAAAGGGCCGCTCCGGCTCGATTACGACGCCATCGAGGCGAAGTTTCAGGACCCTCGGCTGCGGGCGGTTATGGAGGATCTCGGCATCCGCGGGGTGAACGACGTGATGCGCGAGTTCGTCGGCCGGCCGGACGAAGTGCGCGCCTTCTTGGGCCCTGGCCCCGTCGTCTCCGACCGCTACCCGATCATTGAGTACATCAATAGCGTACCTTCCGGCACGCTCGGCGCGGATTTGCGCTGGCGACGGGTTGCTTCCTACATCGCGGCGCGCGAGCGGTCGGATGATGGGATTGCCTTCAGCGAGCCATCGGTGGCGCGCCTGTTCCGGTCCTTCCACGCCACCAAGCTGGCGGAATATGTGCCGTCGAGCGGCGTCGCCGGCCGCGAGAGCGAGGTCGCCGCGGCTCTGAAGGCGCTGCTGGAGAGCCGCGAGCGAGTCTGGTTCATCCCGTGGTGGCAGAACGAGAACGACCAATTCTTTGAGCGCTGGTTGAATGGCAACGCCTATCACGTGTCGAACCGGCTGATCGGCAACATCCGAGTCCATCTGTACGCGAGTGCGCGCGGCGAGCCGGCGCTTCAGGCCGCGCACTTCGACTTCGGAGATGCGATTCGGATCGCCGGCTGGGCGGTTGATCGGCGGGACCTCGGAGCGGGCGATATCCTGCGTGTTGCGCTTCAGGTGGAAGCGATCGATGACCTCGACGATGACGTGAAGATCGCCGTCCGTCTGATCGGCTCGGATGGCCAGATTGCGGCGTCGTCTGACCGGCTGCCGCGCGACGCGCCAACGGCCAACTGGAAGGTCGGAACGAGTATCCTCGATCGAATCGGCATCCTCATCCCGCCCGGCACGCCACCGGGCCGGTATCGCGTGGATCTCGATGTCTACCGGCAGGCGGATGGCACCCGCTTAGCGCCGGCCAACCCGAACGCCGCTGGGCAGCGGGTTGTTCTCGCTGAGGTGACCATCCTCGAGACGAACCGGCCGTTTCCGGCCGATGCCGTGGAAGCAGCATCGCTATCGGGAGCAACGTTCGGTGACGCCGTGCGGCTTGCCGGCTATACGCTTGACCTCGCTCCTCGCCGGCCCGGGGACGAAATCGAGGCGGCGCTGTTTTGGCAACAGCTAAGCGATGGCGGAACCCGCTCGCTTCGTCTCGTGGTGGGGAACCCGGCCAACCCGGTCGGTGTCAGCGAACTCGAGGTAGGCCGGAAGGACGGTCGCGCTGGCACGATCTCGCGGCAAGATGGGCGGGTTCGCGTTCGGCCGGGGGCGGAGCGCGGGCGCTACGATGTGTGGATTATCGACCGCGTGAACCCCGATAACCGTGAGTGGCTCGGCCGGGTGGATGTGGTCGCGCCCACCGTTCTGCCCGTCCCAGCCGCGCCGGATCAGCCGCTGGGCGTTCGCTTCGGCGATTCGATTGTCCTCGAAGGGATCAGCGTTCGGCCTGCAAGCGATGGGGTGGCGGTGACGCTGGTCTGGCGGGCAGAAGGAGACATCCCAGCCAACTATGTTGCGTTCGTCCATCTCTTGGATGAACGTGACGCAATTGTCTCGCAATCCGACCAGCCTCCCGCGGCGGGCGCGGCCCCGACCGGTGGCTGGCTGCCCGGTCAGCGCGTCGGCGATCTCCACCGTCTGTCGCCCTCTCCGGCAGGGAGGAAGCTGGCAATTGGTCTCTATGACCCGCGAACCGGACAGCGGCTGATGAGCAGCGTCGGCGACATGGTCGTGGTCCCATTGTCCTGAATGCGGATTCATTGTGACTTGGGATAGCGACGATGAAGGCCTCGGCCCCACCTGAGACACGCGAAGTTGTCACGACTGAAGCCGCATGGTAGAGTTCTGTGTCGAAAGACATAAACCGGAATGCCAGGAGCTTCGCCTGGCCCGGGTCCGGGACCGGTCTTTCCCACACCCACATCTCCGGGAGGAGCTGCTCCTTGGCGTTCCAGGACAAAACTCTTAAGTGTCGAGACTGCGGTAATGAATTCGTGTTCACGGTCAGCGAGCAGGAGTTTTTCTCTTCGAAAGGCTTCCTGAACGACCCGAGTCGATGTCAGGATTGCCGATCGAACCGCAAGGCTCGAATCGCAGCGCAGGCGGCGTCGGGGAGCTACGACTCCACCTACAGTGTGAGCGGTTACTCCAGCAATGGGCGGCGCGAATATACCCGAGCGACCTGCGCCTCGTGCGGCGGAGAAGCCCTGCTGCCGTTCACGCCGCGGGGAGACCGGCCGGTCTACTGCTCGGACTGCTTCGATAAGGTGCGCTCCTACCGCTGAGCGGGCCGAGCGCCCCATCGAGTACCATGACGTGGCCCGCCGGAAGGCGGGCCGTTTTTCTGACCTAGGAGGGTTATGGCCAAAGCTGAATCGATCGAAGTCGAAGGCACCGTCGTCGATGCCTTGCCGAACGCTATGTTCCGCGTCCGGCTTGCCAACGATCACGAAGTGCTCGCCCATATCTCGGGCAAAATCCGCAAGAACTACATCCGGGTATTGCTCGGTGATCGCGTCTTGGTCGAGCTGTCACCGTACGACCTGACGCGCGGGCGCATCACCTACCGCTTCAAGTAGCCCGTCAGCGCAGCATGACGGCGTCGTTTCCGGGTGCTGCCGGCAGCCGTGTGCCAGTGTCCGGCGCATAGAGCCCGATGGCGAGCGATCCGTTCACCGGGACCGCGCCGATGTACCGCCGTTCCCGCACCGTTTCCCCCACCGACCAGAGCTCAAATGGATAGCCGCCGCCCAACGGGGCCCCGTCGGCCTGACGAATGATTTGGCCGCTGGCGTCGAGAACGTGGACGAAGGCGTGAAGTGTCGGCCCACCCGTCTCGCGCACTTGCCAAACGAGGTCGAGATGCTCACCGGCGCGCTTCGCTTCGAGTAGCGCGACCCGCCCGCCGAAGACGGCCACGGCCTCCTGAACCGGTTGGATGGGCCCCGGCACGCGCAGCCGTGCGACGCTGAACGCGCTCGACGGCCCGCCGTCGAGCGGGAGGCGCTCGAGGTCGGCGAGCAGATACCAACCCACCTCGATGCGATAGATGCCCGGTATGGCGTCGGGCGGGAGCCTCAACTGATAGGGGTCGATAACCGTGACTCCGCGTTGCCACCCGGTTGTCGGGGCAAAGCCGCCGCCCGGCTGGTTGTCTTGCTGAGCAACGCGCCGTCCAAGCGGGTCGATCAGATGGACGAAGACCGTGTAGCCGACGTCGACATCCGCGAGCGGCTGCCAGACGAGGGTCAGTTCGATTCGCTCCCCTGCTGCGCCGAGGGCGTCGATCACGCCGTCGGGAGCGGCTGGCCGGCCACCGACCGTCAGCGTGACGCCCTCCAGCCGGAACACGTCGCCGAAGCGAGCGTGCCGTTCAATCGCTGGCCGCGGCGCGGCGGGCGCTGCCGTGAGAGTGACGTCGCCGATGGGCTGCCACACTCCCGGTCTCAGGCCGACCTCAACGGAATAGCGTCCTCCTGACTGTCCATCCGGCAGCCGCAGCAGCCGAAGATCGCGCACGAGCTCGTTTCGGTGCCAGGCCTCGGTCGTACTGGTGGCAAAGATTGGCCGGCTCCACTTCTCGGCGACGGTTCGGCCGGCGGTATCGACGATCCGCAGCCCGAAACGGCGATCGAATGGCGCTTCGTCGCCGGAAAGCCAGTACAGTTCTGCCTCGACGAACGACCCAATCGCCCGAATCCGGCCGCCGGCGAGGGCAACCGGCGCGTCGGCAATTGCGGGAAACGGGGTCCAAGCGGTCGTGTTTGCGGCCTGTGTCAGCCGCGTCGCCACGAGGAGCAGTGCCAGCGCCCCGCCGAGGACGAGCAGTCCACGTCGTCCCATTACGAGGAGCGCGACGCCGGCAAGGCCGGCGATTGATGCGGCGAGCGACGCGAGGCGGAGCGGGGTCGGTCCATATGCGATCTCGACGGTGTGGGATCCCGGAGGCACGTCGACCGTCAGGAGACCAAGCGGCGTGCTGGGGCGCGCCTCGACCGGCCGACCGTCGATGGTCGCAGTCCAGCCTGGAAAGTAAAACGTGTGCAGGCGAAGCGGCGCGGCTCGATCGGCCACCGTTTGGAGGCGTAGCGAGAGCGGTCCAGCGGCCAGCACGGTGACGCGGATCGGCGGGTCGTCGCGCGTTCCGGTGGGTGGCGCGAAGCCCTCGGTAGGGGGGACAAACCCGGGGCGTGCCCAGACTGGCAGGTACTCGGCGGCGGTGGTCGTACCGATGATGCCGCTGTCGTGCTCGAATCGGGCAAGCGTCGCTACGGTCAAATCGGCGTCTCGTGGCCAGAGGGGCGGTGGGTCGATGGTGGCAACACCGGCGGCAATGAGAAGCGGCGCACCGAGCAGCCCTGCCCAGCGGAACGGACTCGGAACGAGGGCGATGCCAGCGGTCAGCAGCGCCGTCCCAAGCGCGGCAAGACTGAGCAGCCGGGTCGGGAACTGGACGTAGGCGATGAGCGGCACGGTGCTCCAGACCCAAGCGAGTAGGCCAGTGAGCAGCGCCCCGAAGAGCAAGGCGAGTACCAAACCACTTACCAGCCCGAGCCGCCGGCCCTTCGACCACGGCCACGCCATCAGGCCGAGCAGCGCCAACGCCGTCTGCGCGAGGCCGAAGCGAAACGGCGATTGGGCGTATTCGTGCAACAGTTCTGTGGCGACAAGTTCATCCGGCGCGTTAAGGTGCTCTTCTGGACGATAGGCCGCGGTATTGAAGTTTCCCGTCGAAACGAAGCGATTTTCTGCGAGCGCCGGCAGCCAGTAGGCGGACCCGACGACGAGCGCTAGCGCGAACGCAGCGCCGACCCGCCCAAGTGCTTGGCTACGGTGGGCCGTCCCAAGTGCGATGAGCACACCAAATGCCAGCGCCAGCGGCGTGAAGAAGAGGGCAATGACATTGTGCGCGAGGATCAGTCCAGCCCACCAAAGGGCGGCGAGACCAAGGTGCACTCTGCTGCCGAGCGCGGCGCGGCGGAGTGACCAGAGGATGAGCGGGAGGAAGGGGAAGGCCCAGCTTTCCGAAAGGATCGCTCGCACGTAGGTGTCGATCAGGTGATAGGGGGCGTAGATGAAGGCGACGGCGGTGAGCCAGCCGGCGAGCCGCGAGCGAAAGAGGTCCCGTCCGAGGAGGTAGGCGCCGATACCGGAGAGAACGAGCGGCAGAGCGAGCGCCGCCTTGATCGCGTCGACGTAGCCAAGCCCGAGGAGGTGCAGCATCAGCGCGGGGTAGTAGGAGAGCGGCGGGTAGTAGCTTAGGAGCGGATAGCCGTAGCCAGAAGCGAAGTCTGGGAACCAGCCCGGGAACAGCTCCCCTTGCCGCGCAAGACGGTCGAGCGCGACGAGCCGGAGCAGATGATACGTGCCATCGTGGGAGGAGAGGAAACGAAAGCGCGTGAGCGGCCAAACAGCTGGCAGCGCGGCCACCACGACCGCCAGCACGGTCAATGCCGAGGCCATTGTTGACGAAAGCGCCAACGGGAGAAGGCGCCGCCCCGACGTGCTCTGCGGGCGAACTGTCGCGCCGAGGGAGGTCATCGAGGGGATGCTAGGTTCGCGCCCGGTGACCGTCAACCGCGCCGCCCCTCAGCTGGTCGAACGTGGTGTCACGTGTCTGCCCCCAACCAGATCCGCCGGCAGATCTCGGGCGCAGGACCGCGACGGCGCACCGGCCCCCGGACTTTCCGGCTCTCTCCGCGTGGCCCTGCCACCGTGATGGATGGCGCATCACCGATCGGGCCGCTGGCGGGAGGCCCTCGCATGCCCTGAGCGGGTGGACTTCCCCCGGCTGGATGAGTGGGCAGCCGAGACGTGACATCGGCCGAGGTGGCCATCGGACAAGCCGGGGGGAAGGCTCATCCTGCGAGGTCAAGGCGCGAGACGCTGGATCCGCCAGCGGTCGCCGTCGCGGGTATAGCAAATGCGGTCGTGGAGGCGGTTGGGCCGGCCCTGCCAGAACTCGTAGCGGCTTGGCAGGATGGCGTAGCCGCCCCAATGCGGCGGCGGCTCGACGAGGCGAATGCCTGGCGCTTTGGACAAACGCTCAAGCTCTTGGTCCAGCCACGCGCGGTTCGGGATGACGTGGCTCTGAGGAGAGACCCAAGCGCCCAACCGCGCCCCCTCGGGCCGGGACTGGAAGTACGCCCGAGTCGTGGCTCGGTCAACGCGCTCTACCCTGCCGCTCACGCGTGCCTGGCGTTGCAAATCCGCCCAGTGAAAGACGGCGGCGGCGCGTGGATTGGCAGCGAGCTGACGGCCTTTTTCACTGTCGTAATTGGTGTAGAACACGAGCTTGCCATCGTCGAGCGATTTGGCGAGGACGATGCGGGCCGACGGTTCGCCGTCGCGACTGCAGGTTGCGAGCGCGAAGGCGTTCGGCTCGGGGAGGCCGGCACGGATTGCGTCGCCGAGCCACTGCGCGAGTTGATCGTGGGGATCGGGCGCGACCGATGATTCGTCGAGCGTGGCTGCGCGATACTCGACGCGCAATCGAGCGAGTTCAGTGGAGAGCGGTGTTTCCAGCGGACGCTCCGTGCGGAGAACTTTTCCATAGTGTAGCGCCGCGGATGGTTGTGGTGGCCCCGTTCGGTGAGGGTTCCTATACTCCGGAGGCGCCGCCTCGCGGCAGCCAGCCGCCGGCTTAGGGACTCGATGACTACAGCGCCCCAATCGATCGTCCGCCCCGTCACCGCTGGCGTGGTCCGCGCCTCTGTCCTTACCGCGCTCCTCGCGCTGTCGTTGTTGCTGACCGGCGCGAGCGGGCTGATGTACCAGGTCGTCTGGTTTCGCGTGCTGGGTCTCGTCTTTGGTGTCACGGTTCACGCCACGAGCGCGGTGCTCGCTGCCTTTATGGCGGGCCTCGCCATCGGCAGTTTGCTGGCAGCTCGCGTCACCGACCGGCTCAAGAACCCGCTGCTCGCCTATGGGCTCGTCGAACTTGCAATCGGCGTGCTCGGCCTGCTGAGTTTGCCGGCGCTCGGCCTTCTCCAACCGATTTACCGGGCACTCGCTCTCCAGCTTCCCGATTCGCTCTTGCTGGTCACCAGCGTTCGCTTTGCGCTGGCATTCGCGATCATGCTCTTGCCGACAACCCTGATGGGTGTGACGCTGCCGCTTGTGGTGCGTGCCGTCGTCCAACGGGCCGGCAGTCTCTCGGGCGCGGTCAGCTTTCTCTACGGCGCCAACACGTTTGGTGCGATCGCGGGGGCGTTTCTTGCCGGGTTTGTCTTGATCGGGTCGTTCGGGGTTCCGGCGACTGTCGGCATAGCGGCAGCGTTCAACTTGGTCGTCGGCCTGCTCTGGACGATTCTTGCCACCGGTCCGCTCCGGCCATCGCTCGAAATCGACGAGGCGGTAGTGCGGGCGGTGTCGGCCGAGGCGCCACGGTTCCGGGTTTCGCCGGCGGTGGCGACCACCGTGTTGATCGCCTACGGACTCTCGGGGTTCGTTGCTCTTGCCTACGAGGTGGTCTGGACGCGCGTGCTGGCGGGAATTCTCCCAAGCACGGTCTATGCCTTCACGTTGATGCTCTGCGCCATCCTCTCTGGGATTGCGGTAGGCAGTTGGGCGATCAACCCGCTGTTGAAGCGTCGCGTCAACTGGGTCGTGGTCTTCGTGGCGCTGGAAATCGCCATTGCCGCCCTCGCGCTGCTCTCGCTTGCCTTCATGGCGCAGGCGACGCGTCTTGAAGCGTTCTTGTTGCGCGGAGCGCCAGAGGGCGCGTTTCTCCTTGGCCGGCCGCAGTTCATGATTCCGTTTACGTTCGCTGCGATCTTTCCGGTCGCGTTCCTCATGGGCGTCACGTTCCCGATCGCGGCGATGCTGTACGCCGCCGGCCAGACCGACGTCGGTCGCCGGATTGGCTCGGTCTATGGCGCTAATGTGCTTGGCGCGGTCAGTGGCTCGCTTGCCGCCGGGTTGATCCTCATCCCGCTGTTTGGTGCGCAGCGGGCGCTCTGGCTGCTCTCCCTCGGCAACGTCCTTGCTGGATTGGCGGTACTGCTCGTCGCGCGACTGCCGTTTCGCCTGAGTGTGGCCCTGAGCGCGGTTGGCGCGACGGTCCTGCTCGTCGCCGCGGTGGCCTCCCCCAATCTCTACGTTGCGCTCTCAGAGGGTGAGGCACGTGGCCTGCGGACGGTGTGGTTGCACGAGGGACAGGACGCGACGGTGTCGGTCGTCCGTGGGCCGGACGACCGGTTGTACCTCAGGATCAACAGTCAGGGCATGGGATCCGATGGGGGAGCGCAAGCGCGGTTCCATCACCGCCTCGGGCACCTTGGTCCCCTGATTCACCCGAGCCCGCGGGAGTTGCTGATCATCGGTCTTGGCGTCGGCGCGACCGCCGGCGCCTCGGCGCTCCATCCCAATCTCCACGTCACCATCGTCGAGCTCGTTCCCGGGGTCGTCGACGCCGCGGACCTGTTTCGCTCGGCGAACTTCGATGTCCTCCAGCGCCCAAACGTCAGACTGACGATCGACGACGGGCGAAACTACCTGCTGCTCACCGACCGAAAATTCGACATCATCGAGTCCGACCCCATTCTGCCGCGCAATGCCGGTGCGGCGAATCTCTACTCGGCCGACTTCTATCGCTTAGTGCGTGGTGCGCTCAAAGACGATGGGATTTTCGTCCAGTGGGTCGATCCGACGTTGCCGCCTGCGGCGCACCGGATGATGGTGCGCACCTTCTTGAGCGAATTCCCCGGCGCGACCATGTGGGAGAACGGTGCAATCTTGGTCGGCTCGCGGTCGCCGCTGCAGGTGCCGCCCGAGCGTCTGACGGCTCGGCTGCAGGATCCGCGGATTGCCGCCGTGCTGGAGGCGGATGGCTTGCGGACAGCGGAGGACATCCTGCGCGGCTACGTCGGCGGCCCGCGCGAGCTGGCGCTGTACGCAGGCGACGGCCCGATCATGACCGACGCCAACCCGTACATCGAGTACTACCTCTCTCTGCCGAGCGGCGGGACGGTCCCCGATCTTCGCTGGTTGCCCGCCGCCGCCCACCTCGCTGCCACCGCTCGCGCCGGCGATGCGATCGTCTATGGGAACCCAGCCTTTCAGCCACTGCTCGCCGCTTTGCCGATTCCACCGCTGCCGGACTATGTCCTGCCGGCAGAGGTTCCGCTCGATGCTGCCACCGAGGCGACGCTACAGGAGCTCGCTGCCAAGGGGCGGGTCTGGTTCGTTCCGACGCCCGGCAGCAGGCGTGACGAGCAGGTCATCTCGCTGCTCGGCCGGACGAAGCGGCTTGCTGAAGACCGGCAGCACGTGCTTGTGCGGATGTTGCTGTTCGACTAGCCGCTCAAGTCGAGGCGGCGAACGCCGACGATGACGGCGACGAGCGCACAAAAGGAAAGGGTGGTCCAGCGCGCGGCGTTCGCCGGCCCGTTGGCAGGGAGCAAGATGATCTCGCCCGGCGGGAGGAGCAGCACCCCGACCCAGAGCAGCAGTTGCCCAAGCGCTGCGAGGCCGGCGATCGCTGCAGTGAGCAGGAGCGCGACACGCCCGACGCCGCGCAGCACCAGCCAGCCGAAAGTGAGGATCGCCAGAAGCACCGCGACCAGCCCGAGGGTGCGCGGAACGTCCTCGCCAAACAGCGGCAGTCCGAAGATGACGGCAAAGCCGACGAAGGCGGCAACCGCCGACGAGAGAAGGATGGCGGGGCGGACGAGGCGAGCGGCAACCGGGCCTGCGGCGATGACCAGTGCGGTCCAGCCGGCGATGATGGCGAACTGGCCGACCCAGCTCGCCGGGAGGGGGGGCAGGACGAGCGGCAGCACGACCAGACCAAGCAGGACGAGCAACAGGCCCGCCGTCCCGAGCAGGCGGCGGGGGGAATTCACCGTTGGCCGCTCCTGAGGCGGCGGAGTGTCACGGCTGGTTCGCCGGCTCCTGCTCAGGCGGAACCGGATCGCGAAAGCTGAGCAGCTTCAAGAAGCCGCGGACGAAGAGAGCGCCGACGACAAGCGTCGTGCCGAGGAAGATCAAGACGAAGATAATGTCCATATCGCCCCAACGACTCCGGGATGGCCAAGCACGTCCTTGCGCAGGCCTGGACGGCTGCCTATTCTACTCGTTAGGACGGATCGGTGACGGTCCGAAAGGTCGTCTCGACGCTGGGCCGTCCGGAGGTCCGGCGGAGCCGCGCGAGGTGCTCAGCGACGACCTCTGCCGGCGCGAGCGCCGCCAAGACGTGTGTCGCAATGAGGATGAGGGTGAGGTCGTCGACAACGCCGAGACCGATCAGCCCCACAAGGAAGTCTGGAATGAGGTCGATCGGCGAGACGAGCGCGGCGATCGTCACCGGCACCACCATTTTGGCCGAGAGAGGCACGCGACGATCCCAGAAGAGCCGCCATGTGAGGCGAGCGTGGTTGATCACTTCGACGATCAAATTGATCCGTTGCGGGGAGACCTTGGACATCGTGGGCACCAGGGTCCTCCAGAACACTCAAGTGTACCATGGCTAGTCCGCTCTCCGGCCGAGTGCGGGTTGTGTTTGGCCGGGATGAGTATCGCGTCGCTCAGCGCGTCCGGGAGTTAAGCGCGGTCTCCGACCCGGCGCTTGGAGATCTCAATCGAGCGGTTGTTGCCGGGGAGAAAGTCACGGCTTCGGACCTGCGCGCCCAGCTCGACGCGCTTCCCTTTCTCGCCGAGCGTCGCACGGTTGTCATCGATGGGTTACTCGAACGATTCGACGACGTCGGAACATCCCAGCGCCGAATCGCCGAGGCTCACGCGTTCGTCGAAGCGTTTCTCAACATGCCGCCGAGCACGCTTGCTGTGCTCGTGGGAGGGGATCTCCGCCCGAATCGCAATCCGCTTCTCGCGGCGCTGAGCGCTGCGGGCGCGACGGTCGAGCGCTTCTTTCCGCTTCGAGACCACGAGCTCATCGTTTGGATACAGGCGCATGCTCGATCGATCGGGCTTCACCTTTCGGCCGGAGCGAGTCGGCGGCTCGCCGCGCTTGTCGGTCCGAACCTGTGGGTGCTTGCCAACGAACTCGACAAGCTCGCGAGCTGGGCTGACGGGGCGCCGGTCGACGAGCACGCGATCTCGTTCCTGACCACGGCCTCGCGCGAAGAGAGCGTGTTCTCCCTCGTCGACCACCTCGTCGCCGGCCGCACGCGCGAGTCGATCCGAGAATTGACCGACTTGCTCGATAGCGGGGAGTCACCCTTTGGCGTGTTGGCGATGCTGCAAAACCGGCTTCGTCAGGTGTGGCTGGTCCATGAGCTCGCTGCAGAAGGGTTGCCAGCCCAGACGGTGAAGCTGCGTTCCGGACTTGGGCATCTCCCCGATCCCGTGTTTCGCGAGCTGCTGGCGTTGGCCACTCGGCTGACCGATGCCGATCTGCGGACGATGCATCGGGAGCTGCTCGCCGCCGATGAAGCGATCAAGACGGGAAAGGCTGAGCCTCGGCTGGCGCTGGAACTTCTCGCCCGAACGTTCGCCGCGAGCGGGTAAACGAACCCCCTCTCCAAACGGAGAGGGGATCGGGGGGTGGGGGAGGGTCCTCGGGACGGATGCTCCTGCTGGGTTGATCGCTCCGGCAAGCGCCGGGTTGCCGAAACAATTAGCACGCGTGCGGCTCATCCGCTGGCGGAGCGGTTACGGGTTGGGCGCGATTAGTGCAGCACGCGGATGACGCCGACCACCCGGCCCTGCACCTCGACGTCGTCAGCCGGAAAGTACATCGGCTCCATGGCGGCGTTGGCTGGCTGCAGCCGCACCTGCTCACCTTCTCGGTAGAGCTTTTTGAGTGTCGTCTCTTTCTGGCTCTTGATCCACGCGGCGACCATCTGTCCGTTTTCGGCGGTTTGCGTCGGCTCCATCAGAACGATGTCGCCGTCCTCGATCAAGGCGTCGATCATCGAGTGGCCCTTGACCCGCAGAGCGTAGACGTCCGGACGACCACGAACCAGCTCCTCGGTCAACTCAAGCGCTTCGCTCGCGTCGAACGCCTGCCACGTGTCTGCGGCCGGCACTGGGATCGGCAAACCAGCCGCGATCTGGCCCATGACAGGAACGCGCACGAGCTTGCGCTGTTCGGCTTTGCGGTCCGACAAATCGATGCCCCGCGAAACTTCGGGGTCGCGGCGGAGGTACCCCTCGCGTTCGAGCAGCTTGAGGTTATAGTCGACGACGGACGTGGAGCTGATACCACAGCCGCGGCAAATATCCCGAATGCTTGGGGGATAGCCCATTTCATCCGTGTACTGCCGGACGAAGTCCAAGATCTTCTGTTGGCGTTCCGACAGTCGCATGGCACCCCCTTCACGAACGTCTGTTCTGGAGTAATGCTACCATCGGAGGCTCGTTCCGTCAATCGCCGCCTCCACTTCGGCTATCATCCGTTCCAGCGCTGCGACGATCGGCCGGGCCGAGGGATCGTCGCCCGAGGGTTCGCGAGTGATCTGCCCCACCTGTCGTCGTGAGACGCCCGCTGACCGCCCGTTCTGCCTCAATTGCGGTGCGGTCCTTCCCGAGCTGCCACCCCATCACGATCGTGGGGGGATGTCCCTCGGTGCACGAATTGCGCTCTTCACTGCGGGCGCCGGATTGGCGTCCCTCTGCCTGCTTTGCGCGGGCCTCATCGTAGTCACCGAAGTACCTGATCTCGTCGGGCTTGGGCTGAGCACGATCCTTGCCCTCATTCCGGCGGTGCTCTACGTCAGCTTCATTCTGTGGATCGACCGTTACGAGCATGAGCCGGCTGGACTCCTCTTCTTTGCCTTTTTCTGGGGCGCGGTGGTCGCCATCGTCTTTTCGTTCGTGTTCAACTCCGTTGTCGCGCTGATCGCTGCTCAGATCGTCGGCGAATCCGGCGGAGAGATCGCCGCGGCGGTGCTCTCGGCGCCGGTGGTCGAAGAAGGATTTAAAGGAGTGTTCCTGCTCCTTCTGATGCTGATCTATCGCCACGAATTCGACAATGTGCTGGATGGCATTGTCTACGGCTCGATCGTCGGTCTTGGCTTTGCGATGACCGAAAACATCGTCTATTTCGGTCGGATGTATGCCGAAGGAGGATTGGCGGGACTGGCCCTGATCGTGGTGCTACGGTCGATCCTTGGCGGATTTGGCCACGCGCTCTATACGGGGACAATTGGCGCCGGCTTTGGGCTGGCACGGGAATCACGGAGTCTGTTGGTCAAGGTGCTTGCACCGATCGCTGGGTACCTCTTGGCCGTGGTTCAGCATGGCGCGTGGAATTTGATCGCCGGCACGGTCGTTCCCGCGATGTTGCCGCCCGAGACGTCTGAATGGGTGTACTTCTGTCTGGTTGCGCCGATTCAGAGCTTGGTGCTCACCGGCCCCGGCCTGCTGATGCTGGCGCTCGTCGTGGTGATCACTTGGCAACGCGAGGCCACAATCATCCGCCGAATGCTGTTGCCCGAGGTCGAGAACGGACTGATCTCACGCGAGGACTACGCCATCCTCTCCTCAAGCCGTCGCCGGCTGCGGAGCATGTGGGAGACGCTGCGTCAGGACGGTGTGGTGGCGCTGCTCCTCCGCCGCGAGTACATCAACGCTGCGACCGAACTGGCGTTTCGGAAATGGCACGAGGAACGCGGCGAGCGCCCGAAGCGCGACCAGAAGCACACCCCTGAGGAACAGTATCGCGAGAAGATTCGCCGCCTTCAGGCGCGCCTCGCCCTCGAATAGCATTCGTTGCTCGGACAGCTTGCCCTGTTGGGGCACGAATGACCTGCTCGAGCCCGGGCTTTTATCTCTATCTCCTGAAGTCAGCCGATTGCCGCCGAGGGAAAGACCGTCGTCGGGGTACCTCGCCGCTCGCCTGAGCGCGAAGCACCCGGGCGCAACCAGAGCGTTTACGGAACGGTACCGGGAGTCGGAGGGTATTGCTAAACCCCTGCTGCCGCGACTTTGGCGGCAAGGTCGCCGACGCGGCAGCTGTAGCCCCACTCATTGTCGTACCAGGCGACGACCTTTACGAGGTTGCCGCCGATCGCCATCGTGCTGAGGCCGTCGACGATCGAGCTGGCGGCGTTGCCTTTCAGGTCCATGCTGACGAGCGGCTCTTCCGAGTAGGCAAGGATTCCTTGCATCCTGCCCTCGGCGTAGTCGCGCATCGCCTGATTCACTTCCTCGACGGATGCCTCGCGCTTCAGCTCGGCGACGAAGTCGACGATGGAAACCGTCGGCGTCGGGACGCGGATGGCGAAGCCATGGAACTTGCCTTTGAGCTCCGGGATGACGAGCGCGACGGCGCGTGCCGCGCCCGTTGTTGTTGGCACGAGATTGAGCGCGGCTGCCCGGGCGCGCCGCAGATCGCGATGGACCCCGTCGAGAATTCGCTGGTCATTCGTGTAGGAGTGGATTGTCGTCATCAGCCCTTTTTCGATGCCGAAACAGTCGTTCAGCACTTTGACGACAGGCGCGAGGCAATTGGTCGTGCAGGAGGCGTTCGAGATGATGTGATGACGGGCCGGATCGTATTGGTCGTCGTTCACGCCCAGCACAACCGTGATGTCCTCATTCTTTGCCGGCGCCGTGATGATCACCTTTTTGGCCCCGCCGCCATCGATGTGGGCCCGCGCCTTTTCCGCTTCTTCGAACAAGCCGGTCGACTCGATGACGATGTCGACTCCAAGGTCGCGCCACGGGATCTTGCCCGGATCACGCTCCGCGAAGACACGGATTTCATGACCATTGATTGTGATGCTCGTAGGTCCAGCTTCGACGGTGCCGTCGAAGATGCCGTAGTTACTGTCGTACTTGAACAAGTGCGCGTTCGTCTTGGTATCGGTAATGTCGTTGACAGCGACCACCGTGAGCTCGTCGGGGTGCTGCTCGAGGATCGCCTTGAGGACTTGGCGGCCGATCCGGCCGAACCCATTGATGCCCACCTTCGTCGCCATTGACGTTACCTCCTGAGGTTGTAAAAGGCTGCCACGCCGGCGTAGCTGGCGCTTTCGCCAAGCTCCTCTTCGATGCGGAGCAAGCGATTGTACTTGGCAACCCGCTCGCTGCGGCCGGGGCGCGCCAGTCTTGATTTGCCCGGCGCCGGTCGCAACCGCCAGATCGGCAATGAATGTATCTTCGGTTTCCCCGGAGCGGTGCGAGATCACGGCGGTCCACCCCGCCCGCTTCGCCATGTCGATCGCGGCCAGCGTTTCGGTCAGGCTGCCGATTTGGTTCACCTTGATCAGGATCGAATTTGCCGCCCGTTCGGCGAT
The DNA here is from genome assembly GCA_026003895.1 of Dehalococcoidia bacterium. Taxonomy (GTDB): domain Bacteria; phylum Chloroflexota; class Dehalococcoidia; order SpSt-223; family SpSt-223; genus JANWZD01. The sequence goes on along the minus strand of BPIC01000006.1, from coordinate 36,692 downwards.
TGCCCGCTCGAGGCGTTTGGTGTTTGTCACGAGGAGGTCGTCGCCAACAAGCTGGACACGGTCCCCAAGGCGCGCCCGCAGCAGCTTCCAGCCGTCCCAATCGTCCTCGGAGACGCCGTCCTCGATGGAGAGGATGGGGAACTCGCGGCACCACGTTTCCCAGATGCCGACCAACTCCTCCGAGGAGACCACCTTGCCTTCTTTTCGGAGATTGTACCTTCCGTCCTCGTAAAACTCGGTGGAGGCGGCGTCGATGCCGAGCATGACGTCGTCGCCCGGACGGTAGCCGGCACGCTGGATTGCCTCGAGAATAAGCTCGATCGCTTCACGGTTCGACCGTACGCTCGGGGCGAAGCCGCCTTCATCGCCGACGGCGGTCGCCATCCCCTTCGACTTGAGCAGAGCTTTGAGGCTGCCGTAAATCTCGGCCCCGGCTCGCAGTGCCTCGCTCCAACTCGCGAAGCCGACTGGCAGGACCATGAACTCTTGAATGTCGGTTGACTCCCACTCGGCATGACGGCCGCCGTTGAAGATGTTCATCATCGGGACGGGGAGTGTTCGTGCGCTCACCCCGCCGAGGTATTTGTAAAGCGGCAGCGAGGTGTATTCGGCCGCCGCGACGGCGGTGGCGAGCGAAACCCCGAGGATGGCGTTCGCGCCGAGTTTGGATTTATTCTCGGTGCCGTCGAGCTGGAGCAAGGTCGCGTCGAGGCCGGCCTGGTCGGTGGCGGAGAGGCCTACGACCGCCTCGGCGATCGTCTCATTGACGTTTTGGACGGCGCGGGAGACACCCGCGCCGCGGTACCGCGCTGGGTCACCGTCGCGCAACTCAATGGCTTCGTGGGCGCCGGTGCTCGCGCCGGAGGGAACCGCCGCGCGACCGATCGAGCCATCCGCTAGCTCGACATCGACCTCAACCGTGGGGTTGCCACGCGAGTCGAGGATCTGTCGGGCGTGAACCCGAACGATGCTGTCCACCGCTCCCTCCGCCGTGCGAGCGCGGAGCCCACGGTCCGGCGCTCGGTCTGTTGGTTCGGGCGCCGAGGCCACTCGCCGCCCGTCGGGCAGGCGAGCTTCCGGCGGATTGTACCATAGGGGCTCGGGGATCCTGGAGGGACCATGGCGAGACAGATGGTCGCGGTCATCGGCGACGGCGTGTGTGATCGCGCCACCGCGGCAGTCGCTGAGGAGGTCGGCCGCCGATTGGCAGAGGCAGGGGTGACGGTTGTCTGCGGCGGTCTCGGTGGCGTGATGGAGGCTGCCTGCCGCGGTGCGAAAGCGGCGGGTGGACGCACGGTCGGCATTCTTCCCGGCGACCGTGCCAGCGACGCCAATCCGTATGTAGATATCCCTATCGTCACCGGGATGGGGGAAGCGCGCAATGTCCTCGTCGTCAAGTCGGCGGACGCTGCGATTGCGGTGGGCGGCCGGTATGGCACGCTCTCGGAGATCGCGCTCGCGCTCAAGCTTGGCAAGCCGGTCGTGGGTATCCGGTCATGGCAGCTCGCTACCGCTGCCGGACCCGATACGGGCGTGATCCCCGCCGAGACAGCGGCCGAGGCGGTCGCGCTCGCACTGGCGATGACCGGAACGTGACGAAACGCAACCCGATGGTGCAGCGCTGGCGCTAGCGCGTGGGCACGGGGCGTCCTGCGGCGGCAAACAGCGCTTCAGCGACCGTCCACGGAACCTCCACCGTGCCGGGGCCATCCTCGGGCCAGTTCCCCGTCCCGTGAAAATCGCTGCCACCGGTCAACAGCAGGCCATAGCGTCGGGCGAGGGCGGCGAAGCGCTCGCGTTCTTGCGCGCTGTAGTCGCGGTAGAACACTTCTACGCCGGCCAGCCCCTGCGGCGCCAAGGCCGCCACGGTCTCCTCCGGGTTCCTGACATATGAGGGGTGCGCGAGGACGGGGAACCCACCCGCCTCCCGGATGAGTCGCACGGCCTCACCAGGAGAAAGGCGCATCCCCTCGGCATAGGCGGGGCCGTTCCGTCCAAGCAAGCGGTCGAATGCCTCGGCCATGCTGGCGACGTGGCCGGCTTCGACAAGTGCTTGGGCAATGTGAGGCCGGCCGATTGCGCCGTCGCCGGCGAGGCTGCGCACGCGCTCAAAGGTAATCGGCATGCCGAGCGCTTCCAGCTTGGCGATCATTGCCTTGGCCCGACCGACGCGCGAATCGCGGAGGGCCAGCAATGCCTCTTGGAAACGAACCGAGTCGAGATCGACGAAATAACCGAGGATATGGACTTCGCCATCGGCGACATCGGTGTTGAGCTCGGTTCCAGGAATGACGGTGATCCCCAGCGGGGCGGCGGCGGCCATCGCCGCCCGAACCGATTCCGTGGAATCGTGGTCGGTCACCGCCATCACGCGTACGCCCGCCTCGGCGCAGCGGCGCACCAGTTCTTCGGGGCCCAGCGCCCCGTCAGAGGCGGTGGTGTGGAGATGAAGATCGACGAGCGCCATGCTAGCGGGCGAACTCGACTGAGCGTGTCTCCCGGATGACCGTGACTTTGATTTGGCCGGGGTATTGCAGTGTCTCTTCGATTCGCTTGGCGACGTCGCGCGCGAGGCGTAGCGACGCCAAATCGTCGATCTCCTCGGGCTTGACCACGATCCGCACTTCCCGGCCCGCTTGGATCGCGAAGCAGCGCTCGACACCCGGGAAGCTATTGGCGACGCCCTCGACCGCTTCGAGGCGCTTGATGTAGTGCTCGAGCGACTCGCGCCGCGCCCCCGGCCGCCCGCCGCTGATCGAATCGGCGACGATGGTAATGATTGCCTCAACGCTCGCCGGCTCTTCGTCGTAATGATGGGCGGCGATGGCATTCACGATCTTCGGATGTAAGCCGGCGCGTTTGGCGATTTCCCCGCCGATCAGGGCGTGTGGCCCCTCGACCTCGTGGTCGACGGCCTTTCCGATGTCGTGCAGGAAGGCGCTCCGCTTGGCGATCTGGACGTCCGCCTTGAGCTCGGCGGCGATCATGCCAGCGAGCGCAGCGCATTCGAGCGAGTGGTCAAGCACGTTTTGACCGTAGCTCGTCCGGAAGCGGAGGCGACCCAGCAGGCGAATGATCTCCGCTGGGAGGCCGTGGATTCCGGCCTTGTAGGCCGCCTGCTCGCCCTCCTCTCGAATGATTTGCTCCATGTCCTGCTTTGCCTTCGCGACGACCTCTTCGATGCGTGCCGGGTGAATGCGCCCGTCTGCGATCAGCCGGGTCAAGGCCATCCGGGCGATCTCGCGCCGCACGGGGTCGTACCCGGAGAGGGTGACGGCATCGGGCGTTTCGTCGATGATGACGTCACATCCGGTCGCCGCTTCGAGGGCGCGAATGTTGCGTCCTTCCCGACCGATGATGCGGCCTTTCATCTCCTCGTTTGGGAGATGGACGACCGAGGTCATGCTCTCCGAAACGACATCGGCGGCGCAGCGTTGTATGGCGCTCGTCAGGATGATGCGCGCCCGCCGGTCGGCCTCATCTTTGAGCTGTTGCTCAATCTCATGAATCCGCCGCGCGGCGTCCTGCCGGACCTCTTCGTCGATGGATTTCAGAAGAAGGTTCTTCGCTTCTTCGCGCGTCAGGCCCGAGATCCGCTGGAGTTCACTGAGCTGTTGCTGCTTCAGCGTATCGATTTCTTGCCGAAGCGCTTCGAGCTGGGCGTCCCGTTCGGCGAGTGCCCGCTCTTTGCGCTCCACCGCTTCGAGCTTGCGCTCAAGCGTCTCTTCGCGCTGAGCGAGCCGCCGTTCTTGACGCAGGAGCTCGCTTCGGCGGTCCTTGATCTCCATCTCGGCGGAGTCGCGGATGCGGACCGCCTGCTCTTTTGCTTCGAGCAGAATTTCCTTCTGCCGGGCTCGTGCTTCTTCGACAAACCGCGTGGCGCTCTCACGTTCCGTTTTTGCTTGCCTGGTTCCCACCCTCGAGAAATACAGGTAGCTTGCTCCAGCTCCAACGAGCAGCGCCACGAGGGAGATGGCCAGCGTCATGGCTGCTTCCATCGCGCCTCGCCTTTCGGTAAAAATTCGTGATGTGCGGCGGATACGAAATATGCATTTCGCTTCGCGGGCCGTAGTTTACGGAGGCCTCCAGAACCGAGTCAAGCAACTGGCGCCTCCCGCCAAATTCGTTCGACCGTGTGCAGGATGACCTCAGTCTCGAAGCCGCGCCGCTGAAGGAAGCTGCCGAGCTTGCGCCGGAACTCGATTTCGTTCTCACGCGACAAGCGAGCAGCCCGTTTTACCGCCGCTCGGTACGCGCCGTCCTCCTCGTCCACGCGCTCGACCACTGTCTTCGCTGTCTCGGTCGGCACGCCCCGCTGCGCGAGCTCATAGCGGAGAAGCCGTTGACCGCTTGGCCGGAATTGGGCGCGGCTCTCGGCCCAGAACTCGGCAAACGCCTCATCGTCGACGAGGTTGTAGTCGCGCAACCATTCGAGGACAGCGTGGACGACGTCCGGGTCGTGTCCGTGCCGAAGCAGCCGTGCCCGCACCTCCGCGACGCTCCGCGGGCGGTAGGAGAGAAACCGCACGGCTGCGTCGCGGCACGCTTCAACCCGGCGCTCGCGCGCCTCGGGGGTCGGCGGATCGTCGGCGTCGGCGGTCCGCTCGTGCCGTGAACGTCGCTGTCGAAAGTTGGTCATCGTCGTGGGCGGGGCAACCGGCGCCCCCGCTTCTCAACTCTACCACGACGGTGCGAGGATGTCAGGCAGGCAGGGCGCCGGCCGCGATCGCCCGGATCTCGGCTTCGAGTTGGTCGGTGAGGTCGGGATGGGCCTTCAGATACTCACGGGCGTTCTCGCGGCCTTGGCCAATCCGCTGCTCGCCATAGCTGTAGAAGCTGCCACTCTTCTTCACGATCCCCGCTTCCACCGCCAAGTCCAGAATGTCGCCCTCCCGGCTGATCCCACTCCCAAACAGCAGGTCGAACTCCGCTTGCCGGAAGGGCGGCGCCACCTTGTTCTTCACCACCTTCACCTTCACCCGGCTCCCCACCTGCTCACTTCCCACCTTGAGCGTCTCGGTCCGCCGGATCTCCAAGCGCACGCTGGCATAGAACTTCAACGCTCGGCCTCCCGGTGTGACCTCCGGGTTGCCGAACATCACCCCCACCTTCTCGCGCAGTTGGTTGATGAAGATCACCACCGTCCGGCTCTTGGCAATCGCTGCCGTCAGCTTGCGCAGCGCTTGGCTCATCAGCCGTGCCTGCAAGCCAACATGGGCGTCGCCCATCTCCCCTTCGATCTCAGCCCGCGGCGCCAAGGCCGCCACGCTGTCGATCACCAAGACGTCGATTGCGTTGCTGCGAACCAAGGCTTCGGCGATCTCCATCGCCTGCTCGGCGCTGTCGGGCTGGCTGATGAGCAGCCGGTCGATGTCGACCCCCAAGGTGGCGCAGTATTGGGGATCGAGCGCATGCTCGACGTCGATGTAGGCGGCGGTGCCGCCACGCTTTTGGCTTGAGCGACGATGGTGGAGGCGAGGGTGGTCTTGCCGCTGCTCTCGGGACCGTAGATCTCGATGACGCGCCCGCGCGGCACGCCGCCGACACCGAGCGCGAGGTCCAGCGAGAGCGCCCCGGTGGGGATGGCCTCGATCGGGGTACGGAGCGCTCGCTCGCCGAGGCGCATCACCGCACCCTTGCCAAACGCCTTCTCAATCTGCAAGAGCGCCGCCTCGAGCGCCCGCTGGCGATCGGTGGTCTCGTCTCGCACCGCCATAGCCGCCCCCTTCGCTGGTGGTTGACGAATTGTACCGCTCATCCGTTCGCCGAGCTGCATTGGTTGGTGTTTGTTTCGAGCATTGCCCCAGTCGAGCCGGGGCCCTGCTGGGCGGCTGAACACAGAAACGCCCGCCCCCGCGAGCTTGTTTTCGGGAGCGGGCGGTTGTTGCCGCGGCGGAGCGAAACGAGCCTAGCGAGTCGTGCCCGGTGTTTCCACCGGCGGGCGTCTGGGGCCGAACCGGGCCAGCACCCCCGGGGCTTGCCCTTCGGGGCCTTCGGCGTGAACGCTGAGCGCAAGATCCGGCGTTGCTTGGTTGGCGGTGACCACAACTTGCGTGCCGGTCTGGAGGTCGGCGAGCGCCCCGCGTAGCCGGGTGTTGCCCATCGATTCGATAGGTTTGGCTTCCGCCGCCGTTCTTCTCAATCGTGATGCGGTTGTTGGCGGCATCAACGTTGGTAACGCGGCCCATTGTCGTCACGATTGTTTGAGTGCGGCCTTGCTCGTCTACGTAGGTGAAGGTTCCGCCCCGGAAGTTCTCGAAGGGCACATTGAGATGGAGGCCGAACGGCAGCTTGATGCCCGCCGCGCGGACCGCGCTCCGGCGCCGTGCCGAGCGTGACCGTGACCGTCTGCGTTCGCGTTGTTGCGATTGATCACGATTTGGACTTGGGCATTCGGCTGGAGTTGGTTGAGAATGGCCTGAGCCTGCGGCACCGTGGTGACGTTTTGCCCGTTAATGCTGACAATTCGATCGTTCACCTGAATGCCGGCCCGTGCCGCTGGGCCATCCGGCACGACTGAGCGAACGATCAGTTGGCCATCACCGGGCGCGATCGCGGCGCCGAGCCAACCTCGGTTCTGTTGCTGTTGTGCGCCGGGCGTCGGGTGTCGGCGGAGTCTGCGCCGCGACGATCCCCGTGCCGACGATCAGGCCGGCTGTCAACGCGCCGGGCGGCCGCGACACCGCCGAGCGCTGCCAATTGCTTTTTCACGTTCGTCCCTCCGAAGGTGCGTTCGTCCCTGATACCCACGCGCCTTCCGGAAGGTTTCAGCGGCTCAGTTGCCTCCAACGATCTGCACGCCGACGGCGGCGAGCGCCCCATCTGGTCCCTGTCGGGTTGGCACGATCAGCCGGTCGCCCGCTTTGACGTCGCTCAGCGAGGCGGGCACGGCGCGCTGCACCGATGTCGAGTCGCCGACGGTCACCGTCGCCGGTCCTTGCGGAGTCGTGAGAACAATCTGATTGCCCTCGATGCGGGTTACCGCTCCGGTGACGACGACACGCCCGGCGCCCTGTGCAGCGTCACTACTCGCGGGCGCCGCGTTTCCTGGTTGGCTGGAACTGGCGTTGCTGGCTTGCCCGAACGCCGCCGTGCTACCAACTTGGCTGCCCGGGCCGGCGGCCGGACGTCGTGGCGCAGCGCCCGGAGCAGTGCCTTTCTTGAGTTGCCGGAGCGGTCCCGCTCGCCGTCCCGGCCCCGGACGCGGTCGCGGGCGCTGCCGGCGTCCGGTTGAGGCTGGTCGCGTAGGCGGCAGCGCCGCCGGCGACCACGCCGACGACGAGGGTACCAAGCAGCAGCGGGAAAAAGCCGACTCGCATCGTCACTCCTCAGGGGTCGGTAATGGTCGTAGAAGAACGTGTCATAGAGCGCCTTGCCCAGTGCGCAAACGAGCACTGTGACCGCCACCGGCAATTGGAGACGGTCGAACGCCTCCGGCAGCGGGGCGACGAGCAACAGCCCGGCCGCCAATCCGGCGAGCGCGACGCGAAGGGACAGCCGGCGTAGGCGCATGCCGCCCACCTCCACCGCCAACGGTTACTCATTCGTAGCGCAGCGCGTCGATCGGATTGAGGGCAGCCGCCCGCGACGCCGGGTAGATGCCGAAGAAGAGCCCGATGGCGACCGAACACGCCCAAAGGCGAGCAAAACGGCGTCCGGCGTGACCACTGCCTGGAGCCGTTGTGCGCCGAGGTTCAGATTCTCGAGCAGCCGACCGATCACTGCGCCAAGCGCTATTCCGACACCACCCGCCGACGACCGAGACGACCACCGCCTCGACGAGGAACTGCCCGAGGATGTCTCGGCGTTTCGCTCCGACCGCTTTGCGAATGCCGATCTCGCGAGTCCGCTCCGTGACGGAGACGAGCATGATGTTCATAATGCCGATGCCGCCGACGAAAAGCGAAATGCCAGCGACGCTCCCGAGAAAGAGCGTCAGCACGTCTGTCACCTGCCGAGCGGTCGCCAGCATATCTTCTTGGCTTTGGATCGTGAAGTCGTCTTCGACAACGCGGTGGCGTTCGCGCAGAATCTCGCCAATCTGGGCAACGGTCGGGGCAAGGTTCCGATCTTCGTCAACGGCAACGTTGATGACGTTGACGGTTTGGCCGCCGCGGGTATTCCGGTTTGCGAACAGCCGAGCGTACATGGTGGTGATTGGCACAATCACCTGATCGTCTTGATTGCCAAGCGGCGTGGCTCCCTTCGGCTCGAGCACTCCGATCACGCGAAAGTTCGTGCTCGTCCGGCCGGGCAGCGCGATGCGCACGGTTTGATCGAGCGGCGACTCCTCGCCGAACAGGTTGGTCGCAACATTCGCGCCAAGCACGACGACCGACGAGCGGGCATCGAGGTGGCTCTTGGTGATGAACTCGCCAAGCGCAGGTCGAGCGTTCCGCACCACCTCGTAGTCCGGCGTGGTGCCGACGATTCGGGTGGCCCAGTTCCGACCGGGGGTGAGAATCTGGGCAGGTTGGGTGAACTCCGGAGCAACACCGACCGCGTAGGGAAGCGTGCCGGGCTGCGCAAGGAACTCCGCATCCTCGTAGGTGAGGGTCTGCTGCGACCCGGCGCCAACGACGACTCGACCATCGCGCAGCGTGCCGGGCCGAACGAAGACAAGGTTGCTCCCCAACCCTTGGATCTGGGCAGTAACCGATGCCTGCACTCCCTTGCCGATCGACATTAGGGCGATCACCGCCGCGACACCGATGATGATGCCGAGCATCGTCAACGCGGCGCGCAGCTTGTTGGCGGCGAGCGCCGCCAAGGCAATCCGGACACTTTCGAGCAGGTTCATCAGCGCTGCCCCGCGGCTGGCGTCAGGCTCGCCAAGACGTCACGCGCGTCGATTGGATGGTAGACCGGCTCGTCGCTCCCGATCAGTCCGTCGCGGATCGTCAGGATGCGCCGAGTGTGCTGGGCAATGTCTGGCTCATGGGTGACGAAGATGATTGTAATGCCGCGCTCTCGGTTCAGCGATTGGAAGATCGCCATGATCTCCTCGCTGGTCCTCGTGTCGAGGTTGCCGGTCGGCTCGTCAGCGAGAATGAGGCTCGGCTCGGTGACGAGTGCGCGGGCGATTGCGATGCGCTGCTGCTGCCCGCCGGAGAGCTCAGTCGGCTTGTGATTGCGGCGCTCGGCGAGGCCGACCGCCTCGAGCGCCGCCATGGCGCGTTGGCGCCGATCGCCGAGCCGGCTATAGAGCAGCGGAAGTTCAACCTGGGCAATGGCCGGCGTCCGCGGCAGCAGGTTGAAGGTCTGAAACACAAAGCCGATCTTGGCGTTCCGAATTTCTGCCAGCTCGTCGTCCGTCAGATCGGCGATCTCGAGGCCGTCGAGCTGATAGCTGCCCGACGTAGGTTGGTCGAGGCAGCCGAGGATGTTCATCAAGGTGGACTTGCCGGACCCGGAGGGACCCATGATCGCCATCAGTTCACCGCGATACACGTCGAAACTGACGCCGCGTAGTGCTTGAACGAGGTGGTCGCCCATTTGGTACGTCTTGACGAGGTCGCGCACCCGGATCACCGGCTGTTCGTTGGTCACCTCATTCCCCTCGCGAACCGATCATACGGTTTGCCCGACCGCGGGAGCGAAGGGATTGTCCGCACCTACCCGCGTCATCACCACAGCGCCGAGACCGAGCGCCGCGATCGCGAAGGTCAGCAGCCAGCCGACGACAGGCAGCGCCGCGAGAGGGGCGAGCAAGAGCATGCCGACCAAGAAGTCATTGACGGCGCGGCGCTGGCGGACACGCGCCCAACTGAGCAGGCGTCCGCCAATGGTGACAGCGACCGCGACGGCGCCAAGCATGGTTGCCACGCTGAGGGCGAGAAGCAGCGCTGCCGCCAAGGGGAGCCCCGTCACGATGAGGACGAGCAGGAGGGTGAGCGCCGCCGCGCCAATGGAGGCGACTATCCCGATCGCAGCGAGGCGTGCTAGCCGTAGGGGCCCGCCGCTCAACGCCGCACTCAGGCGAGCGACACGATCGGGGATGAAGACGAGCAGCGCGAAGCCCGAGCCCACCACCGCAGCGAGCGTCGCCAGATAGAGCGTCGATCCGTCGAGGCCGACGCGGGGCACCGCGAGGGGGCGGACGACGGTTTGCGGCGGTTCTGGTGGGCCGCCCGGGCTGCGCCCTCGCTCCTCGGGCCGGCGCGGAAATTGCCAGCCATTTCGGCCATCCGGCGAAAAGACAATCCCGCGGACGCCGACCGGTGGTGGCTGGCCGCGAGTGTCACGGCCCACGGCCTGGGGCGGCGCACCGGGGGGAGGCGGCGGCGCCCCAGTTGGGGGCGGAACGCTGATGACAACGCCGACCAAATCGCTGCCGGCGAGCCCAAATGGCGCCTCGATGGCAGCGAACAACAGGGCCGCGACATTCAGCACGATGAGCAGCCCCACGATGAGGCCGAGTCGTGCCCAGCGGATGCCGTAGGGCCGCGGTTCTGCCTCCACGCCGCTACGCCTCGGTGGTGCGGATGAGCCTTGTGAGCAGGAAGACGGAGGCGCCGACAGCCATACTCAGGCCGGCGATTGCAATTCGATCAACTTCCACCGCAAGCGTCAGCGGATCCCCCATCGTCGCCGCCATGTCGGTCCAAAGCGGCTCCGTGGCCGCCACCGACTCGGTGAGACCATCGGCAGGCGCGATCGTCATCGCGATCCCCATCACGATAAGCAGGACGGCAACCAATGCCATCCCAACGCGCAGTGGGGTCCGTTTGCGTTCCTCCCGCTCGACTGCGGCCATCACGCGCTGCGTGAGGTTGGTTGGCGGCGGTGGCGACGGGGTGCGCAGTGCTTCGGCCAGCCACCGCAGCTCGTGCCAGTAATCCCGGCAGGCTCGGCAGCTGAGGAGCACCGCTTCGACCGTGGCGCGCTCGCTCGCGCTTGCCGCGCCGTCCGCGACGGCGGCGATCGCCAGCGGGTCGTGTCCGCAAGCGAGTCTTGGCTCCATCCTCAGCCTCGTACCGGCGCGAGCTGCTGCTGCAGTCGCTCGCGTGCCCGGAACAGCCACGTCTTGACCGTGCCAAGCGGAACACCCAGTGCGTCGGCGATGTCTTCGTAGGCCAAATCATGAATGTGGCGGAGGACGATCGCCGCGCGATATTTCGGCGGGAGTCCGGCGACTGCCTCAGTCAGAACCTCGCGCAGCTCGCGCTGTTCGGCCCGCCGCTCCGGGGAAAGGTCGCCGGAGTGGACCGAGTCGTCCAATTCCTGTTCGGGCCGGGTGGCCTTCCCCTTTCGATAGTTCAGGCAAAGGTTCACCGCGATTTTGTACAGCCACGGCGAGAAGCGGGCATCGAGCCGAAATGTCTTGAGACCGCGGTAGGCCCTAATAAACGTCTCCTGGGCGAGGTCGGCGGCGTCATCGCTACTGCCGGTCATTCGGTAGCACAGCGCGAAGATCCGCGCTTGGTAGCGCTCCACCAGCACGGCAAAGGCCTCCGGGTCACGCAAGGCCCGTCCTACCCAATACTCGTCGGTTCCGTCTCGGTCCACGCTCAAGTCCAATCGCGCTGTCCGTCTACGAAGTGTACCGTGCGGCGACCGGATTGGTTTCATTTCGGGATCCGGTCAGACGATAAGCATTGCGTCCCCAAAGCTGTAGAAGCGGTAACCGGCGGCGATCGCATGATGGTAGGCGTCGAGCACGCGCTCCCGTCCGGCGAAAGCCGAGACCAGCAGCAAAAGCGTCGAACGGGGTAGGTGAAAGTTCGTGAACAGCGCGTCGACGGCGCGAAACCGGTAGCCCGGTAGGATGTACAGCCGGGTCTCGCCGGCTCGAGGACGGATCGAGCCGTCATCTTCGGCCGCCGATTCGAGGGTTCGGACGCTCGTCGTGCCGACGGCGACGATGCGACCGCCCGCCTCCCGGACCTGATTCAACGCCACAGCCGTCTCGGTGCTGACGCGATACCACTCACTGTGGAGGCGGTGGGCTCGCGGATCGTCCTCGCTGACGGGGCGAAACGTGTCCAGCCCGACGTGGAGCGTTATCGTCTCGACACCGATGCCGCGGGCGCGCAGCCGATCGAGCAGACGTGGCGTGAAATGTAACCCGGCGGTCGGCGCGGCCGCGCTGCCGGGCTCGCGCGCGAAAATCGTTTGATAGCGCTCGGGGTCCGTCAACGGTGTGGTGATGTAGGGCGGCAGCGGCGTGTGCCCCGCCGCAAGCGCGGCCGCTTCGTCTTCCAGCCGGACGACGCGCAGCCCTTCGACGCCCTCCTCGATGATGCAGGCACTGGATCCGCCGTCGAGAGTGATGGTCGTCCCTACGCCGAGCCGTCGGGCAGGACGGGCGAGGGCCTCCCACGCGCCATCGTCGCGCCGCCGTAGCAGGAGGAGCTCGACTCGGCCGCCCGACAGGCGCCGACCGAAGAGCCGAGCGGGCAGTACCCGGGTGTCGTTGACCACGAGGCAATCGCCGGGCCGCAGAAGGTCGGGCAGGTCGCTCACCGTCCGATCGTCGAAGGTCCCGGAGGCGCGGTTGAGCACCAGCAACCGTGCGCTGTCTCGCGGCTCGGCCGGCGTCTGGGCGATCCGGTCGCTGGGCAGCGCATAGTCAAAATCGGCGAGGCGCAGCGGGTCAGGGACCACGGTTCAACAGCCGTACCAGCACGTTGAGCATGAGTGTGAGGAGGAGGCTGACGACCAGCATTGTTGCCAGCGGGAAGAAGCAAGAAAAGCCGTCGCGCTCGATGACGATATCACCCGGCAACCGTCCGAGCCCCGGCACGCGGCCTGCCAGCATCAGCAGGAGCCCGATGATGAGCAGCCCGCCACCGAGCACTGCCAGCATCCGGCCGACTTCTTGCATCCACGCCTCCTCGGAAATCCGTGCGAGACCTTGACTTGAGTCATCACAAGATCAAGAATGGCAATATGGGCATTGAGAAAATTGATGCCAGCGAGGATTTCGTTCCCCGCGTCCTCGGCGCGTGCCCGGTCTGCGGTCGCGAACTCCGTGTGCGCCGTCTGCACTGCGTCGGTTGCTCGACCGCCATCGAGGGCGACTTCGCGTTGGGCCGTCTCCAGAACTTGAACCCAGACCAAATTCGCTTCGTGGAAGTGTTCCTCAAGAACCGGGGAAAGATCAAAGACGTGGAACAGGAGCTGCACATCTCCTACCCGACGGTGGTAGCCCGACTGAACGAGGTGATTCAAGCGCTCGGCTTCGCGGTCGCGCCGGAGCCGGATGATCGCAGCGAGCGTCGTCGCGAGGTTTTGGATCAGTTGGCCGCCGGCCAGCTCACGGCCGCTCAGGCTGCGGAGCGGTTGCGACGTCTGTAAGGAGAGAACGATGAACGTGATTCCGCTGCCCTTCCACGACCCGGCGCGGATCGACGTGTCCCTCGACGTCGGAGCAATTGCGCTCCTTCCGGCAGGTCCGGGCGAGAAGCCCCGGCTCGAGCTCCCCGACGGCGTGACCGCCAAGATTGACGACGATGGCAGCACACTGACTATCCGCCTCGACGAGGAGTACGGACCATTTGGGTGGCCAACGGGGCGTCACGATCGTCAAATTCGGGCGTTCGTTCCGACTGCAGTAACCGCTACGGTCTCCTCGTCGGTCGGGCGGATAAGCGCCGAACGGCTCGGGCCATGCCAGTTGCGCCTTGAGTCAAGCGCGGGCAAGGTGACGTTTCGTGAGTGCGTTGGCCAGTTCACCGCCCGGTCAGACGTCGGGCGGATCGTCGGCGAGGATGTTGCGGGCACCGTCGAGGTCCACACTCGCGCAGGATCGATCCGGCTTCGCGTGCTCGACCTTGCTCCGGGTGAGCATCAGATTCGGTCGGAGGTCGGCGCGATCAAGCTCGAGCTTGCCGAGGGATTGGACATCCGGATCGAGGCAAACGTCGGAGGCGGCTCGTTGCGCGTGCGCTATCCCACCAACCCGGAATCGGCAACGGTGGTCCGCCTCTCGACGGCGCTTGGCTCGGTCGCCGTGCGCCGAATCGGAGACGACAACGACGACGAGCGCCGTCAGTGGCGGCGGATGACTCAGGTCTGGGCCGGGCCGCCGCCGCGCCCTCCTGCTTCTCCCATGGCACCGGTTCCACCATCTGTACCGTTCGTTGGCGAGGTCGACGAGCGTGACAGCCGGCAGCCGCAGGAGGTGGCGATTCCACCCGCCTCGCGCGATTCGGATATCGCTCGCATCCTCGCGCTGGTGGAAGCTGGAACGATCACAGCGGCGGAAGGAGTGGAGCTTCTTCAGGCATTGCGCGGTGATTAACCTCCTCGCCCCCGTTCGATTGCTCCGTGCCGGCCCGCCGAATCCCTCCTCGGCCTCGTCTTCCTCGTTGCAGCGCCGGACGCCGCGGCACTCAAGCCTGCACGAATCGACTTGACGCGGTAGGATCCTCGTCACTTTCGCCAGAGGTGACGCATGAGCATCGCCGCCGCTCTTGCCGCCCGGCCTGCCGGTGCACCGCCCCTCGTCATCGCGGACTTCTCGCCGCCGCGCGGCGCTGACCTCTTGGATTTGCGTGGGGGCGACGAGCTCGTTCCCGACTATTTCTGCGTTGCCTATGCCCCGGGTCGGGCCGTTCGGCCGGACCCGTTTTCGGTTGCCGTCGCGCTTCGCGCCCGCACTGGCCGACCATCCGTCGTTAACCTCGCCACCCGTGACGCGAATGTCCTCGCCCTCTCCAATGCCCTGCTTGGGGGCCATCTGCTTGGGGTCCGCGACGTCGTAGCGCTCGCCGGCGATGATTTCGGCCCGCGCGACGCCGGGCTGGTGCAAGCGGTGCGGCAGATCACGCCAACTGGGCTCATTCGGCTTATTGTCCAATTGAACGCCGGTCTCGACTTCCGTGGGGCGCGGTTGCGCAGCCCGACACAGTTTTCAGTAGGAGCGACGGTAGATCTTGGCCGTGGGGTCGAGCGTGAAGCCCGCCTCGCTCGTCGGAAAGTGGAAGCGGGCGCGATGTTTCTCATTACCCAGCCGATCTACGAAGTGGAGCAGTGGCGGGCCTTTCTCGATGCGTACATGGCAACGAGCGACCCGGCGCTCCCGCCGGTGCTGATTGGAATCGATGTGCCGGCTGCGGGCGGGGTGACCTTCTCTTCGATCCCAGCGTGGGTGCAGCGCGACCTCGATGCCGGCCGCAGTGGCGCGGACATTGCCCTCGAGGTCGCTGCCCGCTTTCGCGCCCTTGACGTTCCGGGCTTCTACGTCGTGCCCACCATTCTGAAGGGCGGCGCCCGCGACTACGCCGCAGCTGCTCCGGTTATTTCGGCGCTGCGCGCCTAATCGGACCCCAACGCCGCGCGGTGCAGCGTGAAGGGGCGCTACCATACCAGCGATGACGCGTCTCGCCGTTCTCTATCGTCCGCTTGTCGAAATCGGGCTGCTGGCGCTCTTGCTGGCGGCGATCGGGCTGCTCGTCGTGCCGAATGTGCGCGGCGTGCTTTCGTTGGGTCAGCGCCCTACCTACGATTCGGACCGGCGCGCGATCCAGGCAGCGGTCGATGCCTACGTCCAGAACCCGACGGACCCGTCGCGCCGGCTGCCCACGTACAGTGGGGCGCCGCTGCCGAAAGACGGAGTGCCGCCACTGGAACAGCGCGGGGCGCCCTACATCGACTTCCGGCTGCTGATCGGCCCGCCGCCGTTCTTGAACGAGCCGCCCCGATCCGCCGGCTGGCTGAATGCTTCCGGGATCTATACCGGCACTTACAACTGGTACATCGATTCCGACGGCCTCGTCAGCTCGGTGCCGGAGCGTAGCGACGTGTATCCGTAGCGAAGGGGGAAAATCGTGCAGATACGCCGTGCGGTGGTCGGCCCGTTTCAGGAGAACTGCTATATCGTCTCCGACGAGAACGGCGAAACCTTCATCATTGACCCCGGCGACGAGGAGGACCTCCTTCTTTCGGTCGTCGAGCGGGATAACCTGAAGGTGCGGCTGATCGCCAACACCCACAGCCACGCCGATCACATTTTGGCGATCGCGCCGATCATGCGCGCCACCGGCTGCGGCTTCGTGATGACCGCCGAGGAGGATGCGTTTCTCCGCGAGCGGCCGCCAACGTCCAACGCCTTCATCACCGTCCGGGAGCTCCCACCCCCGCCGACTCATTACGTGGCGGATGGCGACGTGATCGAAATTGGCAGCTTTCGGCTGCGCGTTCTGTTTACGCCCGGCCACACACCGGGAGGCGCCTGTTACTACGATGAGGCACACAAGCTGGTCTATACGGGCGACACGCTGTTTCAATCGAGTATTGGACGCACCGATTTCCCGGGCGGCAACACCAATCAGTTGCTGACGAGCATCCGCGACAAGCTGCTCACCTTGCCCGACGAGGTGACGATCCTGCCTGGCCATGGCGACCCTTCGACGATTGGCAACGAGCGTCGCTTCAACCCGTTCTTGCAGGGCTGGCGGGGCTCGCCGGCGACCGAGCCAGCAGAATGACGACGCCGCCGATCACCGCAGACGCAATTAGCAAGGCGAATGGCGCGTCGTAGCTGCCGGTGGCATCGAAGAGGACGCCCACCGTTGTTGGACCAGTCAATACCCCGATCGTTCCGATGGTGCTGATGCCGCCAAGGATCGCCCCATACGCGGTGAGGCCGAAAAGGTCCGCGATCAAGGTGGCATGCACGGAGAGGATTGCACCCGAGCCAATGCCAAACAGGAGAATGCCGATCCAGACGAAGAGCGTCCCGCCAGTCACCCAGATAACCGCGAGTCCGAGAGCGTCGAGGAGGAATGCGCCGCAGAGGAGCCAACGCGACGAAAATCGGTCAGTGAGCGGGCCGACGGCCAGTCCGCCGAGGAGATAGCACGCGGGAATGCCGCCGGCGATTTGGGCGGCCGTGTGATAGTCCATCCCACGCCCGGTGAGGAACGGTACGGCATGGAGGTTGAGCGAGAGCTCAGCGATAAAGAAGAACGTTATGGCCGAACCGATTGCCCAGAACGATCGTGTTCCCATCGCCTGCCGAAATGTCGCGCCGGCCGCGGTGACGGGGCGGGCCGACCTCCCGACCGGCAGGTCGGCGCCGTAGGGACGGAGGCCAAGGTCCGACGGACGCTGCCGTAACACCCCGATCGCGAGCGGCGCGATGACGGCGACGATGGCGGCAGCATTAATTGCCGCGGCAGCGCGCCAGCCGACTGACGTAACGAGCGCGGCCGTCGCTGGCACGCCGATGAGCGCGCCAAGGCTGAGGCCAATCCGTGTCAGCGCGAAGACCAGTCCCCGTTTTCGAACAAACCAATTCGCGAGTGTGGCTTGGACCGTCACGTTGGTCGTGGCGATGCGTCCTGCTGACATAATGACCAATGCAATCGTGAGCGCCGTGAGCGAGCCGATTTGCGAAAAGGCAAGCAGCCCGACGGCAAGGATCAACGCGCCAAGCGTGATTGTGATCCGCGGCCCGAACCGATCGACCAACCGGCCGACGAATGGAGCGAGGATGCCGCCGGTGACGAACGAGAGCGACATCGCGCCCGAAACCTCGCCCCGTGTCCAGCCGAACTCTCGCTCGAATGGCTGGAAGAAGACGCCGAGCGAGAAAACGGTCAGGCCGAGCGAGACCCCGAAAATCGCGGCAGAAGCGAGGACGATCCACCAACCGTAAAAAATCCGGCTGGGCGGTCGGACCTCGTGGCTGTGGGCGGATGGGGACGAGGCAGCGGTGGGCGCGGTCATGGCGCGAAGTATCGCACCCCGGCTGCTCCGCTGCCCCCTCAGTGGCGACGGGTCAGCTCCTGGCGGGCGCGGGGCAGCTCCGCGAGCAGGTCGCTCGCGAGCAAGCCCGCGTCGCCGTTTCCTTCGCTCCAGCGGGCAGCAGCGCGAGCGTGAAGCCAGACGCCGAGGGCGGCGGCGGAAAAGGGCGGGCAGCCTTGGGCGAGCAGCCCGCCAATCGCGCCCGTCAACACGTCGCCCGTGCCGCCGGTGCCAAGCGCCGGGTTGGCGACCGGCTGGATCCGGAGATCGCCGTTCGAGGCGGCGATCAGCGTATTCGCCCCTTTGAGCACGACGATCGCGCCACCGGCGCCAAGTGACACCGCGGTCGCGAGCCGATTGCTCTCCACGGCGGCGACACTCGAACGCAGCAGGCGTGCGGCCTCGCCAGGGTGCGGAGTCAACACGCACCGTTCGTTCAGGAGATCACGCCAGTCGTCGCGCTGTGCAAGGGCGGTCAGCGCGTCGGCGTCGACAACCGTCGGGACCGTTGCTCCCTGAAGGACAGCCGCAACGAAGCGGTCCGTTGCCGGCGAGCGGCCGAGACCCGGGCCGATCGCCAGCGCGTCGTACCCGTCCACATGAAGTGCAGTGAGCACCTCGTCCGCTGCCGCCTCGCCGAGTCCGCCTTCCCCGTCGTCGACGAGCGGGAGATAGATACCCTCGAGGATGCGGCCAGCGATCCGCTGGTACGTTCTGCGGCCGGTCGCTAGTGCCACGAGCCCGGCGCCAATCCGCAGCGCACCGCTCACGACGAGCAGCGGGGCTCCGAGATAGCGCGCCGAGCCGGCGACCACCAGCAGCTTGCCGAACGTACCCTTATGGCCGTCAACTGGACGCGGCGGGAGCAGGGCACGCAGTTCGTCGGCGGTGAGGATGCGCCGCCGGACGCCGGCGAACGCCTCGTCGGGAATGCCGATATCAGCGATCTGCAGCCGGCCGACGTGCCGGAGACCGGGCGGGAGGTACACGCCGACCTTCGGAGCGGCGAAGCAGACGGTGACATCGGCGTGCGGAGTCAGCGGGTCGACCGCGCCGGTGTCGCTATTCAGGCCAGACGGCAGATCGACGGCGACGAGGATCGAGTCCGGCCGTCGACCAGCGATGGCGCGAGCCGCGTCCGCCACCAACCCACTTATCGGGCGTGACACGCCGGTGCCGAGCAAGGCGTCGACCACCACCGCTGCCTCGGCGATGGCGCGACGCAGTTCGTCGTGGCCGCCAGGATGCTCCAGCCCAATCAGGCGGAGCGGCGCCTCGCGTGCGGCGCGCAGTGGCTCGTCGGGATCGAGGCGGCGCGGGACATGCACGGCGGTTGACGCGGATTCCGGCGCGCGCCAGCCGCTCGGCGGCGACCAGTCCGTCACCGCCATTGTTCCCCGGTCCAACAAGAACGACGACTGGCCCCTTGCGTCCGGCGAGCGCCGCGAGCACGGCTTCGGCGACGGCGCGCCCGGCGCGATCCATGAGGATCGCGGTGGACGTGCCACGCGCCGCGGTCCAGGCCTCGGCGGCCCGCATCTCCTCGGCGGTAACGGCGAACATCTCAGGTACCGACGACGACTGCGACGGCGAGCGACCGCTCGTGGGCGAGGCTGACGGCCAATTGCGAGACGCCGAGCTCGGCGGCGCGCGACGCCGCGGCGCCGTGGAGCCGGAGCGAGGGTTTGCCCCGGACATCGCTTACCACTTCGATATCCCGCCAGCCGACCGCGCCAATTCCCCAGCCAAGCGCCTTGGCAGTAGCTTCCTTCGCCGCGAACCGGGCGGCGAGCGAGTCCGGTCGTCCGCCGGCGGCGGCAAGCTCCGCTGGCGTGAAGACACGACGGAGAAACCGGTCGCCATGGCGAGCGACGGTCGTGGCGATCCGCTCGATGGCAATCACGTCGACACCGGTTGTGACCATGTGCAGCCTCAACCTTCCGGAAATCCCCGGGGAAACGCGGCGAGTATAGCACCGACCCCGTGCTAAGATGGCGGGGCTTCAGGAGGAATCGGTGCTCGCTGACCAACCCATTCGCCAGTTTCTCGACGCGCTCGCCAGCGACTCGCCGACACCGGGCGGCGGCGGGGCAGCCGCTCTCACCGGCGCCCTTGGCGCAGCGCTGGTTGCGATGACGGCCAACCTGACCGTTGGCCGCAAGAATTACCAAGACGTCGAGGCGGAAATGCAGGCGCTCGTCCGTCGGTCGGACGAGCTTCGCGCCCAGCTCACGGCGCTCATCGACGAAGACGCCGGCGCGTTCGATCAAGTCTCGGCTGCCTATCGACTGCCGCGAGCGAGTGACGAAGAGAAGCAGGCGCGCAGCGCGGCGATTCAGTCGGCGCTCAAGGCGGCGAGCGATCCCCCGCTTCGGATGGTCGAGGCGGCGCGGCAAGTGCTCGATCTAAGCGTTCCTGCCGCCCAGCGGGGGAACGCCAACCTCGTCTCCGACGCCGCAGTCGCGGCGTATTTGGCGTTGGCGGCGATGCACGGAGCGCGCCTAAACGTAGAAATCAACCTGCGGTCCATCAAGGACGAGGCGTTCGTGCACGCCGCCAGGAGCCGGCTCGACTCTGCCTTCGCCGGCGCGAACGATTTGGTTGCGGCGGTCGAGCGGGCCGTCGCCGAGCGGGGGTAGCGGTGCCGGCCATACTACTCGACGGACGCGCCACCGCCGCCCGCTACCTTGCTGAGGTGAAGGAAGAGGCTGTTCGCTTCGAGGAAGACTACGGGCGGAAAGCTAGCCTCGCCGTCGTGTTGGTCGGTGACGACCAAGCGTCGCAGGTTTACGTTCGCCGGATCATCCGTGGCTTCACGGACGCTGGCCTTGCCGCCGAGGCGGTCGCTCTGCCCGCCGACATCGACGGTGCAGCCGTGATCGACCGGATCGGAGCGCTCAACGCTGACCGAGGGGTCGACGGGATTTTGCTCCAGTTGCCGCTTCCGAAAGGGCTGCCAACGGAGGCGATCGTCTCGGCAATCGACCCGGACAAAGACGTCGACGGTGTCACGCCGACGCAAGCGGGCCGGCTGCTCTTGGGCCAGCCGGCGCTCGTCCCGAATACACCGGCCGGCGGTATGGCGCTGCTCCAAGCCTACGATATTCCCATCAGCGGAGCGGAGGCGGTCGTCGTCGGACGCAGCGCCATCGTCGGGAAGCCTATGGCCCTACTCTTGCTCGCTGCCAACGCCACCGTGACGCTTTGTCATACCCGGACGCGTGACCTCGGCGCGGTGACGCGGCGGGCCGACATTCTCTGCGTCGCTGCCGGGCGCGCTGGTCTCATCGACGGGTCGATGATCAAGCCCGGCGCGGTTGTCCTCGACTTCGGGGTGAACAGCACTGACGCGGGCCTCGTTGGGGACGTTGACGCCGCGTCGGCCCGCGAGGTGGCAGGGTATCTGACTCCTGTTCCAGGGGGCACGGGACCGATGACGAACGTCATGCTGATGCGGAACACCCTCGCCGCCGCGCGGGCGCATCGACGCTCGCCTCGATAGGGTGGTCCCGCTCGGGGTCTGCCGCGAGAAATTGACCCGAGCGGCGGATTAGCGCCCGGTCTGGATCTGGAGCAATCCGCCGGGGCCGATCTTGGCGAGCTCCGCCCTCGCGGCGTTGTCGGGCGTGAGCAGAGCGTTCAGTGCGGCCAGCACCTGATCGAGATTGGCGCCTTTCGCCTGAACCGCGGCGGCGAGGGTCTCATTCCCATCGACCGCGCAGCTCTGGCAACCGCCGATGTGGAAGCTCGCCAAGACGGCCGGCGCGTCAGGATGGATGTCGGCCAACTCGTCGACCCGCAGATCGGGGGTGAAGCGCAGCGTCCCGCCGGAGCGCACGATGGCGCGGAGCAGGCGGATCTCTCGCTGCAGTTTTTCCACCTCGTCGGTCAAATCGTCGATCTGGTCATTCGCCCGCCGGCGGACGTAGGCGATCTCCTTTTCAAGGGTGGTGGTGCGCCGGAACGCCCAAAGCGCCGCCACCCCGACGGCCAGCAGCATGACAAGCTCGATCCAGTTCATCGTCTCCTCCGAACACGTGCGATTGTAACGGAGGGGTCTAGGCGCCCTGAAAGCCATTGACGATCGGAAGGCGCCGATCTCGTCCGAAGGCGCGTTGGGTGATCTTGACGCCGGGCGGCGCTTGACGGCGCTTGTACTCGCTCCGGTCGACCAGCCGCACCACGTGGTTGACGATCGCCGGGTCGTGGCCAAGCGCGACGATCTCCTGCGGTGAACGGTCTTGCTCCACGTAGAGCTCAAGGATCGGGTCGAGGAGGTGGTAGGGTGGCAGACTGTCCTCGTCCTTCTGGTTCGGCCGCAGTTCGGCGGAGGGTGCCTTGGTCAGCACGGTCTCCGGGATGACCGGTCCGCGCTCGTTCCGCCGCCGGGCGAGCTGGTAGACGAGCGTCTTCGGCACATCCTTGATGACCGCGAAGCCGCCTGCCATGTCTCCGTAGAGCGTGGAATAGCCGGTCGCCATCTCGCTTTTGTTGCCGGTGGTGAGGACGAGCGTGTTGAACTTGTTCGAGAGCGCCATCAACAGGTTGCCACGGATTCGGGCTTGGAGGTTTTCCTCGGCAGTGCCGAACGGTGTTCCGCGGAAGCACGGTTCGAGCACGTCGAGCATCGCTTGGAACGGCTCCTCGATTGGCAGCGTGACGAAGCGGATGCCGAGGGCGTCGGCGAGCGCACGGGCGTCCTCCTTGCTCCCCGGGCTGGAGAAACGCGACGGCATCGAGACGCCGGTGACATTCTCGGGGCCGAGCGCGTCGACGGCGATCGCGGCGACGAGCGAGGAATCGATTCCGCCTGAGAGACCGATGTGGACGGCCGAAAAACCGTTCTTCCGCACATAGTCGCGCGTTGCGAGCACGAGCGCGGCGTACACCTCGTCGACATCGTCGCCCCGTGGGACGATTCGGGGAGTCAGCATGCCGGCCGGCGGCGTCAATGGCTCGCTGGCAACGGGAACGTGATCGATCTTGCCAGCGACATCGCCGAAAAGATCGACGCTCTGCCGAGCACGAGGGTCGTGGAGTCGGGCGAGGAAGACGGCATCGACGTCGAGGTCCACGAGGAGCAGATCTTCCTCAAACGCCGGACTGCGTGCGATGAGCGTGGCCGATTGGTCGAATACCATGCTGCCACCATCGAAGACCAACTCGTCTTGCCCACCGACGACGTTGCAATAGGCGACCGCAACGCCACAATCCCACGCGCGGGTCGCCAGCATCTTCTCGCGAAAGCGCCACTTGCCGATGTGGTAGGGCGAGGCGTTGATGTTGACGATGACCTCAGCGCCGCCAAAGGCCTGAACCGTCGTCGGACCGACGGGGTACCAGATGTCCTCGCAAATGTTGACGCCGACCTTGACGCCGAACATGTCGTAGACCGGATACCGGTCGCCGGCGCGGAAATAGCGATACTCGTCGAAGACGCCGTAGTTTGGGAGGTAGTGCTTGCGGTAAATGTCGACGATGCGGCCGTCGTGGATGATGGCGGCCGCGTTGTAGCTGTCACCCGCTGCTTCGACGAACCCGACGACCGCGACGATGCCGACGGTGCCGCGCGCGATTTTTTCCAGTTCGGCGCGCGTTGCCTCAAGGAAGGCTGGCTTGAGCAGGAGATCTTCCGGCGGGTAGCCCGTCAGCGCCAACTCGGGAAAGGCGACGAGATGCGCTCCGGCGGCGCGCGCCTCGGCGATGGAGCGGCGTATCTTGGCAGCATTGCCGTCGAGGTCGCCGACCGTCAGGTTGAGTTGCGCGAGCGCCAGCCGAAAGATTCGCATCGCGTCGGTTAGGGCTCAGTTGGCAGGCCGGCCGCCAGCCAGGCCTGCATCCCACCATCCAGATTGAAGACGTCGCTGCGGCCCGCGGCAGCGGCGAGCGCCGCGGCGTAGGCGCTTCGTCCGCCCATCTCACAGACGAAAACGAGCGGCTTTCCGATCGGGAGAAGGGAAACGTCGCGCCGGATTTCGTCGACGGGCAGAAGGTGCGCACCCGGGATGTGACAGCTGTCGTATTCGTGCCGGTGACGCACGTCGACGATTATTGCTCCGTCGGCTTGCAGCGCCTGCGCAGCCGCCGGGTCGACGTCCTGCACGGCGAGCGGGGCGGCGTCGTCCTCCTCGGCATCGGCCGGCGGTCGTCTTCGCCGCAGGCGATCGAACAGTCCCATGGTCCTCTCCCTCGGGTCGTTGGTGGATTGTAGGGGAGCGGCGGCGCCGGAAAAATTGCGGATCTCCGCCTCGACGATCGTATAAAGTAGGCAAACGCGCATCCGTCAGCGGTCGCGCATCGTTCCACACCTTCGGAGGCAACATGCGACGCGTTTTCACTCTGGCGATGCTCCTCGGGCTTGCCGCAGCAGCGTGCGCCCCGGCGGCGCAGCCGACAACCGGCGGACCCGCGCAACCCAGCGGCGAACGGCGATCTGCCAATCAGGTCTTGCGAATTGCCAAGGCCGGGCTGCCTGGCGGCGTTACGCCCGAGCTCTCGTCAAGCAATAACGAGATCTTCTACGCCATTTTCGACACGTTGACGACGTACGGGAAGAATTTTGAGCAGCGGCCGGCGGTCGCCGAGAAATGGGAGTTTCGGCAGGCGGAAAACGCGTGGCGCTTCACAATCCGGCAGGACCTCCAGTTCAGCAATGGGGCGAAGCTGACTGCCGATGATGTGGTCTATTCCACCAATTTGATCGTCGAGAAGAACCTGCCGACGCGCAGTTTTTTGCCATCGCTCGATCGGGCCGTCAAGGTGAATGAGACGACGGTCGATCTCATCTCGAAGTCGCCGGACTTCACCCTGATCGATGGCGCCCCGTGGATTGCCATCTTTCCAGCCGCCTATCACCAGCAAGTCGGGCGTGACTTCGCGACGAAGCCGATTGGTTCGGGACCCTACGAGCTTGTCGAGTTCCGCCCGGCAGACGTTATTCACTTCCGCCTGCGTCAGGCAACGCACCCCTATCGCAAGCCGATCGCAACCGAACTGATCTTTCGGGCGCTTCCGGAACTGACACAGCAGATCTCGGGCCTCCGCACCGGCGAAATCGACATCGCGCAGTCGAACTTCAATTCGGATCAGGCTGAGCAATTGAAGCGGGCTGGACTGGTCGTCCTGACCCAACTGACGGAGAACAACTTCGCTCTGATCTCGCAGCCGGAGGCGCGGGCGCGGAACACGCCGCTCAATGACCGGCGGGTGCGGTTGGCGCTGAACTACGCAGTCAATAAAGAGGTGATGGCGAACGACCTGTTCAAGGGCTACGCGCAGCCGGCTGGCCAGCTTGGCTTCCCGGGCAGCGCTTTTTGGAACCCCGACACCAAGCCGTTCGCCTACGACCCGGCTCAAGCGAAGCGGCTGCTCGCCGAGGCGGGCTACCCAAATGGGTTCAAGCTTCCCGTGGGCATCGAATACACACCGCAGACGGTCGCACCGGAGATGGCGATCGCGCTCCAGAGCCAGCTCCGTGAAATTGGCGTCGAGGCGGAGGTCGCGAGCTACGAGTTTGCCCAGTTTCTCGATAAGTATTACGCCCGGAATGGCCAACAGAAGGGCGACCTGTTCATGGTGTCGAACGGCAACACGACGGCGCACTTTACGTCGGGCCGTGGCCGATTTGGCTGTTCTGGACAGACGTTCGAGATCTGGTGGTGCAACGAGAATTTCGTCCGGCTCTACGACCAAGCGGTGGCCGAGAGCGACCCAGCCCGGCGCGCTGAAATGCTCAAGCAGGCCAATACTGCGCTGGTGAGCGACATTCCCGCCATTTTCTTGATCGTGCGAGACGGCTTTCTTGTCCACGGACCAAAGATCAAGGGCGTCGAGTTTACCACCCGCAATATCTACAACTACGACAACGCCTACCGCGTCGAATAGCCGATTTCAGCACGCGAACCACCGTCTTTGGTTCCGAAGGCGGCGGTTCGCGTTGTCGCAAGCAGCACAACCTGACGCACGTCCTTCCTCAGGTAGCTGAAGCTCGACAACCGAACGAGGATGCCCCGGCCTCGATTGATCGAGCACGCTCCGACGTATCGCGTGTTCGCGAAGGGCAGCGCCTCGCGTGACAGCCGCTGGCTGCGGCACCACCGGGGCCAAAAATCGAAGCGGGGGCGTCGTTCGTCGGGACTGAGCTGGTGAACAGCGGCGCACTCACGCGTCGCTGATATATCTTGCGCTCGACGCAGAAGCTCGGTATACATGATGCAACCGCGGCGGTGCGCCTCGATCGGGTGGCCGGCCGAGCTCCGCGGCGCTCCAAGGGACGGCTCGACCGTTCCACTCCTCGCGAAGACGCCTACGCAATGGGAGGAAGGCAGTGGAGAGCGGCTCGGACTATTGGACGGTCTTCTGGCAACGACGTGCCTCGCGACGCGGATTTTTGCGGGCTGCCGGCGGCCTTGGCGCCGCTGGGCTGTTGGCGGCCTGCGCTCCGAGCCAGCAGACAACGCCCGCCGGAGGCGCCGCGCCAGCGCCCGGCACGACCGAGGGCGTGCCGCAGGTGTTGAAGCACGGCATTGCCAACCCGCCAGTCACGCTCGATCCGAACGGTACGGCCCTCTCGTCCTCGTATTTCTACGCGCTGTACGACGCGCTAACGCGGGTCGATCACGCCGCGAAGATTCACCCTGGTCTGGCGGAAAGCTGGCGGCCGGTGAGCGAAACGGTCTGGGAGTTCAAGCTGCGCACCACTAAGTGGAGTGATGGCAGCCCCTTCACCGCTGACGATGTCAAGTGGACGTATGAGTATGTCCTCGACCCGGGGAACAAATCTGCGATTGCCAGCCGGATCAGCAATGTCGAAAGTGTGAGCGCCGTCGATCCGCAGACCGTGCGCATTGCCACCAAAGGGCCTGATCCGCTCATGCCAGCGCGGGCCTTCTTCATCCCAATCTTGCCGAAGGCGTATATCGGCCGGGTGGGCATCCAAGAGTTCAGCCTGAAGCCAATCGGCACTGGCGCGTTCAAGATTCAAGAATACCGCCAAGGTTCGCGGGCGGTGCTCGTGCCGAACGACCAGAGCTGGCGCAAACCGAAGCTTCAGGAGGTCTGGCTCCTCGAGCTTCCCGAGGCCTCGACGCGGCTTGCCGCGTTGCGAACCGGCGAAGTTGACGCTGCGGACTTCATCAGCCGCCAAGACGCCCAGCGAATGCAGAGCGACCCGGCATTTAATGTCGTCATCGGCGAAGGCGCCGGATCCTACAACTTCGACGTCGAGTTCTTTACTCCGCCCTACAACGACAAGCGGGTGCGCATCGCGCTGAACCATGCCATCGACAAGGAAGCGATCCTGAAGAACTTGTTGCTTGGCTTCGGCCGGGTGATGGACGGTCAGCTCATTCCTCGCAATGTGTTTGGCTACAACCCGAACCTGAAGCCGTTCGAATACGACCCCCGTAAAGCCCGCGAGCTCCTCGCGGCAGCCGGCTTGCCCAATGGCTTCGACACCGCGATCGAGTTTTCGACGACCACGGCGGAAGCGCGGCTGATCGCCGAAGCAATGTTCCAGTATTTGGGCGACATCGGCGTGCGCGCCGAGTTGCGGCCCGTTGAAGTTGGGGTCTGGCGCCAGCACATTTACGAAGGCGGACGGTCGCCGATTTTCTGGAACCCTTGGTCGGCGCAGGCGCCCCTTGATGCCGAGTTCATCTATAGCTGGTATGGCGCCGATTCATTTAACAACAAGCCCTATTGGAAAAACGACGCGTTCGAGGCGGCGTACAGCCGCTCCCGCCGTGAGCTCGACCCGCAGCGGCGGTTGACCTACCTTCAAGAAGCGGCCGCCGCGATGCGCGAGGACCCGCCCTGCATCTTCATGATTCAGGGGGTGAGCCTTTGGGTGACGGCGAAAAAGGTTCAGAACTTTATCGGCACGGCGAGCGGGTACATCTGGTATGACGACATTCAAATCGTCCGCGCCTAAGGCCGGGGGCAGGGAACAGAAGGGGCGATCCCAGCGAGGCGCGATGCTGGATGGATGGAGCGGTGCCAGCGGAGGGATTCGAACCCCCGGCCAAGGGCTTATGAGTCCCCTGCTCTACCACTGAGCTACGCTGGCCTATGCGCTAATGGTATCGCACGGCTGTCGTGACCGGCTACTGATTGCCTCCGCCGCAGAACTCGGCGATCCATTCGTCGCGCAGCACTTCGCCGATCCAGCGGTCGACCCAGGCGCCGCCGCGATACCACTCGCGGCGGTGGACGCCGACCTCGCGATAGCCGCATCGGGTTGCCATTTTCAGGCTCGCACGGTTCGGTAGCGCGATATACCCTTTGACCTTTTCCATTCCAAGTTCGAGAAAGGCGTAGCGAAGCGTCAGCAGCAGGGCGTCGCTGCCGACCCCAGCATTCCAGGTGTCGCGCTCGCCGAGCATAATGCCCTGAGCGCAGTTTCGGTTCACCCAATCGATTTGATGCAACCCGACCATGCCGATCAGTCGTTCGTCGAGGAGGATGGTCCAGACGACATCTTCCTGACTTTTTGCCATGTTCTCGAGCCATTCCTCTTCCATTTTGACGGACGGTGGGTGACGATATGGGAGGAATTGGGTGACCTGAACGTCTGCGAACCAGCGGAGGTAAATCGGGATAAACTCGGTTTTGGGCTGACCGAGCACGACGAGCCTGCCGGTAAGCGTGGGCCCGAACAAATTGCCTCCTGCTCTCGGATCCGGCGTGTAGAGTGCCTTGGCCTCGGGGGACCGAATTGGCGCCTAGTATAGGAGTGAAACCTCCTCTCAGTCCGCGGGTTACACGATGATTGGCACACATGTTTCCCACGAAGAGCGTGGTCCGTTTTTCTTGCTCGCGTTCCTGCTGTTTGCCTTCACGTTCATGCTTCAGTCGAACGAAGTCGCGGCAACGTCCGGGCTCATCAGTCAGGTTGGTGTCGACAATATTCTCTGGGTCTGGGCTGGAGGCATGCTGTCGGTCTTGCTCACGTCCACGGCCTATTCGCTTATCGTCGACCGCTTCCAGCGCAGCCAACTCATCGTGGCGGCCGCCTTCCTCGGCGCTCTTGCCTACGGCCTCGTCTGGCTGCTGTTCACCGTGAACGCGCCACCGCTCCTCAGCTTTCTCGTCTATTACGTCGTGATCGTCCAACACATGGCGTTGCTCCCGTTGGCGCTTTGGACGTTCGGCAACGACGCGTTTGCGGTCGGGGAGTCACGGCGGCTGTTTCCATTGCTCGCCGTGATCAGCATTGTCGGTGGAATGACGGGGAACTTCGTCGCAGCGGGCCTGGCGCTTGCCAACCTCGCTGGACCGTCGCCAACGCTGCTCATCAATGTCGCGCTTGGGCTGCTGCTCGGCCTCGTGCTGCCGGCCTGGTTTCGGCTGGAGGGCATCCGCTCGCGCCAAGCGCGTGACAATGAGCACGTCATCGACACCCTCCGTGAGGGGATCGGGTTCCTTCGCGACGTGCCGGCATTCCGGTTCCTCGGTCTTATCATCATCGCGATTTCGGGCGGCTACACCACGATCGAGTACGTCTTCTTGAGCGACCTACAGGCGTCCTTTTCCGACCCGGACTCGCTTCAGGCGTTCTATGGGTTGTTCAAGGTCGCGACGCTGGTCGCCATTGTGCTGATGCAGGCCTTCGCGACGAAGTACATTGCGCGGATCGAGTTCAAAGGGGTGTTTGCGGTGATGCCGGCCACGCTGCTGCTTGCGGTGGGCTCGGCGCTGGTGCTGCCCGGCCTCTGGCCGGTCGTCGTTGGGAACTTCCTCAGCCGGGTCGTGCTGCAGCGCGTGGAGCTCCCAGCGAGAAAGTCGTTTCAGGGGCTGGTTCCCGACGAGCGGCGCGGCCGGGTAAGCGCGTTCCTCGATGGCGTTCTCTATCCCTTCGGAGCGATTGTTGGGACGGCCGTGGTTGGCGGGAGTTTGGCGCTTGCGAGCGCAGGGGTGATTTCCTTGTCCCAAGCTCGATCGCTTTACTTGCTGATTGCCGGCGTGACGATGGCGTTTGCCTTGTGGGCGGTGTTGAGCTTTAGCCGAAGCTACGATTCGAGCATGCTCAATTGGAGGCCTTCAGCGAAAGCGCAATCGTGGCGATATCTTCAAGAAGCTGGACCTGTGAGGAACGCAGGATGCTTTTGGGGGATTCGCGAGGAGGAGCGACGGTGAACCGGCAAGTCCGGCTATTCGGACGGCGTGAAGCGATCGCACTGGCAGTTGGCATTGTCCTGTACGGTGTTTTTTCTTGGTTAACCCTCGTTCTTGAACCTTTCGGTCAACGCGATAAACGTGAACCTCGTGCTGCGGCCTGCCGTGGTTGTGCCTATTTTGATGGGTTTCTTTTACGGACCGCTGGTTGGACTTGGTGTTGGCTTCTTCGGTAACGCGTTGGGCGACTGGTTGACATTCAATGGCGCGAATCCAAGCTTGATCCCGCGAGCGTTTACCTTCTGGCATTCCCACCTTGGCAACGGACTGATGGGGTTCATCCCTGGTCTGTACGCTTGGATCTTCAAGCCGCGCTACCTGACGTTCCGACAGGTGGTGACAGCGCTCGTCGTCGCGGTGGTCGGCGTCGCGATCGCCATGTTCACTTCCTCGACGTTTGACTGGTGGCTCTGTCGCGCCGAATCTCCGCAGCCGTGGTGCCGCGCCATCGGCCCGACCTTCGAGTTTGTGATGACGACCCGATTCGTGCCGCTGTTTACGTCGAACGCGATCAACACGCTCATCCTCGTGCCTATTGTGATGTACAACGCCGAACGGCTGGAGCTGCGGCAAACGATGTGGCTGCGGTCTGGCCTGCTGCGCCGGCTTCTCATTTGCGATCACGATCTCCGCAGCGTTGCCTACGCTTTTGCTCGGCTACTTCCTCACGCAGCAGTTCTCGCTCAACCAGCAGTTGACGGCGACGGCTCAGGGAAGCCCGCAGCTCTCGACGACCACGTTGACGGCGCAAAATCCTGCTGACCGTGCTTGTGTCGCTCGTCTTCACCATCGCAAACGCGACGTTGGTTGCCCAATCATTCTCACGGCCGCTGCTGCGTCTTACGGAGGCCGCCGAGGAGATGGAGAGCGGGAACCTGACCGAGGCCGAGGCGAGCGAACTGAAGTCGACCGACAGCACCGACGAAATCGGGCAGCCTCGCGAAAGTGTTCGGGCGCATGGCCGAAGAGGTCCTCCAGCGCGAAGCGCGTCTAAAACAGCAGATTGTGGAACTGCGTATCGAGATCGATGAGGTCAAGAAGGCCGCGAGAAGTCGAAGGAAATCACCGGCACCGACTACTTCCAGACGCTGCAGGCGCGCGCCGAGAGTTGCGGCGTGGGATGCAACGCACCACCTCGAGCGAGTCGTCCGCTGGATCGGGCGGCGAGTAGGCCACAATCTTGTGACAACCGTTCTCGCGTTTCACTCGTTCCGTCCCGGAGTCGGCCGAACTCATCTGGCGGCGAACGTTTCCGCGCTGCTTGCCGGAAGCGGAGCGCGCGTCGGGGCGGTCCGACTTTGGTGATGAGGCGTTGGGCATGCCGGCGCTATTCGGGCTGGAGCCGGCGGCGCTCGACGCCCGACTGTCGGACTATTTCTGGAACCGCATTCCGATCGAAGGCGTGGCCATCGACGTCACCGAACGCATCGCGCCGCCAGTAGATGGAGGCCAGCTGGTCATCTTGCCGCGCGTGCTCTGGCGTGAGTGGCTCGCTCCGCCGGGACCGTCCGAACTGGACCAAGGAGTTTTCAAGGACGCCATTCGCCGCGTGCTCGACAAACTTGGGCTCGATTGGCTGGTGGTAGAGACGGGCGCCGGGCTGGGTGATGAGGCCCTGCTTTCCGCGGCATCGGCCGATGTTTTGCTTGAAGTCGCGCGGCCTGATGCGCAGGATCTGCAAGCGACGGCGGTCATGCTTGGCATTGCGGAACGCCTCGGCGCACGTCGGACTGTTCTCGTGGTGAGCCAAGCGCCGATGACGTCAGCCCAGCACGGCTGCGTCGCGAGTTCGAAGCGGCCTATGGCGTGCCCGTTGTGGGGGGTGCTGCCGCTCGCCCCGGAACTGGCGCACCGGCAGGTGGACTTGTTGGCGGTGGCGATGCCGAGCCACCCGTGGACGGTGGCCGTCCGACGCCTCGTGCGGCGGCTGGGTGCTGGGCAGTCGGCGGAGCAGCGCCTCGGCACTGGGGAGTGGACGCTCTCCTGACCGGCTAGGTCGCAGCGACCGGGATCGAGCGGCCAATGCCGATTCGCCCGACGATCGTTCCCTCGTGCACGGTAAAGATGTTGATCTCGTGCATCACCATCTTGGCCCCAAGCGGTCCAAGACGTTCAAGCCTGTTCGTGAACTCGCCGGTAATGTACTGGACGACCCGGTCCCCTTCGGCGATGTACTCCTCGGTCGTCACTCGAAAGTCCCGGCCGGCTGGCGAAATAGCTGGCAAAGAATTGCTTGAGACCGGAACGCGGATCGCCAAGGATCTCGGCATCGCGATAGCGGTCGCTGAAAAAACGATCGATAGCGTCAAAGTCGCGCTGGCGCCAGACGGCGTCAGTGAACGCGGCGATGATGGCCTTGTTGGCATCGCTCGACATGGCATTCCCCCAAGTTCAGGGTATCAGAAAACGTCTACCACGGTGCTCTTGAAGGTTTCCGGCTCGAATGCACCGAACAACAGACCGCGAGGGGAAAGCGCAAGATCGAATATGCGCATTGCGTCCGGCGATCTCGCTCAATACGTCAAACTGCGGATCGTCGAGGGTTGCCATGAGGAGCGCCGGCGTCTCCAACGGCCCGAGTAGCGCAGCGAGATCGGCCCCGTGGCGGAGCGCCGTGGCGTGTCGCCCGTGGTCCCCAGCGACGGCCTCCTCGAGGACGAGCGACGACGCTTCCTCCGCCCCCGCCGGGGTGCTCCGCGAGCCGAGCCATAAGTTGGGAGAACCGCATCGTGAAGCGCCGTCCATCTGGGATGTCGGCCGACTCGGAGGTCGGAGTCTCCGGCGGAAAGGCGCAGACGAGCGCCGGAACGATCGATCGATCGGCGGCGAGCCGAGCCCCGATGATCGCGCCTAGCCCAACGCCGAGCACTCGGATGGACCGATCGCCGAGTTCGCTGGCGACGGCACGCACCGTCGCCGCGAGGGCGTCAAGCGTCAGCGCCTCGGGAAGCGGATCGGACCGACCATGCCCCGGAAGGTCAGGCGCGTAGACGCGGTATCTCTCGCCGAGGTGGGCGAGCAGCCCGTGGCGTTCTGCCGCTGCTGAGGATTGGCCGGCGTCGTGCAGCACGACGAGCGGTTCACCCCGGCCGCCGTAGCGCAGGTGAATCAGTCCGGTCGGGAGCCGGACGTAGCCCTCGCCGAATCCGTGTCACGCCGCGCCTCCCCGAAGCTGCCAAGATCGTTCCGTATAATTGCTGACGCCCCGAGATCGAATCACCCTCGGTCGCACGGAATCTTGGCGAAGGGGACTCGCGACTGATGGCGAGCACACCGCGCGATTTTGGACCGGTCGTCCGTCTGGAGGCCGAGTCGCAGGGCCCGCCGGGCCGGCGCACCTTCCGATTGTTGATAGCCAACGAATATGAGCTCGCCTCGCTCTGGATCGAGAAGGAGCAGCTTCAGGCGCTCGGCTTGGCAATCGAGCAGCTTCTGGCGCAGATGGACGAGAACGCCGGTGAGGGAACGATTCCGAGCGGCGTGGCTTCCAGCTTCGAGACAATCGACGCGCCGGTCGGTCGGCTGGGCCTCGGCTTTGATGAGGCGAGCGATCTGTTCGTCGTCGTGGTCTACTTGCCGGAAACTGGCGAAAACGACACACCAGACTTCGTTTGCCGCGCCAGCCGCGCCATGATGAAGAAGCTGAGCAGCCAGATTGAGGAAATCGTCGCCGCGGGCCGCCCGCGCTGTCCGCTGTGCGGCGCACCGATCAATCCAGACGGCCATGTCTGTGTCCGTTCGAATGGCCACTTTTCGATGAGCTAGCCGGCGCATGCCACTTTCCCTCGCGCCGGCCGCGGTGCCTAGTGCGGAACCGCCAGCCGCCGCCGTGTATCGCGCCCGGCGCGATCATTACGCTGCGGAACGGTCGGCTGAGGCGCGTCGCTGGAGCCTCGTGGCGAACGGCCGGCTCGCCGCGATGGCGGCGGCGCTCGGGCTGATTGTTTGGAGCGTTTTGACCCAGAGCGCACCGATCTTGGTGGCGTCCGTCGTACCAGTCGCCGCCTTTGCCGTGCTCGTAGTGATACACGGTCGGCAGGAGCAGCGCCGTCGACGGCTGGTCTTGCTTGAGCGGCTCAACGAAGAGGCCGAGCGCCGCGTGCTCCGCCGTTGGAGCGACTTGCCGGTGTATCACCAGACTCGCAGTCCAGCCGGCCACGCCTATGCGAGTGACCTCGATCTCTTTGGGCGCGCCTCGCTCTTTCACCTGCTGGATGTTGTGGGAGGCACCCTCGCCGAACCCACCCTCGCGAGTTGGCTTCTTTCACCCGCCTCGCTGGCGAGCGCACGGCGGCGGCAGGAAGCGGTGCGCGAACTCGCCCCCCAAATCGACCTCCGAGAAACGTTCTCCCTGCTTGCCCGATCTGCCGCCGAGGCCCGGCCGTCTCTCGATCCCTTGCTGGCCTGGGCGGAAGGCCCCAGTTGGCTGGCGGGTCGGGCTTGGCTCGTGGCGACTAGCCGGGTCGCTGCCACTACGCTCTGGCTTGCATTCGCCGCGCACGTTCTCGGCCTCGTCGGCTGGCCGATCTGGCTTCCCTTCCTCGGGCTTACTCTGCTGATCGCCGCTACCAGCGGGCGGGATGCTCACCGAATCGTCGCCGCGGTTCGCGACACGGCGGAACCGCTCCGGTGGTATGCCGCTGCATTCGCGGCGAGCACCTCCGCCGGCTTTCGCGCTCCGCTACTTAGCGACCTCACCGGGGTGCTCACTGACTCTGGATTGCCGGCCCACCGGGAGGTTGCCCGGCTGTACCGCATTGGCAACGCCGCGATTCCCCGCTCGGCGATGCTCTACGGCGTTGTCCAGGCGCTCACGCTCTGGGATGTGCACGTACTGGCAATGCTCGAAGGTTGGCAGCAGCGCTGCGGGAGACGGTTGCGCGGCTGGCTTGCGGCGCAGGCGGAGATCGAGGCGCTGGCCGCGCTAGCGGGGCTGGCACACGATAACCCTAACTGGGTCTTCCCCGACCTTCGCGACGATGCCGACGAGGTGCTCGGGCGGGCGGTCGGCCACCCCTTGATCCCCGACGCCGTTCGGGTGTCGAATGATGTCCGTGTTGGACCGCCGGGAACATTTCTGCTCGTCACCGGCTCAAACATGTCAGGGAAGAGTACCTATTTGCGCGCTCTCGGGCTTAATGTCGTGTTGGCGCTCGCCGGGGCGCCGGTGTGTGCCCAGTCGCTCTCGCTGCCAGCGTTGGACGTATGGACGAGTATGCGCGTGCAGGACTCGCTCGAAGAGGGCGTGTCCTTCTTCATGGCGGAACTGGGCCGCATCAAACAGATTGTGGATGCGGTAGATGCTGCAAACGCCTGATCGGCGCGTGCTCTACCTGCTGGATGAGATCTTGCTCGGAACGAACACCGCCGAGCGGCAGGCGGCGGCCCGGCGAATTCTTGCCCACCTTGTCGCCAGCGAGGCAATTGGCGCGATTTCAACTCACGACCTGACGCTGGCGGCGGCTCCTGAGCTGCGTGCGGTGGCCGACTGTGTGCACTTCAGCGAGCAGATCGAGCCGGGCGCCGACGGCGCAGTGATGCGCTTCGATTACCGGCTCCGTCCCGGCCTCGCGACCTCCACCAACGCACTCCGCTTAATGGAGATCGTGGGATTGCCGGCTGGGGAGTAGGGCGCGTGAGCGATCGAAATGCGCCGTACCTGACGATGGGCGCGGTCGTCAAGCGCACGGGCATTCCAGCCGACACCATTCGAGCGTGGGAGCGACGGTACGGTATTCCGCGGCCGCAGCGCACCGCGAGCGGACGCCGACTGTACTCCGAGGCCGATCTCGACGTTCTTCGACGACTGCGCGACCGAGAGACCGGCGCGGCTCAGGTTGCGGCGTCGCTCGGCTCGAGCCGGGTGCGGCCCGATGTGGACGCCGCACTCGGCGACGCGCTGCGCGGGATGGACTTCGGCGCCGCGCGGCGCCGATTAGACGAGTTGGCTGCGCTCGTGTCGGTCGACGCGTGGTTGACGGATGTCGTCTGGCCGGCAATTGAGCTGCTGGAGGAGCTTTCGCCGGACGCGGCTCGGTTTGGCGGCCAGTTGCTGCGGAGTCGGCTGGTTCGGCTGCTCGGCGTGCTCGAACAGGATGGTGCTCCCATCGTCGTCGGGGGACTCGCCGGGGCGGACCTGCGAGCGCTCGTCGTGGGGGCGCTGGTGGGGCGCAGGGGTTGGCCGGTCTTCGCGTTTGGCGAGATGTCGCCAGCTGACGTGGTTGGGCGCCTCGCGGAACGGTTTGGCTCGCCCGGGATCTTGGCCGAGGGCATCGGTGCGTTTGAGCGGCTGCGCGGGGCAGCGCCGATCGTGGCGGTGCTTGATGATCGCGCCCCAGCCTGGGCGCTCCGGCTGCCGAGTGACCCCTCTGCGGCCGCCATACTGCTTTGCGACCGCTTAGGACCGCGACGACATCATGAATGGCGCGTGCTGGTAGGCTATCCTACCTTCGGCGCACAGATGCGCTGGAACGCGCGTAGTACTGATGGGGGTTATGGCCGATGACGACGAACGGGCGCCCACAGCCACTTGAGGGCATCCGCGTCTTAGATGCCGCCACCATCCTTGCCGGTCCGCTGATGGCTATGTACCTCGGGGACTTCGGCGCGGACGTTATCAAGATCGAACACCCGCGCGGGGATAGTCTGCGGACGCACGGCTATACCAAGAACGGTCACGGCCTGTGGTGGAAGATCGTGGGACGCAACAAGCGTGCCATCACCCCTCAATTTCAGCCTGCCCGAAGGCCAAGAGATCCTGCTGAAGTTGATCGAAACGGCGGACGTCTTCATCGAGAACTTCCGGCCCGGCACGCTGGAGAAGT
>BPIC01000005.1 GCA_026003895.1 Dehalococcoidia bacterium | reverse complement strand
TTTGCCGGATGACGCGCGGGTATTGCGCCACTTTTTCCGGCTGCTCCGCCCGGGCGGCAAGTTGATCTTGCTCGTGCCGGCAAACATGTGGCTCTATGGGTCGATCGACAAGGCAATTGGGCATTATCGGCGCTACACGCTTGAGCCGTTGGAGAAGTTGGTGGCAACGACGGGCTTCCGAGTGCTCGAAGGCCGTTACCTGAATCTCATCGGGACGATCGGGTGGTACCTGAACGGCCGGATTCTGCGGCGTCGCGCAGTGCCGCGCGGGCAGGCCGCGCTGCTGAACGCCATTTGGCCGATTGTCCGTCAGGTGGAGCGCGTCAACCTACCGACGGGCCTGTCGTGCCTCGTCATCGCCGAAAAGCCCCTCCACTAGCTGATCTACCGCGGCTGTCCGCTCGTGGAATTTTCCCTAGCGAACGCCTGCCGAGGCGTTCGGCGAGCGGTCGGTGGACTACGTCGAGCTACACTGTCACACCTTTTACTCGCTGCGTGATGGAGCATCGTCGCCAGTTGAGCTGATTACGCGTGCGAAGCAGTTGGGCTACTCAGCGCTTGCCGCCACCGACCACGACGGGCTGTACGGTGCGATGGAGTTCGCCAAGACGGCGACCGAGTACGGCGTGCAGCCGATAACGGGAGCGGAGGTCACGACCACCGGTGGCTACCATCTGACGCTCCTCGTTGAAACCAGACAGGGATATCAGAACCTCTGCCGGCTGCTGAGCGCCGCCTACCAGACCTTCGGCAAGGACGCGCCCGAAGTAACGCTCGACTCGCTACGGGATCACCACGCCGGATTGATTGTTCTTTCCGGCTGCCGCAGCGGCGAGCTGAGTCGGTGGGTGGAAGCGGGAGATCTGGACGAGGCCGAGCGCGTCGCGCGCCGCTTTCGCGATTGGTTCGGCCCGGATCAGTTCTTCATCGAGCTCCAGTACAACCTCGTGCAGGGTGACAAAGCGCGCTAATGGGGCGCTCGCTGCGCTCGCCGCTCGGCTGGGGCTGCGCACAGTAGCCACCAACGATGTGCACTATCACATTCGCGAGCGTCATCGGCTCCACGACGTGCTCGTCGCGATTCGTCACCGGACAACGCTCGATGCGTCGCACACTCTCCGCAAGCCGAATTCAGAGTTCTATCTCAAATCGGCAGCCGAGATGGCGGCGCCTCGTTCCCCGATCCAGCGCCGCTTCGCATGACCCGCCGGATCGCCGAGCGCTGTGGCTTCAACCTGTATCGCGATTTGGGTTACGCCTTCCCGCATCAACCAATCCCCGCGGGAATGACCGAGATCGGCTGTCTCGAGATGCTCTGCCGCGAGGCGTTTGGCCGGAAATATGGCGGCCAGCCGGCGCACATCCAACGGGAGGCGGAACAACGGCTGCGGGAAGAGCTGCGGCTGATCGCCAAGCACCGGCTGGCAGGCTTCTTTCTCGCCTACTATGACATCCTCAGGCTCGCAGGCCGGATCGCCCACCGGCTGCGCGGTCGCGATCCGAGCCTGCCGCCAGACATGTATCCGGTTGGACGCGGCCGCGGGCTCGTCTGTTTCCTCCATCGTGTGCTACCTGATCGGCCTGTCGCACATCGATCCAGTGGCCAACGACCTGTTCCTTGGCCGCTTCTTGAACGAAGAGCTCGCCTCGGTACCGGATATCGATTCTCGACTTTCCGCGCGACATCCGAGCGGCGCTGCTGGAGGAGATCGTTCACTACTTCGGGGAGGGCCGGGCGGCGCTGGTGTGCAGCTTCCCTACCTACCGAACACGAAGCGCAATCCGCGATGTCGGCAAGGCGCTCGGTCTGCCCGAGCCGCTGCTCGATAAGTTGGCCAAGCATGCCGACCACTGGGGCAAGGAGGGTGTCGCGATCGAGATGCGGCGGCTGCCCGAACTCGCTGAGGCGGCCGACTCGCCGATCTGGCGTGACCTCGTCGAGCTGACCGATTCAGATCCGCGGCTTCCCCCGTCACATCAGTCAGCACGTTGGCGGCATCGTCCTCGCCGCGGAGCCGGTCGGCAATCTCGTCCCGGTGGAACCGGCACGGATGGAAGGTCGCGTTGTCTGCCAGTGGGACAAGGATTCGATCGACGACGCCCGGATGATCAAGATCGACTTCTTGGCGTTAGGGATGTTGTCGGCGGTCGATGAATGCCTCGACATCATCGCGGCACGGCGCGGCGAACGGCCGGACCTCGGCCGAATCCCCCACAACGACCCGGCGATCTACGAGCGAATCTGCCGCGGGCGACACGGTCGGAGTGTTCCAGATCGAGAGCCGTGCCCAGATCCAGACGCTGCCGAAGACACGCCCTCGGACGATTGACGACCTCGCCGTTCAGGTCGCGATCGTCCGGCCAGGTCCGATCGTCTCCGGAGCGTTTCGCCCCTACATGGAATATCGGCGGCGCCTTGCCCGAGGCGAGCCGGTGCATGTCGAGTACGCCCATCCCTTTGCTTCGCGGCCCGCTCGAGGAGACGCTCGGCGTCATTCTTTACCAAGACCAGGTGCTTCAAGTGGCGATGGCGGTCGCCGGCTACACCGCCGGTGAGGCCGACCTGCTCCGTCGGGCAATGAGCCGCCGTCGCTCCTACGAGGCGTTGCACGACCACTGGCCGCGCTTTCTGAAAGGGGGCGCGGGGCGCGCGGCGTCCCCGATTCTGCCACCAAAGCAATCTTCGACAGCTTACTTGGGTTCGCCGCCTTCGGTTTTCCCAAGAGTCATGCGGTCGCTTTCGCGCTGCTCGCCTATGAGTCGGCGTGGCTGCGTCACTATTACCCGGCGGAGTACTACGCGGCACTGCTGAACAACCAGCCGATGGGGTTTTATTCGCCGGAAGTGCTGATCGGCGACGCTCGGCGGCAGGGGATCGCAATCGCCCGGCCAGACATCAACCTGAGTGCCGCGGGGGTGCACCGTCGAGAGTGAGATGCGCATCCGGCTCGGCCTCCGCGACATTCGTGGCATTGGTGCCGCGGCCGATACCATTGTCGCGGCGCGTGCCGCTGGTCCATTTCGATCGCTCGCGGACGCGATTCGACGGCTGCCTCTCTCGCGCGAGGCGTTCGAGAACTTGATTTTGGCCGGTGCCTTCGATGGGTTCGGTCTTGGCC
The DNA here is from genome assembly GCA_026003895.1 of Dehalococcoidia bacterium. GTDB lineage: Bacteria > Chloroflexota > Dehalococcoidia > SpSt-223 > SpSt-223 > JANWZD01. The sequence continues at coordinate 377,502 of BPIC01000005.1, read as the reverse complement.
GCCGCGAGCTGCTCTGGCAACTTGGGCTCTTCATCCGCGGTCGCGGGGCACAGCCGGCGCTTGAGCTCGCAAACGAGCGCGATTGCCCGCCCCTCGCGCCGCTCTCCGAGTGGGGAAGCGGTGATCGCGGAACTGAATATGCTCGGTCTCTCCCCCAGCGCCCACCCGATGAGTCTGATTCGGCGGACGTTTGCCACGCAGCGTGGTGAGGAGCAGCCACCTCGCCCGCCTGCCGCATGGCGCCCATGTGAACGTCGCTGGTCTGGTTGTCGCCCGGCAACGGCCCGGGGACCGCCAAGGGCGTAGTCTTTCTCCTGTTGGAAGATGAGGTCGGGCTGACGAACGCAATCGTCAGCCCGCCGGTCTACGAGCGCCAGCGCCTATTGGTGCGCACGTCGCCATTTTTGATCGTTAGTGGTCGCCTACAGAAAGAGCATGGGACCATCAACGTACTCGCCCAGCGCTTTTCGCCACTTTCCTTCCCGAGCGATCTGAACCCGCCCCGCGCCCGCAACTTCCACTAGGCCGGAGCACAACCTGCGTCCACCATGGAAATCCGTGGCACCATAGCAGCGGGAACCCGTCGCCCGGGCGCTTGCTGATGCGTCCCTCGATCCCTACGATGAGGGCGTGGACCAAACGTTCCAACTCATCGGGGCGCTGCTCATCCTTGCTGCCTTCGTCGGAGCCCAGACGGCGCGACTGCCGGTGCAAAGCCTCCCCTCGATCCTCCTCAACCTCATCGGGTCGGTAATCTTGGCGGTGATCGCTCTCATCGGGAGCGATTGGGGCTTTCTCTTGTTAGAAACCGTCTGGGCTCTCGTCTCTGCTTGGGCCCTCGTGAAACGGGTGCGGAATCGGGTAGCAGCGGGCTGATTAGGAGCCCGCCACGCCCCGTTGCTGCAGCCGCTTCAGGAAATACGTCCAGCTTGTCTCGTTCGGCTGAGTGTAGGTAGTCGGTGCGTCCTGGTACTCAGGATGATGTTGGGCGACATACTCCCGAATTTGCTCCGGTAGCTGCTGATAGCCGCCTTCCAGCTTTTTGCCGCGACAGTGATACACCACCATGCCGGGCCGGTCGGCCATCTCCATCCACGGCAGCCACGGACCAAGCCGAGTCCACGAACACTGGGACGGCACCGAGAGCAGCGCCTCATTCTCGAGGTCGCTCCGCTTCATGAAGAACTGAAACAGCTCGGCTGCTTGGTACTCATCACTACCGGAATACTGCGGGAATCTCGAACGGGGCAACGGAGAGGGATAATTGAGAAAGATATCGGTGTTCATGTAGACGTCGTCGCCCATCTCGGTGACCGGGACCTGCCAGCGGCCACGGGGACCTTCGAGCTGGAGATGCTGGTTGACTGGGTCGTTGAGCACATGAACAACTTCAACCTCGTGGTTGGTCCACGGGTTCGACCAGCGGTCGAGAATCGCGCCAGTCGACGGATCCTTGTAGAAGACCGCTTCACGGGTGAGCAAGTAGTAGCCGCCGGGTGCTTCGGTCACTCGCCCGATGTTGAACCCTTCGAAGGCAAAAAGATGCTTGGTCCGTTCACCCGGGACGAAGCTGTAGACGTTGCCAACGAACCAATAGGTGACCAGCTCCGGACCAAGTGTCCCTCGGGCGCGCAGAAACGCTCGCAAGTTTGTCGCCGGATCGTTCAGGTCCAGCACCGCCATTCCTTCCTCCATCGTTCGCATCGGAGAACAGTGTGAGCAAGTCACTGGTGAACGTCAAGTGCGGCACCTGCGAGCATTCTCACCTTCACGCTGCACGCTCGACGCGCGCGTATTGGTCCCGAGGGAGGACCAAGCGACCGTTGGCTCCCAATTAGGGAATTGCAACGGCCGCGCCCGCCGCGGGAGGCGTTCATCAGACAACGCTCTTTGCGGGAGGATGGAAGTAGGCGAACCAATCGACTAAAGATCGCCAGACCGCTCGCCGCAGACTTGGAAGCAGCGTGCCGGCTGCAAAGGCGGGTGCACCTTTGGCTTGGGAGAGAGGCATGGCCGAACCATGGGGAGGCGCGATCGACGTGGTCGTGAACCCGTTGACCCCCGAGGTTGTTCAGCGGGCGCCGGCGTGGCGGCGAGAATTTTTGGGCGGCAAGATCGGTGTCGAAGATGACTTGCTGCGCGGACTCAGCCTCGACGCGTTCATCGAGAAAATGGATCGCGCCGGAATTGCGCACGCATTCTTGATCGCCGTGAAGGCCGGGCCGGCCGGTCATCCGCTGAGCTTCCGGCTCGAGCCAGAGTTCGTCGCCAACCTCGTGCGTCAACGTCCTGATCGGTTTAGTGGCCTGATCGGCATCGATCCCACGGAAGGGATGCGGGGCGTGCGTGAGCTCGAGTACGCCATCAAAGAACTTGGGTTTGTTGGCGCCCATCTGTATCCGCACTGGTTCGAAATGGCGCCGGACCATGCCAAGTACTATCCGTTCTATGCCAAATGCTGTGAGCTCGATGTTCCCATTCAGATGCAGGTCGGGCACTGCTTGCGCTACTCGGCCGAACGTCCGCTCAAGAGTGTCGGCCGCCCGATTACGCTCGACACGATTGCCTGCGACTTTCCCGAGCTCAAACTCGTTGGCATTCACATCGGGTGGCCGTGGACCGAGGAAATGATTGCTGTCGCCTATAAGCACCCAAACGTCTACATCGGCTCCGATGCCTACGCCCCGAAGTACTGGGACCCATCGTTCGTCCGGTTCATCGATTCCTGGGGTCAGGATAAGGTGCTGTTCGGCACCGACTTTCCGGTCATCGACCCAGAGCGGGCCATGCGAGAGATTGAGCAATTGGCTCTTCGTCCGAGCGCGAAGCAAAAGTTCCTGCGCGACAACGCGCTCCGTCTCTACCGCCTGTCGATCCCTTCCGGCAGCGCGACCTAGCCCCGCACCTTTCGGAATCTCCCGTGCCGGCGGCGCAGAATCCAGCACGTACTAGCGTGCCTCGCCCCCCCGTGACGAGACCGCGAGCCCGAGTGATGATGAAAGGCTCGCAGTTGGCGCTTGGGCTGGGCGGAAGGATGACCCACGGGACCGAGGTCCCGACTTCTCGAAAAACGATGCGCCGCTCCGACCCGCTGCGGGAAGGTGGAGGGGACCGAGCAGCTTGACTACAATAGGTTGGCCCGGATCCAGCGGAGGCCTATGAGCAGCGATCTGCGAGGCGGGGCCGAGTACCCTGTCCTCCCTCTCAAGAACGTCGTCGTCTTCCCACGCACCATCGTCAACCTGACGATCGGCCGACCGAAATCAATCGCTGCGCTTGATGAAGCCTTGAACCGCACGTCCGGCCGCCTCATCGTCACTGCTCAGCGCCAAGCCGACGTCGAAGATCCCGGCGCCGAAGAGTTGTACAAGGTCGGAACCCTCGTCGATTTGGTAAAGGTGAATCGGCTGCCGGACGGCACGGCGCAAATCGTCGTCGAAGGAATTCGGCGCGTAAGCCTCCAGCGGATCGTCAGCCGACCGTCAGTGATTGTGGCCCGCTGCGTCGACCTCGCTGAGCAATACGACTCTTCAGCGGGCTCCCTGATGCGGCACGTCGCCGAGGAGTTCGAGCGCTACGCCAAGCTGAACCGCAGCATTACCCATGAAGCCGCAGAGCAGATCCAACGCGCCGACTCGGCAGGAAGGATGGCGGACCTCGTCATTGCTCACCTTCCCGTCGACCTCACCGCCAAGCAGACGGTGCTTGAACTGCTGAATCACAAACAGCGCCTCGAGGCGGTCGCCGTTGCGCTCGCAACACAGATCGATCTCCTTGAGCTCGATCAGGAGATTCGCAACCGTGTCCGCCAGCAAATGGACAAGAACCAGCGCGAGTATTACCTCAAGGAGCAACTGAAAGCGATCCACGAAGAGCTCGGCAGCGACCTTGCCTCCGAAGTGGCGGAATTCGCCCGAAGACTTGAAGAGAAAGGCCTGCCGGAGTCCGTGCTCGCCAAGATGCAGCGCGAGGTGCACCGACTGGAGCGCATGACGTCCTCGTCGCCGGAGGCCAACGTCATCCGAACCTACCTCGAGTTCGTGCTCTCGTTGCCTTGGACCGAGCGCAGCGACGATCGGATCGATGTCGACGAGGCGCGGCGCATTCTTGACGAGGACCACTACGGCCTCGAGGCGGTCAAAGAGCGAATCGTCGAATTCCTTGCTGTCCGTCAGCTCGTGCGCCGAACAGGCGGCGATGCGATGCGGGGGCCGATCCTGTGCTTCGCCGGTCCGCCCGGTGTTGGCAAGACCAGCCTCGGCCGGTCGATCGCCCGATCGATGAACCGCAAGTTCGTCCGTCTCTCGCTTGGCGGCGTCCGCGACGAGGCAGAAATTCGTGGCCACCGGCGGACCTACGTTGGCGCGTTGCCAGGTCGCATCCTCCAAGCGATGCGAACTGCTGGCTTGATCAACCCGGTCATCCTGCTCGACGAAGTCGACAAGATGACTTCTGACTTTCGGGGTGACCCAGCGGCAGCGCTGCTCGAGGTGCTCGACCCCGAGCAGAACAACCAGTTCACCGATCATTACCTCGAAGCCCCATACGACCTCTCGCAGGTCATGTTCATCACGACGGCCAACGTCCTCGCGAACATCCCCCGGCCATTGCGCGACCGGATGGAGGTGATCGAGATTCATGGCTACACCGAGGACGAGAAGGTCCAAATTGGCCGACAATTTCTCACGCCAAAGCAAGTGCGGCAGCACGGGCTTGCTCCCCGCCAAGTGGTTATTCCCGAGAAGACGGTTGCCGCTATCGTCCGCGGCTACACGCGGGAATCTGGCGTACGCGGCCTTGAGCGTGCGATCGCGACAATCTGTCGCAAAGTCGCGACACGGGTCGTTAAGCACCCGGAGACTCGGGTCCGCATCACAACTACCAACCTGGCCGACTACCTCGGGCCGCCAAAGTACCTCCGCTCGCAACATCTGCTCGACAGCCAAGTCGGTGTTGCGACGGGACTTGCTTACACCGAGGCCGGCGGCGAGGTGCTGCCGGTTGAAGTGGCAACGATGCCGGGCAAGGGTGTTCTAACCATCACCGGCCGGCTTGGCGACGTGATGCAAGAGTCGGCGAGAGCCGCCCTCTCCTACGCCCGTTCCCGTGCCGAACAGCTTCGCATCGATCGCGAGTTTCAGGAGAAACTCGATCTCCATATCCACATTCCGGAAGGCGCGACGCCGAAGGACGGACCATCAGCCGGAATTACGATGGCCACCGCCCTCATCTCGGCCCTCACTGGCCGGCCGGTTCGCAACGACGTCGCAATGACCGGGGAGATCACCTTGCGGGGACGGGTCCTGCCGATCGGAGGTCTGAAGGAAAAGGCGCTCGCCGCTCATCGGGCAGGCATCCGCCGGATCCTGATCCCCGCCGAAAATGAGCGCGACGTTCAGGACATCCCAAAGCGAGTGAGGGAAGAGCTGGACATTGTCTTGGTCGAGACGATGGACGATGTTCTTCGCCACACTCTCGCCGAGGCGCCGCGGCTCGGCGATCCAGTCGTCGTCCTGCCGCCGCCCGAGTTGCCCCCGGTGCCACCAGTCGACCTGCCGCTCGACCCGAGCGTCTCGGCCTAGGCTTGACGGGTACTTCTCCAACATTTCAGCATCTGTTAGAATGAAGCTGCCGCGCGCTCCGATATCTTCGCGGCGGGAGGGACAGATGGTTCTCGAGCTGAAGACGAACGAGCCACAGCCGACCACGATCACGCGGGAGAACATTTACCAAGACGTCACCCCCTTCGAGCGCTGGCTTTTCCAGGTTGCCCGCGAAGATCCGGTGCGAGCTCGCCGGCTCTTGGTCGAATGGGTGGACACGCTCCCGGCCTATGACGGTCCCGAAGACGGGTCCGACGTCGTGCCTCCCGGCTCGCCCGCCCCGATCCGTATTCCCGAGTACTGGTGGACCCCAGTTCACTTTCAGCCCGGCGGTTTCGCCAATCCGAAAATCATTCGACTGTCCTACATCTCGCGCGAGCAGTACACGTTCACCCGCGAGGATGTGATCCGCGAGCAGCTTTCGACTCTTTACGCCGGGATGAGTCCGCGCCGAATCCTTGACGCCGGCACCGGAACCGGGACGAGTGCGTTTGTCTTTGCCGAACTGTTCCCGGACGCCGAGGTGATCGGGATCGACTTGTCGGCTCCCTATATTCGCTTTGCCCGCGAGTGGGCCGAACGGCGCGGCCTGACCAACGTGAAGTTCTACCAGCAGAACGCACAGGAAACGGTCTTCGAGAGCGACTCCTTTGACGCCGTGCATTTCGCTTACGTCCTCCACGAGATGTATGCCGAGGACGCCCGGAAGATTTTGCGAGAGCTGTTCCGGTTGGTCCGGCCCGGCGGAATGCTGAGCATGTTTGACGGCGTCTATCCGGACACCGAGGAAGAGCGCGAGGCAAAGCGCCGACATGGCAAGATGGTCGGCGCCGAGCCATTCCTCGGCGAATACATGGACCTCAACGTGGAGAAGGCCATCGCCGACACGGGCTTCGTCAACGTCACGCGCCACTTGGCCGTGCCGGACGGCATGGTTGTCACCGCCCGCAAGCCGAACTAAGGCTCTAGAACTTTCCCTCCGCTCTGTGCGACTGTAGGAGCGGAGGGAGACGTGAATCCTGCGGCCCGTGAACTGAGGAGCTTTCGCGCCGCCTTTCCGGCACTTGAGCAAACCGTCTACCTCAACACGGCGAGCGCCGCACCGGGTGCGGCGCCGGTTGTTGAGACCTTGCGTCGGGCGCTCGAGGAGTGGGAAAGCGGCGCATTTTCGTCCCGTAGTTGGGACGCCGCTGGTTTGGAGACACGGGCGCTCTACGCGCGGTTGATCAACGCTCCAGCGTCGTCGGTCGCACTCATCGGCTCAGTATCCGAAGGCGCTGCCACGATCGCCGCCTCGTTGCCGGCTGGCAGGATCGTCGTCGGCGAGCGCGAGTTTCGGAGCAATCTCTTTCCGTGGCTCGCTCTCAGCGACCGTGGTTTCGAAATCTTCACCGTACGGACGGTCGACGGTGTTGTGCCAACAGAGGCCATCGTCAGCGCCATCGACCCGCGGACCGTCCTTGTCGCGGTCAGCGCTGTCCAATTCGAGAACGGCTATCGGGTCCGCCTCGAGCCGATCGCGGAACGCGCCCGTGAGGTTGGCGCATTCTTGTTTGTCGACGCGACCCAAGCCCTCGGCGCCCTCGCGTTCAACGTTTCGACGCTGAGACCGGACGCGCTGGTGGCGCATGGCTACAAATGGCTGCTGTCACCGCGCGGCGCCTGTTGGCTCTACATCGCGCCCGAGCGGCTGGCAACGATTCGCCCGCTCGCGCCGAGTTGGCGAACCGCCGACGACCCGTATGCCCAGTTATCCGGTGGCCCGTTGACACTTCCGTCTGATGCCCGCCGGCTCGACCTCTCCCCGGCGTGGTTTTCGTTTCTGGGGGCGAAGGCAGCCCTCGAGCTGCTGCTTGGCCTGCCGAGCGAAGTGATTGAAACGCGCTGTCTCGAGCTGGCGGCACAGTTTCGTGACGAGGCCTCGGCGCTCGGTCTCCGCCTTGCACCCGTCGAGCTGCCCAGCCACCTCCTTGGCATTCGGGTTGCCGAGCCGGTGAAGCTGCGCGACGCGCTCGCGGTTCGAGGCGTTCAAGTGGCGGCTCGCGGACCGTACGTCCGCCTCGGGTTCCATGCCTTCAATGACGAGCATGATGTTGAACGTGCCGTAGCGGCACTCCGTGATGCGATCCGCTAGCGCTGCTCGTCCGGAATAAGGTGTCGACGCGCCAGCAGTTCGTTGAGACGGCCGACAATGTGGTGATCTGCAACGGTGTAGTAGACCTGCTTCCCCTCCCGCCGATCACGGACGAGGTGGGCAGACCGGAGCACGCGCAGATGATGGGAGATCGCGGAGATGGAGTCGTCGGCTCCTACAGCACGCGCCAACTGACCAACGTTGAGTTCTTGATGCGAAAGAAGATGGAGAATCGCGATGCGTGTCGGGTCGCCGAGCGCCTTGAACATATCGGCCAAACGCCGTGTCTGGTCGTTCTCGCGCAGGGCACGGCCTTCGATCCCAAGCTGATCCGCCACCATCGCTCCCAATTCGTTCTCATCCGAGATTGTAGGGGACTGACATTCCAGAATGACCATCGAGGCAAACCCCTCGAATCCAACGTGAGCCGTCCGGAGAGTACCAGTTTGTTTCGGCTGCCCTGTATCATCCACCGCTATGCCATCGCCAACCGATCGTCCTAGCCCGAGCGGGTCAGCCGACGAGATCGAGCTTCTACGCGCTCAACTTGCCGAGGCCGAACGTCGCATTGCGGCTGTTGAAGCGCAGTACCGCGCCATCATGGACTCGGTGGACGACGTGATTTACACCCTTGATCGGGAGCAGCGGTTTACCGGGCTCTATGGCCGCGGAGTGGAGCGACGGGGAATCCGCGTCGGGGCACTGCTCGGCCGCCGCTTGCGCGACTTTGGCGACGACCCCATGGTTGCGGCTCATGAGGCCGCCTATGAACGGGTTCTCGCCGGAGAGACCGCCGTCGTCGAGGGTCCTCCGGCCGCCATGCCCGATGTCGGGAGGTGGGTGCGCGACACTATCTCGCCGCTTTACGACGCCGACGGGGCGATCATCGGCGTGGTGGGGATCAGCCGCGAAATGTCCGCCGAGCGTGAAGCCGAGCGGGCGCGTCAAGAGCTTGTCGCCGCCGAAGCTCGATTGGAAGGGGTGAACTTGGCGGCGCGCGAGATGGTCCATTTGATCAATAACGACATCACCGCAGCCGTGGCGGCGTTCGAGTTGCTCTTGCTAGATCAGACCCTCGGGAGCCACCAGCGTGACTTAGTGCGCCATGCGCTCAACGGTCTCCAGCTTGCATCGCAACACATCCGCCAGTTCCAGCAGGTTGTCCGGGTCAAGACGAAACCCTTGTCGGGCTCTCCAGCGTTGGACTTGGAACAGTCGGCCGAGGTGGGGGAATAGGCAGGTTGTCGATGAGGCGGACTGTGCCGAGCCGAACCGCCCCGAGTGCCCGCGCGGCCCCCTCGAGCCGTTGTAGCGGCTCAAGGGTCTCCGGATCCACGACTACCAAGTAGTCAATCTCGAGCCCGGCGCGTTCCACGACCTCACGCATTGCGGCTTCAAGTGTTGGGATATCGCGCTCGCCGGCTTCGGCAAGCCCTGCCGCGGTCCGTAGCGCTCGTGAGAGAGCAAGCGCCTGTTCCCGCTGCTCCTCGCTCAGATAGACATTTCGTGACGAAAGCGCCAGCCCGTCGGGATCACGCACCGTTTCGCAACTGACGATGTCCACCGGCAGCGCAAGGTCCGCCACTAGTCGGCGAACGACCTGCAGCTGTTGGTAGTCCTTCTCACCGAAGTAGGCTCGATCCGCCCGAGTGAGGTTGAGGAGGCGGGCTACGACCGTTGCGACCCCGTTGAAATGGCCGGGTCGGTGTTCGCCTTCCCATCGGCGGCTCGGACCCTGGACGACCACCGTGGTCGCGAAGCCGGGCGGATACATCTCTTCCACTGGCGGAGTGAACACGATGTCCACTGCGGATTGCTCACAGAGTGCCAAATCACGTTCGATGGGTCTCGGATACCGGGAAAAATCCTCGTGCGGCAGAAATTGGGTGGGATTCACGAAAATCGTGACCAGTGCAGTGGCGTTCTCGGCGCGCGCCCGTCGAATGAGCGCGAGATGCCCCTCGTGCAACGCGCCCATGGTTGGGACGACGCCGATCGGCCGCGGTGCACCGTCAAGAGCAGTGTTCAGCTCGGCGCGGCTTCGGGCGACGATCATCGCGCAACAGCTTCTCGCGAAGCGAGCCCGAAGCTCTCTCGTTCCGTGGGGAAGTGTCCCTGTTGCACCTCGCGAAGGTAGCGGCGGGCAGCATCGCGAATCATTTCGCCAACCGGCGCATACACCTTGGCGTGGCGGCGTGGCTGATCCGGCTCCAAGCCGATCAGGTCGTTGATCACCTGCACCTGCCCGTCGCAAAACGGACCCGCGCCGATGCCGATCGTCGGAATGGAAAGCGCACTGGTGATCTGGCGGGCCAGCTCGGCGGGGACGTACTCGAGGACAAGGGCAAAGGCGCCAGCTTCCTCAAGCGAGCGAGCATCCGCAATCATTCGTTCGGCGTCCTCGTGGCTCTTGCCTTGTACCTTGTATCCGCCGAGCTGGTGAACGGATTGCGGCGTCAGCCCGAGGTGACCCATAACCGGGATGCCGGCCTGAACGAGCCGCGCGACGGTCGGCGCTAGCCACCGGCCACCTTCGATTTTCACCGCGCCGGCGCCTCCCTCGCTGAGCAGCCTTCCGGCGTTTCTCATCGCTTCCGCTGGGTCGGCTTGGTAGGTCATGAATGGCATATCGCCAACGACGAGCGCCCGCTTCGCACCACGCACTACCGCTCGCAGATGGTAGATCACGTCGTCGAGGGTAACCGGCAGCGTGGAGTCATAGCCGAGCACGGCCATGCCCAAACTATCGCCGACCAGGAGCGCTGGCACGCCAGCCTCATCGAGCAGCTTTGCCGTCGGATAGTCGTAGGCCGTCAGCATGGCGATTGGTTCACGCCGTGCCTTCATCGCCCGAAATTCGTGGATGCTGAGCCGCTGCGCCATTACATGCCTCCTGCGACCGCCTTGGTCGTGAGATTGTGGGGATCGAGCCGTTGCTGCAGCGCTTCGGTACGTTCGACCGGCAGCTCACGCTCGACTGCCAGCTTCAGCGCTGCCATACCAAGAGCGCGGTACAGCGGAATCAACTGCGGGCGAAGCGCACCCAATGTCGTCAGGTGACGGTCAACGGTGGCCACGTCCCCGCGGGCGATGGGACCGGTAAGGGCGTCTGGCAACCCAATCTCAGCCAGATTCGCCGCCGTCCCGGCAAGCAGCGGCGCGAGGGCCCCAGTCGCGCTCGCCCGGTCGATCCCGATCGTCTCCCAAAGGTCGGCTGCGAGCGCAACCAAGGCCACCGCATAATTGGCTACCAGCGTTGCGCCAAGGTGATAGATCGCATGTCCACCGGCAGGTATTGGCAGGGGCACCCCTCCGATGACTTCCGTAAGTGTCCGCAACGTTTCATCGAGGGGCGGCTCCGCATCGATAGCGAAGCGAACGCCCCGAAAATCTTGCGCGGGGCGTGCGAGACTCTGCAGAGGGTGCCAGACACCGATGACTGCTTCGGCGTTCGAGGCGGTCTCAAGCGCTTCCCGGCCGAGCGCGCCGGCGCAATGCACCACAAACTGCCCGGGCCGCCAGCTGAACGCCGCGGCCACCTCGGCGATGGCGCCGTCCGGCACGGTGAGAAGCACAAGTTCGGCGTCATCGGGCGCACCGACCCGGCAACCGGGGATGGTGCGAGCAAGAGCCTCGGCCGACGACGGCGAGCGGCTCGAAACCGAGACGACAGGGACACCGGCCGTGTGAAGAGCGGCCGCAAGAGCGCGTGCCGCCCGGCCTGCGCCGATGAAGGCAACACGGGGGATGGGTGGCCGTCTCGGTCGTTGCCGATCCAAGCGGACTCCTTGTCGTGAAGAGCACGCGCGCTGCGGTCCAGCGTACTGGTACCGCGCTGTATACGAAAGCGTACCGTGCCGGTCAGAGGGTGTCAACTCCCGGGCAGTCGCTCCCCCTATCCGCTCCTACCGTCGGGCAGCGCTGCCGACTGCCGCCTGCTCGACTTGCCCCTCACCGTTTTCTCGTCCTTTGGCGTTCACGGTGCTCGGCCCGATGGTTTGTGCTGGATTCCGAGGGGCTCAGGGGTGGGGAAATGCAATTCCACGCCCTGAGCTTCCTTGCGGCGCGGGGCAGGCTAGGAAACCGACCGGTCGAGATACGGTCGCGGAGCGCAGCGCCACCGCAAGGCATCCGGTGCCCCTCGTGCTCGTCGACGATGTCGACCGAGATCCAGCGGCGGGCAACGGAAGGGCGAGTTCACGGTCACGGGTCCTTCGTCCCGAGAAACCGACTCAGTCTGGGCCGAGTCGCTCCACCTCACGGCGGTGTAGGGACCCAAATCAACTCGCAGCGTGACCTCGTGTCCCGTTTCTATCGCTGCTTCGCTGCCTAGGCACCTCGGGAGCACCAGCGCAGGAGGTCAGGCCTGAGCGTTCTCTGCTCAGGTTCGGCCGGACAGAAAGGGGCCGCCGAGTCGTTGACGGTGCCGCTTAGCACCGGGAGGTGAGATGACAAGCGTGCCGAGTGAACGATGGTTCGCGCTCGCCACGATGCGGGACCCCCTCGTAACCTCGAGGCGGGATCGCGGTCGCCAAACCGCGAGGCGGACGGTATCGGTCCAATCCCGCCGGATGGATCCGAACGTGCTCGGTTCGCTTCTCCCTCCGATCAAAGGCTCGGCAGGCAGGACGGCGCCACGGTCCGCGCAGTCCTCGGACCGGCGTCACTGGGGAAGAAACTGAGTGAGATAGCAGGGGAGCAAGCAGTCTGGAAAGTCCCCTGCGAAGGCCTAGAGACGGACCGAGACGTTTGCTAGAGTGCTTCGCCGGGCCGGGGGGAAAGGTGACGACCGAACATCTTCCGGTTCTCCTCACGGAGGCGATTGAACTGCTGAACGTGCGACCCGGCGGCCGCTATCTGGACGGAACCGCTGGTGCGGGTGGCCACAGCGAAGCCATTTTGCACGCCAGTGCGCCCGATGGTCGGGTGCTCGCACTCGACGTCGATCCAGCGGCGGTAGCGCGCGTTCGGGCGCGGCTTGCGCCGTTTGGCGAGCGCGCCCGGGTGGAGCAGGCAAATTTTGCGTCACTGCGCGACGTGGCGGCCGACGCTGGGTTCTTGCCGCTCGATGGCGTGCTGCTGGACCTCGGCATCTCGTCGTTTCAACTTGCGGACCCCGAGGTCGGGCTGTCGTTTCAACGGGACGACCCGCTCGATATGCGGCTGGACCGGACCTTGGAGACAACCGCCGCCGACCTCGTGAACTCTCTTGGTGAGCGTGAGCTTGCCGACCTGATCGTGCGCTATGGCGAAGAGCCAGCGGCACGACGGATTGCGCGGGCAATCGTTCGCCGTCGACCGCTGCGAACGACTGGTCAGCTCGCTGCAATCGTCGAGCAGGCCGTCGGCCGGCCGCGTGGACGCATTCATCCGGCGACGCGCGTTTTTCAAGCATTGCGCATCGCCGTCAACGACGAGCTCGGGGCCCTTGACCGAGCGCTGACAGCGGCGATCGAGGCGCTGAGACCGGGCGGGCGGCTCGCGGTCATTAGCTTTCACTCCCTCGAGGACCGGATCGTGAAGCAGCGGTTCGCAGCCGAGGCCAAGGGCTGTGTGTGCCCGCCGAACCTGCCGCGGTGCGTTTGCGGACGAGTTCCTCGGCTGCGTGTCGTTACTCGTCGGCCGGTGACGCCAAGCCCGGCTGAGCTGGCGAAAAACCCACGCTCGCGGAGCGCAAAGCTGCGTGCCGCCGAGCGGCTGCAGGACGCGGCATGAGCGTGCTTCTCGGAACGTTGGGGCGGAAACGCATCGATGGGATCCGGCTTGGGCGCTTGCCCGGTGTCATCACGATGGCCACCGGCATCGTCTCGATCGTGAGCGTCTTACTGCTCATCCAGACAAGTGGCGTCGCCTCCGTCGGCTATGACATTCAGCGCCTCGAGGAAACACGCGATCACTGGCGCGAGAGCAACTGGCAGCTCGAGCATGAGATCGCCAGCTTGAAGTCGCTCGACCGTATTGAGCGAGAGGCCCGGACCAAGTTGAAAATGCAGCCGACCGAGAAACCCGTGTTTGTCTCGGTCGACGTGAAGCCGACGACGAGGGATGCGCCGGCTTGGACACCCCCTTCCCCGCCACCGCCGACCGTCCGGGTCCAGCACGCCGGCGGGATGCAAGGGTTCTTCGCATGGCTCGCTGCGCTCGGTCAGGGTGAGGCAACGCCGTAATGCGGGGAATTTCTCTCGGCCGGCTGGCGACGGTTGGCGGGGTACTCGCCGTGCTGACGCTTATCTTGACCGCCCGCATCGGCTACCTGCAGCTCGTCGAACATGAGCGATACCGGGCAATGGCCAACGACGAGCACTGGGGCGTCATGCGCTTGGAACCGCACCGTGGCGCGATTCGCGATCGGCATGGCAACCTGCTCGCCGCGAGCGTTGCGACCTACCGTGTGCTTGCCGACACGTCCAAGGTAAAGCCAGAGCAAATTACCCGCATTGCGAATACCCTCGCCCCACTGGTCAACCAGCCGGTCGAGAAGCTGGTCACCGCACTGGCGACGCCACCGCAACCAATGCTTCCCGCCGATGGCCAGAAGCTGGGAGACAACACAAAAATCACCTACAAGAAGACCGTGCTCGCTGAGCGAATACCCTACACAACGGGGCCAAAAATCGAGGCGCTTGGTTTTCTTGGGATCGAGCTCGAGCGCGAGAACGTCCGAGTGTACCCTGAAGGAAATTTGGCAGCGCAACTAATCGGGATCGTGGGACGCGATCAGCGCGGTCTTGCTGGAATTGAGGCGGATTACAACCGGGCACTCGCTGGTCAAACCGGCCAAGTGCTGTACGAACGCGACACGACTGGCGCGGAAATCCCGCTGGGGATGCGCGGCGTCAGTCAAGCACTCGACGGTTCGGATGTTGTCCTCACCATCGACCGATACATTCAACGCCTCGTCGATCAAGAGGCGGACGCTGCAATGACGCGGCATAAGGCCGACGGTGTCACGATTGTTGTCATGAACCCGCAGACTGGCGAGATCCTCGCGATGACGACTCGCCCGGCATTCGATCTGACGAAGCCGAACCTGAATGACCCGAAAGCGCAAGAGCTGATCCGCAATCGCGCCGTGACTGATATGTACGAACCGGGATCGGTGTTCAAGATCCTGACGATGGCGATGGCGCTCGAGGAGAAGCTCGTCAATCCGAACACGACCTACGTTGATCGCGGCTGGGTCCGGAAGTGGGATCGTGACATTGTGAATTGGGACGGCGCAGCCAATGGCACGACCACGATGACGCGCTTGTTGGTGAAGAGCGCCAACGTAGGAGCGGTTTGGCTTTCGGATCTTCTGGGAAGCGAACGATTTTATCGGTACGTCTATGACTTTGGGTTCGGTCGGCCAACCAACATCGACCTCGGCGGTGAAGCGGCCGGTCAGGTGCGTACCCACAACGATCCCGGCTGGTCGCCTTTCGATTTGGCAACCAATAGTTTCGGACAGGGTATCAACGTCACGCCCATCCAGCTGATCACTGCCGTGAGCGCGATCGCGAATGGCGGTAAGCTGATGCAGCCGCACGTCGTCAAGCAGATTATCGGCCCGAACGGAACGCGGACCTTCGACCCCGTTATCGTTCGTCGCGTCATCTCGGAGGAAACATCGAAGACACTCCGATCCATGATGGTCGAGGTGGTGAACGAAGGGACCTCACGGGCCGTCATCCCAGGCTACCGGCTCTCTGGCAAGTCCGGGACGACGCAGATCGTCACGGGCCGCGCGTATTCCGATGACCAGACCATTGCGAGCTTCGTTGTCTTTCCGACGGACAACGCACCCTTCGTCGTGTTGACCCGGGTCGACCGTCCAAAAGACAGCCAATGGGGTGGTCAGGTCGCCGCGCCGATCGCGAGAAGCATTGTCGAGCGGCTGCTGGCCTATTACCGCATCCCGCCTGACAACGTGAAGCCCGGCGGTTTGGGATGAGTCCACACGCTGTCCCTCGTGTTGAGCATCATCCCATGAGAACCGGATCGACATCGGTCCGGCCTGCCGGCGGCGTCGTCCGGCCCGTCCGTGGCCAACCTCGCGGGAGTGAGGCAAGGTGGCCGTCGAAACCGTGGTGCCATTGGAGCGCCCCTCGTCATTTTGGATCGTCCCAGCGGAGGCTGACGGGGCGCGGCATCCTCGTTCACATCCCTCGAGTGAAGCACGCGGTGCTGAGTCAGCAGCCGACCGTGCCGGCCGGGCCGCGGAAACTGCCTATAATCCGCGTTGCGCAGGGCGCATTCCTGCGCCGACAAGGCCCATGACCGCTTTTTTTTCGGGCGTCTCCAGCGCGCCGGGCGCCAACGCCGAGCAATTCGTGGAAATTGGCGACGTTACCGCACTGGTGATGGCATACGCCCTGTTGGTGGCGGCACTTGCCTTCCTGATTGGTCTCGCGTGGGGCAGACCACTCATCCGCTTCCTGATCAAGCATCGTATTGGCAAGCAGATCCGCGCCGAGGGTCCCACATCGCACTCGATCAAGGCAGGCACTCCAACGATGGGTGGCCTGTTGATCTTTATCACCGTCTTCATCGTGACAGTGCCGCTCAACCTGATCGGCCGGTTGTCCATGCTGGTGCCATTGGGCGTGCTCGTTGCCTCGGGGATTCTTGGTGCGGTTGATGACTTACTCAATCTTGCGGGGGGCGAGAAGACGGGCCTGACGGCGAGATTCAAATTCGTGTGGCTCCTGTGCATTGCTGGAGTCGCCGCGCTCGCGCTTCATTTTGGACTGCGGCTTGACAAAATCAATATTCCATTTGTCGGTGGGTATTCGCTGGGGCTGCTCTACATCCCGATCGCGGTGTTTGTTATCATGGGCGCAAGCCATGCCGTCAACCTGACCGACGGACTGGATGGACTGGCCGGCGGGCTGGCCGCCCAAGCCTTCGCCGCCTACGGTGTCATCGCTTATCTGCAAGGCCAGTCCTATCTTGTAACATTCAGTTTCACCGTTGCCGGCGCGATCCTTGCCTTCCTTTGGTTCAATGCCCACCCGGCCCAAGTCTTCATGGGTGACACTGGATCACTCGCGCTGGGGGGAACGCTCGGTGTCGTCGCATTGATGACGGGGCAGTGGCTGTTGCTCCCGGTCGTTGGTCTGTTGTTCGTCATCACCACCCTGTCTGTCATCCTGCAAGTCGGCTACTTCAAGTTGAGCCGAGGTAAGCGGCTCTTCAAGATGGCTCCCCTTCATCATCATTTTGAGCTCATTGGCTGGCCGGAGACGTGGATCGTGACCCGCTATTGGCTGGTCGGGATGCTCTGTTCAATGGTTGGTGTCGCGTTGGCACTGACGGTGCCATCGTGAGCGATCGGTATACGGGCGCCAACGCGACGATCATCGGGCTGGCGCGCGAAGGAACTGCGCTGGCGCGCTACCTTGCGGGCCTTGGCGCGCGGGTAACCGTCAGTGACCTCCGCCCGCCGAGCGAGCTGGGTCCGGCGCTCCGCCAGATTGCCGACCTCCCGATTCACCTCGTGCTTGGTGTAAATCGGGTTGAGGATGCGGTGCAGGCCGACGCGCTCTTTCTTTCGCCGGGCGTTCCCCTGAACACACCAGTCGTAAAGGCCGCCCAAGCCGCCGGCGTACCAATCGTCTCGGAGCCCCTGCTGTTCTGCGAGCGGTGCCCAGCACCGATCGTCGGGGTGACTGGTTCGAGCGGCAAGAGCACTACGACGTCGCTGATCGGCGAAATGCTTCGCGGCGGACCGCACCGAGTTTGGGTCGGGGGCAATATTGGGGTCCCGTTAATTGGATACCTTGATGCGATTACGCCAAACGACCGGGTGGTGCTGGAGCTTTCGAGCTTCCAATTGGCGCTCTTCAACCGCAGCCCGGCCATCGCGGTCGTGACGAACCTCTCGCCCGACCACCTTGACCGGCACGCCTCTCTCGAGGAGTACTACGAGGCGAAGCGAAACATCGTCCGCTTCCAGCAGCCGGGGAATGTGGCCATTCTCAACCGCGACGATCCGAACGTAGTCCGGTTCGCTGACGGTCCGCTAAGTGAGATTCGCTGGTTTTCCTTGAAAGAGCCGGTGGAACGTGGCGCATATCTTGCGGGCAACGCCTTGTGGCTCTCGGTCGGCGAACCGCGGAAACTCGTAGACGTCACCGAGCTGAAATTAGTGGGCCGTCACAACGTTGCCAACGCGTTAGCGGCTGCTCTTGCTGCCGAGGCGGCCGGCGCGAGCGACGATGCCATTCGCACAGCGCTCCGGTCCTTCTCCGGCATCAAACATCGCCTCGAGATCGTTAAAGAGCTGGATGGGGTTGTCTACGTCAACGACAGCATCTCTACCTCGCCGGCCCGAGCAATTGCCGCCCTCGAGAGCTTCGAGCGACCGGTCATTTGGCTGGCGGGAGGACGTTCGAAGCGCTTACCGATCGGCGAGCTTGTGACCGTGGCGGCTCGAAGGGTGAAACGCGCGGTGATCTATGGCGAGGATGGTCCGGCCCTGTGCGCTGGGCTGGTAGCTGCCGGGCTTAGCTCAGTTGACGAGTGCGACAGCTTCGAGGGCGCCGTGAGACGGGCAATCGAGGCAGCCGAGCCTGGTGATGTCGTGCTGCTTTCGCCAGCGTGTGCCAGCTTCGACCAGTTCCGGGACTACGAGGAGCGTGGCGAGGCGTTCCGTGACCTCGTGCGGCGCATGACGGAGGAACGATGACGCGCAAGCGCGCCGACTATGTCCTGCTCGGCACAGTCGCCGTCCTCGTGATGGTAGGGTTGCAAGCTCTCTACTCGGCTTCGTTCGCCTTGGCGATGGCGGAGTATAACGACCCAGCCTACTTCATCCTCCGTCAGCTCATCTTCGCAGTGCCTGGCAGCATTCTCATGCTGGCATTCTGGCGTATCCCGTACGAGGTGTGGCGGCGATTTGCGTTCCCCGTTGCTCTCCTCGGTGGTCTCGCCCTGCTCTTAGTCCTCATCCCTGGCGTCGGCGTCAACGTGTACGGCGCTCAGCGCTGGATTCAGCTTGGACCGCTTCCCGCGCTGCAACCGAGCGAGTTTGTCAAACTTGCTCTGATCATCTACTTGGCTGCCTGGCTAGCGGACCGGCCGGAGCGGATCAAGAGCGTTGGCGGCGGGCTCGTGCCGTTCGGAATCATCGTCGGGCTCATGGTCGCGCCCATCATGCTTCAACCGGATCTGGGAACGACAACCGTTGTTGTGGTGACGGCGATCGTCTTGTTCTACCTCGCTGGTGCACCCTCGACGTTCATGATCGCCATATTCGGCGGTATTGCGGCCGTCACTCCCCTGCTGCTCGCCGCCAGCTACCGCAGCAACCGCATGGAAGCGTTCCTTGATCCATGGAAGGATCCGCTCGGCAATGGGTTTCACATTATCCAGTCGTTGATCGCGGTAGGGAGCGGTGGGCTCACCGGCCTCGGATTTGGATCGGGCCGGCAGAAGTTTTTCTATGTCTTCGGCTCACACTCGGACGCCATTTTCGCCATCATTGCCGAAGAACTTGGGTTTATTGGCACGATCCTCGTGATTTCACTCTTTGTCCTGCTGGGGTTCCGCGGGTTCCGTGTCGCGGCTCGCTGCTCGGACCGATTCGGCGCTTTGCTTGCCGCCGGCATTACGACTTGGCTCTGTCTGCAAGCTTTTATCAACATCGGCGGGATTACCCGAACGATTCCGTTCACTGGGATTCCGCTGCCGTTCATTTCCTACGGCGGATCGGCGTTGATGGCCACATTTTGTGCCGTCGGCATACTGCTCAGCATCTCGCGCACGACAACCCAACCGGACGCGGAGGAAGAGCCCGAACCGGCCGACGACCCGCTCCCGGCTGGCCCTCGATTGGCAGGTCGGCCCCGCCAATCCATCGTCGAGACGTAGCGACCTGATGCGGCTCTTGCTCACGGGAGGTGGGACCGGCGGCCACGTGTACCCGGGGCTTGTCGTCCTCGATTGGCTTCGGACGAACGGCGTACCGGTCCAGCCCTTATGGGCAGGCAGCCATCGCGGGCTGGAGCGCGATCTCGTTGCCCGTGCGGGCATCGAGTACGTCGGGCTGCCGGCCGGAGCGCTCCGCGGCCGCAGTCCGATCGGTTTCGTTCACGGGATCGCCGCGACCGCAGCCGGGGTTCGAGCCGCGCTAAATCTGGTCGACTGCTTTCGTCCTGAAGTCATTCTTGCTACCGGCGGGTATGTCTCAACGCCGACCGCGGTTGCTGCCCGTCTCCGCGGAGTCCCAACCGTGGTCTACCTGCCTGATGTGGTTCCCGGTTGGGCAGTTCGCGCCTTGAGCCGGATCGCATCGGTCGTCGCAGTCTCCACCCCGGAAGCAAGCCGGCACCTCCACGGGAAGATCGTCGTCACGGGCTACCCGGTTCGTCCTGGGTTTCACCCCCGCTCCGCGGGTTCGGCACGCGCCGCCTTCGGCCTCGCGCCAGATCGCTTCACGTTGACGGTCGTCGGTGGATCGTTGGGCGCCCGGCGGCTGAACGACGCCATCCTCGGCGGACTGGAGCGACTTCTCGAACGCGGGCAAATCCTTCATCTCACAGGACTAACCGACTTCGCTCGCGTGGCGTCGGTGCGCTCGGCGTTACCCGCCGAGCGGCGGGAGCGCTACCATGTTGCTGGCTACCTCGATACCGAGATGCCAGACGCACTGGCAGCGGCCGACCTCATCGTGTCGCGAGCTGGAGCGTCGGTCCTCGGTGAATATCCGGCTGTTGGCCGCGGGAGCCTGCTCGTGCCCGGACCCTTCTCATCACAGATCAAGAATGCCGACTATCTCGTCCGCATGGGGGCAAGCGACCTGCTTCCAAACGACCGCTCCGGCGAGATCTCGGACCGCGTGTTGGAGTTGGCAGACAAGCCGGCCCGGCTTGTGGCCATGGGGGAGGCCGCCCGAAAGCTGGCCCGCCCCGATGCCGCCGGCGCGATCGGGCGACTTCTCCTCGATTTGGCGGCGGCCTGATGCTTCCGGAACGGATTCACTTCGTCGGGATCGGCGGAATTGGCATGAGCGCCCTCGCGAAGGTCCTGCAGGAAGACGGTCACCGAATCAGCGGTTCCGACTTGAAGCTCTCTCCGGTTGCCAAGCGGCTCGCGGAGGGCGGCGCAACGCTGTTTGAGGGCCATGCTGCTGCTCACATTGGCGATGCGCAGCTCGTGGTCATCACTGCGGCTCTGCCACCGGGCAATCCCGAGGTTGACGCTGCCCTCGCCCGGGGCACACCTGTGATGAAACGAGCGGCGGTTTTGGGCGAGCTGATGGCCAGCCGAAGAGGGATTGCTGTTGCCGGCACCCACGGCAAGACGACGACCAGCTCGATGATCGCCCACATCTTGCTCGCTACCGGCGCTGATCCAACGTTCCTTGTCGGCGGCGAGATCCGTGGCTGGGCGACAAATGCGCGGCGGGGCACCGGCGACTGGCTGGTCGCCGAAGCGGACGAATATGACCGCAGTTTTCTCCATCTCCGGCCAGAAATTGCCGTGATCACCAATGTCGAAGCCGATCATCTCGACCTCTATCGGGACCTTGCGGAAATTCAGGCAACCTTTCGCCAGTTCGCTCGTCAAGTGACCCGCCAGCTCATAGTTTGCAGCGACGACCCGTGGCTGCGTACCTGGAAATCGGAAGAGGTCGGCGTAGCGATCGATCACTACGGGCTCGTCGCAGGTGAATGGCGCGCCGAAGATGTTGTGCTTGACGGATCGAGCAGCCGGTTTCGCCTTGTTCATGAGGAATCGCTTGTTGTGCACCTCAACGTGCCCGGCCGCCACAACGTGCAGAACGCCGTCGGAGCATTGGCAGCAGCAGCCGCCAGCGGCGTTCTCCTTGAGGCAGCGGTTGATGCGATTGCCCAGTTTCGCGGCGCCAAGCGACGCCTCGAGCCGGTAGGCGAAGCTGGTGGCGTCCTCGTCATCGATGACTACAGCCACCACCCGACCGAGATTCGCGCGGCGCTGGCGGCGCTCCGTGCCGCCTATCCGGGACGGCGCATCGTCTGCCTGCATCAGCCGCATACCTACAGCCGAACGAAACTCTTGCTCGACGAGTTCGCGGCCGCGTTCGGCGACGCCGACATCGTTCGGATCACTGATATTTATCCAGCGCGTGAGCAGGACGTTTGGGGCATCAGCGCCGCTGACCTTGCCGCTGCGATCGAGCATCCGAACGTCCGGGCAACCGGTTCCGTAGAGGAGTCGGCCACCTCGGTGCTCCAGGAGCTTCATCCGGGTGACGTTCTTGTCCTTGTCGGCGCTGGTGATGTCGGCCAAGCGGCTGAACTTGTGTTGCGGCGGCTCGCAGCGTGAGCACGGCGCGCGACCATTTTGCCCGTCGTTTGCGCGGCATCATGCCCGTTCGATTCGACGAACCGCTGGCGCGGCACACCAGCTTTCGAATTGGCGGCCCCGCCGACGTCTACGTGCAGGCGCGCACGCTGGACCAGGCCATCGCGGCGGTCCGGGCTGCTTGGGACCTTGAGCTGCCGGTGCTCGTGATCGGGGGAGGGAGCAATCTCCTCGTGCTTGACGGAGGCGTCCGCGGCGTGGTGATCGAGATGCGCGCCCGGCACGTCGAGGGGTGGCCAACAGGACGCCTCCCAGCCTCGGCGCCCGAGAGGTTGGAGACGTTCAGTGGCACGATTCATTCCAGCAGTGCCCTCGATGACGATCGCCGAGACGATGGGGCCATTGAGGTTGTCGCGGAGGCAGGCGCGCCGCTGGCAGCGCTCGGGCGCAAAACCGCCCTGCAGGGACTCGCTGGATTGGAATGGGCAGTGGACGTGCCGGGAACAGTGGGCGGTGCAGTGGTCAACAACGCTGGGGCGCATGGCGGTGACATCGCGGGGAGCATCAGCGCGGCACTCCTTCTTCCGCCGGACGGCGATCCCGTGTGGCAGCCGGTGGAACGCCTTGGCCTTGCCTATCGCACGAGCATGTTGAAAGCAGCCGAGGTTTCTCAGCCGCGACCGCTAGTGCTCGGCGCGAAGTTTGTCCTGCGGCGCGGTGATCCCCTTACGTTGCGGGCGGCTGTCGCGCGATACTCGCAGCACCGCCGCGCGACCCAGCCTGTTGGGGCATGCGCTGGCTCGATGTTCAAAAACCCGCCAGAGCAAGCCGCTGGCTGGTACATCGAGCGGGCGGAGGCAAAGGGCCTCCAGGTGGGGGCCGTGCGCGTCTCCGACCTGCATGGGAATTTCATGCTCAATCTTGGCGGGGCGACCGCGGCGGACGTGTTGGCGTTGGTGACCTTGGTGCAGGAGAAGGTGCGCTCGCGCTTCGGCGTCTCGCTTGAGCTCGAGATCCAGGTAGTTGGCGAGGCAGCGCGGTGAGGCTGGCAGCGCGGAGGGCTGGGGTCATTTGGGCGCCGGGCCGTCGCCGCGTGGCTGGCACGGCGCCCCGCACTCCACTCGTGGCTCGGTTGCGCGGCGCGGCAGCAGTAATTCCACGCCCTCAGCGCCGCGTGGTTATTCCGGCAATCGCGCTACCGTTCATGGCTGCTGCCGTGATTACTCTCTATAATCAACCAATGTTCCGGGTTGCCCACGTGCACGTTCGCGGGGTTCAGACCGTCAGCACACCGCAGGTGCTAGCAGCCGCCCAGTTGGACGGCCGGCACATTCTCGAAGTGTCCGATCGCGCTGTCGCCGACTCGCTTGCCAGCATCCCGCGCATCAAGGGCGTTGCCGTCAATCGCCTCTTTCCGAATGAGGTCGAGTTGATCGTCGAGGAGCGACGACCGTGGGCCGTTTGGCAGGCCGGAAGGAACAACTATGTCATCGACGACGAAGGGGTAGTGCTCGATGTCGCCGCACAGGCGACAGCATCGCTTCCGGTGGTTGTCTACGGCGGAAACGCTCAGCTGAAGCCGGGCGCGCGGGTTCAGCCCGAACCGGTGAAGCTGGCGCTTACCCTAGACCGCGCTCTCCCCGGGTTGCTCAACGTGAAGGCGAAGCGGTTCGAATACAGCGAAAACGGCGGCCTGCTCGTCATTACCGACGGTGGCTGGCAAGCGCGCTTTGGTGACGGCGAGGACTTGGACTACAAGCTTGCGACGTTGAAATCGATAGTCGAGACGGCCCGCGCCCGCAAGATCCCGTTCACGGCGGTCGACGTACGGTTTGGCGCCCGGCCGTTCATCCGGTAGGCGACGGTGGCGCGAGAGCGGGTCATTGCAGCAATCGACATTGGAACGACCAAAATCTGCACGCTCGTCGGCGGACTCGGCCGTGAAGGTGAGACGGAGATCATCGGTGTCGGCGTCGCGCCGGCGCGCGGCTTGAAAAAGGGGATCGTCGTCGATATCGACGCCACCGTTGAGTCGGTGCAAACGTCGATCGAGAAGGCCGAGCGCACGAGCGGCTTCAAAATCGTTTCAGCTTATGCAGGCATCTCCGGGGAGCATATCGGCTCGCAGAACAATCGAGGCGTGATCGCGATCAATCATCCCGACCGCGTCATCACGCTGGACGACTCGACACGGGTCATCGAATCCGCACGGGCCATTCCGCTCCCCTCGAACCGGGAACTCATCCACATCATTCCGCGCTCCTACGTCATCGACGGTCAGGATGGTGTCAAGAACCCGATCGGGATGCACGGCTTCCGCCTTGAAGTAGAGACGCACCTTGTCTCCGGCGCCACCACCTCGATCCAAAACTTGACGAAGTGCATCAATCGTGCGGGAGTAGACGTCGACGACCTCGTGCTGCAGCCGCTTGCCTCGGCCGAGGCCGTGCTCACCGAAGAAGAGCGTGAGATGGGCGTGTTGTTGGCCGACATTGGCGGCGGAACAACCGATATCGCGCTTTTTGTCGATGGCGCGGTGTGGCACACCTCGTGCCTGCCAGTCGGCGGCTGGCACCTTACCAACGACATCGCGGTCACGTTGCGGACGTCGTTTCAGGTTGCTGAAGAGCTCAAAGCGCGTTACGCCCAAGCGCAACCGAGGCTCGTGCCTGCGAGCGACGTGATCGACATTCCGGCGTTTGGCGACGAGGGAAAACGGCAAGAATCGCGCCGTCAGCTCTGTGAGATTGTTGAAGCCCGCGTGGACGACATCATGCAGAGGATCATCGCTGACGTGAAACGCTCCGGCTACGATGGGCTTCTACCCGCTGGGATTGTCTTGACTGGCGGCACCTCGAATCTGATCGGCATCGACGCGTTTGCCCGCGAAGCGTATCGGATGCCGGTGCGGGTTGGTCGGCCCCGCGGCCTGCGCGGGCTTACCGACACCGTGTCGGACCCGGCCTATGCGACCAGCGTCGGGCTCCTCCTCTGGGGCCTGCGCGCCAGCGAATTGGACGCGAAGGCGACACAGTCGACGAAGCGAAAGTCGAGCGGAAGCGATCTTGCCCGTCGCTTGTTCGGCTGGGCGCGAGAGATGCTGCCGTCGTAAACCAAAAGCAGGCAGACGAGCGGAGGCTTGCCAGCTTTCTTGCTTGCACGGTCCTAGAGGCTGTGTCACAATCCGAGCCGCCCTGAACGGAGCAATTGCCCGGGCGCGGGTGGGAACGGAAAGGAAGGAACGGGTCCATGTACGACTCGGCCGAGAATGAGAACGTCGCCATCATAAAAGTGATTGGCGTTGGCGGCGCGGGAAGCAACGCGGTCGATCACATGATTCAAGAAGGCATTCGGGGTGTTGAGTTCATTGCGATCAACACCGATGCCCAAGCCCTCATCCGCTCGGAAGCGCCCACCCGCGTTCGCATTGGTGATCGGTTGACGAAAGGCCTCGGCTGCGGCGGCAACCCCGAACAGGGCAGCAAAGCAGCTGAAGAGAGCCGCGAGGAGATCCTCTCGGTGGTGAATGGCGCCGATATGGTGTTCATCACCGCCGGTATGGGTGGTGGCACTGGCACGGGCGCGGCTCCCGTCGTCGCGGAGCTCGCCCGCGAAGCCGGAGCGCTCACCGTGGCGGTGGTTACCCGGCCGTTTAGCTGGGAAGGCAACAAGCGCCGAATGTTCGCCGAGGAAGGCATCCTCCGTCTCAAGGAGAAGGTCGATACCATCATCGTCATCCCGAACGACCGGTTGAAGGCGGTACTCGACAAGAAGGCGCGCGCCCGCGATGCGTTCAAGTTTGCCGACGACGTGCTGCGTCAGGGCATTCAAGGCATCTCCGAGCTGATTACGGTCCCCGGCGAAATCAACGTCGACTTCGCGGACGTTCGCTCGGTCATGAAGGACGCCGGCTCGGCGTTGATGGGCATTGGCGAGGGGCACGGCGACACCCGCGCCGCCGACGCGGCCCGTATGGCGATCAACAGCCCTCTGCTCGACCAGTCCATCGATGGAGCGAAGGGAGTCCTGTTCGTTGTGTCCGGCGGCGAGGACCTGACGCTGTACGAAGTCGACGAAGCGGCAGAGATCATCGGGAAGGCGGCCGATCCAGACGCCAATATTATTTTCGGCATGACTTTCGATCCGACGCTCGATCAAACCGTGCGGATCACCGTGGTTGCGACTGGGTTCGACGCCCGGCTGCAGGCCCGCCAAGCCGAGCAACAGCAGACCGCGTTTCAGCCGCAAGCGCGTCCCATCGTGCAACCACAGCCAGCCGGGGATCGCCCGCGCACGCTGCCGAGCCTGCCGACAATCGACGCCGGCGGACAAGACATCGATATCCCGCCGTTCCTCCGCCGCCAAGGCCTCCGCTGATCGGCGCGGTTTGCAACCCGCCATACAGCCTATAATCGATAACGACGCGGACACCCGCGTTTCGGCGCGGCAGGCGGCGGTCCGGGCGGGAAGGGCCGACGCGGAGGCAGGATTTGCAGTCGATTGTGATCGTTTCAACGCGCCCCGGCGCCGGCAAGACCGCGCTTGCGGCAGCGCTTGTCGAACTCGTCAGGCGCGATGGCCGGACCGCCGGCTACTTCAAGGCCTTTGAGGCCAACGACATTCCGCCGGCGGCCTCGCCGGATGCCCGCTTTATGGGGACCATGCTCGGGGTAGCTGACGCAGCGGCCGGGGCCTCGCTGGGCGGTACGGCGCTGCTCGGTGTTCTTGATGGCCAGCCATTCGACCGTACTGCCGTTATCGAGGCGGCACGCCGAGCCGGCGCGACCAAGGATGTTGTGTTCGTCGAGGGCGGCTCCACGCTGAGCGAGGGGTTGGCTTGCGGACTGTCGGCACCCGAGCTTGCCGAGGCACTCGATGCCAAGGTGATTGCGATCGCCCGCTACGAGGGCGAAGCCATTGTCGACGAGGCGTTGGCGGCGAGGAATGTCGTGGGAGATCGCTTGCTCGGCGTCGTCGTGAATGGGGTGCCCCGCGGACGCTGGGATGCTACAGTGCGTCGGTTGCGCAGCTTCTTCCAAGCGCGCGAAGTGCCCTTCCTCGGCGCACTGCCGTTCGAGGAAACGCTGGCGGCGGTGACGGTCCAGCAGCTTGCCGACCATTTGGGCGGCCAAATCATGAATAGCGCGGACCGGGCTAGCGAGATTGTCGAGAATTTCATGGTCGGCACGGTCGTGCTGGGAAAGGCGTCCGACTATTTTCGGCGCATGAGCCGAAAGGCCGTGATCGCTCACGGAAGCCGACCGGACATGCACCTTGCCGCGCTCGAGACTGACACGCGCTGCCTTGTGTTGGCGGGCAACATCGTTCCAAATCCGATCGTGCTCGCGCGAGCTGAAGAAGAAGACGTGCCCATCATTATGGTGAAGCAAGATACGCTGGCGGTTCTCGAACAGATTGAAGAGCTGTTCCCGACCGCGCGGTTCGCAGTGCCGGCCAACGTGCCGCTTCTCGCTGACCTAGTCGCGGCGAACCTCGACCTCGGCGCAATCCGCGCCCCGGCCGGCGCGGCCTCGTAGGCTCGCTTGGCGCGGCGCACCAAGATCGTCGCGACGCTCGGACCAGCGACGAGCGATCCGACGACGATCGAACAGCTCGTACAAGCCGGGACCGACGTCGTCCGGTTGAACTGTTCCCATAGCACCCCGGCGGAACGAGAACGACTGACCAAAACGGTCCGAGACGCGGCGGCGCGAGCGCGGCGAAACGTGGCGGTCCTGCTTGACTTGCAAGGCCCGAAGATCCGAACCGGGAGAAACGTCGACGGCAAACCCATTGAGCTCCCTGCCGGAAAAGAAGTCATCATCACGACCCGGCCGGTGCTTGGCACGCCAGACATCATCTCGACGAATTATTTGAATTTGCCGGCCGACGTTCGCCCGGGCGATCGAATTTTGCTCTCCGACGGCGCCATCCGCCTGGTGGCACTTGACGTCGACCATGATTCGGTGCGGGCCCAAGTGGTCAGCGGCGGCGTGCTACGCGAGCGTCAGGGTATCAATTTGCCCGGTGTGGCCGTTTCCGCACCGGCACTGACGCAGAAAGATCGAGACGACTTGCGGCACGGCATCTCGATTGGGGTCGACTTCGTGGCGCTTTCGTTCGTCCGGCGGCCCGACGACGTGCGTGAGGCGAAGCAGTTCATCAACTCGCTCAGCGCCAAGACACCGGTGATCGCGAAGATCGAAAAGCCGCAGGCGGTGGATCACCTCGATCGCATTTTGTCCGTCTCGGACGGGGTCATGGTCGCCCGCGGGGACCTCGGAGTCGAAGTGCCGCTCGAGCAAGTGCCCGCGATACAGAAGCGCATCACGCGTCAAGCCCGAGAGCATCGCCGGCCGGTCATTGTCGCCACCCAGATGCTCGAATCGATGACTGAACACGAGCGGCCCACCCGCGCCGAAGTTTCGGACGTCGCGAACGCGATCTTCGATTCGGCAGACGCGGTGATGCTTTCCGCTGAGACTGCGACTGGCCGATACCCCGTCCTCGCCGTCGAGACCATGAGCCGCATTGCGGCAAGCGCCGAAGCCGCTGAGCTCACGCGCCCTACCCGGCTTGAACCGCACGGTGGGCGGTCGGAAGCGATCGCTCAAGCGGCTTGCGTGTTGGCGAGCGGCATCCACGCACGGGCTCTTGTCGCGCTTACTCGAAGCGGCTTCACGGCACGGCTGCTCTCCAGCTTCCGACCGGACACCCCGATTATTGCCGTCACCGAGAGTGAGGAGGTGCGGCGTTCCCTCGCGCTGTGGTGGGGCGTCACCGCCGTCTACCAGCCGTTCAAGCCGACGATGGACGAGACGCTCGCGGCGCTTCAGGAACGATTGCTGATCGACGGGCTCGCGACCGCCGGCGATTCGGTGATCGTTGTTGGCGGTACTCCGTCTGGACCGCGCGGCCGAACCAACTATTTCACGCTGCTCGACCTGCCGCGATCCCGGGCGTGACCGAGACGACGAGAAGAACTACAGTTCAGGCATGACCGACACCGGACAGATCTCCGGGGAGCGCCCCATGACCGCCATCAGTGACGACCCCATCCTCCGCGGCCTCAATGATGCCCAGCGCGATGCCGTAACGGCGATCAACGGCCCGCTGTTGATTTTGGCCGGGCCGGGCAGCGGAAAGACGAGGGTCATCAGCCACCGAGTCGCCTATTTGGTGAGGACGGTCGGTGTCTCCCCCCGCCGCATCATGGCGGTCACGTTCACGAACAAGGCGGCCCGCGAACTGCGCGACCGGATTGAGCGATTGGTTGGGTCGAGCGTCGACCAGCTAACGGCGGGGACGTTCCACGCCATTTGCGCCCGCATTCTCCGCATCGACGGCGGAGCTATCGGAATCGATCCGCACTTTCACATCTTCGACGACGATGACCAGATCCGGGTAATGAAAGGCGTCCTCGGTGACCTTCGGCTCGATGAAGGGCGGGTCAACCCACGTGCGGTGCTAAGCGCCATCGGCAAACTGAAGGCAGAGTTGATCTTCCCCGATAGCGAGGAAATACGGGGAGCGAGCAGCTACTTCGAGGAGATCGTCCAGCGGGCGTACGGTTTGTATCAGGAACGGCTGCGCGAGAGTAATGGCCTCGACTTTGATGACTTGATCGCACAGACGGTCCGGTTGATGGCGCAGATCCCTCCGGTCGCTGAAAAATATCAGGACCGCTACCTCCATGTGCTGGTTGATGAGTTCCAGGATACCAACGTTGCCCAATACGAGCTTGTGAAACTCCTTTCGGCGAAGCATCGGAACCTCGCTGTTGTTGGGGATCCTGATCAATCCATCTATCGATTTCGATCGGCAGACATTCGCAACATCCTGAACTTTGAGCGCGACTTTGCCGATGCCAAGCTCGTCTTTCTGACGAAAAACTATCGTTCGACGCAGCATATCCTTGACGCCGCTTCTGGAATCATCGCGGCGAACACGCGCCGGAAGCACAGAGAATTGGTTACCGACAGAGGCGCAGGAACAAAGATCGTCGTCCGCGAGCTTGCGAACGAACACGACGAAGCGACCGAAGTCGCAAAAGAGATCGATCGGCTCATTCGCGCCGAAAAGCGACAGTATCGCGATTTTGCGGTGATGTATCGGACCAATGGCCAGTCGCGGCCGATTGAGCAGCGCTTCATCACCTACGGCATCCCGTATCGGCTGGTTGGTGGAACTCGGTTCTACGAGCGAAAAGAGGTGAAGGACATCCTCGCCTACCTGCGTCTCGTCCAAAGCCCGCTCGATGCGGTTTCGCTGACGCGCGTCATCAACGTGCCTCCGCGCAGTATCGGTCAAAAAACGATCGACGAGCTCGTCCGACTCTCGCGCGCCACCGGACAGCCTCTCTGGACGACGCTCGGGGAGATCGCCCGTGGCCAGCATGATCTCGCTGGCCGGGCACGCGGAGCGCTCGGCTCCTTCGTCGACCTGATCAACGAGCTGCGAGCTCGGAGTGACGTGCGTCCCTTGCCGGAACTCATCGACGACATCGTCCAGCGCACCGGCTATCGCGATTACCTACAGCCTGAAACCATTGAGGGTGCGGAGCGGCTGGAGAACATTCAACAGTTGATTACCGCTTCGGTGGAGTTCGCCCATTATTCGCCCCGCGAAGCATTGACCCGGTTCCTTGAAGAAGTCGCTCTCTTCACCGACATCGACCAAGCCGACACGTCCGCTGACGCGGTCACGCTGATCACGCTCCACGCCGCCAAGGGATTGGAATTTCCCGTGGTGTTCATCGTCGGACTGGAGGAGGGCATCCTGCCGCATGCCCGGGCGATCGCGGCGGAAGATGAGAGCATCGACGAACTTGAAGAGGAACGCCGCTTGCTTTACGTCGGGGTGACTCGCGCCCAAGAGCGCCTGTACCTGTTCCGAGCCTACCGGCGAACGCAGTGGGGCCGGAACGAGCCACTCCGGCCGTCGCGGTTCTTGGACGATATCCCGCCCGAGGTCCGTGAACGGGAGGAGATTGTCGTCCGGCAGTCAAGCTTTAGCTTGCCGACGGTGCGGACTTTTCCTCGGCCGGCGCCAGCTTCGGCGGCGAGCGGCTCGGCCCGACTGCCGTTTGGACCTGGCGACCGCGTTCGCCAAGCGCTGCTCGGCGAGGGAACCGTGGTGCAGGTGTCGCCCACGCGCGGTGATTTCGAGGTGACCGTCGCCTTCAAGAACCCGAAGTCAGGCGTCAAAAAGCTCTTGCAGAGCATGGCCCGCCTCGAGAAGATCCTCGACCTGTGACCCCTGTCGACCTCCAGTTGCTGGTGCCCCTCTCGCTTGGAGCGCTGACCGGTCTGCGGCGGGGCTTCATTCTCGGGCTGTGCGACCTTGTCGGCCTCGCCATCTCCATCTGGCTTGCGGCAGTCCTGTTCGAGCCCCTCGCCGGCTGGGTGGGTGACCCGCTCGGCATGGCGTCGTGGGCGGTCAATGCGTTCACCTTCCTTGGGCTCGTTATCTTCTTTCAGCTCGTTTACGGGCTCATCATCATCCGTTGGGTATACATCGCCCGCCGGATCGTAACCCCAACGTTTTTCTTGCGGGGGATCGACATCGCAGCGGGTATCGTCCCCGGCGCGCTGAAAGGGTTGCTGCTCGTTTCGCTGGTGCTGATTGCGCTCGGCATTTGGCCGATCTTTCCGCCGGCGCGGGCGGCGATCGAAGCGTCGCAGTCTGGCAAGCTCGTGCTCCCGTGGATCAAGCAGATCGAGCCCTACGCGGCCGGGCTGGTTGGCCGGATGGGCCTTCCCGTGCCGGTGGGCTCAACCGACAGCAGGCTCCCGATCCCGACCGCGGCCCGCAGCACCATCGACACGCGGGCTGAGGATGAACTTCTCGCGCTGCTGAACACCGAGCGGCAGAAAAACGGACTCGCTCCGGTCAGCATCGACTCTCGACTTCGCGACGTGGCCCGCGCCTACGCCCAGACTCTCTATGCGACCGGCGCCCTGTCGCACACTGGCCCCGATGGCTCGACCCCCGCGGAGCGCCTGCAGCGGGCCGGCATCCGCTTTGTGGCGACCGGCGAGAACCTCGCCTTTGCGCCCACCGCTCGCAGCGCCCACGACGTGCTGATGGCGAGCCCGTCACACCGGGCCAATCTGCTTTCGCCGATTTACAAACGCGCTGGTATCGGCGTTGCGACTGCCGCTGGCGGGCTGGTCGTCGTCCAAGAGTTCGCCGAATGAGCCCGCGGGAGCCGATCACCGTCTAGCGGCGGGATTTCGCAATTTCTGTATGGTGCTTCAAATCAGCACTTCGCAGGGAAGCGAGAAGAGTCGCATTGCGAACGCCGAACCACGCGGCGAGCTATGAGCCGCGAGGTAGTCGCGCAGTGCGGCGACAATTTGGTCAGCGACATCGGCCGGGACTGCGCACAGGAAGGCGGAATTGTAGCCCGGCCAGATCCGGTCGCCGAGCCGCAGACCGGACTCGCCGCGGCCAACGAGCTTGCGAACCTCGGTCCAGCCGGGTGCGCCGGCTTGGTCGAGCAGCGCCCGCACATCCTCTTCGGCTGCCTCGGGGAAGACCACCATCAAGAGGCGAACGCGCTCGCCCTCGCGGAGCGTGGACGGCTGATCATGGACACGGACGGCAGGGACGGCAACGGCCATCGGACACCTCCGGATGCTTGTCCTGCGTATGAGTATACAGTGCGCCGCGTTAAATCTTGACGTCCCCATCCCGGATAGATAGACTGCCGATTCATCGAAGGGGTCGATGAGACTGCACGGCAGACCATGCGTCACATTGGGGGGTCCGTTGCGATCGTTCTTCACGCGCCTCAGCATCCTCGCGGTTCTTGTGCTTTCGGCGTGCACTCCGGCGCCAGCGACGACCGGCTCGACTACTGGCACAACACCCGCCGGTGAGCAGCGAGCAGAAGAACAAAAGCTGAACATCGTCCTTGGCAGCCTCGTCGCGAACCTGACGCCCGCCGCTGGCAGTTCCGGCTATTGGTACTACTCGCCGATGTATGACTCGCTGGTCATGTTCGGCGACAATTTCGAAGTCAAGCCGGCGGTGGTCACCAAATGGGACCTATCACCTGACGGCAAGAAGTGGACGTTCACGGTCCGCGACGACATGAACTGGCCCGATGGCGCAAAGCTGACCGCCGACGATGTCGCGTTCACCCTCAACCTGTACGTCGAGCAACGGTGGCCAGCCAAGGTCTCGTTGTTCAACTCGGTCGTCAAGGCAACCGCGATCAACCCGACGACGGTCGAGGTCGAACTCTCGGTGCCAGACGCCAGTGTCGCTGCCGGAACCTCCTATGCCTACGTCCTGCCAAAGCACTACTACGAGCGCGTGGGATTCGACGGGTTTGTCCAAAAGCCAATGGGAAGCGGTCCCTACGAACTCGTTGAATTCGTGCCGAGCGACATGATCCGCTATAAGAAGCGGCCGGTGAAGCACGCGTTTCGGACGCCAGTCGCGGACGAGTTGTACTACAAGGCGCTGATCGAAAACTCTCAGAAGATCAACGGCCTGCGAAGCGGCGA
The DNA here is from genome assembly GCA_026003895.1 of Dehalococcoidia bacterium. Lineage (GTDB taxonomy): Bacteria > Chloroflexota > Dehalococcoidia > SpSt-223 > SpSt-223 > JANWZD01. The sequence continues at coordinate 343,981 of BPIC01000005.1, read as the reverse complement.
CTTCGACATTGTGACCTTTACGAGTTTCACCGCAGAGCAGATCGATCAGCTCAAGCGCATGGATATGACGATCATCGCGGACGAGTCGACGAACTGGTCGATTACGTTCCCGCAAGTCGCCTACGAACAGCGCGATACCCCATTGAAGGATAAGCGCGTCCGACTCGCGCTCAACTACGCCGTGAACAAGCAGGCGATGGCCGATAACCTGTTCAAGGGTTACGCAAAGCCATCGCCCCAGCAGTATTCCATCCCGTCCAGTCCATATTGGGATCCTTCGAACACGGTCATCCCATACGACCCAGCCACCGCGAAGCGCCTCTTGGCGGAGGCGGGCTATCCCAACGGATTCAAGCTGCCGTATGGGATCGACAACGCACCAGCCCAGTCACCGGTCGAGCCATTGCTCGCAATTCAGGGTTACCTGAAGGAAGTCGGCGTCGAGTTTGACATCCATTCGCAGGAATGGTCCGTCATTCTTGCAAAGGTCCGGGGTCAGGGCGGCCTCATCCCTGACATGTGGGCGCAGGGCAACACCGACAGCACCGGGTTCGCGAGCGGCATTCGGTCCTTCTGGGGGTGCGGCAAGCCGATTCCCACCGGGCAGTGGTACTGCAACCCAGAATGGGACAGGGTGATGGCGCAGGCGGTGACAGAACCCGACCCGGCGAAGCGCCGCCAGCTCTTCCTCCAAGCGAACCGCATTTGGAAGGAGGATGTGCCGATGCTCTATCTGCTCATCCAACCGACCTTCCACGTGACGTCCCCGAAGGTGAAGGGCTGGAAGCCGGTCAACTTCGTCATCTACAACTTCGATAGCGCCTACAAGATCAAGTAGCGGACGGTCGTCCCGGTCTGATGGCCCGCGCCGATTCTGGCGTGGGCCTTCCCTTTCATTTCAACAAGTCGTACAATGTTCACGAACTCGTGGGAGGTCAGCACCATGACGACAACGGCCAAGCCAACTCTGCAAGAAAAGACCGCGGTCATAGGGTCGGCGCCACCCGGGACCCCGCAGTACGCCGGTCCGCCGATGACCCTCGAGCTGTGGATCTCGAAGTATCTGCCTGCCCTCCACAAGGTGAAGCAGAAGATCAAGTTCCGTATGCTCGAACAAATGGATGGGCCGTTCGACGCAACGGACCTGATGCCGCCCGGCGCCACCCAACCGGCGAAATACCCGGCGTACTTTTTCATGAAGCCGGTTCACACGTTCCCGAAACCGGGTGGCTTGGATCCGGCGTTTGGGCCGTATCACGGTGAGTTCCAGAAGCGGACGACGTTCTACTTCACGAAGCCAGAGACGATCAAATTCTGGCTGCAGAAGGTCTACGGCGACATCAAGCCGGAACGAGCGATCGACCTCGCCTGTGGCATCGGCGCGACCACTTTCGTCATGGCCGAACTCTGGCCCGAGTGCGAAGTTATCGGAATTGACCTCTCTCCCTCGAACCTTCGCTACGCCCGGAAGTTGGCCGAGGAGCGCGGCGTCAAGAACATCCGCTTCTATCACATGGATGCAGGAGACTGCTCGTTCTATCCCGATGAGTCCTTTGACGTCGTCAACGAGAGCTACTGTCTGCATGAGATGCCGACGTATCACAGCCGGGCCGTTGTCAAGGAGATGATTCGTCTCTCAAAGCCGGGTCACCTGATTACGTGGTTTGACTGGCCACCAGCCGAGACCCCGGGAGATCTCGCCCGCCGCGAGGAGATCGCGAAACGGGGCTCTGAGCCATTCATGCTGCAGTATCTCGACCTGAGACTGGAACAGTACCTCGTTGAGCTGGGTCTCGAAGACGTGCACCGACCCGTGCGCGCCGGGGCGAATATGCTCGTTGTCGCTCGAAAGCCCGCTCGCAAGGACGCATCGGTTCCGGCTGCCGCGGCATCGTCCTGACGACCCCAAGGACCTATCTTCGACGCCGGGAGGAGTCTTCTCCCGGCGTTGTTTCATGAGGAGGAGCGATGGCCAGCAAGCGCTACAAGGTTGGGGCGATCGGCACCGCTTGGGCGGCGAAGAGTCCGCTCCCCACGTTCGCCAGCTATCCTGATGTCGAGCTGTACGCCGTGTGCAGCGCCAGGCTTGAGCGCGCGAAGTCTACAGCCGAGCAGTTTGGTGCACCGCTTGCGTTCGACGACTACCGTGAGATGATCGCGCTGCCCGAGCTCGACATTGTGTACATTGGGGCGCCAGTCTATTTGCACCATCCGATGACCGTGGCGGCCGCCGAGGCCGGCAAACACGTCCTCTGCGAAAAGCCGGCGGCGGGTGAACGCGAGCCAAGCCCAGGAAATGCTTGACGCTGCGGAACGAAACCGGGTCGCCCACATCTCGGCCTTCACGATGCGCTTCTTTCCCCACACGATGCACATCAAGCGCCTTGTTGACGAGGGATTTGTCGGCGAGGTGCGGCACATCTCGATCGAGCAGTGGGCGGGCTGGCCGGCGGGAATGCCGCCGCGTCCCCGAACGTGGCTGAACGACGCCGAGCTCGGTGGAGGGTATCTCGGCGCGATGGGGAGTCACTACATCGACCTCGTCCGATATTGGTTCGGTGAGTGGGCGACGGCCACCGGCCAATTGCGCACGTGGAACCCAGATGTTCTTGACGAGCAGGGTCAACTCACCAAGGCAACGGCCGACGACGGGTTTGCGGTGCTCGGCACGCTTGAGAACGGTGCAATCGTCACCATACAGCTCGGGTTTGGGAACCGCGCCGGGACCGGGTTCCAACTCGAAATTTACGGGAGCGCTGGTTCGATCGTTGTGGATAATGACCTCAAGATACGTGTCGCCGGGCCACACGACCGGGACCTCCAGCCAATTGACATCCCGGACCCGGTGTTCCCGGAAATGGCGGCCCGTTCGGCCGTCCCACGCTTCGGGCTGCTTGTACACAAGTTAATCAACGCCATCGAGACGGGCACCCCAGAGCACCCCAATCTCCTCGACGCGCTCCGCTGCCAAGAGGTGATTGACGCCGTGCACCGCGGGCAGTCGACGGGGCTCGCTCCCATCCGAGCCCCCTTGAGGGCACCCTAACCCCTCGGCAGATCGTCGGCTCGGAAATTCCGCATATTTGACAAACCACCGGGAGTGGTGCACCATCTGCCACACTCAACGTTGATCGGGAGTGAGGGATGGAAACGATTTCGCGTCGTACCTTCCTCGCGGCTTCAGCGGCAGCGGCGAGTTCCGGCCTTCTCGCGGCATGTGGTGGTGCGCCAGCGGCTCAGCCAGCCGGTTCCACTGGGCAGACGACGGCGGGTCCCCGCAGAGGTGGTGCGATCGTCTACGGGAGCCCGATCGATCCACTGACCCTCGACGCTCACGCCGTCTCGGACAACTACACCCGTCGCGTCGCATATGCGATCTATGACCCACTGGTTCGCGAATCGCCGGATAAGACCGAGATCTTGCCAGCGCTTGCCGAACGCTGGGAGCAGGCAAGTGACGGCATGAGCTGGACGTTGTCGCTCCGGCGTGGCGTCAAGTTCCACGACGGCACGCCGTTCAACGCCGAGGCTGCCAAGTTCAACCTCGACCGTCAGATCAACCCCGACCATCCAAACAACAAGGATGGCAACTGGCTGTTCTACCGGTTGTTCCTCACGCCGATCGCCAGCGTGGATGTGGTCGACGAGTACACCATTCGCCTCAATCTCAAGCAGCGCTATGCGCCGTTGATGAACTATCTCACGACCAACCCCAGTTACATGATCAGCCCGAAAGCGCTGCGCGAGTTGGGAAAGGGCGTTGCCGACCGGCCCGTCGGCACCGGTCCGTTCCGATTCAGTTCGTGGCAAAAAGGACAGCAACTGACGCTTGAACGGAACCCTGAATATTGGGGGCAGACGGCATACGCCGATCAGTTGATCGTTCGCCCCATCCCCGATGCCCAATCGCGCCTGCTTGCGTTGCAAACGGGCCAGATCAATTTCACGGTCGATTTGCCCCCAGACTCGGTCGACATCGTTCGTGGTGACAGCCGGCTTCGTGTCCAACAGCGCGTCAGTCGGCAGCATTGGGCGATCCAACTGAGCCAGCGCTTCCAACCCTTTACTGACCAGCGCGTTCGGCAAGCGATCAGCCTCGCGCTTGACCGGACGGCGCTCACCCGGGACGTGCTGCGGGGAACCGGCCAGCCCGCGCGAGGTCCGTTCTCCCCGGCATTTGGGGAGTGGGTGGCGCGGGACCTTCCCGCAAACGATAACCAGCCCGACCGCGCTCGCCAGCTCCTGCGAGAAGCCGGAGTTGACACGCTCGACGTGCGCTTCCTCATTCCGTCAGGTGGAACCGGGATGCAACAGCCTGTGCCGATGGCCGAATTCATTCAAGGCAAGCTTGCTGCCGTCGGTATACGAGTCACGCTCGACGTCCAAGAGTTTGCGGCGTATGTGCAGCGCTGGAACGCTGGCGACTTCCAGATGAGTGCACGCGGGATCTCGTCCGTTACCTTCGATCCAGACAATTACTTGAACAGCTTGTTCAACTCCATCAACTTCCCGCCGCAGGGGTTAAACGCAGCGTTTTACCGGAATGAGAAGTTCGATGAGCTTGCCAGCACCGTTCGGCGGGAGAGTACGCCGACCGTGCGGCGAAATGCGTGCCACGAAGCACAACGCATTCTCATGAACGACATGCCGTGGGTCTTCGTCGATCATGAAATCGCGATGTGGTATCACGCTGCGGAGGTCAATGGCTTCGTGATGCGAGACAACGTCGAGGTCGATTGGAACCTCCTCTACCTCGCGTAGCGGCGTAACATGCTCAGCGCGTTTCTGCTCCGGCGGCTCCTCGCAACCGTCCCCATCGCCGTCGGTGTTGCCACCATCGTCTTCGCGGTGATGCGGTTCGTCCCCGGGGATCCAGCAGCTCTGCTCGCCGGACCGAACGCATCAGACGACGTGATCCGAGCGATCCGGGCAGAATACGGGCTGGACGATCCGCTCGTCGTCCAATACGTCCGCTGGCTTGGCCGGCTCGTCCGCGGGGACTTTGGCGAGTCGATCTTTCTGCGGCGTCCGGTGCTCGCCGAGGTGCTCGACCGCTTTGGCAACACGGCCATCCTAGGCGCCGCGAGCCTCGCCCTCGCCGCGGCTGGGGGGATTGTCGCCGGAATTCTCGCGGCCACGCGGGCCCGATCGCTCGTCGATCGGTTGGTCATGTTCCTCGCGTTGTGTGGTGTCGGGCTTCCGGTGTTTTGGACCGGGATGGTCCTGATCGTCATCTTTGCGGTTCAATTGCGCTGGTTGCCGCCGCAAGGCATGTCACCACCAGTTCGGCAAGGGCCATTCGACATCGTGCCCTTCCTCATCCTGCCGGCGGTCACCCTCGCCCTACCGTCTCTCGCGTTTATCGCACGGGTCACGAGGATGAGTATGGTTGAGGTCTTGCAGCAGGACTATATCCGTGCGGCACGCGCTAAAGGGCTGGCGGGACACGCGGTGTTGTGGGGCCACGCCCTGAAGAATGCGTTGATTCCCGTCGTCACGATCGTTGGTGCTCAGGCAGGTTACCTGCTCGGCGGGGCCGTCCTCGTTGAATATGTGTTCGGCTGGCCCGGCCTTGGGCTCTTGATCGTCAATGGCATCAACAGTCGCGACTATCCTCTCGTCCAAGGGGGTATCGTCTTTACTGCCTTTGTCTTTGTGATCATCAATCTGTTCGTCGACGTGCTTTATACGCGAATCGATCCGCGGATACGCTATGGCGGACGCTAAGCCGACTGTCGCACCGCTCGCGCTCAGCACGCGGGGCACCCAAGCGTCGTCCGCTTCGGTCTCGCCCCGTGCCCAAGCCTGGCGGCGATTCCGCCGGCACCCGCTGGCAGTCGCCGGCACGGTGGTTCTGCTGACCATCGTAGCGCTCGCCCTCGCGGCGCCCGTGCTGCCTCTGGCGAACCCCACCCCAATGGAGTTGCAAACTGTCAATCGGCTGCGTCCCGTCGGCTGGCCCGGCTACCTGCTTGGAAGTGATGAGCTCGGCCGCGATTTGCTGAGCCGGCTGGTCTGGGGCGGTCGCACGTCGCTGCTCGCCGGCATCGGCGCGGCGCTGTTGTCGCTCGTGCCGGGAGTGGCGCTTGGACTGACCGCTGGGTACTTTCGAGGTTGGGTCGACTCGGCGGCTACCCACCTGATCGACATTGTCATGGCATTTCCCGGGGTCTTGTTGGCCATTGCCATCGTGGCCGCCGCTGGTCCCGGCTTGACCAATGCGATGGTCGCCGTCGCGATCGTCGGGATACCGCTCTACGCTCGGCTCGTGCGGGGACACGTGCTGTCGCTGCGGGAGCGCGAATTCATCCAAGCCGCCGAAGCGCTCGGCAGTAGCACACCCCGAATTCTGTTCCGCCACCTCCTGCCAAATTGCCTGCCACTGATCATTGTTGCGGGCACACTTGATGTCGGCGCAAAGCTGATCGCCACCGCCAGCCTTTCGTTTCTCGGGCTCGGCACTCAAGCGCCACAGCCGGACTGGGGAGCGATGTTAGCCACCGGACGGCAGTTTTTCTTTGTCGCCCCGCATGTTGCCTTGCTGCCCGGGCTGCTCATCTTCCTGACGGTGGTGTCGTTCAACTTGCTCGGCGAGGGACTGCAAGAGGCGCTCGACTCCCGCTTGCCGCTCTAGGCACCGTGCCACGTCGGGATGCCTCGATCCGCTCCCGGCGCAAGCGGTGCTCTCAAAGCGCAAGGAAATGGTCCGAATAGCATGGCCATTCTGCCCTTGAAGTCGCGGCGAATTGGCGCGATCAATCCGTAGAAATCGGCGACACCCTCGAAGGAGACCACGCGTGACCGATCCTCTCGCCTCCGACCCGCGCCAGATTGTGATCGTCGGCGGAGGTATCACGGGCCTGACGGCCGCCTTCCGGCTGATCGATTCGCTTTCCGAAACCGGCGTTGCAGCGACGATCACCGTCATCGAGCGCGACGACCGTCTCGGCGGCAAGTTCTTCACCATCCGGCGAGAGGGGTTCATTATCGAGGCCGGGCCTGAGGGGTTCGTCGCCGCTGCGCCCGAAGGCTACGAGCTGTGTGCCGACCTCGGGCTCGCAGACCAACTGCAGTCTCCAAAGCGTGTCCACGGCGGCAGCTCCATCCTCTTCAAAGGGAAGCTCCGTCCGATTACCCAAGGGGTCACCGACATCTTGCCCTTGCGGCCAGGCGCATTGGTGGCGGAAGGCATCTTGTCACCGTCTGGCGCCCTGCGGGCCATGCTTGAGCCGTTTCTTCCGCCGCGCAAGGACGGTTCTGAAGAGTCCCTCGGAGCATTTCTGCGTCGTCGCTTCGGCGACGAGGCGTGGTGGAACGTCCTTGAGCCGCTGCTCGGGGGGATTGCTGGGGGCGAAGGAGACACGCTCTCGGCGCCAGCAGCAGCCCCGGGTCTCGTGGCCTTCGAACGTCAGTTCGGCAGTGTCAGTGTGGGCGCCCGTAAGCAGAAGGCTCGGTTGGAGGAACTCGGCAAAGCCGATGCAACCCTCGTCGCACCACGCGAAGGGATGGACGTCATCATCACACGCTTGGTCGCGCGGCTGAGCGACGCTCCACATGTCACGCTACGGACGGGTGTCGCTGTCGAGGAGATTGCGCGAACGCCCCGCGGCTTCGATGTCGTCACACGCGGGCCGGCCGGGTTCGAGCGCCTCTCTGCGGATGTTGTCGTGGTGACCGCGCCGGCCTTCGAAGCAGCCGAGCGCCTCCGTCAACTGGATGCACCGCTGGCGGAGGCGCTCGCTGGGGTTCGGTTCCGATCGATGGCCACCTTTTCCTTTGCCTTCCGTGCCGAAGATGCTCCGAAAATCCTCGCCGGGACCGGGTACGTCAAGCACAGTCGCGAGCGCGGCGCCGTGAACTCGATGACCTGGGATTCCATTCGGTGGGAGGGCCATGCTCCCGAGGGATATGCCCTGCTTCGCGCTTTTCTCAGCGACGACCAAGTGGTGGAACACTCGAGTGACGACGAATTGATCGCCTTCGGCCTCGAGGAGATCCGGAACGTGCTCCGGATCTCGGCCGATCCGATCTTCGTGGCCGGTCGCCGCTGGTCACCCGCGCTGCCCCGCTATACCCTCGGGCACCTCGAGCGGGTTGCCGCGGCAGAGCGCCGCGCCGCCGCAATTCCGGGATTGGTGCTAGCGGGCACGTCCTACAACGGAAGGGGGGTGGTTGATGCGATCCGTTCGGGCACCGAAGCCGCGAAGGCGGCGGCGGCGCTCGCCGCTGCAGGTGGGCCAGGCGTCGTGGTCTGATTGGATCGAGGCTGTCAGAACTGGCGGGAAGGTATCGTACAATACACCGGATCCATGGATCTGGGCCAATCGGAGAAGTGGTGCCTATGTTGACGATCGCAAAGGACGGCGTCTTGCTCGGCCAGCCCGACCGAGCAACCCTCGATTTCATCCGCAATGCCAAGGGGTTTACTCAGCAGGCGCTTGCCGGAAAGGTCGCCAAGCATTACCGGCAGACCGTTGAGGAGCGAAAGGCGAGCGGGGCACCTGAGCCCCAGACGTTTGCTGACGTCGCTGAAATCGTCTCGCCTTTGTTCGAGTACAAAGCCGAGAAGTTTCTCTCTCGGCAAACTCAAGAGCTGATGTGGAGCCGCCTTTTCGAGGCGGTGACCCCGCATGAAAAGGAGTTGCTCGCGTGGCTCGACGAGCCGGTGCCGAATCCGCGTGGTTCGCTACGTTTGAACCCGAACCTCGTACCGCCGGCCTATTACGAGATTGACTACCACATTCAGCCGGGCGGCCAACACCGCCAGCCACTGATCCCGTTCGTCCTTGAAATCGGTCAGGTTGTCTATCACGGCGAGCGGAACGCCCGATCCGAATTGAAGGTCGGCGCCGCGCTTGCCATTCCCGAAGGCCGGTACGAGCGCATTCTCGACCTCGGCTGCGGGGTCGGCCATTCGACCTACCCGATCAAAGAACGATTCCCGGACGCCGACGTGTATGGCATCGACATCTCCGCCCCGCTTTTGAAATATGCCCATAAGCAAGCCGAGGCTCAAGGGATCGCGCTGCACCTCAGCCAACAGGCCGCCGAGCAGACCGACTTCCCGGATAACTATTTCGATGTCGTCACGTCGACCATTTTGTTCCATGAGGTCCCCGACGACGCAGCGATGGCGATCATCCGCGAGGGCTACCGGATCGTGAAGCCGGGCGGGCTGTTCCAGATTGCCGACACCCCGCCGTACCGTGAGCACGAATTGTACCGAGCCTTCACGTCGGATTGGCAAACTGAACATAACGGTGAGCCGTATTGGCGGCAGGCTGCGCTCCGCGATCTCGCCGCGATGTGCCGTGAGGCGGGATTTGCACGGGTGGAGGAGCCAAGCCGCGAGCGAAAGAAGAACGGTGGGAGCCCAACACCGTGGATCACGTGGGGTTGGAAGGAGTAGGAGGAGCACCGTGACCCAGACGAAAGCTAGGCCAACCCGACCCAGTTCGCTTGAAGTCATCGGCCGGCCGCCGGAGGGAGCCCCAGGGTACGCCGGCCCGCCGATGAACTTCAGTCTTTGGTTGTCGAAGTATTTCCCGACGATTTCGGCATGGAAAAAGCGAATCGAGCTCGAAACCTACGAGAAGCTCGATGGCCCGTTCGATGCGACGGATCTCATGCCGCCGGGGGCGACCGAGCCGGCAAAATACCCTGCGTATTACTTCATGAAGCCGGTCCATACCTACCCGCAGCCGGCCACGCTGCATCCGGCGTTCGCGTCGTGGATCACCCACTGGGGTTCCAAGACAAAGTTCTACTTTACCGAGCCGGAAACGGTGAAGTTTTGGCTGAAGAAAGCCTACGGCGATCTGAAGCCCAAGCGGGCGCTCGATGTTGGATGCGGCACCGGGACGACGACGTTCGTCATGGCCGAACTGTGGCCAGATGCCGAGGTGATCGGGGTCGACCTTTCCCCCTCGATGCTGCGCTGGGCGCGCCGCAAGGCCGAGCAGCTGGGCATCAAGAACATTTTCTTCTACCACATGGACGGCGGCGACATGCGGTACTTCGCGGACGAAAGCTTCGACGCCGTCAACGAAAGCTACTGTCTGCACGAAATGCCGAACTATCACGCCAAGGCGTTCATTGGCGAGATGGTCCGCCTATCGAAGCCCGGCCACGTCATCACGTGGTTCGACTGGCCACCAGCGGAGAGCGAGGGCGACTTGATTCGCCGGCAGAACGCCGTCAAGCGCAACAGCGAGCCGTTTATGCTCAGCTATCTCGACCTAAACTTCGAGCAATATCTCAAAGACATCGGGCTCGAAGACGTCACCCGGCCGGTTCGGGCGGGCGCCAACATGCTCGTCACGGCTCGGAAGCCACGCCGGGCTCCTCAGACCGCGACCTAGTTCTGACGCTCCACGTCAGGTGTAGCGTGCTGCGGAGGAAATATGGACTCCTCCGCAGCATTTGTTTAGGGTACCGCTATCAAGTTCGGTTCGGTCGTCACGGAGGCCACTGAGGATGATCCGTCGCCTTGCTTCATTGTGCTTCGTCTTCCTCACGCTGAGCGCCTGTTCCCCTTCTGCACCAAGCGCAGCGCCAAGCTCGGGTGCTTCTACCCCGACCGAACGGCGAGCCGAAAACCAAGTTCTCACTTTCGGAATCAACCGATTCAGCGACACGCTTTCTCCTGCTGGCTTTACCTCGAACCCGTGGTTTTATGCGCCGCTGTATGACTCACTGACGGCATTTGGACCAAATTTCGAAGTGCGGCCATGGCTCGCCACTTCGTGGGAGCTGAATCCCGACGGGACGGTATGGACCTTCACCCTTCGCAACGACGTTCGCTTCTGGAACGGCGACCCAGTCACGGCTGAAGATCTCGCCTACACCATTGATCTCGCGCTTAAACAACAAGGGTGGATTCTTCGCTCGCTCATCACGGCTGTCTCCGGAGTTCAAGCACTCAACCCAACGACACTGCAGATCACCACGCGAACCGTCGACCTGAGCATTCCGTCGGCCGGCCCTCTCGTCTATGCGATGTCAAAAAAGGTGCATCAAGAGATAGGTGATGCGGGCTACGCATCGCAGCCAATGGGATCCGGACCGTACGAGGTCGTGCAATTCCAGCCGGGATCAATCGCCCATTTCCGAGTTCGGTCTGAGCGGCACGCGTTCCGCAAAGTTGAGAACCGAGAGCTGATCTTCCGGAACATCGTCGAAAATGCCCAGGTGATTAACGGGCTCCGGACGGGTGAGTTGGATGCTGCGCTGCTTCGCAATTTTACGGGCGAACAGGCCGACCAGCTCCGGTCCGCCGGCATGACTGTGATCGCCTATCTCAACACGAACGCGTCAATGAAAATCCCACAAGGTGTGGCGGAGGCGAAGGGCAGCCCACTGGCCGACAAGCGGGTCCGAGAGGCACTGAACTACGCCATCAACCGTGAGGCGATGACCCAACAACTCTTCAAGGGGTTCAATAAACCCACTGGCCAAGGTGGCACCCCGGACAGCCAATATTGGAATCCTGCACTTCAGCCGTGGCCCTACGACGTCGCAAAAGCGCGCCAGTTGCTCGCTGAAGCGGGGTATCCAAATGGTTTCAAGCTCACAGGTGGGCTGGACTTTACCCCGGCGGCGCAACCAGCCGAAGTACCGCTCGCCGTGCAGGGATACCTGCGCGAGATCGGTGTCGAAATCGAGATCAATAGCCTTGAGCTCGCGGTCTTCAGTGACAAGGTGAGCGGCCGGCAACCCAAAGGGGATATCGTCTCAGCCGGCGCTGGTGACCGTAATGGGTGGTTCAGCGCCTATCGTGGGACGACGGGTTGCAACCGGCCGCCGAACATCGCGCGGGACCAGTATTTCTATTGCAATCCGCTCTGGGATCAGACCTTCGATGCGGCGCTTGTCGAGCGTGACCCAGCCCGTCGAGCGGAACTCTACCGCCGCGCTGCCCAGATTGAGCGAGAGGACTTGTGGCTGCTCTTCACGTATAACGGCGCCTCCTATCATGTTCATTCGCCCAAAATCAAGGGCATCCCGACGGACCAGCAGAACCAGATTAATCTGGACAGCGCCTACCGGATCCAATAACGCCCGACAGCATGCCGAGGCGGTCGGCGGTATAATCTCGCTCGGGGCGCAGCCAGCGCCCCGATTTCACGTCCGGGGACGCTGTGCGAGCGGTCCAGTATCGAAGCAATAGCGACATCAGCGTGATCGAAGTCCCAGAGCCGACCCCGGGACCGGGTGAGATCATCGTCAGAATGGAGCTGTGCGGCGTCTGCGGGTCGGACGTGATGGAATGGTATCTCACGCCGCGCGCCCCACTGACGCCGGGTCACGAGCCTGTCGGTGAGATCGTCGAGGTCGGGCCGGGAGTCGAACGCCTGAAAGTCGGTCAGCGGGTTTTTGTGCATCACCATGTGCCATGCATGGTATGCCCTCGCTGCCGCCGCGGGAACTGGTCAACCTGTCCGCGATTCAAACAAACCCGCCTGGACCCCGGCGGTCTGGCCGAATATGTGCGGGTTCCAGCGCCCAACGTGGAACTTGACGTGTTGCCGCTTCCGGACGACATGACGTCCGAGGCCGCGGTCCTTATTGAACCTGTCGCCTGCGCAATTCGCGCGGTCGCGCGCGCCAACGTCCGGCCGGGGGACCGGGTGGCGATCGTGGGCGCTGGGGTCAACGGGATCTTCCTCACCCAGTTAAGTCGGCTTGCTGGAGCGAGCCGAATCATCGTCTCGGACCCGATCGCGGTCCGTCGGAATCGAATGCCATCCTATGGGGCAGACGCGGTTATTGATCCCTCGATCGGCCCGGCGGCCGAGCAATTGGCAGCTGCGAACGACGGCCGCCTTGCCGACATTGTCTTCGTCGGCCCCTCTGGCCTTGGCCCAGCGCAAGCGGGCCTCGAACTGCTTGAGCCGGGTGGGTATCTCATGCTCTTTGCGCCGTGCGCCCCGGGCGTCCAATTGCCGATCGAGCCCCACCGGCTCTGGTTTCAGGAACACACCATCGGCGCGAGCTACTCCGCCGGGCCGCACGAAACACGGATTGCCTTCGAGTATCTGCGGAGCGGACTGGTGCGCGGCCCCGAGGTGATCACACACCGTTTTCCCATGGAACGAGCGTTGGATGCCTTCCAGATGACGGCACATCCGGGCGACGGGCTCAAGGCCGTCATCGAGATGCGCTGATGGCGCTCCCCACGACCATGCGTGCCGCCATGCTCCTCGCCCCCCGCGAGGTGGTGGTCGAGACGGTCCCGGTGCCGCGGCCGGGCCCCGGCGAGGTGCTGGTCGAAGTGACGACGGCGCTCACCTGCGGCACGGAACTGAAGTCCTATCGCCAAGGCCATCGCCTGTTCACGCCCCCGTGGCCCCTTGGACACGAGTTCGTCGGATATGTCGCAGCGCTCGGCGAAGGTGTCAACTCGGTGACGGTCGGGGAGCGAGTGGTGGCGGCCAATTCCGCTCCCTGCGATTCGTGCGATTTTTGCCGAATCGGCCGAACCAACTTGTGCCGCGAGCTCCCCGCGCTCTTGCTGCGTGGCGCCTTCGCCGACTACGTGCTGCTTTCGGCGCCGATCGTCGCCCACAATCTCTTTCGCGCCCCCGCTGGGGTGCCGGACCAAACCCTCGCTTTTCTCGAGCCATTCGCGTGTGTGGTGCTCGGCGAACAGGAAGCGGACATCCGGCCTGGCGAGTCGGTGGTCGTCGTCGGGGGAACTGGGCCGATTGGCCTGCTGTTCGTCCAGCTCTTTCGGCTCAGGGGCGCATCGCCGCTAATTGCGATTGGAAGAAAGCCCCACCGACTGGAGCTTGCCCGGCGTCTTGGCGCAACCAGCGTCATTCAGGCCAACAGCGGCGATCTGGCAACGTCGGTGCTCGCAGAAACGGGTGGCGTCGATGTGGTCGTGGAGATCACCGGCATCCCCTCGCTCATTGAGCAAGCGGTGGCGATGGCTAAGCCGGGCGGTCGCGTGCTGCTCTTCGGTGGTTCACCTGCCGGCGCGACGGCCGCGCTAGATCTCGCCCGCGTTCATTATGATGCCTTGACGGTGCGTGGGGTCTTTCACCACACACCGCGCACGGTTCGCCGTGCGCTTGAGCTGTTGGCAAGCGGCGCAATTGACGTCGCGTCGTTGGTCAGCGACCGACTGCCGCTCGAGGAGACGGCGGAGGCGATGCGGCGCTTCGACGAGGGCGAACTGAAATTGGCGATCGCGCCACGGGGACGCCCTCCCGCCGTATGATGGGCGTCACAATCTCACAGAGGAGAACGAACGGTGGTATTCACGACAGCGTCGGGAAAGAAGCTGGTGACGGTGATTCCGGGCGACGGAATCGGCCCAGAGTGCGTCAATGCGGCCGTCCGAATCATCGAGGCGACCGGCGCACCAATCGAATGGGAGGAACGCCACGCGGGTGAGCGCGTGTTCAAAGAAGGGCTGGCCTCCGGTGTGCGCCCCGACACAATGGAGTCCATCGCGAAGACGCGCGTCGTCTTGAAGGGCCCCCTTGGAACTCCGGTCGGGTACGGCGAGAAAAGCGCCAACGTGACGCTTCGCAAGCTGTATGAGACCTACGCCAATATCCGCCCCGCCCGCGAGCTCCCGGGCGTTCCAACGCCCTACTCGGGGCGTGGGATCGACCTCGTCGTTATCCGTGAGAACATCGAAGATCTTTACGCCGGCATTGAGCACATGCAGACGCCAGGTGTCGCCCAATGCCTCAAACTGATCTCGCGGAAGGGATGCGAAAAGATCGTTCGCTTTGCCTTCGAATTCGCCCGCGCCGAGGGCCGATCCTCAGTGGTCGCCGCTACCAAGTCGAACATCATGAAAATGACCGAAGGGATGCTCAAGCGGGTCCACGAGGAGGTGGCGAAAGAGTATCCCGACATTGAGGCTTGGCACCTGATCATCGATAACACCGCGCATCAACTAGTAAAAAAGCCTGAGCAGTTCGACGTTATCGTGACGACGAACATGAATGGCGACATCATCAGCGATCTTTCGTCTGCGCTCATTGGTGGCCTTGGTTTCGCGCCATCGGCCAATATCGGCAATGACGTCGCAATCTTCGAGGCCGTTCACGGATCTGCGCCCAAGTATGCCGGGAAGAACGTCATCAACCCGACGGCGGTCATCCTTTCAGCGGTGATGATGCTACGCCATCTCGGCGAGTTTGAGGCCGCAGCGCTCATTGAGAATGCTGTGCTCGTAACGCTGGAAGAAGGAAAAAAGATGCCCCGCGACGTGGTTGGCGACGAGCGGATGGCAACCACCACCGAATACACCGACGAGATCATCCGCAACCTTGGGCGCAAGCCGGCGAACTGGAAGGTGCGCGATTACAAGCCGATTAAGCTGCCCGAGGTGACAAAGGACCCGGTAATGGTCCGACCGCAGCAGCGCAGGCTGGCTGGTGTCGACATTTTCGTCGAGAGCCCACTACCGACCGAGGAACTCGGCCGAAGCATCGAGGATCTTGCTCGGGGGACCAAACTCCACCTCAAGATGATCTCGAACCGCGGCACCAAGGTCTATCCGGCGATGGGCGCGATCACCGATTCGGTTGATCACTGGCGTTGCCGCTTTCTCGCGAATGAGGGAGCGTCGATCGGCGATAGCGACGTGCTGGATCTCATCACCAAGGTCGGCGCGAAGCACCGCTGGATGCACATCGAGAAGCTGGAAGAGATCGATGGCGAGCCGGGCTGGACCAAGGCGCAAGGCGAGGATTAGCCGCCAGTGCACGGGGCGCCGGGGACCGGCGTGACGCTGCCGGTCCTCCAGTTTGCGCTCCGCTCAGCGCCAATGCGCCAGCACGCGGCTCGGGTTGTGTTGGTCGACGGCACCGTCACGACCTCGTCTGCCAGCCATGCCTTTCCCATCAGACCGATCGGGCTGAAGACGACAGTTCAGCCCGTCCTCTGGTTGCTCGATCGGGCGCCCTGTCAGGCGCGGGTGGATGAACCACGCGGGCGCCTCTGCACCGAACGGGAAGCACGCGAGAAAGCACACCGGCGCAAGCAGGTATGACGTGATCCGTCGGGTGCTCACCGAGCGAGCGGTCAACCGGAGGCGAGGGATCACGTGGCGCGGTAGAGACGTCTCGCGCCTTGAAGGCCTCACCGACGCTGTGTTCGGATTTGCGATTACGCTGCTCGTTGTCTCTCTCGAGGTGCCCAACACGTTCGACGAGCTACAACGCGAAATGTTGCGCTTCCCCGCATTCGTGATCAGCTTTGCCTTGTTGTTGTTGCTTTGGCACGCCCATTACAGCTACTTTCGGCGCTACGGACTCGAAGATCTCTTTACGATTGTCGTCAATAGCTTGTTCTTGTTCGTCGTGCTCTTCTATGTCTATCCACTGAAATTTCTGTTCACGTGGCTGATCGACGAATGGCTTGGGCTGCCCACCGAAGTACCAGCCGCTGATGGAAGCTTCGTCCCGATCCTGAAGTCTGGCGACGTGCCCTTGCTCATGACATTCTACGGCGCTGGACTGATGGCTGTGGGCTTTTGTTTTGTGCTCTTCAATTGGCATGCCCTTCGTCTGGCAGACACGCTCAAGTTGTCGGCTCGTGAGCGAATCGAGACCCAAGGCCATTTGTGGGAAGCGTCGGCCCATATGGGGATCGCGATGCTTTCGATCGCGTGCGCTTGGTATTTTCGTGACGGAACGCTCAGCGGCCTTGTCTATGTTCTGTATGGCGTTGTTGGCGTCACCTTCGGACGCTGGACCGAGCATCGCGCTCGGCGTGCCGAGGCACGCCAAGCCGCTTGAAACCAGCGAGCGACTTCCCTACCATCCGGTCAGCTTGCCGGCTCGCGCCCTCGATCACCTCGGCGCTGCCGGAGGTGAGGGGTCATGAACCGTTGGTGGCCGGTCTTCGTCGCGGTGGCGCTGGCGCCCTTGGCGGGTGCGATCACCGTCCTTCCGGCGTCCGGGCAGAGCGCCTTGGACTATGCCATTCCGAATGGGCATTTCTACACCCAGGCCAATGGTAAGGCAGGAGAGGGCGGCACCGGCTTTGCGATCACCGATAACGACAACATTCCGTTTTGGTCGGAATACCGACGACTTGGCGGGCCACAAGTGCTCGGCTACCCGATCTCGCGTCGCTTCATGTGGGACGGGTTTGTCAGCCAAGCCATGCAGAAAGTCGTCTTTCAGTGGCGGCCGGAGCTGGATGCCGTCCTCTTCGTCAACGTCTTCGACAAGATGTCCGACGCCGGCAAAGACCCATGGCTCCGCACGGTCAAGACGGTACCAGCCCCCATCAAGCTCGAGGAAACGGGCAAGTCATGGGAGGAGATCGTCCGCGGCCGGCTCGCCTTGCTCGATGACAACCCAGCAATTCGGGCGCGCTACTTCGCCGCCATGGGAGACCCAATCATTATGAACGGGCTGCCGACGTCAAAGATTGAAGACGTCGGCAACGCCTATGTCTTGCGAGCCCAGCGCATCGTGATTCAGCAATGGAAGGAGGACGTGCCGTGGGCACGTCGTGGCGACGTCCAAGTGGCCAATGGTGGGGATGTCGCCAAGGATGCTGGCCTGTTTCCGGAGGCCGCGATCATCCCCGAGCCGCCGGGCTCCACAGGAGGAACTCCCGTTCCAGCTGCGCCGGCAAGCGGAAGTCCAGCCCCGACCAGCACTCCGGCCGCCGCTGCTGCATCACCCGTCGCCTCACCAGCAGCGCCACCGTCCGCGGCCCCAACGAGCCTTCCGCCGACGGCGACTCCGGCTGTTGCAGGCGCAGGGTCGCCCTATCCACGCCAGCTCGACGCAGTGACCCGCATGACACCGGCCTACCTGCGCGAGACACCGGGCGCCCAATGGATTCTCGTCAAGCTGCATCAGCTCACCGCCTGCGAGAATTCGGGCAATGGCATCGGGTTCTTCACCACACTTGACGCAAGCGGTGCGCCGATTAACGGAGTCACCATTCGCACGGACTCCGGTCCTACCAGCTTTACCTACCGGACCGGTGAGAAAGGGCCAGGCAAGGTCGAGGCGTACTTCTATCGTGGCAACTGGACCGCCTGGGTGATCAAGGACGAAAAAGGCCAGGACACGACATCGGACTATGCCGTCAATATGGAGACCGTGCTGTTTGCCCAGACCGAGGCGGAACGCCAGTCCTTATACTGCAACGGCGAGCTTCGAAACTCGGCGAATCACTTTAGCTACGAGGTCATCTTCCGCAAGCGTGGATAGGGCCGGCTATACTCCGGCCATGCCGACGGGCTTGAAAATGTCGCGCCGCCGCTTCGAGCGGTTGGTGTCACGGGCGGTGCGTGAGTTGCCGCCGGAGATTCGCAATCGCCTCGATAATGTTGCGATCACGGTCGAGGACTGGCCTTCCGAGGAGGACCTCCGCGCGGCCGGACTTGGACCCGGGGAAACGCTGTTCGGACTGTATCAGGGAACGCCGCTCACCGGACGCACGACGGACTACGGGCTCGCCTTGCCGGACAAAATCACTATCTACCAAGGCCCCCTCGAGCAGGCATGCGCCTCGGACTGGGCAATCCGTGCCGAAGTCCAAACGACGGTCATCCACGAGTTTGCCCATCACTTCGGCCTCTCTGACGACGACTTGCATCGTCTCGGGCTGGACTGATGACACCCTCCCGCGCGTATGTCTTGATAAGCGGCCGAGTTCAAGGGGTCATGTTCCGCGAATCGACCCGACAAGAAGCGCAAAAGGCCGGCGTCACTGGCATGGTCCGGAACATTCCTGACGGTCGAGTTGAAGCCATCTTCGAGGGTGACCGCGCCGCCGTGCTCCGAATGATCGAGTGGTGCAAGCACGGCCCACCCGCGGCGCGAGTCGAAGACGTCCAGGTCCTCTGGGAGCCCTATCGGGGCGACTTTCCGAACTTCCGCATCATCGCTTGACCAGACCGAAACTGGGGCAGGTGAACGTGGGCGGTTCACCTCGGTCGAGCAAGGCGCGAAGGTGTCTCCCCCGTCGCGGTTCTACGGTCCGCGGGAGCGGGAAAGAAGGCGGTTACCGTTCGGCCGAGCCTTCGTCCCCAAGGTGATCCTCAAGACGGACACGGGCAACCGTGAACAACTCTCCAAGGAACCGCTCGGGCGGACCGCCCCCGACGAGGACTCGCGGCTCAGGTGACGCCGCCGAGGTGAACACGGTCTGCGGCACGGCCGAGACGCGATATCGGCGCGAGAGGTCGGGAAACTCGTTCGCCTCGATCACACTGGCACGGATGCTTGACGAGCTTGCAGCAAGTTTCAGCGCCAACGACGCTGTTCGTGGGCAGTGAGGTCAGGTGGGGGTGACGAATACTTGGACGTCGACCGGATCGGCGATCGTGTCCAGAATCTTGACGACCTCATCATCGATGCCAAAGTTGCCGGACGAGACGCTTACGATCGTTTCGATGAAGGTCGCGAACTCATACCCAGAGGGAATACCAAGCATTCGCACTCGGCCGTCTTCTGGCCCCCGAATGATGATCGTCGGCACCTCCGTGACGTTGGCCGCGGCCGCTGCCGCCGGATCGGAGGTGACGTCTACCACATTGAGCGCGATCTTGTCCGAGAGGGCTGCGACCTCTTCGAGAAGTTGGCGCGTTTCACGGGAGGTGGTAGGCTGACGGCCGGGGATGAACAAACCGGTCTCGGGACGAATGAACAGGTCGATCGTCACCGGGTTCACCAGCTCGGCCTGAAACCGGTCCCGGATGATCGCCTGATCGCGTTCAGGAATCATCAATGGCTCCAAGAGCTGTCTGCTGCAAGTATATCGCCAGCGGGGCGCGCTCCGGTTGCTCCTTCACCGAGCCGTGTTGACGATTACCGGCCGATGAGGTGGCCAACCGGCGCCCTTCCGCACCCAATGAGAGGCGGTTGACGAGGCTGCGCCGATCCAAATCGCTGGCCTACGCCGCGGCAACGACGAGTCCACAGCGCCTGCGTGGCGAAATAAGGACGAGACCGCTCCCAACTCGGATTGGAGCGCTTGATCAGTCGATCACCGTCGGCATGGTCGGTTCGAACCTTACGATCGAGCTCACCAGCGGTGATCCAGTCGACCAACCCGTGTGAGGGACGAATCGCGCCCCCGAGACTCGAGAGACCCTAGCCACCATGGTGCCGAGCCGGACGATCTGCAACCACGCACCGCGACCCATGCCGGGCTCGACCGGCACGTCGTCGGGTATAGTCAAGAGGTGTTCTCTGTTCAGGTTGGCAAACCGATCGTCACCGCGCACCGGCTCACCAAGCGCTTCGGGACCTTTACTGCCGTTGATGCCATCGACTTTCGCGTGAACGCCGGCGAGTGCGTCGCGTTTCTCGGCCCAAATGGCGCCGGAAAGTCGAGCACGATGCGAATGATCTACTGCGCCTCGCCCGTCACCGAGGGCGAATTGTACGTCGACGGTCTCGACGTGAAGCGCGAGGCGCGCCAAGTGAAATCCTTGATCGGGGTCGTGCCACAGGAAAGCAACCTCGACCCCGACTTGACTGTCCGTAACAACCTCTTGACCTATGCCCGCTACTTCGACATTCCGAAGAAGGTGGCCGAACAGCGCGCCGACGAGGCATTAGCCCTCTTTCAACTCACTGAGAAGGCGAAGGCGTCGGTTGACACGCTCTCCGGCGGCATGCAGCGTCGCTTGACGATTGCCCGTGCACTCATCAACCGGCCGCGACTGATTGTGCTGGACGAGCCAACGACAGGACTTGACCCACAAGCCCGTCAT
This sequence comes from Dehalococcoidia bacterium, assembly GCA_026003895.1. Taxonomy (GTDB): domain Bacteria; phylum Chloroflexota; class Dehalococcoidia; order SpSt-223; family SpSt-223; genus JANWZD01. The sequence continues at coordinate 323,268 of BPIC01000005.1, read as the reverse complement.
CTCGTCTGGACAAAGCTGCGCCAGTTGAAGGATGCCGGCGCGACAATGCTCCTGACGACCCACTACATGGAAGAGGCAGCGCGACTCGCTGATCGAGTCATCATCATGGACCGTGGCACGATCTTGGCGGAAGGCACGCCGGCGGCACTCGTGGAGACGTACGTCGGCCATAGCGTCCTCGAGCTCCGTATCGATCGCGAAGAGAACGGGCCGCTCGTCGAAGAGCTTGCCGGTTGGGGCATCGACTTTGAGGCGACCGACGACGCGGTCTATGTCTTCGAGCGCAACGGCAATGCTCCCGCGCCGAAAAGCGCCGTCCGCGAGGCGCTTCGCCGCCCGGCGACGCTCGAAGACGTCTTCCTCCGTCTCGCCGGCCGGAGCTTGCAAGAATGATCCTTGGGCTCGATCTCTCGCGTAGCGCGGTGCGCGTCTGGCAGCGGAACCGTGACGTGTTTCTTCGACTTTGGAAAACGGAAAGCTGGCCGCCATTCCTCGAGGCGTTCATCACGCTCGTTGCGTTTGGCTTCGGGATGGGCGCCTATGTCGCGCTCGGCGGCGAAGATTACATCGTCTTTCTCGCCCCGGGGTTGATCGCTCAGTCTGCCTTCTTCGGGGCGACCTTCGAGACAACGTTCGGCTCCTTCTTTCGCATGGACTCGCAAGGGACCTTCGATGCCATCCTCGCGACGCCGCTCTCGGTTGAAGACATCGTTGTGGGTGAAATTCTGTGGGGAGCGACCCGCGGCGTCATCTCGGCGACGGCGTTGCTCGTTGCGGTTTGGATCTTCGGCCTGACGGAATCCCCCTTCGCTGTAGGGATGATTCCGGTTGCCTTTCTTGCCGGTATGGTCTTCGCCGCGATCGGGCTTTGCTTCACGGCGCTCGCGCCGTCAATCAACGCCTTCAACTACTTTTTCAGCTTGTATTTCACGCCGAGTCTCTTCTTTGGTGGCGTCTTCTTCCCGCTCGACCGGCTACCGGACTGGGTTCGCACGCTCGCGTGGTGGATTCCCATGACACATGCGTCGAACCTGTCCCGTTCGCTAAATCGCGGCGCCCTCGGTCTCGATGCGCTCGTCGACCTGCTCTACCTACTCGCCGCCACGATTGCCTTCGGATGGATCGCGATCACGTTGATGCGCCGCCGACTCGTAAACTAGTCGACGTTGGCTCGCGAGCCACGTCACCCACGATTCAAGGTGACCGCACGAAGGCGGCGGGAAAAGGGGTCTCCGATGCGACGTTCGCTGATGACCGTGATGCTTCTTCTTAGCATCGGCGCCCTCGCCCCGGCAGTACCGGCAGTGGAGAGCCAACTGATCCCTGAGCCGCTCTACGTCTACCAAGACATTCCAGACGGGTACGATTTCCCTGCGCCGAGTCATCGCCTCCTCGCTGCAATCTACGCGAATGATCGGCAGGCGATTCGCGAACACGCGTGGAACCTTTGGGCGGGCCTGACCGCGCCGTCATTGTCGGTGGTCAACGGCCAACGCTTGCCAATCTTCGAGACGTGGTACTCGGCGGATGAGCTGTTTGAAGACGCCGCCGCCGGCAAGGATCCGTTGCGCGGCCCGCGCGACTTCGCGCGTTTCTTCGAGCTGCCGAGCCAGCATCTCATCGGACGCCCTCCAGATACGATGCTCGCGGCCAACTTCATGTCGTTCGTCTCGTACAACCAAGCTGGCGCTCGCCACCTTTGGGAAAACGGGCTCTTCCGCCGTGCAACGCTGGTCGATTTGAACAATCGCTTCAATGCCACGAACCAACCGATCGAGGCCCGCACCATCCCTCCGTTTCCGAACGACGCGGTCGCAATCAAGGTGGTCTACGGACTGATCAAGCGGCCGGACAGCCCGCAAAGCGACAATGGCTTGACCGCGCTCCCAATCTGGCGGCCGACCTATCCGCCGCCGGCGGACTCGCCACCCATTTACCTGACGTGGCTCGACTGCGTGGCCGTCGACCCTGCCGGCCGCTACCCCGCTGGCTCGCTCCAACCCGTGAACTGCAACGGCACGGCCGAAGCGCCACGCGTCCGCCCCTCGCCCGTAGTTCGCCTGAACGACTTCTACAGCTTCCAACTGACCACTCCCGATCAGGTCCAACAGGCGCGGAAGTTCATGCGAGAGCCATCGGTCGGCCAGCCAGAGGAGCGTTTCGTCACCAACGCTGGTCAGGTTCCGGAGATTGGGGACTTCGTCGTTCTTCTCGCAATGCACGTCACGACGAAGGAGATCGATGATTGGACGTGGCAGACGTTTTGGTGGTCGCCGAACCCGGACTCCAGTCCGTTCGGCGACAACCGGACGGCAAAGGTCCGCGGACCGTTCCGTAACTTCGAGATGTGCACCGCCTACGACATGGTGCTGCCGCGCGAGCCCGATGGCGGACCAGCAATCTGTTTCAATCCGCACTTGGAGGCAGACCTCGGCGTCATCGTTCCGGTGACACCGACGGGCGAGCCGATGCCCCGCGACCTGATGAACGGCATCAAGACGAACTGCATGGCCTGTCACGTCCGAGCCGGGTATCCGAGCTTCGACCGCAACGATCCAACCGCCGCGAACTTTGGACCGGTGCGAAACGAGGGGTACGTGCCGCCAAATGACCCGATTTTCGCACGGATTGTCCGGACCGACTTTCTTTGGTCGGTTGCCATCCGGTCCCAGCCCTAGCTCGGACGGTTAGCCTCGCTCGGCGAGGAGCTCGTCATCCAGCTCAATAATGTCGGAAACAGGCGGCGGCTCAGTGCTACCGTCATCGAAAAGGGCGGCATTCGCGCGGACCGAAACGACGGCCCAACGGCGCTTGGTGCGCACGAGGCCTACGGCGAGGATCGGAAAATCCTGAGTGGCTTGGTCCGGCAAGGCGACTCGCCCAACCACGTAGCGACGGACCGGCGGAGGAGGCGGCGGGACTGCCGAGGCCGGAGCATCGAGAGCGCGAAGGCGACCGAACCATCGCGCCAGATTTGCCTCGGCAAACCTCGCAACCGTCTCGCGAGTCAGTTGGATCCCGGCGCCCTCGCTCATCCGGAGCACCGTGTCGGCGTCACCGCTCAACATGGCTTGGGTGTAGCGGATTGCTGTCTCGTCTGGACCCGGCACCCGCGGACTGAAAAGGGAAAGGAGACTCTCGAGGACGCCCATCCCGCCCCCTATGCGCCGACGAGGAGGAGCCGATCGACGGCGCGCCCTCGGCCGTCTTTGATCGCGGCGATCAGATCGCGCATGCTGCGGATCGGTTCGTCGAACACGGTGGCCTTGTGGCCAAGGCTATTGGCGGAGTGAGAGTCACTGCCGCCAGTGACGGGCAACCCGAGATAGCGCGCGACGTCGACCGCAAACTCGTTCTCTTCTTCGAGCGTGCCGCCATTTGCGACTTCGATGGCATCCACGAGTCGAAAGACGGGGTGCGCTGCCGCCTCAGCGACTGTCGGGTTCTGGAGCTTGAGAAGGTTGTGGATGTGCGGCCCTCGCTCAAAGATTCTCCGGAAGGGGTGCGCGGCGATCAGGATCGCCCCCGAATGATCCGCCACCTCGCGGAGCACTGCTGCCTTGTGGATGCCGGAGACATAGCCCTCGATCCCAAACGCGAGAATGTGACCGCAGTCGGTTGAAACTTCGATCCCGTGGAAAATGGTGAGCCCGGCGCGGCGTGCTTGCTCGTCCCAGACGGGGTCGTGCCAATAGTTGTTGTGCTCGGTGATGCCCACCCCGTCGAGGCCAGCGCGGCGGGCCTGCTCGATCAGCTCGTCGAGCCCGAGCGCACTGTCCGAGCTGCCACGAACGGTGTGAACGTGCAAGTCGATGCGCACGCGGTTCTCCCTCGATTGGATACAAATGGAACGATACGACCCGGCAGAGGAAAGGGCAAGCCGGGCTATACTCCGCGGTATCCGGCTGGAGGCACGTGAGACCGTGAGCGCAGTACGTTTGATCCCGCTCGGTGGGTTGGGCGAAATCGGCAAGAACATGCTGGCCATCGATACCGGCGATGATCTGCTGGTCGTCGATTGCGGATTGCAATTCCCGGAAGAGGAGATGCTGGGGATCGACCTCGTCATCCCAGACATCACCTATCTGCAAGAAAACCGCGACCGTTTGCGCGGCATCGTCATCACCCACGGGCACGAAGACCACATCGGCGCGATCCCCTACGTCATCCCGCGGCTGAAAGGAACTCCAATCTGGGCGACGCGCCTTGCGGCTGGGCTGATCCGCGTCAAGCTGCGCGAGCATCGCCTGATCGACGACGTGCCGTTGTTCGAGTACGGACCCGGCGACAGCATCGCTCTCGGTGGATTCCGTGTCGAGCCATTCCGCGTGAATCACAGTATCCCCGATTCGGTCGGACTGGCCATCCGCACACGGCTCGGGACGATCGTGCACACTGGCGATTTCAAGTTCGATCACACGCCAGTGGATGGCATGCCGGCTGACTTCGCACGCCTCGCGCGGCTCGGCGACGAGGGGGTGCTGGCGCTCTGTTCAGACTCTACGTACGCCGAGCGGCCCGGGTATACACCCTCGGAACAAGCCGTCTCGCGGGCCCTCCTCAATGTCTTCTACGAAGCGCCCGGGCGAATCATCGTCGCCACCTTTGCCTCGCTGATTGCCCGCATCCAGCAGGTCATCGACGCCGCGGTCCGGACGAATCGCAAGGTCGCAATCATTGGCCGCAGTATGGAACAGAATGTCCAAATCGCCTCCGAGCTTGGCTATCTCTCGGCGCCGCCCGGTACGCTCGTCCGGCCGGAAGACGTCACGCGCTACCACGGTCGCGAGATCGCGATCATCACGACGGGGAGCCAAGGCGAGCCCATGTCGTCGCTCGCCCGGATGGCGACGCGGGAGCATCGGCTGATCAAGATCGTCCCCGGCGACACTGTGGTGATCTCGGCGACTCCGATCCCCGGCAACGAGACACTGATCAACCGGACTATCGATAACCTCTTCAAGCAGGGGGCCGAGGTTCTTTATAGTCGGGTCAGTGATGTCCACGTGCAGGGCCACGCCAGTCAGGAAGAGCTCAAGATGATGCTGAACCTGGTCCGGCCGAAGTACTTCGTGCCGATCCACGGCGAATACCGGATGCTTGTTCAGCATGCCAAGCTCGCGCAGGCCGTCGGAATGCAGGACGAACAGATTTTCGTCCTCGAGGACGGGGAGGTGCTCGAAATCGACGAGCGAGGCGCAACGGTGATCGACCAACTCCCAATCAATGAGGTGTATGTCGATGGCCTCGCGGTTGGCGACGTGACCAACGTCATCCTCCGCGACCGCCGACAGCTCGCATCCGACGGCATCCTCGTTGTCGTCTTCGAAGTCGATCGTCAGTCCTCGCGTCTCGTCAACGAGCCCGATATTCTCTGCCGCGGATTCGTGTACCCGGGCAACCTGCCGACGCTCATCGCAAAGGCGCGCGACGCGGTCGCGGGCGAGTTGCGCCACGAATTCGAGCCGCATCGCTCAGAGTGGAAAACCGTGACCAACCGAGTCCGCGAGGTTTTGGGCCGATTTATTTGGGATCAGACTCGGCAACGTCCCATGATTTTGCCGATCGTGGTCGAGGTCTGAGCGGCGTGCGGGGAGGCGGCCATCCCGAGGCGTAAGGCGCGGCGGTCGCAGCCTCGTTCGTCCCGTCCGCGATTCCGCATACGGCTCGGGCCGCTGCGGCGCTGGCTCGGCGGGTCGTTGGTGCTTGCCGCGGCGGCGGCGCTTTTTTTCTTCGGCCGGTACCTTCCTGATCTTGGGTCGCGTGTCCAAAATGCGCTCTTCGCCGGGTTCGGACTCGGGCTTCCGCTTGTCGTGGCAGTGCTGCTCCTAGCGGCGTTTGCGCTCTGGACCGGGCGAGTCTGGCCCTTTGCCTTTGCTCCTCGCTACGGCCTCGCCGCGGTGGCGCTCTGGATCGCGGCATACACCGTGCTTGGACTCACCGCCCCGGCAATGCAACTCGGCGACGTCCGCCTCGATCGGGTCGGAGGTGGCGGCGAGGTAGGCCGCTGGCTGTCCGGCGGCCAGTTCGACGGTTGGGTCGCTCTGCGCCTGCTGATTCTGCTGAGCGTGGCTTGGGCGGCCTGCTGGCCGAGCCGCGCGTGGGATCTGGCCAAATCGACGGCGAGCTGGCTGCGCTTGCTTGTCGCCCGGACACCGCGGCTCGCCAAACGTGCCGTCTCGGCGCGTCCCCGAGTTTCGCTGCCAGCCTTGCCTTCGCTGCCCAAGCGGCGGCGTCCTGCTGCCGAATCTCCAGTCACCACGCCGGCGCCTGAGGCGGTAGTCGCTCCGCCCCAGCCAGCCGCTTCAACCTCGAAAGGAGAAAAGCCCAAAGCGGAGCCCGTCTTCGTTCCAGCAGGTCCCTTGCCGCCGGTAGACCTGCTTGATCCTCCGGTTCAAACCGAGTTCGCGCCCGTCGACATCGAGGGCCGGGTGAAAAAGATCGAGAGCACCCTCGCCGAATACGGCGTCGACGCTAAGGTCGTCGAGGTGAATCAAGGTCCCAGCGTCACGCAGTTTGCGGTGGAGCCAGGCTGGGAGGTGCGCACGCGTGAGATCCGCGAGCGGGACGCCGAGGGGCGCATCCTCTACGACAAAAACGGCAATCCAAAGGTGCGGATCGAGGAAGTGTCTCGCGTCCGTGTCAAAGTGAGCCGCATCCTTGGATTGGCGAACGATCTGGCGCTGGCGCTCGCGGTACCCAGCGTTCGCATCGAAGCGCCCGTGCCAGGCAAGCCCTTTGTCGGCCTCGAGGTGCCGAACGTCTCGTCGACAATGGTGTCGCTCCGCCGGGTCATCGAGTCCCCACAATTCCAACGGCTGCGAACGAAGACCAAGCTGGCGCTCGCGCTTGGTCAAGACGTCGCCGGAAACCCCGTGGTCGCCGACCTCGCACGGATGCCGCACTGCCTGATCGCCGGCGCAACCGGAAGCGGCAAATCGGTCTGTGTCAACGCGATGATTGCCTCTCTCCTGATGCACACCTCGCCAGAGGAAGTTCGGATATTGATGGTCGACCCGAAGCGGGTTGAGATGGTTGGCTACAACGACATCCCTCACCTTCTTGCGCCGGTGATCGTGGACGCGCCGAAGGTCGTGGGGGCGCTCCGCTGGGTGTTGAAGGAAATGGAGGAACGCTACAAGGCGTTCGCCGACGCCGGGGCGCGGAACATCGAGAGCTACAATCAGCGGCGCATTCGTGACGGGGTCCAACCTCTGCCGTTCCTCGTCGTCATCATCGACGAGCTAGCGGACCTGATGATGGTCGCTTCGGAGGAGGTCGAGCGGATCGTCGTGCGCCTCGCCCAGCTCGCCCGTGCCACCGGCATCCACCTCATCATCGCCACGCAACGGCCCTCCGTCGACGTCGTCACCGGGCTCATCAAAGCAAATGTGCCGACACGGATCGCCTTCGCCGTGAGCTCGTCGATCGACTCGCGAACGATACTTGACCAAGTCGGCGCGGAAAAACTGCTCGGCCGCGGCGACATGCTGTATGCCCCACCGGACGCGCTGAAGCCGGTGCGGCTGCAGGGCGTGTTCGTCTCCGACGCCGAAGTGGATCGCCTTGTCGCTTGGTGGAAGGCCGCCCGGCCACCCCAGTATGTGGACGAGCTCGTGAACTTGCCGGACGATCTCCTCGACGATCAGGACGGGGACCCCATGCTTGAGGAGGCGCGCCGACTCGTCGAAGAGCACGGTCGCGTTTCCGTTTCCTTCCTGCAGCGAAAGCTTCGGGTCGGCTATAACCGGGCGGCTCGAATCATGGATGCGCTCGAGGTCGAAGGGTCGGTGGAGCCACCGGACAGCCGTCGCGCGGTGTCGGCGGGCCTTTACGACTGACGGGCCGCGCGCACAGCGGCGATGAGCGCGTCGTCCTGCTCCGGAAGCACGGTCCGCGGGTCCAATACCAACCGTCCCTCGTCCACTCTGGCAACGACCGCCGGCCGCCCGCGCCGGAGCCGCGCCGCCAAGGCGTCCGGCGCAGAGTCCCGCAGGGCCACGAGGCGCGTCTCCATCGTCTGACCGGGAAGACTGCCACCGCCCACCGTCGACCGACCGGGGATCACCTCGCCTGCAAGCGCCGCCGCCAGCCGACCGGCGCGTTCGCCCAAGTTGGCAAGCGGCGTAGCGATCATGCGCCAGACAGGAATCGTGCGTTCGGCGTCGCCCCGCAGATAGTGCCGCAGGGTAGCGACAAGCGCGGCGAGAGTCACCTTGTCGATACGGACAGCGCGGGCGAGCGGGTGTCGTCGTAACCGGTCGATGTAGTGCCGTCGGCCGACAATCACCCCCGCCTGCGGCCCACCGAGGAGCTTGTCGCCGGAAAAGCAGACGATACCGGCGCCGGCGGCAACGCTGGTTTGTACCATTGGTTCGTGGGCGAGTCCAAACTGCTTTGTGTCGAGGAGACAGCCACTGCCGAGGTCGTCGAGAGCGCAAAGACCTCGTTCCTCAGCGAGCCGCGCGAGTTCCTCAATTCCCACTTCATGGGTGAAGCCGACGATGGCGAAATTGCTGCTATGCACTTTGAGCAGCACCGCCGTTTCGGGCGTGATCGCTTCTTCGTAATCGCGGAGATAGGTCCGGTTCGTAGTTCCAACCTCAACGAGGCGCGTCCCGCTCTGGCGCATCACATCGGGAATGCGGAAGCCACCGCCGATCTCGACCGCTTGTCCGCGCGACACAATGGCTTCTCGACCTGCGGCCAACGCCGAGAGCGCGAGCAACAGCGCCGCCGCATTGTTGTTCACGGCAAGCCCTGCCTCGGCGCCAGTCACTTGGGTGAGCAGCCACTCCAGATGTCGATCGCGAGAGCCTCGGCTACCGGCGTCAAGGTCATATTCAAGATTGCTGTAGCCTTGAGCGAGATCGAGCGCCGCTGCCGCTGCGTCTGGCGCAAGGGGAGCGCGGCCAAGGTTGGTGTGGATCACCACGCCCGTTGCGTTGATCACCGGGACGAGCGGACCCGCCACGAGCGGCGCCGCCAACGCCGCAACTTCGTGGATCAATGAGTCGAGGCTGGGGGCACCCGATCCCGCCGCAATGGCAGCCCGGGCGCTGTCAAGCACTCGACGCGCCAGATTGGCGACGGCTCGGTGGCCGAGCGCGTGCTGCAGGTCCGTCAGCTCTGAGTGGCGAAGCAGCGCATCGACACTCGGCAGTCTTCGGAGTTCGTTGGGCCCGGTGATCACAATCAACCAATCAGAACTGGCAACTCTGCCGGGCCCGGCTGCCCCGTCCGCCCAATTCCCCGCCGCCGCGGCGCGAACAAGCCCCGGTCCACGGTCACTCGACGGCTCTTCCAGAGCGCATGGCGGACGAACGCGCGCTTTCTCGGCGCAGAATCGCTTCGATCGCCCGAATACCGTCTTGAAACGCGTCGACGACTCGGGCATCGAACTGCCGATGACGGCCGCGCTCCGCCTCGGCGCGTGCCTCTTCGACGCTAAGGGCTGGCCGGTAGGGCCGAGTCGAGGTCATGGCATCAAACGCATCGGCGACGCTAAGGATGCGTGCTCCCAACGGAATCTGATCGTGGCGCAGCCGGTCAGGGTAGCCGCGGCCGTCCCAACGCTCGTGATGACACCGAATAAACGGCGCGGCTTCCGCGAGAAACTTCAGCCCAGCAATCATTTGCTCGCCGATCTCCGGATGGCGTTTCATCACTGCCCACTCGGCAGCGTTGAGCGGACCAGGTTTCAGCAGCGTTGAATCGGGCACGCCGATTTTCCCAATGTCATGCAAGAGAGCAGCACGGCGCAGAACCTCGATCGCTCCGCTCTCGAGGCCCATGAGCTTTGCGATTTCAACGGTGTAATAAGAAACGCGCTGCGAGTGTCCAAAGGTATACGGATCACGAGCGTCGATTGCCGCAGCCAGTGCTTGCAACGTCGAAAAGTAGGTCGCTTGGAGCTCGCGATAGGCTTGGTTCAGCTCCTCGGCATAGATCAACAACTGGCTTTCCGAGCGTTGCAACTCGGCGCCACCAGCCGGCATCGCGCGGTCCGATTCCAAGAAGGATGAGGGATAGCGAGCAAGAGTCGACGTGACAAACTCGACGGGCTCAAATCGGCGCTGATCGACGGTGCCCGGCCGCGTGTCTTTGGAGACGTCGTCGTCGAGGAGATGCTGGATCGTTTGGAGCAGGAACAACGGGCTGAAGGGTTTGACGATGTACTCATCAGCACCGGACGCCATCCCTTGCTTGCGGTCGGCGTCGCTGTCCAGAGCCGAGAGAAACACGACTTTGATGTCACCCGTGGACGAGCGCTGCTTCAACGCCCGGCAAACTTCGAACCCATCCAATATCGGCATGCTGACGTCAAGCAAGATGAGATCGGGGTGTTCGCGGATCGCGAAGTCAAGTGCCTCGCGGCCGTTCGTTGCGTACGCCAACTCGAACTGATCCCCGCCCAAGGTTGCAGCGACAAGGTGGCGAATGCTGTCTTGATCGTCGGCGAGGAGAATCCGCCGGCGGCGCAGGGGCGCTGACTCGGTGGCCTTTGCCATCACGGCCTCCATCACGTCGTCAGCCGCCGATAGAGAGCGGGTAGTCGCTTTGGCAACATTCCGATCTCATAGACGACTTCATACCCGATGTCACCACACATCGCCTTCAAGTAATCGTGGCCGAATCGGTCCACGGTGAGGCAGAACGGCACAATAGCGGCTCGCTTGGCCTCGAGCAGCGCCATTCGAGTGTCATGGATAGCGTAATCCTTCTCCGTTCGATCGCGACCATACTCGTGATCTTGCGGCCGACCATCGGAAAGAAGGATCAACAGTTTGAGTTTCGCTTCAACTTGGCGGAGTTTCGTCACGCAGTGGCGTATCGCGGGGCCCATTCGCGTGCCTTGGACAGGGCTGATCTTATCAACGCGGCGCTTCACGCGGTCGCTTAACCGCTCGTCAAGATCCTTGATGGTAAAGAATTCGACATTCTCGCGGCCGTACCCCGAAAAGCCGTAGATGCCATAGGTGTCACCGATCGTCTCAAGTGCCTTGATCAGGAGAACAAGACTTTCCTTCTCGACATCAATGATGCGCTTGCGTGGTTCCTCGAGCGGCTCGTCCCACTGCCACCGCCATCCGTTCGGCCGGTCCCAGCGAATTGCTGGCGGTGGATCGACGTACATCGTTGAGCGGGGCCGCTCCTCAATCTCCTCGTCGGTGGAAGCGCTCATGTCGAGGAGAAAGGCTACGGCGACGTCGCGGTCGCTCTTGTTCTTCCGCCAATACAGCTTGTCGGACGGTGTTTGACCGGCGCGGCGCTGAGCAATCGCGTCAATCGTGGCGTCGAGGTCGAATTCCTCGCCGTGCTGAAGGTTCTTGATCCGCTTGAACGCCTCGGGCCGAAGCATTTCGAACTGGCGGCGGATCTCACTCACCAGCGCTTGGTGGCTGACAAGCGTCCGTTCGAAGAACTCGATGCTGCCTTCTTGGAGCACCTGCTCCTTGAGGCGGCACCATGCCGGACGATAATCGTTCGCCCGGAAGTCCCATTCATCATAAAGAAAGACCTTCGGGTCACTGGCGCCGAGCGCATGGCGCACCGCGGTCGCGTGGCGACCCGGCTCCCCAGCGGTCTGGGCTTGTCCGGACTGTGCTCCTTGTCCCGCTTCCCGGAGGATGTTGGTGACGAAGGTCCCGAGGCTGTTGCGCGCCTCGCCTTGACTGAGGTCACCGAGGTCAAGCTCGCCACTCTTCTCTAGCAACTGGCCGAGCTGCTCGGCGGAGAGACCGCTCGCCTCGCCCGCCTGCTGATTCGACTCGCGGGCACGGGCCATCGCTTCGACCAATTCCGGCTTCAGCTCATCGCGATAGCCCACCGGGTCGGGTGAGTGATACGGCTGGGCGGAACCGAAATCCGGCGTCCCGCCGTCGGCAAGCTGAATCGACAGGTCGTCAGGATCCAGCCGGAGATGCTCAAGAGTATCGCCCATCAAGGGAATATTCGGGAGCTGGGCGACGAATCGATAGAGCCGAATGGTCGCTTCGGCAGCGTCCTCCACCGTCGCCTCGCGCTGCGCCAGCGGCGCGATCAAGCGGTGGAGCGCCGTTTCGAAGTCGTCGGTCGGCTCCATGCCAAGTGAGAGGCGAATCAAAAGCTCGACCATCTGCTCGTGAAATGGGCGCGGGCGACTTGGCCGGGACGCGAGCGCAAACGCCTGGACCTCGGAGAGTGGTCGGCGGATCCCCGGGTATTCGCTGCGCAACCGTTGGTCGATTCGAAAGTCTTCGGCTACCGCAAAAAGATCCTTCGCCAAGGCGCGATTGTCGAAGGCGTCGAAAAACCGTTCGAAGGCAGCTCCAGTGGGCGGCACGGCAAGCTCGGCCCGCAGATTCCGCCGATGGACCGCTGCCGGGCGGTTGAAGTCGAAGCCGAAGGTTCCAAACTCAAGATGGCCCGCCTGGTGGGTCGACAAGACCTTATACGCGGCAAAATTTTGCCGCTTGTCGCCGTATTCCTCGATGTATGCTGGCAGGTGCACGGACGCGCCGTCAGTCGCCGGCCGCTCGACGTTCGTCCAGCCGACGGCGCGTTCCTGCAGGTCGGCGGTGCTCACCACCCGCAGCCGCCGGCCGGAAAGCGCTTCGCAATACATCTGAAGCAATGGGCGCACCGACTCGAAGGCAACCCCGGGTGAAACCAGCTCCAACACCTGTTTGGCGCGGCTGGACTGCATGCGGAAGAAGGCACTGCCGGCCTCTTGACTCTCGGCCAACAGTTCTGCGCCGTGGTTGTACCACGCTTGGAAGCCAGCACTGCCGGCCCGCTCGCGAACCGCCGGAGCGCTCCGTATGAACGCGGTTGCCGCGCGCCAACTTGTCGCAAAGAGGGCCTCTGCTTGGTGCGTGAGGTCGAGCCGGTCGGCCTCAGGCGCTGCCAGTAACGCCGCTACCATTTCTTTGAGAAAGTCGAGCGCGTCGTCGGGCTCGCGATCGGCGAGTTGGCTCGTGAGCGTGATGAGCCAAGTCCGGAGCTCCCCGTCGATACCCCGAAACAGAGTCGGCCCCTCTTTGAAGATGCTCTGCGCGGTTTTCCAACTTCGTGGCGCGAGACGCCGCACCAACTCGAGCATCCCCGGCCGGTCTTTTGGCGGGATCCGCGCCACAATCCGTGCGCCGTTTTCCAGGCAGTCCGCCGCACCGTCGTAGGAACGCTGGGCAACCCCGGCGAGGAAGTCCACAAAGGTCTCCAGCGAGTCGATCCCGAGCGCATCGAGCAGCGCCGGGCTTTCTTCAAAGTACCTCGTCGCCAGCGAGATGGACTTCCAGCTATCGCCATGGAGCCGGCGGCCCAACGCCGCCCAACGGCCGAGATCTGCCGAGGCAAGCCGACCTGCAATGCGCGGGGAGGCTTGGATGTAGGCGGCCGCTACAATCGAGGAGGCCAGAGTCAATTCGCGAGCGATCCGTGCCCATTCCAGCAAGCCCGGCTCATCCAGCCGCTCAGACATGGTCGGAGAAACTCGCAAGAACTCGGCAGCCGTCTCCCACGAACGAAACGACGAGCGAGCAATCTGGAGTACTTCCTCGCACCAGTGGTCGAAAGCGGACGGCGAGATGCGCGGCAGGATGGCGGCCGCGGCATCGTCAAACTCGCGGACGAGCGTCCGCGAATAGGGGGCGAGGTCGGCGCGTATCCGGCTCAGTCCCGGGGAGTCGCTCACCGGCTACTCGAAAATGCTGGAAACGACTTCTTCCAGACTCCGTTGCACGTGCTCGTCATCCGTGATGGCCCAAATGATACCGACTTGACAGGCCCGACGGGCCGGGATTCCCTTGGCGATCAGCCGGCCGGCGTAGATGAGCAGCCGTGTGCTGACGCCTTCCTCTAACCCATGCTCCCGCAAATTGCGGACCTTTTCACCCAGCTTGGCTAGTTCGAGCGCGACCTGATGAGATACCCCCGCTTCGTGCTGGATGATTGGAGCTTCCAGCTCGCGCGGCGGGTAGTCGAACTCGATCGCCACAAACCGCTGGCGCGTGCTCTGCTTGAGATCTTTCAGGGCGCTCTGATAACCCGGGTTATACGAGATCACCAGCAAAAAGCCGTCGGCGGCCTCGATGACCTGACCCCGTTTTTCGACGGGCAGGATGCGGCGATGGTCGGTCAACGGATGGATGAGGACCGTGGTGTCTTTCCGCGCTTCGACGATTTCATCGAGATAGCAGATTGACCCAGTCTTCACCGCCTTGGTCAGAGGTCCGTCAATCCAACGGGTCTCCTCGCCTTCCAAAAGGTACCGGCCAACGAGGTCGGAAGCGGTCAGATCCTCGTGGCAGGCGACAGTGATGAGGGGCACGCCTATCTCACCGTTCGAGTCGACACGGTGCGACTGGAGGCGGTAGGCCATGTACTCAATAAAGCGGGTCTTGCCGCAGCCGGTGGGGCCTTTCAGCAATACGGGGAGCCGCTGTTCGTAGGCTGCGGTGAAGATTTCCACCTCGTCGCCCTGCGGCAAGTAGAACGGCTCTTCGCGAATGAGGTGCTCTTCAACGGCAACTTCCCGGGCCCGGCGCAAGGTCATGCCACCGTCCCTGCGCGAGTGATCGGAATCGCCTCACCACGCGCCCGGCGCAGCGCGGCTGCCCAGGCTTCTTCCACTTTGGCCTCGAGATCGGCAAGACTGCCGCTGTTGTCAATGATGACGTCGCCGCGCGCTTTCTTCTCGTCGATCGGCATCTGAGCGCGGATTCGCTCGCGAGCCTGCTCTTCGGTCAGCCCGTTCCGGGCCACGAGTCGCTCCAGGGCGAGTTCCTCCGGCACATAGACCACCCACACCTCGTCGCAGAAGTCGTCCCAATGGCCTTCAAAGAGAAGCGCGGCGTCGACCACGGCGATCTCAACGTCACCACGGGCGCGGAGCGCGGCAATTTCGTCAAGCGCCATCGCCCGGATGCGCGGGTGCGAAATCGCATTCAGTTGCTTCAGCTTCTCAGGATCGGCGAAGACAATCGCGCCGAGCCGCTTGCGATCAATCTCGCCATCCTCCGTAAGGATTCCTTCGCCGAACGTGGCGATGATGGCTGACCACCCGTCGCTGCCGCGTTCGAGAACGCGATGGCCGAGCTTGTCGGCGTCGATCAGCGCGGCTCCGCGCTTACGGAGCATTGCGGCGACGGTAGACTTGCCGCTGGCAATGCCACCGGTCAGGCCGAGAACGAGCATCTTGCCTCTCGTGGCGGGTCTCCTAAAAAGGAGATCGTCAGGCGGGAATGGCGAAAGTATACCATGCCCTACCATGCCCTCTGGGCGGTCTCAGCCTGCCAGCGCCCGCAGCGTCGGTTCAACGAGGGCGGAGCTGGCCACCCCAAAGGGTGTCGCGCCAAGCGACACGATCACCGTGTCGGCCCCCGCGTCGCCATAGGCCTGCGCAAGGGCTGCGAGTTCCTCTGGTCGGCCGATGAACACCCGGCCGCGCAGCTCGTTGTCTGAAAGCGACGCGAACTGTGCCGCCGAACGCCTCACAACGTCGAACGCGCGCGGCGCATCGGATGAGGATTCAATTGGAACTGCGAGCACACCTACCGACATCTCGAGGGAAGCGGGGTCGCGTCCGGCGCGGGCGATCTCTTCTCGAAGCGAGGCGAGCCGAATCCGGAACGGTTCAACGTTTCCACCATACCATGCGCCATTCCAGCCATCACCTAACCGTCCGAGCAGGGCGTTCATCCGCGGTCGGAGCGACGCGATCCATACGGGAGTTGGCGCCGGCGGCGGCGACAAGTGCGCTTCGTGCAGCGAAAAGTATCGCCCGGAATAGGAGACCGTCTCGCCCGCCAAGAGGCGTGCAACAATCGTGACAAATTCCTCAAAGCGGGCTACCCGGCGGTCAAACGGAAAGCCGTACTCCCGATATTCGGCTTCGAACCACCCCGCGCCAAGACCAAGGACCAGCCGCCCCCCGGAAACCTCCTGCAGGGTCGCAGCCGCCTTGGCGAGGAGAGCCGGATGACGGAACGATTGGCACAGCACGAGGCTGCCGATCCGCACTCGCTCGGTGATACCGGCGATCGCGGCCAGCACCGTCCAGCACTCGCGTACCCCAAGTCGACCGCCTGGCCGAGCGAGGAAAAAGTGGTCGAGATACCAGACGGAATCGATGCCCACCCGCTCAGCCGCAATTGCGACGGTCCGGATGTCATCCCACGTAGCTTCTCGGTCATCAACCATGGAAGGCAGAGCGACGCCGATCTTTGGAGCGGTCACCATCATTCCCCCTACGCCGGCTCATCCGGACGCTGATACAGACCGTAGCGGGCACCGCCCGGTGCCCGGAGGGTTGCAACCATCGCGCCGTTGCCGAGGAGCTCAGGAGCCGTCTCCGGCTCGATCCCGTGTTCGCGGAGCCGCCTCAGAGCGGCGGCGAGATCGTCGACATACAGGCTGAGGAGCGGCGGCGCGTCCTGCGCGGCACGCGCGACCGTGATCGTGATGCCACCGGCGTCGAACACCGAGGCCCCGGGCAATTCGAAGGCGATCGGCAAGCCGAGCACATCTCGATGAAATCGGACGGCATCAGCGTAGGCGCGTGTCGGAATAAGCAACGTATCGACGCCAGCGACCATCGTCCTACCCTGCGCACGACCAAAGGTCGGGGGATTTCTCGCCGCTAGCATGAAGCCAAACGGCTTGCTGCATCGTTATACTCGGTGAACCTACCGTGGTGCGTGCCAGCGCACCATGCGCTCTCCTGGAGGGTTAATGACCGGCCTCGGGCAGACGAACGGCCGGAGCACTGGAAAGGCGGCTTCGCGCCACGCTCGCCGCTTAGCCCGCGAGCGACTACGCGCCCGACGGCGAACGCCGTTCCTCGGCAGTCTGGTCCGGATTGGTCTCGTCGCGAGCGTCCTCGCTTTGGTTTCAACCTTCGTACTCACGGCCGCGGCTGCGGCCGCTTCGTCGGTCGCGCTCAGCCGGGTGCTTGGCGATCTCCCCGATCCCGGCAATCTGACCACCCGCGAGACGTTCAAGTCCACCAAAATCTATGATCGCCACGGCGAGCTAATGTACGAGCTGATCGCTGAAAACGGCGGGCGCCGGACACCGGTCGCCTTGAGCGATCTCTCGAGCCACATCATCAAGGCCACGCTGGCAACCGAAGACCCGTCCTTCTACGAAGAGTACAACTTCGGCTTCGACCTTCGCGGCATCGCACGGGCGGCATGGCAGGAGTACACCGGCGAGCGGGCATCGGGTGGGAGCACGATCACCCAGCAACTCGCCCGGGCGGTGCTGCTTTCGCCCGACGAAGCGTCCGAACGGAGCTATACCCGCAAGGCGCGTGAGATTGCCCTCGCCGTTCAAATCAGCCAGCGTTATAGCAAAGATGACATCCTCCGGATGTATTTCAATGAGATCTATTACGGGAATCTGAGCTATGGCATCGCGGCGGCAGCCGAAGGTTATTTCGGGAAACGGCCGAAAGACCTGACTCTCGCCGAGGCGGCGCTCCTTGCCGGGTTACCGCAGGCCCCGAGCCTCTATAACCCGTTGGTCTATCCAGAACGCGCTAAGGCACGCCAACGCGATGTCTTGCGCCTGATGGTCGCCCACGGCGTGATTTCTCAAGCCGAAGCCGACGCGGCGTATGAGGAACCCTTGATCTATAAGCCGCCGACGTTCGACATCAAAGCACCCCATTTTGTGATGTATGTGCGTGACTTGCTGGAAGAACGGTTCGGCGGACCGCGCCTTTACCGCGGCGGCTACCACGTCTACACGACCCTCGATCTCCGGTTGCAAACCGAAGCCGAGCTCATCGTCAAGAAGCACATCGACGCTGCTAAACGCTACCAAGCGACGAACGCCTCCTTGGTCGCTGTTGACCCAAAAAAAGGCGAAATCCTCGCCATGGTCGGTAGCTACGACTATTGGGACAAGAGCATCGATGGTCAAGTCAACGTGGCATTGATGGAACGGCAGCCCGGTAGCTCCATCAAACCTGTGACCTATGCCGCCGCGTTTATGAAGGGCTGGACCCCCGGGACAGTCGTAATCGATGCTCCGCTATCCATCAAAGACGGCGACCGCTATTGGACGCCAATGAATTACGACAATCGCTTCCACGGGTCAATGTCGGTACGCGAAGCGCTCGGCAACTCTTGGAACATTCCGGCCGTGAAAGCGCTTCAGTTCGTCGGCGTTCGGGAAATGATCGAGTTGGCCCGCAAAATGGGAATCACCAGTTTTCGCGATGCCAACCGGTATGGTCTTGCCATTACACTCGGTGGCGGCGACGTCCGACTGATCGACCACATGCAGGTCTATGCGACATTCGCCACACTCGGGCAAAAGGTGCCGTTGACCCCCTTTCTCAAGATCCTCGATGAGAACGGCCAAGTGGTGTACGACGCGGCGACCGACCCCGCTCGTCAACCGGAGCGAGTCCTAACCGAAGAGATCGCCTATATGATTGCCGACATCCTCAGCGATCCTCAGGCACGGCGAGTTACCTTTGGTACCGGACCCCCGCTTCGCCTGACGCGACCAGCCGCCGTCAAGACCGGTACGACCGATGACCATCGCGACGGCTGGACGATGGGGTTCACGCCGTACTTGGTCACTGGCGTCTGGGTCGGAAACTCGAATAATCGGCCAATGGCCGGGCTCAACGGGTCGCGCACCCCAGCGCCGATCTGGAACGAGTTCATGGAACGCGCCTTCGGTTACTTCCCGAAGGACGAGTTCGACGGCGTCCACTTCCAGCCCGCCGAAGGCGCCGGCGAAAAGCACTGGGTGAGCAAACTTTGGTACGACAAGCCGGAGCGCGTCGTCAATCCGCGCACCTGCGTCTCGGAAGGCCTGCCACCGGAGTGCGCCCGCGTCTCTCGCGACCTCTACATTCGCGGTTTCGAGCCGCCGGCCCCACGGTTCAAGGCAGAAAAGATCCTCGTCTTGAAGAGTGACAACAGCCTGCGGGCCAATGAAGGGTGCAAGCCTGAGGACGTCGAGGAGAAGGAGTTCTACACACTCCTCCCGAACGCCGGACCGCCGACGCCTGAAGAGCGGGACCTTCCCCAGCCCCCAACTCGCTGGGCGCCCTGCGCCATCGCGGCGTTCACCCCGACCCCCACACCCGGACCAGCAGGGCTGGAGCCCCTACCCGTTGGGACTCCCGGACCACAAACCCGTGGCCCGATCGGTGTCGCGATCGCCGCGCCGGCAGCCGGATCGGTGTTGCGGGGGAATGTCCCAGTCTCCGGCGTGGCCAACGTGCCGAACTTCGCCGCCTACAAGGTCGAAGTCAGCCCCGGCTTGAACGGGGCCCAGTTCACCGCCATCGGAGAATCGGTCTTGCCCGGCGATGGTTTCCTCGCCACCTTCCCGACAACACAGTTTCGGAACGGTTCGTATGTCATCTACCTGCACGTGTTCGATCGCAGCGGCGGGCGGCAGACGACGACGATTCCCGTGGTGGTCGCGAACTAATGACTGACCCCCGCGCTCTTGTCGACCGCTGGATCGACGCCTTCAACCGGCGCGATTGGGCGACGTACGGTGAATGCTTCACGGAGGATGTCACCTACTTGACGCCAGGCCGTAGCGAGCCGCTGGCCGGACGCGCGGCGCACGTGGAGCAGGACCAACGGAACGCTGGGGGCGGGCGCCTCCGGGCTACTCTGGTCATCGTCGGAGATGACGGCCGCCATGTCGTCGTCGAAGGGACCTTCGAAACAGAAACTCGCATCTCCAAATGGGTGACCGTCCTCGAACTGCGCGAGAACCGGATCGCCGCCGAGCGCCTCTATTTCGATCGCTTCCGGGGCTAGCGACAGGCGACCTGCTTGCCACGCACGGTGCACGTCACCATCGGGTATCCATTGCGGTCACGGGCGAGGGCGACCCAGCCGCCGCTAGCCACCGGCTCGAAGGTCATGAATCCGAATTGGTCCGTCACGTAGCGGCTTTCGGGGCTGGCAAGCTCGCCGGCGATCCGCAGCCCTTCGAAACTCAGCGTGAAGCTCGATTCAAGCATTGTGCCGCTGTTCCCTACCACGATTTGCGAGGGGCGACCGGTTGCTGACAGCGCGAACCCGACGGCCTCCCAAAGGTGAACGTGCCCCGATAGGATGAGCTGAACACCTTCGGGCCAGACGGCGGGCGCTGCTGCGGCAAGGGTGAGGTTTGAAGCCGCCGTATCGGGCGGGGTGGAGAATCCGCTCACGGCATAGGGCGGTCGGTGAGTGACAAGCCACGTTTGGTCACGGGCAATGGTCAACGCCCGTTCGAGCTGCGCCCGGTAGATCTCGACTTGGTCCTCTGGAGCACTCACGTCACTGGCAACTCCGGAGTCAACGACAACGAGATTCAGCTCGTCAAAAGCTATGCGATACGGCTCCGTCACACTTTGGCAGCGTTCCTGATACGGCCACGGATCGAGGAAGCGAAACCAGCCTTCGGCGCCACGTTGACAAACCTCGTGGTTGCCACGGACCATCACCCACGGCGCTGCGAGGAACGCCGGTGCGGCCGGCGCGAACCAGTCCGCCCGCCAAGCCGCCCACGTGTCGCCGTAGGGGCTGCCGGCACAGCTCGAGGCAGCCGCCGGGCACGGATCCTCCCGATAGAGAAAGTCGCCCACGTGGATGATGAGGTCAGGCCGGTAGGCGGCGATCGACTGAGCGATGGTGGCAAGCGGCCACTGATCGGGGTCATTACACCCCTGTGCACGACTCCCTGCAATTCGGCAGCCTGTGTCGCCGAGCACCGCGATCCGCCGCGGGGTGACCGGCACGAGAGGCAGGTGGTGGCCTTCGATACTCGCGGAGAAAACCGAGGGCGGTATAGGCAGTTCGCAACTAAGGACCGGGAACGCAGGCGACGGCACAGCGCGCGGCTGCATCGGAACCGAAAGGCCGGCAAAACTGACGGTTGGGCAGGTGTCGGCGGTCGTGATGGCCCGAGCTATGGGAGTCCCGTCCGGTCCAAGGACCACATATGGGGGAGCGGCGAGCACGGATTGCGCGACCGCTGGCCGCTCGCCGGCCCGCCAGACCGGAGCAATCAGGAGTGCAATCAGCAAGAGGCGGAGGATACGTGGCACCGCAGCCCTCCCGACACGTTCGTTTCGCTATGCGCAATCGTAACGCAGCCCGGGCATCGGCACTGCCGACATGGTTGGCAGGGGTCGAGACCTTGAGCGTGGCTCCGAAGAAGGCAGATATGAAATATCTCGCGCGTGAAGTATTGCGGGCGTAAAATGAGGCGGCACATACGGCGTCGCCAGTCAGCCAGAGGGAGGACCGCCTTGTTCGGACGAGCTATGCCAAGGCTTTCGGGGCTTTTCGCCGCGCTTGCCGTAGTCGGAGCTGCCTGCGCACCTGCCGCGCCGACTCAGACTGCAGGGAGCGCCCCAGCGCCGGCAGCGCCGCAGGAGTACACGCTCAACATTGCCATCTCGACTGGCATCAACACCCTTGATCCGCACGCCGCGATCGGCACCAACCCCCGGCGGTACGGCCTTTACGAATGCCTCGTGGGCCAGGATGCGGCTGGACGGCTCGAGCCGGCGCTTGCCACCTCGTGGCGGAATGTCAACGAGACGACGTGGGAGTTCAAACTCGCGCCGAACCGGAAGTTCCACGACGGAAGTCCGGTGACCGCTGAGGACGTGAAATACAGTTTCGACCGGGCAACCAATCCCGAACTCCGTCTGGGCATCCTCGCTCGCACGGGGACGATCGACCAAACAACGATCGTTGACCCGTCGACCATCCGAATTACCACCAAGGGGCCCGATCCAATCCTGTTGAAGCGCGTGGCTCTTGTCGTCATCGTGCCGAAGGCCCATGTCGAGCGCGTTGGCGCAGCCGACTTCGCGACGAAGGGGATGGGCACAGGCCCCTATATGCAGAAGGAATTCAACGGCACCGATCGGCTGGTGCTGGTGGCCAATCCCCACTATCCAACCAAACCCGGCGCGAAGGAGATCATCATCCGATCGGTCCCCGAGGCTTCGGCTCGCATCGCCGGCCTGCGCACCGGGGAGATCGATCTGATCGATAACCTGCCAATTGACCAGTACGAAACGATCTCGCGTGCTGGGCTGCAGGTGATCAACTTCAACCAGGGTCAGACCATTGGGGCTTTCATCTTCAGCAACTTGCCTGGTGAGCCAACCCAGAACAAGCTTGTCCGCCAAGCGATGAACTATGCCGTCGATAAAGAGGCCATCGCCCGAGATATCTTCAAGGGCCTCACTCGCCCCACTGGTCAGGTCGTCCAATCAAACACCGTTGGCTACAACCCGAATGTCAAGCCGTATCCCTACGATCCGGCGAAGGCGCGGCAACTGCTCGCGCAAGCCGGCTATCCGAACGGGTTCAAAATTCGCATGGGTGTGACGCTCGGCACGACAGCCGCCGAACCGACCTTCTTGCTCATCCAAAGCCAGTTCCGCGAGGTCGGTATTGACGCGGCGATCGAACAGTCCGCCGACTCGGCATTCCTCCTCGACCATTGGTATGGCCGCACGCAGCGCGTCCACGTGCTGACCGCAGGCCTGCTCAACTCACCGGCCATGGATGCCGATTTCGCACTCACGTGGTTCAAGAGCACTGAGGCCGAGCCGGCGCGCCGCCATATCGATCCCGAGTTCGATCGCTATTACCTCGCCTCGACGACGGAGATGGACGAGAAGAAGCGAGCCGAACTCATGCAGAAGGCGATCGAGGTGATGTACGAAAACCCGCCGTTCCTGTTTCTCGTCGATGGCGTCCGTCTCTGGGCGGCGAGCAACAAGCTAGAGAACGTCCTGCCTCGGGGCGACCAAGAGCCGCGCTTCGACATCATCCGGAAGAAAGCCTAGCGACGATCCTGTCTCGGCCCCCGGCGAGTGCCGGGGGCGAAGTGGCACCTCCGCAACGTGGGGCGCGGAGCACGTTCACCCAACGTGGCCGTGCGAGCTCGTCACCAGAGGCCCGACCAGCCCAGCGAGCATCGGCCCAGCCTCGCGCCCGAGCCGTACAGACGGTCGCATAACCCCGAGGAGCGATCGTGTTCCGTGTGTCATCGCCGGTCGCTGCGCCGAGGCCCGCACGCTACTCATCGTGGACGACGAGGATCGGGTAGGGGGCCACGTCGCCATGGATGATGGCGCTCCGGTCAAGATAAACGGACGGTGGGCACCTCGTGAGCGTCATCACAGGCGGTCGCTGATGCCTCGTTCCTGTGCGAACCGGGTAACGAAGGAGAACGGAACAGGTCAAGGCAATTGCCCGCCAGCGGAGTGAGCGCTGTCTCCAACGTCCACAATTCGCCGGGGGTGCCTACCCCAATTTCTGCACCAAAGAGGGCCTGTTGTGTACAAACAGGCTTCGCCAAAGGGCACAACCTCGCTCGGTCGCCTTCCTGTAGAGAGAGCGGCAAGACCGGCCTCGCGTCCCTGACTGCCAGCCAGCTCTTCGACAGACCGTCCCAATGGCATCCCGCGGAGGAAGCCGGCGCGTCACCAACATTGCCCCGCCGTTTCGCGGGGAGCCGTCGACGAAAAATCCTCCGGTCTCGTCGAGGACCGGTATACTGAAGCCGGCACCACCAACCCACCGTCTCCGTTGTAGGTCACCTTGGAGATTGTTCGGAGCTTCCGCGCCCAAGATCGTCCGGTTCAGATCCTTTTGATCAATGACCTGACGATCTTCCTGAGCTTTTTCATGCTCTTCCCCTACCTCGCAACCTACCTCACCGACACCCTCGGATTTCCAGCATGGCTGGTCGGCATCATCCTCGGACTGCGTGTCTTCTGCCAACAAGGGTTGACCATCCTCGGTGGCACCCTCGGGGATCACCTGGGATATAAGCCCGTGATCATCGCTGGGCTGTTGCTTCGAACCGTCGGTTTCTTGCTCTTTGGCATCACGTCGAGCCTGCCGGGTGTGCTGCTCGCCGCGATGCTAAGTGGTCTGGCTGGAGCCTTGTTCAGCCCGACGTTGCGCGCGTATTTGGCAGCTGAAACGCCCAGCCGGCGGGCAGAGGTGTTCGCTCTCGATAATGTCTTCTCCCAAACCGGAACGCTCGTCGGCCCCCTTGTGGGCGTGGCGCTGCTCGGCTTTAGCTTCCAGCTCGTCTGCCTTTCCAGTGCCGCTGTCTTTTTTCTCCTCGCCATCGTCCAGCTGGTCTACCTTACGCCACGCGGGGGTGGGGGACAGGGCGTCGCCTCAGTCTTCGAGAGTTGGCGCGAGGTGTTCGCCAATCGGACGTTCATCCTCTACTCGCTGTCGATGCTCGGCTTCTTTACGCTGTTCAACCAGATCTACATCGGGCTGCCGCTCGAAGTGCGCCGGTTGACCGGAAGTGATCACCTCGTCGGAGCCATCTTCTTGATCTCGTCAACGATGACGATCCTCGGTCAGATTCGGGTGACGAGGTACATCCAACGCCGCTGGGGTGAGGCGCGCCCGCTTCCTTGGGGCGTTCTGTTGATGGGACTGGCGTTTCTGCCGACGCTTCTCGGTTCCTTGTTCCTGCCGGTTGATGGCTCCGGCCCGGTCGCGGCTGTGGTGAATGTTAGTCCGGTACTCGCTACGACAATTCTCCTGACCGGCGGGCTTCTCATCGTCCGACCCTTCCAAATGGCGTTGATTCCGCTCCTCGCCGGCGATCGCCTGCTTGGCACGTATACCGGCGTCTTTTGGATGTGGTCAGGCATTGGCGCAACGATCGGCAACACCGTGAGCGGGCTGGCATTCGACGCACAACGTACGGCCGGTCTGACGGCGCTTCCGTGGTTCTTGATGGTGAGCCTCGGCACACTCTCCGCCCTTGCCGTCGGGCTGGTCACTCGCGGAGAGCGATTCGCTGGCGCGGTGAGCCGGGGAGAGGCGCCTGCCGGAGCGCCTACTGCTCCGGAGAGTCGAGAGTTCCGAACCACACGCCGGTCTTAGAGGACCGCGCCGGAGTTTGACGACGTCGACACGGCGCCCCAACGAACACCAGCCCGGTCCGGCGCACCGAACGCCCCTACCGTGCCCACCGAGCCGCGCTCCGGCCTCCAGAGCATCGGCGCGAGCGCCCCGCGTGACATGCAGTCACTGGCCCTTGGCCCCTCGATCCGCCGCCATGTGAGCAACGGCAAAGGCAGCGCCCCGCCGGGAGGAATCGCTGGGACGTGAACGGCACCGACGGTCGCCCCACGGTCCCCCGGACTCGATCGAACAGCAGCGCAGGGTTGGTGTTTACCCATCTCGCCCTTCTCCCGCGGGTCGAAATCGCCTTCCCGTGCGGGACGGGGACGTCGACGGACGAGAAGCCCTCAGCGGCGAGGGGCCAGCGGCCGGGTCGGTTTAGCGCGTTAGGGGAACGTGGACGCTTGTCGTCCCGCCGGGCTTCGCCGTTGATCGTGGCGCCTCACGGCCGACGCACGCCCCGGCTCCGACGCGGGGCGCCCACTAGGCAATGAGCTGCTATGGGCGAAACTGCGAGCCGTTCACCGACAAGGCAGGGTGAAACAGCTCGATATCCCAATCGCGATAGAGCCGGGGCAGCATATCTTCGGGCGACCATTCAGCGGATTGTCCGTATTTCCCGTGGTACTCGGTGAGCGTCGGGCCGACCTCGTAAAACATGATCTGGGCGATTCGCGCCCCCACCGGGATGCGAATGTTCGACTGACTGTGATTGGTGATCTCCATGGTCCAACGGGCGATGTAGCCGACATCGCCTAAGCCCGCGCACTTGCAAACGGAAAGCGCCGATCGGCCGATACTCGAGCGGCAGCGCATCGACGTCGTAAACCCATTGCGAGCGCCGACGACCTCCTGCGTATGGGCCAAAATGGTATCGCCGGCGCGGACGGTGATCATACCGTCCTTGGCCTGTTTCGGCTCGCCCCAGAACGCGCGCACCGATTCCTCGTCGAAAAAGTCGACAACGACCAGATTACGGTTCGGCTCGTAATACCAATCGCCCAGCCGGACGTCGTAGGAGTTCGTCCCAAGCTGCCGTCGGTCGAACGGCTCGATAACAATGTTGCCGTTCGCCATCTCTTCAAGGATCCGCTTATCGCTCAGCACCATTGCGCTGTTTGCCTCCGTCCTCTTGACTGCATAGTAGCAGCCGTAATCGCATGGAGCCATTCCATAGAGGGATCTCCCCCGGAACCGCACCTTCAGTGCGAGCGTTGCACTATGGTTGAGGGGCGCACATGCTGGTTCGTCGCTCGGTTCTTCTGATCCTCGTGACGGCCGGATTGGCGGCCGCTGCCGGTTGGGCCTTCGCTGATTTGCCGTCTGTTGACCGGTTGGCGGAGACCCGGAGTTCGGTGCTTATTCTGGACCGGGCAGGGCGGCTCCTCTACGAGATCGAGACCGATCAAGGCAGCAATCGGCCGGTGACCCTCGCCGATGTCGCCCCGATCGCCGTGGCCGCAACCATCGCCACCGAGGATGCCCACTTCTTTCACCATCCCGGCGTCGATCCGGTGGCGCTCGTGCGGGCCACAATCCAGTCGATTCGCGGCGAGCCCTCGGGCGGGAGCACGCTTGAGATGCAGCTCGCTCGCCACGTGTTGCTCGCGGACGACCCAGCCCGATCACCGCCGGTCCGCCGCAAGATGCGCGAAATCGTCCTCGCGCTACAGATCGCCCGTCGGTTTAGCAAAGAGGAGATCCTCACGCTCTACCTAAATCGCGTGCCGTATGGCGCTCGCGCAATCGGGATTGAGGCAGCGAGCCAAGCGTATTTCGGCACGTCCGCCATCAATCTCTCCGCCGGCGAAGCGGCTCTGCTCGTCGGACTTCCACAAGCCCCAGCGCGGTACGACCCGCGCGACGATCCGTCAGAAGCGATGCAACGACGCCGCGCGGTCCTCGCCTTGATGGCGCGCCGCGGGCTGATCACCGTGCAGGAGGCTGAGCGCATCGCTTCGGAAGCAGTGCAGCTTCGCTCGCCTGTGCCGCCGATCGCCGCGCCGCATTTTGTCGTAGGCACTCGGGAGCGGGCTCTCCAATTCGCGTCAGAAACCGGCGGGACACGCATTGTCACCACCCTCGATGCCGGACTGCAACAGCTCGCCGAGCGTGTCATCGAACGGCACCTTGCTCGCTTAGCCGACCATGACGTTACGAACGCGGCCCTCGTCGCGATCGACCCCACGAGTGGAGACATCTTGGCGCTCGCCGGGTCAGCTGACTACTTCAATCCCCAGATCCATGGACAAGTCAATGTCGCGGCGAGCCCTCGGCAGCCGGGCTCCGCCATCAAGCCTCTGACGTTTGCCGCGGCCTTCGAGCGAGGGTTCGCCCCAGCGGATGTCTTCTATGACGTGCGGTCCGCGTTCACCACGCGGCGCGGGGAGACGTTTGTTCCCGTCAACTACGACCATCAGTATCACGGGCCTCTGTCCCTCCGTACCGCGCTTGGTTCTTCAATCAACGTGGTCGCCGTTCAGCTGCTCGACCGTATCGGCGTCGGGGCGCTTATCGAGATGGGGCAGCGCCTCGGCATCACCACGTGGGGCGACGCCGATCGCTATGACCTCGCCCTGACTCTTGGCGGAGGAGAAGTGACGCTACTCGAGCTGACCGCCGCCTACAGCGCCTTCGCGAACGGTGGTCTGTTCCATCAGCCCAGCGATCTCCTGCGCATTGAGTCGCGCGAAGGACGCACCATCCTCGAGGTTGGGCGCGAGCCCCCACGCCGCGTCCTTACGCCGGAAACCGCGTTCTTCATCGCCCATATCCTCAGCGACCCGCGCGCCCGCGAGCTCTCCTTTGGAATGGACAACCCGTTGACGATGGCACGCCCGGCCGGCGTCAAAACCGGCACCACAAGCGGATTCCGCGACAACTGGACAGTTGGCTTCACGCCGCAACTAGTGGTCGGCGTCTGGGTTGGGAACAGCGACGGTCGTCCGATGCGCGACGTCTCCGGTATCACCGGCGCAGCGCCCATTTGGCGTGAATTTTTGAGCGAGGCGCTCCGCGACGAGCCGGCACTGCCGTTTCCGGTTCCGGACGGCATTCGCTGGGTATCCGTTTGCGAGGTCGATGGGAAACTCGCGACCCCAGAGTGCCCGCGTGTCGTTCTCGAACCGTTCGTCGCCGGGAGCGAACCAACCGAGCACTCGACCAGTTACCAGCGCATCGTCATCGACTCCGCGACCGGAGGGCGCTGGGAGCTTGGCTGCCGCGGGCCGGCGATTGAGCGCCTCTATTGGATCATCCCGCCAGAGGCACTCGGCTGGGCGCGCGATCAGGGGATACCGCAAGCGCCCGTCCACGGATGCGCAAGCGGGGTGCTTCCAGACTCTGAGCGCTTCGTCCGGCTTGTCGTGCCAGACGACCGCGCCGAGTTCGTCATCTCACCGCGCTTGCCGACCATAATGCAGCGGTTGTACATCCGCGCTGTAGCCGGCGGTGGGACGGTCCAGCTTTCGGTCGACGGGTCACCGATTGGCCCACCCGGCGCCGCCGAAGGATGGTGGACTCTCCAGCCGGGCCAGCATGTAATCCGGGCGACGCTCATTCGCGATGGACGCGAGTTTGCCGCCGACGAGCGGGTGGTCCGCGTCGCCGGAGTGAGTGGAGGGCAGGAGCCGTGACAACGCGACGCTGGGTGGTCCTTGGCGCGATAGTCGTCGCCGTGCTGCTCGTTGCCGCCGGTATCGGCGGATACCTGCTCCTACAACGGCCGGCGCCAATTCCGCCTGCGGTCATCGCCTACGAACCCGAACAGCTTCGCGAGGTGTCCCCCGAGACGGCGATCGCGATCGCGTTCAACACGGCGATGAGCCGCGACTCGGTCGAACAGGCTTTTCGCTTGGAGCCAGCCGTCGCCGGCCGGTTTCAGTGGGATGGAACGCGTGTCCAATTCATCCCATCCCAGCCTTTGGCGCGGAACACGACCTACGAAATCCGGCTCGACACCGCCGCCCGCAGCGCTGCCAACCTGCCCCTCGATGAGCCGTTCACCGCTTCGTTCACAACCGCCGGTGATCTTCTTCCGGTCGCCTTTTACCCAGCGGACGGCACTTCCGACGTCCCGCTCGACGAGGTGATCACGGTTTCCTTCAACCGACCAGTCGTGGCACTCGGCGGGGGAGCCACGGTCAACCCGCTTATCATCTCGCCAACCGTTGCTGGAACGGGCCGATGGATCAGTCCGAGCGTTTACCGATTCCAGAGTCAGGACGGTCTGCGCCCGGCATCGGTCTACACGGTGACCCTCCGGCGTGATCTTCAAGATGTGACCGGTGGCCGCCTCGAAGCGGACCTACGCTACCGCTTTACGACGATACTCCCGGCGCTCGCCGAGTTCACCCCGACCGCCAACAGCCGCTTTGTCCCGACGAACCAAGAGATTACGCTCATCTTCAACCAGCCGATGGACCGCGCAAGCGTGGAAGCGGCCTTTAGCCTGATCGGTCCAACCGGTCAGCAGGCAGCCGGCACATTTCGTTGGGAGAACGACCGGCGGGCGATCTTCGTGCCGGCTCAGCCGCTGGAACCAGATGTCAGGTACACCGCGCGGCTCGCCGCCGGGCTGCGCGGCACACAGGGGCCGCTCCCGTCCACCGAGCCATTTGCTTGGACCTTTCAGACCGTTGGACCGCCGCGACTCGTTTCGTCAACCCCGCCGAACGGATCGACGCCGCCGCCGACGACGCAGCTTTCCCTCACCTTCAACCAACCAATGGATACTGCCTCGGTCGCCAACAATCTGACGATCCTGCCGGCGCCGAGCCAAGTGTTCTCCTCTTGGACCGAGAGCAACACCCGGCTCACCTTCTTTTTCAGCCTCCAGCCGTCCACGGCGTATAGTGTCGTCGTTGGGCCGGACGCCCGCGACCGCGCCGGACGTCCGATCGGCGTAGCGCAGCGCGTAGCGTTTACGACCGCGCCGACGCCACCCCGCCTGACGTTCATAACGACTGCGGACACCACCACCATCCTTGCTGGCACGCCGGTGCTCGGCGCATTCGAGGTGGTGAACGTCCCTTCGGTCACGCTTCGGCTGTATCGACTTGATCCCAATGCGTATCTCGAGCAGGCGCTCGCCCAACGCGGCGGCGGCAATGGACCGCCCGCGCCAGCCGGGGAGCCGGTCGGCACCTGGACAATCGACAGTCGTGCCGCTCTCAACGCGAGGCGCCTCCTGACCCAGACGCTCAGCATCAGCGGCACGCCGCTCGGACCCGGCTTTTACCTACTGGCCGCTGAAGGCGGGGGGACAAGCGATCGCCAGCTGGTGGCGGTTTCCCGTCGCGCCCTCACTCTCAAGCTCAGCCCCGGGGAGGCCCTCCTCTGGGCAATGGACCCTGCGACCGGTCAGCCCGTTCCCGACGCACCAGTGAGCGCATTCCTCGGGCCCGGCCAGCCGCTGACGATGACCCAGCCGGTGCGGACCGGACCGGACGGCGTCGCGCGGTTTGTGCTGCCTGCTCCCGAGCGGGGGAACTCGCCGAACCTCTGGGTCTTTCTCGAGGAAGCAGAGGGCCCGTCGGTCGTCTCCGGCCGCTGGTCGGATGGAATCGAGCCGTGGCAGTTCGGTCTGAACAGCGAGGTCCAATCATCGCCCTACCGAGCGGCGATCTACACCGACCGGCCAATATACCAGCCCGGCCAACTGGTCTTCTTCAAAGGCATCGTTCGACGCGACGACGACGGCACATATCGTTTGCCCTCCGCATTGGTCGACGTCCGGTTGACGATCAACGACGCCACCGGTCGCACCGCGCTTTCGCAAACGGTTACGCTCGATGACTTCGGCGCCTTTGCCGGCCAGCTCACACTCTCGCCGAACGCGGCGACCGGTTATTGGTCGATTGCGATTGCTGACGCTCGGTCCCGATTCCTTGGCGGCGCGGGGTTTCAGGTCGCCGAATATCGTCGACCAGAATTTCAGGTGGAGGTTCGGCCCGAACGGCCTGACGTTGTCGCAAATGAGACGATTACGGCCTCCGTTGCGGCGGAGTACTTTTTCGGCGCTCCTGTCTCCCGCGGCAACCTGTCGTGGCGCGTGGCGAGCGACCCCTACGTTTTCCGCGGTCCATCCGGTCCCGACTGGACCGGATTCACCTACGGCGTGGTCGACCTTCGGCCTCCCGTAGTCGATGCCGGCCCTATCGCCGTCGCTGCCGGCGCTGGCACCCTCGATGCTCAGGGGCGATTCGATCTGAGCTTCCGTGCCGACCTTGACCGGTTCCAAGGCAGCCGGATCTTCACGATCGAAGCCTCGGTGAGCGACGAGACCGCCCAACAAATCAGCGTACGTGCCGAGACGGTTGTCCACAAGGGCGCCTTTTACATCGGCCTCCGCAATCCGACCCGGCTGGTTCGCACCGGTGAGTCGACGACTTGGGACCTTGCGACCGTCGGCATCGATTTGAAGCCTCGGACAACCGTTCCGCTCACGCTTGATCTCGCGGTCCGTCGGTACTACTCGGTTCAGGAACGCACTCCCGAAGGCGATTTGGTTTGGGTCACCACCTTCGAGGACACTCCGGTCGAGAATGGCACGCGGACAGTGACAACCGACGCGAGCGGTCGCGCGCGGGTGACGTATACGCCTCCCCGGCCTGGGCTCTATCGCCTGCAAGCAGTTGGACGCGACGAGTTTGGCAATGACGTGCGCACGGTCTCATTCCTCTGGGTAGCTGGCGCTGAGTTTGTGAATTGGGGTCTCGAAAGCAATGACCGCATGGACCTCGTTCTCGACCGGACCGCGTATGCCCCGGGCGATACGGCCAAGCTGTTCGTTCCGACCCCGTTTGAGGCATCGACCGCCCTCGTCACCATCGAGCGGCAAGGCGTGCGCACGCACCGGGTAGTCACCTTGCCGAGCAGCAGCACGGTCTTGGACATCCCTGTCGAGCCGACCTTCCTGCCGAACGTGTTCGTGTCGGTCGTCGCCTTCGCAGGCGAAAGTGCCCGCGGCCCCGCGAGCTACAAGGTCGGCTACGTCAACTTGCGAGTCGAAGCCTCATCGAAAATGTTGAAGATTGACATCACGAGCGACACGCAACGCACCCGCCCGGGTGAGACCGTGCGCTACCGCGTCAGGGTCAACGACGCGGCCGGGAGGCCGGTCCGGGCACAGTTTTCCGCGGCTCTCGTCGATCGAGCGGTGCTGTCGCTCGCCGACCAAGAATCGCCGACGGCGTTGTTCGACGCGTTCTACCGCGAGCGGGGCTTGGGCGTTCTGACGGCCGCCACGCTCGCTGCCTCACAAACCCGGCTCGACCTTGCCTCGCGCGCCGCCGGAAAGGGTGGCGGCGGCGAGGTGCAGGACATCCGCTCCCGCTTCGCAGACACCGCCTTTTGGAACGCCGGAATGATCACGGACTCCAATGGCGAAGCAACATTCGACGTCGTCCTCCCGGACAATCTCACCACGTGGCGACTCACGGTGAAAGCGCTTACGCAAGACTCCCAGTTCGGGCAAGCGGTCCATGATGTCGTCAGCGCCAAAGAGATTCTGGTTCGCCCGGTCGTGCCGCGATTCCTGACAAGCGGCGACCGCGTGACCGTGGCCGCCATCGTTCAAAACCTCACCGATCGTCCCGCCGAAGTGACGGTGACGCTGGAAGCGCGCAACCTGAGCACGCCATCGGGCGGCCCCGCGCCACAGCGCTTTCAAGCTCCGGCGCGCGGCACGGCGACGGCGCGCTGGGAGGTAGCCGCCGGCTCACCCGGCGAAGCGCGATTGCTCTTCCGAGCCGATACGGGGTCGACAGGTTTGCCGGGAGACGCCGTTGAAGTCGTCCTACC
This sequence comes from Dehalococcoidia bacterium, assembly GCA_026003895.1. GTDB lineage: Bacteria > Chloroflexota > Dehalococcoidia > SpSt-223 > SpSt-223 > JANWZD01. The sequence goes on along the minus strand of BPIC01000005.1, from coordinate 290,551 downwards.
TGTCCGCCCCCTCGCGACTGCCGAGGTCGTCGCAACGGCAGGGCAAGTGACGTCGCAAATCGTGGAGGAAATCCGGGTCCCGACCCCGGTCAGCCCCGACCTTGGCGATCTCAAGGTCGAGCTTGCTCCGACGCTCACCGCCGGACTCGAACAGGGCGTGCGTGAGCTCACAGCGTTCCCTTGGGAACCAACGGAAGTTACGGTATCGCGATTGCTTGCCTCACTGGACTACGCGCGGGTCCTCAGCGCGACCGGAATGCTGACGCCCGGTCTCGCCAGCCAGTTGGACGCGCAGGCGAGTGGCGCACTCCAGAAGCTGTATCGTTCCCAACGGCCCGATGGCGGTTGGGGATGGTTCAGCGCCGACCCTAGCCAGCCGTTCCTCACCGCCTACGCCACTGCGGGCCTGCTCGCAGCCAAAGACCACCGGCTATGCCGTTGACGCTGGAAGCCTAAATCGCGGCCTTGGCGCCGTGACTCAGTTACCTGCGGCGGCCAGCCGACTTCGGACAGCCCGACGACGTGAACGTTCGCGCCTATCTGGCTTACGTGCTCGCCAAAGCCGGTCAGCCGGCCACCGGGCAAACGAATGCGTTGTTCGAACGCCGCGCCACGCTCGCCGACTCCGCAAAGGGGTACTTGCTACTGGCTCTTTATCGGGTGAACGGCGACCGGGCCCGACTCGCGCACTGGCGCCTTGCTCACGGAGATCGTGAACAGCGCGACGTGGAGCGCAATTGGAGGTCCACTGGAACGATCCGGTCGACAGCCGGCGTATCGGTGGGCCGAGCCGCGCGACGGCTGCCGTGCTCGAGGCGCTCTTGGCGGTGGACCCCCAGAGCCCGCTCATTGATCCGGCGGTGCGGTGGCTAATGGTGCAACGCCGGAACGGGTGGTGGGGCACGACCTTCGACAGCGCCGCTGCGCTCAGGGCGCTTGCCACCTACACCGTCCGTGAGAGCGCCGTAGCCGCCGACTATCGCTACCGTGTTTCGCTCAACGGACGGCTGGTCGCCGATGGCCGGGTCGGGCGTGACGCACCGGATTCCAGAACGCTGGTCGTCCAGCTGCGCGACCTCATGCTTGACTCCCCGAATCGGCTGCTGTTCGAGCGGGACGCCCATGACCTCGCGGGCGCATCGGGACGACTGTATTACACCGCGTCGCTTCGGACCTTCCGCCCGGGGGAACAGGTGGCCCCAAAAACAGAGGGCATCGCTGTCACGCGAGAGTACCTTCCGGCGGAACGAAGCAGCACGACGCCAATTGGCGCCGCGCGGGTCGGCGAGCTGGTGCGCGTCCAACTCACAATCATCGCGAATAGCGATCTCGACTACTTGGTCGTGGAAGACCCGCTGTTTGCCGGAGCGGAGGCGGTCGACCCGAGCCTCGCGACTACCAGCATCCTTCGACCGAGTCTCTAGCCGATCAGATTGGCGGTTTTTCCCACGTTGACGTCCGAGATGACCGGGTCGCCCTCTTTGCCCGTGCGCTGCCGCGCGGCACCTATCAATTCTCCTACCTCGTGCGGTTGACGACGCCTGGCGAGTTCGTCGCTCAGCCTGCGCGCGCCAACCTGATGTATTTCCCTGAGGTCTGGGGTCGGAGCGGCAGTTTCTCGCTTCGCGGTACGCGAGTGAGGTCGCGCCCTCAGGCGGGCCCAAACGCGCGCATCACGCGTTCGTACTGCTCCCCAGACTTCATCCGGTGGGAGGCCTGCGGTTGGCACAGCGAGAGCGGCGGCATCGACCAAACCCTCATAGCGTGCGACTTCAGCACGCACCTCCCTCAGCCGTCCCGGCACAGGCAAGCACACGGACCATCTCGTCAGTAACGAGGCGAGCCGCCTTGGCGAGGTCGCCCTCATCGAGGGCAGCCCGAATGGCTCGCTGCTCCTCAACGAAGCCATGCAACTCCATCACAGGCATGATGTAGGGAGTCCGAAAGTAGAACATGATCCCGTTACGGGCGCGTGCAATCGCCCACCTCGGGTCGTCATCGATCGAGCACTCGAAGGAACCGACAATCTCGAATGGACCGAGCTTCGGATCACGCTTGGCGAGACCCCGCTGCAGAGCAGGGAGCGTCAACTCGGTGTAGGAGCGGTAGGAATGCACTGGGTGCAGGATGACTCCGTCCGCCAGCTCACCCGCAAGCTCCAGCATCTTTGGGCCGACGGCGCCAAGATAGACCTTCAAGCGAGGCGACTCTGGTGCGCTCCATCGCTCGTAGCGATGAATGCGGTAGAACTCACCCGCGAAGTCGATCGGAGAGCCAGGCACGGCGTTCCAAAGGAGCCGCATCAGCGTCAGATATTCTCGCATCCGAGCGACGGGTCGATGATAGGAAATGCCATGATGCTGCTCGTTGCGAAATTTCGGCATCGTGCCGAGCCCGAGGATCGTTCGGCCGGGTGCAAGCGCCTCAAGCGTCGAAGCGCAGACGCTCATCAAGGGCGGTGTCCGCGCCCACGTCGCGACCGAGACGGCGAGCCGTAATCGGCGAGTCACCTGAGAGAGCGCCCCGTAGATGGTGAAAATGTCGTATAGCACCTCACCGAGCCAGATGGCATCCATCCCGACTTCGTCCATCCGCCGCCCGAGCTCGACGACGCGACGAGCTGTCAAACCGTCGCCGGACGCGCCGATTCCCATCGCAATCGCCACTGCTTAGCCTCGCGTTTCGGAAAGTTCGAGGACCGTGCCCGTTGGATCAACGAGAAGGGCGGTCCGCCGCGGTGTCGGGGACAGCACATCAGCGGCGAAATCGACTGGCCCTGCGAGCAGTCGGGCCCCAGCTGCGGTGGCGTCGGCAATCGCGCCGTCGAGGTCAGCTACCCTTACCCCGTTCCCCTGAAAGCCAGCCCGCGGGGGACGCTGGAGCGATTCGAATGTCGTGCTTCCGCCCGGGGCCGGCCACGACTGCGATCAACTCGAGGCGTGTGGGCGGCATCTCGAGCAGCGCGACTCGCAAGGTGACCTCCTTCGGGAGCATGAGCAGCTCGTTCAGGTCGTCGTTCCGGATCTCGAAGACGCGGAGCGGTTCGAGAGAGAACACCGACCGATAGAAGGCCAATCCACGATGCACGTCGTCGACGCCGACAGCTGTAATCGTCGCCTCCGAGACCGCGAGATCCGGATGGTCACGGAGGGCGCTTGCCGAGCCCGTATCCTGAATCAGTGCCGATCGGAGTCCATCGGGCGGCTCCGCTATGGCCTCCCGTACGGTGACTGCTCCCACTTGATAGGATCGCGGCTCGGTCCAAATGGAAAATCCCACACTCCGCACTCGGTGACACAGCGCGTCGAGGTCGCGGCACAGAAAATCGACGTCGAAGATGCCGAGGTCCGTGAGCTGGATTGCGGGCGGGGCAGGGAGGAGAGCTTCGACAATCCGAACCCGGCCCCGCGCCACCTCGGGGTGCCCAACAACCCGAACACGGAGCTGCCGCTCCACCGGGATGCTCCAGAGTTCGGCGTAGCTCAAGCCTGCGACGGTCCCCTCTCCAACCACCGTCAGGCCGAGCCCGTCCACGAAGAAGCGGGTAGTTGCATCAAAGTCACGTGCGCCGACGCAGACCTGATCGATCCCGCCGAGCAGTTGGGACGTCACTCTGGACCTCCTGCAAACCCGGCGCGATCTCGGGCAGTCTCGGCACAGCTAATGTCTTGGGCGCCCGTCCCGCCACTACACCCGATCCCTCCGACGAGCTGGCCATTGCGCCAAAGGGGCACGCCACCTTTCGAAAGCACCCATTGACCGCCCGATACGGTGATCCACGATTGGTAGACCTCCGGCCACGCTTTGGCCCCCTCGACGAGGGCCTCGGTCGTCGTCCGAAAGTGGACTGCAGTGCGCGCCTTGGCCACAACGGTCGTCATGGCTGCGACTGGAGCACCGTCCATCCGCCGCGTCTCGATCGGGTGCCCTCCCGCATCGACCACGGCGATGGCCATCGGCACCCCGATTTCCCGGGCGCGCTCCTCTGCTGCCTCAACCAATCGGAGTGCATCGGCGAGAGTCAGGCTCGTCAAGTCATGGAGCTGGTCGGTCATTGGTTCCACCGTCGCGCAGATCGCGGCACCTGCGGAAGCCCGCACAAGTTCACTGGCGCCAAGCGTAAAATAGCCGAAGGAGAGGCGCAATCTGATGTTGTACGCGGTCTACACCAAGCTCGTGGTGCTGCCGGGGCGCGAATTGGACTTCGAGGCTGCCCTGCAGTCGCTGTACGCCGTGCAACAGTCCGTTTCCTCGTTCGTTGGCGGCGAGTTGTGCCGCCTCGATGACACGCCGTCGACGTTTCTGGCGATCAGCTATTGGAGCGAGCCAGACGGCTACGACCGCTTTCACGCACTTCCTGAGCGGTTGGCGAGGCTGCCCGCACTGCTCGAGACGCTCGACCCGGTCGGAACCGTCCACTTTCGCGGCGAGGTTGCGTATCGGGTCACCCCCGCCGGATTCGAGACGCCATGACGGTTGCCGTCGGTGCGGGATCAGGCCCGCTGCGATTCGCCACGCGGTTTGCTGGTTGCTGGCCTATCCCCTCCTCGGTAACCCGATGTTGTTCCTAGGGAGTTCTCCTTGGCTCCGGTCCGCCGACCTCTTCAGCGCCCCGCCCCGTCCACCCCCGGCTCAAAATCCGGATGTCCCACGATCCGTTTGACTCTTCTGCTCGGATGGCGTCTCGGCCCGGCGCTCGCCGGGCCCATCTCACAATGGTCGCATCGATCGACGGTACGGAAATCCTTCACAGTGACCACATGGGATCCCGGTGGTGGCTAAACGAACGGGAAGCGTGGCGATTGGTCGGGGCGAGCGTGGTCAACACGATATGAGGCCGACTCTGAGGCGATCTGCCAGAGTGCCCTTGTCCGAGCACCCGTCCCTGGATGATTCGATTCGCAGTTTGGAGCTCCCGGGCCGCTCCGTGGCGGCACGGTTGGCACGAGGATGACGAGAGACCCGTTCTGGGCAACCAAAGAGGACGAGAGCCGGCGACTGTTGCGGCATTCTGCCCGTGAGCTGCTCAAGCGCGAGATCGCTCCGCTCGTCTCCGAGTATGAGCGGGACGGTCGCATGATCGACCGCGAGGTTCTGCGCCGCATCGCTCCGCTCGGAGCATTGGGCGGGCTGCTCCCGCCTCCCTATGGCGCGAACCTACCCTACAGCACCTACTTCGTGCTGATCGAAGAGCTCGGACGGATCTGGGGTTCGCTGCGGACGGTCGCGCAGACCACCGCCTCAGTCGCGAACATCATTGCCGAGCTGGGGACCGACGAGCAGCGTCGTCGCTATTTGCCTCCCTTGGTCGCCGGCGACTACATCGCCTGTTTCGCATGGACAGAGCCCGAGGCCGGGTCGGACACGCTCGCCATCATGGCGCGGGCAGAGGCGGATGGCGAATCGCTCGTTCTGACCGGCACGAAAACCCTCGTCACCAATGCGGGTTCGGCTGACGTTGCGGTAATCGCCGTGCGGTTCGACACCGCAATTCGCCTCATCGTGGTCTCAACGGCCGAGACGCCCATCCCCGTTCGCCCGATCGCCAAAATGGGCCTCGACTCGTCCGACCTCGGTGAGCTGGTCCTCGACGGGGTTCGGGTGCCGCGCACCGCGCTCCTTGCGGACCGGGCGACCGATCCCTCGCTGCTCGTCTTCGGCCGGGTCGGAATCGCGTTTGCTGCCCTCGGTTCGGCCGAGGCCGCCTTCGAGCAGACCCTGCGATGGGTTCGCCAGCGTCGCCAGTTCGGACGACCGCTTGCCAGTTTCCAGCTGGTGCAGGCAGAGCTGGCAGCCATGAAGCTGGCCGTCGATGCCATGCGGTTCTTCGCCGAACGCGCCGCATGGCGAATGGACCGCGGCGAACCGGCGATCCTCGAGGCCTCCCTCGCCAAGCTCCACAATACCGAGGCTGCGCTTGACGTTGTCGCACGAGCGATGCAACTCGCCGGCGGCTATGGCTACACGCGGGACCTCGGCCTCGAGCGCCGCTATCGCGACCTGCGGCACCTGACGATCGGCGAGGGCACGAGCGACATCCATCGCTTGATTATCGGCCGCGAGCTCACTGGCGTTGATGCAATCGCGTCCGAAGGAGACCGCTAATGATGACATCCACCGAGGTGATTCGGGTTGCCGAGGAGTTGTCGGCGCGGTTCGCCAGTCACGCTGACCATGCCGACCGCGCGAATCGGTTTCCCCTTGAGAACATCGTGGCCGCGAGGGAAAGCGGCTATCTCGTCGCCGGCCTGCCGCAAGCCTATGGCGGCTGGGGCGTTGGCGTTCCGGACCTGTGCCGAACCATCCGCATCCTCGGCCGTGGTTGTGCTAGCACCACCCTCGGGCTGCTGCAGCACCAACTGTCGCTCTATCTCCTCGGTGACCTCGTCGAGCGGGGCGCGTGGGATGGCGCCGCCTTTCTCCGGGACGTGGCCGCACACCAGTGGGTGATCGGCCAGTATGGCGGGCTGCCTGAGTTCGAGGGGCGGGTGCCGCGTTCCGCTACGCGCGTCGAGGGGGGCTGGCTCTTCAACGGACGCGCCGGCTGGGGGACGCTCAGTCCCGCCGCGGACTTTGGCGTTCTCGCCTGTCCTGCCACGATCGACGGTGAGGTGGTATCGATCAGCGGCGTATTCGCCTTTTCCGACCCCGGTGTCAAGCCGCAAAACGATTGGGACGCCCTCGGGATGCGCGGTAGCGGCAGCCAAGATCTCGTCTTCGAGAATGTGTTTGTCCCAGATGAGCGCGTTTTCTACCGGGTGCCCGACCGGGACCGCCTCGCCCCCGACCCGGCGAATCCGAACTTCCTCGCCTTCAGCTACGGCGTCTTCTTCATGATGTCGCTCTATCTCGGCATCGCCGACGCCGCCCGGCACATCCTCATCACTACGCTGACCACCCGGACCGAGTTTGGATCCGACCAACCGGTAGCGGCCGACCCGCGGATACCCGGCCGCGTTGGGGAAGTGGAGATCTTGTGGCGGTCGGCAAACGCATGGCTGGAGCTGCTGATCAGCCGCCATCCGACCGCTTCCGGTTGGGGCGCGGCCGAGCACCGCGAAGTAATGGCGATGAAAGACTATGTCTCACTCGCCGCGGTCGAAGTCGTGACCCGAAGCATGGAAATTCTCGGCGGTGTCGCGCTGTATCGCCGGACCGGTCTTGAACGGCTGTATCGCGACGTGCGCAGCGCTACCGTCCATCCGCTGAATCATCTCGCGGCGACGGAGCTGCTCGGAAAACATGCGCTAAGCGAAGTGCAACGGTCGCACGGATAGAAGCCGATGGCCATGACTTGTCGGCCGGAACACCTTGACGTGGAGCCGACACCCGGATTCGAACCGGGGACCTGCCGCTTACGAGGCGGCTGCTCTACCACTGAGCCATGTCGGCAAGCTGGAGAAAGTATAGCCGCGAGGCGGTGGGGCGTTCAATTCGTGTTCGGGATTCGGCAGTAAACCGCTGTTGGGGCGCACGTGTGTTCTGGTAGACTTCCAAGCGATTATGGCACAGTTTTCCACCGCAGCACGGCAGCATCACACGATGGCATTCCCGAGGGCTCAGCGCCATGCCCCTTGACCGAATCGTGGTCCGTGGGGCGCGAGAGCACAATCTCAAGAACATCGACTTCGAAATCCCCCGCGATAAGCTCGTGGTCATCACCGGCCTGTCTGGCTCCGGCAAGAGTTCGCTGGCCTTCGATACCATCTACGCTGAAGGTCAGCGGCGCTACGTCGAATCCCTCTCCGCCTATGCCCGGCAGTTCCTCGGTCAGATGGAGAAGCCCGAGGTTGACCACATCGAAGGACTGTCGCCGGCAATTTCGATTGATCAGAAGGGGGCGAGCCGGAATCCGCGATCAACCGTCGGGACCATCATCGAAGTGTACGACTATCTTCGGTTGCTATTTGCACGGGTCGGTCGGCCGCACTGTCCGGTTTGTGGTCGGCCAATCGAGCGCCAAACCGTGCAACAGATTGTGGACGCGCTCGGCGAATTGCCCGACGGGTCGCGGCTGCTCATCCTCGGACCGCTCGTGAAAGATCGCAAGGGGGAGCACGTTGCGCTCCTCGAGGAGGTGCGGAAACAGGGCTTTGTCCGCATCCGCGTCGACGGACGCATGCACGACCTCGGCGAGCCGATCACGCTCGATAAAAACAAGAAACACACGCTCGAGGTCGTCGTCGACCGGCTCGTCATCCAACACGAGGACGGAGCGCTGGCCGATGCCGCGCGTCTCGCGGATTCCGTCGAGACTGCGCTGAAGATCGGTGACGGTGTGATGCTCGCCTCGGTCGTCGGCGGCGAGGACCTCCTTTTTTCGGAGCGGCTTGCCTGTCCTGAGGGGCATGTTTCGCTCGCCGAAATCGCCCCGCGGACCTTCAGCTTTAATAGCCCGCACGGCGCCTGTCCAGCCTGCACTGGGCTTGGAACCAAGCTCGAAATAGACCCTGACCTCGTGATCGCCGACCCGAGCCTGTCGATCGCACAGGGCGCGATCACTCCCTATGCGCGGCGCGGCGGCGAGGCCACGTGGTACGGCAACCTGATCGCCGCGGTCGCCGACCATTTCGGTTTCTCGACTGCGACGCCGTGGGCCGAGCTACCCGAGGAGGCTCGGCGGGTCGTGCTCTACGGGGCCGGCAAGACGCCAATCGTTGTCCGTTATCGAAACGCGCAAGGTCGCACCCGCGAATACAGCACCACCTATGAAGGGGTGATTCCAAACCTCGAGCGGCGCTACCGGGAAACGGACTCCGACTGGGTAAAGCAGGACATCGAGCAATACATGACGACGAAGCCCTGCCCGACTTGTCGGGGCAAGCGATTGAAGCCAGAAGCGCTTGCCGTCCTGATCGGCGGGAAGAATATCGACGACGTTGTCTCGATGTCGATCGCCCAGGCCATCCGTTTCGTGACGCTCCTCAGCGACGACCGGCCGTCCGACAATTCGCCATTGCTCACTGAGCGCGAGCGAGCGATCGCACACCAGATCTTGAAAGAGATACGCGGCCGCCTCGGGTTTCTGATGGACGTGGGCCTCGACTACCTGACCCTCGATCGGCCTGCTTCCAGCCTCTCTGGCGGGGAAGCCCAACGCATTCGGCTCGCTACCCAAATTGGCAGTGGGCTGATGGGGGTGCTCTATATCTGCGACGAGCCATCGATTGGGCTCCATCCGGTCGACGGGGAACGCCTGATCCGCACGCTCAAACGGCTGCGCGACCTCGGCAACACCCTCCTCATCGTCGAACACGATGAAGCGATGATGCGGAGCGCCGACTACATCATCGACATGGGACCCGGCGCCGGCGAGTTCGGCGGCGAGATCGTCGCCGCGGGGACGCCCGACGAGATCATGGCGAACCCACGATCGTTGACGGGGCAGTATCTCTCTGGCGCTCGAGAGATTCCCGTCCCGCGGGAACGGCGTCCGCCGGGCGACCGCTATCTTGAAATTCTCGGAGCACGCGAGCACAACCTCCGGAATATTGATGTCAAACTGCCGCTCGGCCTCTTCGTCTGCATCACGGGTGTAAGTGGAAGCGGCAAGAGCACCCTTATCCACGACATCCTCTACAAGAAGCTGGCGCAGACGCTGTACAAGTCGAAAGAGAAACCCGGCGCACACACCGCGGTGCTCGGACTTGAGCACCTCGACAAAGTGGTCAATGTGGACCAGTCGCCGATCGGTCGGACGCCGCGCTCGAACCCCGCGACCTACACCGGCGCATTCACGGCCATTCGCGAGCTGTTTGCGCAGGTGCCAGAGGCACGGGCGCGCGGGTACGGCCCGGGGCGGTTTTCGTTCAACGTCAAAGGCGGTCGCTGCGAGGCGTGCAAAGGCGAAGGGTACGTCGAGATCGAGATGCACTTCCTGCCGGACATCACGATTCCGTGCGAGGTGTGCAAGGGCAAGCGGTACAACCGCGAGGCGCTCGAGATCCTGTACAAGGGAAAAAGCATCGCCGACGTGCTCGATATGACGGTGACGGAGGCCCTCGCTTTCTTCGACGCGGTGCCGTCGCTGCGAAACAAGCTGCAAACCCTCTACGACGTTGGGCTGGGCTACATCCGGCTCGGCCAGCCAGCGACCACGCTCTCGGGCGGCGAGGCGCAGCGGGTCAAACTGGCGACCGAGCTGTCGCGCCGAGCCACTGGCCGGACGCTGTACCTTCTCGATGAGCCAACCACCGGCTTATCGTTCGAGGATTGCGCCGCGCTCCTCCGCGTCCTCCAACGGCTCGTCGACACCGGCAACACCGTCCTGCTCATCGAACATAATCTCGACATGATCAAATCGGCCGATTGGATTGTCGACCTCGGTCCGGGCGGCGGATCCCGCGGCGGCTCCGTCGTCGCAACGGGCACACCCGAGCAGATTGCCTCCCACCCCGACTCCTACACCGGGCAGTTCTTGGCGAAGATCCTCGCGGGGCGGGCGACGTGGGCGGCCTCCGTTCGCTAACCTGCCTGCACAGTATGTTGGGCCCGCCAATTAGGGGAAACCCCATTTGCAGGTAGGCAACCGGATCTGCCAGACTGACGACGATGCGCCGAAGAAGCCGGATGCTGCTGTCCCTGATCGCCTTGCTGCTGGCACTCGCCGTCGCCGCGCCAGCCTCGGCTTCGCAACCCGTGCCAGTCCTCCGGCAGGCAGTGCCCAAGGTCGTCGGCAGCCGGGGCGGCAGTGCGCCGGTGACCTTAGGCTCAGCCGTGGCTATCGGTGACCGGCTTGCGGTAACCGCCTATCACGTCGTCGCCGATGCTGTCTCGATTTCGCTGGTATTCCTCGACGGAACAACGGTGCCGGTGCGGCCAGTCTTGCTTGAGCCAGCCGCCGATCTGGCAGTCCTGCGTGCCGAACGATCACTTCCGGCACGACCCTTCGCGATTCGCGACACTCCGGTTCGTCCGGGAGAGAGCCAAACGGTCGTCGGGTATCGCCAAGACCTCCCGGACCAACCGAGCGTCAAGTATGGAAAAGTGACGGGTCAAGTGACGCCGGGAGCCCTCGGACCTGACGGTCGTGACTGGCCGCTCATCGCGAGTGACACCGCCGCCTCATTCGGGGACTCCGGCGGCGCGGCGCTGGATGCCGACAGCAAGCTGACCGGGATCGTGCGCGGCGGACTAGCGACCGGCGGTGCGCCGACTCTGCTCTCCACGCCAGCGGGAGCAATCAATGCCTACCTCGCACGAGGCTGGGTACTCGATCGCCAAGGCAATCCGGTGATCAGCCAGCCATCAACAGCGGGCGTGTCGTTCCAGCCGTACCCGTATAGCGCTCCGTGGTGGCGCTGGTAGGTTCTCCCCACGCTCGCGACGCCGTACACAGGCCACTGCTACGACCCCGCAACGCAGCTTTTCTGGTTCGGCCACCTCGAGGTTTCCGAACGCTCGACTTCGGGAAGGCGTTGAGGCACGTACCAGTGCTTCGCTCAAGGCAAGCGAGTGAGCGATATCGGGATCGTCTCGCGCCCGCAGGTGATCGCATCGTGTCGTTAGAAACCCGCTCCGTGGCGGGGAAACCCCGGTAGGCCAAAAGCATCAGCGACGAGCGGCACCCCAAGACTGAACGTGCGACCGCGAGCATACTCGCGGCGTTCGACCGGCTTCGGGCCGGGGGTGGCATTCGTGCTGTCAGTGGGCCCCGTTCGACGCGGGCATGGAACCCAACCCTTCCGACTGCGCAGCCGGGATCGCATCTCGGCTCTCGCCTGCCGACGCCGTGGCTAGCAATGTCACTGACGAGCGAACAACGGTCGCTACGTCGAGTAGGCGTGGCCAGAGTACGACTACCGTCTCATCGATTCACGCTTCGGCGAACAATTGACGGAGAGCCGCGGCGGCCCGCTCCTTGAAGGCCACGGCGATTCCTTGACGCTCGAGCGTCTGCTCGATCTGCTTCCGGCCCTCCTTCAGTGGGGCCGTCTCGAAAAAGCGGCGGGCATCGTCGGCGATCTGGCGGTCCATCACGAGGGAGAGACTGGCGACAGTACGCGCAATCATGTTCGCCGGCAATTTCTGAAGAATCTCGTTCCAGCGCGCTTTGATGAAGTTCCACGCGAGGTCGCTCGCCTCAAGGTTGGCCAACACTCGGTTGATCACGAGCGCTGAGTTCTGAGTCCGGATTTCGCCGTTCAGTGTCATTTCGAGCGTCCGTGAGGCAAGTGACCGATCCCGAAATGTGCCGAGCGCCATCAAGTAACGCATTTCTTCCTGCGGCGTCCCTGCGGACTTGTAGCGCTCGACGAAGCGCTCATACCGGTCTTTGCCGCCCGTATACGCGAGGATCTCGACCACGGGGGTCACAAGGTTGGGGTCGAGCGAACTTCGGTCCTCAAGATAACGGCTGTAGCGCTCGCTGGCGACGGCGCGCGTCGCCTCATCGTCGCCAATGGTCCCGAGAGTCTGGATCAACTGCCCGCGCAGCGCTCGGAGCAGCGCATGTTCGTCCGGCCTCGGGTCCCAGCCAAGTTGCTGCGCTTTCGGCGAGACCAATTCGCGAATATGTCGGCGAACGAACGGTCGCAGTTCCGGGTCGGCGGCACGGTGGAGGTAGGCGAGCGCACCGATCACCGCGTCCCAAACGTTTCGGTCATCGTCATTGGCCAAGGCGCGAGCAAGTGACAAAACGTCGGCTGGCTCCGTCTGCCCGGCGACCATCGCCGCCATCGTGTTATCGACAAGCTGATAGCGCTCGACGGCGCTGAGCGTATCGATGCCGCGGGCAAGCGCAGCGAAGAGACTGCCATCGTAGAGGACACGGTAAAACCCGCTTCCTCCGCTGTTGACGACGACGCGCTCGGGGTTCCCGAGGTCAAGCGTCAGCGTCTCATCTTCCAAAAGGACTTTGTGACTCGCCGTGTCGTAGCCGTTTTCGGTGCGAAGCAGGATGGGCACCTTCCAACGCGTCGGATCGTTCGACGTGGGCAAATACCGGAAGATACGTTGCGTAAGCCGCAACCGACCGTCCTGCTCGCGGGCTGCCCGAATCAGTGGAAAACCTTTCTGGAAGATCCAGCTGTCCATGATCGCCCGCACCGGTTCGCCAGTCGTCGCCTCGATGGCATCCCACAAATCGGTCGTCTCAGTGTTGCCGTACGCGTGAGTGCGTAAGTAGTGACGAATGCCTTCCATGAACCGGTCGGCGCCGAGGTACTGCTCCAGCATGCGCAGCACCGAGCCGCCTTTCTGATACGTGAGAACGTCGAACATGTCGGAAGCTTCGGCGGGCAGCCGGACCGGATATTCGACCGGCCGGGTCGATTCGAGCGCGTCCACCGCCATCGCAGCGCTCCGTTCGATCGCGAAGCTATCCCAGCGCCGCCACTCCGGCTTCCAAGCATCGACGGCCACCATTTCCATGAAGGTGGCGAACGCTTCGTTCAACCAAATGCCGTTCCACCAGCGCATGGTCACGAGGTCGCCGAACCACATGTGGGCGATTTCATGCGCCACGACGTCCGCGATCCGCTCAAGCTCGGGCTGGGAGGCGTTTGTCTCGTCAACCAGCAGCGCCGTCTCGCGGAAGGTGACCGCGCCAAGATTTTCCATCGCTCCAAAGGCGAAATCCGGAATGGCGATCAGATCGAGCTTCTCGGCCGGATAGGGAATGCCAAAGTAGTCCGCGAAGAACGTGAGGGCAAACTCGCCGATACCGAGGGCGTAGCGTGCAAGATGCAGTTTCCCGCGAGGCGCGACGACACGTAGCGGTACTCCGCGGACATCCGCGGGCTCCGTCGCTTCGAAGGGGCCAACGACGAATGCCACGAGGTAGGTGGACATCTTGATTGTCTCGGCGAACGTGACCGCCACCTTGCCGCCGCCTGCGGGCTCCTCGCGCACAACAGGGCCATTCGAAATCGCCATCAACCCTTCATCCACGACGAGCGTCACAGCGAACGTCGCCTTGAAGTCGGGCTCGTCCCAGCAGGGGAAGGCCCGCCGAGCGTCGGTGGATTCGAACTGGGTCGAGGCGATCACCTGCTCTTGACCCTGTTGGTCTTTGAAGGTGCTGCGATAAAAACCATGAAGCTTATCGTTCAAAATGCCGGTGAAGCGCAGCCGCAGTCGCCACTCGCCGGGATCGGCCTGCGCGTCGAGCGTCAAGGTGGCTCGCTCGAGCCTCTCATCGTGATCCACGGTCGCCCGAATCGTGCGGTCACCATTGGTTAGTTCGGCGTCCGTGATGACGAGTTCGGCAGCGTTGAGGACAATGGCTCCCACCTGCTCGCGAACCGTGACCTCGATGGTCTCCTCGCCGGAGAAGGTGGCGGCCGCGAGATCGGGTGTCAACCGGATCGTGTAACGCGTGGGGACGGCGGTTCGAGGAAGTCGATAGGCAGAGTCGTCCGCCGCACTGATCGACGGAGAGGCCGACGTCATTGGGGCTCCTTGTCCGCGAGACTCGGTCAGCCGGACGGCCTGCCGGTCTGCCGGCGGTTTCTGGGCGAAATTCTACTAACTCCTTGGAGATGCGGTCGAAGCCACCCTACACTGGTGCGCCAACGGAGGGCAGTGGTGCAGGTCATCGCGATCGCCAACCAAAAAGGCGGCGTCGGGAAGACGACGACCGCGCTCAACCTCGGCGCGGCCTGCGCTGAGCGTGGCGTGCGCGCCCTGCTGGTCGACCTCGACCCGCAGGCCAACCTTACCGCCGCAAGTGGGTTCGAAATCGTCGAGCCGAGCGAGTCGACCGCCGCACTCCTCAGCCGCGACCGGACACTGACCTCGCTCATTCGTCCCGTCAAGCCGAACCTTGCCATCGTGCCCGGGCACCTCGATCTCGCGGCAGCGGAAGTGGCGGCTCAACAGGCGCTGGCGCGCGAGACGATTCTTCGCGACGAGCTGGTTCACCTCGACGGCTGGGACCTCGTCCTCATTGACTGTCCGCCGTCGCTCGGTCTGCTCACGGTCAACGCGCTCGCCGCCGCCCGCTGGGTCGTGGTGCCCGTTCAGATGGCCCGGCTGCCACTGCTGGGCTTGAACCATCTCCGCGGCCTGATCGCCGCCGTTCGCCGACACCTCAATCCGGACCTCGAACTCCTCGGCGTGCTGCCCACGTTCTTCGACTCTCGGCGGGTCTACGATCGCGAATTGTTGACGGAAGTGACAAGCGCACTCGGTGAGCTTGTCCTGTCTCCACCGGTTCGGCAGACCGTCAAGGTGCTCGAATCGCAGGAGCGTGGCCGCAGTTTGCTCGAGTACGCGACGAGTAGCGAGCTCGCGACCACCTACCGCGCTCTCGCTGAAACGCTGCTTCTTCGAACGGGGATGATGTGCTATGCCGTCTAGCCGAGTGCAGCCCACCTTTGCGCGACAGGCTTCCGAAGTAAGCGACCGAACCTTGTTCGCAATTGTCGGCGAACGCTCGACCCGACCGGATCCGAACGCGAAGCTGCTCGCAATCGACCAAATCCGGCCCGATCCGCAGCAGCCGCGGAAGTCCTTTCCCAAAGCGACGCTTGACGAGCTGGCGAAAAGCATTCAGGATGTCGGCTTCCTCCAACCGGTCGTGGTGCGGCGATCGGAGGATGGCTTCATTCTCATCTCGGGCGAGCGGCGCTATCGGGCGGCGCAGAAATTGGGCCTGCGCGAGATCCCAGCGATCGTGCGCGAGTTTGACGAGGAACAAGCCTTCGTCGCCGCGCTCATTGAAAACCTGCAGCGGGAGAACATTCCACCTGAGGAAGAGGCCGCTGCCTTCGACGCTCTAATGCGCCAGCGAGGATTTGGCGTTCGCGAGTTGGCCCGCCTCATTCACAAGGATCCGTCCTATGTGAGCCGGCGCGTCCGGGTGTACGAGGACCCGGAGCTCGGCGAGGCGGTCCGATCTGGAAAAATGGCGGTTTCGACCGCCGAGCGCATTCTTTCTGTGAAGTCACCGGAAATGCGCGAGCTCATTCGCCAACGGGCCTTGCACGGTGGCCTCGATCAGCAAACGGCGCGCGCACTCGTCCGGGGCCGCGACACTCCCACGCCCGAGCCAAGTCCCGCCCAGCGCGCCATTGCTGCCATCGAGGGCTTGTTGACCGCCACCGAGCGTCCGACAAACCAAGAGCGGCGTCGCCTAAAGGAGCTGAGCGACGAGTTGCTGGGGTGGGTCTTCAAATACGGTCCGCTGCCGTGGAGCTAGCCGTTCAAACGGGTGCCTTGTGCTACGGCGCACGTCCCGATCCGTGATAAACGAGGCTCAGAGCTACGTCAGATCCCCGTTCATCCGCACGCCTCGACGCGAGGACGAAGGGCCGGTCATGACAGGTTGCGTTCATCGCCCGTCGGTCGCGAATGCGTCCCTCTCTCCACGATAGCAGAGGACCAAGCGCCGGAACACAAAGTTGGCTTCTGGTCAATCCGCTCGCGTTGACCGGTCCGCGGGGGCATCCAGCGCACGCTCAATCGCCTCGCGGTTTTCGGCAAATCCAAAGAAGGCAGCCCGGCCAATGACGATGATCGGAATGACGAGAACCCCATAGCGTTGGAACATTTGGTGGCGCACCGCAGGGTTTGCAGCGTCGAGCTCGCGATAGGGCAGGCGACGGGACTCGAGAAACTGCTTGAGGGCGCGGGCATCCGCAGAATCGGCCCGCGTGTAGATCGTGATCGGCCTCAGGGCCGACCCTCGAGCTCGGCGATCAGTTGAGCGAACGCGGGCCGCTCGTTCGCTGGTGCCAGATTCATCGCGACTTTCGCCTCTTCGATCGCCTTGGTCCGTGCTGCCGGGTCGTTGGTCTGATTGGCGAGATCGCGGTAGAGCAATGCGAGGTTGCGACGCGTTGCCAAATCGTTGGGGGCAAGCGCGGCGACCGTCTCGTTCGCTTCGATGGCAGCACGCGTGTTTCCCTGCGCGTTGTAGATGAAGCCGAGGGCGCTGTGCGCGGCCGGAAGGTTCGGATCGATCTCGGTTGCCCGCCGATAGTGATTCGCGGCCGTTTCGAGATGCGGGGCAGCGCCTTCCCGGTCACCCTGTTGTAACTTGGCGTTTGCCTGGTTCAGGTAGAGGTTACCGAGCTGGAGAAAGGTCGGCGCGTAGCGGTTGTCGAGCCGGGCCGCGTGTTCGTACTTTTGGACGGCTTCGTTCGGTTGCCCGAGCGCTTCCTTCGTCAACCCCCATTCCATCCAAAGATGCGCCGCATTGGGGCTGAGCTGCAGCGCGTTTGCGTACCACGTGTCGGACTGATCGAGCCGCTGCTTGCGCAGATCTGGGGTTGCCGTTCCCTCCGCCCAAAACCGGTAGAGCCGGCCGAGGTTGGCCGAGTGGTCGGTGTTGAGCGGGCTGATGGCATAGGCGGCATCGAGCGCAACCTTGCTCGCGTAATAGAGCGTCTCCCGGCTCAGTCCCGTTATCGACGGGAGGGCCCGCAAATCGGCTACGGTCCGCGGCTGAAGATTCGTTCCCTGCTCAGGGGCTCGCTTCGCAGCCTCAAGGTACGCCCGGCCCAGGAACAAGTAATAGAAGTCTTCGTTTGGCGCGGCCTCGATCGCCTTCAGGTAGGTCGGGATACTCAGATCGAACCGACTGATTTGGTCCAGCGACTGAGCTTGCTTGAAGCGGATATCGGCGATGATCGGGTTCGCAAAGGTGATGGCGAGGACAATCCCGAGCAGTGCCACGGCCGGAGCGACCAACCAGAGCGCCCCATTTGCCCGTGCTGCCACGCCGCTGGATGGCAGCGGAAGGGCGGTCGCGAGAGCGACAATCCCGATCCAGACCCAGGCGAATGCGCCGAGAACCACCAGCGTCGGAAAGGCGTCTTGGCCAAACCCTTGAACCAGACGCGGCTGGAACAACAAGCCGTACACGACCACCGCGGTAATCGCGAACCACGCCGTGGGAGCGAGCCACCGCGTGCCGCCGGGGCGTGCGACCGGCATCGCCGGCGGGCGAGGCGGATTGCGACGGCGCCGGCCGCTGGCCGACGTGGCCGGCCCCTTGGCCACAGCAGGTTCGGCGGCCGGGACAGGCGCAAGAAGCGTTGGGAGCGCTGCCGCGATGCCCATGATCATCCAGAAATGCGTGCGCGTCGAGGCAATCGGGATGCCGAGCAGCGCCTCCACAAGATGGGCCGCCACCGCG
Organism: Dehalococcoidia bacterium; assembly: GCA_026003895.1. Taxonomy (GTDB): domain Bacteria; phylum Chloroflexota; class Dehalococcoidia; order SpSt-223; family SpSt-223; genus JANWZD01. The sequence continues at coordinate 272,469 of BPIC01000005.1, read as the reverse complement.
CCGACCACTGCCAACGCGACAAGTCGGTGGTAGCCGCCGTCCACTTCACGAACCAACCGGACCGCCAGCGAAAAGAACGTTGCCACGATGAGTAGGTAGGCGAACAAGCCGATCGCGCCGTTCGTCACCAAGAAGTCAATCAGGTCATTGTGCGAGCGGTCCGGGGTCGCCGTCCGCGATTCGTAATGGGCGAGGTCGGGCGGATAAAAGCGGTTATAGGCGACATACATCGTCTCCGGGCCATAGCCGACGATCGTCCGAAACAGGTTGTCGGTGATCATCCCCGCTGCGCCCTTGCCAACCCCATCGCCGAACCAAATCAGGACGCGAACACGATTGGTGCCTGAATTGACATCATCGATGCTCCCGAGGCGTTCCGCGAAGGAGTTCGCTTCGACAAGCGGGGCCCCGATCGGCGAATTGAGGAAGGCCATAATCCCGACGAACGCCGCGACCCCAACGACCGGCGCGAGCAGCAGGACGCGCCGTCGAATCGCAATGCCCAAGAAAAAGAGCATCGTGACGATGGATGCGGCGAAACCCATCCATGGTCCGCGGCTGCCCGTCCAATACAGGCAGACAAGATTCACAAGCAGGGCGACGCCGTACCCGCACAAGAGCGCGATCGTCCGTCCGTCCCGAGCCCCCGCTCGCACCTTCATCAGCACGTCGATGAGGCGGGCCAAAATGAAGGGAATAACGAGAATGAGGTAGGCGCCGAGAAAGATCGGGTTGCCTGCAGAGCCGGCGACCCGTGACTGGACGTCGCCACCCCACGGCAGCGGATCCAGCCCCAGCCGCTGTGCCATACCGTACAAACTGACCGGCACGCTCACGATGATGAACGTCGAGAGCAGTCGGTCAACTCGCCCCCAATTTCGTAACCCCGTCGCCACGAGGAAGAAGAGCGCGAAGTAGAGAAAGTTGTTCAACGTCCCTTGGAGCCGTTGGTAGGAGCCGAAGATGCTCACCATCGGCTGAACGGAGAACACGGTTGCGATGACGTAGGACAAGGCGAGGATGGCGACCGGCACCGCCAGCGGGTTTGCCTTAAATCCATCCAGCCAGCGTCGCGGTAGGCTCGCTGGAGCGCCCGGCATCTCCAGTTCACGCAGCAGCCAGACCGCCAGCGCGAAGATCATGATCCCACGGAACGCGGTCAGTTTGTCCGGCTCGAAGACGCGGGAACTAAAAACGTCAAAAAAGAGCGGCACGACGACCGCGACCATCAACCAGCTTGCTTCAAGCAGCCGGTCGAGGTAAGCGGCGAAGCGTGTTGGCATCAGTTAGCTCCTCGCGGCCGCGTGTCGCTCAGCAGCCCACGCGAGCGTCCGAGCGATTCCGTCGTGTAACGGCGTCGTCGGACGGAAGCCAAGGACGCGCTCGCTTGCGGCGATATCGGGAATGCGCCGCGGCGGATCCTCAAAGTGGTCGCCAAACACGTCCTGATACGGGACGAACCGCGGGTCGAAGGGCACGCCAGCGGCCTCCGCAACCAGCCGACCCAGCTCCAGAATCGATACTTCCTCAGTCGACCCGAGGTTCAAGATCTCACCGTCCGCTTCAGGAACGAGTCCAGCCCGGTAGGTTGCGTCAACGTTGTCATCGACATAAAGAAAGCAGCGGGTCTGCCGACCGTCGCCGTGGATCTCGAGGGGCTTGCCGCGTACGACTGCATCGCAGAACGTCGCCACGACACCCGCGTAGCCCGCCGCATCCTGCCGCGGACCATACGTATTGAAATAACGGAGGACGACTCCCTCTAGGCCACGCTCGCGGTATGCAAAGAGAAGATGCTCATCGAGCGCCTTGGCGGTGGCGTAGGCCCAACGCGGCACCCGGGTCGAGCCGAGCAGCCGCGGTCCGTCCGGTGCGAAGGGCAGAGCGTCGCTCAGGCCGTAGACCTCGGATGATGAGGCAAGCACCACGCGAGCCCTTGCCGCCAGTGCTGCCTCCAACACACGTTCGGTTCCATCGACGATGACTTGAATCGCGCGCAACGGATCGGCGACGACGCGGCGGACCCCAACCACCGCAGCGAGGTGATACACGACTGAGCAGCCATCGATCGCGCGCCCAATCAGCGCGGCGTCCCGGATATCCCCCTCGAAAACAATGAGACGGTCGTCGTCGGGCAGCCAACTGCGCTGGCCAGTGGAGAAATCGTCGACGACCACGACGGTCCAGCGGTCGGCGAGCAGCCGCTCGACAAGATGCGAACCGATAAAGCCGGCGCCGCCCGTCACCAACGCCCGGCCAGAGCCGACAGGCAACACCGGGCGCTTCGCGGAAGCCAAGGGCATACGACGATTCTAGCAAAGGTTGCCGTCTCACCCCCGCAAGCGGCTTTCGGCGTTCATTCCCCGGGGGCAATCTCCCGTCGGCGCGGACGCTCGAGGACCTCCCAGTACAGCGCCTTCGTCCTCTCAAGCATCGCCTGCTCGCTGAACTCGCGCTCGAGCCGACGGCGCGCCGCCTCGCCAAATCTCCGACGCCGCTCGGGATCGTCGAGCAGGACCCGAAGCGCAACGGCCAGCGCTCGGGGGTCGTTGGGCGGTGTCACAATACCCGTCTCACCGTGGATGTTGGCGTACGATGTGCCGGTACCCAGTTCAGTCGTAACGAGCGGCAACCCACAGGCCATCGCTTCAAGCAAGACGACCCCGAGACTCTCAGCACGAAGGGTCGAAGGCAAGACGAAGACATCCGCCGCGTGATAGTGAGCGATCAGCTCCTCATCCGTCAGCCTGCCCCGAAAGATGATGCGGTCGGCGTACGGGGTCGCGGCTGCCAGAGTTTGCCAGCGCACGCGTTCCGGACCGTCACCGACGATTACCAGCGTACCCGGAACATCGCGCATTGCCGCGATCAGCACGTCGAGACCCTTGTAATAGCGCAGCAGTCCAGCGAAGAGAGTAAGGGGGCCAGGCACCGAAGCCCGGATCGCCGCAGCTACGGCCCGACGCCGCTCCGTGAGCGCATAGCGCGCCGGATCTTCCCCAAACGGGATCAGCCGCAGCCGTTCCCGGTGCGAGACAAGAAAGGGCGATCCAGCCGCGTACCGTGGGTTGGAGACAATGATGGCGTCGGCGTTGGCGAGCACCCGCCGAAGAAACGGGCGGTAGAACCGAAGCAGCCGGCGCTGGCGAACGACATCGCTATGGTAGGTGATGACAAGCCGTGCCTGTCTGCCAACCGCGAGGTACGCGAGTTCGCCAATCGGATACGGAAAGTGGAGGTGAACAATATCAGGGTGCTGACGTGCCAGTTCCATTGCGAGGGCGACCGAGAGCGGTGTCGAAGCAACAGTTGCGAGCCGGCCTGCCTTGATCACCTCGATGCCGTCGATCGAGCCGCGAACCGTGTGGAAGCCGGTGTTCGTGACCAGCACCCGCACGTTGAATGACTCGTCGCGCGCCAGCCCAGTGGCAAGCCGGCGCACATGGTTCTCGATGCCGCCAACGACCGGCCAATAATCCTTGTAAACGTGGAGAACCTCGATCGGGCGTTTCGTCACACCACCGACCCAATTGCTGGCATTTGGCCGAGCGCTGCCCGGTAGACGGCGAGGGTTTCGCTGGCCGTCCGCGACCATGAAAACTGCTTGGCACGGCCCCTCCCGGCATCCGCGAGCGCAGCGCGCAGCGCACCGTCTTCCACAATTCGTTTGATCGCCATTGCCCACCCTGCTTCATCGTCGGGCGGTACCAGCAGTGCGGCACCGCCGACGACTTCTGGGAGGGAGGTTGCGGTCGAGCAGACAACCGGTACCCCGAAGTGCATGGCCTCGAGCGGGGGCAGCCCGAACCCTTCGGCCAGCGACGGAAAGAGCAGTGCGAGCGCACCCCGATACAGATCGCCGAGGCGTTCCTCGGCGACTGGACCAATCCGATAAACCCGCCCGGCGACCCCCAACTGTTCAATCGCGTCAGCAGTCGACCGATGGCGAGGGTCGGACGGGCCTGCGAGCACGAGGGGCGTGGCGACGCCGCTCAAGGCATAGGCTCGGACCAGCAGAGGGAGGTTCTTGAGGGGCTTGTCGGCTGCCAGCGAGAGGAGATAGGGGGGCGGTGGCCAGGCCGGGTCCGGTCCCATCGCCGTTGGCCTCGGAAGCCGGTCCGAGGCGAGGGGAACGACGGCGATCCGATCGCGGTCGGCGAGGCCGCGCACGACGACGTCCTCCGCCACCCACCGCGAAACAGCGATGACGCGGCGCGCTGAACGAGCGGCAGCAGCAAGCAGAAACGGCGTCACCAACCGGGCAATCCGTCCGGGCAGGATTTCAGGATGGTGCAGAGGGATGAGATCGTGGACCGTCAGCACCAGCGGAGTGCGCAACCCGATCGGTGTCAGGAAATACGGTGCGTGCAGCAAGTCGAACCTGCCGCGGTCGATCGCCCACGCTGCACGAAGCTGCCCAATGAGGGAGAAGATCGGCGCCGGCAGCGGCACGACCGCGCATCGTTCGGTGGCGAACGCGAAGGGATCGAGCCGACCGCGGCGTGCTGTTGGGTCGGCGAACAGCGTAATCCGAAGCTCCGGGTCCGCCTCGAGGAGCGCCGGGATGAGCCCAGCGAGGTAGCGCCCAATTCCCGGGAAGCGATCAGCGAGGGGCCGGGCGTCAATCGCGAGCTTCACGATGGGTCACCCTTTCGACAGATTGGTCCGGTCAGTTGGCCTTCCGCAATCGCCGGGAGCGCCCGGGACCGACGAGCAAGCCAGCTACTCATCAGGCGCACCACCCGCCCGTGGAATGCCCTACCCGGCAAGTATAGGCGGCGCAACCGGACAGACGGCCGATCGTTGAAGAGGCAGCACAGCCGAGGAGGGGGTTTGGGCGAGGGTGATGAGATATAATCCGCGCCGCTCGGTTCCCGGCACTGCGAGCCTGGTCCGGACATCAGCCCCGGCCGACCAGGCCCCCTTGAAGATCAGGGCCTTCCGGAGGAGTCAATGCCTCGCTTCCTGCCGTTCGTCTTGTTGGCAATGGCGGTGTCGCTGAGCGCCATCGCAATCAGCCCAAGTGCTGCGCCAGCCGACGACACCCTCGGCCCGCCGATCTATTCGACCAAGCCGGGAATCTTCACCCGGCTACCCACCAACGGAGGACCGTCGCTCGCGCCGGGGAACCCAAGCGAATCGGGAAATCAGGGCGATTGTGGAAGCGCCTATGCGCCGACGGTCCTTTATGACCCGAACGCCAATTTCCCTGGGATGGGACCCTACAACTTCTTCATGTACTACACCGGTCAGTGTCCGGACACCGGCAACACGAACGCCAACTTGAATATGGCGATTTCAGGCGATGGCATCATCTGGGGCAAGTACGCGATTGGTGGCGGCTGCGCCGGTTGCGAAAATCCCGTGATGGACCCGCGCGGCGGAGGAAGGTTCGACCGCGAGGTCATCGCCCCCTCGCTGCTGGATGACACGACGAGCGACTGCCGGTGTTTCCGCGTCCTCTACGAGGGCCGCAATAACAATGTCTCCCAAATTGGTCTCGCAACCACCACGACCGGCGTCGACTTTCCGCCGTCGTCACGCGCCCAGGGCGCCATCCGGCCTGACGACCCGGTGATTCCGCGTGGGCTCTTCCCGTACATGGCGGATAGCGTTGGCGACCCGACGTGGCTCAAAGACGGAAACGTCTATAAAGTCTGGTTCACCGCCGTCGATGCCAACGGGCGGACGACGATTGGCTACGGCACTTCGACAGACGGTGGTCTGACCTGGAACGTCTTGAATACTCCGGTGCTGCAACCCGGCGGCGCCGGTGCTCCGGACACCAACTTTGTTGGTGAGCCGATGGTCATCAAGGACCGCAACGGCATCTACCGGATGTGGTATAGCGGCGCCGACTCCTTCAACACCCGGCGCATCCTCTATGCGACCTCGACGGATGGAGTGAACTGGACCAAGTACGGCTTCAATGGTGGCGTGGTGATGACGCTGCCGAACGACGACGTGCTCAACGGCAACGCCTATGACCCGGCCGTCGTCGAAGACGAATTCGGCAACTGGTGGATGTGGTTCGCCGGGGTGCAAAAGCCGAACAACTTCCTCATCTTCATGGCCTTCAACCCGCGTCCTTTGCTGAACGACGCAGCGCCCGGTGCAACGACGGTCAGCGGGCAAGGAACCCCTGGCACACCGGTCACGATCTCCTATGTGGACAATGGTCAGGTAATCGCGAGCGGCACCGTCGATGCCAATGGCAACTTCGTTTTTGGAGTTCCACCCATTCAGGCGGGCCGGCAACTTGTAGCGACGGTCGACGGTCGAACGTCGAACGTGGTGGGGACGCAAGGGCCAACACCGACGCCAACGTTGCCGACCACCCCAACACCATCGCGCCAAGTTCAGGCCGTGAGCGTTGTGATCAATTGCACAACGTGCGGTCCAACCCGCACGCCGACGCCAAACCCGGGTGCGCAAGGGACGTGGAACCAAGTCTTCTCCGGACCGACCCTTCGGGGAATCTCCATGCTCTCCAGCACGGACGGTATCGCGGTGGGCGACGGCGGAACGGCGCTCCGTGGCGGGTCGGGCGGCTGGATCTCCACAGCGACCGGAACAACCGAGACCTTGCGGTCGGTCTACTACCTCTCTGGTCTCGCCCTCGCCGTCGGCAACAATGGCACGGCCAAGCGCTGGAACGGCACCAGTTGGAGCGACGCGACACTCCCGGCGCCGCTTCCGGGCGTGAATCTCATGGGCGTTAGTCTCAATAGTGTCAACGATGGGTGGATGGTGGACGACCAAGGTCGTGCCTACCGCTGGAATGGAACGAGCTTTGGCGGCGCGAGCACGCTCACGCTCGGCGTGCCGATCCGCGGCGTCGAGTCGCTGGCGCCCAATGTCGGTCTCGCCGTTTCCGGCAACGCCAACGCCACCGTCGACCCCGGCGACAATTCCATCTATCAGTGGACCGGCACGGTCTGGCAGATGGTGGCCACGGCGCCCGCGCCGCTCAACGCCGTCGCCGGGGTCCTTTCAGGGGCCACACTGGGACAAGCCTATGCCGTCGGCGATGGTGGCGTGATTATGCGATTCGACGGTTCATCGTGGGCGCAGATCCCCTCACCGACTGGGAATCGGCTCAACGCTATCGCGCTCACCTCGGCGACTGAGGGCTGGGCAGTTGGGGACAACCTGACGGTTCTAAGGCTCTTCAACGGGGTTTGGACGCTGTACACCAAGTTCGGACCGATCACACCGTCCACTCCCAACCTGCGTGACGTCTGGATTGTCAACTCAAACGAAGCTTGGGCAGCAGGTGACGGGGTAATCCTGCGCTATACCGTGCCGTAATCGGGCCGATGCCCAGCTACCGGCTGCCCTTCCCCGGACCACCGCCGGTCGCCGCAAGGGAAGCCGCAGCCGGTTGGCGCTAAGGACGAGCCAAGTGCTCTCCGTCCGTGGCGTGTCTGCAGGACGAGGAGACGGAAGAACGGCGCACCCGCGAGCGCCGGAATGATATCGACCGAGGCCTCGGTCGGCGCGACGACGGTCCGTGCGACAAGGTCGTCAAGACGAGGAAACCGCGAGAAGCAAACGAGAACCGGATGACCGCCATTGCGTCAAACGCCTCGCCGTTGGTCATTCCGATGTATCCCGGGTCAGCGAGAAAATTCGAAAACCTCGGGAGGGCAGCGCTCCCGCCGTAGCGAGGCCGCACCGGGAGCGCAGGGAGCAAAGCAGGCGAGAGGCGAGCGACAAGCATGACAGACACCGGTTGCCGTGTTGCCTGCGTCGTCAGCGGCAGACCCGCCGGTCTGACCAGCGCCGCGACCGCGCCAGACTGAGGCACAGGTAGCGGCCATCCCTCATTCCAGCGCCGGCCCCTTGCATCGGCAGGTGCTGCGGGGCACAATGAGGTGAATGCACGCAATCAGCCGGCGAGGCTGTCTTTTGCTCGCCCCCCCGGCACTGCTCGGGGCGTTGGGCCTTGGCGCCCTCTGGCCGCACGCCAGCCGGGGCGCCGAGCGGACCCTCGCGTGGTATCAGGACGCTGCCCCGCCCCGCGTCACACTTCGTCTTCCCGAACAGCCAGTCCGCGGCATCATAACCATCGGTATTGACGTAGCCGACGAGCACGACTGGGTCATCGAGTCGGTCGACCTCGATGGCATCGCCCTGTTGCCGGCGGCAGGCGAGCACGACGTTGACACCGCAGCGCTGCCCGACGGGACGCACGTCGTCACGGTCCGCGCTCGCGATCGGTCCTCAGCCGCGAACGGGGCGCTGGTGCAAGGGACCTTCGTCAGTCGTAACAGTGGGCTACGACTCGAGCTCGAGCCGCAGTCCAATCAGGTTGGGCAGGGGCAGACCCTCGTTGTTCGGATCAGAACTGATGTGCCAGCACAGGTGCAAGGGACACTCGACGGCTCACCGCTGTGGTTCGTCGCGGACGGGTTGCTCAACTGGTCGCTGGCAGGCTTCGATGCAATGACCAAGCCTGGGCAGCGACGGCTTGCGATCCTCGCTACCGACGACCTCGGCAACCGCACCGAGGCGACGTTCGACATCGTTGTCACTCCGGTTCGCTATCCGAACGAAGAAATCTGGTTGCCACCCTCCACTAGCGGATTGATCGGCTCAAACGTAAACGCGCAGGAAATCGCCCGACTGGATCGGCTGTTCGCTGGCGTTTCCCCGACCAAGCGTTGGCACGGTGTCTTTCAGGTGCCAGTGCCGAACCCGATCGTCTCCGATTTTGCAACAGGGCGAAGCTACAACGGTGGGCCGATTACGAGTCGCCATTGGGGCACCGACTTCGACAGCCCGATCGGCACTCCAGTGATCGCGCCGGCCCCCGGCGTTGTTGCCCTCGCCGAGACGTTGGCGGTGCGCGGAATGGCCGTCATCCTCGATCACGGCTTGGGCGTGTTCACGTGTTACTACCATCTGAGCCGCACCGACGTGCGAGTGGGACAGGAAGTCCAACGAGGGGACCGGCTCGGGTTGTCCGGCGCCACCGGGGCCGTCACCGGACCCCACTTGCATTGGGAGCTTCGGGTACGCGGTGAGGCCGTCGATCCGATGGCCTGGACACGGCAGACCGTCCCGTAGGGTGGTGACCCCCGGACGGATCTCGGTCTAATCGGCGTTATACCTCAATAGCTTGTGGTTTAGCACCTAAGCAGTCGCTAAATCTAGGGAAGCAGCCAAGCGAATTGCTTGACTTCTTGCCAAGAATGGGTACGATCGTTGTGTCGTGTGTTGCGGGAGAAAGAGGACAAGCTGACGATGCCACGAAAGGGTGAGGATCGCGAGAACGCCGGGCGGCCGGCCGAGCTCGATACCGCCCGCGAACTTGCGCGTGCCTACCGCGAGATCGCGGCCTTGCCTGAGGGAGAACGCCAGCGCCTCTACACCCTCGTTCGCGCCGCAAGCGACGTGCCCTTGTCGGAGACCGAGACGCAGCAAATCGCGGCTATTCTTTGGGCCGATCGCGGCCCGGGGCTCCTGACAAGCCTCGAAGCCGGGTTCAAGCTCTTTCACAGCGCCGACGAGGACGCCACGCGACCGCCAAAGCGCAGGCGCCGTTCGATCACATCATTGTCGGCACAGGAACGGCAAGCGCTGCTTGCCTCCCTTCTCGCCAACCGCCACGTGCCACCGCAATCGCCACCGCACAATCCCTGAATCAGTCGTCAGCCCGGCCCCTCCCACGCGCAGGCGGCGAAGGAGGGGCCACGTCAGTCTCGACCGCGCACCGCGATGTGCACTTCCGTGCCGAGGTCCACTTCGGTGCCAGGCGCTGGAGTACTGCTCAAGACGCACCCGACACAGACCTGGCTCAGAACGCTCTCCGGTAGGTCGCGCCGGGTCTGATAGTTGACATAGGGTGCATTGCGCAGCTTCGCCTGTTCGATCGCCCGCTTGGCTTCTTCTTCACGCATTCCGACGATATTCGGGACGCGAGTTCGTTCTCGTCCGAGGCTATAGGTCAGCGTTACCCGTGAGCCGCGTGGAACCTTCTCGCCTGCTCGTGGCGTTTGGGTCAGCACGGTGTCACGCGCCACCACGGTGTTCCACTCGCCGACCTCGGCAACCTGAAATCCCGCATCCTGCAGGCGCTTCTTCGCATCGTCAAGACGGAGATTCTGCACCTGCGGCACCTCGACGAGGTCGGGGCCCTTGGAAAGGATCACCTCTACGGCTGAGCCTGTGGGGGCAGACCGGCCGGCGGGCGGATTGGTACGGATGACGCGGCCGGCCGCGATCGTGGCATGGAATTCTTGCGGTCCCTCGCGCACCTCAAATCCGGCTTGGCGCAACGCGCTCCGCGCCCCGGCGAGGTCCATCCCTTCGACGGACGGCACCTGCACCTGCGGGATCGCCGTCGGAGTCGGCGGCACGGGCGTTACGGTCCGTGTCGGCGTGGCCAACGGTGCGGCCGCGCCAAGCCGATCGCGATTCGCGAGGGTGAACAATCCGACGGCGAACACGACGGCCGCGAGCAGTACCCCGAGGGCCGCCCAGCCCCACAAGCAGCCACCTCGGTCGCGATCCTCGGTCGGCGCGGCCACCGGCGCGACCGCAATCGTGCCGCCGCGCGTGCCGCGAGCAAGAGCATGAGCGACCGTGTCGTAGCGCTCCGTCTCGACGGCAGCGCCGCTCTGGACAGCGGCGAGCGCGGCCGAGAACTCTGCCCCGTTCTGATAGCGCTCAGCCGGGTTCTTGGCGAGCGCCCGCATCACGAGCTGCTCCACCCGCGACGGGATGGCCGGGTTATACGCGCGGGGTGGAGGCACCGGTTGCCGCGCATGAGCAAGTGCGGTCGCTACCGGCGACTCGGCATTGAACGGTACGCGCCCGGTCAGCATCTCGTATAACACGACTCCCAGCGAGTAGACGTCGCTCGCAGGTGTCGCATCCTTGCCCGTCGCTCGCTCCGGTGCGAGATATTGCACGGTGCCGAAGACTTCGTTGCTTGCCGAGAGGCCGGATTCGCCGATTGATCGAGCAATTCCAAAGTCGGAAAGCAGCGCCCGCCGCCGGCGCGGTCCATCAACCGCCAATGGGTTGGTCAACAAGATGTTGGCGGGCTTGATGTCGCGGTGGACGATGCCGTTTGCATGGGCATACGCGAGGCCGTCGGCAACCTGTTGCGCATAGGCGATCGACTCAGCAACCGGGAGCTGTCCGCGACGGGCGATCTCGTCTCGTAATGTCGGCCCATCGACGAACTCCATCACCAGGAAGGGGCGGCCTGCTTGTTCCCCGACATCGTAGACGGCGACGATGTTGGGGTGAGAAAGTCGCCCGGCGGCGCGCGCCTCGCGCAGAAACCGCTCGCGGAAGACGGGGTCTTCGGCATACTGGTCGCGTGGCATTTTGATCGCGACCGTGCGGCCGAGCGCCTCGTCGGTCGCCCGAAACACCCGAGCCATGCCGCCGGACCCGATCTCCCGTTCAAGTCGGTACCGGCCACCGAGCGAGACGCCTAGCATGTTGCTTCGATCTTAGCATGCCGCTCGGCTGCTAGAATGAACTGCCGTTTTTGCATGAGGAAGATCTCAATGCCGCGTCGTTTCATCCCGCTCGCCGGAGTTGTCTCCCTGCTCCTCGTCGCGCCGGTCCTCCCACTGCTCACTCATCCCGCCATCGCCGTCGCCCAAGAGCCCGGTGCGGGCTGCCGCGAACTTGACTCCGCCCCAAGAGCCGGTAGCCGCCAAGCGCTCCACACCGCCTATCCCTGCTCTCGATTCGACGTACCGGCGGCGAGTTCGGTTCTGACGAGCACTGCCACCATTCAGGTTCAAGGTCGGTCGAGCGCCAACTGCGAGCCGAATCGTCAGGGTGTCCCAACGTACGTCGAGAGCGTCGAACTCCAGCTTGGCGCGACAGCAAACTGGCAAAAGATCGGCTTCACGAGCTATGACAATGGCTGCTTTGCAACATGGAGTACGGTTTGGGGGCTCCCGCGGGTCGACAATCAGCCAATAGTCCTGCGGGCGCGGACAACAGCGTTCCACGGACTGCCCGACATCTTCACCCTCTTTACTGAGGAACCGCCGGCATCGCATACCGTCCGTGTCGACACGATCGCGCCGCGCGTCACGCTGAATCTGCCGCCATTTCTCGTGGGAGACCGCATTCCGGTTGTTTGGTCGGCGGTTGACGGGGCCGGCATTCGCGACGTGCAAGTCGAGTACGACGCCGGGGCAGGCTGGACGCTGTGGCAGGCGGGTCAGTCGGGCGCGGCGGTGTTTGGGCCAACCTTGCCCGTGCCAGTCCAACCCGGCGTCGGCTACCGTTTTCGTGCCCGCGCCACCGATGGGAATGGCCTGACAAGTGATTGGACCGCGGCATCTGAGACGCGGATCGTGCCCGGCGAGCCGCGCGTCTTCGTCCCACTCGGGCAGGTGACCCGCCGTGTGGCAACGGGCGATTAAACTGCAGTAACGGCTGGCAGGTCGATCGTCTGACGCTCGATCGCATGACGGATCAGGCGAGCGGTCTCTTCGTCTGGGCCGTAGAGCGGCAGCCGGCATTCACCCACCGGGAATCCTGCCACCCCGAGGGCATACTTCAAGGGGACCGGGCTGCCAACGACAAAAAGGGCCTTGATTAGAGGGAGAAGCCGGCGGTGGATCGCCGCGGCATGCGCATTCTGGCCGGCGAGGAAGGCCGCGATCATTTCTTGGATCTGCCGGCCAACGAGATGCGACGCGACGCTGATCACCCCATAGCCGCCAATGGCGAGAATCGGGAGCGTCATATTGTCGTCGCCGCTCCAGACCAGAAAGTCCGACCCGGCTGTTTCGATGATCGTGGCGATCTGTTCGAGGTCGCCGCTCGCTTCTTTGATACCCACGATATTGGCGTACTGCCGCAGCCGCAACACGGTTCCGGGAAGGAGGTTCGTCCCAGTCCGACTGGGGATGTTGTAGAGGATGCAGGGCAGCGTCGTCGCCGAGGCGATGAGCGCAAAATGACGATACAGTCCTTCTTGGGTCGGCTTGTTGTACGGTGGCACCACGAGGAGAAAGCCATCGACTCCAAGTTGTGCCGCCTCGCGCGTGAGTTCGACGCTCTCGGCCGTGTTGTAGTTCGTCGTCCCCGCAATGACCGAGACATCGCCGCCGACAGCCGCCCGGACGATCTCGTAGAGGCGCAGCTTCTCCCGGTGGGTCAGCGTCGGCGACTCGCCCGTAGTTCCGGTCACCACGAGCCCGTCGGAGCCACTCGCGACCAACGCCTTCGCGAGTTCGGCGGTGCGCCCCTCGTCGAGCGATCCGTCCGGAGCGAAGGGGGTTGCCATCGCCGTCAGCACTCTTCCAATCGTGGCCATCGTCTCCTCCGACGTAGCGCGTCCTCCCTGCGATGATCGCGGATCTCCCTTAGGTGTTCAAGCCAAGCAACGGCTCCAGCCCGAAGACAAAGTCCTGCCGTTCCACGATGCGCTTGATCGCGAGTAGCACGCCGGGCAGATACGCCTCGCGGCTGGTCGTGTCGTGGGCGATGGTCAAATATTGACCGAGGGCGCCAAAGATCACTTCCTGCCGAGCGATGATGCCCGGTAGGCGAAGGCTATGGATGGACACGCCGCCGTAGTGTGCCCCGCGACCGCCAAGAATGGTCTCCTTGTCCGGAACGTTGCGCCGGAAGTCTTGTCCGCGCGCCACAACCATTCGCTGGGCAGTCGCGATCGCCGTGCCAGACGGCGCGTCAATCTTGGTGTCATGATGCGCTTCGATAACCTCAACCGAATCGAAAAAGCGTGCGGCGATCTCGGCAAAATGCATCATCAGCACCGCGCCAAGCGCAAAATTCGGCACGACGGCCGCGCCGAGTCCGCTCGTGACCGCCGCCTCGCGAATCTGGCCGACCATTGACTCGGTCAACCCGCTCGTGCCGATAATGGGTGAGGCACCCGCTCTCAGCGCGGCGAGAGCGACCCCAACCGACGCGGAGGCGGTGGAAAAGTCGACGACGACACGCGGTCGGACTTCACGGAGGAGCAGTTCAGGATCACTCGACCACGGCAAGTCAAGACCGGGCGACGGTGCCACATCGATCCCGCCCACCAGCTCCAGCTCTGGATCGCGGGCCACCGCTGCGCAAATCTCGCGTCCCATTTTTCCCGCGGCCCCGGAGACCACCACGCGCACCCGTTCGCTCATCGTCCCTCCCTTGCTGGCTCGAGTATAGCTTGGTGGTAGAATCGAGCCGAGGAGTCGCATGTCCGAAGCAACCATTCGCCGCGACCTCGAAGCGCTTGCCGAGAAACACGGGCCGTTGGAGGTTGCGGTCATTGCCGCACCGGAAGAATTCGTCCCCGAGGCCGGAGTACGCCGACTTGGCGGCGCATGGTTGCTCGAGCTGGGTGTTGTTTCGATGAAACAGCGGCGAAGCGACGAGGGCGATGGCCTCGAAAACATTGGCGACCTGAAGCTCGTTCTGACCGAGCAGACAGCGTCCGCCCTCCACAGCTTTCTAACCGGAGTGCTGGAACCCGGTAGCCGCAAACGGCGGCCTGCGCCCGGGACACTGCTGCCGATGGTGGATCCGCCAGGCGAACCTAGCCGCTAAGCGCATTGCGGAGCGTCGCTTCATAAAGAAGTCGAAGGAGCACGGTGACGAGGAAGACGATGACCCCTGCGCCAAGCATCGTCTCCGGGCTGGCCCACCGGCGCGGCTTCTTTCGGTCGTCCAGTTGGCGGTAGACCACATACATGAAGGCCACGAGCGCTAGCTTGAGCGCGAGCAAGAGGCCATAGCCAACCGAGGCACGCGGGTCGGTGAGCCGGTCAACCGTGATAATGACGCCCGTAACCACCACCGTCAGAATGCAACTTCCGGTGAACTCACGAAACCGGCGGGCAATCAGCCCCCGCACCTCGGCGGATCGCTGTCTCACTCCGGGATCAGCCCAAGCTGGGTTCAAAACGAAAAGATAAAAGATTCCTCCGCCCACCCATCCGACGGCCGCCAAGACATGGAGCCAGCGGATCGCCGCCCGAAACAGGTCGACGGTCGTCACGACGAGCGGCCTAGGCCAGCGCGAGCATGACCGCGGTAGAACATCGTGGCAGGACGCGATCTAGCGGCCGGCGAGCTCCGGCGTGGCCGGGGAACGGCGCACCGTTCCGTCGCCGCTATACCGAATCTCGGAAATCTGATTCAGCTTGTTCGGATCGTGGCTGGCAAAGATTCGCCGAACGGTGCCTGATCGGCAACGCATGACAATCGATTCGGTCGTCAGCCGCCGACCGCGGTAGCGGACCCCGTGCACCAATTCGCCGTCCGTGATGCCGGTCGCGGCAAAGAAGATATCATCGCCGGCCACCAGATCATCAATCTGAAACACGCGCTGCGGATCAAATCCTGCTGCCTTGGCCGCCCGCGCCTCGTCGTCATTGCGGGGAGCGAAGCGGCACTGCATGTCGCCCCCGAGGCATTTCAGCGCCGCCGCGGCGATCACGGCCTCCGGAGCGCCGCCGATCCCAAGCAACATGTCGATGCCGCTGAACTCTTCCATTGCCGCCATGATTGCACCGGCAACGTCTCCGTCGGTGATCAGTTTGAGGCGAGCCCCAGCGGCACGGACGTCGGCGATGATCTGCTGATGGCGAGGCCGGTCGAGAATGACCACCGTCAATTCTTGGACCGCTTTCCCCCGTCGCCCGCGCAACGGCCTCAAGGTTCGCGGCCACTGGCGCGTTCAGGTCGATCATGCCCTTGGCCTCCGCGCCGACCGCGATTTTGTCCATGTAGACGATCTCGCGCGGCACGCGGAGCATCGTTCCCCGTTCCGAGAGAGCAACCACAGAAAGCGCGTTCGGCAAACCGTTCGCGAGGAGCCGTGTGCCGTCGATAGGATCAACGGCGATGTCGGTGAGCGGACCGCGGCGATTGCCGATCTCTTCGCCGATGTATAGCATCGGGGCTTCGTCCTTCTCACCCTCGCCGATGACAACCACGCCATCCATGTCGACCGATCCGAGTACGTAGCGCATGGCATCGACCGCGGCTTGGTCGGCCGCCTCTTTGTCGCCCCGCCCCATGAATCGTGCCGCCGCCATCGCTGCGGCTTCGGTGACGCGGACAAGCTCCATCGCCAGATTGCGTTCGATTGGTTGGGCCATCGGCATCCCTCCGTCGGATCGACAGCTTTGTCGATCGTGCCTCGATGTCCTTCCGCGACCGGCTGGACGTGGGCGGCATTGTAGCACGGGCGAGTCACCCTCTCGGTCAATTCGGACGCGGCAGCAGAACGGTCCGAGTCGCGGCTTCGCGATCGACCGCAGCGCGGCTGTAGGGGAACGGATGGTCTCGCACTGCGAGCCAATCGGCGAGTTGGTCCGCGTAGTGCGGGCTGAGCGGCGCGCCGGACTGACCACCCCGGCAGTACAACACGCGATCGGTCCCAATCGGCCAGATCGAAGATCTGGCGGACCGCCGGGGTCGCCGCCGCGGCACCGTACCGATCGTTTGGGTCGAGCGCGGACTGAAATACCGTCGATTGATCCCCGCCGAGCGGGATTGGCCCCCGGTTCAGCAACCGTTGAAGTCCCGGCGCCGTGCCAAGCGGATGGCGGACCGTCAACAGATGGAGCTGACCCCACGCCCAGCGTTCGGCTCCACCGAGCGTGGACTGTAGTTCGTCAACGGTATCGGCGACGAGCCTCGACGCCCTTTCAGACCAGCTCGGCTCCTTCCGCCAGCGCTCGACCATTCCGAGCACGATTGTTCGACTTCGATACGAATAGCTGTTGAATGGGGCGGCGACGTGGGGACCGTGGCCGAGCCAGAGCGGGGCGAGCTCCCCAAACTCAGCGACGGCGTGATCGTCAATGAGTCGCCGCACGGCTACCTCTGCAACAGCCGCGGCAGCGCTCCCCGGCAGAAGGCGGCCATCCCAATCCCGCAGCAGGTCGAGCGCGAGCGCTTCGATCGCCCGGCGCGGTCGAGCGGCAAGAAGGGACTGGGCAAATCGGTGCAGCGGCTCTGAATACCAGTCGGCCTGGATACGTCGGAAGCTCTCGATGGAGTGCCGTTCGGTGGCGCGGAGCAACGCCATAATCCGTTCATACCGGCTCGAATCGAACATGTCGAAACCGAGCGTTCCGGCGCTATCCCCGGGCGGCGGTTGGTTTGCGGACGCGATGATGCCCTCCGGCGGGTCGAGTTGGCTCGGCAGCTCGTCGAAGGGTACCCAGCCGATCCAACCGGGTCTGGTTGCGGCGTGGAGCGGCAAGACCCCGCTCCCTTCCCCACGTCGCGGGTGATAGCCGGCGAGCTGGTAGCCAATATGCCCGTCGACATCGGCATAGATGAAGTTCAGCGGCGGATACGTCCAAGCGCGAAGCGCCTCGCGAAAGCTGTCCCAATCGTGCGCCCGATTCAGCCCCAGCAGGGCCGGCATCGTATTCGGCTCGCTCACGAGGACGGTGCTCGCGAGGGAAAGCGGCGGCAATCCGCCCTCGAGCACCGTCGAGATGAGCGGACCGCGGTCAGTCGCGACGACGCGCTGCGTGACATCGCTCCCCCCGCGTACTCGGATCCGCTCAAGACGAACGTCGGCATCCAGCCAGTCATCCCCGCGGCGATACCGCCCATCAAGGTCAAACTCTTCGATAAAGAGATCTTGGCAGTCGGTGAGTGCGGCGGTAACCGACCAAGCTATCCGTTGATTGTGACCGAGCAAGACCCCCGGTACCCCGGGCATCGACGCGCCGGCGGCATCGAGATCGCCGCCTTGGAGGTGACAGAGATAGAGGCTAGGGGGAAACGAGGCGCGAAGGTGGGGATCGCCGGCGAGGAGAGGCTGGCCAGTGACGCTACGCGACCCGGAGACCGCCCACGCGTTGCTCAGGCCGAGCGCGGGAACAAAGAGGGATTCATCAGGACGCCGCTCTGGCTGTTCATTCGCCCAAACTTTGCGGCCGCTATGGTGGGCCGCCAGTTGCCACCGCGCGAGCTCGGACTCCCAGTTCGTGGTGAGGCTCGTCGACAACAGGCGAGTTAGTGCAAGCGAATCCACCGGCCGCCACGGCTCGATCCGGTACCGAAGCACGAGGCTCTCGAGCGGGGGAGGACTGGTACGCCGGGCCGCATTCACACCGGCGGCGTAGGCGTCGAGATGGCGGCGCCACTCCGGCGGAGTCTGGTCCCATTCCCGTTCAGCGGCGCGGGTGAGCCCAAGCGTCCTGAAGTACCGGTCAATCTCGATCGTTCGCGGACCCACGATCTCGGATAGGCGGCCAGCGGCCGCCCGCCGGGCGATGTCCATTTGAAAGAGCCGGTCCTGAGCATGAACAAACCCAAGACCGAACAGTGCATCCTCGACCGAATTGGCACGGATATGGGGTGTCCACCAACGGTCGCGAACGATCTCGACCGCTCCACCGATCCCCGTGACGGCGAGTGGCAACGTGCGCCGACGCCACACCCGCCGTGCCCCGAGGTACCCTACGCCAGCCGCCGCAATGAAGCCGAGGGCGAATGGGATGGGACGCCTTAGTGACACGGTCTCCCCTTGTTGATCGTCCCCGGCGAGCCGAACGCGACACGCAACGGGATCCGGCGGGTAAACGCCTCTCGATTATACCGGGGCGACGAGCGACCTTGGCCGGTCGGCTGATTGCTACACTATCTGCGGGAGGATCCACATGCTCACCGAGGTGTTGCCGCTCCGCCGGCCGCTCGCTTTCCTCGACCTCGAGACCACCGGCATCGCCGTGGATCGCGACCGGATCGTCGAGATTGCCATGGTGATCGTCCACCCCGATGGACATGAGGACGAAAACGTCTTCCGCGTGAATCCCGGCGTTCCCATCCCTCCCGGTGCATCACGTGTCCATGGGATCTTCGATCATGATGTCGCTGGCCGGCCGTCATTTGCGGCGCTCGCTCGCACCGTCGATATCTTGCTCACCGGATGCGACCTGGCCGGTTTCAACATTCTCCAGTTCGACCTCCCCTTGCTCGAAGCGGAGTTCGCCCGTGCTGGCGTCCGGTTCGGCCGAGATGGCCGCGCGATTGTCGACGTGATGACGCTGTTTCATCGCAAAGAGACGCTGGAGCGGCGTGACCTGTCGGCAGCCGTCCGCCACTATTGCGGACGGGAGCACGTTGGAGCCCACACGGCGCTTGCCGATGTCCGTGCAACGGTCGAAATTCTCCGCCGTCAGTTGACATGCTACGCCGACGTACCGCGCGATGTGTCCGAGCTCCACGCGTTCTGCCGAGGCGGAAAACCGGAGCACTTTCTTGACGCTGACGGACGGCTGCGACGGCGCGAGGGGGAGATAGTCCTCGGATTCGGCAAGCATTTCGGCGTTCCCCTCGACAGGTTGGCGCGCGAAGAGCCCGATTACCTGCACTGGATACTCAGCGAGCGTTTCAGCGCCAGCGTCAAAGCCGCCGTCCGAGAGGCGCTGGAACGGCACGGGTCGTCAGCAAAAGCCAGCCAACCTCCCCGGTGGTGGCCACCCGATCGCCGCCGTGGCCGATAGTCAATCGAAGCGGATCACCCCGAGCACGACATAATCTATTCCGTCCGGCTGGCGTAGGCGCACCCCGTTGCGGGGGTCATACAGCCCAGCAATGACGCGGTACTCCCCGGTCGGCGTGTCTGGTCGCGGTGTGAGCACAAGCTCATCGACCAACACTTCGCCCGGCAGCCAACTCGTCGTCAAGGCGTCACCGGCGAGAGGAGGCACGTCGCGCTGGGCGACGACCCGCCCAGCCGCATCCAAGGCCTGAACAAATACCGTGTAGTTCGTCTCCGTGCGACCGATGGCGCGCCAGACGAGCGTGACACGAGCCGGCCGGCCATCGGTCAGGGTGGCGGCGACCAGCTCAGCAGTCTCCCCAAGTCGGGCGCCGACCGGTCGACCGAGCGCCGGCACATCGTAGCGCCGTGGACGCGATTCGATTCGGACGTCGGCGATGCCAAGCCAGCCGCTGCCGGCGGACACCTCCAACCGCCCGACGCCGCTCGCGCCTGCGGCGACGAGAAGCTCCCGGGGATCTCGGACGACTTCGCCTGCCTCCCACTCTCGCATTGGGTACCGACCGCCCACCGGGGCGCCATCCGTGGCGGCGGTGACGCTCCCATCGGCCAGAACAAGACGAAGCATGATTGGCGCTGACGGGGCAGACTTGGTGGCGCGCCAGACGAGCGTCGGGCGCAGGGTATCCCCTTCCTTCACCTCGAACTGTGCGAAGTCGACTCCAATCAAGCGCAACCCCGCAGCCAGCTCGCGTCCAACCGGCAGACTGACCTTGGGATCTGGCAAGCCCGTCGCCCGCTGCACCGTGATCTGGCCGATCGGAAGCCGGGGGGTACGGCCAGTGGGGCGCTCAAACTCGAGCACTTGGCCACCCGCGAGGTAAGCGCCAAGCTCGACCTGGTACTCGCCAGGTGGGACGCCAACGGGCACCCTGATGACGCGCGGGTCGGCGACCCATCGACCGGGCTGCCAGAATCCGGGAGTCCAGGCTGTGCCGACGGCCGGCTCATCCTGCTGCGCCCAGATCCGCCCCTCGCGGTCCACGAGCGCCAAGTAGGCACGAAGCGCCCGGTCCACCGGTCCTGCGGGACGCCACGCGAGGGCGATTGGAAGCGTGCCGCCGGCGGGCGCGTCGCCGCGTGCCTCGGTAACGCCCACGCTGAAGGGACCATCGGTCGCGACCACCGACTGTGGCTGGGACTCGCCAACTATCCAGCCCTGGACCCGGATGTTGCTCGGGCCGCGAAAGACGACGTCCTCGAACGGACGGCCATGGTCCACAAGCCAGCGCCGAATGAGCCCCGTTGGATCGGTCACCGTGTCGTAGCCACGCAGTACCCACAGGCGCTGGTGTCCGGAGGCAATCCGGCGCAGGCCCGCCTCGGTCTCGGGCCACGTTGTCGGATAAAAATCCGCTCGGGGATCCCCGCCACCAAGACCCGGAGGCCCGTCGATCGTTCCGGTCTGATACACGACCGGCTCGGCGTTGGGCGGGGCGGTGTCGGTCAGGCGGCCTCGCCAGCCTATCGGCCCAGGCCAATAGTGGACGAATGGCGCATAGACGTAGCCCGCGTTGACAAGAATGGCATCGCCCGGCCGCCAGCGTTCTGCGAGAAAGGCGACCGCGGCACGGTAATCGTCCGGTGCGATCCGATCGTCGGCGTGATAGGCGTGAACCGCGCCGGCGAACCCGATTACGAGCGCCGCAGTCGCCGCCACCCCCGAGCGCCCGAGACGCGTCAGCCAGCCGCGCCAGCCCAAGGCCGATCAGCACGTTGAAGGGAAGGCTGAACGGAAAGACGTAGCGCGGGTGGAAGAGCGGGGTCACCGCTGACACGGCAAGGATGAGGAAAATTGGCCCAAGGACGGATGTTGCGCAGAGCAATACGGTCTGCCGCACGGCCGCATGACGCACCGTGGTAAGCGCGATGGCGATCAGCCCTGCCGTAAGGAGCAGCAGCGCAGGCGAGGGTGTCGCAACGTGGCCCGCGGTCATCGCTATGAAACTCTCGAAGAGCGCCGAGGCAGGCGGCGTCGGCTCCCGCCACGGGGGAACCGCCGGGGCGACCGCCTGACGTACGGCGATCGGCAACCACGGAAGGTAGAGCAGAAGCACCAGCGCCTGAGCCCCGACCCAGCGAGGGAGTGTCCAGCAGCCCGGAAGCCGACGTGCCACAACGAGCGAGGCAATCGCGAACAGGTTGACGGCGATCAGCAGAAACGCGGTGTAGTACAACACATAGAGC
This sequence comes from Dehalococcoidia bacterium, assembly GCA_026003895.1. GTDB lineage: Bacteria > Chloroflexota > Dehalococcoidia > SpSt-223 > SpSt-223 > JANWZD01. The sequence goes on along the minus strand of BPIC01000005.1, from coordinate 250,751 downwards.
CCGGCCGCTCCGGTAAAGGAAAAGATGACAACATCCCGACGCTCGCCACGCGCTACAGCGGCCATGAGCACGAGTCCCAAGAATGCGGCGAGCGTGTACATCCGCACTTCTTGTGCGTACCAAATCTGGAAGGGAGCGAGCGCGGTCACGAGGCCGGCGAGCGTGCCGGCTGGCGCGCCGAACCAGCGCCGGCCGAGCGCGATTACAAGCGCAACGGACAGAACGCCAAACACGAGCGAGAAAAACGCCAGCGCGAAGTCGCTTTTGCCTGCCAGATGCAGCCAGCCGTGCAGCAGCAGGTAATACAGCGGGGGATGAATGTCCCGCGCAGTGTGAGCGATGAGCTCGAGGACCGGCTCGCTGGCGACGAAAGCGCTGAAACCTTCGTCGTACCACAAGCTTGCGGCGCCAAGATTGAAGAAGCGCACCAGCGCGGCAAGCGCCAATATGCCAGTTGCAGCCAGCCGGAAGGGAAGGACATCCGGGATCGCGATCGCAACGGGACGTCCGCCCACCCGGAGCGGCAGCGTGGTCACGGGTCGAACCGAAGGGGGCCGAGGTCGATCGAGTCGCCGCGCGTCGACTGCAATCTCCGGCCGGTTGTCGGATCGTACATGCCGATGGCAATTCGGAGCTGAGAGGGAGCGATACCGGGTGGCAAGGTGATCACGTGACGGTCAACGATGTATTCGTTCGGTGCCCAGCTTACGGTGGGTGCCGCGCCCTCTGCGGGCGGGCCATCGTGCTGTGCCGCAACGCGGTTCATGTTCACAAGGTGAACGAAGACGCTGTAATCCTTATCGAGGGGACCCGCCGAACGCCAGTAGAGCGTGATTGCCACCTGCGGCTCAGAGGCGTCCTCGATCGGTTTCGCCGACCAGCCCACAAGGTCAGGTCCCCCGGTCAGCCGGATGCTCGTCCGATTGGGTGGAAGTTCCGGCAGTTGGAAAAGCCGTTGCCGACCGACGACGTCAATCGTTCCGAGCACATGGCGCAATCCCTCGCCGAGAGCGATCCTGACGTGATAGCGGCCGTCCGGGAGATCGCCGGGCAGCCGGAACGTGTCGCGGTCACGCACGATTTCGCCGGGCTGCCACCGGATGGTGGTGTAGCGGCCGCCAAGCGGACGGCTGCCAAGAGGAATCGTGCGGTCGTCGCCGACCAACTCAACGGTCAGGGTTAGGGTGGAGCCCATTTCGCGCTCACTGCGCCAGAGCGTTTCGATGGGGAGCTGGCCGCCGGGGCGGGCGATGCCCTCCGGAAGGCGCTGCCCAATCAGCGTGACGCTGCCAAAGCGGGCAAACGCGGGCTCGAGATCCATCCGAGATCGGGTGTAGCCACCCGGCCGCGAGTCGATCGACTGTGGTCCGAGCCGAAGCTCGCGTACGGAATCTGGCGACGGAACTGCTTCGCCATTCGATCGGTAGGCGCCGCCGACCAGCACGTAGTCCCCGGGGGGCGTGCCAAGGGGAAGCGGGAGATCGTGAACGTCGGCAACGACCGCACCGGGCCGCCATAGCGTGGTTGGATACGCGCCGCGCACCGGCCTCCCGTCCGACTGCGCCCAGCGTTCGCCAAACGGCTCCCCAAAATGGACAAACGTTACGAGGTCCTCCGACATCGGCCTGGTGGCCCGCCAAAAAAGTGTGACTCGGACCGTCCGCGCCGCCAGACGAAGATCTGACGGGCCACCAACTCCAAGGCCGTAACCGAAGATCACTTCGCTCGTGTAGCCGAGGAGTTCGAGATCTCCGATCGGTCGGTTGATGGGCCGCACGCCGGGCGGCACCGCTTCGGTGGGCGTTCGCTCGACCGCAATTAGCGGGCCAACGCCATTCAAGTGGTAACGCTCGGCAAGTCCGGCGAGCGGCCGGGTGACGTAGACTTCCCGTCCTTCCCGCAGCGCCGCCTCGACGGCGTCCAACCGGGCGTCCTCCGCATCGGCGAAACGAACGGAAACGTCGGGGCGCCTGCCAAGCGCGGACTGAAGGTAGCGAAACAGTGACGCCTCCCCGAGGAGGCCGATGATGGCGCTGCTGGCTGGCATGGGTTGTCCAAGCGCATCGAGCCCGTAGGCCCGCACCGTGGTCTCGCTACTGAGGTCGACGTCCTCGTAGGTGGCGGTCAACGCCCGAATCGGCGCCGCGAGCACCCCAATCATCAGAACGGCGGAGCAAAGCCGGCCGACGAAACGGACAGGACTTGGAAGCCGGCCAACGGCGGCAATCAGTCCCCGACCGACCGCCGCTACTCCAACGCCCGCGGCGGCGAAGAGCGGAAGAAACGACGGAAGGGCGAACACCTCGGGATCGGGTACACGATAAACGACCGCAAACAAGGCGGCAGGTGCGTACCAAGCGACGACAAACAGCGCGAGCGGCCGCGAGCGCACCGCCAGCCAGAGCAGCCCGAGCGCGCCGAATGCCAGCCCGATCGGCGTCACTTGAGCAATCACCAACTCGAGGTAGGCCGTGAGCGGATTGCCGGCGCGTGCAAGCGGATTTTCTTGAAGAAACCCACGGTAGGCCGCCCCAGTGACCCAGCCAAGAAAGGTTGGCAGGTCATTCCGGTACGTGCCATCGACCGACCCGACGCTCCCGCGCAGCGGAAGATAGAGGTACAGCAGCGGGCCAATCAGTACCGGCCACCACGTTCGGACGGCCGGGGCGATCCGCCACCTCCTCGGCGATGGAATCCCTCCCGCAGCCAAAGCAACGAGGCCGAGAGCGGGCAGGACGAGGACAAAGGTGCGGTGGTGAGCGAGGCCGAGGCCAATGCTCAGTGCAACCCAACTCCAGCCTGCGCCGCGTCGGATGGCGCGCAGAGTCGTCATCACGGCAAGCAACGTGAGCGCGGCCGCCAAGGTGTACACCTCGGCGACAATCGCCTGCGACCAGAAGACGCTCGAGGCGGCGAAGAGGAAGGCGGCAACCAGCGCCCCTATTCGGTCGCTGAAGCGCCGCGGTTCGACGGACAGCGCGAGCACCACTGCCCCGAGCCCGCCGACCGCCAACGCGCCGCCGATGGCCGAAAGGAAATTGACCCGGTAGGCAAGCTCCCCAATCGGCAGAGCGCCGACGATTCCAAGCAGGATGGCGTAGAGCGGATACCCCGTTGGGTGCAGGACCATCCAGCGCTCGGCGGCAAGCGGAAACTCGAGGGTATCGTCGAAGAGCGCTACCACCGATGGCGCGAGCGTCTGCCGGTAGATGAGAAACGCAACTGCGGTCGCGATCGCGGCGGTCAGGAGATCGGCGGCGCCAAGCGGGGCCGGCGGACGGTCGCCGACCCGGCGGTGCGATTCGGGATCGTTCACAGCGACCAGATTATCGGCCGCGAAGCCCACCGTCACCACGAATCGGCGCCGCGACTGGCTAGCCTCGCTGAATCCGCGAATCAACGACGTACCACTTGCCGTTGATTCGCTCGAGGTCATACTCCTGCCGCAGGTTGGACGGATTCGTCGTGATCAACGTCCCATTTTCCGCGCGAAGTGTGTCGTTCCAGCGTTCGACGGTGCGCACGGTGACGGTGGTATTGCTCTGGAAATCGATCGACTCAATCCGGAGATCGAGCAACTGGGCATCGCGATATTGCTGGTTGCTTCGCAGTGCTCGGACTTGGCTCGTGATCAGGTTGAGCCACCGGCCGGCGAAAACGGTACTCAACTCGTCGGTCGTCCCGCCTTTGCCGACAGCCTTTGCCCAAACGGCGTTGCTTTGCCGCACCGCATTTTGGACCGCCTCGGTGTCCGAGGGGAAGATGACCGCGCCGGTAACGACCACGGTCGGCGAAGGGATAGTCGGCGTGACGGGAGAGCCAGCAGTGACGGTCACCGTGCCCGTCGCCGCAGGCAAAACCGGCCGGGCGGTTGGCGAGGCGGTCGGTGTAGGGGTCGTCGCCAACCCAAGGGCACGGCTGACTGTCGGCCCAACGACGTTCAGCCCGCAGAACACCGCGAGACAGATAAACAGGAGTCCGATTGCCGCGCCGCCCGCCGGAATCGCCCAAGGTGGCAGCGACCGAACCGGAGTCTCCTCTTCATCGTCAATCGGTTCGGCAAAGCCGGCTGGCGTATACGCCACGCCGTTTCCGAAGCCCGGGGTCACGATTGACGTGTCTCGGCCGCTCGGCTCAATCCCGCCGGCGCGCGCGAACGCGTCAGCGAAATCGCCCGCCGACTGATAGCGCTCACGCGGGAACTTCGCGGCGGCCGTCTGCAGCACGCGGTCGAGGTCGGCCGGCAGCTCCGGCGCGACCAACCGAACGCTCGGCAGCGGTTCGGCGATGTGCTTGTTGGCAACCTCGAAGGCCGTGTTGCCACCAAACGGCACGTGCCCCGTCAACAGTTCGAACGCGACAATAGCGAGCGAGTAGATATCCGTCGTCTTGTCGACTGGCTGCCCCTGAGCTTGTTCCGGGCTCATGTAATAGGGTGCGCCAAAGACCGCCGCGTTCCCGGTGACTGTCGGTGAATCGGTGAGTTTGACGAGACTGAAGTCGGACAGCAGCACCCATGGGTGATAGTTGCCGTCGAGGAGGCTCTTGGGACCACCGCGCTCGACCAGGAGCAGCGTGTCTGGGCTGACGTTCCGATGGATCACGCCGCGCGAATGGGCATAGTCGAGCGCGCTCGCCACCTGCGACACGATCAGGTAGGCCTGGATGAAGGGGATCGGCTGACCAAGCCGATCGGCGAGCGTTCCCCCCTCCACATATTCGGTAACGAGGTAGAGCAGGCCGCTCTCCTCGCCGAAGTCATGGACGGTGACAATGTGCGGATGGCGCAATCGTGAAATTGCAGCGGCCTCGCGCTTGAACCGCTCGGCTACGGTGGGATTTGGCACACCCGACAGGGTGAGCACCTTGACAACGACCCGACGTCCGAGCGTCGTCTGCATGCCGAGAAAGACGCGCGCGGCCCCGGTCTGTGCGATCTCGCGTTCGAGGACGTAGGGGCCGAGCTGAACCCCTCGAAGCTCCTGCACCTCGTCTCCTATGGCGCGCTGGGCGCGAGTTGGCGGGAATCACCAAGAATCATATCAGAACCGGAGGGTCGTCACCCCGATTCCCAGCCCTGATCCTCCGATTTTGGCGCCGATCGCGAAGCTGAACCCGAATTGATGTCTCACCGAGACAGACTGCAAGTCCTGGCCCGATCGACCAATCCGTCGCTCGGACGTGGCAGCAAGGGGCGGACGAGATTAGGGTAGCGTCACTACCTGATACGTCCCATCGACGTTTACGAAAATGACGCGGTTATTACCGGCGAACGCGAGCCCACGCTCATACGATTGGCCGTCGCTCGGAAAACTCGTTTCCTCGCTCGTGGCCCAGCCAAGCGGCGATGCCGGACCACCGAGCGCAACCCAAACGTTGAAAAAGGCATTTCGAGGAACGAGGCGACCGGGCGGCGGGGCGGCGATCGGCGCCGCAACGAGGGGACGCGGATCGCCGGCCGTCCACGTGCCATTGCTGAAGAAAACCCACGTCGTCGTGCCGGTCGGCAGCGTCCGGTAATACAAAAATCCGCCTTCGAACTCTTGCATCACACCCTGGACCGAAACGATTTGGTCGGTGGGGCAACCGATAAATTGTTGCGAGGCAGGCGCTTTCCGGAACGCCTCGGCAAATTGCCGCTCCGGAGCGATGGCACACACCGTCGAGACGGGCCGCGCAGGATCGACCGCGAGTGGCCGCCAAGCCGGATTTCGACCATCGGAGAGCCGTTGCCAGTCGCCGCCGGTCCGATAGACCGCATAAATGTCCGACCCGACGCCGGTCGCGACCGCGAACGCAATTCGGTTGCCATCGGGAGACCACGTCACCCGCTGCGTCCGGTCGATATTGCCCTGCGCGATCCACTGCCCATCGAAGCCTTCGCTGGTGGCGACCCAAAGCTGGACCGGCGCAGTCGGATCGTCGAAGCTTTGCTCTTTCGGTGTGGTGAGGTACGCGAGGCGAAGCCCATCAGGTGACCACGCGGCTTGCAGGACCCGTACGCCGACAAGCCCGGCCATTGGCCCGGCCTCACCTCCGTCAACCCGGATGTTCCAGATCTCTCCGTTGCGGCTAAAGAGCAGCCGCGAGCCGTCCCGCCACCATGCAGGCGCCTCGTTGAACCCTCCGGTGGCGATGATGATGCCGGCGCCAACGGTCAAATCCCAAATCCCGAGATCCGAGCCGAAAGGACGCGGCAGGGTGAATGCGATCGCGCGGCCATCCGGCGACCACGCCGGCCATCGCCACGGGTCGCGCGTTAATTGCCGCCGTGAGCCGTCGGTTAAGTCGTAAATCCAGACGCCCGCCTCCGGCGTGCCGTTGATCACGTAGACCAATCGCCGGCCATCGGGCGACCACGCTGGCATATCCGCGCCCGGACCCGTCTGCAGGAGTTGCTCACCCCGTCCATCGGCGCCGATCGTCCAAATCCCGAACGGGCCAGCGAAGGCGAGCATCCCGGCGCTCGGCTGCTGCGCCGCAGCAGTCGCCGGCGCCAGCAGCGCCAGCGTGAGAGTCAGCGCAAGCACAAATCGCATGACACGCCTCCCAAACGCTCCTGCGAGAACGGTTCCAGCAGGTATTCTTCGGCGGACGCCGAGAGGAGTCAAGCAGGCGGAACGGCTCATCGAGCCCGGCGTTAAGCAATCGGAGGGTTCGCCGTGACCGAGCCACGACGCCTCAGGCTTAATCCAACACCCAGCCCACGTCTCCACTCGTGCCTCTATTCGATTGGGATGATGGCGATAGGGGCGCTCGTCACACTCGTCACGCTGGCAGCCCTCGGCTATACCATGCTGAGCAACGTTGTGGCCCAGTTGGCCGCGCCGATCACGTACGGCGCGGAGACAGGAGCGCCGACGGCAACGGAAGTGCCGAGCCTGCTCCCGGTGCCGACGGTTACCCCAGTGGGGGAAGCAGCGCCACAGCCAACGCCACCGCCTGTCGGTCGCTACGATGTCCAGCTCCGAATTTCCGAGCCCTATCTCAATCTCGTTGCCAACCAGTCGATCCCGACGAGCGGGATCGGGGCAGGGATCGACGCCGTCGAACTGGACATCCGGCCCGGGAACGTGATCGCCCTCCGCGCCAGACCGATTGGCGCCCGCGACCTCGCGCTCTCCTTCACCGGCCAGATGTCGCTCGTCGGAAATCGCATCGAGGTGACTCCGCTCTCGTCGTCGCTGCTCTTGGCGCCGTTTCGCGATCAGGTAGCCGACGTGGTCGAAGAGTCAATCAACGCCCGGATGAACGCCTACCGGAGCGCCGTCGGCTTTCGCATCCTATCGATTCAGACAACCGAGAGCGACCTCATTGCCGACCTGCGGCTGAATTGACCGGCCAGCCGGCGATCGCCAGCAAGTCGAAGACGAGCGCGACTGGGAGGCCAACCACCGTGTCATAGCGGCCCTCGATTGCTGCGACCGGGTGAAATCCGACATGCTGGATTGCGTAGGCGCCGGCCTTGTCGAGCGGATCGCCGCTCGCCACGTACGCGGCGATCTCCTCGTCGTCATAGGTCCGCAGGAGCACCCGCGTCCGGTCAACGGCCGAGACGATTTGGCCATCGGGCCGGCGGACGGCCACACCCGTGAGGACCTCGTGCCAGCGGCCGCGCAGTCGACGAAGCATGTCGGCCGCCTCCTCTGGGCTCGCTGGCTTACCGAACGGGACTCCGTCAAGCGCGACGACCGTATCAGCCGCGATCCCCCAGGCAGCGGGTTCCGGGGTGGCCGCGGCTTTGGTGCGCGCCAAACGCTCGGCCAGCGTGGCAGGCGATTCGCCCGGCCGGGGCGCTTCGTCCACATCAACGGGACGAACGTCGAAGGTCAAACCGGCGCCCTCGAGCAGCGCACGTCGGCGGGGTGAGGAGGAAAGGAGTAGGAGACGCGTCACTTCCGACGGCCAGGTTTGCCGCGCCCGCCCATTCCTGGCGGCCGACCAGACCGCCGAGCTTTAGAAGATCGAGCCGGCGTGGGGGGACGTGACGCGGGCGCGCCTCGGCGGCCGTTGGACTCCGGAGCACGGTCCGGTGCTGCCCGCGGCACGCCGGGCTTGGAGGGCGGCGACGATCGGCGTTCCCGAGCCTCGAGATCGGCAACCACGGGCGCGCCGCCTTCGCGCTTTGGCTTTCCCGGTTTTGGAGGGAGCGGGCCCTCGGACGCCTGACCGGCCTTCTCGCGCTGACGAAAGATCTCGGCGAGGACTATCGATCCGGCCACACCAACGTTCAACGAATCAATCTCGCCAGCCATTGGCACGCGAATCATCCGATCGCAATGCTCGCCGACAAGGCGGCCAATCCCCTCTCCCTCCGATCCGACGACGATCGCAATCGGCCCGGTCAAGTCGACCTCGTCATAGCGAAGTGGGGCGCGAGCATCGATCCCGTACACCCAGACACCCCGCTCGCGTAACTCATCGAGTGCCCGCGGGAGATTGGTCGCTTGGTGAATCCGCAATCGAGATACCGCTCCAGCCGAGGCGCGTTCCACCGCCGGAGTGACGCCGACGGCGCGATGCTTGGGGATGATCGCACCGTGAGCGCCGAAGGCGGCAGCGCTTCGCAGCAAGGCGCCAAAGTTTTGAGGGTCTTGGACCGAATCGAGCACCACGATCAGCGGCGGCCGGCCGGACGCTTCGGCCGCGTCGAGCATCGCGGCGATCTCCACATAGCCGAACGCTTCGACCTCGGCCGCAACGCCCTGATGGTGCGATCCCATGCGGTCGAGGGTTTGGCGGTTGACCATATGAATAGGAATGTTGTGCTGGCGGGCAAGCACGGCGAGATCCTGGTAGGACGGCGGCACCATCCCCCGGGCGCCAACGAGGAGCAGACGGCGGATCTGCCGGCCACCACGGAGCGCTTCGCTGACCGCATGCCGGCCCAAAATCGTTTCAGTCGCCACGGTCAGCCTCGCCCCGTCGGCGTCGCCTCGGGCGAGCGGTAGATCCATGCTTCGTCGAGGGAGGGAAGGCCAGCGGACCAGTGCGGTGCCCATCCTTTCACGTTCGAGGCGACGGCGTAGAAGTGAACTGGGGAGAAGAGCGGCGCCGCCGGGAGCTTGTCTGCGAGATAGCGTTGCAGTTCGATCGCGGCGCGACGCCGCAGCTCGCGATCCGGCCCGCGTCGCGTGCGGACGAGAAGCTCGTCGAATCGGCGATCGGCGTAGCCCCACGGGTTTCGAGGGGAGGCAGCGCTGTAGAGGGCGCCCGTCCAATCATCAACTTCTGTCGAGGGAGCGGGCTGCACCAGCAGGAGATCGAAGGCACGCTCGCTCATGAGCCGGCTGAGGATCGCCGGTTCGGGGCGAAGTGGCCGCACGCGGACCCCGATGTCCCGAATCTGCTCGACAATGAGGTCGGCAAGGCCGCCGACGTCGGCGCTGGGATGAACCAGCATAATCAACTCACCGGGATCCACGGCCGCTGCGTCACTCCAGAGCGCACGCGCCCGCGCGAGGTCGCGCCGACCCCAGAGCCGTTCGACTTCCTCGGGCGCGAGCGCCCAGTCCGCCAACGACGCCGGAACGTGGCCAGAGAGCACGTAGTGCTCGCCATACACCTCACCGCCGAGACGTCGGCGGTCGACCGCGAGTGAAATCGCCTGACGAAGACGTACATCGTTGAATGGGGCGCGGGCATCATTGAAGCCAAGCAAGATGACGCTCGGCCGCTGGATACGGCTGATGCTGAGATCGGGATTTGCCGCTCGAACACTGTCGGCCTCGCTCGCGGACAAGCCCGTCGGCTCAATTCCCAGATCGCTTTCCCGGCTCTTTAAGAGCGCTAGTTCGGCGGCGCGGTCGGGAACCGAAATCAGCTCGACCGATTCGAGGTATGGCTGGCTCGTCCGAAAATACCCCGGATTCTTGCGGAGCACGAGGCGGCCCGTCCGGCTCAGGCTCGGCAGGAGGAAGGGGCCGCTGCCCACTGGGAGACGGCGCAAGTCGGCCTCACGCTCCACAAGCTCAGCGGGCACGATGCGCGCCAACGGACTGGCAAGCGCCGAGACGATCGAGGGGAGCGGTTCGCGCAGCGTCAGCTTCACCGTGTACCGGTCAGGCAGGTCGATACGGTCGATCGCGCTGAGGGCAAGCGACGGCGCATTGGTGCGCTGGGCGATCAACCGCTCCAAGCTGAGCCGCACGTCGTCGGCGATCAGCTCACGCCCGGCGACGGGCGGCAGATCCTGCCAGCGCACTCCTCGCCGCAGGTAAAAGACGTACACCACCTCATCGACCTGCTCCCACTTCTCGGCGAGATCTTCGATAACGTCTCCCGAGTCGTAGGGAACGCCAGCGCCAGCACGGGGACGGAGCAATCGGCTGTAGATCAGGCCGCACAGCACTTGGTTTGGAGGGGAGATGGAGAGGGGGTCGCCCATCGGCGGATCGCCGGCGAGTCCGATGCGCAACGTCCCCCCCGGCTGAACGAGCGGGGGACCGATGTCGCTGCTGGTGGGCAGGATCGGGGGCGCAGCGGACAGCCGCGAGGCCAGCGACAGCGCCCGCCGCCTGAAGAAGACGCCTCCGACCGATCAGCACTGCCGCCTCCTGAAGTTGCGGCGGTTTCTTTCCGAATGAGCCGGGCTGCTGGAAACGGCTGACCGAATGGACATCGCGGGCGAAGTGTACCGAATCGCCCGCCGGGCGGCGACCAGCACGGACCCAACGGGTCGCACGGTCACCAGAGCAACGAGCGATCGACGAGCAGCAAGCGGGCAGCCGCACGGTTGATGGGCCGGAATCGTGACTGGTATACTGCCGGCACGGCGACGTGTCGGTGGTGCGAGTCAGCGGGCTCGCGACCCACGTGTGGCAGCGGCGTGAGCCGGACCCGAGTTTTCCGTGGCGGCTATCGCAGAGGCGAGCTCGCGGTCCGCGCGCCCAAGGACGTAGCTCAATGATCGAAGAAACGGCTCGCCCTCGCCAAGAGCGACTGGAGGGCGCGGCAACACGATCGCACAGCACGATCCGAGACCGCTTCATCGAGGCTTATCCCGGATTGTTCGCATGGCTCATTGTTCTTGCTCCGGTCTGGCTCACGCTCATCCATCCAATGGCGGGCCTCGCGTTCGTTCTGGTCGCGACGGGAATTTTCTTGCTCAAGGTCCTCTGGTTTGGCATCGGCGCAATGAGCAATTTTCATCCGGTGCAGCGCGCGACGAGCGAGGACTGGTCGGCCAAGCTGGCGCAACACGATGGTTGGCAGGACTATCGAATCATTCTGATGGTTCGCGCGTTTCGCGAGAAAAACGTCGAGATGCTGCGGGCGTCGATTCGCTCCGTCCTCGAGAGCGCTTGGCCCGACCCGGCAGGTCTTCGTCAGGTCGAAGTGGTCTATGCCACCGAGGTGACCGACCCCATTACGCCGCCAATCGTCGACCAGCTCGCCGCCGAGTTCGCCGGACGGTTGCGCATCCGCCAGGTCGTACACCCAGTGGAGCCGGACGTTCTACCCGGGCCAAGCAGCGCAATGCATTACACCGGGCGAGTGTTGTACGACGAAGTACTGCGTGAAGGTGGGGACCCCGCCAAGGTGATCGTCGCGGACTTCGACTCCGACACGCGCCTCCATCCGCAGTATCTGGCGTGCCTCCTGTCGACCTTCCTCGCCGACCCGAATCGGCAGAGGCGGGTCTACCAACCGGCAGTCATGTTCACCCTCGACTACTGGTCGGCTCCGATCCATAGCCGAATTGCGGCGCTCGGCACGTCCGCCTTGACACTGGGTTGGAACCGATGGCCCGAAATCGCCTTCACCGGCGCCGCGGCCAGCCTCAAATTGTTGCACTCGGTTGATTTCTGGCCAACCCTCTCCCACAGTCAGGACAGCGGAATCGAGCTTCGCCTGCGGATGCGCTACGGCGACGACTTCACGGTGACCGGGTTGCCCGTTACAACGTACGTGTACCCAGTCATGATCTTCGAGACCGGGCGATCCTTCGGCGCTCGGCTGCGGGACTATTGGACAAGTTTTCGAGTCCTCTTCCGGCAAAGCGCGCGCTGGCGCGAGGGCCCGCTCGACGAGTTCATCGAAGCCGTCAAGGCCGGTAACCTCTACTACACGAGCTTGAAGCTTTGGGCTGGCATTGAGCGGGATACGCTGACGATCCTGCCGGGCTGGGGGTTCCTCGTGGCGCGGAGCGTCATCGAGACTGCCTACCCACGATACGACCTCACGCCCCTCGAGACGGGACTGCCATTTGTGCTGTCCATCGTTACCGTGCTGGGCCTTGTCGTGTTCTGGCGGCTTCTCGCAACGCCGCTTTATGTTCCAGCGGAAGCGCCCCTGTGGCGGCGAATCGTCGAGATGGCGATTTTCTACGCTATCATGCCGGTCTTACTGCCCGTGATCACTGGAGTTGCCGGACTGAAGACGTCGACGGCCTATGCGCTCGGCAAGAAGCCGACCGGGGCATATATCCCCACACCGAAATAACCGCGGCTTGGCTCGCTCTGCCGAGGGGCTGCTATACTTTTAGGTCGCAACGACAGAGAGGAACCTCATGGTACGACTTCGTCTTCGCCGAATGGGGTCGAAGAAGCAACCGACCTATCGCGTCGTCGCAGCGGACGCTCGTTCGCCGCGGGACGGCGCATTCATCGAGACTATCGGGCACTACAACCCGCGCACCGAGCCGTCGACGATCGTGATCGACGAAGAAAAGGCGTTGCGTTGGCTTCGCAACGGGGCCCAGCCGACCGATCGGGTTGCCAAGCTGCTGGCGATTACCGGCATTGCCGACAAGGTGAAGCAGCCGAGCGCACATGCGTAGCGGCAAGCGATGAAGGAACTCGTCGAGTACATCGCCTCATCGATCGTCGATCATCCCGAGCAGGTCGAGGTGCGCGAGGTCCGCGGCCGTCATTCGACCATTATCGAGTTGCGCGTCGCTCCCGACGACATGGGCCGGGTCATTGGCAAACAGGGCCGCATCGCCAGCGCCATGCGGACTCTGCTGAAAGCGGCGGCGACGCGAACCGGCGGGCGGTACGTGCTCGAAATCGAGTGACCAACGACCAGAATCGCCTGCCCCGGCGACCGGAAGAGGTCGGTGACGACTTCGTGATCGTCGGGCAGATTGTTGGCGCCGTGGGACTACAGGGGGCGGTGCGAGTTCGCCTCGACACGGACTTTCCAGAGCGGCTGGTCAGAGGACGCCAGCTCTTTGTCGGCAACCAACGCTATACGCTCCTCAACGCCCGTATCTCCGGGACAACCGCGACGCTGCGTCTCGATGGGGTCGAGGACCGAACGTCCGCGGAATCCCTGCGCGGGGCGCTGCTCCTCGCGCAAAAGGCTGAGCTTCCTCCCTTGCCGGATGGCGAGTTCTACGTCCATCAGCTTATCGGGTTGCGCGTGCAGACCCCGACGGGAGCGCCGCTCGGCACACTGACCGACGTACTCTTCACGGGCGCGAATGATGTCTATGTCGTCGGGACGCCCACCGGACCGCTCTATCTCCCCGCATTGGACGACGTAATTCTCGACGTCGACCTCGAGGCCGGTGTCATGATCGCCGAGCCGTTGGAGGGTAGTATCCCCGCGCCGCCGCGTCCTCGACGCCATCGAGCGAGAACCCGAGGGAGGCGGCGTGACAACCGCGGACGCGCTGGACCCAGGTCTGACGTGCCGAGCCAAGTGACCGAGCGCTAAGCCACGTGCGAGCACCACGCTCTGTGGTGGCTACTTCGTCTTCCGGAAGGTTACGTCGTAGGAATAGTGCCCGGTGGTGATTGCTTCAACGCCGTTGCAGTAGCGTTCGGCCTGTTCTTCCGGGGTGACCGCGAAGATCATCGTGTCCATATTGACCGCCCGGTCCGAAGTGACGGGGTTGCCGTTTTCGTCCTTTTCGACCCAAGCCGTCCAGTTCCCGCGGTAAAAATAGGCTTCCACTTTGCCGGGCGATTTCGTCCCCGAGATATGACGAACAATCGTTTCACCGCTTTGGGCGACGATCGTCACCTTGTCGAGCGGCTTCCCGTTCTTATCCTGCACTTCAAAGAAGCCGTGCCCCATCCAGGCGTTTTCGCACGCTGTTCGTTGGTGGAGCTTAATCACCATGAAGTCGGCGTTCGGAACTTCTTGGAGGTAGGCGGGCTGGGTCCGCTTGCGCGGATCGATCTGGCGCACAGGCTTGTTCGAGGCGACGGCGTTCGCGGTGGGCGTCGAGGAGGCGGGAGGATTCGTCGCTCCGGTGCGCTCGGCAGGCTGGGACGGTCGCGGCGGCGCGGCCGGAGCCCGCAACACCGGAGCGGGGCCTTCATTCTCGTACCCAGGCGCGGCATGCGGCGTCGCCGGCCCAGTCTCGATCAGTCCCGCCTCTTTAAACACGTCGCCACCGTTCGCAATCGTCACTTGGCCGGCTCGCGCCCACGGCTGGTCGGTCTTCCAAAGCTGAATCACCGCTCGCTGAAGGCGCACCACATAGGCCACGCCGAGGTCCTCAACCTTCGACGTTGGCAGCCCATACTGGAGAATGGGGTCCTTGGCGGCAAAGTAGGCAGCGCGGATCTGCGGGTTATCGTTCAGGACCGCCTGTCGCGCGGCGACAATCTGGTCGAAGGGGACGTTCTTCGCTTCTTCCGGAATGGTCCGGTTCGGAACCAGCCGCACAGTGCGCAGCCAGTCGTCATAGCCCGCTTCACTCAGTTTGTCGAAGACATTCACAAAGACCGCGCGGTTCTCCGCCTTGCGCCACTGAAGGATCCCTTTCTGGAATGCTTGCGAGGGAAACCCGTCCAGCAGAAATCGCCGCGAGATTGGGTAACCAAGGACACTTACGCCGCCATAGCGCTGAAACTCGCTGTAGAACAGGTCGCCGCCGTTGTCAGAGACGGTGAAACCGTAGGGACTCTTGTCATCGCCATTGGCTTGGGAATAAAAGTGTCCGTTCGCGACTGCAAAATCCTTTGGCGGTGCGCCAAACGCGCGGTTCGCGCCGATCAAACTGGCCGGCGCCACCACCGCCAGCGCGAGCGCGATGGTGAGAAGTCGCCACCGTGTCATCGATGTTCGTCCCGGCGCGTTTCGTCCAGCACGGCGGCAACGTTGGAAGCTACCAGGCTGGCGAGCATAATGCTAGGGAGCGGTCGACCCCTTGTCAAGCGTCCAGCCAGCCAGGCGAGAAGGCACAAGATCATGGGAGAATTGCCGGATTCAGATACAACATCTGGGGACCAGATTGCTGTTCGGCATGGTCGAGCTGGGCGGCGCCGGATGCTGAACCCGGCGCGAATGCTTTGCGAATTCACGGTACGAGGTATATACTCGGGCTAGTCCCAGAAGCTGTCGGAGGACAGTGGATTCGCAGGTTGGGCGTGACGTTCACGAAGAGCTATTCGGGCCACTCGACCGACGATAACGGTCAGACGATGCAAGAGCTCCTCGAGGCCGAGGAGAGCATGAGCTACGCCGTGCTCCGGCGCGGTGACGTCGTCGAGGGGTCAGTCGTCGCGATCGACCGCGAAGGCATCCTTGTCGACATCGGGGGAAAGTCTGAAGGTCACGTTCCTGCTAATGAAGCGACCAGTGTCGCTTCTGGCGAAGCGCCGCTCAAGGTCGGAGACACCGTCCTCGTCTACGTCGTCCAGCCGGAAGACACCGGTGGCGGTGCCGTTTTATCGGTCGATCGAGCGCGAGCCGAGCGTGGTTGGCGGAAGGTGCAGCGGCTCTTTGAGACGCAGGAGATTTTCGAGGGCGAGGTCGTCGATTACAATAAAGGCGGCCTCATCGTTTCCATTGATGGTGTGCGGGGTTTTCTCCCGAGTTCGCAGGTGATGGGACTGCGGGCGGATGCCGGTCCCGAGGCGCAGCTCGACGACCGGCTGAAGGAGATGGTCGGTCGCACCCTGCGCATGAAAGTCGTGGAAATGAACCGGCGGCGCAATCGAGTCATCTTGTCCGAGCGCGCCGCCATGCAGGAATGGCGCAGTCAACAAAAAGAACGCCTGCTTGGGGAACTGGCGCCGGGGGATGTGAGGCGGGGCATCATCACGAGTGTCACCGCATTTGGCGCGTTCGTCGATCTCGGGGGGGCGGACGGGCTGATTCACTTGTCTGAGTTGTCTTGGGACCGGGTCGACCATCCCAGCGAAGTCGTCAAACCGGGCGACGAAGTGAACGTCTATGTGATGAATGTCGACCCCGACACCAAAAAGATTGGCCTGAGTCTCCGGCGCGCCCAGGGCGAGCCCTGGCAGCGGGTGACAGGAAGGTATTCTCTCGGTCAACTGGTTACTGGTAGAATTACAAAGCTGACGTCGTTCGGGGCGTTTGCTCGACTCGAAGAAGGGATCGAGGGGTTGATCCACGTCTCTGAGTTGAGTGACCGGCGGATTACCCATCCGCGGGAAGTAGTCCGAGAAGGCGACGTGCTCACCCTGAAGGTGGTGAAGATCGAGCCAGAGCGACACCGGCTCGGCCTCAGCCTCCGGCAAGCGGTCGAAGAACTGGGTGAGGAAGCCTTTCATCGTCGTCGCGATGATGACGCTGACTAACCCCTCCGAACGGTCCAGCGGCAATTCGTTCAGGGCGCACGGCGCCCAGCATGGAGCAGGCGGCCATGGCTGACCGCTTTGACAAATTCACCGAACGCGCGCGGAAGGTCTTGACCCTTGCTCAAGAGGAAGCGCAGCGGTTCAACCACAACTACATCGGCACCGAGCACCTCTTGCTCGGGCTCGTCCGCGAAGGGGATGGCGTCGCCGCCAAGGTGCTCGCCAATCTCGGCGTCGAGTTGAACAAAGTCCGCTCGGCGGTGGAGTTCATCATCGGCCGCGGCGACCGCATGGTGCTCGGCGAGATCGGCCTGACGCCCCGCGCCAAGAAGGTCATCGAGTTGGCCGTCGACGAGGCGCGCCGCTTGAACCATCACTACATTGGCACTGAGCATTTGCTCCTTGGCCTCGTGCGCGAGGGCGAAGGTATCGCTGCCGGCGTCCTCGAGAGCTTGGGGGTCAACCTCGAGCGCGTCCGCGCGGAGACGATCCGCGTCCTAAGCCAGTCGATGCCCCAGTCGCATCCCGAGATGCGCAGCCCAGCACGCACGCCAACCATCGACCAGCTGGGCATGGACCTCACGGCGGCAGCGCGCGCGAACAAGCTCGATCCCGTTATCGGTCGCCAAAAGGAGATCGAACGGGTTATCCAGATCCTTTCGCGGCGGACAAAGAACAACCCCGTCTTGATTGGTGAGCCGGGCGTCGGCAAAACGGCAATCGCCGAAGGGTTGGCGCAGCGCATCGTCAACGGCGACGTCCCAGAGACGTTGCTCGGCAAGCGGCTGCTTACCCTCGATATCGGCTCGCTCGTCGCCGGAACGAAATACCGCGGCGAGTTTGAAGAGCGCCTGAAGAAAGTCATCGAGGAGATTCGCACGTCGGGCAACTGCATGCTCTTCATCGATGAGCTGCACACGCTCGTGGGCGCCGGCGCGGCTGAGGGCGCGGTGGACGCCGCGAACATCCTGAAGCCGTCGCTCGCTCGCGGTGAGCTTCAGTGCATCGGCGCAACGACTCTTGACGAGTTCCGCAAGTACATCGAGCGGGACGCGGCGCTCGAGCGGCGCTTCCAGCCAGTGATGGTCGACGAGCCGACCGTCGAAGAGACGATCGAGATTTTGCGCGGCATCAAGGACCGCTACGAGCAACACCATCGCCTCACGATCACCGACGAGGCGCTGAAGGCGGCTGCCGAACTGGCGGCACGCTACATTCCGGATAGGTTCCTGCCAGACAAGGCGATCGACCTGATCGATGAAGCGTCGTCGCGGGTACGGCTGCAGCGGTCAATGACTCCGCCGTCGTTGAAGGACGCGCTCAAGGGCTTGGAGACCGTCCGCAAAGAAAAGGAATCCGCGATCAGCAGCCAGCAGTACGAGTACGCTGCCGAACTGCGCGATCGCGAACTGAAGCTGGCCGACAAGATTGAGAAGCTCGAAATGGGCTGGCAGTCGTCTCAAGGTTCGGATAAGCCGGAAGTCGGACCGGACGACGTCGCTCAGGTCGTCTCCATGTGGACCGGGATCCCGGTCGTTCGCATCGCAGGGGACGAATCCCAGCGGCTCGTTCACATGGAGGAGGCGCTGCATAAGCGCGTGATCGGCCAGGACGAGGCGATCTCGGTCGTTTCGAAGGCCATCCGCCGTGCCCGCGCCGGACTGAAGGACCCGAAGCGGCCGATCGGCTCGTTCATCTTCCTCGGGCCCACCGGTGTAGGCAAGACCGAACTGGTGCGGGCACTCGCCGAATTCATGTTCGGCAGCGAAGAGCACATGATCAAGCTCGACATGAGCGAGTTCATGGAACGGCACGCCGTTGCTCGGCTCGTCGGGGCGCCTCCCGGCTACGTCGGCTACGACGAGGGCGGCCAGTTGACGGAGGCGGTGCGGCGCAAGTCCTACAGCGTCATCCTGTTCGACGAAATCGAAAAGGCGCACCCAGACGTGTTCAACATGCTCCTCCAAATCCTCGATGAGGGGCGCTTGACCGACGCCAAGGGTCGCCGCGTCGATTTCCGAAACACCGTCATCGTGATGACAAGCAACGTCGGGGCCGACCTGATCAAGCGCGATGTCGTGACCGGTTTCCGCACGACTCGCGACGAGGTAAAGACGCGCGAGCAGGCCTACGAGCGGATGAAGGACAAGGTGATGGCGGAGATGAAGAATCTCTTCCGGCCCGAGTTCCTGAACCGCATCGATGCGACTGTCGTCTTCCATTCGCTCTCTCGCGAGCAGATCCGAGCGATCGTTGACCTCGAGATCTCGAAGGTGCAAAAGCGGTTGGTCGAACAGTCCATCACGCTTGAGATGAGCGACGAAGCGAAGGATTGGCTGGCGGAGAAGGGCTACGACGAGACGTTCGGTGCTCGGCCGCTGCGCCGGGTCATCCAGAACAGCGTGGAGGATCGGCTCTCCGAGGCGCTGTTGGAAGGCACAGTACGGCCGGGTGACACCGTCCGTGTCGTGGTTGAGGATGGTGACCTCGCCTTTCGCACCGCTGCCTTGGTCGAGACGACCTAGGCTCGACCAAGGTTGGTTTGGCCCCCGGCTTCATCCCCCGGGGGCCTTTCGTTTCCACCTGATTGTGCGACGCACCGGCAGGTAGGTAGAGTCCACCTATGGTCATCCGACGAATCGGCATGCTCACCGGCGGAGGCGACGCCCCGGGTCTCAATGCGGTGATTCGCGCAGTGGTGAAGACGGCGATTCACGATTACGGCTGGGAAGTCATCGGGATTCGGAACGGCTTCGACGGACTCATCCCGCCCACCAGCGCTGAGCCGCTAACACTCGACGATGTGCGAGGGATCCTTCCACGCGGCGGGACGATCTTGGGGACGGCGAACCGCGGCAGCCCGCTCGTCCGGCGTGTCGACTCCAACGGGCGTGTCGAGCTGGTCGATCAGACTCCGGAAGCGATCGCCACGCTCGAGGAGCTCGGCATCGATGCACTCATCGTCATCGGAGGCGACGGAACGCTCAACATCGGTCACGAGCTCGCGAAGAAGGGTGTCCCCGTCGTCGGCGTCCCCAAGACGATTGACAATGACCTGCCCGAGACCGATCAAACGTTTGGTTTCGATACCGCCGTGCTTACCGCCACCGAGGCCATCGACAAGCTCCACACGACCGCCGAAAGCCACCATCGGGTGATGGTGCTCGAGGTCATGGGACGTGATGCCGGCTGGATCGCCATCCACGCGGGAATCGCCGGTGGTGCAGACGTCATCCTCATCCCGGAAATCCCGTTTCACGTCCGGAAAGTCGTGGAAAAGATCGCGGAACGCGACCGGGCCGGACGACACTTCAGCATCGTGGTCGTCGCCGAAGGGGCAAAGGCCGCCGGGAGTGGCCAGTTTTACATCCAGCCCAAGGACGAGCTGTCGCTCGGTCGACTTGGCGGGATCGGCGAATGGCTGAGCGATACCCTCGCCATGTCCAGCGGACACGAATCGCGCTGTACCGTCCTTGGCCATCTTCAGCGCGGCGGAACGCCCACTGCCTTCGACCGCGTGCTCGCCACCCGATACGGCGCAGCCGCGGTGCGCAGTGTCGCCAAGGGGATGTTCAACCACATGGTCGCGCTCAAGGGCAACCGCATTTGTGAAGTGCCGCTAGAGCGCTGCGTCGGTCGAATCCGGACGGTCCCCCCAGATGGCGAGCTTGTCCAAACCGCTCGCGGCCTCGGGATCTCGCTCGGGATTTAGGGCGGCCAGCGACCCCTTTCCGCACTACCCCGGGCGGCGTGACGCTGCCGGGTTGCGCCCTCAGGTCGTCGTGACGCTCCGGTGCTGATACCCGGATTTCGGACGACGGCACGCTCGCAAAAAACACCCCCTCGCCCGATTAGGCGAGGGGGATGACCATTGCAATTCGTCGGGTAGGGGTGACGGCCCGGCCAGCGGGACCCGCCGCGCCTACCCGCGGAAAAGGAGGAACAGGGGCAGCAGGACGAGCGTGATGGTGCTGAAGAGCTTGACGAGGACGTGCAGCGACGGGCCAGCGGTGTCCTTGAACGGGTCACCGACGGTGTCGCCAACAACGGCGGCAGCATGCTCAGGGGTGGCCTTCTTGATGATCGAGCCGTCTGCGCCTTTGAGACCGCCGGCCTCGATGAACTTCTTGGCGTTGTCCCAAGCACCGCCGGAGTTATTCAAGAATGTCGCCATCAGAATGCCAGTGATCGTGCCCACGATCAGCAACCCGCCGGCTGCCTGCCAGCCGAGGAGCAAACCAACCACAACCGGCCCGGCGACTGCGAGGATGCCCGGCGCCACCATCTCACGGAGCGCGGCGCGCGTGGTGATGTCCACGCAGCGGCCATAGTCCGGCCGCGAGGTGCCCGCCATGATGCCAGGATCCGCCCGGAATTGACGGCGCACTTCCTCGATGATCTTTCCAGCCGCGTTGCCGACCGCGCGGATTGCCAGCGAGCTAAACAAGAAGACGATCATGGCGCCGAGCAGCGAGCCGATGAATACCTCGACCTTGGCGAGATCGATGCCGATCTGGGCGAGCGTCGTGATGCCGCTATTCGCGCGGCTGGAGAGGAAGAGGCCGACATTCTCGATGTAGGCGGAGAACAGCAGGAACGCCGCGAGGCCGGCCGAGGCAATGGCATAGCCTTTGGTGAGCGCCTTCGTCGTGTTGCCCACGGCATCGAGCGCGTCGGTGATATGCCGCGTCGATTCGGGCTGATGCGACATTTCAGCGATACCGCCAGCGTTGTCGGTGATTGGACCAAACGTGTCCATCGCCAGAATGTAGGCGGCGGTCATCAGCATGCCCATCGTCGCGATGGCAGTGCCGAAGATTCCGTAGATCAGGCTCGCCGATTGGGCATAGAACGGCTTGGCATTCGGATCAACTGGGATCGAGAGTCCAGCCTGTTGTCCGAGCCAGAATGCAAGCCCGAGCGCGAGGGAGATCGCAATCGCTGTCGGGCCGGTGGTTTCGAAGCCAACAGCTGTGCCACTGACGATGACGGTCGCTGGGCCCGTGCGCGACGCGTTCGCGATCTCTTGGACCGGCCGCCAGCTGCCAGCGGTGTAGTACTGGGTGATATAGACGAAGGCGATGCTGGTTATGATGCCGATAATGCCGGCTACGGCAAGCTGCCAACTATTCAGGATAAGCATTGTCGAGCCGACCATGAAGATGGCCGACAGCGCGGCGGCCAAATAATAGCCGCGATTTAGCGCGGCCATCGGATCTTCATTGTCGCGTGCCCGGACGATCATCAATCCCGCGGCCGAGGCGAAGATGCCGAGCGCGCGGACGATCAGCGGGAAGAAGATCCAAGCCGGATTGCCGGTGAGCTGCGTCACGGCGACGCCGAGGATCATCGCGCCGATGCTCTCGGCAGCGGTCGATTCAAACAGGTCTGCTCCGCGGCCGGCGCAGTCGCCGACGTTGTCCCCGACGAGGTCCGCGATTACCGCGGCATTGCGGGGGTCGTCCTCGGGAACGCCTGCCTCGACCTTCCCGACGAGGTCAGCGCCCATGTCAGCCGCCTTGGTGTAAATCCCACCGCCGAGCTGAGCAAAGAGGGCAACGAACGACGCGCCAAAACCGTAGCCAACGATCAGGTATGGAGCAATCAGCCAATTGGTCAAGCCCCCATAGCCCACGAACAACGCATAGACGCCCAGCAGGCTGAGGGCGACGACGAGAAAGCCAGAGACAGCGCCGCCACGCAGTGAGGCGGCTACCGCACCGTCGAGGCTCGTTCGGGCGGCGGCGGCAGTGCGAATATTTGACTTGACGGCGACGAACATCCCGGTAAAGCCGGAAATGCCCGAACAGACGGCGCCGAGCAAGAAAGCGACGGCGGTCCTCCAACCAAGATCAACGCCTTGCGGGAGACCGGCCGGCTGGGGAATCAGCGCCAGTGCAATCCCAATAATGACCGCGCCGACAACCGCGAGGATCGCAATTGTCTGATATTGCCGTCGCAAGAAGGCCATAGCGCCTTCGTAAATGATGTCCGAGATGGCGCGCATTTCCGGGGTGCCGGTGTCACGTCGCAGCACATCCCAAGCGAGGTAGATGGCGAAAACGACGGCGAACACCCCGGCAACCGGTACGATCCAGAAATACTCCACTCGATTTCCTCCATTGCGCGTCGGCTGCCTGCCGTGGGGTCATTCAAGGCCAAACGCGGGCCGATTCTGTCTTTGGGGCGGCGACTCCATTCGAGCGCCTGCCATGGCCAAGGGGGGGGTGCGAAGGTCCGCTCGTTCCCCAGGCAGCACGAAGCCCCGGGGAGCGCCGGATCACCGCGGCAGTCTAGCACGGACCATTATGCCGCTGCAATCAGCCGCCGAGCGCACGATTTGGGTTCTCAAGCAGGGCGTTTAACGTTCGTTCCAACATAGTCTGCCGGATGGCGACCGTCAAATCCCCCCGCGTTCGCTCGAGGATGGCGCGGACGCCGTCCGTCGTCCGGCGCAACCCCCCGGTCAAGGCGTCGGGGAAATCCATGGTCACCAGCGCGCTGTAGATCGCATCCATCGTGTCGAGGAGTTCCTCGGATCGGCCGAGCTCGCCACGCCGCAAGATATCAAGAATGGCACGACGCAGCTCGCCGACGCTTTCGCCTAGTCCATTGAGGTAGGGCACGATCCCGACACCGAGCGAGTCCGGCGACGGCAACCGCTCGCCCGCCATCACGGCGAGCGTCAGCGCCGCCTCGGCATACTCTTTCTCAGCGTCCTGCAACCAGCCGGCATAGCGCAGATCCGGGTGCGCTGCCATCTCGTCATACGCGGTGGCGAGCACGCGCCCGGCCTGATCCAACATGCCGCGGGCACGCTCGTATTCCGCCCGATGGACAGCGCGAATGGCGTTTGCGGCCGTGCGAATTACCTCACGCTGGACCTGAAGTCCGCGCTCGCGCAGGCGGTTCTTCTCCTCAAGCGCCGCACGTGCCGCCTCGGCGATTGCCTCGAGCTCACTCATCGGGTTGCCTCCACCACTGCAGCGAGGGTCCGGGCGGCCATCTCAGGGTCGCTCGCCGACGCGATCGCGCTGATCACCGCGATCATGTCGGCGCCCGCCGCCACCACCTCAGCGGCGTTTGCAGCGGTAATCCCCCCGATTGCGACGATCGGCAGATCGACCGCGGCGCGAATTTCCCGCAGGCGTGCGATGCCCGCGGGGCGAGTGTCGGACTTCGAGCGGGTGGGGAACATGGCGCCGACGCCGAGGTAGTCGGCGCCATCGGCAACCGCCCTCCGCGCTTCCTCGACGGTGTTCGTCGAGCAGCCGATAATGAGCCGGTCGCCGGCTATCGCGCGAGCCGCGGCAACGGGCAGGTCGTGTTGGCCAAGATGCACTCCGTCTGCTCCCGCTGCAAGCGCGATGTCGACCCGGTCGTTGACGATGAAGAGCACGCCGGAGCGGCGTGCGACCTCACCAATCGCCTCAGCAAGGCGGAGGCTCGCACCCGCCGGGTTGCGCTTGTCACGGAGCTGTAGGACCCGCGCGCCGCCTCGGATCACGGCAGCAGCGAGTGGAAGCGGGTCGGCGGTCTCCGGGTCCACGATGACATACAGGCCGTGCAGCCGCCCGGCTGGAACCCGCATTCGCCGTTCGGTCAAAACTCCCGGCTTTCGGCAGCCGCCGCATACTCCTTGAGCAGCTCGCCAGAACGGCCTTTCTCGACGATCTCGTCAATCTGCGGCATCAAGTCGCTCATGCCGAGCTCGGCCATTCGCTTCTTGGCATACAACCCGATGTTGCGGCTGTCGCGGTAATAGTCGTCGCCCGGCATCCGCGAGGTGTCGAGCTCAGCGAGCCGATCGGCTTCCGACCGATGGACTGCGACACGGGGCATCAATCTGCGAAGTTCGGTGCTGCCACAGCTATCGCACACTGCGTCAAACGGCTGACCGATTGACCGGGTGAAGATCTCAACCCGACGCCGGCAATTACCGCAGCGAAACTCGTAGATCGGCATCAGTCCTCGCTCAGGCTATCACTGCCAACGTCACCGAACTCATCATCGCCGCCGAAATCGCCGAGATCGTCCGGCATCTCGCCGGCCTCCATTCGCTCGACCATCTCGTCGAATTCGGGCCCGAGCTCCTCTCCCATCTCGGCACCCATGCGGCGCGCCCAGCGCGCGACGCTCCGCGGATCGTTCTCATCGAGATCGCCAAAGGCGCTCGGGTCAGCCAGATCTTCCAGCCGGCTCTCTTCGCTGCGATGAACGGCGAAAAGCGAGACCAACCGGCGCATGTCGCGCGAGCCGCACTCCGGGCAAACCGGCTCGGTAACGGTGGAAACGCTCCGGAAAAAGAGCGATTGCCGCTTGCGGCAACCATTACAGCGATATTCGTAGATCGGCATCGCCGCCGTATCCCTCACGAAGGTTACGGCATCGAGTATAGCAAAGCCTTAGGCGACGGTCGGGTAAGGGATGAGCGAGAGCGCTTCCTGAATGAGGCCGACTCGCGCCTCGGTGCCTACCGGATAGATACGGCCACGGGAGTCGGGCGCGACGATCGAGAGCGACAAACCTTCCACCTCAACCTCGTAGGCAACTGTCGCCCCAAGGAAGGCGGTCTGCTTCACGACTCCCGGCAAGCCCTCCGCATCATGGACGATCCGCAGCGCTTCCGGGCGCGCCACAAGGAGGGCGCGCTCGCCAAGTGCGTACTCGGCGTTCAGCCGGCGGTCCGCGGGAACGGCGATCCGGCGATCGAAGACCCGCACGAGCACCACGCCAGCACCGATGCCATCGACCGTACACTCGAGGAGGTTGGCCCGGGCAACATAGGCGGCGACGAACGGCGTCGCCGGCCGGTAGAAGATCTCCGCCGGACCGTCGATTTGTTCGATGCGCCCGCTGCGCAGGAACGCCACGCGATCACCGGTCGAGAGCGCCGCCGTGCGGTCCCGGGTGGCGGCGATGAGGCTTGCCTCGATACGGTTCGCAAGTCCACGCGCCAACGCAAGTCCAACCGCCGGGTCCCCGACAGGCTCGTCAACGAGCAGCACCTTCGGCTCGACGGCGACCGCGCGAGCTAGCGCGACCCGCCAACGGCCCTCATCGGTGAGCTGGCTCGCCGGGTGACTAGCGACCGCGGCAAGCCCGACGCGGGCCACGAGATCCTCGGCACGTTCGCGCACAACATCGTCCGGCTCTCCGCGGACGCGGAGTCCAAAGGCGATGTTTTCCAGAACTGTGAGATGGCTGAAGGTCGAATCCTCGCTCGCGACGAAGGCCGTCGGTCTCCGCCCTGGTGGCGCAACAGTGACCGGTTCTCCATCGATGACGATGCGGCCAAGCTGGACGGGCTCGAAGCCGGCAAGCGCCCTGAGAAGTGTCGTCTTGCCGGCGGCAGCCGGTCCAAGCACCACGAGGGTTTCACCGGTGGCCACCGTGAAGCTAATGTCGCGGAGGGCGCCCGCTGCAAGCTGTTCCACCACGATCACAGTTCTTCCCCAAGGTTGGACTGCCGAGCCGTCCAAGCAGCGATGCCGCGAAGGACGGCGACCACCGCCAAAATCGACAGCGCGGCGGCCGCGGCGGTCGGTCGTTGAGACATGAGCTCGGTCGAGAGTGCGATCACGAGCGGATGGCTTAGACCCGCGATCACAACAAATGCAAACGCGCCAGCGCCGACGGTCTCGGCCGCCACCGTGAGAACGCCTACGGACACGGATCGTGCCGGGATGGGGACGGAGGCAGTCGCTGGGTTTGCGCCGAGGTCACGGGCCGCATCCCGAGCGGCCAGACTGAGCGGGGGAACGGACGGCGCGTGGCGCGCCGCGGACTGCAAGCCGATGACCGTGCCAATCACGCTGATCAGCAGCAGCGGACCGAGTTCGAACGCGCCGGCCATCGCACCGAAGGCCACCACCGTTCCAACAGCAAGGACTGGCGCCGGTGCTGCCTGAAGGATGCGCCCCAACCACGATTGGGAGCGGGTGATTCCACGAATGCCCAGTGTCGCGATCACCGCACAGAGGGCGCCGATCAGCGCACCGCCAAGCGCCGGCGGCCAAACGCTGAGCAGCGGCGCGAGGTCCCCGCCGGCGGCAGTAACGAGCACAAGCGGAGCCATCACTAGCGGAAAGAGCACCGCGACTGACACGGTGAGGACAAGGGACGACCAGCCGGCGGGCAGTTCAAGCACGGATCGTTGGCCAGCAGACGAGGGCAGGGCCCCAGAACCGACAAAACTGGCCAGCCCGCTCAGCGCGAGCAGAACGACGGCGACCGCCGCCGCGATTGCCGAGTCTCCCGCCACCGCATGACGCCAGATGAGGCTTGGCAACGTGGGCAGCGGGCCGGCGAGGAGCACGGGCGTCACCACATCGGACAGCGACCAGAGCAGGGCTGATCCCACGATCCCGGGGCCTGCCGCGGCGAGCGATGGCCAAACGACCGTGCGGAACCGTGCCCACCCGCTGGCCCCGAGGTCACGCGCCGCCTCGTCGGCAGCCACGTTGACCTGACTCGACGCGATGATCAGGTGGGTCGCCACACACGGACCGAGCACGAGGCCTTGCACGCCAAACACCGCGAGCACCGCGAGCGCCACATCCTCCGGGCGGCCGATTGCGAGCCACGCCGCGAAGGCGACCACGATTGGCGGTGTTGCCGCTGCGAGGCTGATCGCACGGTTGGCCACCGGCCGCAGCTCCGCCGGCCCGGCCACCGCTGCAAGCGAGAGCGTCCCCGCAATCGTCAGCGCGAACGCGGCGCCAATCCCAGAAAGCACCAGCGAGTTGACCGCGGCGATCACAACCTCGCCCGGATCGACAGCAGCCATCCCGGGTGCAGCGGCGATGATGAGCGCGATCAATGAGTAGGCGGCAAGCGCAATCGAGCCGGCCGCGAGCCACTGGCGCAGGCGGTGGCCGAGCGGCGGCGCTGGCGCCGACGCGACGAAGCGGCCAGCCGTTTCACTTCGCTCAGGATAGGTCGCAAGCGGCCCGCCGAGGGGCCGTAGGATGGCAGGGACGCGGGCCATCGGGTTCGCCTCCTTCGGACCGCATCCTATCATTCGCTTGCTCGGCTGCTCTATCGGTTAGCGAGCAAGCAGAACTGCTCCTAAAGGAAAAGCCGCCCGAAGGCGGCGTACATGGGACCTCGGACGCCCAGCAGACAGACCACGTACCCCGCGCCGCTCCGGCCTACCGATCGTCCGCGTAGCGGCGCGTGTCGCGAGACTGTGCTCCGATGCGAGCGCTCGGACCCGGCCGGAACGACGCGATGCGCTCTCGGCGTAGGCGAGCCGAGAGCGGGCTGGCGAGGCTATCGCAGGGACCTTCCAAAAGAGTCACCGGCAACAGCGAAGGCCAGCGCGACCGTCCGGCTCAGCCCCGCAAGCCGCTCAGGCTCCACTCGGCATCAGCGGGGATGACACGCCGAGCAAGAGCCGTCGTCACCGGTCGCGATGGCTGGCGGACGACGATCTCAGGAATGCGCACCTCGAGAGCTTCGGGGAAGAAGACGACGATCCCATCTTGACCGGCGGCCGACGCCTCAGCAAGCCGTGCCACGATTGAGTCTCCAAGCATCACGCTCCTCCTGAGTGCCTTCCGGTTTCCACGTGAAGGGCAGCGGGCGATGGCCGGCGCTCCGCCCTTGGAGCAGTGGAGCGCGAACGACCTCGTCGTTCGATCGCGACTTCGTTCGCCAGCGCCAAGCTGAACTGTAGGCGGGCAGCGTGAGATAAAGGTGAAGAGAACCTAAGCGGTTCCTAAGAAGCGCGAGCGGGCGCGGCGCCAAGCGACGGAGGACCAGCCGGTGGCGCCGCTGAAAGGACGTCTCGCCGCGGCGTGCTGCGGAATGGAATTAGGTCCAAACGGGCGAAGTGATCGCGCCCTGCGACGCCGAGGAGACACTGGCAGCGTACTTCGCCATGACTCCGGTCGTGTAGCGCGGCGGCGGCGGCGACCAGGCTGCGAGCCGCGCCCGGATCACGTCGTCCGGCAAATCAAGGGTGAGCAGCCGGTTCTCGATGTCGAAGACGATCGGGTCGCCGTCCTGGACAATCGCAATCACGCCGCCTCGTGCCGCCTCGGGCGCGACGTGGCCGGCCATTAACCCGCGGGTGGCGCCGCTGAACCGGCCATCGGTGAGCAGCGCCACGGACTCGCCGAGCCCTTCGCCGACGATCGCGGCGGTGACGCCGAGCATCTCCCGCATCCCGGGACCGCCGCGCGGGCCCTCATAACGGATCACGACGACGTCGCCAGGCTGGATCTGCCGACCAGTCACCGCTGCCATGGCGTCTTCCTCGCGGTCGAAGACACGCGCCGGGCCGCGGTGGTACATCCGCTCATGCCCAGCCACCTTGACCACGCACCCCTCGGTGGCGAGGTTGCCCTTGAGGATAACCAGACCTCCCTGACTCTTGAACGGCCGGTCGACTGTCGCCACCACCACTTGGCCGGGTGTTTCGACAGCAGCCGCTGCCTCCTCGGCAATCGTTCGGCCAGTCGGGGTTCGGGCATCGCCGTGCAGAAGTCCGGCGGCGAGGAGCCGCTGCGCCACGATCCCCGACCCGCCGGCGCGGTCAACGTCATACGCCGTGTACTGGCCGCCTGGCTTCAGGTCGGCGATGATGGGTGTTCGCCGGCTAATCGTGTCGAAATCGTCGATTGAAAGGGGCACCTTCGCCTCATGGGCAAGGGCAAGCAAATGCAGCACCGCGTTGGTTGACCCGCCCGTCGCAGCGACGGCCGCAATCGCATTCTCAAAGGACTCGCGCGTTAGCACGTCGCTCGGCTTGCGTCCCGCGCGCAGCATGTCCATGACAAGTTGGCCAGCTTGGTAGCCAATCGTGTCCTTCCGCGGGTCGACTGCCGGTGCGCTCGCGGTATTCATTGGCGAGAGGCCGAGGAACTCGAGGGCCGTCGCCATCGTATTGGCGGTGTACTGCCCACCGCAGGCGCCTGCGCCCGGACACGCGACGTCTTCAAGCGCACGGAGGTCCTCGTCCGACATCAGCCCGGCAGCGTTCGCGCCGACCGCCTCGAAGACGTCGAGAATCGTGACGTCCCGACCCTTGAATTTGCCGGGCAAGATCGTCCCTCCGTAAAGGACAAACCCCGGGATGTCCAGCCGGATCAAGCCCATGGCCGTTCCGGGCATCGTCTTGTCACAGGCGGCGAGGCAGACCATGGCGTCAAAGAGATAGCCGCGGCCGACCAGCTCGATCGAGTCGGCGATCACCTCCCGGCTAATGAGCGAGGTCTTCATCCCTTCGGTGCCCATCGTGACCCCATCCGAGATGGCGATCGTATTGAACTCCATCGGCGTACCGCCCGCAGCGCGAATGCCCGCTTTGACGTGCTCGGCAAGCCGTCGGAGGTTGAAGTTGCAGGGCATGGTCTCGATCCACGTGTTGGCAATCCCAACGATCGGCCGGGCAAGATCGTCGTCAGTGAACCCAATCGCCTTGAGCATCGCCCGCGCTGGGGCGCGGTCGCGGCCGTTGGTAATCGCGGCGCTTCGTGCTTTCGGGTCGTAGGCCATCCTGCACACTCCTCACAGACTGTGTCACGAATTGTGCCAGATGGCGCGGCAGCACCGCGGGGCTCGAGGGTCAATTCTCGACCTTCCGCTCCCGACGGTTCGTCAACCCAGCGAAAAGCAGTATGCCGTCGCGAGTGAGCGTGGCGGGCCAAAGAAACCAAATGCTTGTGCGCGGCAGTACTCGGTGAGAGCTGACAGTTGGAGGAACGCACCGCTCGAAGGGCACGGCGTGCTACGATTGATCGAAGGACGATGTCGCAGCGTATCTTAGTTATCGATGACGACCCCAAAATCCTCAATACGGTGCGCCGCGGGCTCGCCTATGAGGGGTATCAGGTCGACATTGCCGAATCGGGGGAAGAAGGGCTTCGGCTTGCGCGCGAGCACGCGCCCGACCTCGTCGTGCTCGACATCATGCTTCCGGGCATGGACGGCTTCGAAATCTGCCGCCGGTTGCGTGCTGGCGGCGACGTCCCCGTGCTGATGTTGACAGCACGCGACGAGGTTTCGGACCGCGTGCGTGGGCTCGACATCGGCGCAGACGACTATATGGTGAAGCCCTTCGCTTTCGAGGAGCTGATTGCCCGGGTGCGGGCGCTGCTTCGTCGACGCGAACCGAGCACAAGCGGCGTGCTCCGCTACGCCGACCTCACCCTCGACCCGACCAGCCGCGAGGTCTTCCGGGGCGACCGGCCGATCGAGCTTACGAACCGGGAGTTCGAGCTCCTCAGCCTGTTCCTGCGCCATCCACGGCAAGTGCTGCCCCGCGCCACCATTCTGGAACGCGTCTGGGATTATGACTTCGGCGGGGACTCGAACGTCCTCGACGTCTACATCGGCTATCTGCGCAACAAGCTTGAAGCCAATGGAGAGCCGCGCCTGATCCACACCGTGCGGGGCGCGGGATATGTGCTGCGCGAGTAGCGATGTCGATCCGGCTGCGTCTCACGTTTTGGTACGTCGGACTCTTGGCGATCATGCTTGCGCTCTTCAGCTCGTTCATCTACGTGCTGTTCGAGCGCAACTTGACCGAGGAGATCGATAACTCGCTCTACGCTCGCGCCGATGAGATGATACGCGTCCTCTCAGCATCTGGTCCGCTGTTGATTTCGCCGCGCATCCCGGCAACGGTCGACGCCTTCGCTTCAGGCGAGTTCTTCATCCAACTGATTAGCGCAGACGGCGACTTACTCGATCGATCGAGCAATCTGATGTCGCAGCGGATCCCCTCGGACCCGGCGGTGCTGACACGCATTGTGCGAGAAGGACGAGCCGGTTACGACACGATGCGGGCCGAGCGGCACGAGCTCCGCGTGTACACCATTCCGCTGGTGAGCGGCGGCCAGGTGATCGGTTTCCTGCAGATCGCACGGTCGATGGAAGACCTGAAGGCCACCATGGTGCGTCTTCGGCAAGTCCTGTTTGTCGGATCGGGGTTTATCCTGATCGTCGCCTTCCTGACCGGGTCACTGATCGCACGACGGGCGCTGATGCCCATCGACCGTATTACGCAGACCGCTCGCCGGATCGGCGTCTCGGGCAACCTGACCGAGCGCGTGAGGGTGCGCGGCCCGCAAGATGAGATTGGCCGGTTGGCGAACACGTTCAACTGGATGCTGGATCGGCTGGAACAGGCCTATAGCCGGCTGGAACAAGCGTTAGCAGCGCAACGCCGCTTCGTCGCCGATGCATCCCATGAGCTGCGGACACCGCTAACGACAGTGCTCGGCAACCTCGACTTTCTGACACGCCACGGCAACCTGCAGGACCCCGACTTGCGTGAAGCGCTCGCCGACGCCAACTCCGAGGCGCAGCGCATGAGCCGCCTCGTGGAAGACCTGTTGTTCTTGGCGCGGGCAGACGCCGGTCAGCGCCTGCAAATGACGACCGTCCGGGCCGACGAGACGGTGCGCGATGTGATCCGGCAAGCCCGCCGCCTCGCCAATGGGCAGACGATCGAGGCGGGCCCCATCGTCCCGGCCACGATCGTGGCCTCGCCTGACCATTTTAAACAGCTCTTGCTGGTCTTGGTCGATAACGCCATCAAGTACACCCCGGCGGGTGGGACGATAACTATTTCGGCGGTGGTCACAGGTGACCCGCCGGAACTGGCAATCGAGATCGCCGATACTGGCCCGGGCATCCATCCGGACGATCTGCCGCACATCTTCGAGCGGTTTTATCGTGCGGAGCAGGCGAGGGGAGGTTCTGGCTCTGGGCTCGGGCTCGCCATTGCTCGCTGGTTGGCCGACGAGCACGACGGGCGAATCGACGTCAGAAGCTCCGTCGGTCACGGTTCGGTGTTTACCGTCCGCCTTCCTGTCCTCTCGACCCCCGATGTGTCGCCGCTCCTCCCCGCGACGAGCGCCGCGTAAGGTTCCCTACAATCTCCTGCATCACCTGCCCGGGAGTGCCGAGTGAAGGTGCGAGTCGTTCAAGATGACGCCACGACGGTCGAAACCGATGGCTTGATTGTCAATCTTTTTGAAGGGGTCACCGCTCCGGGCGGGGCGACGGGAGCGGTTGACCGGGCGCTCGATGGCGCAATCTCCGAACTGATCGCCAACGGCGACCTGAAGGGCAAGCTCAATGACGTAGTCATTTTGCCCGGCCGGCGCGGCGTGCGCGCGACGCGAGTTGCGATTGTTGGACTGGGCAAAGCCGCGGAGCTGAACATCGACCGTATTCGCCACGTGAGTGCTGAGGCCGCTCGCGCCCTGCGTGGTCGCGGTGCCCGGCGAATTGCGAGCATCGTCCATGGCGCAGGAATCGGGGGACAGGATGTCGCCGAGAGCGCGACGGCGACCGTCGAGGGCGCTTTGCTCGGCCTCTACCGATTTCAGGGCTACCGATCGTCTGATGACACCGTCGACGTCGAAGAACTGCTCATCGTCGAGCGTGAGGCCGAGAGGATCCCCGCGATCGAGAAGGCCGTCGAGCGCGGCGTTGTGCTGGCCGAAGCGCAGAATCTCACTCGCGACCTTCAGAACGAGCCCGCGAACCGTCTCACCCCCACGATTCTCGCGGAGCGCGCTCGCGCGGCCCTCGAGCCCTTTGGGATCGAAGTCGCCGTTTACGATGCGGATTGGATGCGCGAAAAGGGCATGGGAGCGCTGTTCGGCGTAGCCCAAGGAAGTGAGGAACCCCCTCGCTTCATCGAGCTACGGTACCGCGGCGGAGACAACGGTCCCCCCGTTGGCTTGGTCGGCAAGGGAATCACGTTCGACTCCGGCGGAATTTCGATCAAGCCGGCCGAGGGCATGGAACTCATGAAAACCGACATGTCCGGCGCCGCAGCGGTGATTGGCGCGATGCAAGCGATCGCCCGGCTCAAGCCGAGGCGCTCCGTGGTGGGACTCATCCCAGCGACCGAAAACATGCCCGGCGGTCGGGCCCAACGGCCGGGTGATGTCGTCCGCACGATGCACGGCAAGACGATCGAAGTGATCAATACCGATGCCGAAGGACGTCTCGTCCTCGCTGATGCGTTTGCCTACGCGCAGTCGCTCGGCCTGCGGCCTGTCGTCGACCTCGCAACCCTCACCGGTGCTATGTCGATCGCCCTTGGAAGAGTCCGCACTGGCGTCTTTACCAATGATGACGCCACGCTCCGGGTCCTGCTTGCGGCAAGCGAGCGGAGCGGCGAGAAAATGTGGGCGATGCCACTCGACGACGAGTATTTCGAGCAGATCAAGTCGGACGTCGCCGACATGAAGAACACGGGCGGGCGCCCGGCGGGCTCAATCACCGCAGCGATGTTGCTCAAGAAGATGATCGAGGGAACCCCGTGGGTTCACCTTGACATTGCGGGCACGGCGCGCTCCGACACGGTGAAAGGCTACCACGTCAAGGGCGGCACCGGCGTGGGCACGCGCACTCTCGTCCACTTTGTTGAGATGCTCTCAGCGGACGGCACAAGCTAGAGCAGGATCTTTGCCCCCTCAAAGTCGAACCGAAACCGGACTTCTTCGAGTCCGCAGCGGGCCATCGCCTCGCGGACGCGATTGCGGTCGCGAGCGTAGAACATCAAAAACCCGCCACCCCCAGCGCCGACCAGCTTGCCGCCGATTGCGCCACAACGACGACCCGTCTCGTACCACTCGTCAATCCGCGGGTTCGACATCCCGCTCGACCGACGCCGCTTGTGCTCCCAGTGCTCGTGCATCAACGCGCCGAATTCTTCCGTGTCGCCAGCTTCCAAGGCGGCCTTGCTGCGGAGCCCAAGTTCCTTGATGTAATGCAAGTTGGCGACCATTGCAGGGTCGTCGGCCTCGGTGCGCTGTTTCTGGTCTTCAAGCACTTCCGCGGCACCCCGCTCGAATCCCGTGAAAAAGAGCAAGAGATGGTCCTCGAGATCGAACAGGGTTTCCGGCGAAACACGCAGCGGCGTCGCTGTCACGGTGTCGTCGGGATGGAACTCGAAACAAGTCAGCCCGCCGTAGGCGGCTATGTACTGGTCTTGCTTGCCGATGGGGCGGCCGAGCCGGTTAATCTCGATTTCGCAGGCTAGTTCCGCGAGCTCCTGCTGGAGGAGCAACTGCCGGCGATGAAGGAAAAGCGCCTTGAGCAGCGCCGTCGTGAAGCTCCCGGAGGAACCGAGTCCGGTGCCGGCGGGGATATCTGCGAGCGTGGTGATCTCGATTTGCGGCGTGCGGAAGCCAAGCAACCGTAGCGACTCCCGTATGATCGGGTGTTGAACCTCGTCAATCGTGGAGCACCGTTCCAACCGGGAATATTTGAGGAAGATCCCTTCGGTGAACGGCCGCATGACAGTGACATACACGTACTTGTCGATCGCGGCCGCCGTCAAAAACCCGCCGTACTTTCGATAGTATGATGGGAGGTCGGTGCCACCGCCCCCCAAGGTAATTCGGAGCGGGCTGCGCGCGATGATCACGAACCATCCTTTGACCCGCTAAGCATCGCGGGGAGTGCTCGACGAGCGCCCCACGTCGGGCGCAGGCCGGCGACAGGCATTATGCCCGACTCGACGGCGCGGAACGAGCGGCCGAACTGGCGGGTTGCGCGCCCATCGGCGGCTCACTACACTGACGTTGGACCCTCAACCCGGCCGCCAACTGTGTTCGTCGGCGTGCGCTTTGCGGGCGCGCCGCCGCGGGGCACAGTACGTGTGGAATCCATGTCGGCTGCGCCGAGGCTCCTCGTGGTGGTCGTGCTGGTGCTCGTCACCGGCGGCCTGACGCTGTGGGCAGGGACCACGCTGCTCTCCCCAACGCAGACCGTGCCGAACCCCACCAGCTCGCCGGAGCCAGAGCCGACGTCGCCTCCCGATCCAACGCCGTCGCCCAACCTTATCGTCGCCACGCTCGCGCCCGGGGCAACCGCGGAAGTACGTAACACCGGCCAATGCCTAAACGTCCGACTCCGGCCAAGCTTGAGCGGGCAAGCGGTCGACTGCCTGCCAGACGGGACGCTTCTGCGTGTCATAGGCGGGCCTGTCGAAGCTGACGGCATTACGTGGTGGGAAGTGTCTCGCCAGCACCTGCCGACGGCCGGCTGGGTGAGCGGGGAATATCTCCAGCTCGTCGACCCCTAACGGGCACCATCATTGAAATGTCCGCTGCCACGGAACTATCCGGCGTGGTTGATGACCGGGGAGCGCCTCGGTGAGCCGCGTAGGACTCGAACCTACAACCCGCTGATTAAGAGTCAGCTGCTCTGCCAATTGAGCTAGCGGCCCGCAAAATCCTTCCAAGAATCATACGGGATCGGAGGCTAGCGGGGCCAACCGGCGGCCTCGGTATTCAGAATGCGAGGCCGTGCTCCACCCCAAGCTCGGCGGGATCAAACGGCGAGACACGATAGACTGTCAGGCCTGGCAGCGGCCCCGGCTCAACGTCGCCGATTAAGATGAGGACGACCGGGTGTCCCGCGCGTTGGAGTGCCGTCAGCACGGCGAGCAGCGGCTCAGCGGCGACTGCGGTGACGCAGACGATCGTCGCCGACCACGGCAAGGCGCGCCGCTCCTGTCGCAGCAAGTCGTCGAGCGAGAGGGTAACGAACGCCGACAGCTTGGCGAGTGACTCGAGCAGGCGCATGAGCTGATCGTTGCCACGGCCCGGGGCGATCTTGAGCGGCCGGTCGGACCCATGAGTCATTCCATTCGCTAGGAGTCCCACGGGGAACCCCTCGCCAAGCGCGTGAGACGCTGCCGACGCAGCAACCGAGATTGCCGTCTCCAGCAGGTCGGGCCGAGTTCCCTGCCACGAATGGTCGAAGGTCGCCAGATTGAGCACGACATAAAGATCGAGCGTGGACGTCGCATCGAATTGTTTGACTTGGATCTGGCCAGTCCGCGCCGTTGCTTTCCAATGGACCCGCTTGAGCGGGTCGCCCGGCTCGAAGGGGCGCACCGCCCGCAGCCGCGTTGGATCTTCGAACAGGCGTTGGCGGGCACGGTAATCGCCGAATGGCTGTTTGGCCGGCAGACCGAGCTGCTCGACGGGCACGGTCTTGGGATAAATCAGCAGGTAGTCGAGCTCGGGGGCTTCCCGCTCGCGTTGACCGAAACCGAAGACGTCGCCTGAGCGTAATGTCGCCGGCCCGAACGCCCAATAGCCCCGGGCGCGGCATTGGAGCCGGTAGCGACGGGTGACTCGCTCGTACGGTCCGAGCGAGTACGTGTTCGAAAGGAGCACCCGCCGGGGTCGAGCTGACGGGAAAAGCGGCTCATCACCGATCGGAAGTGGAAGCGGCGTCTCGTCATCGACCTCCAGCCACGGCAGGGGCAAGATCTTCCGGTTGACCGCTTCGACCGCCAGTTCGATCGTTTCGCCGAAAAAGGCGCGCTGTTGACTGAAGTGACGGCGATATTCGACGCGGTCCAGCGCCCGCGTGATCCAGAGCCGAGCGAGACCGGAACTGACCAAAAGTAACGCAAGCAGCAGCGCCAAGGGGAAGAGCCGCAGCGCGACGGCAAACACTAACAGGAGAATGACGACCGGGACGAGCGCGCGGGAAATCACGCCTCGACAGGAACGGGCACGCTGCCGACCACTTCGTCGACGACCTCGCTGGCGCTGCGCCCCCGAAGCCGCGTGCCCGCCTTCAAGAGCACGCGGTGCCCGAGCACGAACGGCGCGAGCCGCTTGACGTCGTCGGGGAGCACGAAGCCTCGTCCCTCGAGGGCGGCGAGCGCCTGCCCGCTGCGATACAGGCCGAGGCTAGCGCGCGGGCTCGCCCCCAACTCGATGGTCGGATGATCGCGAGTCGCTCGCACCAACCGGACGATGTACTCCTCCACCGCCTCCGACACGTGTACCCGACGAATCTCTCGTTGCAACTCCAGCAGTTCATCAGCAGAGACCACGGGCTGAAGTTCCGCCAACGGGTTGGACTCGCGGAATCGGAGAAGGATTTCACGTTCTTCGAGTTCCTCGGGATAGCCCAGCTTGACCCGCAGGAGAAACCGGTCGAGTTGGGCCTCGGGCAAGGGAAATGTCCCTTCCAACTCAATCGGATTCTGCGTCGCCAAAACGAGGAAGGGCCGCGGTAGAGGGCGTGTCTCGCCTTCGACACTGACCTGCCGCTCTTCCATCGCCTCGAGAAAAGCGGACTGCGTGCGCGGTGTCACCCGGTTGATCTCGTCGGCAAGGACCACCTGCGCATGGATCGGCCCAGGCCGGTAGATAAACTCCGATGACCGGGCGTCATAAACCGTCGTTCCGAGCACGTCCGAGGGCAGCAGGTCAGGCGTGCACTGGATACGCCGAAACGAGCAGCCGAGCGACCGGGCAATGCTCCGGGCAAGTGTCGTCTTGCCGATCCCGGGGACGTCCTCTAACAGGACATGCCCCTCGCAAAGCAAGGCAACGAGGATGAGGTCGATGACATCGCGCTTGCCAACGATGACGCGCTCGACACTCGCACGAACCGCGTCGGCGACTGCTCGCACCTGCTCGGTGCTCATCGCTCGATCGCCCAGCGCGCCCTGAGCTCGGCCTGCCGGTGCCCATCGCTCCCGACGGTCTCGGCAAGACCGATCGCCTTGGCCATGGTGCGGATGCGATCGATCGCGGCGGCCTCGCCAGCCGTGTCGAACATATGCGGTGAGCAAACCGCATAGGGGTAGTCGGTCTCCACCGCATCAAGGCCCGCCGCGGCAAAGGCGCTCAGATCGCTCTCAAGGTTGAGCCATCCTTCGACCATGCCGTAGGCGGGGTGGGCGATGGCGGCACGGCCTCCTGCGGCGTGGATAAGCGCGATCGCTTCTGGGACTGTCGGGCGGACGAGCGTCGTGGTCGGCCGGATGTGCTCGCGAAACCAACGGGCAGCCGCGGCGTAGCTCGAAAAGATCCCCCGGTCCAGCAAGGGCAGGATCAGGTTTGGCCGCATGAAAGTCTCACGGGGCGGCACGAACACCTCCTCGGCCGCGAGCACGCCGTTCAGCCGTTCGTTCAACTGGGCAAGCTCTTCCTCGGTGCGCGTCCGCCGCAGCGCTTGAACCCGCCGGCAATGCTCCAGCAGCAGTGGCGAGCTTGGATCGACGCCGTGCCCAAGCACATGGATCTCATGGCCACGCACGGCTGCGTCAATCTCGATGGCCGGAATGAGATCGACGCCCGCCTCACGGGCGACGATGGTGATCTGGCCGTTCTCCAAGAGGAATGCACCAACCGACTCGTGATCAGCGATCGCAATCGTCTGGACACCGGCCGCGCCAGCCAGCCGAACAACATCGAAGGGATGCAGCTCGCCGTCGGAAAGGATGGAATGAACGTGAAGATCGGTGGCGAAGCGGAGAATCCCTGCCTCCCAGAGCTGGCGTTGTGCCATTCTATCAAATCCTCCCCCCGGCGAAGGACGCTACGATACCCGGGAGCGAGCGACCTCTCTCGCAGGGTGTCTCAAGGTGAATCGCAAGCCGCGACTTTTTCCTAACGCAGCAGCGGCATGGGAAGTGTTGGCCGTCTTCACGAGGCTCGGCCTCACGTCCTTCGGCGGTCCAACCGCCCATCTCGGCTATTTCCGCAATGAGCTCGTGGTGCGCCGAGGTTGGGTGGACGACCAGACCTTCAGCGATCTGGTGGCGCTCTGTCAGTTCCTTCCCGGCCCGGCGAGCAGCGAGGTCGCAATGGCGCTCGGCATGAAACGGGCAGGCCTCGTGGGTGGATTCTTCGCCTGGGTCGGATTCACGACACCGTCGGTGGTGGCGATGATCGCCTTCGCGCTGCTCGTTGGCGTTGCTCCGCCGGAGGGAGGTCCCCTCGGCGGCGCAATCCACGGGTTGAAGATCGTGGCGGTGGCGGTCGTTGCCCAAGCCGTCTGGGGTATGGCGCGCTCGCTGGCGCCCGACCGCCGACGCGCCACAATCGCCCTTGCCGGTGCGGTGATTGCGCTGCTTTGGCAGGCTCCTGTCGTCCACGTGACCATCATCGCCGCGGCGGCATTCGTCGGTTGGCGGTTCCTCCCCTGTCGGCAGCCAGACGAGAAGACCGACCGTCAATCACCCGTCGGCCAGCGGACGGGGGCGCTTGCGCTCGCGGTCTTTTTCATATTGCTGGCCGGGCTGCCAGCGGCGCGAGCCGTCACCGACAACCCAACGATTGCCGTTATCGATGCATGTTTCCGGACCGGAGCGCTCGTCTTCGGCGGTGGTCACGTCGTGCTGCCGCTGCTTGAAGCGGAAGTCGTGTCGCCGGGCTGGCTGACCCAAGAGCAATTTCTCGCTGGCTACGGTGCGGCACAGGCGCTACCGGGGCCGCTTTTCACCTTCGCCGCCTACGTCGGAGCAGCGCGGAGCTCGCCGCCAAACGGCATCGCCGGCGGGTTGTTGGCGCTGGTGGCGATCTTCCTGCCAGCGGCGCTCCTTATTGTCGGGGCGCTGCCGTTCTGGGAGGCGCTGCGGACACGGCCCGGGCTGCGTTCAGCGCTCAACGGCATCAACGCGTCCGTCGTCGGGATCCTTTTGGCAGCGCTCTATTCGCCGGTCATCACGAGCACAGTCCTCACGCCGCTCGACGCCGCGGCCGCGCTTATGGCGTTTTTGTTGCTCGCGATTTGGGAGCTGCCCCCGTGGGTCGTGGTTCTCGCGACCGCGAGCGCTGGCGCGATCTACTCGAGGTAGTCCTTCAGCTTCTTGGATCTGCTGGGATGACGCAGCTTTCGCAGCGCCTTGGCTTCGATCTGGCGAATGCGCTCGCGCGTGACTCCGAGTTCCGCGCCAACTTCCTCAAGTGTGCGGGTGCGACCGCCGTTTTCTAGGCCAAAGCGCAACCGCAAGACGCGCCGCTCGCGCGGCGCAAGCGAATTGAGCACATCATCGACCTGCTCTTTGAGCAGCTGGCGGGACGCGGCGTCCATCGGCGCGGGCGCACCCCGGTCCTCGATGAAGTCGCCGAGGTGACTGTCCTCTTCTTCGCCGATCGGGGTCTCCAGTGAGACAGGTTGCTGCGCGGCCTTGCGGATTTCCCGCACGCGCTCCGCGGTGTAAGGCCCATAGCCCATCGCCTTCATCTCGTCGGCGATCTCTTGGTCCGTCGGCTCACGGCCCAGCTCCTGAAGCAGCTTCCGCGAGGCCCGGTACAGGTTGTTGATCGTCTCCACCATGTGGACGGGGATGCGGATCGTGCGCGCTTGGTCGGCGATCGCGCGAGTGATTGCCTGCCGGACCCACCATGTGGCGTAGGTGGAGAACTTGTAGCCGAGCTTGTAGTCGAATTTATCGACCGCTCGTGTCAGCCCGATATTGCCTTCTTGAATGAGATCAAGAAGAGAAAGGCCGCGACCCATGTATTTCTTGGCGATCGAGACGACGAGCCGCAGATTCGCCTCGGTGAGCGCCTGATGGGCTCGTCTGCCATCGTCCACGACTTCAAGGATGGCCACTGCCTCGGGCGGCAAGTCCCGACCATAGCGTTGAACGAGGTCGGGACTGCGTCCGCTGATCAAGTCGACCATGATCTTCTCTTTCAGCGAAGCCGGTACGCTCTCGAGGGCAGCGAACCGCTCTTTGGCGAGATTGCCGGCTTCCATCCGTTTGGCCAGCTCGACTTCATCCGCGGCCTTCAGGAGCTTGACGCGGCTGATCTCGCGGAGGTACATCCGCACCGGATCGTCGATCGCCTCGTCTTCGGCGGTGGCAACGACCGCCGCCTCAATCAGCTCCGGCTCTGGCTCCTCCGCCTCGATCTCGCTTAGCTCGGCGAGCGGCGGCGCCTCGGGCACGACCTCGTCGGGAAGCTCCGGCTCGACGACGATCACGTCAACCGGCGTAGACTCGTCTTCAATCGCGGCGACAGGATCAAAATCGAGGTCGTCGACCTCGTCTTCTTCGTTTTCCTCCGTCAGGTCGAGCATGGGTGGCCGCGTGCTGTCGTCAGCAGAGGTGCCGCCACGTTTGCGTTGCGCGCTCATGCTCCGCCTCCTTGCCGAGGTCTGTGACCGAGGAACGCCACCGGTCCTGACGTCGCTGTTCCCACTGACCAACCCCCGCAACGCCCCCAAACCAGCCGACGGCAAGGCGGGGATGCAACCAAGCGAATTGGGTGGAACCAGCAGAATTATACCGGCGCGATTCCGCTGCTCCTACCACTACTTGTGCCATGCTTGAAGCTCGTTCTCGGCGAACAGGACTGTCTGGCCCCCCAAGGAGTACTAGTCCGGTCAGTCCACGGCTGAGCCGTGGCCCGGCGGACTAATCCGTTGCCTGCCTGCTTGGCCGCTGATATACTGCCCCGGCGACAGCAGGCAAGCAGCTTGCAGCCAGCCGCGCCCTCGTCTCGCCCCGGCGGGCCATCCCAACGCGGAGCGCTCTGTGAAGCGATCGACTCGATCCACGCGCCGAATCTCCCCCCCACGACCACCGCGCCGCACTCCCCGGCGCTGGCGGGATCTGTTCCGCGTCACGGCGGTGGGACTGGTTGCGCTCGGTGGCCTCGCTCTGGGTCTGGTCCTGTTTCAAGGCGCAGGTGGCGCGGCAAGCAACCTCGCTCGAGCCGCCGGCATCGCCAACCCGCTCGGCAACGACCTGCCAATTTGGACCGGCAACGATCGGGTCAACATCCTGCTGATCGGCGTCGACCGCCGCGAGGAGGAGACCGCCGACTACGTTCGCGCCGACACGATGATGCTCGTCTCGCTCGATCCGAAGGCACGAAGCATTGGGCTGTTGTCGCTGCCCCGCGACCTGTGGGTCACAATTCCCATTTCGGAACGCCGGAGTGTGGAAGACCGGATCAACACGGTCTTCGTGTACGCCAAGACCTACGACGTTTCGGGCGGCGGTCCGGAACTGGCCAAACGCACCGTCGAGCAGGTGATCGGCGCAAAAGTCCACTACGCCGCTTGGGTCGACTTTCACGGTTTCGTGCGCGTTGTCGACAGCTTGGGTGGATTGCTTGTTGACGTCCGCGCCCCGCTCAAGGACAACCAGTTCCCGACGTACGACTACCGCACGCAGCGAATCTACTTTGCTCCCGGCCTGCAACGGATGGACGGTGAACGGGCACTGATGTACGCCCGCTCGCGCCACCAGGATTCCG
The DNA here is from genome assembly GCA_026003895.1 of Dehalococcoidia bacterium. GTDB lineage: Bacteria > Chloroflexota > Dehalococcoidia > SpSt-223 > SpSt-223 > JANWZD01. Next base: position 208,240 of record BPIC01000005.1, on the reverse strand, counting down.
ACCTCGCGCGCGCCTCGCGGCAACAAGAGATCATTTTGGCGGCGCGCCAGCGGGCGCTTCAGCTCGACCTCGTCCCAAAGCTCCCGCGGTTACTTGCTGATTTCCACGACATCGTTCACACGGACATGTCGACCGTTGAGATCCTCGGGCTCGCCCGACTCGCGAAGGACGTGGACACGCCAAACATTACCATCCGGACGGTGCCCGCGACTCCGGTTGCTCGCGGCGGGGCCGACGTGCTGCAAATCGACAAGCGAGCACTCGCGAAAGTCGTCGCTGAAGTGCTCGGCGAGTCCGCACCCGCGCCGGAGGCCGCGTCGATCGAAGTGTTGAACGGGACGACGACCACTGGACTAGCAACCCGGACAGCAGCGCTCCTGCAGGAAAAAGGCCTCGCCGTGACCCGTTTCGACACAGCAGACGAGGCGCGCGCCGAGACGGCAATCTACGCTGCCACCGGGAAGCGCCGAACCGCTGAGATCGTGGCGGGATTGATCGGCGTGCCGACCGACCGGATCCGCGAGGCGCCTGCACCTCCCGGAGCAGCGGACATTCGGGTCATACTTGGACGCGACGCGAAGGACCCCCAGCGCTAACCGAGCAGATTCTTCTCCCTATGCTATAGTTTTTGCTGGGCGGGACGTCAGCCGGGGGCGTGGAGCGTCCCTGCGCAGCTGCCAAAGGCGGGGCGCCAGCCCAGCGTCGTGAGGTCGGCCACGGGCCTACGTGAGCCCGGGAAAGCGAGCGCCCATGCCCAAGGCGTCCGTAATCATCCGCGCGAAGAACGAAGCACGGTTCATCGGCGAGACCCTTCAGGCTCTCGCCAATCAAAGTGAACGAGACCATGAAGTGATCCTCGTCGACTCCGGGTCGACTGATGGCACGCTCGACATCGCACGCCACTTCAAGGTCACCATCATCGAGATCAGGCCGGAAGACTTCACCTACGGCTATGCCCTCAATGTTGGGATGCGCGAGGCACGCGGTGAGTACCTCGTGTCGCTCAGCGCACATTCGACGCCGGTCGACGACGGCTGGCTAAGCAGCGCCCTTGCCGGGTTCACAGATAGGCTTGTCGCCGGGGTTTACGGACGCGAAATTCCCCGGCCGGACGCCAGTTTCGCCGATTGGTTCGGGGCGTGGATCAGCGGTACCCTCAGCACCAAGCCGAATCGCCTGACCTCGGGGATGGGGTTCTCTAACCGAAATAGCGCCGTCCGGCGGTCGGTTTGGCTCAATGTCCCATTTGACGAGCGCCTGCCCGGCGCCGAGGATTTGGCGTGGGCGCGCACCATCCACCGGCTCGGCTATGCCATCACCTACCAGCCGTCGATGGCCGTCTATCACTCGCACCGGGAATCGCTGCCGAAACTCCTACGTCGGTTGCGCCACGATCAGCCGGTGATTGCTCGGATCGCGCTCGGGTTCTACGACCGCCCAGAACTGAACCGGTACCCGCGTTCGGCGTCCGCAGACCGAGCGGTCCTAGCCTCGCCCTGGGCTCGCCTGCCTGGGGCCGGCCCGCCCGAGGGCGATTTCCCCGCAGCTAGCCACGCTGATCAAGCGGGACATAGGTGAGGTTGAGCGGACCGGTATAGATTTGGCGTGGGCGGGAGATTTTCTGCTCCGGGTCGTTGATCATCTCGAGCCACTGTGCGATCCAGCCAGCGGTGCGCGCGATCGCGAAAATCACCGTCATCATGTCGGTCGGAATCTTCAGCGCCTCGTAGATGATTCCTGAGTAGAAGTCAACATTCGGGAACAACTTACGCGAGACAAAATACTCATCTGCCAACGCCTGTCGCTCAAGTTCGACTGCGATTTCGAGCTTCGGGTTCATTCCCGTTACCGCGAGAACATCATCGACGTACTTGCGAATGATTCGTGCCCGCGGATCATAGTTCTTGTAAACCCGATGGCCGAAGCCCATCAACAGTTCGCGCCGCTCCTTGACACCCTGCAAAAAGGCTGGAATATTCTCAACCTTGCCGATTCTGTTCAACATTTGCAGGACTTGCTCGTTCGCTCCACCATGGAGCGGCCCGTAGAGCGCCCCAATTCCCGCTGCAATCGCGGAAAACGGGTCGACATGGGTCGAGCCGACCGAGCGAACAGCGCTCGTCGACGCGTTTTGCTCGTGATCGGCATGCAGAATAAGCAGCACATCGAGCGCACGAACCAGTCGAGGATCCGGCTCGTAGGGCGCATCCCCGATTTTGAACATCATCGAGAGAAAGTTCGCCGGATAGCTCAGATCGTTATTCGGATAGACATAGGGCAAGCCGACGGCGTGGCGATACGCGAAGGCCGCTAGCGTCGGCATCTTGGCAATCAAGCGAACAGCCGAAATGTGGTTCTGCCAAGGATCATCGATTCGCTTCGACTCGGGGTAGAACGTCGACAGCGCCGCAACACTCGCCATCAACATGCCCATCGGATGGGCGTCGTAGCGAAATCCTTCCATGAACTTCTTGATGTTTTCGTGGACAAACGTGTGGTAGGTGATTTCGTGCACCCACTGGTCGAGTTGGGTTCTCGTCGGCAGGTGGCCGTGAATCAGGAGATAGGCGACTTCCAGATAGGTCGAATGCTCGCAAAGTTGCTCGATTGAGTAGCCGCGGTGAACGAGAATGCCCCGGTCGCCATCAATGTACGTAATGGCGCTTCGGCACGAGGCAGTGTTGAGATAGGCCGGATCATACGACAGCAAGCCGAAGTCGTCCGGGTTCACCTTGATTTGGCGCAAATCGATCGCGCGGATCGAATCGTCCGTGATTGGGATTTCGTACGTTTTACCGGTCCGGTTGTCGGTGATTGTCAGGGTGTCGCGGCGTTCGCCGCTGGTCGTGCCGAGCGCCTGTGCAGATTCCAAAGGCATCCCAACCTCGTCATCGGCTGTTCTCCACCCGACCGTGCGCCGAGTGCGGGCCGTACAAGGGTACTATACGTCCCGCCGAGGTCCACTGTCGCGGCGACGCCGCCGCCACCACCCTCACCAGCTACGGGTCGCCTTCAATCTGCTGGCGTTCCGCCCCGACGGCGAGGGACAATTGGTCGGAAGGAGCGACGACCATTCCGCGATCTCGCCCGTCTGTCCAGCCGAGTTTTTTCCCCCCAGACCCGCCGGCGGAGATCCCGCTGGAGGATGACCCCAATGCGCCGCTCGCCGCTCGAATGCGTCCGCGCACCCTCGATGAATTTGAAGGCCACCATGCCATCATCGGCGAGGGAACGGTGCTTCGCCGCGCAATCGAAGCCGACCGGCTCCCCTCGCTAATTCTGTGGGGACCTCCGGGCAGCGGGAAGACGACTCTCGCCCGTATTCTCGCCACGATGACACGTGCAGAATTCGTCGCGCTTTCAGCGGTGACCTCCGGCGTGGCGGACCTGCGCTCCGCTGTCGCCGATGCCAGAGCGCGCCGCCGCCACGGCCAGCGCACGATGCTGTTCATCGATGAGATCCATCGGTTCAACAAAGCCCAACAGGATGCGATTCTGCCCCACGTTGAGAGTGGGCTCATGAGCTTGGTCGGTGCGACGACAGAAAATCCCGCCTTCGAAGTGAATGCGGCACTGCTATCGCGCTGCCGCGTCTTCCGCCTCGAGGCGCTCGACGAAGCAGCGATCGATCGGATCATCAGCCGTGCGCTTGCTGACCCCATTCGCGGTCTCGGCAGTGAGCCGATTTCGATCGCGCCCGAGGCGCGACGGTTTCTCGTCGCCCAAGCCGGGGGTGACGCGCGGATCGCGCTCACCGCTCTAGAACTGGCGGTCGCGGCGACGCCGCCGGATGCCAACGGTGTTCGTCACGTCGGGCTGTCCGAGGTCGAAGGCGCCCTCCAGCACCGCGCCCTTCGATACGACAAGGGCGGGGACCAGCACTACGACATGATCTCGGCCTTGATCAAGAGCATCCGCGCGTCTGACCCAGACGCGGCGGTCTATTGGCTCGCTCGCCTGCTTGAAGCAGGGGAAGACCCGATGTTCGTCGCTCGCCGGCTCGTCATCCTCGCTGCGGAAGACGTCGGCCTAGCCGACCCCCATGCCCTGCCGCTCGCCGTCGCCGCCCAGCAAGCGGCCCATTTCGTCGGCATGCCGGAGGGATATCTGCCCCTCACCGAAGCGGTGCTCTACCTCGCAGCCGCCCCGAAAAGCAATTCAACCATTCGTGCCTACGGTGCGGCGCGCGCCGATGTGCTGGCAACCCTCGACCAGCCGGTGCCGCTTCACCTCCGGAACGCGCCCACGGGCCTCGCCAAGGCGATGGGGCACGGCCAAGGCTATCGGTATGCCCACGACCACGCTGCCCCGAACCCCCGCGATCCTGACCGGCCGCCCGACGAGCTGCTTCAACCCAACCTCCCGAACGCGCTCGCCGGACGGCGCTACTTTGAGCCAACCTCCATCGGCGCCGAGGCAAGCATTCGGCGCTGGCTCGACCGCCGCCGCGCCGCCGACTGACCGGTCTCCGCCGCCATCCCACGATGCCTCCGCTGTGCCTCGCGGAGGTTGCGGCGCTTACCTTCGTGGAGGCAGCAGCGGTCCACTGCTACCCGCGCTTGGCACACGATGGTGCTTTGCCACACCTGCCGCGTCACAATGTCGCCGCGTTGCGGCGCGTGCGCAACAGAGCCTACACGGTTGTGGTCTCGCCGCCGCCATCTCCATCTGCCCCGCACTGCACTGCGAGGGCCCGCTTACCGCCGTGGGTCAGGGAGGCGGATGTCGGCGAGCAGTCTGGCCACGCTTCGCCGCTGATCACCGCGGGCACGCGTCACTTCGCGTTTGCGACTCTCATCCGCCGCATCCGGAGGGGCGATCGTGTTCGGCGCGGCGGTCCGGGCGGCGGTTCGGCCGCGCCCGACGACCATGCGGGATGCGACCTTGCGTCGGCCACAACGGGAGGGCAGATGGCCGGCACGGGCGGAGCGGACTTCTGCTCGCGATCGTCGCCGTGAATGACTCGCCGGGCGTTGCCGTTGCTGAGGCAGCACCTGCGGTGTTCGGCCCATGCTCCTTCGGCGTCACTCCCCCTTGGCAGCATTACCGTGAGACCGGCTGTGCCTGCTGGGGTCGGTCCCGGCTCTCTGCCCCGGTGTCCTTTGCGTGCTCCAGCGTTGACCGCCGCTGAACGGGCTGCTGGGGTGCCGGCGATGGTGATGGCTAGCGCCCGGACGATGAAGCCGGCCAGCGATCGCTTGGCTTCATCCGATGCCGATCGAGACGGACGCGGAAGCTGGCGGCCAACGCCGCCGCGCTGTATGATGGTGATCATATGATGATGATCATATGAGGAGACAGGGATGGATGCGGTCATACTCGAAGCAGTTCGCACACCCCGGGCGCGAGCGAAGCCCGGGCAAGGGGCGCTTGCTGGTGTTCACCCACAGGTGCTGCTCGCCGAGGTCCTCACCGCAGCCATCGAGCGTGCCGGCGTGCCAATCCAAGACGTCGAAGACGTGATCGCCGGCTGCGTCACCCAAGCGGGCGAGCAGGGCGCGAACATCGCGCGGCTCGCGGTCCTGACGGCTGGCTGGCCGGTCGAGGTTCCGGGAACGACGGTGGCACGGGCTTGCGGATCAGGCCTCCAAGCGGTGAATGGAGCGGCGATGGCTGTTGCTTCCGGTGCGGCGAGCCTGATCGTGGCGGGCGGCGTCGAAAGTATGTCGCGCGCCCCGATGCGCTCGGATGGCGCTTGGCAGGACGGACACAACGCCTTGCTCCGCGCCCGAAGCCACTTCATTCCCCAAGGGATCAGTGCGGACTTGATCGCCACGCTCGACGGGATCACGCGCGAGGACGTCGATCGCTTCGCGCTACGCTCCCAGCAGCTCGCCGCCACAGCGCGCGCCGCTGGCCATTTTCGTCGGAGCCTTGTCCCAGTGCACGACCCGTCGACCGGCGTAGTGCTGCTCTCCGAAGACAACCATCCCCGGCCGGAGACGACGCTGGCTGCACTGGCCGCGCTGCCGCCGGCGTTCGCCGCCATGGGCAACGAGGCGCTCACCCCAGACGGCCCGACCTTCGACGAAATCGCGGTGCGCGCCTACCCGGAGGCACGCCCGCTTCGCCATGTCCACACCGCCGGCAATTCCTCTGGCATTGCTGATGGCGCAGCAGCGGTTGTGGTAGCAAGCCCGGCTTACCCCCGTGAGCGCGGCCTACGGCCACGTGCACGAGTGCGGGCGATGGCGACCCTCGGCGCCGACCCAATCACGATGCTCACCGCTCCAGCGGACACCTGTCGGCGGGCGCTCGCCAAAGCCGGGATGGCGGTCGGCGACGTCGACCTCTGGGAGATCAATGAGGCATTCGCCGTGGTGCCCATCCAAACGATGCGCCGTCTGGAGATTGATCCGGATCGGGTGAACGTCAACGGTGGGGCCATCGCGCTCGGCCATCCTCTTGGCGCGACAGGCGCGATGCTGCTGGGCACAGCGCTCGACGAGCTTGAGCGCCGCGGGCTGGCAACCGCCTGTATCACGCTCTGCACCGCCGGCGGGATGGGAATCGCGACGATCATCGAGCGAATGTGAGGGGAAGGGGTGGTATGCCAGCCAAGCGCGAGCGAGCGCAAGAAACGCGGCGTCGGATCATCGAGCAGGCGGCGCGCGCGATCCGCGCCGAAGGAATTGAGCGCGTCGGCGTCGGGGAGTTGATGGGCCGGCTCGGGCTGACCCACGGCGGCTTCTATGCCCACTTTTCAAGCAAGGAAGCGCTGGCGGCAGAAGCGATCGCCGCTGCCCTGGCGGAGCAGTGTGAGCACCTCCTCGCGGCAAGTGAGGCCGGTCCCGCAGCGCTGGTCGATGTCTACCTCTCGCGAGCTCACCGCGATCAGCCGGAACAGGGCTGCCCGCTGCCGGCGGTCGCCCCAGAGGTCGTGCATGGTTCCGAGCAACTCAGGCACGCGTTCACCGAGGCGCTTCGCGGCTATGCGGCGAGACTCGCAGGCCGCCTGCCGGGGGAAGACCCTGCAGCCCGCGAGGAAACCGCGTTGGCGCTACTCTCCGGGATGTGCGGTGCGCTGCTCATTTCCCGGGCGGTCGACGATTCCGCGCTGGCCGATCGGATCTTGTCGGCGGCGCGCGCCGCTTGGCATCGTCTTCTGGCTCAGCCCATCGGTGTGCAAAGCTCGACAAGGACGCCATCCGGATCGGAAACGTAGGCGACTACCTGACCCCAAGGTTTGGTGACTGGCGCAGCGACAAGCCGGGCGCCTTCCTGAACGGCGCGCTCGACAGCGGTCGGCACGTCGTCGGTCGTCAAACCGATCTCCATTGCAGCGGGTAGACCGGCGGGGCCGTGATCGCGAAAGTGGAGTCCCTGCGCCCGAATCAGGTCCGTGGCCGCGAAGGCGAGCGTCGTCGGGCCGGTCTCAAGCTCGGCGTATTGTCCGTTCGGGTCCACGAAACGGCGTTCGAGACCAAAGGCGCGTTCGTAAAAATCTACCGTCGCCGAAACGTCGGGCACATACAGAATGGTGTAGCCGTAGCGCATCGCTCCTCCGAACGTATGTTCTCTTCATTCTCGTCGAGGTTGGGGCACAGGGTCAATCACCTTGACGCATCTCCGGACCGATGGTACAGTTCGAACCAGAATTAGCACTCTCGTCGACAGAGTGCTAACGGACGAGTCGACATGCTGAGCGAACGGCAAGCAAATCTCCTGAAAATCATCGTCGGGGAGTACGTTGCCTCTGCTGCGCCCGTGGCCTCGTCCTCACTTGTCAAGAAGTATCAACTGCCGGTCAGTTCGGCTACGGTGCGCAATGAGATGGCCGAGCTCGAGGAGAATGGCTTCGTCACTCACCCGCACACCTCGGCTGGGCGAGTGCCGTCTGACCGCGGCTATCGCTACTACGTGGAGTCGCTGCCGGAACCGTTGCCCTTGCCCGAGCCGGTCCGCCGCGCGATCCGCCGGGAGTTTCGTCAGGTCGAGCTGGCCATCGAAGTGTGGAGCCGGCTGGCAGCGACGATTCTCGCCCGAGTGGTCCAGAACGCGGCGCTCGTGACCGCGCCCAAGGCTCCGGATGTTCGCTTGCGCCACTTGGAGCTCGTCGAGCTTCACGCGACGCTTGCGATGCTCATCCTCGTGCTTCGCGAGGCACGCGTAAAACCTCAAATGGTGACGCTCGCCCGGCCAACGGACCAGGAAGAATTGCACGCGGTGAGCGCCCGACTGAACCAACTGCTCGCGGGCGCCGGCCCCGCCGAGATCGCCCGGGTCGGCCGTGAGGCGCCGCTCTCCCCGTTGGAGCAGCAGGTGCTCGCCGCCACCCAGCGCACACTGGCCTCGCTCGCTAGCGCCGACGCGGGCGAAGTCACTCTGGCCGGCTTGGCCGACATACTCGGCCAGCCCGAATTTAGTGAAAGTCGCCGCGCCCAACAGATCGTCGAGTTACTGAACGAACCGGGCGTGATCGCGACCGCTCTGGCTGAGTTGGTGCGTGAGACCCAGTTTCAGGTGATTATCGGTGGAGAGAACCCCGAACAGTCTCTCCGCGACTACTCGTTCGTTGTGGCGCAATACGGAGTGCCAGGCGAGATGTCCGGGCTGATTGGTGTGATGGGGCCGACGCGGATGCCCTACGACCGAGCCATCCCAACTGTCCGATATGTGGCATCCTTGATGACCGAACTAGTGCGGGAGGTGCGAGGTGGCAAACCGCCGCAGGAACCTGCCGCGGGAGATTGAAATGACGCAAGAACCGGAGTCGCGCGCCCCGGCTGAGAGCGAGGCGGCGCTCATCGAAGAAGCGCTGAAAAGCGAGCGCGACAAGGCAGACAATTACCTCAACAACTGGCGACGCGCCGAAGCCGATTTGCAGAATTACAAACGTCGCGTCGACCAAGAGAAGGGCGACCTCATTCGGTATGGGAGCGCCCAACTCCTCAAAGAGTTGCTCGGCGTGCTCGACGACCTCGAGCGTGCCCTCGCCAGCGGAGATGGCGATAGCGCCCTGATGCAAGGCATCGAGCTAACGCGGCGCAACTTCGTCTCGGTGCTCGAGCGCCATGGAGTCACCGAGATTCCCGCGCTCGGCCAGTCGTTTGATCCAAATGTGCACGAAGCGGTGATGCAGTCGCCAGGCGAGGAGAATAAGGTTGTCACGGTGATCAAGAAGGGCTATCGGCTTCACGACCGGGTGCTCCGTCCGGCGATGGTCGCCGTCGGAACGGGTGAAAAAGGCTCAGGCTAAACGGCCGGGCCGGACCCGGCGGGCTCGACGACAGCGGTCGACCGTTCGAGGTCAAGCGCCTCCCCAACCGGCGTCTGTTTTGTTTCGACGCGAACGATATTCTGCAGCTCCCGCAGGTAGCGAGCGGCGTTCTCTAGGCCGGCAAGTGCGCCGGGGATAAGTGCGTGATAGCGCTGGTCCGTCGGATCGTGGGCAAGCAATTCGAGACTGCCGATCGCGCCGGTGATGCTGTTGATCACGAGGTGGGACATCTCACGCGCCGTCAGCAGGACACCCTCGACCCGTGCTTCTCGCGCCGCAACGCGCTGACGCTCGTCGGCGATGTCGCGTAGCTCGGTGATGTCGATGGCAACACCGACGTAGCCGGCAAAATCGCGTTGGGGCGAAAACACCGGCATGGCGGTGTCCAGCACCCACCGGTAGATGCCGTCGTGACGCCGTAAACGATATTCACCACGATATGGCTCCCGCTGCTCAACGGCGTTGCGGAACCGATCGAGCACCGTGGGCACGTCGTCCGGATGGACATCGGCAATCCACCCATTGCCGATCGCTTCCTCGAGCGTCCGGCCGGTAAAGGCGAGCCACGCCCGATTGACAAACGTGAGCTTGCCGTCGGGTCCAATCGACCAGATCAGCACCGCTGTCCCGTCGACAATCGCCCGTAGCCGCTGTTCATCCTCACGGATCGCCCGTTCCGACTGCGCTCGGTCGGTAATGTCAATGCACAACCAGCGGGCGTGCAGCAACTGGCCGCCGGCCGAGCGAACGTCCGAACTCACGAGCATCGTGCGCACCGATCCATCCTTGGCCCGCAGGTTCAGCTCAGCATTGCGGAGTTGTTCCCCGGCATCGAGCCGAGCAACGAGCGCCCGAAAGGCTTCAGGATCGGTGGCGAACGCAGCGACGCTCTGGCCGAAATACTCGTCAGCCGGATAGCCGAGCATCTCGAGCTGGGCGCGGTTCGCCCAGAGAATTGTTCCGTCGGCAGCTAGCCATTGGACGCCAACGGGAATGTCCTCAAGAACCACGCGAATGGCATCGTCCACGCCGCGCAGTCGATCGGCGACGGACTGACGTGCGGGAAGAGCACGGTGAACAACAACAAGGCCGAGAAGTCGGCCGGCCCGGCTTCGGATCGGTGCGAGGGTAACCAACACGTCGACACGCTTGCCGTGCTTGCCTAGGCGCACCGCCTCAAAGGGCGCCGGCTGCAAGCCACGGAGATACCGGTCCAGCGCCATCGCGAGATCGGTGGGTTGACCGGGAGGGGTCAGGCGAGTGATCGGCTGCCCGATCATTTCCCCTGCGCGATAGCCGTAGAGGCGTTCGGCGGCAGAGTTCCAACTGCGAACGTTGCCGTCTAGGCTGACAACGAGCACAGGCTCGGCGGTCTGCTCGACAATCCCGTCGATCATCGGGAGGACGGGCGCAGCGAGGACTTGCCGAAACCGCCGCGCAGCGGGTCGGGGTGGACGCAGAGCGGCATGGCCGCGACGCGTTCGATTCGCCTGCATGCGTTCGTTGGCTCCTAACCGCGCAGCCCGGTGCGCAGCGTAGCCCCTTCCCTCGAGTCGATCCCCCCCGACCTGTCGGGAAGCCACCGCATCCTCGTTAACGCAATCATAGCCCAACATGGGGAGCCGATTTGGGTTATTTGCCCGTTGTGCTCCTCGCTTACTTGCTATTTCGTCGAAGCAGCTGCCTCGGGGCAGTCCCAGGACGGTCCGAGGACGTGATCGTTGTCACAGTCGCGGGCAAACGAAGTCCGCCTCGCAGCCGTCGAAACGGAGGCGGCGTCTGGCCTCGCCGGCAAGCAGCGATTCTGTAGCCAGGTGGCTTCGCCGCCGACGGCGAGCAAAGCGTCCTCCCTGACGCGGCTGCACCTGCTGCTGCGTCCGCGCTGACCGAGATGAGTGCTGCAGGCGTAGGTTGCGGCGGACTGGCGAACGAGGCTAGCGGACGCCAGCGGGCGCGCGGACTTCGGCGCGATAGGCGGGAAGAACGTCGCGTGCGAACCGCCGGATATTCTCCTTGACTGCCTCAGGGTCGCGAGTGGGGCTGTGAAACTGGAGAACGACATGACCGAGACCAGCATCCCGCAGCTCGAGCAGCCGGCGAACGACGGTGTCGGGCGAGCCCCAAAGGGTGCCCTGAAAGGCATACGATTGACGCGGATCCTTGCCGGCATCCGCGTCCCCCGCGGCGACGGACGATTCCCTCGACCGGCTGACCAGTCTTCGCATCGACCTTCAGCTTGGCTGAACCGGCGGCAAACCCGCCAGCTGCCTCGATCGCCTCCTCTTCGGCTTCCTCGTCACTGTCGCGGATGATGACGCGGCGGAGAGCGCCGAGCCGGCTGAGCAGATCGGTCAATTCATCGTCCGTTGCCCCGTCCTCGCGGGCGGTGTCGATGTACAGTTGCCGGAGTTCAGCAAGGGCGGCAGGCGAATCGAAACCCATCAGCGGGCTGATTCGTAACTTGGCAGTCATCATCAACCCCTCGCGCGATGTGGTCGCCGACACGAACTTCGGTCCGCCCGGCTGAATTGGCGGCGGCATGATTTGCGTCTCCGGCACCGTCCAGAAGCGGCCTTCGTGACTGAACCTGCCACCGGCAAGCGCCTTCCGAATGATCGTGAACGCCTCGAGGAAGCGCTCGCGTCGCTCCTCGAGCGGAACGCCGAACACGCTGAACTCGTAGGCCGCCCAGCCCGGGCTGACGCCCCCGATGAGCCGCCCGTTGGAGAAGTTGTCGATCCACGCCATATCCTCGGCCAGCCGGACAGGATGGTGAAAGGGAACGATCGCCACCGCATAGCCGAGCTTGGCCCGCTCGGTAACCGCTGCATAATGGCTGAGGATCACGCTCGGTGAGCTGCTAAAGGCAACATCGGTAAAGTGATGCTCGGTGCTCCAGACATAGTCGAAACCGTGCTCGTCAGCATAGCGAGCTGCCCAGACGAGATGACGGACCGCCTCATGCGGGTCTGCGCCACGGTTCCGATTTGGCGTCAATGAGATGCCGATATCCATCTACGCTTCTCCTTCCGTCCCCTCACGAGGCGCCTTTTCCAACTGAGGGGCAGTCGCGATCTGCCGGAGAATGCGCCGCAGCGTTTGCCGATCCTCGGCATCAACTACGCCGAAGACCTCCGTCTCGACCCGAGCGACCATCGCGTCGTATCGGCGGCGCAAGGCACGGCCTTCGTCGGTGATAGCGAGAATATTTCTCCGCCGATCGGCAGGATCCGTCCGACGCGCAACGAAGCCGGCAACCTCAAGCGCGTCCACATGGCGGACCAAGTCGCTCGGGTCCACGTCCAGAAGCTGGGCTAGGTCGCGTTGGGACAGTGCCCCGACCTCGTCGAGGCAGATGAGGATGACGCCCTGACCGATCCGCAGTCCTAACTCGGCATGCCCCTCGCTCAGCCGGCGAATCAGCCGCGTCCGTACCCGGCCGAGCAGATAGGCATCGGAATGGAGCAAGGTCGGCGGAAGGCCAAGCGCGGCGAGCATGTCCACGGCGGCAATGTACCAACTGTCGTGGGCAATGTCAATAATTGGGCCTTCCAAGCATTTGCCCAGCCACAGAGCCCGGTTTCCAACAGGCGGCAACCGTAGCGTGCCGGCAGGACGGCGAGCTGTCGTCTCGCGGCTGAGGCTTGCTGGAGAGATGGGCGGGCGCAACGGAAATCTGCCGGCGACACACCCTTGAAGGCTCGCTGAAACGATCGCGTGTGGTCTTCGGTATTCGCTTCAGAGGGTGTTGAAACCGGGGCCACGAGCATGACATGGCGCAGCGCAGTCTCCACGCTCCGACGACCGCCGCGACTTGCCCGGTACCTCGTGGTGGGGGTGGTCGGGACCCTGCTCGACGTGACTCTCTTCTCCTTCCTGCGCGGGCTTGCTGGGCTGCCGGTGGTGCCGGCGAACTTCCTTTCCTATGGGGCAGGAATCGTCAATAACTATCTCCTGCACCGCCGCTGGACCTTTGCCGAGGCGCCGCGGCAAGGCCCAACGCTCCAATTTGCTCGATTTTGCGCCGTCTCGGTCACGGCGCTTGCGGTCAACACCTCGGTCGTCGTGCTCCTTGCCGGTCCGTTGGACTTGGTGATTCCGAGCACCGGGGATCTCTTCGCGAAGGGAATCGCGACAACATTTGGTATTGCGTGGAGCTTCATTTTGAACGAACGCTGGGCGTTCCGCACCCCATCCTGAGGTGAAGCATCGTGACCCTCATCGCACCGCAACCCCGCCACGCGATTCTCCCTGTGCCCATGCCGCCCGTGCTGTCAATCGTCGTTCCCGTCCATGATGAAGCGGCCGTATTGCCAGACCTGTATCGCCGGGTGCACGAGGTGCTCGACACGCTTGGCGAGCCGTGGGAACTGATCCTCGTTGACGATGGCAGTCTGGATCGCTCGAGTGAGGTGATCGCAGAGCTGTGTGAACGCGACCAACGTGTCCGAGGCATCGCACTGAGCCGAAACTTTGGTTTTCAAGTGGCGGTAACAGCCGGGCTCGATGCCACCCGCGGCGCGGCGACCATCTTGATGGACGCCGATCTTCAAGATCCCCCCGAGGTTATCCCGGAGTTTGTCGCGCTCTGGCGGCAGGGCTACGATGTCGTCTACGGTGTGCGTGGCGCCCGCGCGGGTGAGAGCTGGTTCAAGAAGGCGACCGCAAGCGGTTTTTACCGGCTGATGCAGCGGCTCACATCGGTACCAATCCCGGTCGATACCGGCGACTTTCGCCTGATGGACCGCCGTGTCGTCGAGGCAGTCCGGCAGATGCCGGAGCGCCACCGTTTCCTACGCGGAATGGTCAGTTGGGTCGGCTTTCGGCAGATTGGGGTCGTCTATGCTCGCCAGCCGCGCTGGGCCGGCCAGACCAAATTTACCTTGGCCAAGATGGTGCGCTTCGCGCTCGATGCGATCACCGGGTTCTCCCACCTCCCGCTTCAGCTTGCCAGCTTCCTCGGATTCACATTGGCAGCCCTGTCAGGATTGGCAATCGTCGCCGTCGTGTTCCTTCGCCTGTTCGACAGCTCGCAACCGCTACTCGGTCAGGCGACGACGCTGGTCGCCGTCCTGTTCCTCGGGGGCGTTCAACTGATCTGTTTAGGGATCGTTGGCGAATACCTTGGCCGCGTTGCCGACGAGGTCAAACTTCGTCCGTTGTATCTCATCCGTCAGCGATGGGGGTTTGATGAGCCAGCGAGCGACGCGGTTCCGCGAGGTGTCCGATGACGGTGCTGGAGCACGCTCCCTTCGCAGCCCCACGACCGCGCTTTAGGCGTCTTGCCGTGTCAGTCATCGCCCGCTGGCTGGCGCTCGCGGCGATCCTCGTGCTCGCGGGAACGCTGCGGTTCGCGAATCTCGATGCCCTCGGGTACGCGAATCACTACTACGCTGCCGGTGTGGCGTCGATGCTGCAAAGCTGGCACAACTTCTTTTTCGTCGCGGCCGAGCCAGGTGGGTCGGTGACCATCGACAAGCCGCCCGTCGGGCTGTGGGTGCAAGCCGCCTCAGCCGCGATCTTTGGCTTGAACACCTTCGGTTTGCTGTTGCCCCAGATCGTGGCAGGCCTCCTTTCGATCGTGGTCCTCTTCCACCTCGTTCGCCGCTCGTTTGGAACGGCGGCCGGCCTGCTGGCCGCGCTCGCGCTGGCAATCACACCCGTCGTTGTCGCGACCGACCGCAACAACACGATGGACAGCACGCTGGTTTTGGCTCTCCTGCTTGCCGCGTGGGCGTTCGTCAAAGCCACCGAGACAAACCGGCTTCGCTGGCTCCTGATCGGCGCGGTCCTTGTGGGAATCGCATTCAACATCAAAATGTTGCAAGCCTACTTGCCGCTGCCGGCGTTTTACGCGCTCTATTTTCTCGGCGCAGGGGAGCGGTGGTGGTTGAAGCTCGCGAAGCTGACTCTGGCGGGAATCGTGGTGGTCGCGACCTCGCTCTCGTGGGCAGTCGTCGTCGATCTGACCCCACCAGATCAGCGGCCGTATATCGGCAGTAGCGACAACAACTCGGTGATGAGCTTGATCGTCGGTCATAACGGGCTGCGCAGGTTGGTTGGTATGCGCCCCCAAGGTGGACTGATCGGGAGCCTCTTCGCCCGACCTCTTACGCCCACCATGCCGCCGGGCCCAAGACCGGGACCTCCGCCCAACCAGCCGCCATTCGGTCCGCCCGGCGGTCAACCGCCAAGCCGCCCGCCCGGCGCCGGCGGTGCACCGACCCCGGTTCAGCCGGCGCCCCCAGCTGGCAACCCACCAAACGAGTTCGAGATTGGGACGCCTGGGCCTCTCAGGCTGTTTGTCCCTCCGCTGAGCAACGAGGCAAGCTGGCTCTTGCCGCTTGCCATCGTCGGCGGGCTGACGCTTGCCGTGAGCGCCCGACCGCGCTGGCCGATTGTCCGGAACCACCAAGCGCTCGTGCTCTGGGGCGGCTGGCTCGGGATTGGCGCAGCCTTCTTCAGCGTCGCGTGGCTGTTCCATGAATACTATCTGAGCCTGCTTGCGCCGGCGGTGAGCGCCCTCGCCGCGATTGGGGCGATCCAGTTGTGGCGGGCGAGCGGGCGCTGGGCGTGGCCGGCGCGGTTGGTCCTTCTATTCGCCGCAACGGCGACACTAGCCTTTGACGTGTGGACCGCGAGCAACTTTCTCTCCGCGATTCCCAATTGGACGCTCCCTGCGGTCGCACTCCTCATCGTCGGCGGACTTCTCCTTCTCGCTGCGCTGGTCGTCCGCCGACAGCTACTCGGTGCGATCGGGTTCGCGGCCGCGCTCGGTGCGCTCCTGCTGACTCCGGCGATCTGGTCTGGCTTTACCACGGCGTATGCGAGTGGCAATCAGTCGTTGCCCAGTGCCTACAGTGGCCGTCCGAGCGGCCCGTTGAACCGCGGCCGCGTCAATGTGAATCAGGCGCTACTGGACTATCTTCAGGCACGGACGCAGGGTATGACCTATCTGATGGCCGTTCCGAGCGCAATGCAGGGTGCGGACTACGTGCTTGCGACGGGCCGACCGGTGCTCTACCTCGGCGGGTTCAGCGGTCAGGACCGCGTCGTCACGGCTGAACGCCTCGCGAGGCTGGTGGCGGAAGGCAAACTTCGCTTCATCTCTTACGGCACCGCCGGACCGGGCGGCCCCGGAGGCGGGACCGCCGAGATTGCTACGTGGATCACCAGAAATTGCAGGCAGGTCACCGGCGTCAATTTCACGATCAACAACGTCCGCCCACCGAATGGCACTGCCCCCGGCGGGACACCGGGCACACTTCCCATCTCACTCTACGACTGCGCCGGAACTCCCTAGTGCGCCGAGCAGCGCCCGTGTCGCTCACACCCGCCCAACCGATTCAACCGCTCCGGATCTCGTGAACCATCGGAAAAGCTTCACGCAGAGCCAACGGGGCCAGCTGGTCGGTTCGGGCGCCAGCCATGCGCGTGCGCGGCTTGGACCTGACCGGTGACCGGATGCGCGTTGAACGGCAGCTAGGGCGCCCGCGTTGGGAACCGACGGCGGAATAGGTAACGGAGTGGACGTTGGGCCGCGAGCACAAGGAGCGCGCCCCGCAGCTCCTCCCAAGCGCGGCGTAGTCGCAGCGATTCCGAGAGTGTAGGTCCGCTTCGGCTGTAGCGGGCGGCTGTGTAGCCGTCCATCACTCGCGCGACGGTACGTTCGCGGCCGGGGAGAAGGCCGGCGAGGGCACGACCATATTCGACGGGCGTCTCGGCGTCGCGTTGCGGTCGATACGCGAGCGCGGCAAGACGCGTCACCTTCGCATAGACCAGATTCGCATTGGTCAGGCCCCGTAGCCCGCGCTGCCAGAGATACCAGCCCCCCGCAACGCCGGCGAGAAGGGTGGTGAGCAAGAAGATCGGGAACACTGGCACGCTTTGCTCGTCAATCGTGTCGCTCGTCATGCCAAGTCCGAAGTCTTCCTCGATGAACCCAGGATCCTCGAGGTCACTCGGAGTCGACGTGGTCGACGGGCCGCTCGTCGCCATGTCGGCCTCCTCGGAGCCAGCGCCGCGGGCGATCGGCGGGCGCGACGGCGTAGGCTCGAACTCGATCCAGCCATACTCGGGGAAAAACACTTCGGGCCAGGCGTGCGTGTTCGCCTCGCGCACGAGGTAGTACCCCTTGTTCGAGTCGAACTCGCCGGTGAAGTAGCCGGCGGAGATCCGCGCCGGAATGCCTTGCGACCGCAGCATGACCACCATCGCGGTCGAGAAGTAATCGCAATACCCCTCGCGCATCGTAAAGAGGAAGTGCTCGATCGGGTCGACGCCGGGCGGTGGCGCTTCGATGCTCTCGTTGTACCGGAAGGCACGCAGATAGTCTTGGATTCGCAGCGCCTTGTCGTAGGGGTTGGTGGCGCCGGCGGTCACTTCCTGCGCGAGACGGCGCACTCGTTCAGGCACGTTTGACGGGAGTTGCAGATACCGTTCGCTGATCCAGCCGGGATAGTCCGTGCTGGCATTGCGCAGCTCGCGCTCCGACGCCACCGAAACCGACGAGACAACCGAGTATTGGCTTGGGGCACGTCCGCGACCGGGCACCCGCACCGAGGTGAAATCGAGCGGGTAGGGACTGCTGAACTGGAGCTCGAGCGCGGCAACCCGTCCGTCGCGGCTTAGGTAGTTCGCGACTCGCAGGTCGTTCGGCAATGCCCGGGCGATCTCTGCTGGGAGATCGGCAGGCGAGGATCCAAGCCGGCCTTCTTGGCGCAGCCGCACGAATTGCTCACGGATTTGCGGTGCAACACTCCGAACCTGGCTCGGGAGCGAGGCATCGGTCGAGGAGTCATCCAGCGAAAGGAAATAGGAGAGCGGCTTGTCTACTTCCGCAACCGATCGCTGGCTGGCGCGAAGGGGAATTCCGCCCGCGAGGATCGCGTTGCCGGGAGTCGCGCGGAGCGTCACCTTCTGGGTCAGCTCCTTCCGCGACTTGTACTCTTTCGTCGGCGGAGCCGTTTCTGATCCCGGTGGGAAGTTCAGCGTCTGTTTTTCACCGGTGATCATCCCTCGGCCGTTATAGACATCATAGACGGTGGCCCGCAGGTAAATCGGCTCATCGGCCTGTACATACATAATGACCGCGCTGCCAAGCTTGATTGGCCCCTTTAGGATCAAGGCGCGGCTAAAGGTGGTCGATGGTCCTTCCTGGGTGGTGTTCAAGTTCGCGAACAGCCGGTTGAATTCAACGGCGAAGTCGTTATAAGGGCCGGTAATGGCGTTCCACACTTCCGAAACGAGCGGCGCGACGCCACCGGATGGAGTAAGCCAAACGAAGAGCGAGATCAACAGAGCATAAAGTGACATCTCGGGCAGCGACCCAAGCCCGAGGTTCTCCTGAAAATCCACACGCGATCGCTTCCAGCGTTCATGCTGCTGGAACACATTGAAGCGAACCAACAGCAAGAGCGCGAAGGCGAGGTAGAAAAAGAACCAGATCGTGGCCTGCGGGGGAGCAAAGCGCAGGTTGAACAAAATCGCGACACCGCTCGGCAGAATTCCAAGCCAGACACGGTGGTAGCGGAACACGAGGAAGGTCGAGAGGTAGCCGATGACCCAGGTGAGAGCGGAAACCCAGAAGACGAAGACCAGCGCGTCGGTGTTATAGCCACCGGTTCGGGCGGCATAGCCCCAGGCGTTCAAGCGAATGATGAGATCGACGATGCGGTCGCTGAGCTCTTCCAACTGAATGAGGGAGGTTGTGGCCCAGACGGAAACGACGGCGCCATAGAGAAGGGCAACCGGATGGCAGAGCCACCATTGCAGGCGCGTCTTGGCGAAGACGAATCCCATGGTGGTCGCGCCAAGCAGGATCATTCCCAGCGGCGGCAGCCGATCGACCCAGCCGGCGGCTTCGACCGACCACACGACGCTGAGCATGACGAAGAAGAGCAAGACGATCGTCAAGACGCCTTCGCGCGGCCATACGCGTCGAACGACCGCCAGCAAAACGTCGCCGATCGAGTCGGCCCCGAACCGTGCTGCGATGGTGCTCATGGTGCTCCCTCAAGCCATCCGATGACTCGCCCGGGCCGACAGCGCCTGGTCGAGATCGTCCCCTCGCTTGACGAGATACGTGCGAATATCGGCGGCCGCAAGGCTGCCGAGCGTGTGGATCACCTCCGCCTCGCCGCCGAAGGTGACCGGCTCGAGCACAATCGCGACCGCCCGGACGCCACGGTGTGTTTGGTTTTGCAGGGCATGCACCCACGTGTCGTCGGTCGATGGAGTGATGACCACGAGTGTTGAGTTCCGTCCGAAGCGCGTACTCTCAGCGGCTATCACCTCGGCGAGCGGCACCTTCCCCGTGGCGTGGACCAGGGCAAGGGTCTCGAGGAGCTTCTGGAGTTGGCGGTCGCCGCGGTCCGTGTGAACGATTTCGTGTGTTTCTCCGTAGGCAATCACTCCAACCGACCGGTTCGTTTCAATCAACCGTCGGCCGATCGAGGCCGCGATGGTGACCGCATACTCCTCGGTCGAGTCGTTGCCTTCGCCATACTGGACGTCACGCTGCATGTCGATGAGCAGCCACACCTCGCTGGAGGGGTCGAGCTCGAACTCTTTGACCATGATGCGTCCGGTCCGGGCAGTCGACGCCCAGTGAATGCGATTGAAGCTATCGCCGGGCGCATACTCGCGGATGCCGGCCGCGTTCGGGGTGATAGCGTGGGTACGGGTTTTGATTCGGCTCTCGCCGGACAGTTCGCCGCCCGGGAGGGTGAAGTTCGGTAGCGGGACCGTTCGCGGGTAGACGAGCAACGTGCCTGAGCCAGCGATCTGCTGCTCGCGTCGGAAGAGACCAACCGGGTCGCTGGCGACGACGGTGAGCGGGCCCAAAGAAAAACGGCCGCGCCGCGTGCACGGGGTCTTGATCCGCCACGTGCGCCGCTGTTGCGCTGGCAAATTGATCGCCATGCTCGCTTCGTGGCCAGGCAGTGTTGAGTGGTCGCGGATCTCGATCCACGGTTTCGGAAGCCAGCTACGGTTGCGCACCGAAATCCGCTCGCTGATCGTCTGCCCTATCTGGGCGCGCTGCTCCGGGCCGTCCCGATGCACTTCGATGTCGCGGACGTTCAACCACGTCCAGACCCACGAGAGCCCGATGAGCATCAGGAAAAAATAGACAGCCTTCCAGAGGAGGCTATAGCCAGTGGCGATGGCGAGGACAACCGTCGCCGCCAGCAGGATCGCGACGAAGAGCCAGTTGCGGCCCATCAGCCGGTGCGAATCCGTGCGCCCGGAACTGGGACGCTGTCGACAACCTCGCCAATGACGGCCCGTGCACTTACGTTCTTGATCCGCGCCGACGGACTAATGATCAGACGGTGCGCCAGTGTCGCCTCGGCGAGGGCTTTGATATCGTCCGGTGTGACGTAATCGCGGCCGTGTAGCAGCGCTCGCCCTTGGGCGGTGCGCTGAAGCGCTAGTGAGCCGCGAGGCGAAGCGCCAAGGTACACCTCCGGATGACGGCGGGTCGCCTCGTTGATCGAAACGATGTACTCCTTGATTGCGCGGTCCACGTGAACCTGCTGCACCGCTTCTTGAAGCTGCAGCAACCCGGTGGTGTCGATCACTTGATCAATCGACTCGATTGGCTGGCTGAGTCGATGAGCATCAAGGACAGCGATTTCATCGTCGCGGCTCGGATAGCCCAGCGAGATTCGCATCATAAAGCGGTCGAGCTGCGCCTCGGGCAGCGGAAACGTCCCCTCATATTCGATCGGGTTCTGGGTGGCCATCACGAGGAAAGGCCGGGGCATGGGGTAGGTCCGCCCGTCGACCGTGATCTGCCGCTCTTCCATCGCTTCGAGGAGCGCCGACTGGGTGCGAGGCGTTGCCCGGTTGATTTCGTCCGCGAGGACGATCTGGGCCAAAATCGGTCCGGGGCGAAACTCGAATTCACCGCTCTTCTGGTTATAAATGGACACACCGGTCACGTCGCTCGGCAGCAAGTCGGGTGTGAACTGAATGCGCCGGAATGTACAACCGAGCGAGCGGGCAATCGCCTTGGCGAGCGTGGTTTTTCCGACACCGGGAACGTCTTCGACGAGGAGGTGGCCCTGGCAAATCACGGCGAGAAGCGCGAGCTCGACCTCCCGCCGTTTTCCAATAATGACTCGCTCGACATTCGCGATGACGCTCTCGGCCAGCGACGCGGCCTGATCCAACAGCAGCCCCCTCTCCGTGGCGGGCGCACGGAAGGATTGGTGGTGCGCCAACCCGGGTGCCCGGGGCGCGAGTTGCTTCGATTATATCAACAGAGACGAAGCGCATTGTGCCGAGACCGCCGCCCACCAGCGCGCCCGTCTTGCAGTATTCCAAATTTGGGCAAGAGTTTCAGCAATTCAGTCGCTGCTTCTGCGTAAGCGGCAGCAGGGGCAGCGGCTGAACCCAACCGCCCGGCACCGCGCCCGCATCTTCCTCACGACGGATGGATCCATCGTGTCGCCCCTGACCTTCACACCGGCGAACCGTACGCGGTCACGCTTCCTCCCCGAGGCACCGGGGAGTCTCGGCGCACCGGCCAACGCTGGGTCATCGCGGACGGCGACGCGAGGCGGCGATTGGCACGGTCCGCCCTGAGGGCTCGCTGGTATCACGTCGCCCACTCACCCTCGTCATTCAGCGCTCCTTGGCGGGATCGTCCGCGGCATCATGGCGACATTGCTCGTCGACCTTCGCCTCAGTGCCGGTCTCGGCAGGCGTTCCCACCATCTGCAGGTCTCCCGCCGTTTGCCGCTGACGCGCCTCGGTGGGATGCGAACGACCGACCTGAACCGCAAGCTCGGTGGCGCACCCTGACTGGAGCTGGTCTCGGCGACTCACCGCCGAGTCGGTGTCGATGGCGAGTTGCTTACCCCAAAGTTCACCACAACGTGGCCTGTCTCTGCCCTGAACCGATGACTCGAGCGTTGCCCCCCTGCGCCGTCAAGCTGACCAATGCGCCGATCAACTGGACGACGAAGATTTCGCGGCGCTCTTCGCATCGTGCTGGAGCAGTCGCGGAATCGACGAGGCGACGGCACTGATCCTCTCCGTCACAATGACGGGCCGCCTCGCAAACGCCGTCGGGCTGCCCAACGACCAGGTTTCGGGAGCCCCAGATGTCTTGAACGTCGATCGCTCTCGCCATTCCGGCGCCCGCGGCCGCCGCATGAACCCTGTGCCACTCACCTTGGCGCTTGCCTGACCGGTCAGTTTGGCGGGACGGACCTTGCGGACGAATTCGCGATGGTTTCCCGATTGGCGTTGGCGGAGATCGGCGACGCAGCGTCGGCGCCCATTCGTGCTCTTGCTACGGCGTGATGACCACCTTGCCGCTAATACTCCGCTCGGCGAGCCGCTGCAGGCCGGCGCTCGCCTCTTCAAGCGGAATCACAAGATCCACAATGGGACGGATTCGCCCCTCCGCTACCGCCGGCAGCACACGGTCCCGAAAGAAGGTGACATTCTCCCAGTACGTCGGATTGGTCCAAATCGCGATCCCAAAGACCGACACGTTGCGCGTCAACAGGCGGCCAATCGGCAGCGTCGCTTCCATGCCGGTGGTATAGCCGTAAATGACGATCCTTCCGGCATTCGCCATGCTCGCGAGGCACTGCGCGAAGGTCACCTTCCCGCCGCCGTCCAGTGCGACCGAGACACCTCTTCCGTCGGTCAGCTTCAGAACCGCGGCGGCAACGTCGTCGCTCGCCCAGTCGAGGACAACTTCTGCGCCAAGCTCTGTCAACAGGGAACGCTTTGCCGTGGTCGAGGTGGTGGCGATTACCCGTCCACCAAGCAGCGTCGCGATTTGCACGGCCGCGACACCAACGCCCCCAGTGCCCGGGTTGATCAGCACCCATTCGGTGGGCTGAAGGCGCGCGGCGCTGACCAGCGCCATACTTGCGGTGTACGACGCGACGGGCAACGTCGCCGCTGCCTCAAACGAGACCTCCTCCGGTAGGGGAACGAGCTCGCGCTCTGGTGCGACGGCGTACTCGGCCCAACTCTCCCAAACGTGGCCGACGACTCGCATTCCCGGCTCGAAGGTGGTGACACCCTCGCCCACCGCGTCGACCACGCCGGCGGCTTCCTGGCCGAGGATACGGGGAAGCGGAGGCCGGCCATAGCGTCCCTCGGTCGTCTGCAGATCGGAATTGTTCATGGCCGAAGCGTGAACGCGAATCCGAACCTGCCCTGGTCCTGGCTCGGGAAGGGGCATCTCCTCCACGTGCAACGCGGCCGGGCCGCCGTAGTCACGTAGCACGACTGCTCGCATTTTTGCTCCGTTTGCTGTCCGCAAGATGGGGTGCGATTGCCGCCGCCGCCGCGTTCGTTCCCGCAAGGATGCCGAAGGTGAGCGCCATTCCGACCCCCTGACCTCCGGCGAAGGCGCGGCCCATCACTTGTCCCGCTCCCATGACCTCACCTGCTGCGAACAGGTTCGGAAACACCGATCCGTCGGTCCGTACGACTCGGGCGTCCGGCGCGATTTTGACACCCCCGTGCGTCAAGAAGATCATTCCAGCCGAAGGAAGGCCGTGAAACGGTGGGGAGTCGATGCGCTTCGGCATCGACTCGCGGCCGAAGTCGGGGTCATGACCAGCGTCGACGGCCGCGTTGTACCGGTCGACGGTGGCGCGGAGCGCCGGCGGCGGCAGACCAAGCCGATCGGCGAGATCCTCGATCGTTGGGGCCGAGAAGATGATATTCGGCGTTCGCCCTTCGAAGCTTGCCCGAGTTGTTGCGGCAACCTCCTCCGTTAGGCCACGCCGCATCGGCTCGTCGAAGATGGCAAACAGCTCACAACCGGGCTGTGCCATCAAGGCGACCTCCCGGGCATCCGGACTCACTTCATCTTCGCGAATGAAGCGCTTTCCCTGCCGATTGACCCAGATGTCACCGGCAATCGCCGGCGGCCTTGCGGCAGGGAGCATCAGCCAATAGATCGCCAGCTCTGGAGCACGCCGATCGGCGATCCCTGAGGCGACGACGACGAACATGTCCATGTTGACGAGAGCGGCTCCGGCCTCCTCAGCGAGCCGAATGCCGTCACCCTGCGCATGAGGCGGGCAAATGGAGATCGCGCCATCGGGAAAATCCGGAATGCATGCGCGCAGCATTGTCCGGTTTGCGCCGAACCCTCCTGTCGCCAGCACCACGGCGTCGGCAGGCAGGTCCTCAGTGCGATCCTCCCGCCGAACGCGTACTGCCGTTACGCGGCCGTCTTGGCCGAGGATGAGCCGCTCAGCGCGGGTGCGGTAGCGGATGGTGAGCTGGTCACGCCGCTGATCGATCTGACGCTCCAAGGCACGGAGGACCTGCCGCCCAGGC
Source organism: Dehalococcoidia bacterium (assembly GCA_026003895.1). GTDB lineage: Bacteria > Chloroflexota > Dehalococcoidia > SpSt-223 > SpSt-223 > JANWZD01. Next base: position 183,696 of record BPIC01000005.1, on the reverse strand, counting down.
CCCGAACCAGCGATACCATCCAGTGGGATCGGCGTGTAGGTCCGGGGCGCTCCGTACACCGCGTGCCCCGGCATTCGACCGCGTTGCTGCCAAGGGGACTCGTGCGTAAAGGGAACGCCGATCGCTTCTAACCAATCGATCGCAGCGCCGGCCCCTTCCGTAGCAACGCGCAAAATTTCCGGAGTGGCACAGCCATGACCGATGCGCCAAATGTCGTCAAAATGTGCTTGCGGAGAATCGATGATCCCGCGGCGCTGCTGCATCTGCGTTCCCGCACCGCTGATCGAGTGGCTGGTGAACCACAGCGCTCCGCCGAGCTCACCAGTTTTTTCGACGACCGTGACATGCGCCCCACCGTCGACCGCGTGGATCGCCGCCGGCAATCCGGCGTTGCCGCCACCGATGACGATCACCTCGGCCATGGACACCCTCCTACCGCGGCCTATGCTACCAGCCACGGCACTTCGGCGTCTCTATGGACCGCTGTTGTCCAACCTGCCATGGAAGAGGCGGGCGCGAATGAAGCAAACGAGGAATCGCACAGGAGGGCGCCTCGGTCAAGCGCCGGCGCCGGTGACGGCGTCGACGACAGTCCCAGCCAATCTGACTTCGAAGCGCTTGCAGACGCATCGTGAACGCGCCCGCAGCTCCGTGGTGGACTCGGGATCGCGAATTCGTTCGTCCATGCTGAACTGCTCGCGGAGGTCGAGCGGTCCTCAGGGGTTCGTGGGCGCGGGAAGCCGTTCGTCGGCGACGATCGCGCCGTCCTCCAGCCGAATGCGGCGCGTAATCGGCCAGCCGTCAAGCGAGCTGTGACTGATGAGGATGAGGGTGCGGCGGCCCGCCCAGCGCGTCGCCGCCTCGCGGAGTGCCGCCTCACTCTCCCGATCAAGGGAGGTGGTCGCTTCATCAAAGATGATGACGAGCGGGTCCTGTAACAGCGCCCGAGCAAGGGCGAGTCGCTGGCGTTGTCCAGCGGAGAGTCGCACGCCGTTTTCACCGACCTCGGCGTTCAGCCCATCGGGCAGTCGATCGAGCGCTGAGTCCAGCCCCATCGCGGCGGCGGCGGCACGAACCTCGTCCACGGTGGCGCCCGGTCGGCCGAGCGCAATGTTTTCCGCTACCGAAACGGCAAACACCGCAGGGTCACGGCTGACCAGCGCGAACTGCCGTCGCCACTCCGCGAGCGCGACGGTCTCGGAGCATTGACCGTCGAGCAAGATCGAGCCACGCTCGGGGCGGTAGAAGCCGAGGAGCAGACTGACGAGCGTCGACTTGCCGGCGCCGTTTGGGCCCTCGATCGCTACAATTTCGCCCGGCTCGATCGTGAACGACAGGTCGTGCACGCCGCCACCCGTTGGATACCGGAACGAGACGCCATCGAGCGAGAGGCGTCCCGCACCTCGCAGGAAGGGAGCGCCTCCCGAAGGTTCGTCGGTGGCGGCATCAAGCAATGCCGCAACTCGGCGGTAGGCGCCGACGACTGGTTCGAGTCCAGCGTAGGCGCGGACGGCAGCGAACAGGCTCGCCCCGAGCACCGCTGCGAATGATGCAAAGGCGAGCAGGTGGCTCGGGGTGAGACGACCCGAATCGAGCTCGGCCTTGACCAAGTACGCGCCGGCGATGGCAACGATAATCAGACCGGTCGGAGCAAGCCCGTCGAGCAGCGCCGTCAGCAACGTCCGCTTCCTCCGCCACCGATCGAGCTCTCGCGTGAGGCGAGCGAAGCGGTCGAGCACGAACCCCTCGGCGCCGAGCGCTTTCAAGGCGCGCGCTCCACTGACGCTTTCACCAGCCACGATTGCCAACTGACCCATGGTGGTCTGCGCAGCCAAGGTCGCACGACGAATTCCCCGACCGGTGAGCGCGACACCGATGACGAGCGGCGCTCCCAGCGCCGCGAGGCCGAGCGCGAGTTGCCAATCAACGAGGAGGACGGCGACCCACGCAATGGCAATCGTCGGCACGTGCTGAGCCACCGCCGGAAGCACAACCCGCAGCAGCTCCTGCACCATCCCGATATCCGAGACAAACACCGAGACGAGGTTGGCCGAATACCGAGCGTCATGAAAGGCGATGGGCGCATAGAGCGCCCGCCGCAAGAGCGCCAGGCGCAATGCCGTCGAATACGCATTTGCGGCATGACCAAGAAGCGCTGCGCCGATAAGCGCGAGCGCCGTCCGCATGGCGAGTGCGGCCGCGATCGGCAACCACGCGCTCGCCGTGAAATTGGGGAAGTTGGCCATTGCTGCGCTCGCCTCGCGGGCGATAAGCAGAGTCATCGCCCCAGCACCAGCCATCGCGGCGATGCCGGGTACGAGTGGGCGCCAACAGGACAGGAGGAGCCGCAGCGCAGTGCTGGGTCCACCGCGCGATGACGCTCCCTCTGGGTAGCCTTCTATCACCGGAGCGCGATTATTGGCGATCGCGCGGGCGGCGGCGAGGCTATTCCGGGCGGTATTACCGACGGTAGTAGCCGACGAGTCGTAGAACGGCGTCGATTACGTCCTGCACGTCTCGATCGGTCATGTCAGGGAAGAGCGGCAGCGCAACCGAGTGAGCGGAGAACTGTTCGGCATGGGGATACGCTCCCTCGGCATAGCCGAAGGTCGATCGGTAATACGGATGGAGGTGAACGGGAATGAAGTAGACGCTCGTGCCAATGTTTTCCGCCCGGAGCGCGTCGATGAACTCGTTGCGAGAAAGCTTCAACGTTCCCTCACGCAGGCGCAAGGGGTAGATGTAGCGAGAGTGGCGCACCGACGGGTGCTCAGCCGGCAGAATGAGGGCTTCTTGATGGCAAAACGCTGCGTTGTACGCCTGCACGATTGCCTCGCGCCGGGCGATGAATCGTTCAAGTTTGGCCAGTTGTGCCAGCCCGAGCGCGGCAGCCAGCTCGCCCATGTTGTCCTTGAACCCCGGCGCCAGCACCTCGTAGTACCACGAGCCTGCCGCGGAATGGCGCTTCCAAGCATCCTTGGAAATGCCATGAAGACTAAGGATGCGCACGCGCTCGGCGAGCTCGTCGCGTCCGGTGACGAGCATGCCACCCTCGCCGGTGGTTAGGGTCTTCGTCGCGTAGAAGCTAAACACCGCGACTCGATGCGCCGCCGATCCTACCGGCGTACCGTTGACCCGGCTCCCGATCGCGTGGGCCGCATCTTCCACGAGCAGGATGTCGCGTGGCGAGGCGAGCGCGTCGAACGCGTCCATGTCACACGGATAGCCGGCATAGTGCACGGGGATGATTGCCTTGGTTCGTGGGGTGATGACGCGCTCGACCGCGACCGGATCGAGGTTGCCGGTATGGGGATCAACATCGGCGAACACCACGCTTGCACCGACGTGGAGCACGACATTAGCGGTTGCCGTGAACGTGAGCGGCGTCGTGATGACTTCGTCGCCGGGTCCGATTCCTGCGGCAACGAGTGAGAGATGCAGCCCCGCCGTGCACGAATTGAGTGCCACGGCGTGCTTCGCCCCGACGTACTCCCGCATCCGGCGCTCGAACTCAAAGACTCGCGGTCCTGTCGACAGCCAGCCACTCTCCAGCGCTGCCAGCACCTCTGCCTTCTCTTCCGGGCCAACATGAGGCAGCGCGATTGGCAAGAAGGTTTGGCGGACTGCCACGCCACCTGCGATTGCCGGGGTGCTCACAAAGCCGCTCCCATCTCCGCTGCGGTGAACGCGCGGATGTTGCTGTAGCGCGGGTCCGTATGGTTGGCAATCACGCCCGCGCGGAGCGCTGCCGCGATTTCCCGGATGCCGTCGCGCACCGTGCGCTCGGGACTGAACCCCAGCATGCGCCGGGCTTTGTCGGCAGACACGCGGTAATTGCGACGGTCGACCACGGTCGCGCTGCGCGTCACGGTCGCGGTTGGCACCTCGTCAGCGACCAAGTTGGCGAGCTCGTCGACCGTCAGGTTCTCGGCAACAAGGTTGAATGTTTGGCCGCCCACGACTTCGAGCGGGAGACGAAGGCAGCGGCGAATTGCGCCGGCCACGTCGCTGACGTGGATATGCGGGCGCCACTGGTCGCCGCCAAAGACAACAATGGAACCGTCGTGAATCGCCTGAGCCGTGAACGTGTTGACTACCAAATCGAAGCGTGGACGATAGGAAAGGCCGAACACCGTGCCGAGCCGAAGGATGACGGGCGAAAACCCGCCGTGCGTCAGCTGGCGGATCGAACGCTCGCTCTCGATCTTCAACTTGGCATAGAGCGAGACCGGTCGGAGGGGTGAGTCTTCCGTGAGGATGGTCTCCGGCTCTGGGCTGGCGCCATACACGCTGCACGAAGAGACGTAGACGAAGCGGTTGATTTGCAAGTAGTGGCAGGCAAGCGCGATGCTGGCGGTCGCGAGATAGTTGATTTCGAAGGTCATCAACGGGTTATGGGCGCACAGGGGATCGCCGACCAGTTCGGCGAGGTGCACAACGGCGTCGCTATCGACGAGCGCCGGGACGAGACTGGAGAGTGAGCGAACGTCAGCTTCAACCAACTCGAATCGGGGGTGGTGGACAAGCTCGTCGACCGAGGCACGCCCGTAGAACAGCCGGTCAACCACCCGCACCCGGTAGCCTTCGGCGAGGAGCTGCCGTACGAGAACGCTGCCGATGTAGCCTGCACCGCCGAGCACCGTCACGAGCGCCGGGCGGTGCTCTGCCGCCCGCCCAAGACTCAATCCGACCGAGCTAGCGGTGGCGATTTCGGCGGACCGCACGAGATTCCGCGGGCGCCCTTCGGCATCCACAAGGGGTATCCAGCGGGGCGCCCGAGTGCTAAACGCGGGTTGTTCGAAGAGCGCGTCGCGCTGCCCCGGAGAGAAGCCTTCCGGCAACACCAACACCTCGCGGACCATATATCGATCGACGGCGTCATCTAGCCCCGCGCCGGCGACGAGTGCCCGGCGCAGGTCACCGTCCGAGACGACACCGGTCAACGTCCCGGAGGAATCGACGACCACCGCCAGCCCCGTGCTGGCTCGATCGATCGCCTGCATCACGTCAGTGATTGAACTCCCGGTTGGAACAGTGCACGCCTCGATGTCCACGGTCTTCCCCCCATCGTTGGCCGAACAGTCAAGCCTACCCGGATATGGGAGATCCTGGCTAGCCTTTTCCGGTTCCACCCTCGATGTTCGTGAGTTTCTCCCCGGCTGGGCACCTTGTGCGCGTCACCAACCGTCACTTCTCTCGTCGGCGCGCCAGCCGCACTCGCGTAGGTCCGCGCGTTCACCGACAGGCCGCTCTTTCGGAGCCGGTAGCGCAGCCACCCCTCCACAAAGACTCGCGGACCTCTCCAACGAAACAGCGCCAGTCGGAGGTCCGCGGTTACGAGGCTGCCGCCCACAGGGAAATTCTTTCAGGCTCCACGGCGGAGCAGGTTGGCAAGTGATCCAGTCAAGAGCTTGAGCGACCCGACGAGCCGGCGGACCGGTTGCAGTGGCGGAGTCTTGCGGTTTCAAACCCTTCTAGACGACCGGCCTTAACGGAGCGGCACCATCCACCCGCCGAGCCTGACGTCGTCTCCGACGAGCGTACAAGCCGCCAAGTGTCGCTTCGCCCGGCAATCCCGTGTCGAACCCCAGCTCCGCTCCGCGTGCCAACGTGTCGAGACGAGTCCGCCTGCGTGCCGATGGACCAATCCTTCGACGCTCGCTCCGCCACACTTACAGCCGTCTCTACTCATTCCGGTCGTCGAGGCCAAATCGGACCGGTCTCGAGAACCGCACAGTGCCGTCGAGTCGGGCGCGGAGCATTTCACGAGTCGACGGCCACTCCGACGCGAACTTGTTCAACGCTCCGTCGGCACCCGTCCAGTTGTGCGAGTTTGGTCTGCCGCTCGACTCATCATTCGGCAGCCTGTCAGGCTGGCTCGTGGGTGAGCGCGGTCGTTCAGGTCCCATCAGGGTCATCCGAACCCTGCAGACGTTCCCGCCCCATGCTACCCGCGATTACAAACGTCATATCATCTCTGCCAATGGTCTGCCAATGGCAGAAAGCGACTCAAACGATGCCGTATCCTCGCGATCGTCGCGAGGGGGAAGCGTCCATTCAAGCACTAGGCATCAGACTGGCGCTGCCCGCCAATTTGACGCCCAACCAGCACGAACATCGCGAGTCAATGCTCGTCTCACTTCAGGTGAGGGGGATGCGATAATCGACCCGCCGCCGGCAGTATTCAAGTAGGTCATCGGAGTGGGTGTTCAGGTAATTCCCTCCCCGGCGGCCGAGCCAATCAATAGGGACCACTTCGGTGAAACGGACGAAACCGTGGTACCCCAGGATGCCGACGAAAGTGAGGCGAGTATGCGCCCTTCGTCATTCTGGTAATGCGCTCGGCGATCATCGTGCGCTCAACCTGGTCCGCACGTGGCCAAAGGCGCATTGCGATTTGAGGCCATCCGACGATGCAAGTCTTGTTTCTGAATCACAACGTGGCATTTAGCGGAGGCACCTTCAACCGTGCCCTTCAAATCGGACAGATTCTTTCGGCGCGTGGCCATCAGGTCACCCTCCTATCAATCAGTCCTTCCAACCGGTGGGCCGTGACCGAAAAATGCGTGGAGGACGTGCGGCTTTTGGAGACACCTGACCTTCTCAGCGGCCGTGGCCGCACCGGGTGGGATCCGTATGACACGCTACGCCGGATAGGACTGGTTTCCAAGCCCGGCTGGGACCTCATTCATGCATGGGATTGTCGGCCTGCAGTAATCCTCCCGGCGCTCGCTGCTCAACGCGCGAGCTCCGCCCGACTCCTGATCGACTGGTGTGATTGGTGGGGGCGTGGCGGTACCATCGAGGAGCGCTCCGGATGGTTTGTCCGAACGTTCTTCGGACCCATCGAAACCTTTTTCGAAGAAGCCTTTCGCACTCGAGCGGACGGGACGACGGTCATTTCCTCTGCCTTGGCACGGCGAGCTGAGCGTTTGGGGGTTCCAAAGGACACCATTCATTGGATGCCGCATGGGTGCGACCCGGCCAATATCAAGCCTGGCGACCGGAATGCGGCGCGCGCACGCCTGGGTATCCCGGCAACGGTACCGGTGGTCGCTTCGGTCGGCGTTATCCAAGGCCGAGACGGTGCGCTGATGTGGGACACGTTTCGGCATGTCCTCGCGGCTCGGCCCGACACTCGCTTGATACTGGTTGGGAATCATCGAGCGAAAATTCCGACGGATCTTCGGGCGAGCGGCCAAATCTTCGAGACGGGGTTCGTGTCGGATGAGGAGCTCGCGGACTACGTGGCGGCGGCTGACCTGATGCTCGCGACGCTGGCGGATACGATTGCGAGCCGTGGCCGCTGGCCGTCGAAGGTGAATTATTACCTCAGCGCAGGCAAAGCCATCGTCATCAGTGATGTCGGCGATCTTCCAGCCCTCCTCCACGAGCAGCAGGCTGCCTTCACCTGTGCGGCATCGGGTCCGGAGCTCGCTGCCGGGGTTCTCCGCCTGCTCGATCGTCCGGATGAGCGAGACCGACTCGAGCACAAAGCTCGTTTCGTAGCGGAGACCCTGCTCTCATGGTCAACAATCATCGATCGATTGGAGGCATTCTATAACCAGACTCTCGGTCACTGAGTGCGCCATCGGGCCACCGAGTCCGAGCCGAGCAATTTGTCGGAGGTCCGCGACCACACACCTCAGTGCCCAAAGCCCGGCAGGCTCCCTTGGCTCAAGACGCCCGGGACCGAAACATCGGGTCGTGGGTCGCGGGACGATCGCCGTCCTCGAGTCCGGACAACAAACGGCATGGCCACCAGAGATCGGAGACATTTCGTTCCGTTCGCCTCGCGTCAAGATCGAGATCGTGACGTCGTCCAAAACTATCGCGTGGCGGTACGCCGGATGGTTTCAAAAACGCCTGGTCCGCATTGGGACCCGCCCGCCATCGGAGCGTCTGATCGCCCCATGCAAGGCCGCCATGCCACAGGCGAGACATCCGATCGAGGTACTCCGAGGTGTGGGAAAAGGCTTGAGCGAACGCCGCGTCGCAACTTCGGGCGCAGGCCGAGCGGAATGGTTCTCCTCCACGGCTATCCCCACAGAGACCGCCAACTCGTTGCATTCTCGGGCAGCGTCGTCCGCGATCGACCTGAGCCGTAGAACAGCAGGGTGTCCAATAGCAGCTGGCTTGGCCTAGACGGTTCCTGCACTTCACGCCTCATGTTTCGCCGAACGGTTGCAGGGCTGCCTTTACGTCATCGGGGCAAGTCTGAAGCGAGCAGCCGGCACTGTGGACTGCAGCCGAATGCATGGCTGTCCACAGCGGAGTCCGACTCGTCCTCGTCTCGTTAAGCTGACGGGCGCACCCGTCGCTCTCACCTGTGGTGCCCTTGTATCGAGCATCGCCCCTGCGGTCCGCTCCTAGCGCTCTCCTCCCACCGGAATTCGCGACGACGTGTCGAGAGGCTGAAAAGCCCGGCAGCCTTTCCGCTCTCAGACAGCCAAGGCTGCGATCGACAGTTACCAGTTGGTTTGGTACGATAGGTCCCGGCGCTATCGGACCATAACAATCGGACGGAAATGGATGCGATCTCTCTTCGCGCTGGTTGCGGTTCTAGGCGTGGTGGTTATGGTCGAAGCGCTGGGTCGAGGTTCACCGGCGACCGCAGTTGAAGCAACCTATGCGGTCATCCTCACTCGGCAAGACGGAGGGGGTGGAAAAAGCTCGGGCAATGGGTCCGAGGTGTTTGCTGCAGTCGGACAATCAAACACCGGTAGCGCCCAGTCGGGCCCGTATTCGATAAACGTTGGCCTACTCCAGCCACTCTCGACACCCACCGTTCACCAGCCGACCTTTCCCAACGCCACGGGAACAATCCCACCAGCGAGCACCCCCAGCGCAATCCCCCCACAAACCAGCACGCGCACCTCTCTCTACGTGCCATCTGGCTTGCTCCACGCGACTGGCGAGTGATCTTCGAAATCGGAGAGTCGATCCATGAACCGGGGTCTCCTAGGTCCGGTGGTCGCAGCGGCCAGCGCGGCCCTGTTGAGTGTTCTTCTCGTCCGCGCTGCTCCGCCGCTCGGCCAAGGGGCGCTGGGAGTGCCGCTGTCTACAGGGTTCACCTATCAAGGCCAGCTTCTTCGGAGCGGACTTCCGTATTCGGGCGCCTGCGATTTTGAGTTTCGCCTCTTCGCATCGGAAACCGGGGGCGACCAACTCGGAGCCTCAATCATTCGTCCTGCCCTCAGCGTCACCAATGGCCTCTTCACCACCGTGCTTGACTTCGGGCCAAACGCCTTTGCGGGACAAGCACGGTTTATCGAGGTCGCGATCAAGTGCGCTGGTGACGCCGCGATGTCCACGCTCAGCCCACGAACGGCGCTCACGCCGGCGCCGTATGCTCTGTACGCCGTGAGCGCCGGCACGGCGATGTCGGCGACGTCATCATTCAGCGCTACAACGGCGGTGACCGCCACCACAGCGTTCAGCGCCACGACCGCGGGCAGCGCGATCGTGGCAACAAGCGCGACGACGGCATTGAGCGCGACCCACGCATTGACCGCCACTCAGTCTCTCACCGCTTACCACGCGCTCTCGTCGTCGCTAGCAATCACGGCCTCGACAGCGCCCTACGCAGGATTGACTGGGGTACCCACGCCGCTCGCCGCGTTGAGCTCGCCGTCACCGTGCTCGAGCGGCCAAGTACCCAAATGGCTCGGCACGACGTGGTCATGCCAAAACGACTCTGATACAACGTATACTGCGGGACCGGGGATCCGGCTCTCCGGGAATGAGTTCAGTGTCGCGGCCGCGCCGCGTCCGACGACCACGCGATCAACTCTCGATGGACAATCAACTGACGCTGGCGAGTGGCCGTCAATCGCAATCGGGGTCGATGGACTTGCGTTGATTGCCTACTACGACCGGACCAATGGCGACCTGAAGGTCGCACATTGCGAAGATGTTGCTTGTACGACTGCCACAATCACGACGATCGATGGTACCTCGAGTAACGTCGGCCAGTTTACATCACTTACCATCGGTCCCGATGGCTTCGGTATCATGAGCTACTACGACGTGACAAACACCGCTCTCAAGGTCGCGCACTGCGACAACATTCGATGTACATCGGCCACCACCGCGACCCTCGATGACACCGGAATCGTTGGCCAATATACGTCGATTAGTGTCATGAAGGACGAAATTGAGAACGGGAATGGCCAAGTCGTCATAGCGTACTACGACGCGAGCGCAAATCGACCGAAACTCATTCAGTGTCGGAATACGCAATGCACGAGCTTCGTCCCGCTGGTTGAGAACGCCGCGATTGATGGTGTAGGCATCGGGCAATGGACGGCTACTGTGACGTTCCCGGGCACCGGATTACCATTCGTGTTTAGCAGAAAGACGAGCAGTCCGGCCGGGATCCGCTACTTCGCTTGCCAATCCGCGACGGAATGCGCTACCGGTGGATTGGCCGGCGATATTGACAGTTCAGGCACGTCTTTCTCAGAGCTGGCCGCCACGATCTTGGCAAACGGACGACCGCTTCTCGTCGCCAGAAACGAAAGTTTGAACCGTCTCGACATCTTTCGCTGTGCCAACGACGCGTGCTCGACGGCTGACACCTTCTCTGGGCCGACTGGCGGCCGGATGCCCGCCATCACCGTGCTCCCTACCGGGCAAGCCTTTGTCTTTTATGTGCATCCGCCGACCTCTCAGCTGCGAGGGCTGTTTTGCACCGATCTGCTTTGTTCGACCCGGCTCACCATCGAGGATATTGGCCGAGTACATCCATCCTCAACGCAGTGGCACACTGCCGTCGCCACCGGTTCAGACGGCAATCCTCTCTTCGTCTTTTGGGACGATGGCAATACCGCTCTGCAAGTCGTGCACGCAACGAATCCCTTTGGAACCCCGGGCTACCGGCGTCGGTAGCCCTCGCCTACCTTTTGCATGCGCGGCTTCACCTCGGTCAGAGCGCCCATCGAATGCAGCGATTCGCAGTCTCGGGCATCGTGAGGGGGAGCAGGGACAATCTCGCGTCGGGACGGGCCGGGGGGTTCCCTTCAACTCCTTGTAATAGATGGACAAGGAATCCCCGGCGCGGCCGACACGAGGACGCCTGGTTCCAGTCATGGACCGGTCGGCGAGGTGGTCAGCATGCCTCGGCATGCTGACCAGTGACGAACCGGCGAACCGGTTCAGGCAAATCCGAAACAGGTTGGCCGGACAGTGATGGTCGCGCGGCCTGAACGGTCTCGCCCCCAACGACCGTTCGAGGTTCTGCGCAAGAGCTACGCCTACGCCGGTGAACCTCCTTTGTTGACGCAACCTCGATGGGCAACCTTCCGTCGCGCCAAGTCGCGCAAGACGGTGTGGCAACCGGTGCGTCATCAAGACAATCTCAGTGGACGCACGGCGTTTGGCAACGATCACAGCGAGAGCGGGGATGTCGAGCCGTGCCGCTCGTGCGATACCGAACAGACGGGACAATCCGGAACCCTCTTGACGTCTGGAACCGAGTTCTGGTTGGCTGTCAGGCCGAACGCAGCGCGCCAAACACCTGAGCGGCAAGCGTGGCGGTGCGCCAAGAAAGGCAGCAACCGGTTAGGCGCCAACCCGTCCACCGCAGCGAGCGGACAGGGAGCGGCGAATGCTGGTCCGTCATCCCAAGCCCGTGCGATTGTGATAGGATTAACAATCGCGTTTCATGAGCCTCCGTCCTGACCGCTTCGGCCGGCGGCAGGGGCGACGCTGACGCGGATTTGGCCCCGGGGGCCCGGCGACTCACCAAGGCAATCCCTAGCGGGAGGCCGCCAACGATGGCGCATCTCCGTGGCGAGGCGCGGTCACGCTACGTTCGTCGGATGTTCGACCGCATCGCCGATCGCTACGATCTGATGAACGCCATTATGACCTTCGGCCAATATCGCCGTTGGCAACGCAAAGCGGCCGAGACGGCCGCACCGATCGTCGGCGAGCGCTTCCTCGACGTCGCCACCGGCACGGGTGACATCGCAGGCGACCTCGCTAGGGTCGCTCCGCTGGTCGTGGGCGTCGATTTTTCGAGGCATATGTTGCGCGCTGGAATCGCCAAAGCGAAGGCGGCTGGCGTCGTGCGCATCGAGGGAGACGCGCTTGCTCTTCCGTTTCCCGACAACACCTTCGACGGTGTCACCATCGGTTTCGGCTTGCGCAACATTCCGGACCTGCGCACGGCAATTTCCGAAATGGCGCGTGTCGTCCGACCAGGCGGCCGAGTCGTTTGCCTCGAACTCACCCGTCCGCTAATCCCCGGCATCGCTCCGTTGTTCCGCCTTTATTTTCACCACGTAGTGCCGCTCATCGGGGGACTCGTCTCAGGAAGCTTCGCTGCCTACCGCTATCTCCCGCAATCCGTTGACCGATTTCCCGACGCCGAGGCGCTTCGCGCCCTCTTCGCCGAGTGTGGGTTGCTATTCCCGGACTACGAACCGCTCAATTTCGGCACCGTCGCGATCCACTGGGGGACGAAACCACCTGAGGGGTCGGGATGAGCGAGCGCATTCCCGAGGTCGTCGTCCGGCGCCTGCCCATCTACGCCCGGGCGCTCGGACAGCTTGAAGCGCGCGGTGTCGCCGTCATTAGCTCACTGGACCTTGGCCGTCTCCTTGGGGTTACCCCAGCTCAGATTCGTAAAGACTTGAGTTACTTCGGCGAGTTTGGCAAACAGGGCACCGGCTACGACGTGGCGCACCTGAAGCGCGAGATCCGGCGCATTCTCGGGCTCGACCGCGAATGGCGGATGGCGATCGTCGGCGTCGGACGGCTGGGCCGCGCTATCGCAAGCTATCCCGGCTTTGCTAGTGAAGGCTTTCGCGTGGTCGCTTTGTTCGACAACGACCCTGCCAAGATCGGTACTACCATCGGCGATCTCGTCGTCCGGTCGATGGACGAACTCGCAAAGGTCGCCGCTGACGAGCGCATCGACATCGGAATCGTCGCCGTGCCGGCCGATCAGGGACAGGAGGTGGTCGATAAGCTGGTCGCCGTCGGCGTCACCGGATTGTTGAACTACGCTCCCATCACCATCAGCGTGCCGCCGCATGTTCGGGTCCGCGACGTGGACCCGGTCGTGGCGCTGCAATCGATGACCTATTACCTCAAGCACAGTGGTCCTGACGACCCTGCTTCGTGATGGGCTCGCGAAGAAGGCCACCATGCCGTATTTAACGGGAGTGGGGCGGGCTAGCGAGGAGAGACCGTGAACGAGCCGCCACGGGAGACGCACTCCCCCGCCGAGGGGAACCCAGCCGAGCGCGGGGCGGCAATGATCCATGAGCATGGCGAGACTCACATGGTTGAGCAGGACGACGAATCCGAGTTGGCCGGGCGCGGTCCGCGCCCCCTCGCCCCGCTCCCCGAGGCCGGGACCCCCAATTCGGGATCAGACCCGACCGCCATGCAACCGCCGCAGGGAACGTCCACCCTTCGAGCCCCATCGCGCCCAAACCCCTTCCTAACCTTTCTGCCACCGGCAATCGGCTGCCTCGCCGTGTTGTGCGTGTTTCTCGCCGGCGTGATCGGGATCGTCTGGAGCGGAGTCGCACACAGCGTCGTCGCGGCGGCGAACGGCGGCATCGTGGTCCGGGTGGTCAAGGTCGCTCGGATTGGCCCCGACGGTCAGTATCATGACGACACGGCCAACATCTTCTCCGCCGATAACCGCGGGATGGCCGGCCGCGTCGTCTACGAGCGAGTGCCCCGTGGCTACCGCGGCGATGTCGTCGTCATCTGGGAGCGGCTCGACCCGAACGGCAGCGCCAGCGAGATCCGCAAGCCGGATGTCATCCCCATCACCGACACGATGCACAACACCACGTGGTGGTACGCGCTGCGTCAGCCATTTCCGCCCGGCCAATATCAGTTCAGTCTCGCCCTTGCCGGCCCAACGGGGCAACTCAATCGCGTCGGCACAGTCCGATTCGAGGTGAGCGCGGGGCCCGGCGGCGCACCGCCAACGCTGGCCGGGACGCCCTCGGCCACGGCGGCCCCGCCCGGTTACCGGCCGCCAACCCGGCCGCCGGCCCAGACCCCACCCAGCCAAGCGACGCCCGTCCGTTACCCCACTGTGGCGGCCCCCACCCCAACCGGAACGCCGCTCGCCGGTACCTCGACCCCCACTCCGCGCCCCTAGCGGCTGGCCTTTCGGACAGTCACCGCGCTGGCCAGCGGTCCCAACCGAGGACTCGTCGCCGGGACGGTGCTAGGACGCCTGCATCCGGGGATACTTGAGGCATCCTGAAAGGAGCTTCGCGCCATGATCGAACACCTAGCAAATCTCTCGGGACTGTTGCTGCTCTCACTCGTCTCGCTCGTGCTTGCCATCTTCGGCACGCACGTCCTCGGCAGCTGGAAAGTCTCGTCGCGCTAAACCGCCCAACCGAGCGGACGTAGGGTCCGCCCACTCCTCCAACGTGGCCGGCTCGCTCGAGCCGGCTTTGTTCTACGGCGTTCGGCCGCGCGAGAGAAGGGGGACACGCCGACGAACTTCCTGTGCCTTGCGCCAGAGCTCCGCCGGGAACGAGACGTGTGGTTTGCCCGGTGGCCGCACTCCGAACTGGACGAGCGCCGCTCCCCATGACAAGCCACCGCCGAAACCAACGAACAGCACCTTGTCTCCCGGCCGGATCTTGCCCTCCTCGATCGCTTCGGTAAACGCAATAGGGATCGACGCCGCCGAGGTATTCCCGTAGCGCTGCAAATTCTGGTAGAACTTTCGCGAGGGAAGACCGAGTTGCTTCGCCGCGGCGCGGAGGATGCGCTCGTTCGCTTGATGGGCGACGATCACATCCACGTCCTCGAGGGCAACGCCAGACGACCCCGCCACTGACCGGGCAGACTCCACGATCGCTTGCACGGCGAATTTGAACACCTCGGCGCCCTGCATTCTGAGCGCCGGTCGGCCGTCTGCCGGCTGAAACGCCTTTATACCGGTTGCGCACGGCACATACAGGAGATCTGCGCCTGCCCCGTCCGAGCCGAGCGTGAAGCCAAGCAGATCCTCTTCGCCATCACTCGCTTGCAGCACCATCGCACCTGCTCCATCACCAAACAGGACACAGGTGTTCCGATCGCTCCAATCGAGGATGCGGCTGTAGATTTCGCTGCCGACGACCAGCACCGTCCGGTAGGCGCCGCTCGCGATGAACTGTGCTGCCGTTACAAAGGCATAGACGAAGCCCGAACATGCCGCGCCGAGGTCGAAGGCAGCGGCCCGCCGCGCCCCGATCGCATGTTGAATCAGCGACGCCGTGGAAGGAAAAATGCGGTCTGGAGTTGCCGTCGCACAAACGATGAGATCAACGTCCTCCGGCGCGACGCCTGCCTGCTCGAGCGCCCGCCGGGCTGCCTCCGCTCCAAGCGTAGAGGCGCTTTCGTCGTCTTGCGCGATCCGCCGCATCTGAATTCCGGTGCGCGTCCGAATCCACTCGTCGGACGTGTCCACGATGAGCGAGAGATCGTCGTTGGTAACGATCTTCAGCGGCAAATGTTTGCCCCAACCAGCGATCCGGACGCGACTCATTCGGCTTCCTCAAGCTCGAGGAGCGGGTCTCCCACGCCTACGAGCTGGCCGTTTTCGACCAAGAAGCGGACGACGCGACCGCCGCGGTCAGCCCGCACTTCATTGAACACTTTCATCGCCTCGATCAGCCCGATCGGCTGGCCGGGCGCAATCTCGTCACCTTCGTGCACAAACGGCTCCGCGCCCGGTGAGGCCGCACGGTAGAAGATCCCAGCGAGCGGCGCAACAATCGTCGCGCTAACGGCGGCCGACGCGGCGACCGCCGTCATGGCAAGCGGAGCGGCTGCACGGCCCGGCTGGCGGCGGATACGCAGCCGGGTATCAGCCACGGCGAACTCGAACTCTTCGACCCCGCTTGCCGCCAGTTCAGCCAAGAGCGCTCGAATGGCGCTCGGCCAGCTTGACGGGGCGCTCATACCGGCTCACGCAAGGGCGTCGTCCATTGTGCCGAGCGCGCGCCGCAAGGTTTCGACCGTCCGGTGGAGGAGTGCCTTGATCGCCCCTTCGCTCCGGCCCATCAAACGCCCAATCTCGGCGTTCGGCAGGTCGTCCACAAATTTCAGTGCTAAGAGGCGCTGACGCTCGAGCGGCAGGCTCTGCAACGCATTTCGCAGTTGGACGATAGCGTCGTGCTGAGCCAGCGCCTCCAGCCGTTCGCCAGCCCGGTCTAGTTCCTGGCGCAGCACCTCAGCAACGGCACGCTGACGGCGCTCGCGCTCGCGGTGCCAATTCGCGACCAAGTTGTGAGCGATCCGGAACAGCCACGCCGAAAATGGCAGCCCACGGTCGGTGTATCCCGGAAGGTGGGTGAGTGCCTGCAAAAACACCCGCGCCGTCACGTCCTCTGCCTCGGTGGGGTCGCCGACACGTGCCAAAACATATCCAAAGATGCGGTCCACGTGGCGCTCGTACAGCTCGCCGAACGCAGCGATCTGTTCTTTCGCGTGCTGGATAAGGACGCCGTCGGGCTCGCGGGAAAAGCCTGCTTCCATGCCATGTCCCCCGGGGAAGGGCGGGTCAGGACGAGGGCCTCGCGAATTCTAGCCCAGCCAGCCAGACGTGGTCGAGTCGCGGTGTTGACGCCTCGGTCGCGCGGGGCGCATGTCCTCCCAGTCCAAGCCGTGGCCGGGCGCCAGGTTGACGCCTCGGTCGCGTGGAGCGCATACTGCCGCCCGCTGTCGCAGAAAGGCCGAGCGTTGAATCGATCCACCTCGCCACAGCTTGCCTTGCTGTATCGCCGTGCGCTGACGAACTTTGGTCTGACCCCGGTCTGGTTCGAGGCGCGCCTCCTCGATCGCTATCGCAGCCAGCCGGGTTACCGAGTCATCCGATCGAATTCGGTGGGGCGCCTCCGTTCGCCAACCGGTTGGTCGATCGATTTTGGCATCGCCGATAACGACCGGCTGCTCCACCTTTCCGTCGCCGACCTTACCCAACGGTTGCCGCCGGATGAACAGGCGCACTGGCTCGCCCACCTCACCGCCTTTCCGGTGAGTGCCAATTTCATCACGATGCGTCTCAGCGCCGGCGCCTGTATCGACGACGGTGACATCCGAGACTGGTAACGCGAAAGGAGTACGATGTCGTCTGACTACGCCAACCCCGCCGCCCTCGTGACGACCGAATGGGTTGCTGAGCACCGCAATGACTCCGACGTCCGCCTTATCGAAGTCGATGTCGACACCTCGGCGTACGACAGCGGTCACATTCCCGGTGCTGTCGCCTTCAATTGGACCACCGAACTCAGTGACCGGGTGCGACGCGACATTCCAAGCAAGCCGGCTTGGGAAGCCCTGCTCAGCCGGGCGGGCGTCACACCCGAGACGCATCTCGTTTTCTACGGAGACAACAACAATTGGTTTGCCGCCTACGCCTACTGGGTGGCCAAGATGTACGGCCATGAGCGGGTCTCGTTGATGAATGGCGGACGGAAGAAGTGGGAGCTCGAGGGACGCGAGCTGACAACCGATGTGCCGTCGATCACGCCGACCACCTATAAGGCGAAGGTGCTGGACCAAAGTCGCCGCGCATTCCAACGCGACGTGATGGAATACGTGGGTGCACCCGCCGGGAAGGCGCTCGTCGACGTACGATCACCGGCAGAGTACAACGGCGAGGTGATCGCGCCCCCCGGTATGACGGAGACCGCCCAGCGCGCCGGCCACATTCCGGGTGCGCAGAACATTCCTTGGGCGCAGGCTGTGGCCGAGGATGGCACCTTCAAGCCCGCGGAACAGCTCCGTGAGTTATACGCCTCAAAGGGTATTACTCCGGAGAAGGACGTCATCGCCTATTGCCGCATCGGTGAGCGATCCTCACATACCTGGTTTGTCCTTTCCGAGCTGCTCGGCTTTCCGCGCGTCCGCAATTACGACGGATCGTGGACCGAGTGGGGCAGCATGATCGGCGCCCCAATCGAAAATCCAGCGATCGAGTCCTAGCCGCCTTCAGTCGCTCAGCCCAGTCACGATCGAGCTTGGGCCGGCACGCCGCGACAGGCGCACCTGCCGCGGTTGGTGATCGGCTGCCGGCGCATGTCAGGCTCCTACGAGGCAGCGAGCGTCGCGTCGCCGCGTGACATCGGCGCGCGAGATTGGCATTCGTCTGCGACGTTCGCCGGAACGGTAGGCGCACCCGAGGCGAAACCCCGTTTCTGACATCGCGCCGGGCCATCTCGACACCGTCTCGGTCTATCTTGTCGCAACCCAGAACGAGCGGCCATTGGAGATGTCGAGACGGTGCCCTGCCAGCGCAATCTCTTGAAGCGGAAACGGACCGAACGGAGAGTGATCGCAGCGCAGCGAATCGTGTCAAAAGGCTCGACCTGCCTGCCGGGGCGTGCAGCGGAGGGTGGCGATCCGGTCGGGAACGGGAGTTGCGGCGGTCCGCCAGACCACCGGCACGTGCGGCGTTCGCTCCCGCCACGACCCTGATCGATCGTTCACCTGATGAAGGCGCTTGGTTCATCCGACTTCAATGCTTGGGCCGACGTTCGCGAGCCCCGTGGGAAACCGACGTCGCACTGTTCGTCGTCGCGGGCGGCGTCGTCAGGCGCAACACGAGATAGCCAGCAATCCCGGCGGCAACGGACGCAGCGAGGATGCCAACTTTGGCGAGCGCTTCTTGCTGCGGAAGGTCGAACGCCAAATCCCCAATAAAGAGCGCAACCGTAAAGCCAATGCCGCCGAGGATCCCGACGCCGAGCACCTGCGGCCAGCGAACGTGGTGCGGCAACACTGCCAAGCCCGCTCGGACCATCAGGAGACTTGCTCCAACGATGCCAAGCGGCTTGCCAATCAGCAGCCCAGCCGCCACGCCGAGCGTGATGGTGCTTGTCGCCGCCTCAGCCAGCGCCTCTCCCGAGAGCACCACACCCGCGTTTGCGAGAGCGAAGATCGGCACAATGAGATAGCTCACCCACGGGTGAAGGAGCCGCTCCAAGCGCTCCAGCGGCGCTTCTGACAGCGTGACCAGTGTACTCACCGTGCCAATCGCTTCACTCGGCTCCCCAGCAGGTTTCTCAAGTCGATCGAGGAGGCCGCCTACCAGCTCGGCGAAGCGATCTGGTCCGATCGCTGCCGAGGCGGGCACCACCATTGCCAAGAGCACGCCAGCGATCGTCGCGTGGATACCCGACTTCAAAATGGCGACCCAGAAGAGGACCGCCAAGATCAGATAGACAAGAGGCGAGCGCATCCCAACTCGCACGCCCAGCACGATGAGGCTGAACAGGCCAGCGCCAATCAGCAGCGCTTGGAACGAGATCGCCTCGGTGAAAAACAACGCGATCACGGCGATTGCACCGAGGTCGTCGACGATCGCGAACGCCAAGAGGAAGACGCGCAGTTCGGTTGGCGCCCGGCGGCCGAGCAGGGCGAGCACGCCAAGAGCGAGCGCGATATCGGTCGCCATTGGGATTGCCCAACCCCGCGATGTTTCGCCGAATCCATTGATTGCCAGGTAGATGCCAGCGGGCGTAACCATGCCACCAAGCGCCGCGGCTATGGGAAGGGCGGCCGCGCGCGGCGACGAGAGCTCTCCGTACAACAACTCACGCTTGATTTCGAGACCGACGAGAAAGAAGAAAATCGCCATGAGCCCGTCGTTCACCCAGAGGACGAGGGGCTTGTCAATGGCGAAGCCCCCAACGGAGATCGCAACCGGAGTGGCCCAAAGCGCGAGATAACCCGCTGACCACGGGGAGTTTGCCCAACTCAGGGCGGCGAGCACCGCGACCATCAGAATCGCGCCACTTGCCGCTTCTGTCGACATAAATCGTCGGATGGGGATCCCGATGCGGCGCGCGAACCGCGACGGCTCAGCACTCATTGGTAGCGGTTCATGACGGTGCGTTGCTCCGCTCATAGCCGACCTCGAATGAACCTTGCGGAGACCGCCCCTGCGCTCAACACACGAAGAGACGGCGAGTGGCCGTCTCCTCCTTGCTCGCTGGATACCGGGTAGCGAGCGACCCGCCTCTCGTTTAGTTGCTGCACGTCAGTGTATCACACCTTCACGCCGATCGTGCCTCGGAGACGGATGGACCTTCGTCAGAGCTCCCGAACGACCCGCCGACCTGATGGGGTCAAAGCGACACCGCCAGTCCGGGCCGTCCCGGTGTCGCGAACCCACGAGCACGCGCGCGGAGCGACCAACGATCCGCGCTCGCGGTACGGTCCCGGCGTCGGTCCGGCAACGCCCCGCACCCGACAATTCGGTAACGCAAACGTGCGGGACTGGACCGCGATGCCGAGACCCGCACGCATGCGGGCGAGAGACGCCGCCTCAAACGTCGGTGATGCCGCGCCGCTCTCGCGCCGTGGTGCCGCTCGACAGGGGCAGCTCCGACGGCCCTCGCCTTTGGATCGGCGGCGTCGGATGGCGTGACCGCTTTGCGAGAGACGGCGGCATTTCTCGGGGACCGGTCACCATCTCGTGACGAGGTGCACTCCCCACGGCGAGCGGGTTCTTCAAAGGTAGAGCGTCCGGTAAAGCGATTTGGCCGGTTCGGTGAAACGTTTCGTCCGCTGTCGTACCTCGACCAATCTCGCCGGGTCGATCGTCGCCGTAGCGACGCCATCGAGCGGCCCGACCGAGGCATCGATCACGCCGTCGGGACCCACGATAACCGAGAGCGCCCCGAGGTGCGGAGATTCGTCGGCATATCCGACGATCCGCGAGGCAGCCGCCGAGAGCCAGTAGACGCCGGTCGCAAACGCCACCGCCTGCTTCAGGGCGAGCGTCGGGGCGCGATCCTCACCAGCTTCGACCGTCGGGTGGACGATGATTTCAGCACCCTTCGCCCTCAAGACACGCGCTGCCTCGGGCACATAGAGTTCCGACTCGACAAGGCAGCCGAACGTCCCAAGCTCGGTTGTCGCGACGGGCAGCACCGAACCGCTGCCGAACGCGGCTTCGTATTCTTCGACCATATCGCGCAGCGCCGTCGTCTCCGGAGCGCTGAACGCCTGCGCCTTCGGCGAGCGCAAAACCAGCCCGGTTGGACCGAGCATGAACCCGGTGTGGAAGTAGCGGCCGGGCAACTTGCTCGTCCGCTCCTGGGTACTTGAGACAAAGTAACAGTTGTTGCGTCGGCAGGCGTCGAGGATCGGTTGAAATTCCTCGCCTGGCAGTTCGACGGCGACGGTTTCCATCCGGACACCGACGACGTTTCGACGCGGGCTGGTCAGACAGAGCACTGGATAGACGAGCAAGCGGGGCGACGGCTCCCACGTTTGCACGATCCGGTCGATTTGTTCGGCGATCCGGCGAGCATTGGCGCGCTGGGTCTCTTTCGCGGTGGCGTCGGTCTGGACGCCGAAGAGCGGGGCGTGGACAACTGCCGCGGTCCAAGGCTGCGTGAACGAGCTGCTAGTCATGCGACTCCTCGAACGATGGTGCGGGACAGCATAGCGCGACGTTTGTCACCCTGCTCCCTCTGTGGTAGAGTGGTTGCGGATGCAACGATTTTGGCCGAGCGCACGTCTCGGACCCACCCTGAGGAGCAACGCATGACCGTCACCCCCGAGCGGTTCGCCCAGGGCATGACCTATGACGAGTTTAAGGCGCAGATGACGCGAAACCGTGAGCGTCTTGAGCAAAACGAGGAGCGCCTCGAGATCCATCCTGAAGACCTAGCAGCGTTTCGGAACCTGCCGAGGCCGCTCAACGTGCTGGTCCTTGCTGAGGATTGGTGCGGCGACGTCATTGACAACTTGCCGATCCTCGGCCGCCTCGCCCGGGAAAGCGGAAAGCTCAACGTCCGCATCTTCCTGCGTGATCAGAACCTCGACCTGATGGATCAATGGCTGTTCCAGGGCAAGTTCCGTTCGATCCCGACCTTCGTTTTCTTCGACGACGACTTCAATCAGGTGGGCCTTTGGATCGAGCGGCCAGCGAGCGCCACCGAACGCCGGACGAAGTTCCGCGAGGAGCTCTACCAAAGGAACCCCGAGTTCGGTCCGCCAGACCGCTCAATCGCTGAATTGCCGGAGGAGATCCGCACCAAATTGATGCAAGAGATGGCGACGGCGCGCGAAGCGTGGAAGCCCCTCGACAATCAGGATGTCATTCGCGATCTCCGCGCCATCGTCGAGAGCGCGTTTGCCCAAACGGTGTCGTGATGGCGGCGAAGCCAGTTAAAGTCCAGATCGTCTACTGCGCTGAGTGTGGCTACGAGCCTTACACAATCGCGCTCGCGAACTATCTGATGATCGAGTTTCGCGACCAGCTTTCCGCGATCGAGATCATCCCGTGGCAGGATGGCAGCTTCGACGTCACTGTCGGTGGAGAGCTCGTCCACTCGATGTATCGCGAAGGCGGCTTTCCTGACCACGAAACGATCGCGAACGCGGTACGCGCCAAACTCGCGGCAACCGAAGCCCCGACGCCGTAAGCGATCTCGGCGCCATACCGGTTCGAGAAACGTCCTGTTCGGAAATCGGCGGCGCGGGCGTCGAGACCGCGCTAGCCGCAGAGGCGGCGCAAGATCGCCTGCGCCTCCTCGACCATCGACTGGACAATGTCAGCCGCGGGACGACGGGACCTCAGCAGTCCACCCGCTTGACCAGCAGGATTGTTGATGAGCTCAATGCGGCCGGCCGCTTCGGCGGCGGCAACGAAATCGTCCATCAAAATCCACTGCAGGGGCATCGGCAGCGGCTCGAGGCCGCTCGCCTCCCAGGCGGCGATAACGTCGTTCTTCACATCGCGCGCCGTCTTCCCCGTATAGGCCCGCGTCACCACGAACTCGTCGCTACAGGCAGCGAGGATCGCCTGCTGCTGCTCGGGATAGATCTCCGATTCTTCAGCAACGAGGAACGCGGTGCCGCACCAAACCCCGGCCGCCCCGAGCGCGAGCGCCGCCGCCAGTCCGCGGCCATCGGCGATGCCGCCTGCCGCCAACACCGGCCGTGGCGCAACGGCGTCGACGATTTGGGGGATCAGGGGAAACGTTGCAATTCGACCGGTGTGCCCGCCCGCCTCATAACCTTGCCCGACGATGATGTCGACCCCGGCAGCGGCGAGCGCTTGCGCCTGACGCGGCGTCCCGACAAGGCCTATCACGGTCACGTCGACCGCCCCTCTCCGCTCGATCACCGGCCGGACATCGCCGAGTCCTATGGCGAGTACCGGGACGTGCTCGGCGAAAACCACGTCGAGCTGCGCCTCGACCAAATCTGGGGTGAGGACCGGTCCGCTCGCCTCAACGTCCGGCAAGCCCCAACGTTGGCGCAGGTCGTCGACAAACGCGACATGCTGGGGATAGCGCTCGCGGAGCAGCGCTCGCATTGCGGCGCGGTCCGAGACGGCGTCGGCGCGGCTGACCGGCAAGAGCAGCCCGACGCCGAAAGGACGGTCGGTCAGGCGGCGGACGGCAGCGATTCGGCGCCGAATCTCTTCTGGCTCTTGACCGGCGGAGCCGAGCATGCCGAGCCCCCCGGCTTCTGAGACAGCGGCCACCAGCCGCGGCGGCGTCGGCACCCCCCGCGAGGTCGAGCCCATCGCGGCGAGCACGATCGGGTAGCGAATACCGAGCCGGTCACAGACTGCCGTCTGGAGCGGACTTCGCCGAGTCACGAGCGGTCCTGCGTCGGCTGAAGACGAGCGATCTCGTTTCCGAGCATTCGGCCAAGCCGGCGGCCGAGGGCGATACAAGGACCGACGCTCATGCCACTTGCATAGCTGTCGCCCATGAATTGAGCTGCGCCGATCACTTCGCCGACGGCGTACAACCCGGGGATTGGGCGCCCAGCGACATCCAATACTCGCAGGTCGGTGTCGACGCGCAACCCCTCGCGAGTCAAAAACACGCCTGCGCGACTCACCACCCCGTAGAACGGCGGGACAGTGATCGGCAAGGGCAGCGCCGTCCGATTGAACTCCTCATCTCGCCCGGCGGCGACCGCACGGTTGAATCGTGCCACGCTCTCGACCACCGTCGACGGCTCCAGACCGAGCAGACGAGCGAGCCCCTCGAGGGAGTCGGCGCGATATATGAAGTGCCCTCGTTCCGCCTCGGCCAAGATCCGTTCCCGCGTCCAGTCGTGGGCGTCCGAGTCGAAGATGGGATCGGCAGTTTCCATGATGCGCTGGTCCCAGATGACCGCCATCCACCGGTCCGGCTGGGCGAGCAGGGCGCGCTCGCGCTCCTCAGGTGACGGCGTATCCTCGGCAATGAATCGGCGACCGGCACGGTTCAGCCAGATCTCATAGGGCAGGCGGCGCTGACGCTGAAGCATCAAGCGGCAATCTGGCCACGGCAGCGTGAAGCCCGGGCGGTCGGGATCGGGCAGAAGACCAGTTGCCGGCAAGAATCCGCGATAGCCAACGATGCTCGCACCCAGCCGCTCGGCGATCCTCAGGCCATCTCCCGTGGCGTGGTCGAGGCATGCAGCGAGCACGTCGCGCTCGTCTGGCGGGAGGAACCGCTCGAGCAGGTCCGGCGCCGCGCCGAACCCACCCGTGGCCAGCACGACGCGCGGCGTGGCGATCCGCTCGGGCGGACCTGCCGGCTCGTCGCGCTCGGCTACTGGCTGCACGATAACCCCGGCGACCGCGCCGTTCTCCATTACGATGTCGGTAAGGCGTAATCCGAGGACAACCCGAACGGTGCCTGTCTCGATGCGGCGCTGCAGTTCGCGTTTGAACAGCCGCACCAGTGAGAGGCCGTTCGCGCTCCCCCAGTAGGTGCGCGGTGTCGAGTACACCTCGTGGCCGTAGACGAGCGCTGGCGTCTCGGGATGGAAGTCGAAGCCAAGCGATTCGAGCCAATCGACCATTGGCCCCTGCTCGCGAACGGCGATCGCCAGCAGTTCGTGGGTGATCCGTCCGTGAGCGATTCGCTCGACGTCGGCGTAGTGCGCCTCGGCGTTATCCACGATCCCCCGTTCACGTTGTCGCCGGGTTCCAGCACCACTGAATTGCCCGCCCGAGATGTGCAGCATCCCGCCAACGTCGTGGCGCTTCTCGATCACCAACACCCGACCATTTCCGGCGCGATCAGCGGCTTCGATGGCGAGCGGGAGGCCAGCGGTTCCCGCGCCGATAATCACCAAATCAGCCGCTTGCCAAGGCATCATGGCATCGTCCGTCCCTGCCGCCGTGGGGTTGCCAGCGGCGAGCGTGAGCAGCCTGCACAGGATAGATCACCATGAGCCGCCCTCGCTGTGGACATCAACCAACCGGGTCGTACACAGCGATCGCGTCGAGCGTTCGGCCGAAAGTGGACGGGCAGCGTTCGACGGACTCGCTCCGATGCAGCCCAAGGGAAGGACGTGCGGGTCAGCCGGGAGCGCGTTAGGGAACGTCAGAGGAGATGCCGTCGCGCTGACCCGGAGCGGGGAAGGCCCGACGCACCCGTCCGTTACCCTTTCCCATTGCCAACCGGGACGCCGGAAGGTCCCCGCATTCACACACCGTCAGAAACCGTCTGGTACGCTGCACACCGGAGGAGACGGGATGACGGTTGGCTGGGGAATTATCGGAGCGGGTAATCATGCCGATAGCCGGATGGCGCCGGCGATCGCCCGGGCGGCAAACGCGCGGCTCGTCGCGGTGGCCAGCCGAGACCAGACACGAGCCGAGGCGTTTGCGGCGAAGCACGGTGGGGCACGTGGCTACGGATCCTTTGAGGCGCTGCTCGCTGACCCTGAAGTTGAGATTGTGTATGTCGGATCGCCCAACGGTCTGCATGCCGACCACACGATCATGGCAGCTCGCGCCGGCAAGCACGTCTTCGTCGACAAGCCGATGGCGACGACTGCCGCCGATTGCGCGGCGATGATCGCTGCCTGTCGGCAAGCCGGCGTCCGGCTGGCGGTTGGGTTCAACCAGCGGTTTCAGCCAGCCCATCGCTTCGTCCGAGAAACGGTGCAACGCGGCGAAATTGGGAGGACGGTGCTGATCAAGATCGAGTGCGCAGCCTCGCTGGGCGGCCGGTTGAAGGAATGGTGGTACGACCCAGAGCTTGCCGGTGCCGGCGGGCTGATGGCGACGGGCACGCACGCCATCGACCTCGTGCGGTGGATCACCGGGGCCGAAATCGCTGCCGTTGCCGCCCTGACGGATGCGAGCGAGAAATCCCGCGGAATCGACGACGTCGCCGCCGCAACGCTGCAGCTAACCGATGGGACGTTCGTTCAGCTTACCTGCGGTCGCCGGCTGCCTTGGCCCGCAAACACCATCATGCTTCATGGCGACCGCGGCCGGATAAGTATGCAAGGCACGTTGATTTATGACATCGGTGGTCGGGTCGAAATCAACCGCGGGGAATCGACCCAGATCACCGAGTTCCGGCCGCCCCGCCCCGGCTATGACATTTTCACCGCCGAGATCGAACAGTTTAGCCTCGCCGTCCGAGAAGGAGAGGAGCCACTCGGCAACGGCCACGACGGGATGATCTGCACCCAGATCGTCGAGGCGATCCAAGAGTCGGCTCGGACGGTCCGGACCGTCACGCTCGGCGACTCCAGCCTCGGGTAGGGCGGAGGACAGCACGATTGCCCCGGACCCCCTCCTCTGGAACGTCGATCCAGCCACCAGCGCCCGCCGCTCGCCAGACCCCAAGCGCCACCTTGCTGCGATTGCCGAGCGTTCCCAGAGGAAGGGTTGCTGCCCGCCCACCCGAACGATGAGACTCACTTGGCGACATCAGGCCAACCCGACCGCCCTCGCGGCCCTCACGCCTTTCGAGGGGAGCCCATATCGGTCACCCTCGCAGCAGCGCTTTGCCGCCAAATGACCGAACTGCCGGCATGCCCGAAGAGCGGGAGGGATCCCACTTCGCCGACCGAGAGCGACAGACCAGTGTCTCTGCAGGTGTAGCCCGACTGATCCGGTCCGATCCCCGTGTGCCGCCTCCGCATCTCGGAACGGTCGCCGCTCACGGAGTTCCGGACGAAATCGCGCTGTGGCGCGCCATGCTAGCACGCGAACCGATTTCTCCACATTCCTGCGGTCGCTATACTCGTCCAATCCAACCGCGAAGAAGCTGGCGGCATGCTTCGGAATGTCCCAGCCGCCGAGAAAGCGACGGGAGCGGACGGCTGGGCGGAGGACGCATGGCCGGTGAATGAGACCATGGTGATGCAGCGCGGCGAGACCGATTGCTCGCTGGAACGGGAACTGCAGCCGGGCGATCTCCTCTGCGCGATTTTCGACTCTCCGAACGACCAACTCACCGCAGCGACATCCTTCATTCAGGACGGATTGGAGCGGGGCGAGCGCGCGCTCTTGCTCGCTGAGCGAGGGTTGGTCGATCGTGTCTGGGCGGCGCTGCCAAACTGGCATCCGGCGGCACTTGAGCGACGTGCGCTGCTCGCCGTGACGAACCGCGACCGTGTCTTGCGCGATTGGCGTTTTGACCCCGAGACCGTCGTTTCCGTGATCGAGCAAGCCGCCGATGAAGCGCGTGAGACCGGGTACGCCGGGCTCCGCGCCTGTCTCGACATGACGTGGGGGCTGCGTCCCGCCGGCGAAGTGACGCAGGTCAGCCAATTCGCCGCCGCGCTCCAGCGGGCGCTTGCCTCCTTCTCGGCAACCGCGCTCGTGCTCTACGACCGAGTTCGCTTTCCCCAACCCATGATCGAAGCGGCGCTTCGGGCCCATCCTTTCGTCGTGCGCGGCGAGCGTATCCTGGCCAATCCATACTTCGTGCCCGCCGATTCCCGGTTTGGCGCACGCCAATCCGTCGATCGAATGCTCCGTCATCTCGATCGGTTAGCGGTCGCCACGGCAGACGAACCGCTGCTGCGCCACGTCTTAGACGCGCTGCCGCACGGTGTGCTGTTCTGTGACGGCGCCGGTGTCATTCGCGTGATCAACCGGCCGGTTGCTGCCCTGCTCGCGCGGCCGGCGGACTCTCTCGTCGGGGCGCCGCTGGGTTCGTTGTTCGCTGACGGTAGCCCACCGTCCGGCTGGCCGAGGATGAACGGCTCCGACCTGCGGCGCCTTCGCCTCCGACGAGGAGATGGCCGTGTGTGCTGGGCTGCGGCGACCGCGCACCAGATCAGCGCGGCCGGTCATCTGCTCGTCCTCCTCGACACGGAACCTGCCGGTTGGCATTCGGTAGGCGTGGACGCCGAGGCTCGCAGCGATCCGCTTGGTCGACTGATCGACCCGGCCGACGAACGTGCCCTCCCGACACGGCGCTTCCTCGTCGCCAGCAGTGCCCCGGCGCTCGCCGAGACCTTGTCGATGCTCCTGATTGCCGATGGCCACGGCGTCGTTGTCGCGGCCAGCGGCGAGGAGGCGCAGCGGCTGGTGAACAGCACCCCGCTCGATGCGGTGCTGATAGACCTCGACGATGGCAGCGCCGCATGGGGAACACAGATTCGCGAGCTGCGGGCGACGTGTCCTAGGGTGCCGATCGTGCTGATCACGGCGTGGGAAGCCTCGATCGATCCAGCGCTCGCTCGTGACGCCTCGGCGCTGCTGATCAAGCCATTCTCGCGTCGTCACCTCCGAGAGGCGCTGACATCTTGCCTCGTGCGCCGGCCGATGCAGGAGCTCGGCGAGTAAGGCACACGACGCGTCTTAGGCTGCGCCCGTTTCCGCCAAAGGAGCCGTGGGATGGGCCCGAAACCATTCCCTCGAGGGATAGCGATACGTGACCCCCGGTGCGGGAGGCCAGTGCCAGATCCGGCGGAACGCGGAGAGCGTCGGATCATTTCGTGCGCGGAACCGCTCGGTGTGCTGGTCGAGATAGCGGCCGAGCTCAACCCCTTCCAACCGCTGTCGTGTGCGGTCCGCCGCAGCAAGCGCTGGATGGAATTCGATGTGGTCTATCGCGACGCGGACCGAACCGAGGCCGACCGGCTTACCATAGCTCATCTTGTGACGAAGGTTCGGCTCAAGAGTCAGCGCGTAAAGCAAAAGATCCAAGTCGTCCTGTTCGACATTGTCAAACCGTGCAGAAAACCTGAACGTTGTGCCAACGCCAAGAGGTTCGACCCGTTTTCCGCGCCCCGGGTCGCTTCCCAAAAAGATCGGCACATGATGAAAGTAGAACTTTCGTCCTGCGACTGATCCGTTTGGAAAATACCAAACCCTATGCTGATGTTTAGGAGATTCCAGCGGACCGACCCAGCTTGCCGGGTGCGGTTTTTCATCTTCAGCAACCGCATCCTGAAACCTGACCGCGCCGAGCGAGACTGAGGAGCGGCTACCCTCGCCGAGAAACCCAAACAACCGGCAAGCAGGGCAGAGCCTAGTCCGGTCGGTGCAAGCACGGAAGTCGTTCGGAATTGCGTCCTTCCAACGGCTCTCCCCACTACGCCACCAGCAACCCGGCGCAACCGTTTCCACGACAGACCGAATGAGCCCTTTGAGGCTGCTGCCCGGAAGAAACGCCTTGCCGGATGTGGTACCCAGACCGCTGAGCCTCATGAAGCGGATCGGGTTTTCGCTACGACCGTCGCAAATGAGGATTGGCGTCTCAGCGGTGACCGTGCCGCTGATCACGCCGCGCAGTCCGCTCACGTTGCGCCAATCGAGCGGTCTGTGCCGACGGGGGGGATTGGACAGGTCCAGCGGCACAAAGTCATAGGGATTCATCGCCACGCTCCAAGACCTGAGAAGCGAAAGAGATACGGCTGGCCGCTCGTCGACTCGAGGTAGGTCCGGACCTGAATCGCGAGCCGGTTCCCTGACGGGGTCCCCGTTTCGCTCATGACATAAGGAACTTGTGCTTCGGCATAGCGAGCCCCCCTCGGGTGAGCACCTCCTTCGTCAGCCACGACGGTCCCCCAGAGTGGGAGCCATTGGTCAAAGACTTGCGCGCGGGCAACGTCGCAATCCACCTCGCGCAAGAAGGGCGGAACGGGTCGTGGGCCGATTCGGCGAACTCGCCACCTATCCGCGACGGCAACCCATCGAACCTCGAAAGCTTCTCCGAAGGCAACGCCTCGCTCGAAGTCCCGCACAACGGATGCATCTTGAAACATTGCGACGGTGCACGTCTCGTCTCGTCCTTGTAGCCAGCCGACCGGCACTCGTTGCAAGAGGACCCAGCGCAACCCGTCCCCATCAGCGCGAAGGAGCTCTCCAAGCTGTTCATTCGTGAGGATCCCGACGGCGATCGTCTCAGTCACCGCTTTCGTTCCCGTGCTGCGGTGACCACCGCTTCCTCGAGTGTCCCACGCAGCGCCTCGAATGGCCCTTCAATCGTTGCCTGCCAGCGCACTCCCTGACGAGACCAATTGAGCGCAGTGTTCGTAGGAAGCCGATCTTCTTCTTTCGTGCCGTAGGCGCCTCGAAGCCGCTGGCCCAAGCCCCAAATAGCGTCTGCTGGAGGGCGTTCCATGCCGCACCACGTCACGGAAAGGAGGGGGATCGTCGCAGTAACGGCGCCGTACCCTCGCGAGCGCCCCCCTCCGAGCGGAACAAACCCTTGGGCAAGGTCCTCGAAGACGAGGAGGAGGAGCGCGAGTTGCCAAGCCTCAAAATTCCGTAATCGCACGCTTCCCTCGAAGGAAACGCCGCTTGGAACTGCCTCGAGGTCGAAGAGTGCCCCGGTCGACGAGCCACCGGTGAGTCGATCAATCCCCACTCCATTGCGCCGCTCCAAGCGAACCCGAGCGCCACGTGGAAGGTAACAATCGCCAATCGCGACGCGACCGGCGTACGTCAGCGAACCAAACAGCCGGCAAGCACAGCAAAGCGATTCGTAGATCGTCGCGGCATCCGGACTCTCGCTGCGGGAACGGCAGACACTCGAGCCATCGAAGGGGTCACAGGCGGCGTCCGCCCGTATCGACCGCAGGAGCCGTTCGGCGTGGGACCGTACCGCTCCCTTGAGCGACGAGCCGGGCACGTAGACCTGCCAATCGCCGTCGCGAAACGTTTGGACGGGCACCATGTCCGAGTTGCCAAGTCGTGCTTGCCCAGAACGAATCAGCAACGGACCGGTGGTCGTGAGAGTCAGCGCGAACCGTGCTTCGTTGACCAATTGTCGGAGCATTGGCTACGCCTCCGCTCGGGCAATCAGCGCGTCAATTGCCTCGGTGATGAACGCGCGCCAGTCCTCGACGGGGCGCATTTCCTGTCGGACCAAGTAGTCCCTCAGCCGTCGCACTCGATCTTCGGCACGTCCCTCTTCAAGGTCCAGCACGAAGATCGCGAGGTCATCCAGTTGGCATTTGCCCAGACCCCGGCTTCGCTTCCCACCAAGTTCGCCGAAACCGTTGGCATACTCGGCGAGGCCAAGGCATGTCAGGCCAAGGTCTCGGGCCGCCCGTTGTTCATCCCCGCCCGCGACCGAGAGAGTGAGGCGGAGCGAGAACGTCAACCCTGCAGGAACCGCCTCAAAGTCGTATTTCAACCGATCGACGGCCGTTTCCCGATCACGATCGATCGCGACGCCATCGCGGACCTCAACTGCGACGGATTCTGGAAGGGTCGAGTCAGTGAGCGGAAGGTCCGCGAAATCGATCTTGGACCGGAGGTAAGGAGAACCAAAGAGCTGACACGTGTCGCACAGTTTTCCATCCAAGGCGTCGAGCAGGGCGCGATCGTCAAGAGTCTCAAGCTCAGGGACCCGTTGGCTCTTCAAAGCGCCGGGACATCCGCTTTCCGGCAAGAGCCCACAGCTCGTTACCCCGGGGATGACCGGTGCGAGCCGCTCGACCGTAGCGCGAAAGGCTCCTTTCATACTGGAGCCCGGAATGTAGGGCAACCCGTCGACTCCCCGTATGACAGGATTGTCACTGGCGCCAAGGTCCGGGCGACCTCCACCTATGTGGAGCCCTGTCGTCAATCGGACTACTCCCGTGAAGAGATAGCGGCGGCCGAGGCGTTCAAGACCGATCATTGTCTGCTCCGCCCGCGTGTGGGTGGTTCCAAGAAGAATGCTTCACTGGTGAGGTGAAGGATGAAGAGCCGGCCGAGCGTCGAGAGGATCGGTGGTTGGTCGATGCCCCCCGCGCGAGCTTCCTTATGACAGTCGGCTAGCCGCTTCCCGACCTGGTCCACTTTGCTCAGCTCGCGTTTGAGCGCTTTATAGAACGGCGCGTAGCTTGCCGTCTCCTTGCGGCTCTGATGGTCGACAAACTTGTTGAGGTCTTTCCAGTCATCGGCGTAGCCAAGCAGACCATTGAGCTGCGCCCGTCTCGGAATCTCGTTGTCCTCCGCCCAACGTCGAATGAACTCCGTCGCGAGGGGATACAGCTCCAAATCGGAGACAACTCGGATTTCTGCCTCAAGAGGCAGGCTCATCGCCGCGCTCCTGAGTTGCGGTCTGAGCCTGCCTTCTTAGGTTCGGCGCGGTAAAACTCGTAGTTGGCATAAAGTTGGCCGATAAACCGACGAATAAGGGCAAGGTGCGCTTGCTGCTCCTCGAAGGGACCGCTCGGCTTCGGATCGAGCTGCCTGACCCGGCTCCGCAACCCTTTGTCAAGTGCCTCGATCAGGCTGGGACCGAAATGAGGTCTCCACGTGCTCTCATGGTCCTTGCCCACTTGCCGCTTGATGAAGTCCAGGACCTCCGAGACGCTCTGCGCATTGTTGGCGATTGTGAGGAGCTGTTGGATTTGCGATCGGCCGCGATTCCCCTGCGCCGCAGTGAACAGGGTCGAGGCTTGCTTCCCGAACTGTTCCGTCTCACTTGCGAAGGCGTCGGCGGTCAGGGCAATCGCGCGTTGGAGCGCCGCGCGCCGCTGCGCCGCCGCGACCGGGGTCGAGCTCATCGCACCTCCTTCTGAAACTCGAGGTGAATGGGGTCGGCAATCCGGATGGCACCGAAGCCGACTGCGCGTTCCTCGCCAATCCCGTCCGATTCGAGGCGTTGCAAGCGCCCGAGAGACTCATCCGAGGGCGGCGTGGCAAGCTCAAAAACGAACACGGAGCCGCGCTCGATAGCCGGCGTTACCTCGCGTGGTAGGCCGATCAGATCATTCCACCCCGTAGTAAGGCGAAGGCTCGCGCTTGCGAGAGCCAAAGTACCCTCAATCCCCGCAGCCTCGCGCAGCCATGTTGAGGTCAACTGGCCGCACGGCCGAAACAGGTCATCGACCACGATAGCATCGGAAAGCAGCGTGATCGGGAGATACCACGCCGGGCCAAGCGTGACGTCGAGCCTCGCGGCTTCGGCGCGAAGCACGTGGTTGAAGCGATCGAGCCGCTCAGCGAGTGGCGCAGGTGGAGGAGACCGATGGAACGGGCCGGTCACACGGAGAGCGCCTAACCCCCGCGATCGGCTCGACCCGACCCGGAGCACTCCGGCGGATGCCGCGTCGTCGAGGAACTCGCGCAACGCGTCCGCCAACTCATCGTCGATCTGGAACGTCGCCAGAAACCGGGTGCCGGCCACAAGGTTCTGCCGAGCAAACAGGATTCCGGGAAACGCCCCACCCCTCGAACGGCTGATCCCGACGTGGGCGCGCACCTCGCGCTTCGGGGAGGCCCGCCACCGACGGCGGCCGTGCTCAACAAGGTAACCGCTCAGCCGTTCGAGCGGGGCCTTACAGACCTGACAAGTACCGCCGGTCGCGAAAACGTCAGGCCGCCGCTGGCCATCGAGGACGAACAGGAGGCTGGGGATGAGGTCATCCCGGATTGGGTGCCCCTCCGACTCGGACGACAATCCGAGTCTCGGAGAATCCTTGCAACTCATCGTCGTCCGAGGCAGGACCCGAACGAAGGGGATGGCGGCACCGTCACCACTCCAATCTCCGTCGATCGGGTAGGCGTCGCTCACCGTGAGAGTCGTGAACCAGCGGTCAAACTCCTCGGTCGCCTCAGGGCGCAGCAACCGATGCGCCGCAGCCAGCGCACCGCGCAACTGCCGCCCCGGAATGTAATCCAGAGTGCGCCACGCGTCCTCCCCGCGTTCGCCCCCCAAAGAGATCCCTTCGACCGCCTCAATAATGGCGAAAAGCTCCGTCATGGGCCGGGGTCCAGCAACTCACAAAAGACGAGCTGATCAATGAGTCGTTCAACCTCCGTTGAAACGGCGTCTCCTTCGAAGACCGCATCGTTCAGTTGCAGCCTGAGAAGGCGGAGGGAGCAATGGCCCGCGCCGACGGATCGGTCTCCGCCGACTCGCTCGACGCTCAGCAACCCGGCGAGGAGCAAGCCGATGAGCGGGTGGTGCTCGTCGTCGAAGACATCGTCGGGTTCCCAAAGGACGACGCCGGCAACGGTCCCCTCGAACGTGAGAACAGGAGCAACATATTCGGTAGTGAAAAGAAGCTGGCGCCTCGCCGCTCCGGTGCGACGCGAGATACTCACACGGGTGCGGTCGAAGAGGAGCCAGTCGAGCGTGCGCTCACTGCGGTCGCCAAGGCCTGTTGGATGAGCATCCGAAAAACTGATCGTGCCGGGGCGCCACCGCGACCCAAACAGCAGCTCGACGACGGTCGGGCCCTTCAGCAGCTGTCGAACATCGGCGCCGGCGTTGTGCGGCTCGCGGACAGTCAGGCCAAGCAGTGCGGCTATCTGGTCGCACTTCTCTCGCGCCAGCCCCTTGACGGCAGACCCAGGGATGAACGGCCAGCCGTCCGGCCCGCGCATCACTGCGCGGTCGACGAGACCGCGTTCGAGACCCGAACCTACGTGGAGCGGACCGAGCAGGCGAATTTCGTAGCGAAGCGCGAGCCGGTCCGCACGCATCAGGCGCCCCCCACGCACGAGCGGAGCAAGCGCGGCGAGGTCCCGCCAAGGGGTAATCAGGATGTCTCCCTGCTTCGGGTCGCATTCTTTGATGTAGGGAAAATCTTCCTGCCGGCCATCGGCAAGTGTGGCAAGCGCCTCCTTGAGGAAGCGGCGCTCGGCCTCCGAGCAGCGGGCGTAGAGCAAGCGCGCTTCCAGCCGTGCAGCGGACGGGGGAAGCGCGCCGATCTCGGCAAGCCGCTGGAGCTTGCCTCGCGCGATGGTTCCAGAGGTACCGCAGGAAGCGGCAAGTGATACAAGCTGCTCCAACCGTCGCGGGTCGAGTGCGCCGACGGAGCGTCGGACACGCGGCGCTTGCCCAGCCGGTTCCCAATCCGCGGCCAGCGTTCGGAAATCCGTCTGGCCCGGGCTCTGGATGATGGCAAACGCGATGAAGCCCGGTAGGCTAGCGCTGCCGGTGGCAGCTCGTCGCTGGCGACGCGTCTTTTTAGCGTAGCGTAGTGCGCCTTCGGCAATGTCGACGAGAACTCCGACCGGGTAACTGGACCGGGCGATGGCGATCCCGATTGAGAGGCTCACTGGGACACCGAGGCGGTTGGTCGCGGTGACGTGGAACCGCTCTGCGATCAGCTTCGCGGTATCGAAGGCGCGCGAGGCGGTGGTAGCGATGACGAGATCGTCGCCGCCCAGCAGAAATACATCGAAGGGAAGCGTCTGGGCGCTGGGGAGTGGTCGGAGCGGTCCCGCAATCGCCTCACGGACCGCGTCGAAGAGGCTCTCGTCGATGACTTCGGAGCGGCGCCGGAACTCAACAATCGAGTCGACGTAGCCGAACAGACCGCCCATCTCATCGCCATCGGCGTAAAGGACGGCAAGCGGTTCGTCACCCGTCAGTGTCTGCAGGTCCCGTGGCCGGTCGTGGCCTCGCAGGTGGTCACGGGCAGGGGGCTCCGCGAGCCTTTTCCAGAGTCCAGGCCATTGCCCATTGGCGAGTGCCTGTTTGATTGAACGGTCCATCTCTACCTTGCGGCTGCAGACCGCGCACAGCAAGCGTTCGCCCCCCTCCGGCTCGGGGTCACGGGAGGAGGCGGCGCGGACACCGCAGGATCGGCAGGGAAGCAGCAGCGGGTGCGTTACGAAAATGGTGGCGGGAGGCGGCCAGCCGCCAGCGATGCGCAGGCGGGCCTGGAGGAGGGAAAGCGCCACGTCTTCCCGGTCGTCGAGAGGGACGCTGGCGACCCGTGGATGAACATCGGTGTAGGCGCGGATGGCGCGCCGGATGGCGGCCTCGGCATGGTCGAGCTCCGCCGAATCGACGAGAAATTGCCCCCGCCCACCGCCGGCAAATACGAGGTGAGAGCTTGGGGCAGCGCGGCGAACCTCCTCCGGGATGACCTGCCTGTTGAGACGGTCGAGGCAGGCGCTGCCGCCTCGAATCTCGCGCAAGCGCCCGGAACCAAACACATAGCTCTTGATACCCGGGAGGTCAAAGCCGAGAAGAGCCGTACCCATCGTTTCGCCGGCCGTGTGTGGTGCGCTCGGTGTACCAGCTTTCGGGTTGATGTGTCAAGCGTTCACCGAACAGGATGGGATTTTGCAAGGGACCGCCGTGCCCGGCCGGTAGGGTTCTCGAAACCGCGGTGACTCGCACCTGCTGCGCTCTCTCACTGCCGTGCTGGCTGCACCGTATTGCCCCACCTTACCCCATCCGGGATGGCGACCGGTCACCGACCGGATCAAGGCTATCGTATCGGCACCTATCGCTTACTGGTTTCTACCCCATCCGGGATGGCGACCGGTCACCGACGCGCCAGTCCTCGATGAGTTCGTGGCGGAGATCATGTTTCTACCCCATCCGGGATGGCGACCGGTCACCGACGCGCAGAATACTTCATCATGAAATCGTGCTCTCCCAGGTTTCTACCCCATCCGGGATGGCGACCGGTCACCCACGAACGCGCGGAGAACGCCACAATTCCGGGGACCGCGTTTCTACCCCATCCGGGATGGCGACCGGTCACCCACGGAGATGCCTGAAATCGTGGTGAGTGCCCCAGCGCGTTTCTACCCCATCCGGGATGGCGACCGGTCACCGACAGTCTACGCCACCCAATTTGCGCGATCAAGCGCCAATCCGCCGCACCACGACGGGTTCCCACCACGCCCACCACGCACGTTCATCTCGAACTTGACGATCGATGAGCAGGGTGGGCGTCCGCTTCTCGCAAAAATCTTTGCCACCCAAACATCGCTCGAAGTTCCCCTACGCTTGTGGGCGAGGAGCAGCCGTTCACCTTGCGCAAGTCTTTCCCTAGCTGTGCGTGCTGCGACGGGCAAGACCAATGACCACGCTCTACGTGAATACCCAAGGCGCGACAGTTCAGACCCGGGACGGGCGATTGGTGGTCACGCAGGCCGACCTTGTTCTCGCGGACCTGCCGATCGAGACCGTCGACGAGGTGACGGTCGTGGGGCGCGGCGTCGGGATTACGACGCCGGCACTCATCGCCCTCGGCGACCGCGGCGTCGACGTTGCCTTCGTTTCCCAACGCGGCCGGTACTACGGCCGGTTCATCGGCGCCCGCGGCGGTCCCGCCGCCGCCCGCATCGCACAAGCGCGAGTGGCCGCCTCGTCGAGCCGTGCCCTCGGGGCGGCCCGGGCCATCGTCATTGCCAAGATCCACGCCGAAGCGGCTCTCCTCGACGCGCACGGCAGCCCTGCCGACCCTGTCCGGCGCTGGATCGACCCGGCGCAGCGGGTGGCCACCCTCGACGCGCTGCGAGGTGTCGAGGGCGCGGCGGCTGCCGCCTATTTCCGGGCGTACGCCGCTCTCCTGCCTCCAACGCTTGGGTTTCGTGGACGTGCTCATCGCCCGCCGCCCGACCTTGTGAACGCGCTCCTCAGCTTCGGCTACACCCTGCTGCTTCAGATCGCGATCGGCGCGATCCAAACGGTCGGCCTCGATCCCTATCTCGGGATCCTTCACGTCGCGGAAGCCCGACGACCCAGTTTCGCCCTCGACCTCATCGAGCCGTTCCGTCCTACCATCGATTGGCTAACTCTCCGCCTCGTGTCCGACGGGACGATTTCGCCGGCCGACACGACGCCGGCTGGCGCCGGCCTCCGATTGCTGAGCGACGCTCGCCAGCGCGTTCTAGAGGCGTTCGAGGCAGTGGCCAGCACTCCGATCGGCCACCCGCTCGCCGCAGGTAGGGTCTCGCTTCGACAGGCGGTGACGTTGGATGCCCGTGCTTGGGCCCGCTTTTTCCTCGGCGAAGCGCCCACTGTCGCCTCTGCCCACATCGCCGATCTTTGGAGCGCCCGATGAGCCATTGGGTAATCTGCTACGACATCGCCGACGACCGACGGCGCAATCAGCTTCGCTCGCTGCTGAAGCGCTACGGCGATCCGGTGCAGGAGAGCGTCTTCGAAGCGCGGCTTCGGCCAGCGGCGTTGCGCCGTCTCCGTTCCCAAGTCGATTCCGTCGTCCACCCCGAAGAAGACCGAGTCGCCTTTTATGAACTCGCGTCGAACGAGCCGGCAGGTTCGCTGGTTGTCGCCTGATGGAACCAGCACGACTCGATGCCCGCGAGCCAGAAGACGCGCCGCTCGTTGCGCCAATAGCAGAAGGCATGCAGCGCCTCGCGTCCTGCGTGCGACACGAGGGCGGTTGGCTGGACCCATCGGCGCGTCCGCGTTCCCGTCCGCAGCGAGCGATACAGGATCTCGACTGGCCGGCCGTCCGCGATGGCCGCCTGCAAGCGCTCGCGCACGGTCGGGTCAGGCGGCGCCGGCAGAGCCGGGGCGAGGGTGCTGCGCGCGTCGTCACCCTCCCAAGCACGGTCCAAGAGCGCGTTCCACGAGGAGAGGAAACCACGGTCCCGGGTGGAAAGGCGGACCGGGCGCCAGCTTGCCGGAAGCGCAGCCGCCGGCCACCCGAGACGCGCTGCCAACTGCTGAACGAACGCCACGGCGGCCCGCGTTCCAACCACGGGCGCCACAGGCTCTCCAGCGACCCCCACACCGCGGCGGTGGACGCGTCGCCGGACAGCAGCCCACTGTTCTGCCGGAACAGCCAGCGCGGTCGGGCCAAGCCGCCATCCTTCTTCGGGCGCCAATCCCTTGGCGACGCGGTCGATCGCGGCGGGCCGACCCTCAATGAGCATCACCAGTCGCGCCTCGGGTTCGGGAGGCACGGGTCGCTCATGCACCGCCGCCAATCGTCGCAGCAAGTCGGCTTTGGTGTCGTGGGCGCGCCGGCCGATCCCAGCTTCGGCAAGCTGGGCAACCAGTTGGCGCCAAGTCGGAGTGGTCCCCATCCACGGCCTGCCCGTACCGCTCGGGAGAGTGTATCCTGTTCCTCACCGCAGTCAATCCCGCGATTCCTGATTCATCCCGTTCCGCATCGTTCCTCGGGAGGGCCCTGTGAAGCACCTTGCAATTGCAACAATCGGTACGAACGACATTCGCATCAACACGGCCGATGATCCGGCGACACCGGGTCGCTGGCACGCTCCGTCGGCGCGGGATGATCGTATGGCGCTCGCTAGCTTTCTCGATCTCTCGGGCACCCCTGGAGCACGCGCGGTTGGTTCCGCGGTGCTCGATCGCCTCGCCACCAAGACACTATCGCTCGAGCGGATCCGGCTTCCGATGATCTCGCCCTTCCTTGACCACGCCGAGCGCCTGCATGGGCCGATCGACAAGCTGGCCCTCATCGTCACGAACCAAGAGCCGCCGCACCACGACGACACGCTGTTTTTTGGCCAGATCATCAGCGAGGCGCTGCGGGAGCAAGGCCGTCGCAACGAAATCGACCTCATCGTTTTGACCAGTCCGCCCAACCAGTTCGACGTGGCCTACCGCGAGGTCGGGCAAAAGCTGATCGATTTAGTGCCGACCACACCGGACGACCTGAGCGCGGTATCGGTCTTGGCAAGCGGCGGGACGCCCGCAATCCAGAGCGCGGCGTATCAGCGGGCGATCAACCGGTTCGGTCGCGAGCGGTGCCACGTTTACCAAGCGAGCCGCCCCGACGTCGAGACGAGCGGTGCGTTCAGTTCGATCCACGAGACAGACCCGTTGCCGGTCCTGCGAGATTTCGCCGCCGCGTCGCTCCGCCACCTGATCGAACAAGGGGACTACCCCGCCGCGCTGGCATTTCACCAACAATACCTGCAGGGCGGAAAGGACGAACTTTCGTGTTGGCTCGAAGCCGCGTCGCAGCGTCTTCGGCAGCGCTATGGCGAGGCGAAGGGAGCGCTGCCTGCTGCGCCGCCTGAAGAACGTGCGAACCTCCACGCGGAATGGCACGCCAGCCTTGAACGGGCGGCCCGCCACGACCGCGAAGGCTTGCTGCAACGCGTGTTCGACGGCGCATGGGCGGCCGAGCTCGCATTGCAGTTGGGCGACCTGACCGAGGCCCTATGGCGCATTTCCTTCGTGTCCGAGGCGGTGGCGCGCGCCATCGCCGCGCACCTCTCGAACGAAGAGCAACTTTGGAGCTGCTTCCGTAAGCGGGGCGCCTTCAATCCCAATGACCGCTTCGCAATCGACTCGTCTCGGCTGAACCACCCACACGTTAAGTCTTGGCTGGAGAACGAGGTGCATGGCATCACCATCAGCCGGCGCAACTGGACAGCGCTCATGGAACGACTCGGGGCGAAGCGGCATAGCCAAACCGCGTTGGCGAGCGACGTGCTTGCCGCCCTTGACCCGTTGGCGGAGGCTCGGAACGACGCGCTGCATAGCGGTTCGACCGCCTCGCTCAACGATGTCGTCGATGGCGTGCGCCGGCGGGCGCCGGAGGAGCTTAAGAATCGCTTCCCACGGCGCACGGCCGCCGAGACCCTGACTTGGCTCCTCGAGGAGCTCTGCAACGCCGTTGCTCGCGCTACGGGGTTTGGCGAGCGCTATCGCCCCAGTCCCTACGAAGCCCTGCGGGCACCGCTCCTGCCCCTGGTGACGGCGCTCGGGAGCCGCTCCTAATGCTTCGGGCCGTCGTCCTTCGCCTCCGGCGACGGGCTGGCCCACCGCTCGATGCGGCGCGGAGCTACGACCTCACCCACGGCTGGCTCTCTCACCGTCTCGCCGACTGGGAGGCGGCCACGGGGCGTCGCCTCCACGGAAGCGGGCTCGCGTCCGCTTCCCCCTTGCTCGACCCAGCCGGCGCAGCG
This sequence comes from Dehalococcoidia bacterium, assembly GCA_026003895.1. Taxonomy (GTDB): domain Bacteria; phylum Chloroflexota; class Dehalococcoidia; order SpSt-223; family SpSt-223; genus JANWZD01. The sequence continues at coordinate 142,892 of BPIC01000005.1, read as the reverse complement.
GTACTCGCGGGTCCCGGCGCCAAAGCGGGGCTGCGGATCGCCCTCTTGGATGACGCACTCGCAGAGGCCTGGGAACAGAAGATTGCGCCCGGTATCGTCGGCGAGCTCGTCCGGCTCGGACGGACCCTGTACGAGGTGGAGGGGATCGCAGCCAACCCGAGCGCGCATCCGATGGCGGAATCGTGGACCCCCCGCGACGTCGAAGCGTGGTCCGAGGATCGGCCAGCTACTCCGCTTCGGCTCGGTTTCATTACACCGACGAGTTTTGCCGACGTTGTTGTGCTTCCCGACGGGCGTCGTGCCGACCGGCCGGTCCTCGTTCCCGATCCGGTCACGGTGGTTCAGCACCTTGGGCGCCGCTGGAATGCCCTCTTTCCCGATCGCGCCCTGCCGGAGGGCGCCCTCACCGAGCTCGCGCACATCACGGCGGTGGTCCGCATCGACGCGCTGCGGACAGTCGCCGTGCCGTTCCGGGGCGGCGCGGTGGTCGGCTTTGTCGGATCGGTCGCCTTCGGTTGTCTCTCGCGCGACCAGGGCGGTTGGATGCTGCTCGCGCAACTCCTCCGGTTCGGAACACTAGCCGGCATCGGCCGGAAGACGGCCTTTGGGTTCGGGCTGGCGACCCTTTTCGAGGAGCCCACCGCGGTTTTCACCAACCGTGGTGACCGAACTTGAACCGAAAAGCGGCTGCTCCATCTCGCCCACGATCGATTGGTGGGGCTCGCGAACGTAGGGCGTGAGGTGAAGCCAGCGCTTGAGGGGCTCGTAGCCGGCGAGCCAATTTTTCAGCCAGATCGGTCCGGCGGCGACGACATCGAGCAGAAACACCGCGAGCGCTGCGACCAAGTCGAGCCCGTACGCGAACAGAACTCCGAGTGCGCGAGCGATCCAAAGTACAAAGCGCACCCCGAGCAAGAAGAGAAGCCAGAGCGCACCCACCGACACGATCACAGCCCAGCCGGAGAGCAAGGTCGCGGCGACAAGCAGGAGGGCCAGCAGCGCAATGAAGACATATTGCAGGACAAGCGAAAGCAGCACCGGCTGATCGGATGCATCCAGCAATTGGAGCTGGCCCCAACAAAAGAACGCGACCGTCGCAATTGCGGTCAGCAGTAGGCCGATCCAGGCAGCCCGGACCAGCCGGGCGCGCCACTTGTCGTCGAGCAACCCCCACGGCAGCTTATTTGGCGCGAGCCCGAGAGCATCGAACAGCACATAGCCGATGACCACGAACACCGCGACCAGCAGTATGCCCGTTGCATCAGCGAGCGTGACGGAAATCCAGTCGCCTTCACCGGTCGGCTCACCGAAGAGGGCGCCAAAACGCAACCGGGCAACAGCGAAATCCGCGAAGGCGATGATGACGAACAGGACCAGATAAACGAGCGGGGCGATCAGTTCAAAGATGAGCGGCGCCGGCTGGGAGAGCCGGCCGCCATAGGTTTGGAGCGCCGTCGCTGCCCCGCTAATCGTGCCCGAGAGCGCGTCGATGGCCGGCGTGCAAGCCCGCGCGAGGACCACAAAGGGCCACGCGAGCACCGCGAACAGAGAATTGATGGCGTGCATCAGGCGGTTGCGCAGCAGGCCGACGACGAACACCAAGATCAGCAGCGTCTCGATCGCGGGCAAGCCGATCCGCGGCAGTTCGCCATCCGGTGCGCAGGCCGTAATCAGCAGCATGATCAGAAGCAAACGAATCATGTTTCGTCCTCCGAACTTTGGCGATTTGGCATAGCAGAGAAAGCCGCACTTTGCCCGTGGCGGCCTGCCGGCCTAGCGGTGCCCGGCCGATCGCGAGGCGGGCGAGCTTCGTTCACCGAGGAGAACCTCGGTTGGCACCGGTTCGCCGACCGCGTACCAGCGGAGCGAGGCCGCGCCGGCGGCGGCGAGGCGCTCTTCCCACGCGCCGCGCAGCAGTTGGCAAATCGCGGGGCTCGCACAGTGCCAATGCGACACGATCACCTCCACCCCCGTGAGGGGAGGCAGGTTGTCCAGCGCTCGGCCCTGTCCGGCATAGGGCTCCATGTCGGAATACCACAAGAGGACACGCCGCGAGCCAGCCGGGGCATTAGCGAACCGCTCGGCGGCACGCAGCACAACCGAGCCAAAGTCGCTGCCGGCCTCGTGCGGAACGCGATAGCTCCGCAGGGCATCGGTCCGCGCGCGCACCTGTTCTGCCGCCGCGGCAAGGTCACGCTCGAGGCGCGCCGCGTCCGCGCGTTGGGCGCTGCACCATGACGCGAGGGCCTCGTCGTAGCGCTTCTTCTCGCGCTGGTCAAACTTGTTCTTCGGTGGCGTCGGCGGGGCGCCGGGCGACTTCACGGGCATCACCGGTGGAACGACAATGGTCGGCAAGCTGTTGGCAGGGTTGTAGGAATTCCGGGCGATGAGCAGGATGTGGACGGTGGCGCCCGCCCCCGGCCGCACGAGACCGTCGACGAAGTCGGCGAGCTCGCGTTGCCCGGCTTCCCGTACGCCGGGGGGATAGCTGGTCGTCCGGTCGAAGGCGGCAACCCATGTCTCGTGAGGTGCGCTGCTGTCCGATTGGGCAGGAACCCCCTCGCAGGACGGCAAGTCTCGAGTCGGCGTGGAGGCGCGGGGGGCGCCGCAGGCGACGAGCGCCAGCGCAGCCACCAGCGCGAGGGAGGAGAGGATTCGGTTCATCGAAAGCTCCTTTCGCCTCAAGCTTGCCACCCTTCGTTTCGAATTCCGGGCGGCAAAGAAATCTGCGACAGCGCACACAGCGCCCATCGATCGCGTAGTGACGCGGGCCGAGCTTTCGCAGGCATCCGGCGGGCGAAAGTCGTGCGGCGGTTCAGGGCTTGAACGCCCCGCTTCGTTGGCGTAGACTGAGTCGGCGACCGGTCGCCATCCCGGATGGGGTAGAAACTCGGTGCCACCGCCGAAGCGGGCGATGGCCATCAGGTCGGCGACCGGTCGCCATCCCGGATGGGGTAGAAACGCTGGGCCGTATGGCTGTACGTCGCACGCGACGTACGTCGGCGACCGGTCGCCATCCCGGATGGGGTAGAAACTCGGTGCCACCGCCGAAGCGGGCGATGGCCATCAGGTCGGCGACCGGTCGCCATCCCGGATGGGGTAGAAACCTGGTGACGGCTCGGATCACCGGCCTGGGGGCGAGCGTGTCGGCGACCGGTCGCCATCCCGGATGGGGTAGAAACTCGGATTTGGGAAACAGGGGAGGCTGTAGGCATGCAGGTCGGCGACCGGTCGCCATCCCGGATGGGGTAGAAACTCTGAGTTGACTGGCTCCAGCGAGCGGACTATTCGAGTCGGCGACCGGTCGCCATCCCGGATGGGGTAGAAACTAGGCCTTCGCCTTCTTTTCATGGCCGATCCCGACTTGTCGGCGACCGGTCGCCATCCCGGATGGGGTAGAAACGTAGAAGCCCCCTTCAACATGTAGGAGCAGGTACGTGTCGGCGACCGGTCGCCATCCCGGATGGGGTAGAAACGTAGAAGCCCCCTTCAACATGTAGGAGCAGGTACGTGTCGGCGACCGGTCGCCATCCCGGATGGGGTAGAAACTCGCCTCGTGACGAGTGAGGCGAAGAACTACTGTCGTCGGCGACCGGTCGCCATCCCGGATGGGGTAGAAACGATTCGGTCACCAACCATTCAGTCTTGTATGTGATGGTCGGCGACCGGTCACCATTGCGGATGGGGCGGACACGGAAGGTTTCCGCCGGTGAGCCGCCGGGCTTTCCGCCGGATGGCGAGAGCGAGTGACACGGCGCACGGCGCGGCGCACGGGGCGACAGCATGCTCAACCGAGGCGACGCCCTCGGCGAGTCGCTGGCTAATGCTCCTCGACGGGCGTGGGGAGTTCTGACCGCGGAGAGAACCACTCAATCACGTCGAGCAGGTGGTCGACGGGGAGCAACCGCAACCCGGTCCCATGCGCGAGCAGTCTCGCTTCAATCGCCCTCGTCCGCTGCGCGACCGCGTTTGGGCTCACCGTGAGGCCAAGCGCACGCTTGACGTCCTTCCAGGCATTGCCGCGGCCGGCATCGTCGAGCGCACGCTGACGGAGGTTCCAGCGAACGAGGTCCAACACCTCGTCGAGATCAATTGGGAAGGACGGCGAAGCACGAGGCGGAACTCGCGCCGGACGACCTCGCCGAGCGAGCCGCCCGAGCGCACCCTCCAGTTGGCGCGCCGTCCGTTCCAAGCCACGCACTTCCTCGAGTTGCTGCGGGTCTGCCAGAAACGCATCCACTGCACGCCCCACTTGAAACTCGACGACGGGTGGCGATCCCGAGCGCTGACGGTCAGGGTCGATCGCTTGCCAGATACGAGCCGGCAGCAGCCCGAGCAGTACCGCCGTGGCCCACGCCCACGCCATTTGTTGGCTCCCCGACGAGATCAGCACATGCCAGCGCGCCGCCCGATCTTGCTGAACGAGCTGGTCGATCGAGCGCCACATCGCTCCGGCAATGCGCTCGAAGTCGCTGGCATCCGCCTCGCCGAGACAGGTCAGCTCAATTCGCAGCCCGGCATGGCGGTCGCGGAGCCAATCGGCTGTCCGCTGCGCTCGCTCTTCGTAGGCCGCGCCGCTGTCCGGGTCGTGCCCCGGGGTCCAGAAGAGCACCACGCGACGCGGCGTGACATCGGCCGGTAGGTGCGCAAAATACGTCGCCACAGGCCCGAGCTTGCCATCGGTCCGCACCGGGTCGCGGTCGCCGACGACCGAAAGGACAACGTCGCTCACAGCCAATCCTCCGGCGCGCGGGGAGCCTCTGCCAAATCGGTGCACAACTGCGCGAGTGCCCCGGGTGTCTCCTGCGGTAGGTTCCGCGGCCGAGCCCGACCGGTGAGATAGCGATCGCGCACCACCGACTCGGGAAGGCTAAGCGCGTTACCGATCGCAACCGTGGTCGAGAACGACGCCTTGGCGGTCAGGTAGGCTGTCCAGCCGACGGCTCGCACCAGCTCTTCTTCGTCGAGACCATGCGGCAGGACTGGGGGAGCCGAGTTCGGATCGTACCCTTCCTTCGCCAGCGCCTCCCGTGCCGCTTGGATCCGCATCTGGAGCGCTGCTTTCCGCCGGTCTAGCCAGTGCGCTCGCAATGGTCGGACGATCTGGTCCAAACGCAACGGTCGAATCAGCGGCCCATCGCTGCTGCGCGTCGGATCTCGGACTTGCCAGAGCACAGGTCCCCAAGGTGGCTCGTCGGTACCACCCGGATCGACGTCGAACGCGCTGCCAATCACGCCGGAGAACACACAGTGCAGCCACCCCCACGCTTGTGCGGTGGTTCCGGGCGAGGTCAGGACGTGGACCTCGAGCGGCTCAGCCGCCCGGCGTCGCAGCTTCCGCGCTTGGTCGGCGCGGACCCTCTCGAAGCGGCGGGTACCACGCGTTGAGCAGTGAATTCAGTCGGTCTCGCGCCTCCTCGTCCTTCGGTGACTGCTCGAGGCGGGTTGTTGCTGCGGCAATAGCGTCAACGAGGCGGGTCCCTCGCGAGCCCCGAGCGCCAGCAAGCCCCAGTACGATGCTTGCATCAGCGATGAGGGTTCGGACTGCACATTCGCGGCGGAGAGTCTCGAGGACGTGACGAACCCGAGGCGGCAAGGTCGCTTGCACAGCAACAAAGAGATGCGGCTCGTCGAGCTCGACCATATAGGTCTCGACCGCCGAGGACGCGGTCGCGCTAGGGGCATGAGCCTGTCGGGACCCAATCTCCTGTCGGAGCCGATCCGCACGTTGACCAAAACTGAGTTTGTCCGAGGCTCCGGGCACCGGGGCGTCACCGGGTGTGAAAAAGAGCGCGATGTGGTCGAATGGCGGGTATCCTTCGGCCAGGTACTCGTTGAGAAAGGTAAGCACCGGCCCCTCGTGGTAAAACGCTTCACCCCATCGCGGGTCCCGTTGGCCAACCCAGCTCAGCAAGACGCGCATCGGCGTTCCCCAACGTTGTGCTCGACTGAGGGTCAGCATACCGGACACTGGGGCAATGGTGGCCACCAACCCGCCCTGCCGTGGTACGCGCTGGTGGCCGGGCTGCGGCTCTTCGCGCCGAAGCCCCGGCACAAGGTTCGGGAGCGGCTTTCGGACGCGTGTGACGCGCTCGTCTCAGCCCGGTAGGCTGGCGCGGCTCATCAGCGTGGACGGAAGAAACACACGGACACTGGGGATGAGATAGGTCTCGCCGTCGGTGAAGGGAAGGCCGACAACCGGGCGCCCACCCTGATCGACGACGGTTGCGCTCGTTGGGAGGTCAAGCCGAACGACCCCCGCGCCGCCTTCCGCTTGCACCGTTACCGTATAAAGTGCGCCGGCGCCAGTCACCTCAGTCACCTGGAGCGTCGCGAATGCGCCGCTCAACACCGTCGGGACAAAGTCGGCAGGGTCAACTTGCTCAACGGGAGCCGAGAAGGCGACCTCAAAGCGGAGCGGCGACTGGGCTACGGTTTGCGCCGTCGCTCGGCGGACGGAGACAACCCGTGCGGGCGCATCAGCGGTAGAGAACGGAGTATCACGCGCATAGCGCGGTCCGCCGCCGAGTGCGCCACCGAACGAGCAGACGCCGGGGCTTTGGCCGCCGGGCGCGGAGTCGACCAGTGCGCCGGTACACGGACCTTCCGGGCCTTCGTCGAAGCGGAAAAGCAGCGCCGTGGCGGCGTCCGCTGCGGCGGGAGTGCCCGGTCGCGGAAATGCCGCCGCATAGCGGACCGTGGTCGAAATGCGGAGGTCGTCGATCCAGCCGCGAAACGAAGGGTAGGAGCGCGGGTCGTAGTCGTGCTTCTCTGCGCCGAGCACGAGGTAGGGGTCGTTCGGCCAACTCGTGGCACGACCACGCCGGTAAGCAACCGACCCAAGCGGGCCAGTCCCCGACGCCTCAAGCCGGCCATCCACGAAGATCTGCAGCCGACCGTCTCCCGCTCGCCGGGTAACCGCAACGTGATGCCACGCGCCGTCGTCGACCGAACTCACCCCGCAGAGCGAAACGCCGTTGGAGCCAACTGCAACGCCAAACGCGATCACCCCCCCGAAGAGTGACACGCCGAAGTCGCCAAAATCTCCCGGACCGAACACATCGCGGTCAACGACGATATTTCCGCGCGTCCACGCATCGGGGCCGGTTTCGCACGGTCCACTTGCGTTGTCGCCCCGCTGCGCCTTCAGCCACAGCTCGATGGTGAAATCGTCGGACACGTTGGCCGGGGCGCCCTCGCCATCGATCCGGACGGTCACGCGGTCGACCTGCCCCGTGCCGGTGCCAAAAAACCGGAGAGAGAACCCGGCATTGGCCTGCGAGTTCACCTCAGGCGCCGCCGGAAGACTACCGGAGTGCTCCGATGGCGATTGCCGAGCAACCACTCGCGTACTGGCGACGGTCGCTGCGTGGGAAGCCAACTCGCTGCCGTTGATGAACACGCTGCTGAGGCACACGCCGAGCGCAAGGACAAGGCGGTCAATCGCTGATCGACGGCTCCTCATCGCGCGGTCAAGGGGCTAGGCTTGGCCGCCGCGCGTCGCCGGGGAAATGTGCCACTCGTTTGCAGCCGCAGCGTGCCGGACCCCCGCATGCGCCCACCTGGCAGTCAACGGTCGGGATGGCCGGATTCGAACCGGCGACCTCTTGACCCCCAGTCAAGTGCGCTAACCGGGCTGCGCTACATCCCGTACCCGCAGAGTATAGCCCAGCACCGGGTCGCCTGTGCTAAACTACGCATACCGAAGCATTAGGAAAGCGAAATGGATACCAGCGAGCCGGTGAGCGACGTCCTCCTCTTGCTTCCCGTGCTGGCGCGCCGCCTGCGGCCTCGGCCGCCGCGCGATGGGAACCCGTCGCCCCTCTCCTTGGCCCAGATCAAGGCAATGACGCACCTCGCTCAGCATGGCGAGGAGAAAATGTCCGAGTTGGCGCGCGGTCTCGATATCTCGCTCCCTGCGGCCACTGACCTTGTCGATCGGCTCGCGGCCGCCGGCCATGTCGAGCGCGTCCGCGACGAGCGCGACCGCCGTATTGTCCTCGTGCGACTCTCCCCCGAGGCCCGGGCGCGCATCGAGCCGGTCCTCGCCGTTCGCCGACGCGCCGTCGAACAGACGCTCAACGCGCTTGATGAACAGGAACGCGCCGCCTTCCTCAAAGGGCTCCACCTCCTCGCCCACAATCTCGGTAGCACGCTCGGCGAGCTCGCCGCGGAGCGCCGTGACGACGCCTAGCGCCCTCGCCGATCGCGGAACAACCGCGGGCGAGGGTCGAAGCCGGCAGACGGCATCTCCGTTTCGCGTCCTCCGCCACCGCAACTTCCGCCTCCTCTGGTTCGGAACTCTCGTTTCGAATTCCGGCGACTGGATGGATCAAATCGCCCTCAATTGGCTCGTCCTGACGATGACGGGTTCGCCCGTCTACCTCGGCGTGCTGAACCTGTGTCGCAGTGGACCGATCTTGCTCTTCACGCTCTTCGGCGGGGCAGCAGCCGACCGCTTCGAACGCCGCCGCTTGATGATGGTGACGCAGTCAGGGGCGATGCTCACGGCCGTCGGGCTCGGCGTCGTCGCCCTCACCACCGGACCAATCTGGGCGGTGCTCGCGCTCGCGACCCTACGCGGCGTCCTCATGTCGGTCAACTTACCCGCACGCCAAGCGCTCATTTCGGAACTTGTTCCGCGCCCCGACCTCACAGCAGCGATCAGCCTCAACTCGGCAACGCTGAATATCAGCCGCGTCCTCGGTCCCTCGCTCGGCGGGGTTCTTATCGCGACAGTCGGTATCCCCGGCGCTTTTTTTCTGAACGCCGCGTCATTCGTTGCCGTCCTGTATGGCTTATATGAGATGCGCGGGTTGGCACGTCCCCCGCGGCGAGAGGAACCTGTTCTGCGGAGTGTGCTCGACGGACTCGCCTTCATTCGCCGTGACCACGTCTTGCGCTCGCTCCTCCTCGTCGGGCTGGCCCCTCTCGTGCTTGGGATGTCCTATCTACCAATGCTTGCGGTCTTCGCCAAAGACGTTCTGAACGCCGGTTCGGTCGGGCTGGGGGTCATGACGTCGGCAGCCGGCTTCGGCGCCGTGCTCGGCGCACTCGGCGTCGGCGCGATCAATGATGGCATCGGCCGCGGCAGGCTGATGTTCGCCGGAATGGCGCTGTTCGGCGTCGCGCTCGTCGGCTTCGCCTTCGCCAACGCACTCTGGCTGGCGGCGCTCGCGCTCCTATTTGTCGGTGTCGGCAGCTCGATTTACCAAGCGCTCAACAACTCCCTCATTCAGATGCACGCGCCCGATGCGATGCGCGGCAGAGTGATGAGCATGCTCTTCCTGACCCGCGGACTTGTGCCGCTCGGTGCATTACTGGCCGGGGCGGGAGCGACCGTGGTCGGAGCGCCGGCAACCATGGCTGCCTTTGGTGGGCTGATCATCGTCCTGACGGTCGTCGGCGTGACCGCTGGGGTAACCGTCCGGGAGCTGCCGTGACCGTCCGCGCCGAACCCATCTCCTCCGTCGAGCCACGACGCAGCGGACTTACCGCGCTACGCCACCGCAACTACCGTCTGTTGTGGAGCGGGATGCTGGCGACCAGCACGACGATGTGGATGGAGCAGCTCGCCTACGGCTGGCTCGTGCTCGAGCTAACCAATTCGCCGTTCCTGCTCGGCTTTGTCGGCTTTTGCCGCGCGATTCCAACGATCCTCTTCTCGCTCTGGGGTGGCGTTCTCGCCGACCGTATCGACCGCAAGCGGCTGCTCCTCGTTTGCCAATCGTTGACCTGGGCAACCATTACGTCCCTTGCGCTGCTGACCTCCTTGCGCCTCGTCGAGGTGTGGCACGTCTTTTTCGCTGCCTTTCTCGCTGGCACCGCCCAATCCTTCAACCTTCCTACTCGACAGTCGATCGTCAACGACTCGGTCGGAAAGGACGATCTTCCGAGCGCAATCGCCCTCAATTCGCTGTCGTTCAACGTCTCAAAAGTGATTGGGCCAAGCGTCGCCGGGATCATCGTTGCCGCTGCCGGCACGGCCGCCGTCTTCTGGACCGAGAGCGCAATTATGCTCTTCGCTCTCGCCACGACGTTCTTGCTCTCGCTCCCGCCGCGCTCCTTCGCTCCTTCCGATCAATCGCCCCTCCAAGACCTGATCGACGGATTTCGCTACGTTCGCCACGACGCCGTGATTCTTGGCCTCATGCTCGCTGCGGCAGCGCCAGTGCTGCTGGCTTGGCCGTATCAGACTTTGTTGCCCGTCATCGCCCGCGACGCGCTCGGCACAGGGCCAGAGGGGCTAGGCATCCTGATGTCCGCCTCGGGCATCGGCGCCATCGTCACCATCTCGCTGATGGTCTTGCTGGGCCAGCGAGGTCAGCGCCGGCTCATTCAGCTCGTGGCGATGATCGCATTCGGCGGTTTCTTGATGGTCTTCTCTCAGTCGACGATGCTCTGGCTAAGCGTCATCGTCATCGCCTGCATCACCGGAAGCAGCATCCTGTACAACATCTTGAACCAAACAGCGGTCCAAACGTACGTGCCGGATCGTATCCGCGGCCGGGTTATGGGCATCTACATGTTAGCCATGGGCCTAAACCCAATTGGGGCACTCGCCTTCGGTGCACTGGCCGGCGCGATCGGCGTCCAACCGACCGTGCTGCTAATGGGCGCCCTGACCGTCGTTGCCGCCATCCTCATCTACTGGCGAAATCCAGCGCTTCGACATGCCGAGGCCGGGTAGGAACCACCACCGCCCGGGTGGAGTCGGCGATCACGCTCACGCGCTGATCTAGGCGCAATCCAGGCGGGGCGAGCACAATCAACGACGGCTGTCGGTCGGCCGTCACCCACGCGTAGCTGATTGGTCCTTGAAAGCGAATGGCCGCGACCCGCCACGACGGCTCGCCGTCCGCCGGCAATACCCGCAGCCATTCGGGCCGCAGCAACACGTCGACTGGTCCCGCTGGGAGCGCCACCGGCCAACAGCCGAGCGCTGTGCGCACACGGCCGTCGGCCACCTCACCAAGCACCACATTGACCTTCCCGAGCGCAGCCGCTGCCCGGCGATCTCGTGGAAGTTCGTAGAGGTCGCGCGGCGGCGCAGTCTGGAGAATGCGACCTTCATCGAGAAGTGCGATCCGGTCGGCGACCGCCATCGCTTCTTCAGCATCATGCGTCACTAAGACGGTCGCCACACCGGCCTCGCGGAGCAGCGCGATTGCCTCCTCGCGGACCTGCTCCCGCCGGATCGCATCGAGCGCCGCGAAGGGTTCGTCAAGCAACATCACCGCCGGCGACGGGGCGAGCGCCCGCGCGAGAGCGACCCGTTGCTGCTGGCCACCGGAGAGCGTGTGAGGATAGCGGCTTTCGAAACCCGCCAGCCCGACCCGCTCCAGCAGGTCCGCAATCCGTGCGCGACGCTCGCCGCCGCGCAGACCGAAACCGACGTTTCCCGCCACGGTGAGATGCGGAAAGAGGGCGGCGTCCTGAAAGACGAGTCCGACGCCTCGCCGCTCGGGCGGGGTATGACGCGCCGGGCCACCCATCAGGCGCCCGTCGATAGTAATCGTGCCCTCCTGGACTGGCTCCAGCCCGGCAATGAGGCGCAGGATCGTCGTCTTCCCCGAGCCCGATGGACCAAGCAAGCAGAGCACCTCAACCGGCTCGACGAAGAGATCAATCCCGTCGAGCACCTGGTGAGCACCGTACCGGTGGCGAAGCCCGGTAACCGCCAGTCGGACGGTCATCGACGCCTCCCGCCCAGCGCGAGGCTTGTCATAATGACGGGGACCAACCCAGCCGCAACGATCGTGAGTGCGGGTGTCGCCGCTTCGCTCAACCGCTCATCGCTCGCCAGTTGATATGCCCGAACCGCCAGCGTGTCGAAGTTGAACGGGCGCACGATCAGGGTTGCCGGCAACTCCTTCAGCACGTCTACGAAGACGAGCAGCGCACCCGTCAGCAGGCTCGCCCGCAAGAGCGGTAGGTGGATCCGGGCCATTTGGCGAAGAGGACCGATCCCGAGGGTACGCGCTGCTGCGTCGAACTCTGGGCGTACCGTCGCCAATCCGCTCTCCACGGCGTTCAGCGCGATCGCGAGAAAGCGCACGCCATAGGCATAGAGCAGGGCGCCAATCGACCCGCCGGCAACGAGGCCGGCGGCCAAGCCGAGCGCGTTCGCGCCACGGTCGAAGGCGCCGATTACCGCGAGCACACCAACGCTCAGCACCGAGCCTGGGACGGCGTAGCCAAGCGCACTAAAGCGCACCAGCGCCGCGACGAAGCGTGACTTCGCAATCCGCATCGCATAGCCGAGCGCAATTGCCGCGAGCACAATGAGACCCGCCGCGGTTGCGCCAAGCACCACGCTGTTTCGCAGGAGCGGGAGATAGTCCACTCCGAGCCGGGCATCGCCGGCCTCAACGGCCAGCCGACCGAAGACGCCGAGGGGGAGGATGAACCCAAGGACCACGGGAAGAAGGCAGATCGTCAGTGCGCCTGCCGTGGCCAGCCTGCCGAGCGGATAGCGTGGCAACGGTCCGCCGCCCGCGTCCGCCACGCGACCACCGCCGCGTGCGACACGTTCAAGCGCAAGCAGCCCGCCAACCCCTGCCAGCAGAAATGCGGCCAGTTGCATCGCCCCAGCGGGCGAGCCAAGCGCAAACCACGTGAGATAAATCCCGGTCGTGAACGTGTCGACCGCGAAGTACTGGACCGCGCCGAATTCGGCGAGCGTCTCCATCAAGACCAGCGCCAGCCCGGCCACAATTGCCGGCCGAGCCAGTGGGAGTGCTACGGTGAAGAAGCTGCGCCATGGTCCGCAGCCGAGCGCCCGGCTTACCTGCAAGAGCGTTGCCGAGCCGCGCAGAAACCCTGCCCGCGCAAACAGGTAGACATACGGGTAGAGGGCGATGGTCAGGACGGCGATCGCCCCGGGCAGCGAGCGAAACTCGATACCGGGCGCGGCAGCGCCAAACCAACGTCGCAGCGTTGACTGCACTGGGCCGGCATACTCGAAAAGGTCGGTCGACGCATAGGCAAGCAAATAGGTGGGAAACGCCAACGGCAACACCAGCAGCCAATCCAGCACACGCCGTCCTGGCAGGTGGCACATCGTGACCAGCCAAGCCGTCGTAACGCCGAGGACGAGGGCGCTCAGTCCGACACCTACGACGAGCAGAACGGTGTTGGCGAGGTAGGTTGGGAGGACGATCGCGCTCAGCTCAATCCAAAGCGGATCAGCTGGGAGTGTTAGACTGTGCAGCACCACAAGGAGAGGCGCGGCGACAGCGGCAGAAGCCGCCAGGGCGGGGGAGACAGGCAAGCGCCTGCCGCGTCGCCGCGCCAACCGCCCGGTGGACGAGGAGGCCGCCGGCCGGGCCTGTCCCGGCCGGACCGACCTCTGCGGGGTTAGCGCCAGCCGGCACGGTTCATCAGGAGAAGGGCGCGCGGGTTGTTTGCACCGAAGACAGCGGCGCTGATGGTGTCCTCGCGGAACGGGCCCCATTGCTCAATGATCGGGGAGAGCGCTTGGCCGGCCACCACAGGATACTCGTGGTTGCCCAGCGCGAAGATCGCTTGAGCCCCATCGCTGGCAAGAAACTCCAGAAATTCGATGGCTTCCGCCCGATGCGGTGCATTGGACGCCACGCACCCGCCGCTAATGTTCACATGCGTGCCGCGGTCGTTTTGGTTGGGGAAGAACACGCCGAGCTTCTCGGCGACAGCGCGATCCTCCGGGTTGCTCGACGCGAGCAAGCGCGCAACGTAATAGGTGTTCGAGATCGCGACGTCTCCCTGTCCGGCAGCAACGGCAAGCAGCTGATCCGTGTCGCCGCCTTGGGGCGTCCGAGCGAGGTTGCGGGCGATACCACGGGCCCATTCCTCCACGAACGGTTCGCCGTGCGCCGCGATCAGCGATCCGGTGAGTGAAAGGTTGTAGACATTGCTTGAGGACCGAACGAGCAGCCTGCCACGCCACTTCGGATCGGCGAGATCTTCATAGGTGGAGAGCTCGCTTGGGCTGACGCGGTCTTTGGCATACACGATGACACGTGCGCGTTTGGTGAAGCCATACCAATACCCGTCAGGATGCCGCAGATGGTCGGGAATACGGCTTGCCAAGTAGTCGGAGACGACTGGCTGACAGAGCCCGAGTTGTTCGGCGCGCCAGAGACGACCAGCATCCACCGTGATTAGGACGTCCGCCGGACTGTTGCGGCCTTCGCTGACCATCCGCTGAATCAATTGGTCAGCATCACCTTGAATGACATAGATCTTGACGCCGGTGAAGGCCGAATACAGGTCGTAGAGCCGCTGGTCCGTATCGTAGTGTCGCCCGGTATAGAGGTTGAGCACGCGCTCCGGCTGTTGGGCGGCAGCCCCCTGCGGGAGTGCCAACAACCCAAGGAGCACGGCAACGAGCGCGAGACGAATGAGCGCCATGCAGGACCTCTCCCTTTTGGTGGCGCTGCAGCCTGCCACCACGCGGTCTGTCGCGACGTGGCTTAGGATAGCCTAATGCTAGGCATTAAGCAAACCAACGTGTTGGGGAAATCCCACGCCGACCCCTTCCACTCACGAAGGTTGTCGCAATCGTTCCGCGTGGCTTGAACGAGGGGTGAGCGCCGGTCACGGAGCTGGATTGGCGAGGAGATCACGAGCGCGAGCGCGGACGCTTGGCTCGGGATCGCCTTCGGCGATCGTTCGAACCACGTCCAACAAGGGTTCGCGCGCCGCCGCAGGCCAGCCAGCAAGGACGGCAAGTGCCTTGGTGCGCGTCGTCACAGGACCAGCGAGCGCCCTCGCGACCAGCGGCCCACCGGCATCCGGGAACCGGGCCGCGACCTCGAGGGCGGCCATCAGCGCCAACGTCTGATCCCACGGCGTTGCATCCCCAACCGCCGCCACCCGTTCCAGCGCGACAGAGACATAGCGAGACGCCTCGCTCTCGCCGATTTGCTCGCCCAACGCGGCCAGCAGCCCACCAAGCTCAGCCGGCTCGGCATGCGGCAACCAACGAAAGAGTTCATCCCGCGTTGGTCGCCCGATCGCCCGCGCCGCTGCGATCGCATCGGCACGCGCTGCTGGTGTCGTAGCGTCGGCGAGTGCCCGCTCAACGACCGCCGTCCAGGCAGGATCGTGCAAGCGAGGATCGATGATCGCGAGGAGGGCCTGACGGTGCGAATCTTCCATCACCCCGGGTTCCGCAAGGGCGGCACGAAACGTCTCGAGGCGGAGCAGCTGGCTGAGATCGCGTCGGCCGATCGTCAGCGCAAGGTACCGCTCAAGCGCAGGCGCCGCGTCCGCATAGTGCGCGAGGTTGCCGTCGGGTCCGCCGGAGACAGCATCGTGGGCGAGGGAAGCGAGGATGGCGCCGGCTCCATCGACGATGGCATCCTCGGGGGTCCCGGCGAGCAACGCTGGCAGGTTCGCCGCGCGGGCAATTTGAAGCGCGGTGTGCCCTTCGTAGCCCGGCGCGAGCCCCGCCGTGAGCAGCAATCGCACGGTCTCGGGTGACGGGTCGACGGCGAGCAGTTCTACGAGCTCCACTTTGGCGAGCCCATCTAACTGGGGCAGCAGGCGTCGTCCGGCCGCGTCGAGGCTGCCGCTCGCCGTTGCCAGTCCGCCCGCCGCAATCCGCGTGAAGGCGGGGTCGCGGGCGAATCGCTCAAAGATCGGCATATCGGCCGGCTGGCCAAGCAGCGTCAACAGCGCAAGTGCGTATTTTGCGGCGCCGACGCGCTCTGTCGAAAAGAGCAGCGCTCGCGCCTGACGGTAAAGGGTCTGGGCGCTCTTGCCTTTCCCTTCCGTCAAAATCGCTTCGAGCGCTTGACGGATGTACACCCCTCGCTCGTCGGTGCCAAACGCCGAGTCGGCGCGCCTCAGAGCCAACTCACTGGCGTCAGTGACGAGCGCTTTTGCAGCAGGGATGATCTGCGTGAGGTCCGGCGGCGGGGCATCCGGATCGGGCTCGGGCACCGGCCGACCAGCTATGACTGCCGCGTAGATGGAGTTCGGGTTGACCGGCGGAGGCGGCGCATTTGGGGCGCTTCCGCCGATCATGCGGGCATAGCGGCGGCGCACCGCTGGCCAGCGTGCGCCGGCAACGAGGAGGAAGAGCGATATCCCGTGGACGATCCCGGTCGCGAGGGCAAGCAGCGGCGTTGCCGGGCTGTACAACACGGCGAAATCGCTGCCAGTGAGATCGCCCAAGTTCGCGACGGTCAGCAAGGGGTAAAAGACAAGGATTTGGAGCAGTTGGAGGATGCCGAAGAGGACGATCAGCTGGTTCAATGTGGGCTTGATGCGCCAGAGCATCCCAAGCGCAATTGCGCCCCACCCGAGTGCGAGCGTAACCGCCGGACCCGCCGCCGCGATCAGCCACTGCTCGCTTGGCGTCAGCCGGCCAGCATAGGCAGTATAGCCCCAATACAGGAAGAAGCCGATGCCGCGCAGCTGCGCACCGGTCAGCACGACAGCAGCAGCGTGACCGAGCTCGTGCAGATAGACTGCGGGCGGCGTCAGGATCAGAAAAGCCGTCAGGCTGGCAAGGTTCCGCGCTTCAGCCGGCGGCGGGTCCGCCAGCAGGCCACGCCAGCCACGGGCGAGTTGATACAACGTGTAGATCGCGGCGCAGGCGTAGACGATAGAGAGGAGACCAAAATCCACGCTCAGAGTCTACGATGATTCGGCGCACCAGACCGCCGGGTCGCGTCGGATCACAGCTTCTCCACCGTGTCGAATGTCGGCTGGAAATTGAGCCGTTGCCGAAGATTCCGGATCCTGCGGTGATGGGCATACGCCGATTTTTCGTGGTAGAGCGCAAAGACCGGCGCTTCCTCGGCGGCGATCTCCTGCAGCCGCTCATAGATCGCGTACCGCCGCTGAAAATCGCGCTCTTGCCGACCGGCCTCGACGAGCTGATCGGCTTCCTCATTTCGGTAGCCCCCTTTGCTCGTCGTGTTGGCGGCGCCACGCGAGTACAAAAAGTTCCCGAGGATGAAGTCGGGGTCGCCGTTCGCCCACCCGAGTTGACCGAAACGCAGATTCCATTCGCCCCGGTTGGTGACATCGGCCAGCGCCGCCGCTTCCAGTTGCTGAAGCCGAATATCGATACCGAGCGGCCGAACGATCGTTTGGAGGACAGCGGCGATCTCCTTGTACGGCCGCGCTTGGCCCGAGCCATCGGCATACGGCAAGACCGCCGCGACCCGCCGGTCGCCGAGCACTGCCCGCGCTAACCGCACCGCCTCGGCCGGATCGTAGCGGGGCGTCCCTTTCGGCGAGAACCAACGGGTGGAGAAGACCGAAAGCAGGCTCTTCCCGGGCTCGCCGTAGCCACGCACGATCACGCGGGTGATTTCCTCTCGGTCGACGGCCATCGTAACGGCTTGCCGAAGCCGCCTCTCATTGAACGGCGGCTGGCTGCAGTTGAAGAACAGATACTGTGTGATCGAGATCGGGTCGGCGCCGACCACGATATCGGGATTCGTCCGCAGCTGGTCGGCCTCCACCGGGAGAATGGCGCCGAGCTCAACCAAGGCATCTACTTCGCCAGCTCGAAGCGCCGACACCCGGGTACTCGGGTCGGGCAACACGCGTACCTCAATTCGGCGGACCCTTGGACGTTGCCCCCAGTAGGTGTCGTTCCGTTCGAGAATGGCGAATTGGCCTCGCTCCCATTGGCGCAAAATAAACGGGCCGGTCGTTGCCGGGATTCCGACAAAGTCGCCGTTCGGCGCGAAGGAGTTCGGCGAAAACATCGCTGAAAAGAAGTTCGACATCGTCGCTTCGAGCAGCGGATACGGTCGTTCATGGACGATCTCGAAGGTGAAATCGTCAATCGGGCGAAGTGCTGCAATCGGTCCATAAGCGACGCGGGCATCCATCACGGTGTACGGGGATGTCCGCGGCGTAATCTGAATGTTCCGCTCGATGATGCGGATGACTGCGGCAGAATTGAAGGGCTGGCCGTCGCTAAAGGTCACTCCGCGGCGCAACGCAAAGGTCCAGCGCAACCCGTCTTCGGAGACCTGCCACCGCTCAGCCAGCCACGGGATCGGCTCGAGTCCGTCGCCAAGCCGGATCAACGGCTCGTGGACCATCAGCGAGGTGTGAGTGAAGTACGGATCTTCCACTCCGTTGGCCAGATCGCGCGAGACCCCGATTCGCAGTGTGGCATCCAGATTGGGCTGGAGAACGGACGTGCTCGACCCCCGCTCGTCCGGCCGGCAGCCAATGATCGCTCCAACACCTCCCACAGCAAGTCCGGCCAGCACCATGCGGCGGGAGATGCGATTCGGTTCGTAGGCCATGATGGTTCTCCCTGCTTAGGCGACTGGTGCCGTGCGCCACGGCTGACTCGCCGGGTGATGAAGCACCTCCGCCGCAAATCGCTCCATTTGGTCCAGCGTTTCCTCCGCGCTGAGGGCGCCATTGCCATTGAAAACACAGCGTAGGTGGTCAAGCTGGAGTTCGGTGACCATGCGCTCGAGAGCGGCGCGGCAGCCCGCGCCATCGCCGACGAGGACTTGCTCGGCGCAAAACTCGTGGAACGGCCTGCCCACAAACGGCTGGCCTCGCGCTTTGGCGAGCGTCCGTCGGCTCTCTTGGACCCCTTGCCACAGCCGGCCTGCAAGGTCGCGTGCCTCAGAAGGGGTACGTCCGATGCAGACGTAGCGGCTGAAGGAAAGCCGGCGCGGGCCCGGTTCAACGATCGTGCGCCTGAGCGCATCGTAGAGCGTCAGTTGACCGCGCTCAGGCGGCTCAAGGCTGAGCAGGAGACGGTAGCGATGGGCGATGGCAAAGGCGATCGTCTCGCGTGAAGTCCCCGCAATCAGAAGCGGCGGCAGGCGGCGTGGGTGGAGCGTCACCGGTACGTCTCGGAAGTGCCAGACCGGGCCGTCTGCGCTCACGGTCGATGAGGTCCAGGCCTTCAACAGGAGATCGTGCGCTTGAAAAAACGCGGCACGCCGCTCCTCGTCGGGAAAGGCCCGGCTCAAACCCGGGCTTGCGCCGCGGCCAATGCCGAGATCTACCCGCCCGCCGCCGAGCTCAAGCAGTTGCGCGAGAAGTTCGGCGAGCAGCACCGGATGATAGGACGGCAGGACAATCACCGACAGTCCAACTCGAATCCCCGTCGTTCGCGCCAAGGCTGCCGCGGCGAGCAATAGCGCTGATGGCGTGCTGTGCAGACCAACCGTGAAGTGCTGCTCGTTGAACCAAACCGAGTCGTAGCCGAGCCGATCCGCCGCCTGTACGAGGGTCAGGAGCGGCTCCGGGTGACGAATCCCGCGTTGCAGCCCAGCGATACCGATGTGCATCGTCAGCGCCCCCGTTGCCGTGGATCGGCCTGCCCTTGGAGGACATCGCCGACGAGGTTTGCGAGCACGGCAAATCCGACGATACAAGCGCCGGGAGCCACCATCAGCCATGGGGCAGCACCGAGGTACGCGCGGCTCTCTGCGAGCATCGTGCCCCAGTCCGCCGATGGGGGTTGCGTGCCCAGCCCGAGGAAGCTGAGCGACGAAACCGTGAGCAACGCTTGGCCCAGATTCAGGGTGGCCAGCACCACCACCGTTGGGAGCGTCGCGGGCAACACATGGACAACACCGATGCGCCACGCCGGCGCTCCCAGAGCATGGGCCGCCTCGATCAACGCACTGGAGCGAAGGGTTGCCACAAGGCTTCGGACGATCCGGGCTTCTTCGGCCCAACTCGCGCCGATCAGCGCGACGATGACCGCTAGCCGACCGGTGCCCAATGTGCCGAGAATCGCAAGCGCTACCAACAGCCCTGGCACTGCCAATAGCAGGTCGAGGACGGCACAGAGGACCCGATCGACCAATCCGCCGCGCGCTCCAGCAAGAATGCCAACGGAGGTAGAAAGCGCCGTCGACCCCGCCACCGCCACCAATACCGTGATCATCGCCGCCTGTCCGCCATGCAAAATCCGACTCAGGACATCGCGGCCAAGCTGATCAGTGCCAAGGAAGGCTGACGGATTGGGCGCCATCAGCCGCCGCGGCATCGAGACTTCATTCGGGTCGGTCGGCGCGATCTGCGGCGCCGCAAGAACAAGCGTGAGGCACAGGACAAAGCAGAGGATCGGGGCCGCGCGCCGAAACAGCCGGGGGCGCGAGGAACCAGGATGCCCGAGCACAACCTTCACCACACTACCTCGCTCCCGCCGCGACGCGCGGGTCGACCAACCTGGTCACGAGATCGGTGAGGAAGTTGGCGACAATGACCAGTGTCCCCGTAATGAGAACGTAGCCGGCGATCACGGGAACATCCCGCCCCGAAATCGCCGTGATGACCGCGGTCGCCATTCCCGGCCAGGCGAAGATCGTCTCGATGACGACGGTGCCGGCGAGGATCTGCCCGAAGCGGACACCGACCGAGGCAATGAGCGGAGCGGCCGCACTCGGAAGGACGTGACGCACCGCTATCGTCCACTCGGCGAGTCCCTTGGACCGGGCGGTGCGGACAAAGTCTTCCGCGAGCACGCTGCGCACCGCCGATCGGGTCAGCCGCAATGTCGAGGCGGCAGGAACGATCGACAGCGCAAGGACCGGCAGGATGAGATGCTGGGGCGACCCGTAGCCGGCAACCGGTACGAGCCGGAGACGTTCCCCGATCAGCATTATGAGACCGATCGCGACAAGGAACGAAGGGAACGCCGCCGCCACGACCACAGCGCTCCGGATGGCGACGTCGACGAATGGCGCACGGGAGAATGCGACCACTACCCCGAGGACAACGCCCGCGAGTGTCGAGACCGCGAGCGTTGCCAGCCCGAGTTGCAGGGTTGGCCAGACCCGCTCGCCAAGGATCGTGGCGACGGGACGACGTTGCAGGATGGACCGACCGAGATCGCCGTGGACGACCCGTTCTATCCAACGGACGTATTGCACGGGGAGGGGAGAATTTAGCCCAAGCTGCCACCGATATTCCGCCAACAGGTCGGGCGTTGGGGTTTCTCCGCTCTGCTCGAGCGCAATCAGCGCTGGGTCACCGCGGGCGGCATTGACGAGCAGAAAGCAGACCACCGAGACAACAACGAGCGTCGTCAGCGCAACGAGGGCCCGCCGAAGGAGATAGCCAAGGATGCTCATCGCCGACCTCGTCCAGAGGCAGCGAGAGCGGATAGGGGTGTCTCACCATCGCCAGTCCCCCGGAACGCAAAATCGCTCGACGTGGGACCGTCCCGACGCCCGCGCTGCTCGGCACAGGCTCAGGTCGAGTGGGCGAGGCGACCGGACTCCAGCCTCGAGGACTGATTACCGTTGCGGCACAGTGCCGGGATTGCACCGGACTTCGCTCGCTGCCTGCAAAGGGCGTTCCACCCGAGCGTAACAGGCAAACTACCGGTTAACCGAAGGCAAGTCAAGGGCTCTCTTGACCTTGGTAGCTTGGCGAGTCGCTTGCCAAGATGCTCCGATCGGGCGGGCTAGGTCCCGACACTGGTGCGGAAGCGTGGCACGACCTCGCGCGCAAACCGCTCAATCTGTTGGAGAGGAAAGGGCGGTCGAGCGGCAAGGATGAAGCAGTTCACACCGGCCTCAGCATAGGCCCGCAGCGCAGCCACACCCTCGTCGGGTGCCCCGGTCCACCAGTCGGCGGGCGGCGTCACCGCCTCAGCGCGCTCAAGCGTAGCCGGATCCCGCCCGATTTCACGGCAATAGTCGTCGAGGAGGCGGTTCTTGGCAGCAAGCGCCGGTATGTTGCCCGCCGTATTGAAGGCGCGCCACGTCGCAGCATAGCGAGCCACGATGCGCAAGGACCGTTTTTCGCCGCCGCCGGCGATCGTGAGCGGGGGATGCGGCCGCTGCACCGGCTTCGGCTCGCAGGGCGCGTCGTCAAGCCGAAAGAACCGCCCCGCGAAGTGCGCTCGTCGCTCGCTCCAGAGCAGCAAGATGACGCGGATCGACTCTTCGAGGCGTGCAACTCGCTCACCCGCTGATGGGAATGGCAATCCATATCGCCGGTGCTCGTCGGGTACGCCACCAGCGCCCAAACCCAGCTCGAGCCGCCCGTTCGAAATATGGTCGACCGTTGCTGCGGCGTTCGCGATGAGCCGGGCGTCGTGTCGGGCCGTCGAGATGACGCTCGGAACGAACCGAACGCGCTCGGTGCATTCGGCAAGCGCCCCGAGCAGCGTCCAGACCTCGTGATTCGGCGCATCGATGTCGCCGGATATGGGCAGGTAGTGGTCCCAAAACGTGATCAGGTCGAGGTTCATCCCGTCGATGGCCTGCCAGGCCTCTCGCAACTGCGGATACTCTGCTCCTTGCAGGATCGTCGCGATTCCAAAACGGAAGCGGGTCACAGCGCTGGCTCCTTGCCGCATGGTAGCCGCATCATACGCCGCCGCCGCTCTCGGAGAAGGCAGGCACGAGGGGCAAGAAGTCGTCGTCGGCCAATGGCGCGGCGCAACCGCCTGTCAGCCGGAAGGAATCGACAAGAAGACCACCCACCGAAATGAATTCATAGGACGTCTCGGTCGCTGTCGCCGTGACGCGCAAGGCGCCGAAGTCAGCATTGAATCGGACGACACTCCCCGGCTCGATGGTCGTGAAGGTGTAGCGTGGTGCGCCGCCGAGTCCGTTGACGATATAGGGAAGTCCGTCACGCTCGATCCGTTCGTACGTGTGGTCGTGGCCGGAAAGGACGATGCTCGCTCCCCATGTGAGGAAGGGCCAGCGCATCCAGTCGCTTCCTCGGTGAGGTCCGGAGGAGTACGGCGGATGATGGAAGGCAACGATCTTCCAACACGTCGGCGAGGCCGCTAGTGCATCACGAAACCAGGTGGCTTGGCGGGAGGACGCGGTGACGCCGTCCGGCTCGCGGGGGTCGCTATCGAGCGCAAAGATCTGCACCGGCCCCCATCGGACGGTGTAGTAGCGTTCGTTGCCGGGCAAGGTGAAGTAGTCCAAATACGGACGAGCGCCTTGGGTGTCCCAATCATGGTTCCCGAGCGTCGGGAAGAAGCGTGGCTGGTCGGCGCCCGGCCCGTAGCCACCGAGATACGGGGCGATGAACCGCCAATAGTGGGCGCCGATGGCGCGGTCGATGGTGGTGGAAGAGCCGCTCGGGTAGTTGTTGTCCCCGACCGTCACGACGAAGTCGGGTGCCCAGCTTGCCACGAGTTCGGCGACGGCGCGGGCGCCGGCGGTCGGCACGCCGTAATCGCCAACGACCGCGAAGGTGACCCGCTCGGCGATGACCATGACGGCCTCGCCCGCGTGATCGGCCGCTGGCCGAGCACCAGACGACACCGCGAGCACGAGCCCCATTGCCGGGAGAGCAACGAGCCGAACCACTAAACGCCATTCCGCGTTCATTGTGGGAGATCATGACACGTCGTCGCTGTGAAGGCTCCCTGCGCCCAACCTCGGATCGACAGTCACCAGCCCAGTGCGCTGAGCAACGCCACAAGGCGTCGGCAGACCTCACGGGCATCTCCACGACCGCTCGACGTGCGGTCGTTCGGCTGTTCGAAGTCCTGACGATCTCCGTTCGCGCCCAACGGCGGAGCCGAACCGGTTACGGCAGAGCGTTCGACCGCGGTCGACCGCAACACGCCCAGCCGCCGCGGGAAGTTCAACCTTCCGTGACAACGTGATCGGTCGAAGGTGGCGCGGTCTGGCCGTGGCGCCCGTCCAACGGGCGGAGGCCGAACGTGCGGCGTGTGCCAGTGGAATTCAGGGAGCGAGGGTACGCGACGCCAGATCCGAAAGTGCGATGAGCGGATTGGCAAGCAGGAACATCACAATCACGCCGATCGAAGCCAGCGCGACGGCGGCCACCGTCGGTGGGGCCGCACTCACCGCCGTTTCTTGGTCAGCAGGGAGGAGATACATTGCGCGAACAATGCGCAAGTAATAGTAGGCTGAGACCGCGCTGTTGATGACCGCGATCACCACGACCCAAGCGAGACCAACCTGCACCGCCGCACTGAACAAGTAAAACTTCGCGAAGAAGCCCGCCGCCGGCGGCAGACCAGTGAGCGAGATCAGGCAGAGCGTCAGCGCCGCCGCAAGGAACGGGGCGCGTTTCGCCATCCCGTTGTAGGCGGTGATCTCGTCGCTGTCGATTCGATTGGAGATTGCGATGACCGCTGCAAATGCACCGAGATTCGTCACCGCATACGCCAACAAATAAAAGAGGACCGCCGAGCGACCAAACTCGGTTTGCACCGCTAAGCCAAGCAGGACATAGCCGGCCTGCGCAACCGAGCTATAGGCGAGCATTCGCTTGATATTCGACTGGACGAGCGCCGCGATGTTGCCAAACGTCATCGTCAAGATGGAGAGCGCAACCCAAAGCACGCTCCAATCAATCGGGAAGGTATCCGGCAGCGCGATCCAGAAAAAGCGCAGGATGGCGGCAAACGCCGCCGCCTTGCTTCCGACGGAGAGGAGAGCGGTAATGGGGGTCGGAGCGCCTTCGTACACATCCGGTGTCCACATCTGGAATGGCACCGCCGAAACCTTGAATCCGAAGCCGGCGATCACCAACGAGAGGGCAAGGAGCAGCACCGCCCGATCCTGCGACACCGGCGATCCGAGCTCACGCGCCAACGCGGCGTAGGTCGTCTCCCCGGTAAGCCCGTAAAAGAGGGCCATACCATAGAGCAAGATGGCCGACGAAAGGGCGCCGAGTAGCAGATACTTCATGCTCGCCTCGGTCGACTTCTGATCCTTCAAGAAGCCGGCGAGCGCGTAGAACGAAATGCTCATCAGCTCGATCGAGATATACGTCGTCATCAACTCGGTCGCGCTTGAAAGCAGCATCATTCCGGCGACCGCAGACAAAATCAGCGCGAAAAACTCCCCACGGTAACGGGGGAACCGATCGGAGTACTCAATTGCCGAGAGCAACCCGAGCGCCGCAATTCCAAGGAAGAACACCTTGAAGAAGACGCTGAACGGGTCGACCGCCAGCGCCTCTTGAAAGGTGCCTTGCTGATTCCAAATCGCGATGGTGAATCCGAGCGGCGCCACGAGGCCAACGAGAGCGATTGTTGCAAGCGCCGTCTTGTTGCGGACAACAAGATCGAGCAGCAGCACCGCGAGCGCCAACACGATGACCGACACTTCAGGCGCGAGAAAGAGGAAATTCATAACAGCATCACCCGCCGAGCCGGGCCAGGATCGGCTGCAAGCCGGATTCGAAGACGCGGGTAAGCACCGTCGGATAGACGCCAACCAGAACAATCACTGCGACAAGCGCAAAGAGCGGCACCATATCGACCGGGTCGGCATCGGTCAGGTGAGCCCAGCGCGGATTCAGCGGACCAAAAAAGACCCGGCGATACATGAACATGATGTAACCGGTAGCCAGCAACACACCGAACGCCCCGAGCACCGCCGCCCACGCGTAGGCTTGGTAAGAGCCGAGGAAGATTAAGAGCTCGGCAACGAAGCCGGCGAGCGCGGGCAGCCCAAGGGAACCGAGCCCAGCGATCAGAAAGACCGTTGCCACCACCGGCATCCGGGCGGCAATGCCGCCGAAATCCGCTATTTGTCGAGTGTGCGCCTTGTGATACACCACGCCGACCGCGGCAAACAAAAGCCCAGTGATCGTCCCGTGAGTGAACATTTGGAGCGCAGCACCATTTAACCCGACCATATTGAGGCCCGTCACGCCACCCGCGACCCCGAGCAAGACGTAACCCATGTGCGACACCGAAGAATAGGCGACAAGCCGCTTCATATCCGGCTGCATGATTGTCACAAGGGCTCCGTAGATAATGCTGATGACAGCGATCGTCACCAGCAGCGGGGCATAGGTGCGCATCTGGTCTGGAAAGATCATCAGGAGGATACGGAAGATGCCATACGCGCCCATCTTCAAGAGCACGCCAGCAAGCAACACTGATATCGCCGTCGGCGCGTCCCCATGGGCGTCCGGCAGCCACGTGTGGAGCGGCCAGACCGGCAGCTTCACCGCAAACGCGGTCAGAATGAAGAAGAACATCAGCGTTTTGAGCGGCACAGCGTAGTTCTGATTGGCGAGTGCGAACATATCGAATGTCGCTTGCGTCGAATTGAAATAGAGCAACATGATACCAACGAGCATGAACGCCGAGCCAGCGAGCGTGTAGATCAGAAACTTCGTCGCGGCGTACATGCGCCGGCCACTGCCCCAAATGCCGATCAATAGGTACATCGGAATAAGCTCGACTTCCCAGAACAAAAAGAAGAGAAAGAAGTCCAGCGCCATGAAAACGCCGAGCACTCCCGTCTGAAGCAGCAGGAGCAGAATGTGATACTCGCGAACGCGGGTATCGATGGCATTCCAGGAGATGAAAACAGCAAGGAAGGAAAGAAACGCCGTCAGTAGCACGAGCGGCGTCGACAGACCATCGACGCCGAGGTAGTAGTCGACGTTGAACTGGGGTGTGGTCGGGATGCGCACCCAGGCCAGCCGCTCCGTGAACTGGATACCGCCAGCACTGACGTTATAGGTGAAGAAGACGATGCCGGCGAGCACCAAGTCGACGCCCGTGACGACCGCAGTGACGATGCGGACAAGCCGGTCGTTACCGCGGGGGAGCAGCAGGAGTGCTATCGCGCCGGCCACCGGCAGGAAGAGAAGTACGGTCAGAAGCCCCACCCTACCTCCCGATGAGCCCGCCGGTCCAGACGAGGGACACGACGAAGAGCAAGACTGCGCCAAGCGCGAGGAAGACGCCGTAATACTGGACGCGGCCCGTCTGCCAGCGGCGGAGCACGTCGCTCAGCCCAGCGAAGAGCGCCGCCACCCCATTGACCACCCCATCAACGATAGTGCCGTCAAACCAGCCGAGCGCCTGCGAGCCACGCATAAACAGCAGATTGATTCCCGCCTCGTACAGCTCGTCGAGGTAATACTTGCGCTCGAGCAGCGTCGTCACCGGGCCGAAGGCACGGGCGACCGCCGCGGCACGGCCGGGCGCCGCATAGAGGAACCAGCCGGTCGCCAAGCCGCCTAGCGCCACAACAGTCGAGAGTGCGGCAATCGGCAGGTTGATCGGCGGCGCTGCGCCGTGTACGCCCGGCACGTTATGCAGGTAGTCATGAAAACCGCCGCCGAGCGCCCAAAGTCCAGCGATCGTCGCCGGAACCATCAGGATGATCAGCGGAAGGGTCATCACCAATGGCGATTCGTGCGGCGCGCCGGCGTGATGCGCCGGTACGGGCATGCCGGGAACGAGCTCACCGTGGCTGCCGTGGTCAGCGGAATGATTCCCGATCGCCGGTGACGCCGGAGTGCCAGCAGCCTGATGGCCGGCGTGCTCAGCGACGCCGCGATGCTCGCCAAAGAACGTCAGCATCATCAGCCGCATGATGTAAAAGGCGGTGAGAAACGCCGTCACCTCGCCAATCAGGAAGAGGACGACATTCCCGTGGAGCAACGACTCGGCGATGATCTCGTCCTTGCTCCAGAACCCGGCGAACGGAAAGACGCCGGCGAGTGCCAGCGCGCCAATGCCGAATGCCGCGAAGGTGATCGGCATGGCGCGGCGCAAGCCGCCCATCTCGCGCATGTCCTGCGTGCCGGCGCCATGGATCACCGAGCCGGACGAGAGAAACAACAGCGCCTTGAAGAAGGCGTGGGTGAACAGGTGAAAGATGCCGGCAACCAGCGAGCCGACGCCAAGGCCGAGCATCATATAGCCCAGTTGCGAGATCGTCGAGTAGGCGAGGACCTTTTTAATGTCCGTCTGAACCAGGGCGATAGTGGCCGCGAAGATTGCCGTGAAGGCCCCTATCCAGGCAACGACAGTGAGCGCCGCCGGCACGCCCCCCACACCCGTCGCGGCTTCGAAGAGCGGAAAGGTTCGCGCGACGAGATAGACGCCGGCCGCGACCATGGTCGCCGCGTGGATGAGAGCCGAGACCGGTGTCGGACCTTCCATGGCATCCGGCAACCAGACATGCAGAGGGAACTGGGCCGATTTCCCCACGGCGCCGGCGAACAACCCGAGCGCGGCAATCAGCAATGCCCCGGCGGCAATCTGGTTCGCCTCCGCGGCGGCGATCAACCGCGGTATATCGGTCGTTCCAGCCGCGACGAACAGCGCCATCAGGGCAACGGCGAAGCCAAAATCGCCAATCCGCGTTGTGATAAACGCCTTCTTGGCCGCGTCGGCCGCCGACGGCTTGGCGTACCAGAACCCGACGAGCAGGAAGGACGACAGTCCCACGAGCTCCCAACCAACGTAGACGAGCACGAGGTCCTGCGCCAGCACCAGACCCAGCATGGACATTGAAAAAAGCGACAGGTACGAGAAATACCGGCTATAACCGGGGTCCCCCGCCATGTAGCCGATCGAGAAGATGTGGACGAGCAGGCTGACGCCCGTGACGACGACGAGCATCACCGCCGTCAGGGCGTCGATCTGGATCGTGAACGGAAAGGCCACCTGCCCGACCTGAATGAAGGGGGCGGCCGTCCGAAACGGCTCGCTTCGCGTAAAGAGAGCGAAGAAGAACGGGAGCGACAGCAAGAAAGACGCGCCAATCGCGACAGTCGAAATGAGCGCGGCAATCGCCCGTCCGCGCAACACCAGCGCGTTCAGCAGAAATGCCAGTAGCGGCAGAAACAGGATCAGCCACGCCAAATCGGCCGTCATGGCTGCACCCCCAATGTCTCCTGCCAGGCTACCGCCGTCGCTCGCTGGTGCGTCGTCCCGGCACAGCGAGCTCGTGCCGCTTGGCGTGCCGGATGCCGCCACGACCGCGGGTACGGAGCGCCTTCCGCTCTGCCGCCGCTGCGGCAAGCCTCCAACGGGAAAAGACGGTCTCTATCCACGGCGAAGAACGGGGGATTTGATCGATTAGGAAGCGTCGTCCCAAGTGCGAGCCCCGACCTGCGCCGACGTCGTCGCCGCACCAGCCGGGCGCTGGGAGACCGTCTCGTCACCCCTCCACCGATGCCAGACGCACGTGACACATGTGCCTCTCCGCCCCTACAGGCGCCGGGCGCTACGGGGAAGAGGTCCACCCCCACGATACTCATTAGGTGTTCCTCAAGGCCTCTTCGACAACGTGATCTTTGCCAAGCGGGACGAGCACCACGTAGCGAGCCGCCTCTCCACGTCGGCGTTCCTGCGGATGTGGCCACGTCATCGCCGGCACACCGCCCGCTTCGAACAACTCGCGCCACATTTGCGCCGTCTTTTTGTTCGGGGTTATCCGCGCGACGATGTACATCCCGTCACCACTTGAGCAGATTCAGCCGGTCGGGATCGATGGTCTCGCGCCGGCGATAAATCGCGAAGATGATTGCCAAGCCGAGCGCCGCTTCTGCTGCCGCGACAGTCAGAATGAAAATCGCGAAGGCCTGCCCCGTCAGAAGCACGGACTGTCCCGCTACCGTCGAAGCAGGACCAAATCGCGAGAAGGCGACAAGCGCCACGTTCACCGCGTTGAACATCAGCTCGATGCCCATCAGGATGGCGACGGCGTTGCGCTTGGCCAGAGCACCGTAGAGCCCGATGCAAAACAGCATCGCGCTGAGGACGAGGAAATGGTTCAGCGTTACGGGCATCATCCGCGCTCCTCGCGGGCGATCACGATTGCGCCGATCATCGCCACCAAGAGCACTACTGACGCGATTTCAAACGGCAGGACGTATGGATTGAAGAGAGCGCGGGCGATCAAGGTGGTATTGCTCTCCGGGAGCGCCGCCATCGTGGATGAGGCGGGGAAAGCGCCGGCGGCGAGCACGACCGCCATCACCACGAAAAGCGAAAGCGCCAGCCCAAGCGCCGGGATCCACTGGCGTCCCTCTTGGTTGCCAGCTTGAATGTTGTGGGTCAGCATGACGGCGAAGACGATCAGCACCGCGATGGCGCCGGCATAGACCATGATCTGGACTCCGAAGAGGAAGTCCGAAGAGAGAACAAGATACAGTCCAGCAACTGCCAGAAAGACGACCGTCAAGAAGATCGCGGAGTGGAACAGGTTGCGCGAGCCGACGACACCGACGGCCGCCACCACCGCGACGACCGCCAGCACCCAGAACGCGATGACAGGACCGAGCTCGGTCATTCGACCTCCGCCGAGTGACCAACCGGCAGCTGATCGGCGAGCCGCGGCAGCGAGGCAAGAAAAGCGGCTTCATCCTCGGCGCGCGGCGAGGGGGCGACGAGCGGCAGGTTGATCCGGTCGGGAAGGTCGCTCGCATATTCAGGAACGGCAAACTCGCTCGGATCGTTTGGACCGTCGATGAGCTGCTGCTTGGTGATGTACATCGTTCGGCGATCGTAGGTCGCGAGCTCGTACCGGCTCCCCATAAAGACCGCCGCGAACGGGCACGCCTCGACGCATAGCCCGCAATACATGCAGCGTTCGCCGTGGAAATCGTAGCGGTCGACGACACGCCGCGACGGGTCGATGGCGTGAGGATGGGTTTCGATCACGATGACGCCGTGGGGGCAGGCCTTCGCGCACATCGAGCAACCGACGCACCGATCTTCGTACCACACAAACGAGGTTCCGCGAATGCGGGCCGGAACCGGCAACCGCTCCTCCGGATATTGCACGGTGACCGGCTTCCGGAAGAAGTGCTTCATCGTGACGGCCATCGCCTTTAAGATGCCTAATCCGTTCATCGTGCGCTCCGGTTACGACTGGGCCGACACGGCAGTTCGCGCCGTCATCGCGGCTTGCGCCGCCAATCGACGCGCTCGCATATCTTCTTCGCGATTGGTGCGCCGGGGCAGCCGCGACAGGACTGCCAAGATGATCAGCCCAGCGGCGACCCATTGGAAGATGGCGACGGCCAACAGCGGCAGGCCGGGAACGAGCATGCCGGCGGAGGTGAGCACGAGACTGACCAGCGCAAGCGGCACCAGCACTTTCCAGCCGAGGCTCATCAGCTGATCGATCCGGAGCCGCGGGAACGTCGCTCGCATCCAGATCAAGATGAAGAAGACGAAGTAGCTTTTCAGAATGAACAACAGCCACGGCGGCAAAACCTGGTCGAGCCAGAACAGCTTCCAGCCTCCGAGAAAGAGGACATTGAGCATCGCCCCGAAGGCGAGCGCGTGCGTGTACTCCGCGGCATAAAACATGATGAAGGCCATGCCGCCATATTCGGTGTGATATCCAGCGACGATCTCGCTCTCGGCTTCGACAATATCCATCGGTGTCCGGTTCGCCTCGGCGATTGAGGCGATCGTGAAGACAAAAAGCGCAATTGGCAGCACCAGCGCATAGACGATGGTTTGCTGGTTGGCGATCGTCAGCGTGTTCATCGTGCCGGCGACCAGTACGACGCTGATCACCGCCAACACCAGCGGGATTTCATAGGAGACAAACTGAGCGACGGCGCGCATCGCACCAAACAGCGCGAACTTGTTGTTGGACGACCAGCCAGCCATGAAGGCGGCGAAGGCCGTCAATGATGTCACCGCTTGAAAGTAGAGCACGCCGATGTCCATCGTCACCGGCGACATCGTCGGGCCGAACGTAAACACCGCAAAGCCCATCATGGCGGGAATAAAGGCGACAATCGGCCCAAGAACGTAGATGGGTTTATCGGCGCCAGCTGGGATGACGAGCTCTTTCCCGACGCTCTTGAGGGCGTCGGCAATCAGTTGAAGCGTGCCGTTTGGGCCGACCCGGTTCGGGCCAAAGCGAATCTGGAAGCGGCCAAGCAAGCGACGCTCGCCAAACACGAGGATGATGTTGCTGATCGCCACCCAAAGAAATGCGCCAAGTGCGCCGCCAAAACCGAACACCAGATAAATCGCCCAGCCGGGCAGACCCGTCTGGCTCTGCAGCCAGGCAAGGACGGAACCCCACATGCTGCTCAGGTTCCAAATGTACTGATAGTAAAAAGCAACAAAGTCCATCAGCGGTCAACCTCGCCGACGACGATGTCGACCGAGCCGAGGATGACAATCATGTCGGCGACTTTCCAACCGATGCACATCTCACGGAACGGCGTCAGATTGATCAGCGATGGGGCCCGGACGTGGAATCGGTAGGGTGCCGTCGTCCCGTCCGAAACGAGATAGTAGCCAAGCTCACCCTTCGGCCCTTCGATCGCCTGATATACCTCGCCTTTCGGCGGCCGAAACGTCCCCGAAACGAAGTCCGGCGAGAAGGGATGGCGCACATCACCATCCGGGAGGCGCTCGAGGCACTGCTCGATGATGCGCAGGCTCTGGCCGACCTCCCAGAAGCGAACCATGAACCGGTCGTAGCAGTCGCCGTTCTGGCCGACGATGACGTCGAAATCGACCTCGTCATAGTACAGGTACGGGTTCGTCTTCCGAAGGTCCCACGGCACCCCAGAGCCGCGAAGCATTGGGCCAGAGCAGCCGCAGGAAATCGCCAGCTCCTTCGGAAGGATGCCGACGCCCTTGGTGCGGGTCAGGAGCAGATCGCTATCCGCGAGGAAGTCGAAATACTCATCGATCCGGCTGGGCATGTCATCGAGAAAACGCCGGACGGCTGGGAAGAACTCCGGCGGGACATCTTGGGCCACGCCGCCGATCCGCATGTAGTTGGTCGTCAGTCGCTGACCACAGGTCATCTCGAAGATATCGAGGATCTGTTCCCGGTCACGACCGAGCATATACATGATGGCGGTTCCCCAGCCGCCGAGGTCTTGGAAGAAGGTCGCGGCTGCGAACAGATGACTCGAAATACGCTGCAGCTCGGCAAAGATCATCCGCAGCCACTTGGCACGAGGCGGCGGCTCGATGCCAGCAAGCTTTTCGACGGCCATCACGTAGCCGAGCTCGTTGCTCATTGCGGCGAGGTAGTCCATCCGGTCGGTATAGGGGATGCACTGGGTGTAGGTCTTCTCCTCGGCCAACTTTTCCGTGCCGCGGTGGAGATACCCCATCACCGGCTTCAGATCGACAATCGTTTCGCCATCTACAGTCAGCTGCACGCGAAAGACACCGTGTGTGCTCGGGTGCTGGGGTCCGATATTGACGACAAACGGCTCGGTCTTGAGTGCCATCGCTCTTCTCTACTGCGCCAGCGGAAGGAAGTCCTTCCGCAACGGGTAGCCGCGAAACTCGTCCCACAGAAACAGGCGGCGCAAGTCCGGGTGCCCGGCAAACCGCACGCCGAACAGGTCGTAGATCTCGCGCTCCTGAAACTCGGCAGTCTGCCAGATATCCACTAACGACGGCACCACCGGATCGTCTCGGCCATCCGTGCGCACCTTCAGCACTACCTCGCGATTGTGTTGGAGCGAACGCACCACGTAGACCAGCTCGAGATAGTCGTCCTCGATATAGTCAACCGCGGTCTCCATCACGAGATAATCAAAGGCGAGAGACGGCTCATCACGCAGGTACTGACAAACCTCGACGAGCGCAGAGGTCGCCAGCCGGACGGCGAACCCGTCGACCGCCTCGACAGCCTCGGGAAAGCGGGCGCGGATCAGCGCGGCGGCATCCGCCGGATCAAGACGTACCGTCATACCGTTGCCTTGCGCGCCGGGTCGCTCCAATCTTGCACTTGGTAGGCAGCGCCGGAATCAATCCGCTCGCGGCGCACGATCCCCTGCTTCATCATCTTTTTGTGGAGCATGAGGATGCCGTACAAGAGCGCATCCGGCCGTGGCGGACAGCCGGGAACATAGACGTCGACCGGAATAATCATATTGACGCCGGGAACCACGCTATAGCTATTGAAATACGGCCCGCCGGCGTTGGCACACGACCCCATCGAGATCACCCATTTGGGCTCTGGAATCTGGTCGTAGATCCGCCGGATCGGCGCCGCCATCTTCCACGTCACCGTCCCAGAAACGATGATCAGGTCGGCCTGCCGTGCGGATGGCCGGAACGCTTCCATCCCGAAGCGCGCGATGTCGTACCGCGCGGTTGTGCTGGCGATCATCTCCATCGCGCAACACGCCAAGCCAAACATCAGAGGCCACGTTGCGGACTTGCGCGCCCAGTTCAGGACAAGATCGACACGAGTGAGCAGCACGTTGCGACCGAGCAGCTCTTCCATCGGGATCTCATCCGGATAGGGCACACGCGGCGCGCTGTAGAGCACGGAGACATCGGTGGTGCCGGAGTCGTGGAGGACGACGCCCGGGGGGGGCTGGACGAGACCGTCCCAGCGTTCGGTCGTCATCGGCTACCTCCATTCAAGGGCGCGCTTGCGCCACGCGTAGGCAAAGCCCACCAGCAAGATCGCGAGGAAGATCATCATCTCGATAAAGCCGAATAGCGCGAGTTGGTTGTAGGCAACTGCCCACGGAAAAAGGAAGATCGCTTCTACGTCGAAGATGAGAAAGACGAGGGCATACAGGTAATACCGCGTGTGGAACTGGACCCACGTCGTCCCTTCGGTCTCGATCCCGCATTCGTATGTCGTCTCTTTGATCGGGTCGGGCTTCTTCGGGGAGAGGAACCGCTCGGTAACGATGCCTCCAAGGGGGAAGAGGACACCAAAAAAGAGGAAGAAGACTAGGTACACATAGTCGCCCACGACCGGTCCTCCGAAGGGCGCCCTTGGCCGGCGCTGCGTGCCTGATCGCCCGGCCGTGAGCGATTATCGCACAGGCCCGAGAAGGCGAGCAAGTGAAAGTTGTAACAAGCGCCCGCTGCGGGCGGTGGACAGCGCCCTCGGGGCGGGGACCGAACCGCCGGTTGACCGGGCTAGCCGAGTTCATCCGCCCCACCGGTGGGCCGCAATGACGGCCAACGGACGGTCAAGACTACGGATTCTTCCTCGGCGACCCAGCGGTGGTGGATGCCCGGAAGCCAGTGCACGAAGTCGCCCTCTTCGCGCAGCATCGCCTCCCGGTCCGGGAAGAGAAGCCGAAATCGGCCGCGGACAAGGATCACCAAGGTCGTCGCCGCGTCGGCCGACCACTCGCTGCGCTCCTCGCCCGCGGCGTGTCGCGCCCACTTCACTTCGACTGCGGTGGAATGGAGCGGGCCGCCGACGAAGTGACCGACAATCCAGCTCCGGTACGACGCGCCCGCAGTGTAGGCATTGCCGACCGTGACGCCCTCGTTCACGGCGCCGTCTCGAGCTCGTGGTCCATGGTAAGCGCTCCGGGTTCTCCGCGGTGTCCGTGGTCTGCACGGTACACCAGTCGGCCGCCGAGATGCAGGCATCAAGGATAAGCGTGGGAGCACGAGGCCTCGCTGAAGCGCCTGAGCGTCCCGACCGTGGTTTGCGTCACGGCTGCCGCCCCACACCCGTGCTCCGCCGCCGAGGCGCTCGAGGACGGTCCCTGCCTGCCCAAGCGAGGCTCCCGCCCGTCGAGCGCGGAAAGACGCGCGAAAAACGTCTCGCCGGAACGCGGGGGCTCCGCTGAGGGCAAGGCTAGCCGAGTACGAAATCGCCCCACCGTGTTCCCGCGGAAGACGCCGCCACGCCGTTCAACCTCCGCGTCATTGAGCTCGGCTCAATTCCACGGGACGGCACCGCAGCAACTGTTCGGGGAATCAAGCACGAGAAGCAGCGGCAATGAGGCTGGATTGAGACCAATCCGTCTCGTGTCCCTTACGATCCGGTCGCCTCAGCGCGGATTGGTAGGTGAGACGCGGACCGCGAGTCGCTTGGACGAACCGTGCCTGCCCTGATCTTGGCGATCGGCTTGAGTGCCGTTGCCGCAGTGCCGTTGCTCCATCCCGGATATTTCCACAACCACGCCGGGCTGTTGCCAGCCTATCAGGCAATTTCCGGCGGTCCGTTTGGATGGAGCGCCAGGGGGGCGATGCCGCCGTTGCCACCGCTGCCCCATGTCGTGCTCGCGCTTCTGCAGAGTACTTGGATCGAGCCGGCGACCGCATTGAAACTGCTGCATGGCGCAGCGCTCCTTTTGGGTCCGGCCAGCGCGTTCTTCGCGGGCGCGGCGATCTGGCGGCTCGCTCGGCCCGATCGGGCCGGGCACGACTGGCAGGGCGGATTGCTTGCCAGCGTGCTCTATGCCTTCGTGCCGTATCGACTGGCAGCGACCTATGTCCGAGGCGATCTCGGTGATGCGTGCGCGCTCGCACTCGCCCCATGGCTAGTGGCGCTGGCGCTTGGCGCAGCGCGTCCGCTGCCCCTTGGCGCGATAGCCCTTGCGATGGCGCTTTCGAACCCGACACTGGCGGTCGGAGGGGCGGCCGGCGCACTCGCGCTTCGTGCGATAGCTAAGCGGACGGTGACCGTGCCAACGCTCGTCGTCACCGGCGGTTTGGCGTTGAGTTTCGTGGCTTGGCTTCCCGTCTGGTTCGGCCCGCTTCCCGCCGTCGCACCAGACCCTGTCCAGCCGGCCCAGCTTATCCTTGCCCGCTGGGGCTACGACTCCTCACCGGCGGCCGGGCTGCCCATCCAGCTCGGCGCTGTCGCGGTCGGCGCTGCCGGGATCGCGATCGTTGGAGCGGAGCGGCGCTGGTTCCTTTTCGCGTTGGGTGGTCTCTCCCTTGCTCCAGCCATCCTCAGCCTCGCCGGGCCACTCTGGACGCCGCTCGTTACGGTGGCCGGGCAGCCGTGGCAGTTGCTTGGCCTGACGGCGCTCGGGCTCGCCCTGGTCGGTGTGTTGCTTCCGCTCCCCCACGGCCGGGAGGCTGCGGCAACCGTCTTTGCGTTGGCACTCGTCGCCATGGCAGCGTCCTATTCGTTTCTCCAGCCGATCGTCCTCAGCGCGTTGCCGCGAGGCGAGCCGGTGCTCGCCGCGTTTGGCGAGCGTGTCGCGCTCCTTGCCGTTCATCGCGGCGCCCTCAGTGATGCGCACTTCCTCGCTCTCGATTGGCAGGCGATCGCCGATGGCATCGAGGACTACCGTATTGTGCTCACGGTCCGCAGCTCGGACGGTCACGTTGTCGCCCAGCACGAGCAGACACCGCTTGACGGTCGGCGTCCGACCGCGGGCTGGGTGAAGGGTGAAGTGATTCAGGACCGGTTGCCGTTGCCAGACAACCTCGCCGCTGGCCGCTATCACCTGTCCGTGAGCCTCGTGCGTGCCCGCAATGGCGATCGTCTGCCAATCCGCACCCGCGAAGGAACGACCACCGACGAGCTCCCGCTCGGTGAGGTGTCGATTCGGTGACCGATGCCCAGCGGCCAGCCGCGCTCGGCAACCCTCCGGGTGCGCCGGTGCGCCCCCGGACAGGTGAGGCCCGGTGGACAGCCCGTGCGTTCTACCCGCTTGCTGCCGTACTCCTGCCGGTGGTCGCGCTCGGCCCGTTGCTCTCCCCGGAGTTCCTTGGCGGCGCGGCCGAGGCAACGCGTAGCTTGGCGCGGCTGCAGACGGTTGGCAGCCCGGATTGGTCGCTCTGGAGCGGAACCGACGGTCCCGCGACCTCCCTCGCGGCGTTCGTGCTCACGCGCGCTGGTGTTCTCCCAACGGACGCGCTGAAAGCCGTGAT
Organism: Dehalococcoidia bacterium; assembly: GCA_026003895.1. Classification (GTDB taxonomy): domain Bacteria; phylum Chloroflexota; class Dehalococcoidia; order SpSt-223; family SpSt-223; genus JANWZD01. The sequence continues at coordinate 105,598 of BPIC01000005.1, read as the reverse complement.
GGGCCTCGCGCTCGTCGCGAGCGCACTCACGATGTATTGCTTCGCCGCCGACCTCTGGGGTCGGCGCGGCGGGCTCCTCAGCGCCGTGCTGTTCGTCTATTCCCCCGTCCGCCTCGTCGACCTCTACGTCCGTGGCGCGATCGCCGAGTCGGTCGCCTGGCTGCTCCCGCCGCTTGCGCTTTGGGCCGGACGGCGCGCCATGCTTCAATCTCGTGGCCGCATCGCGTACGCGCTGGTCGCCGTGATGGCACTCGTAAGTTTGCCGTTCACCCACCTTGGCGTGGCACTGCTTACGGTCCCGGTCATGGGGCTGTTCTGGGCGTGGCTGTTGGCCCACTTGCGGCGCGAACCGCGTCGCCGGGCTGACCGCGTTTTCGGCGTCGCACTTCTCCTGCTCGCCTGCCTCGCGAGCGTGGTGTCAGGCGCGGTCGTGCTGGGCGCCGCTGGCGGTGAGGCAGTCGATGCCGCGGCGTTGGTGGTCTTTCCTCACCAGTTGCTCTCACCGCGCTGGGGTTACGGAGCCCCCTCGCCCGGACCGAACGATACCCTGTCCCTCGAGCTTGGGCTCGCGCCTGTGGCATTGACGGCCGTCGCGGTGGTTTCGGCATTCTGGCTGACCGACGCTGGCCGTCCAGTCCTCCGCCTCAGCCGGCGACGAAGGGCAACCCTTGCCTTCTTTGCGGTATCCGCGCTGGTGGCAACGCTGTTGACGCTCCCGGTCACCCTTCCCTTTTGGGTCGCAGTCCCGGGCGCAGCCATACTTCAGCTTCCTTGGCGTTTGCTGAGCGTGGCAGCGTTCGGTTTAGCGATTGGTGGCGGAGCGTGCGGACTATTGTCCTTCGGTCGACCAGTTGGACAAATCGCCCTTGCCACGTTCATTGGGGTCGCGATTTTGGCGGTCTTTCCGTACTTGCAAACACCGGACACCGTGTTCCGGCCGCCGACCACGGCGGCGACGGCGGGACGCTGAGGGACAGGGTCTCCCGTGTGGTTTCCCCGCGCTGAAGCGCGAGGCATGCCCGTCGCGCGAACCAGAAGCAGAGCAACCCGCTTCCAGTCGTGGTGAACGATCTGTGGTGGCAAGACCCGCTTGCGGCGACCTGTCGTCGCTCAAAACGACCACACGCGGAGTTCGGCCGATCGAGGTCGTCCGTTCCGCTCATCCCCAACGGGAACCGAATCGCAGGCCCGAGCCGGCTGCACGTCCCACAATCCGTGGCTAGAGTGCTCTTCAGGATGCGCACTTCAGGCGTTCGGCAACGTTCTCCCTCGGGAGAGAGAAAGACCGGCCGTATTGCCGCGTGGAGTTGAACGTCACCAGAAGAATCGTCAGACACCTTGGGTCGGTTCTCGTGGGCGGCCGACTGCCTATACTCCCTATCGTGAAGTTGGACCGTGGAGCGACGCTGGTCGCACTCGTGTCGCTCGTCGCATGGGCGCCGCTGCTGACCGATGGATACTTCCTCCGCGCCCACGATGCGGCGCACAGCCTGATCTTCGTCAATCAGTTCGAACAGTCGCTTCGCGACGGCGCGATCCTGCCGCGTTGGGGTCCCGATTTCGCCTTCGGATACGGCTATCCGCTCTTCGTCGTGTACAACCCACTGAGCGCTGCGCTGGCCGGGCTGCTTAGTCTGGCAGGGCTGGGTACCCTTGGCGGTGTCAAGGCGGTCTACCTGCTCGGCTTCGTCACCAGCGGGCTCACCATGTACCTGTTCGCCCGGGCACTGTTCGGAACCGCCGCCGGCGTGCTCGCGGGTGTCCTGTACATTTACGCGCCGTATCGCCTCGTCGATGTCTATGTGAGGAGCGCTGCCGCCGAAGCGTTCTCCTTCGTTTTTCCGCCAATCGTGCTGTGGGCGGCCTACCGGCTCGACCGGCCCCGTGCGCCGCGCTGGAGGTACATTCTGGCCGGAGGGTTGGCCCTCGGCGGCTTGGTGCTCACCCACAATGGAATGACGGCGATGGTCGTCCCGTTGCTTGCCGGCTGGTCGACTTTTCTGTTGACGCGCCGAGCTTGGCGACTGCGCAGTCGGCTGCCGTTGGCTGCGCGCAGCGTGGTGGCGCGTAGTGTGAGCCTCGCTCTCCTCGGCATACTCGCGCTCGCGGTCTCGGCGGCGTTCTGGGTCCCCTTGGTAGCTGAGTTCCGCTACGTCAAGGGCGACCAGTGGACCGGCTACCCCTTCGCCGATCACTTCGTGTTCCCCTTCCAACTCCTCTCACCGGCCTGGGAGTACGGCTTTAGCGGACCGGGTCCGCGCGACGAGATGCCGTTTCAGCTTGGCGTTCTCCTCGTTGTTCTCGGGTTGCTCGCCTGCAGCCGCCTCGGGCGCGCCCGAGACCGTGGTACCGTGCTGTTCTTCCTCGGCGCAACCACGTTCGCGGTCTTCCTCCTCAGTCCCCCGGCGCTCGTCGTCTGGCAAGCGCTGCCGCTTGGGAGCGCACTCCAATTTCCCTGGCGGCTGCTTGGCCTCGTCGCGCTGACGACGGCCGTCCTCGGCGGCGCGGCCGTTCCCGCGCTGGCTGATCGGTTCACGCCGGCATGGTCGGCGCTGAACCGCCGTCCGGCGCTCCTCGCACCTCTCCTGTTGCTTGCCGTGGTGGCCAGCCAGGCCTATGCCATTCCCCAAGCGACGCCGGTCACGGAAGCGGACGTCGGGCCCTGTGCGGTGGTCGACTTCGAGTCGAAGTGGGAGAATCGAACCGGCGCGATGGTGTATGCGACCGAGATTCCGACAACGTCGCCGCTGGTCGAGCAATACCGCAGTGGGCGGCCACTCCAGAAAGCGGTTGCCAGTGACCCCGACGCGATCGTGACGATGCTCCATCACGGCGGCAGCTCGGATATCGTGCGCGTCTCGACGCCTCGCCCAACCGAACTCACGTTCCTGACCTACGACTTTCCCGGCTGGACCATCTCTCTTGACGGCGAGCGGGTGGCGCACCGCCGCGTCGGCCCCTATGGGCTCATCGCAATCGATGTCCCCGCGGGCGAGCATGTCATCGCGGCGCGGTTCCAGCACACCCCCGTGCGTCTCGTGGGCGAACTCGTCAGCGGCGTGACTCTGCTCGGTTGCCTCGGCGCCGTGCTCGTCCTTCGCCGCCGGCAGCGGCCGGTGACCGACGGGTAGTCGAGCACCGCGTGTCGGTGGACAGCTCCGGATCGGACCGGAGCATCCGCATTGGTGGTGCTCCAACGGGGCGAAGGGCGGAGACCCAACGTTTGCACTGGCCGGATTGCTTTGGATACAGTCACGACAGATCGAATTGCCGCTGCGAAGGGGGAATGAGTCGTGGCCCCGAAAACCATGTTCGAGAAAATCTGGGATGCCCACGTCGTGTATGAAGAGCCGGGCAAGCCCACGCTGATCTACGTCGACCTGCACCTTACTCACGAGGTGACCTCGCCACAAGCGTTTGAAGGTTTGCGGCTCGCCGGGCGGCGCGTGCGCCGCCCGGACCTGACGATAGCCACCGTGGACCACGCCATCCCAACCTGGTCACGCGATCTCCCGGTGACCGATCCGATCGCCGCCACCCAGTTGGCAACCCTAGCGGCCAACGCGCGTGAATTCGGCATCACCTTTTACGACATTCGTTCGCCACATCAGGGGATCGTCCACGTCATCGGTCCGCAGCTCGGCTACACCCAGCCTGGCAAAGTGATTGTCTGCGGTGACAGCCATACCTCCACTCATGGCGCGTTCGGGGCATTCGCGCTCGGGATCGGCACGAGTGAGGTGGAGCACGTCCTCGCCACGCAAACGCTTCCCATGATGAAGCCAAAAACGATGGAGGTGCGGGTCGAGGGCACCCTTCCTCCGGGCGTGACAGCCAAGGACATCATCCTCGGCATTATCGGCCGAATTGGGACCGCCGGCGGTACCGGCTACGTCATCGAGTACACCGGCGAGGCGATCCGCTCGCTCAGCATGGAGGGACGGATGACCGTCTGCAACATGTCGATCGAGGCGGGCGCACGCGCTGGGATGATCGCCCCGGACGAAACCACGTTCGCCTACCTGCGTGGTAGGCCGCACGCGCCGCAGGGAGCAGATTTCGAGAAGGCGGTCGCGGCGTGGCGGACGCTGCCGAGTGACCCCGGCGCCGTATACGACCGCACCGTGGTCATCCGCGCCGACGAGCTTGAACCGTATGTCACGTGGGGCACGAACCCGGGTATGGTCGCGCCGATCTCCGGTCGTGTTCCGCAGCTCGATGAATTTGAGCCGGGTCCGGATCGCCAGAGCGCCGAACGTGCGCTCGAGTACATGGGCCTCAAGCCCGGCACGCCGATCCGGGAGATCCCCATCGACCGAGTGTTTATCGGCTCCTGCACCAACTCCCGCATCGAGGATTTGCGCGCCGCGGCTGCGATTGTGCGCGGACACAAGGTGAACCCGAAGGTCCGAGCGATGGTCGTCCCCGGCTCGACCGGAGTCAAACTTCAAGCCGAGGCCGAAGGCTTGGATCAAATCTTCCTCGATGCCGGCTTCGAATGGCGCGAGGCCGGTTGCTCGATGTGCCTCGGCATGAACCCCGATATTCTCGCGCCCGGTGAGCGCTGTGCCTCAACCTCGAACCGCAATTTCGAGGGTCGGCAGGGCAAAGGCGGCCGCACCCACCTCGTCTCGCCACAGATGGCCGCCGCCGCCGCGCTGGCCGGTCATTTTGTCGACGTCCGCGAGCTTACGAAGGAGCGCTAAATGGAACCCTTGCGTGTCGTTACCGGAATCGTCGCCCCCCTCAACCGACCGAACGTCGACACCGACCAGATCGTCCCCAAACAATTTCTGAAGCGCATCGAGCGGACAGGGTATGGGCCGGCTGCCTTCTACGATTGGCGGTATCTCGAGGACGGCTCCGACAATCCTGAGTTTGTGCTCAACAAGCCAGCCTATCGCGGCGCCAGCATTCTCGTGACGGGGAAGAACTTTGGGTGCGGCTCATCGCGGGAACACGCGCCGTGGGCGCTGCTCGAATACGGATTCCGCGTCATCATCGCGCCGAGCTTCGCCGATATCTTCAACAACAACTGCCTTCAGAATGGCATCCTCACCATCACCCTGCCGGAGGAGCAGGTCCAAGAGCTGATCCGGCTCGCCGAAGAACAGCCCGGCATGAAGCTCACGGTCGACCTCGAGCAGCAGGAAATTCGCGGCGACGGCATCCAGATCCCCTTCGAGGTCGACGAATTCAAGCGGTTTCGGCTGCTGAATGGACTCGACGACATCGGTCTGACGCTCCAACACGAAGACGCCATCGCTGCCTACGAACAGCGTCGTCCCGAGTACTTGACCTACGGGAAGTGAAGTAAGGGACACTCGTTTTCCCGCCCCAACCGGGCGGGGTCGACGTGAAAGCCGTGGCGCGCCCGGTCCGGTGCGCGCCGCCCTCGTCGCCCGCGCTGGTGGCATGGAGCGCGCAAGCAGATACGTTCACGTCCGCTTCTGTGCCGCCCCGCACCCTCAGCGGCGCCGCCCATGAGGTGGCCGAGACTCCGGGCGATGGTGAGCAATCATTCGGTCACAAGGGGACGCCGGCGGCGAGAGCGGCCCGGACGATCCCTCAAAACGGTAGGCGCATGCCCTTCGGCAGCTTGCCGCCGCGGATCGGGCCGCCGGCGGTCATCTGTTTCATCAGCTTGCGCATCTCCATGAACTGTTTGAGCAATTCGTTGACATCGGCGGGGGTCGTCCCGCTGCCGCGGGCGATACGCCGCCGTCGGCTGCCATTCAAGATCTCGGGGTGCCGACGTTCCTCCGGGGTCATCGAGTAGATGATCGCTTCAACCCGCTTGAGCTCGCGGTCGTCGAGCGCACCGGCGGGCAAACCCTTCGTCAGTCGGCCCATGCCGGGGATCATCTCCAGAATCTGCTGCAGCGGACCCATCTTTTTCAGCTGCTGGAGCTGGCCGAGAAAGTCTTCGAGGTCGAACGTCGCTTGGCGCATCTTCTTTTGGAGCTTGAGCGCCTGCTCCTGATCGAAGGTGGCTTGTGCCCGCTCAATGAGAGTCAGCACATCGCCCATGCCGAGGATGCGGGACGCCAGCCGATCGGGGTGGAATGGCTCGAGCGCGTCGGCTTTCTCGCCGACGCCAAGGAATTTGATCGGCACCCCCGTGACGGCACGAATCGAAAGCGCTGCGCCACCGCGGGCGTCGCCGTCCACCTTCGTCAGGATCAGCCCGGTCAGGCCAACGCGCTCGTTGAACGCTTCGGCGGTTCGGACGGCATCCTGCCCGGTCATTGCGTCGGCGACGAGCAAAGTCTCGTGCGGCTTGAGGGCATCGCGGATCGCAATGACCTCACGCATCATCTCCTCGTCGATCGTGAGGCGGCCTGCGGTGTCGAGAATGACATGGGTGGCGTTCACTTCGCGGGCATGACGGAGCGCATTGCGACAGATGCCCAACGCGCCAACTGACGGTGGTTCGTGGTGAACCGGCACATCGAGCTGCTTGCCAAGCGCCACCAGTTGGTCGATTGCGGCAGGCCTCCGGACGTCGGCGGCGACGAGCAGCGGCCGTTGACCGGCTCGCCGCAGGTGAAGCGCGAGCTTGGCGGCTGTCGTCGTCTTGCCCGAACCTTGGAGGCCGACCATCATGATGATCGTCGGCGGCTGCGGGGCCTGCTCCAGCCGGCTGCTGCCACCGCCCAGCATCGCCACGAGCTCTTCATGGACGATCTTGATGACTTGTTGCGCCGGTGTCAGACTTTGGAGCACATCTGCGCCAAGCGCGCGCTCCTTCACCCGCGCCTCAAACTGACGGACAACCTTGAAATTCACGTCCGCTTCAAGAAGCGCCCGGCGCACTTGCTTCATCGCCTCATCGATGTCGCGTTCATCGAGGCGGCCCTTGCCGGAGAGCCGGCGAAACACATCGTGCAATTTGTCGGAGAGGGATTCGAACATCACGGACCTCGCTTCGCTCGATTGTACGGCACCTCCGCGGTGCGGCAGCCGGACGTAACGTGAGCTGGCGTTTCGGCTCGGTTTGGACAGCGCCCCGGCTTCCCGCGTATCGTATGATGGTCGGCTCGCTGCGCTTGCCGGCGCCATCTCAGCGTGATAGGCTGCTCCGCCGATGGTGCGCTTTTTTGTGCTGCGCGCAATCCAGCTTGTCGTCGTCATGTTCGTCGTGTCGACGCTCTTGTTCCTGTTGCTCCGCTCATCGGGCGATCCGGTGGTGCTTCTCGCCGGCGAGGGTGCCGACCCCCAAGTCGTGGAGCGGATTCGCGAGGCCTACGGCTTCAACGACCCCCTGTATGTGCAGTATTGGCGCTTCATCACCGCCGCGATGGTGGGGCAGTTCGGCGATTCGATTGCGGCCCGACGCGACGCGATGGGCCTCGTGTTAAGCCGCGTCCCGGCGTCCGCTGAGCTGGTCGGCGCGGGCTTCGGCATGGCGGTCCTGATCTCGATTCCGCTCGGCGTCACGGCCGCGGTACGGCGGGGCCGAATCAGCGGGATACTCGCTCAGACTGTCGCCTTCGTGGGACAGAGCATTCCGACCTTTGTCCTTGGCCTCTTACTCATCCTCCTGTTTGCCGTCCAGCTTGGCTGGTTCCCTCCGTTCGGTCGAGGGTCTCTCTCCCAACTCGTTTTGCCGGCGGTGACCCTCGGGACCGTTCTGCTGGCCAAGACCACCCGGCTGGTCCGCTCGGGGATGCTCGAGGTCCTCGGATCGGACTACGTTCGCACCGCGCGTGCGAAGGGGCTGAGTGAACGCGCCGTGATTTGGAACCATGCCCTCCGCAACGCGCTCATTCCCGTTGTCACCGTCCTTGGCCTCGACCTCTCGACCCTCATCGGGGGCACCGTGATCGTCGAAACGATTTTTGGCTGGCCGGGGCTTGGACGACAGATCGTCGACGCCATCTTCGTTCGCGACTATCCGGTGGTGCAGGCAGCGGTCTTTTTGATCGCGATCGCCGTTGTCCTGATCAACACGGCGGTTGACCTGCTCTATCGCATTCTCGACCCCCGGGTACGGGTGAGCGCATGACCGACCTCGCCCCAGCTGTCCCACCGAGTGTCGTGCCGGTGCGGCTTCCACGCGGTCGCGGCATCGCCTCACGCCTGACTGCCGGGCTGCTCCGCAATCCGACCGGACTGCTTGGCCTCGCGCTTGTAGTCGCTGTTGTCCTCGTCGCCCTGTTCGCGGCCCAGCTTTCGCCCCAGGATCCCATCCAGCAGCGGATCGTGGCGCGGTTACGTCCTCCCGGCTATGTCTCGACCAACGGCATCACCTACTTGCTTGGAACCGATCAGTATGGACGGGACATCCTCAGCCGGCTGATCTTTGGGGCGCGCGTGTCGCTCGGCCTCGGCTTCTCGGTGGTGATCCTCGGCGCATTTATCGGCGTCACCATGGGGCTGGTGGCCGGCCTCATTGGCGGCATCATCGAGACCATCATCATGCGGCTCGTCGATGCGCTGGTGTCGGTTCCGTTCCTGATCGTGGCAGTCGCGGTGATCGCGGTTTTCGGACCCGGGCTGCAGCAACTTATCATCCTCCTGACGATGTTTGTGTGGGGGCAGTTCGCCCGGCTCGTGCGCGGCGACGTGCTTTCGGTGAAGGAAAAGGAGTACATTGAAGCGGCCTTCGCGATCGGCGCGTCGCGGTTCCGGGTCGCGTGGCGGCATGTGCTCCCGAACGTGATCTCCCCCGTGATCGTCCTCGCAACGTTCAGTGTCGCCCAATTGATCGTCGCCGAAGGCGCCCTGTCGTTTCTCGGTCTTGGCGTCCCACCGCCGACACCCACGTGGGGCTCCATGCTGAGCGACGGACGAGGCTATATCGACAGTGCGTGGTGGGTCAGTCTCTTTCCCGGGCTGGCGATTACGCTGACGGTGGTTGGGGTCAACTTTCTCGGAGACGCGCTCCGCGACATCTTCGATCCGCGGCAACGATTGTAATCCCCTGTTTGCCCTACCACGCCCGGCCGAAGTTAGGACTAACGGCTCTCTTGGCCACCAAGCAGCCGCTGCTAGACTGGGGATATCACGGGCACGCCGTCCGGTATGGCGTGCCGCGTGCGAGCGCACATGACCGCTAAGGCGGGCGAGCCGTTGACTCGCGAATCAAGGCGGCAGGTACCGTGGGGCTGACGTTCGTGCCTCAGACGATTCCGGCGATCGTCAGCGCCCTCATGCTCGTCGCGCTTATCGCCTTCATCCTGACGCGACGACGCTCCGGAACGTCGTTGCCCTTTATCTTGCTCTGTGGCGCCGCGGCGATTTGGTGCGCTGGCAATGCGCTGGAACACAACAGTGCCACCATCGAAGGCCGCGTCTTCTGGGGCAAGGTCCAGTATGCCGGATCCCAGTCGTTGCCGGTCTTTTGGTTTATCTTTGCGACGCTCTATTCGGGGCACGGCTATTGGCTCCGGTGGTGGAGAGTCGCGCTCGTTGCCCTCATCCCAGCTCTGACCTTCGTGGCGGTCGTCGCCTATCCCGCGAGCAAGTTGGTCTGGGTTTCCTACAGCCTGTACGACGACGGCACATTCATTGAGTCGATAATCGTCCGAGGGCCGCTGTTCTGGATCTCAGCAGTGGCGATCTACACCTTTGTCGTCGCTGGTATCGCGATGATTGGCGTGGTCGCCTTTCGATCGCCGACCGTCTACCGCATGCAAGCTGTCACCTTGCTGTTCGGAGCGCTGGTGCCGCTGATCGGCAACATGACCTTCGTGTTTGGCGTTCGGCCGCTGCGGATGGACACGACGCCAGTCACGTTTGCCATCGCGTGCTTGATATTTGCCTACGGATTGTTCCGCTTTCGACTGTTCGATGTGACGCCGGTCGCGCGTGAAGCGATACTCGATCGGATGACCGAGGCTGTTTTCGTCATCGACGCACAGGGACGTGTTGTGGATGCCAACCCCGCGGCGATCCGGCTGGTGCGGCAACCGCTGAGCGAACTTCTCGGCGCGTCCGCAGCCCGCCGACTGCCGTTCTGGTCGGCAATCGTCCGCCGACTCGACAAACCCACCGAAGCTCCTGAAACCATGGTCGACGAGGCACGCGGTCAAGCCTTCGAACTGCGCGTGACCCAGCTTACCTTCAACAAGGGCGCGGCTCCGGGCGCAATGGTTATTCTCCGAAACGTCACCGATCGGTGGCGGGCCGAGGGGGCGCTGCAGCGCGCTAACCAAGAGCTTTCCGAGCGGGTGCTGGAGCTCGAGCGGAGGAACCAAGAGATTGTCTTGCTCGCTGGCCTTGCCGAGCAACTGTTGTCGGCCGCCGACCGCGATGCGCTCGTGGACACCGTCGCGACCTTCGGTCCACAGCTCTTTCCCAACGAGGCAGGGCTCCTTGCGCTCCGCGAGCGCGATCGGTTCCGGGTCGCTGCATCGTGGGGCGGCGCTCCGCGTGTCGGCGAATCCTTGGCCGACGGGTATGCCGGCACGCCTTGGCTCCCGACGCCGAACCAAATCGCCGTCCCCCTCGTCGACCAAGAAGAACGCATCGGCGTCTTCGCCATCGAGGCGATGCCCGGCGCACGCCATCCCGAGGCGCTGCGCCAATTGACAACCACCGCCGCCGACCTCATCGGTCTGGCGCTGGCGAATCTGCGACTCCGCGACCGACTGCGCGACGATTCGCTCCGCGACGCGCTCACCGGGTTGTTCAACCGACGCTATCTGGACGCCGCGATCGTACGCGAACTCGAACGCGCAAACCGATCGCACCACCCGCTCGCGGTCGTCATGCTCGATCTCGATCAGTTCAAATCGTTCAACGATCGCTATGGCCACGCTGCTGGTGATAGTGCGCTCCGATCGTTTGGCCGCTTGCTCTCCGCGCGATTGCGCGCGACCGACGTTGCCTGCCGCTACGGCGGTGAAGAGTTCACCCTCCTTCTCCCGAACACGCCGCTCGAGCAGGCAGCGCGGATCGCCGATCGGCTACGCGAGGAAGCCGAAGCGACGCCGATCGTCCACGGCGGCGAGAGCTACCCGCCCTTGACGGTTTCGGCCGGGATCGCCATCTACCCGGAGGACGGCCAAACAGCGCAAGCGCTGCTCGACGCGGCCGACGCCGCGCTGTATCGGGCCAAGTCCGGCGGTCGGAACCGCATTATGCCGTGGGTTGCCCTGCCGCTTGCTGGCCCGACCGTCCGCCGAACGCTCCCCTCAGCAGGGTAGGCGCACGGCTCGACCGCGCCGTGCACGTCGGGAGACGCCATCGCGTTGCACGGAAGCAAGCGCCGCCACCATTCCTGGAGGCCGCTTGGGCTCGCTGCGCGAACCGCGCGTGCGGTGCAGCCGTCAGCCCATTGACGTGCGGTTGCCTGCCGCGCCTTTGTATACTCTTTCCACGCTGCCCGGAGGGCAGGCAGGAGGAACGTGCGGTGCCGATTTCCGACAACGTGGCCATCATTGGAGTTGGGGTCACTAAATTTGGGGAGCTGTTCGAACAGAGTTATACCGACCTGCTCATCGATGCGGCCTACGCCGCGTACGCCGACGCCGGCATCGACCCCGGCGAGATCGAAGCCGCATGGCTCGGGACCGCCTTTCCTCAGCTGAATGCCTTGCTCGGCGACGACGGCAGCTCGCTTACCGACCCGCTCAACCTGCCCAACATTCCTGTGACGCGAGTCGCCAATCTGTGCGCCACCGGCATGGAGGCCGTCCGCGCCGCCGCGATGGCCGTGGCCGCCGGCGAGTACAACATGGTCCTCGCGCTTGGCGTCGAGAAGATGCGGGAGGTGAGCCCACGCGGCTCGCTCGTCGCCCGGCACATCACGGAAACCCATCCGATGTTGACCAAGGGCCGCACCGCGCCCGGCATGTTCGCCGTCCTCGCCAACCGCTACTTCGAGGAATACGGCTACGACAAGAGCACCCTCGCCAAAGTCGCGGTCAAGAATCACTACAACGGTTCGCTCAATGAGGGGGCCCACTTCCGCAAGCCTGTTACCGAAGACCAAGTTCTGAAAGCGCCGCTCGTCGCCGACCCCCTCGGGCTCTTCGACTGCTGTCCAACGACCGACGGCGCGGCGGCCGTGATTCTCACGACCAAGGAGATCGCTCAGCGGTTGAAGAAGGACTACGTTCTTATCAAGGGCGCGGGCGTTGCCTCATGGGGCGGCTACTTCTCGGTCCAATATCGGCCCGATTTTGATTTCCTCGGATTCCCGGCAACCCGCGCCGCCGCCGCCCAAGCCTATCGGCAGGCCGGCATTACCAATCCGCGGGAGCAGATCGACGTCGCAGAATGTCACGACTGCTTCACCATCACCGAGCTTATCAACTACGAGGACCTCGGGTTCTGCGATCGCGGTGAAGGCGGCAAACTGATCATCGAAGGCGTGACGACACTCGAAGGCGGGCTGCCCGTGAACGTCTCCGGTGGATTGAAGGCGACCGGCCACCCCGTCGGCGCAACCGGCGTGCGGATGATCGGGGAAATCACGAATCAGATTCGCGGCCGACAGGGAAAGCGGCAAGTCAAGGATGCCCACATCGGACTTGCTCATACGCTGGGCGGTCCGGGCGTCATCTCCTGCGTCATGGTGCTTGGCCGCTAGTCCGCAGCGATGACCGTTGCCATCGTCGGCGCGGGAATCGCCGGCTTGGTCGCCGGCGATGTTCTCTCACGTGCCGGGGTGCCAACGGTTATCTTTGAAGCGGCCTCGCAGCCGGGCGGTCGACTTGCCACCCGCCGCATCGGCAACGACGGGGCCGACTCCGGCGCTCAGTTCTTCACCGTCCGGGACCCGCGCTTTCAGGCCCTCGTCGATGAGTGGCTTCGCAAGGACCTCGTCTTCTGTTGGTCCAACGGGTTCTCCGATGGGCGTTCCGCCCCGTTCGACGGGTATCCGCGCTATGCGGCGCGACAGGGCATGGGCGCGCTCGCAGAGCGCCTCGCGTCGTCCCTCGACGTCCAGCTGGCTCAGCGAGTGTCGGAGATTGCGCCCGACGGGGACCGCTGGCGAATTCACCTCGTCGACGGCCACGTCACCGCAGCGACCGGGGTGCTGTTGACGCCACCGCTTCCAGAAGCGCTACCCCTCGTCGCGACGGCGATTCCGCCAGCGATTTGGCGAAGGTTGGCCGCCATCCGCTACCGACGGACCCTCTCGGCCATCGTCGCCGTCGAGGCCAGCGTCCTCCCCCATCCGGGCGCGGTGCAGCGGCCGAGCGCCCGGCTCGCCTTCGTTGCCGACAATCAGCGCAAGGGCCTCGCAACGTCGCCTCTTCTCACGATTCACGCCTCGCCCGACTGGAGCGATGCGCTCTGGCCGCTGGCCGACGACGCCGTGCTGGGCAAGCTCATCGACGAGGCCCGACCCTATTTTCGCGGCCGCTCCGGTGCGTCCGTGCTCGACCGCTGGGCCTTCGCTCTCCCTGAGACGGTCCTGCCTGAACGGTTCGTCGCTGTCGGGTCCCTCATTTTTGCAGGCGACGCCTTTGCCGGGCCGCGCGTGGAAGGAGCAGTGCTCTCTGGCATCGCCGCCGGAGAGCGGTTGGCATCGCTTCTGCCGTCCTCAGGAGCGTGAGACAGGCCTTGCCTGTTGCAGACACTCGCACCTACTCTTAGCAAGAGCCACCCCGGCGAGGTAACCATGCTGGATGAGGCGCCCGCGCGAATTGAGAGCGGACGGTACTTCAATCGCGAGTTGAGTTGGCTCCAATTCGACGAGCGTGTCCTGAATGAAGCGCTTCGTGACCGCCATCCCCTCCTCGAGCGTGTCAAGTTCGTCGCCATTTCCGACACCAACCTCGACGAGTTCATCATGGTCCGCGTCTCGGGTCTCCACGAGCAAGTCGAGGCCGGAGTGACCGAGCGGACCCCGGACGGCCTCACGCCGGAGGAGCAGTTGGCCTTGCTCCGGCCCGCGATTCAGGCCTTGATGGAAACTCAGCGCGCCTGCCTGCGCGACATTCTTCTCCCCGCTCTCGAAGCCGAGCACGTCCGGCTGACGACGCTCAACCAGCTCAGTTCGACCGGCCGCGAAGCACTGGAAGCCTACTTCGAGCGGGAGGTGTTCCCGGTCTGCACGCCGCTGGGCTTCGACCCCGGTCACCCGTTCCCGTTCATTTCCAACCTGTCGGTCAGCCTTGCGGTCGTGCTCGACGATCCCGAGGGCAACCGCCGCTTCGCTCGCGTGAAAATTCCCACTGTCTTGCCTCGGCTGATCCCCGTGCCCGGCGAGCCGGAGACGACCTTTCTCTGGCTGGACGACCTGATGGTGGCCAATCTCGACAAGCTGTTTCCCGGCATGACCATTCGCGAGGTGCATCCGTTCCGGGTCATCCGCGACGCCGACGTCCAGATCCAAGATATTGAGGCCGGCGACCTGCTCGAATCCGTCCAGGCCAGCCTCGAGCGGCGGCGCTTTGGATCCGTTGTTGCGCTCCAGATCAACCCTGCGATGCCCGACTACCTGCGCACCTTGGTGATCGAGAAGCTGCCGGTCGACCCCGCCGATGTCTACGTGGTGGACGGCCCACTCGGGCTCGGCGCGCTTATGGAACTGACCCGGATCAACCGGCCGGACCTCAAAGACCCCCCGTTTAATCCGCGCGTGCCGGCCCTCCTACGCGAAAGCGACATCTTTTCGGTCATCCGCGACCACGACGTGCTGCTTCATCATCCGTTCGACTCCTTCGAGCCGGTTATCGACTTGCTCCAGCAGGCGGCAACCGACCCGGCTGTCCTTGCAGTCAAACAGACGCTCTATCGCGTCGGGGCGCACTCTCCGGTGGTGGAGGCGCTCCTGCGGGCCGCGGACCGCGGTAAGCAAGTAGCCGTGCTTGTCGAGCTCAAGGCGAGATTCGACGAAGAGAACAACATCGAGTGGGCGCGAGCCCTCGAGCGCGCCGGCGTCCACGTCACCTACGGTCTCATCGGTGTCAAGACCCATTGCAAGCTGCTGCTCATCGTCCGGCGTGACCGCGAGGGACTGCGTCGCTACGTTCACGTCGGCACCGGCAACTACAACCCAGCGACCGCCCGGGTGTACACCGACCTCGGCCTGCTCACTTGTCGGAGTGAAATTGCGGCCGACGTGTCCGAGTTGTTCAACTTCCTGACGGGCTATTCTCGGCAGACGCGCTACCGCAAGCTGCTTGTCGCACCGTACACCATCCGGCAAGGCATCCTCGATCGAATTGAGCGCGAGATTCAGGCCCACCACCGCCTCGGTCACGGGCACATCATCATGAAGATGAATCAACTCGTCGATCCGGCTTGCGTCGACGCGCTCGTCCGAGCAGCGCGCGCCGGCGTCCGCGTCGATTTGATTGTCCGCGGCATCAACGTGCTTCGCCGTGACCACCCCGAGGTCGCCGCGCACCTTCGCGTGCAAAGTGTGATCGGCCGCTTTCTCGAGCATTCCCGCATCTACTACTTCCGCAATGGCGGGGATGAAGAGGTGCTCATCGGCAGCGCCGACCTGATGCCCCGCAACCTCGATCATCGAGTCGAAGTCCTTGCCCCCATCGAAGACGCCGAGCTGCGACGCACCATCCGCGACGACATCCTCGAACAGTATTTGCGCGACGAGGCCGGCAGCTACGTTTTGGAGCCGGACGGTCGGTATCGCCCGCCCAACGGTGGGTACGATGTTCAGGCGGAGCTCCTGCGTCAGGCCGCCCTAGAAGAAGCCACCGTCACACCGCTCACTGGTAGCGTCGGCCTTCGCGACGACCTCGAAACCTGATTGGGCGGGACGCACGCTTGCGACTTCACCGAGTAAGATGGGCCCGATTACCTTGACTGGAGGACCCATGTACGACCCGATCTTGCTGACCTTGGACGGGTCGGAGCTGGCCGAGCTGGCGATTCCCCACGCCGTGGCGATGGCAAAGCAGTTCGGCGCACGGCTGATCGTGCTGCGAGTTGTGCCACCCGTTGTTCAACCACTCGACGTTGATTACGGTTTGAGCGCTCCCTACGGGTACGAAAAAATCATCGAGGCCGAGACGCAGGGCGCCGCCGAGTATCTCGCCAACGTTGTAAAGTCTTTCGAAGCCGAGGGACTCACGGTCGAGACCGTCACGCCGCTCGGTGAACCAGCGACGGCAATCCTCGAAACCGCCCATGATCGTGGGGCGAAGCTCATCGTGATGGCAACGCACGGCCGGTCCGGCTTTCGCCGCTTGGTGTTCGGCAGCGTCGCCGACCGGGTCCTTCGCGAAGCCGAAACGCCGGTCCTCCTCGTTCGGGGCCACGATCAGGACCATTCGGCTGCCGGAAAGTCCTAGCGCCGGGCAGGCCGACTAGGGAAATCGCCTCATAGCTCCTTCTCGGCATCCTCGCTAGACTGAACGCGATGGACGCCCGGCGCCATAACGCAACCCCGAGCCGAGCGCAAGCCGCCTCCTGAGATGGCGGCGAAATGGTGGCAGCGCGCTGCTGCCACCCTTGGCCTCGGTCCCAGCGGGATGCGTTCTCCCGAGAACGAGGCCCGGCAGCCTTCCTATCGAGCAATCCTCGACGCAATCGGCCAACCCGTCGTCGTCGTCGACCGCGTTGGCCGTGTGCGGGCAGCCAACGCCGCTGCGCTGCTCGAATTTGCGTACACGCGGAATAGTTTGGAAGGAGGGCCGATCACCACGCTGCTTCCGGAGTGGGAACGGCTCGTCCGCCTCCAGCACAGCGCATTTCGAACAAACCCTGCTGGCCTAAGCCGCTCCGACCGGCCCAACACGAGCGCTCGGCTTGCCGACGGCCGGAGTATCCCGGTGGTGGCGGCGATCGGTCGCTTCGCTCAGGAAGACGGGCTGCTGATCGTCACGCTGCGTGACGTCTCGGAGCGAGTCGCTGAACAGAATCGTCAGGCGCTCCTCCGGGAAGCGAGTGAGTTGCTCGCTAACTCCGTCGACTACGAGGAGACGATCCGCGCAGTCGCCAAGCTGGCGACGACGCACCTCGCCGAGTG
The DNA here is from genome assembly GCA_026003895.1 of Dehalococcoidia bacterium. Taxonomy (GTDB): domain Bacteria; phylum Chloroflexota; class Dehalococcoidia; order SpSt-223; family SpSt-223; genus JANWZD01. Next base: position 88,698 of record BPIC01000005.1, on the reverse strand, counting down.
GTGCGCAGTTCACCTTCGTGAACCGGATGGACGCATCCGTCGAGTCGTGGCCGCGCGGGCGATCCGCGACGACGTGCAGCTCGACCGTCAGGACGTTCCTCTCGACCCAAACCTCGCGCTCGGGGTGCCCGAAGTCATTCGCACTGGCAAGCCCGAGCTCTACCATCAGGTGCCGGAGATCGTCGTGCCTGTTTGGGCAAACAGCCAAGCCGACGCATCCACCGAGCACCCAACCTCAGCGATCATCGTCCCACTGCTCCTCCGCGGGGAGGCCCGCGGCGCCCTCTCACTTGCCGCGCTCGGTCACCGGCTCGACACCAACGATCTCCAGATCGCCGAATCCCTCGCCAGCCGGGCAGCACTTGCGCTTGAAACGGCCGGACTGATTGCCGCGCTCCGCGAGGCGATCGCTGCCCGTGATGAGAGCCTGACCCACCTCGACACGATCATGCGCACCGCCCCAGTTGGCCTCATCATCTGCAACCCGGACTGCCAGGTCGCCGACTTGAACGTTCTTGCCGCGGAAATGTTGGCTCCCGATGGCTGGCCGCCGGGGCAGCGCAGCGGTCCGCTCGGCAGCGGGCTGGGCGCACTCATCGAGGCCGAGGTCGATCAGGTATTCCGTTCGGGAAAGGCAATCAGCGGGCTGGACGTCGAGCCACCCGGCCGCACCGAGCGACGGCATTTCTCACTCAGCGCGTATCCGGTCCAGCGCGACGGCCGGATCGTGCACGTCGGCGTGGTGCTGATCGACACCACCGCCGATCACCAAGCCAAAGAAACGCTCCAATATCGGCTCGAGTTCGAGCAACTTCTCGCCGCGCTTTCGACCCAGTTCATCAACTTACCGGGCGAGCGGATCGACCAAGGCATCGCCGAGTCACTCCGCAGCGTCGCCGAGTTTATGGACGTCGACGCCGCCTCGGTTGTGCTCTTTGCTGACGATGAGCGCGGAGAGATCGCCTACGACTGGCGCGCGGACGGACAGGCAAGTGACGAACGGTGCATTCGTCTCGCCGACCTCCCATGGACGTTAGTACGGCTGCGCGACTTTGAGCCGGTGGCATTTAACCACCTCGCCGAAATCGGCTCGGAGCGAGAGCGGCAGCACGCCGCTGAACGGGGTATCCGCTCGAGGCTGAGTGTCCCGCTCATCGCCCGCGGCCAAGCGATCGGCTTCCTAAGCGTCTCGACCGTGGACCGCGAAACGGTCTGGACGAGTCTTGATGTCGCCTTTTTACGTTTGGCGGCGGTCCTCATTGTCAGCGCGCTCGACCGCAAACGTGCAGATTCCGTGCAACGCGAATCGGAGCGACTGGCGGGGATCGATCTGGCCGCCCGGGAAATGGCCCACCTCATCAACAACGACCTGACGGGAGCCATCGGCGTGCTTGAGCTGCTGCTTGACGCACCCGATCAGCTCGAACGGTATGAGCCGCTCATGCGAGGGGCGCTCCAGAGCCTTTTGCGTGCGGCCGACCACCTTCGGCAGCTCCAATCGGTGGCGCGGGTAGCAACGAAAGAGACAGCAGTGGGTCCCGCGCTCGACCTACCTCGCTCGGTGGCTACCGGCTAACCGCGACAGAGTCCTCCCCGACCGGCGCCGCGCGAACCCGATGTGCGTTCTAGGGGTCGAGGCCGACGGTTCGGCGATAGTCCGGGTCGGCGTCGGCGACGGCGCCTTGCTGATAGAGCAGCGTGATATCGGTCGGCGAGAAATCGAAACTGGACAACGGCGCGTCGCCGATCACTTCCGTGATTGCGAGCACCTCGAGTTCCTCGTCGGACATGCCGAGCAGGCCTCCAAGGATCTCGCGGTTGTGCTCACCTAAGTCGGGCGCGGGGAAGCGGATGCCCGGCCGCTCGCCACTAAAGACGATTGGGTTCTTGGCGAACCAAAGCGGCGGCATCTGGCGGTCTGGGCGGAACTCCACCCGCTGGAAATAGTCCCGCGCCCGCAGTTGCGGATCGAGGAGCACTTGACGGGCGCTGTTCACCGGCGCAGCAGCCAAGCCGAGCGCCTGAAGCTCGTGGAATAGCGATTCGGCGTCGCACGAAGCGGTCCACTCGCCCACGAGGCGCTCGAGCTCCTCTTCGTTCGCCTTGCGATCCGCCAGCGTCGCGAATCGCGGGTCGTCCGCCACCTCAGGCCGACCGAAAAACCGAGCCAGTGTTCGCCACTCATCATCGTTCCGAATGGCGATGCCGATCCAACGGTCCGGGCCTGAGCAAGGGAAGTAGCCGTGCGGCGCCATGTTCGCATCGCGATTGCCGATTCGGGGCGGGAGTTCGCCCGTCATCTGAAAGCCAAGGATCTCCGCCCCGATCAAGCTGGAGACCGATTCGGACTCGGACAGGTCGATCCGTTGACCGCGACCGGTCCGCCGCCGGTAGTGGAGCGCCATGAGCACGGCGGTGGTCCCGATCATGGCCGAGCACCAATCACCGTATGGTTGCCCAGTTGCCGAGATCTCGCCACCGGGATAGCCGGTGAGCGAGGCGAGACCGGACATAAACTCGACAGTCGTCCCATACGCGCGGAATTTCCGCCACGGACCAGTGTCGCCGAATCCGGAGAGTGAGATGGAAATAATGTCTGGCGCCACTTTGCGGAGCGACTCGTAGTCGAGCCCGACCTTGTCGAGAACGCCTGGGCGATAGTTGTCGGCAACCACATCAGAGAGCGCAGCCAAGCGCCGGATGATGTCCTGCCCCATCTCGGAGCCAATGTCGACAGTGATGGCGCGCTTGTTGCGGTTGTGATTGTTGAAATACCAAGTCGCGTTCCACGGTCGATCGCCCGGACGGTTGTCTGGCCACGCCGGGAGGACGCGCTGGTAACGCGTTTCGTCCGGGACTTGGATCGACTCGACTTTGATAATCTCGGCGCCGAGATCCGCGAGCTGCTTCGTCAGGAACGGTCCAGCAACGACTCGCGTCAAGTCGAGAACACGGACGCCCTCAAGGGGTAAACGGGGCATGCTGCTCCTCCGGCTCCACCCTATCCTACCGGATCCGTCGCCGGCCGAAAGGCGCGAAACCGCAGCCGGTGGTAGTCGGCTATCCAGCGCCCATCGATCCACTGGCTCGAGGCCGCCAGCGCGGCCGCTCGCTTCGTCACTGCCGCACGTGCATTCGGCGGTGCCAGCGCGAGGAAGTCACCCGCGAAGATCCGATACCACTCCGCGAGGCCGTCTTCGCCCTCTAGCGGAGTCGGTCGCGGAAAGCAATGGAGCAGTTCAATCTCAAAACCGGCACGTTCAAGGACAGAGGCGTACTCCGCCGGGCTTGGAAAATACCAAGGCGAAGGGAGCGCGGCCTCCGGCACGCCGATCTCGACCAGCGCCGAGGTGAGCGCCGCTCGCAGACGCGCGACATTCCCTTTTGCGCCAAACTCGCCGACAAACCGCCCTCCCGGCCGCAGCGCGGCAAATACTCGGGCCGCAACGAGGTCCGCTGCCGGCATCCAATGAAGCGCAGCGTTCGAGAACACGGCATCGAAGGGCCGCTCGACGACGAGCGCCTCGGCACGAGCGACGTGAAACCTCACCGCAGGATAGAGTGCTCGCGCACGGGCGATCATCGACTCCGACGCGTCTACCCCTTCTACATCGCAGCCAGCGTCAGCGAGTTGCGCAGCATGATGCCCCGTGCCGCAGCCGAGATCGAGAATACGCTCGCCAGGTTGAGGTTCCAGCAGATCCAGCACCCCTGCTCCGAGCCGGGTGACAACGCTCATGCGGGCGTCATACGACCAAGCATCCCAACCATGCGGCGATGGTGGATTGGCAGACATAGACCGGCTCCTCGGATGACCGCAGCGGATTGTCGCGATTCGGCCGCGGGGACGTCGAGTAGCTGGATCTGCGCCGCAGGATCGCGGGGCCGAAGAGAAGAAGGGAACCCCCCGCCTTGTTGGGGAGCAAGCCTGCCGCAGCGTGATTCGCTGGACAAGACGGCAGCCTGCTCGGTTACGGTTTCTTAGCCGGCCCGGCGTTTCCACGCCGCCGGCGGAGGTTCGCGCCTTGATCTGGAATGGAATCTTGACAGCGGTTGTGCTCGCCGCGAGCATCACCCCGTCCCGAGAGATCGTGGTCACGCCACAGGCCATTGTCCCGACTGGCCTCGGAAGCTACACCACCATCCTGCCCCCGGGAGCAAAGCGGCCGCCCGTCCTGCCAGCAATCACTCCGAACGTGACCGGCGCTGTCCCCACCAACGATTGGTGGACGTCTCTCGTCTGGAAGACGTATCCCGACCATCACTCGGAGAATCTCTTCGCTCATCCGTGGGCGCTGCGGGCGCGGGCCGGGGGACTGGCCGGCGGCTATCCCGCTGAGGCGGTGATCACACCGGACGGTCGAAAGTACGAGACACGTTTTCAAGAGGATCTCGTCGTTGGCCTCGCCGGCCTGAATGCGGCGCCCGCTGAGGTGCGGCTCGACGCCTTCTCCGACTGGACCGTGACTGCGGATTGGGCCGGGGCGCTGAAGGTCACCTTTGGCCATGGCCTGCCCTTTCTCTACGCCGTTCGCAGCACAAGCGCCGACGCGCTGATCACCTTTGCCCGCCCCCCTCAGGTTCGCGCCAACGATGGGAATGCGATCCACGTCTCTATCGACGGACGCGACTATGCGATCTTTGCGCCGGCGGGGGCGAGCTGGTCGATCGTCGGTACGACACTGCGTTCGGACCTCGCGGGGAAGAACTACTTTTCGGTCGCGATCCTGCCCGATCCTCGCGCGTTTGCCGACTTTCGCGCCCACGCCTTTGCCTTTGTGACCGGCGGCTCGGTCGCTTGGCGCTACGACGCTGCAGCCTCTGCGGTGATCACGACCTTCACCGCGTCCTCGGTTGCCAAGGAGGGAAAGGAGTCCCGGCCGCTGCTCGCGCTCTACCGGCATCAGTGGCTCAACGGCGCGACGCCGAACACCGAGTACCGCTATCGCTCAGCCCGGGGTGAGATGCGAGTACTGCGCGGGCCGTCATTCATCACGCGCCACTCCTTTGGAGGCATTCTCCCCGCTCTGCCGAGCGTCGCCGGATTGGACACCGCCCGGCTCCGCCGTCTCGTCGACGAAATTGCCAGCAAGCCGACCATCGAGCGATTCGGCGGCTCACTGACCCGGGACACTTATTGGATGGGGAAGATGCTCCAGCGACTCGCCTTGCTGGTTCCGATTGCCGACCAGATCGGCCACTACCAAGCGCGCGACTCATTCCTTGCCGATCTCAAAGCGGTGCTTCAGGATTGGTTTACCGCTTCACCCGGTGAAGCCGCGAATCTGTTCTACTACGACGACCGGTGGGGAACCCTGATCGGCTATGCCGCGAGCTACGGCTCCGACGATTCGTTGAACGACCACCATTTTCACTACGGGTATTTCGTTCACACGGCAGCCGTGATCGCACGCTACGACCCTGCTTGGGCGCGAGCCTGGGGTCCAATGGTCGAACTGCTCATCAAGGACGTCGCCAACCCCGATCCGGCGGCAGACCCGCGGTTTCCCCGGCTACGCACCTTCGATCCCTATGCCGGCCACTCGTGGGCATCCGGCAATGCCCCCTTTGCAGCCGGCAACAATCAGGAATCGTCGTCCGAGGCGATGAACTTCGCGGCTGGCGTTGCCCTCTGGGGAATGGCCACCGACAACCCGGTGTACCGGGACCTCGGCATTTATTTGTTTACGACCGAGGCTTCGGCCATTGAGCAATACTGGTTTGACGTCGACCGCGCGGTCTTCCCCCAAGGGTTCGGCAAGAATGCGCTCGGGATTCTGTGGGGGGACGGCGGTTCGTACTCGACGTGGTGGTCGCCACACCCGGAGGAGATCCGGGGTATCAATATGCTGCCAATCACGCCGGCGTCACTGTATCTCGGACGCCGGCCAGAGTACGTCCTCGCCAATTATGCGCAGCTTGTCGAGGAGAACGGCCCAGTCGAGACCGTTTGGCCGGACATCATCTGGTCGTTTCTCGCGCTCGCCGACGCCCCGCTGGCGCTTGCCAAGCTGGGAGAGGGCGCCTACGACCCAGAAGGCGGCGAGACGAGAGCGCACACCTATCATTGGATTGCCACGCTAAACGGCCTCGGTCGCGTCGACACGACGGTCGCTGCCGACACACCGAGCTACGCCGTGGTCATCAAGGATGGGGTTCGCACCTGCGTAGCTGCCAACCTCGGCCTCGCACCGCTCACTGCACGTTTCACCAACGGTGCCGCGCTCGAAGTCGCGCCCCGTTCGCTCGCAAGCGCCACCTGCGCCGGCGACGGTGGTTCCGCGCCGCCCGCTGGTCCCCCGGCGTCACCGGCTCCGCCACCCGGCAGTCACCGCGTCCACATCCCTTGGGTCGCAGCCCAGCGGTAGCGGCTCGGCAGGCCCCTCCAACGCAGGTCGGGACGATGGGCGTGGGAGCGGTATACTTCGCCTGTGCTCAGCATCGAATTCTCCCCGAGCCGGGCCGCCAACCATCGCCCGCCCGGCGGCCTGATCGTCGAGGTCGCATCGGAGAGTCCTGCCGCCCGTGCAGGAGTGCGGCCGGGTGACCGGCTTCTCGCTCTTGATGGACAGCCCGTGCTCGACGAGATCGATCTTCAATTTCGGCAGGACCATCATCGGCCACGGCTCACGATTGAGCGCGAGGGGCACGCGATCGACCTCATCGTGCCGAAAGCGCCGTTCGAAGATCTGGGACTACGCTTTGCCGACGGACTGTTCGACGGCATTCGCGAGTGCAACAACACCTGTGCCTTTTGCTTCCTCAAGGGACTGCCCGCCGGCCTCCGCCGGTCGCTCTATTTCAAGGACGACGACTATCGACTGAGCTTTCTCTATGGCAACTTCGTGACGCTCACCATCCTCAGCGACAGCGATTGGATCCGCATCGCCGAGCAGCGGCTGACGCCGCTCTATGTTTCGGTGCACGCGACGGATCCAGCGCTGCGCCGCCGGTTGCTCGGTAATCCGACCGCGCCGGATGTCGTGGAGCAACTTCGTTGGCTCGCGGCGCACGGCATTCGGACCCACACCCAGCTTGTTGTTCTGCCGGGCGTGAACGATGGTGAGGCGCTGCGCCGATCGATCGAGGACCTTGCCGCGCTCGCTCCGGACGTGCTGTCCATCGGCGTTGTGCCCGTCGGCCTTTCCGGGCGCGGAGCCTTCAGCCAGCAGATCCGACCCGAATTGGCGGAGCGGCTGCGCCGACAAGGCGTCCGGCCAGCGCTCGTTGACGACGCCGGAGCGCGCGCCGTCGTCGAACTGGTTCGGCCCTACCAACGGCAGTTTCGTCGACAGTTCGGGCGGGACCTCGTCTACCTTGCGGACGAGTATTACCTTCGCGCCGGCCTACCGGTTCCTCCGCGCGCCCGCTACGACGGCTATCCACAGTACCAAAACGGCATCGGGATGGTGCGCGACCTCGTGGAACAGGCCAAGGCAGTCCGCAGAAGACCGCCGCGCTTCGTCCGTCCGGTCCGGATCACGGCTGTCTCCGGCGAGTTGATCGCGCCGGTGCTTGGGCCGCTGCTTGCCGACTTGGCGGACACCATCGACAACGTCGCAATTGAGTTCATTCCAGTTCGCAACACATTCTTTGGCGAAACAGTGACCGCCTCTGGCCTGTTGACCAGCGGCGATATTGTGGCTGCGCTCGCCGGCCGCGACCTCGGCGACGGTGTGGCCATCCCTCGGGCAATGCTGAATAGCGAAGGGACTCGCTTCCTCGATGACACGACGCCCGCCAACCTTGAGCGGAGGTTGGGTGTCCCTGTTGGACCGGTAGGAACCATGCGCGAACTGTTCCGCTGGGCGGCAACACTCCAATGACCGCGAGCAACCGCCACGCCGCCGAGGAGCTTCTCGGCGCTGCCCGAGAAACGGGACCGGACGCCGTGTCGACCCTCGTCCCACTCCTCGACGACCCGGCACACCGGCTCGCCGCGATCGAGGCGTTGGGCGCGACGCGCTCGCAAGCCGCCGCCGACCGTCTGCAGCAGTTCGCCGACGATCCCGACAAGTTGGTGCGCAAGGCTGCGCGGGCCGCCCTCCACCGCCTCAAATCCGCGGGGATCGTTCCAACTCCAACCGCTCCAACCGCCGAGCGGCCTGAGCCGACATTGCTCGGTGGAGCGATGAGCAGCTTCGACTCCAACTGGAGCCAAATTGTCCGGCTCTACGTCCGGGGTATGCTTGGCGCCCGCCGTGAGCTGAGCGTCGGGGTCGATGCACGGTTCGGCATTCGAGCCGTCGACTGGCGTGATATCGCCAAACCGATCGAAAAGCACCTGCAGGACCTGCTGGCAGAGCAAGCCGAGGGCGGCGGTGACGGGCGATGGCATCAGATCCCCGCCGACTACGCCGCGCATCGGCTGCGCGAGGCAATGAAGCGCAACACCGCCAGCGGGCACGGTATCCCGCCGGCGTTCCTCGAGGCCGAGCGCTATCTCCCCGAGCCCGATCCATACACCGAGCCGCTGATCTATCGCTACGTCCGTGCTCTCGAGGTCAAGCTCGATCCGACGTTGCTTGAACATTCCGGGGCCATCTTGGATGAGCCGGAGCTCGCCGCGCTCGGCCTGCCGGACGACGCCGGCAAGCGCTACCGCGCCGAAGCGCTCCGCATCAGTCGGTCGCCTGTGCTCGTTGTCGGCGTGTCCCGCGAAAGCCAGCTCATCGCCCTCGCCCAGCGGGCGCACCGCGAAGTCTTCACACCACCGGTAAGGCTCGCCCTTCGCCTCATCCTCGAAGAAACGGCTCTGATGTTCTGGCTCAGCGACCGCCAGCTCGCCGCCAAACGCGCCCTCGCTGCCGCCGTCGCACTCGCCGAGTCCGAGAGCGCCGAAACGCCGTTCAGCGCCCGGCTTGTCGCACGTGAGATTTTCGGGGCGGCTGGCTTTGATACCCGCCGGGCAGCGCCAAAACGAGAATCCCCCCTCTGGACCCCCTAATCCGGAGCGTGGCGACCTGAAGAGCGGGCCCAGGCGTCCGATGGAAACGACCCTCGCCTTCTGGCAAGGGACTCGTCATGCTCTGAAGTTGGCAGACGCCTCGGACGCTCATCGCCAGACGCACCGACGCTCAACGGCGGGCCGTGTTCGAAGGTCCTGCCGCGAAGGAAACGCCGGGGATCGTCAACCAGATCGTTTGCGAGCTGCTCGCCAAACGGCGGACGTCCAACGCGCCAGCCGAATGTTGGGAAGCGGCTATTGCACCGTCACGTGAAACTGCACCGTGCGAGCAGGCGGCGTGCCCTGCTCCCACGGCCGGGCGTAGTTCAACGTGATCGTCGCTTGGCCCGGTCCGACGGCGTGGAAAGTCATCAGCTGCGTTCCTCCCGCGCCGGGACGCCCCTGAGACGGCGGCTGATAGCGCGACGTGACCAGAACAACGACTGCTGGGGACGGCGTTGGGTCGAGCTGCCACGAAAAACCGGTGGTCGGATTCGATTGAAGCGCGATCGCGAAAAATTGACCGGTGCGCACCTCGATCGGCTGGGCTGGGTCGGTGAAGGTCGGTGCTGTGGGGGAGTCCCAAGCAGGGCTATCCTCGCCAGGCTGCGCCGACCGAAGAGCAAGCGTTAGGGCAGCCTGCGCCTGCGGCGCGGCGCGGTTGTTTTCGACAGGATAGACTCGCGTCTTGAGCTGAACGACCGCCGCATCCGGCGCCGTTTGCAAGTAGAACCAGCGAATCGTGCTGTCACCACCGAAGATGTCCGCCTGCAGGACATTCGCGGACGTCATCTCGTAATAGCGCACGGCTTGCACGGCACTGCTGCCGTCCGGCAGCAGCAGGCCCGCGGCGTCTTGTTGCAATCGTGCGTAGGCCCAATCGTCAAAGGGTCCTGTCGCGAGGCCGAGGCGGGTCAACGTCATTTCGTAGATAGGTCCGCTGAAACCCGACGTGGTCGAGGCCGGGCCCGTCACGGTCAGGACGCTGCCAGCGCTGACGACGGATGCATCGCAAGGAATCTGGAGCGCGATCGCCCCACCCACCGGCTGCGTGCAGCCGATCGCAGCGACGGCCTGATCGGCGGCGGTCCCGACATACGGGTTTGACCAAAACAAATCCGCCGGCGGATTTCCGGGAATGCTGCCGGGCGGAAACGCCGTGCCCGGACCGGCAACCGCGGTCCAAACGCCGTCGACATTCTCGAGGACGACAATCGCCGGGTCGGTGACGCCGGGAGGCGGGTAGACAACGACGGTCGCCCACGAACCCACCACGCTGCTGAGGGTCACCCGCTCAATCGGGACGGAAGGCGCAAGCTGTTGGACGCGCGCTTGGGCGGCCGACTTGATCGCCTGCGGCGACTGGGCGAGCACGGCGGTGCCAGCCGCGAGCAGGAGCATGCCAGCTAGGGCGGTGGCCTGAATAGATCGAAACATCGCAAATCTCCTGTGCCGTTTTTCACTTCAACGGTCCGCCCTCGGCGCCCGTTGTGCCCGGTGATCGTGCCCGAAACAGGGTAAGGAGGAAACCCCCGTGTAGCGCCCGGCGCGGCGAGTTGACGTCCACGACAGCCGGATTACGATTCAATCAGCCCACCGCTCGCGGCGGTTCGCTCGATCGTTCCCGCTATAGCCGCGCCCCGACCCGCCTCGTCTCGGACTGATCTCGGCAACCCAGCGACGTTGGGGCAGGCGGGACGTGGCAAATCGCAATGAACCGAGGCCGACGGAGCATACCGCCAACGGCGCGTCACACGCCTCGCGCGAGGAGGAGCGGTCCTCGCTCAGGGTCCATCAGGCGGCAATTCAGTACAAATTCCGGTTTCGCAATTCGTCCCGAAAAGGCGCGACCGAGTGGAATGGGAGAAAATAGGGTCGTGCTTCTCTCGTCACTCGTAGGTCGGCCAGTGCGCGGATCGGGTGGCGACCCGATCGGCAAGCTCCACGACGTTGTCGTGCGTTTGGATGAACCTGCGCCGCCCATCGTCGTCGGCATTGTTGTGTGCACCGTCGGCAGACGCGAGGTGTTCATCCCCATCGATGAAGTCGCCACCATGGACGACCGTGGAGTGGCGCTCCGCACCTCAAGGATCGACGTACGTCCCTTCGTTCGACGCCCAGGTGAGATCTTGCTGAATAAGGACCTGCTCGATACCAAGGTCATCGATCTCACTCGAAATCGAGTCGCCCGCGCCAATGACCTCGAGATCGACCGCGTCCGGGATGGCTGGCAGGTAACTGCAGTCGACGTGAGCGGCGCCGCGCTCGCCGCCCGCATCGGACTCACTCGTTGGTTTCGGGGCTCGCGTCGGCTCGTCCCTTGGGACCAGATCGATGTGTTCGCGAGCCAGATCCCGGTTGGCCAACCGGGGGTTCGCCATGCCAAGCTCGCTGCTCTCCACCCGGGGGACCTCGCACAGATCATGGACGAGGTCGCCGCGCCCCAAGCACGCGAGATTGTGGCCGCGCTCGACGAAGCGCGCGCTGCCGATGCCGTTGAAGACATCGACCCCAAGCTCGCCGTTTCGGTCGTGGGCGGCGTCAACCCCGAGCAGGCCGCCGACATTCTGGAGGAAATGGGCGACGATGCCGCCGCCGACGTGCTCGGCGACCTCCCGCCAGACGAAGCGGAAGCAATCTTGAGGCGCATGGATCCGGAAGACGCCGAAGCGGTGCGGACGCTGATGAGCTACCCGGACAACACCGCCGGCGGTCTGATGACGACGGAGGTCGTCACCTTGCCCGGCCCCACGACCGTGGACGAGGCGATGGCGCACCTGCGCAACGCCGATTGGGTGCCGGATCCCCTGCCGGCAATCTACTTGCTGGACGACGAATCGCGGCTCGCTGGGATCGTGCCGCTTCGCGAGCTAGTGCTTGCCGACCCAGCGGCGACGCTCCAGTCGATCGCGACGAAGCCAGCGGGTGTTTGCCGACCGGACGTTTCAGCGATCGAGGCAGCCCGCCTCATCGCCCGGTACAACCTGGTTGCGTTGCCTGTGGAAGATGAGTCCGGGGTATTTCTCGGCGTCGTGACGATCGACGATGCCCTCGACTTTCTGATCAATCAACGCCGGCGCCGGTCCGGGCTCTTCGCGTGAGGCCGGGCGCCGACCCCAGCCTTCGCCTGTGGCTGCAAGCCGCCGCACGGCGTCGCGCGCTCAAGCGACAGGCGGAGTTGCGACGCCGGCGTCGCCGGCCGCCACGCTGGGTCGCGCTCATTGGCGTCATTGGACCTGGCCTCATCGCAGCAAGCGCCGGCAATGATGCCGGCGCAATCGCCACCCATTCGACCGCCGGGGCCGACTATGGCTATGGGCTCATTTGGGTGATGGTCTTGCTTAGCCTGCCGCTCTTCGTCGTTCAGGAAATGTGCGCCCGAATGGGAGCGGTCACCGGTAAAGGTCTCGCCGACCTCATTCGAGAGCGGTTTGGTGTCCGCTGGACGACGTTTGCGATGCTCACCTTGCTCGTCGCCAATGCCGGGACGGCGGTCTCAGAGTTTGCCGGGATCGTCGCTGCCGCCCAGTTGTTCGGCATTCCTCCCTTTCTCGCCGGGCCGCTCGTTGCGGTGCTCCTCTGGATGCTGATCGTGCGCGGGGATTATGGACGGGTCGAGCGGGTCTTTCTGGTCATGAGCTTGGTCTTCCTTGCCTACCCGATTGCGGCATTCCTCGCCGGACCCGACTGGACTGAGGTGGCCCGCAGTGTCGTCGCGCCGCGGGTCGAGCTCTCCTCTGGATACATCTTTCTGGTCGTTGCGCTCATCGGCACGACCATCACCCCATACATGCAGTTTTTTGTCCAAGCGACCGTCGTCGACAAGGGAATAGACGCGACGCAGTTGCCCGCGCAGCGGGTGGACGTGGCCGTGGGGTCGATATTCGCCAACATGATTGTCATCTTTGTCCAAATTGCGACCGCTGCCGCACTATTTGGGACGGGCAAGCATATTGTCACAGCTGCCGACGCGGCGCTCGCCCTCGCGCCCGTCGCCGGGGAATACGCCTTCGCACTGTTCGGAATTGGCCTGCTCGGCGCGTCGCTGCTTGCCGCCGGTGTGCTGCCGCTTGCGACAGCGTTCGCGGTTTGCGAAGCCTTCGGTTTCGAGCGCGGTGTCTCGCGCACCTGGCAGGAAGCCCCGATTTTTTACTCGCTCTTCACCGGGCTCCTCGTACTCGCCGCCATCGTCACCACAATTCCCGAAATTCCCCTGATCGGGTTGCTCCTCGCGGTCCAAGTCGCGAATGGGCTGCTCCTTCCGATCATCCTGGTCTTTGTGACGCGCCTCGCCGGTGACCGCGAGCTGCTCGGCGAATACGCCAACGGCCTTCCGACCAATCTGCTCGCGTGGGGAACGACGATCCTCGTAGGTGGGCTGGCCTTGACGCTGCTGGTTCAGACCACGCTCGCGGTCCTGCTCGGCGAATAACTCCCGCTCGCTGGACGCCGACTGCGCTGGCCACCGGTTCGTCCGCCTTCTTTTCGGAACGTGGTATAAGCGAGCGGACGCTCGCGGGAGGAGGAAGAATGCCGGTGCTCGTAGTCAGTCAGGCGTGGACGATCGACGATGCGTTCCATGCCGACGAATATCTCCGGCTGCAGGGGCTCTTTCTGGCATTCATGCGGCAGCATCCTGGCTTTCGGGGTCGCCAGATCCTGCGCTCGCTCGAAGATCGGACGCACTTTACGCATATTCGCTCCTTTGACTCGATTGCCGCCTATGAAGAGCTGACGCGTTTTCCCGGTTATCACGAGCGGATCGAGGAGATGAGCAAGCACCTCAAGCCGTATCAGAGCTACCCGCGGGAGTACATGGAGGTAGTCATCGACGACCTACCCGCCCAGTAGCGAGCCATCGCCGCGCTGCGGCCATCCGTGAGTACCTCGATCAACGCCGCGCCGCGCTCGCCGGAAAACCGAGCGGACCCGGCGCGTCCTCGCCGAGCAGTCCAATGCCGGGGGCCGGCGCCGGTAGTCGAGGAGACCCAGCGTACAATCGAGAGATGGACGCGCTCGGCCTGTATGTGCACATCCCCTTTTGCCAGACGAAGTGTGCCTATTGCGATTTTGCGGTCGTGGTCGGGCGCGATCGTCGGCAGGCGGAGTACGTCGCCGCTCTCGTGCATGAGATCCGGGTGTGGGGCGCTGTGCTTGGCCGGCCAGGTGTCAGCACGATCTACGTTGGCGGCGGAACGCCGTCGCTGCTCCCTGCGGCGCAAATTGCCACGCTTCTCGACGCTTGCCGCGAAGCGTTCGTCGTGCAGGCCGATGCCGAGGTGTCGCTGGAGGCGAATCCGGGAACGGTTGACCGGTCGGTGCTGCGGGCGTTGCGCGACGCTGGCGCCAACCGGCTCAGCCTCGGCGTGCAAGTGTTCGACGATGCCGCACTGCAGGCACTCGGCCGTCTGCACAGCGCCGACGAGGCGCGACGGGCTGTAGATGAAGCGCGGCGGGCCGGATTCGACAACCTCAGCCTCGATCTGATCTATGGGTTGCCGGGCCAAGAATTAGCAGGTTGGCAGCAGAGTCTGGATGAGGCAGTGCAGCTCGCGCCCGAGCACCTTTCGGCGTACGGCCTGACGATTGAGCCGGCGACCGAGTTCGGCCGCCGGCTGCGGCTTGGCAAGCTGGCTCCCCTGAATCAGGATCTGGCCGCGGACATGTATGAGGCGGCGGACGAGACGCTCGGCGAAGCCGGCTACCGACGCTACGAAATCGCGAACTTCGCTCGGCCCGGCTTCGAGTGTCAGCACAACCTCGGCTACTGGCGCAACCAGCCGTTTCTCGGGCTCGGGATGGGCGCCCATGGCTCGACGGTGGTGGCCCGTTTTGGCAACCACCGTCGGCTCAATGCGTACCTTTCTCAAATGGCTGGATGGCAGGGGCCGCGCTTCGCAGCGCCCTGTGTCCCGGAAGTCGGCGGGCCGATCGCGTGGGTAGAGGCGCTCGACCGGGCGACGCAACTCGCCGAGACGGCGATTCTGGCGTTGCGGCTGGCGGAAGGGCTGAATATGGCGGCGTTCGAGGCTCGATTCGGTGAGCGCGCCGAAGAACGCTGGGCGACGACGATCGAGGAGCTCGAAGCGCTGGGGTTGGCGCGGATCGAAGACGGCGCGTTGCGATTGACCGCGCGAGGCCGCTTACTTGGTGACGAGGTGTTCACACGCTTCCTGCTTGAACGCTAGCTTCCTCGCTGCCATACTCGCCGTCGGGTGCGGTGCGGCCAACGCGCCGCCTGGCGAAGGGAGCAGGCGTGACATTCGTTCGATGGTTGGCGGCGTTGCTCGTGCTGTCGGCCGTCGCGCTGACCGTCGGCCCCACTCCCACCGGCGCCGCGCCGCCACGACAGGCGGCCATCGAAGTGCGAATGGTCGAGTTCGCCTTCCAGCCGCAGACGGTCACCATCAACGTCGGTCAAGCGGTAGCGTGGATCAATGCCGGCTCGGTCACCCACACGACCACCTCAACCAATCAGACGCCAAACGACCCCTGCTGTTGGGATGTTACCGTCCAGCCCGGATTCACGTTCGAGCGGGTCTTTAATCAGCCGGGCACGTTTACGTACTACTGCAAGTTTCATCAGGCGCAGGGGATGACGGGCACCATCGTTGTTCAGCAGCAGGCGACGAATACCCCGGGCCCGACAGCAACATTCACCGTGCCAGCCGGGCCGACCAATACGCCGTCCGGCCCAACCTCCACCGCCACGCCCGCGACACCGACGAGCCAGCCGGCGTTCTTCATCCTCTCCCCCACCGAAGGTCAGACGATCAGCGGCTCTTCGGTGCAGGTGCAGCTTGACGTAAGCAACCTGATTCTGCGACCGCCCGGGACCCCCAACCGGCCGGGTGAAGGCACCTTCTCGCTCTTCCTCGATAACCTGCCCGAAGTCCGGACCGGCGACCGAACCTATACGTTCACCAATGTCCCGGTCGGCAATCACACCCTTCGGGTCGAGTTGCGCCAGAACGACGGCACGCCGTTCACGCCGCCGATTCAGGCGACGGTGAACTTCCGCACCGCGCCCCCCGGTACAGGAACACCGCCAGCAATGGTGACCGGTGTCGCGACCGGTGTCGCGACACCGACGGTTGGCCTCCCAAAGACCGGCGATGGGAGCTATCCCGGCCCCGGCGGAGGCCCACCGCTTTGGCTCGCGGCCCTGATGCCGATCGCGCTGTTCGCGCTCGCGCTCTACACCCGGGCACGCCGCGGTCTCGCCTGACCGCGCCCAACCGCGGGACGCGCCAAACGTGTCTTGCCGTTTCTGGTTCCATCGTCGCGAGAACGAGCAGCTGAGCCCGGCGTTCCGAGGCATCGTCCGCCGATCGGGACGCTCCTCGATCAGCGGCGTCACTGGACGCTGCTGGTCACCAGATGCACGAGGTCATGGTCAACGCGGTCTCGTCGCCGTTCCTGAAATTGGCGGGGACGGATGGTAACCGGCGATGGCGGCTCGCTCGACCATTCAGGCTGCGCGAATGCCTATCTGACCTGTCAGTGAGCCGACCGCTCCGAGCGAGTGCCCGCGACGTCAGCGGGGCCGGAATTCGTCGGCGAGACGCCGGACATCGACTTTTCCAGCGGCGGTGCGGGGCAAGGCGGGAAGAAGGACGACCTCGACGTCTGCCGCGGCGATGACCGGTGCGGCGCGATGGACGGCATCGCGCACTGCTTCGACGTCGACCTCGTTCCCGCGCGTCGCGGCGACGAAAACGACAGGCCGGCGCTCGCTTCCATCCCTGACGCCGACAAACGCGGCCTCCCGCACGCCTCGGACGGCGAAGAGCGCTTCCTGCACGATGCTCGGATAAATCAGCCGTCCGTCGACCTCAAACGCGTCGCTGCGCCGGCCAAGAAGGGCGAGCACACCGGTCCCATCCAAACGGCCGAGATCACCGGTGAGCAGGTAGCCGTCGACGAAGGCGCGACGGGTGGCGTCGGGAAGCCCGTCGTAGCCCAGCGCAACGCCCGGCCCGCGTACCGCGACCTCACCAATTTCGCCCGCCGGGAGGACGCGCCCATCGTCACCGACGATCCGCACCTGCACCGTGGGCAGTGGGCGGCCAACGGCACCCGGCTGAGCTGCAGCCGGGTCGCCTGCTTGCATAGCAGCGATCATGCCTGCTTCGGACGTGCCGTAGACCTGCAGGAACGGCAGGTCACCGAACCATTCGGTCAAGCGGCGCTGAACGTCCTCCGGCACGTGGGACGCCGCTGCGGCCACCTGGCGAAGCGACGAGAGGTCGAAGTCGCGGAGTTGGGGCAAGTCGAGCAGCTCGGTCCACTGGCCGGCGAGCAGCGTCAGCTGCGTGACGCGTTCAATCGCGCAGACCTCGGCAACACGCACCGGGTCGAACCCCTCGATGACGACATACGTCGATCCGGTGAGAAGGGAAGGGTGGGTCGGCCCGACAAGCGCAGTCAGATTGCGTGGAGTGATATAGAGCCAGACGTCGTGAAAGCCAAGCCGGTAAATCATCACCTTTTGGATAGCGTCCCAGAGCAGGTTGGCGTGGCTCCGAAGAACGGGCTTTGGCGGACCGGTGGTTCCGGCCGAGAACACAATGCTCGCGGAATCGTCCGGGCCGTGCGGGACTGGCTCGACAAGCGGCGCCCCGAGGAGTGTCTCGAGGGGCACTCCCACGTCGTCGGCGCCTTCAGCAGCGATCAGGAGACGAGGGACGATCCCCGGTGCAACGTGAGGATGCGCCTCGTCGCCGTAGACGAGGGCGACGCAGCGCGTGCGCCGAAGAATGCCAGCAAGATCGCTGAGGAGCGCAGCGCTCACAAGCACGGGAGTCGCGCCGGCCCACATCGCGGCGTAATAGGCAATGATTGGGCCGACGCCACGGTAGCTCGCAATTCCCACCCGGTCACCGGATCGGATCCCGTGGACGCGCAACCCACCGGCGAGACCCGCCACCCGCTCGGCGAAATCGCGGAACGTCAACCGCTCCTGCTCGACGACGAGAAACGTCTTGCCTGGCTGATTTACCGCGTTGTTCTGAACCAGTGCCAACAGGTCGGCCGGCATTGCGATCCCTCTTGCGCCGCCGGCCAGTCTACCAGCTACCGAGCGGAAACGAGCCGGGCGGCAGCGCCGGGCGTCCGCAGCAGCCGACTGCCGCGCTCGAAGGTGAGATATTCGACTGCCCAGGTCGCCAACACCACCAGCCGGTTGCGAAATCCGATCAGGTTGAAGATATGGACGGCGGCCCAGAGGATCCAAGCCAGGAAGCCGGTCAGTTGAAGGGCGCCCCGGGAAAAGACCGCCGCGCCACGGCCAATCACCGCCATATCGCCCAAGTTTCGGTAGCGAAACGCTCGACAGGGCTGTCCAGAGAGAAGCGCTTTTATGTTCGCGGCAGCGGTCTTCCCCTGCTGGATCGCAACTTGCGCGACGAGCGGCAGGGGTTGATCGGGAAGCACGGCGGCGTCCCCGACGACGAAGATGTTCGGCGCATTCTCGACCTGAAGGGTCGGCTCGACGACGACGCGGCCGGAACGACCGAGCGGCAGGCCCCATGCGTCCATCGCGGGATCGCCGCGCACGCCGGCAACCCAGACAACCGTGTCGGCAAGGAGGCGCTCGCCACCGCGTAGGACAACCCCGTCGGGCTCCACCGCCTCGACAGCCTCACCGAGGCGGAGGTCTACCGTGAGCTTGGCAAGCCGGCGCGCCGCCCAGTCGCTCAGCCGCGCTGGATAGCTCGACAAGATCCGGGGTCCTTGTTCGATCAGGACGACCGATACCTCATGCAGGTCAAGCTCGCGATAGTCTTTTTGAAGTGGTCCGACGATCAGTTCACTGAGCGCACCAGCAAACTCGACCCCGGTTGGGCCGCCGCCGACGATAAGGAATGTGAGCATCTTGGCGCGGCGCTCTGGGTCTGGCTCACGGGCAGCCGCCTCGAACCGCGAGAGGATGTGGTCGCGTAGCGCCATGCCATCTTCGAGCGTGCGGAGCGGCCAAGCGTGCTCCGCCGCGCCCGGAATGCCGAAGTAATTCGTTGTGCTGCCCGGCGTCAGAATGAGATAGTCGTAGCGAACTGGCCCTTCGCTCGTGTGAAGGGTATTCGCCGTGGGCTCGACTCGTTCGACATCGGCAAGCAGAAATCGAACGTTGTGCTGGTTGCGAAAGATTGAGCGAACCGGGTAGGCGACGCTCTGCGGCTCGAGCTCGGCTGCCGCAAGCTGATAGAGCAAGGGGTAAAAGGTGTGAAAGTTCCGTCGGTCGATCATCAGGACATCGACCGGCGCATCGCGGAGCGCCTTGGCCGCCCAGAGCCCGCCAAAGCCGGCACCGACGATCGCCACTACCGGCCGGCTGCGTCGATCCCGCACTGTCATCGTCGACCCCCACCTGCGCCCTCGCGACGCAGTTTGTGCAAGATTTCACAACCAGAGACGTCGGGGATGCCGTTGCGGTTCCAACCACGCTCACGCCACATGGTCTACGCTCCCCGGCATGGAGCCCGTCCTCGCCGCGCTCGGCCTTGGCGCTGCCGCCTTCGTGGCTACCAACCTCGACGATCTGGCCGTGCTCGTGGTGTTGTTCGGCTCGACGACCGCTGCCTTCCGCGCGATGCACATCGTCGCGGGCCACTATCTCGGCATTGGCACGCTGGTGATGATGAGCCTCGTAGGATTTGCCGGCGGCCAGCTGCTGCCCCGTCAAGCCGTTGGACTGCTCGGAGCGCTTCCCCTCACGGTCGGCGGCTGGATGCTGATTCGCCGCAAGGACGACCATTTCGTGCCGCTGCCCCGGGCACTGCGTGGCTCGGGCGGCGCCGGGGTGGTCGCCACGATCACCATTGCGAATGGCGCCGATAATCTCAGCGTCTATGTTCCGCTCTTTGCCGCCAGCGGACCAGCGCGGCTTGGCGTCGTGCTGGCAGCATTCGCCGTTCTCACTGGGGTCTGGTGCCTCGTGGGAGTATGGCTCGTCCGCCAACCCATCGTGGCACATCCGCTCCGTCGTTGGGGCCGGACGCTCGTACCGGTCGTCTTTCTTCTGCTCGGGATCGCGCTTCTCGCCGAGAGCGGCACCCTGCCGTGGCTCGCTGCCCATCTGCCGGGTCGCACCTCGGCGGAAGCAGCGTCCGCGGGGTGAGCGCGGCATGAAAATCGTTGCGACGGACCGCTCCGGCCTCGACGCCCAACATCGCCGACCCGGTGCAGAGAATGACTCGGCGGCCGCTCACTCCACCCGGTAGACATTGTCGAAGTCGTAAAAGCTGCGCGTGGTCCACTCGAAGCCGCGGATCTTCGGATTCGTGATCGTAAACTGCGGGACCGTGACTTGCAGCACGTAGGGCACATCGGCGTCGATGGCATTCAAAGCATCGCGCAGGAGGGCATTGCGCTTCGTAGCGTCCGGCTCCCCCTTGCTGGCGACAAACAGGCGCTCAAACTCCCGGTTGCACCAGCGCAGTTGAAACCCTTGCCGCGCACAGTCAAACAAGTTTGGGAGCTGGGCGAATGAGCCCAACGCATCCGCGATTTGAATCATCGACAGGTCGCCGCGCGGCCCTTGCCCACCATTCATCAGCGCAGTGAAAGCGGCCTGCTCCATCTGGCGAACCGGGACTTCGACCCCGATATCGCGAAACGCGCCTTGCATGACCGCCACCAAGTTCGGATTGGAATTCAGCGGGGAGAAGACGATGCCGCCAGCTAACGCGAAGCCGTTCGGGTACCCCGCTTCAGCCAGAAGCTGTTTTGCCTTTGCCGGGTCGTACGGATAGGGCCGCTTGTTCGGGTCGAAGTAGGGCGCATTTTTATCAGCAATCTGGCTCGCCGGCTCGCTATATCCCTTGTAGAAGGTATCGGCAAGCGCCTGACGGTTGATGGCGTAATTCAGCGCCTGCCGAACGCGGATGTCCTTGAGGGGCGAGCCATACGCATCGATCTCGGGCGCGAGAATCTGCGCCGCCGAGACCCCTGCCGACTGGATTTGCACCTGATACCCCTGCCCCTTCAGGATATCGACTTGGTCGGTGGGGAAGGTGCCCGAGATCAGGTCCATTTCCCCGCCACGCAGCCCATTGATTTGTTGGCCGAGGTCGGGAAGAGCGAAGAACTGGATCTCAGTCACCGTCGTCTTGCGGTAGGGGTGGGTATAGTTCGGACGCAGCCGGTAAATCGCCCGATCGGCCGGTCGAAATTCCACAAGTTCCCACGGTGCGGAGCCGACCGGCTTTAGACCAAATTCGTTGGCGTTCGCCGCATGATACGCCGCCGGCACGACAAACACGCTTGGCAGCGCGTTTAATAACGTCGCGTCGAGCGAGCGCGTCGTGACATCGACCGTCTTCTCGTCCACCGCGGTCGCTTTACTGACGAGCGAGATGTTGGCGAACTGGGCCCAGCGCTTCTCGATAATGATGTTGAAGGTATAGGCAACGTCTTCGGCAGTCAGCTTCTCGCCGTTCGAAAAGGTCAGATCGGTGCGGATCGTCAGCCGCCACGTGTTGTCGGCCTGCCGCAGCTCCCACTTCTCGGCGATGCCGGGTCGATAGGCGAAGTTAGGTCCGAAGCGGAGCACTGAGTCGAAGGCTGCGCCCATCACGTCGTTATTGAGCGCCGAGCTCTCTGGGCTTGCATTCAAGGGCAGCCCGGTCTTGGCAACCTTCAGCACCTGATTGGCGGAACGACGCTCTTGCGGAGGAGCGGGTGCGCCCGGCTGGACGGGAGTGGGCGGTGCAGAAGCCGGAGCACAAGCGCTTACAACGAGCGCAGTAAGGACGAAGACCAAACCGAGGCGAGACATCGACCCCTCCCGAGGCGGCTGGCGGCGCGACCGTGCCGTGCCGCGGACCACCGTGTGGTATCACATCCTGCCAAGACTGGCAAGCATTCAGGATACAAACTGCCGTCGTTCGGTGAGGCGGTCCGGCGGGTCCTGGGTCTTTTGGAGGAGACCAGTATCCCCCTCTAGTCAGCAGTTCGACCGATTGAACTCGGCAGCCGGCCTACCTAGCATCCGTCCGTCAGTTCGCCCGGGGAGTCGAACATCATCAACGGGTGGGGGGCGTCAGGACTCAGCGTTCAGGCAAGCGACCGGCTCGCCTCAGCTCGAGTGGCGATTGTCGAGGACGACGCGATGGTGCGCGAGGTGTTTACGATCGCGCTCACCGCAGCTGGGTGCACCGTCTCGTGCTGGACGCCCGACGAGCCGGTCTTGGCTTTCCTCGGGCAAGCCCGGGCGGACGCCATCCTTCTTGACCTCCGCCTCGGTATCCCCCAAACCGGCGAGGAGATCCTGATTGCGCTGCGCGCCGACCGCCGATTTGATGAATCAGCCATCGTGGTAGTGACCGGCGACCTCCCGGCGGCGGCGCGTCTGGAAGAGGAAGCCGAAGCGCTCAACATCGTCGTGGCGCCCAAGCCGATCGGAACGATCGCACTGCGAGATGTTGTCGAACGGGCTCTCGCCCTGCGATCGGCTGGCCTCTCGATGACGTGGCGCTAGTGGCGCCGAACTCGCTCTCTGCATCCGAGCTTTGTCTTCGGTTGTTCGGAGGAGCGTGGTCCATTCGGGATCTGTCAGCCCTATACTTCCTAACGCCGGTGCCATTGCCTTCACCGAATTAAGAGTTAGCGAGAGTGGGGGAGTTCCGTGAGGCTCGTCCTCGTCGACGACCACCAGCTCGTCCGAGCTGGTCTCGCTGGGCTGTTTCGCGAGCACGAATCCATCGAGGTCGTCGGCGAGGCGTCAAACTGCGCGGAAGCCATCGGCACCATCCGACAGACGCGGCCAGAAGTCGTCCTCCTCGACCTACGACTCGCCGACTGTGACAGCATCGAGCTGCTGCGGCAGATCCGCCGGGAATTCCCAACGGTCCGTGTCGTCGTCCTTAGCGACGAAATCGACGACGATCAACTCGTCGACGTGTTCGTTGCCGGCGCGAGCGGCTATATCCCGAAAAGCACCGAGTTCGCGGCGCTCGTCAAATCCCTTGAAGGTGTCGCCGCCGGCGAAGTGGCGCTTTCGCGCGCCCTTACCACACGGCTAACTATGAAACTGCACCAAATGCGGAGCGCAGGCGGCGAGCCGAGTGCTGCCCCGGTTGACCGTTCACCCGATCCGCTGCTGGAACGGCTGAGCGACCGGGAACGCGTCATCCTCTCCTACCTCGCGAAAGGGGCAGCAAACAAAGAGATCGCGCGTAGCCTCCACATCTCCGAGCACACCGTTCGTACCCACGTGACAAACCTGCTCAGCAAGCTCGGATTCACCAATCGAGTACAGGCGGCAGCCTTCGCGGTGCAGAACGACT
The DNA here is from genome assembly GCA_026003895.1 of Dehalococcoidia bacterium. Lineage (GTDB taxonomy): Bacteria > Chloroflexota > Dehalococcoidia > SpSt-223 > SpSt-223 > JANWZD01. Next base: position 65,463 of record BPIC01000005.1, on the reverse strand, counting down.
TCGCGACATGGGACGGACCGCGGCGCGACTGACGACCGGCTAGAGAGAAGGGCGCACCGCTAGCAGTTCACTGCGCAGACGCTCGGCGGTGCTGTGGATGGCCGCCAGAATCTGGCGGTGCATTGGCGTGAGCTCCGTCGCGTGATGCGCGAGCAGTTCGCTGTAGGCGACGACGATGGAGGCATGTTCGAGAAGCAGGTCGGTGGCCGGCTGGGAATTCCGAGTTCGCGCCGCGGTGCCTGCATCGTCGGTTGAGCGTCCCGGCCCGGGCATCCAGTCCTCCTCGGGGCAGCCTGACGCAGCCCTATCCTTCAGCCTAGCGAGCCACGCGGTGTTTGGGGAGAGGCGAAAGCCCCCGAGTCGGTTAGGACTGGTCTCGGATCTGCTGGGACCGTTCGCCGAGCGTCTGCGACTCGCTCGTTGAGGGATCGCTCGGCGGCTCGGTTTTCAACTCCGCTTCGCGAACGAGGTCCCGCTGGATGGCGAAGGTTGCGGCCTGGACCCGATTTTCCAGCCCCAGCTTGGCGAGGATGTTCGTGATGTGCGTCCGGACCGTATGCTCCGAGAGGCCGAGGTCGCGAGCAATCTCTCGGTTCGATGCCCCACGGGCGACAAGGAGCAGGACGTCACGCTCTCGTGGGCTGAGTCGTTCGAGACGTGGTCGAGTCTCGATTCGGTCGAAGCGGGAGTCGACCCGCGGCTGGAGGGCCGCGTCGCGGAGCCGAGCGACGAGACGTGAGGTGAGCCTCCGCGATAGGCCAGCTTCCCCGGCAATGACCCATTCCAGCGAGGTGACAAGCGAAGAGAAGTCGGTGCTCTTGATTACGTACCCATTGGCGCCAGCCATCACCGTGCGCAGGAGGTCGTTATCGTCATCGGACATCGTCAGAATGACCACCTTGACCTCGGGGCGCACGCGGCGGAGTTCGTCAATGATGGCCGCACCATCGGCTGCACCAAGGTAGAGATCCAGTAGCACAACGTCGGGCTCGAGTTCGGCAACGAGCGCAAGCGCCTCCTCGGCGGTCGCCGCGGTGCCGGCGACGCTAAGCCGAGGACTTTCCTCCAACAGTTGGACCAGTCCTTGCCGCACGAGCAAGTGGTCGTCCACCACCAACACGCGCGCCCGCTGCGGGCCGGTTGGAGGGCGGCGGCCAGCCTGCTCCTCAGGAGCGGTCACTGCGCCTCCTGCGGCAGTCGAACAGAGATCGCCGCGCCGCCGCCGGGTCGCGAGGCGATGGTGCAGCTGCCGCCGAGACGGCCAACCCGAGCCTGCAGTGACTCCAGTACCGGCCGTCCGGCGGCGTCCTTCGCCGGCAGCCCAACACCACCATCCGCGACCACGATTTGGAGATGATCACCTTCCCGGTGGATGGTCAGTTCGATCCAACTGGCGCCAGAATGCTTGACGGCGTTCGTCACCAACTCGCGTACCAACCCGGCGACCGCTTCCGGATTGGCGACAGTTGCCAGGATGTCCCAATCGATCGTCGGCCGCAGTACGCCGGGGGCAACGTCGTTCACGCGACGGATAAGTTGGCGGATCTCCAACTGGAGGTCGACCGCCTCGGCGCCAGAGCGGAGCGACGCGATGATCGACCGAGCCGTGAGGTAGTGTCCGGCAAGGAGGCCGCGCAGCGCATCGAGCCGCTGAAGCGCCCGCTCGGAGCTTCCCTCTTGCACCTCAGCGCGCAGCCGCTCGGTGAGGAGCGCGGCATACCAAATGTCCTGCGTCAGCGTGTCGTGGAGAAGCTGAGCAAGACGCTCCCGCTCAAGGTTGACGAGTCGGGCGGCCACCCGCCGACCCAAGGCCGAGGGACTCTTGCCGAGCAGTCCGACACGGCGCCGGCGGCGGGGATGCTGAGCGCCCGCCTTCCCTCGGCTCATGACAACCATCCTGTCTCCCGTCTTCGCCCCCTAGCGGTAGGGAGGCACGTTCCGAGATACAACTCGCGAGAGGGGACGCTGGACCGTGCTTGAGGGAGTGGTGTCCCGCCATCGGCCGGTCAAGGCCATTCGGCATCGGTCGCGGCGTTCATCGTCCAATCATCCCGGGTCTGTCGGCGCGCGTCAATTCGTAGAAAAGCGTACTTCATTTGTCCCGAACGTTCGCCCGTTGTCAGATCCGACTCGTTCCTTCCGACGCGCCGTCCGACGTTTCGAGCGCTGCAAAACCTTGCACCCCCAGCGTTGGCCGACCCCGCGACCGCAACCGGACCGCACCTTTCCGCCGCCTCGCCCGACCGGCACCGTGTCCGACCACCGTTGGTGGGCGGAGGCGGCTCCATGCCTCTCTCGGAGTCTTCCCTCATTTCGCGATCATCCATCTGAACGATGTCCCGTTGATGGCTCGTCGATTCTACGTAGCTCGCGTTACGCAGTTCGTCGCCGAACTCCGCCGGTCGATCACTCGTCTGTGCGACGTTTCGACGGAGATCGGCACGGACTCGGCCCAGAGAGCTCCGTGTCGACCGTGGAAGGTCCACTACCACGCGTATCGAAGGTTCCGCGGCCCTCCGACACGTTGCGTACACGGGGTCAACAGGCGTCGTTGCAAGAGACGACATGAAGTCTGGTGATTTATCGGATGCCAGGCTCGTCCTCGGCCTCTATAGTCGGATGTAACCAGAACGACGCGCTGAATGCACCGGGAAGGATCGGATGACGTTAGGAGTAGGCGCTGAGAGGAATGCAGGCGAGCAGCGGGCGCTGATCGTCTATCAGGATGCGCTGCTTCGCGATCTTGTCCAGCATATGATGCGTTCGGCCGACGGGATCACCGTCGCCCATGCGTGCCACGTTCGGGAGTTTACACCAAGTCTGCTTCATGAGCACGAGCCGACGGTCGTGGTCGCCGACCGAATGCCGGCAGAATCAGTCGTGACGCTGTTGGAAGCAATCGCCGGAGTCCGGCCCAATGCTCGGGTGGTCTCGGTGAGCTTGGGGAGTGACGAGCTCTATGTCTTGGAAGTGAGCCGGCAACGTCCGGTTGGAGTTGAAGAGTTTTTGAAAGCGGTCCGCGGGTGTGACACCTCAACTGAGTTGAGGTCGGGTGGGGAAGTGTTCTCTCGTCGCTCCGCCGATCAGCAGGGAGGCTGATAGCATGGCTCGACATACGGTTTCGGTGATTGTGCCGGCCCTCAATGAGGCGGAGAACCTCCCCTATGTCCTGCGCGACATTCCAACCGACTACGTCGATGAGGTCATCCTCGTGGATGGTCACTCGACGGATGACACGGTGGCGGTCGCTCGGGCGCTGATGCCTGATATTCGGGTAATCGAGCAGCCAGGCAAGGGGAAGGGAGACGCGCTGCGTGCCGGCTTCGAAGCGGCGACTGGCGATATCATCGTCGCCATCGATGCCGATGGCTCGACCGACCCGCGGGAGATCCCACTGTTCGTAGGCGCCCTTCTCGCCGGAGCTGACTACGTCAAGGGGTCGCGGTTCCTTCAAGGTGGCGGAACGGCCGATATGCCGCTCTACCGCCAGCTTGGTAACTGGGGCCTGACAATGCTCGTTCGGGTCCTTTTCGGCGGCAAGTATACCGACCTCTGCTACGGCTATAATGCCTTCTGGCGTCGTGTCCTGCCGCAGCTGGCACTCGATGCCGATGGGTTCGAAATCGAAACGTTGATGAATATTCGAGCACTTCGCGCCGAGCTGAAAGTCGCCGAAGTGCACAGCTTTGAAGCTCCGCGGATCCATGGCGAGGGACGGCTTCGCGCCTTTCCCGATGGATGGCGGGTGCTGAAGACGATCCTGAGGGAGCGGTTCCGCCCGAAGGTGGACGTTCGGCCAGTCGATCGCAAGTTCGGCAAGCGCGAGCGCGAGCTCCTCGTGCAGGCAACCAGCAGCGACGGGACGCCAGAGCTCGACCTCGCGTCCCCGGTTCTTTCGGGCGGAGCGCCCGCAACTCGCCTCGTCGGCTAGCGCAGGGGGTACACAACGCAGGAGCAGGTCGCGGTCGTTATTTGCGCCTATACCGAGCACCGCTGGCCCCTCCTGCTCGAGGCCATCCAGTCGGCCACCCGCCAATCGCTCGCTCCGGCGCAGGTGATCGCCGTTGTGGACAACAACGATCGCCTTTACGACCGGCTCCGCCAAGCAGTCTCGGGTGTGACCGTCATTCAAAACTCCGGTCCGCCAGGGCTCTCTGGAGCGCGCAACACGGGAATTGCCGCGACCGACGCGCCGATAGTCGCCTTTCTCGACGACGACGCCATCGCCCCGCCCACTTGGCTCGCGGAACTCGCCGCTCCGTACGCCGGACGGCCGGAGGTCATCGGCGTCGGCGGCGGTGTGGTGCCGCGTTGGACAAGCCCGCCTCCGCACTGGCTTCCCGAGGAGTTCGGTTGGACGATCGGCTGTAGCTACCGAGGCCAGCCCACCCGGCTCGCGCCAGTGCGAAATCTAATCGGCGCCAATATGTCCTTCCGCCGGTGGGCGCTGCTCGCCGTTGGCGGGTTCAATCCCAACATCGGGCAGGTCGGCTCCGGAATGCTCCGGGGCGACGACACCGAAGTGTGCATTCGACTTTCAAAGCAACTTCCCCGCACGGTTATCCTCTATCAACCGACGGCTGTTGTCGCGCATACTGTCACCCCAGAGCGAGCAACATGGCGGTACTTTCTTCACCGCTGCTATACCGAAGGCCTGATGAAAGCACAGTTGGTCCGGATGTCTGGAATCGTCCGCGGGCTGGCGTCCGAGCGCCGGCAAGCCTTGACCGTCCTCCCGAGCGGGGTCGTTCGCCATCTGCTCGGCATCACCGGTCCCGGCGGTGTGAGCCGAGCCGCCGCTATCGTTGCCGGTTTCACGATCACCGCAGTCGGCTATCTGCAGGGACGGATTGGCCTCGTCCCCTGAGCGCGTGCCATCAGCCGGACGGCGTCTCGTCATGGTCGCGGCGCGCTACCTCCCGTTGATGGGTGGCATCGAAACCCACGTCCACGAAGTCGGGACCCGCCTCGTGCGCCGGGGCTGGGATGTCACCATTCTTACCTCGCATGCGCCGGGCACCGGCGACGCCGAAGAGGAGCGCGACGGCCTGAAGATTGTCCGCTTGCCGATCCGCGCCTTCCAAGGCACCGATTTCTACTTTGCGCCGGACATCGCTAGTCGGATCGCCAGAGGGGGCTGGGACCTTGTCCATGTTCAGGGCTGTCACACCTTCGTCCCCCCGCTCGCGATGATCGGGGCGCGCCTCGGGAAGACGCCCTACGTTCTCACCTTTCACACCGGCGGCCATTCAGCTGCGTGGCGCAACCGGGTCCGCGCACTGCAGTGGTGGGCCTTCCGCCCGCTGTTTGCCAGAGCGCGGAAATTGATCGGCGTCTCCCGCTTCGAGGCGAGCTATTTTCAATCACTGCTCCGCCTTCCGGCGAGCCGATTCACCGTCATCCCGAACGGTGGGCTGCTGCCGCCATCGCCGGGCCGGCCACCCTTTGATGACGACGGAATCGTGATCGCCTCCGTTGGCCGACTTGAACGCTACAAGGGTCACCACCGCGCAATCGCCGCGCTGCCCGCGCTCCTCCGGCGGCAGCCGAACGCTCGCTTGTGGATCGTGGGCGCCGGGCCGTACGAACAGGCGTTGCACGAGCAAGCTGCCGCTGCCGGCGTGGCGGACCGCGTGCGCATCTTCGCCGTTCCGCCGGGCGATCGGGCCGCCATGAGCGCCGTCTATGCCCGCGCCGATGTCGTCACCTTGCTGAGCGACTACGAAGCGCATCCGGTGTCGGTCGTTGAGGCGCTCGTACTCGGACGCCCCGTCGTCGTTGCTCGGACTTCCGGCCTCGCCGAAATTGCCGACGACGGGCTCGCGCTTGCCGTCGATCCGAACAGTTCGCCCGAGACAATCGCCGACGCGTGGCTCCGGCAGGTTGGGACAACGCCGCCGCCCTACGAACTACCGACGTGGGATCGTTGCGTTCAACGGCTTGAACTGGTCTACTTCGAGGCATTGAAGGCTGGCTGATGCGCATTCTGATGCTGGCGCAGTTTTACCCGCCCGTCATTGGCGGTGAGGAACGCCACGTGCGGGCGCTCTCGCAGGCACTGGCAGCCCGCGGCCACGACGTTGTGGTGGCAACGTCCGACATTGGTCACGCCCCGAGAACGGAGTGGGACGGTCCTGTACGCATCGAACGGCTGCGAGGCACGGTCCATCGATTGCCAAGCCTGTTTTCGGAAGCCGAGCGCCGCCATGCGCCTCCTCTGCCAGACCCCGAGATGACGCTGGCGCTCCGCCGTCTCGTGGCTGAGGTGCGGCCGCAGGTCGTTCATGCCCATAACTGGATGGTTCATTCCTACTTGCCGCTCAAGCGGCCAAATGGCCCGCCTCTTGTGATGAGCCTGCACGACTACAGTCTCGTCTGTGCGAAAAAGCGGCTGATGTTCCGCGACCGACCGTGCCAAGGCCCGGCGATCGCGAAATGTCTCACCTGCGCGGCCGACCATTACGGCCCACTCAAGGGAACTGCCACGACCCTCGGCCTCCGATTGGCGGCGATCTTCGAGTCGCGAATCGTCGACCTCTTCCTGCCAGTCAGCCATGCCGTTGCGGTCGGCAATCAGCTCGTCGAGCGGCGGATCCCGTTTCAAGTGGTGCCAAACTTCGTCCCCGACGACGTCGCCAAGGATGCGGGCGGCTACGACGACTACTTGCGCCGGCTTCCAGCGGACCCCTACCTGCTGTATGTCGGCGATCTGAGCGAAGATAAAGGTGTGAACGGGTTGCTCCAGGCCTACGCTCAGCTGGTCTCGGCCCCACCCCTCGTTTTGATTGGCCGCCGTGTTCCAACCCTCACCGCGCCGCTGCCGCCCGGAGCCGTGCTCTTCGAGTCGTGGCCGCACGGCGCGGTCATGGCGGCGCGTCGCAATGCGTTGCTTGCCCTCGTTCCTTCGGTATGGCCTGACCCATGTCCCACAACAGCTATCGAAGCGATGGCCTGCGGGCAAGCCGTGGTCGCGACAGCGAGCGGTGGGCTCACCGATATCGTGGTTGACGGCGAGACGGGCCTGCTTGTGCCGCCGGGCGATGTTGGCGCGTTGCGCGACGCAATGCGTCGGCTGATCGACGACGAGGCACTCCGGCAGCAGTTCGGATCTGCCGGCCTCCAGCGCGTCCGCCAGTTTCAAGCCGGCACGGTTGTCCCTCAAATCGAGGCAATTTATCGTCAGCTTCGCCACAAGCGGGCGGTGCGCCGACGGGCGGCGCGGCAGGACCTTGCCTCGCCGACAAAGCGGTGAGTCCCCCGGGCGCATCGGTGCTGAAGGACGCGCCCCCGGTGATGGATGAGCCGATCCGATCGGTGACTCCAGCGGCGAGCGGGATCGTCCCGGATTTCCGCGCGAGTGTTCCGCCGCTTGCCCGGCCAAGTGGAAGCGAGCTTGGGCGGCCAGCCACGCCGGCCCTAGGGCTGGGCGTCGCCTCGGTTGCGGTTATCACCGGCGCGGCCCTTTGCCTCGTCGCTGCTGCCTACAGTCTCGCGAGGTGGGGATCACCCTTCGCTATGCCGCTCTATTGGCTGGGCATCGCCGAGATCGTCGCGCCAATCGTCGTTTACCTGGCCTCGTCCTCGCCACGCCGGCGCGACCGCCTCATGGCGGTTGCTCTCCTCTACCTCGCCCTCTTCGCGGTAAAAGCGCTTCAAAACCCGCTCGAGTTGACGTATTTCGACGAATTGCTCCATTGGCGCACGGCGCTCGACATTATCGAGTCCGGCCGCCTCTTTGAGGAGAACTCCCTACTCCCGGCGAGTCCGCTGTTTCCCGGACTGGAAATCGTCACCAGCGCGCTCGTGAACCTCGGCGAGATCCCACTCCACCTCGCTGGGCTCATCGTCGTCGGTGCAGCGCGAGTGCTCTTCGCCCTTTCCCTTTTTCTCCTCTTCGAGCTTGCCAGCCGATCGGCCCGTGTCGCCGGAGTGGCGGTCGCGCTGTACGCGGGCAACCCGAACTTCGTCTATTTCGGCTCCCAGTTTGCCTACGAATCGTTGGCGTTGCCGCTCGCCGCGTTCGCGCTGTATCTCACCGCTCGCACAGCCCAAGAACGTTTTGCCAATCCGCGACTCTGGATCGCGCTGATCGGCACGCTCGCCTGTGTGACCGTTACACACCACGTCACCTCCTACGTCCTGTTGCTGTTTCTCATCTTCTGGAGCACGCTCGCGCTGGTCATCCCCGGGGCGCCTCGGCAACGGCTGGTGCTCGTGCCAACCGTGCTGCTCGCTGGCTTCGTCGTATTCTGGGCAGCGATGGTCGCAACGACGACGCCGGAATACGTCGCGGCGCCCGTCACGCGGGGCGTTCAAGACCTCGCGCGGCTCGTCGGTGGTGAAGCGCCGCCGCGCGAATTGTTCCGCTCGGCGAGCGGCGAGAGCGCACCGCTGTTCGATCAGGCGCTCGGCTACCTGAGCGTGCTGCTGGTCGTGCTCGGCATCCCAGTCGGAGCATGGACGCTCTGGCGACGGGAATCCCCCGACGCCTTGCGGCTGGCGTTGACTGCGCCGGCGCTCGCCTACCCGGTGACGCTCGTCCTGCGCTTTGTCAGCGTCGGGTCAGAGCTTGCCAGTCGGACCGTTGCGTTTCTCTATGTCGGGATCGCCTTCGTGCTGGCGGTGGGGCTGGTCTGGGGCCCGTGGCGGCGCTGGGCACGCGGTGGAGGAAAAGCCGTGACCGCGGGGTGGGTGGTGGCCATTATTGCCGGCGGAATCGTGGTCGGTTGGCCGAATTGGGGGCGCCTCCCGGGTCCGTATCTCGTCTCTGCCGACACGCGATCGATCGAGGCCGAGGGGCGGGCTGCAGCCGAGTGGACGCGCGAGACGCTCGGACCGCACAACCGGTTGGCCGCGGACCGGATCAACCGGCTGCTCCAAACAGCCTACGGCGACCAGCGGATCGTCCACGGACTGGCGGACGGCGTTGAGCTTGCGCCGGTCTTCCAATCCGAAGAGTTCGGGGCACGCGAGATCGAGTTGTTGCGCCGGGGACGAGTGCGCTATCTGCTCGTCGATCGGCGGCTGAGCACGGCGCTGCCCGTCCTCGGCATGTACTTCGACCCGACCGAACCGGGTGCTTTCGGCTATGTCCAGCCGATCAGTCGCACCGCGCTCGACAAACTCGACGGGCTTTTCGGCATCGACAAGATTTACGACAGCGGCAACATCGCAATCTACGATCTGCAGTTGGTGACCGGTGGTTAGGGTCTGGCTGACGCTTGCGCTCATGGCCACGTCGCTGCTGCTCCTCGCGCAGGGTATGCCAGTTGTCAGCGGTCCGGCAGCCCTGCTCATGGTCGCCGCAATGGGCGCCTTGCTTGGCAGTGTGATTGTCCCGCTCCGTCTACCGGAGCGTTGGGAGCGCGCGGCGGTCTCGCTCGCGCTGGTCTTCGTCGCGCTTGTGCTTGGTGGTTTGGCCCTTTCGACCGCCGGGCTTTTGCTCAACGGGCGGAACTGGCTGGGGCTGATCGTGCTCATCGTGGCGGTTTGCGGTGTGATCGCGCTGCGCGAGCGGGCAGGCCCGGCGGCGCGGCAGCGGTCTATTCCGGGAGGTGTGTGGTTGCTCGCCGGGCTGGCCGCGACACAGGCAGCCGTCGCCGCCGGCTTGAGCGTCGCCGGTGCCCTCACCGCGCCGCAGACGCCCTTCACGCAACTCACGCTCAGCCAGCCGGTTGGCGGTGCGGTGATCGTTGGTCTCACGAATCACGAAGGTTCGGACGAAACGTATGCTGTGGTAGTTCGCGTCGACGGAGCGGAGACCGCGAGCTGGCCGGCGGTCACGGTTCCCCGCGGCGAGCGCTGGACCGGCCGGGTCACACTACCGTCAACCTGGCAAAACGTCACCGCCCAAGTCTCCCGTTCCCGCGAGGCCGCGGTTCCTTCCCTGCAAACAACGATCTGGAACCGGAATCTGGAATGACCAGCACCCAGAACCGAGCCTTAGCTGCTTTGCGCGCCGCGTTCGCTTCGGCGGCAAACCGGGCCGTATTGGGCACTGCGATTTCGATGGTTGGAACAACGGCCGTGACCTCCATCCTCGGCTTTGCTTTCTGGACGGTCGCAGCGCGGTTGTTCCTGCCCGCGAACGTCGGGATCGCGGCAACCGCCATCTCCGCGATGACGCTCCTCGCCAACGTCGGCATGATTGGCCTCGGCACGATGCTGATTGCTGAGCTCCCGCGCCAACCGGGACGCGAGCCAGCCTTGATCGTCAGCGCAACGACCACCGTTGGGATCGCCGCATTCCTGCTGGGGTCACTCGCCGGCGCGGCCGCCGGTCTCGTGATCGCCGAACTGCAGATGCTGGCAACCAGTCTGCCGATGAACCTCCTCTTCGCGCTCGGGGTGTCGGTGACGTCGATGACGCTCGTCCTCGATCAGGCGTTTCTCGGGCTGCTCCTCGGGTCGGCACAAGTCTGGCGAAACACGATTTTCAGTGTCGCCAAGCTCGCCTTTGTCCCGATTGTCGGCAGTCTCGTTCCCGGCGCGGATGGCATGACGCTCTACGCGCTCTGGCTGGCGGGGAACGTCGTCTCGCTCGGCTTTGTCGGGTTCGTCCTTGTTCGTCGATTTTCTCCTGCGCAGCTTGCCACGCTGCCCCGCCTCGACTGGATCTGGCGGGAGCGCGGCGGCGCATTTGACCATAACCTGCTCAATCTTTCGCTGCAGCTTTGGTATTACCTGCTTCCCGTAGTCGCAACGGCGCTCATCTCTGCTTCCGCTGCCGCCTACTTCTATATTGCGGTGATGCTCGCGAACCTTGTGAGCGTACCGCCGTTTGCCCTAACGATGGGGATTTTCGCCGTCGGGGCACGAACGCCGGAATTGGTGGGGCAACGGGCTCGCTTTACCATCCCTCTCGCGGCAGCGCTTGGGCTTGGCGCAAACGTCTTCCTTTTGGTCGCTGCCCAGCCCATCCTGTCGCTGTTCGGCGCAGCCTATGTCGAGGGTGCGCTCCCCAGCCTTCGTATCCTCGCGCTTGGGGTATTCCCGCTCATCGTCAAGGACCATTTCGTCGCAATTTGCCGCGTCGAAGGGCGGGTTCGCGACGCAGCGCGGCTGATGGTCTTCAGTAGCGTGGCCGAAATCGTGCTTGCCAGTCTCGGAGCGCTGGTCGCCGGTCTGCCCGGGCTCTGTGTCGGTTGGCTCGTGATGGTCACGCTGGAGGCCGTGGTAACTGCGCCCGTCGTCCTGCGCGCAATGACCCGCGCACGGGCAGCGGAACGCGCCGTCGTTTAGTTGAACGTGGCGCCCAGCGGCGTCCCGGGGAGGTGCGCCACCCACGCGCTCAGCAGACTCCACCCCGTGAAGACGGCGCGTCGCACCACACAGCGCTCGTGCGGCTGTCCAACCGCTTGGCAAGCGGTCTCAATCAGGCGGCTGAAGCCAACGGAGATGAATGATGCCTCGCGAGGGGGAGCGATCGACCGATAGACCCCGGGTGTTGCAGCGCCTCCGGTGAAGTGGACGATCACCTGCATCTGCGGCTGGTCCTTGCCGTTGAGCGGGTCCAGTCCAAGATCGCGCGGCGTCCCCCACAACGGCCCCGCCGCCCACGCCACCGCTCCCACCACCCACGGGTCACTGTCTACCACCCGCAGAAAGTTCTCCAACACCGTCAACCACCGCGGATCGTGGTCCACCACCCCATACTCCGTGATGATCCCCTGCACCCGGTGCTCCGCCAGCCACTCCAGATACCCCCGCACCCGATCCACCCCAATCATCGGGTACGCCCCACCCGCATCGTAGCTGTACCGGTGAAACCCCGTCGCATCCCAATCAAAATAGATATGCGCCGCATACAACAGCTTCCCCGACGGGTCCGTCAGCAGCAGGTCTTCATTGTACGTCCGCCACGTGCTCGCCTTCTGCCACTGGTAGCCCGGAATCAGCACCCACGCACTCCGGTCTACCCGCCGAATCCCCTCCAGCCCCGCTTGCGCCAGAACCTTCCACGTCCCACTCCCCCCCACCAACTCAGCCGGCTCATTCAGCAGTTCATACCCATACAGCCCCGGATGCCCCACCAACACCCCAGCAAGCTTCTGCCAGACATCCGCAAACTGCCCCGCTTGCCCCGCACTCAGCTTCACCCCATAGTACCCATCCGAGTTGTGCAGCTCCACGATCACCTGCTGCTGCCGGCTCGCCGCCTCATCCAACACCCGCCGAATCCCCGCAACATCCGCCTCCGACAGCGGCCCAAACGCCACCGGCTGCACGCGCTCCCACCGCACCGGCAGCCGCACCAGCCGCAGCCCTTTCGACCGGAAATAGCTCAACCCTTGATAGCCACTCGGATACAGACTCGTCGTCACACCCGAGTACGGATACACATAGTCCTTCCCTAGCACCCCGGGCAGCGACCGCGGCGTGTACTCCGCCCCCGTCAGGTTGATCCCATAGAGCTTGGTTCCGGCTGGCTGCGAGGGCGCTGGGCGGCCGAGCTTGGCGACCGCCCTCGGAACCGCTGTCGAAAGTGGTCGGGCGTCGCCGGTTCCATTTTGGACCGCGACAGTGGGGAGGTAGAGTCGGTCTGGCCCCTCAGCGGTGGCAGAAGGCGCAATTACCGATAGGAGCAAAAGCGCGATCAAGGCCACGGAAACTGGTCGAAAGCCAACCCTAGGACACTTGGGGTGGACGAGTGCACGGTTCTTCACGGGTTCGCGGGCGCCCCTTCCCGCACATTCTAGAGGACGGCCTCCCCAAGCCGCGAGAAACAGCGGGGACCCTCTCTCACAATCTACGGCTTCGCTGACGGGGTGGTTTCGTCGGCCGGCATGACGGAAGGACGTCCGCCGGAGCAGTCGACACCTCTTGGTCAGCGAGCTCCCAGCAGGAAGACGCTCAGCGCATTCACAGTCAGACGCCACCTCAGTCGGAGCGGAGCGTCCGTAAGCGGCGCCGGCGGGTTCTGCGCATCGTCGCGCACGCCGAAGGCAGTCACCGCCACGTCTCACGACGAGCAACCGCCCCTCGCTCCCGTAACGGCAACCAAAGGCCCGGCTTGAACGTCGTCACTGCTGAGCAGCCCACTGAAATCGCTTGGCAGCTGAACAAGCGCTCTCCCGCCCGCTCGAAGGCTAGCGGCTCGGGAATTTGGCGATCACCTGCATCTGCGGCTGGTCCTTGCCGTTGAGCGGGTCCAGTCCAAGATCGCGCGGCGTCCCCCACAACGGCCCCGCCGCCCACGCCACCGCTCCCACCACCCACGGGTCACTGTCCACCACCCGCAGAAAGTTCTCCAACACCGTCAACCACCGCGGATCGTGGTCCACCACCCCATACTCCGTGATGATCCCCTGCACCCGGTGCTCCGCCAGCCACTCCAGATACCCCCGCACCCGATCCACCCCAATCATCGGGTACGCCCCACCCGCATCGTAGCTGTATCGGTGAAACCCCGTCGCATCCCAATCAAAATAGATATGCGCCGCATACAACAGCTTCCCCGACGGGTCCGTCAGCAGCAGGTCTTCATTGTACGTCCGCCACGTGCTCGCCTTCTGCCACTGGTAGCCCGGAATCAGCACCCACGCACTCCGGTCTACCCGCCGAATCCCCTCCAGCCCCGCTTGCGCCAGAACCTTCCACGTCCCACTCCCCCCCACCAACTCAGCCGGCTCATTCAGCAGTTCATACCCATACAGCCCCGGATGCCCCACCAACACCCCAGCAAGCTTCTGCCAGACATCCGCAAACTGCCCCGCTTGCCCCGCACTCAGCTTCACCCCATAGTACCCATCCGAGTTGTGCAGCTCCACGATCACCTGCTGCTGCCGGCTCGCCGCCTCATCCAACACCCGCCGAATCCCCGCAACATCCGCCTCCGACAGCGGCCCAAACGCCACCGGCTGCACGCGCTCCCACCGCACCGGCAGCCGCACCAGCCGCAGCCCTTTCGACCGGAAATAGCTCAACCCTTGATAGCCACTCGGATACAGACTCGTCGTCACACCCGAGTACGGATACACATAGTCCTTCCCCAGCACCCCGGGCAGCGACCGCGGCGTGTACTCCGCCCCCGTCAGGTTGATCCCATAGTGCTTTTGGCCGGGAGACGGGTTCCAAGGCGCCAGCCCCGCCGCCGGGCTGGGTGTTGGGTTCGTTGCCGCCACAGTCGAGGACGCGAAGGCAATTTCATCGACGTGGAAGGACGGCTGCGCTCGGCCGCTGATGTCTTGGAAAAAGACACTCTTCACTTGTTGCACGCTTGCGCCAAACGCGGACAGCGGGATTTGGTAGACCCGCCATCCCTCGACAATCGGGTCGCCGCCAAAATCGACCAGGTTAGCCATCTTTGGCAGTTGATTACCCGCGCCGTCCACCAACGCAACCCGGAACCGCTGGTCACGCGCCCCAGCGCGGGCGGCGAACCGCAGATGGGTGGCCTTCGCAACGTCGATCGGCGTCTCGCGGTGCAGATCGAGCCCGGCATAGCCAGCGAAGTTGAGGAAGCTGATGGCCCGGCTTCCCCTGAAGACCGGGTCGCTCGTGTCGAACCGCGCCGTGCCATCCCACGACCAGTTCTCCCAGGCTGGTGCCAACGAGTCATCGAATATTTGAGCGACCACCCCACCATCCGCCGGAGGGGGCGGCGACCCAACACCGCTCGGCGTGGCGGTCGGCGTCGGAGACTGGGTAGGCGGTGCGGCTGGTTTCGACGATGGAGTCGGCGTCGCTAGCGCATTGTCGAACTGAATGTCAGTGATTGTCGCCTCGACGGTCGACCGGCGTCGGCCCTCGCCAACTACCGTGAGCGTGTGACGGCCCGATGGGAAGTTGCGGCTGTCGATCGTGCCAACCCAGTCGCCAGACCCCCGATCGTAGTTGAGCGTCACCGGAGAACCATTGTCGACCTTAGCAACCGCGTGGGAAATGCCGGAGGCCTTCGCCCGAACCTGAAAGATCCCTCGCAGCGTGGTTCCCGCGCTCGGGGCAACGATCGCGATCGAGGGCGGTGTGGCAAGTTGGGAGCCGCTGCCACCACTCGTATCGGCCTCAGTTGCCGCAACCGGAATAAAGACTCGAGGTCCCGTAGGGCCTTCAGCGTAGCCCATCAGCGGAGCGCCGAGAACCGACGCCAAGACCGCAACCGCAACTCCTGTTCGGGGCAAGAGACGGCTGCGGACGAAGAAGCCCTTCAAGGGAACAGCGTGACGGTCACTCCGGAGCCAGTCCATAACGATCACCGAGTCGCCGGGGAGACTCCGTCCAGGCTTCAAACGAAGCGATGAACGGTTGATGTGCTCTCGGTGTCGATATCGGCAGCCTTTGAGGGGTCCGCGATGGTACCTTTGGTTGCTCCATTTGCCCATGACTGGTGACGAGAGCTCGACTGGGAGAAGGTCATGGCGAGCTCATGAGCGTGAAAGGGCAGCACGAAGCTCCGTTCTACCTGCCGGGCATGACTTTCTTGCTAGAACGTTCGGTCAGCCGAGGTGAAATGCTCGGACTATCGTCCTATCAGGTCGTGACCCAACTGGGGCATACCCCAAACACCGAGATGACGAGAAGCCCGAGGTAAACGGTGGATGCCTGACCGCGCCGCTAAATGACGTCGTTGAGGACGCTTTCGAGCGGATGGTTGATTGCGAACACGTCGTCCGTTGGGAGGACGAGGTTGCCGCGCACCTGCCGGGGGGTCCTTGTCGGGTCGAGGAGGCTAACCACGTCGATTGGGGCTTGGAGCGCGAGGGTTACCGGGGCAAGACCGGACGCCCAGATAAGCGTCAATGGGGCAGTCGTGCTTGGATAGGAGACAGCGAAAAAGCGGCCGGTATCGAGATAGGCGGCAGGCCGACGCTCGCCGACCAGCGCCATCAGGTTCTTTACCGCGTAATAGCCCGGCTTTGGAGTGAGGTCGGGAAACGTCAGCCCATAATTGTCGTCGGGCCACGTCTTGTCCGTTCCGTCGTCTGAAGCGTCGTACCACACGACGAGCGGGACGCGAGCGACGTTTCCGACTAAGAGGACGCGAACAACGTAGGCCGCTTGCTCCGTCAGGCTCGGGCCAGGGCTTTGAGGATCCAAATGGGTGCTATAGCCCCACTCGGTGAAGGCGACCTGCCGACCACGGACGAGGATTCGTGCCTTCGGGAGATCGTTCAACACCGTTTCCGGTGGCTCCCAGCGATACGGCTGGACAGAGACGATGTCGACGTCGGTACCAAGATTCGCGGCGATCATGTCACGCAAGTAGGGCTCGTCGACCGTCGAGAGTGAGCCCGCAATCACCCGGCCAGACGCGCCGAGCGCCTTGATCGCCCGCGCCGTTTCGCGAACGAGACTCGCGTAGGCTGCCGGATCGCCGTCATTGAACCCCCAGACGGCATGATTTGGCTCGTTCCAGATCTCCCAGAACGCGGCGACGTCGTCATAGCGCCGGACACATTCTTCGGCGTAGCGAACGAACGCGGCGCGGGCAGCGTCAGTCTCGACACGGTACTGCCCGTCGTACAGCGGGTTCCCGTAGGCGAGTGTCCAACAAAACCGAATGCCATACCTGCGGCCGAAATTCGCCACCTCATCATGGGCATCGAAGGTGAAGACTCCCCGCTCGCGCTCAATCTGGTGCCACAGGAGGCCCCAGCGCGCGATCGGGATGCCGAGGTCGCGGATGATCTGCATGTCCGACGGGAACCGGCGGCCGAACATTCCGGCCATTGAGCGGAGCGGGAGCGCACCGGGAATCGGCAACCATTCCAAGGGCGCGCGGGGGCGCGAGACGTGCGCTAAAGGAGCGGATCAGGCCCGGGCCGTAGTCACGAAGGAGCAGCGCACTGCCGCCGGCGGCGAGCCCGCCGAGACCAAGAGCAGCAAGAGTCCGCAAGAACTGCCGGCGACCAGAGACGCGACGAGCCCGCCCCGGCTCGGGCAACCGCGAGGCGTCGGCGGTGCGGGGACTTACAAGATCCAAATCATGCTCCCGACCTGGCGCGCAAGCACCATGGGCGGAGCGTCCCCGCCATCCAGCGCTTCCGTCGGCTGCGCCTGCCGCGCTGCCTCTACTATATTCGGTCACCGCGGGATTTCCCAAGACCCTCACGGCGACCGTGTTGGAGAACCCGGGGCTAGTCGGGTTATTGGGGAGGGGAGTCCCGAAGATCCGAGGCGAGGGTGGCGGGCGGTGGTGGCTCGGATCGTCTCAAGCCACGCCGCTACGTCTGCCAGCGTGCGAAGCTGCGCGGAGTCGCCGGTCTGGAGATGGCGAACATGCCAGCGATCACCAATCGCCGGAGAGTGCCAAAGCCGGATGAGGAACGAGGCGTATGGAGCCTGCACCACCAACCTCTTCTGCAAAAGTGGGACCAGTATGCCAACCGTCACTTACATTCTGCTTACACGTGCGATAAGCTCGCCTGGGAGGTGACGGGCAACCGGGGGCAGCATTCAGCGGCGGCGCGTCCAGCGCAAGCGCGATCGCCCGTTCTAACGAAAGCAGTCGGCCAGCACGGTACGCCGACTTCAACTCGTCCGTCCAGCGGAAGCAACGGCCCTTCACCTCGTGATTCGACGGAGGCCTTCCGACGCGCCGAGCAGAGTAGCGCCGAGTGTTTCCCGGTCGACAATGGACTGCGCCAGCCCTATCGCGGCGAGGCTCACCGCGACATCGTCGCGCAATGGGCAGGTCCCGCAAGAGCCCGGAGCGCTCCCTGAGCAAGCGCAGTCGTGCCGGCAGGATCCCCGTCGGCGAGAGCTGCCAACGCCAAGTAATTCAGTGCGATTGCTTGGCCCCAGCGGTCGCCTCGTTGCTGGTGAAACATCGCGAGGGCTTCGTCGTGCAACGTTCGCGCGAGTGCCAGATCACCGCGTTCGCGGGCGAGGTCGCCGAGGCGATTGAGCGCCGAGGCGATGCCTTGGAGATCTCCGACCTCGCGATAGAGCAAAAGGCTTCGCTCAAACGCGGCCTCGGCTGCCTCGGTTTGTCCTCGTCGACGCTCGAGTTTCCCCCGGTTCAGCAGCACGAGCGCCTGCCGTGCCACATCGCCGAGTGATGCAAAGAGCCCGCAAGCTCTCGTCGTAATACCGCTCTGCGGTCGACTGGTCTCCACAATTCCGGGCGACGTTGCCAAGATTATTGAGCGAGGAAGCAATGCCAGGCGGGTAGTCGAGGGCACGCCAAATGGCAAGGCACTCCTCGTGTGCAGTAGCGGCGCGGGCGTAATCGCCGATGTCGTTGGCGAGACCGCCCGCGGCCGTTCAGCGCCTCGGCGCGAGCCGCACTCGGCGTGCCGCTATCGCGGTGGAGCGCAACATTCAGCCAGCGAAGCCCTTCAAGAATGCGCCCGCGCGACTGCCAGAAGCGCCAAAGATTGCCTCCGATGTGCAGCGCTTGAGCAACGGCTCCGTCTTCCAGCGCGTCGTCGAGGGCAGCGCGCGAGGTGACCATAGTCGCGGCTCTAGCCGGTCGAGCCAGCGGCCCTCGTCACGATCACCGAGGCGGGGAGCAACCTCCTCGACCAGCGCGAACGCCCAGTCGCGCCTCCCGCCGCCGGACCTCGCACGCTTCGGTGGCATCCAGCCTCGCGGCGGCGAACTGCCGAACAACCTCCGACAACCGGTAGCGCGCCTCGTTCCCGCTGAGATCGGCCGTTACGAACGACTTGTCGACCACGTTGCTAATGATTGGGAGAAGCGGCCGGTTGGTCAGCGTCCCAAACGCGCACACTCGTTCGGCGGCGTCTTAATCCGAAGTCGCCACCAAAGATTGTTAACCGGCGGCAGGGCAGCCTGCTCGTCCCGACGAAGCAGGACATAGCTCCAATCCAGCGCAGCCTCCAGTGTGCGATGGCGCCGGTCGGCCACCCGGCTGCCGTTGTCAAGCAGGGCACTACTTTCGCCAAGCCGAGCCGCGATTTGCGCAGGCGTGAGGCTGCCCACCCGCGCCGCTGCCAATTCGAGAGCGAGCGGCAGGCCGTCGAGCCGGACGCAGATTTCAGCAATCGCGGCAGCGTTTTCGGAGGATCGCTCGAAGGCGGGGACATGCAGCCGGGCCCCGATCGAGAAACAGGTGCACCGCGTCCGCGTCAGCGTCCTCCGGACCGGTCGGAAGGGCAAGAGGCGGGATGCGCCAGACGGTCTCGCCGGAGACGCCCAAGGGTTCGCGGCTCGTCGCAAGCAGCCGCAGCCGCGGGCACGCCCCCATCAGGTGCCTCGCCACCCGAGCGACGGCGTCAACGACATGCTCGCAATTGTCGAGGAGAACGATCGCCGGCCGCTCGCGGTAGTGGCGGACAACGGCCCCCAGCGCGTCATCTCGCGGGTCCACACCAAGGTCGCGGGCGATTGTCTCAGACACGTGCATGGAGTGATCCACGACGGCCAAGTCGACAATGCCGACAGCAGCCGAAGAGTCGGCAACCGCGCGCGCCAGCACCTCCACCGCAAGGCGCGACTTGCCGCCCCCACCGGGCCCGACAATGGTGACGAGGCGAGCTCGGCGCAGCAGCGCCCCCACCTCTTCCATCTCCCGACGGCGACCAATAAAGCGAGTCGGCGGCGCTTGGAGTGGCTCGCCGGCGATCGCTGCGCCGCCAAGCAGGCGCCGCTCAAGTGCCACCGCCGCCGGCGGGAGATCGACGCCAAGTTCCCGCCGGAAGGTCTCGCGAAATCGATCGAGGTGTTGAAGCGCCTCGCGCCGCCGGCCAAGCGACATCAACAACTCAACGAGAAAGAGCTGTGCTGAATCGTCGAGCGGCTCTGCAGTGACGAGCTGCTTCGCGGCCTCGACGGCAGCAGGAGCGTCGCCGCTGCTCAGCAGTCGTTCGGCGTAGCGGCGCAGCAACTCGACGTAGGTCGCGCGCAGCATCTCGCGGGACGGAACGGACCAGTCTTCGTACAGGTCTTCCAGCAGGAGATCGCCGCTGTAGCGGGCAACCGCCGCCGCAAGCTCTTCGACGTCGCCATGGGCGCGTGCAGCCGCTGCGCACGCTTGAAATTCCGCCACATCGCTGATGATCGGCTCGTCAGGCGAAAGCTCCAGCACGTCGCCGCTCCACCGAAGGAAGCGGCTGCCGGGCCGATCCGGCTCCAAGGCGCGCCTTGCCGCGTGTAGGGCTTGGTGGAGATTATTCAGGGCCGCCTCTGGCTCTGCCTCAGGCCAAAGCTGATCGAGCACTTGGTCGCGGTGCAACCGACCGCCGGGCTGAAGCGCAAGCAGTTTGACGAGGGCGGAAGCCTTGCGACGCCGCCACGCGCCGCTATCGATTACCACCCCGTCGACGGCTGCGCGAAACCGCCCAAGCAGGGTAAGCTGCAGCCCCAAGACCCTCGTTCCTTTCGGCCTAGCCCAACAGTTGTAGCGTACCGCATCGTTCGTCGATGCGCTGCGACATTTTCCACACGAGTGGTCTTGGCCGCCGAGCGCGATGTAGCATCAAGGACCATTCTCAGGAGGAATTCGATGCCCGTTGCACGGGCTGCGGTGATCGGCGCCGGCACGATGGGCGCTGAGATCGCACAAGTGATTGCCGAACAGGGAGTACCCGTTACGCTCAAGGATGTCTCGCAGGAGTTCCTCGACCGCGGAATGCGCCATGTGGAGAGCGTATTTCGCCGACGCGTCGAACGCGGTCGACTGAGCGAGGATGAAGCCCAAGCCAAGTTGGCCCTTATCGCTCCGACGCTGAGCTACGATGACCTTGCGGACGCCGACTTCGTGATCGAAGCGGTCCCGGAACGGCTGACCCTGAAAGAAGCGGTCTTTGCTGAACTCAATCGCGCCTGCAAACCCGAAGCGATTCTTGCGACCAACACGTCATCGCTTCCGGTCAGCCGGCTGGCGAAAGCGAGCGGTCGACCCAGCAACGTTGTCGGCTTCCATTTTTTCAACCCTGCGAGCGTGATGAAGCTGATTGAAGTCATCGTGACGCCCGAGACCAGCGAGGAGACAGTCCAGACCACGCTCGAATTTGGCCGCCGGATCGGCAAGTTGCCTGTGCCCGTGAAGGAGTGTCCCGGGTTTCTCGTGAATCGCATCTTGTTCGCCGCGATGGCCGAAGGAATGCGCTACCGAGAGGAGAACGACGCCACGATCGCCTCGGTGGACGCCGCGCTCCGCGAACGGGCTGGCGTTCCGATGGGCCCCTTCCAACTGGCCGACCTCGTTGGACTGGATGTCCTCCTCGAAATTGGCGACGTCCTCGTCGCGGCCTACGGCGAACGATTCGCGACACCTCCGATCCTGCGCGAGCTCGTGGCGCAGGGCCGGCACGGCGCGAAGAACGGTGGCGGGTTCTATTCCCGCGAGGGAACGCCGATAGACCTCGGTACCAAGCCGGCAGACCCCGAGCGGCTGGTCCAGCAAGTGACGGCAGCCTCGTTCCTCGAGGCGTTTCGCTGCCTCGACGAGGGGATCGTGACCGACCCGAAGGATATCGACGTGGCAATGCAGGCTGGCGCCGGCTGGGCAACAGGTCCCATCGCCTGGGCCGATCAGGTCGGGCTTGGCGCCGTTGTTGCGCTGCTGAGCGCCCTAGCCGCCAAGGTGGGGCCTCGATTTACGCCGCCCGAACGACTGAAATCGCTCGCCGAACACGGTGGGTCGCTACGCGACGCACTCCCTTCGCCCTAATCTCGGCGCGGAAGGAACGAGATGGACTTTAGCTTCCCGGAAGAGATCCAACTGCTTCGGCGCTCGGTCCGCGACTATGTTCAAGGGCGGCTGCGGCCGCTGGAAGAGCAGATCGAGCGCGAGGACCGGATCCCAGACGAAGTGATCCGGGAGATGGCCGGCCTCGGCTTTTTCGGTTTTCCATTTCCGGAGCAGTATGGCGGGATCGGCGCCGGTGAGCTGGGCTACTGCGTGGCCCTCGAAGAACTGGGCGCGACCAGTTCGGCGATCACGAACCTCATCGGCGCCCACACGGGCATTTGCGCCATGTCCATTTATCTTGCCGGGTCGCACGAGCAGAAGCAGCAGTGGCTCGTCCCCCTCGCGAAGGGCGAGCGGATCGGCTCCTTTGGGCTGACGGAGCCAGAAGCGGGCTCTGACGCCGCCTCGATTCGAACCACCGCCAAACGCGACGGCGACGTTTGGATCTTGAACGGCCAAAAGCAATGGATCACGAACGCACCGATTGCCGGCACCTTCGTGATCTACGCGGCCAACGACCGCGAGCGTGGCGCACGCGGCGGGATCACTGCGTTTGTGGTCCCTCGCGAGACGCCGGGCCTTTCGGTAGGCAAGCCAGACGAGAAAATGGGGCTCCGCGGCTCGTACACCGCGCCCGTCTATCTCGATGACTGTCGCGTGCCGGCGACGAACGTCCTCGGGCAGGTGGGCAGCGGCTTTATCACCGCGATGACAGCGCTCGATGGCGGGCGCGTTTCTCTCGCTGCGGGCGCGGTGGGGATGGCCCAGCACATGCTCGACCTGTCGGTGCAGCATGCCAAGTCGCGCAAGCAGTTTGGCGTGCCGATCGCGAGCTTCCAAGCGATCCAATGGATGTTGGCCGATATGGAGACGGAGATTCAGGTCGCCCGCTACATGGTCTATCAGGTTGCCGCCAAGATCGACCGCGGTGAGCGCGTCTCTCACGAAGCCGCCGTGATCAAGCTATTTGCCAGCGAGATGGCGAACCGCGCCGTCGACAAAGCCGTCCAGATCCACGGCGGGCAAGCCTACATGAAGGGCTCACCAATCGAACGCGCCTACCGTGACGCTCGCATCCTGCGCATTTACGAAGGCACGAGCGAAGTCCAACGCCTTCTCATCGCCGAACACTTGTTGCGCTGAGCACGCCGCGGTTCCTCTCCCCTGATGCGGCCAGTCCGGACAGATTCTCCGTCTCGGGCCGTCACCTCAGGCAAAGCCGAACCAACGCCATCCCGTTCGCGGCGCCGTCGACGCCTCCCAAGTCGCATCGTCGCGCGACTCCAGCTCGGTCAATGAACTGGAGTTCGGTAAGCAAACCGGTGGCCGGCACTTGATGTCGGAGGCGCCGCCGCTCGCCGGTGTGGGAGTCCCCGGTCTGCCGCTTAGCGCTGTCGTTCGATTCGCGACGCCGGGATCCTGCGTAGGTGAAATTGGGCGCCGGTCGGGTTGGCTGCGTCGACGAACGCCTCATGCTCTCCTGCCCGCAGGGGCAGGCCGAGTCGGCGCACGGCAGTGAGCGTCTCGTCCCAGTCGGTGATTTCGAGAGTCAGATGGTGCAGCGCCGGACCGGGTTCGGCGGGCCAAAAGATCGTCAACTCAGTGCCGCCAACACGGAGGGACTGCGCGAGATGTTCGTTCTGTCCTGTGCGCGGACCGAGCTCGCCGCCAAGCAGTCCTTGCAAGTAGGCGAGCGTGGCTGCACCGTCGGCCGCGGCGACAGCCGTTGCGGCGAGCCGAGCGCGCGATGGCAAGGGCGGTGGAAGATCTCGCAGCGAAGGATGATGGCGAAGCGCCTCGCGGGACCACGCCTCCCGTGGCCGAAACTGGATCAACATTCCGTAGCTCGACCCAGGCCGAGTGAAGGCGTTCACCGTCCGGCCTTGGCGGTCGCGCTCGACGCCAGTGAAAGCGACCCCGCGTGCGGCTTGGTCGGCGAGAAAGCGATCGAGCTCCGCCACCTTGAAGGTGATGTGATGCAGCCCGGGCCCACGCTTGGCGAGATACGGATGCAGAAAGCTCGCTTCTCCCGCCGGCTCGATCACCTCGATGACGGTGCCGGAGAGATCGAGCTGACCGGCACGGAACCCCTGCGCCTCGAGGCCGGTGCGGTCATCCCAAACGATGGCGCCGCCGAAGAGCTCGCGCAGCAATGCGAGGATGGGCGCTTTCTCCGGCGCAGCGAGGGCGGTATGGTCAAACTGGATCCGCCCCGACAAGGTAGCGTTCACGTGGTCCTCCCACGCCATTCTGGCTGATGGGAGGCCGAGGCGGCGAGTGCGCCACGCTAGCGCCGCGGCGGCAGTGCAGCAAGGTTGGCGCGAATGCGGTCGAGCACGTCCCGACAGCGCTCCAGATCAGCCGGGTCAATCCCGGCATAGAGCCGGGCCTCGAGGGCGCGCATTTCCTCGCGCGCTTCCGCGAGCCGGATCCGCCCGGCGTCGGTCAGATGAACGATCGTGTAGCGGTTATCGGAGGGATCCGGCACGCGCCGGATGAGCCCCTCCGCTTCAAGTTGCTTGGCAAGCCGCGTCACGGCCGCGCCGTCCAGTTCGAAAAGGCGCTCGATTTCGGACTGGCTGACCCCGTCGCGCTGGTAGGTCAGGTAGAGCAGGCGCAACGCATGGACACTCAGGCCAATCCATTCGCTCATGCGCTTCGGCAGAATGAAGGCCAGACGACCCAGAACCGCGCTCAGTGGAAGCACCGCCGGTGGCGTTTCGAGACGGTTGACAGCCATCTGCTCTTCCCTCATCGCACCTCGGCCGGTTGCCGGGCCGGCGTAGGAAGTGAATCGGGCGAAGGGGTCGCTGGCCGGCCACGCCGCAATTGCGCATCCGGGAGCACGATGACGAGCACGGACGCCGCGATGCCAACGATGAGCATCGCCAGATAGCCAGCGTCGAGCGCGGCTGTGAGTGCACTGCCGACGGCATCGCGGATCTGACCGGCGAGAGCGGGATCGAGTGTTGACGGCGCAACCGCCGGCGTTGTGCCGCGCACCAAGAAGTGTTGCGGATCGGTCAGGTCGTTGAGCACCTCCGCTGGCAAGGAGGCAGCTGCTGGCGGGAGCGCCCGTCCAAGAGAGAAAAGGTAGGCGCCCACGACAACCGTGCCGACGACTGCGGCGCCCATGGTCTGCCCGATCGAGCGGATGAGCGTCACCATTCCGGTACCGACACCGAGGCGGTTCATCGGCAAGGCGTTCTGGATCGCCACGTTCAACTGCGGCGTCATCAGCGAGAAGCCGGCCGAGAACATCATCAGTGATCCGATAAACCACCAGCGGTTCGCCTGAGGTGCCGTCAGCACGAGGGCAAGGAGCCCGATCGGCATGAGGATGGCCCCAACGACCATGATGCGCTTGTACCGCGCGGTCCGCGAGACGATCTGCCCGCCAACGACGTTGAACAGCAGCCCCGTCAGAATCTGCGGCAGCATGGTGAGGCCAGACGCCGTCGGAGAGTCGCCGAGAACAGCCTGAATGTAGAGCGGTGAGTAGAGGCTGGTCCCGACCATCAGAAAGCTGACGAGAAAGGATGCAGCCGCTCCGACCGCGATGACCCGATGCTTCAAAAGGTCGAGCGGCACAATCGGCTCACGCGAGCGCTTTTGGAGCCAATAGAACGCCCCAAAGGCAAGCGCCGAAACGCCGAAGAGGCTGAGGACGGTCGGGTCCAGCCAGCGCAGGCGCTCGCCACCAATCAGGATGGCGAGAAGCAACGCCGTCACGCCGGCAGTCAGCGTCAGAGCACCCGGAACATCAATCCGTCGCCAGCCGCCCTGCGCCGGGGTGCGCCTGCCGGGAAAGCCGAGCGCCAACGTCGCCAGAACGACAACGCAGAGTGGGATATTGACATAAAATACCCATCGCCACGAGAGGGTCTCGGTCAGGAAGCCGCCGATCGGCGGTCCGAGCACGATGGCGCTGGTGATCATGCCAAAGAAGAGCCCCTGCCATTTGCCGCGCTCCGCGGGGGGAAAAATGTCCGCGTTAGCAGCGAACACGAGAGAGAACAGACCACCGCCCGCCAAGCCCTGGATCGTGCGAAAGAGGATCAGCTGTTCCATCGATTGGGCGAGGCCGCAGAGCGCACTGCCAGCGACGAACCCGACGATGGAGATCATCAGCTGCCGTTTCCGCCCATAGATGTCCGACAGCTTGCTCACCAGCGGGATCATCGCCGTCGAGGCGAGCAAGTAGGCGGTCGCTACCCAAGAATACTTATCGAAACCGTTCAGGTCGGCGACGATCCGCGGCATCGCCGTTGCCACGATCGTTCCTTCAAGCGCAGCAAGAAAGAGCGTCAACATCAGGCCAGCAATGATCACGGCGAGACGCTTGCCACCGACTGCTGGCTCCAACGCTGGCTCGCTGACGTGAGCTGCGTGCATACTCACCCTCCAGAGAATCGATGATCACGACAACCGTCGCATTCATCAATCGTTGATTGTATCAACGATCAGCGCCGCACGCAACGCCTTTCCGAGCAACACCCGCCCGGCGAACGAGCCATGGCCTCTCACTACGACGGTCAGGGTTCGGCGCACCGGCACGGGGGATCGCGGTGGCGCCAGGTACCTTCCCAGTTGCTGGCCCTGCACGGGTGGGGCCAGCAGGCCCGTCGCGGCCCGAGCCCGGCGCTGTCACCGGCTTGGCTCGCCCGACCGCCGAGCGCAGGCCAACTCGCGCCATCGTCCCACTCGGCATCGGCGTCTTCGTCCACACGGGATCGCGGCGCGGCCTCCAGCACCTCGGCGGCCGCGAGAACAGGACCGCTTGTGCCTCGTCGCTCCGTCTGAACCGTTGGAACGTCGGCTGTGCGCGTCAGGCGGCTCGGACGTCGATCCCGGCAATCTTCAGTTGCGCCTTCACCTTGATGGGGCAGTGATCGCTGAAGTGAAACAGGCTGGCCACGGCAACAGCAGAGGCATGACCGTCGAGGAAGGCGGCAGCAAGGTGCTCCGAAGAGCCTGCGCCGCCCGAGGCGATGACGGGGATGCGAACCGCGTCGGCGACCTGACGAGTGATCTCGAGGTCGTACCCACTCATCGTTCCATCCCGATCGATCGAGGTAAGCAGGATTTCGCCCGCGCCAAGCTCGGCCGCGCGTCGGCAGACATCCACCGCATCGAGGACAGTGTCACAGCGGCCGCCGTGCGTGAACACCCGGGCGCGGCTGCCGTCCCGCCGGAAGTCGACAGAAACAACAACGCATTGCGAACCAAAGAGACGGGCGGCGTCGCTGATGAGCGATGGTGTCTCGATCGCTGCCGTGTTGATCGCCACTTTGTCGGCCCCGGCGAGCAGGAGGGCACGCACGTCTTCTACGGTCCGCACCCCGCCACCGACGCAGAACGGCATAAACACCTCTTCGGCGGTCTTCGCGATGATGTCGTAGAGCAGGCCCCGATTGGCATCGCTCGCTTCGATGTCGAGGAAAATAAGCTCGTCTGCGCCTTGGGCATCGTAGATTCGGGCGTTCGTCACGGGCGCGCCAGTATCGCGAAGATCGACGAACTGCCGCCCTTTGACATTGCGTCCATTTCTGAGCAGCAGCTTCGGGATGATCCGGCGCTTTAGCACACTGGCTCCCAGTCGAGGAAGTTTTCAAGCAAGCGCAACCCTGCCTCTTGGCTTTTCTCGGGGTGGAACTGGGTCGCAAACATGTTTCGATACAGGATGGCAGCGGTAAACGGACCGCCATAGTCACAGGTGGCGGCGACGACGCGCGGATCGTCGACGACGAAGTGGTAACTGTGGACAAAATAGAAGCACGGTGCGTGGCCGAGCCCGCGAAAGAGCGGGGATTCGACACGCGGCTCGATCTCGTTCCAGCCGACGTGCGGCACTCGCAGATCGGTTCCTTGGAACCGACGAACCACGCCGGGCACCCATCCGAGCCCGCGATGGACCCCAAACTCTTCACCCGTCGTTGCCAACACCTGCATCCCGAGGCAGATTCCCAAAAAGGGCGTCCCGCGCTCGAGAACCACCTCCTGCAACACCTCGCGCAGGCCGGCTGCCTCGAGATTTTTGACACATTCGCCGAACGCGCCGACCCCGGGGAGCACAATCCGCTCGGCAGCACGGATCTCCTCTGGATCGCGCGTGACCGTGACATCCGCCCCGATCAGCTCGAAGGCATTGCGGACGGAATGGAGGTTGCCCATCCCATAGTCGACAACCGCGATCATCAGTCGCGCACGCTCGCGGCTCGAATGAACTTGCCATGGTCGGGGAGCGGGTCACCAGCCGGAATTCGTCGCAGGTCGGGTGTCCACGGTGCGACCGTGTGGGTCAGCGCAATGCGATGGAAAGTCTCCTCGTCCAACTCAACCGCTTCGAGAAACAAGTCGAGCGAGGCCGGGCGCTTCCCGTCGTGTTCTTCCGTCAATCGTTCGGCGGTCGCGCGGTCGAGCCGGCCATTGCGAATATCAAGGCTTGTGAGGTGCGCTGTTCGGCCGTATCCGCGCTTCAGATATTTGAGATAGTCGCGGACGCCCTGCATGAAGCACTCGACTTTCTCGTAATAGTATTCCTCAGGAACGCCCTCAACGACATTCCCTTCCCACCCGAGCTCACGCCGAATGATCTCGGCCTGACTCTTGACATCCCACGGAATGAACGACCCGAGGCAGACCGATCGGACTCCCAACTTGCGCAACTCGCGAAGCGGCGGATAGCGAAACGGCTCAAGCTCGCGCGGCTCGACGCCCTCGATCATTCCGACCATGTCATCGGCGGTGATACCAAGGTTCACGAAGCGATTGAAACGCTTTTCGTCGACCTCTTCGACGTCGTCGTAATCGAAGTAGGCAGTGTATTCGGCGCTCGGCTCACCCCAGATCAGCAGCGGCACTTGGAACTTGACTGCGATCTGCATAGGAAACGAGAAAATGCCAGTGTGGCAGTGCCAGCAGAAGTCTCCTTTGCGCTTGAGGCTCTCCAGCATCAGCTTCTGGACGACTTTCCAGTTGGGGCGGAACGAAAGAAAGTCGACGCCGAGGGTCTTCATGGTGCGAACATTCTGTTCGACCAACTTAGGCCGCAGAAAGCCGTGATCGAACTGAACCACGAGCGGCTTGAGGCCGTACTCACGGACGAGGAAGTAGAGCGTGAAGGTGCTGTCCTTGCCACCACTGAACGGCACGATGCAGTCGTAGGCATACTTGCCGCGCACCCGCTCGATTAGCTCCTCGAACTGGGCGCGACGCGCTCCCCAATCGATCTTCTCGCGCTTCTTTTCGTGCGCCCGGCAAACATTGCAGACGCCGTCATCGTCGAAGACGATCGTCTCGTGTGTCTCGGGAATGAGGCAGCGGGTACAGCGCCGCAATTGAGTCGTCATCGGCGGGACTCCTTCTTTGATGGCCGAATGGGGACGGGAATCGGCGCAGTTGGCAGCAGCGCTCCGAGCAGCCGGTCGATCAACTCGCGGAGCGCACTCATTGCGCCCGCCGCGCGGGGGCGACATCCAGCCGCCCAGCGAGGTGTCCTTCCGCCATCCAGCTGGCGATCTGTTTCAGGGCCGCAGCATACGCGGCGAGCGTTGCCTCGATCGCGTGGTGGTCATGCCAGACGGTCAGAAAATGCCGATTCCGCACGATTACTCCGCGTTTTGCTGCTTCCTGCGAAAAGAGCGCACCGAGGATCGGGTCGTCGGAACCATCCTCGGCGATGAAGCGGAGGAACGCCGCAAGTGGATGCCCGCTGCTGACTATCCGTCCTGCTAAGCCGGCCTCGCGGGCGAGCGCATGCAGCCCAGCTGCGAGACGCTGGCCGAGCCACCGCATCTCATCCACTCGAGCGAAATCGATCGTCGCGGGTTTCACACTTTGGTCGTAGTCGAGGTAGACAGCCCCGTGCTCGTCGACGACGGTTGCTCCCTCGGCCCGCACCAAGCGGCCCGGCAGCGGCCGCAGCGCCGCGTTCGCGTCGGCCTCTTGATAGAGCGAGCGGTAATAGCCCTCGTTCGGGATCTTCTCCCGTTGAATCGTCAGCAGGAGCGGCTCACGCTCGAGCAGCGCCAGCACGTCGCTCATACCAAACGCCGGCTGGTCAGCAAGCCGGGCGTACACCGCTCGAACGAACTCGAGGTCGTCGGGCGTATCGACAGACCATTGAAGCCGGCGGCCCGACAGGTCGACGACATGCTCAACGTTATGAACGCGGAAGCGGTCGCCATTCCTGAGGTAGGGCGTGACGTGTTCGCGCTCGGAGGGCTTGGTCGCCTCCGTGTGCGCGAGTTCGAGGGCAGCGAACGAGAACACCTCGACGTCGAGCCCATCGGGGAAGGTATACCGGAGCGTGTTGGTGGTGTAGTCGGCGCCACTCGCGCGATGGGCGCGCAAGACGCGCTCGACCACGATCGGGTCGACGAGCGGGCAGTCGCCGGTGATGCGCACGATGGTGTCGCCACCGAAGTGCCGCGCGGCGCGATAGAAGCGATCGAGCACGTCGTCGAGCGAGCCTCGGAAGCACGGCACGTCGCTGTTGGCGAGCAGCGCGGCAAGGGCGTCGTCGTCGGGACGATCGCTGGTGACGACGACGGTGCGATCAACGGAGGGGGTCGCGCGGACGCGTTCGACGACGCGCAGGATCATGGGCCGGCCGCCAATGTCGGCGAGGACCTTGCCCGGCAGCCGGGACGACGAGGTACGGGCCTGAATCAGGGCGAGGGTGGTCATGCCACCCCTCGCCCAAAAGAGCTGCGCCGCAGGCTGACGCCATCGCGGGAGCAGGCGCTGCCGACTGCGGAACGGCCGCCCGCTCGGGCCTCACTCAGGTGCGCCACACTCGTTGGGGCGCGGCGTAAGGCAGCGCGAGCGCTTGGCTGGCCGGCGCGGCCGGCGGCAACTATCGAAACACCGCCTGCCACAACAATGGTTGCACAAGTTCTGCCGGGAATCAAGGGTATTTCGTGTATCGCCATCCCTGTCCCTCCAGACGCGCCTCCCTGCGCGCCCACCCGTTCCCTTAGGCCGCCAACGCACGCTCCCAGCGGGCGACCCGCTGCGCAACGTCCTCATCGGTGTAGCGGTCCATCTCATGCTTGCGCGTCGCCCAAAGCGGATTCAGCCGGCTCTTGGCGTTTTCGTCGATCTCGCGCTCGGTGAAGGGGTCGCCACCGCCGCGCACTCGCCGTGGTATTCGTGGGTCCTCGTAGTAGGCGGCTGTCAAAACGTTGGCGAGGTTCATGATCACATCGCCTTGGCTCAGCATCGTGTCGACCGCCCACTTTTGGAGCCAGCGCCAGTCGTCGCTATCGACCCGCCCCAGCGCCACCTGCATGAAGTCGGCGAGCGTTCGCACCTTCGGCACCAGCTTGTGCCACGGATAGACCGTCGCTTCCGAGAATGGAAGGGGCCGCAGCAGGTAGGTCGGCTTGCCGGCGACCGCGCTGTCGATCATCGTCGTGCTGAAGGAAGCGCAATTGGCGTCGCAGGCAAGGATCCACTCCCGAACGGTGCCATCCTTGATGAAATGCAAGTGCGGCGGCAGCGGCCCGGCAGCAGCGATAAAGGCGTTGGTGAACTGCGCGAGCGGCACGACCGGATGTGGCCGCACCACGATCTCGACGTCAGCCTTCTCGGCAGCAAACTTCAGCCAGTGGGCGACTTCGCGCAACGCCACCGCGGCTTGCTTGCGCGAGACACGCACTTCGGTGTCGTTCGCGCCGGCATACACCATCGATTCGATGACGGGATCTTCGACGAAGGCCATGCTGAAGCTCTCGGGCATAAAGATCCAGCGCTTCGACGGATCGAGCCCGTACCGTTCGGCTAACACATCGCGCGAGTCATAGAAGCGCGAATAGGGTTCGCGATAAAGGGCGAGCGCCGGGTTCCCGTTCAGAATGATGCCGTCACCCTGCGTGCCATGCGCGAGGAGAAACTCCACAAAGAACTCTCCCCACGCAAGGTGCATCACGCGGTGGCGGGCGAACTCGTCCATCGGGCCGCAGACGAACGCGCTCGTCTTATCGAAGAACTGTTCGTAGTGCAGGTTGATGTAGATCGACTGCGGCCAAGCGGCGAGCGTCTGGCCAATCGAATCGTTCATGGACGAATAGGCATACGGAATTGCCACGACCTTCGGCATTGCGATGTCGTGGAGAGTCTCGGTCAGACCGTGGACGATCGAGCGGACCGCGACCTTCAATCCAAACTTGCGCTCGATCAAAAACTTCAGCGCGGTCGCAACATCCAGCTCCCGAGCGACGTGCTCGGTGAAGATAACGATGTCAGCACGCTGTTTCGAGGTGGCCACGCGTCGCCCCCCGTCCGCTGGCGGCGGACTACTGTTGTATTCGACCGGTCGGCGGCGCCTCGGTAGGGCGCGAGCGACCGGTCTCAAACCTTAGGGAGCTCCGGTCGAGCAGCGAATGGGGAGATCGCCGTAATCCGTTTCGGGGGAACCCCTATGTTCCCCGCTCGGGCGAGCGCCAGACACTTCGTCCAGCCAAGGAAGCCGCATCGGCGGCCGGTGGGCGACGGACCGCCCCCGAAGCGAGGGAAGGATGAACGGAGAAGAGCGGCCAGTCGCGCCGCGGATTTCGGCGGTGATCGTCGCACGCAATGCGGCGGCGGTCATCGAGGACTGCCTGCGCAGCGTCAGCTGGTGTGACGAGATTGTCGTGGTTGACCTCGCCTCCACAGACCGGACCGCCGAGATCGCGGCGCGCTTCACCGACCGTGTCATTCCGCATCATCCCTATGACCACGAGGAGCCTGCGAAGGAGTTCGCCTTCGCGCAAGCGACCGGCGATTGGATCTTCCATTTGAATCCGTGGGAGCGTTGCACCGAGGTGCTCGCCGACGTCCTTCGTCAGGCCGCGGAAAAGAACCCACCGGTGAACGGCTTCAAGGTGCCGATACAAACCACGCTCCTCGGTCACCGGTTCGAGCACACCGGCATCGACCCGAATATGACGGAGTGGCGCTTTTTCCGACCGACCACGGCCCGCCAGAGTTCCCGGCTCAACCGTTCGATTACCCTCTTTGGTGTTGGCGCGGTGCTCTCCAGCGAGACCCACGACATCGCAATCCGCAGCGTCTTGTATCCCACCGTCGAAAACCTCTTCGCCGAGATCAACCGGCTGACCACCATCGAGGCCCGCCAGACCGTCGAGATTGGCGGCGCGGTCAATTGGTCGAACATGGTTGCCGCGGCCGCTGCTGAATTTGCGTCCCGCTACCAACTGGCGCGCGGCCATCAGGACGGCATGCCTGGTTTCCTTTTTAGTGTTGCGATGGCCGTCTATGCGTTTCTGACCACCGCCAAGGTGTGGGAGCTGCAACATGCCGCCGGCACGTCCGTCGACGAAGTGCCGCCCGACCTCGACGCCGTGATCGCCGCGCTGAAGCACGGCGCGGCCGTGATGGGGATCGATCCCGAACCGGCCCCAGTGGAAGCGCCATCCGCCGAGACGAACTGGGGACGATTGGGCACGGACTCGACCATCGGCATGCCGCGCTTCGTTCGCAACCCCGGTCGCGTCCTGATCGGCGACCGCGTCACCATTGGTGACGGCGCGTCAATCGACGTCGTCACCGGAGAGGAGAACGAGCACGACTCGCTCTTCACCGTCGGTGACGACACAAGGATCGGGAACGACCTCACCGTCGTTGCCGCGAATCACGTAGTGATCGGCTGTGGCGTGACGATAGGCGACGGGGTGACGCTTCGCGACGTCGAGCCAGCTGGCGAAGGCGCACCGCTCCGACCGGGCTGGGTCGTGGTCGAAGAAGGGGCGACGGTCGGCAACGGCGCGACCCTCGGCCCGAAGGTGCGGATCGGCCTCGGGGCACAGGTGGAGCCGGGAGCAGTGGTCCGCCGGGATGTTCCGCCCTACACGCGCGTCGCTGGCGATCCCGCCCGCCCAGTCGCCGAATACGACCCGGCACGCGGCGTCTGGCTTCCCATCGAGGCGCCGGATGACGAAGAGCAAGCAGCCTCCGTTTCGATCGTCATTCCGGCGGAGGGTGGCGCAGAGCGACTGCGGCTGGCCTATCAGGCAGTGCAGCAAGCGGTGGAGGACATCCCGTGCGAAGTCATCATCGTGGACCTCGCCGGCGACGGAACGCTCGCCGGGCAAATCACCGATCTTCCGGGGGAGGTGAGCTTCGTTCAGAATGACGCGCCGGTCACCCTTGTTCGCGCTGTCAATCAAGCGGCGACGATCGCCCGTGGCAAGTACCTCGCCATCGTGCCACCGGATCTCTTCCCGATGAAAGGATGGCTCGCCGAGCTCATCGCGGCGGCTGAAGCGGATGCCAAGGTCGCGGTTGTCGCGCCGCGCGTTCTGCGCCACGATGGAACAACGGTCTCGGCCGGCGGGTGGATCCGGTCGGACGGCGCCGTGGAAGTGAACGTGCCACGCCCGCCTCGGCTTGACTTGCCGGCGCTTGTCCACTTCGCACCGGAAGACGGCTGCTTGCTCCGTCTCGATCTGTTGGTCGCTGCGGAAGGGATCGACGAAAGCTACCGCACCAGCCGCGCCGCCTTCGCCGATTACGGGCTGTTGATGAAGGCGAGCGGGCACCGTGTGGTCTATTTGCCCACCGCGATCGCGATCGACACCCACGTCGCCGAGCCGGAGGAGCATCATCTCGACCACGATCGCCGTTACTTGCTGACGAAATGGAGCGCCTTGGGAACATCGTCGCTTCACGAGGAAGCAGCCTAATGGTCCTCTGAAGGTGTAGGGAGGGGCGCAGACGCCCCAGCAGGAACGGGGCAAGGTGATCCTACCGAACCCCTCTCCTCCGTCCGGCTGGACGTGAGGCCTCAAGGAAGGATGACGAGATGCGGATCAACACCAACGTCAACTCGCTCAACGCCCAGCGCAACCTCCAGGTGTCGGGCTACGCGCTTTCCAAGGCGCTGGAACGGCTCTCCTCGGGTAAGCGGGTCAACCGCGCCGGCGACGACGCCGCCGGCCTCGCCATCGGCCAGAAACTCCAAGCCCAAGTCCGCGGCTTGGGACAGGCGATCCGAAACGCCCAAGATGGCATCTCGATGATCCAGACCGCCGAGGGCGCACTGGACGAGAGCCAAAGCATCCTTCAGCGGATGCGCGAGTTGGCAGTGCAGGCGGCGAACGGCACGCTCGCAGCTGACGAGCGCAGCAAGATCACCGCCGAGTTCCAGAACTTGCAGGCCGAGCTCACCCGGATTGCGCAGACCACCCAGTTCGGCGACGCCTACTTGCTCAACGGCAACATGGCTCAGACGACGACGGCGGTCGGCTCCGACCTTGTCGCCTCGGCGGGCTTCTCTGGAGTCCGCACCACCGGCGCCGTCGTCGCAACGACCTACACCATTGTCGTTGCGAGCGCGGGCAGCTCGGCGACCCAGAGCAACTACACGCTCACGGTGATGCGCGGCTCGACGGGGTCGGTCGGCGTGCTCGCGGCAATCCAATTTGGAGCGTTCGTCTCAGCCGGCGCCCCGACCGTCCAAGTCAGCGTCGCGGGAATTCAGTTCGATGTCGTCGGCTCAGCGATCGACGGCGCGGTTGCCGAGCACGTCGGCAGCGCAAACTCGGTCTTCACCGTCTCCGGCGGGGCCTCCATGATGCTGGGCACTGGAAATACCCAGCTCTACGACGCCTTGCAGTTCGGCATTTCAAACATGACCGCTGGCTCAGCCGGCCTCGCCGTCGGCTCCCTCCAAGTCGACACCGCCTCGAACGCGCAAGATGCGTTGTCGAAGATCATGGTCGCCATCGGCTCCGTCTCGACCGAACGCGCTAAGCTCGGCGCTCTCCAGAATCGGATGGAGCACACTATCAAGAATCTCTCGATCAGCTTCGAGAACCTCTCGGCAAGCCAGAGCCGGATCATCGACGCGGACTTCGCGATGGAGGTGGCCATGATGGTGCGCGGCCAGATCCTCCAGCAAGCCGGCACCAGCGTCGCCGCTCAAGCCAACCAACTGCCGCAGTCGGTCCTCCAGTTGCTCCGCGGATAGCACAGCGCCACGCCGTCGGAACGACCCCCTGTCGAAATCGAGAGGGGGTCGTTTATTGTGTCATCACCCGTCCGCCTTCCCGACCTCTCGGTCGCGCTCTCGTGCCCCTCGCCGCTCGCCGGCCCGAGAGGAGATCCGAGCAGCCCTCAAGAGCCGCGTCCCCTCTGCCGAAACGGCTAGTGAGAAGGCTGGCCAGCCCTCATGACCACCGGGCACGGATGCCCAGGAGGAAGGAAGCAAGGGAATGCGCATCAACACCAACGTCAACTCGCTCAACGCTCAGCGCAACCTCCAAGTCTCCGGCTACGCCCTCGCCAAAGCCCTCGAACGCCTCTCCAGCGGCAAACGCATCAACCGCGCCGGCGACGACGCCGCCGGCCTCGCCATCGGCCAGAAACTCCAAGCCCAAGTCCGCGGCCTCGGCCAAGCCATCCGCAACGCCCAAGACGGCATCTCCATGATCCAGACCGCCGAGGGCGCCCTCGACGAAACCCAGAGCATCCTCCAGCGCATGCGCGAACTGTCCGTCCAAGCCGCCAACGGCTCCCTCTCCAGTGACGAGCGCAGCAAAATCACCGCCGAATTCCAGAACCTCCAGCAGGAAATCACTCGGATCGCCCAGACCACCCAGTTCGGCGACACCTACCTCATCAATGGCAACCTCGCTCAGACTTCGACGAATGTCGGTTCGGAGCTCGTGGCTTCGGCCGGGTTTAGCGCCGTGCGGGCGGTGGGAGCAGTCGTCGCGACCACCTATACCGTCGCTGTCGCCTCGGCCGGCTCGGGGACCAATAGCTACACCGTGACAATCTCGCGCGGAAGCACCGGATCGGTCGGCATCGTCTCGGCAGTTCAGGTTCAGGTCGGCACCTCCGGGACGACGACCGTCAACGTCGGCGGGTTCTCGGTGGACCTGCTGGGCTCCGGTATTCAAGACGGCGGCTCGGCGGACCTGTTGGGTTCCGGGATCAGCTCGTTCAGCGTCACTGGCGGCACCGCGATGCTGATCGGGACGGGCGCGACGCAGACCTACGACGCCCTCTCCTTCGGCTTGGCCAACATGACCGCTGGCTCAGCCGGCCTCGCCGTCGGCTCCCTCCAAGTCGACACCGCCTCCAACGCCAACGACGCCATCACCAAGATCACCGCCGCCATCGGCTCCGTCTCCTCCGAACGCGCCAAGCTCGGCGCTCTCCAGAACCGAATGGAGCACACCATCAACAACCTCTCGATCAGCTTCGAGAACCTCTCGGCAAGCCAGAGCCGCATCGTCGACGCCGACTTCGCACTCGAGGTGTCGATGATGGTGCGCGGCCAAATCCTCCAACAGGCCGGCACCAGCGTCGCCGCTCAAGCCAACCAACTGCCCCAGAGCGTGCTGGCCCTCCTCCGCTAAGCAGCGGCGGAGCAGCGCCAATCGGTACCACCTCGGCGGCCCTGCGGAATCCCGCAGGGCGTGCCGACATCTTTCGGTAAGGAACTCTCCGCCGGGAGCGGCGGGAAACTACTCCCAAGGGCAGGGACGCCCTAGGAAGGAAGCAAGGGAATGCGCATCAACACCAACGTCAACTCGCTCAACGCCCAGCGCAACCTCCAAGTCTCCGGCTACGACCTCGCCAAAGCCCTCGAACGCCTCTCCAGCGGCAAACGCATCAACCGCGCCGGCGACGACGCCGCCGGCCTCGCCATCGGCCAGAAACTCCAAGCCCAAGTCCGCGGCCTCGGCCAAGCCATCCGCAACGCCCAAGACGGCATCTCCATGATCCAGACCGCCGAGGGCGCACTGGACGAGAGCCAAAGCATCCTTCAGCGGATGCGCGAGTTGGCAGTGCAGGCGGCGAACGGCTCCCTCTCCAGTGACGAGCGCAGCAAGATCACCGCCGAATTCCAGAACCTCCAGCAGGAAATCACTCGGATCGCCCAGACCACCCAGTTCGGCGACACCTACCTCATCAATGGCAACCTCGCTCAGACTGCTGGCTCGGCGGTCGGCGCAAACCTCGTCTCGGCTCAGGGCTTCCTCGGGGTGCGGACCGTCGGCGCAATCGCTGCGACGACCTACTCGATTACGGTCGATGCCACGACGAGCACGATCACGCTGTTCCGCAGCGGCAGCAATTCGAACATCCAAACCTCAGTGCAATTCTCGGCCCCTTCATCCGGATCGTTCTCCGTAACGCTGGGCGGCGTCCAAGTCGACCTGATTGCCTCTGCCATCGCTACCGGCTCGATCTTCGCCTCGACCGGCAACACGACGTTCACGGTCACCGGTGGTGCGGCGATGATGATTGGGACGGGCGCGACGCAGACCTACGACGCCCTCTCCTTCGGCTTGGCCAACATGACCGCCGGCTCAGCCGGCCTCGCCGTCGGCTCCCTCCAAGTCGACACCGCCTCCAACGCCAACGACGCCATCACCAAGATCACCGCCGCCATCGGCTCCGTCTCCTCCGAACGCGCCAAGCTCGGCGCTCTCCAGAACCGAATGGAGCACACCATCAACAACCTCTCGATCAGCTTCGAGAACCTCTCGGCAAGCCAGAGCCGCATCGTCGACGCCGACTTCGCACTCGAGGTGTCGATGATGGTGCGCGGCCAAATCCTCCAACAGGCCGGCACCAGCGTCGCCGCTCAAGCCAACCAACTGCCCCAGAGCGTGCTGGCCCTCCTCCGCTAAGGGGCAAGCCAGCGTCCCCTCGCCGCCGCGGGAGCCGGCTCCCGCGGCGCGTGAGTGAGAGGAAAAAGGCGGGACCGAGATGAACATACTGCGCGTTGGACCGATCGACTCGCTGCGGGCGGCCGGTCTTCGGCCTACCGAATCCGGGCCAGCCGGCGATCACGACCCGCGGCACCACCCGAACGCCGCTCCACGCCGTGCTCGTCCGCCCGAAGATCGGCGAAATCCCGATGGCGCCCTTCATCGCGTGGCGTATAGCTATGACGAGGAGGCGAACCGCTACGTGATGACGTTGATCGACGCCGAAAGCGGCCAAGTGATCCGGCAGGTTCCGCCCGATGAGCTGCTTCGCATTGCGGCGGAAATCAATCGATACCTTGGCGTCATTCTTGACGCCAAGCGTTGATGCTGCGGAGGCGACGATGTCGAGTTCTTTTGCCCTGAGCGGACTCGCCAGCGGCGTTGATACTGCCAGTCTCGTCCAGCAGCTGATGGCTGTTGAGCGGCGTCCGCTCGACAAGGTGATCGCGCAGCAGAACCGCACTGAGAACCGGAGCAAGGTGCTTGCCGATCTTAC
This sequence comes from Dehalococcoidia bacterium, assembly GCA_026003895.1. Classification (GTDB taxonomy): domain Bacteria; phylum Chloroflexota; class Dehalococcoidia; order SpSt-223; family SpSt-223; genus JANWZD01. The sequence goes on along the minus strand of BPIC01000005.1, from coordinate 26,630 downwards.
GTCGCGGCTGCAGACACTCAAGTCAAAGCTGGCGGCGCTCGCTGAAGGCGGCTCGCTGAACGCGAAGTCCGTAAGCACCGACGTCGCCGCGGGTGCCGTTGCGCCGGCGACGGTGAGCGCCGGCCCCTCGGCTGCCAACGGCAGCTTCAAGCTCTGGGTCGACCGACTCGCGACCTCAACCCGTGCCGAGAGCGCCGGTGCGATCGGGCAGGCGGTGAACGCTGGCGTCGCGCTGGCATCGGCCGGTTTCGGGCTCATTCCCACCACTGGCACGTTCAGCATCAACGGAGTGGCCATCACGATCGACGAGAACACGGTCTTGTCCGACGGCGTGGATGCCTCGGGTTCGAACACGATCATTGCCAAGATCAATGACGCCGGGGTCGGGGTCACCGCGACGCTCGTCAACGATTCGGACGGCCGTCCGAACAAGCTGAAGCTGACGTCGGCGTCGACGATTCAACTGGGCAGTGGGGCCGACACGAGCAACTTTCTTACCGCCGCCAAGCTCCTTGCCGCACCAAACGTCACCGAGGGCGCCAACCAGACCATCACCTCGACCGGCAACCTCGGGGTCGCACAGGTCTCGAGGACGCTGAACGAGGCCCGCCTAACCGGACTGAGCGGTTCTGCTGGGTCGTTCACGATCAACGGCGTCACCATCTCCTATGACCCGGCCGTCGACTCGCTCAACACCGTCATCAGCAGGATCAACGCGTCCGCGGCAGGCGTCACGGCCTCCTACGACTCGGTGACCGATCGAATTCGGCTGACGAACAATGCCACCGGCTCGCAGGCGATCGCCGTCGCCGCCGTCAACCCCCCGGCCGGTGGCGGCAACTTGGTTGAAGCGGTGCGCTTCGTCGACGGGAGCGGGGCAAGCATCGCGACCACGACGATCGGCGAGACGGCAATGTACCGGATCGACGGGGTCGCCGGAGGCGCAACCCAATACAGCGCGAGCAACACCATCGCGGATGTCGTCCCGGGTGTCACCATCACGCTGAAGGCGGTGAGCGCGACGCCGATGACCGTGACGGTGTCGCAGGATACCGCGACCACGCTCAGCGCAGTGCGCGATTTCGTCAGCACCTACAACAGTGCGATGGCGTATCTCCGCCAGCAGACGACGTACGACGTGGCGACCAAGACGGGTGGCCCCTTGACCGGCGATTCGCTCCTGCGCGGCATCGAAGTTTCGTTGAAAAACATTCTCGTTAGCCCCGGGGATGGCCTCACTGGCACGACGACGAAGCTCGCCGACATCGGGATCTCCTTCGGCGTCGCGGGCACAGCGATCGGCGCAACGAAGGATCTCGTCCTTGATGAAGCGAAACTGACGGAAGCGCTCAAGAACAACCCGTTCGCCGTGCGCGAGGTATTCGGATCGCTCACCCAGACGACCACTCTCCAAGCGGGCGGCAGCGGCTCCCTCACGAGCATCAGCGGCAACCCAACAGCCCGCCAATCGGGGACGTACCAAATCACGACCAAGGCGGATGGCACCATCGAGGCCGTCTTCACACCAACGGGGGGGACTGCCCAGCCCAAGGTGACCGGAACCATTACCGCCAACGGTGTCAATACCACGCTCATCCCCGGCGTCACCCTGCGCGCCGGCGCGGCGCTGGTCGACGGAACGCACACGATCACGACCACCGTCGCGACCAAGGGCGTCGCCTACAAGGCGGCTGACTATCTCGCGGTCTTGACCGACGCCGGCGGCACGCTCGAGAAGCGAAAGACGGAACTGACCTCGCAAATCGAGTCCTTCAAGGACCGGGTCGAGGAGATGGAGCGACGGCTTGCCCAAAAAGAGGAGCAATTGACGAAGAAGTTCGTCGCGATGGAGCGCGCCCTCTCCAAGCTCAAGAACGACCAAAACGCGCTCGTTCAGGCGCTTGCTGGGCTCCAGCGCACCGGTTAAGCCAACGCTGGCAGCAGCCGATAAGCAAGGGAGAAGTCCTTCAGCACAGGAGTGCCAATGATCGCCAACGCGTATCAGCAGTATCAGCGAGTGCAAGGCGAAACTGCCACCGGGGGTCAACTGATCGTCCTGCTTTATGGCGGTGCGATCCGTTTCCTCAGCCGCGCTGAGCTGCATCGCGCCGAAGGGCGGGTAGACGCCTTTCGCGCCGACCTCAATCGGGCACAAGACATCCTGATCGAGTTGGCCGGAGGGCTGGACCTGACCAACGGCGGCGAGGTCGCGCACAATTTGTTCCGGCTCTACCGCTACCTCATCGACCGCATCGGGCAGGCCGACTATAAGCGCGATGAGCAGGCCATCCCAGAAGTGCTGCGCATCCTGCGCGATCTGAAGGGTACGTGGGAAGAGGCGCTCGAACGCCTCGACACGCAGGCGCCAGCTTGTACCGCCCCAGCCAAGGTCGCTTGATGGGCACCGACGCGCTTCGACAGGCGCTCGACCTCTCGTTGGCAGCGCACGATGCAGCACTGGCCGGAGACGCCGATCGCGTCCTTGCGCTGCTCGACGAACGAACACCACTGTTGGAGCGAATAGACATTCCGCTCGCCGAGGTGGAGAACGCACGAGCCATCCTCGTTCAGATCCAGCGTCTCGACACCAGCGTTGCCACGGTGTTGGCCGACTTGCGCCGCGAGATCGAGCGAGAGCGGGCAGAGCTGCGCCGTGCCGGCCGGGCACGCGCCGCGTATCGTTCGGCAGCGACCAGCACCGGTCTCAATCGCGCCGGGTAGCGCTCCGTTCTGGCTCTCCTCCGGTCGACCCTTCAAGGCGAGGCAACTGGCTCTTGGTTTCCAGTTCGACGGCGCACTCGCTGAGAGGCAGGCCGCGGCCTCGGTGACGTGCCTAGGTCGCTTCCGAGTCCCGGTCTATCGTCTCAGCCGAAGCCGACGAGGCGATGGCCAACGTCCGTCGCGCAGATCGATCACGCTTGGGCGTCCCTCCAGCAGGGCCATTGACACCGCAGAGTCGTGGAGCTGCCCCGTGAACGAACAACATCTGCCCACGGCCAAGCTCGCCGATCGATCGCGGATTGTGGAGGTGCTCCCAGTGCCGGCGTGAAAGACAGGACCCGTCCCACCTGCCTTTCGGGGAAATCCCGATAAGAGCGCTCCTCTCCGTCGGCCTACCATCAGCACACGCGCCCGGCGTGGGCGTTGCGGATGGGAAGGGCATGCCAGCCGTCGTCGTTCGGTTGCAACAGCAATTGCTGACCCTATGGAATGGACTGTCAATCGCGCAGCGCCTCAGCCTCGCGGGGGTAGCCGTCGCGACCGTCGCCGCGCTCGCCTTCTTCCTGACGACAGCCACCCAGCCGTCCTATGCCGTTGCCTTCACCAAGCTGAGCGAAGCAGATGCCGGCGAGATCGTCGCGAAGTTGAAAGAGCTCAAGATCCCCTACCAGTTGGCCGACGGAGGAACGACGATCAAGGTGCCGTCGTCGGCGCTCCATGAGACACGGCTCACCCTCGCGCAGGCCGGACTGACCAAAAGCGGGCAGGTTGGCTTCGAGCTGTTCGATCACACCAACCTCCTCGGCTTGACCGACTTCAACCAGCGGCTGAATTACCAGCGCGCCCTTGAAGGCGAACTGGCGCGCACCATCGGTACGATGGCCGCCGTCGAGACGGCTCGGGTCCACATCGTGCTTCCGAAAGAAGAGCTGTTTAGCGCCCAACAAAAGCCGGCCACTGCCTCGGTCGTCTTGAAACTGAAGAGTGGCCAACGCCTCGACTCGGGGACTGTCCGCGCGATTACCAACCTCGTTTCGGGATCGGTCGAAGGCCTGAAGCCCGAAAACGTCTCAATCGTTGACGTGAACGGCAACGTGCTCTGGGACGAGCGCGAGACAACCCAACCGCTCGGCGGGCGAGTCGCCCAAACGAACCTTGAGGCCCAGGCCCGGTTCGAGCGCGATGTCGAAGCGAAAGTGCAAACGATGCTGGACCGCGTGCTCGGGCCCGGTCGAGCGACCGCACGAGTATCGGCCGACATGAGCTGGGACCAAGTGCAGACAGCGACAGAGACGTTTGGCCCGGGCGCTCCGCGCAGCCAGCGAGAAACGAACGAGCGCTTCCAAGGGACGAGCCCACCAGCCGGCGTCCCGGGCGTGACGACGAACGTGCCGGGCGCGGGCGGCGGAGCGGCCGCGGCGGGCAATAACAGCTACGAAAAGCGCGACGTGGTCACCAACTACGAACTGTCGAAGACCGTCGTCTCGACCGTTCAAGCGCCTGGAACCATCCGACGCATGACCGTCGCCGTTTTCGTCGACAACCTGAACGATCCCGCCGCGGTCCAAGCCGTGAGCCAAGCAGTCGCCAACGCCGCTGGGTTGTCGGCCGAGCGCGGCGACACCATCACGGTCAGCAACATTTCTTTCGATCGGAGTGTTCAGGAGGCAGAGCGGCGATCGCTCGAGGCGGCGGCCCAGCAGCAGCTGTATCTGACCGCCGCCAAGGGTGCCGGCATCGTCGCGGCGTGCATCGTGGCCTTGCTGGTGGTCGGGGCGCTCTTCGGACGGCGTAAACAGCCGACTTCCGCCGGGGTGACGGTGACTGAGGTCGCCCAAAAACAATTGAGTGCAGCGCGGGAGCACCAAGAGCAGAGCCTCGCCGCGGCGCTCGACAGCATGAGGACCAAGATCGAAGACCACAACTCGCCGCTCGCCGTACGCGCCCGGGCGCTCGAAGAACAAGTGGCGAACCTCGCGCGCACCAAGCCGAACGTGCTCGCCGAAATCATGGAACGCTGGATCGACGAGAGGGACTAGACGATGGCCAAGCCTCAATCGCTGCCGTCTGCCGAACGCTCGCTTGAGCCGAAGGCGTTCCCGCGTCGCAGGCTCACGGGCCGTCAAAAGGCTGCAGCTCTCCTGATTGCTCTTGGCCCGACGCTTTCTTCGCAGCTTCTCAAGATGTTCAGCGACGAGCGGCTCGAAATCGCCATCGCCGAGGTGTTCCGACTCGAACGGCTCGATATGGAAACGAAGATCGCGGTCCTCGAAGAGGCGTTTCAAGAAACGATGGCCGAGGAATACCTCGCCTCGGGCGGGGTCGAATATGCCCGTGAGATCCTGCAACGCGCTCTCGGACCGCAGAAGACGAGCGAAATCCTCGACCGAGTGACCGGCAAGCGGACCAACCCCTTCGACTTTGTCCGCGAGATCGACCCAAGCCAAGTGATGAGCTTCCTTCAGGGTGAGCATCCCCAGACCATTGCGCTGGTTGTCGCCCATCTTCCGGCGAGCGCGGCGGCGCAGGTGATCGCGCATCTCGATCCCGATATGCAGGGTGAGGTTGCCTCGCGCATCGCGGCGATGAACCGAACTGCGCCAGAGGTCGTCGACGCCGTCGAGCGGTCGTTGAAGCGCAAGCTGTCGGCGCTCTCCAGTCAGGAGTATTCGAACGTTGGCGGGCTGGACTATCTCGTCCGGGTGCTCAATCAGGTCGATCGCTCCACCGAGAAGAGCATTCTCTCCAGCCTCGACCCGACGCTGGCTGAAGAAGTCCGCAAGAAGATGTTCGTCTTCGAAGACATTGCCAAGCTGGACGATCGCTCCATTCAGCGCATTCTTCGCGACGTCAACACGCGCGATCTCGTGCTGGCGATGCGCGGCTGCACCGAAGATGTCCAACGCCGGATTTTGAGCAACATGAGTTCTCGGGCTGCCCAAACATTGAAAGATGACTTGGAAGCGCTCGGGCCGGTGCGGTTGAAGAATGTTGAAGAAGCCCAGCAGAACATTGTTCGGGTGATCCGCCGTCTCGACGAGGCTGAGGAGATTGTGCTCACCCGAAGCAACAGCCGCGACGAGGTGCTCGTCTAGATGGCTCGCGTCCTCAAGGCGGCCGCAGTTGCGCTGGACAACCCTCGCCCGGTCGGGCGAGCGCCAGCTGCTCCGGTGTCCGAGCCCGCCGCCCATCCCGTTGACGACGATCGTGCTGGGCAGGCCAACGCTCTCCTTGCCGAGGCAGAACGGCGCGCGGCCCAAGTCCTAGCCGAGGCACAGGCGCAAGCAGCGGCGCTCCTTGAGGAAGCCAAGAAAACGGCGCTGCAAACCGAGCTCGACGCCTACGAATCGGGGAAGGAGGAAGGCTTCCGCGCTGGCCGCGAGGCCGGTTTGGCGAGCCTGGAACGGCTCGCTGCCATTGCCGACGCTGCAATCGTGGAATGGGAAGAGGCGGTGCGTGCCACTGAGGAACAGTTGGTCGATCTGGCGCTGGCCATCGCCGGACGGATCGTCGGGCGCACCAGTGAGGAAGATCGAGGGATCGTGCTGGCATCGGTCATGCAGGCGCTCGACCATCTGGCCGCCAGCCCTACGGTCAAGGTCAGGCTGAATCCCGATGACTACGAGCTAGTGACCAGCCACTGGGCAGAGACCCGCGGGCCGCGCTATCGCGACCGGGAATGGACCTTCCTCGCAGACCGCGAGGTGCAACCGGGCGGCTGCATCCTCGAGCTGGAAGGGGGCCGGATCGACGCCCAACTGAGCACCCAACTGACCGAGATTCGACGGGCGCTCCGCGCTGCGGGTGGATTTGATGACCGTAAGGATTGATCTCGGCCGCTACCGCAATGCTGTGGCGACCTGTGTTCCGGTACGCGCTGAAGGCCGAGTCGTCCAAGTGATCGGCCTGACGATCGAAGCGCAGGGGTTGATGAGCCGAATCGGCGAACTCTGCTCCCTCTACCTCGAAGACGGCCGGAACCCCATTACTGCTGAAGTCGTCGGCTTCAAAGGCGACCGCGTCATGCTGATGCCATTTGCCGAGCTCGCAGGGGTTCAGCCCGGCACGGTGGTACGAAGCCGAGGGCGCCTCTTCGCGGTCCCCGTCGGACCCGAACTGCTCGGTCGGGTGCTCGACGGCCTCGGTCGTCCGCTCGACGGCCTCGGCCCGCTCGGCGTCGCACACCAGCAGCCATTGCTCGCGGACCCCCCACCTCCCCTTAGCCGACCGCGCATTGTCGAATCGCTGGCGACCGGCATCCGCGCGATCGACGGCTTGCTGACCGTTGGCAAAGGTCAGCGCATGGGGATCTTCGCTGGCTCGGGCGTCGGCAAGAGCACGCTCCTCGGCATGATCGCTCGCAATAGCGACGCCGACGTCAACGTGATCGCCCTGATCGGCGAACGTGGTCGCGAGGTGCAGGAGTTTCTCGACCGCGATCTTGGTGAACGCGGACGGACGCGCTCGGTGGTCGTTGTGGCGACCAGCGACACCCCGGCGCTCATCCGGCTCAAGGCCGCGTGGGTCGCCACCGGCATCGCCGAGTTTTTCCGCGATCGCGGATTGCACGTCAATTTCATGATGGACTCGGTTACCCGCTTCGCGATGGCACAGCGGGAGATCGGCTTGGCGGTAGGCGAACCCCCTGCGCTGAAAGGCTATCCTCCCTCGGTATTCGCGCTCATCCCGAAGCTGCTCGAGCGCACCGGCGCCAGCGAGCGCGGCACCATCACCGGCTTCTACACCGTCCTCGTCGAAGGCGACGACTTGAACGAGCCCATCACCGACACGGTCCGGAGCGTGCTGGACGGCCATATCGTGCTGCGTCGCGAATTGGCCGCGCAGAATCACTATCCCGCGATCGACGTGCTGGGAAGCGTCAGCCGCCTGATGTCGACGGTCGCCGACAAGGCGCATCAGGCTGCCGCCGGCACCGTGCGCGAGTTGCTGGCGGCGTACGAGAACGCCCGCGACCTAATCAATATCGGCGCCTACGTGAGCGGAAGCAACCCAGTGATCGACCGCGCGATCGCTCAGATGCCGGACATCCTCGCATTCTTGCGCCAGCCCTTCGACGATCCCGCGCCGTGGGAGGAGACCATTCACCAATTGCTCACCCTCGCAGGTGAGGCATGACCATCCGATTTCGGCTGGAGCCGGTGCTGGAAATGCGCCGCCGACGCACCGAAGCGCTCGAGCGCGAGTTTGCAGCGCTTGAGCGCCAACGCCTTGAACGGGTCGCTGCGATCGACGCCCTGCGTGCCGAATTGGCAACGACGCGCGCCGGGCTCCTCGCGCGACTGGGAAGCGGCAAGCTAGACCTACGCGCGATGGCCCAAGCGCAGGCCTATGCCGAGCGGCTGGAGCGGCGAATCGCCGCCGAGGAAATGTCGCTTGCCGATCTCGTGGCACGCTGCGATGCGAAACGCCGCGAGTTGGTCGGGGCGCACCAAGAGCAAAAGGCCATCGAAAAACTGAAGGAGCGCTACCAAGCACGGTCGGCAGAGGAGGCGCGCACCCAAGAGATTCGGCAGGCGGACGAAATTGCGACGGTGCGCTTTCACCTGCTCCGCCGCGGCTCGCTGGAAGGAGGAACCGAACGATGAGCATGCGTCCCTTCGAAAGCACGACGCTGCGCGGCCTGACTGCTGCGCTGGGCGGGCTCTCCCAACGGCAGCGGGCAATCGCCGCCAACATCGCCAACGTCGACACCCCGTTCTACCAAGCCGTCGACGTCTCGTTCGAGAGCGCGTTGCAACAGGCGCTCGGTTCCGGCGCCACCCCAGCGCTTGTCACCACCCACGCCAATCACCTCGGCGGATCACCGGGTTCGCTCGAAGCGATTGCCACTCGCACCTCCGCGCCCGGCACTGCCCGCCGGAACGACGGTAACACCGTGGACCTCGACCGCGAGATGGCCCGCCTCGCCGAAACGAGCCTGCGCTACAACGCCATTGCGAGCCTTGTCTCGGCGAAGTACGCCGGTCTGCGCACGGCTATCAACGAGGGACGCCGGTAGCTGGCCACGTCCGCACCGCGCCGCGGCGAGGCTGAGCGCGAGCCGGGCCTGAAGTGGCGCTCGGTCGCAACCGATTGAATGAGCAGGAGAACGCGATGAGCGACCCACATGAGCTAAGCCAAGCTGAAATCGACGCGCTCCTCTCCGACCTTGGCGGTGGCGCGAGCGAGCCGGTCGTTTCTCCTGACGCCCCCAGCATCACTCCGTTATCGCCGACCGGCGCGACGATCCGGCTCTACGATTTCCGCCAACCGGACAAATTGTCGAAAGAACAGCTCCGGACCCTCGAGATTGTTCATCAGAATCTCGCGCGCTCGTTCTCGTTTTCCCTGACTGCCAACACGCGGACCGTCGTCCAGTGCAGCTTGATGCTCCTCGAACAAAAGCGTTTCAAGGAATACATTGACGAACGCCCTGAACCAGTCGTGCTTCATTTGGTGTCGCTCGATCCGCTGCCGGGCCGAGCGATCATCGAGCTCGATTTCGAGTTGGCCTATTTGATCGTGGACCGGTTGCTCGGCGGGCCCGGTCGGCCAATGCCGCCAGGACGGGCTGTCACCGAGATCGAGATCTCGCTCATGCGCACGGTCGTGACCACGCTCCTCTACTCGGTCCGCGAAATCTGGAGCGGCATCATTGAGGTGCGGCCTCGCCTCGAGGACACCACTCAGAATGCGTCGCTGGTTCAGATCGCGTTGCCGACGGATGTCGTCGTACTCATCGTGTTCGAGGTTCGCATTCTCGACACCGTTGGGACAATCTCTCTGTGTATTCCCCATAACGTCATCGAGCCGATCATCCCTCAACTGTCCGCGGAGATCTGGCTGAGCCAGAATAAGGCCGGCAACGAGGAACAGGCGGCGACCCTCACTCAACACCTTCAGAGCGTCCGAGTGCCGGTCACCGTCTGCCTTGGCGAAGCTCGTATACCGATTGCCGATGTGCTTGCGCTCGAAGTCGGGGACGTGTTGACGCTGGATACGCTCGTGACCAAGCCGCTTGCGGTGAAAGTCGGATCCCGCCCGAAATTCACCGGGGTGCCAGGCACGCTCGGCAAGCACCTCGCCGTCCGAATCGAGGACGTTCTTGACGAAGACGACGACGACTCGTTTCTCTGACGCTCCGTCGTGTGAGCACGCCGTCAGCGGGCTTCAATCAGCTCCGGACGGCATTCGACAGTGATCGCACGCTGGAGGAGGTGATACAGCCGCTCCCAGACCGGTCCCGGCCGTCCGGCGCCGACCGGCCGGCCATCCAGCTCGACCACCGGCAGCACTTCCGACGTCGTCGACGAGATGAGGATTTCGTCGGCCGCCGCAAGGCGCCATCCCGGCACCGGCTCTTCGCGGATAGGGAGGCCATCCTGACGCGCGAGCTCAAGCAACACGTCGCGGGTAATCCCGCCGAGGATGTAGTTGCTTTTCGGCGCCGTCCACAGTTCGCCGTCGAGGACGGCCCAACTGTTCGAGCTGGATCCCTCCGTCATGTAGCCATCGCGCAAATAAATCGCCTCGTAGCAGCCAGCTTCGACCGCCTGTTGCTTCGCCAGCACATTGGGTAAGAGGTTGATGCTCTTGATGGAACAGCGCGCCCAGCGGTCGTCCGGCAACGTGATGCAGCGGACGCCGTTCTGGAGCACGGCGGCGCTCGGAGCGGACGCCGACCGAACCAGCATCATGACCGACGCGACCGGCTCGCTCGGAAACGCATGGTTCCGAATCGCCACGCCGCGGGTCGCCTGCAAGTAGAGCGTCGCCTCCTCGATTCCCTGACGGACGATCAAGTCGAGTGCATCCGCTCGCAGCCGCTCGATATCGAGATCCAATCGGATCTCGGCCGCCGACCGTCGGAGTCGTTCGAAATGGCGGTCGAACGCGAAGGGACGGCCATGGTAGATGCGGACCACCTCATAGATTCCGTCGCCAAAGAGGAACCCGCGATCTTCAACCGGAATACGTGCCTCGGAGTATGGGACGATCTCGCCGTTCAGGTAGACCAGCTGCTCCATGCGACCCTCCGGCGCGAAGTATAGTGGTCGCCTCTTGACTCGCCGACGGCCCGGGACCGCCGCCTCTCGTTCCCCACGCCGCCAGTCCATCGTTCGCACGGCATGCTGACGATCGACTGGACCGCCTCCATCGAGCCCTCACAAATCGAGTGCGACGCTGAAGGCGTACGCGGTTCTCGCCATAGGAACGACGGACCAAATGTTCGTCACAACCTCGCGAAACGGCTGCAAAGATGCTGCGCACTGTGACCAACGCATCGATGGCCACCTCCCGCTGCGGTCCGCCGCCAACGATTGGACGCAGTGCGAAGCGTGCCCGCCGTTTCAGAAGGAGCCGAGGACGTCCGCCAGAGCAGCAAGGCGGCGCTTACCGAGAGAGCGCATTGCGGCGGTGAGGTCAAAAAATGGACGGACGCACTCGCTGAAGCCGGTCAAGAGAACGCTGGTGGAGGTGCAGGCAGGTGTTTTCCGCGGGGTACGTCGGGGGCGACGCGGCAGCGGGAGCCTCGCGCGGTCGAAACGATCGGCGAATCGCTCGGCTGCATTCCGCGTAGAGTCGCAGGGCCAGTTCGAGCGGTGCAAGGAACTCGTCGAGCAGAACTTTCGAGAGCCTCGCGGTTGGCGAGGCAAACACGAGTGCGCCAACGTCGGCTCACGCTGCATGAGATGACGGGCGAGGCGGGCTGCGCGCTCGCCAGCGTCGAGTGGCCTCGGTCGCGTGCCGCAATCCTCGTCGGCCGATCCGCGCCGACTCCCCTCATCGTCAGCCGCGTTCGGCGCGCAATTGGGGTTCCGGATGGCCGTGCCATTTCCGGTATCATCGGCGACATCTCGTCCGGGGGCCAACCCATGGAACATTCCGCGGTTGTCGCGCACTATCGCAGCATCGGCAGGGCACTTCGCGATGCCGTCGCCAGTATGGACGCAAGCCAGCTTACCGCACCCGGCGATGATGGGAAGTCGGCCGCCGACCTTGTCCGCTACCTGCATCGATATGCCCTCGCGCTGAACCGTTGGATCGACGGCATCACGACCCAACTTCGACCGTCACTGCCAGCGCTCGTTCGTGATCTGCCGCCCAACGACGACCGCCCGATTGCGGACCTGGTAGACGAATTTGACGCCGAGAGCCGGATCGCCGCCGAGAAGCTGGCGACGCTTGAGGAAGCGGCCTGGCAGCGCCAATGTGTTCGCACCAACGGCGAGGTAACCGAGCTCGAAGGGCTGGTCACTCGACTCGCCGGCGAGAACGAGCGGGTCGTCGAGCAGATCCGGCGACGCGGCTAACTCGCCCGCGCCCCGTTCACCGCCCGTACCCCGCCCAGCGGTTGAAGGGGTCCGGATGACACTGATCGCGCTTGCGCTTGTCCTGGCCTCGGCGGTGCTTCACGCCGGTTGGAACTTCCTCGCGAAGCGCGCCGGTGGCGACCTCACCTTCGTCTGGTTGTTCTGTGTCGTTTCGTCCGTCATCTACGCGCCGATTGCGCTCCTCGTCGCACTCGTCGAACGTCCCGCGCTCGGGCCAACCGAACTCGCGTTTATGGCTGGCAGCATTGCGATTCATTTGGCCTATTACATCGTGCTCCAGCAGGGTTACCGCGTGGGCGACCTGTCGCTCGTCTACCCGCTGGCACGCGGTTCTGGGCCAGCATTGGCGGCCGTGCTGGCCATCGTGCTTTTGGGAGAGCGGCCATCGGTGTTGACTCTCGCCGGTGGGGCGATCGTCGTGGCGAGTGCGCTCCTCCTCACTGGCGGCTGGAGCGCCATCCTCAACGGGGGCAGCTCTCGGGCAGTGAGCTTCGGTCTGCTAACCGGCGCCCTGATCGGTTGCTACACTGTCTGGGACAAGACGATCGTTGGCGTATTGCTCGTACCGCCCCTCATCTTCAATTGGGGCAATGACGTAGGCCGGACCCTTCTTACGACTCCGTATGCACTCCGCCATTGGGATCGCGTCGTCCGCACGTGGCGGCAGGCGTGGCGCGAAGCGCTCGCCGTCGGCATACTCGGCCCGCTTTCATACATTCTGGTCCTGACGGCGTTGGTGTTCAGTCCGGTCAGCACGATTGCGCCGGCGCGCGAGGTCAGCATCGTTGTTGGGGCGCTCTTAGGGGCGAGGCTCTTAGGCGAGCCAGAGGCGTTACGCCGTCTGTTGGCAGCGGCACTGATGGTGATTGGAATCGTCGCGTTGTCGCTCGGCTGACCGACAACCTCGGTCGAGAAGCGACCGGGTAGAATCGGGTGATCACAAGGTGCGAGCAAACCGTGAGACAGGGCTGGATCTTTTTCGCGACGGCGGCTGCCGTCATCGTCCTCGACCAGATCACCAAGATCTGGGTGCGAGCGACGTTGCCGCTCGGTGTACCTGTGCCCGAGGAGTGGCCGATCCGGTTCCGCCATATCAATAACACCGGGGCGGCGTTTGGACTGTTCCAGGACCGCAGCATGGTGTTCGTCGTGATCGCGATAGTGGCGGTGGGACTGATTCTCTACTACTCTCGCCGTCTGCCGGCCGACGCGTGGATGGTCCGCCTCGGCCTCGGCCTGCAGCTTGGCGGCGCGATCGGCAACCTCATCGACCGTCTGCATCAAGGTTACGTGACCGACTTCATTGAGTTTCCGTATTGGCCGGTGTTCAACATCGCCGATTCGTCCATCGTGATCGGGGTGATCGTGCTGGGCTACTACCTCCTGATCGTCGCCCCGCGCGAGTCACGGACCGCTCCGGCCAGCCGAAACGACGTCGCCTAGGACCATGGCCGAGATTATTGAAGCGGTTGGCGAGGCGGGCGCACGGCTCGACCGGTTCTTGGCAGACCAGCGTCCCGACCTGTCGCGCGCGTTCGTACGCACGCTGATCGAGACCGGCAATGCAACGGTCAACGGCAAGCCAGCGAAGCCGGGACTGCGTCTCGCCGGAGGCGAGCAGATTACGCTCGTCGTTCCAACCCCGGCGCCGCTCACGCTCGAGGGCGAAGATATTCCAGTCCCCATTCTGTATGAGGACGAGGACCTGCTGGTGGTGGATAAGCCCGCGGGTCTCGTCGTCCATCCGGCGGGCGGGCACGAGCGCGGCACACTCGTCCATGCGCTGCTGGGCCGCGGCGGTCAATTGGCGGGCGTCGGCGAGACCGCCCGCCCGGGTATCGTGCACCGGTTGGACAAAGACACCTCGGGCGTGCTCGTCGTTGCCAAGACGGCGCAAGGCGAGCGACAGCTCGCCCGGCAGATCCGCGAGCGCCGTGTCGTCAAGACGTACCTCGCATTGGTCGAGGGCCATCCAAGCCCACCACACGGGCGGATCGAAGCGCCGATCGCTCGTGATCCACGGCATCGCCAGCGCATGGCGGTCGTCGCGGGCGGCCGCGAGGCGATCACCGAGTATCGCACCTTGCGAACACTCGGTCCCTTGAGCCTGCTCGAACTGAACTTGATCACGGGCCGCACGCATCAGATTCGCGTCCACCTTGCCGCAATCGGCCACCCTGTTGTGGGAGACACGGTCTATGGCCGGCCACGCAAGAACGGTCCGCCGCGCCAGTTCCTCCATGCCCACCGCATCGGCTTTCGCCGCCCCCGCGATGGCGCTTGGATTGAGGTGGAATCACCGTTACCGCCCGACCTCGCCACGTGGCTGGAACGCCAGGAACGGGGCGCTTCTGACCAACCAAGCCTGACGGGGCAACCTCGCTCACTTCGACATTCGTGAGCTATCTGATCGAGGGCCGGCCGAGATGTCCTTGGCCCGCCGCTCAACGATCCACGGTTCCTCGTATCGTCAATCCGACCTTCAGCGTTTCAACGTCCGGCTGCTCTGCCAGTGGGAACGCGACACAGGTCACCCTGTGAGCGCCCGTGCGTCGAGGCCCGCCGATTCTGACGAAGGAACTCAGACGTCGAGGTTCTTGACACTTTGAGCGTGAGCCTGGATGAACTGTCGGCGCGGCGGCACTTGGTCACCCATCAGCATCTCAAAGATCTCGTCGGCGGCGACGGCGTCCTCGATGGTGACCTGAAGAATAGTGCGAGTCGCAGGGTTCATCGTCGTCTCCCACAACTGCTCAGGGTTCATCTCGCCGAGGCCCTTGTAGCGTTGGACGACGACGTTTTTCGGCTTACCCATCGCGGCGATCGCCTCGTCACGTTCCTTGTCGGAGTAGACATAGCGCACGTCCTTGCCGTGGGCGACGCGGTAGAGCGGCGGCTGTGCGATAAACAGGTGCTGCTCCTCGATCAATTGCGGCATATGCCGGAAGAAGAAGGTGAGCAGCAGAGTCCGGATGTGCGACCCGTCGACGTCGGCATCGGTCATCAGGATGATGCGGTTATAGCGCAGCTTGCTCAGGTTGAAGATGTCGCCGATACCGGTGCCGAGCGCGGTGATGATCGCACGAATTTCTTCGTGGGCGAGCATCTTGTCTTCGCGCGCCTTCTCGACATTCAGGATCTTGCCGCGAAGCGGCAAAATCGCTTGGAATCGCCGGTCGCGGCCCTGCTTCGCGGAGCCGCCGGCCGAGTCGCCCTCGACGAGGTACAGTTCGCACTGCGCCGGGTCCTTCTCCGAGCAGTCGGCAAGCTTCCCGGGCAACGTCATCCCTTCGAGCGCGCTCTTGCGGATGACCAGATCCCGCGCCTTGCGGGCTGCCTCGCGGGCGCGGGCAGCAGTGATGCACTTCTCGATGATCCGACGCGCGTCGGACGGGTTCTCGTCCAAGTATGCAGACAGCCCTTCGGTGAGCGCCGACTCGACTTGGCCCTTCATCTCGGCGTTGCCGAGCTTCGCCTTGGTCTGCCCTTCGAACTGCGGCTCCGCGAGCTTCACCGAAACGATGGCGGTGAGCCCTTCACGAACGTCATCGCCGGTGAGGTTGCTTTCGTCCTCCTTCAGCAGCTTGGATTTGCGAGCGTAGTCATTCAGAACCCGCGTCAGCGCCGTCCGGAAGCCCGTCAGGTGCGTGCCGCCGTCGACCGTATTGATCGTGTTCGCGAAGCTGAACACCGACTCGGCGTAGCTATCGTTGTATTGAAAGGCAACTTCGACCGACGACGTTTCGTAATCCTTCTGGACATAAAACGGCCGTGGGTGGATCGCCGTGCGGTGCTTGTTCAGGTGGCGGACAAACGAGACGATGCCGCCTTCAAACAAAAAGGTCAGCTCGCGATCGTCTCGCTCGTCGATGACGGTGATCTGCAGCCCCTTGGTCAGGTAGGCAGTTTCACGGAATCGCTGGGTAAGGGTCTCGAAGCTGTAGTCGATCTCGCCGAAGATCTCGCGGTCCGCGAGAAACCAGGTCGTCGTGCCCCGACGGTCGGTCGTGCCGACCGGGCGAACAGGTCCTTGGGGCACTCCGCGGCGATACTCTTGGCGATAGATCTGGCCTTCCCGGTGCACCTCGACCCAAACGTGTTCGGAGAGGGCGTTCACCACCGACGCGCCAACCCCGTGCAGCCCGCCGGACACCTTATAGGCGGAGTGCCCGAATTTCCCCCCGGCGTGGAGCACCGTCATGATCGTCTCGAGCGCCGACACCTTTGTCTTCGGGTGGATGTCGACCGGAATGCCGCGCCCGTTATCGTCGACGCGCACCGAGCGGTCACGACCGAGCGTTACGGTGATTGCGCTGCAATAGCCCGCCATCGCCTCGTCAACGCTGTTGTCCACGATCTCATAGACAAGGTGATGGAGACCGCGCTGATCGGTGCTGCCGATGTACATCCCGGGCCGACGGCGGACTGCCTCGAGGCCTTCGAGCACTTGAATATCGCGGGCGGTGTATTGCCCCAGGTCCCGCGCGTTGGTCGCCATGCGTGAACCCTCCGACCGGGGCGGCCTAGCTGATGGGCTGCCCGGCGTGCGCAATCGGGGCGGGGAAGGCGCTCCGATCGCGATAAAAAATCATGGTTGCGGCCACGAGACCGCAGCTCACATAGGTGTGGCCAGCGATGCGCAGGACGCTCCCGGCCGGGATGCTCTCGACGCCGCTCCAGACCAGCGTCCAGCCCGTCGCAATGAGCGAGGTGACCGCCACAAACAACAGCGAGGCGCCGCGGTGACGGGCGACGATCGCAATACTCCCGATCATGGCCTTTACCGGGCCAACATCGTCCAAAAACATCGCACTGGTGTGGAAGTACAGCCACCACGCTGCGATGAGCAGCAGAGTCCAAACGACGAGGAGCAGACCTAGCCCGAGGGTGGGGCTGATCATGCTCACCAACCCAACGAGCACGAGCAGCGGCATGCCCCCGATAAACAGTGCCAGTGCCAGCATCCCCGTCCAAGCCGCCTGCCGCAGCACGAAGCGCGGCACACCGCCGAGAGGCTGGACAAACCGCGCCGACTCACCGCGCACGGCGCTGGCGACTTGCTGATAAAAGAACGCCGCCAACGCCAATCCCACCAGAAGCAGCGCCGCAATGGCGCTGAGCAATGGCGCACCGGCCAAATCGACCACCGGCTGCCCGAGGTCCTGCGTCACCGTCGTCATGCCCTGCAGCGCCCATCCAGCGAGTACGAGGAGGTTCGCGCTGGCCAATCCGCCTATCAGCACCGGGAGGCCTTCGCTGAGCTCACGAGCTTGATCGGCGGAGACGCCGAGCGACGGATCGGCAGCTGCTGTGGCGAGCCACCCCCCGATCGCTGCGCCAACCGCCTCCACGACTGGTCTTGCCGTCAGGCGAGGACCAAGCCAAACGACCATGTTGACAACCAAAGGAATGACGAGGAGATCAGGACGGCGGTTGACAGTTGCGAACCCGGCCCACAACGTTTCGACGAGCCCGGATCCGGTGGACACACCCGAATTTTACCATTCGAACCCCCGGTCTCACAACGAGGTCCGGAGCAAGAACGGCGATTGGAATGCGTTTCGACAGCGTCCGGTATCGTATTGACTCACCCAGATCGGAGTGGTAGACTGCCGGCCGACCGGTCGATCCCGGTCCTCCCCATATCTTCCGGCGGTCCGTTATCCCCAGTTCTCGGGTAACTCCGATTTCGGCGCTTCTGACGGCCGGAAGACCGAATCTTGGGCAAACGTGGAGGAAACATGCGGCGACTGTTGAAGGCCGGCACCCTCGCGCTTTCGGTGGCTGGTCTGGCGGCGATGCCGTTCTTGGGCGCCCAACCGGCAGCGGCGCAGCAGGCGTCAAGCTGGCCACCGGTGATCTCCGAAATGGCACAGTTGACGGTCGGCAACCTGACCGGGCTCTTGGTGGTCGTTTCGAACCGGACGTCCAACCAGCACGCCTTCGTCGATGTACGGGTCTATCTCCCCTCAGCGGTTCGTGTGACCAACACCTTTGCAGGAACGGATGGGGCCAACCGCGGCAAAGTCGAGGGGCTGGCTCCCAATGGGCAACAGGTCGGCTGGATCAACCACTTTGTTCGTGCTGGTCAAGCGCAGGGCCCGTTCTACGTGGTCGCGGACAACGGTGGTCAGGTCTTTGAGACGTGGAGCTGGCTGTGGTTCGCAACCGGCGGCGAGAACGGCACGCCTGCCGGCAGGACGCAGGGCACCTACGTTTCCCCGAAAATTCGCACTGATGCCCCGCTCACTCTTCCGGGCGGTCTGCAGCCGGCGACCCCGGGCGGCGCCCGAGGGCAGTAGGCTCTCGCCCGCGCGAGCGGTCGAAAATTCAACCGCTCGCCTCTCAGATCGGCTACGATTGCACCCGCGGAGCGCTCCGCGGGTGTTTTCCGTTTTCTCTCAAGCCGAGAGGTAGCGACGGCGAGCGCCGTGCGACCCGCAATTCGAGGGCAATGGGAGGGACTAGGTGGCAGATCGGCGTCTTGCATCCGTGTTCGGTAGTCTGCTCGCCGCGGCAGCGGTCGCACTCGTCGCGCCATTAACTGCCGCTGGCCAGGGGATGCCCACCGTTCGGGCGCAATTCTCCGGCGGGCGGTTCGTCTGGAATCCGGAGACCATTACCGTCCCGGTCGGAACGACGGTGACCTGGGTTTCCGACATGGCAGCACATACGGTCACGTCAACCGATAACGGTCCGCTCAATTCGCCGCTGTTCACGCCCGGGCAGAGTTATCAATATCGCTTTACGACTCCGGGCACATACAACTACACCTGCACGGTCCATCCAAACCAGAACGGTCGCGTCGTCGTGACTGCTGCGGCTGTCCAGCAACCGCCGGCGCAGCAGCCGGGTCCAGGCGCTGGACCGCAACAGCCGGGTCCGGGCGCAGGACCGCAGCAGCCCGGCCCAGGCGCCGGAATGCAACAGCCGGGTCCGGGCGCAGGACCACAGCAGCCCGGCCCAGGCGTAGGACCGCAGCAGCCTCCCGCCGCCAGACCACCAGCCCAAGCCCCCGCCGTCCCCCAGTTCGGCGGCCCCAACACCCTCGAGTGGCCGCCCGTCTTCAGCGGCGAGATCCAAGCCACCATCGGCAACGCCACCGTCATCCTCGGCCTCGTCGGCAACCGCACCCTCCGCGAGCACGCCTTCGTCGACGTCCGCTGGGCCCTTCCCACCAGCGTCCGCGTCGTCAATAGCGGCGCCGGCAACCCCGACACCCACCGCGGCAAGCTCCAAGGCCTTTCCGCCGCGCAACAGCAGATCGGCTGGATCAACCACTACGTCCGCCAAGGTCAGGTGCAAGGTCCGTTCTACATCATCATCGACAACGCCGGCGGTCGCGCCTTCAGCGCCTACAGCTGGCTCTGGTTCTCCACCGCCTCCGATGAGCGCCTGCCCGGCTCCAGCCCAGCCGCACCGGTGCTGCGCCGCAACGGCAACTACACCAGCCGCGGCGTCCAAGCCGGCGGCGCACCCCTCGCGTGGTCCGCAGAGTTCAATACCGCCGCCGGCGGCGCCGGGTTGCCGGGCATCGGCGGCGGCCGCTAACCACCTCCACCCCCACGCACCAGACAGGCCGGCCTCGAGGCCGGCCTGTTGGATTCCGCCTGTCCCATCAAAATCGAGCAAATTGTTCCGATTCTCACGATCTCCGGGTTGACTGCCCTCGTGCGGTGGTGTATCCTGCTGACGCCGGAGGCGAGTGACCACGCGTCACTTGGCACACTCGGTAGCTTCCGCGCCATCGCGCCCTCATCCCTGCCAAGGTTGGCGCCTCCTGAACTTGGCGCTTCCAAAGGAGGAGAGCAATGGCACGCATCCGTTTGAAGGCAGTTGCAGGAGCGCTTGGAGCGGTCGCTGCACTGGCTGCCCCGCTGGTGCTCGGACCGATGAGTGCGTCCGCGCAGCAGCCCTCGGTTCCCCAATTCGGCGCAGCGAATACCCTAGAATGGCCGCCTGTCTTCAGCGGCGAAATCCAAGCTACCATCGGCAACGCCACCGTCATCCTCGGCCTCGTCGGCAACCGCACCCTCCGCGAGCACGCCTTCGTCGACGTCCGCTGGGCGATTTCCCGACCGGTGTCCGGTTCGTCGATTCTTATGCCAATGAGCCCGGCCGCAATCGCGGGAAGCTTGTCGGTCTCTCCGCAGCCCTTCAGCAAGTGGGTTGGGTGAACCACTACGTGCGGCAGGGCCAAGTCCAAGGACCGTTCTACATTCTCATTGACAATAGCGCCGGTCGCGCGTTCGGCACCTACAGCTGGCTCTGGTTCTCCACCGCCTCCGATGAGCGCCTGCCCGGCTCCAGCCCAGCCGCACCGGTGCTGCGCCGCAACGGCAACTACACCAGCCGCGGCGTCCAAGCCGGCGGCGCACCCCTCGCGTGGTCCGCAGAGTTCAATACCGCCGCCGGCGGCGCCGGGTTGCCGGGCATCGGCGGCGGCGCGGGCGGGCGCTAGCCGCCCGTCGCAAACGCGCCCGAGTGTCGATTAGGCTGGCCACCACCGGAGCGCCCGGTTGACTGGCTAGCCTATTTTCGTGTAGTGTGGCGGGGCGATAACGCCGGTGCTCCGAAAGGAGGTCCGGCGAGCGACAGAGTTCGCCTGCTCGGGGTCGAGGGCTCCCGGGGAAGGTAAGGACAGAGGAGGATCTTATGCGAACTGCGCGCCTCCTGAGCCTCATCAGTGGCGTTGGGGCCCTTGCGGTCCTCGGGCTGCCAATGGCTTTGGCGCCCCGGGATGCGCTTGCGCAGCAAGTGGTCACCGTTCAACTTCGCGCTCAAAACAACTCCGGCCAAAACGGCACTGCCGTCTTGACCGGCCAAGGAAATCGGACTCTCGTCGTCCATCCAGACCACTGGTGGTCCGGGCGGGGTTCAGCCAGCGCACTTTCATCGTGGCACGTGTGACAACCTCGACCCGCAACCGGCGGTGCCGGCTGAACAACCTACAGAATGGCCGCTCCGAGACCATCGTGGACGTGCCCATCACGACTCTCGCCCACGGTCAGCACGCCGATTAAACATCCACTTCTCACCGCAACAAGCACAGATCTACACCGCTTGTGGCAACGTGGCAGCACTTCAGGGCACCACCCCGCCGCAGCAGCCGGGTCCGGGCGCTTGGACCGCAGCAGCCGGGTCCCAGGTGCTGGGCCGCAGCAGCCGGGTCCGGGCGCAGGACCACAGCAGCCCAGCCCAGGCGCTGGACCGCAACAGCCACCCGCTGCCAGACCACCAGCCCAAGCCCCCCGCCGTCCCCCAGTTCGGCGGTCCCAACACCCTCGAGTGGCCGCCCGTCTTCAGCGGCGAGATCCAAGCCACCATCGGCAACGCCACCGTCATCCTCGGCCTCGTCGGCAACCGCACCCTCCGCGAGCACGCTTCGTCGACGTCCGCTGGGCGCTCCCCACCAGCGTCCGCGTCGTCAATAGCGGCGCCGGCAACCCCGACACCCACCGCGGCAAGCTCCAAGGCCTTTCCGCCGCGCAACAGCAGATCGGCTGGATCAACCACTACGTCCGCCAAGGTCAGGTGCAGGGTCCGTTCTACATCATCATCGACAACGCCGGCGGTCGCGCCTTCAGCGCCTACAGCTGGCTCTGGTTCTCCACCGCCTCCGATGAGCGCCTGCCCGGCTCCAGCCCAGCCGCAACCGGTGCTGCGCCGCAACGGCAACTACACCAGCCGCGGGCGTCCAAGCCGGCGGCGCACCCCTCGCGTGGTCCGCAGAGTTCAATACCGCCGCCGGCGGCGCCGGGTTGCCGGGCATCGGCGGCGGCCGCTAACCACCTCCACCCCCACGCACCAGACAGGCCGGCCTCGAGGCCGGCCTGTTGGATTCTCGTTGCGAGGGGTTTCGGCTGCTCGACCGTCATGGCGACGTCGGCGACCCCGTCACTCACCGCAGTGGATCCCCGTTCGCTTTCGGTGAGGCCCCGGTCTCGTGGCGAACCACGATCCGCAGGATGCCGCAACGCTCATCGGTTGCGGTTCCCGGCCGTGACATTCTCGAGGTCCCTTCGAACAAGCGAGCTGTCCCGCCGAGCCAAATCGGATACGGGATCACTGTCTCCAGCCGAGACGAAAACCAGCGCGCAAGGGGCGAACCGACGCTTGATTCCTGCAGCGCGGTAACCACCAGCTGACCAAAGCCATGGTTCAGTACCTTGGAGGGTCGCCAGTGGGGAGCTACCCGAGGCCGGCGATACGGCGCACCGCTGCCAAATCGAGATGGCGGCGGACATGCACGGCGAGACGTTCGAAGGCAGCCTCGCGCGAAAAGACCGCGGCTGTGCTGACCCGACCGCGCCGGGCAGCGAGGGCGCTGATCAAGGCGCCGCGAAAGGCATCGGCGTCGAACAAGCCGTGGATATAGCAGCCAGCGACCAGTCCATCCGGGCGAATCGCGCCATCTTCCGTCTCCACCTCGTCATTGGCGCGCCGAAAGACGCGAAGCCAGCCCGGGGCAGCGCCGCGGTGCGTTACCCCGTGATGGATCTCGTAGCCGTGGAAGCGGCAACCCGCCAGCTCAGCAAAAACCCCGGCTCCGCCTCCCGCTTCGCCTTCCACCCGCACGGTCTGCTTCTCGGGCGCAAACTCCGTCACGACGTCGAGCAGGCCGAGCCCGGCGGTCTCGGAAACATCCGCTTCGACTCGCTCTGGATCGAGTATGGCCGTCCCAAGCATTTGATAGCCCCGCAGATGCCGAGCAATGGCGTTCCTTGCTGGACGCGTGCCACGATCGCCGCGGCAAGGCCGCTCGAGCGCAGCCAGCCGAGATCGGCGACGGTGCTCTTGGTGCCTGGCAAGATAATGAGGTCGGGATCGCCAAGGTCGCTAGACCGTTCGACGAACCGCACGGTCGCTGCAGCGGCCAAGGGATCGAAGTCGTCGTAGTTCGCGAGGCGCGGGAGCCGAACGACAGCGATGTCGACCCGCCCGTCCGGCGGACCGGCCGGTTCGCGTGTCGAGCGTGGCCGAGTCCTCTTCCGCCAATCCGATGGCGGGAAGGATAGGGGATGACGCCGAGAACCGGCACGCCGGTGCGGCCCTCGAGAAAGTCGAGGCCCGGCTGAAGGAGGGCACGATCGCCGCGAAACTTGTTGATAATGAACCCGGCGATTCGAGCTCGCTCAGCCGGCTCAAGCAGCTCGAGCGTGCCGACCAGCGATGCGAACACGCCGCCCCGGTCGATGTCGCCGACCAGCAGCACCGGCGCATCAGCGAGCGTGGCAATGCGCATGTTGACGATCTCGTCGGCCTTCAGGTTGATTTCGGCCGGGCTCCCGGCTCCTTCGATGACAATCAGGTCGTAGGCGGCACGCAGCCGATCGAGCGACTCGGCGACTATTTCAAGCAGTTGTCCCTTGTGGCGTTGATAGTCTCGAGCGCTGAGAGTCGCCCACGGCCGGCCGCGGACGATAACCTGCGAGCGCATCTCAGCTTCGGGTTTCAGCAGGATTGGATTCATGTCGACGGTGGGCTCGATGCCCGCTGCTGCCGCCTGCTCCGCCTGAGCGCGGCCAATCTCGCCACCGTCCACGGTAACCGCCGAGTTGAGCGCCATATTCTGCGACTTGAACGGAGCGACCCGCAGCCCATCTTGCCGGAAGATCCGGCAGAGCGCGGTGACCAGCGCACTCTTGCCGACCGAGGAAGCGGTGCCCTGCACCATCAGCGTTCGCGCCGCCATCAACCGCTCCGCACCATCTCGAGATGACAGGTGTCATTTAGCACATCCACAATGGCGCCCTCGGGGTAGATGTCAAAGACCGTCAGCGAGCAATTGTCGATCCGAAACCGCCACGCCGCCTCGGGCGGCAAACCGAGCAAATCAGCATAGACCGCACGCAGCGAGCCACCGTGACCAACCAACACGACCGTTTCGGCAGGAGGTTCGGCGACGAGGCCCCGCAGGAACTGGCGAACCCGCACGCTGACCTCGCTGCGGGTCTCGCCCCCGGGCGGCCGCCCATCGCCGCGAAACACCGACTCCCATTCGCCGGGGAAAGCGCACCGTGATCTCGTCGAAGGTCAGGCCCTGATACACGCCGAAATGGCGCTCGCGCAGCGCGGCCACCGGTACCACGGGGAGGCCGTGGGCAGCGGCAATCGTACGCGCAGTCGCCCAAGCCCGCACCAGATCACTGCTCAGTACTGCACCGACCGGGGGCCTTGGCCAAGCGTGCTGCGATCGCCGTCGCCTGGCGGACGCCGCGCGATGAGAGAGCGACATCGCATTGACCCTGAGTGCGCCGCTCGGCGTTCCACACACTCTCTCCATGACGGATGCAGAGTAGCTTCACGCCTCCCTCTCCTTAGGCCAGGCTGCGAGCAAGCGGTCGATCGCCTCGAGCGGCCCAGGCAGCAATTCGAAGGTAGCCCGGCAAACCGAACGAAGCGCAATCGCGCACCAGAATTCCCCGTTCGAGCAGAGGGGGGTGGGGCGTCCGCCGCACCTCGGTCGCATTTGGCACCGCGACAAGCACAAAGTTCGCTGCACCTAGGATTGGGCAGAGTCCCAGCGCACGCAGCCCGGTCACCAGCCGCGCCAGCGCATCGCGCGCCACGGCCTCGCCGCGCTGCTCCCACGTCACGTTGGCGAGCGCCGCGAGGCCAGCGGCGACCGCCGGCGCACTGACGCTCCACGGCGGGGCGATTCGGCGGAGCACCCCAGCCACTCGGGACTGGCAAGCGCATAGCCGAGCCGGGACCCCCGGAATGGCATACGATTTCGTCAACGAGCGAACGAGCAAGAGGTTGCCGTGCTCGAGGAGTGGCACCAAATCCGGTCCACTGCTGAACGGCAGGTATGCTTCGTCGACAACAAATAGGGTCGCTGGTGCATCGGTTACCAGCCGCTCGACCGCTGAAGCCGCGAGCAGCGCACCCGTCGGGTTGTTCGGAGAGCAGAGAAACGCAGAAGGCGGGGCGAGACGGGCGATCGTCTCGGCAAGCTGCTCGATCGGCGGGGCGAAGTCCGGGGGTGAGGCCCCGAATTTCGACGGGGTTGCCTCCCGCGATCCGAATCGCGCGAGCATATTCGCCGAACGTAGGACCGAGGATCGGAATTGCTACGCCGGAGCGCACAGTCGCCAGGGCTGCAAGCCAGAGAGCACTTCGACCGCACCATTCGCAGCGACGACCTGCTCGGTTGCGACCCCCGCTGCGCTCGGCGATCGCCTCGCGTAAGGTGAGAGCATCGGGTTCTGGATAGGCATCCAGCCGGGCGGCGCGGACCGCCTCGATCACCGCCGGCGGCGGGCCAAGCGGCGAAATGTTGGCGCTCAAATCGATAAGGTCACGGCGTCCGCGCACCTCGCTTGCGGCGACCGAGCCGTGCGGCACATCCTCGATCGAGAACAGTTCTGGACGCAGAAATTTCATCGGCGGGCCACCAGCAGTGCAAACGCGAGGCAGCCGAGCAGCAGCACCCACGCTCGCCCGACGATTTGCCGCGCTTCCGCGATGTGCTGGGCGTCGGGTGGCGGCGCAGCGGCGTTTCAACCGGTAGTGCGCCGGCTTCTCCAGCGACCGGCCGATCAGGCCGGCCATCGCCGCCATCGGCCAACCGGCATTCGGGCTCGCGGTGTGGACGCCGATCGCGGCGGAGCACCTCCACGGCTCTCCGTCGATCCCCGCCGGCGGCGATCAGCAACCCCGCCGCCAACCGCGCGGGGACGAGATTGGCGGCGTCGTCGAGGCGGGCGGCGGGCTTGCCGGCCCACTCGTACCGACCGCGATAGCCGATCATCGCATCGGCAGTGTTCAGCCAGCGGTAGGCGAACGCGCCACCCAACCCTGCGGCCGCATAGGCGAGGGCTGGCGCAACGAGGCTGTCGCTGTAGTTCTCCGCCAACGATTCGATCGCTGCCGCCGCCGCCTGTCCGGCGTCGAGTGACCGGGTGTCTCGGCTAACGAGCGAGCGCAGCGCCGCTCGTGCGGTCGAGAGATCTCCTGAAGCAAGGCAATGCTCCACACGCGCCGCCGCCTCGTCAAGCGCCCGCCACGCGAAGCAGCATTTGAGCAGCCCACGCGCGCAGCGGCCAGAACCACGGCGACCGCGGCACGAGGCAGTCGATCGCCCAACCGACAAGAAAGCAGGCAGCCGCCGCCACCCGCCGCCAGCGCCCCCCCAAGCGCCAGCTGACGACGCGGCGAACCACCGACAATCGCTGGCTCTGCGAGGGAAATCAGCCGCCCCATCCAGACCACCGGATGGATCGGCGCTGGCGGCTCGCCCAACACCCGGTCGAGCAGCGCAGCGATGAGGAGGATGATCGCGTTCGGTGCTGCCGCTCTCGTCTTCCTCAGAACTCCCGTAGGGGCACGCCATGCCGCTGAGTCTGGGACGACCACGCCGTCCTGAGCTGCATCAACGGTCCGGGAGGTCAGCCGCCCCGGCGAGGTACTCTGCGCCGAGGCGAACATAGTTCGAGCCGTTATCCCGCAGCCGGGCAAGCTGGGCATCCGACAGCGGTCGATAGCTCGCCGGCACCCCCAGCACGAGCGAGCGGTCGGGCACCACCATCCCTTGCGGGAGCACAGCGCCGCCGCCGACGAGGCACCACT
>BPIC01000004.1 GCA_026003895.1 Dehalococcoidia bacterium | reverse complement strand
ACAGCGTCGAAGGTAAAGCCCCCGACGAAGACGGCAAGACGGCGGAAAAAGCGCCGCTCCTCCTCGGAGAGAAGGTCGTAGCTCCAGCCGATCGCATCGCGCAGGGTTTGTTGACGCCGCGGGGCGTCACGCGGACCGCCAGTCAAGAGCGGCAATCGGCGCTCGAGGCGCGTTAGCAGCGCCTCTGGGGTCAGCACATTCAGCCGCACCGCGGCTAGCTCGATCGCAAGTGGCAGTCCTTCAAGTCGCTCACAGATTGCGGCGACGGTCCGGGAATTGTGCGCCGTCAACCTGAAGCCTGGGGCAACGGCGGCTGCCCGCTCCACGAACAGCCGGACCGCTGGCACGCTCGCGGGATCGCCATTCTGCGCTGCCGCCGGCAGCGGCAACACGGCATACTCGTGCTCGCCGCGGACTCGCAGCACCATCCGGCTCGTTGCGAGAATTGTCAACTCGGGGCAGCTGGCGAGCAGCCGGGCGACATCGTTTGCCGCGCCGACAACCTGTTCGACGTTGTCAAGCACGACCAGCGCTCGCTTCGGCCGCAGGTACGCTTCCAGTCGCTCGCCGATTGGCTCGAGACCAGCTTCCTGAACTCCAAGTGCCTGCGCGACCGCCGGCAGGACGAGCGCGGGATCGCGCACCGGCGCGAGCGAGACGAACCAGACACCGTCCCGGAGCACTTCCACGAGTTCGGCGGCAACGGCGAGCGCGAGACGCGTTTTCCCGACGCCTCCCGGTCCGGTCAACGTCACCAGCCGAACACGCGGATTCTGGACCAGCGACCGGACCGCGCGAACGTCATCCTCTCGACCGACCAGCGGATCGGTCGGCGCGGGAAGGGCGGACGACGGGCGGCTGGTCAGCACGGCGCTCATGACGGTTCCGCTGCAAGTATAGCCCGCCTGCCGGACC
Organism: Dehalococcoidia bacterium; assembly: GCA_026003895.1. Lineage (GTDB taxonomy): Bacteria > Chloroflexota > Dehalococcoidia > SpSt-223 > SpSt-223 > JANWZD01. The sequence continues at coordinate 464,851 of BPIC01000004.1, read as the reverse complement.
GGCACCCGAATAAACGTTCGGCTCGCAATCGTTTTGGTCGATCGGATAGCCACTTGGATGCCGCGAGCGCGCTCGCTAGACTGAACGGGTGACGCTCTTCGCCTTTTGGGCGGCGGTGGCGATCGCCGGCATCGGGCTCGGCCTCGCCCGCCGCGGCCGCGTTGATGCACTGCTTGAGACGCCCTTTCGCGGCGGTCCGCTGCTGATCGGATTGCTCGCCGCCGACCTGATCCTCCTCCCGCGGATCGCCGCGATCCCGGTGGTTGAGCCCGCGCTCGGCTGGCTATCGCTGGCCACGGTGAGCGGGCTCGTCATCGTCGCGCTCCTCAACTGGACCGTGCTTCGCCCCCTGCCGGCTTGGCTGCTCGGATTCGGGCTGAACGCCGCCTACCTCCTCGCGAATGGTGGACGCGCATATCTTGTCCGTCCGGCGGCGTTCGCTTCCGCCGAGACGCCGATTGCCCTGCCGGACTTCGTTGCACTCCCCCCTGCTCGCGGCTTGGATCCCGTTGCCACCAGACAGCTGGCTGTCGCCCGGCGACCTCGTGCTGGCGATCGCGACGATCTGGACAATTCAAGGCGCGATGCGCCGCCGCCCAGCGTGATCGAGCGCCGAGGTCCGTGGCAAGTCCTCGCCAGCCGGGAGGTCTATCGCAATCGTTGGCTGCGCGTGCGCGAGGACACCGTTCTCCGCCCCGATGGACAGCCCGGGATGTATGGCGTCGTCGAACCGGACGACAACGCCGCCGTCGTGGCATTGGACGACACAGGGCGCGTGGCGCTCATAACCGAGTTTGTCTACCCGCTGAATCGAGAGCTCCTGCAAATTCCGAGCGGCGCCCTTGACCCAGCCGAAGATCCGCTGCAGGCGGCAAAACGCGAGCTCGCCGAGGAGACGGGGCTCACCGCCCAGCGGTGGACGCCCCTCGGTCACTTCGCTTTGTCGGGCGGAATTTCGACGCAAATCAGCCATTTGTTCCTCGCCCAAGGGCTCCGTCGTGGCGAATCGCGTCCGGAAGGCACCGAGCGGCTGACGCTTCGCTTCGTGCTGCTCGACGAGGCGCTCGCGCTCGCCGACCGAAGTGAAATCATCGACTCGCCCAGCCTGGTAGGCCTTTATCGCGCTGCCCGGCTGCTCGCCCGGAACAACCAAGCGACCGCGTAACGGCCACCGTGGTCGTTCACGAGGCGGTGAGCATGAAGACGGGGCGGGCAGCCGCTTCCCCCGGAGATGGGCGCCGCAAGCTCAAGCATCGCGTCAGGCGGGAAGCCACGGGTTTGGCAGGCCAGCGACCGTGCGCGTGGATGCGGGTAGATGGGAAGCTCCTCCGGACGGGCAGCGCCCGGCAGGGCGCGACCCTGTCGAGCCGAACCGCCGTGAGGGCTCCGCCGTGCCGCAGCCTTCTGACCTCCGGTTCGTCCTCGTGGCACGGGGCGCTGCCCATCTGCCAGCGCTCAAGATCAGGACATTTCTCCCGGGAAGGGCGGGAAGGGCTGCCCTTCTCAAGGCGCTCTCCTCGTCGTACGGTTTGGGAAATGCCGCCGGCCACGCCGGCTGGAGAGGATTCCCGATGCCCTTAGTCCGAGACCCTGACGCGCCGCCGGAGGCGGCGCTGGCGCCCCACTCCGCGAGCGTCGACGAGGTGCTGGCTGCGCTCGGCAGCTCGCCCGATGGACTGAGCCACGCTGAGGCCGAGCGCCGCCGCGCCAACTACGGCCCGAATGTCCTCGACGCCACCCGCGGGGATGGCATTGCCCGCCTGCTCTGGCGCCAAGTAAACAATCCCCTCGTCTTCGTGCTGATCGGCGCCGCGGCGCTCGCCATCGCCACCGGCAAGGCGATCGATGGCGCAGTCGTGCTCGCGGTCGTCGTCATCAATGCCCTCATCGGCTTCGTTCAGGAATTTCGCGCGAGCCGGGCGATCGCCGCGCTCTCCGCGATGACGCCCGATACGGCCACGGTCTTGCGAAACGGAGCGAAGGCGACGCTCCCCGCCGCCGAACTCGTCCCCGGCGACATCGTCCTGCTTCAGTCAGGCGATCGAGTACCGGCCGACCTCCGGCTGATCAGCGAGCGCGGCCTGCGAATTGACGAAGCGGCGCTTACCGGCGAATCCGTCCCTGTCGAGAAGCACGTCGCGCCCTTGCCGCCCGACACGCCGCTCGGCGACCGGCGCAACCTCGCCTTCGCCGGCACCCATGTCACGTCCGGCGTTCGGGACGGCGATCGTCGTTGCCACCGGGATGCGCACCGAGCTCGGTCGGATCTCGACGCTCTTGCGCGAGGCAACCGAAATCGAAACGCCGCTAACAAAGCAGATCGCCAAGGTTGGGCGCTGGATCACCGTCGCGATTCTGATTGTTTCGGCAATCCTGTTTGCAACCGGCTTGGCGCGTGGTTATCCCCCGGTGGATGCGATCCTCGCCGCGATCACGCTTGCTGTTGGCGCGATCCCCGAGGGGTTGCCCGCCGTCATCACGATCGTGCTCGCGATCGGCGTCCGCCGGATGGCAGCGCGACGCGCCATCGTGCGTCGATTGCCGGCGGTCGAGACGCTCGGCAGCGCCACGGTCATCTGCTCGGACAAGACTGGAACACTCACCCGCAACGAGATGATGGTGCAGCAGATCTGGACGCCGAGCGGGCTTTACCACGTCACTGGCTCGGGCTATGCGCCAACAGGCGAGTTGCTCCAAGATGGGCGCCCGATCGCACCGCCCTCGGATGTCCTTGAGCTGCTGCACGCCGGCGCACTCTGCAATGACTCGACCGTGCACCTGAACAACGGGAGTTGGGTGGTCACTGGCGACCCGACCGAAGCTGCCCTCGAGGTGGCCGCCCAAAAACTGGCAGGGGACGTGGCTGGGCGACGACGCGCCTGGCCGCGAATCGACGCCATTCCCTTTGAATCGGAACGCAAGTTCATGGCGACGCTGCACGTCACCCCTGACGGCGAGCAGGTCATCTTCCTGAAGGGGGCGCCCGAAGTGGTGCTCCCCCGGTCGATGCGCGACGCGGCCGGCGCACCGATCGATGCAGCACGCATCGCGGGCCAGGTCGAGGCGCTCGCCGCTCAAGGGCTGCGCGTGCTGGCGCTCGCCGCCAAGACCACGCTCCACCCGCTTCAGGAACTCCGCGAAGAGGATGTCGACGGCGGATTCGTGTTCCTTGGCTTGCAAGGGCTGATCGACCCGCCTCGATCCGAAGCGATCGCGGCGATCGCCGCCTGCCATCGAGCCGGAATCGTCGTCAAGATGATCACGGGAGACCATGCGAGCACGGCGCTGGCAATCGGTCGGCAACTCGGCCTCGCGGACGAGGGAAGCCGTGCAGTCACCGGCGCCGAGCTCGAACGGTTGTCGGACGACGAGCTCATCGAGGTGGCGCGCGCCTCAAACGTTTTCGCCCGCGTCGCGCCCGAGCACAAGTTGCGGCTCGTCCGAGCGCTTCAGCGGCAGGGCGAGGTCGTCGCGATGACCGGCGACGGCGTGAACGATGCCCCGGCGCTCAAACAGGCGGATATCGGCGTCGCGATGGGGATCACCGGCACGGCGGTTTCCAAGGAATCAGCGGATATCGTGCTCGCCGACGACAATTTCGCCAGCATCGCCGCCGCGGTCGAAGAGGGGCGTCGAGCCTACGATAACCTCGTCAAGTCGCTGGCGTTTATCCTGCCGACGAATCTGGCGTTCGCGCTCATCTTCCTCGTCGCGGTGGTCTTTTTCCCGGTCGAAGGGGGGAACGCGCTCCTGCCCATGCTCCCAACGCAGTTGCTCTGGATCAACCTCGTCTCGGCCGTGACGTTGGCGCTCCCGCTCGCTTTTGAGGCGATGGAGCCAAACATCATGCGCCGCCCGCCGCGGCGACCAGACGCCCCCGTCTTCAACCGATTCGTCGCGTTCCGCACGGTGCTCGTCGCCCTGCTCATCGCGGCTGGCACGCTGGGGCTCTTCCTCGTCCAATACTTCTCCGATCTGGAACGGGGGATCGCGCCTGAGGTCGCATTGCGCGAAGCGCAGACCATGGCGGTAACCGTGGTTACGCTGTTCCAGGTGTTCTACCTGATCCAATCGCGCTCACTGCGAGAGTCGATCCTCAAGATCGGCCTCTTCAGCAACCCTTGGGTGTACGTGGGAATCGGCGTGTTGCTCGTGCTGCAAGCGGGCTTCATCTACCTGCCAGTGATGAACCTCTTGTTTGGGACAGCGCCCCTCTCGGCAACGAGCCTGCTGGAAGCCCTGATGGTGGCGTTCGTTATCGTGCCAGTGATTGCGGTCGAGAAGGCCATCGCAAGCCGCCTCGACCGCGCCGCGAGCTGATCTACGAGGCCTTCGAACGCGGGGCGTACAGTTTGAGGGTGCCGCGGCGCAGGCGGTCGCCCACCTTCTGGCGGATCTGGTCGAGGATCTGAAAATCCCATTCGCCAACAAAAGAAACGGCCGTGCCGGTGCGCCCGGCACGCGCCGTGCGGCCGATCCGATGAACGTATTCCTCGACGTTGTCCGGCATGTCGAAGTTAAACACGTGGGTGATGCCTTCGACGTCGATACCGCGCGCCGCGACGTTGGTCGCAACGAGCAGCGGCAATTTGCCGGCGCGGTAGTCCTCCATCACCCGGTTCCGCTCGCTTTGCTTCATGCCGCCATGAAGCGCCTGAATGTGAAACCCTTGGTTCCACAGGTCGCGCGTCAGCATGTCGACACCGCGCTGGGTACGACGGAAGATCAAGATTCGCTCGTCGCCGGTCATCTCGTCGAGCAACTCGACTAAGGCGCGGGTTTTGTCACGTTCGGCGACTTCATAATAGATCTGGTCGATCTGCTCAACGACCGGCTGATCCGGGTCGATCTCGACAAAGACTGGGTCTTTCATGTAGCGCCAGACAAGCTTCCGCACGAAGAGCGGAATCGTTGCCGAAAAGAGGCCCGTTTGGCGCTTTTTCGGCGTCCGGCGCAGGATCGTCTCGATGTCCTCGGCAAAGCCAATGTCGAGCATCTCATCGCACTCGTCGAGGATGACGGTGTGGACGTCGCGGAAGGCGATCGTCCCGCGCGACAAGTGGTCGATGATTCGGCCGGGCGTACCGACCACAACATGGACGCCCTTTTCGAGTGCCTGAATTTGCTTATGAATGGGGTCGCCGCCATAGACAGCAAGCACTTTGATGCCGCGATACCAGCCGATACGGCAGAGGTCGTCGGCCACTTGGCGGGCGAGCTCGCGCGTTGGCACGAGCACGAGCGCTTGGACCCCGGGACGGCGCGGATCGACCTTTTCGGCGATCGGGATGCCGAAGGCAGCCGTCTTGCCGGTGCCAGTTTTCGCGCGGCCAACGACGTCCTCGCCTTCGAGAAACGGCGGGATCGCCTCACGCTGGATCGGCGTTGGGGCGGTGTAGCCCATCTCGCGCAGCGCTCGGGCGATGTCGGCACTGAGGGTGAGGTCGCCAAACATTCCTGTCGGCTTGGAGGGCGGACGTTGGTCCGTTGCCTCAAGCGGTCGTTCAGGCAGGGTAATCACACAATCCTTCCACGGTCAACCGGCGGTGCAGGGGGAAACAAAAAAGGGACGGCGCACCCCGCGCTCGTCCCCCCTGGCCGCTCTCGCTTGTCCTCTCATCTCCTTTCAGTATACTGATGCGGCCGAGCACACCGCAACTGTCCCCACCGAGCGAATTTGCCTATACTCATTCGGCAAGGAGAATCGGATGGCCGGCGCGATCCTCGACTTGGCGCTCTTTCCGCTCAATTCGGTGCTTTATCCCGGGGGACAAATTGCGCTCCACATCTTCGAGCCGCGCTATCGCCTGATGATCGGCCGATGCATCGAGGAGAATCTTCCCTTCGGCGTCGTGTTGATTCGCGAAGGGCAGGAAGTCGGCGAGCCAGCGACGCCGTATGAGGTGGGCACGGTCGCGAGCATTAGCCAGCACACGAAGAAGCCAGACGGCCGTTACGACCTGACCGCTCTCGGTCTCGAGCGATTCCGCGTGCTGACGATTCTCCAAGAGCGCCCCTACTTGGTGGCACGGGTCCAGCTCGAGCCCGACACGGTGAGCCCTGCCCACGAGCTCGGCCTGCGCGCCGACGAAGTCCATGGCTTGTTCGACGCCTATGTCGAGCGACTGCGCGAGATGAGCAACGGCAAGCTTGACGCCATCGAAACCCCCGCCGATCCGGAAGCACTTGCGTGGTTTGTCGCCGCCACGCTCCCGATCGCGATGGCGGAAAAGCAGGCGCTGCTCGAACAACCGAGCACGGTTGCCCGCCTTAGCGCCGAGGCCGAATTGCTCCGTCGCGAACTGACCTTCCTTCGCTTTGGCGCCCTCTCGGTGGAAGATCGCAACCACCTCATGACCCGTCCCCGCTCGCTGAACTGACCTGAGTTAAAGCCACCTGCCAGCGTGCTGGCAGCGGGCCGCTTTCGGCCGGGCCTGACAGCCCGTCGCTGGAGAAAGGCGTGCTCGCCCCACGCGTTCCGTGCGGCCGCCCCCCGCGCCAATCTCGAGCGGGCTACGACTGGCGCCAGCAACGTCCAGCAGCGGAACTGGTTGCCATCGGACTTGCTAGGGCCCGCGCAATCGGCGGGTGGCGCGGCGACGGACTCGAGGCCGCGGTGGGCGGTTTGCGGCGTCGGCTGCTTTCGAGACCCCCACGAGCGATGTGGGACCTCGCCGGGGCGTCCCTCAGGCGCCCGACGCTGCCAGACGTTCCAGATCGTTGAGAAACTCCTCGCTCGTCATCAGGGTGCCGATGTTCGCGAGATTGACAAGCGACGCCTCGTGCAGCTTTTGACTGAAGCTCCCGACGCAGTCGGTAAGCGTGACAACGTGCCATCCGCGCATGATGGCATCGCGCGCCGTTCCTTCGACGACGCCGTTGGTGGCAATGCCAGTGAAGACGAGGGTCTCCACTCCGAGCGAGGTGAGGATCTTCTCGAGCTCGGTCTGGTACATCGCCGAATAGCCCCACTTGCGGACGAGATAGTCCGGCTGCGGCAGCCCCTCAACGAGCGCATGCCCGGGTGTGCCTGCGCGAAATCCTTCGTCCACCATCCACGGCCGAAGCTGTCGGAGGTGACCCAGCCCCATCGCCTTGCCGTCGAGGTCGGTAAGGACGGTAAGCTGGGTGGCGACAATCGGGATTCGGCGGGCGCGGCAGGCGTCCATTACCCGCGCGATTCGCGGGATGAGCGGCTCCACCGGCGTCACATCGAAGCCGTGACGGGCGTAGGCGCCATCCGCGTCGCAAAAATCGCGCTGCATGTCCATCACCATCAGGACGGTGCTGCTCAGGTTCATCATCTCCACCAGAAGCGAGTGATTCGTGGTTGCCGATGCTAGGCGGTGCTCGTCCGTCCGCCACGATGCAGGTAGCGGCCGCCGCCCGGCGTCCCGACTACGGCGCCGTCGCGCATCACGACCTGGCCGCGCAGAATCGTCATCACCGGCCAGCCTTTGAGCGTCCAACCATCGTAAAGCGAATAGTCGGCATCGCTTAGGAAGAGCGCGGCGTCAGCGACCTGTTCGCGGTCGAGGTCGACGACGACCAAGTCGGCGTCGGCCCCAATGCGAATGCTGCCTTTGGCCGGGCTCAGCCCGAACAGCCGCGCCGGGGCAGTCGCCGTCAACTGAGCAACGCGCACGAGCGAAAGGCCGCGCCGGTGGACCCCCTCGCTCAGCAGCACGGGGAGGATGCAGGCCGTCCCGGGGAAGCCAGCACTCGCGGTCCAGATCGACCCCGTCTTTTTGGCGCGGCGGCGCGGCACGTGGTCCGATCCGACGGTGTCGATCGTGCCGTCGGCCAACCCTTCCCAAAGAGCATCGATGTCAGCTTGGCTCCGCAGCGGCGGATTCACCTTGCCGAGCGAGCCGATCGGCGAGTCTTTGGTGTGTGTCAGGTAATGCGGACAGGTCTCGGCGGCGATGGGGTGATCGGGGTAACGCTCCCGCATCCAGCGAACGGCATTCAGCGCCTCTGCCCCACTGATGTGAACAAAGTAGATCGGACAACCGGTCTGCTTGGCGTAGTAGGCGGTGCGCAGGATGCATTCGGCTTCAACGATATCGGGACGCGATTCGTCCCAAGCGGCGAGGTCGTCGCGCCCAGCCGCACGCAACTGCTCGCGAAGCTTCCAGACGATCTCGATGTTCTCGGGGTGGATGCACGCGAGGGCGCCCGGATGTCGCGCCACTTCCTGGAAATAGCGATAGAGATAGCCGTCATCCGTGCCGGCGATGCCGAGATAGGCCCCTTCGTCACCGCGGAAGCTCGTAAAGAACTTGAATGACCCTATTCCCGCTTCAGTCACGTAGCGCCCGAGATCGTCGAGGTGGCGAGGGGAGCAAGGCACGGCGTGGAAGCCATAGTCCACGAAGGCAGCGCGATCGGCGGCCGTGCGCATCTCCTCATAGACTGGAAAGTAATCCTCACCGGACATGAGATAGGTCAGGACGGTGGTGACGCCGCCGGCGGCAGCAGAGCGCGTTTCCGTCTCCCAGTCGGCGAGGCCCTGCCCCAGTCCAATGTGCAGATGAGGATCGACGAGGCCAGGCAAGACATAGCGTCCGGACGCGTCGATCGTGGTCGCGCCGGCGAGCGTGCCCGGCGTGGCGATCGCCATGATGCGGCCGTTCGCGATCCCCAAATCGGCTCGCAGTTCGCCATCGGGCAGCACCACCGTGCCGCCCACCACCGCCGTGTCGACCTGCTTCATCACGATGTTCGTGCCTCCTTGCGATCTCCGCCGCCTTCCGGCAGGTCGCGCCGTGTTGACGGACTATACCTCTCCCAGCAGCGGCGGCAGCGGTTCGTCCGCCAGAAAGCGACGAAAGAGGTCGGCCGTCGTGGAGAGCGCCTCGGGCGGCCCCGGATCGGGGTAGATCCGCGCCTCGTGGTTCCGCGTAAGCTGGCGCGCCTCGGGCAGCCCAGGCCGAAAGACGTCGTGCTCATTCGTGCAGAGCAGGACGGGCTGCGTCACCAGTGGAAGCCGGTCACGCGCCGGGTAGGTGATCCCCGCTCGGTAGGGGATATGGTAGGTCAGCGCACTCTTCATGAAGTCGCTGAACCCGCGATGAAGCGACTCGCCGGTCAACCCAGCCGCTTCGTAGTCGGAGGTAAAGGCGAGCCGACCGAGCACTCCTTCCTTCGTATGCTCGAACCACGGCCAGAACAGCGCTTGGTCACGCCGAAAATTCCACGTCAGCAGCAGATGCGCTCCGCTGTCATGCGGCACAATCTCTGGGAGATACGACCTGATCAGCCACTGGGCGTACTCAGGGGTGAACAGCACTGGCCCATCGACGATCAGCCGGCGAACCTGCTGCGGCCGAGCGATCGCCAGCTCGATGCCGAGGCACGACCCCGTGCGCGCGCCGTAGATGTCAAACTCGTCGAGGCCAAGGGCGTCGATGGCGTCGCCAATGATCGCTGCGATATCCCAGATCTCGCTTCCTTTCGGCGGCGGTGCGGAGTCGCCCAACCCCGGCGTGTCGAAGGTAAAGGTCGGGCGGTCGCGTCCCATCTCGACCAACAACGGCTCAAGGGAGCGGCTCGTGCCTGGCGATCCGTGGAAGAGCAACAGCGGCCGACCGCCATCCGCTCCGCTGCGGCGCATCAGAATTTGGCCGACGCGGGTGTCGACGTAGTCGCGGCGGACAACCCCGACCGCCGAGCGCACGGGAGGCGGCGGTGGAGCGGCACCGAGCCCGTCCAGCGGGAGGAACGCGTCGATCGCCGCGACCTTGGATTCGAGCGATTCCGTCGGCGCCGTCACGGTGCAGGTCGCTGGCAGGTCGGTCGCCCGCGCGAGGTGGGCGGCGATCGGATCGCCGAGAGAAGCCGTCAGCAGAACAGGAAGGTCAAGGGTCCGCAGCGCCGCGAGGCCATCATAGGCGAAGGCCGCTTGATAGGCGCGCCAGTAGCCGGGGACGGCGCGCAGCAGGTCGACGAACATGCCGTGGAGCGCCTCCGGGCTTGGGAGGTCGGCGATGATGCGCGAGCGCCGGTCACGCCGAAACCACGGCCAGAAAATGTGCATGTTGCGCAGCATCGCCCACGCGCGCACCCAATGGGTGGCATCTGGCTCCGGGGCGAGCGACGGCGTGTAGTGGGTCGCCATTTCGGCCTGTTCGTCTGCGGTGTAGATCGCGAGGCCATCCAGCACGAGCCGACGCACCCGCTCTGGCTGTTTCCGAGCGAACTCGATGGCGATTTTCGCGCCGGTGTGGGTGCCGTAGAGGTCGATGTGCGGCAGCCCGAGACAGTCCAACGTTTCGCCGAGCGCTGCCGCGTAGTCGGCAATGGCGGGCTGATCCTCGGCGAGAGGCTCGCTCTCCCCCGCGCCGGGCGAATCGAGGGCGATGACGCAGCGCCGTTCGGCGAGGGCAGCAATGAGCGGCTCAAGCCCCCAGCTGCTCCCGCGGGAGGCGTGAAGCATGACAAGAGGAGGGCCACTCCCGGCGCGGCGATAGTGAACCCGCCGCCCAGCGGGCGTCACGGCGTAGGCGCGCGCGATGGGGGTCATCGTGCGGTGCTCCCGGATGATGAATTGACCGACCGGTTAGGAACGCACTTTCTCCATCACGAGGTCGCTCATGGGGCCTTCCCAGTGCACGAGCTGACCGTCAGCGTCGTACTCGTACACTTCGTCCTCGGTGTAGAACACCTCAGCACTGCCCCGAAAATGCAGCCGCGATGTCTGGCCCAGCTCGGTGCGCTCCGGTGAGAAGACGAAGGCCATCGCGTCGTCGAGGGTATCGAAGGTGAACTGCGTGATGCGGTAGATACTCGTCCCGCCGCGGATGCCTTCGCGGTTCGCGATCGTCCGGCTGAGTTGGACGCGTCGACAGCGGTATTTCCCAGCAATCCGGAGGGCGCCGGGGACGTAATGGGCGTGGTACTGCTGTTCGTCGAAGAACTCGCCCTCGCCTTGTGGCTCGCGGTAGAACATCGTCATGGTCACCATCGCCCATTCCCCCTTAGCGCCTTAAGCTGGCTTGACGCCCGAGCGCATCGACAAGTTCAGCACCGGCTCTTCTTTGACATCAACGAAGCCGGCGCGGCGGAACGCGCCAAGGAGGTCGAATGCGACGAACTCCGCAGCATATGGCTCGGGATTATCTCGGTAGCTCCACTCACTTCGATACTCTTCGAAGGGGGTACGGCGCGTACCGGTCTTGAAATCGCTGATGGCGTAGACGCCGCCCGGCCGCAGCACCCGGAATGCCTCGTGCATGATCTTCTCGCCCACCGCCGCCGGAATCTCGTGGTACAGGATATGGGCGTGGATCATGTCAAAGGAGTTGTCGGGGAAGGTCATCGCCTCGGCTGCCATCTGTGCATACTTGACGTCTATCCCGCGCTCGACGGCGAGGTAATGGGCGAAGCGCAGCAACGGCGCTGACATGTCGATCCCCCAGACCTCGGCGTGCGGGAACCGCTCTTTGAGCGGCCACGTCGTCCAACCGATCGCGCAACCGACATCGAGCACCCGACGGACGACACCGTCTGGCGGCGCGGGCGCAGCGAGCACGAACTTCCGCTTGTTTTCCTCGGCCGGCAGTCCGGTGATCCCTTTCTGGTTTGCCTCAACGCCGATGTAGTTGATGTATCCGGCGAGCGGCGAGCGGGCCATGCCGCCCGGTTGGAGGTGAAAGTCGACCTTCCAGTAGTAGTCGGGATAGACGAAGTTCGGATCAAGGAAGAGCCGGCCGGGAACGCGCTCCTCGGCGGCGCGCATCGCCGCTTCGAGCTCGTCCGCCTGGCGGCTGGCAGCATCTACCGTCTGCCGCCAGTTCATCTCCTGGCTGGTGCGCTGGATGCGCATATACGACTGCATGAGCGGCTGGTGATCGAGAATCCGATGCGCATCCTCAAGGGTGGACGGAGCACGTCCTTCCGCCGCCTCGAACCGGCGAGCGCCCCGCTCGTATGCCTGTTGGAGGTCGGCGCTCCACTTTCCACTGTAGTAGCGCAGCCCACCACAGAAGTCCAAATACGCCCGCTCGTCTTGACGGACCAAATCCTCGACCATGTTCGCCTCCATTCGTTCGTCGGCCCTGGCGGATGTCTGGCTAATATTGCGCTATCTGCTACCATCCTGTAAATAGTGACATGCCGGCCGCGTCTGGCGTCCGGTATCGAAATCACCTCCGACTCGACAAAAGGGGATACGATGACGAGGCTCCTGTCGATTGGGATCCTGCTCCTGCTGTTGGGAGCAGCGTGCGCCCCCGCCGCGCCGACACCGGCAGCGTCGACAACGCCCCAAGGTGAACGCCCCGCCGCCAACCAAGTGCTGCGTGTCGGCCGCCTCAGCCTTCCGCCCTCCTTGAGCCCGGAATCCTCGTTCAATGCCTTTTTCGATCCCCTCTACGACACCCTGACCGTGCTGGGCCCCAAGTTTACGCCGATCCCTGCCGCCGCCGAGAAATGGGAGTACGTCGATGACGCGTGGCGCTTCACCCTCCGCGACGGGCTGACCTTCTGGAACGGTCAGAAGGTGACGGTCGAGGATGTCATCTTCTCGGTCGAACTGGTTGCAAACACTGCCCATCCTTCGAAGCTGAATCTTCCGTTGATGAACGGGGCCTACAAAGTCGACGACCGGACGGTCGCGATCACGAGCCGGACCCGCGATGGGATGCTGCCGAATGGGGCTCATGGCATCTACATCTTTCCGAAGGACTATTACGAACGGTTGGGGAAGGACGAGTTCGGCAAAAAGCCGCTCGGCACCGGGCCGTACGAGCCCGTCAGCTACGACGTCAACACCGGCGCCGTGTTCCGGCAGCGATCGACGCCCCACTTGTTCCGCAAGCCGACGATTACCGAGATCCACTATCGCGTCATTCCCGACCTCGCGCAGCAGGTCGTGGGGCTACGCGTCGGCGAGCTTGACCTTGTGCCGGTTTCTACCTTCTCCGCCGAGCAAGTGCAGCAGATGAAGAACGCCGGGCTGCAGATCCAGTTGTATGACAACGCCAGCATCATGAACGGCTTGTTCTCTCAGCCCGAGGCCGAACGACGCAACTCCCCGTTGCGCGACAAGCGCGTCCGCCAAGCGCTCAACTATGCCGTCGACAAAGAGTCGATGGTGAACATCCTCTATAAAGACCAGGCCGTGATGGCAACCCAGCTCACGGTGCCAGGAACGCCCTCGTACGACGAGACCAACAAGGGCTACCCCTACAACCCGGCGTTGGCGAAGCGGCTCCTCGCCGAGGCGGGGTATCCGAACGGATTCAAATTGCCGATGGGCATTGGCTTCACCGCGGCGACAATTCCACCCGACGTGCCAACGATCATCCAAGCCGGGCTGCGCGAAATCGGCGTCGAGGCACAAGTCAACGCCTACGAGTATGGGTTCCTGCTCGACAAGTACTATGGTCGCAACAATCAAGAGAAGGACGACATCTTCCTGCAGTCGAGCGGAGACGCGAACGGCACCTTCTCGGTCCCACGAGGGCTCTACACCTGTGAGAAAGAAGGCGCTGCCCGCTGGTGGTGCACACCGGAGTTCGACCGGCTATGGGTACAGGCCTCGCAAGAGATCGACCCGGCGAAACGCAACGCGCTGCTCTTGCAGGCATCCAAGGTATTGCACGACGACGTGCCGACGCTGCTGCTCATTCAGCGGCACAATGTGACGGCGTACCGACCGAACATCCGGCTCACCCATTATCCATTCGCACACATGTTCGATACGATCTACCGAGTCGAGTGAGACGAACTGCAGCAGGATTGCGGGGCTGCAGCGGGTCGGAGAAGCCGGCGCGGTCCCGTCGCTTCGTGTCCCGGCCACAGAAAGGACGTTCATGCGCGTTGGCTATTACATCAACCCGCAGACCCCCGGGCCGCGGGAGGATGGCCGGATCATCGAGGAGGTGATCGGCCAAGTCGATCTCGCCGAGCGGCTTGGATTCAGCGACGTCTGGATCACCGAGCACGCCTTCACCGGCTATAACGCCTACAGCGACCCAGTGGTGCTGGCGAGCGCAATTGGCCAGCGCACCCGGGCGATGCGGATCGGCTTCTCGGTCGCAGTTGCGCCCTATCATCATCCGATCCGCTTCGTGACCCAGTGCAACCTCCTCGACCAATTGAGCGGCGGGCGGCTCATTGTCGGCTTCGGTGCCGGCAACTCGCCCGACGAGTTCCGCGGCTACGGACTCGACGCCAATGACCGCCATGCGATGCTGAATGAGTGGATCGCCATCTGTCTCCAGGCTTGGGGGCAGAACGACGCAAGTCAGGGGTTCGCCTACGGCGAGCGGTTTTGGAAGGGCGAGGTTCGCGGCCGGATCATCCCCGCGCCCGTCCAACAGCCACACCCGCACATCGCGTGGGGCACCTCGACCGACGACACCGCCGTGCGGGTCGCTCAAATGGGCTGGTCTCTGCTGATTGGGCCGCGTCTGCCGCAGGTGATCATCCCGCGGTTACGGCGCTACGCCCAAGCGCTCGAAGAATCCGGCCACGACGCCGAGACCAAGGCGCGAGCTTGGCGAGATACCGGCCAATTGCAGCAGATCTATGTCGCGGCGCCCGGGGAAGACTGGCGTGCGACGATCGGCGAGGCGATCGAGGTGTACGTCCGAAAGAGCGCCCTCGCGAACTCCGGCATCGACGACTTGCCGAAGGATGATCTTCAGCGCCGGATGGCGGCGCATGTCGGCGGCTGGCTGATCGCTGGCACGGTCGACGAAGTGCTCCCCCAGCTCGTCCTGCGAGCGAAGCTTGGCCTCGGTCACCTGATGTGCTGGTTCAACTTCGGTCACCTTTCCGATCATCTCGTGCGCCGATCGATGGAGCGCTTTGCCGCCGACATCGCGCCCGTGCTCGCCGAAACAGCGCCCGATCCTGACCTCGTCGAAGAGCTGGCGCGGCAGACTCCCGTCGCCGCCCCGCAGCGGTAGCGCGAGAGCGCTGCCACGTCATCCCGAGAGGAGAAAAGCCAATGGCCCACGCAGAGAGCGAACGCAGCCGTCCGCGAATCGTCGTCGTCGGCGCTGGCAACGCTGGGATACCTGCCGCCATTGTCGCGGCGGAGCTCGGCGCGGATGTCACCCTCGTCGAGAAGACCGACCGGATCGGCGGCATGCTCTGGGTGTCCAGCGCCACGGTTAGCGCCGCCGGCACGCGGATGCAGCGCGCCAAAGGAATCGAGGATTCGCCGGAGAAGCATGCCGAAGACGCACTCCACATCGGCCGCGGCCGGAACGACCCAGCGCTGGTTCGCCTCGCCACGACCTACGCGGCCGAGACGGTCGACTGGCTCGAAGCGCTCGGAGCGCCCTACTCGGCCGATTCGCCAGTATTCGCCGGCGAGCACGAGTTGTATTCCGTCCCCCGCAGCTACCGCTGCAACGGCATCGAGTACATCAAGGTCCTTCAGCCCGAGCTGGAGCGGCATCGCGACCGGATCGACCTTAGGCTGAACACCCGAGTTGTCGACCTGCTGGAGAAGGACGGCCGAGTGGCGGGCGTGCGCCTCGAGCACGCCGGCGAGGTGACCGATCTGCCAGCCGATGCCGTTATTCTTGCGACCGGCGGCTACGCCGCCAACCGGGAGCTGCTGGCGCGGTTCCACGGTGCGGACAAGCGCGTGGTCACCGCCTGCCTTGACCACGCTACCGGCGACGGGTTGGTCATGGCCGAGAAGGCGGGCGCGGCACTCGTCAATATGGACGTGCTCATCTTGATGCCAGGTGGCGTCGAGGATCCACGTCGGCCCGGCTTCACCCTTTCCTGGTCGATCCTCACCCGATTGCGGGCGCCCGGGCGCTCGGGCGATGTCTGGGTCAACCGAGAAGGCCGGCGCTTCATGCGCGAGGACGAGCCGAGCCCGGACGCCCGCGAACGCGCCATCATGGCCCAGCCTGGGACCGAGATGGTGGCGATCTTCGACGAACCGATGCGCCAAGGGCTCGCTCCCGACATCGCCGAGGCAACGCGCCACTGGCTCGAAGGCGGCGCCGGCTTCGAGCCAGTTATCATCTCCGCTCCCACGATCGCCGAGTTAGCGACCAAGCTTGGCCTTGATCCGCAAACCCTCGAAGCCACGATCGCCCGCTACAACTCCGCGGTCGCAGAGGGCCGGGATGCGGAGTTTCATCGTGAGTCCCTGCCGAAGGCGGTCGACACGCCGCCGTTCCACGCCGTCCGCGCCTACGGGGTGACGCTCGGCACCAACGGCGGGGTGAAGGTCGATGACCGGCTCCGGGTTGTCCGGGGGGACGGCACGCCGATCGAGGGACTGTATGCCGCGGGTGAGATCCTCGGCAAAGCACAGCTGATGGGCGACGGGGTGGCGAGCGGCTTCGCGGCCGGTCCAGCCTTCACCTTTGGCCGGCTTGCCGCGCGCTTCGCCGTGGAGGCGAGCCGCGCTTCAGCCCCGACCGAGGCGGCGGCCGCCTCCTAACCCCTCGCAGCGCCTACCGATCCCGAAGTCGATGCCAGCTTACGGGACGGGCGGGTATGCCTGGCGGCGGTGCCCGACTTCGGGCAGCGTCAGCCGGGACACTGGGCTGGACCAGCGGACGGCAAGCAACCCGCCCTCCGAGTGCGCCTCGCGTCCACCGTCAGAAAACTCATCCGGAGCACAGTAGTAGCTGCCTGCCGTCAGGCGCACTGTTCGGCCGTCGTAGACGGTCGTCAGGTCGCCAGCAAGCACATACAGTTCGTCGCTCGCCCCCGCCGCCTGCCACGGATCGCCCGCGCCCCGCCAACCTCGGGGGATTCGCCACAACCACGTCACCACGCCGTCGGCCGGGTTGTGCCAGAGCACGCCCGCTTCATCGCCGCTCGCCTCGCCGTCGCGCAGCAACGGGCCGAAACGCACCTCGTCCAATTGCAGCGCCGAGATAGCAACACCGCGCGGCTCATCGCTCTCCTTGGCGAAGAACTCGCGTCCGTCCCAGCCGTCGGGGATCGGAAGATAGGTGGTGTCGATCGGCTTCGATAGCCGGATCAGCATCACGGTGTCGACCAACGGGTCGAACCGCTGCTCGGCGGGATGCAGCCAGAAGGGTGGGTGGTTGAGGTAGGCGAGCGCGGTCGCCCGGTAATAGTCGCCAAACGTCACCGACCCCTCGAGGACGACGATCTCCTCCTGCGCCGTGTGGTATTCGAGCCGGTGCGGCTGATCGCGGGAGTTGACATGCCCGGCCGGCCGAATGAGCAACCGAGTCCAGCCGCCGGTGGCCGGGTCGTCCGTCAGCCGGACATAGCTCAGCTCGGGCCGGACGCGCTCGACCGGCAGGTCCACCCGGTTGACCGGGTCAATACGGTTCCGCGTCATCGGGGTCTCCCGCTCGCCAGATACTGTCAGATCGGAATGGAGGACGCATCGTAGCGCCGGAATGCTTCGAGCTCGCGGTTAACCTCCTGTGCTTCGCCGGATTGGTACAGCGGGTCGGGGTCGCTTAACTCCCGCCGGCCGTTTTCACGCGATTCGAGTTGCGCCCAGCGGGTTCGTTCCTTCCGCAGGCTTTCATAGCGCTCCAGCGCCGCCGGCACCGTGCTCATGGCCTCCAGACAGCGCGCCAGTACGATCGCATCTTCGATTGCCATTGCCGCGCCCTGACCCATGAAGGGCAGCATCGGATGCGCGGCGTCGCCGAGCAGCGTGACCCGGCCGACGCTCCAGCGATCGAGCGGGTCGCGGTCATGAAGCGCCCATTTGAAGCAGGCATCGGGCAGGGTTGCATCGATCACCGCCTGAACTCGCGGCTCCCAACCGGAGAATTGCGCCTTGACTTCAGCGACGGTCGAGCGGGTCCGCCAGCTTTCCTCGGACCACGCGTCCGGTGCGACGGCAAAGGCGACGTAATTCATCAACGTGCCCCCTCGCACCGGATAGCGGACGAAATAGCGCCCAGGACCGGGCCAAATACAGGAGGTCGGAGTCAGAATGTCCTGCGGCAGGCGTTCTATCGGCACAAGACTCCGGTAAGCGACGACGCCAGTCCACCGGGGCTGATCCGCTCCAACCAACGTGGCGCGGGTCACCGAGTGGATTCCGTCGCAACCCACGAGGGCGCGACCGCGCACCCGCACGCCGTTGGCGAAGATCGCAGTGACGCCGGAGGCGTCTTGGTCGATTCCGATGAGAGCATGTCCGAGAAGAATGGCGTTCGGCGCCAGAGCACGAACGGCATCGACCAACACGCGATGCAGGTCGGCGCGGTGCATGAAATACTGGGGAGCGCCGTACCGTTCTCGCAACGTCGAGCCGACCACCGTTCGCCGGAGCACGTCGCCCGTCCGAAAGTGGCGCACGCCCATGTCGGCGGGAACGTCGCCGTTTCGCTCCAACGCCTCGCGCAGACCAAGGGCCTCCAACACCACGGTCGCGTTTGGCCACATGGTGATCCCCGCGCCGACATCGCCCAGCTCGGGAGTTTGCTCAGCGACGACAACCGGAATGCCTCGGCGAAGCAAGGCAAGCGCAGCGGTCAAACCACCGAGGCCGGCGCCAACGATGAGCACGGGGTCCATCCAACGACCTCCGCCGTGTTTTGGGGTGCGCCGACACCTCGTCAAGACGCGGCCTACAGCCGAATCGGCGGCAGCCGCCACGGGCCACCGCTCGTCCAGCGCACCGCCACGAACCCAGTGTCGCTGTGATCGTCCTCCCCGCCGGCGAGGATGCGCTCAGGGTCGTAGTAATAGCCGCCTTCCGCGAGGGTGATGGTCCGATCGAGCGCGAGCGTGAGGCTGCCGGACAGAACATACAGTTCGTCGCCGCCGTCGCCATCGCGCCAACCGGCCCGGCCGCGCCAGCCGGCGGGTGCCCGCATCAGCCACGTCGACCAGCCCGTCTCGACATCGTCCCAGACATGCTTCGCGTCGAACCCCGCAGGCTCGCCGCCGGCGAGGTAGACGGGCTCCCAAGGAATGCCGTCCAACCATGCGTTTTGTACAGTGCGGTTGCGGCACCAATGCGGGGCGCTCGGCTCAATCCACTCACGGCCGTCCCAGTTTTCAGGAACGTCGCGCAGGAAAAAGTCGACCGGCTTGTCGAGCTTAACGAGCGTCATTCCGCCGCCCTCAAAACGGTATCCCGAGGGATGCCACCAATAGGGCGGATGCATCATGTAGCCAAGGCTTCGCCATTGATACCAGCCATCAAAGTCGCATGCGCCGCGCAGCAAAAAGCTCTGCTCGTGGCAGGTGTGGTACTCGAGCTTCCCGCGTCGGTCGCTCGGCGGCTGGTGATCCTCGCGGCGGCGCAGGACAAATGTCTCGGCGCCGGTCGTCGGGTCCAGCCCGAGCGATTCTTTCGATCCGGAGGGAGTGGGCTCGAGCGTTCGATCGGCGGGATTGGTCGGGGCGATCCGAACCAGCTTCATCGCCGCCTCAGACGGCTGCCGGCGGCCGATCGGAAACGCCGGCCATCCGTCGCGCATAGGCGGCGACGACGGTCGCCCAGTTCTCGGGCTGTTCGTCGACGATGTCGTGGGTGCCGCCTTCCAGCTCGACGTACTCGAAATCGGGACGGAGCCGATGAGCAAGCTGCGCCCACGGATACACCTCGTCGCCGGTGTTCGTCAGGATCAGCGCCGGCACGGTGAGTTGCTTGAACTTCTCGAGCGTCGGCCATTCGTAGACCGCGAGGTGCCCATACCACGCCGTATCGCCGTTGTAGAGCGTATCGACGACGCTGCGATGGATGGCCTTCAAGTTCGTCCAGCCGGGGGTCGCCCGCAAGCGGCTGTTCCAGGCGCGCAGCAAGTGACTTCCATCTTCGGCGATCGGCCGTGGACCGCGCTCGGCACGCGCCAGTCGCTCGGCCGTGCGTGCTTCATCGTAGACGGGCGGGCTATTGAGGATCAGCCCGCGAATGCGCTCTGGGTGGGCGAGCGCAAAGGCGATGGCGATCGAAGCCCCCGTGTGGTGGCCGAGCACCGCGCAAGCGTCGATTCCCAGCGCATCGAGCAGCGACGGGATGACGCTGGCGTAGGTGTCGATTGTCGGCCTTGGCTCCGGCACGTCGGACATCCCGAAGCCGGGCGTGTCCATCGCGATCGCACGGATTCCGCGTTCCGCCAACGGCTCGAAGGCCGCCGTAAACATCAGCGAAGAATGGGGCGATTGGTGAAGCAAGAGCAGGGGAATGCCTTCGCCCGCCTCGCGATAATGGACCTGACCGGTCGGCGCGTCGACATACCCTTTGCGAACCTTCACCACGGTCGAACCTCCCCGCCGGCGGTGCCGGCTACCGGCGTTTATCCCCGTTTCGACTCAACTCATCCGGCTCGGTCGCGCCCAAGGCGCGCGATAGCTCGGCGCCGATCGCTACGACGTCCGGCGCCGCCGCCTCCATCGCCTCGAGCGTCCAGCGCTCGCTCGGTCCGGAGATGGTCATGGAGGCGACGACGCCTTTGAAATTGAAGATCGGCACACTCAACCCGCCGACGCCGGGGTGTTGATCGCCAATTGCGGCCATGTAGCCTTTCTGGCGGATCTCAGCGAGCCTCTTCCGGATCGCTGCGACGTCTTCGCCATGCTCGGCCGCCCGGGCAAGAATGCTGTCGATCTCTGGCTCCGGCAAATAGGCGAGGATTACCTTCCCGCTTGGCCCAGCGTAGAGCGGGTAGGTTTCGCCAAGGTTCAGGTAGCGCCGCACCGGATGGATCGCCTCGACCACATCGATGCAGACGCGCTGGCTGCCCGAGCGGATATGCAGGCCGATCGTTTCACGCGTCCGGTCACTTGCTTCGAGGAGGTACTTATGCGCGAGCGAGCGGAGGTCGAGGCGGCTTAGGACACGTGCCGACAAGGCGACGAGGGCCGGACCAGCGACGTACCGATGATCGTCGGTCGTGACAACCAGCTGCTGCTCTTCGAGCTCGCGCGCCAGACGATAGACAGCACTTTTGTTGACGCCGAGCGTCGCCGCCAATTCGGCGAGAGACGGCGGCCGGCTGCTCGCAACGATGAGTTGCAGGAGTTGCATTGCGCGGCCGGCGGTCTGTGCGCCGAAGGTGGCGGAACGGGATGGTCGGTCTGTCATGACGAGCACTCCTCCCGGAGACGATCGCGGTTGGTTCGACAGCGCGCAGCCCACGATGGAACAACCAACCTTGACATCCAGACCGGTGGCGCGTCAACCGGCTGAACGGCACGCCCTGCGCCGCAACGCCGCGCGTTCCGTCCCGCGGAGAGCCTGCCCGCCAATATTTGTCGAGGTATCTCAAATAATGCTAGTCTCTCGCGGCGCACTCCGTCAACGACCACGTTACGGGAGAACCCAATGCCGAGACTGCTTGCCTCCGTACTGCTGATCGCGTCCTTGATTGCCGGCTGTACGCCGGCCACCCCGAGCTCGGGAGGCGCTATCTCCCCGCAGCAAGGAGAACGCCGCTCTGAGAATCAGGTGTTGCGCATCGCCAAGACGGCGCTTCCACCCGGCATCACGCCCGAAGCATCCAACGTCAACAACGACACCTTCAACATGGTCTTCGACAGCCTCGCGAGCTTCGGCGAGAACTACACATTGCGGCCGGCCGCCGCCGAAAAGTGGGAGTACACCGGCACCGCCTGGCGCTTCACGATCCGGCCCGACCTCGTCTTTTCGAACGGCGAAAAGGTGACGGCCGACGACGTCGTGTTCTCAATCACCCAGCTGGTAGAGCGCAACTGGCCGACCAAGAGCTATCTGCCGACGGCGACCGGCGCCCGCAAGATCGACGAGCGCGTTGTCGAAGTGGTCACCCGCCAGCCCGACATGACGGTGCCGAACGGCGCTCCTTGGATCTACGTCCTGCCACAGAAGTATTTCGAGTCGATCGGCGCCAAGGAATTTGGGCTGAAACCGATCGGGTCCGGGCCGTATGTCCTTCAGTCGTTCACACCAAATTCCGGTGCGGTGTTTACTCGCCGCACTGAGACGCATCCCTTCCGGACGCCAATCGCGACTGAGGTACGCTTCGTCGTCGTTCCCGAATTGACGCAGCAGATCGTCGGGCTACGGACAGGCGAACTCGATTTCGCCCTGAGCAATTTCACGACCGACCAACTCAACTCGGCCAAATCGAGCGGGCTGCAGGTGGTCACCCGGATCACCAGCGTCACCTCGGCCCTGTTCTCCCAGCCGGAGGCGCAGGCGCGCAACAGTCCGCTGCTCGACAAGCGGGTGCGCCAGGCAATCAACTATGCGGTGAATAAGGAAGCGATCACCAACGGGTACTATGGCGGCTACGCGAAGCCGGCGGGGCAAATCACGATTCCCGGCAGCCCGGTCTGGGACGACACCCTTCAGCCGTACCCCTTCGACCCAGCGAAGGCAAAGCAATTGCTCGCCGAAGCGGGGTATCCCAACGGGTTCAAGTTGCCCGTTGGCATTGGCTACACCCCAGCGACCGTGCCGCAGGACATTCCTGCCATCATCCAAGCGAATTTGCGCGATGTGGGGATCGAAGCGAGCCTGAACGGACAAGAGCTGGCCGTGTTCCTCGATAAGTACTATGGTCGCGGTGTCCAGAAGGACGATCTGTTCTTGCAGACCGCGGGGGACCCCAACGGCACCTACGCGATCGGTCGTGGCCTGTATGACTGTGCGAAGGAAGGATTTGCGCTCTGGTGGTGCAACCGCGACTTCAATCGGCTCTACGACCTCGCGGTGCATGAGGCAGACCCGGCACGGCGGGCCGCGCTGATGCGCGAAGCCAATCGGGCGCTCGTCAGTGACGTACCAGCGCTCTTCCTCTTCGTCCGTGACGGCACCGCCGTGATGAGCCCGAAGATCCGCGGCTTTGAATGGCCGTCGCCCGTGCAATACACCTACGACACGGTGTATCGCGTCGACTGACGGTCCGCAGACGGGAGGACAGATGAGCTCGCGCCGGGTCACGATCGCCACGACCCAGTACGAGGTGGGATTCGACCGGGAAGCGAACCTGCTGGCGATCTTGCAGCGCATCGACGAGGCTGCCGACCACGGCGCGGACCTCGTCCTCTTTCCCGAGTTCACCAACCACGCCACGTGGTATCGCGACCAAGACCATTGCTGGGAGGTCGCGGTCGACGAGGATGGGCCATGGGTCGGCGCCATCCGCGAGCGTGCCAAAGCGCGGCGCATCTGGGTGGCCTTCAACGCTGCCACGCGCGGTCCGCGGCCGACCGTCTACGACCAGAACTACCTGATCAACCGGCAGGGGGAGCTGGTTGGCACGGTGCGCAAGAAGGTGCTGATCGGCTCGGAGAACGACTTCATGACGAAGGACGACGTTGAGCCGGAGGTGTTCGACACCGAGCTGGGCCGGATTGGGTTCACGACCTGCATGGACGGGGTGCTGCCGGAGACGGCGCGGACGGTGGCGGTGAAGGGAGCCCAAATCATCCTCGATTCGCTCAACTCGCACGCGCGGGATGAGGGGGCGCTCCATGTGCCGGTGCGGGCGGCGGAAAATGGCGTCTTTCTCGTCTCCAGTTGCAAGTCGGGTCCGCTTATTCCGTGGGAGGCGGCGGGCGAGTTGATAGCGCGGCGGGGGATCAAGCCGCACCTCATCAACACGCCGGGCGAAAGCCAAATCGTCAGTCCCCGCGGAGAGGTCATCGCCAAGGGCGGCTTTCTGACGGACGAAATCGTGTATGCCACGATCGATCCGTCTGAGGCGGACGAGAAGCGGCTGCCGGGGCTTGGGGATTTGCTGGCAGACCGCCGGCCGGAGGTGTATGGCCTGCTCGCCGTTCCGAACGACCATCTCCCGCTGGTAACGAGACCGTCGTCGGTGGAGGTCGCCCCCTTTCTGGCCGCGGCGCTCCAGACGGTGTGCGATCCGGCCAACGTCGAGATGACGGTATTGCGCGGCCTCGACTTGATTGAAGAAGCGGCGGATCGTGGCGCCAAGCTGATTGTGTTGCCGGAACTGTTCCCCTTCGCGGATGGCGCCGTTCCGGCAAATCCGACGGGCGCCGCGCGGCGCAGCCGGGAAGTCGAGGAGGCTATCGGAGAAATCGCCGCGGAACGGAACGTTTTTGTCGTCGCCTCGCTGGTGGAAGAAGCGGCAGGTCGCTTCTTCCACACGACAACGCTGTGGTCACCGGAAGGGGCGATGGCGCGCTACCGGCAGATGCATCTGCGGGAGCCCGATCGCAGGTGGGCCACCGCCGGTGAAGGTCCGGTCGCGGTCGACACCGCGCTCGGCCGGATCGGCCTGCTCGCAGGCTATGATGGGATCTTCCCCGAGGCCGCCCGGCTCCTTGCCCTGCTCGGCGCCGACCTGATCGCGTATTCGACCTGTTGGCGGGTCGCCTGGGAACCGAAGCTGGGGATCCGCGAGCGAGCCGCCGAAAACCACCTGAGCATCGTCGCGGCGAGCCGCGCCGACGCGCCGGTGGCCCGGGGCTCGGTGATCGTGACCGCGCCGCGATTCCCGACGCCTTGGCGCGGCCGCCTCAACCCGGTAGACGTGGCCGAGGCGTCACCGGAGCTCGAGACATTTGTTCTCCAGACCGTTGACCCCACAGCGAGCCGGAACAAGGTGATGCTGCCGCAGACCGACGCGATCTTCAATCGCCGGGCGGAGTTGCATGGGCCGCTCGTCGACCCCGCGCGGGCGGCGCGTTCGGCGCCCGTTCTCGAATCGCCCTGATCTGTCCTCAAACGAACACCGCGCGAGCACCTCGAGGAGAGATGCTCGCGCGGCGACCCGCGGTGGGGAAGAACGCCTACTTGCCCGCGGTCGCGAGCTGGCGGCTATCCCGTCCCTTCGAGCGAAGGTCGTATCGGTCAAGGTTCATCACCTTGTTCCAAGCGGCGACGAAGTCGCGAACGAACTTCTCCTTCGCGTCGTCCTGCGCGTAGACCTCGGCAAGGGCGCGGAGCTGGGAATGAGCGCCGAAGACGAGGTCAACGGCGGTCGCGGTCCACTTCAGCTCGCCCGTCGCGCGGTCCCGTCCCTCATAGACATGCTCGTCGGCTTCCGAGCGCTTCCACTCGGTGCTCATGTCGAGGAGGTTGACGAAGAAGTCGTTGGTAAGCGCTTCTGGGCGATCAGTGAAGACGCCATGGCGGGACTGGCGATAGTTGGCGTTCAGGGCGCGCATCCCGCCGACGAGGACGGTCATCTCGGGCGCCGTCAGCTTCAGGTAGATGGCCCGCTCAAGGAGCAGTTCCTCTGGGGTGAGGGTCAGCGGATTTGGCCGCTCCAAATCTTTCGGCGACAGCGCGTCCTTGGCGCGCAGGTAATTGCGGAAGCCGTCCGCCAGCGGCTCGAGCACGGAGAAGGATTCGACGTCGGTCTGCTCTTGGGAGGCGTCGGTCCGGCCTGGTGCGAAGGGGACGGTGATGTCGAAGCCGGCGTTCTTCGCCGCCTGCTCGACCGCGGCACAGCCGCCGAGGACGATCAGATCGGCGAGCGAGACCTTCTTGTTACCGGTCTGCGCCGCGTTGAACTCCTGCTGGATACGCTCGAGCGTCGCGAGCACGCGCGCCAGCCGCTCCGGCTCGTTGACCTCCCAGTTCTTCTGGGGCTCGAGTCGAATCCGCGCCCCGTTCGCGCCGCCGCGCATGTCGGTGCCGCGGAAGCTGGCAGCAGCGCCCCAGGCGGTGCTGACGAGGTCAGGGATCGACAAGCCGGAAGCGAGGATGGTGCGCTTGAGGTTCGCGATATCGGTCTCGTCGATCAGCTCGTGGTCGACCGGGGGAACGGGATCCTGCCAAAGTTGCGGCTCGGGCACCCACGGTCCGAGATAGCGCGAGAGGGGGCCCATATCGCGATGGAGCAGCTTGTACCACGCCTTGGCGAAAGCTTCTTCGAGCTCAGCTGGGTTTTCGTAGAAGCGTCGGGCGATCTTTTCGTAGATCGGATCGAACCGGAGCGCAAGGTCAGCCGTCGTCATCACGGGCGTGTGCCGCTTTGACGGATCGAACGGGTCGGGCACAGTGCCTTGAGCTTCGGGGTTCTTCGCTCGCCATTGCTTGGCGCCGGCGGGGCTGGTCGTCAGTTCCCAGTCGTACTTGAAGAGGTTCTCGAGGAAGCTGTAATCCCACTTGGTTGGAGTGCTCGTCCACGCGCCCTCGAGGCCGCTGGTGGTGATGTGCGGGCCGGGGCCGTTGCGATAGGTGTTCTTCCACCCCAAGCCTTGGTCCTCGAGCGGGGCGGCTTCCGGATCGGGACCGATGTACTCCGCGCTTACCGCGCCGTGCATTTTACCGAAGGTGTGGCCGCCGACGATGAGCGCGACGGTCTCCTCGTCATTCATGGCCATGCGACCGAACGTCTGCCGGATGAACTTGCCGGCAAGCACCGGATCGGGGTTGCCGCCCGGACCTTCGGGATTGACGTAGATCAGGCCCATATGGTCGGCTGCAAAGGGCCCGAGCAGGTCACCTTCTGGGCTGTGACGCTCGTCGCCGAGCCAGGTGTCTTCTGGTCCCCAGAACACCTCTTCCGGTTCCCAGATATCGGGCCGGCCGAAACCGAAGCCGAAGGTCTTGAAGCCCATCGACTCCATGGCGACGTTTCCGGCGTAGACCAAGAGGTCGGCCCAGGAGATCGCGTTGCCATACTTCTTCTTGATGGGCCAGAGGAGGCGGCGCGCCTTGTCGAGGTTGGCATTGTCCGGCCAGCTGTTGAGCGGGGCGAAGCGTTGGGCGCCGTCGCCGCCCCCGCCGCGGCCATCGGCGATGCGGTAGGTCCCGGCAGCATGCCAGCTCATCCGAATGAAGAGCGGGCCATAATGCCCGTAGTCGGCCGGCCACCAGTCCTGCGGCGTCGTCATCAATTCGATGAGATCCTTGCGCAGCGCCTCCACGTCGAGGGTCTTGAACGCCTCGGCGTAGTCAAAATCGGGATCCATCGGATTGGACAACGAGGAATGCTGATGAAGAACCGAGAGGTCGAGTTGGTTCGGCCACCAGTCTTTGTTCGTCCTCGGCCGCGTCCGCTTCGGGGTGGGGGTGGGAATGACTGGGTTCTCGCTTTCGCTGACGTGGGTGGTGACGTCCTTCATCTCAGACACGTCCGTGTTTCTCCTCTCTCGGCGTGTGCTTTTGCTCGGTGATGACGCGCTAGTCGCGGCGCCGGCGCCTTCCCTCTTCATGGGCGTTTTGTGGCCGGGAAGGAAGCAGCTCGCCCATGGAACCAGCAAGCCTGCCGTGGCGCCACGAGCGGCGCGCCCCACCTTGTTCGAACCCCGGACTGCCTCCGCATCCGCGCCGACGCCCCGGCTGGGCGCCACCGCCGACCGAGAGGCGAAACAATCATACTGCAAACCGCGTTCAGCCGCAGACGTCGTTCCGGTCGGTGGGGCCGCCGCCCAAACGATGGATCGGTGCGGCTCCCCGCTGCCACAGGCGTTGAAGGGTGTCGCCTCGGCGGTCCCCCAGCGCGAGGCGGACATCGCTGGCCGCGCGTGGTCTGGCATCGAGTTTTGAGCATGAGCGCTGCGGCTCCGGCGCCGCTCACCGGTACAATGCGTGGTGGAGACGCAGCTGACTCGCGATCCGCCGGGTCAGAGGAGAGGAAACGGTTCATGGTAACGGTCCGCTGGCGCATCCCCATTGACCGACTTACGGACGAGGGAGTGACTGCCCTCCTCGCCTGCAACGACACCACCCACCGGATCTACGCCACCGGCGCCGAGGCGCTCCTGCGCGCTTGGCGCGAGGATGAGGCGATCGTCGTCGAAGGCGCCGCCGACGCCCCGGCGGACAATGTCAAATCGTTCACCCGCTACATGGTGATCAG
This sequence comes from Dehalococcoidia bacterium, assembly GCA_026003895.1. Taxonomy (GTDB): domain Bacteria; phylum Chloroflexota; class Dehalococcoidia; order SpSt-223; family SpSt-223; genus JANWZD01. The sequence continues at coordinate 437,150 of BPIC01000004.1, read as the reverse complement.
TTGGCTCGGCGGGAAGGAGGAAACGTCCTAAGTCCCGCGACGACTGGCGCCGCTGCGCACAGCATGACGGACGCGAAGACGATACGCATCGATACGCCGTTGACCCTGCGATAGGTCACCCTCGCTGCGCGTGACACCGCGTCTTGCGTCTGCTGCGGCGATTCTCGATCGCCATCGACCTCCACGGCCGAGTGCGTGAGGAACGGCTTCACCGAACACCGACCGTGCCGGCGTTTGAACAAGCCGCCAGCAGTGGTGCTCGGGACGGCCATCTGCTGATGGGGCGGAAGTATGACGCGCTCACCTCGAGCGGCGTGTGGTTGTGAGACCATCGGAAATGCCCATCCGAATTGGGCACACTCGGCAAGGAGTACCGCGCGGATGCGCAGCATCAAAAAAGGACGTGGGATGGCAAGGCTCGTCTTCGGCATGAACCTGTCTCTCGATGGCTACGTCGATCATCTGGCGTTTGGTCCAGATGCCAGTCTGTTCCGTCACTTCATTGAGGAAGCGCAGGGGCAAGCGGGAAGTATCTACGGCTGGACCATGTACGAGATCATGCGGTACTGGGACGAAGACCAACCGGACTGGACAGCCGAGGAACACGCCTTCGCGGCGGCGTGGCGGCGTCAGCCGAAGTGGGTTGTGTCGCGCACGTTGAACGCCGTCGGCCCCAACGCCTCGCTGCTGAACGAAGATCCGGAGGGAGCGATTCGCCTGCTCAAGGCGGAGCAATCGGGAGAGATTGAGGTTGCTGGTCCCACCGTGGCGCATTGGCTCGGCGAGCTCGGCCTGATCGACGAATACCGGATGTACGTGCACCCGGTTGTGCTTGGCAGGGGGAAGCCGTATTTTGCCGGGCCTCGTCCGCCGCTCCGTCTGCTGAGCCATGATCGAATCGGCGAGCAGGTGGTGCGATTGACCTACGTTCCTGCCTAATCCCCTCACCCTGGCGGAAACGCGCCACCCGGCGCGTGGTCGTCGAGCGTGGATCGATCGAGAACCGGCCCATCGCCGCCGTGAGCCGCATTGCCCGCCTGCCCGGGTCAGCCCGCCCTCCGGATTGGGATCCGAACTCCATCCACCGGACGATTCGAGGGAACGCCGGCCGCCATCTCCTACGCCATCACCGGCCCCGCTCAGAAGCATTCGCCTCGGCGGGCACCGCCGTTGGCGCCGATCGAGCAATTCGCCTCGCGGCCGCAGCGCCCGCCGAGATAGGCGCCTTTGCGCCGCAATGTCAGAACTGGGCAGAGTGAGGGAATCAGGCGCTTGGGGTGTCTGCTACCACATCACGAACATCGGAGTATTCGGCTTAAGTGCACCAAACTCGCATGATGCCCATACAGCTATGATTCGGACGGCCTCAAACTACTGTCCACCCCGTTCCTCTGCTGCGGTCCTCTTCTTCCAACTAGGAAATTTTCTCTGCGACTCCATGTAGTTGAGGATTCGCGTCTCCAAGTCTTGAAGCGCAGCTAGCTCCTTTATCTGCATTAGATCGTATAGAACCGACATTGCCGTTGCTTGATACGAGAGGATGAGTGCAGCCAAAAAGGCGACACCACCGAACGCTGCTGGGTCAGCTCTCGGGCCAACCCAGTACGATGATCCAGACCCCTTTGGTCGATTGTCCACGAAGGCAAGCGAAAGCATTCGCCCGTTGACATGATTGAAGTCATTCAAGACTCGCGTGTGCTTGAAGAACCCGTCGAAAACTTTCTTGAATTCCTGCTTCTCCTGTTTGATTTCCTGCTTTGTCTTGTTGTTCTGTGATTCTATATACTTCAAAGTGAAGGACCTAATGCTATTTGCCATCTTGCGAGCTTCGAAGCGTTCAGCTTGATACTTCTTATATGCAAACTTGCGCCACTCTTTCGGCTCAGCGACCAAATACCAGGCGGCGAGATAGGAATCTCGACCCATCCGTAGGAGAGCCAATGCGGGACCAAAGTAGCCCCGAACGGCCAGATCGTACGAAGCCATAAGATGGTTCCATGCGGTTAGAAGAAGTCCGAACCGCACCTTATTTGCACCCTTGAGCTTGGCGGTATCAACGATCCGAAAACATTCGAGCAATGCCTTAAGGGACTCCTCCCACATCACGGCATGTTCCCGCGCTTCAGTGACATGCCGACCGACTGCGGCCTTTTCTTGGTCCTTAATGTCCATCGCACCTCCTCGGCAGCCATGGATATAATGTATACTACCTAATCGAGTATGGTCCCGAATGATCAAGTAACGTCTAACAGGCTCTCGATAAGGCTGTATCAGCTTGGCGTAGAGCAAGGCGCCCTCTGGTCACGGAACGAAACTACGGACCGGCACGACACCCCGCGTCTGAATCGCTCCGACGAACATCGTTCGGTCTGTACATTGCCACAGCAATCATTCGAGGAAAAGTATTCGGCGTTCACTTTGGCCGAACTTTGAGCCAAGCTGCCCTTGTTCATGACTGACAACCATGGCCGAGGCAGATTGGTGATGGAGAAGGGGGTCGCAGGAACACACGTTTGTTTCGTGTGCTACGACGGCGGGAGAGGGAGCAAGTCAGAACGGAACCCGGCGAACGCGGCTGCTATCGAACTGATCCACCTCATTGAACTGGGTCTTGCTTCCTCGGATGATTACATGAGTAAAGCTACCGAAACCACTATATAGCCAATACAGCGGGCAAGTCTACCCTATAAATTGTGGTCGCCCTACCACGTCACGAACATCGGCATGATGACGTGGGTGAAGGAGTCTTCTCCCACAGGACGGATGACACCGGGGGAGGAGGGGCTTTTCGTTTCGAGCGCAACTTGTGGCGCGTCGATCACGGAGAGAACGTCCGTGAGATATTTGGCGTTGAAGGCGATCTTCGCTTCGCTGCCCTCGACAACGGCGTCGATTTCGCCTTGATTGTCGCCCAGTTCTTCGGCGCGTGCACGGATGATCATCTTGCCGGGAGCAAGATCTTCGCCAGGAAACGACTCGATGCGGACAATCCCATTGCTATCCCGGGCGAAGATCGCCGCCGGACGGGTCGCGGCGAGAAAATCGTCGGTGTTGACCACAACACGGCTGGCGTAGTCTGTCGGGATCAACTGAGCGTAATTCGGGAAATTGCCCTGAATGAGCTGCGACACGAGGTCGACCCCGCTCAGATGAAACAGGATCTGGCCCTTGCCGCGCGGTATGGCCACGCGTACCGGATCGTCCTGATCGGCAAGCACACGCCCCACCTCGGCGAGCGACTTCGCCGGCACAATGATCTCCACCGGCCCATCCCCGCTGCGCTCGAGCACTGGGAGACGGCGTACCGAGAGCCGGAAACCATCCGCCGCCGCCATCGTCATCTCGTCGTCACCGATCTGGAGCAGCACGCCCGCAAGCACCGGCCGTGCTTCGTCCGATGCCGCAGCAAACACCACCTGCGAAATCGCCTCGCGCAACGCCTCCGGATCGAGCGTCACCGAGGCGCTCTCCCCGTCCAGCGATTCCCACGTCGCCACCGGCGGGAAATCGTCCGCATCTTGTCCATTCATGCGCGCCTCGAAGCGAGCGCACCGCAGGCGGAGGATCTTGCCGGTAAGCGTGAGGTCGATGCGATCGTTCGGCAGGGCGCCAACGAACTCGGTCAGCAGCTTGGCAGGAATCGTGATCGCGCCTTCTTCTTCCACCTTCGCGCCGATCCAGCAGGTGATGCCAATCTCCAGGTTGGTGGCAGAAAGACGCAGCCGTCCCTCGTCAGTCGCCAGAAGGATGTTGCCGGTAATCGGCAGCGTCGACTTCGTGGCAACAGCACGGCCCACGATGCTCAGGCCGCGCTTGAGGTTCTCCTGGAGACACGAGACACGCATCGCTGCTCCTCATCGAGAGGTTCGCCCCGACCGCTCGTTTCAGCCGCGGGTGAAACGAAGTGGCTTCGGAGTATAGCAACGCCCCCGAGGCCGGGCAAGCAGAACCACGCCTGCGATCGCCAAGATGCGCCCTCGCCACGCGACCAAGCCCCTAGATATTGGGGAGACCGCCCCTGATAGCGAGAGACGCCCGTCTCCTGGCATGATCCTCGGCATGACTGCACATTCATGCGTTCCGCATCTTCGATGAACGCCAACGTCCTCGTCCTTGGGGGCGGCTATGGCGGCCTCACCTTCGCCCGGACCCTTCACCAGCTCCAGCCTGATCTCGACATCCTGATCGTCGATCGCGAGCCGGTTCATCAACTGGTCATCCAGCTTCACGAAGCCGCTGCGTTCACCTCGCCTATCGAACGGCTTGCCATCCCGTTCGATCGCGTCCGTGGCGGCGTCCGTGTCGTTCAGCGCACCGTCACCGGGTTCGACCTCGCCGAACAGCGGGTGCAGACCGATCACGAACCGATCGGCTATCAGTGGCTCGTCATCGCGCTCGGCAGCGAAGTAAGCGACGCCGGCATTCCGGGTCTCGGCGAGGCCTTCGTCCTCCGCTGGCTTGAGGACGCGCGCCGGCTGCGTACCCACCTCGAGACGCTTCGTCCCGGGTTAGAACGCGCCACACCGCCCGAACGCGAGGCTTGGCAAACCATCGTCATCGGCGGCGGCGGGGCAACCGGCGTCCAACTCGCCGGCGAATTAGCCGACTGGCTGCGCCACGATTGGAACCGTCCAGCCGGCGGTCACATCGTGCTGGCGGAGGCCACCGCCGCCCTGCTGCCGCGCTTCCCCAGCGATCTCGGCCGCGAAGCCGCGCGCATCCTGCGCGCCAAGGGCGTCGAGGTCCGGCTTAATGAGGTCGTGACAGCCTTCCACGACGGCATCGTCCACTTCTCCTCCGGCGATCAAATCCGGACGAGGACGATGATCTGGGCGGGCGGCATCCAACTGCCCACCGTGGTCGCCGCCGCCAACCTGCCGCTCCGCCAGCGGGCGCTTGCCACCGACGACTTCCTGCGACTCCCCGATCACCCCAACGTCTTCGTCGTCGGCGACTGTCTCGCCGTGCTCGATCCGCGCTCCGGCGAGCGATTACCCGCGTCCGCCCAGCTCGCCACCCAAGCCGCGCGTGCCGCCGCCGAGAACGTCGCGCGCGCCATCGCTGGCCGAGCTCTCCGCCCCTTCCGACCGAATTACCTCGGCGAAGCAATTTCCGTCGGCCGCGACAACGCTGTCGCCCGCGTCGGCCCACTGACGCTCCGCGGGCTGCCAGGGCTGGCCGTCAAAAATTTCACCGAGCAGCGCTACGTCGAGTCGATTGGCGGAATGGCGCTGTTGCGCGAGTGGAGCGACCGCCACCGCCCGGCCGACTAGCCCGACTGGACGACCTCGGCGCACGGCGCACAGGCGCTGTGGATCGCCGCCTGCGCCGACTCATGCTCCACTTGGAGCGTGGAATGCTCGATACCAAACTCAGCCTTGAGCAATCGCGAGAGGTCTTCCAAGACCGTGCAGGACTCGGCGGTCGGGGCGATCAGCACGTGCGCCGACAGCGAAACAAATCCGCTCGTCACCGTCCAGAGATGCAAGTCGTGCACGGCGACGACGCCCGGCACCTCGTTCATTCGGCGAGCGATTGCCGCAACATCAAGATGCCGCGGCGCAGCAAGCATCAGAACGTCGACCGCCTCTTTGATCAGCCGAAACGCGCTCACCAGCACCAAAAGGCCAATGAACAAGCTGAGAATTGGATCGGCGAGGTACCAGCCGAAGACAGCGATCAGCAGGCCAGCAACCACAACCGCGACCGAGCCAAGCAGATCCCCGAGCACGTGGAGATAGGCACCGCGCTCGTTCAGCCCATGGCCGTGGCCAAGGATCCGCAGACTCACGGCGTTCGCAACGAGACCTGCCAGCGCGATCGCGAGCATCGGACCCGTTGCGATTGGATGCGGCTCCTGCAGCCGCTCAAACGCCTCGAGGCCGATCCAGAACGCGGCAACAACAAGCGTGATGCCGTTGATGAGCGCCGCCAGCACCTCGGCACGCCGGAACCCGAATGTCCGCTGAACACTCGCCGGCCGGGCCGCCAGCAACGCTGCCCCCAGCGCCAGCAGCAGCGCCGCTGCATCACCGAGCAGGTGCGCCGAATCGGCCAGCAGCGCGAGCGAGCCGGTCCAGAACCCACCGACAAGCTGGACAACGAAAAAGACCGCCGTCACGACGAGCGCAAGCGCCAGACGCCGCCCGCTCGTCCCAGTGAGCCGATGGTCGGTGTGATCGTGACTCTCGGTATCCTCGTGATCGTGGTGGTCATGCTGCCCTTCGGGGACATGACAGTGCAGGGCATCGCGTAGGATCGCCGTCGTTCGTCGCATCGTCACGCCCGAAGCATACACGATTTCTCAAGATGCTGCATTCGGCCGCTCAAGATATCGAGAGCGCGTTCCTCGTATCCGATACTCAAACAGTGTCGTTGAACACACGAGATAATCTGGTGAGGAAAAGCAAGGAGTGAGAATGCACAATTGAGGCGCAGGAGACGATCGTACCGGTGCAACGTTTCGGAGATGAGAGTGATTCTCATTCGCCCAAAGACGAGGCCGCCCGATGGTACAATCAATCGGCCCGCGCTGGCGCGGGTGAGGAGGGGCAGTGGCCCGGCGACCAATCTACCTCGACTACGCGGCGACCTCGCCGGTCCATCCCGAGGCGCTGGCAGCGATGCTTCCCTACTTCTCGGAGCGCTTCGGCAATCCATCCAGCATCTACGGCATCGCTCGTCAGGCGCGCCAAGCGGTCGATGACGCCCGCGAGCGGATCGCCAGTTGGCTTGGCTGCCGCCCCGCCGATCTCATCTTCACAAGCGGCGGCACCGAGTCGGACAACACCGCCATCAAGGGCGTTGCCTTCGCTGCCCGCGCCACCGGCAATCACCTCGTCACCACCGCGATCGAGCACCACGCGGTGTTGCACACCTGCGACTACCTCGAAAAGTTCGGCTTCGAGGTAACCTATGTGCCCGTCGACAGCGATGGACTGGTCTCGCCGGACGCCATCGCCGCCGCGCTGACCGACCGGACCATCCTTGTCTCGGTGATGCTGGCGAACAACGAAGTCGGCACCGTGCAGCCTATCCGCGAGATCGCCGCCCTGTTGCGGGCCCAGCCCCGTCGCATCTGGCTGCATACCGACGCCGTTCAGGCGCCGGGCGACCTCGATCTCGATGTCGACGCGCTCGGCGTCGACCTCCTGTCCCTCTCCGGCCACAAATTCGGCGGTCCAAAAGGCGTCGGCCTGCTCTATGTCCGGCGGGGCGCCCCCTTCCAGCCCCAACAATACGGCGGCTCCCAAGAGCGGAACCGTCGCGCCGGCACCGAGAACGTGCCCGCCATCGTCGGGATGGCCGCGGCACTCGACGTCGTGATGCGCGAACGGGAAACGGTCCGGCCACGGATTGTCCGCCTCCGCGACCGGCTGATCGATGGGGTGCTTCAGTGCATCCCCAACGCTCGGCTGAATGGCCACCGCACGCTGCGCCTCGCCAATAACGCCAGCTTCTCCTTCGAGGGTGTGGATGGCGAGTCGCTGCTGATGGCGCTCGACCTCGCGGGCGTCGCCGCCTCAAGCGGGTCGGCGTGCACCTCGGCCTCGCTCGAGCCGTCCCATGTCCTCACCGCCATGGGCTTGCCGTCCGAAGTGGCGCGCGGCAGCCTCCGCCTCACCCTCGGCCCCGATACCACCGATGACGACATCCAGACGGTGCTCGACCTCCTCCCCACCATCGTCGCCCGCCTGCGGTCCGCGCTCGTCGAGGCGTAGCCGCCGGCCCGGGGCGCCGAACGCGCCGCGCACGTCCGCTCGCGATCGAGGGCTTACAATTCCGCGCCGGACGGAGGACGCCAGTGGTACGTGTAGGACTGATCGGGCTCGGCGGCGCAGCAGAGCGCATTCACCTGCCGGCGCTGCGCTCAATCCAGAGCGTCGAGATCGTTGGCGGCGCTGACGCCGACCCACAACGCCGCAACTGGGCGCACCGAGTCGGCGTCCCCCACGTGTTCGAGGGCGCCGAGGCGTTGATCGAGTCCACCCACCCGGACGTTGTCGTCATCGCGACCCCTCCGAGCAGCCATCGCGACCTCTGCCTGCTCGCCCTCGATGCCGGCTGTCACGTCTTCTGCGAAAAGCCATTCGTGATGAGTGTCGCTGAGGCCGATGAGGTGGTCGCCGCCGCCGATCGCGCCGGCAAGCTGATCGCGGTGAACAACCAGTATCGCCAGATGCGCATCTACCGCAAGACGCGTGCCGCCATCGCCCGCGGATTGTTCGGCAAGCCCTATCTGCTCCAGGTGTGGCAACAGATGAACCTGCCGCCCGAGCACGATCCTCCGTGGCGTGCCGCCCTCTCACGGCGCATTCTGTTCGAGTTCGCGACCCACGCGATCGATCTCGTGTCCTTCTTGTTCGGCGGCTGGCCGACGCCGCCGATCGCGCCGGGCTACCCAGCCGACCAGCCGTATGCCGTCTCGGCACGGACTCCCTATCCGTTGCCGGCGCAGAACGCCGACCTCATCAGCGTCGTCCGGCTCGACCTCGCCGGCGACCGGGTTGCCAATCTTGTCTTCAATCGGCGCAGTCACGCGCCCCAGAAATACCTCGAAATGCGGCTCGATTGCGAGCACGCCTCGCTGCGGATCTCGCTGGGTGGGGTCGCGCGCGCCGAGATTGGCTGGAACAGCGAAGCTGGCCGGCCACGGCTGCGCTTCTCCTTCGTGCGCGGCGGCGAGGTGCGCGTCGAACGCGGCGGGCAATCTCGGGTCCTTGCTCGCGAGCCGGCCGTGCCGTTTGCACCGGCGACCGGCCAGCATTTCCGCCGCTTCCTCGAGGCGATCGCGCACAACCGCGTCCCGGAAGGGTCGGCACGCGCTGCCCGCGAGCTGATCCGGACCGTCTTCGCTGCCTACGAGTCCGCCGACCGCGGCGGGGCGCTCGTGCGCATCGATCGGCCCGTCGAGCGCAGCAGCGGGGTGCTTCAGGTCAATGGTGCGGTGCCACGCGAATGACTGCTCTCGCGGTCGCCGCACCGCTCTGGCTGCGCACTCTCGTGCCGGGGCTGGTCATCGTGTTCGCCGTCGCCATCGTCGCACGAGTGGTCGGCCGCTTCCTTCCGGCCACCATCAGCGAAGTGCTCGTGGCCGTCATCCTCGGCCTCGTCCTAGCAAACACGGTCAGATTGCCGAGCAGAGCAAAGCCCGGCGTTCGCTTTGCCGTCCAGCGCATCCTGCGTGCCAGCATCATCCTCCTCGGAGCCCGATTGGCGCTCGGCGAGGTGCTCGCCATCGGCCTCCAAGCGGTGGCGCTGATCATCGTCCTGATGGCGATCGCGCTCGTCTTTGCCTACAGCATCGGCCGCCTCCTCGGACTGCCGCGTCGGCTAGCACTGCTGATTGGCGTCGGCACCGCCGTCTGCGGCAACTCCGCAATCATCGCGACCGCACCGGTGATCGAGGCCGAGGAGAGCGAGGTCAGCTTCGCGGTCGCGACGATCACCCTCTTTGGCACGCTGGCCGTCTTTGTCTATCCGCTCGTCGGAATCGCGACCCAGCTCCCTGAGGTGGTCTTCGGCCTCTGGTCCGGAACGGCAATCAACGACACCAGCCAAGTCGTCGCAGCGGCAGCCGCTTACGGCTCGGCAGCACTCAGCGCGGCGACCATCGTCAAGCTGACGCGCAACGCACTGATGGCGCCCTTGATCGTCGGCATCGCGTGGTGGTGGGGGCGGGGTGCGGCAGCGGCGCGACGCGGCGCGGCCGGCGCCGTGCCACTGTTCGTCGTCGGCTTTCTGGCGGTCGTCCTGCTTCGCACCATTGGGGTAATCCAGCCGCCGCTGACCGGCTGGATGGACGAAGCGGCTCGCTTTGGCATCTTGCTCGCGCTCGCTGGCGTCGGGCTGAACACTTCGATCGCCGACCTCCGCAAGACAGGGCTCTCCCCCTTCCTGCTGGGACTGGGAACCGCCCTGCTGATCGCATCGCTCAGCCTCGCGTCGATCATCACGTTCGGCCTCGGTCGTTAACCCCTCCCGGTGTCGCCATCGGATCTGTCGGCCAGTTCACCATCAGGAAGCCGCGGGGAACGACGGGGCGGCGGTACACATACGGGAAAGCACCCTAGACCACGCCCTCGACAACGTGGTAAGACTGGCTGCGCGAGGGCGACCGCAGCCGGCGGCGGCGCTTTTGGCTGGGGATGCGTCGGCGGTTCCACACCGGAGTGCGCTCCTGATGCTACGCTTGTCTGCCATTGTCCTGCTTGTCTGTCTCGCCTGCGGGCTCGTCCTTACCGCGATGCCTGCCCCGTCGGCCAACGCGGCTCCAGCGCCGCCCGAACCATCAATCGCGCCGGCCGAACAGCCAGCGGTCCAGCCCTTCATCCCGCGTCACAAACCGGGACGCGAACATCCCTCGGCACGGTCCGCAACCAATGGAGTGCCCACGCTCGACCAACTTATCGCGCGTGGTGTGCAGAGCGACCCGCTCTCCGCGAATCCGACGATCTTGAAGCTGAATCAGATTGCAGTCGTCAGCCCGCTCGCCAGCACCGGCTTCCAACAGTTGGCGAGCAGCATTTACACCGCAACCAGCGCTTCCTATCAGCTCGTGAGCGCCCGGGACTACGTCGGCAGCAGCACGCGTCAACTACTTGGCTCGGCAGCCGCCGGCGACTTGAACGGCGACGGCCAAGACGAACTGATTTCCCCCGTTGTCGACCCCTTCCAAAGCATGTGCCTGAGCTACTCCATCCAGACGTTCACCACCAGCCTGAGCTATGCGGCAACCGCGCAGTCGACCTGCGAGCCGCTCTGGACGATTTTCCCTGCCGATTCTCCGGAGGTGCAGGTCAAGACCGGGTTTTTTTTCAGCCCACCCTACACGTCCACAACGCCGATAGCCCAACTGGCGACGGCCTTTCAGCGCGCCAACTTCGACCTCTGCCTTCGCCTTTGGGTCCCGTCCGCGCCGGGGTCGCTCGAGCTTCAGTGGAAAGAACACCTTTGTCCGGTCAATTTGGGCGCATCGTTGCGGAAGCATCCCGACACGCCGGGATTCTCTCTTGCCGTCGGCGACTTCAACGGCAATGGCCAAGACGAACTCGCCCTCGGCTGGATCGACACCACGGGCAAGGTGTGGGTCGCCACGTTTCAGGCAACGCCGTCCGGTGCGTTGCAACAGCAGGCCCTCACGCAGGTCGTGGTGACCGACCCGACTGGCTCCTTTGCGCAGGTGCCGCTCGGTGGGAACCTCAGCCTGACTGCTGGCGACTTCGATGGCAACGGCAGTGACGAGCTTGCGGTTGCGGTCTTCGGGAACACCCCCGATCTTCGGCGGCGGATCCACCTTCAACACGATCTACACCCAGCTCGTGCTTCTTCGCGTCACGGGCAGCAGCATCACCCGCATCGGCGGGTGGAATGACCCCACGACGCCGACCGCCGGCGCCGGCTACTCCCCCTGCAACAAAAAGTGGGGCCCCCGGCGTGCTCCGCGCGGCGGCAGGGCGCTACCGGCTGCGGCAGACACCCTCCGATCAGATCGTCATCATCGCTCCCTACTTGACCACCGATGCCTGCGTCTTCAAAGGGGATTACTTCGTCGATTTCTCCGTCTATGCACTCTCATTCACCAGTAGCTTCCAGATCGATCAGACCCTCGTCCAGCCGCTCTACTTCAAGATCCCATTTGATTATCACAACGACGACCTCGTGTCTGGGCTGCTCTCACTCACCTCGGGCACGGCCTACGCCGACATCGAGCCCGCTGCCAGGCCCAGAGCTAGCCAAGTGTCGATCGCACAGGAACAGCCGATCTATCTCATCCAGTCTGGCGATCCCTACCACCCGGTGCAATCGGCAGTTCTGGAATTTGCCCCCGATTGGTCAAGGCTCGACATCGACAACTACACCCCGCAGCTTCTCCGGCGGGCTCGGTCCAACGACGCCGAGCGTGGCGATCGTGGCGGGGGACTTCGCGGGGCGCAGTTTGCGCGTCGGGCAGCCCACCGTCGCGATCGACCAGCAGATGCTGAGCGAGGTCGACGGTATCCTTTACGCACCGCCAACCCATTTTGACCAGTTCCCCGAGATCGGCCCGTCGGCCACCATCACGGTGAATGTCAACTGGCAGAGCAGCAACTGCCTTCAGGGCTACGACGACTGCACGCGGACGAACTACAACACCACGACCATCTCCTCGACCCAACAATCGACGCAGGTGCAGCGGTCGTGGTCGATCGGCGCTGGACCGCCGGAGGATGTCGAATCGGCAGTGCAAGGCGGCCTGGGCTTCACCTACGGCCAAAACTTTGACAAGACGACGACCGCCTTTGCCGCATCGTCGTTCGGAACAACCAACCGCGCCACGTCAGACGACATCGTCATGTTTCGCGCCGTCGAATATACGATCTGGCAGTATCCGCTCTATTTGCACAACGTGCTGCAAGGGTACCCTCGCCGTCATCTGGCCGACGGCCGAGACCTGCGATTCGACCGGGCTGCCAGCCCATCCAGCAGGCGGAGATTGCCAGTGGCCTCGAGACGTGGTTCTATCGGCCAAACCACGACCCTAGCAATGTCCTCTCCTATCCGCCGATCGGACCAACCAACGTCGTCACCCAACTCCTGCAACCGCAATATCTCGCTCAGGTCGCCACCGGCCAAGCACAGGGCTGGACGATCGACAATGAGACGACCCGTCACCACGACCACCGTCAAGAGCCAGAGCTATAACTTGAACTTCAATTTCTCCTTCTTGAAGGAGATCGCGGCGATCGGCGGCAGCCAACTTGGCGCGAGTCTCGATGCAAGTTTCTCGAAGACGGCGATTCAAGGCTCGCAGCGAAGTTTCGACCAAACCACGAGCCTAACCGGGTACCTTGAAGACTTGGACGACGAAGATTGGAGCTACAACGTTGGGCCATCCGCCGGTTGGACCGAGGAAGGCTACTTCGAGATCGCCTATTCGGCAACGCCCGGCACGATTCCCGGCGCCAGCAACTGGATTCTCCCGCAGTATTACGGGACGACCAAGCCCGATTTCACCTTCACGCTGAAGAACCGCGTCAATCAGACCGTCTATCCGCAACAGTTCTACTCGACCGACATCTTTATCGACCCTGCCTGCCCGACACCGGGGGAGCCGATCACCCTCACCGCCCGGGTTCGCAATTACAGCATCGTCGGCTGGGGCGGACCGGTTCACCTCACGTTTTTTCAACGGCGACCCCACGGCTGGCGGCACCCCCATCGCCAGTACCTCGGTCATCTCGATCGCGCCGCAAGGCGTGTCGTTCGCCAGCGCAGCTTGGACCGCGCCCGCGGCCGGCTCCTACGACATCTGGGCGGTCGTCGACCCGAACCACCAGATCCCCGAGGTTCACGAGGCGAACAATCGTGGCTGGTTCCAGCTTCAGGTCGCGCCGAACAGCGCGGCCGAACACCGGGACGATCCGCCTTCACGGCTCGGCCGGCTTGCCTACGGCGCCGTCGACGTTTGCTCCGCGCCCGGCGCCGGTCCGCGCGACCTCGCGATCTCATCCTCGGCGCTCGCCCGCCCGGGGGGTCCCCACCTCCGCGGTAACGGGACGCACGCTCGTTACCCTCACGGCGGCGCGTGAGCGCCACCGGGGCATCGTTTGCCAATGTGCCGGTTGCCTTCTACGACGGCGACCCGCGGACAGGTGGCCGCCGGATCGGTCATCACATCCTGCCCATCGTCCACGCCGGCAAGAGCAGCACCGCCACCGTCCTTTGGGACGCCACCGGCCAACGCGCCCGCCACACCATTTATGCCGTGGTTTGGCGCAACGCCGCAGCGGAGCGCAACCACAAGAACAACGTCGCGTCGATCACTGTCGACCTGCCAGAAGCGCCGCACCGCGCCTACCTCGGTTGGACGGGCATTCATTCCCTTCTCGACGGGCCGCGCGCCCTCAATGTCCGGCCGGCTCGAACGGTCCGGCGACGAAAGCCGCGCCTCACGCCAGCTCGACTGTGCGATTGATCACATCATTGAACCAACCAAGCCCACCGATCCGTGCCTTGAGCAAGGCCGGCACGGAAAGGATGGAACGATGCAGACCACACGGCGACAGTTCCTCGGGCTGGCGGGAGCGACGATCGGTGCGGGAGCGCTCGCCTTTGCGCTGCCACAGGCGACGCGAGCCGCGGGTGGAACGCTCTTGTTCGGCATTGGGATTCACATCGAGCCGTTCGGCGCGACGCCGAGCGCCCTCGCCGGCTCCGTCACCCCGCCAAGCAGCAGCACCGCAAGCTACTTCAATTCCGCGCTCTACCAGCGGCATGCCGACGATGTGCGGCTGCTCGCCACCATCGCCGAACGCCACGGCGGCCGGCTGACCATTCAGGCCCAAACGCCGTTTACCACGGTTGCTCTCTCCCGTGGCGACACCATCTTCGCCGAGCTCGAGGGGCGGGGCCACGAGATCGCGCTCCATTTCCACGAGGACGCCCATCTCGGTCGGAACCCAGAGACGCTGCCGGTCAGCACATGGGCGGCGGTCATGGCGGAAGAAATCGGCTTCATTCGCGCCCTCGGCGTCCGGTCCATCCGCTATTGGAGCGGGTGGCAATCTCTATCCCGGGGGTGTTGGAGGCGGCGGCGCTCGCCGGGCTCGACAACCAGAGCGACTATAAGGACCCTCGCACCCAGTCTTCTGATCCGTCGGTGATGGGCATCCACCCGTGGCGGCCGGCGGGAGGGCCGAGTGCGACCGACCTGTCGAACTTCGCTCGCCACGACCCGAACGGCGCGATCGTCTACCTCCCGACTGGCAAGTACACCCGGCTTGATTACGCCAGCTCCCGCCGCTCCCCGGATATGGGCGGAGACGCCGGTTACTTTCAATTCGTTCGCGAGAGTGTCGCCGCCTCGATCGCCGACGCCCGTGCGGACCGGGTCAAACGTCTTCCCACATCACCATCCACCCCGGCGAGTTCCAGAGCAGCCCGACCGACCCGCACACCGTCGTCGAGCAGTTCCTCACTGACACCATCGACCCGGCCGTTCGCGCTGGCCAGGTGCGCTGGGCAACCTTCTCTGAGATGGCCGACGCCTACCGGGCGTGGGAGGTTGCGAACCCCGGCGAGGACCCGCGCGCCGAAGAAGGCGCCGGCGCGAACCGCCGCATGCTGCCAGCAGTGCAATTCGGTGTTCCAATGCGAGCCGCCCGGCAAGGAGGACGCCGATGACCCCCCAGTCGCCGCGAGTTCTTGGCAGGGGCACTCGCGAGTGGGCTCGCCCTCAGTTTCGCTGGCAGCGCCCGCGCCTTCGAGACGCCGATAATCACGTTCGCAATCAACGTTCACGACTGGCGCCACCTCGATGAGAGCGCCGACACGGTCCTGCGCCTCGTGGCAATGTTCCGGCGCTATGGTGTCCGCGGCGACTTCTATCTGACGCCAACCATGGCCGAAGAATATGCCGACCGCCGCCCGGACGTCATCGCGGCACTCAACGAGACGGGACAGACGATTAGCTACCATGTGCGAGCGCCGCATCCGATGTGGGCCGGCTTTGACGGGCCCATCGCCGGGCTGAGCGGCGAGGCGCTGACTACCGCGCTCCTCGAGTACGAAACCTACCGGCTCGACCTTCGCACCGGCGAGCTGGATCGCTCGCGGCCGGGCGGCTTCACCTACATGACGGCGCTGTTCGGCCGGCCACCGTCGACCGTTGGCACGCCATCCGACAAGCAAGCCGTCCGCGCCGCCGCCAAACGGCTGCTCCGCGAGCTTGGCGCACAGGCGATCGTGATCTACCACGAGGAAGGAACGGCGATCGATCGTCCCTTCGAATGGGACAGCGGGCTGCTCATCCGGCCGAGCGACTTCAGCGTCACCCGCTGGTCGAACGCCCGCGTCACAAATCAGTTCTGGTGGAACATGCTGAGCAGGCAAGACGCCGCCGATTTTGAGCCGCTTCCCTACCTCCAGCGGCGGCTCGCCGCGTGGTCGGCCACGCGGCCGCCAATCATCACCTCGCTGATCCACGAGAACAATTTCGTCCGCCGTGGGGCAGAAAGTTGGACCCTGATCTACTTCGCCGATAGGGATCGGACGCGGCCTCTTTCCCCACCCTACGACCTCGATGCCCCCGATCCATCGCAGGTCCGTTCCGCGAGCGAACAGGCGAGGATCTGGGCAGCCTACGAAGAACTGGTCGCGTGGTCAGCAGCTCATCTGCGCGTCCTGACCTCGGAGGACTTGGTTGCCTTGGCGTCCGGGCGGCGCTGGGTCCCAATCACCGGTGGCTGAGGGCACGTTTGACGAAGCCGCTAGGCCATTGCTACACTTCCTGTAAGCGGCGCTCCGCCCGGAGCGCCTTTTTCGTGTGTCGATCTGTTGCCGGCGCGACGCCGGCCGAGGGTGGAAACGTGTACGCGATCGTAGACGCTGGTGGGCATCAGGTGAAGGTCCGCGCCGGCCAGGTGCTCGACGTCGACCGGCGCGATCTGGAGCCCGGCGCGACCGTCGAGTTCGAGAAGGTGCTTCTCCTTGCCGACGGCCCGCGGGTCACCGTCGGGCAGCCGACCGTTGCCGGAGCAAAAGTGACCGGAACGGTGCTGCGAGAAGTGAAGGGCGAGAAGATCGTCGTGTTCAAGTACAAGCCAAAAGTGCGCTATCGCCGGCGGCTTGGCCATCGCCAGCGCTATACGCGCGTTCGGATCGACAGCATCGTCGGAGGCAACTAACTATGGCGCACAAAAAGGGAGTCGGAAGCTCGCGCAACGGCCGCGACAGCAACGCCAAGCGGCTCGGCGTGAAGCTCTATGATGGTCAGCCAGTGCGCGCCGGCGGCATCATCGTCCGGCAGCGCGGGACACCGATCAAGCCGGGCCGCAATGTCGGCGTCGGCCGTGACCACACGCTCTTTGCGCTGATCGACGGCGTCGTCAAGTTCGAGCGCGCCGGCCAGGATCATCGCAAGGCGTCGGTTCTTCCGGTGGCAGCGGAATGAAAGAGAAGATTCATCCGAACTACACCAAGGCGATTATCACCTGTTCGTGTGGGCAGACCTTCGAAACCGGCTCGGTGAAGGCGTCCATGCGCGTCGACGTGTGCAGCAAGTGTCACCCCTACTTCACTGGCGAGCAGCGCATCGTCGACACTGCTGGCCGCGTCGAGCGCTTCAAGCGCCGCTTTGGCATCACCGACTAACCCCGCACTCCGCCGCGGCCTCGCCCGCTCCGCTGGAGCGGGTTTTTCATTTCGGGTCAGCTCGCGAGCGAGCGCTTCCCGGCCGTGTCCCCGAGCGTCGTCGCCACCTCGAGCCCGAGGCAAGGCTAGTCCTCGAGGCTGGAACGCCCATCACGGAGCGTCGCGAGCCGGGCGGCGAGGACAGGCGAAATACTGAGTCCAGAAGCCGGTTCGCTATCGTGCGAATGAGCGACTCACCGAAGCGAAGGCAAGGTCCCTTCGAGATACGCCTCACAGAAATAGTGAAGCGTCGTTGTCGAGTCGCCGGTGAGACGGTACGAAACGTGCTCACGACCCCGATAGCGGTATCGGCGTCCAGTTGGGAAGGCATGCGGCCGTACGGGGTTGACGAGGCGAACGCGCCCTTGGTACGTCCCGCGCACGAAAAGCATTGCAAGGGTGGCGCGAACGTGATACTCCGCGCCGTCGAGCCGGACCTCCTGACAGCCGGGGATGCAAGTGCGAAGCACGCCCGGGTCGAGGAGTGTCGACCAAACCACCTCGGGCGGCGCGAGCAGCGTGCGGCAACCTTCGAAACGCATCGTCCAAGTGTACGGGACCGGTCGATATAATCTGGCCAATGGCTGCCTGGCTCGATCCCCTCATCACGGGCTTCCAGTTCTGGTGGGAGTCCACGCTGCAAGCGGCGACACCCTTTGCCGTCCGCATCATTCAAACGCTTGTCGTTGCTCTGGTGCTCTGGGTGATGGCCGCCCGCCTGCGGCGCGGGGGTCCGACGTGCCGTTGGCCGCCGCTTCGAGACGCACACCGTCTTCGTCGTCGACCGTACCCTCATCCTCGTCACTTGGGCGGTTGTCGGCGCCGTGGGCCTTGCGATCTTCGGTGTCGATCTCACAGCGGTCGCCGCTGGCCTTGGCATCGCGACACTCGCCTTTACCCTCGCCATGCAGGATGTGCTGCGCAATTTCATCGCCGGGCGTCTACTTACTCGTCGAGCGACCGTTTCGCATCGGGCAGCGGATCAAAGTCAAGGAGTTTGAGGGCACAGTGCAGTCCGTCAGCGTGCGGGTCACCATCTTGACGTGCGACGACGGGGGGGCAAAGTGATGGTGGCCAAACGCGATCCTCTTTAGCGAGGCAATCGTGAACCGCGGCGCATTCACCCCGACGCCACTCGAAATTGCCACCCAGCCCGAGGGGCCAGACGGGGCTGTCCCGTGATCATCAGCCGCAAGTTCGAGGTAACCACCAACGGCAACGACGATATCGTCGACCTGACGCCCGCGCTCCGGACTGCGCTGCTCGGAAAGCGGGCTTTCGCGCGGCACGGCCACGCTCTTTGTCACCGGCTCCACCGCCGGCCTCACGACCATCGAGTACGAACCGGGCCTCGTCGCCGACCTCGCGACGGCGTTCGAGACGATCGCTCCTCGCTCGCGCGTCTACGCCCATAACGAGCGCTGGAACGACAACAATGGCCATTCCCATGTTCGCGCCGCATTGCTCGGTCCCCTCGCTTGTCGTTCCCTTCTTCGACCGCATTCCGCTCTTGGGAACGTGGCAACAGGTGGTCCTTGTCGACTTCGACACGCGCCCGCGGAGCCGCGACGTCATCTGCCAGATTATGGGGCGAGTAGTTCGTGCCATCCCGGTAGTCTGCTCCGGCTGACCGTCGGAGTAGTAGTCCGCCACGTGGGTCGCGGGGTGGACGTCATCGGCCCGGTGCCGAGACCGCCTTTTCGATGGAGCCGCCACCCAGACGGGGGTGAGGCGTTCAGGTCGTCCCAACTAGTCCAGTCGATAGTCCGGCGAGGCAGCGCTCCCGACCTCGTTCGGGCGTTCCGTATTGGCTTGGAGTGCCTGCTTGCGGACACTTCGACGTGCGCCAGGCCCGCCGCACTGACTCGACTTGCGCCGCCGTCTCGATCGAGCCGGGACGCAGTGCGCGGACGCGCGCCATGGCCTCGCCTCGGAGTCGCCCCCCGTGCGACCAACAGACAGGCAAGGATGGGTTCCAGTGCGTCCGAGCCCAGCGCCGCTGTGGACGGCAACCGCCGTCCCGCTTGCCAGCGCGGCGTCGACGGCGGCAAGCGCGGTATCAATCTGCCGAGGCGTTGGCGCAGCGAGATCACGGATGGGAAGGTGCACCTCGCGCAACGAGAACCGGGCGAGCAGCGCCAGATCGTGCGGCCTCTCGGTGGAGATTGATCAGAAGGCCGACGCCCTGTTCGGCGAGCGCCGCGAGCGCGCGCGGGGGACTTGGGATACGCGCAACCGAGGACGCGCCCCTCGTCGAGCCAATCGCCCCGGTCGACTCAGTCCGAGCAGAGTCCGGATGATGAAGCGCAGCCAGGCGAGGCGCTTGGACACGGCGATGGCTCCCGGCGCGAAACGCCGCAGGTATCGTATCAGTCGACAGTGCTGTACCCTAGAAAGGATGGCGCTGACCAAGCAGCGACCAGGTGCGGAGCAGCGGGTGGACCCAAGCGAGATGCAGCGGCGACTTCAGCTCGCCGAGGAGACGATCCTCACCGACGAGCGGCTACGCGGCGGCTTGACCGACGAGCAGTTTGCGGAGATTCTGCAGTGGGCCCTTCCGCTCGCCCAGCAGGGCGGTCGCCTCCACGGCTTCCATCGAGGACAGCGCCGCCGCGGAGGCCCGCACTCTACGAGCAGCTTCGGCAGCTTCGCCGCCAGATTCGGCAAGCCGTGCGCCTTACCGAAGCAGCCGCCACGACCGAGCACGCACCGCCCGAGGGCGGTGGGGGCGGCGAGTCGCCACGTTGGCCGGACCTCCCAGCGATTGCACCGGCCTCGGAAAACCGCGCTAGCGCCGCTGAGACGGGCGCCGGCCACGTGCCTGACCCCGCTCCACTCAGCGGCCTTACTCAGCCGCCGAACGAGTCCGTTGACCGGTCAGCATACGACCGCGGGCAGCCCGAGGGTCATCGCGAAAGCTGCCTTCCCGAGCGGGAAGACTGCTGATGGGCCGCCGTCTCGTCGCCTTTTCGATCGCCCTCGCTGTGCTGGCGCTCTGCTTGTGCGTGACGGTTGCCGTCGTCGTTTCCTCGGCTCGTCGAACGCAGCGGCGCGATAGACGGAGCGCCCTCGAGTTCCGGCGGCTGGTACGACGTCTGGTTCACCGAGCCGCGCTATCCCGATCGACCGGCCCGAGCGGCGGAGCGGTATCGACGAGCGGCTCGTCGCCTTCATCGACGGCGCTCGCCGCCAACTCGATATCGCCATCTACGACTTCGACTTGGCCAATGTCGCCGAGGCTCTCGTCCGCGCGAAACAGCGCGGCGTCGTCGTGCGGATGGTCACCGACACCGACACCGTCGAGAATGACGACCCTGCCATCCAAGCCGCGCTCGCGCGGGTCCGCGACGGAGGCATTCCGATCGTCGCTGATCGCCGCGGGGGCAATCATGCACCACAAGTTCGTCGTCCGCGACGGTGAGGCGGTCTGGACCGGCTCGTTACAACTTCACCACCAACGACACGTTTCGCCACAACAACAACGCCTTGGTCATGTTCTCTCCCCGCGTTGCCGAAAACTACGCGGCGGAGTTCGAGAAGATGTTTACGAGCCGCCAATTCGGGTCCGAGCAAGCCAGCCGGTGTTCCCAACCCGCGCGTCATGGTCGACGGCGCGACGATCGAAACGCTCTTCGCCCCGCAAGACAAAGTCGCCGATCGGATCGTCCAACGGCTGCGCCAAGCCCGCTCCAGCATCGTTTTCATGGCGTTTTCAATTCACGAGCGACCCCATTGGCGACGCCATGATCGATCGAGCCAAGGGCCGGCGTGAAGGTGGCCGGCGTCGTCGAGCGCACCGGATTCGGAGACGCAGTTCGCCGAGATGCGCAAGCTGCAAGCAGCCGGAATCGAGGTGGTTCAGGACGGCAACCCCTACATCATGCACCACAAGGTGGATCGTCATCGACGAGCAAACGGTGCTGCTCGGTTCGTACAACTTCTCAGAGAATGCCGACCGCAGCAACGACGAGAATCTGCTCATCATCGACGACCCCGGCCTCGCCAAGCGCTATCTCGACGAGTTTTATCGGGTACGCGAAGCGGCACGCCGCGGCTAGGCCTGTTGCCGCACCTCGATGCCAGCTTCTGCCTCCAGCGGTCGAATGACCGACGTGTAATCGTCCTGTCCGTAACCGGCCGCCTGCGCCGCCCGGAAGCGTTCGAGGACGCGCTCGGCCACGGGCAGCGGCGACCCGATCGCCCGCCCGAGATCCAGCGCGAGCTCGACATCTTTCGTCATCAAGTCCGTCGCAAAGCCGAGCGCGAACGAGCCGTTGAAGACACGCAGCGGAAACACGGTGCTCAGCTGCGCGTTCGCCCCGGTGCTCGCCCCGACAATCCGCGTTAGCGTCTCGAGTGGCACGCCCGCCTTGACCCCCAGCAGCAGCGCCTCGGCGACCGCCGCCGCGATCCCCGCAGCCATCACGTTGTTCACCAACTTGACGACCTCGCCGGACCCGATCGGCCCGACGTGCACGAGGTTCTCTGGTGCGCCGAGCACCTCGAAGATCGGCCGCACCCGCTCGAAGGTTGCGCGGTCGCCGCCGACCATGATCGTCAGCGTCCCTGCCGCCGCTCCCACCGTTCCGCCGCTTACTGGCGCATCGAGGAAGCCGACTCCCCGCTCGGCGCAGACGGCAGCGATCCGCCGGCTCGCGGCTGGGGCGATCGTGCTCATATCCACCACCACGCCGCCCGGGCGCAATCCCTCGAGGACCCCATTCGGCCCCAACACCACCGCCTCGACCTCGGGCGAGTTCGGTAGCATCGTAATCACGACATCCGACCCTGCCCCCACCGCCGCGGGGGACTCGGCCCACGTTGCGCCCGCCGCCAGCACGTCCTCCACTCTCTCCCGCCGGCGTGCCCAGATCGTGACCGGAACCCTCGCCTTCAGGAGATTACGCACCATCGGCCGGCCCATGACGCCGACCCCGATGAAACCGACTCGTTCTTGGGCCATTCATTCTCCCCGTCGGACGAAACGCCGACCGCTGGCTTGCTTGCCACAGTGGATTGACGCGAAACCCGTATCGCGCGTATAACATACGCAACCGGGAGACGGGTCTGTCGCCGGGCCGGCGGCGGACGGCAAGGATGCCGAATGCTCCTTTCGGCCACAACCGAATCTGTCACCACCAACACCGCGACGGGCTTCGTTGCGGTGTTGTGCGTTTTCGGGGGCTCCGTTTCCCGTGGGAAACTAGGGCTCGGGAGGTCCAATGAACTCTAGCGTCATCGGAAAGATCGAGAAGGCCCGCCGCTACGCGCAGGAGCGCAACCGCATTCTGTTCACGTCGCTCTCGGCGACCTTTCACGGGGAAAACGACGATCATACGGTGACGCTGGAGCAGGGCCGCTGGCGCTGTAGCTGCCACTTTTTCCAAGGGTGGAACTTCTGCAGCCACTCGATGGCCTTGGAGCGAGTCCTCGAAGGCATGCTTCCGGAGAGTGCTCAGGCGCAGGGCATCGATATCTCCGCCTCGCCCTCCCCATCACTCTAGCGCCAGAACGCCTGCGCCGAAGGTCAGCGTCTGTCCCGGCCGGACTGGCACCCGCGTCATTCCGGCCTCGGCCGGCTCCGCGCCGGGAAGCGAGCCACGCTGCTTCGTCAGCCGATCATCCACTACCAGTAGCCAGCGCGTCTCCGGCGCAAGCGCCGTCTGTTGGGGCGCGGCCGCGAAGGGGTCCACCCAGAGGCTCGAACGCCACTCCGGCAGGTAGTACTGCAGATGACGGTAGCTGTCGTAGGAGAGCAGCAACGTCGCCCCGTCGTTCGGAGCTGCCCGCAGCGCCGCAATCTTCGCCGCAAGTTGCCGATCGTGCTCCCGCACGCCCTGCGCCGTCAGCAGCCGCGAGGAGAAGAGGAAGATCCCCGCGTTCAGCATCGCCACCGCCGCCAGCGCCGCGGCCGCCAGCCCAATCGTTCGTCGAGACGTCAGCCGGCGAGCCAGCGCGACGATCGCCTGACTCGCCAAAATGCAGAGCGCCGGCAAGAAGCTAAAGACGTACCCCGGGTCACCAATGTGGACGACGACGTAAAAGAGCAACAGCGGCGCAAGCCAGATAGTAAAAAAGAGCCAACGTCCGTCTGGCCGTGGTCGCCACACCAGCAGCGCGATCGCACCGGCGACAAGCGGCAGCACCAGCGCATAGAGCGCATACCACGTATAGCTGACGAGATCGCGCAGTGTGGAGAGCAGTGCGCCGACACCACCGCGGGTCGAGGAGTAGCGGTCGAGGACATCTCGGTCGGTGTAGGCTTGGAGGACGGCCAGATACTTCCCAACCCCGCCCGAGAGCGCGACCGTCGGGACCAGCCAGCTCGCCAGCAACGCGGCGGTCAGCGCGACGGCCGCGCCGAGACGGCGCCAACCGACCCGGACCAGCCCCACCATCCAGATCGGCCCGAGGAAGAGCAGCAGATCCGGCCGGAACCCCCCGCCGACACCATAGGCGACCGCCAGCGGCAACCACGCGCCTCGGTCACCCTGCCAGGTCGTCCGGTAGGCGCTCCATGCGACCCACGTCGAAAAGACGGCCAACGCCGGATAGGCGAGCGCCAGACCACCGTAGCTCCAAAAGGTGACACTCGTCATCATGAAGATGCCGCCGCCCAGCCCGGCAAGCCGGCTGAACAGCGCCGCACCGAGCAAGTAGGTGAGGGCCGGCGCAGCCGAACTCAGGAGCATGCTGACGGTGACCAGTGCGCCATTCGCGTCCCCAGCGAAGAGCGGAAGCAGCAGGTGACCAAGCGCAACGTACAGGAAATACCCCGGCGGGTGCGGCTGGTGCTGAGTGACGTCGTACCACCGGGTGGCGAGGGCAAAATTTGCGGAATCCCAGTTGAAGAGCATTGTGGTGCGGACCGGGAGGCGGGTGAGCATCGTCGCGACGGCCAGCACCCCGGCAATCAGCGCATCGACCCGTTCGGTGTGAGGCGGCGAGGGGGGAAAGCAGGCAGGAAGTTGGTTTCGTCACGGATGAATCATCCCGTACAATCGTAGCGGAGGGAGACCTTCGGCGATGCATGGCCGTGTCAATACGCCCGTCCTCGTCCTCAACCAAAACTACGAGCCCTTGAATGTGACGAGCGCCCGGCGCGCGATTGTTCTGCTCGATCGCGGGAAGGCGGAGGTGCTCGAGCACGGTCGGGGCACCGTGCGTTCGACCAGCCAATCGCACCCGCTGCCGTCAGTCATCCGCCTGATCTACTTGATCCGCCGACCTCGACCGCAGGTCCGTCTCTCGCGGCGCGAAGTGTTCCTTCGCGATGGCTACACCTGCCAGTATTGTGGGGTGAAATCGCGCGATCTGACCCTCGATCACGTCCGTGCCACGCCAACGCGGCGGCAAGCATGTTTGGGAGAATCTGGTGAGCGCCTGCAAGGCGTGCAACCATCGCAAGGGAAACCGGACACCCGAGGAGGCGCGGATGCACCTGCGGCGGGAACCGCGCCGGCCAAGCGCGAGCGCCTATTACATCTTCGCCTCGTACTTGCAGCAACACAACGGCTGGCACAAGTTTCTGCCGCTCGACGACTACCTCGCCGAAGAGGCGTCCTAGGCGAGCGGACCCAGTCGGGGCGCCGGTCGATTTCCCACGTCACCCAACCGTTCCGCCGGTAGCGCCTCGATCGCTTCTACTAAGGCGGTTGTCTCGGCCCGAAGCCGACCGAGGTCGAGCCCGTGGCAGCGCGAGGGGAAGGGCGCAAGGTAGTCCAGTCCCGAGCGAAGCTTCGTCACTGCGCCATGGCGGTTGCCGCGCCGGAGGTGGTACAGCCCAACCGCCACGTGGAGGATACCTTGATAGACCCGCCGCACCGGTCCCGGCTCGGCGCGCCAGAGGTCTTCGAGCGTCTCATGGCAGGCGAAATAGTCGCCATCATCAAACTGACGGACGGCGAGCGACAGCGTCGGCGGACCAGCCGCGGCACAGGCGCTCGCCGCGTCCGCCACGTCACTGGCGGTCAGCGTACGGTATCGTTCGGTTGACACGGCGGCATGAATTCAATGTCCAGATTGGCTCCTCCGCCAGCCGAGACGGATCTGGCTCCATCGACCGGCCGGCGCCGTAGTCGTGGTCTACCCAATCATACTCGGACCGCTCGAGGCGACACCTTGAAAGGAGCACGATGACGATTCGAGAACGACTGAACGAGGACTTGAAGGCGGCCACCCGCAGTGGCGATACCGTTCGGCGCGATACGCTGCGGTTGCTCCTTGCCGCCATCCGCAAGGCCGAGCAAGCCGCCGAAGCAGCCGCCTACGAGCGGCTGGCCGCCGGCAAGACACCTGAGGAGATTGAGGCCGCCGGCATTCGAGTTGAGCCGGTGCACTTCGATGACGACGCCGTACTCACCGTTCTTCGCCGTGAGGTGAAGCAGCGGCAAGACAGCATTGTCGCGTACCAAAAGGCCAACCGTCCCGACCTCGTCGCCCGGGAAGAAGCCGAGCTTGCAGTGCTCACCGACTACCTTCCCGCCCAGCTCGACCGCGCCGCCATCGCCGAAATTGTTCAGCGCATCATCGAGGAGGTCGGCGCCACCGGTCCGGGCGACATGAAGCGTGTCATGCCGCGAGCAATGCAGGAGTTACGCGGGAAAGCCGACGGCCGCGAGGTCAATGCCGTCGTCAGCGAGCTCCTCGCCCAACGCCGTTGACGTTCGACCGCCGCCGTGCGCTTGGCGCGGACGGACTCGGCGCCCGTCGTCCCCCTTGGAGGCGAAGCCGATCGGCGCAGGGCGGACGCCGAGCCCGAGGCGTCACAAATACGACAAACGCCCGGCATGGTGCCGGGCGTCGGAAGGACGAAGCGGAGCGCAGTTAGAGAGTGGTGCGAGCGTCAAAAATGTCGCGCAGGCGGTCGCCGAGCACGTTGACGGCAAGCACGATGATGCCGATGGCGATACCGGGGAAGATCGCCAGCCACCACGCCGTCTCCATATATTCACGGCCGTCAGACAGCATGTTGCCCCACGACGGCGTCGGCAGCGGCACCCCAAGCCCAAGGAACGAGAGTGAGCTCTCGGCGATGATGAGCGCCGCGACCGAGAAGCTCGAAAGGACAAGCAGAGTCGAGGTCACGTTCGGCAGCATGTGCTGGAACATGATTCGCGCATTCGACGCCCCAATGGTGCGGGCGGCTTCCACAAACTCCTTCTCGCGCAGACCGAGCACTTCACCGCGAACGAACCGTCCGTAGTTGGACCAGCCGAAGACGCCCAACACAATGATCAGCTTGTCCAGGCCTTGCCCGACCGCAGCGATAATGGCGATGGCGAGCACGAGGAAGGGGAAGGCGCGCTGCATGTCGTTAAGCCGCATGATGATGTCGTCGAGTCGGCCACCATAGAAGCCGGCGATGATCCCGAGCGTAGCTCCGAGGACGACCGAAATGATTGTCGCGAAGAAGCCGACCTGGAGAGAGACGCGGGTCCCATAAATGAGGCGGGAAAGCACGTCGCGGCCCATTTGATCGGTGCCGAGGATGTAGCCGGGCAGCCCACCCTGCCACACCGGCGGCTGCAACCGCTTGATAATGTCGACCTTGATTGGGTCGTGCGGCGCAATCAGCGGAGCAAAGATTGCGACTAGCGCGAAGAAGATGATCACGAAGAGGCTGATCGTCGCCGGAGCATGGGTGAAGATGCCACGGCGCAGCCGGTCGCCAAAGGTGCGAACGCGCACTTTCTTAAGCGCCGGCTGATCAATCGCCTGAACCTGCGCCATCGTGTTGCTCGCCATCGCCTCTCCTTCTTCCTTGGTCGCTCCGGCTGACTCAGCCAGTGGACCGGAGCGGGAACACGAACCTCGGCGGGGCAATCGCTCCGCCGCACCACCTAGTCGTACTTGATACGCGGGTCGATCCACTTATAGGTGATGTCGACCAAAAGGAAGGCCGCCACGATCCAGATCGCAATAATGAACACGATCGACTGGACAACGTTGTAGTCACGCGTGAAGGTCGAGGTAACGAGTTGGCGACCGATGCCCGGCCACGCGAAAAGATTCTCGATGATCACCGAACCGCTCAAGAGGAACGCGATGTCAAGACCGATCGCCGTGACGATCGGAATCATCGCGTTTCGAAGCGCGTGCCGAATGATCACCATGCTATTCGACAATCCCTTCGCCCGCGCCGTCCGGATATAGTCGAGGCTCATCACGTCGAGCAGCGCCGAACGCATCAAGCGCGCCAAGCGGGCCATCGGGAACGCCGCCAAACATATCGCCGGCATAATGTAGTGCGCCGGCGTCCCATAGCCGAACGGCGGTAAGACGCGTAACTGCACCGCGAAGATCAGCACTAAGATGATGCCGAGGAAGAACGACGGCGTTGATTGTAGAATCAGCGCCATCAGCATAAAGAACACCGACGGTAGGCCGCGCGTGATCGCGGAGAAGATACCAAGGGGGATGCCAACGATCACCGCGAGAACGAGGGAAACGAGCGCCAACTGAACGGTGTTCCCGAGATTGTCGAGCACGACCTGCATTGCCGGGCGGCGAGCCCGAAGCGAGTCGCCGAAGTCGAACCAGCGCAAGTTACCACGGGCGTCAAACTTCGGGATCAACAGATCGCCCCAGAAACGACCGTATTGGACGATCAAGGGATCGTCAAAACCAAGCTCTTTCCGGAGCTTCAAGCGAGTTTCGTTGTCAATATCACCATAAAGAACGGAGACCGGGTCGCCCGAGGCGCGCATCAAGACGAACAGCAAGCTCGATACTGCGACAATCACGAACACTAGCTGGATCAGCCGGTTGACGATCAGCCTCGCCATGAGCCGTTACCCCAATTTCCGGCACGCGCAACGATCCGCTGCGGCCCCGTTTAGCCGAGTGATTGCGTGACTTTAGCATCGGGTAAACCAGCCGGTCAACATTTCGGATACCGTACTGTTCGCGCCTGATGCGCCGCTTTGCAGCCGCAGAATGCTGCGCCACCGGACAGCCCGGCTGGACAATGATGGGGCCGTCAGTTTACCACGGCACGTCATCGTCAAGCTGCAGAAAGGCCGGCGACTCGCCGATCAGTCGAGTCACCGGCCGGCCCGCGCCAACGTGCTCCTCCACGATCGCCATCGCGTCGGCGACGGACACGTCGCGATACCAGATGTCCCCCGGTGAGACAAACACATTGGGGCCGAACCGGCATCTGCCGTGGCACACGCCGTCGATCCGCGACACCGCCGCCCGGTTGCCGAGCCCACGCGACGCGAGCGCCTGCTCGAACGCCCGGCGGAGCTCGTCGCTCCCCCGCTCGGCGCAACGCGGACCGCCACACACCCGCAGGTGATACATCTCTGCGTGTACCATCGCCCGCTCCCGCGATTCCGACGACCCGTGCGTTCCAGCCGTCTCCGCTCCATCCATACCAGCTCGCCGATGTGGCGCCACGAATCGATCCGCCCTTTTGAAACTCCAGTGGGCAACCGGCTACCATCGATTGTATGAGACGAGCATCAGTCGGCGGCTCCGTGCGGAATGGTTTGCTCGCGCTTGCGGCCATGATGTCGCTCGGCTGCACTACCGCCCCTCCCGCTTCGGGCGGGCTGACCGGCGACGTGGTCTACATCAAGAACGACCAGCTCTACACGTTCACCATAGGCAGCCGCGAGGAGAGAAAGCTCGTTGAATTGCCCGCCGGCGCGGTTGCGAAAGACCCGGTCTGGTCCCCGGATGGACAACGCGTCGTCTTCTCGATGTATCCGCCGCCGCAGCGCGGCGTTCCGCCCGGCACCGACCTCTACTCGGTGCGCCGCGATGGCAGTGACCTGACGCTGATCCGCCAGCACACCGTTGCCGGCGAGATGCTGGAATCCCCGTACTTCGCCCCCGACGGCCAGAGCATCGTCTACAGCCGGTTCGCGCCCATCATCAGCAATGGGCAATACCGCGGCGACATTATCGAGATCGTTCGGCTGGAGCTGAACACTGGCAATGTCGTCTCGTTAGTACGAGACGCCATCCAACCGACGATCTCTCCCGATGGCAAGAAGATCGCGTACATTAAAGTGAACCCACAGACCGCCAGTCAGAGCCTTTGGATGGCGAACGCCGACGGCTCATCGCCCCAGCAACTTGTCGCGGAAGACCAGTTTGTCGCCATGTACTGGCCGCGAATCTCGCCCGATGGCGCAGAGGTCGCCTTCGCTGGTGCACTGATCCCGTCAATCCAGCGCCCCGGCGCACCGGCGCTCGTCCCCGGACAGCTTGCGCGGCCGGTGCTGCACGGCGTTCCGACCGACGTGTACAAAGTCCGCACCGACGGCTCCAAGTACCAGCAGGTGGCTAAACTTCAAGAGGACGACCCGACGACACTCTGGTCGGTGGACGGCCGGCGGCTGCTCGTCATCGGCGCGAAGGCGATCTACGCGATGAATCCGGATGGGCAGGAGCTTGTGCGTCTCCGCGAGCCTGGCGGTGTTGGTGGCGGCGATTGGAGAGGAAAATGACCAATCAGCCGCCAAACCGCGCGACCGAGCGAATTGCCCGGCGGAAGGAGCTGCGCCAGTCGCGCATTCTCGAAGCGCAGCGCCGGCGCACGAACCGCGCTCGCCTGCGGATCGTGCTCGCCATCGTGATTACCCTCGTCGTTGGGCTCGTCGCCTGGCTCGGAATCGTATTCTTCTTGCCACCGGCCGCCGCCTTTGCCGGCCTCGCGCTCCCGGCAGCCAAGCTCAGCGTGGCGCCCACCACCGCGTCGCAGGTCGGGTGGCCGGACATTGAGAGAGGGATGTTCTTTTGGCTCGGATCCTAGTTGTCGACGACGAGCCATCGCTCGTCGACACCATCCGCTATAACCTCAAGCGCGAAGGTCACGACGTCAGCGTCGCCTACGATGGGCTCGAAGCGCTCGAGGTGGCGCGCCGCCTGCGCCCGGACCTTATCGTGCTGGACGTGATGCTTCCGAAGCTCGACGGCTTCGAGGTATGCCGCACCTTACGCAGCGAGACAACCTCGCCCATCCTGATGCTCACCGCCAAGGCCAGCGAGATCGACAAGGTAGTCGGCCTCGAAATCGGCGCAGACGATTACCTTGCCAAGCCATTCAGCTTCCGCGAGCTCTTGGCGCGCGTGCGGGCGTCGCTGCGGCGCGTTCAGATGCTGCGAGCCGAGCCACAGACGTCAACCGACGAACAGCTTACCGCGGGCGACCTGACCGTTGATTTGGCCCGCCACGAGGTTACCCGCGCCGGCCGGCCGATCGCCCTCAAGCCGAAAGAGTTCGACCTGCTGGCCTACCTGATGCGGAACCGCGGTCGGGTGCTCACGCGCGACGTGCTGCTCCAAAACCTCTGGGGCTACGAGTACGATGGTGGAACGCGTACCGTCGACGTCCACATTCGCGGGCTTCGCGAAAAGATCGAGGACGACCCCGGGCGGCCGGACTTGATCCAAACCGTCCGTGGAGTGGGCTACCGATTTAAGGCCTGAGGTGGGGCTGCGGCTGCGCATCGTCGTCGCCACCGGCATCATCGCCAGCCTGAGTATGCTGCTGCTCACGCCCTTCGTTGGCTGGCTTGCCGGGCTCGCCGCCCTTCCCAGCGGAGTCCTTGCCGCGCTTCTCGCTCTGTTCGCCTCTCGGTGGATACTCGCGCCGGTCGAGGAGGTGCGCGAGGAGTTCGTCCGGCTGGCTGGCGGGCCGGTCGGCACGAGCGGGCGAGGCCTTGCTGGATTGCGCCGCGCCGTCCGGGCGCTGGCCGATTCGCGTCTCGCCCTCCGCGATGAAGCAGCCGCCAAGCAGCGCCGCTGGGAAGCGGTCGTCGAGCGACTGCCCGTCGGCGTCGTCATTCTCGATGCGCACGGCCGGGTCGAGCTCGCCAACCGGGCCGCCGGCGATCTGCTTGGCACCCTCGGGCAGGGTGGCACCCTCGTCCAGACGGTCCGTCAGCACGAACTGGTGGAGCTTGCACGGGAAGCGCTCCGTGGCGAGCAGCCCCAGCCGATTGTCGTCGAGCTCACGGCGCCAAAACGCTTCGTTCACGCTATCGCCCGCCCCGCTCAGCCCGGCGATGTCCCGGTCGTCCTTCTCCTGCAAGACGTGACCGAGCTGCGCCGCGCCGAGACCGTGCGACGCGACTTTATCGCCAACGTCTCCCACGAGTTGCGTACCCCTGTCGCGTCGCTCAAAGCGCTCACCGAGACGCTGCTCGACGGCGCACTCGACGACCCCACAGTGTCGCGATCCTTCCTTAGCCGGATCGAAGTCGAGGTCGACCGCCTCAACCAGATGGTCGAAGAACTGTTCGAGTTGACCCGCATCGAATCCGGCGAACTCGCCATGCGTCTTGAGCCAGTGGCGCCCGAAACGCTCTGCCATGCCGTGGCGGAGCGCCTCGCCGGGCAAGCGACTCGTGCCGGACTAACGCTCGAGGTCGACGCGCCGATCGGTCTACCCGCCGTCGCCGCCGACCCGCAACGCGTCGAGCAAGCGCTCGTCAACCTCGTCCACAACGCCATCAAGTTCACGCCACCCGGCGGAACCGTCACCGTTGGGGTCGACCCGATGGTCATCGAATCGACCCCAACCACCCCCGCATTTGTCCGGTTCTGGGTGCGCGACACCGGCGTCGGAATCGCACCTGAGGAGCTTGGCCGCGTCTTCGAACGGTTTTACAAGGCCAATCGCTCCCGCGCCAACACCGGCGCTGGGCTCGGCTTGGCCATCGCCAAACATACCGTGCAAGCACACGGCGGCCGCATTTGGGCAACGAGCGAAGTCAACGTCGGCTCGGAGTTCTCATTCACGCTGCCAGTCGCCGCCGTTGGATCTGCCCCGTCCCGAGAGCACTCGTCTGGCTGAGCGGATTCGACCTCCCCTGCGTGCCGCCGGCCGATCCATTCTCGACCGCGACGGTCGGTCCGTGCGGCTGCGCGGCGTCAATTGGTATGGCGCCGAGAGCCCGGATTTCGTCGTCGGCGGCCTCCACCGCCAGCCGCTCGAGCGGATCGTCGCGCTGATCACGGCGCTCGGGGCGAACTGCGTTCGCCTCCCCTTCTCGAACCAGCTCGTTGCGGAGAATCCCACGGTCCCCGATGCGGCGGTTGCCGCCAACCCCGCGCTTCGCGGCCAATCGGCGCTCGCCGTGTTCGACCAGACCGTCGCAGCGCTCACCGCCGCCGGCTTGGCGGTTATCCTCGACAACCACACCAGCTTCGCTGACTGGTGCTGTGACCGGGGCGACGGCAACGACCTCTGGCATGTCTCGGCCTACCCGGAGGCCGTCTGGATCGCCCACTGGACCTTGCTGGCCCAACGCTACCGGGCGGACCCGCTCGTCATCGCCGCCGATCTTCGGAACGAGCCTCGCGGCCCGGCGCGATGGACGAGCCGCCAGCCAGCTTACTCGTGGCGCGATGCCGCCGAGCGGGCCGGTGCCGCGATCCTCGCCGAAAATCCGGACCTGCTGATTGTTGTGGAGGGCATCGACCACGCCAGTGACGTGCGCGGCGCAGCCGATGCCCCGGTGCGGCTGCCAGCGCCGGGACGGCTTGTCTACTCGGTCCACGATTACGTTTGGTATCACGCGCGACCGCGCTCGGCTCAGTCAATGCGGCGCCGGTGGGAACGGCGCTGGGGAGACCTTGGCAACACCCCACTCTTCGTCGGCGAGTTTGGCTTGGACATCGGCGAATGGACCGAGGGGTCCGATCGGGCGACCGCGCTCTGGCTGCGTGTGCTGCTGGACTATCTCGACGAACGCGACGCGAGTTGGACCTATTGGCCGCTGAACGGCACGATGTCGAGCGCCACGCCCGGGCGTGGCCGCGTGTTCGGCGCACGCGAGCCGTTTGGTCTGCTCACCCCGGAGTGGGATGGACCCGCCAACGAAGGCCTGACACGTTGGCTCTTTTCCTGACGCGTCGAGTTCGCGACCCTCACACCTAAGGGTGGAGCCGCTCACCCCGCTGGCGGTTGCAACACCATACGTTGCAGGCACCTTGGGACCCCGAGCGACGCCGGGGCGGCGTCGCCTTCATTGGGTTCAGCGAGGCCGCTGCCGGGTGCGCCCTGTGCCCGCTACCGACCCGCGGCGCTCGAGGACGCCACACCGACGACATGCGAAGCGACCCAGTCGTCAGGCCGTCGAAAAGTGAACGCGCGGGCGCCCCGCGCGTCGACTAGCGCTTGGTATACTGCGGCGCCTTGCGAGCGCGCTTGAGACCGTACTTCTTGCGCTCTTTGATGCGGGCGTCGCGCGTCATCAGGCCATTGCGGCGCATCACGGAGCGCAGCTCTTCGTCGTACTCCACCAGGGCGCGAGCGATGGCGTG
Source organism: Dehalococcoidia bacterium (assembly GCA_026003895.1). Taxonomy (GTDB): domain Bacteria; phylum Chloroflexota; class Dehalococcoidia; order SpSt-223; family SpSt-223; genus JANWZD01. The sequence goes on along the minus strand of BPIC01000004.1, from coordinate 403,694 downwards.
GCGCACCGCGCCGGCTTGCCCGCTCGTGCCTCCGCCCTGGACTTTCACCATCGCGGTGAAATTGCTGACCCCGGCGACGCGAAACGGCGTCTGGACGATGATCTGGTCGGTCAGGCGCGGGAAGTACGCCTCGAGCGGCCGGCCGTTGACCACAATCTGGCCGTTGCCGGGCACAAGGCGCACCTGAGCGACCGCGGTCTTGCGCTTGCCGACACCGCCGCCGAGGCTGGTTCGTGGGGTAGTCATGAGCTAGGCCTCCTTCGCCGGCGTCTCGGTCGCGGCGACGGTCTGCTTCTTCTCTTGCTGCTTCTTCAAGCCAGCGATGTGGCGCTCATGCGGATGAGTCGGACCAGCATACACCTTCAGCTTCTTGAACTGGGCACGGCCAAGCTTCGTGTCCGGCAGCATCCCGCGGACGGCGTGCTCGATAATGCGCGTCGGATGCGTTTCGAGCATTTTCTGCATCGTGACCGCCTTCAGCCCGCCCGGATATTGGGAGTGACGATAGTAAATCTTGTCCGTCAGGCGGTTGCCGGAGACACGAAACTTACCGGCGTTGACGACGACGACGTAATCGCCGGTGTCCAGATGCGGGGTGTAGATCGGTTTGTGCTTCCCACGCAGCAGTGTCGCGATCTGGGTCGCCAGCCGGCCGAGCGTTTGCCCGGTGGCGTCGATGACGTGCCAGTCGCGATGGATGTCGCGCGGGGTCGCGCTATACGTGCGATAACCCGCCATCGTTACTCCTTCTCCCCGACTGCCTCGGGGTCGTCCGGGTAGCGGACCTGCACAAGGAACAAGCCGTGACCCGGCGCGGCCGGCCCGGCTCGCCGGCGGTCCCGGCTCGCCAGAATCCGCGGTAGCTCATTCTCTCCCAATCGGCCGCGGCCGATCCAGACCAGCGTGCCAACGATATTCCGAACCATGTGCGGCAAGAAGGCATTCGCCTCAATCTCCACCCGCACTTGGTCTTCTGTGCGCCGAACGGCGATCCACGTCACTCGGCGCACCGTCGAACCAACCGCGACCCCGCTCCGGTGGGCGAACGCCGCGAAGTCGTGTTCACCCACCAGCGCTTGGGCAGCGCGGTGCATCGCCGCGATATCCAACGCCTCCCGCACGTGCCAGCTATAGCGGCGCAGGAAGGGCGTCGGCCACGGCCGGTGTTCGATTTGGTAGCGGTAGCGCCGGCTGAGCGCCCGCCGCCGCGGGTCGTAGCCTGGCTCTACCGCCGTCGCCTCCCACGCGACGATGGTCGGCGGCAGATTGGCATTGAGCCCCGCCAGCACCGACCGCTCGTCCAGCTCCCGCCGCGTCTCGAAGGCAATCACCTGACCTTCGGCGTGGACTCCAGCATCCGTCCGGCCAGCGTAACGGATCGTGATCCGCTCGCCCGTCAAGCGCCATAGCGCGGTCTCGATTGCCTCTTGGACGCTCGGTCGAGCCGGCTGGCGTTGGAACCCGGCAAAATCCGCACCGTCGTACGCGACGCGAAGCCGAAAGGCGTGGGGCCTCTGGTCCAGCTAGCTCAGCACCTCGAGTCGCGCCATCGGCGTGCCGTCGCCCTTGCGAACGCCGAGCTTGGTGATTCGCACGTAGCCGCCTTGGCGGTCGGCGAGCCGCGGCGCAATCACATCAAACACCTTCCGCACGACCAACGGATCGTAGAGCACACGTGCCGCCTTGCGACGTGCGTACACGGTGCCTTCCTTCCCGTAGGTGATGATCTTCTCGACCATCGGGCGGATCTCTTTCGCCTTCGCCTCAGTGGTCGTGATTGCCTCGTATCGTAGGGCGTCGGTCACGAGGTTGCGAAACATCGCCTTACGATGACCAGAATCCCGGCCGAATTGGCGGCCACGAACGGCGTGTCTCATAGCGTGCCCTCTTCTTTCGGGATCGGGTTGCCGAACTCATCGCGGATCAACGTGCCGTCCGCCTCGCGCAGGTATTCCGTCCCGTCCTCGCCGACCGCCTCCTCGCCGTCGTCCTCCTCGTCAGAGGTTGCCGCGCTGATCGAGTCGGGGCTGATAAACCCGCGTTGAGCGAGCTTCTGCCGCAGCTCATCGAGCGACTTCCGGCCGAAGTTGCGAACCGCCATCAGGTCGTCGTCGCTCATTTCGACAACCTGGCCGACCTTGGTGATCTGGGCGCGTTTCAGCGCGTTGTAGGTGCGAACGGAAAGGTCGAGCTCCTCGATCGGCGTCTCGTACAACTGCGGCGGCAGCAGGCTCGCGCCCGGGCGGGCGCGCTCGATCTGGCGCGGGCCTGGCTTCTTGAGGTCGGTGAACAGCCGGAAATGGTCAATCAGGATTGCCGCAGCACGCGTCACGGCATCCAGCGGCTGGATCGTCCCGTCCGTCCACAATTCGAGGACGAGCCGGTCGTAGTTCGTCACTTCGATGCGCATCGGCTCGACGATGAAATTGACCTTGCGCACCGGCGTGAAGATCGCATCGACCGGAATGACGCCGATCGCCCCGCCATCACGGGAGGTGGCGGGGACATAGCCCTTGCCGTGCTCGACCTGGAACTCGATCGACAGCCGGCCCTCGGCGGAATCGATCGTTGCGAGGTAGAGATCGGGATTGACGATCTCGAAGTCGCCCTGCACCTCGATATCGGCAGCCGTGACAACACCCGGGCCTTGGCGGTCCAAGATGAGCCGGCCCGGCCGGTCCGAATAGGCGCGCAGGCGGATCTTTTTGATGTTCAGCAGCAACCCAACGGTATCCTCGCGGACGTGCGGGATCGGCTGAAATTCGTGCTGCACTTGGTCGATCTTGACACGGGTGACAGCCGCGCCCGGGAGCGAGCTGAGCAGCACGCGACGGAGCGCGTTGCCGAGCGTGGTGCCGAAGCCGGCTTCGAGCGGCTCGATCAGAAACCGGCCGTAGGTCGAGAAGACATCCAGCGGCTCAATCTTTGGTGTCTGCGTCTCTGGCGCGGCAGCGTCGGCGCCGCGAACGCGATCTATCATCACGGTGGTCTACCCATTCGGTCGCTGGACGCGACCCCAGTCACTAACGCGAGTAGTACTCGACGACGGCTTGCTCGTTGAGATTTTGCGGCATCTCCGCCCGCGATGGCTTGCTCAGCACACGGCCAGTCAGCGTGGCAGCGTCGAGCGAGAGCCAAGCGGGAATCGACTTTTCAGGAAGTTTCTCGGCTTGAATCTTGAAATACTCTTTGGTGCGGCTGTTGGGCCGGACGGCGACGACCATCCCCGGCTTCAGCACCATCGAGGGGATGTCGGTCTTGCGGCCGTTCACCTCGATATGGCCATGATTGACGATTTGGCGCGCCTGCTTGCGTGAATCGGCCAACCCAAGCCGATACACCACGCTATCGAGCCGCAATTCAAGCTGCTCGAGCAGTTGGAGGCCAGTCATCCCCGGCCGGCGGGTCGCCTCGGCGAAGTAGCGGCGGAATTGCCGCTCCAACACACCATAGGTCTGGCGCACCTTTTGCTTCTCGCGCAGTTGGACGCCTCGCTCCGAGAGCTTGCGCCGCCGTCCAGACGCCGTCTGACCAGGCGGGAAGTTCCGGCGCTCGATGGCGCACTTGGGGGTGTAGCAGCGTTCACCCTTCAAAAAGAGCTTTTCGCCAGCCCGCCGGCATTGTCGGCAGACCGGACCATGATAGCGAGCCAACCTCGTCTCTCCTTGCTTCCCGCTCGCGGTCCGGGCTACACCCGGCGCCGCTTCGGCGGACGGCAGCCGTTGTGCGGAATTGGTGTTACGTCGGTAATGCTCGTCACGACGATGCCGCTCGCTTGCAGGGCGCGGATCGCGGCCTCGCGGCCGCTGCCGGGACCACGAACGAACACGTCGACCTGGCGAACGCCATGCTCCATCGCCTTGCGCGCCGCGTTTTCGGCGGCAACTTGGGCGGCGAACGGCGTGCTCTTACGAGAGCCTTTGAAGTTTGACGACCCAGCGCTCGACCAGGCGAGCGCGTTGCCGTTCGGATCGGTGATCGTGACCAGTGTGTTGTTGAACGAGGACTGCACATAGGCACGCCCGCGCGGCACGGACTTTCGTTCGCGCCGTCGGCCGCGCTGCGGGCGTCGCCGAGGATCCGCCATGCTTCTCTCCGCGCTTCCGGCTTACTTCTTCGCTGTCGACCGCCGCTTGCCGGCGACCGTCTTGCGTGCCCCGCGCTTGGTGCGGGCATTCGTCCGAGTACGCTGACCGCGCACCGGCAGGCCCTTGCGGTGTCGCGACCCGCGATAGCAGCCGATATCGATCAGCCGCTTGATGTTCATCTGGACCTCGCGGCGAAGGTCGCCCTCGACCACGTAGGTCTTCTCAATCAACTCGCGAAGGCGGTTGACCTCATCTTCCGTCAGATCCCGCACACGGGTTGCTGGATTGACGTTCGCCTGCTCGCACACCTTGCTCGCCAAATACGGACCGATGCCGTAGATGTAGCGGAGCGAGATGTCGACGCGCTTCTCTCGCGGGATATCAACACCTGCAATTCGGGCCATATCGTTACCCTTGCTTCTGCTTGTGCTTGGGGTTGGCACAGACCACCAGCACGTTGCCATGCCGGCGGATGATCTTGCACTTTTCGCACCGCGCTTTGACCGATGCTCGAACCTTCATCGTCGTTCCCTGTTTCGGCCTGCAATCAACCTCGCGGGCAGTGCGGCCTTCGAGTCCCCTGGCGACAACATCGCGACGGATTTCTGCCAGGCAAAGAGACGCGCCGGTAATCGGGCGAACTTGGGAAGTATACGTCCTTCCGGCTCCCCGTGCCACCCGCGGATCACGGCAGAGTCAGCACCTCCGGCTCACCCGCAGTGATCGCAACCGTATGCTCGAAATGCGCCGACAACGACCCGTCCGCCGTATACACCGTCCAGCTATCGCCAGGCCGTTGCTTCGTCTCCCAACTGCCGGCGTTCAGCATCGGCTCGATCGCAATCACCAGCCCAGGCTTGAGCGGTGTGTTCACCGGGTGGCGCGGATCGAGGTAGTTTGGCACTTGGGGGGCTTCGTGAAACTGCCGGCCGATACCGTGCCCGACGTACTGGCGAACGATTCCGTAGTTGCCTTGACTCCGTACGTAGCGCTCGATCGCCGCCGAAATGTCGCGCACCCGTCCGCCGGCGCAACAGGCGCGAATTCCCGCCCAAAGCGCTTGCTCCGTCACCTCGATCAGCCGCTGCGCCTCCGGAGGAATTGCGCCGACGCCGACCGTGAGCGCGGTGTCGGAGTGATAGCCTTCGCGTTTGACGCCAATGTCGATCTTGACGAGGTCCCCAGCGCGGATCGTCCGCTTCGTACTCGGGATGCCGTGAACGATTTCATCGTTGAGCGAGCAACAGATCGAGGCCGGAAAGCCGTAGAGCCCCTTAAACGACGGGATGCCACCCCTCGATCGGATCGCGGCTTCTGCTACCCGATCGAGCTCGGCGGTGGTCACACCGGGCTCGGCCGCCTTCGCTGTCTCCCGCAGGGCGAGCGCCGCGATCCGGCCCGCCTCACGCATCAGCGCGATTTCCCGCGGCGACTTCAGCACGACCTGGCGATCGGTCATCGGGCGGCAGCCTCGGTTGCAGCCGCCACGAGGTGGCGCTGGATCGTGGCGATGTCGCCAGCGCCGTTCACCTCGACGAGTTTGCCTTGGCGCCGGTAGTACTCCACTAATGGCAACGTCTGGTCGCGATACACCTCGAGGCGCGTCCGGACGACCTCCGGCTTGTCATCGTCTCGTTGATACAGCACCCCGCCGTCGCGGTCGCAGATCCCCGGTTGCTTCGGCGGACTGCTCGTCAGGTTATAGGGCGTGCCGCAAACGCGACAGAGCCAGCGGCCGCTCAACCGGCGGATCAGTTCCTCGTCTGGCACGTTGAGGAGAATGGCGCGATCGACTTGGGCGCCGCGCTCGGCGAGACCACGATCGAGCGCCTCCGCCTGGGGCAGGGTGCGGGGGAAGCCATCCAACACCGCGCCGTTCGCGGCATCCGGCTTGCGCAGCCGGTCGAACACCATCGCCACGGTGACGTCGTCCGGCACGTAGGCGCCGCGGTCCATGTAGCTCTTCGCGAGCTGGCCGAGCTCGGTCCCTTGGCTCAAGTTTTCGCGAAAGAGGTCGCCTGTCGAGAGATGAAGCGCGCCGAGCGCCTGTGCCAGTGCGCCGGCTTGGGTGCCTTTCCCGGAGCCCGGCGGACCGAGCAGCACGACATACGGCATCTACTTAATGAACCCCTCATAGTGGCGCATCAACAGCTGCGCCTCGAGCTGCTTCATCGTGTCGAGCACGACGCCGACGATAATGAGTAGCCCGGTCGAGGAGAGCTGGACGGCCTGGATGTTGGTCACAATCTGCGCAAAATAGGGCAGGATCGCGATTACCCCAAGGAAGAGCGCTCCCGCCCACGTGATCCGAGTCAGCACTTTCATCAAGTACTCGTCGGTCGGCTTGCCGGGGCGAATCCCCGGGATGAACCCGCCATACTTTTGAAGGTTCTCCGCCAGCCGCTGCTGCTGGAAGATGACCATCGTGTAGAAGAACGTGAACCCGACCGTCATGATGAAGAAGAACGCCCAATAGAGCGGGCTCGTCGGATCAAACAGGCGCTGCATCCAAACGGCCGCTTGGGCGACCCACGGCGTGCTGGAGAATTGGAACCAGCTGGCAATCGTGCCCGGCAGGATCATGATCGACATCGAGAAAATGAGCGGGATCATGCCGGCCGAGTTGACCTTCAAGGGGATGTGGGTGCTCTGGCCGCCGTAGAGCCGCGATCCACGCATCCGCTTGGCATAGTGGACCGGCACCCGCCGCTGTGCTTCCGTGAACACCACGATGCCCGCAACCGTCAGCACGCCGAGGATCACGAACACCACGAGACCGATGATTTGATCGGACGCAAAGAAGGTCTGGCCGATGATCGACGGGATGTTGGCGACGATGCCGCCAAAGATGATGATCGAGACGCCGTTCCCGATGCCGTATTGCGTGATCAGCTCGCCGAGCCAAACCAAAAACACCGTGCCCGCGGTCAGACTGAGCAACATGGCGACCGTCGGTACCAGGTCGTCGCCCGTGAAGCCAAGCCGCGGAATAACTGGCGTTTGCTGATTTCGCAAAAGCACCAGCTGGCCATAGCCCTGGAGCAAGGCGAGGGGGATGGTTAGGTAGTGCGTCAGTTGGGCAATTTTCTGGCGGCCAGCCTCACCCTCCTTCGAGAGCGCCTCCAGCCGGGGGATGATCGGCACAAGGAGCTGCACCACGATGGAGGCCGTAATGTAGGGATAGACCCCCATCGCCGCCACGCTGAAGTTCCGGAGCGCCCCGCCAGAGAAGAGGTCGAGCATGCCGAGCAGAGCCGCGTTCGGCCCAGTCGTAAACAACTGCTCGAGCGCTTCCGGGTTCAGCCCCGGCACCGGCACGTGGGCAACGAACCGGAAGACGACCAGCATGGCAAATGTGAAGAGGATTTTGCGTCGCAGGTCTGGAAGCTTGAAGGCATCCAGCACCGCTCGTAGTTGCTCCACTCCCCCTCCTTGGCGCGAGTTGCGGAAAGTGTAAACGAGGCGGCCTAGCGAGCCGCCGATTTCGTCTCCGCCCTTGCGGCCGTCTTGCGCGGCGTCTTCGGTCGCGGGTTGGGCCCCCGCGAGCGGCTGGTCCGCGGCGCTTCGTAGGCGAGCTCCTCGACGACCCCGCCGCTTGCTTGGATCTTCGCCTTAGCCGACGCCGAAAACCTGTGGGCGCGCACGGTCAGCTTCACGTTCAAGTCGCCGTTGCCAAGGATCTTTACCGGAAGATCGTCCTTCAACAGTCCGATCTCGCGCAGCACCTCGGGCGTGATCTCGGTGCCGTCGTCCAGCTCGGAGAAATCTTCGACATTGAAGATGGCGTACTCGGTGCGCCACTTGTTTTTGAAGCCGCGCTTTTCGGGAAGCCGCTTGATGAGGGGAAGCTGTCCCCCCCTCGAAGCGTGGGCTGGGGCCGCCGCCGGTGCGGGCCTTTTGACCCTTGAGGCCCTTGCCGGCATAGGTGCCTTGGCCAGTCGCGTTGCCGCGGCCAACACGCTTGCGCGCTTGGCGTGGCGGCGCAATCAGTTCGTCCATTCTCATGAGGCCACCTCTTCCACGACGACGAGGTGGCGCACCTTGTCGATGAGGCCACGGGTCGCCGGCGTGTCCTCGCGCTCGACCGTTTGGTGCAGGCGGCGCAAGCCCAGACTGCGAATCGTGTCGCGCTGGCGCTGGCTGTAGCCGATCGTGCTCTTCGTCCAAGTAATGCGCAGTCTACTCATCGTTGCTCTCCGTCGGCGTGTCGGCGACGACGGGTCGGCCGTTGCGCCGCGGCCGGCGCTCGCGCTCCTCCTCCGGGCTCTTGAGCGCCGCGAGCGCCGCGATGGTGGCGCGCACGACATTCACCGGATTGTTCGACCCGAGCGACTTTGTGAGAATGTCGCGGATTCCCGCCGCTTCGACGACAGCGCGGACGCCACCGCCGGCAATCACGCCGGTTCCGGGGCTGGCCGGTTTGAGCAGCACCTTTGCCGCCCCAAATTCCGACTGGATCTGGTGCGGGATGGTGTGCTCGACAAGCGGCACCCGAATCAGATTTTTCTTCGCGTCCTCGGTGCCCTTGCGGATCGCCTCCGGGACTTCGTTGGCCTTGCCCAGCCCGGCCCCAACATGGCCGCGCCCATCGCCGATGACGACGACAGCGCTGAAGCTGAACCGACGCCCGCCCTTGACCACCTTGGCGACCCGGTTGACCGAGACGACGCGCTCCTTTTCGAGCGCCACACTTCGTGGATCGATACGCATCGTGCCTGCCCCTAGAAGACGAGCCCGGCTTCGCGGGCTGCTTCGGCCAGGGCCTTGACCCGGCCGTGATAAATGTAGCCGCCGCGGTCGAACACCACGGTGTCGATCCCGGCCTTCTTGGCGCGTTCGGCGATCAGCCGACCGACCACTTTCGCCTCTTCGGTCTTGGTTTTGCCGTCCAACTGACCGCGCGCCTCCGGATCGAGCGTCGACGCGGCTACCAATGTCCGTCGGCTGGTGTCATCGATGATCTGGGCATAAATGTGCGCGAGGCTGCGATAGACGGCGAGGCGCGGCCGCGCCGGTTTCCCAAACACCTTCTTGCGAACGCGCAGGTGCCGGCGGCGGCGCGCCGCTCGCGGATCCTCTCGTTTGAACATGGCTTACTTCTTCTTTCCGCCGGCCTTCCCAGCTTTGCCTGCCTTGCGCCGCACCACCTCACCTTGGTAGCGAATGCCCTTCCCCTTATACGGCTCGGGCGGCCGAACCTCGCGGATATTCGCCGCCGTCTGGCCAACGAGCTCCTTGTCGATCCCTTGGACCGCAAAGCGCGTGGGCGATTCGACCACGAACGTAATTCCGTTCGGCGGCTCAATCTCGACAGGATGCGAGTAGCCGACCTGAAGGACAAGCTTCTGCCCTTGCAACTGAGCGCGATAGCCGACGCCGCTCATTTCGAGATACTTGCTAAAGCCGGTCGTCACGCCGGTGACCATGTTGGCAATCAGCGTGCGGGTCAGGCCGTGCTGGGCGCGGTGCTCCTTCTCATCGTCCGGGCGTGCAACGGTGAGGGTGCCATTTTCGAGCTTGATCTGAAGATCGGGGTTGACCTTCCGCTCGAGTTGCCCCTTCGGCCCTTTTACTCGCACCAGCCCCGGCTGAATGTCCACCGTCACGCCGGCTGGCACGGCGATGGGTGCGCGACCAATGCGCGACATCGTTCCCTCCTTACCAGACGTAGCAGAGGACTTCGCCGCCGACGCGCTGCCGCCACGCTTGCTGGCCGGTCATCACGCCCTGCGGGGTAGACATCACGGCGATGCCGAGCCCGCCGTAGACGCGCGGAATCTCCCCGCGCTGGACGTAGACGCGCAACCCTGGTTTGGAGACGCGCTGCAAACCGCTCAGCACCGGTTGCTTCTTCCCGGTGTAGCGCAGCGTGATTTTCAGCGTCTGCTTGGCGCCGTCGCGCTGCACCTCGTAGTCTTTGATGAACCCTTCGTCCAGCAAGATCTTGGCAATGGCGACCTTGATCTTTGACGCGGGCATCACGACGAAATCGTGCTTCGCCTGAACGGCGTTTCGCAGCCGCGTCAGCATGTCCGCAATCGGATCGGTCATCGTCATGGTCCGCCTCCTACCAGCTCGACTTCGTCACGCCGGGGATCTCGCCCTTCAGCGCGAGCGTGCGGAAGCAGATCCGGCACAGCGCGAACTTGCGGATGAACGCGCGCGGTCGGCCGCAGCGAAGGCAGCGGTTGCGGTGCTGGACCTTGAATTTGGGAGTCTTGCGAGACTTCGCAATCTTGCTTACTTTAGCCAACGCCCCTCCTGGTGGTCGGCGGCCATCGCGCGGCGCCCTGCCGCGCCGTTCTCGGCCTAATTGCGGACGAACGGCATGCCCAGCAACTGCAGAAGCCGCTTCGACTCCTGGTCCGTCCGCGCGGTGGTGACAATCGACACTTGCAAGCCACGGATCTTGTCGATTTTGTCGTAGTCGATCTCCGGGAAGATCAACTGTTCCTTGAGCCCAAGCGAGTAGTTCCCGCGACCGTCGAACGACTTGTCGGAGACGCCTCGGAAGTCGCGCACCCGCGGCAGCGCGACGTTCAGGAGCTTGTCAAGAAAATGCCACATCCGTTCGCCACGCAAGGTTACCATGCAGCCCACCGGCATCCCGGCGCGCACCTTGAACGCCGCGATCGACTTGCGCGCCCTCCGGACGAGCGGCTGCTGCCCAGCGATCGTCGCCAGATCTTTGACCGCAGCATCCATCGCCCGGGCGTTTTGCACCGCTTCACCCATCCCGATGTTCAGCACGACCTTGTGGATGCGCGGAATTTCCATCACGTTCTTGTACTCGAACTCTTTTTGCAGGGCAGGCGCAACCTCCCGCTCGTAGAGTTCGCGCAATCGGGGAGCCATTAGTCGAACACCCCCTCGCACTTCTTACACTGCCGGCTTTTCCGACCTTGGTCGTCGATGAAGTAGCCGATCCGAGTCGGTCGGCCACAGTTTGGGCAAATCACCATCGCATTCGAGATGTGGAGCGGCGCTTCTTTGTCGATGATCCCGCCGCGGCGCGCCTGGCCGCGCGGCTTGGTGTGCCGCCGCACCAAGTTCACCCCTTCGACGACGATCCGCTGTTCTTTCGGGATGACTCGGCTAACTTTGCCTTGCTTGCCCTTCTCACGACCGTTCGTAATGAGAACGGTATCGCCTGATTTCACCTTCGCCATCACAACACCTCTGGGGCGAGCGAGGCGATCTTCATGAACTGGCGCTCGCGCAACTCGCGGGCCCACCGGGCCGAAGATGCGCGTCCCGCGCGGGTTTCTGCTTGTCAGACAAAATGACCGCCGCGTTGTCGTCGAACTTGATGTAGGACCCGTCCGGCCGGCGATTACTCTTTCGCCGTCCGCACGATGACGGCCCCGCACCACGTCGCCTCGCTTCACGGAACCGCCAGGCTGGGCCTCTTTTACCGCAGCGATGATGATGTCGCCGACGTGGCCCACCTTTCGGGCGCCAGCGCCAACGATACGGATGCAAAGCAGTTCTTTGGCTCCGGTGTTGTCCGCCACGCGGAGCCGGCTCTCCTGCTGAATCATTTACGCACCCTCGCCAACGCCGACGTCCTGCGGCTTGACCTCCGGCACGTCGCCTTTGCTTCAAAAATCTGAATCACCCGCCAGCGCTTTCTCCTTGGAGAGCGGCCGGCTCTCGACGAGCTTCACCACGTCGCCGAGGCGGCATTCGTTCTTCTCGTCGTGCGCCTTGTATTTCGTCGTCCGGCGGATCGTCCGCCGGTAGAGCGGGTGGCGCTTCACCCGCTCGACGGCCACGACGACCGTCCTTGTCCATCTTGTTGCTGACCACCGTGCCGATCAGCGTGCGTCGGTCTTGAAACATGCTAGCCCTCGCTTTGCAGCGCCCGCGCCAGCTCGCGTTCGCGGATGATGGTTTTTCAGCCGGGCGATCGACCGTCGCACGTTCTGGAGTTCCCGGTCGTTGTCGAGCTGGCGGGTGACATGACGCATCCGCAGATTGAACAGCTCGCGATAGAGGTCGTTGAGCTGGCGCTGCAGCTCGGCGTCGGTGGCGTTCCGAAACGCTTGCCGCTGCTCGCGCCGGTCACGAAGCTTCATTGCCCGCTCCCTTCGCCGGTCGGCGCCGCGACGCCCTCCCGCTCCGCGGCACTTTCGGCGGGACGAGCGTCGTCCTCTGCCGGGCTCGCCTCGGAGCCGTCCGCGACCTCGGATTCGGGGCGCTGCCGCACGACGAACTTCGTCTCAACCGGCAGCTTGTGGCCGGCGCGGCGGAGCGCCTCTTTGGCCACCTCTTCCCGAACGCCGGCAAGCTCAAACAGAATGTGTCCCGGCTTGACGACGGCAACCCAATGGTCGGGTGCCCCCTTACCGGACCCCATACGAGTTTCAGCCGGCTTGGCAGTCACCGGCTTGTGCGGAAAGATCCGAATCCAGACCTTCCCGCCGCGCTTGATGTAGTTCGTGATCGTACGCCGCGCCGACTCGATCTGCCGGCTATCGACCCAGGCAGCGCTGAGCGACTGGATCCCAAACTCCCCATACGCCAGTTGGTTGCCGCTCTGGGCCTCGCCCTTGCGCCGGCCGCGAAATTGCTTGCGGTGCTTGACCCGCTTTGGCATCAACATCGCTAGCTCTCCGACTCGCCAGATGGCTCGCTCGGTTTCGCTGAGCCAGCGGCTGAAGGGGTGGTCGGCTCACCGCGCGGCGCGTCGACCGTCGGCTGCGGGACTGCAGCCGCAGCAGCGGCCTGGGCTTCGGCAAGCGCACGCTCGCGCTCAGCGAGAAGACGTTCCCGCTCGGCGAGCTGACGTTCGCGCTCGGCTATCAGGTCCAGCTCCGACACGGGAGCCGGGGCAGCCTCGATGACCGGCTCGGCCTCTGGCGGCAGCGCGTCAACGGGAGCAACGTCCAGATCGAGATCCTGCTCGTCGCGGCCCTCGCGCGGCGCACGACGCTCACCCGCTGCAGCCGCCCGGCGCTCGGCCTCGATGCGCTGTTGGCGAGGCCCGATCACGTCGCCACGATAAATCCACACTTTGATGCCGATCACGCCGAAGGTCGTGTGCGCCTCGGCGATGCCGAAGTCGATATCGGCGCGCAACGTCTGGAGCGGCACCTGACCGGCGTGTTCGCGCTCGCGGCGCGACATTTCCGCCCCGCCGAGCCGGCCCGACATGATGATGCGGATCCCCTGCGCTCCGCGTTGCATCGATCGGGTCACCGCCTGCTTGATTGCCCGCTTGTAGGAGACGCGCCGTTCGATCTGATCGGCGATCGACCGCGCCACGAGATAGGCGTCGAGCTCTGGCTGACGAATTTCGGCAATATTGACACGCACACGCTTGCCGGTCAGCTTTTCGAGGTTATCGCGTAGCTCGTCGACCTTCTGGCCCGAACGACCGATGACAATGCCCGGCTTCGCAGTGTGGATCGTCACGCCCACTTGGTTCGCCTGACGATCGATCTCGACACGCGGAATACCGGCATCGACGAACCGTGAGGTGATCAACTGACGGATCCGCATGTCTTCGTGGAGCAAATCGGTATACTGCCGGTCGGCATACCACTTCGACTGCCACGTCTTGTTGATCCCGAGGCGGAACCCGATCGGGTGCACTTTATGGCCCATCTACGTTCCCCTTTGCTCGTCGACGACGACCGTGATATGGCTCGACCGCTTCAAGATCGGGCTGACCCGTCCGCGCGAGCGGGCCCGATATCGTTTCATCGTCGGACCTTCGTCCACGAACGCCCGAACGATGACCAGATCGTCGGGGTCCATCATGTTGTTCGCTTCTGCATTTGCCGCTGCCGACTTGACCACCTTGTAGACATCCTTGGCATGCGGCGACGGCAGATAGCGCAGAATAGCCATCGCCTCGTCAACGCGACGGCCGCGGATCAGATCGACGATCAGCCGCATTTTGCGCGGCGAGACGCGGATCCGCTTGGCAACCGCCCTCACTTCCGGCATCTCGCCTCCTATTTCCGGCGAACTTGGCTGGCGCGCTCCGACTTGTTGACGTGGCCGCGGAACTTCCGGGTCTCCGCGAATTCGCCAAGCCGGTGGCCGACCATGTTCTCAGTGATGAAAATCGGGATGTGTGCCCGGCCGTTGTGCACACCGATGGTGTGGCCGATCATCTGTGGCACGATCGTCGACGCCCGCGACCACGTCTTGATCAGGGTGCGCTGCCCCGACCGGTTTGCCTTCTCGATCTTCTGCAGGAGCTTCGCCTCGACAAACGGCCCCTTCTTGGTCGATCGCGACATTGGACGTCTCCCCTACTTCTTCCGACGCCGCACGATGTACTTGTTCGACGGCTTCTTCCGCGAACGCGTCTTGTAGCCAAGCGCCGGCTTGCCCCAGGGCGTCTTCGGGCCAGGATGGCCAATCGGCGCTTTCCCCTCGCCGCCACCGTGCGGATGGTCGCGCGGGTTCATCACCGAGCCGCGGACCGTCGGTCGCCGGCCAAGGTGACGATTCCTCCCAGCCTTGCCCAGCTTGATGTTTTCGTGCTCAACGTTGCCCACTTGGCCAACCGTTGCGAGGCATTCCGCCCGCACACGGCGGAGCTCGCCGGAGGGCAAGCGCAGCAACACGTAGTCGCCTTCTTTTGCCATCACTTGCGCGGCTGTGCCGGCGGAGCGCACCATTTGAGCGCCGCGGCCGGCGATCAGCTCAACGTTGTGCACCATCGTCCCCGTAGGGATGTTTGCCAGCGGCAGCGCGTTCCCCGCTCGGATGTCGGCATCCGGCCCACTCCGCAACACATCCCCCGGCTTCACCTGAAGCGGCGCGATAATGTAGCGCCGTTCGCCGTCTTCGTATTCGAGGAGGGCAATACGCGCCGAGCGATTGGGGTCGTACTCGATCGCCAGCACGGTCGCGTTGACGCCGAACTTGTTTCGCTTCCAGTCGATGATGCGGTAGCGACGCTTGTGGCCACCGCCGCGATGGCGAGTCGTGATCCGGCCACTGTTATTCCGCCCCGCCCTCTTCTTCAGCGGCGCAAGCAGGGACTTTTCCGGCTTCTTCTTCGTGATCTCTTCAAAGGTATGCCCGGAGGCGTTGCGGCGGCCGGGCGAGGTGGGGCGATAGATCCGGATCGGCATCGACTAGACCCCCTCGAACACTTCGATTTTCTGGCCCGGCTGCACTTGAACGATCGCCTTCTTCCACGGCGAGGTCATGCCCCGGTTGCGGCGGACCCGGCGCATCTTGCCCGGCATCGTCATCGTGTGGACATCGACGACGTCGACGTTGAACGCCGTTTCCACCGCCTGCTTGATCTGGATCTTGTTCGCCCACGACGCGACTTCGAAGACGTAGCGATCCTGCGTGGCGAGGATCGTGCTCTTCTCGGTCACGACCGGGCGGCGGATGATCTCGAGTAGTTGGTTCACGCCACCGCCTCCTCGCCCGTCTCCTCGGCCGTCAGCCGCTCCGGCGGTTTCAGCCGATCTTCGACCCGGCGTACCGCGTCGACGGTCATGACGACGTAGCGGTGCTTCAACACGTCGCCGATGTTCAGCACCTTGGCATAGGTGATATCGACGCCCGGAATGTTCCGGGCGCTGCGAATGACCAGCGGGTCAAGCTCACCGGTGACGAGCACTGCGGTTCGGGTGACACCGAGCCGTTGCAGCGCTTCCACCATCAGCCGTGTCTTCGGCTCGGCGAGCGTCAAATCTTCGACGACGAGGAGTTCGGCGTCGGCGAGCTTGCCGGAAAGCGCCGAGCGCAACGCCGCTCGGCGCATCTTGACCGGCATCCGCTGGCTGAAGTCGCGCGGGTGCGGACCGAAGACGACGCCACCCTTGCGGTAGTGCGGAGCGCGGATGCTGCCTTGGCGCGCCCGGCCGGTCCCTTTTTGGCGATACGGCTTGGCGCCGCCGCCAACCACTTCGCCGCGAGTTTTGGTGTCGCGGGTGCCTTGGCGCTGGTTCGCGTTGTAGCGCACCGCCGCTTGGTAGATCAGCGGGGCATTGATGGCCGCGCCGAAGACGGAATCGAGGACGTCGATCGTCGAGACGACTTCACCCGCGAGGTTCCGTACAGAGACTTCCATGATCGCCCTCGCCTACTTCTTTGCCCCGCTTTTGACGGCGCGACGAATGATCAGTAGCCCGTTGTTGGCCCCGGGAACCGAGCCTTTGACGAGCAGCAAATTGCGGTTTGGGTCGGCCTCGACCACTTCGAGGTTTTGCACCGTGACCCGCTCGTGGCCCATATGGCCCGCCATCCGGAGGCCGCGCAGCACGCGCCCCGGCGTTGTGCCGGAGCCGATCGAGCCAGGAGCGCGGTGGCGGTCCGACTGGCCGTGTGTCTTCGGCCCACCGCCGAACCGGTGGCGCTTGACGACACCAGCAAACCCTTTCCCCTTCGAGATGCCGACCACATCCACGTGATCGCCCGGCTTGAAAATCCCGACGTCAATCGTGGCGCCGAGCGCAATCGAGGGGTCGGCCGGAAGCCGAAACTCGCGCAGGTAGCGCACCGATTGAACCCCTGCCTTGCGGAGATGCCCGCGCAGCGGCCGGTTCAGCTTGTTCTTTGTGCCAAACCCGACCTGCACAGCCGAGTAGCCGTCCTTCTCGACGGTTTTCACCTGGGTAACCGTGCACGGCCCCGCCTCGATCGCGGTGACCGGCACCACCCGCCCATCTTGACGGAACACTTGGCTCATCCCGAGCTTTCGGCCCAGAATGCCGTCCACCTCAGCCATCATCCTTCTCCTGCGCCGGGCGGTCCGCGGAGGACACCGGCGCGCGCCCTACAGCTTGATTTCGATGTCGACACCCGCCGGCAGGTTCAACCGCATCAACTGGTCCACCGTCCGGCTCGTCGGCTCAAGGATGTCGATCAGCCGCTTGTGGGTGCGGATTTCGAATTGCTCGCGCGAGTCCTTGTCGATATGCGGCGATCGGATGACCGTCCACTTCTGGATGCGCGTCGGCAATGGCACTGGCCCCGCCACTTGGGCACCCGTCCGCTCGGCGGTTTCGACGATCTGCTCCGCCGACTGGTCCAGAATTCGGTGGTCGAACGCCTTCAAGCGAATGCGTATCTTTTGTCGCGCCATTTGTCCCCCAGGGACGGGCCGAAGCGGCCCAAGTCGACGCGCCTAGGCGCGCGCCTTCGCCAAGATCTCCTCGCCGACCGACTTCGGCACTTCGGCGTAGTGATCGAATTCCATCGAATAGGTCGCTCGGCCCTGCGTCATCGAGCGAATGTCGGTGGCATACCCGAACATCGTCGAGAGCGGCACCAACGCCCGCACCGTCGTCGCGTTTCCGCGCGGCTCCATCCCTTGGATGTGGCCACGCCGCCGGTTGAGATCGCCGATCACGTCGCCGGTGAACTCGTCTGGCGTCGTCACCTCGACCTTGAAGATCGGTTCGAGCAACACCGGCTTCCCCTTGCGGACCGCCTCTTTGACCGCCATCGAACCGGCGATCTCGAACGAGAGGGCATCCGAGTCGACCTCGTGGTACGAGCCGTCGTACAGCGTCACCTTGATGTCGACCACCGGAAAGCCGGCGATCACCCCCGTTTCGAGCGCCTTGCGGACACCGTCTTGCACCGCGCCGATGTACTCGCGCGGGATTGCGCCACCAACGATTGCGTCGACAAACTCGAAGCCCTTGCCCGGCTCATTCGGCTCGACCTTCAGCACGCAATGACCGAACTTGCCCCGGCCGCCGGTCTGGCGAACGAAGCGTCCCTCGGCACTCGCTGGTTGGGTGATCCGTTCGCGATACGCGACCTGCGGCCGGCCGACATTTGCCTCAACCTTGTACTCGCGCACCATCCGGTCGAGGAGCACCTCGAGGTGCAACTCGCCCATCCCCGAGATGATCGTTTGGCTCGTTTCTGGGTCCACCCGAACCCGGAAGGTCGGGTCTTCCTCGGCGAGCCGTGCCAGCGCGTTCCCCAGCTTGTCTTGGTCGGCGCGGGTCTTCGGCTCGACCGCAACGTCGATCACCGGTTCGGGGAACCGGATCGTCTCAAGCAGGATCGGGTTCTCGATGTCGCACAGCGTGTCGCCGGTGAAGGTGTTTTTCAGTCCGATCGTCGCACAGATGTCGCCAGCCCAGATCTCGGGGATCTCCTCACGGCTGTTGGCATGCATCTGAAGCAGACGGCCGATGCGCTCGCGCTGTCCCTTGGTGGAGTTCAGCACTTGCGAGCCGGCGCTCAGGTGGCCGGAGTACACACGGAAATAGGCGAGGCGGCCGACAAAGGGGTCCGTGACGATCTTGAAGCAGAGCGCACTGAAGGGCTCGTCGTCGCTCGGCCGCCGCTCGATTTGCTCGTCGCTTCCCGGGCGGGTGCCGACAAACGGGGGTTTATCCGCCGGCGACGGCAAGTAGTCGACCACTGCATCGAGCATCGGCTGGATGCCCTTATTCTTCAACGCTGCGCCACACAGCACGGGGACGAGCTTTGATTCAAGGGTCGCCCGGCGCAGTGCCGCCTTCAGCTCCTCGACGGAGATCGGTTCGCCTTCGAGATAGCGCAACGCCAGCTCGTCGTCGGTTTCGGCGATCTTTTCGAGCATTGCCTCGCGGTGCTTGGCAGCTTCCTCGGCGAGCTCCTCTGGGATGGCCGTCGACGCAAGTTTGGTGCCGAGATCATCGGTGTAGATGATCGCTTGGTTAGCGAGCAGATCGACGACGCCCTTGAAACTGGACTCCGAGCCGATCGGAATTTGGATTGGCACCGGGTTCGCCCCGAGGCGCTCCACGATCATGGTGACGGTTCGCCAGAAGTCGGCGCCCATCCGATCCATTTTGTTGACGAAGCAAATACGCGGAACGCGATATTTATCGGCCTGCCGCCAGACGGTTTCGGATTGTGGCTCGACGCCCGCGACGGCGTCGAAGACGACCACGCCACCGTCGAGGACGCGCAGGCTGCGCTCGACTTCGGCGGTGAAGTCGACGTGACCGGGGGTGTCGATGATATTGATCCGATGCCCGTTCCACTCGGCGGTCGTCGCTGCGGCAGTGATCGTGATGCCGCGCTCTCGTTCCTGAACCATCCAGTCCATGACGGCCGTGCCCTCGTGGACCTCGCCCAGCTTATACGTTTTGCCGGTATAGAACAGCACGCGCTCGGTCGTCGTCGTCTTGCCCGCGTCGATGTGGGCAATGATGCCGATGTTTCTGATCTTTTCCAACGCAATCGGGCGTGGCATACAGTTCCCCAAGGGGCACGACAATCTGTCGCGAACTCCAGCGGCCACGCGCCGTGGCGCGCTGGCCGGACCGGGCGTTTCGTCCGACGCCCGATCTGTCTCGTTTTCGTTCCTCAAACGGCGGCCAGCGCGCTGGCGCCAGCCAGCAAACTAGCAGCCTACCATCGGTAGTGCGAGAAGGCGCGGTTCGCCTCGGCCATCCGATGCGTATCCTCGCGCTTCTTGATCGTTGCTCCCTGTCCTTGCGCCGCGTCGAGCAACTCTGCGGCGAGCTTTTCCGCAAACGATTTGCCGCTGCGCGCCCGCGCCGACCCGATCAACCAACGGATGGCGAGTGACGTGCGCCGGTCTCCTTTGATTTCAACTGGCACTTGGTAGGTCGCGCCGCCGACGCGGCGCGGCTTCACCTCGAGAATCGGAGTCGCGTTGCGAACCGCCTGCTCGAACACATCCATCGCCGGTCGGCGTGCTTGGCGCTCGACCAGCTCGAACGCGCCGTAGACGCAGCGCTCCGCGACACTCTTCTTCCCGTCACGCATCACTTTATTAATGAAGCGCTGGACGAGCCGGCTCCCATACTTCGGGTCCGGCGGCGGGATCCGCTTCTCGACCTGACCGCGTCGTGGCATCCCGGCCCCCTACTTCGTCTGCTTGCGTCGCTTGACGCCATACTTGCTGCGGCCTTGGTTGCGCGGCGACTTGTTGTTTTCCACGCCGCGGCAATCGAGCGCCCCGCGCACGATGTGGTACCGCACGCCCGGCAGGTCCTTGACACGGCCGCCGCGAATCAGCACCACCGAGTGCTCCTGCAGGTTGTGCCCCTCACCCGGGATATAGGCCGTCACTTCCATCTGGTTGCTCAGCCGGACGCGGGCGATCTTCCGCAAGGCCGAGTTCGGCTTCTTTGGCGTCATCGTCTTGACGGCGACGCACACGCCACGCTTCTGCGGCGAGCCCTTGTCACGCCGCACCGACCGCTTGGTCAGCGCGTTGTAGCTAAAGCGCAGCGCTGGCGCCTTAGTTTTCTTCACCGTCGGCTTGCGACCCTTCCGGATCAACTGACTAATTGTCGGCAATCGCTCTCTCCCGATCTGTCGCTGGCAGCACGGCGTCCCGGTGCATCCTGCGGCGGGCGGCCCGGCGGCCGGTTCCAAGGCAAACAAAATGGCCGCGACGCCTCTTCATGAACCTGGAAGCGGGCTGGTCAGCGCGGCGCTTCCCGTTATCACGAGACTGGCATCACAGCCGGCATTGCACGGCAATGCCTCCCGCGCACAGCGGGGCGATACTGAAGGGTACCCGCTCTGCGCCGGAAAGTCAAATCCGCCCTTCCTAACCCCGGAGTGGTAGGAAGGGCGACGGCTTGGCTAGCTCCACCCCTCCTTCGGCTCGGGCACCGACATTGTGGCGAGATCGCTCAAGGAATCCTCGGGTGCGCCCAATTCGCCGAGCCCAGCGGTCTCGAGCAGGTCGGCCCGCTTCGGTTTGTTCAGCCCAGTGCCAGCCGGGATGAGCTTGCCAATGATGACATTCTCCTTCAACCCGAAGAGCCGATCCACCATGCCCGTGATCGCCGCCTCGGTCAGCACCCGCGTGGTCTCTTGGAAGCTTGCCGCCGCAAGGAAGCTGTCCGTGTTGAGCGAGGCCTTCGTGACGCCCAGCAGCACCGTCTGAGCCGTCGCCGGCTCGCCGCCTTCGGCGAGGATGGCCGCGTTGATCTCCTCGTAGCGCGCACGATCGACCAGCTCGCCCGGCAACAGGTCGGTATCGCCCGGCGAATCCACCCGAACCTTGCGCAGCATCTGACGAACGATCGTCTCGATATGCTTGTCGTTGATCGCCACGCCCTGCTGCTGATAGACCTGCTGAACCTGTTCGACAAGGTAGAGCTGGACGGCGTCACGCCCGAGCACGCGCAGGATGTCCTGCGGGTTGACCGAACCGTCGGTCAACCGCTGGCCCGCCTGGACGCGCTGGCCATTGTCAACGTCGATGCGGGCGTTCGCCGGCACCGGGTATTCCCGCTCTTCGCGCTCCTCGTAGGTAACGACGACTTGGCCATTTTCGATCGAAACGATGCCGCCGATCCGCGCCCGGATCGCCTGAGTGTCGTCGAGCGTCGCAAGCTCCAGCCCTTCCGCCTCGGGCGCGACCGCCAACACGTCGCCAGTCACCACGTGGGTATCGGGCTCGATGAGAACGGTGTAGCCCTCCGGGATGGCGTGCTCGTCCCGATAGACCTCGGTGCTGATCACCTTGATCTTGCGAATGTTGTCGTCCTGCCGCAGCACTTCGACGACGCCATCGATCTCGGAGATGATCGCCTGGCCTTTCGGATTGCGCGCTTCGAACAACTCCTCGACGCGCGGCAGACCGCTCGTGATGTCCGACACCGAGGCGACGCCACCCGTGTGGAACGTTCGCATCGTCAATTGGGTCCCCGGCTCGCCGATCGACTGCGCGGCGATAATGCCGACCGCTTCGCCAAGATCGACAAGGCGACCGCGCGCGAGGCTCCAGCCGTAGCAGCGGCGGCAGACACCGTGCCGCGCCCGGCAGGTGAGTGGTGAACGCACCATCAACTGATGGACGCCTTCGTCGATCACCCGGTCCGCGTGCCCTTTGGGCACCTCGCCTGCCTTGAGCTTGGCTCGGTACTCATCCCAGGCGCGGTTGACAGCCCGTGCCAGATCGTGATCGATTTCGCTGTCCTCTGGGACAATCACTTCGAAGGTGTTCGGGTCGCGGAGCGGCTCCGGCGCGATCCGGCCGACCAGCCGATCGCCGATCGTGTCGGTCCGGTCGTTCTTGGCCAGCGCATCGAGGATGATGCCTACCCGCGTTCCGCAATCCTCTTCCCGGACGATCACATCCTGCGCGACGTCGATCAACCGGCGCGTCAGATAGCCCGAGTCGGCGGTGCGCAGCGCGGTGTCGGCTAGCCCCTTGCGCGCGCCGTGCGTCGAGATGAAGTACTCGAGCACGGAGAGCCCTTCGCGGAACGACGACCGGATCGGCAGGTCGATGATCCGACCCGATGGGTCCGTCATCAGGCCGCGCATACCCGCCATCTGGCGGATCTGGGCGATGTTCCCTTTTGCTCCCGAATTGGCCATCATGTGGATCGAGCCAAAGCGATCCTGATTCGCCTCGATGTCGCGGGCGATCAGCTCGCCAACTTCACTCCACAGATCGACCGTGCTTTGGTAGCGTTCTTCTTCGGAGATTAGGCCGCGCCGATATTGCCGCTCGATGTCAGCGAGGCGCTGATCGGCTTCGGCAAGAAGCTTCGCCTTATTCGGCGGCGTCTGAATGTCGCTGATCGCGATCGTCACACCGGAGCGCGTCGCGAAGTCGAAGCCGAGCCGCTTGATCTCGTCCACCACCTGGGCCGTCTCTTCGTTGGAGAGCACACGGTAGCACTCGGCGACGACGCGCTTCAGCGCCTTCTTGTCCATCACCTCGTTCCAGAAGCCGAGCTTCTCAGGCAGGATCTCATTGAAAATGATCCGGCCGACGGTAGTCGAGGTGAGAACCGCATCTCCCGGCGACTCGGGGGACGCAATCGGCACCTTGATTTCAGCCTGCAGGTCGACGATGCCCAAGTCGTAGGCGAGCTTGGCTTCGTCGAAATCGGCGAAGATCGCGCCTTCTCCCTTGGCGCCGGGACGCACCAAGGTCATGTAGTAGCAGCCCAGCACCATATCGAGCGTCGGCGCGACAACGGGTTCGCCCGAGGACGGCGACAGCAGGTTCTGGGTCGAGAGCATGAGCTTTTTCGCCTCTTCGACCGCGGCCTTGGAGAGCGGCACGTGCACCGCCATCTGGTCACCGTCGAAGTCGGCATTGAACGCTGAACAGACAAGCGGGTGAATCTGGATCGCGCTGCCGTCGATCAGCACCGGCTGAAACGCCTGGATGCCGAGCCGGTGAAGCGTCGGAGCGCGGTTGAGCAGCACCGGGCGGTCTTGGATCACCTCTTCGAGGACGTCCCACACTTCCGGTCGGACGCGCTCGACCACCCGCTTGGCGCTCTTGATGTTGTGGGCATACTGCCGCTCGACGAGGCGGCGCATCACGAACGGCTTGAACAACTCCAGCGCCATCCGCTTTGGCAGACCGCACTGATGCAGCTTCAGGTTCGGGCCAACGACAATCACCGAACGGCCAGAGTAGTCGACGCGCTTGCCAAGCAGGTTTTGGCGGAAGCGTCCCTGCTTGCCCTTCAGCATGTCCGAGAGCGACTTCAGCTTATGGTTCGAACTGCTCGAGACGGCTCGACCACGCCGGCCATTGTCGATGAGCGAATCGACCGCTTCCTGCAGCATCCGCTTTTCATTCCGGATGATGATCTCCGGCGCGGACAGTTCCAACAGCCGCTTGAGCCGATTGTTCCGGTTGATGACCCGCCGATAGAGGTCGTTCAGGTCGCTGGTGGCAAACCGGCCGCCATCAAGTTGCACCATCGGGCGCAGGTCCGGCGGCAGCACGGGCAGCACCGTCAGGATCATCCATTCGGGCCGGTTGCCGCTCTTCCGGAACGCCTCGACGACGCGCAGCTGCTTGGTGGCGCGCTTCCGCTTCTGGCCGGATGTCGAGTAGATCTGGCCGCGCAGTTCCTCACGCAGCGCGTCGAGGTCGATGCTGGCAACGATTTCACGCACCGCTTCGGCGCCCATCCCGGCACGGAAGAGGCTGCCATACTTGTCACGGAGCGCTCGGTATTTCGCCTCGGGCAGCAACTCGCGAACGCGAATGCTGTCCAGCTCCTCGAGCCGCTCCTTCTTTTCACGCTCGATGCGGTCGGTCTCCACCTTCAACTTCTGCTCGAGCTTCTTAATCTCGGCGTCGATTTCGCTGGCAACCTGATCGGCCTCGGCATCGGCGAGTGCGACGATCCCCTCGCGCTTCCGCTCGAACTCCTCTTCGAGACCGCGCGCTTGCGCGGCGGCTTCTCGGTCAAGCTCTTCGATGCGGTCCTCGTTGATGGCCGCATCTTCGGGGACGATCACGACGCCACGAAAGGCAATCGTCTCTTTCGCAGCCTGACCAAGTTGGGAGCGCATCGCCGTTTCGATCTGCATCCGCTCCTCGATGAGAGCGGCGCGAGCGGCATCCCACTCCTGCTGGAGCGCGGCGAGCTGCTCGTGCTTTTTCGCTTCGGCGGCGGCACGTGCGGCGTCGCGCTGTTGCTTGAGTTCGGCGATTTGATTCTGCAGCGCCTCCGCCTGCTCGCCGAGGGTGCGCTGGATCTCCTCCTCGATCGCCTCGCGAGCGCGCGCGATCCCTTCCGTATCCACCCACGTGATCAGATACTGGGCGAAATAGAGCACGCGCTCGAGGTCGCGCGGCGAGATCTCGAGCAGCAGGCCAAGCCGGCTCGGCGTCCCTTTCACGAACCAGATATGAGAGACCGGGGAGGCGAGCTCGATATGGCCCATCCGCTCGCGGCGCACCTTGGCACGAGTTACTTCGACACCGCACTTATCGCAAACGATGCCCTTGAAGCGGACACGCTTGTACTTCCCGCAGTAGCACTCGAAGTCCTTGGTCGGCCCGAAAATCTTCTCGCAGAACAGGCCGTCCTTTTCGGGCTTGAGCGTGCGGTAATTGATGGTCTCCGGCTTTGTCACCTCGCCATACGACCAACTCCGGATTTGCTCCGGCGAGGCCAGCGAAATGCGGACCGCGTTGAAATCGTTGACTTCGAGCACCGTTATTCCTCCCGATCGTCCTCAAGCCCGTGCAAGTTGATCCCCAACTCCGGAATGTCGAGCCCGAAGGTATCTTCGACGAAGGCGATTTTCTCTTCGTCTTCGTTCAGGACTTCCACCGCCAGCCCGAGGCTCTGCAACTCCTTGACCAGAACCTTGAACGACTCGGGGACGCCCGGCTCGAGAATGTCCTCGCCTTTGACGATCGCCTCGTACGTTTTCACGCGGCCGACGACATCGTCGGACTTCACCGTCAAAATCTCCT
The DNA here is from genome assembly GCA_026003895.1 of Dehalococcoidia bacterium. Lineage (GTDB taxonomy): Bacteria > Chloroflexota > Dehalococcoidia > SpSt-223 > SpSt-223 > JANWZD01. The sequence continues at coordinate 378,443 of BPIC01000004.1, read as the reverse complement.
GCAGCGTGTGCGCCGCGCCGTACGCTTCCAGCGCCCACACCTCCATCTCACCAAACCGCTGACCGCCAAACTGCGCCTTCCCGCCGAGTGGCTGTTGGGTGATCAACGAGTAGGGGCCCGTCGAGCGAGCATGGATTTTGTCTTCGACGAGGTGGACCAGCTTCAGCATATAGATGTACCCGACCGTCACCGGCCGATCGAACGGCTCCCCAGTGCGGCCGTCGTAGAGCGTCATCTTGCCGGTGATCGGCATCGGCAGCTGATGCTCGCGCGCTTGGCGGAAGGCGGCCGTCACCAACTCGTCGTGCGACATCCCGCTGACATCGACGCCTCTCTCCGACAACCACAGTTTGAGGCAGACATCCGTTGCGTAGCCTGGCTGGTTATCGTCGAAGACCGCGTCGGCGTCGAACCCTTGCTCGGCGAGCCAGCGCTTTGTCCGCTCGCGGATGACCAAGCGAGATACCGCGCCGTTGGCGGCCCGAAATTCGGGGTCGGCGTCGTTCGCCTTGCCAACTAGCCAAGCGCGGGCGAGGGCGTCCTCGATCGAATCCTCATGTGCGCCATCGAAGACTGGCGTCACGACACGGAAGCCAAGCATCTTGGCGGCCCAGCCGAGGTGAGTCTCGAGCACTTGGCCAACGTTCATGCGGCTCGGCACGCCGATTGGGTTCAGAATGATTTCGATTGGCGTGCCGTCCGGCAGGAACGGCATATCCTCGACCGGCACGATGCGCGACACGACACCCTTATTGCCGTGTCGGCCGGCCATCTTGTCGCCTTCGGAAATTTTTCGCTTTTGGGCGATCGAGACTCGCACCAGCCGGTTGACGCCCGCTGGCAGCTCGTCGTGATTGTCACGCGAGAACACCTTGACGTCGACAACCTTCCCACGCTCGCCGTGCGGCACGCGCAGGCTGGTGTCCTTCACCTCGCGCGCTTTCTCGCCGAAGATCGCCCGCAGCAGCTTCTCCTCGGCCGTCAGTTCGGTTTCGCCTTTCGGCGTGATCTTGCCGACCAAGATGTCGCCCGGGCCGACTTCGGCGCCGATGCGGATTACCCCATCCTCGTCAAGATCTCGCAGGCTCTCCTCGCCAACATTCGGAATGTCGCGGGTGATCTCCTCCGGACCGAGCTTGGTGTCGCGCGCTTCAACCTCGTGCTTCTCGATGTGGATCGAGGTGAACTTGTCATCCCGGACGATACTCTCGGACAGGATGATGGCATCCTCGAAGTTCGAGCCATCCCAGCTCATGAAGGCGCACAGCACATTCTGTCCGAGCGCGAGATCGCCGTTCTCGGTCGACGAACTGTCGGCGAGCGGCTGCCCGACGGCAACGCGGTCGCCAGGGAAGACGATCGGCCGCTGATTGATGCAGGTCGCTTGGTTGGAGCGGATGAACTTCATCAGCGGGTAGATGTGTTCGTACCCGTCGTCGTCCCGGACGATGATCCGCTCCGACGTACACGAGACGACGACCCCATCGACGTCCGCAATGATGACCTGCCCGGAGTCGCGGGCGACTTGGCTTTCCATCCCGGTGCCGACGAGCGGTGCTTCCGGCGCAACGAGCGGCACCGCCTGGCGTTGCATGTTCGAGCCCATCAGCGCCCGGTTGGCGTCATCATGTTCGAGGAAGGGAATCAGCGAGGCAGCGACCGAGACGATCTGCTTCGGCGAGACGTCCATCAACCGGACGTTCTCCGGCCGCTCGGTGAGAAACTTTTCGCCGTAGCGCACTTCAACGCGGGGCTCGACGAACTCGTTGCGTTCGTTCAGCGGCGCGTTCGCCTGCGCGACGACAAAGTGCTCCTCTTCGTCAGCCGTCAGGTATTCAATCTGATCGGTGACAAAGGCCCGCACCTTGATCGGCCGCTTGGCGACCTCGGCAGCACGGCGCGCTGCCTTCTCATCCAGCTCCGTCCCGGCCTCGAAGACGGTCACGCCTTTCTCATTCACGATCGCTTCGCGGAGCGTCCGGCCGGTGAGCAGCGATACTGCGTCTGGCGCCTTTGGATCGATCTCACTGATCACGCGCCGGTAAGGCGTCTCGATAAACCCGTAATCGTTGATCCGACCGAAGGTGGCGAGAGAGCCGATGAGGCCGATATTCGGCCCTTCCGGCGTCTCGATCGGGCAAATCCGCCCGTAGTGAGAATGGTGAACGTCACGCACCTCGAAGCCGGCGCGGTCACGCGACAGACCGCCGGGACCGAGGGCCGACAAGCGGCGCTTGTGCGTCAGTTCGGCGAGCGGGTTCGTCTGGTCCATGAACTGCGACAGCTGCGAGCCGCCAAAGAACTCCTTGATCGCGGCCACCACCGGCCGGATGTTGACGAGCGCGCTCGGTGTCGCCTGGTCGGGGTCGGTGATCGTCATCCGCTCGCGGATCACCCGCTCCATCCGGAGCAGACCAACGCGAAATTGGTTTTGGATCAGTTCGCCGACAGCGCGGACCCGGCGATTGCCTAGATGATCAATGTCGTCCGGGTGGCCGATGCCATTGTTGATCCGGATCATCTCGCGAACGATGGCAATCAAGTCGTCGCGCGTCAGCGTTCGGATCTCGAGCGGCGTCGGTGACTTCAGCCGCTTGTTGAGCTTGTAGCGGCCTACCTTGCCCAAGTCGTAGCGCCGCGCGTTGAAAAACAGTTGGTTCAGCAGCGAACGGGCATTCTCCGCCGTTGGCGGCTCGCCGGGACGCAGCCGACGGTAAAACTCGATCAGCGCATCTTCGGTGGACTTCGTCTGGTCACGTTCGAGCGTCGCCTTGATGTAGTGGTGATCCGAGCCGGTGTCCGTGTCTTCAAAGGCGGCGAGGATCTCTTCGTTCGAGCTAAGGCCAATGGCGCGCAACAGCACGGTGACCGGGATCTTCCGCTTGCGATCGACCTTCACCGACAGGACGTCTTTGTTCGAGGTCTCGAATTCGAGCCAAGCGCCTCGGTTCGGAATCAGCTTGCCAAAGCAGAGCCGTCGTCCGGTGGTCGGGTCTTCCTCACGGGTAAAGTAGACGCCCGGCGAGCGGACAAGCTGGGAGACGACGACGCGTTCTGCCCCGTTGATGACGAAGGTACCGTTCTTCGTCATGATCGGGAAGTCGCCCATGAAAAGATCCTGCTCTTTGATCTCGCCGGTCTCTTTGACCTCGAGTTGAACGCGGACGCGCAGTGGCGCGGCATACGTCATATCACGGACGCGACACTCCGCCTCACTGTACTTCGGTTCGCCAAACCTATAGTCAAGGAACCTCAACTCCAGCTTATTGCTGAAGTCGACGATCGGCGAAATCTCGTCGAGCAATTCGCGCAAGCCCTCGGTCTGAAACCATTCGAACGAGCGAAGCTGCACCTGGATCAAGTTGGGGATCGCCAACACATCCGAGATGCGGTTATACGCCTTGAGCTCCGTAATGGAGTCAGCGTCGGCGCGCGCCAAAGTCGTTGTTACCACCATGCTCGAACTCTCCCGACCTTCGCTGAAGGGTGCGAACTCCGCCGAGTGGCGGAAGCGCCGCCGGAGCGCGACGGACGACCAGGCCGAAAAGCCGCGGAGAACTTCCGCGGCGTGAAACGGGAGGGAAACAGTCCTTGCGGAACGGCCGGCTCGATCGCGTCGTATCTCCGAGGCTAGATACGGTGTCGATCGACAAGCCCGCCGGGACGAAACGGCTCGACGTCGCAGGAACGGATCGTCGCGCGTGCCGGCACCCGCGGCCGAGGAAACGTTCGCGAAGCGACCGCCGGCTTGCGACGGCCGGATCGCTTCGATATAATGAACGCGGGTCGAATCAGAATCGACTCCAAGGCTTCGGGGGATGAACCGCCTGCGAGGGGAACCTTCGAACTCCGGAGTGCTTGCCTAACCAACACGTCATTGTAGTCGTTCGCCGTCATCGGTGTCAAGGTGGCGGCAAGGCACTTGCGGGTGTAACTCAGCTGGCAGAGTGCTTGCTTCCCAAGCAAGATGTCGTGGGTTCGAATCCCATCACCCGCTCCCTCCGCCCGCCCAACCTTTCCGGGATTGGGCAAGAGCCGACAGCTCGTGCGCAGCCTACCCCCTGATCGCCGTCACAGCGATCTTCGTTTGGCCGCCCGGCGCTCGATACTCGCCGGACGTTCAGCCGCGTTCAACTCAGCACGACTAGGTTCTCAAGAACACGCGTCGGACGAACGAGGCGCTCATGAACTTGAGGGCAGTCGCCCTCGACGGCTTGGTTCGCTTCTCACTACGGTGCTCGCGTCGTTTCGCTGATTGCCCCCTTCTCACGCTGGCGATCACGGCTTGGCTAGCAGCCGCCGCTACGGTGGGCTCGACTCCGTGTCCGGCTCGAGCAGTTCGGCGCTCCCAATGGCCACCAGTGGCGGCGTGGTCGCCACCGCCCAGACTCGGGAGCCGGATAGATCCATCATCGTCGCCGGGGAGAAAGCGTGGCCTGCTCCGAGCCACTCGCGGCGCCCGCAGCCGTCTCACCGCTGGCTGGCGACTCAGACCGAGAGTCGGCGTCGCCTGACAACCTGCGTCCCGGAAGTCGATCGGCTCGCTGCGAAGCGGACCAACGCCAACGGCAGCATCGTTGTCAGCGGCCTTAGCCCCGAGAGCATCGTGCCGCGCTTGGTCCACGTCACCTCGGATGGCGCTCTCAATCGGCGCTTCCGGCACGATCCTCGCTAGAGTGGTACGGCGCGGAGCTCGTTCGCGGGGTGAGAGAGCCAGAACCGCCGCGGGAAATGGCAGCGCTTCGCCTGCAGGTTCACGATAGCCGACGCACCCAACCAGCACGGTTGGCGCTGCTGGAGCGTTCGCAGGGACTTCTTCACAGAACCTTTGCCTTCTGGTCACCGGGCTTCACGCCTCGTTTACACCGCGCCTGCTATCGTTGAAGTGGCCGGACGGGTGGCAGCCCGCCGACAGGCCCCCGGCTTGGCAGCGCAGTGCCGCCTCTCCTGACTCCGCGCCCGCTCCGGCTCGCCAGCCCGACGGGCGTGTTGTTGTGCTCGGGAGATCGGCATACCCCTGCGAGCCGCTCACGCCGTGCCCAGCGCGGCCGGCGGTTGCCGGCTCGGTCTCCTTGTAGCCGGGCGCGAGCCGCGAACGCCGTATCCTGGTCCCGCGCTTGGGAGAAACGTGATGGTGCAGGCAACCTCGCTGCCAGTGATCATGCTGCGGGTCGAGGATGTGGATGGTGTGGCGGCGTTCTACCGCGACGGACTAGGCCTGCCTGTCGCCAATCACCACCCCGGCCGCGTTTGCCAGCTCTTCCTGCCGGGCTGGTCGATCCTCGAAATCGGCATGGGCGGCCGTCGGCTCCCCATCCCGGCGGACCGCAGCGAGGCGCCCGCCACCCTCATCTTCGAGGTCGCCGATATCGAGGCCGCTCTCGCCCATCTCACAGCGATCGGCGGCACGCTCGTCAATCCGCCCTTCAAGCTCTCGGGCTTTGCCATGGCGTACGTCGCCGACCCCGAAGGCCATCTCGTCGGATTGACCAAGGGCCTCGAAGCGCGGGTGAACGCCCTTCGCGCTGGCACGCTCCGCATCACCGAGTAAGCGCTCGCGCACAAAGCCGGCACCGGCTTCTCGCCGCCCCTCACAGGCGCCTCAGCGCCACACTGGTATCGGTTAGTCGTCCGCTTCGTCGGCCGGTGATCCTCGGTCGGTCACGGGGCCGAAGCGCATTCTTTCGATCAGCCATGCCTCGCCCACCGCACCGTTAGCTGGCAGGCGAGTTTGTTTCCCTTTGGCTTCCTCGCGCCGGCCAAAGCGCCAGCATGCCAAGCGCGAGCAGCGAGAGCGCGACCGTGGCCACACTGAGCCCGATTCCGAACTTCACCGTGAGCGGATCAAAGACCAGTTCAACAGTGTGCGTTCCGGCCGGGAGGGCCACGCCCCGCAGCGTGTGCTGCGCTCGCAAGATCTCTGCCGGCTGGCCGTTCACCGTCGCCCGCCAGCCCGGATAAAAGACCTCCGAGAGCACCAGCACGCCCGGCTCGGCGAGCGTCGTCTCGCTAACAAGGCGATCCGGCGCGAGATCGCGCACCGTCGCCGGCGATCGGGTAGCGCGGCCGCTCGGCGCGATCGGAGGCTCGCGATCCAGCACGACCGTTGTGCCAGGATCAAACTGCGGCGATAACACCGTGCGGAGCGCCCGCGCGTCGTCGGCGATCACCGTCGCGTTATGGACGACGTAGGCGCGTGGCAACGGGTCCGGCAACGCATAGAGGTTCACGTCTTTGTCGCCCGTCCGCTCGACGCTCACCTTCTCAGCGTTCGGAAAGCCGCCCTGCCACGTGACGTAGTACTTGACGTTGAGCAACTGCCACACGCGTTCGCGCGGTTCCCCATTCAAGAGCTGACGGTAGCGTTCAACGACAAGGGGGCTCGCGCCGTTGATGTCGCGGATGCGAAAGACATCGCCGTAATTCAATGGATATTGCCAGTCGTTATGGGTACGGCCTGCAGCGTCGTTCCGCTGAAGGTAGCGCTGAATCTCGGTCGGGCGATAGTGATCCCCCGGCTGCGTCTTCTCGAAGTTCGTGTTGAAGCTGACGCTGATCAGATCGAATGCCACGATCGCAAGCGCCAAACCTGCGAATGCGCTAGTCGGCAGGCCGCGCAGGCGAAACAGCAACAAAAGCCCGATCAATCCCGTCACCAGCACGAGGAAGGCAGCGATGTTCTGCGGCTTCGTCGCCTCTTCGGCGTTCTGCCCAGAGACAAAGAGCAAGACCAAGAGCGCCACCGCGGCGACGACGGCGCGCAGCCACAGCCCGCCAAGCCGGAGGAGCCGCGCCCGATCGGCAGCGAGGAGCTCGCGCGCCCCAATTGCCGCCAGCACCGCCATCGCCACCGAGAAAAGCACGATCCCCCGTTCCTGATGCCGGAAGGTTCCCGCGCCGGGCAGCGCGTTGTAGAGCAGGCTGTGCAGGATGGTGTTCCCGCCGAAGGAAATGAGCAGCCCGGCAATCGCCAAGCCCGTCCAGAACCAGGTTTCCCGGGTGCGCGTCCACGCCACAGCACCGATCGCCAGCGCCAACGGCAGGATGCCGACGTACATCGGCGAGTAGTAACTGACCGCGCCGGGCAGAATGAGCTGGACAATGTCCCGCAGGGGAAACGCCCATGCCGACATCTCGAACGGGATGCGCGCCCGCGACGAAATGCCCATGAACTCGACGGTCGGCACCAGTTGCGCCGCCGCCGTCCCGATTCCAACAATCACCAGCAGCGCGACGAGTCCAAACCGCGGCAGCGCCGTTCGCCACCTCGCGAGGCCAGTCGCCGCCAAGATACGGAAGCAAAAATAGGCAGTCACGCCGTACACGGTGTACAGACTGGCCTGCGGATGCCCACCTAAGATGGCGACCCCGAGCGTCAACCCGCCAAGAATGGTGAAGACGAGCGACCGCCGCAGGACAAACTGCCCCTCGGTTGCGAGAACGACCCAGAAGAGGATGAGCGGCAGCCACGTATGCACCTCGAGCACGGAAAGCTGCTGGCTCGGGTAGCCCGAGAGGTAGCCCCCAAAGCCATAGACCATCCCGCCAAGCAGTCCGGCTGGCCGGCTGCCGGTGAGGCGGCTCGCCAGCAGATACATCCAGAGCCCCGCCAGAAAGATATGGAAGACTGCTTCGTACTCCAGCGCTTGGAACGGGTAGCCGCGCGGTCCGGCGAGCAGAGTCGTCGGCCAGTGCAAGGGATAGAAAACCGCCGACTGAATGTCGGCAAGAAAGGGATGGCCTGCATACACGTAGGGGTTCCACGTCGGCAGCCGGCCGGCCAGCAGCTCCTGCGTTCGGAAGACCGCGAAGGCATAGAACTGCTCAACGAAATCGCCTTTCGGAAACGAACCGCGATTCAACGGGTCTGGCGTCAGAATGCGCCAATAGAACAGCACCGTCAGGAGCAGCAGCAGCGCCGCCGATCCGAGGTCGGCAAGGGCGCTGATCGGGCGGGCGCGGCGACGCACGCGTGGCGCCGCCTCGACAATCGTTGTCACCCGCTAGCGCGTGGCAGGGCGCGCCCCAGCCGGCAGGTCCAGACCCGGCCGCGAGGCCGGCGGCTCCTCCATGCCAAACAGCCAGCGTGCCCGCGGACCAAGCGTTCCGCTGAACCAGACCGCCTGCACCGCCCGCAAGAACGTCCGCGACACCGTAATCGCCGAGAACATCGAGATAACGACGCCGATAAACAGCGTCAAGGCAAAGCCGGTCACCAAGCTCGCCCCGAAGTTCGACCCGAACCAGTAGAGGATCACACACGTGATCATCGTCGAGATGTTGCTATCACGGATCGACAGCCAAGCTCGACTAAATCCAGCATCGATCGCGCCGGCGAGCGTCCGCCCGCCACGTAACTCTTCGCGCATCCGCTCGAAGATCAGGATGTTCGCGTCAACCGCCATCCCAATCGAGAGGATAAACCCGGCAATGCCGGCAAGGGTGAGCGTCACCGGGATCAGGCGAAAGACCGCGAGCGTCAAGATCGCGTAGACCCCAAGAGCGAACACCGCGATCAGCCCGGGCAGTCGGTAATAGACGATCATGAAGATCGCTACCGCCGCCAGCCCGATCTGGCCGGCGACGATGCTCTTTTGGATCGAGTCGGCGCCGAGGGTTGCGTCGACATCCTGCTGCAAGATGACTGAGACTGGCACCGGAAGGGCACCAGCGTTCAGCTGAATCGCCAATGTCCGCGCCGAGTCCATCGTGAAATTGCCGCGGATGAATCCCCGCCCGCCGGGAATCGGCTCATCCACCTGCGGCGCCGTCAACAGCTCGTTATCGAGGAAGATCGCGATCTGGCCGCGCGTCGGCGCAAGCCGCGCCGTGGCTTCCGCAAAGATTTCCGTGCCGCGCTCGTTGAACTCAAAATGGACAACGGGTTGGTTGAGCGTCGGCTCGAGGGCAGCATAGGCGCGGCGGAGGTCCGCGCCCGTGAGGCCGAGATCTTTGTCCTGCGGCTGGCCATCCGGCCCAACCGTCCGCTCCTTGAAGTTCAGCTGCGCCGTCTGACCAATCAGCCGCTTGGCCTCTTCCACATCGCGGACACCGGCAAGCTGGATCGAGACGCGGTCTTCCCCCTGCTGCGTGATGACCGGCTCGGAGACGCCGTAGGCATTGACACGACGTTCAATGTTGCGCACGAGCGAGGTCATCGCATCTTGCCGCTGATCGGCGGGCAGCTTCGAGAGATCCGCCTGCAGGACGATGTGCGTTCCACCCTGCAAGTCGAGGCCAAGCCGCTGGCCGACCCGCTCGAAAGTGGTATTGCCGATCTGAATCCGGACACCCTTGCTTTCTGGCCACGGAATGAACCCGGGCAGGTAATTCGACGGCTTCTGCGGCCAAATAAACCAGAGCGAGACGCCCGTCAGCAGCAGGATGAAGACCAACAGCGGCCAATTTGCACGTCGCACAGGGGTTGCTCCGTTATTCGGCTAGGCGACCGGCGTCGCTTCCGGCTCTTCGGCCTCGACCGGGAGCTCGCCGCGCGCCGGCGCCTTATGCAAAGTGTCGGGACTGACCAGCCGGCCAGGATCGGTGAACAGAATCCCGTTCAGGTGATCGACTTCATGCTCTACGGCTTGCGCCAGCAGATCAGTCGCACTCATCTTGTATTCACGGCCGCGGCGGTCACGCGCCCGGAAGACAATACTCTCCGAGCGCACGACGTCGCCAAACCAGCCCGGCAGACTGAGACACCCTTCGGTCACAATCCGCTTGCCGCGCCGCTTCAAAATCTCCGGGTTGATCAGCACATACGGCTCGGTCCCGTCGCGCAGCTCAATCACGGTCAGTCGAATCGGCACGCCAACCTGCGGCGCGGCCAATCCGACGCCGTGATTGGCGCGCATCGTCTCGATCATGTCGTCGATCAGCTGCTGAATCGACTCATCGATCACCGGGATCTTCTTGCAGGTTTGCCGAAGCACTGGGTCGCCGAACCGACGAATTTCAAGGATCGCCATCGCTGCGGCTCCGTAGGCAAGGCCTCATGCCTTCAGAGAAGTATAGGAGAGCACCGGCCGGGGCATCACGCTTTCGGCAAGCTTGCTAGGATAGCGCGGCCGGGCGCACCGGCCAGGAGGAGCACAATGTCCACGGTCGCCACCCTCGCGCATCGGCCTGATGCTGAGCGGCCGCCAGCCCATCGACGAATTGATTCGCTTCGGCGCGTGCCGCCGAGGACGCCGGGTTCCACAGCGTCTGGTCTGGCGATGGAGGCGGCGACGTCTTCTCGCTGCTCACCGCCTACGCGCTCAATACCAAACGTATCCTGCTCGGCTCCGGCGTTACCGTCTGGCACCGGCCGCCGATCATCGCCGCTCAGGCCGCCGGCCAGCTCAGCCGCATCTCCGGCGGCCGCTTCATCCTCGGCATCGGCGCCGGCCCGCGCGACTGGAACGAAGACTGGTGGGGCATCCCCTTCGACCGGCCGATCGCCAGAATGAAGGAATACGTCGAAATCATCCGCGGTGCGCTCACCCTCCAGCGCGGCGCCCTCAACTACGAGGGCTCCATCTTCCAGATACGCAACTACCGCCCGCCGCGCGAGCGTCCCCAGCCGTGCCACCCATCTATCTCGGCACCGTCGGCGCCCCAGATGAACCGGCTTGCCGGCCAGGTGGCGGATGGCGTGCTGTTCGACGTTTGTCTGCCCCCGAGCTACCTCACCAGCGTCGCAATTCCAGCAGTCGAGGCCGGGCTCACCAAAGCCCATCGCACACGCGACCAAATTCGCCTCACTGCGATGATCCCCCGCCTCGGTCAACGCCGATACCCGAACCGCCCCGGCGCACCGTCAAGCGCTCAATCGCCGGCCACCTCGAGAATGACTATTTCTATCCCGTCTGGCGCGCCGCCGGCTTCGAGGCCGAGGCCCTCGCCGCCCGCGAGAAGCTGCAGGCGCGTGACGTCGACGGCGCGCTCGACACGATCAGCGACGAGTTCGCCGCAGCGATCGGAATCTGTGGCACGCCCGACGAGGCGCGTCGCCAGGCAGCCCGCTGGCTCGAGCTGCTCGACAACGTCTTTCTGCTCTCGCCTCCCTTCGGCGCAACCGACGACGAGGTCGCCGACAACCGGCGGGCACTCATCGACACCTTCGGCGCATAGCCGCTCGTTTGCGCGATTCTTGCCGGCAGGCCCGAGGCTGCGCAGCCGCTGGCAGTCTCGATCGCGCCGGACGAGCGCCCCCTTCAATCGGGAAGGGGGCCCAGCTTCTCCGTCGCCGCGAGAAACGCCGCAATGTGCCCAGGATTCCCCGCGAGGGATCGAGCGCGAGGTGAGCGACAGCGGGGTGCCGCCCGCCTCGAAAACGCTGCCCCCCGCCTCCTCGATCAGCAGCCAGCCGGCGGCGAAATCCCACGGCGCGAGGAAATGATGGAAATAGAGGTCGAACCGGCCGGCGGCGGTGTAGGCGAGGCCAAGCGCCGCCGAGCCGAGGCAGCGAAACAACTGCACTTGGCCCCAGAGCCGCTGCTCGATTTCGATCGCACGGCGCGCTCGCTCATCGTGATAGCCGAGGTCGTAGCCAACGACGGCCTCTCGAAAGCTCCGCCCGCTCAGGTTTCCAATCGACTCGCCGTTGAGCGTCGCGCCACCACCCGCGACGGCGGCAAACAACTCATCGTGGGCGGGGTCAAAAATCACGCCGACGATCGGCCGGCCATCCACGAGCAGCGCGATCGAGACGCTAAACAGCGGTATTCCAAGCGCGTAATTGAACGTGCCGTCGATCGGGTCGATGATCCAGCACAGCCGTCCCGCGCTGCCGCTCGCGCCGGATTCCTCGGCGAGGATATCGTGCTCCGGAAAGGCGGCGCGCACCCGGGAGAGAATCGCCGCCTCGGCGGCGAGATCGGCGTCCGTAGTCACGTTCGCTCGGCCCCTGTGGCTGACCGCCACCGCGCGCCGGCGGTGACCAAGCGCAATTCGGCCCGCCTCGCGCGCCGCCGCAACTGCCACCGCGAGCGCGTCCTCGCCGCCGCGGCCGATCGGCAGCGTCGTCACAAGACATACCGCCGGCCGTCCTCCGGCGCATCGATCGGCGCACCCAGCCGATCGCCGAGCGCCGCCAACTCGGCGACGATCTCCTCCTCATACTCGGCGTTCCGATGGATCGCCGCCACCTGTGGCAGCCGCCCGTGGATCGCACGGTACGCCTCCAGCTCGACGCCGAGCCGCGCTGGCGTCAGATGCTTGGCGTCTACCGCGACCGAATCGAGCCGATTCGGAAAGGTCACCTCTACCAGCAACAAGTCCGGCTGCACCTCTTCCCACAGGCCGGCGACACCGCCGTGGGTATCGCTGGTATAGAACACCGACCGTCCGGCGCGTTCGACGAGGAAACCAACCGCCGGGGCAGAGTGGTTCGCCGGCGCCGGCGTCACCCGGTAACCCGCCACGTCGACCGACCGGTAGGGCGCAACGTCGCAGAACCGCAGCGCCGGCACATCCCGCGAGGGAACCTCCTCCAGCTTCGGCCAAAGCACACCGTTGAAGAACGACGACCGCAGCGCGTCGCGCACCGCGGGAAGGCAATAGACCGACAGCGTCGCGTATCCCCAGCGGCTGAAGGCGACCGAAGGGAAGTCTCGAATGTGGTCGTAGTGATAATGCGTCAACAGCACAGCGTCGAGGGAACGTTGCTCTTCAAGTGTGAGCGCGGCAGCAAGGTTCCCGGCGTCGATCGCCAGCCGGCCGTCGACGAGAAAGGTTGTCGCGCGCCGGCCAGCGCTCTCGGTTTGATGGGCGCCGACGATTACGACTTCCACGCGACTCCTCCCGGCACGGCGTCCGCTGGGGCAAGAGGCGGCATCCAAAGTCTACCAGGCGGCTGGCTGGATCCTCGGCGACGTTCTTGCGACCGCCAGAATCGCGCCGCTATGATCGCTGCAATCGTACGGCGGGAGAGCATGCAGCAATTCGTCGGTCAAGTGATCGCGGTCGAGCCGCTCGGCCCGGCCGGGTCGATCCTCTGGCTGGCGGCGCCCGCCCTCGCTGGCATGACGAGCGGCCAGTTCGTCATGGCCCGCTGCGGCGACAGCTTCGACCCGCTGATCCGCCGCGCCCTTTCGCTTCATCACACCGCCCGCGCCGATGGGGCCGTTGGCTTTCTCTTCGGACGCGGCAAGACGTGGACCAACTGGCTCGCGACCCGTCGGCCAGGCGACGGAATCAACCTGATCGGCCCGCTCGGTCGCGGGTTTCGACGGGACAACGCCGCTCGTCACCTGCTCGTGGTCGCCGAAGGGCTTGGGATCGCCCCGTTGGTCGCTCTCGCCGAAGAGGCGGTCGCCGTCGACTGCGCCGTCACGGTCATCTTGGACGCACCCACCGCCTCGCAGTTGTATCCGGTTCAGCGGCTGCCTGCCGAAGTCGAAGTGGTCGCGCTCACTCACGACGGATCGGCGGGGGCGTCAAGGCCGCGCGATCGATGGCGTCGCCGAGTTCCTCGGTTGGGCCGACCAACTGTTCGTGGCCGGCTCCCCGAAGCTGTTGGACGACCTGCGTGCCATGTTGAAGCGCTCCGGCTCGCACACCCCGGTCCAAGTCATCGTCGAAGAGCGAATGGCGTGCGGTGTGGGGGCGTGCCTTGGCTGCGTCGTCTTCACGGGAGAGGGCCCGGTCGCGTCCTGCGTCGCTGGCCCCGTGTTCGACCTGTGGGCGATCGCTTCGTGAACCTCGCGGTCAACCTCGCGCCGCACCGCCTCGACGGACTGCACTTGGCGAACCCGGTGATGGCGGCCTCAGGCACCTTCGGGTACGGCACCGAATACGACGGGCTGATCGACCGCGACCAGCTCGGCGCGATCGTCAGCAAAGCGGTCGGCCCCGAGCCGCGCCGTGGCAATCCAACTCCACGCGTGTTCGAGACGCCGGCCGGCATGCTCAACTCGATCGGCCTCCAAGGAATCGGCGTAGAGCGCGTCGCCGCCGAGAAAGCCCCGCGCTGGGCGCGCTGGCGCACGCCCGTGATCGTCAACGTCGTTGGTGAAAGCGTTCGCGACTTTTGCACCGTCGTCGAGCGGCTCGACGGCGTTGCTGGTGTCGCTGGCTTCGAACTGAATATCAGCTGCCCAAACGTCGAGGGCGGCACGCTGTTCGGCCACGACCCCCGGATGGCCGCTGACCTGACCGCCGCGGTCCGCCGACTCACCCAGCTTCCCCTTCTCGTCAAGTTGTCACCGAATGCGCCCGACCCCCCTCGCCGTCGCCCAAGCGACGGTCGCGGCTGGCGCCGATTGCCTCGTCGTGGCGAACACGTGGCTCGGGATGGCGATCGATCCGAAAAAGAGACGTCCCGTCTTTGCCAACACCTTCGCAGGACTGTCCGGCCCGGCGATCCGGCCGCTTGCCGTCCGGCTCACCTACCAAGTCGCCCAAGTCGTCGATGTGCCGATCGTCGGCTGCGGCGGCATCGCGAGCGCAAGCGACGCGCTTGAGTTCATCATGGCGGGCGCGACCGCCGTTCAGATCGGCACGATGACCTTTACCGAGCCCGGTACGATGCTTGCGGTCATCGAGGGGCTCCGCGCTTTCTGCGAGCGCGAAGGCGTCACCGCCCTCACCGACCTCGTCGGCGTCGCCAACATCCGCCCCATTCCTGAAGGAGCTGCATGACCCGCTTGCTGCGCCTTGGCCTGCTGCTGACGCTGCTCGTCGCCGCGTCTGGCTGCCAATACATCGCCCGGCTGACACCCGCCCGTTCCGGTGCGCCCGGCGAGCCGATCCCCCAAGTCGTCGTCGACACCCGCGGGACCGAGTTCAAGGTGCCCGGAAAGATCGCATTCGCCCGTGAGGGCAACCTTTGGATGATCGAGGACGGTGTGACGAGGCAGCTGACCAAGGGCGGCAAGGACATGCAGCCAGCGTGGTCGCCCGATGGCACCGTGATCGCCTACGTCAAGAAGGAACAGGACTATTCCGACATCTTGCTCTACGTTGTGGGCACCGGTGATTTCAAACCGCTGACCAACAACCGCTTCGCCAAGAGCACCTGGGTCTTTCGCCCGACATGGTCGCCGGATGGCAAGCAAATCGCCTACGTCAGCGACCAGTTCAGTTGGGACATGGGCCTCTATCTCATGAACGCGACGGGCACCGGCGCCCGTCGGCTCACCCAAGGCGAAGGCTCAGGGGGCGTCGACAGTCCGACCTGGTCGCCGGACGGAAAGACGGTAGCGCTTGCCGCCTTCCGCAGCGGCACGCAGCAAGTGTGGCTGTTTACACCCGCCACCGGCCGCTGGACACAGGTCACCTCCCATCCAGAAGGCGCCTACGATCCTCGCTGGTCACCCATCGAGGACAAGCTCGCTTACACTGCCCGCGAAGACCGCAAAAACGATATTTGGGTGACCGACCTCGAAGGCAAGTCCAAGAAGCGGCTCACCACGCTCGGCGCCGCCCGCGCCCCCGCCTGGTCGCCCGACGGTAAATTTCTCGCTTGGATCGCCGAGCAAAACGGCTCGTTCGACATCTGGGCCGCCACCGTCGACCGGTTCGACGGCGAAATCGTGCTTGGCACGCCCGCCAAGCTTACCAATGGCCTTCAGGTCGATCCCACCAGCGGTCTTAGCTGGCTCTACTAACTTCCGAGCGATCGGTGAGAAACGAGAAGGGGCCTGCTCTCCCGCCGTTCCCATCGGGCCACCCGATCAGTGAGCCGGCTGCCGGCGTTGAACGGCAGAGGAACAGCCCCACGAGCCGGGTCGCGTCTCGGCGCACCAGCCTCGGCTGCTAACGTGGACCAAGTGCGAGGGAGGCGAGGTCGGCGCCCCGCTCGTCAGAGCGCCCGCTGGCGCTCCAATTCCCGCTCTTCCTCAACCGTAAATCGCGCCCACGGAATCACGCGCAGCCGTTCGAGCGGGATCGGCTGGCCGCTCCGTTCCGAGACCCCGTAGGTGCCCTCGTCAATCTTGCGGAGCGCGTGGTCTACCTCATGCAGGCGCTCCTCGAAGTCGCGTTCGAGCGAGAGCGCCTGCTCACGCTCGTAGAGGTCGCTTGCGACGTCGGCCTGATGAGCGGCGATGCCACCGGCCTGGTTGTACTCCTCGCTGATATCTTCCTGCGCATCGCGCCGGGCGCTGGCAATCAACGCTTCGAGACGCTTTCGCTCCGCGAGCAGGAGTTGGCGAAACTCATCGAGCAATTGCTGGTCCATCGTGCACTCCTGGAAAGGCCTGACGGAAGCGTACACGGTTTCCCGGGGACGTGAGAGGGGGCGCTCCGCCCCACCCGCAAACGGAGGAACGACGGACGCACTGGCGGGCGGCGAAGTGCTTGGCGTAGAGTCACTCTGCGGGAACGTGGGACAAGCATGGCTCGCCGGCGAGGTGGGATGGGCAACGAAGGCGACCTAGTTCTCCGACTTCACGGCGCCGAGATGCAGGAGCTTCCGGGCCAGGTCGCTGCCGTCACCTTGCACACCTCCCGCGGAGACATCCAAGCGCTGCTCCACCCCGGCGAGCACGGTCGGTCCGCCGTCATCTGGGCTGGCGGCGCCAGTGGCGACATGAACGGACCCGCCGGCGGTCTCTTCGCCGATCTCGCCGGCGATCTCGCTCCCCTCGGCATCTCCTCTCTCCGTCTCCGCTACCGCAAACCTCACCACTTCTACGAATGCGTGCTCGACGTGCTGGCGGGGGTATCGTTTTTACGTGGCCTCGGATCGGACGGGGTCGTCATTGTCGGCCACGCCCAAGGGGGCGCGGCAGCGATTATGGCTGGCGTGCTGAGCGAGCAGGTGAAGGCCGTCGCCGCGCTCGCGCCCCAGGGCTACGGCACCCACCTCGTTCACCAGCTTGCCCCGCGGCCGCTTCTCCTCATCTACGGTGAGAACGACGAAATTTGCAGCCCCGAGGTGTCGGCCACCATCTTTCGCGACGCTGGCGAGCCGAAGCAGATCGTCGGTCTTCCTGGCGCGAGCCACTCCTTCATCGAACGCCGTCAGGAATTGACCCTTCTCCTCTCCGATTGGGTTATCCACCAATTCGGCGCCCGACCACTCGATAAGGCCAACGGCACCCCGACAATCGTCCGCCCGCTCGTCGTCGATGAAGATGGTGAAACCCGTATCAAGGAACTGGTGCTCTACCAGGGCGACATCACCTGCATCGAGTGCGACGCGCTCGTCTGCCCGAACAACGACCAGCTCTGGATTACCGACGGCGTTGCCGGCGCGGTCCTGCGCCGCGCTGGGGAGAGCGTCTTACGCGAGGCGGCAGCAGCTGGGCCGGCGCGGGTCGGCTCCTGCATCGTCACCAGTGCTGGCAACCTCCCGGCGAAGTACGTCTTCCACGCCATAACCAGCGGCATGACCGGCCGCCTCATCCCGCCCTCGATCGAGACAATCCAGACGGCGACACGAAGCTGCTTCGCGCGCGCCAACGAGCTTGGGGTTCGGAGTTTGGCCTTCCCGGCGCTCGGCAGCGGCGGCGCCGGCTTTCCCTTCGAAGTAGCGGCAGCAGCTCTCCTCCCGGTCATCGAGGAGGAGCTCCGCAAACCCGGCAGCGTCGAAAAAGTCGTCATCGCCCTCTTTGGCCCTGGTGCCTTCCAAGCCTTCGCCAGTCGCCTCGAGAGCGAACGCTAAGCCCACTCACTTCACTCCCTCACCCCCACAAGCAGCTCCCGCGAGCAAATTTCGGTATGATGAGTCTGGCGTGCGCCGATGGTGCAAGGTGAACGTGATCCGGGTAGCTGGACGCGTGATCGACCTGAGGAGTGAACCGTGACCGAACGGTACGCCGTCGATTACCTTGCGGTCGTGATTGCGATCGTGGTGCCGGTCGTCTTGCTCGGCGCAGCGCTCGTTGCTGCTTCGCTCCTTGCTCCGCGCGTTCGGACTGGCCGGATGGCGATCTCCTACGAATGCGGCATGCCACCCGCCGGTCCGTATGCCCGCCAGATCAACGCCCGCTATTTCCTCTTCGCCATTCTCTTTATGGTGTTCGACGTCGAAGCCGTCTTTCTCTTCCCGTGGGCCGTGGTCTTCCAGGGAGCCGGACTGCTCGTCTTCCTCGAGATGCTGCTGTTCATCGCCATCCTGTTGTTCGGGCTGCTCTACGCCATCCGGAAAGGGGCGCTGCGGTGGAGCTAACGCGCGACGGCCCGCCGCGGCCGATCGATCAGCTCGCCGGTCCCCTCGCGAGCCGGTTGCCGCCGGGGATCATCACCACGACGCTCGATTCCATTGCCGCGTGGGCACGCAAGTCGTCGCTTTGGCCGATGCAGTTCGGCCTCGCCTGTTGTGCCATTGAGATGATCTCGACGTATATGGCCCATCACGACTTTGACCGATTCGGAGTCGTCACGTGGCCGTCGCCACGCCAGTCGGACGTCATGATCGTCTCAGGCACGGTCGTCGCCAAGATGGCGGCAGCAATCGAGACACTGTATGAGCAGATGCCCTATCCCAAATGGGTCATTGCGATGGGGGCGTGCGCGGTCGACGGCGGGCCATACGTCCGCTCCTACTCGGTGGTGATGGGCGTAGACAAGATTATCCCCGTCGACGTCTATGTGTCGGGCTGTCCGCCTCGGCCGGAGGCGCTGCTCGATGGCGTGCTCAAGCTGCAGCAAAAGATCGCCCGCGAAGCCCAGATCGCGAGGCGGCGCACGTGACCGTCCGCCTCACCACCGTCGCTCCATCGCCCTTTCGCCCCGCCGCCGAGGTGGCGCTGCTGCTCCGCGAGCGCCTCGGTGTCGAGGCCGCCGTCGTCATCGACGAAGCAGTCTTCTTTGTCCCTCCCGACGACGTTGGGACGACCGCCCGCCGCCTGCGTGACGACCCCGCACTCGCCTTCGATTACTTGCGCTGTCTTTCCGCGGTCGATTATGTCGACTATATCGAGGTGGTCTACCACCTGCTGTCGCTCAGCCAGCGCCAGAAGGCGGTGATGAAGGTGCGTCTTGTCGAGCCGGACTTGACGGTCGATTCGGTCGTCGGCGTCTGGCGTGGCGCGGATTGGCACGAGCGCGAAGCAGCCGACCTCTTCGGAGTCGCCTTCCGCGGGCATCCCAACCCGCGTCGGCTGCTGCTGCCTGACGAGTTCGAGGGCTTCCCGCTTCGCAAGAGCTACCCTCTCGCGCCTCTGCCGAGCGAAGACGTCGGCGAGGAGGAGCAGTGATCGAGCCCGGTCTCCAGATCGTCACTGCCGACGCCGCCGACAGGGTCGACATCACCGTGAATATGGGCCCCCAGCACCCCAGCACCCACGGCGTCTTCCGGATGCTGCTCCACGTCGACGGCGAGCGGATCACCGCGGTCGAACCGTTCATCGGCTATCTCCATCGCGGCAGCGAAAAGCTGTGTGAGGTGGAGACCTACCGGCAGATCATCCCGCTCTTCGACCGGTTGGACTATCTCTCGGCGTTCAACAATGAGCTGTGCTTCGTGCTCGCGGTGGAAAAGCTGCTTGGCCTGCGCGTCCCGGAACGTGCCGCGTACACCCGCATCATCCTCTGTGAGCTGAACCGGATCGCCTCCCACTTTATGTTCTTCGGCGCATTCGGCATCGATGCCGGCGCCATGACACCGTTCATGTTCGGCTTCCGCGAGCGCGAGCGCATCCAGCAGGTGTTCGAAAGCGTCTCCGGCGCCCGGATGATGCACAACTACTTCCGGCCGGGGGGCCTCAACCTCGATGTGCCGGACGACTTCGTCGACAATGTGCGCTCGCTCTTGCCCGTTCTCAAACGGGGCTTGGAGGACGCGCACAACCTGCTCACCGGCAACGAAATTTTTCTTGCCCGCACCAAAGGCATCGGCGTTATCAGCGCCCAAGACGCGATCGACTGGAGCCTTTCCGGACCGATGCTGCGCGCCTCCGGGGTAGCACTCGACGTGCGGCGCGATGAGCCGTACTCGCTCTACGAGCGCTTCGATTTCAGCATCCCAGTGGGCGACGAAGGCGACTGCTACGACCGCTACCTCGTTCGGATGGCCGAGATCGAGCAATCCATCCGCATCGTTGAGCAAGCGATCGCCGACTTTCCCGGCGGGCCGTTCCTTGGGGCCGTTCCCAAGCTAATCCGCCCGCCCGCCGGCGAGTGTTATGTCCGCACCGAGAACCCGCGCGGCGAGCTCGGAGTGTATCTCGTCTCCACGGGCGAGCGGCGGCCTTATCGGGTCAAGGTGCGTGGGCCGTCCTTCGTCAACCTCAGCGCGATCCAGCAGCTTTTGGTCGGCAGCTACCTCGCCGACGCGGTGCTCATTCTCGGCTCCATCGACATCGTGCTGGGCGAGGTCGACCGGTGATCGAAGAAGCGATCCGCGCGGCCGTCGGCGTCTTCGTCGTCTTCAACGTGGTGGCGCTCTCGGTGCTCGTGCTCGTCTTGCTCGAACGGAAGTTTCTCGGCCGACTCCAGCAGCGATTCGGCCCGATGCGGGTCGGCCCGCACGGTATCCTCCAGACCGTCGCCGACGCGCTGAAGCTGCTGTTGAAGGAAGACTTCACCCCAGCGACCGCCGACCGGCGGCTCTTCCAGCTTGCGCCCTTCCTCGTCATCGTGCCGATTTTCTTGCCCTTCGTGACGATCCCGTTCGCCCCCGGCCTCGTCGTCCGCAGCCTCGAGCTCGGGCTGCTCTACATCGTCGCCGTGCCGGTGGTGAGCGCCCTCGGCTTCTTCCTCGCTGGGTGGGCGTCGGACAACAAATACGCTCTGCTCGGCGCGGTGCGCTATGCGGCGGTGCTTGTCTCCTACGAGTTGCCGCTGCTGATGGGAGCCATTGGCGTGGTGATGGTGACGGGCACCCTCGACCTCGTCGCCATCGTCGAGCAGCAAGCGGCTTGGCCTCTGCTGTTCGCGCAGTTGCCGGCCTTTCTGCTCTTTCTGGTGAGCGGGATGGCGGAAGGCAACCGGACGCCGTTCGACATCGCAATTGCCGAATCCGAGATCGTCGGCGGTCCCTTTGTCGAATACAGCGGGATGCGCTGGTCGCTGTTCTTCCTTGCCGAGTACGCCGGGGTGTTTGCCACCGCTGCCCTCACGGCACTGCTCTTCTTGGGTGGCTGGAACGGTCCGCTGTTGCCGCCCCTCGTCTGGTTCCTCGTCAAAACCTACGCCGTGATCATCGTCATCTTCTGGCTGCGGGGCACGATGCCGCGCCTGCGGATCGACCAGTTGATGAATCTCGCCTGGAAGGGCTTCATTCCGATTGCGTTCTTGAACCTCGTCGTGACGGGAGCGGCAGTGCTCATCGGCGGCCCGGGTCCGGGCTCGCCACTCGTGATCCTTGGCGGCCTCGCGACGACTGCCGTCTCCCTCGCCGCGCTCTCTCTTGCCCTGCGCCCACGAAGGAGGTCCGATGTTCGGATCGGGTTTGCTACACGGCCTGGCGACGACGTTGCGGACCGCCCTCCGGCGGCCAGTCACTATTCAATACCCTGAGGAGCGGCGCGAACTGTCGCCGCGCACCCACGGAGCGCCTGGCCTCATCTGGGACAATGAGGTCGACGAGCCAAAGTGCACGGGCTGCGGCCTCTGTATGCGCGAATGTCCGGTCGGTGTCATTCACCTCACCTCGGTCAATAACCCGAAATTCAAGCACGGCAGCACCCGCAAGCGCATCGTCGAAGATTTCACGATCGACTTGTACCGCTGCATCTACTGCGCCATCTGTGTCGACGTCTGCCCCTTCGAGGCGATCGAAATGACCCCGGTGTTCGAGTTAGCGCGGTTTAACAAAGGCCAAGTCGTCGCCTCCTTCGACGATCTCGTCGACTTCACCGGCACCCGCCGGCCTGATAGCGTCTGGTCGCCTCACGCGGCTCCCGTCCCTTCCGGAGCGAAGGAATGAGTCGCGCAGGGAAACGCCGCTGGTTGGCCCACGCCGCCCGGCAGCACTCACCCTCGATCGATCTGCCGAGCAGAGGAGAGCGTCCTGAGCGCGGCCACGACCGTGCTCCCTCCGCCAAGAGGAGGAGCCACGATCACCCTCTCACTCCCCACGCTTTCGAGCGCTTGGAGCTTCATGCCGCCTTCGATCGGGGTTGCGAGAGCAAGCGCGGAACGTCGTGTTCCGACGTGCAGGACGCGACAGCCCCGGCCTCGTGCGGCATCGAGGACGCGATCACCAGCCGGGCGCCTCGCCTCGAGAGGCACGTCCTGGCCGTCCGTGTGCGCCGGGGCGTCCGGCCGAGCGACGGCGCCGCCGTTGAGTCCAGAGGATGGAGGTGAAGGCAGCGTGAGCTTCGATGGGGCGCTTGTCGCCTTTGGCATCGTCGCCGCGGTAGCGATCGTCGCCAGCCTCGGTGTTGTGCTGGCGCGGAGCGTCGTCTCCGCTGCAGTCAGCCTCGTCATCTCGCTCATGGCAGTCGCCGGTGTGTACGTGCTGCTGCTGGCCGACTTTTTGGCGCTCGTGCAGGTGCTGATTTACGGCGGCGCAGTGACGATCTTGCTGCTCTTCGCGTTGATGCTTTCGCGCACCGGCCGCGACTCGGGACTCACTACTCGTCACCGACCGATCGCGACGGTCGCGGGGCTGGCCACGGCGATCTTCCTCGGCTGGGCCATCGTCGCGACCAACTGGTTCGCCCTTCCCTACGCCCAGCTCCAACGCGTTGAGCTTCCCATCATTGGCACGGCGTTGTTCAGCACATGGGCTTTGCCGTTCGAGGTTGTCTCGCTCGTCCTGCTGGTCGCGCTGATCGGCGCGGCCGTGATCGCGCGGACAGGGGACGCGCCGTGATCCCGCTCGAGGCGGTCGCTGGTCTGAGCGCCGTCCTGTTCGCCATCGGGCTGTACGGCGTCCTCGCGCGCCGCAATGCGGTTCTCATCTTGCTCGCCGTCGAGGTGATGCTGAACGCCGTTGCGCTCAATTTCCTTGGCTTCGGCGCCTTTCGCGGCGACCTGACCGGTCAGGTGGTGGCGATCTTCGTCATCTGCGTCGCCGCCGCCGAGGTCGGGCTGGCGCTCGGCATCCTGCTTCGGCTCCACCGCAACCGCCAGACCGTCGACATCGACCGTCTCGACGAGCTGAAATGGTAACGACCGCCTCGGCGTGGCTGCTGCCGGCGCTCCCGTTCCTTGCCTTTCTGCTGACCGCCACGCTCGGCCGCTGGCTCCCCGGCCAAGGAGCCGGGATCGCCATCGTGCTCACCGGCGCGGGCGCGGTGCTCTGGGCCCCGCTGCTCGGCGCACTTTTCGTCGAGGGCCCTCAGCTCTACCAGCCAGTTTGGTTCACTGTCGGGGGCGACGCGCTCCACGTGTCCTACATCGTCGACCCGCTGGCAGCGCTGGTGCTCGGCGTCGTCCTGATCTGCTCGACGCATATCCAAGTGTACGCCCTCGGGTATATGGGGGGAGAAGCGCGCTTCGGCTGGTTCTTCGCCGTGGTCGCCCTGTTCACCGCTGCCATGCTTGGGCTCGTGCTGTCGGCAAGCCTGCTGACGCTCTACGTCTGTTGGGAAGTGGTCGGCCTCTGCTCCTATCTCTTGATCGGCTTCTGGTTCGACCGGCCGGCGGCCGTCGAGGCAGCGAAGAAAGCGTTCATTACCACCCGTGTCGGCGATGTCGGCCTGCTAATCGGCATCTTGCTCTTGTTCCGGGCGACCGGGACGTTGGACATCCCGGCGATCGTCACCGCAGTGCAGCAGGGAGCCATCGACGGTGGCACACTCACCGCAGCGGCCATCCTCGTCCTGCTCGGAGCATTCGGCAAGTCAGGTCAGTTTCCGCTCCATGTCTGGCTGCCGGACGCGATGGAAGGGCCGACACCGGTCTCGGCGCTCATTCACGCGGCAACGATGGTGACCGCCGGTGTGTACCTCGTTGCGCGACTGTTTCCAATCTTCGAGGCCGCACCGGTGGCACTCGCCGTTGTCGCGGCGGTGGGCCTGATCAGCGCTGCTGGCGCCTCGCTTCTCGCTCTCGTCCAGACCGATATCAAGCGCATCCTCGCCTACTCGACCATCTCGCAGCTTGGGTTGATGTTCGCGGCGCTCGGGACCGGTTTCCTCCCCGCCGCGATCTTTCATCTGACGACCCACGCTGCCTTCAAGGCGCTGCTCTTTCTCGCTGCCGGATCGGTGATCCATGGCACGACGCGGCAGAAACTCGATGAGCTGGGCGGCTTGCGGCGTTCCCTCCCTGTCACCGCGTTCACGATGCTCGCCGGCGCGGCAGCGCTCGCTGGGGTCCCGCTCACGAGCGGCTATTTCTCAAAGGATGAGATCCTGCTTGGGCTGCTGGATCGCAGCACGCTGCTCTTCGTCGCGACGCTCGCTGTCTCGGCGCTCACCGCCTTCTATACGTTCCGCCTCTGGGTCCGCGCCTTCCTCGGCCCCGATCAGATGCACGGCCATGCCCACGAATCTCCTGCGGTGATGCTCGGGCCGCTCGTCGCCTTCACGGTGCCGTCGCTCTTGCTCGGCTTCCTGCTCTTCATCCCGTTCGGCCCCTCGGCGAACATCATCGCCTTTCTTGCCGGCGAGACCGGCCACCCGCCGGCTCAGTACGCGGAGATCGGCAGCTACTACCATGCGCACCACGAGGCAACGCCGAACGGACTGGTCTTGGGGACGTCGGCGGCGGCGGCCCTTGCCGGGGCAGGAGCGGCCTGGGCGGTCTATCGGAGCGGGGCACGGATTAGGCGGCGGTTGCCCGGCGCAGCGGTGCTCGAGCGCGGATTCTTCATCGATGCGCTCTACAGGTGGCTGACCACGCAGGTGGTGATGCGGCTCTCGGCCTTTTTCGCGTGGTTCGACCGCCGCTGGGTAAACGACGCTGGGGTCAATGGCGCCGGCCGCCTGCCCGCTGTCGTCGGTGGTGCGCTGCGCACCCTTCAGACCGGCAACTTGTCCACCTATGCGCTCGCGATTGTCGCTGGTATGGCGCTCATCGCGGGGATCATCCTCTGGTCAGGGCGCTGAGGTGAACATTCCGCTTCTTTCACTGATGACGCTGACGCCGCTTGTGGGTGCGCTCGTCTTGCTCGTCCTGCCTCGGGATCGGCACGGCTTGATCCGCGCCGTCGCGCTTGCCGCCGCCGGCATCTCGGCAGCGGCTGCCGTTGCCGTCTTTCTTGTCTACGACACGGTTCGCGCCGGCTTCCAACTGGCCGAGCGATTGCCGTGGCTGCCCCAGATCGGCATCGACTACGCCCTCGCGGTCGATGGCTCGTCGGTCGTGATGCTCCTCTTGACCGGAATCGTCATTGTCACTGGTGTCCTGATCTCGTGGCGGGTGGACTATCGGCCGAAGGACTTCTTTGCGCTGTTGCTCCTCCTCGTCGCCGGGGTGTACGGAGTCTTCTGCTCGACCGACCTCTTCTTCTTCTTCTTCTGGTACGAGGTGGCGGTGCTGCCGATGTACCTGCTGATCGCCGTCTGGGGCAGTACGAACAAGGAATACGGCGCACTCAAGCTGACGCTAATGCTCGTGGCCGGCTCGATCCTGATCTGGATCGGGCTGCTGATGCTCTATGTTGCCAGCGGCATCAACTCCTTCGACCTGTTTCGGCTCCAGCACATCACCTTCGACCCGCTCACCCAGTCGATCGCCTTCCTGCTCTTCATGATCGGCTTCGGCGTCCTCGCGGGGATGTGGCCGCTCCACACGTGGTCGCCGGACGGGCACGTCGCTGCCCCGACGGCGGTCAGCATGCTCCACGCAGGTGTGCTGATGAAACTCGGCGCCTTCGGCATCCTGCGCATTGCGATGACACTCCTGCCCGAGGGGGCGCGGATCTGGCTACCGGTCCTGCTCGTGCTGGCAACCGTCAACGTCATTTATGGCGCACTCAGCGCGATGTCGCAGCGCGACCTGAAATACGTTATCGGCTATTCGTCCGTGTCACACATGGGCTACGTCCTGATGGGACTCGCCTCGCTTTCCCTGATAGGAACAACTGGTGCCGTGCTCCAGATGTTCTCCCACGGCATCATGACGGCTCTGTTCTTCGCGATGGTCGGCGTGATCTACGACCAAGCGCACACGCGCGACATCGCCGCTTTCCGCGGGTTGATCTGCACGATGCCGGCGGTGAGCGTGCTGTTCATCCTCGCTGGACTCGCCTCGCTCGGGCTGCCGGGGCTCTCCGGTTTCGTCGCCGAGTTCCTCGTCTTCAGCGGGTTGGCGCAGGCGCAAGCGTGGCTCTTCGTCGTACTCGCCGTCGTCGGGGTCGCGATCACCGCGACCTACGTCCTCCGGCTGATCGCCCGCGTCTTCTTTGGCCCTCCCGAAGCAGCATGGCGTGCGCTGCGAGATGGCACACCGCTTGACGTGGCGGCAGGCGCGAGCCTCGCTTTCGTTCTCGTCGCAGTCGGGCTTTACCCTGCCCCGCTCATCGGCCCGATTGTTGGCAGCGTCTTGCCGATCGTCCGGCGCTTGGGCGGCGTCGAGTGACAGCCCTCTATCTGCTGCTGCCCGAGCTGCTGATCGGCGGCCTCGCGTTCCTCGTCTTGGCCGCCGACCTCCTCCTGCCAGCGCGGCGGGCGCCCATCGTCGGCTGGCTCGCCGCCCTTGGGATGCTGGCGCTTGCCTTCTTTTGCGCCACGTGGTGGGGCGCGGCGGGTGCGATGGGCGAGCTGTACGTGCTGGACCGGTTCGCGCTGCTGTTCAAGATCCTCGCCCTGGTGATGGGCGCGATCGTCATCCTCATGTCACTCGACTATGCCCGGCGGCGGCTTCCCGGTGCAGGCGAGTACTACGGGCTGATCGTCTTTGCGGCGCTCGGCATGGCCCTGATGACCGGCGCGACCGAGCTTCTAACGGCCTATATTGGCCTCGAATTGCTCAATTTCAGCCTCTACGTCCTCGTGAGCTACAGCAAGTGGAACCCGAAATCCAATGAAGCGGGGACAAAGTACATCCTGCTCGGCGCCATCTCATCGGCAGTGCTCCTCTATGGCCTTAGCCTGCTCTACGGCCTGACCGGCACCACGAATTACGCCGGTATCGCTCAGGCGCTCGCTAGCGGCACGCCTTCGCCCGGGCTGGTCGCCGCGCTTGTGCTCATTCTCGGCGGCTTGGGCTTCAAGATCGCCGCCGTCCCCTTCCACATGTGGGCGCCAGACGCCTATCAGGGCGCCCCTACGCCGATCGCGGCCTTGCTCGCCGTCGCCGCCAAAGCCGCCGGCTTCGGATTGCTCGTCCGGCTGCTTGCCGAAGCCCTGCCCTCGACGCTCCCGCTGATTGGGCCGCCGCTGGCCGCCGTCGCGGCCGCGACGATGGTCCTCGGCAACACCGTCGCGATCCGCCAACGCAACCTGAAGCGGCTGCTCGCCTATTCGTCCATTGGCCAGGTCGGCTATCTGCTCGTCGGGCTGGCCGGCTTCGGCGCAGGCGCGGCTGAGGCGATTGTCTTCCACCTCGCGGGCTACGCTGCGACGAACTTCGCCGCGTTTTTGGTCGTCATCATCGTGGAAAACCGCACCGGCGACGAGGACATTGACGACTACGCCGGCCTCGCCGAACGTGCCCCGTTCGCTGCCTTCGCGCTCACCGCCGCCTTCTTTTCGCTTGCCGGTCTCCCGCTGCTCGCCGGCTTCGTGACGAAGTTCTATCTGTTCCTCACCGCCGCTCAAGCCGGCCTCATCTGGCTCGTCGCCATCGGGGTCACCATGAGCGTCGTCTCGCTCTACTACTACCTGATGGTCATCCGGCAGCTCTACGTCGTTGCGCCTATCAAAGTCGGCCCCTTGCCAATGACGGCCACCGAGCGCGCCCTGCTCAGCGTGCTCGTGGTTGCCACTATCGCCATCGGCGTCGCGCCCGCGCCCCTGTTCGTCATCGTCCGGAGCGCCGTCGCTCCCCTTTTCGGATAGAAAGGCGGCTGAAGACTGTACTTCCGATCACTGGAAGACTGTGCCAAAAGGCTTGCCCGAGCTCGCGATCGATCCGATACTCAATGCAGAGGGCGTCACAGCAGCGCACGCCGACGAGGAGGGACGACGATGTCCGACAAGCTTTGCTGCCCCAAATGCCACCGACCGGTCATCATCCGCGTAGACTGGCGAGCGATCCCCTACGTTCAATGCGTCTGCGGCTACGCGCGATATAACGCGCGAGACCTCGCCGAACGCGAGAAGGCCACCGTCTAACGATCGGCAACCCAACTCTCCCAAGGGCGAAGCAGGACGCTTCGCCCTTTTCTCTTGCTCGCGCGGCGCACACCTCCTCGAGCAGTAGGGAATTCCTCTAGGACCTGCGCCGGGACACGGGAGCAATCCCGGGACGGTCGGGACTAGGCTCCAACGCATTTCCTGACTATCGGCTCTACTGACCGACGCGCTGCAAAACCCATACTGAGCGCGTGAACGGATCTCACCCCCCCGACGTGCTGACGCAGTTGCGCCGACGTTGGGAGCGCCTTTCGACAGTGCAGCGAACGCTCCTCGCGGGCGGCGCGATCATCCTTGCCTGTGTCTACGCCCTCTTCTGGACCGCCGAGGGCGCAGCCGAGGGCTCGGGCGTCTTGACTGCCATCGACCTCGGGGCGAAGCTGCTCATCGTCCTTGTTCTCATCGGCCTGAGTGCCCAAGTGCTGCGCATCATCCACGGCCGCTCGCTGGCTCCCGGCCGCGCCCGCCAGGTCGACGTCCTCGAAGTGACGCACCTCGCCAACAACCGGACGCTCTACCTCGTTCAGGTCGCCGACCAGACGCTGCTGCTCGGGGCGACGCCGACCCAGATCACCACCCTTACCCGCGTCGATCGAGGCGGGAGGCCTCTCGCGTTTGCCGACGCTCTCGAACGCGCCTCCCACGAGGAACGGGAATGACCCAGCGCCTGCTTCCGCCCGCCCGCCGTGCGCGAATCGTCCTCGCCGCGTTCCTCTTTCTTGGGCTGCTCGTCACGCTTTCGGGGTGCGTCGGTGCCCCAGTTGAGGGTGTTCCCGCCCCCAAGGTGACCGTCGAGGTTGGGCAGGCGACTCGGCCCGCCGATGCTGCCATCGGCCTCCAGATCGTCCTCTTGCTCACCGTGCTGGCGCTCGCCCCGGCGCTGCTCATCATGGTCACCTCGTTCACGCGAACCATCGTCGTGCTCGGGTTTGTCCGCAGCGCCATCGGCGTGCCGCAGCTCCCGCCCAATCAAGTGCTCATCGGGCTCGCGCTCTTCCTCACCTTCTTCACGATGGCGCCCGTCTGGGGCGAGGTGAATGCCGTCGCGATCGATCCCTACCTAAAAGGCACCATCAGCCAGAGCGAAGCGATCAACCGCGCAATTGTCCCGATCCGTGCCTTCATGGTGAAGCAGACACGTGAGAAAGATCTGGCGCTCTTCGTCCAACTGTCCAAAATCGAGCGGCCGCGCTCGCCCGACGATCTGCCGCTTCACGTCGTGGTGCCCGCCTTCATCATCAGCGAGCTGCGCACTGCCTTTCAGATGGGATTCTTCATCTTCATCCCGTTTCTCATCATCGACCTCGTCGTCTCAAGCAGCCTGATGTCGATGGGCATGATGATGCTGCCGCCCTCGCTCATCTCGCTGCCCTTCAAGGTGCTGCTCTTTGTGCTGGCCGACGGTTGGTACCTCATCACTCGTTCACTCGTGGCGAGCTTCGTCTAGGTGCGATGATGACCGATCTCTTGGTGCTGCAAGCTGGGCGCGACGCACTGATGCTGACGCTGTTCCTCGCCGGGCCGATCTTGCTCGTTGGGTTGGTGGTCGGGCTGCTGATCTCGGTCTTCCAAGCCGCGACCCAGGTCAACGAGATGACGCTCGCCTACGTGCCGAAGATCCTCGCCGTCTTTGCGACCGTGGCGATCCTCGGTCCTTGGATGATCGGAACGATGGTCAGCTATACGACGGGGCTGCTCGAGCGGCTGCCGGAGCTGATCAAATGATCCTCCCGGAGAGCGTCACCGCCTATGTGACAGCGCTCGCGCTGGTGCTGGCTCGTGTCAGCGGCATGCTGGTCGCCTCGCCAATCTATAGCAGCCGCGCCCTGCCCGGCCCGGTGAAGATTGGGTTGGCCATCGCTCTCGCCGTCGTCCTCTTGCCGCCGGGGAGCACGCCGCCTGCCGGATTACCGCGCGACCTGTTGCCCTTTTCCGGGCTGCTGCTGCTGAACGCGATCGTCGGTCTGGCGATCGGCTTTGCCGCGTCGCTGGTCTTCGGCGCGATCCAAACCGGGGCCGGGTTGATCGGCACACAGATCGGTTTCGGATTGTCCCAAGTGATCGATCCAATGTTCGAGGGCGCCTCGAACTCGCTCGACACCTTCTACACACTGTTCGCGACGATGGTGTTTCTGACGATTTCCGGGCACCACTGGCTGATCGCGTCGCTCCAACGCACCTTCGAGGCGATCCCGCTCACCGCCCCAGGGCTCTCCGCGGATCTCGCGACAAGCCGGGTGTTGGCGATGGCGGGCGAGTTCTGGGTGATCGCCTTTCAGATCGCGCTGCCCGTCACCGGCGCACTGCTGCTCACCGACGTCGCGCTCGGCGTCCTGACCCGCACCGTCCCCCAAATGAATGTCTTCGTCGTCTCGATGCCGCTCAAGGTGACGGTGGGAATCGTGGTCGTCCTGCTGACGTTGCCGGCGTTTGCCGCCTATCTCGATAGCGCCTTCCGGACGATGACGGCGCAGGCCGGGCTGGTGGTGAAGTAATGGCGGGCGAACGCACGGAGGCCGCAACTCCGAAACGACGCCAAGAGGCCCGTCGTGAAGGTCAGGTCGGCAAGAGCATCGACGTCACCGTCGCCACTGCCCTGCTGGGCGGAC
Organism: Dehalococcoidia bacterium; assembly: GCA_026003895.1. Classification (GTDB taxonomy): domain Bacteria; phylum Chloroflexota; class Dehalococcoidia; order SpSt-223; family SpSt-223; genus JANWZD01. The sequence continues at coordinate 347,764 of BPIC01000004.1, read as the reverse complement.
TGGTCATTCTGCAGGCAGTCGGCGGCAGCTTCTTGCCCAGCCTGAGCGGGATCTTCCGCGAATCGCTCGCCGCCGCCACCACTCGCGAGTTGACCACCGCCCACCTTCAACCGTTCGGCTGGTCGGTGGGGATGCAGGCGTTCACCCTCGTCGCACCGGTGATGCTTGGGGTGGTTGCCATCACGCTGATCGCGGGCGTCGGTCAGGTCGGCCTGCTCTTCTCCACGAAGGCGGTTACCCCGCAATTGTCGCGGCTGAATCCGCTGACCGGCTTGCAGCGGCTCGTCTCGCCCCGTGGCCTCGTCGAGCTCGTCAAGTCGGTCGCCAAGATCGTGCTCATCGGCGCGGTCGCCTACAGCGTTCTCGCTGCCAACCAGCTGCAGATCGTCGCGCTCATCGCCGTGCCACCGGCCGCGGCCGCTGCTGCGATCGCCGCCATCGGCGCGGAGATCGCCTTCAAGTGTGGTCTCGCCTATCTCGCTCTTTCGGCGCTCGACTACTTCTACCAGCGCTTTGAATTCGAGAAGAGCATTCGAATGAGCAAGGACGAGATCAAGCAAGAGCTGAAACAGCAGGAAGGCAACCCAGAGATCAAGGCGCGGGTGAAGCGCATTCAGCGCCAGATGGCGACCAGCCGCATGATGGCAAAGGTGCCGAAGGCGGCGGTCGTGGTCACGAACCCGACCCACTACGCGGTGGCGCTCGCCTACGACTCCATCGCCGACCCCGCGCCGCGCGTTGTCGCGAAAGGCGTCGACCTGATCGCCCTGCAGATCAAGCGCATTGCGGCAGAGCACGATGTGCCGTGCGTCGAAAACGTCTCGCTCGCCCGCACGCTCTATGCAACCGTCGAGCTTGACGAGGCGATCCCGTCTGAGCTGTACCAAGCCGTTGCCGAAGTGCTCGCCTATATCTACCGGCTGCGAGGAAAGCGATGACGGCCACGTCGGTTCCGGGCAGCATCCGCCGCCTTTCGGGCAACAGCGACGTCATGCTCGCCGTCGCCGTTGTCTTCATCGTCGGGATGCTGATCATCCCGCTGCCCGATGTTCTTCTCGACTTGTTGATCATCATCAACATCGCGACCGCGCTCACCATCTTGATGGTCGCGATGTACACCACCCAGCCGCTCCAGTTTTCGGTCTTTCCGAGCATCTTGTTGGTTGCCACGCTCTTCCGGCTTGGCCTGAACATCTCGGCGACGCGCCTGATCCTCCTGCACGGCGAAGCCGGCCGCGTGATCGAGGCCTTTGGCTCCTTCGTCGTTGGCGGCAACTACGTTGTGGGCGCTGTCATCTTCCTCATCCTCATCATCGTTCAGTTCGTCGTCATCACCAAAGGCTCCGAGCGCGTCGCCGAAGTTGCCGCCCGCTTCACGCTCGATGCGATGCCCGGGAAGCAGATGGCGATCGACGCCGATCTCAACGCGGGCTTGATCGACCAAGACGAAGCTCGCCGCCGTCGCCGCGAGATCGAGCGCGAGGCCGATTTCTACGGCGCGATGGACGGTGCGAGCAAGTTCGTCAAAGGCGACGCCATCGCGGCCATCCTGATTGCGATCGTCAACATCGTCGCCGGCGTCATCATCGGCATCACCCAACTCGGCATCCCTCCGCTTCAGGCGCTCCAGCGCTTCTCGCTCCTCACCATCGGCGACGGACTCGTCTCGCAAATCCCCGCCCTGTTGATCTCGACGGCCACTGGCATCATCGTGACGCGCGCCGCCTCGGACGCCAACCTCGGCGCCGACGTGGGCGCCCAGCTCTTCAGCAACCCGAAGGCACTCACCATCGTCGCCTCCTTGCTCGGGGCGCTCGCGCTTGTCCCCGGACTGCCGATGATTTCCCTCGGTACGATCGCCGTCGGGTTGGGGGGATTCGCCTTTCTTCTCAATCGCAATCAGCGTCAGCAGCGGGCGCTGGTCGCCGCCCAGGAGGCGGCGGCGCTCGCCGCGCCACCCGCGCCGGAAAGCCCGGTCGCTCTGCTCGCGGTCGACCCGATGGAGGTGGAGATCGGCTACGGCCTGATTGGCCTTGTCGACGCCGGCGAGCGGGGCAACCTGCTCGACCGAATCACCGCGATCCGCCGCCAGACCGCGCTGGAGCTTGGTTTCATCGTTCCAACCATCCGCATTCGCGACAACCTCCAGCTGGGGCCAAACACCTATGTCATGAAGCTGCGCGGCGTCGAGATCGCCCGCGGCGAGTTGCTCGCCAACCATTACCTCGCGATGAACAGCGGCCTCGCCTCCGAGGAAATCGAGGGCATCGAAGCGCGCGAACCGGCCTTCGGGCTGCCAGCGCTTTGGATCACCAGCGGTCAGCGCGAACGTGCCGAAGTGCTCGGCTACACCGTCGTCGACCCTGCGTCTGTCCTCGCCACCCACCTGACAGAAGTCATCCGGGCGCACGCCGCCGATATCTTCGGTCGTCAAGACCTTCAGACTCTGCTCACTGCCCTGAAGGCCGACTACCCGGCCGTGGTCGAAGACCTCATCCCCGGCGTGCTCTCGATGAGCGAGGTGCACCGCGTCCTGCAAAACCTGCTGCGCGAGCGTGTTTCGATCCGCGACCTCGTGACGATCCTCGAGACACTGGCCGCCCGCGGTCGCCAGACCCGCGACACCCGACTTGCTAACGGAGTACGTCCGCCAAGCGCTCTCCCGCGCCATCTGCCAGCAGCTCCGTGAGCCAGACGGCCAGATCTATGTCCTGACCCTCGCCCCGCAGGTCGAGCAACGGCTCGCCGCCGGGCTGCAAGCGACCGACCAGGGGCTGGTGATCAGCATCGAGCCGATGCTCGCCCAGCGGCTGCTCCAAGACCTCGTCGCAGCCCTTGAGGGCATGGTCGCACAGGGACATCAGCCAATTGTCGTCTGCTCGCCGCGCATTCGGCTGCCGTTCAAGCGGCTGACCGAGCGGGTTGTCCCGCACTTGACCGTGCTTGCCTATAACGAACTCAACCCCAAGATTGAAGTGAACGCGGTCGGCGTTGTGGGAGGCGACTATGACGACTAGCGCCGCCCCGCTGACGACCGTTATCGGCGCACTGGCGCTCGGAATCGCGGCGTTGGCGCTGGCAACGAGCGGCGATTTCTTTCGATCGGCGCTCCTGGGGATCGCCGCCTATCTGATTCTCAACGTCCTGCTCTGGGTTGCCGTTCAGTCGTGGCCGGCCCCGACCGTGCCCGCGCCGCCGCGGGTCACCGAGGTGGACGACGAGCCAGCTGAGTTGCCGGACGACGATCCCGTCGAACCGTCTGGGGCGCCGCGGCCACCAAAGCCGGCTGACGGAGGAGCGTAATGGTTCCGCCCTTATCGCCGGCCCGCCCCACGCAGCACTGCCGAACGTACCGGCAAGGAGGTGAGCCATGCTCGTGACTGCTGAAACCACCGCCCTGTGGCCACGCTACGTGCGGACGCGCGAGCCTCGCATCCGCGAGGCGCTCATCCTCGCTTACACGCCGCTCGTCAAATATGTGGTCGACCGGCTCGCGATCAGCCTGCCGGCCGTGCTCGACACGGAAGACCTGATCAGCTACGGCATCATCGGTCTGATCGACGCCGTCGAACGATTTGACCCCGACCGTGGCTTCAAGTTCGAGACCTTCGCCATTCCGCGCATCCGCGGCACCATTATCGACCAGTTGCGGGCGCTCGATTGGCTGCCACGGTCCGCCCGCCAGCGTGCCAAGGAGATCGAGCGCGGGATCCAAGAGCTTCGTAGCTCGCTTGGACGAATGCCGACCGACGAAGAGGTCGCTGCCTACCTGCAAATGGACCTCGACCGCTACCACGCCGCGGTCCAGGAGGCTGCCACTATCACCCTTTCGCTCGATCACGTCCTCTCGATGGACGACGACGACAGCCCGCTCTCCCTCGCCGACCTCGTGGAGGATCGTCAGGCGGTCAGCCTGCTTGGCGCGGCTGAACGCAATGAACTGTTAGGGGCGCTCATCCGCGCCATTGAGGAGCTTCCCGAGCGCGACCGGCTGGTCATCGCGCTTTACTACAACGAAGAGTTGACGATGAAAGAGATTAGTCGGGTGCTCGAAATCTCGGAGTCGCGAGTCTGTCAGTTGCATGCCCGCGCCGTCCTAAAACTGCGCGCCGCGCTCGCCAGCTTTCGCGAGCCGGCAGGGACACGCTAATGCTGCGCGGCCTGTATACCGCAGCCTCCTCGCTCCTGCGGATGCAGAAGCGCCAAGAAGTGATCGCCGGCAATCTCGCCAATGCCACCACGACCGGCTTCCGGGCCGACGCGGCAGAGGCCACCGGCTTCGTCGCCGTCCTTCAGGACCAGTTGAACGGGATCGAAAGCCCGCCCGCGCCGAATGTTTGGGGCGCCGACTGGATCGGGTTGCTCGGCACTGGCGTCCAGCCCGACCGCTATATCGTCGACACACGCCAAGGGCCGATCCGCCAAACCGACAACCCGCTTGACCTCGCCCTTGGCGGGCGAGGCTTCTTCGCCGTCCAGACGCCCGACGGGATCGGCTACACCCGCGACGGGAGTTTCCGGCGCTCGGCAACCGGTCAACTCGTCACCGGTCAGGGGTATCCCGTGCTTGGCGTTGACGGTCCGATCCAGCTCGGCCCCGGCCCCGTGACGGTCAACCGCGACGGGACACTCGTCCAGAACGGCCAAGTCGTGAGCCGTCTCCAAGTGGTCGACTTTGCCCCGCGCTTCGCGCTGCCGACCGCCGCCGGGACGGCCCGAGTCGCTGCCGGGGCGTACACGCTCGATGAGCGCGGCGCCTTGACCCGCGACGGCACGCTAGTCGCCCAGCTGTCGAGCTTTCAAGCGGCCGGCGCGGACGGCCCGGTGCCGCTCGCCCCGGGTGCGCTGACCATCGGCGCGGACGGCACACTCACGATCAACGGGACGCCGGCTGGCCGCCTCCCTGCCGCTGCCGGGCTCGACACCGACCAGGCCCGCCGAACCAGCGGAACGTTGCTGCGCATCCCTGACGGCGGTGAACCGCCTCAGCCGGTCGACAACCCGCGCGTCGAGCAGTACGCCCTCGAGGGGAGCAACGTCGATCTCACCAAAACGATGACCGACATGCTCGCCGTTTCACGCGCCTACGAAGCGAGCCAGCGAGCGTTGAAACTTGCTGACGAAGCCGCCCAGCGTGCGGTGACCGACGTCGGACGGTTAACCGCCTGATGGAAACGAGGAGCCGCCTATGATCTCCGCTCTCCGCGCCGCCGGCTCAGGGCTTCTCGCCCAACAGACGGCGCTTGACGTGATCAGCAACAACCTCGCGAACGTCAATACCCCCGGCTTCAAACGCGCCCGGGCGAACTTTGAAGACGTCGTGATCGAGCAAGACCCCGACTCGCCGGCGACCGCACCGGCAGCGCGCGGCGTCGTCGTGCGCGACATTCAGCGGATCGAGACGAGTGGCGCACTCGAGACGACTGGGCTGCCCTTCGACCTTGCGATCGCTGGCGCCGGGTTCTTCGTCGTCACCCGACCCGACGGGACGCCCGGCTATACCCACGACGGTTCGTTTCAGTTGACCGCCGCAGGCACCCTCGTCAATGGCAACGGCGACACCCTCGCCGGCATCCAACTGCCCCCGGGAGCGAGCTCGCTGAGCGTTGCCGCAGACGGAACGGTGATCGCGCTCGTCGACGGCGAAGGACAGCCGGCAGGCCAGATCAGCATCGCCCTTTTCCCGAATCCGGCCGGGCTGCAAGCCGACGGAGGGGGTGTCTTCTTGCCGACAGCGGCGTCTGGCGAGCCAAACCTCGTCGCACCCGGCACGGGAGGCGCCGGAGAAGTCGTCGCAGGAATGCGCGAGATGGCGAACGTCGCCATCGGCGACGAGATGGTGGCGATGCTGATCGCCCGACGCGCCTATTCAGCGAGCGCCCGTTCGGTGCAAGCCATCGACGAGATGCTCCAGCAGGCGAATACCCTGAACGCGTAGAGAGGATGGGATGGCGATCGATGCACTCGGCTTCAACCTCACCCGGCTTGCCGCAAGCCACGCCTACGGCATCAGCGCACCTGCCGGAACACCGTCAAGCCCGCCGGAGACCAGGCCCGCGCCAAAGCGAGACGGCGTCGAGCTCTCGGCAACCGCGCGCGAGGTGCACCTCGCCCGCGCCGCCGTCGCCACGCTGCCGGATGTTCGCGCGGAACGGATCGCTGCACTGAAGGAGGCCGTCGCCAGCGGCACCTATCAGGTGTCCAGCGCCGTGCTCGCCCAGAAACTGCTTGGACGAGCGTGATGGCTGCCACGCACCCGGCTGTCTCGCGAATCGCTGCAATCGCCGCCATCCTCGATGAAGAGCTGGCCATCTTCCGCCGGCTCGAAGCGCTCGCCGATGCCCAACAGGCGGCGATCCGCGACGATGACTTCGCTCGCCTGAACGCCATTGTCGCCGAGCAGCTCGCGCTCGCCGACGAACTTGCCGCCCGCGAGGCGGCTCGTCTCGATCTCGTCCCGCCAGGCAGCACGCTCAGCGAACTGATCGACGCTTGGGGGGAACCGGCGGCACTGCTACGCGACCGCCGCGAGGCGCTCACCGCGCAGATCGACCGCGTCCGCCTCGCCCACGAACGAAACTCCGCGATCATCACCACGATGCTTGGCCACTACCGCGACCGCGTTCAGCTCGCCTTACAAGAGCGGGCTCTCTACGGCGAAGATGGCCAGCCGCGCCCCGCAGCGCTGCGCGGCGTAGTCGACCGGCGCGCCTAAGGAGACGAGAATGGCGAACGGGTTCGGCGCAATCGAGAACGGACTGAGCGGCTTGCGCGCCTATCGCGCCGCTACCGAGACGATCAGCCACAACCTGGCAAACGCCGCCACCGAGGGCTATTCCCGCCAAGAGGCGGTCCTTGCCGCCCGACCCGCCGCCACCTATCTCGGCTACGGCGCAATCAGCGCCCCCACGCCCGGCAACGGCGTCACGCTGGAGACCGTCCGCCGCTCCCGCGATGCGTTCCTCGATCGGCGCTTTCGCGCTGCCGCATCCGAGCTTGGCCGCCTCAATATCACCGCTGAAACACTGTCCCGCCTCGAGCATGCCTACAACGAACCGTCCGAGAGCGGCATCTCCGGCCATCTCAACCGCTTTTTCCATGCGTGGCAGGACGTCGCCAATAACCCAGAATCGCGCAGTAGCCGCACCGCACTCCTCGAGCACAGCGAAAGCCTCGCGCTGCGGTTCCGGCAAGCGGCCGGCGCGATCCGCGACGAGCAGACCAATCTCGACCTGATCATTGGCGAGCGCGTGCGCGAGGTGAACGAACTGGCGGCCCAAATCGCCGTCCTCAACGGCAAGATCGTCAACGCCCTCGGTCTTGGCCAGTCGCCGAACGATCTCAAGGACCAGCGCGACCGCCTGCTCGACACGCTCAGTTCGCTCGTCGGGAGCACAACAACGGAGCAGCAAAATGGCGCGATCGACGTGGCGATCGGGGGACGAGCGCTCGTCGCTGGGGTGACCGCAAACGCGATCGCTGCGGTAGCGACACCTCCTGGGACCTACCGGCAGGTCGTGTGGGCGGCCGACAATGCCGCTGTTACGCTCACCAGCGGCGAGATCGCCGGTGCGCTCGCGCTGCGCGACGTCGACCTCCCCTCGCGTCTAACAACGCTTGATACGCTCGCTGGAGCGATCATCAGCCAAGTGAACGCGCTCCACACGACGGGGACCGATCTGACAGGCGCCGCTGGGCTGCCCTACTTCACCGGCACCGACGCCACCACGATTGCCCTCAACCCCGCGCTTGCCGGCGCTCCCGAGCGCGTCGCCGCCGCCGACCTTGCCGGTGCGGCGGGACCGCCGCCAATCCCGGCCGAATCGCTACCGGGCGGCAACCGGATCGCGCTGCGCCTCGCAGCGCTCGCCGAGCAGGCGACGATGCCAGCAGGGGCCACGTTTAATGGGTACTGGAACACCGCGATCGCCCAACTCGGCGTCGCGGTCAACGCGGCCAAGACCGACCTCGCGAGCCAAGAAGTGTTGCACGCCCAACTGACGCGCGAACGGCAATCGAAGTCCGGCGTCTCCCTCGACGAGGAGGCAGCGAACCTCATCCGCTTCCAACGGGCCTTCGAAGCCGTTTCCCATGTCATTACGGTGGTCGACTCGATGCTCTCGACCATCATCAACGAGATGGGCCGGACCGGCCGGTAAGCGAGGACACCATGCGCGTGACCCAAAGCATGCTCGTTGGCTCGGTGATGCGCAACCTGAACGAGACGCGCATCGCACTGGACGACCTGAACGATCAGATCACCTCCGGCAAGCGTGTCCGCACGCCATCCGACGACCCAACCGGGGCCGCCGTGGCCCTTTCCCTGCGGGCGCGCCAGACCCGGCTCGACGCCCAGGCGCGAGGCCGCGGCGCGGCGCTCGACTGGCTGAACGCGACCGAAAGTAACCTCGCCGACATGGCAACCACCCTGACGCGCGTCAAGGAACTCTCCGTCCAAGCAGCGAACACCACACTTGACCAGACGGCGCGCGACAACATCGCGGGCGAGCTTGAGCAGATCCTTGACCATCTCGTGCAGGTAGGGAATGCACGGATCGGCGACCGCTTTCTCTTCGCCGGCGATCGGACCGACGCGCCGCCCTTCACGCGGGATCCCTCCCCGGCGGGCGCGACGTATGGCGGCACCACCAATGCCCTCACCATGCGCGTCGATGCCGGCGTCGAGCTGCGCGTCGGCGTGACCGGCGACCAGTTGCTGCCGGTGTTTGCTGCCGTCGCCGGACTCGCAGCCGATCTGCGAACGCCGGGACTGGCGATCGGGCCGGCACGACTCCAAGCCATTGAGGACGCTCACGACACCGTGCTTGCCCTGCAATCCGCGGTGGGCGCGAAGACCAACCGGTTGCAGGCCATGGAGGAGCGGGCCGGTCTCGACGCGGTCGCGCTCGCCGGCCAACTGTCGACCATCGAAGACACCGACTTCGTCGAGGCCGTGCTCGCATTCCAGACGCGGCAGACAGTCTATCAGGCAGCGTTAGCGGCCGGCGCGAAAATCATCCAGCCCTCGCTGCTGGACTTTCTCCGGTGAGCGGCGCTCTGGAGGAACGGTGAACGTCATAACCACCCGATTTGGCCACCCCGAAGTCGTCGCAATCGACAATCGCCAAATCGTTCGCTTGGCGATCGTCGGCTACGGCGAGGGACGAGCCTTCGCCAGAATCCCGGATGAGGACAACCCTGAGCTCGGCTGGCTGCAATCGCTCGACGACCCGGCGACGTGCTTCGTCGTCGCCGATCCGGCCGCCTTTTTCGCCGACTACGCCTTCGACGTCACCGAGGATGTCGTCGCGGCGCTCGACCTGCAGACGACGGAAGAGGTGGATGTGCTCGTCATTCTGCGGCTCGGCGCGACACCAGCCGAGACCACAGCAAATCTCGTCGCGCCGATCGTCCTCAACCGAAGGACCGGTCGCGGGCGGCAAATCATCCTCACCGCTCCGCTTCAACGCGGCTGGTCGGTGCGAACGCCGCTCGTTCCCGCAGACAGCGCCACCCCGGCCGGGGTATAACGATGCTGGTACTGACGAGAAAGGCCGGCGAATCCATCGTCATCGGTGGCGATGTCGAGCTGACCGTCCTGGAGATCGACGGCGATCACATTCGACTTGGGATCCAAGCTCCGCGTTCGGTGCCGGTCTACCGTGCCGAACTCTGGGCGGAGATCCAGCGGGGAGAACGCGCTTGCCGCTAACCCGGCCTCGCGTGGCGGTCTGGCGCTTGCCGCGCTGCCTGCTGCCCGGGCCGCTCGGCGATCCAGCGTTCGGCTGCCCCGTCCTGGGACTCCGCCGCCTGCCTAGCAGCGCACAACCGGTGTCACGATCTCCCCGGCGGTGCGCCCCGTATCGAGTCGCACCGCCGGGACGAGACCACAAGCGCGGAAGGAGCACTGGCCTCGCCAGAATCGGCCGACCGTTGCCCGTGCAGCAACGTCCTCTCTCCACTGCCTCCGAGGTGGACACTCCATCGAGGAGGTGGCAATGACGCTCGACCTCTCCTTTCTTGCTGCAGGACAGGCCGCGCGGCTCCGCTGGACACCGGCCCGCGGCGGGGAGCGCACACAACGCGTCCGGATCGTTTCGGTCACGGGCAATCGGGTCACGGTCACCCCCGCGACCAGCGAGCCCGGGCCTTCGCTTGGCCAGGCCCTCGAGCTCGAGGTTGGGTTGCCCTCAGGCTTCTTCATCCTCCGCAGCGAGGTGATTGGTCAGGCGATTGGCCGGCCGGACCTGATTTTGGAAGTCGCCAGCCTCGAGCGGCTGCAGCGGCGCGCGTTCGTCCGGGCACCGGTCGACCTGAACACAATGACGGCGTTTTTGCTGGGCAAAGATGGCGAGCCGACGACGCGCTTCGCCGTCCGGCTGCTCGACCTCAGCGGCGGCGGTATCGGCTTCGAGTGCCTCGAGCCGCTCCAGCCAGGTCAGCTTTTCACGCTCGTTCTCAAACTCGACGCGGGGGAGCCGATCCAACCGGTCGTCCGCGTCCTCGAGGTCGGAGGTCGCCACGATGGCGCCCACGGCATTCGACAGGTACGCGGCGTCTTCGACGCGATCAACGAGCGCGACCGACAGCGCATCATCCAGTACGTTTACCGCGTGCTCTCCAACGAGCGTCATAGGGAAGGCGACTAGCAGAAGGCGCGACCGTGCGAATTGATATTGTCACCATCTTTCCCGGAATGTTCCGCGGCCCGTTCGACGAAAGCATTGTCCGGCGTGCCATTGAGCGTGGCGTGGTGCAGATTGGTGTCCACGACCTCCGGAACTGGGCAACCGATCGCCACCGCACGGTCGACGACTATCCCTTCGGTGGCGGGCCAGGCATGGTGATGAAAGTTGAGCCGATCGTTGCCGCCGTCGAAGCGCTGCGTGCCGGAGAGCAGGCACGCGTCATCCTGCTCTCACCGGCAGGCCGCCGCTTTACCCAACCGCTCGCTGAGGAGCTAGCGCGCGAGGAGCAGCTGCTGCTGATCTGCGGCCACTACGAAGGCGTCGACGAGCGGGTGCGCGAGCACGTCGCAACCGATGAAATCTCCATTGGGGATTTTGTTCTCACCGGAGGAGAGCTCGCGGCGATGGTGATCGTCGACGCCGTCGTTCGGTTGCTCCCCGGCGTCATCGCCAGCGAGTCGCTCGCCGCCGAGTCTCATAGCAGCAGCCTGCTCGAATACCCCCACTACACGCGGCCCGCCGAGTTTCGAGGCTGGCGCGTTCCAGAGGTGCTGCTCTCCGGCAATCACGCCGCAATCGCAGCGTGGCGGCGGCAACACGCACTCCTGCGCACCGCCCCGGCAGCGGCCAGACCTCCTCGCGACCGCCGACCTAACCCCCGCCGAGCGAGCGTGGCTGGCCGAGCAGCTGTCCCACGAGAGGCCACCCGAGGAGCGCAAGCCGAGTTAGTCCTTCAGAAACTCCGAGATGAGCGCACAACTCGCTGCCGGCTGGTTCACCAGAGGGAACTTCTCGCTCTCTTCGATCACCGCCGTGCGGACATCCCGGAAGCCGCGCGCAAGCTCGTCTTGAAAGCGGACAAAGGCATCGTCGCGTGAGCAAAACAGGAGGGTCGGGGCAACGATCGACGGGATGCGATCGCGGATGCGCTGCTCGTAGACGGCACGATGGCCCCAGTGGGCATTCGGCATCGCCTTCAAAAAGTCGATGCCGTACCGATGGCCGTACTCGGTCCCCCAATAGCGCTCGGCATGGTAGGTCAGCCCCGGCGCAAGCTCGCTAAGATAGCGAAACGCAGGATCGGGAACGGTGGCATGGAGCGACGCCATCTTCTTCTCGCGCTCCTCTTCCGTGACGTCCGGCAGGCCGCACACGACGAGCTTTTCGATGCGCTCCGGGAAGGTGGCAGCCACCTCGGCGGCAATCGCCGCACCCGTGTGAAAGCCAAGCAGATGGGTGCGCTTCAGCCCAATCGCGTCGAAGAAATCGACGACCGATCGGGCGTAGCCCGCCATCCCGGGGTACTCCGCCGGATGGAAGGAGTCGCCATAGCCCGGCAGATCCATTGCCAGACACCGAAAGCGCTCCGCGAGGCAGGGCAGCACCTCGGAGAACCCATCCGACGAGCGGGCTACCTCGTGAAGCAGAACGAGCGGCGGACCGTCGCCCAGCTCGCGGTAATGGATCTGGCCGGCAGGCGTCTCGACAAAGGCGCGGCGCGGCAAGACAGGCATGGGTGGCCTCCGAGAACGGATGAAGCATCCTACCACGGCCGAAACTGGCCAGAATCAACCGACCCGGCTGCTAGAATCCGCGCTGATGGTCACCCTCGTCTGCCCAGAGTGCCGGACACCCCTCGATCGGCAGGCCGACACGCTGCGCTGCGACCCCTGCCACCGTGCCTACCCAATCGTGAACGGCGTTCCCCGCTTCGAGCCGGAGGACCCCTTCTATCGGAACGAAGACCGCTGGTCCGCGCCGGACCGCACGACCGGCGGGCTTCGCAATCAGCTCATCCGCAAGCAACGGTTCTTTGTCAAGCGGCTCGCCGGTCGCGGCGGCACGCTGCTGGATTTGGGCTGCGGCGGCGGCTGGGCGCTCTTTGCTCAAGGCCGTGAGGCCGTGGGCGTTGATATCGCCCAGCGCTCGCTCGAGGCGGCGCAAACCATCTACCCCCTCACCGTTGCGGCGCACTGGACGAAACTCCCCTTTCCGGACAACAGCTTCGACACCGTCGTCTCGTCGGACGTGCTTGGCCACGTCCCCTTCGAGGAAAAGGATCAGGTGTTCAGCGAGCTCTACCGCGTTCTGAAGCCGGGCGGCCGGACCCTCCACTACATCGAGGCGGAAGGCGTCGACCCGGTGACGCGCTTCGCCCGCCGCTGGCCAGACGCCTATCAAAAGCACTTCATCGACCCCGAGGGGCATATCGGCATGGAGCGGCCGACGGCGATCTTTGCCCGCTTTCGGCGGCACGGCTTCAAGCCGGTCCATGAAGAAGGAGCCTACAAGATCCTCGTCTACGTCAACCGGGCCGTACAGCTGTACGACGTCGACTATGCCCGCCGCTCACCGTTGCTCGGGCTCTGGGCCTGGACGGCCAAGGCGGCGCTGCGAGTGCCTGCGGCTGAAACCCTCGGCAATCTCGTCATGGCCGCTGGGATCGAGATTGGCGACCGTGCCCTCCCGGTTGACTGGGGAAGCGGCGCACTCGTCGAGTACGAAAAATAGGAGGTCGCATGGAGCTGCGCCAATATTGGGCGATCTTCCGCCGCTGGTTTTGGATCCCGCTCGGGCTTGCCATTCTGGCCGGCGGGCTGAGCATCCTGCTCGCACCGAAGCCCCAGACGACCTATTCCGCGACCCTGCGCGCCATCGTCTCCGTGCCGCCCGAGCCCCGCCAACCCGGCACCTTCGCCTACGAGGGCTATTATGCCTGGGTCGCCTCCGAATACCTCGTGGACGACCTCGCCGAGCTGGTCAAGAGCCAGATGTTCGCGCAGGACGTGGCTCGCGAGCTGAACGACCCGACCATCACCAGCGCCCAAATCTCCGGCCAGCAATCGACGCGGCGCACCCATCGCTTGCTTTCGATCACCGTCACCGGTGGGGACGCTGCCCAAGTCGAGAAGATCGCGCGAGGAATCGCGACCGTGCTCGACCGCAACAGCGCCCGGTATATCGCCCAGCTTTCGCTCGGCCAAGCGAAGATCGAGGTGGTCGATCCCCCAGTCGTGACCGCGCAGGTGGCGGGCGTGCGCGGCAACCTCGACATCGTCGTGCGCGCCGCGCTTGGCTTCGCCGCCGGGTTGGCGATCATGCTGCTGCTCGCCTACCTCGACAACAAAGTCCATGATTCGGCAGAGGCCGAGAAGTTGCTCGGCCTGCCGGTGCTCGGCGAGATCCCGCGCGAGAAGCGCCGGCTGTTCAGGCGGCCAGCGAAGGCATAGCCAGCACCGCTGCGCCGTTCACCCGCCCGGCCGCAAGCCGGCCGAGCGCCTCGTTCGCCTCGTCCAGCGGCAGCACGTCGATCTCGGTCCGAATCGGGATCGCCGCGGCGAGCCTCAGAAACTCCTCCGCGTCGGCGCGCGTGAAGTTCGCCACGCTTCGAATGCTCCGCTCCTGCCAGAGCAGGTCATAGGAAAACTCCGGAATCCGGTCGAGATGGATTGCGTTGATCGCCACGGTCCCGCCGCGCTCGACGGCACGCAACGCGGCGACTACCACCGCTCCCACCGGCGCAAATGTGATCGCCGCCTCGAGCGGAAAGGGTGGTAGCTCGTCGTATCCGCCGGTCCAGACCGCGCCGAGTGCCGAGGCGCGCGCCCGCTCTGTTGGTGAGCGAGTCGCCACCGCGACCTCACAGCCCCAATGACGGGCAACCTGCAGTGTCAATAAGGCCGACGCCCCAAAGCCATATAAGCCGAGCCGTCCACCCGGCGTGATTCCGGCGATCTTGAGCGAACGGTAGCCGATTACCCCACCGCAGAGGAGCGGTGCCGCCGCAAGGTCGTCGAACCCCGCAGGCAGCCGGAGGGCAAAGTCGGCGCGCACCGTCATCCGCGTGGCGTACCCGCCGTCCTGGTCCCAGCCCGTAAAGCGCGCCTCGGGACAAAGATTCTCGCGGCCACCACGACAGAACCGGCACGTCCCATCCGCCCCGCCCAGCCACGCGACTCCAGCGCGATCGCCAAGCGCCCAGCCCGCCACGCCTGAACCGAGGGCAACCACCCGGCCCACCGCCTGATGGCCGAGGACGACCGGGAGCCGCCTCGCGGGCAGATCGCCGCTCGCGAGTTGGAGGTCGGTCCGGCAGACAGCGCAGGCAGCAACCTCCAGCAGCAGCTCCCCCGCTGCTGGCGTCGGGTCCGGCCGATCGGTCGCGACAAGCGGCGCACCGGGCCGTTCGAGCACCATTGCCCGCAAGCCTCACCTCCATTCACCGCACGACCGCTCCGGCGCACCGGCCTCGTCGGCGCTCCGGCGATCAGGTCAGGGCATTCCTTATTCGGTTGTACCGGGTCGCTGACGCGCCGTCCAGCGCACGGCGGAAGGATGCCCGCCGCCGAAGGATGAACCGGCGATGAGCGACCTGCACCGCCGCTCGGTTCATTGGGCTAAGTGGGTCACGAGACAGTCGCGGTTAAATCGCATCAGATCGAGGTACGTGTGCACTCCGGGGGTGAAGCTGTCGGTAAGGAGCACACCGACGGGCACACGAAGGTCAGCAGCCACCTGCTCGAGGACGCGAGCGTTGAATTGCGGCTCTTTGAATACCGCTGGGACTCCCGCTGCCACAATGGTGTCGCGCAGGGCGGCAATGTCCTTGGCGCTCGGCTCGCGCCCCGGCGACTTGATCACCACCTCGACGACGTCGAACCCATAGCGATCGGCGAAGTAGGTGAAGGCATTGTGAAAAACCACGAGGCGACGCCGCGGGGGAGGAATCCGGGCAAAGTCCGTGGCTAACTCGGTGTCGAGCGCCCGCAGCGCGACCGCGTACCGCTCGGCGTTCGCAGCGAAGACTGACGCACCTTCGGGATCAAGCTCGCTCAAGAAGCGCACCGTCGGATCGAGCATGGCGATCACGCGCCGCGGGTCGAGCCAGACATGCGGGTCACCCTCGCGGAGATCGTGGACATGGTCGCCATGATCGATGACCTTATCGACCATTATCAGGTCGAGCTGGCTCGCGTACTCCAATCGGGGAATGCCCCGATCGCGCAGCACTTGGCGGAAACCGCCGTCCTCGAGGAAGCGCTCATTGTTCGCGCCAATGAAGAGGAATCCTCTGAAGCTCGCAGCACGGACCAGATCTTGGGCACTGGGTTCCCACGTATGGAGATCGGCGCCATCGGGAATCACCGAGACGACTTCCAATCGATCGCCAGCAACCGTGCGAACGATGTCGGCCAAGATGGGAAAGCTCGCGCCGACGCGCGGTTTCGTGCCACTCGGGGAAGGAGGCGAGGAGCCGGCTGCCGTCTGGCAGCCGGCGAGGAACAGCGCCGCAAAGGCAAGAAGGATCCGACGTGAGACCATTTATCGCGAGCTGAGATCGACCACCTTCATCCCCGGTTGGACGGCGACGAGGTAGCCTCCTCCAGTCATGGGGCTCGGTACATCGAGTGTCCGAACGATGGAACGACGGCGCGTATCGATGACGAGAATCTGCGCTTCACCGCCCTGGGCAACGAAGGCATAGGCGCCATCCGGCGTAATCGCCAAGGAGCGCCCTTCTTTGCCGGCAGCAGGTTCGCCCGGCCGTGGGCCATTCTTGAGACTCGGCAGCGCAATTTTCCCGACGATGCTCTGAAAGCTCGGCGAGGCGGCGTCGACATCGAAGAGGTATGCCGCGTCGCCGGCCGCCGAGGTGACGGCAAAGAAGGCATAGGGAGCGGAGAGTTGGAAACGCGGGGCGATCCCTTTATCGAGCGGCAGGCGCTTTGCCGTCCCATCGATCAGATTCGCGATGTGAATGTCGACCGCACGTTCGGCCCACAGGTCGGCCCCGGCTGGCTGGGTTGCAGCAATCGCCCCATAGACGAATTTCCCATCCATCGAGAGGCGAGGGCGGGCATTCCGCCCCGTCGTTCGCCCATTCGCGTCCCACGGGATAGGCGTGCCGGCGGTCAATCGACCGTCAGCGTAACTCACTTGCTCGAGGCCGCGGCTGGTCGTCATCAGGATCTTCTTCAGATCGGGGGCAATGACCGGACCATGCGAGCCAAGACCGACCGTCGCAGTCGCGACTGGCTGAGCGCTGCCCCTGAGCACGTCCTCAAGCCGGTAGGCCTGGATTTCCCCTCCGACGCCCACATAGACCTGCGCTGGGTCGCTGGTGATCCAGGGGTGCGCCTCTTCCCTCTCCTTCATCGTGAGCGAGAGCACCGCGACGCGGTTCTCCTTGAGATCGACAACGCTTAGCGCCTGACGGTCATCGTCGTACCCAGACGAGACGACAAAGTACCGAAAGGTCGGATCGACCTGCCCCCAAACGCCGCCTTCGGGCAACTCGGCCTTGAACCGCTGAACGATTGATGGTTTGCCCGCGCCGTCGATTGCCAGCGCCAGCACCTCGCTGCTGCTCTTGCTCGTGAAGAGCACCCGACCATCAGGAAGAACGAGACTGCCGACGTGATTGTCGAAGCCCACGTTGTCGAGCGAGCCGGTCAGCCGCATCTCTGGCAACGCGAAGACATGCACCTTGGCAGCGTTCACGTCGAAGGCGATGAGATGGCCCGTGCCCGCGCCGCTCGGCGTCGCGGCAGGCGGAACTGAGCCGGCAGTTGGGGAGGGCGGCGGGGTGCACGCCGCGAGCAAGACAACGGCGACGATTGCCGCGATTAGGGCCGTTGGCCACCGGAACGCACGAGCCACACGAGTCATGAGAGTCCTCCAGAAATGATACTCAGTATCATTCTGGCGTATCATACTCACTCACGTTGCAACGCGCAAGCGGCCGTGCCGTCCGGCGGCGAAGATGCCCCACGAGGTGGGTCACGCCAGCGACCGCGCCAAACTCCGCCGCCGCGAGCAGCACAACGGCGGGGCCGATCGGCACCCCGAGATGGAACGACAGGAGGACCCCCCCGACGGACGCCACCACTCCCAACGTTGGCGCTACGAGCACCATCGCCAGCATCGAGCGGGCGACCAGCCACGCCGTCGCTGCCGGGGTCACCAACAGCGAGAGCACAAGCAGGTTCCCCGCCGTCTGGATCGCAATCACGATCGCCAAGGCCAGCAGCACGAGCAGGGCGACGTGCAGCGCTTCAACCGGCACGCCTTGAAGGCGGGCGGCAACGGGATCGAAGGTCATCGCCGTCAGCGGCCGGTGAAGGACGACGAGGGCAGCCACCACGATTGCCGCCACCACCGCGGTTAGGCCGAGGTCGCCGGCGCTGACACCGAGCAGACTGCCAAACAAGATGTGCGTCAGGTCTGCGGCGAACGTCGGCCGCGCGGCAAGCAGCGCCACCCCTGCGGCGAGAGCGACCGGAAAAACGACCCCGATTGCGGTCTGATCATCCAGCCGGGTCCGCCGGGCGAGGAGCCCAATACCCATTGCCACGACCACCCCCGCCACTAGCCCCCCGAGAAGAAGGCTCGCGCCGATCAACGACGCGATCACGACCCCGGGGGAAACACTATGGCTCAGGGCGTCGCCGAAGAACGCGAGGCCGCGGACGACGACATAACAGCCGATGAGCGGACAGACGATTCCGACGAGCAGCGCGGCAAGCGTGGCGCGAACCATAAACTCGTACGCGAAGGGAGCGGCGAGCCAATCGATCATGGCGCGTCGCTCCGGCCGTAGAGGCGCTTCAGCACCTCGGGGTCGAGCACTGTCGCCGCAGGGCCGCGCGCCACCTCGCGACCGGCAAGGCCGAGGAACCAGCCGCCGCTGCGCGCCACCCGGCCGAGGTCGTGGGTGACCGTAATGACTGTCTTGCCGGCAGCGACAAGCTCACACCCGATTTCGGCAGCGACGGCCTCACTTGTCCGGTCGAGGCCTTTGGCCGGCTCATCGAAGAGGTAGAGGCTGGCATCGGCCGCGAGCGCCCGCGCTAACAGAACCCGTTGCTGCTGACCACCGCTCAGCTCGCGCAGCAGCACGTCGCCAAACTCAGCCAGCCCGACCCGCGCCAAGCAAGCCGTGATGAGGCCGGCTTCGTCTCGTTCGCGCCACGGGGACCACCAGCGGCTCCGCCGGCAACCGAGGGCGACCGCATCCCGTACCCGCGCCGGAAAGCGCCAATTGATCGTCTCGCGCTGCGGAAGGTACGCCACCGCACCGGTGACCCCCGCGCTTCCCGCCGCCGGTCGCACGAGACCGAGCAGCGCCGCCAGCAGCGTCGACTTGCCACCGCCATTCGGCCCGACGATCCACCATTGGCTCCCCGCTTCGGCTTCCCAACGCAGTCCGGCGAGTGCGGTGACGCTGCCGTAGCGGACGGTCAACGCTTTCGCCCATGCTGCCTTCATCGGGGCGGATGATATCAGATCTCATCAACGATACGGATTACCACCGATGCGGTACCGTCAGCCGATCGCCCCCTCCACGTACGCCGCAGCGGCCTCATCGTCGCTCAGGCCGAGCAGCTCGGTCAGCAGCCAATCGTTGTCTTCTCCCAGCAGGGGCGCTCGTCCGTTCGTTCCCGGCGTTGCGCTGAGCACGAAGGCGTGGCGGTCCCAGATTCTCCGGCCGGTGATCGGGTGGTCGAGCCGGACGAAATGGCCGCGATGGGCAAGCTGTGGATCGCGTTCGATCAAATCCTCGGCGGTCGCGACGATCGAAGCCGCCACCCCCGCGGCCTGGAGGCGTTCCGCGAGCGCCTCGCCATCCTGATCAGCGGTCCACGCAGCAACCATGGCGTCAAGGGTGTCCTCGTTCGCCTTGCGGCCCTCGTGACTGGCAAACCGGTCATCGAACGCGAGACCAGAAACGGCAAGGAAGGCGGGCCAGCTTGTTTGGTCCACGGCGACAGCGATCCAGCGATCGTGGCCCCGCACCGGATAGACACCGTGCGGCGCGTAGTCGGGATGGCGGTTGCCGGGCGGCGGTGGCACGCGGCCATTGGCGGTGTAATCGAGGACGGCCGGGCCGATCCACGCGATGGTGCTTTCGATCTGCGACATGTCCACGTACTGGCCCGCACCCGTGCGGCGGCGCTGCTCGAGCGCGACGAGGATGGCAACCAGCAGATGGTAGAGATTCGAGGCGTAATCTGGGAACGCCGGACCCATTCCGATCGGCGGGTCGCCCGGGAAGCCCATCAGCGTGTTCCAGCCGGCAGCGGCGGCGATGCTATACCCAAAGCCCGGCACCCCAGCAAAGGGGCCCGACCGGCCATACACCGAGGAGCGCGCCAAAATGATGTCCGGTCGGATGGCACGAAGATCTTGATACCCAAGCCCCCATTTCACGAGCGGATCAACGCCGAAGTTATCGACCACGACGTCGGAGATGCGCACGAGGTCGCGGACGAGCTCGCGGGCGCGCGGCTCGTTCATGTTGAGGGTGACATGGCGCTTGCTTGCATTGACGAGGTTGAACAGCGCCCCGGCGTTGGGGTCATCCGTGCCCGGAAGGCGAGGTTGAAACTGCCGCAGCGGGTCCGGCCGGGCACCCCATTCGATCTTGATTACTTCGGCGCCGTGTTCGGCAAGCAACCGCGCCACGAACGGAACCGTGACTGCCAAACTGAATTCGAGCACGCGCACGCCGGCAAGCGGGAGCCGGCGGGACCCGCCTCGCGCCGGCCTTGAGAACGGGGCGCGCGGCCCGTGAACCGGAACCTCCGCTGGCCTTGCGCCTTGGTAGACGGTTCCCTCCGCGACGAGCGCGTCAATTTCGGTTTCGGCAAATCCATAGTCGGCCAGCGCCTCGCGGCTATCTTCGCCGAGCAGCGGGGCGCGGCGGCGGATCGACCACGTTCCCGACGAAGAGAGGAACGGCGCACCGGGGTAGGTGACGATCGCGCCGAGGTCGTCGTGGGCAACCGGCTGCCAGTAGCCGCGAAAGGCGAGTTGCTCATCGCGCAGCAGGTCGGGGATGGTGTTGATCACCTGAAGGGGGAGCCGGTGGCGAAGCGCTCGGCGGGCGACCTCGTCGCGCGTTTGCCCCGCCAGCAGGTCGGCGATCAGCCCGGCGACGAGCTCGGGATGGGCGTCACGGTAGGCGCGCGACTGCATCTCCTCGGCGCGGTAGCGGCTATCGCCGGGCCGCGTCTCGTCGGCCCACGCCACGATTTCGCTCCAGCGGCCGCCCGGCATGCCGGCGATCCAGCCATCCCGGCAGCGGTAGAGAATCTGGAGACCGGTGAACATCCGGTCGCCGAAACGGCCGCGCACCTCGCCGAGAAAATCCCAGTAGCCAATCGCATTCTCCAGCGCGGTGGCGACGGCAGCCTGAATCGAGACGTCAACGTGCTGGCCAAGGCCGGAGCGGCTGCGCTCGGCAAGCGCGAACAGCACCCCGGCAGCGGCCGCCGACCCGGCGAGGGTATATGCCTGTTCGAGAGGCGGGCGCACCGGCGCACGGTCCGGAAAACCGTTCAGGTAGAGCAGCCCGCCGGCAGCCAGCGCAACGAGGTCATTCGCTCTCCAGTGGGCGCGTGGCCCTCGCTGCCCGAACGGCGTCACCGACACCCAGATGACGGCGGGGTTGATAGCGGCAATCGCCTCGTAACCGATGCCCGCGGCGTCAAATTCCCCGGGACGTGCCGTCTCAACGATAACGTCGGCCTGCTGTGCAAGCCGCACAAAGGCAGCGCGTCCGCTCGATGTTGCGAGGTCGAGCGCGAGGCTGCGCTTGCTGGTGTTCGCGTAGGCGAAGCTGAGACTGCGCCCCAGCCCCGGAACATCTTGAAAAAACGGCCCAGCACGCCGCGCTGGGTCGCCGGCGGGCGGCTCTACTTTCAGGACGTCCGCGCCGAGGTCCGCGAGCAGCTTGGTAGCATAGACGCCACTCGGGTTCGCCAGATCGATCACGCGCAGACCGGCCAGTCCGCTGCTCATCCCTCCTCCCGGCAAGCGGTGAACGGCATCCTACAGCCAAACCGATCGGGCTGCGCTACCATTCGGGACGGCTGCAGTCCGCCGGCACCCCTCGGCGAGCGGTAGGAGGAACATGGCGACCAAACGAGCGATGATCACCGGGATCACCGGTCAGGACGGCTCTTATCTTGCAGAGCTCCTGCTTGCCAAAGGCTATGAAGTCATCGGCATGCTGCGCCGCAGCAGCACGGTCAACTTCGAGCGGATCAGCCATATTCAAGACCGAATCACCCTCGCCACCTTCGACCTGCTGGACTTCTACTCCATCGTTCACGCCTTGCGTGAATACCAGCCGCATGAGGTGTACAACCTCGCGGCCCAGTCGTTCGTGCAGACATCCTTCACCCAGCCGGTGTTGACTGGCGAGACAACCGCTCTTGGCGTAACACGGGTGTTGGACGCCATCCGCGTCGTCGACCCAACGATCCGCTTCTATCAGGCGAGCAGTAGCGAAATGTTTGGCAAAGTGGTCGAGACGCCGCAGACCGAGAAGACTCCGTTCTATCCGCGCAGCCCCTACGGCGTGGCGAAGGTCTATGGCCATTGGATCACCGTCAACTACCGCGAGAGCTACGGGCTGCACGCGACCTCGGGCATCTTGTTCAACCACGAGTCGGAGCGGCGCGGCCTCGAGTTCGTTACTCGCAAGATCAGCCACGGCGCGGCCCGGATCAAGCTTGGGCTCGACCGCACCCTCGCGCTCGGCAACCTCGAGGCGCGCCGCGATTGGGGATACGCGCCGACTACGTCGAAGCCATGTGGCTCATGCTGCAGCAGGACGAACCGGACGACTACGTGATCGCCACTGGTGAGACCCACTCGGTGCGGGAATTCGCGGAGCTCGCCTTTAGCCACCTCGGGCTGGACTACCGCGACTATGTCGTCACCGACGAACGATTCATGCGTCCGGCGGAGGTCGACCTGCTGGTCGGCAATGCGACCAAGGCACGTCAGACCCTCGGTTGGGCCCCGCGCACCACCTTCGAGGCCTTGGTCCGCCGCATGGTGGACGCCGATCTCGCGCTGTTACAGCGTCAGGTGGACGGCCCGAGCCAACGCTAAGATGCAAACCGTTGGGATAGTCGACGACCCCATTTTCGACAGCCACCACACGGGACAGCATCCCGAGAACGCTGGCCGCCTCGCCGCCATCCGCATGGCGATTGCCAGCAGCCATTCGCGCCGAGCGCTCGTTCCGCTCGCCTACCGCCCTGCCACCGACGAAGAGCTCACGCTCGCTCACCGGCCCCAGCACGTCGCCCGCATCCGCCAAATCGCCGACCGCGGCGGCGCCTGGGTGGACGGCGACACCATTGTCACCGACGCGTCCTTCGACGTCGCAATCCACGCCGCCGGCGCAGCGAGCCGTGCAGTCGAGGCTGTGCTACGCGGCGAGCAGCCGACAGCGCTGGCAATTGTCCGCCCGCCCGGCCACCACGCGACGCCCGACCGAGCCATGGGCTTCTGCTTGTTCAACAATGCCGCCATCGCCGCGCTCATCGCCCGCCACCGCTTCGGCATCGAGCGGACGCTGCTGATCGACTTCGACGTCCACCACGGCAACGGCACCCAGGACATCTTCTACCAGGACCCCGCCGTCTTCTACTTCTCCGTCCACCAATGGCCGCTCTTTCCGGGCACCGGGCAGGTCGACGAGATCGGCGAGGGCGCGGGCCGCGGAACGACCGCGAACGTCCCGCTTCCGCCGAACTGCGGCGACGACATCTATCGGGCCGTCTTCGACGAGGTGCTCATCCCGTTGGCGCGTCGCTACCAGCCGCAGCTTGTGCTCGTCTCGGCAGGCTACGATGCCTATTGGGCCGACCCGCTGGCGAACGAGCGGCTGACCATCGGAGGCTTCGCTCACCTTGTTCGCGTCTGCCGTGCGATCGCCGAGGAGCACTGCGGGGGCCGCCTCGCCATCACCCTCGAAGGCGGCTACAACCCGAAAGGACTGGGCGCAGGCGTGGTCGCAACGATCGCCGAGCTCGCCGGCCTTCACGAAGCCGACGAGCCGATCCCGCCGCCGGATTTACGCGGCGCACCCGATATCCGCGGCCTGATCGACCGCGTTCGGCAGACCCACGGCCTCTAACGGCGGCGCCCTGCCGGACCTGCGCAACGGGAGCGATCGTGCGCTCCTCAAGGTGTTTGGCAAGGCAGGCCAATCGGTAGCCGCGGAGCGAGGCCGTTCGACGCCGGCGGGATCTCGGCAACCTTTCGTGCCCCATGTGCGTTCCTCCGGAGCCTCGTTCCCCGTCGTTCGGCAGGGCTGCCGATCGCGCTATGATGGCGCGACCAGCGAGAGGAGCGTGCCATGACGATCGTCCGCCACTACGTCCTGACCACCAGCGGCCGCCGCGTTCACTATCGCCGCGCCGGGGAAGGGCCGCCACTCGTCATGCTCCATTCGTCCCCCAGCAGCTCACAGCAGCTCGTCCCGCGGATGCGGCAACTCGCTCGCGGGCACACCTGCATCGCCATTGATACCCCGGGCTACGGCGAATCCGAGGAACTCGTCGTCGAGCGGCCCGCGATCGCCGACTATGCGGACGCGCTCGGCGAAACGCTCGACGCACTCGGACTGCCGGTGGTCGACCTTTACGGAACGCATACCGGCGCGACGATCGCGCTCGACTTCGCGGTGCGGCATCGGCAGCGCGTGCGGCGTTTGGTGCTTGACGGCGTGGCGATCTATAGCGAGGAAGAGAAGGCAAGCCACCGCGAGCACTACACGCCCTCGCTCGCACCGCAGGATTACGGCGAGCACCTGCTCCGCTACTGGAACATGCGGCGTGACATGGCCATGTTCAACCCGTGGTACCGGCGCCGCCCCGAAAACCGCCTGCACAAGCCGCTGCCAACACCAGAGCAGCTCCATCATGGCGTGGTGGACTTCCTGCGTGCCGGCGAGAATTATTGGAAAGGCTACCAAGCGGTCTTTCGCTACAACACGGCCGAGTCACTTGCCGCGCTCGCGGTCCCAACGCTTGTGACCGCCGCGCCGACCGACACGCTCAGCCGTCACATCGAGCGCGCTGCCGGGATCTCCGACGCGATCCGAATTTCTCCGGCCGGCGAGGACTCGCACGAGCGCATCCTCGAGTTCTTGGCCAGCGATCCGCTTCCGGACGCGCCGCCACCGCCTGTTCCGAGCTCGCCACCCGGCGTGCCGCGGCGCGACTACGTCACCACCTCGATTGGCCAGCTCCTGCTCCGCCGGGTGGACGGTGGCCCCGGTCGGCCGCTGGTGCTCCTTCACGCGATGCCGGGATCGAGCGCCTACCACGAGCGCTTGATGCCGGAGCTCGCGAAGGAACGGCCGGTGGTCACCTTCGACCTGCCAGGAAATGGCGACTCCGCCCCCTTGCCGGGCATACCCGAGATCTGGGACTTCGCCCGTGTCATCTGGGAGGCGCTCGACGTTCTCGGCGTCGGCGAGTGCGACCTCTACGGCGCCCACACCGGCGCCCTCATCGCGATGGAAATGGGGATCGCGCGGCCCCACCAGGCGAAGCATCTGCTGCTCGACGGCATCACCTTGTTTACGCCCGAGGAGACCGCCGACCGCCTCGCCAACTACGCGCCGCCGATCGTTCCAACGAGCGAAGGAACCCACCTGATTTGGGCGTGGAACTTCCGGCGCGATATGCAGCTCTGGTGGCCGTGGTACGACCGAACACTCGAGGGGCTGCGGCCCGAGGGCAGCGTACCGCCCGCTGCGGCGATGCACCCCGGCTTCGTCGAATTCATCAAGGGCGGGCTCACCTATCATCTCTCCTACCGAGCCGCCTTCGCCTACCCGACGCGCGACCGGCTCCCGCTTGTCCCGGTCCCGATGCTCCACCTCTCGAGCGAGATCGATCCCTTGCGCGCCTGCGTGCCCGAAGCGCGCCGGCTGACCCCGCAGACGACCTCGCGAATCCACCGCGGCACGGCAACGCCGGAGACGATGGCGGAAACGTTTGCGCTCTGGCGCGCCTTCACCAACGACGAACCGCTGCCGCCCGGCCCAGAGTACTGAACCCAGCGCCGCGCCGGCACGCCGCGAGGCGACTGCCGCTAGAGCGTCCCGGCCTCCTGCAAGCGAGCGATCACCTCAGGAAGAACCGTCGTGGCCTCGGCAGGGTCGGCGAGCGGGCGCTCCAGCCAGCGATCGACCGGACAAAGCACGCGGCCATCCCACAGGCCGGCATATGGCGCGAGGTTCAGCGACCGCGCGGCGCGATCCCGGCGCAATGGCGCAAGGTCGATGGTTGCCCGGATGTACGCCTCACCCTGACCATCGATCCGACCGAGCTCTTCACCCGTCCAATCGACGATCTGCGAATAGCCGCGCGACATATCCTCCGGATGGATGCTACCGAGCAAGCGGCCGTAATTCGCGCTCGCGATGACGACGCCGTTCTCACGCGCTCGTGCCCGGCGAATGAGGTCGGCGGCAGCAGCGAGCGGCGTGTGCGGCGACCCGCCCGCGTGGAGGATGATCTCGGCGCCAGCAATGCGAAAACCGCGGGCGATCTCTGGCCACGAGAGATCGGAGGAAACGGTCACCGCCATTCGACCGAGCGGAGTCTCCGCCACCGGAAACAGTCCGTCGGTGCCGTAGGCGGAGAGAAAATCCCCCGGCGAGCTATCCGGAAGCTGACCGAGCACGTTCGAACTGTGCAGCTTGCGGGCCCGGAGCGCCACGTCGCCCGACGGCCGGATGAGGAAGGCCGTGGTAAACCAGCGGCCTGGCCACGCGGGATCCACTTCGAATGCCGCGCCAGCGAGATAGACCCCGAACTCCTCGGCGATCGACCCAAGCACGGCCGTCTCCGGCCCCGGAATGGTGAAGCAGATCTCCCGCCACTCTGGGATCGACCGTCCCCAGGCAAACCCTTGCAGCCAAAATTCGGGGAAGACGACAACCTTCGCGCCCCCCGCGACTGCTTCCTGAACCAGATCGGCAGTACGGGCGAGGTTCTGGCGGACGATCGCTTCTTTCTCCGCCGGGTCTTCAATCACCGTGATATTCGCCTGCATGCAGCAGATGACGAACGGCGGCGGAGCATCGGCGGTCGGTGATGGTGGCAGCGCAGCCAGCCGGTGGTAGCTCGGCGCATAGAGCGGCGGGCGCAGCTGCAGCACGGGGTTCGCGATCGATCGGCGCAGCCGTCGCAGCGCCTCGAGATCAAGATCGACGGGGAGGATCGCCTCGCCCGGTCCGCCGATTTCGTCGACCAACTTCCCACCAGGCGCGATCCAAGCGGTGACCCCGCCCACACCATCGCGCGGCGCGTCCGCGCCGCCGAAGCCGCCACCATCGACGAGCGCCACCACCACCGCATTCTCCGCCGCCCGCGCCACCGCCGCCGCCCGGATCGCCTCCCGCTCCCGCCGGCTCCGCCGCGTGCCCACCGGGGCGACGAGGATCTCCGCTCCGTCGAGCGCGGCGGCGCGCGCTGCTTCCGGCACCTCCAGTTGGTCGACGGTCAGGACAGCGAGGCGGCCAACCGCCGTCTGGACGACGCGGGGCGTCGCGCCATCGCCCAACGCAAGCAGCCGGCCATCAGCAGCGACCACAAAGGCGGTTTCGCCCTGCGGCGTCCGGAACGACCCGGCGAGCGTCGTGCCCGTTCCGCGCGCAACTTCCGCAAGCTGCGCGATACCGTGCGCTCGCTCGACGACCCCTCGTCCAAGACAGGAGGCGGGCAGCGCCACGATCGGTGGTCTCGTGGCGGCCAGTACAGCGGTGATCCGCTCGATTGCGGCATGGGAATCGGCTTCGATAATCGCTTGGAACAGGACGAGGCTGGGAGAATCGGTCGTCATGGCAGGCAGTATAGCGACCGCCTGCCCAACAGTGAGGCAATGCGCCGACAACCGCTGGCGTCCTCACCGACAAGGCGCCAGCGTGCCATCGAGCGACGACTCTGGCCCCCATCACGGTCTGGAAGAACGCCGGTCCCGCGCCTTGCCCTCCCGCGGGGCGTCGAAAACGAGCGGCTTGGAACGTCCCGAGCACTGCATCACGCCCCCTCTCCGAGAGGAAAGGGGGCTGAGGGTTGGTGCTGGCCTAGCGGGCGATCGGCGTATCGGTGCGGTTGCCGTACTCGGCCCAAGAGCCGTCGTAGTTCCGGACATCTTTGTAGCCGAGCAAGCGCAGCGTGAAGAGCGTGTGCGCGGCGCGTACCGCCGTCTGGCAGTAGGTGATCACTTCCTTGTTCGGCGTCACGCCGGCCGATTCGTACATCTGCCGGAGCTCCGCAGCCGGCTTCCACACCTTGACATCGTCGTTCGTCACGTTGCGCTGCCAGTCGATGTTGACGGCATTCGGCACATGCCCGCCGCGTGCAGCGCGGACATCCGTCCCGTTGTACTCGGCAGCGGTCCGGGCGTCGACGATGACGACATCCGAGCGGCTCGTCGCGCTCTGCAGGTAGTCGAGGGCGCAGACGACGCCTTCGTTGAGCTTCGGCGTAAACGTTGCGGGGGTGACCGTCGGCACGCTGGTGTCCGTTGGCCGGTTCTCCTTCGTCCACTTGTTCCAGCCGCCATTGACGATCTGCGCCTTGGTGTGGCCGTAGTAGTCGAGGACCCACCACAGCCGGGCCGCCCACAGCCCGCCTTGATCGTCATAGGCGATCACCTGTGTCTCGTTCGAGATGCCGTGCTCGCCCATGATCTTGGCGACATTCGCCGGGGACGGCGCGTACAGCTTGTCGACCGGGTCTTTCAGCAGGCTGGTATCGAACAGGACCGCGCCGGGAATGTGCCCGGCCTGATACTTTTCCTTGCCACGCAGGTCGAGAATGCGAACTCCCGGCTGCTGGAGGCGGGCGGCAAGCTGATCGGTCTCAATCAACAGGTCCGGGTTGGCGTACCGCGTGCGGTCAGCGGTCGCGACACTTGGGCCGCCAGAGGTTGCCCCTGGTGCACAGCCAGCGACAATCGCCGCCGCCACCACGAGGGAGAGAAATGTCGCCTTCACTCTGTTACTCCTGTCCAAGCTCGCGCAGCCGATCGGCGATCTGAGCCATCGCTCGGCGCGCGTCGAACGCGCCGTTCTGGCGCACGAGGGTGATCTTCCATTCGCCGGCGCCCGTCGCTTCAATGTCGGCCGCGAAGCCGGCCTTCGCGCCCTCCCACGGCACCGTCGAGAGCGCCGGAGCGTGGTCGGTCAGGACCACCAACGTCTCGCCCGTGAACCGTTTCAGCGCCTCCTTCGTTTTCATCGCCGGATAGGGACACATCTCCCCACGAACGTCCAGTTCCATCACTCCTCCATTACGGCAAGCGCCGAATCACTAGGGTCCCGAGGAACGCACCTCCGGCGAGCGATGCCCCAAACACCCAGCCGTTGACGGCCAGCGACGGGATTGCCGAGAAGAACGCCCCGACGGTGCAGCCGATCGCAAGGCCCGCGCCATAGCCCATCAGGGCGCCGCCGCCGACTGCCTGGAGATAGCGCGACGGGCGCCGCGGCGTTCGGACCTTGAACTCGGATGAGGCAAGCGCCGCAAGAAAGGCGCCGGCGACCAATCCGGCATCAAGCGTGAAGGCAGAGGTGAGCCAACCGCCATCGCCGACGGCCAAGTTGCAGCCGGCGAAGAGATCAACTCCGAGCAGCGGCCCCGCACTGAGGCCGACGAGCCCAGTCAGCCGCTCCGCCCACGCCGACAGTTCACCGGTGACGCCAAGGGGATGGTCATAGATGAAGGCGAAGACATTCAGCACGGCCAGCGCGAACGCGCCCGCCCAAACCGGCCAGCCGCGCACGACGATCCGCCGATAGAGGGCGCCGAGGTGGTCGCGGACACTGAAGGCCATCGGCTCGGACTTTTCCGCCGGCGCGGGCATCGGCGGGCCGTCGCGCAGCTCCCACCAGACGACGACCAGATACACAGCAGCAAGGCCGACGATGGTCAGTACCAGCGCCCACCAATGGCCGATCAATCCGGGCAGCCAAACTAGGGGCATCGCCGCAATGTGGTGTGTCCACCACCAGTTCCAGGTGTGAGCCGCGAGCGACAGGCCGCCGAGAATGCCAACGAGCGCAACCATCGAAGCGACATACCCCTCACCCACGCGGAAGAGGGTGCCCGAGACACAGCCGCCGGCGATCACCATCCCAACACCGAACAGCAGGCCGCCCACGACGAGATGCAGCCCGACCGGTGTGACATGGGCGCCGGGCGGCAGCGTGCCAAAGGATGGGTCGGGCACGAGACGCGTCATCAGGAGCCAGAAGCCAACCGTGGATCCCATCATCGCGACCAGCAGGCCACGCATGATCCGGCCGTCGTGCGTGAGGAAGAGATCCCGAAACGCGCCGGCGAAGCAGAGGCGGCTCCGCTGCAGGATGATGCCGAAGGCGATGCCGATGCCCCAGAACACGCCGAGATCGGGATCGACTGCCCAGAAGAGCGCAAACGCCAGCACCGCGAGTACCGCCACGAGGAGAGACACCACTCCCCCGAGGCGCGGCCGCGCGGTTGCCGGCGTCGCGGCAACGCTCACCATACTGGCTCCTAATAGTTGACTAAGCTTATCAAGAAACTTCGTCTGCAGGATAACGCAGTGCGATCGTCACGTCAATGGTTGGCCGTACCGTCGCCGGGTGCGGCACATGCCTGCGCCAGCGGGTTCAGGCTTGCTCCGGCTCAAGCCGTGAGAACGGCCAGACGTGGCGCCGAATTCGGCCGGCGCGTCGCGCTGCGAGCCTGCGTTCGTTGCCAAGCGCTGGAGCGTCCTGCCCCGCAAGGTCGCACCGATACTCTCCACGGGAAGCCCGTATGGCATGGCTCGCCGGCAGAGCGCCCAGCATACGCACGCGGGAACGGCGCCGGCGGGCGGGAACGCCTCGAAGATGCTGCTCCCCGTCAGCGCCTCAAGCCATGGGCGCTCCTCTCACTCAGCCGAGCCGAGTGCCTGCCGCGCGTGTCATCGCGCACCATCGTCGAGAGGATCGAATCGCGCTCTGCCAGCGCGTGGGAATGCCCGGCGGCGGTTGTGGAGGTCGCTGGTCCTCAGTGTCACGCACCACGGTGGCATATACTGGCCATCAATCGTACGCTGGGAGGGTGCGGTGAACGAGCAGGCAGAAGCCGCCAAGAAGGCGGCGCTCCTCATGATTCCTTACGGATTGTATGTTCTCGGCGCACGCAACGGCGACGAGCTCCACGCCGGCACGGTCAACTGGGTCACCCAAACCTCGTTCAAACCGCCGCTGGTCGCTGTGGGCGTGAAACAGGACAGCAATCTCTACGCGGCGCTCAAGGCGAGCGGGACCTGTGCCCTGTCCTTCCTCGAGTCGGGGCAGCGCGACGTGGCATTCGCCTTCTTCAAACCATCCAAGGTCGACGGCGGCACGATCAACGGTCACCCGTTCGAGACCGCGGAAACGGGGGCGCCGATCATCAGCGCCGCCCCCGCGTGGGTCGAGGGACGGGTCGTTGGCGAGGTGGCCATCGGAGACCATAGCTGCGTGGTCTTCGAGGTGACGAACGCTGGTCTGAAGCGCGAGGCGAAGGTATTGACCCTCGAAGAGGTCGGCGTGAAGTACGGCGGCTAGGCGACGCGATCTACAATCGTCTGGCGAGGTGAGCGCCGATGGACTTCAACTATCCGCCCGAGACCGAGGCTTTCCGAGAAGAGATCCGGGCCTTTCTGCGCGAGGCGGTGACACCCGAGTATCTGGAAGAGCAGCGGACGATGATGGTCGACCGTGACGGCCACGGCCCGGCGACGCAGCGCTTCGTCGATGCGCTGCGCGAGCGCGGCTATCTGACGCTGCACTGGCCGAAAGAGTATGGCGGCCAGGGTCGACCAGTCTTCGAGCAAGCCGTCTTCGCCGAGGAGATGGCGCGCGCCGGCGCGAGCACCTACATCGTCGGCTCCGTCGGGCTGAACATGGTCGCTCCCGCGCTCATGCACTATGGCTCGGAGCAGCAGAAGAAGGAAATCTTGCCGAAGATTGCCAGCGGCGAGATCAACTTCTGCCAGATGTTCACCGAACCGGAGGCGGGCTCCGACCTCGCCTCGCTGCGAACCACCGCAATCCGCGACGGCGACGAGTACGTGGTGAACGGTACCAAGGTGTTCATCACGTGGGCGTTTCACGCGAACTACGGGTACCTGCTCGCCCGCACCGACCCGGAAGCGCCGAAGCACCGCGGGCTGTCGCTCTTCATGCTCGACATGAAAAGCCCCGGTGTCGAGATCCACCCGCTTTCCTTGATCGACGGTGGCCGTCACGGCCTCATTTACCTCGAAAACGTCCGCATCCCGCGCGCCAACCTCATTGGAGAAGAGAACCGCGGGTGGTATCACGCGGCGATCACGCTCGACTTCGAACGAGCCGGCATCGGCGCGGTAACCCGCAACGAAGAGGACATCAAACGGCTGATCGCCTATGCCCGAACAACCGAGCGCAACGGGCAGCGGCTGTCCGCCGATCCGGAGATCCGCAAAGGGCTGCTCATCGCCTACCGCGATTCCCGGATCACTCGCGCGTTGGCGATGCGCGTCTTGGACATTCAGGGCCACGGCCGCGTGGCAAATTCGGAAGCGTCCGAACTCTCGCTGCACAGCCGGCTCGCGACCGGGCGAACGTCCGAGACCAAAGCGCTGGTCTACGGCATGTATGGCCAGCTCTTTCAGGACACACCGTACGCGGTCGAGGATGGCGACGGCGTGCAGAGCTGGTGGCGCTTGGCAGGCCGCCACGCCGCCGGTACGATTGAGATTCAAAAGAACATCATTGCGCAGCGCGGGCTCGGCATGCCCCGCTGACCGTCGATCGAGGGAAACCATGACGACTGTCCCGTCCGATGTCGCCAGCCGCCGATCGGCGCGTGCCAGCGCCTTCGAGCAAGTCGGCAGCACCCCCCAAGGAGCGCCCGAGTATCGGCCGAACATGACGCTCGGGATCTGGATCTCGAAGTACTTTCCTGGACTCGCCAAGCTGCGCAAGCGCATCGTCTGGTCACTCGGTGAGAAGATGGAAGGTCCGTTCGACGCCACCGACCTGATGCCGCCGGGCGCAACCGAGCCAGCGAAATATCCCGCGTACTACTTTATGAAACCGGTCCATACCTATCCGAAGCCGGGAGCGCTCGACCCGGCCTTCGGTCCCTTCGTCGCCGACTTCAACGCGAAGTCGCCCTTCTACTTCGGGAAGCCCGAGACGACCCGGTTCTGGCTGGAGCGCGCCTACCCCGGCTTCCAGCGGGGGCGGGTGCTCGATATCGGCTGCGGTGTCGGGCCGATCACCTTTGTGATGGCGGAACTCTGGCCGGAGGCGGAGGTGATCGGCATTGACCTCTCGCCCTCCTGCATTCGCTGGGCACGCCGCGAGGCCGAACGACGGGGGCTGAAGAACGTTGCCTTCTACCATGTCGACGGCGGTGATATGCGTCAGTTCGCCGACGCCAGCTTCGATATCGTCAACGAGGGCTATGTCCTGCACGAAGTGCCGACCTATCACGGCCGTGCGATCTGCCAGGAAATGATCCGAGTGGCCAAACCGGGCGCGACCTTGACGTGGTTCGATTGGCCCCCAGCCGAGACGCCGGGGGATTTCGTTCGGCGCGAGTTGGCGGTGAAGCGGGACTCCGAGCCGTTCATGCTCCAGTACCTCGATTTGAAATTGGAGCAGTACCTCGTCGAGCTTGGCCTCGAAAACGTCGAGCGGCTTGTGCGCGCCGGTCAGGCGATGATCGTCCGCGCCCGCAAGCCCGCTGCATCCTAGACGGGGCGCCGCCGACGCCTCGCGCAGGAGAAGAGCGCCATGACTACACCTTCCGCGCGGGTCGTCGGTCGCATCCAAGCCGTGACCGTCGTGACGCCCGACCTTGAGGCGGCGATTCGCTTCTATCAGGATGGTCTCGGTTACGTTCTGCTGGGTCAGGGGACGCTTGACGCCTCGACCGTCTTCGAGGGGCAGTCGCTTGCCGGCCGGCGCTGGGCGTTGATGAACGCGCCCGGCGCGAGCGAGGGGGCGATTCGGCTGATGGAAGGAGCAGCAGGTGCTCCGCCGAATCGGCCGCGTCCCGATACCCGCCCGTGGGACCCGGGACTTGCTGTTCTCGAGCTCTACGCCCGTGATCCGCTCGAGTCGTATCGTCAGGTCCAAGCCGCCGGCGCGACGACGCTCTCGCCGCCGCTTCCGTATCGCTTCGTCAACGCTGGCCCATTTGGAACGATCGACGTCACGAGCTACGCCGCCTTCGGCCCGGCCGGCGAGCAATTGTTCGTGACCAAGGCGACCGGTGGCACCCGCGAGCGTCCAACACTCGCCGGCTCGCACAGTGGCGTGTTCAACGTCGTCCTGCCGAACCTCGACCGTCGGCCCGTGCTCCGCTTTTATGAACTGCTGCTTGGCCTCGAGCCAACCGTTGATTTGCCGATCCAGCAAGAGACGGTGAACCAGATCATCGGCGCCCCTCACGGCACCACGCTCGACATGCTCCTGCTCGGGCCGCCCGGTGGCGCAACCGGGATCGAGGTTGAGGAGTTCGACGTCGCGCACGGCCGGATGTACCCAACCAGCCTCAATCGCACCGGGTTAGCGATGTTCACCGTGCGTGTGGCAGACCTCGCGGAGTGCCGCGCCCTGTGCGAGGACTATCGGATCGCGTGGATCGGCGAGGGTGCGCTGCCGCTCCCAGAACGTGAGCGGGGCGCAGGCATGATCGTCCGCGGCGCCCTCGGCGAGTTGGTGGAACTGGTCGGCGACTAGGGCGTCCCGTTAACTCGGCACGGTCGTAAACGTTGCCTTGAGATAGTTGACAAGGTCCCAGATCTCCTCGGGCGTATACTGATTGCCCCAAGCGAGCATCGGAGTACCCGGGATCCCGTTCGCGATCCAGAGGTAGAGCTGACCGTCGGGGTGATAATCGACGTGCTGGCTCAGGTCCGCTGGCTTGCGGGCAAGGCCGCGCGCCAGAAAACCATCCCCTTTGCCGCTCTGGCCATGACAACCGACGCAGCTCTCCTGATAGTACTGCCCGCCGCGGGCGATCGAGTCCGCCGTTCGCGGGATCGGGTTAACCGGCAGATTGGCTGTTTCCAGCCGAGGTGGCTGGAAGACGAGGACATAAAGCCCAAGCAGCGCCGCCGCCGTGCCGCCAACGAAGGCGAGGCGACCGATGCCGCGCCAGCGGCCCGTCACAATGAGTGTCCCCGCGAGAGCAAGGCCGATCACAACCATCCCAAACGGGATCAGCGCTTCGTTCCGCAGCCCGAACGATTCGGGCGTTGGCAGCGGCCCGCGGGCCTGCTCCGGTCCGCCGCCAACCCGCAGCGAGAATCGCGCTTCCGTGTCCTGAGCGCCGACCGGCCGGACGAGCGCCCGCACCCCCCAATCGCCAACCATGCTCAGTTGCGAGCCTTGGCCAGACCAGCCGCCATCGCCCGTCGGTGTGAGCCGGAGTTCTTGCTGGCCCATCTCATGATCGAGCATCTGGAAGCGGAGCACGATCTGTTCCAATTGCGCCGGCCGTGCGGCGCGATCGGTCACCCGCACGAAATACCGGTTGGGTCCAACTTCGTTAGGCGTCACCTGGAGGGTCACGCGGAGATCGCCGGCGGTGATGGTGTCCTCGAACGGCCGTCCCGCTGCCACCGAGGCCGGCGGCAGCATAACCATCAGTGCGGCCGCGCCAACGATCAGAACGCCGATCACGGCCTCGACGCGGATCTGGCGAGCGAAGGCGCCGGCGACTGCCAACGCCTTCGCGGGCGCGGCGCGCAATCCCGGCGTAACGACGAGCAGGTTGAGCGCCCCAATTGCCAACGCCCCGAAAAAGAGCACGCTCTTCACGATCAATGCCTGGCCGTAGGCCGTCGCGACGATGCTATCCAGAGTCGGAAAATGGAGCCACGCGGCGTAGAGCCCTGTGAGCGACAGCACGGCCACGCTCGCCATCGCGAGCACACTGAAGCGTGGAATCACGCGACCAAGCACCATCCTCCGTTCGCCGGCGGGCACTGCCGCGAAGAACGGGCCGATGGCGAGCGCGAACAGGATCACCCCGCCGATCCAAAACGCCGTGCCCAGCTGGTGGAACCAGTCGGCGAGCACCGCGACCCACGCCCACTCGCCGACGCCGGCCGCGTGCGAGACGATACTCGTCGTTGCCAGCACCCCGGCGGTGGCCAGCCCAGCGCCGAGCGATGCCAGCCGCGCCGGCGGCGAATCGCCGCGTTCGCGCCGTACGATCACCAGCACCGCGAGTGCGACGATGCCCAATAACGCCGCACGCGCCAGCAGCACCTGCCCATATCGCGTGCTGAGAAACGCGCCGACAATCTGCGGCGCGAGCACGCCGGGGAAGCCAGCATCGCTCGCGTTCATCAGTTGGGCAACCAAGAGGAGCGGCCAGCCCAGCCAAAGCCCGCTGGTAGCAAGGACGAGCAGGCGGTGATACCGTCGCCGGGCCGTCCGCTCGGCAGCGGCGACGAGGCCCTCCCGACGGAGCACCGGTGCAACGATGAGCGCGAGGAAGACGATGCCGCCGAGGAGCGCCGTTCCGGAAAGGAGGTTGAGCCAGCGGGCAGCAAACCCGAGCCAGTCAATCCCGCCCTCGCGACCGAACGCCGCGGCGGCGAGGGTGAGGGGGGCGCTTCCCGTGGGGTCGCCGACAGCGAAAGCAAACGCGCCGCGCGCCGGGTGGCCATCGTCAGCCGAGACATTCTCCCAGATCACCGTATAGACGCCGTTCGGCAGCGGGCCAAGCGGGATAGTGAGCAGCTTCGGATCGACCGAGGAGACAACCGCCGGACCGGAAGAAACGACGGTATTGTCCTTGTCCACCACGCGGGCGCGGCTGAAGCTGGGTTCGAGACGCTCGGTGAACCAGAGACGGACCTCCCGCGGCGCAGTGGCGAGGTAGGCGCCTTCAGCCGGGTCGGAACGATCGAGGTAGGCATGGGCGCGAGCGCCGGCAACGATGCTGAGCAGCAGGCCGCACGCGGCGAGAAGGGCGAGCAATCGGCGCATCATCGAGGCTCTCCTGTCCCGAACGCTGACGGTCGGGCGCGGAAGGACGGACGGAAGCAGGGAAACGCGACAGAACGAAGGGCTCCTCGCTCACCCAACGGAGAGCGAGGAGCCGCGACGGTCTAGGCTTGCTGATTTGCGGGTCGGGCGGCGACGGAGGCGCCCCGGCTGCCGCGCAACGCCCAGATGCCGACGCCAAGTCCGAGCAGGCCGACGATCACGCCGCCAATGCCAAACAGCCGCGCCGTGTTGGCGGCGTTCTGCGCTTCGGCTTGGCTGCGCTCGAGCACCGAGATCTGGCGAGCGAGCTGGGTGATCTGGGCAGAGGCGTCGCTGGCGGCGGGGTTCGCGGCGGCCGACGGCGCAGGGAACATCAGGGCGCTCGCTTCCTGCACATCGTTGAAGCGGCCGGGGCCGGACTCGAACAGTTCGTTGACGGGCGTGCCATCAATCGTGCCGGTGAAGCGGAAGCGATACTGGCCGGCACGAGTGGGGATCAGGTCCGCCGTGTAGGCGCCGGGCTGGCCGAAGCGGGTGCGCAGCGGCATTTCCTTCTGGTCGTTGCCCTGCATCACCGTGACGCGGAGGGTCTGCTCGGCGCCGAGCACGGGCTCACCGGTTGCAGTGTTGGTGATACGCAGATCGACTCCGTTCGGCTCGTCGGTAAACGCGGGCTCGACGATGAAGCCCACGACGAACGTGTAGGGGCCGACGTTTCGGCGCTCGTGCGCGGAGGCGACACCGGTCCACGAGAGCAGCAAGAGCGGAAGGCTGACGAACGCCAAGGCAAGAGCGGCAACGCGACGAACACGGATCATTTGGGAGATTCCCTTCCTATCTCACCACGGCAAAGGCCGGGCGGTGACGACGATGACCGACAATCCGATGGGGCTGCGGAGCGCCGGAGCGCTCGGTCAACGAAGGGAAGCGACTCGTGGCGGATGGGGCCGCGGCGGGTCGGCGCGACCCACCGCCCAGGTCGATGGCGTGATGACCGGCATGACAGCGATCGCAACGGCGAGCGCGGCCGGGACGATGATCAGCGCCTGAATGAAGTCGCCGGCGCTCGTGATGGCGACGAGAGGAACGCTTCCCCATTGGAGCTCGATGTGCTGCCCCGCGTCGTCGAGTAGTTCATGGTGTGCGTGGCTCTGAGGCGAATGGAGTGGCCGCGCCGAGTCGTCGGCGTGCAGGTGAAAGGCGCCAGCCTGCACTGGCCGGACTGGCGTCCCGAAGACGACCCAACATGCGAGCAAGAACATCGCTGCTGCGACGAGTCGCTGCCGGAGTCGCGGGGCCTTACGCTGCTGCATTTCTCAGGCCTCCACCGTCTACTGTACCGGACGTCGGGCCGTTCGTCACTCGTTCCAGCCGAGACGTGACATGCATCACCAGTCGACGACGCTGCTGAAAATCGGCAGGCTAAGCACGGCGCTGGCGCTCTCCGTGTGCGGCAACGGGTGCTCTCCCACCGTCGCTGACGCGCCGGCGAAAGCGCAGGCGCCGATGTTCTCGATCAAGGCCTCGGCGAGCGCTCGCCGAGGCCTGTCGCGAGGCGCCGGTTGTCGCCGCGAGCCCGCCTGGACCGGCGGGCTTGTGCTGATCGGCCGGCCATGCGGCGGATGGAGCCAATCTAGGCCCAGCGCTGAGGGAGGCTCCCGCGCGCCTTGGGCGCCGATCGGAGTGGCACCGGTGCTCGCGACGAACGCCGGCACCGAGCCGGGAGGGCGCGAGGAGGCAGCACCGGCTCAGCACGGGCCCCGCCGCTGCCACGACGCGGAACCGTCCGGGGGAAGTGCGATCGCTGGCGGGTTCACGACGGCGGTGCTGAAACTGGATGGGCGCCGCGTCGCGGCACGCTGGCACGTGGCGCGGCATGCCGACGCGGGTATCGATTGCCGGTTGAGCAACGCTGGACGCCGTGCTGGCGGCAGCCGTTGGCCGCTGCCCCTTCACCGATGCCGTCCCGTCGGTCGTCGACCGGACGCCCGTCACCTTCGACGATGAGCCCCGGTGGCGGTAGTCTGCTTCGGGATGGCTATGGTAGACTTGGGGACGGCGTGGTGGGCGTAGCCGAGTGGTCAAGGCGCCAGATTGTGGCTCTGGAGATCGAGGGTTCGAACCCCTCCGTCCACCCCACCCCCTGCCCCTGTAGCTCAGTGGATCAGAGCGTCTGACTTCGGATCAGAAGGCCGCGGGTTCGAGTCCTGCCGGGGGCGCCGTCCGTCGTACCCGCCTTCGGCGGTTCGTGCTTCCTCATGGACCTGTCCCTCTGAAGCGTGCTTGCGCCGTTCCCTTGTCCTGATTATCCTCAGCAGCACGTTCGTCCCAATGATGGTCTAACAAACTGCTGACGAACGTTCAATGAAAGTTGGGCGGCGAGCATGCGCGCTGAGCTGTCCGCGCTGTGGGCGAAAAGTCGACCCGCTCATCTCTTGTGGCGTCACCTGCTGGATGTGGGGGCGGTTGCACGCGCGTTAGCGCCCGTCTTCCGGCCGGTGGACGGATTTCCCGACGAGCTCGTCGCCTTTCTCGCCGCTATCCATGACATCGGCAAGTGTGACCCGCGGTTTCAATTTCAGCCCACGGCGACTGACGAGGTGCTCGCCCCGTTGAGCGCCGTTGGCCTCGAACCGTATCGCGACCCTGGAGCTGAAGGCGTCCGCTTTCCTCATGAAGTCTGCTCGAGTATCTGGCTTCGCGACTGGCTGTCCACTCGGGCGAAGTGGTCTCGACGGACGGTCAACCATCTCCGACGCGTTCCGCTCGGTCACCACGGCAACTTCCACGACTCGCTCAAGTGGCATGAGGCTGGTCTTCCCCAAGTGGAAATCTGGAGAGCGTGCCGAGACGAGCTTGGCGACCTCCTCCTCAGAGTGATCGGGGTCTCCCTCGGGGAGGAGCCGCGTCCCAAGCACTGGGACGTTGCTGGGGTGAAGCTCACCGCCCTGACTGTGCTGGCCGATTGGATCGCCTCTGACCACCGGACCTATGACTACCCCGGGCTCGCCCAGCGAAGCAACGACCCGGCAGCCTATTTCAAGGAGGCGGAAGCCGAGGCGAAGCGTGTGGTCGATCAGCTCGCCTTTGCCCGCTCGGTGCCCCCCGTGCCGGCAAATGCGGCCTTCTCGTCGCTCTTTCCGGGACTCTCCGGGTTCCAACCCCGGCCGGTCCAAGCGCTTATCGAGCAATCGGCGCAATGCGGCCGTCTGCCACCCGGCTTTGCGATCATCGAAGCGCCAATGGGCGAGGGAAAGACCGAGGCTGCCTTCTATCTCGCCGAACACTGGCTGGGCCAAGTTGGAGGCGAGGGAATCTATTTTGCGCTCCCAACGCAAGCGACGAGCAACGCGATGTTCGACCGCTACCGGGCGTATCTCGCCCACCGTGGAGGGAACGCCGCCACGCTTCGCCTCGTTCATGGCATGGCGTGGCTCGTTGCCGAGCATGGCCTCTCCTCGCTCCCCGAAACGTTTGGCGACAGTGACCGAGGCGGTTCCGAAGAGGATGCCCTCGCATATGACTGGTTCCGCGGACCTCGGCGGGCGTTACTGGCGCCTGATGCGGTGGGGACGATCGACCAAGCGCTCTTCGCGGCGCTCCGCGGCAAGTTCGGCTTTTTGCGACTGCTGGGCCTCGGGAGAAATGTCCTGATTGTCGACGAGGCACACGCTTATGACGCGTACATGAGCACGATCCTCGCTCGTCTCATCGAGTGGCGGCGAGCAATGGACGCGCCGGTGATCGTCCTGTCTGCGACCTTGCCCAATGCGACGAAGCAGCAGCTTCTCAAGGCGTGGGGTGTCTCCACCTCAGAACTCGTGGGGCAGTCCTACCCGCTTATCACCTCGGCTGACTGCTCTGGCACTGTCTCCCTCCATGTCCCCACAGCGCCAAGCGAAAGGAAAAGAATCGCGCTCCGACTTCATCGAGGCATCCTCGAGGATTACGCAGCGATCGCCCAGCTCGCGATCGACCAAGTGCGAACTGGGGGGTGCCTTGCCGTGCTGAAGAACAGTGTGAAGGG
Source organism: Dehalococcoidia bacterium (assembly GCA_026003895.1). Taxonomy (GTDB): domain Bacteria; phylum Chloroflexota; class Dehalococcoidia; order SpSt-223; family SpSt-223; genus JANWZD01. The sequence goes on along the minus strand of BPIC01000004.1, from coordinate 307,218 downwards.
CGCCCAAGCGGTCTATCGTGCGCTCGTCGAGAAAGGCGTGCCCCGGCACGAGCGGCTGCTCTTCCATGCGCGGTTTCGCGCCGAGGAGCGCGCCCGCATTGAGCGCGAGGTGATCCAGCGCTTTGGCAAGAGCGACCGTGGCGATCGGGGACGAGCGATCGTGGTGGCAACCCAAGTGATCGAGCAAAGCTTGGATGTCGATTTCGATGGGATGATCAGCCAGATCGCCCCAATCGATTTGCTCCTTCAACGTGCCGGGCGACTCTGGCGCCATCGCCGAAGTCCCCGGCCGGGATTCAGCGAGCCTGTCCTGCACGTCCTGACGCCAGCTGAGGGGCACTTTGCGTTTGGGTTGACCGGGTTCGTCTATTCCGAAGGGCCCGAAGTGCTCCTTCGAACCCTCGCGATCCTTAACGAGCGTGCCGCACAGGGCGCCCGCGTCTTCATCCCCGACGACCTGCGGAGCCTCATTGAGCAGGCCTACGGGGAAGAGCCGTGGCCAGAAGAGCACATCCCGCTTGACATCCTCAATGAGGCACGTCGGCGACAACACGAGCTCCGAGCAAGCCGGGAGGCGAACGCAGCCGAGGCGCTGATCCCGTCGCCCGAGCATCGAGAATTTCGCTATCCGGGACTGAAATCGGCCCGGCTCGAAGCAGAGGAGGGTGCTCCGGCTTCCGCTCTCCGCGTTCAAACCCGGCTTGGTGGCGGGACTCGGGAGGCAGTGGTCGTGCCGGAGCAGGACGAGCGCTACGTCCGACACCTTCTCGACCGCAGTAGCACCGACCGACGATGGCGCCCCGCTCGTTCGGATCTTGAGCGGGTCTTCCGCCACAAAGTCAATATCCCCGAGTGGTGGGTTGGCTTACCGGCGTCCGAGAACGACGTGGAGGTGACCGACGGAAGCCATTGGCTGCGCGGCGCACTTGTCCTGTTTCTCCGGGGGAACGCAATCTGCGTGAACTCGGTGGATGGCAAGCCACTGGTAATCCGGGACGACATCGAACTCGGAATTTTCGCCGAGGACGACCGGTCGAACCAAGACGCCTGGTAAGGCTCCACGCCTATGGAGCCGGGTGCCCATTTCAGGGCGAACAAGGGTCCACCCCCAGAACAGCTGAGGACGATTGAAGTCTACCCGGCAGTGCCGGAGGTGGCGGCGGGGACTGAAAAAGCTGATATGGTGTCTTTGTTTGATGGTGGTAGCGGTGATGACTAACAACTTTGCGGAGGTGACGCCGTGAAGCGACGAGACCAGCCCCGTGTCGGTGTCTGTATCACGATCCGCTCGGACCTTCTCGAATTGATCGACCGCGCTGCTCCTCCAGAACTCTCGCGCTCGCGGTTTCTCGAGCGTCTGATCGAAGCGAGTATGCGCCGAGCCGCGGGAAAGGAGTCCGATGTTCGACCTGATTGAAGCGCCATGGATCCCGGTCGTGCAGGGAGACGGCACAGTCCGTGAAGTTGGCCTTCGCGAGGCGCTTGTCTCGGCGCATGCCTTTCGTGGCGTGCGCGACCCGTGGCCGACGATCGAATTCGGGGTCTACCGCCTGCTCACTGCCGTCTCGCTGGACCTGCTTTTCGGGCAGGAAGAAGGACCACCAGATCGGTACCGCTTGTTCGACACGATCGAGGCTGGGCGGTTCGACCGGCCGCAAGTTGAACAGTACTTCGATCGGTACCGCGACCTGTTTGACCTGTTCAGTCCGAGCCGACCGTTTCTCCAATCGCCGGGTCTCGATCAGCTCGAGACGAAACCCGTTGCTCTGCTCGTGCACGCCATTCCGAGTGGAACGAACGCCAACCACTTCTACCACCGGCAAGAACGCGAATTCGCCGTCTCCCCTGCCGTCGCCGCGCGGCTGCTGACGACGCTCGCTCCCTTCACCACGGAGGGTGGGCGGGGTTATTCGCCATCGGTGAATGGAGCGCCGCCGTGGTACGTGCTCATCAAGGGCGACACGCTGTTCGAGACCATCTGCCTGAACCTTCTGGCCCCGGAGGAGCTGCCTGGTGTGCCAGCGTGGCGGAATCCTGCGCCACCCGGCGGCGAAAAACGCACAACGACGACCTATGCGGAAGCGCTGACCTGGCGGCCACGGCGTGTGCGGCTCCTGCCCGACAAAGGCGGCATCTGCGCGGTTACGGGGATCGAGTCGACGGTTCTGGTACGGGAGATGCAGTTCGGACCGGGGGACTCGTGGGGAGACTCGCCACGATGGACCGACCCGAACGCTGCCTACCGTACCACAGCCCAAGGGACATCGGCGATCCGGCCAACCGAAGGGCGAGCGCTCTTCCGAGACCTCGGACCATTGGCGCTCAAACGGCAGACCGAGACTACCAACGTCAAGGTTCGCTTCGAACGACCTCTCGTAGTTTCCCAATATGAGCGGTTGGTAGACGACAACGTCCTCCCGGCGGACCGCGACCTGCGCCTCGTTGTCTACGGGATGCGCGTGGAGCAGAAATCGAAGGTCTATGAATGGCAGCGCGAGGAGCTCCCGCCATTGTCGTTCTCGACGGTTCACGACCCGCGGGTCGGGACGGCGGCGCAAGGGGCGATTGAGCGCGCCGAGGACGGCGCATTTGCGTTGCGCGCGGCTATCAGCCGGCTCGCTGGGAAGAACGCGAGCGGCATTGGCACACTCGTCGCGCAGGCGCACCAGATCTTTTGGTCTGCGTTGGAGCCGCCGTACGTCCACCTCGTGCGTGCGCTGGGGCGAGCGTACGCAGCAAACAACCTTGAGGCAGTTGAACAGGCGCTCGCGGAGTTCGACCGCACCCTGCGGCTGGAAGCATGGCGCGCCTTCGATGAAGTGGTCGAGCCGTTCGACGCCACTGGTCGAATGCTCGAACGGGTGACCACAGCGCGGGGGGATCTAGCGGCACGCCTCAACAGGCTTGGTACGGGCGGCCCGTCGAAGAAGCGCGAAAAGGAGGTGAAGAATGGAACGTGACGAGTCCCCACGCAAGCGCGACCACGAGTTTGTCAATCGGATTCGCGCGCTCTACCCGGCTGACCGAGGGCGTTTGGCGACGTTGCGTCGCGCTGCCGGCCGTCCACTGCGCGAGGCGCCTGATGCCCACTGGTTCTACGGCCTGACGACCGAGCTCGGCTATCCGGAAGGCGAGGATGAGCTGCTGTTTCTTGTGGCTACACTCATCGCCTCCCACCGCCCGAGCTTGCGGACCGAGGCACGACGGTCCGAGCCGCTAGCCGAGCAGGAGAAACGGAATCTGGGCTGGACCGTCCGTCGCCTACGCGAGGAGGGGGCTCTGAGCGATGCCTCGGCAACCGTGCGCATGCGGCAACTGCTCGATGCCCAGCTTGATTTCGAGGGAGCGAACGAGTTGGGACAACGCCTGCGGCGATTGGTCGCCCTCGCGGATAGCCGCGGTGTACCGGTGAACTGGATCGTTCTCCTAAACGACCTGCGTCACTGGAGCAACGGCACGCGGCAGGTGCAAAAGAACTGGGCCCGCGCTTGCTTCGCGACGGAGTCGAAAGGCGGCGCCGTTGCCGCACCTGACCAACCGGAAGACGAGCTGGAGGAAGGGAGCACATCCGATGCTGCTTGAACTGCATATCATCCAGAACCATGCCCCGGCAAACCTGAACCGCGACGAGACGGGAAGCCCCAAGAGCTGCCTCTTTGGCGGGGTGCAGCGGGCGCGGATCTCGAGCCAAGCGCTGAAGCGAGCGATCCGGCGGAGCCCGGTGTTCGACGCAGTGCTCACGGAGAAAGGGATTCGAACCCGGCAGCTGCCGGAGAAGGTGCGCGAGGCGTTCCTCGCCGCTGGATATCCGGAAGACGTCGCGAAAGAATGGGCGATCGCGGCGAGTGGGTTCGGCAAGAAGGACGGCAAGCCCGAGACGCCGAATAAGGACACGGGCGAAATTCTGACTGCCCAGACAATGTTCCTCTCGCCACACGACATCGACCGTGTAGCGCAAGAGATGCTCGCTCGTGCCGCCGCCGGGAAGAAGCCGCCGAAGGCGGACGAGGTGAAGGAGCTTCAGCAGCAATTAGCGGGGTTTCGTTCGGTTACGCCAGATATTGCGCTCTTCGGTCGAATGGTCACGTCGCCGGCGTTTCACGATGTTGAGGCAGCGATCCAAACGGCACACGCGATCAGCACGCATCGCGTCGACAACGAGTTCGATTTCTTCACGGCCGTTGATGACTTGCAGGACCGGTCCGCGGAACAGGAGAGCGACGCCGGCGCCGACATGATGGGCGACATTGAGTTCAACTCCGCGTGCTTCTACAAGTATTTCTCCATTCACGTCGATGGCTTGGTCGCCAACCTAACGGGAGAGCGACTCGGCCGGCCAGCCGACCAAGTCAGCGAGGAAGACCGCCAGCGGGCGCGCGAGCTCGCCGGCGCAATGGTCGAGGCGTTCGTGAAGGCGGCCTGCACCGTGACCCCCACCGGCAAGCAGAACACCTTTGCCTCCCACACACTGCCGGCACTCGTGTTGGTAGAAGCCCGTCCCCACGCGACCCCGGTGAGCTACGCCAACGCGTTCGCCGACCCGGTGCGACCAGACCGCGAGCGGGGAGGGCTGGTCGAGCAGTCGCTCAAGAAATTTGTCGAGCACGTCCGACGGTTGACCGAGGCTTTCAATCTTGAGGCGAATGGGCGTTGGCTGCTGGCCCCGGAGCACAAGGTAGACATTGACGGCGTCGAGCCGGTTACGAGCCTGCAGCAATTGGCGCGCCGGGCTGGCGAGGCGGCCCGCCATGGGTAAGCCAGTCTTGTTGCTCCGGCTGGAGGGTCCGCTCCAGTCGTGGGGAACGCGCAGCCGGTGGGACGTTCGCGACACGGGACCGCTGCCGACCAAATCTGGCGTCATCGGACTGCTCGGATGCGCGCTTGGCTATCCATCCGGCGACCCGCGCCTCGAGTCAGAGCTCGCTGCCGGCCTGCGATTCGGCGTGCGAGTCGACCGACCGGGCTCGGTGCTGCGTGACTATCAGATCGTCTCGGGGTATCTCCCGACCGCGGAGGGGACATACCGCCATTCGGGCGTCAAGACGGCGTCGTCGCTGGCGCGATTGGAAGCGGACCCGGAAGCGGTTCCTGCAACCATCCCCTCGCCGCGGCTCTACCTCGAAGACGCCGCGTTTTTGGTCGCGCTCGAGGCGACAGCGGCCGCCGCGCCGCGCTTGCTTGACCAGTGTGCCGCGGCGGTGCAACGGCCTCGTTGGCCCCTCTACCTTGGACGAAAGGCCTGCGTTCCCACGCGGCCAATCTTCGAACAGTTCACCGACGAGTACGACGGCATCGAGGATGCACTGCGACGCCACGCTTGGACGGCGGCGTGGGCGCCCTCGCAGGAAGGGCTTCGTCGCCGATTGGTAGCGAGTGGGTTGGTAATGGAGGTGGAAGACCCAGCAGGTCCGCTCGTGCGTCAGGATGTGCCTCGTACGACTGCGGCGCGGGTGTTCGGAATTCGGGCGGCGCGGGAGGAGACCATTTCGCCACCGCCGCAGAGGAAATGAGGTAACCAATGTATCTCTCGTTGCTCTGGCTCAATCCGGCGTCGCGACAGGCAATGGGGGACCTCGCCGATGTTCAAGCGCTGCATGTTCGGTTGATGAGCGCGTTTCCCGAAGGCGCAGGGTCCCGCGCCAAGTTGGACCTGCTCCATCGGGTGGAGCGGGACCGTGCCGGCCGGCCGAGGGTGCTGGTGCAAAGTCGGCTGCTGCCAGATTGGTCAAGGCTTCCTGCCCGGTATCTTGTGAGCCCACCGACGGTCAAGTCGATCGACAAGGCGTTCCAAGCCATAACGCGAGGGATGCGGCTTCGCTTTCGGCTGCGGGCGAATCCGACGAAGCGCTTGCTGAGCGCCGACCACCGCCGAGGGCTGCCAGAACGGGTGGACCGCCAAGGGAAAGAAGGCAAGCGCGTCGCCCTGTTGAAGGATGAGGATCGGCTCGCGTGGCTTCAACGAAAGGCCCGAGAGGCTGGATTTCGGGTGGTCTCGGCAATCGTGCGCGCGGAGCCGGATGAACGCGGGCAGAAAGCTGGCGGGCCCCGCCTCGTGCTTAGTGCGGCGACCTTCGACGGCGTCCTCGAGGTCGAAGATGCCGACAAGCTGCGCACGGCACTGACAACCGGGATCGGTCCAGGAAAAGCGTACGGGTTTGGGCTGTTGTCGGTGGCACGATGCGAGTAGAGGATTTGCACATTCTGCCGAAGGTGCGTGATAGCTGGTCATTTCTCTACCTCGAGCACGCACGGATCGATCAACACGATCTCTCGATCGCCGCACACGATAAGGAGGGAATGACGCCGATCCCATGTGCCGGGCTGACGGCATTGCTTTTGGGGCCGGGAACATCGATCACCCAGGCAGCGATGACGGCGCTGGCAGACACGGGGTGTGCCGTGCTCTGGACCGGGGAAGAGGGGGTGCGGCTCTATGGCTTTGGGTTCGGGGAAACACGTTCAGCGGCGAATTTGCTCCGTCAGGCAGCTGCTTGGGCAGATCCAGTACGCCGCCTCGCGGTAGTCCGGCGGATGTATGCGATGCGCTTTGACGACCCGATCGGCGAGGACGAGACGATCGAGCAGCTTCGAGGACGGGAAGGCAACCGTGTGCGAAGTGTCTATGCGCGCTGGGCGAAGGAGACCGGCGTCCCTTGGACGGGTCGGCGCTATGATCGGAAAAATTGGGCGGCGGCCGATCCGATCAATCAAGCCTTGTCGGTGGCAAATGCGGCATTGTACGGCGTGTGCGCTGGCGCGATCGTCTCGGCCGGCTACTCGCCCGGCATTGGCTTCATTCATACGGGCTTCTTGCTGGCGTTTGTCTTCGATGTCGCTGATCTCTACAAAGCGGACACGGCGATCCCGGTTGCCTTCCAAACTGTCGCCAATGGGTCATCGGATGTCGAGACCCGGGTACGCAAGGCGATGCGCGATCGTTTTCGAGAAACGCGGCTCCTCGAGCGAATCGTGAACGACTTGGAGGGATTATTTGGCGCCTACGGGCCGGAGGAAGCGAAGCCGAACGATGAGGAGCGCCCGGGTGGGTTGTGGGATGGTGCGGGAATCGTCCCCACGGGCGTTAACTATGGTGATGAACCGTGATGGTGCTCCTGTTGGAGCGGGTTCCGGTGCGGTTGCGGGGGAAGCTGACTCGTTGGCTGCTTGAGGTGCGAGCGGGGGTTTTTGTCGGACGACCGCCAGCGGTAGTTCGTGAGAAGCTCTGGCAGCTAGCGGTGCGGGATGCTGGGCGGGGGAGCATCGTGATGATTCATCAGAGCGACACCGAGCAAGGATACCGCATCCAAACGTGGGGTGACCCGACCCGACGCATCGTCGAGAAGGATGGCCTGTATCTCGTGCAACGGCGGCGCGCGCCCCCCAAGGGGTAGAGTCGTCCCCACACGCGTGGGGGTGGACCCGAGATCCGTCGTCCCCAGTCCGCCGTCCGCTGGTCGTCCCCACACGCGTGGGGGTGGACCCAACGCCAACCGCCCGCCGCTGGTGGCCAGCAAGTCGTCCCCACACGCGTGGGGGTGGACCATCGGCCAGTGCGGAGATCGCGATAGCGCTGTGGTCGTCCCCACACGCGTGGGGGTGGACCCCGGCCATCGACGCGCTGCGCTACGCCGGTGTGGTCGTCCCCACACGCGTGGGGGTGGACCCGGCACGTTCGCCGAACCCAGATTGAGCAGGCGGTCGTCCCCACACGCGTGGGGGTGGACCTGCCCAGCGCCGTCAGGAGGTGATCGGCAAGCGGTCGTCCCCACACGCGTGGGGGTGGACCCCAAAGCCAGTCGAGCAGATACTGAAAATTTTTGTCGTCCCCACACGCGTGGGGGTGGACCTGGATGATCAGACCGCAATCGGGGTCATTTTTCGTCGTCCCCACACGCGTGGGGGTGGACCCGGTACGCGTTATCATCGAGGGCGAGCCAGTGCGTCGTCCCCACACGCGTGGGGGTGGACCCTCGAAGTACGGTCGAAATCCGGGGAAGGTCTCGTCGTCCCCACACGCGTGGGGGTGGACCGTACCTGACATACGGCGGGAAGCTCGGCGTGCTGTCGTCCCCACACGCGTGGGGGTGGACCGTTGCAATCGGACAAGCGCGGCGGCATCTTGACGTCGTCCCCACACGCGTGGGGGTGGACCCAGTCCGACAATGGATGGCGACGCCGTCCATCGGTCGTCCCCACACGCGTGGGGGTGGACCTCCGAGAACGGTTGTTGCAAGTGAGCTTTTGAAGTCGTCCCCACACGCGTGGGGGTGGACCCTTCGCGACGTGTACACGGCGGCTACCGCGCTGGTCGTCCCCACACGCGTGGGGGTGGACCCTCAGCTCCGTTACAGTCTGGGCAGTCGACAATGTCGTCCCCACACGCGTGGGGGTGGACCCCCAGGAGACACTCTTCCAAATCAACCCAATTGGTCGTCCCCACACGCGTGGGGGTGGACCCATTTCAGAACCGGCGGATGAAGACGAGGTGCCGTCGTCCCCACACGCGTGGGGGTGGACCCCAGTCGTCGTCGGACCACGTCACGCTGACGCGGTCGTCCCCACACGCGTGGGGGTGGACCGCGTGCATAGGCGCTATGCGCCTCAACCGTGTAGTCGTCCCCACACGCGTGGGGGTGGACCCGTGCTATCGGTGAGCATTGAGCAAGGGAAGAAGTCGTCCCCACACGCGTGGGGGTGGACCGCGTGGATTGCCGCGGGGATGCCCGAGGTTGCCGTCGTCCCCACACGCGTGGGGGTGGACCTAAGAATAAAGGAGGAAGTTGTGCGCGCCCGTAGTCGTCCCCACACGCGTGGGGGTGGACCCGTTTCGCTGGCCTGCTGCGGGGTGGTCATCGAGTCGTCCCCACACGCGTGGGGGTGGACCGCTCTTCCGCCAGATGACGCATGGTGGATTGCCGTCGTCCCCACACGCGTGGGGGTGGACCTCCACCACCACGTCCTCAAGCACGTGCATCGCTGTCGTCCCCACACGCGTGGGGGTGGACCCTCGTGGCGACCAATGTCCGTCTGCTCGGGCAAGTCGTCCCCACACGCGTGGGGGTGGACCTTCACAGGCCACAGGGCCGAATGGGTTCGTGGCGTCGTCCCCACACGCGTGGGGGTGGACCCTACTCGCCAGTCCTCGAGTGACGCCCCGCGAAGTCGTCCCCACACGCGTGGGGGTGGACCCGTGCTGACGGTCCGGCGTGCCGTCAACGGCAGGTCGTCCCCACACGCGTGGGGGTGGACCCTCTGCCGTCTGCACCAGCCCATCGGCCTGCGCGTCGTCCCCACACGCGTGGGGGTGGACCCGCTCAATGCGCCATTTTACCTGTCGAACTAGGGTCGTCCCCACACGCGTGGGGGTGGACCCGATATAGCAGCCAGGGGCTAGCCCTGGCAGCAGTCGTCCCCACACGCGTGGGGGTGGACCCCGTGCAGGCGTTGCCGACCGGGAGCGCCAAAAGTCGTCCCCACACGCGTGGGGGTGGACCCCGATCTTTGAGCCATGCACATAGCCGAACGGGGTCGTCCCCACACGCGTGGGGGTGGACCCTGCTTCGAGGAGCAAGACCCGGTCATGGCCGGGTCGTCCCCACACGCGTGGGGGTGGACCGCGCACTATCAACAAGGTGATGGCAGTAGATCTGTCGTCCCCACACGCGTGGGGGTGGACCCTGCTGGTCCATCTCGCGCTGACTCATGACCACGTCGTCCCCACACGCGTGGGGGTGGACCCCAATCGCAAAGGTCGGACTGCGCCTGCGGCGTGTCGTCCCCACACGCGTGGGGGTGGACCTGAGCATCAGCCTGGCAAAACGTCGAATAGTCCGTCGTCCCCACACGCGTGGGGGTGGACCGTGTTTTTCGTTATCCGCCAGATGAGTGACCACGTCGTCCCCACACGCGTGGGGGTGGACCCGATCGACGGAAAGCCGATCGATTATGGATGTAGTCGTCCCCACACGCGTGGGGGTGGACCCGGGCGCGCCGGAACGAATTTCCCTCGCACTTTGTCGTCCCCACACGCGTGTGGGTGGACCGTTGATCGCCGCGTCCAGCACCCTTGGGTGGGCGTCGTCCCCACACGCGTGGGGGTGGACCTTCGAAGCGTAAAGGCGCGGATGGTGAGGCAAGGTCGTCCCCACACGCGTGGGGGTGGACCCTGATGATGATGCAGTTTTCGCGGTGGTACTCGGTCGTCCCCACACGCGTGGGGGTGGACCCGGCTTCGAGAAGCTGGGATCAAGCATGTCATTGTCGTCCCCACACGCGTGGGGGTGGACCCGAACGTCGAGAGCGCTTTGCGCAATGGTATCGGTCGTCCCCACACGCGTGGGGGTGGACCTTGGCCGTTGCTGATAAATTCGGCGGTGATACGGTCGTCCCCACACGCGTGGGGGTGGACCACCTCGGCAGCCTCATTGGTATTTGGCGCGTTCAGTCGTCCCCACACGCGTGGGGGTGGACCCCGAAGCCACCGGCCAAAGAAGGTGGCTACCTTGTCGTCCCCACACGCGTGGGGGTGGACCACGCCCAGCTACGACGCGCCGATACCACGGCGTGTCGTCCCCACACGCGTGGGGGTGGACCGGGATGAGGGCAGAAAATGGCGGGGAGTGACTAGTCGTCCCCACACGCGTGGGGGTGGACCTGCGTCATAGCGCGCGGCGAGTTTCGCTTCACCGTCGTCCCCACACGCGTGGGGGTGGACCTTGCCGCGCGACTTGGGTCGGTTCGGCGGCCTCGTCGTCCCCACACGCGTGGGGGTGGACCCCCGCGCCGAGAAGGCAAAGGTCGCCACGTTCTGTCGTCCCCACACGCGTGGGGGTGGACCTTGCCGCGCGACTTGGGTCGGTTCGGCGGCCTCGTCGTCCCCACACGCGTGGGGGTGGACCGGCCCCAATCGCCGTCCGATGCCATCGTCCACGGTCGTCCCCACACGCGTGGGGGTGGACCTCGGCGAGGCTGCCCGAGCGTACCGCGCCGAGCGTCGTCCCCACACGCGTGGGGGTGGACCCTTGCGGAGCGGGCCGGCATCGAGGGGTGGTCGGTCGTCCCCACACGCGTGGGGGTGGACCCGAACTTGACCGTTGAAAATAACGGTGACTCCGGTCGTCCCCACACGCGTGGGGGTGGACCATGACGCCATATAAGTGCCCATACCGGCAACACGTCGTCCCAAACGCGTGGAAGTGGACCGGGCACGACTGAGACACGGGATTCGTCGGCTTGCTCGGACTCAGCTCGCGCGTGAGAGAGACATGGCAGCCCCGAGCGAAAGCCGTTCCCCTTTTGGCGGACCGATTGTGGGCAGCACGTCGGATGGGATTCATCTCGAGAGCGACCGACAGTTGGTTAGTTATACACTGCCAATCCATGAACCGCAGGACGACGTCGAGCGCCACCAGCATCTGCTGCGTCACGAGCTATCTACACCGAGGCGTCAGACGTTCAGTCGTTGACACACCTGTCCAAGCAGCGCATTTCCAACGGCTCGCAGGCAGCCGGCAAAAACCAGGCGCGCCTGCCTGTCTCCGCCGGAATGATTTGTTAGTGAACGTTCCGCACCCGAATCCCACCACTGCACCGAAAGGAAGCGATGCAAGCCGCTGGTTTCCGCCATACGCTCGCCGGCGACATCAACCAATTGCGAGACGTCCTCCGGGAATACAAGAGCGGATTTCCAATCCTCAAAGAGCTCATCGCCAACGCCGAGGACGCCGGCGCAACGACCATCGATTTCGCGATACTCGACGGCCATCCAACGGCCCCTCACCCTTTGCTGCGCGGCCCGGCTCTGGTCGTCGCCAACGACGGAGCATTCACGAGACAAGATGCCATCGCCATTCGCGCCATCAACGCAAGCGGCCGAACCGGCGTGACAACCGCCATCGGACGATTCGGGCTCGGCCTCAAGAGCATCTTCCATTTTTGCGAAGCGTTCTTCTACGGTGGAACCGACCGCGATGGCAATACCGAGCACGCCATTTTCAATCCGTGGTCGACCGGGGAGGAGCTGGGACCCCATGCCGACTGGGATGCCACTCCGCCCCAAGTCTTCGAGTGGATCGCTCAACAACGCCGTCGCATCTCCCTTGTCACCGAAGATGCGCCCACGTCGAGGCCCGAATTCTGGATCTGGGCTCCACTCCGCCAGAAACTCCACGTCGGCGCAAGCGTCGCGCTCGAAAATGTCTACTATGGCGACGACCTCAACCTTCGAGCAGCCATCCTCTCTCCCGATCGCCAAGCCGACGTTGCAAGCATTCTCCCGCTGCTGACTTCACTTCGCTGCATTCGATTCTGGGAGCAGGATGCTAGAGGGACCTATCGAGCCATCAGCTACGCGCTCGCCCCGTGGTCCCAACGACGCCAGTGGACCGCAGACTCGGGTATGCAAACGAGTTCCCCGTTTAGCGGCGCGATACTCCGAAATCACCTCGATGCCGAGTTTCGTTTTGGAGGCTATGAGATCGCCCAAGACAGCAAACTGCTACAGGGGTTGAAAAGCAGTCCACTCTGGCCCAAACGCGGGAAACTGATCGGGAATCGCTACGTTGACACACCGGAGCCGGGCGAACCCCACGGTGCAGTCTGTTTCGTTCAGGCTCCAGAAATTCGAGGCCTTCGAATCCAATGGGCTGTCTTTCTTCCCGTTGGCCAGCCTATTGATATCCCGGCCTCGACCAACGTCAGACTTACCCTTCATGGATACTTTTTCGTCAACCCGAGCCGGACGACGATCGAATTCCCCTCCACCGAAGGAACCAGTCTCAGCGACGATGCTCACCTCCGAGTCATGTGGAACCAGGCATTACGCGACCAACTCGTGCTTCCCCACGTGCTCCCAGCGCTCGACCGTTTTGTCACTACCGCCAGACTCAATGTGGGACAAACGAGCGAGCTAACCCGCGCCTTGAGCTCCGATAAGTCGCCGCTTCACCATAGCAGCATGCAACGGGCGATGTGCCAAACCGGCCAGTGGGTCCTGCGACTCCGTTCAGACGGTCCGCGCTGGGAACTCATCGCGCCGGAACAGGACATCTACGAGCTTCCGCTTCGCAATCCTGCTGACAGCGCTGGCGACTCCATCGATAAGATCCGACGTTCCGTCGATGAGACATTCCGGCTAGCAATCGCGACCTTTCCCGCCTTTCCTCGGCTTGCAGAACAGCTTGCCTTCGTTCCAGAAAAGCTCCCCCGGATTGCCACTCGACGCCCTGAGCGTCTGCCGGACGAAGCCCTTGAAGCACTGCTCACGCTCCCTGCGGCGTCCCTAGCAGACAGGGCTACCGTCGCATATCTTGGGGAAGTTCTCGAAAGGCACTCGATCGAGCAAGCCCCTGCGGCCCGTCGCTCCCTCTTTACCTCACTCCGCAAGCTGCTTGCCGCAGAAGGGCTCCAACGGATCCGCACGTTGGACCATCAAACCCAGCGTTCACTCTTCGCTCCTATCTTGTCGCCTCTCGCAGACCGACTGCTCTCCTTCTCCACCCGTCTCAAGGGCAACCAGCTTGACACCATTGTTCGCGAGTTCGCTCGGCAGGAATTCTCGGTGCTCGCGCTCCCACAAACGTTTGTTAGCAAAGAATGCAAACCAACGCTTGATATCAAGGAAGCGGACCGGATCCTCCGCTGGCTCAGCGCACCAAGTTCCATTCTGGCCGATCCTGTGTATGCCGAAGATCGCCAAAATCTCGCACTCCGTATCCTCGAGTGTGTAGACCAGACGATAAGGCATGGCCTCTTGGAACGCTGTGCCGATCTCCGGGTCTTTAGTGGAAACGACCTGCTCACAGGCGCATCCGCCCTCAGTTTTCGAGATATCGATAGTGCGAAAAGCAATGGGCTGCTCTTTAGCACAGAACGTGAGCGTGCCCACCTCCTCGTCAAGGCGCTGGATCATAGGTCGGTATTGCTGATCTCCGATCAGCTTTACCAAACGATCTATGGAGAGCGGGCGCCCCGCTGTGACGCTCAAGCCTGTTCAGCTGCTGTGCTCAAGCACCCACTCGCCGATCCAGAACATCGCGCTCCGCTCCTTGAGAACCTGCTCAAGGATGACATCGATCCCCAAGCCCTTCGAGCGCTGCTGCACGGATCACGCCCAGGCGTGGAAGCAACGTCCGCAACCCTCCTTCTGCCAAGTCAGAGCCGTCTCGCCCCGGTGTGGGAAAAGTTGATGCGTACCGCGCTCACTCTCGGGCAGGGCAGTTGGCGCCTCGTAAACCATCGCCTTGCCGAGCTCATCCCCGAACGACGGTACAACGATCTCAACGCCAGGCCAGTCACCAAAGAGTTGGTGATGGCGGAAATTACCAGGCTTGGTCCCGAACGATTCGACTGCCGCGATCTTGATGAGGACGACGTCAACACGCTGCTTCGGGACGCGGACCTCTCCCTCCTGCGATGCCTCCCGATTCACCGCGACCGATTCCACATCCGGCGCGCCATCGTTCCAGGTAGGACATTTTTGCCCGGCTCGTTCAGCCCAGACGATCCGCTTTCCAACGAGGTTATTTTGTTGGCTGAGAGCCCGGACGAGAATATCAGGCGGCGTCAGCTAGATCTTGTGCCACGTTGGAACGCCAAAGAGGCGATTGAATTTGCGCTCACGCTCAACGAACCGCACCGCTATTGGCGGAGCATTCTGGGTGCCTTGGAATCTCTTGCTCAACCGGACCAGCTAGACATTCTCCGCCTCCGAGAGACCCCCTGGTTAGTGACGACCAAGGGCGAACCATGGAAGCCCGCCGACGTCATTCATGTGCCGGGCCTTGAACTTGAGCTTGCCAAGATCACGGCACGTTCGGACGGAACATTCCTCGATGTCCAGCGCCTCGATCCTGCGCTCAGGGACCATCCCGGATTTGACCGGGTCGCTGAGCTCATCCTTCCGCCACCCCGCGATGTCCTCTCACTGGTCGGATCCGAACTCGCTCGCGATCCGGACTACTGCCTTGGGATTGACGACCCAGCTCGGCTCATGCGACTCGCCGAAGCCTTCATTCGTTGCTTCGAATCGGTCCCACCAGAAGTGCTCCCCTGTGCACAGCTGGTCGTTGCCACGCTCAAGTCCACGACACTCCCGCCCGACGCAAAATGCGCGCTGCTCACCGAGCTTTGCAGGCCGCTCCCGAGTGAGCGTCTCATCGCGGTGTTCGACCACCTAGCCAATTTCCGGGGTTCCTCACCGCCAAACAAGCAAGTGATTGAGATATGTTCGCTCTACCTGCGCGCCGCCCTCGCCCACGCCGATCGCCCTGCGATCCTCAAGCGGATCCGCCTTCCCAACCAAGCCGGTGACTGGAAGCTCGCCACCGAGCTCTGCCTGCCGAGTGAAAGCAACGTTCACGAGACGGCCAAGCTGCATTCCACCCTTGAGGATGCATTCGCTGCCGCTCCGCCATTCAGTTCGGGCCCGGTCGACGCGGCGCCGACAAGCCGTCCGAATCCTCAGCGCTCGACCGGGACTGTCGCGTCTATCCTCGAAGAATACTTCCGCCCGTGGGAGAATCAATGCCCCGATGGAGCGATCGGCGCGTTCCTGAGTTTGTTGGGCAGCGACCCGAGGATCCGGCCACTCGCCGCAACGTACCTTCGCCGCACACAAGACAGCCCTTCTCCAGACGATGTGGTGAGCCGACTCAAATGGCAGCCGGTCGTTCGCGTTCCGAACAGTGGCACGTGGATCGTCGAGAGCCAAGCACCCCACGATCGTCCTATCTTCGCAAAACGCGAGATGATTGATCATCTCAAGACCTATCGCTTCTCGATCGGCATACAGGATCCGTCCACAACCCACACCGTTCAGGTGCGAAATTTACTCGGCGAACTTTTCAGTGCTCCCAGCCAAAGTGAACCGGCCACGTTGATGGTCGGCTCTCCCATTACCCATGTCGACGGAACGATCCAGTTTGATCTTCGACTGATCGATGTTCATTCCGAACGAGCTAACCTTTCGAACCTTCTTCTTCAAACAGCTCGCGAAATCTGTGCCAAGGTGTACCAGCAAGTCCCAGAGAACCTCGACGAGGCATGGGAAAAGGTCGAGATCTCTGGGCAATCGAGCGTTCGATTTGCTCGAGAATGGATCCTAGAAGACCTGCGGACCTACCTCCAGGTCCTAGCCCCCTCCGCGTACGAACCCCTATCTAACCTTCGCATGCAGTACGATAAAGCGAGGAAGACCCTCATCGAAGCTCGGGACCACTACAGTGGAGAGAGCAGTTCATCTATTCAACGAGCACAGCGTGAGATAGAGCAAGCCAAGTATGCACTCGCGGAGTTGGTGGCGAAGGATCGGGATGCCCAGACGGCCCTGCTCGAAGCGGTGCGTCGGAAGATTAGAGATTATCAATATCGGCCGGATTCTGTGCTCTTCGAGCTTTTCCAGAATGCTGACGACGCACTCGTTCAGCTCATCGACATCGACCCGAACCGTGTTCCACGGTCGCACAATTCGATCGACGTTCGCATAGACGATCACTCACTAGAGTTTCTCCACTTTGGACGACCAATCAACCAGTCTAAGATCGGCGACTTCGACGGCGAAATGCGCGGATATCACCTGGACTTGGTCAACATGTTGCGCATTTCGGCATCAGACAAGGTTGCAGCCGACGACCGTCCTAAAGTAACGGGCAAGTTTGGCCTCGGCTTTAAGAGTGTGTTCCTCATCTGTGACCGGCCGCGTATTCTCTCCGGCGGGGTAGCGTGCGATATTGTCGCCGGCATCCTTCCGGAAAACCTCCCGGGCGAGGCCGTTCGCGAGGCTCGGAAATGGATCGAGGAAGAATACGGCGTCACCTCGCTCGATGTAACGTGGTTCCGGCTGGATCTCCGGTCGGGTCTCGACTGCGCGCCAGCCCAGTTCGTCAGGCCCTACCTCGACCTCCTTCCCTATCTCCTCGTGTTCGCCAAGGCAATTCGTGAATGTCGCGTCCATGCCTGGGACGGCCCTGAGAAAATCTATACGTGGCGGGAAAGGAACGTTATCGCCGGCGTCGGTGTTGGATCGTTGCCGATTGACGAATATTTTGACCAGCGGGGTCTAGTCCTCCGAGGGGATGAGATGTCGCTCCTCGTGGGCCTCGGACCGCGTGGGGCGAAATCTTTGCCTAATGCCGTGCCCACCTTCTGAGTGACGGCGCCAACAAAGGAGAGCCACGGGCTCGGCTTCGCAATCGACGGTCCCTTCCCAGTCGACCCCGGTCGAGAGCGGCTCGCAATGAACAACACCGCACTCGGCGATGTCATGAGTCGAGTCGGGCGTATGGTTGGGGAGCGAGTGCTCGCGCTCTACCAGTCGGCCAACCGGGACTGGCCAGACATCCGACAGAGGCTAGACCTCAGCGACGACACCCAGCCGCTCGATTTCTGGGAGTCCGTGTGGCAGGTTTTTGGAACCCGTCTGGCAGAAATGGCGACCGATACCGCGGGACCCCAAAGCGCCATCGGTAAGGCGCTCTGGGCAGATGACGGCCTCGCACGATTGCTTCATGTGGACGCCCTCCCGACAGGTCTTCCCGGCGACTATCGAACCTTAGCATCGCTCGCAACCGTGCCGTGGAGGACCGGAGGCCTGCTCGATGACGATCAGGTCTTCGATGCAATCGCCGACTGGCGAGAAGTCCGAGCCAAGTTGCCTCCTGGCGCCATCATATCGACGAAACGGATCGCGCTGCCATTAGAGAAGCTTGGAAGGAGTCTTAGTGCCAAGCCAGTCCGGCTTGCCGACGTCATTCAGTTGGTCGCACCGGCGAACTCGGAGATCACTCCGGAGCTCGCCGGTCGGCTCGGCTCCGTGGTCACGTGTCAATGGCTTCACGATCGCGCGTCCAGCAATGCGACCCAGCCGTACGGACGGAGTGCCCATGATGAGGACGAGGACCTCCACCAGATTCGCAACCTCCTCGAAACCTACCGTTTCCAGACGGTCGCCGGTCGTGCACGCGGGGCAGCCGACCTCCTCATCGGCCACGACGACACCGACGATTCCACGGTCGACGTCGACGAGAGGCTCTTTGCTGCGTTCGCACCCGACGATCGCGTGCTTGCGCCAGCCTATGCCGGACCCGCCCTCAAATTCTTCCTTGCCTGCCGGCGCCAATTCACCATCACCCCCATTCAGTTGGCCAGCTGGGCAACCGAGGCCACATCCGAGGCGAAGCGTCGCGCTGTGCTGCGATGCCTCCTCTCAGGAAAGCACGAGCTCGCTAAGGCTCTCAAATTCTCGTACCCGGACTCATGGCTTACACGCCTCGTGCCCGATGACAACCTCCTTGAAGAGTTCAATGAGGACGAACGTCGGTGGCTCCTTGCTATGCTCGGCACAAGCGAGAAGTTCAATCAGTCATCGTCCGTCGCCGAGCTATCGAGCCGGAACGGAACGTCTGTCGGGCCTTCCCTACGTATTGATGCCAAATCCGCGCTTCGCCGGATCGTTGACTGGTGGAACCGAGAAGGAAAGTCTCATCGCGATCAGTACGAGCGCCGCATCTATCCCGACGGCCGACCGCCGGTGCTGGCAGCGGATGTCGCAGGATCGCACAACAACCGAGCCCGTCGTGACTGGATCGAACTTCTCCTCTTGGGAGCCACCCACCGACTCGGCCGGTTCCAACACGAACAGCATCGGGAGTTCCTCCGCCTCTGCCGCAAGCGAGGATGGCTGGATGCGCTCTCCAAGCCGAACCTCTCCGGTGATGAACTCTCCCGTATCGTTCGTGACTACTGCGAACAACCCGACGGTCAGAAATATTACCATTGGCTTCAATTACTTGTGCCGCTCTACGTTTGTAGCCATTGGTTAGTCGACTACGTCGAACTCTTTCGCTCGCTCGACCATCGTCAGCACCTTCACCTCAGCACGGCACTCAACAGCCGTTCCGACCCGTACCACCAAGGAGGGGGTATCAACGCTCCTTCTCTCCTGGGAGTTCTTGGATTTGGCGCCAACTTTGTGGTGCGCGAACTGGTACGGCAGGGATTCCTCAACAGTCACAACGTCACGCAATATTGTTACGTCCCAACCAAGCGACTCCGACAGCTTCTCAACGTGCTCGGCTGCAACCTTCGCGAAGACCGCGGCTTCATCGAAGATGGCCCCAAGATTGCTCAGTTTCTCAAGGACCATTGCGACGATCCGACGTTCGGTGGAGACTTTGATCTTCCTCTCCAGATCCTCGTAGGAAGCAATCACTTACCGAACGACATCCTTGAGGTCGATTGGAAGCCTCTTCCCGACGACGACCTTGGAGACGAGCTATGACCGACTATCAGCCCGGTGACGAAGTCCAAAGCACACGCTTTGGCCAAGGCCGCGTCGAGTTCGACAAGGGACAAACCGTCATCGTGCGTTTTGCGCACGGGCTCGAAGAAGTCCGCTCCAACGAGATTCAGCGCCAGAATACCGTGACACAGGCCATTGCAGCATCGCAGTGGAGTTCACCACTCCACGTCATTGCGCGTATGCAGGCCGAAGCCATTCTTTCCGTCAGCAGCCGTTGGAGTGTCTTCTCCCGCTCGAGAATTACTCTTCTACCTCACCAGCTTTGGGTCTGCAAACGAGTTCTTGAACGGTGGCCAACCCACTGGCTCATTGCCGATGATGTCGGCCTCGGCAAGACCATTGAAGCGGGATTGATTTTATGGCCCCTCCTGAGCAGCAAACGAGTCGAACGTCTCCTCATTTTGGCGCCAGCATCCCTCGTGCCACAATGGCAGGAGCGGCTCAGAGAACTCTTCGATATCCGCCTCGAACGCTATGTGGCTAGTCACGACACCCCTCGTGCCGACCCCTGGGGAGGCCGACCCCGGCAGATCATTGCCTCGCTGCAGACGTTACGACTCGACAGAAACGGTCGCCATCACCGACTGCTTGACGCCGATCCTTGGGACCTCGTCATCGTCGATGAAGCCCATCATCTCAACGCCGACGAGCTGACCGGCACCACTCTCGGCTATCGACTCATCCAGCACATGCTTCACGAGCGACGAATCATTTCGATGCTTTTTTTCACCGGAACACCACACCGCGGAAAGGAGTGGGGGTTCTGGTCACTGCTCCACCTCCTCAAACCGGACGAGTTTCATCCACGTCTCCCCAAAAGTGAACAATTGCCACGACTTCGCGGCACCATGATCCGGAATAACAAACAAAACGTCACCGATCTCCGGGGAAATCGACTCTTCCAACCTCCAGTTGTCACCACTCAGACCTACCGATACAACCTCGATGAGGCGCGCTTCTATGACATGCTTACCGACTTTATTCTGACAGGGAAGGCATATGCATCCACGCTTGGAGCACGTGATCAACGGATGGCCAGGCTGATCCTCATTGCGATGCAGAAACTTGCTGCAAGCTCGATCGCTGCCATCCGACAAGCACTCCGCAACAGACTCGATTCTATCGAGCGTACCCATTCCCCCCAATCGACCACAACTCGCCACCAGCTCATGGAACAATACGAAGAATTCGAGCGGGATGAAGATTTCGATCAGCTCAGCAAGCAGGAAGAAGGCGAGGTCATTCGAATTCTCTTACCGTTGATGAACGACGAACCGGCTCGTCTTCGCGAATTGATCCATTTTGCCGATTTGGTCACTCGCGAAACAAAATTGAGCGCTATCGTCGATACACTTGACAATCGATTCAGAGGCAGATCGGTACTTCTCTTCACTGAATACAAGGCGACCCAGTCGATGTTGATGTCAATGATCATGCAACGCTTTGGTGACAATAGTGTCACCTTCATCAACGGTGATGAGCGAGCCGAGAACATCATCGACGCATCTGGCACTATTCGCACTCTTCGTGTTTCGCGAGAGGACGCTGCTCATGCATTCACAACCGGAGAAGCAAGATTCTTGGTTTCCACCGAGGCGGGTGGCGAAGGGATCGATCTCCAACAGCGCTGTTACACTTTGATTCACGTTGACCTGCCATGGAGTCCAATGCGACTTCATCAGCGAGTTGGAAGACTGAATCGGTACGGTCAGTCCCAACGAGTGGAAGTCGTAAGTTTTCTCAACCCAGACACCGTCGAGGCGCGAATTTGGGAAAAGCTGAACGAGAAGTTGGATGTCATTGTCGGCGCGTTAGGCTACGCGATGGATGATCCAGAGGATCTCCGCCAGCTCGTTCTTGGGATGGCAAGCCCAAGGTGGGTTCGTGATCTTTTTGCAGATGCCGCTGAGCAGTCGTCCGACACGCTCGCCAGCTGGTTCGATATGAGGACGGCAACCTTCGGTGGACGGGATGTGGTAGCGACAGTGAAAGATCTCATCGGTCATAGCGCCCATTTTGACTTTGCCGAGGTTTCCGATCAGATTCCAAAGGTCGATCTCCCAGATCTCAAGCCATTTCTGCGCGTGGCACTTCACCTTGAAGGGCGGCAGCTTCGTGAAGATGAGCAAGGCCTTTCGTTCCGCACTCCAGAGAGCTGGGCTCGAGAGCCGCGGGTCCGGCCGAGTTACGAAGGCCTCCTCCTCGATCGGCAATCTCCTGCTCCCGACGCAAACAAGCGCATTCTCGGCGTTGGCTCTCCCGTTATGGATGTCGCACTCCGTTCCTGCGCGAAGCAACCTGTTCGCGTTGGTGTTATCCCGGCCCAGGTCCGGTTCGACACACTCGTTATCTTCCAGCTCGAGGATCGACTCACGGCCACTTCAGGAATGGTGACGAAGGCCGTCATCGGCGTCATGCTGTCACAGTCCACAGAGAACGTCATCTGGGATTGGGAGGTCCTCGTTACCCTCAATTCATTGGTGAACCAATACGGACTGCGGCGCCTGCAGGGAAGCGGTGGAGCGATTGACCCTCACGAATTACTTCGCGCTGTTGAGCGAGCACAGCGACGGGTCGAACAGGCATTACCAAGCCTTGGCCTACCCTTTGAGCTGCCAGTCGTGACTCCTCTTGCCATCTTGGCAGCAGCGCCGGTTCCCCAGGGGCTAAAGCCAGTCTTTGATTTCCTCGATGAATCGTCCAGTCGGGCATCGTCGGTGGCCATCGTGCAGAACAACAGCGGCGGAAAGCGCAGCCGTTTGCCGGTCGCAAAGCTCGGTTTGTCCTCGCCTCCCACCGCACGTTGATCGTTGAATTCAAGACAAAAGGGATGGACGATCTGACCCGAGCCAGCGCCGTGCTGTGTCCGGAGTGAAGAAGATCCTTCCCCATTGACGCGAGCCGGGGAGTCTTGGTGAGGCCGCGAGCCTGAAGCTTTGTCAACGTCGATCTTGGCGGCGCGGCCGTCACCCGATTCAGTGCCGCACGCATTACTTAGCCGCTGGAGCACCAACGCACTCTCGTCGAACCGTGTGGGGCATTCTTTCCTCTGCCTGCGCTCAATGATCCAATCGCTGACTCGGTCTACGCATTCGCCCGTCTCAATCAGCGGGAAGGTGAGCATTGATTTCGCCCACACTCGGCTCGTTGCCGTTCAGTGCCACCGAACCTTCGCCACTGTTCAGGCTGTTGAGCCCCCACTAGCATTGGGCCTGCGTGGCCGCCCTAGCAGAACACCAACGTCCGGTAGATGCCGTCCCGGTGCCGGTCCAATCGCGCTTCACGGTTTCCGCGCCGTGGTCGGCCACCCCAGGTTGCCAGCGACCGACTGATTGAATGACGGCCAACAGCCTCCAGGCCGTCAAGAGACCAGCCAGTTGCCGCTCCTTGTCGGCGAGGGTGCGGACCGATCGACGGCGGACGGTTATTCCCGCGGAGAGGCTGAGCCGCCCATATTGCCGGCCAATCGGCCACCGCAATGGCCTTGCGCAGTGTCGTCTTCGCAACCTCGGCAACGCCAAGCTGCCGGAGAATCTCGGCCATACGTTCGCCCAGCAAGAGCGCATGGCTCCAACGACGCCCGGACCCAACGTCCACCGGAACGAAGTCCCTCGGACCGACCGGACCCGGTGCAACGAGCCCGGACGCTCGTGCCGTCGGGTAGCCGTGATAAGGAAACACCCGACTTGCCGAGCAGGTCCCGGATCGCCCGCTTTGGGCGTAGCTCACGGCGGCACCTTGGCGGCTGCCGGCTCCTTCCTTCCGGCTGCGCCGCGCTTAGCATTGCCACGGATCGGGCACTCGTCGCTTGGTGGCCGGGCCGCTCCTCACGATCGTTCCGAGGCGGCTCAGGACAGGCCCGGTCGGCAAAACCGCTCCCTTTCTTCAAGCCACCACCTCTTCGATAGTTAGCTGCCCGGTCGCCTTCACGGCGACCGGTGAGACTACCCGTTCGGGGCGCACCGCGTCCCTCGGCACGCCGACTTGGCGGCGCATGAGGGGCGAGACGCGATGAGTCGTTCGTGGCACGCGAGCGGCGAGCGGCTGGCGCGGTTGCTCCCGGTTAGCCGGCGCGCCGAGGCACGAACAGTGCGAGGCTCGCTGTGAAGCCGTGGAGAAAGGGCTTTCCGCCGACAGGGCCGATCTCTCCATTGCAGAAAAAGCCGGCAAGCGGCACTGGCGCAAGACGAGTGGCAACCGCTTGCGCGTCGTGATCGGGCACGCCAAACAGATCGCGGCCACGACCGTTGCAGGAGCACAGCAGCGCCGCCGTCGGCGTCAGCGGACCTAACTCGGCGCGCGCTCGCTCGAGCAAGTGGCCAAGGTCGTCGTCCGCCGCGGCGGCGTCGCGCAACTGAAACTGAATGGTTTGGCCAACACGCGGCTGGGCGCCGATCGCGATCGTCCCCGCCCGCGGATCTACGCCAAGCAGGTTCCGAATCAGAAAGTCGCCACGGGCAAACTCCGCGCGATACTCGTCAATCACCAACCCAACGAGGAGGTTCCGACGCGCCCGGAGCTGATCTTCGGGACCGAGCGACTGCACGGTCTCGATCAGCACGTCGAGCGCCGGCCGGCCGCCGATTTCGGCGATGACGTTCCCTTCCGCCTTGGTGATAGTCCACGGACGGCCGATCGGCTGACATCCTTGAGCAACAACCGTCCGCACCGTCACGTCACCACCGATGCCGATCAGCACTGCCCCCTCGTGATAGACGTGGCCATTCAAAAACACCCGCGTCGCCGGTGTGCGCAGATCGCCGCTCGCTAACCCGCCGACAATCGGCGTCTCCGGGTAGGCCATCGCCAAGCGGTCGAGCAGGTGTTCGACATCGAGCCGAAATGGGTCGGCAAACACGAGCCAGGCATTGATGGCCGGGCGGGGGGCGCCGACGAACCGGATCCAATCCATCGGCAGTTCGAGTTGCGCCAGATCGGGCTGGGTGACGTGAGCAGGCCAGATCGTGCCGCCCGGCAAATGCAGGAGCAGAAGGGAGATCGCCGGGGTACCCTCGACTTCGCGGCCACGGCCGATAACGGCTTGGCCGCTACACCCTGCGAGCACGGCCGCGCCCGTGACGGCCCGGACCCGGCTCAGGATCGGCTCGACCTGCGCCTCCCACGCGGCCGAGACAAATAGCAAGGCAAGATCCACCGGCCGCTCGCCGAGCTCAGCTTGAGCTCGACGTATCGCTTCCTCGGTCGCCTCCGACCAATCGGCCCCTTCGATCACCGCTGATCCCGCTGCCGCCGATCCGCGCTCCTCCGTCATCGTCGCTCCCGTCCGCTCATCCCGGGAATCCTAGCGGAGCGGTGCGCCGCTGCCGTTTACCAGCGGCGCACTGGCCCCAACAATGGAGCACCGTGCGCGGGAGGAAACCAACGGTGTCCTCCGGCCCGGACGGCGGAGAACAGGATGGCCCGCCGCTGGGCGGGCCGAGGACGCTAGTAGGCCTGCGAGTTTCGCGACATAAAGGGCGCGTAGTAGAAGGGCTGGTCTGCCGCGATCAGGAAGCCCGCATCGACCGTCCAAGCGCCGCTCGTGCGCCCCACGATCGGCTGAGCGACAACTCCATAGAGGCTCGCCGCCTGCCCCCCGACCGTGCCGGCCGAGACGCCACCGCCGCCGCCGATCACGGCCCACAACCACGTGGTGCCGCTCTGGACAAAGTAGGCGGTTGCGCCGGCGGGGTCGGCGAGCGCCCCGAGCCGGAAGGCGGCCGCCGCGACCAGCAGCGCCGCGATGCCAATCCGCAATTTCATCGCCGCCTCCTAGTGCCGGTTGCGCAGCGTCAGTTCGACACCATACAGCTCGACATAGTCAGTATTATTGGAGAATTGGAGCTCGAGAAAGACCGACATCCCTCCGTTGCCTGCTGTCAACCGATTGTTGTTTGAAGTGTCGAGAGTGTACGAGGCGAAGACGCTCGAGGTGCGGTCAGTCTCATCTTCGATCATGGTGAGGAACGAGCCTGTTGCAGGGTTCAGCCGCCAGAGCGCCGTGCGGGTGATGAATGCCGTGCCCGATCGCCGGTAATAGACGGTCGCCGACTCGACGACGGTGTCGACACCGTATTGCTGGGCCGGGACGGTGACTGGCAGATAGATGTTGCGGGTGCCCCCGGCGGCGTTGCCGCTCCTGATCTGCGCGCTACCCGGCTCTTCCATGTCCCAGGTCGTGAGGTCGCCCGAGAGGTTTTTGACGAACGACTGGCCGCTGATCCACAGCTTGGTCGGCGCTTCGCTGGCAATTCGGCCGCTGCCGCTCGCATAGAGCGCGTTGCCCCCAGTCGGCCCATAGCCCACGATTGCGCCGGTGCCAGTGACGACACTCAGAGTCCGGCCAACGACGCCGCTGTTTGTCTCCGAGCCGCCCCACACGCCGTATCCCTCATTCCCGCGCCCGACGATTCCCGCCCCGGGGCCGATCAAGGGATCCGGCGGGTCGGTGCTGGTATTGCGCACATAGAGCACCGACCCCGGCGGACAGAGCGTGCCGATCAGGCAGAACCCAGACGAGATCTCGCTGCCCGAAATGGTCGCACCCGGCCGCAGGCTGAGCGCATACGGCACCGGCGTAATCCGTTGGCGAGGCGACAGCTCGGGGTCGCTGCCCACCTGCACGCCGATGTACAAGTCCCTCCCGTCGACATACGAGGCGAACCCGCTGAGGTTCACCACAAATAGCCCGCCCGAGACGGTCGGCGTGGCGACCGCCGTAGCCAACGCACTGCCAATGGGCGCGGCGCTATCCTCATAGAGACGGAAGGTCATCGCGTAGCTGCCATTGGGCACGGGTTGGCCGACCGCGTTGGTCAGGCGACCTTGGTACGTAAAGTCCGACGTCGTCGTTGCAAGCAGCGTAATCCCCGCGGGGGACGCGAGAGCGTTCCATGGCTGAAGGAAGGCAAGGCCGGCGATCGCGGCAGCAACCGCAAGCACAACCCAGCTAAGGAAGGATGGTAGGCGCTTCATACAGACTCCCTCCGAGGCGCTGGCCCGGCCAGCGTCACGTCAAACCGGATGGGGCGCGAGCGGGAAGACAGCGGCAACACAATCAAAGGCACCTCCCTGCATTGCGCCGAGCACGCTCTTCTGCCGAGCGCCATCGCCGTCGAGGCGGCGACGGCCGGTCGCACTCAAGGCGTTTCCCCTATCGTTCACCGGCGGCCTATCGTTCCGCTGTGCGCCCGATCACGGAATCCCCCAAATGGGCTACAACCGCCCCGGTCCGGGCGGACGCGACGGCGGCGAGATTCTAAGGGAAATCTAAGAGGTTCCTAAGGTTGCAATAAGAACGACACGCCGTTATACTGCCGGCCATCTCCGGCGGGCGGTTGCCCGCTCGCTTGGCGCCGCAGGGAGGGTCCCGTTCGTGTCCATCTCAGATCGGAAGCTGACGTGCCGTGACTGCAGCACGGAGTTTCTTTTTACTGTCGGCGAGCAGGAGTTCTACCGGGCAAAAGGCCTGCAGAACGAGCCGCAACGCTGCCCCACCTGCCGCGCCAATCGCCGCCGCGAAAAGCTCGGCCTGCCCAGCCGCGAAATGCACCAAGTGACCTGCGCGATTTGCAAGAGCGTCTCGTTCGTCCCCTTCATTCCGCGCCTTGATCGCCCGGTCTACTGCTCCAATTGCTTCGAGAAGGTGAAGGCCGCGACCGCCGACACCGCCGGGACGGTCGGCACCTAAACCCAGACCGGCGGCCTCGCCGCGAAGAACCGTCTCTGCTCTGACAAGGGAGCAGTCAGGCAGCCCGCCGCGGGCCGCCGGCGTGGCAGTTGAGCGTTCCCCGATTGGCTCGGCTCGCCAGCCCTTCGTTGGTGCCGTGGTCCCGTCGGAGGGGCCACCCTCCTTCAGGCGATCGAGGTGGCATGTGCCGCCTCCACGTCGATGTCATCGCCGCCAGCGGCGAGCCGCGCTTGTTCACCGCCGGTTCGGGCTCTTCCCGAACGTCGACTTGGCAGCCGTCGTCCTCTTCCGCGCCCTCGGCATCCCGGAACGGGCTGAAACGCCGATCTTCGCGGTCGCCCGCGCCGCCGGCTGGACGGCGCATATCCTCGAACAACACGCCGACAACCGGATGATTCGCCCGCGGGCCCGCTACGTCGGTCGGCCACCCCGCCCCTATCCGCGCACCCTGAACCTCCCGCTTTGACCTCGAACGATCAGTCCAAAAAATCGCGACCGAATCCTTCGATGTTTTCTATACTGCTGCTGTCGTCCGAGGTCGAGACGGGGGTACACATGAAGCGGCTCTTCCAACCGTTGGTCGTTCTGACAATCGTGATCGCGGCCTGTGCGCCGGCCGCGCCCACCGCGGTGCCAGCCGCGCCGGCGGCGCCCGGCCAGCCGCAGCCGCAGCGCGCCGAGAACCAATCGCTCAAGATCGCGGCGAGCAGCATACCGGCGAACCTCACTCCGGCCGCCGGCTTCGCCAATTTCGTCGTTGTCTCTCCGCTCTACGACACTCCAACGACGCTCGGCCGCGACTTCAACGTCCTGCCAGCTGTCGCCACCAAGTGGGACCTTTCCGCAGATGGCCGCACGTGGACGCTGACGATCCGCCCCGACGTCGTCTTCCAGAACGGCGAGAAGGTGACCGCTGAGGACGTCGCCTTCAGCATCAACGAGATGGTCCAGCGCGGCTGGCCAGCGCGCACCTATATCAACACCGTCACCGAGGCTCGCGCAACCAGCCCGACCACGGTCGAGGTGCAGACTCGCGCCGTCGATATGAGCATCCCGGCCGGCTTCGTGTTTACTCCGATTTTGCCCAAGACGTATTACGAGTCGGTCGGCGGCTTCGAAGGGTTCGTCGCGAAGCCGCTCGGGTCCGGCCCGTATGACCTCGTCGACTTCGTTCGCGAAGACCGCATCGTCTATCGCAAGCGCAGCACGCCACATCCCTACCGCAATGCGCAGGCGACCGAGCTCACCTTCCTCTCGGTTCCGGAGAACTCGCAGAAGATCAACGGGCTGCGCACCGGTGATCTCGACGCCACGACCACCGTCGCCCTGACGACCGACCAAGTGCAGACCGCCGAATCCGCCGGGTTGAAGTTCCAGATCATCCGAAACGCCTTCATCTTCGTTGCCATCGCCCAAGGCACCGCCGAACTGAAGAACTCGCCACTGAAGGACCGGCGTGTCCGCCACGCGCTGAACTACGCGATCGATAAGGAAGCGATCACCAAGACACTCTACCGAGGCTACGCCGAGCCGCTCGGCCAGCTCGCACTCAAGGGCAGCCAATCCTGGGATCCCAGCGTCAAGCCGGTCTATGACCCGGCGATGGCGCGGCGGCTGCTCGCCGAGGCCGGCTATCCCAACGGCTTTGGCGGCATCACGATGGAGATGTCCCGGGCACAGAACTTGCAGGACCTGATGCAGATCATTCAGGGCCAGTTGAAGGAGGTTGGCGTTCAGGTCGACCTCGAGATTATCGACGGGGCCCTCTACAGCGACCGGGTGTACGGACGGAATAACGCCCAAAAGTCCGACCTCGTGATGAGCGGCAACGGCGACACCAACGGCTTCAATACGGCGATCCGGGTGCTGATCGGCTGCGGTAAGCCGATCGGCGCTCCGCCGACGGCCGTCTACTGGTGCAATCCGGAGTGGGATCGGCTGCAAGACGCCGCGCTCGCCGAGCGCGACCCGACCCGCCGCGCCCCAACTGCTGCGAGACGCCAACAAGTTGATGCGCGACGACGCCGCGGTCATTCCGCTTTACCTGCCGGCGAGCTTCGTCCTTCACAGCCCAAAGATCGCCGGGCTCGACTTCGACGGCTACTCGCAGATCAACTTCGACGCCGCCTACCGAATCAAGTAACCGCCCTCAGTCGCCGCGGCACTCGCGGCGACGCTCTGGTGAGGAATCTGCCGGAGCCCGCCGCTGCCACCCGCTCGCGTCCGCCCGCTTCTTGTTAGTCGACCGGCCAAGAAGCGGGCGGTGGTGGTTCACCCCGACCGGAAGGGCGGCTTGTCGTTCTTGGCGCGTGATTCCGCGGCGAGACGCTCCTGATAGGCCCGCATTTGCGTTTGCAGCGCAGGATCGGCGGCAGCAAGAATCCGAACGGCGAGAAGGCCGGCGTTTCGGCCGCCGCCGATCGCAACGGTCGCGACCGGCACGCCGGCCGGCATTTGGACGATCGAGAGCAGCGAATCAAGGCCGGAGAGCGCCTGCGAGCGGACCGGCACGCCGATCACCGGAAGAGGGGTCACCGAGGCGAGCATCCCCGGCAGATGCGCCGCGCCGCCGGCGCCCGCGACGAGAACCCGCAGCCCTCGCTCGTGCGCCGTCCGGCCATACTCCAGCATCTCGACCGGTGTGCGGTGCGCCGACACCACGCGAATTTCGTAGGGGATGCCGAATTCGGCAAGCACCTCGGTCGCCGGCTCGAGCGTCGGCAAATCGGAATCGCTGCCCATCACCACACCGACGAGTGGCGTCATGCCCCCTCCCCAAAGCGCAGCGCAGCGGCGGCCGCCCGCGCTCGCGCCGCGACCTCGGCAAGATCGTCTCCGGTGGCAGTGACATGGCCCATCTTGCGCCCGCGGCGCGCCGCTGCCTTGCCATAGAGATGTAACGCCACACCCGGCACCGCGAGCGCTTCCGCCAGCCCCGCCGGCTGGCCAGGGCCATCGGCGTCGGCCAAGACATTCACCATCACCGCCGCGGCAACACGCGGCGACGGGTCACCGAGCGGCAACCCAAGGACGGCGCGGACGTGGTTCTCGAACTGCGAGGTGACGCACGCCTCGATGGTGTAGTGCCCCGAGTTGTGCGGACGCGGCGCAACCTCGTTCACGAGGATGCTCCCATCCATCAGCTCGAACAGTTCGACGCCGAGCGCCCCGACCACAGCGAACGCCTCCGCTGCCCGCCGGGCAATCGTCACCGCCTCATCAGCCGCGCCGCACGGCAGCTGCACTTCGTGACAAATGTTGTCGCGTTGGACCGTCAGCACCGGCGGGTAGGCGACGATCTGACCGGCATCGTCGCGGACCACCATGACTGCCAGCTCACGCCGGAAGGCGGCCCACCCTTCGACGTACAGGCCGCCGGGCTTGCCCGCGAACGCGGCGATCGCCGGGGCGGCCTCAGTTGGATTGTGCACGACTCGGTTGCCACGACCGTCATAGCCGCCACGCCGGAGCTTCAAGACCAGCGGCCAGCCGAACGCTGCGCCAGCCGCCACAAGATCCGCTGCCGTCGCGACCGGACGGAATGGCGCAACCGCCAGCCCTGCGGCAGCAAGCGTCTCCTTTTGGACCAACTTATCCTGAATTCGCCGGAGGGTCGCCGCGCTTGGACGGACGCGCAGGCCAGCTGCCTCAGCCGCAGCAAGCGCCGCCGCGTCAACGAACTCATGGTCCAGCGTTAAAACATCCAGATCGCGAGCGAACCGAACGAGCGTCTCTGGATCGTCCCAGTCGCCAGCCGTCTCGCGCGCCCCCGGCGAGCGCCGCCGGACTGAGAGGCGAGCGTTCGAGAACGGCGACGGAGGCACCGAGTCGGTGCGCCGGCGGGACCATCATCCGGGCAAGCTGCCCCCCACCCACCACGCCAAGCCGGAACGGTCGGCGCGGGAGCGACAAACCTGCATCGGCCCGGTGCGGAAGGTGATCCCGCGAACGGGCAACATTCTCTACCATAGTGGCGCAACCCGATCGGTGATGATGGAGCGCGGCTGCGAGTGTAGCCGATACCCGGAACACGCCGCCGGCCGCCCGCCGTTATCTGCTTGGCGAGTATCTGCATCATTCGAGGAGGTCCTTCGATGGACCCGCGGCCTCCAACCCCCTCGCCCTCCGATCCACTACTGGTTCCCACAACACGCTGCTTCCATTGCGCCAGCGCACTCCCCGACGGGGCAAACTTCTGCCCCGGCTGCGGCGCCACGCCCGGTCTTACCGCCGCAACCGAGGTGGGGCACATCGCCTATCTCCTGACGGCCGTCGACGACTGGGTGCGGGCGCGAGTGATCAGTCCGGGGCTCGCCGCGCGAATGACCGCGCCCTATCGCGCCCGGCTCGGAATCGGGGAGGCCACGCCGCAGCCCGGCGCACCAGCGCCCCCCGCCGCGCCACGCCAGCCGGTGAACTTCACCGTCATCTGGGCGAACGCGCTGCTCTACCTCGGGGCATTCTTCGTCGTCATCGCAACGCTCTTCTTCCTGCTCATCGTCGGGAACAACCTCGGCCGGACGATCATCATGGCGGGGCTCGCCGCCGTCTTCTTCGCAACCGGGCTGATCGCCCGCCGGTTCCCCATCGTCCGGTCGGCCGGCGTCGTCTTTACCGCCATCGGGGCACTGCTCGTGCCGCTCATCTTCCTCGCCTTTGTCAACTGGCTGCGCGATGCCGACCGGCTGCCGACGAGCCAGCTCTGGCTGTTCGCCTCCGTGGCGTGCTTCCTGCTCTACCTCACCTTTACGCTCGCCCGCTTCGGGGTGTTCTACGCCGTGCTGACGCTGATCGCCTTCTCGTCGGTCGTACTGTCGGCGGCGGCAGTCGCCGATCCCCCTCCCGCGTGGCTAGCGAGCTGGTGGGCAGCCGAGGCGTTGGTGTTGATGGCCGTCCATGTCGGGCTCGGGCGCTGGCTGCGACCGACGTTTGGTCCGCTGGTGCTCGTCTGGGCCCTGATCTGGGCGCTGCTCGCCTTCGTGGCGGCGATTCCCGCAAGCCTCGCCTCGAGCGACCCCGCCCCAGCCGTCTGGCCCCCGGTTTTCCTCGTTCTCACGTTCGTGCTGTTGGCGTGGCGGCATGCTGACCCCGTCAGCCCGGTGATCGCCGGCGTGCTGATCCACCTCGCCTCGGCGCAGACCGTACGTTGGGCCGAAGGACTGGAGTGGGTCGGGTCGCTCGCCAGCATCGCGATCGCGACCGGGCAGATCGCCTTCTGGTGGCTCCGACGCGGCACGGTCGCTGGCCGTGAGCAACTCGTGATCGGCATTGGCGCGGCAGTCATCGCCCTCTTCCCGCCCATCTACGGTGAGGTGATGGGGATCGGCGCGTTCGCGGGGCTCTATGTCACCGCGCTGCTCACCGGAACGGCGGTGCTGACTCGGCGGCCTTGGCTGCTCGCGGGGCCGGCGCTCACGCTGGTCCTTGCCTGGAGCTGGCTCTTGGACTCGCTGCCGCTCGGCCTCTCCGGCAGTGCCAATGCTGGTCTCGGCTATCTCGTTCCCTTGATCGGCGTGGTGGCGGCGGCGCTTGTCCTGCCGCTTCGGCTCGTCTGGTGGCGCTGGACACTCGCCATCATTTCCGGTTTTTACGCGCTGATCGTCTCCGGGCTTACCTTCCCGCAGGCGGGACACGCCACGTTCGCCAGCTGGGCGATTGTGCTGCTCGCCACCGGCTTTGTAGTGCGCTGGCGCATCCCCGCGCTACTTGGCGTCATGGGCGCCGCCCTCCTCGGCGCGATCGCCGCCACCCTCCGCTGGCTCGCCTTGCCGGTCGAGACATTCGGCCCGCTTGTCGCCGCGGTCGCCATTGTCTGGGTACTCGCTGGCCAAGCGCTCGGGGCACACGTCGGTCGGTGGAGCCTCGCGGCGCGCCTCGTCGGGCTGGCAACCGGGCTCATCGCGGTCGTGATCGCCGGGGCCACCCAAAGCGAGATTTTGGGCGAGGACCGGCGTCGCCTCGCCGGTCACCTGACCGCACTTACCATGCTGGTGCTGGCGTTGCTGATCGGGCTGGAAGTGCGCTGGCGGCGACTGGCGCTCTACCCGGCCAGCTTTGTTGGGCTGTGCGCTGTCCTGTGGGAACTGGCGGTGTTTGGCGTCGAAAACCCGCAGTGGTACGCCGTGCCAGCGGGGATCTATTTCGCCGTTATCGCCTTGCTGAGCGCGCGCGATCGCGACCTCGGCACGTCGGCGCCGGTCCTCTCGGCGTTGGCGTGGGTGACCGGGGCGCTCGTGCTCGGCCTGACGACCCTCGGCCAGACGTTCGGCGACGAGGCGATCCGCTACGGAATCGTGCTGCTCGTTGAATGCTTCGCGCTGCTTGGGGTCGGCGCAATCGCCCGGAGTCGGGCACTGTTGACGACGACCGTCTTCCTGATGGTGCTTGCCGGATTGCGGCTGCTGTTCGCCGAGCCGGGCTTCATCCCCTTCGTGCTGTTCTTCGTGGGGTTTGTCCTGCTCGGGGTAGGCGTGGTGGCGTTGCTGATCGTCGGCCGGCGGCGGGCCCGGTCGACGCCGCCGGACGAGCCGTCCTCCGGTCCACCGATTGCGAGCCCGGACTCCCTGTGATAGCATGCGAGGGCGGACGGCCCGCTGGAGGGGCGCGGAACGTCCCTTCCCGCCGCCGGCCGGGGAGCTGTCGATGGACCAGCTGCGCGCCACCATCCGCGAGCGCCTCGCCGCTCTTGGTCTCTCAGCCCGTCAAGCTTCGATCCGCGCGGGTCTGAGCCACAACACCCTTCGCGTCATCCTCGCGGGCGCCCGTCCCACCCCCGAGTCCTGCGACGCCCTTGAGCCGGTGCTCGGCCTCAGCACCGGAACGCTTCGGTTGCTTGCGGGCTGGCCAGTGGACGAGCGGCGCACCGACCCCGACATCGAGTACGCGATCCAGCTCTTGCGCCTCGCCCGCCCGGAGCACCGCCAGGCCGTGATCGGTTTTCTCCTCGTCAGCCTGACCCCCCCGGCCAAAGTGCACGCGCCCGCGCGGCGTAGCTCCCAGACCGCTGTCACCGCCTAAGCCAGCCAACCGATCGCGTATCATCGTCGCATCCGGTCCCAAGGAGCGACGCCGTGAACGACCATGTCTACAAAGTCATCGAAGTTGTGGGCTCCTCGAACGAGAGTATCGAGGCGGCCGTGAAAAACGCCATCGGTCGTGCCAGCCAGACTCTCAAAGGACTGGACTGGTTCGAAGTTCGCGAAATCCGCGGCTCGATCCAGGACGGAGCGGTCGGTTGGTATCAAGTGAAGCTTGGAATCGGCTTCCGGTTGATGGACGAGAGCGAGCTGGAAGACGACGACTAACGGCTACAATGGGGAGACCCTTCCCGCATGAAGCGTCTGCTTTCGAAAGGCTCCCCGTCATGACCGAGCGCCTCCCCGGCGAGCGTCCGCACCACTCTCATTGGGGCGCGTTCCTCGCTCAGCCCACTCCCAGCGGCATCGCCGTTCGTCCTCGCCCGGACGACCCCGATCCATCGCCGATCCTGCACAGTTTTCGGACCGCCCGGACTGCCGCCGTGCGCATCCCGCAGCCGATGGCGCGGCGCGGCTGGTTGGAGCACGGACCACAGCCCGACGATCGCCGCGGGCGCGATCCCTTCGTTCCAATCTCGTGGCCGGAGGCGCTCGACCTTGTCGCCGCCGAGCTCAAGCGCGTTCGCACTCAGCACGGCTCGGTGGCAATCTTCGGCGGTTCCTACGGCTGGGCGAGCGCCGGCAAGGTCCACGCCGCTCCAACGCTCGTCCACCGCTTCCTCAACCTTGGCGGCGGCTACACCCGTTCGGTCAACACCTATAGCTCGGGTGCCGGGAGCGTCATTCTGCCCCACGTTGTCGGACCAGCTTCGTTCGTCTCACGCGGAAGCGTCACGTGGCAAGACATCGTCGACCACGGCGAAGTCGTAATCGCCTTTGGCGGCATGGCGCCGAAGAACCGCCAAGTCGAAGGCGGCGGACCGTCGCGCCACCTCGCGGGTGAAGCGATGCGGCGTGCTCGCGAACGCGGCGTGCAGTTCATCCTCGTCAGTCCGTTGCGCGACGACGTGCAGGACGCGCTCGAGGCACGCTGGATCGCGCCCCGTCCGGCAACCGACACGGCCTTGATGCTCGGCCTCGCCTACGTCCTCGAAACCGAGGGCTTGGCCGACCGGGCGTTTCTCGACCGTTACACATCCGGGTATCCCGAATTCCGGCGCTACCTCCTCGGGGAGACCGATGGCCAGCCGAAGACTCCGGCGTGGGCCGCGGCGATCTGCGGCATCGACGCCGAGACGATCGTGGGGCTCGCCCGCGAGCTGGTTGGCAAGCGGACGTTGATCAGCGTGAGCTATTCCCTCCAACGCGCCGAATTCGGCGAACAGCCGGTCTGGATGGGACTGACGCTCGCCGCGATGCTCGGCCAGATCGGGCTGAAGGGCGGCGGCTTCGCCTACCCGCTCGGCGCCTTCGCCTCCGACGGCGAGCCGCCAGCGAGTGCGCACTTCCCCTCGCTGCCGCAAGGCAAGAATCCCGTCTCCGACTTCATCCCCGTCGCCCGCATCGCCGACCTGCTCTTGCACCCCGGCGAGGAATTCGACTACGACGGCCATCGCCTGCGCTACCCGGATATCCGGCTCGTCTACTGGGCCGGCGGCAACCCCTTTCATCATCATCAGGACCTGAACCGGCTGCGACGCGCGTTCGCTCGACCGGACACCATCGTCGTCCACGAGCCGTTTTGGACGGCGACGGCCCGCCACGCCGACATCGTCTTGCCGGTGACCCTCACCCTCGAGCGCAACGATATCGGTCAGGGGGTGGACGACCCCGTGATCATCGCGATGCATCAGATCGTCCCGCCCTTCGCCAAGGCGCGCGACGACTACGCGGTGTTCGCCGATCTCGCAGACCGGCTCGGCTATGGCGAACTGTTCACCGAGGGCCGTTCGGCGGACGAGTGGCTGCGCTACCTCTACAACCAGTTCCAGCGCTCGCTTGCCGACCGTGGCATCACCATTCCATCGTTCGACGAGTTCTGGGACGCCGGCGAGGTCCACGTGCCGCCCCTTCCTCGCCGCGAGCCGCCGATCGAGGCATTCCGCCGGGACCCGGACGCCTTCCCGCTCCCTACGCCGACCGGGAAGATCGAGATCTTCTCGACGACGATCGCCGCCTTCGGCTACGACGACTGCCCGGGCCACCCTAGCTGGCTGGAACCGCGCGAATGGCTTGGGGCGCCGCTCGCCGCTCGCTTTCCCGTCCAGCTTGTCGCCAACCAGCCGGCGACCCGCCTGCATAGCCAACTAGACTTTGGCGAGACGAGCCTTGCCGCGAAGGTCGCAGGCCGCGAGCCGATCCGGATCCATCCCGACGACGCCGCGGCGCGCGGAATCGCCTCCGGTGACATTGTCCGCGTGTTCAATGACCGCGGCGCGTTCTTGGCAGCGGCCATCGTGTCGGACGCGCTGCGGCCTGGTGTTGCCCAAATTGCAACTGGCGCTTGGTTCGACCCGGACGATCCCGACAAGCCCATTGCGATGTGCGTCCACGGGAACCCGAACGCGGTGACGCGCGACGCCGGCACCTCCCGGCTCGCTCAAGGCTCAATCGGCCAACTGACACTGGTCGAGATTGAGCGGTTTGATGGACCGTTGCCGCCGCTTCGCGCCCACCAGCCGCCCCCGTTGGTCGAGCGGTGAGCGGTCGCCACCCCTTTCCCGCCGTCGCCGAGCCCTCGCTCGCTCGCGCACTCGCCGAGTCGGCGGAGCGCCACCCCCATGGCCTCTGCCCGCGCCAAGTGCTCGGCGCCCGGATCGGCTTTCACGGCGCGGCGCTCCTCGACATCCCGCTGCCGCTCCGGGAGAAAGAATTGCTGGTTATTGCCGAGACGGACGGCTGTTTCCTCGATGGACTGATAGCCGCCACCGGCGCCGCGCCCGGCCGGCGCACCCTCCGGATCGAGGACCACGGCAAGGTCGCAGCCACCCTCGTCGCGACGGCGACCAACCGAGCCGTGCGGCTCGTACCCGCTCGCGACTCGCGTCAGCGTGCCCTCGCCTATGCGCCGGACGCACCGTCCCGCCGCGCCGCTCAGATCCTCGCCTATCAGATCATGCCCGCCGCCGAATTGCTGACGTGGCGCGAGGTCCGGCTGTCGCCGCCATTGGAGGTGCTGCTTGGCGTTCACCGCGCCCGGGTCCACTGCGCCGGCTGCGGCGAAGAAGTGATCAACGGCCGCGAGCGGATCGCCGCGGGCCGCCGGCTCTGCCGGGCGTGCGCTGGCGATTCCTACTACGTCAGCAGTTGAGCGACCCTAGCGAAGTCATCCGGTGTATTCAGGTTCAGGAACGACTGCAGCGCCGGATCGGCGAGGCGGATCGCCGACTCCTCGACGTATCGTGTCCGGACGGCGCTGGCGATCCCTTGCAGCGGCGGGTCATCCGTCCCAGCAAGCAGCCGCTCGATTGCCGGGAGGATGCTCGTCCGGCAGGCGGCAGGCAGCGGTTCGAGCCGATCGCCGAGGCGGGGGAAGGCTGCGTCGTGGTCGGCGCAGGCGTCGGCAAGCAGCAGAAGCAGCGCCGGCGCGAGCGCCGGCATGTCGCAGCCAACCACAAGGGCCACCGGCGAAGCCACGGCCGCAAGCCCGGTTCCGAGACCACCGAGAGGCCCACGCCCTGGCCAGCGATCCGGCACCACCGTTGCGTTCAGCCCTTCGACCAGTGGTGCATACTCCATCGACCCGACGACGACGATCTCGTTTGTCACTTCTGCCAGCCGGCGCACGACCCGCCGCAGTAGCGGCTCGCCGTTCAGCTCGAGGAGCGCCTTGTCACGCCCCATCCGGCGACTCTGCCCGCCGGCGAGGACGATCGCTGCCCAGCCAGCAGGGCTGGCCAAGCGCGGCAGGGTCAAGCGCCCCATCGCCGACGCGCCTCGACATCCTCGACTCGATCACTTTCCGGGCTCCGCTCTTGGAGGCCCATGAGGTGGTTCTCCGGGTCGACGAAATAGGCAATGCGGCCGAAGGGAATTGCGAAGATATCGTTGACGAAGTGAACGCCCTTCGCCTTGAGATCGGCGACCATCTCGTCGAGGTTGCGGACGCGCAGCACGGGCGTGTTCGTCA
Organism: Dehalococcoidia bacterium; assembly: GCA_026003895.1. GTDB lineage: Bacteria > Chloroflexota > Dehalococcoidia > SpSt-223 > SpSt-223 > JANWZD01. Next base: position 269,125 of record BPIC01000004.1, on the reverse strand, counting down.
CCTCACTGCGGTCCGACGGGCGCGGTTGGGGCGACGAGCCCGGGGAAAGCTCAAGCAACACACCGTCGCCGAGCGAGAGCAACGCGTTCGTGTCGCTATAGCTGACTGCGATGTCCAACCCGACGACATCGCGATAAAAGGCAATCTGCGCTGGCACATCGAGTGAGCGAAAAACCACCCAGCCAATGTGCTGGATGTCGGGCGGGAGCGGCCCGACGCCTTCGATCCGCGTCTCACGGGCATCGCAACGCCGCCACGCCTCACGGTCTTCAGCGCGGTCCGAAGTGCGGTAGCGCTCCTGCAGCCCCGTGACGTTGCCGAGGGGGTCGAGGAAATAGGCGAGGTGATTGTGGTCACGCTCGAACTCATTGATGAACCGGACTCCGGCGTCGCGCAGCCGCTGGATTGTTCCGCGAATGCCGTGGACGCGAAAGATCGGCACGCTGGGCGACTGAGCGCGGTCGGTGTACTCGGGGTTCGGCCGGCCGCCAGGGGCGATTTCGAAAACCGTCGCCTCCCCTGCCCACAACTGGGCGATTCCCCCGTGCTCACGGAGGACCGGCAGCCCAACGACGTCCCGAAAGAAGCGTGTCAACCCTTCGACGTCATTGGTCCGCCGAACGAACCACCCAAGGCCAACAATGGAGTCGCGCATGATCGTCCCCTTTGTGCCAAATGTCGGGCGCATTGTGCCTGAAGACGCCGGTCAGGCGATCAGGCCCGGCGACGAGGCTTGCGGGCGAGTGCCAGCGCGACGATGCCGAGCAGACTCACGACAACGAAAGCCGTGAATGGAAGGGCATAGCTGCCTGTCAGGTCGAACGCCAAGGCGGCCGCAAAGGGGCCGAGCGCGTTGCCCATCAGTTGCACCGGCATTGTGACCCCTCGGATCGCGCCAAGCGACCCGCGCCCAAAATAGTCTGCCCAGACGCTTTGCTGCAGCGTCACATAGCCGCCGAAGGCCACTCCGTAAAACAACGCGAAGCCGAGCAGCATCCACGGCGCGGCGAGCCAGAGGATGAGCGCCGCGCCAATCGCCGCGCACGCAAAGGCAAGCATGTAGGTCGGTCGCACACCAATCCGGTCGGCGATCAGTCCCATTCCGATGGTGGCGACCATGCTGACGAAACCCATGCCGGCGAGCGTCCCCACCGCAATGTCAGGGGTAAAGCCTTTGTCCAGCAGGTAGGGGGCAAGATGAAGGTTGAAGGACGCCGCAGTGAACCACGCGCAAAAGCCGCCGAGCGCCACAAACCACAGCGACGTTGTCCGCACTGCCTCGCCCAGCGTCCACGGCCGCTCGGGCGAGGCGGAGACCGAAACGGTGGATGGACCATCTTCCAGCGGTGTCAGCCCGACATCCTGCGGCCGGCGGATGGTGAGTAGCGCGGGCGCCGGCACCGCCAGCAGCAAGATCATCACCCCGAGAAATCCCCAGCCAACACGCCAGCCCTGACCCGTGATGAGCGCCGCGAGGCCGAGGGGGAGCACCCAGCTTCCCAACCGCCATGCGCTGGCGATGATCCCGAAGGCCAGCGCACGCTTCCGGGTGAACCAATTGGAGACGACGACCGTCGTCGCGATCCCCGTCCCACCGTTCGCCGCAATCCGGGCAACGGCATAGAAGACATAGAACCAGATGAGGTTCGGCGTGATGGCAAGCGCAAAGATCGCGCCGCCGAGCAACGCCGATCCGACGACGAGCGAGACGCGCGGCCCCACCCGGTCGACGAGTGCGCCGCCGAAGGGCGCAACGATCGCCGCGGCAAAGGTCGAGACCACGACGACCCCAGAAAATTCGGTGCGAGTCCAGCCAAACTCCTGCGTCATCGGCAAGAGAAAGAGCGTGAGCACTGGGTTGAAGGTGGGCATTTCGCAAAAGGTGACGATGAAGCTGGCGAAAACGATCGCCCAGCCGTAGAAGATGCCGCGTTTCGAGAGGACGCGGACGAGAAACGGCGCCCCCGGCAGAGGGTGCGCCGGGGATTGCGTTGTCACAGGAGGCAGTATACGAGCCGCTCGGGGACCTTGTCCGGCTGCTACACTGCGCCAGCACCTGTGGAGGTGACCGATGGCCGTCGAGATTGGTCCCTTCACCATTTGGAACGAGCGCGAGGCCGTCCCGGGCAACCGGGCGCTTCCGGTCGCCAACGCCCTTCTGTTCCTCCCGGCTGGTCAGCGCCTCGGCGACTCTCCCGCCGCCGCGCTGCTCTTCCACCGCTGGGCCGGGTATCACGATTCGCCCGTTCAGCGGGCGCTCGGAACCGCGCTCGCGGAGCGCGGCGTGCCGGCGCTCTCCTTCGGACTAAGGCGTCGTGGCCTCGAAGGTGCGCTCCTCAGCGTCCCAGACGACGACGTCGCGGACACGAGCCTCGCGCTCGATTGGCTGTTCAACGCTGGGTATCGTGATCTCTACCTCGTCGGCGAGCAGATTGGCGCTCTCAGCGCCGCGAGGTTCCTCGCAAAGAAGATCGATCCGCGCGTCCGCGGCCTCGTCTTGATCCGGCCTCTCGCCCATCCCCGCGACTGGCTCGCCGGCGCACTCGGCACGAACCGCTACGATCAGCTCCGCCAGGAGTCCGGGCGGGCAGCGCTCTTCCAAGCAAGTACGCTCTATCTCGTCGATGAGCCATTGACGGGGCCAGACGGCGAGCCGTTTCCCCTCGTGCAATACGCTGGCGCGATCCTCGCGTGGTAGGGGCTGCTCGCCGACACCGATCTCGACCGCCAGCTCGAGCGAGTGCTCGTCCCAGTTCACACTGTTCCGAGCGGAACCGGCGACGAGGAGGCGATTGCCAGCGCGGCCGACTGGATCGCAGCGCGCACCGAGCCGGCCACGCCGCTGCCGCCGGTCGAGGTCGTCGAAGTCTGGGCTACCGACGGCGCACTTCTCACCGGCTACCTCTGGGGTCCACCGGGCGCGACCGACGTCGTCGCCTACGTCTACGGCATGGGGACGGTCGCGCTCCGCGCCTTCGCCGGAACGCAGGCGCCGGTTTACGCCGCCGAGGGGGTCGCGACGCTCGCGCTGGACCTGCGCCGCGCCGGCCGCGGGGGCCTCGCGGTCAGCACGCCCGCCAACGACGTCGACGACATCGACGCCTGGGTCCGCTTCCTCGCCGGGCGCGGCTTCCGCCGGATCATCACCGCTGGTCATAGCCTCGGCAGTATTGGAGTCACCCTCCAGCAGGTGCGGGCGCCTCATCCGAACGTGGTGGCGAACGTCCATTTCGCGCCGACTGAAGATTGCCCGCCGTGGGCACGCCGCGGGTTGGGAAACGAGCGTTACACCGAAGTCGTCGGGGAGGCCCGCCGTGCCGTCGCCGAAGGCCGGGGCCAGACAGCCCTCGTCGACGCCGATTACCGCGTTCCCGAACCAGACCAGTATCGTCACCCGGCGCGCCACTTCCAGCGCGCCGAGTCTTGGCTCGCGTGGTGGGGACCGGAGGGACCGGTGCACTCGGAGGAAATCGGCAAGGTGAGCGTGCCGATCTTGCTGCTCGCCGGCAGCGACGACACCTTCAACACGCCGGCCCGGATGGACCTTTTGAAGGCACGCGCCGTCTCTTCGCCGGCGGTCGCCACCCGCTGGTATACGGGCTGCAACCATGCGTTCGACGGTTTCGAGCGACAGACCGCGCGCGACGTGATCGCGTGGGCGCGCCAGGTCGGTGCGCTCGGCTGATCGCCGAGGCTCCTCCTCGGGTACCGCGAGTCGGGCGCTGGGAATGTCGCGCCCAAGGATTTCGAAAAAGGTCCGACCAGCGGCGACTCTGGCGCACCAACGTTCACGCTGCTCGCTGGAGCGCCGGGCATGCTCGACCGCCTGCGGGAGACGCTCGCGCGGCATGACGATCACGCGGTTGCTCTGGCCGTGCCTCAGATCCCCGGGAGCGACCGACCGATCACCGCAGAACTCCGGGACGCTGATCCACCCCGGACGATCCGTCGTGCTCCAGCCGCGATGAGCGCCGCGGCTTGCGCGGGACGGGGAGCGAACCCGTCCCGCAGGTTGGTGGCGCCGATCGGCTACCCTTCGCGCGGAGGATGACCATGACCGCGCGCCTCATCTCGCTGAATGTTGGCCAACCAGCACCGCTTCGCTATCGTCAGAAGTGGGTAACGACCGCCTTCGGCAAGCAGCCGGTGAGCGGCGGCCGGCGGCTAACGTCAGGCGGGATCGACGGCGACGCTCAAGCCGACCGCTCGGTGCACGGCGGACCGGCGAAGGCGGCCTGCGTGTATCCAGTGGAGCACTACCCCATCTGGACGGCGCGACTCGGCCGATCCCTCGCGATACCATCGTTCGGCGAGAACTTCACGACCGAGGGCCTCCTCGAGGAAGACGTCTGCATCGGCGATCGCTTCCGTGTTGGCCAAGCACTTGTCGAGGTCAGCCAGCCGCGCCAGCCGTGCTTCAAACTCGCAACTTGGAACGGCGAGCCCCGCTTCGCACGCTGGGTACAGGAATCAGGGCGAACTGGCTTCTACTTCCGCTGCCTGGAAGAGGGCGTCGTCCAGTCCGGTGACCTGATCGTGCTGGTCGAGCGTCCCTTCCCGTGGGCGACGATCGCTGAGGCGAACCGGCTGATGCATCGCACGAAGCAGGATCGCGCAGGATTGGAGCGAATGCTCGCGCTGCCGGCGCTTTCCGAGTCGTGGCGTCAGACCTTTCAGCGCCGCCTCGCGGGCATCGTCGAGAGCAGCTCGATGCGGCTGGACGGCCCGCCAGACTAACGAATCAGGCGAGCCCGGGACGCCGCGAAGCACCGGCGACCCCTGAGCACGAGGCCACCGGCCTCTACCGTTGATCCGAGAAGTGCGCTTCCGAGCTGCGCTCGCTTGATGGATTCGCTGCACGTCGCACCCCGATGGCCAAATTCAGCGCGGTTTGGGCATGAGCGCTACGATAGGGCGGTCGTCAAGGGCTGCATTATCCATGCGGCAACAATCCAAGGAGAGCGCCATGCGGACATTCGGAAGTCTCATGCTCGTCGTTGTGGTCGCGGCCTGCGCTCCGCAACCACCCGCCGCGATGACAGGCTCGTCTGCCACGCCAGCCGAGCAACGCGCCGAGCAGCAACAGCTGCGCATCGGCACGCAGGGCCTCGCCGCCGACATTGTTCCCCGCGACACCGCGATTGCTTGGTACCAATATTGGGCGATGTATGACAGCCTCACCCGGCTCGGCAAGGACTACCAAGTCGAGCCGTCCATCGCCGAACGATGGGAGCTCGCGCCCGATGGCCGGGCCTGGACGTTCACCATCCGGCGTGGCGTCACCTGGCCAGACGGCAGCCCCGTCACCGCCGAGGATGTCAAATTCACCATCGACACTCTGATTGAGCGCAACACGTCGCTCCGCTCGCGTATTCCCGCCGTCACCAGCGCTGAGGTGATCGATGAGTATCGGGTTCGGCTGCCAACCAGCCGCGTCGATGTCAGCGTGCCCAACAACGGCGCAGTGCTCTGGATCTTCCAGAAGCGGGTCATCGAGCAAATCGGTTGGGACGCCTTCACGGCGAAGCCATTCGGCTCCGGTCCCTACGAGCTGGTCGAGTACCGGACGGCCGATGTGATGCGCTACCGCAAGAAGGCAACACCGCACGCCTTTCGTCAGCCGATCGCGGACGAGCTGGTGATCCGGTCCATCCCCGAACCATCGCAGTTGATGGCCGGCCTCCGGACGGGCGAGCTGGATCTGGTGCCGCAGGCGAACTTCGCCATCGAGCAAGTGGAGCAACTGAAATCCGGCGGCTTCGAGGTTGTCGCTCCGCTCGCCACCAGCACCTATCTTGTGATGATGTATGGCGCCTACACGACACGCGCTACGCCGCTGCGCGACAAGCGCGTCCGCCACGCGATCAACTACGCCGTCGACCGCGAATCAATTGCTCGCCAGTTTTACCGCGCCTACGCGAAGCCAGCAGGGCAACAAGCCGTGCCCGGCAGCCTGTATTTCGACCCCGGTGCGCCGCCGTGGCCGTACGACGTCGCGAAGGCGAAGCAGTTGCTCGCCGAAGCGGGGTATCCGAACGGGTTCCGCCTCCAGGTCGGCATCGTCTTCACGCCGTCGCGCGCCCCGGCGGATGTTGTGCTTGCCGTTCAGCAATACCTGCAGAACGTCGGCATCGAGACGCCGGTCAACCAGACCGAGGTCGGCATCTGGACCGACCACGCCTTCGGCCGCAACAACCTGCCACAGCCCGACTTTTTGGCAACCTTCTCGGTCGAAAGCGATGGGTTCTACACCAACTGGCGGGCGGTTGCCGGCTGCGACCGCGGCGGCAGCCAAGAGAAGGCCTGGACCTGCAATGCCGAGTGGGACCGCACCTTCGACTCCGCACTGACCGAACCGAACCCTCAGCAGCGCGCCCAGATCTTGCGCGAGGCAAACCGCATTTTCCGCGAAGACGCGCCGGTTGTCTTTCTCGTCAATGGACCGCAGTTCTTTGTCTCGTCCGCCAAGGTGCGAGGACTCGACATTCCAACACCGCAGTTCTACAACCTCGACAGCGTCTACAAGGTGAAGTGAGCCGGGCTCGCGTTGCCGACGGCAGCCTCCTCGGCATCATCGCCGCGTGCTGACGTGCGCACCCTCGGACGTCGCGCCCGGGCGACGCGACGTTAGGCCCGTTCGCCCGAGGCGGCGCGATAGCGGTCCTCCAGCCACCACGGAATGTAGCGCCGCTCCGGGCGGCGGCGCGGCCGCCGGCAGACCAACGACCACGCCTGGGCGAGGTCGTACATGCGAAATCCCCGCACCAGCACGTGGAGGAGGGCGACGAGCAGCTTGCTGTAGCGGTACCTCACGCCCAGCGGGCGTACCCGAACCGAGTGGTAATACCCGCCGAGAATATCCACCCACAGCCGAAGGTCAGCGAGAAACTTATGGTCCAGATCGAGATGGGCGCCATAGGTGCCAAGCGCCGGCACGTCGAAGCGGACCGTCGCCGTTGGCGTGAGGATCCGATGCAGCTCGTCGAGCACTTGGTAGGGATCCTCGAAGTGTTCGAGGAGCGCGATCGCCTGCACCTCTTCGATCGAGCGGCGGCGGAAGGGCAGCCGGCGGACGTCGGCCACGACATCGATCCCCGGCCGCGAGCGGAGATCCAGATTGATGAACCCCGGCTCGGCGCGCGATCCCGCACCGACATTCAGCCGGCGCGGTCTGCTACCCTCACGCCCGTGGCTCACCGCTTCCTCTCGACGCGCATGGCCGGAAGTGTAAGCGCTCGCCGCAGGAGGCGCGCCGCGTGAGCGGTCCGGTCCTCGGCGTTCTCGGCGGTCGCCTGCTCGGGCGGCGAACGGGTGTCGGGCGCTACCTCGCCAACCTGCTGCGCGAATGGAGCGCCGGCTCTTCGCCGTTCGCGCGTGTCATCGTCGCCACGCCGCAGCCGGTTGCCCTGCCGGAGGGCATCGAGAACGCTGTCCTCCCCTTCGCTGGGCCGGCCGGCCTGTGGGAGCATCTCATCGTGCCGGCTCGCCTGCCGCCGGTCGATCTCCTCTTCTGCCCGTCCTACACCATCCCGCTTGGCTACCGCGGCCGGACGGCGCTCACCGTGCACGACGCGATTCAGGCGGCCCTGCCGGGCGAGTTTCCATTCTGGTACCGCTATCGATTCGGCGCGATCTATCGCTGGAGCGCCCGCCGCGCCGATCTCGTCCTCGCCGATTCGCAAGCCACCGCCGATGACGTCACGCGCCACTATCGGGTTGCGCCGCAGCGGATCCGCGTCGTGCCGCTTGGCGTCGATCCGATGTTCCGTCCGGTCGATCCGAGGCCGGCACTCCGTCGACTGGAGCTCGACGACCGCCCCTACGTGCTATTCGTAGGCAAGATGACCAAGCGACGCAACATTCCCGGTCTGATCGAAGCGTTCGCCGCCGCTGACGACGGCGCCCATCGGCTGGTGCTCGCAGGCGAGAACACCCTCGGCCTCGACCTCGACGGGATGGCTCACCGGCTGCGGCTTGGCGACCGCTTCCGCTATCTGCGCTTCCCGTCGGACGACGACCTCGTAGCGCTCTATTCCGGCGCCACGCTGGTGGTCTATCCGAGTCTCCGCGAAGGGTTCGGCTTGCCGATCGTCGAGGCAATGGCGTGCGGCGCACCGGTCCTCACGGTCGATGCTTCGGCGATGCGCGAAGTCGCGCCGCCTGGCACGGCGGTGCTCGCTCCGGGTGTCCACGCGTCGGAGCTCGCGGGGCCGCTGCGCGCCGCGCTCGAGAATCCCACACACCGTGCCGCAATCGCCGAGGCCGGCCGCCGCAACGCCGCCCGCTTCCGCTGGGACGTCACCGCCGCCCAGACACTTCAGGCCTTGGCTGAGCTCGTCGACATGGGAGTGCCGCATGGCCACTAATGCACCGCTCATCTTCACGCCGGCCTATTATCGCCAGCTTGCCCGGCTGGAGCGCAGTCACCCGTGGTTCACCGGCACGCGGCGAGTAGCGGCGGCGGTCATCCCGGCACTGCTCGGCCGGCCGACCGGCGGTCTGCGGATCCTCGACGTCGGCTGCGGCACCGGCGCGACAATCGAATGGCTACAGCGCTTCGCCGGGCGGCGGCCCGTCGTGGGGATCGACCTCGCGCCGGCCGCGGTGCGCCTCGCCCGGCACACAAACGGCCGGTTGGCGCTGGCGAGCGCGGATGCGCTGCCGTTCCGCGACGAGCGATTCGATCTGATCGTCTGTGCCGATGTCGTCCAGCATCTCTCCGACGAGCAGCGGCGACGCGCGTTCGCCGAGTTTCGGCGACTGCTTCGCCCCGGAGGGGCTGTGCTCATCCGCGCCAATCGGGCGACAGGCGCACCGGCCAGCGCGGTGGAAGGCTATGAATCGTTCGACTACCGGCGCGTTCCCGCCGACCTCCAAGCGGCTGGACTGACCCCCGTCGTGACTGGGACGATTGCCGTCCTCTCCGGATTGGCGACGCGCCGCCGGCAGGGCGCAGGTGGCGGCTGGTCAAGCCAAGGGCTGGCGATCCGTCCCCTGCAAGGATGGCAGCGGCTCATCGGTCTGGCGCTTGCCGCCGGCTTCGCGGCCGAAGCCGCGGCGTTTCGATTGCGTGGCCGGCTGCCGGCGTCGGGCGCGTCGTCGCTGTTTGCGGCGCTAAAGGTCGTCCCCTTCGAGCGGGCATGACCCAGCGTGCCCGCGCCGTCAGCCGCTATTTCGACGAAGTGGCCGCCACCTATGCCGCACGCTACGCCGACCGTGGTCCGGCCGGGCACGCGCTCGCCGTCCGCTGGCAGCGTCTGTTCGAGTTGCTTGGCGCGGTCGAGGGGCCGGCGCTGGACGCCGGCTGCGGTCCCGGGCTGCTCCTTGCGGCGCTCGGCGAGCGGGGCATCGCAGCGGTCGGCGTCGATCTCAGCGCCAGAATGGCCACCGAGGCCGCCCGTCGCGCCCCCGCGGTGGTCGGCACCCTCGACCACTTGCCGTTCAAAGGCAACGCGTTTGGCATCGTCATTGCGATGGGGGCGGTCGAGTACGTCGACGACGATCAAGCAGCGCTCGCCGAGCTGACGCGCGTGTTGCGGCCGGACGGGGTGCTCCTTGCCTCGTTTCCGAACCGCTTTAGCCCCTACCGCATCTGGAAGAACGCGGTTTTCTATCCGGTTGTCGATCGGCTCCGGCCACTCGTCTCCCGGCTACGCGGCCGGCCGGTTCCCGCAAGCGTCACGGCCTACCATCACCACTACACCGTCCGAGAGGTGCAGGCGAGGTTGCAGGCGCTCGGCTGCCTGGTCGAGGATGTCGTTTCCCTCAACATGCAGCTGGTGCCGTCGCCCCTCGACGAATGGCTGCCGTGGCTCTCGGTCGCGCTCAGCCGGCGATTGGAGCGGTTCGGTCGGGCGCCGATCGGCCGGCTCGGCACGGCATTTCTCGTGCGGGCCGTGAAGCGTCGCTAAATCGGTCGTAGGGGATTGGCCAGAGAGCGGCAAGGAGCGATCGGGGTGTTCGGCAACGCACCCCGCTGCTGGGCGACGTTGCCGGCTCGGAGGCGGATGTCGCCAACCTGTCCATCCAGTACGCGCTCGTCAGGGCCGGCTGGGATACATGCCGGCAACACAGATGATGTAGGCCATCGGCGGCTGGGTTGCCGGTCCCGGCAAGTTTGGCAAGCCGAAGGTCACCTGCCCGTCGCCGCCGTAGAAGGTGCCGAGGATGGAGAACAACGCGGCGTTCTGCGCAATCGGGAGAAGTTGTCCTTGGCAGAACATCCAGTTTAGGGGCGCATAGTTGCCAGCAAAGAGCCGGATTTCGCCGAGTGTGCCTTCCACCTCTACTCCTTCGACGAGCGACCGGCCTGCGCGGCGGTCGGAATGTATAGGGCGGTTTCAAATTCTCGAACCGCGCGGTAACCCGCCGGCCCGCGGACAGCGGCGACGAAGAGCGTGTCGTCGTCCGTGATGGCAAGCCCCATCGGCACGGCGGCGGTGCCATCCGCAAAGCGGGGCTGAAACCGAAGAAAGGGCTGGCCTTGCGGCCCAAACATCGTCACCAGCCAGCTCGCTCGGTCGGCGGCGTAAACCCGCCCGTGACTGTCGGCAGCAACGGCTTGGAGCTGGCGGAACTGGCCGAGCGCATCGCCAGAACCGCCATAGCGGCCATGGTAGACGCCGTGCAGCGAGAAGACCTGGATGCGGTTGTTGCCTTTGTCGGCGACGTGCAACGTGCCATCGGGGTGAAGCGCGAGCGCACTCGGGCCGTTCAGCCGGTCGCCGCCCTGCCCGAACCCGCCGAATTGGCGCAGGTAGCCCCCGTTGGCGTCGAACACTTGCACGCGGTGGTTCCCGGTGTCGGCAACGTAGACGATCCCGGCGCGATCGACGACGACATCGTTCGGAAAGAGGAATTGCCCCGCTCCACTGCCCCGGGCGCCAAACTGAAAAAGAAAGCGCCCCCCGGTCGAATAGACATCGACGTGATGGTTGCCGGTGTCGGTGACGTACAACCGCTCGCCAAGCGGGTCGTCCATCATCCCCTTGGGATAGTTCAGCTGTCCGGGTTGGTCGCCCAGCCCGCCTGCCTCCCAGTCCAACCCACCGTCCGGGTTGCGGCGGCCGATGGTGTGCAGAGTCGGCAGACGAAGAAACGAATCGCCGTCGGGGGCAAAATCGTCGGTCCCAACGTCACCGACGGCAACGTGAAACGAGGCCTCGGCGCGTCGGGTAACGCCGATCGCGGCGATCGTTCCAAGGCCGGCGAGCGTTCCCTGAAGAAAGCGTCGTCGCCGCATAGCGTCCCTTCCGGCCAGATCGGCCTGGGGGTAGTATGGCCAAGCGACAGACTACCACGCCGTCCAATGTATCGCTAGGGAAGTTTCCCCTCAGGAACACGAGCGCCCCGAGCGTACTGCTCGGGGCGGGAACCGGGTCGACGCCGACGCCCACGAAGGTGGCGAGCCGGCGGGTTCTGTTGGGTTAGCGGGCGCCGCTGGCGCTCGCCGCCGGCTGTTCGGCCGCCTCACTCGGCTTGCTGGCGGTCGTGTCAATCGCGCTCGAGCTGGTAGTCACGTGGATGCGGCGGGGGCGCTCGGCCTCAGCCTTGGGCAGGCGGACGGTCAGCAAGCCATTCTCGAAGTGCGCGGTTGCGTGATCGGCATCGACGCCAAACGGAAGGGCAATGGCCCGACCAAAGCGGCCATAGGCAATCTCACGGCGTGCCCAACGACCGTTCTTCTCCTCATACGAAGCCTTGGACTCGCCACGAATGATCAAGGCTTCGGGTGTGGTGGTAATTTCGACATCAGCTGGATTGACGGCGGGAAGCGCCATCGTCACCCGCAACTCATCGTCACCGACAAACACATCCGTCGCAGGAGTGGTGATGTCATAGCGGGCGCCGCTGCTCGAAAACGCGTCTTCCAGCATGCGGTCCATCTGCGAGCGCATCTGCGCCAATTCTCGCCACGGGTCCCATCGGGTCACCATGCGTGCGGTCCTCCCTGTTGCTGCCCGGCGCTCCGGCCGGGCGAAATCGGCTCGACGGCGAGCCGCGTTGCCGTTGCACCATCTGATATACTCCTGCATCATGTGGCTGTCAAGGGATCTCACAAAACTCTAATAGCATACCTTGACAATGCTATTGTCAAGGTGTAGAGTAGAGCAAACAGCCCGACCGGAGCATTCCAGTCACACCTTAGCGGAGCCGGAGCAGACCGTGGCCAGCCAAGACTACTACGCGATCCTCGGTGTCCCGCGGACGGCGACCGAGAAAGAGATCAAGTCCGCCTTCCGCAAGCTGGCTCGCAAATATCACCCGGATGTCAACCCGGGCGATAAGAGCGCCGAAGAGCGCTTCAAGGAAATCAACGAGGCCTATGAGGTGCTCTCCAATCCGGAGAGCCGCAAGAAGTATGACCAGTACGGCCAGAACTGGAAGCATGCCGACCAGTTCGAAGCGGCCCGCCAAGCCGGCCAGCGCGCCTCGCGCACGCGCGGCGGCCGCACAGTCACTTTCGACTTCGATGACTTCGTTTCCTCGAGCGGGGGCGGCGGCGCAGGGTTCGGCGACATCTTCGAGCAGTTTTTCCGGAGCGAGCCGCGCCGGGGCGGAACAGCCGGCCGGCGGACTGCAACGCGCGGCCAGGATATTGAGCATCCCGTCGAGATTTCGCTCGAAGAAGCCTTCAACGGCACGACGCGCATGCTCGAGTTGACGAGCGAACAGACCTGTCCGGTCTGCAAAGGCAGCGGCCGCTCCGGCGGCAAGCCCTGTCCCGAGTGCTTCGCGACGGGATTGGTCACCAAACCAAAGCGGATCGAAGTGAAGATTCCGCCCGGCGTTACCACCGGTTCGCGAGTGCGCATCGCTGGCGAAGGCGGCGCTGGTCTCGGGGGCGGCCCGAAGGGCGACCTGTTCCTCGTGATCTCCGTCCGCCCACATCCCCTCTTCGAGCGGAAAGGCGATGACTTGTACGTCGATATTACGGTTCCGCTGGTGGATGCGGTGCTCGGCGGCGAGGCGCTCGTCCCAACGCCGAAGGGGACTCGGCTCGCCCTGAAGATCCCGCCGGAGACGCAAAACGGCCGAGTGATCCGGCTCGCCGGCCAAGGCATGCCGAAGCTCGGCGGCGGCGGCCAGCGCGGCGATCTGTACGCCAAAGTGAACGTTCAGTTGCCAACCAACTTGACACCGGCCCAGCGCTCGCTCTTCGAGCAGCTTCGGGCATCTCAGGTACGGTGATGCGATGCGAGCGAACTATGACGATGAACCCTGCTATGTGATCAGTGTCGCGGCGCGCCTGTTGGGCGTGCACGCCCAAACCCTTCGCTACTATGAACGGCTTGGTCTGGTGGAGCCCTCGCGCTCGCGGGGCAACATCCGGCTCTACTCGGGACGGGATATCGAAAAGCTCCAACAGATCAAGCGCCTCGTCGACGATCTCGGCGTCAACCTCGCCGGCGTGGAGGTCATTCTCCAGTTGAGCGAGAAGATCGCAACCCTCGAGCGCGAGCTCCGCGAGGCGCGTCAAGAGATCGAACGACTGCGGGCGGCGCAGCAAAGCGAAGCCCGCGTGAGTTAACCCGGCCACCGGTTCCCCTGACCTCGGTGAGCGCTCGCTTCCACCCTCGGACGCGCCTCCTTGTCCAGGCGATCGGCGGCCACCCCGGAGGAACCCAATGATTCGACAAGACCGATTTACCGAGCAAGCCCAAGAGGTGCTTGCCTCGTCGCAAGAGATCGTTCGGCGGTACCGCCACAATCAGTGGGACGTCGAGCATGTCTTGCTGGCGATGCTTGAACAACGCGAGGGGGTCGCCGGGGAGATCATGCGGAAACTGGGCCACGACCCCGCCGATCTCGCCGGACGGATCCAACTCGTGTTGGCGAATGCCCCGACGGCCGGCGACACCACCCAGATCTACGCGACGCCGCGGATCTCGCAGCTGTTCGACGCCGCCCAGCAGGAAGCGGAACGGTTGCGCGACGAGTACATCGGCGTCGAGCACATCCTGATCGCGATCGCTAACGAGCGGCGGGGGGAAGCGGCCCGGCTGTTGCGCGAACTGGGCATCGATCAAGAGAAGATCTACCGCGCCTTGCGCGACATCCGCGGCGGCCGCCGCGTGACGGACCAGCGCGCCGAGAGCCGCTACCGCGCTCTCGAGAAGTACAGCATCGACCTGACGGCGCTCGCCAAGGCAGGCAAGCTCGACCCGGTGGTCGGCCGGGAGGAGGAAATTCGCCGCGTGATGCAGGTGCTCAGCCGGCGGACGAAGAACAACCCCGTGCTGATCGGCGATCCCGGCGTTGGCAAGACCGCCATCGTCGAGGGCCTCGCTCAGCAGATCGCCGCCGGCGACGTGCCGCGTGCGCTGAAAGATCGGCGCGTCATCGCGCTCGACCTCGCTGCCCTCGTGGCCGGCAGCAAGTTTCGTGGCGAGTTCGAAGAGCGGCTCAAGGCCGTGATGGAGGAGGTGAAAGCCGCCGGCCGCGAAATCATCCTCTTCATCGACGAGCTCCACACCGTCGTCGGCGCTGGCGGCGCAGAGGGCGCGATCGATGCCTCCAACATGCTCAAGCCGGCCCTCGCGCGCGGCGAACTCCAGACCGTCGGCGCAACCACGCTCGATGAATACCGCAAGCACATCGAGCGCGACTCCGCGTTGGAGCGGCGCTTCCAGCCGGTGCTCGTTGGCGAGCCAAGCGTCGAGGAGACTATCGCCATCCTGCGCGGGCTGCGCCCCAAGTACGAGGAGCATCACCGCGTCCGCTACACCGACGCGGCGTTGGAAGCGGCCGCAAAGCTGTCCGACCGCTACATCACCGATCGCTTCCTTCCCGACAAGGCGATCGACTTGCTGGATGAGGCGGGCAGCAAGCTGCGCCTCGAGCTTGAGACCGTGCCGCCCGCCATCCGGGAGCTCGAACGGACGATCGATCGGCTGCGCGCCGCGGAGGATGCGGCCGTCGCCGCAAACGACCCCGAGCAGGTCGCCGCAATCGTCGCTGAGCGCCGCCAGGCCGAGGATCGGCTGATCGAAGCGCAGCGTCAGCGCCAGCTCGAGCAGCAAATCGACGACGTCGTCGACACCGAGGAGATCGCCGCGCTCGTCGCCAAGTGGACCGGGATTCCGGTGAACCGCATGCTCGAAACCGAGATGAGCAAGCTGCTCGAGATGGAGGCCCGCCTGCAGGAGCGGGTCATCGGCCAGCGAGAAGCGATCGAGGCGCTGGCAGACGCCATCCGTCGGGCGCGCGCCGGCCTCAAGGACCCGAAGCGCCCTATCGGATCGTTCATCTTCCTCGGCCCGACGGGCGTCGGGAAGACCGAGTTGGCACGCGCCCTCGCCGAATTCCTCTTCGACGACGAGGACGCCCTGATCCGGCTCGACATGTCCGAGTTTCAGGAGCGGCACACGACCAGCCGGCTGATGGGGGCGCCGCCTGGCTATGTCGGCTACGACGAGGGCGGTCAACTGACCGAGCTCGTGCGTCGCAAGCCGTATAGCGTCATCCTTTTCGACGAGATCGAAAAGGCGCACCCCGACGTCTTCAACGCGCTCCTCCAAATCCTTGAGGACGGCCGGTTGACCGACGGCCAAGGGCGGACGGTCGACTTCAAGAACACCGTTATTATTATGACGAGCAACTTGGGCACCGGCGCGCTCAAGCAGGGGGCGCTCGGTTTCCGCACCGAGCGCGAGCAGCGCTCACAAATTGAGCGCCTGCGATCGGCGGTGGACGAGGCGCTGAAGCGCACGTTCCGGCCAGAGTTCCTGAACCGAATCGACGAGATCATCGTCTTCCATCCGCTCGACGAGGCGGACATCACCAAGATCGTCGAGCTGATGGTGAAGCGCGTGGCGGCGCAGCTCGCCGAGCAACAGATCACGATCGTCCTCAGCGACGAGGCGAAGGCCTGGCTCGCCCGCAAGGGCTACGACCCAGTGTTTGGAGCGCGGCCGCTGCGCCGGACGATCCAGCGCACCATCGAGACGCCGCTTTCGAAGCTGCTGTTGAAGGGCGAGGTCTCGCCGGGCGACACGGTCCTCGTGAGCGTCGGTCCGGACGACGCGCTCTCCTTCACTCGTCAGGCGGCGGCAGCGGCGGCTTCCTAAACCACCACCTTGCTCTTCACCGACGAAGGCCGGGGCGGCTATGCCCCGGCCTTCCCGTTTTCGCTCACTGCCAGCACGTTGCGACGACGAAGCGCCGGCGGATCGCGCCGTCGAGGACCGCCTACCGGACACCACCTCCTACGAATCGTGCAGGTCGCTCTGGCACACCCGTTCGCAGGTTCGAACGCCACCGGCTAGTCCAGCCGTTGAAAGAACTCCCATTGCTCACCGTCCGGCCCGTGGAAGGTCGCGAACAGCACCCGCCCAAATGGCGGCATCTCCGCCTCGAACGGCTCGGCAATGGGCGTCGCCCCAAGCGCGACAACGAGCGAGTTCGTGTCCTTCAGGTCATCGGTTTCCAGCGAAATCGCGAGAATGCCAATGTTCGGCGGCACAGCACGATCGGTGAGCGGTTTGCCGTCGGTCCCGAGGTAGCGCGAGAACTCAATGCGGCCGTTCGGCGCATGCGGCGAGATGAAATTCACGTTATGCACGCGGATGTCCTCTGAAACACCGAGGAAGTGGCCCATCCCCTCGAGGGTAGTGTCGAAAAGAACTCGGAAGCCAAGCCCTTCGAGAAAGCGCTGCATCCGCGCGTCGTCGGAAACGTGGATGGCGACCGACTGAACCTCGCTGGCGTCGGTGAACAACCAGCCGATCGTTCCTTCAAGGTTCCCTCGCACTTCAAAGACGTCGAGCAGCACCCCGTCGGGGTCATAGGCTTGGGCGTCCCACGCCTCGATGTCCTCGTTCACCTTCCAGTAGATCGGCTCAGATTTCTTGGTCGCGCCAGCGGCGAGCAGCCGTTGCCAGCCGGTCGTGATGTCGCGGTAGCGATAGTTGACAGCGTAGTGACCGAGATCCTGAATACGCTCGTAGTTGCCCCAGATCCGCTCGCCACGACGATCAAACTGGACGAGGCGGAGCAGTCCAGAGCGCCGATCGGGCAATCCGAGGACGACCGCCTCGCCGGTGAGGCCGGCAGGCATCCGCCACGCGGCCTCGAACGCCGGGCCAGCGACGCGCATCCGGCCATGTTCGACGAAGCCAAAGGCGTCCTGATAGAAGCGAATGGCCCGATCGAGCTGCTCGACCCCTTGGGTCACGAACTTGATCTCGCTGATCACTGCATCCCCGCCGGCCTGAGATGGCGCGTATTGTAGGGCGGGCGCCATTGATCCAGAGCCGTCGGTTTTTCGTAGCTCGGAGCAGGACACTCCGCCTTCCTCGAGCCGGCCGGCAGGAAGGGGTCCACCGAATAGAGGCAGCATCTCCGGCCCCGTGCAACGGATGTTGCGCGTGACCAGCCTGGGAAAGGACCGACTATGCAGCTACGCACCGTCATCGGCCTCGCCGCCGTGGTCGCCGCCGCCGTCATCGGCTTGCGGGCGATCGCGACCGGAGGAGAAGCGTCCAGCCACCGAGAAGCGCCCCTCATCTCTCAAGACCCGGCCGTCGACAATGTCGATACCTACGTCTTCCGAACCCTCGATGCGCCAGGGACCGTCACGTTCGTTGCAACGTGGTATCCGTTCATGGAGCCCACCGGCGGGCCGAACTTCTACCGCTTCGACCCGAGCGCCCGCTACAACATTCACATTGACAAGGATGGCGACGGCGTCGAGGACATCACCTATCGATGGACCTATCGCAACGAGATCGTCAACCCAAACACCTTCCTCTACAACACCGGACCGATGACTCAGATCGCCTCATCGGCCTACAACATTCGTCAGTACTACACCGTCACCGAGATCATCTCCGGCCCGACGCCCGTCACCAACGTGCTGTTCTCGAACCAATTGATGATCCCGGAAAACGTCGGTCCGCGCTCGAATCCGAACTACGCGGCACTCCGCCAGCAGGCAATCCGCACGACCACCAACGGCGGCGATCAAATTAAGGAGTTCACCGGCCCGCGCGATGACCCCTTCTTCGTCGATGTCGGCTCGATCTTCGATCTGGCTGGGTTGCGGCCGCTCAATCAGTTCCACCTGATTAAGCTGCCAACGGCCAAGGGCGTCGATAGCACGGCCGGCTTCAACGTGTTGGCCAATGTCCTGCAGGTTCCGATCACCCGCGTGGTGTCGACAGGCTGCAACTTGGCGTCCATCACGGACACACGCTGCACCATCGGCGTCTGGTCAACCGCCGAGCGGCGGGCGATCCGCACCTTCTCGCCTGGCGCGGTGAGCGACAGCGGTTCGTGGGTGCAGGTGTCGCGCCTCGGCATGCCGTTGGTCAACGAAGTCGTGATCGACCTCGCCCGCAAAGACGCGTTCAATTCGCTTCATCCCACGCAAGACGTTGCGGCGGCGGGCGACCGTATCTTGACATCGGAGCTGGCCAGCCTGATGCCCGTCCTCTATCCCGGCGCGGTCGTCAGCACCCCGGTGAACAACCGGCTCGACCTGTTGGCGATCTTCGCCCAAGGGCTGAACCTCCCGGCGCTCGGCATCGCCGGCGGCTACAACAATCAGCAGCAGCTGTCCGCCGCGAAGCCGTCCGAACAAATTCGGATCAACCTCGCGGTTGCGCCGACCGCGGCGGTCGGGCAAGGGAAGCGGCTCGGCATCATCGATCTCGATCTCGCCGGCTTTCCGAACGGCCGCCGCCTCGAAGACGACGTGACCGACATCGCCCTCCGAGCGGTTGCCGGCGTCTTCTACAAGCTCGCGGTCCCAACCGGGCCCGACTACAACGTCTTCCCGAACAACGCCCTCACCGACGGGGTCGACAAGAACGATAAGGAATTCCTCACCTCGTTCCCTTACCTCGCCGACCCGTGGGACGGGTATTACCGGGTCCATCAGAACCAGTATCAGACGAGCGCCGCGACGGCGTTCCGGAACGCGGCCGGCTGGTAAGCGCCAGCCCTCCCTCCGGCGGCCGCCGCTGCCCCCGCGCCGTCAGGCCGGCGGGGATGGCCGCGTGACGCGCACGTGAGGGCCCAGCAGTAGAATCTCACGCGCCCGATCCAGCCGGGCCGCGAGGTAGCCACAATGCGTCTCTTGAGCAACCCCACCAACCGCCTCGCGCTCTTGCTCTTCCTCGCCGGGTTGCTGAGCATAGGCTGGGCCGCCGAGGGGCTCGGTTGGCGTGCGCCGATCCCGGCGGCGCGTCTCGCGGCGCCCTCTCCTGCCCTTCAAACCGCCGCACTCGATTCGGCGATTGGCCTCCGGCAGGACGCGGTGCGGCGCACTCCAACCGATAGCGTGGCGCTCACCGAATTGGGCGAGCTGTATCTCGCCAAGGCACGCCTTACGACCGATCCAAGCTGGTACGACAAGGCCGACGCCGTTCTCGGCCAAGCAATCGCCCAAAAGCCCGACGACGCGCGGACCGCGGTCGCGCTCGGGGAGCTCGCCTTAGCGCGCCATCGCTTTCGCGACGCCCTCGGCTGGGGAGAGCGAGCGACCCAGCTCTCGCCCACGACGGTCGCCGCCTATGGCGTGATTGCCGACGCCCTCGTCGAGCTCGGTCAGTATGAGCGGGCGGCTGACGTCATTCAGCGGATGGTCGATCTCAAGCCGTCCCTTGCCTCCTACGCGCGCGTCTCCTACGCTCGCGAGTTGCACGGTGACCTTCCCGGCGCGATCGAGGCAATGGAGCTCGCCGCCGAGGCGGGCACGCCAGGAAGCGAAAGCCGCTCGTGGGCGCTGGTCCAAACCGGACGCCTGTATTTCCTGGTCAACGATCTGCCAGCCGCAACCGCTCTGTTCCGCCGTGCGGATGCCGAAACACCCGGCTACCACGCCGCCCGCGCCGGCCTCGCCCGAGTCGCTGCTGCCCAAGAGCGCTACGATGAGGCGATCGCGCTCCTCCAGCCAGTGACCCTCCAAGCGCCGCTCGCAGAATATGTCATCCTCCTCGGTGATATCTTCGCCGCCGCCGGCCGGCCCGCCGAGGCCGAGCAGCAATACAGCCTCGTCCGCGCCATGAGCGAGCTGTATCGCGCGAGCGGCGTCGACGTCGACCTCGAGCTTGCCGTCTTCGACCTCGATCAGAACCAGAATGTCGCCGCAGCGTTTGCGACAATCGCTCGCCTCGAGCGTGAGCGGCCAAGCATCGCGGTGCTTGACGCCCTCGCCTGGGGCTACTATCGCCTTGGCGACGACGCCGCCGGTCTGGCGAAAGCGCGCCAAGCGCTCCGCCTCGGCACGCCCGATCCGCTGCTGCTCTACCACGCCGGCAAGCTCGCGGCCCGGGCCGGCCACATCGAGGAGGCGCGCGGCTATTTTGAGCGGGCGCTCTCCCTCAACCCGCGGTATTCGGTGCGCTGGGCGGATGACCTCCGCCGATCCTTCGAGGCTCTTGGCGGAGCGGCGCGATGAACCGGTTCGTCCTGCGCCTCCTCACGGCCGTCGCCGCGGTTGCCGCGCTCCTTGCCCTGCTGCCCAACGCTGGTGCGGCGCATCCACTTGGCAACTTCACCGTCAACCGGCTTTCGATCGTCACCTTGCATCCGGACTCGATCGATGTCCACTACGTGCTCGACATGGCGGAGATTCCGGCGTTGCAAGAAAAGCTCGCGATGGACCGCGATCGCGACGGCGTGCTCTCGGACGACGAGTCGGCTACCGCCCGCCGCCGGTTGACGGAGCAGATCAGCCAGAACCTGCGACTGACCATCGACGGTCAGCCAGTGCGCCTCGCCGCCCGCCGCGCAGCGCTCAGCTATCCCCCTGGCCAGGGCGGACTGATGACGCTCCGCCTCGAGATCGATTTTGCCGGTGACTATCGTCCCACCGGACGGCCCATGCGCGGCCAGTTGGTAGACACCAACTTTGCTGACCGGCTCGGTTACGTCGATGTCTTGGTTCGCGCCGAGGAAGGGGTAGGCCTGCTCGAGACAACCGCGTCGCTCGACGACCCAACCGACCGATTGACGGTCTATTCCGACGACGCGCTCAGCTCGCCGCGTGCCGTTCGTGAGGCCAGCTTCCTCTTTCAAGTCGGCACGCCGTCGCTGATCACGCCGATCCTGACGCCGGTGCGCGAGACGGTGGGGGCAGCGCAGGACGCCTTCGCAGCGCTGATCGCCGAAGAGACCATCACGCCGGCCTTTGTCGCGCTCGCGCTTCTACTCGCGATGGGGCTTGGGGCGCTGCACGCGCTCGGCCCCGGCCACGGCAAGACGGTCGTCGCCGCCTACCTCGTCGGCTCGCGCGGCACCGCCGCCCACGCCCTCTTCCTCGGGGCGACGGTAACAATCACCCACACGCTTGGCGTCTTCGCGCTCGGCTTCGTGACGCTGTTTCTTAGCAGCTTCATTCTGCCGGAACGGCTCTTTCCATGGCTGGAATTGATCTCAGGCCTGCTCGTCGTCGCGATTGGCGTTACGCTCTTCCGCGAGCGGCTGCAACAAGCATTCCCGCGTCTCCTCCGCCGGCCAGCGCTCCCAGCGCATGACCACGCCGAGCTGCACGCGCTTGGCATCCCCCACGATCACCAGCATGACCACACGCATGACCATGACCACGGCCACGCGCATGGCCACGATCATCATCACGATCACGACCATGACCACGGGGGGCTGGTCCATTCCCACGGCGGGACGACGCACAGCCATCTGCCACCGGGAGCAGATGGGTCGCGGGTCACGTGGCGCTCGCTCCTCGCGCTCGGCATCTCGGGCGGGCTGCTGCCTTGTCCATCGGCGCTGGTGGTCATGTTGAGCGCGATCGCGCTTGGCCGTGTCGCCTTTGGGATCATCTTGATCGTGTTCTTCTCGATCGGGCTGGCAGGCGTGCTCACCGGCATTGGCTTGGCGCTCGTCTACGCCGGCCGGCTGTTCGCCAAGCTCCCAACCGCCGCGCCACTCAGCACGCTGCGCGTGCTTCCGGTCGTCAGCGCGGCGGCGATTGTGGTTCTCGGCCTCGCGATCACGCTGAGCGCGCTGGGAAACACGCGCATCCTGTAATGAGGGCGACGCGAGTAGAATAGCGATCACGCCGGCGAGGCTTGCTCGGCGATACGCTCCGTGCACGGGTCGGAGCGTATCCTCAGCGGCTGGGCTCGCAGGGGCGCCGCGAGCGAGGTAGCCGGTGGTCGCGCGTGGGGTACGGAGCGAGCTGGACCGACGAGACGAAGAGCTGCTAGCACGCTTTGAACGGGACGACCTCGAAGCGTTGCAGGAGTTCTACGACCGCCATCACGCCGCTGCCTTCGGGCTGGCGCTCCGGATGCTCGGCGACCGGGGAGCAGCCGAGGACGTCGTCCAAGACGCCTTTGTTGCCGCCTGGCGGCGAGCGGTGTCGTATAACGCCGCACGCGGTTCAGTGCGCGGCTGGTTCCTCGGTATCGTCCGTCACCGCGCTATCGACGTGATCCGCCAACGCGCTGGCCAACCCGCCCTCGTCCCGATCGACAATGCCCTCGCCACCGCCGATAAGACCGACGTCTACCGCGACGTCGCTCGAACCATCGACGCGCAAGCGGTGCGACGTGCCCTCCTCGACCTCCCCGACGAGCAGCGGCAGACGATCGAGCTCGCCTATTTCAAAGGGCTCACCTGTGTGGAGGTAGCCGACCGGATGCGCGTCCCCGTCGGCACCGTCAAAGGCCGCCTGCGCCTTGCCATGAAGAAGCTGCGCGCCGTTCTCACCCCGCCCGAATAGACGTGTCGCGGTCAAGCCTTTGCATGATTGCCGACCCAGCCGGTCTGACCAACGTTCCGGCGCCCGTTCTCATGCCCACTCTCTCGTGCCGCACCCACTGCTAGAGCTCGCCGGTGATGTGTTTTGGCAGCCAGACATCGATGACGGCAGGGATGCCCTCTTTGTCGACGGCATCGAGGGCGCGCTGGATCGCCGGGGCGACTTCCTCCGGATGGCGGACCTTCTCGCCGAAACAGCCGGCGGCTTGCGCTTCGGCGCTGTAATTCGGCGGCGGGTCGAAAAAGCCGCCGCTGTAGTCGCCGGTACGGACAACCCAGCCGTCTGGGTAGGTATCGCGCAGCCGGGTCGTTCCTGTGCTGTACCCCCGATTGTTGAAGATGATCGCCAGAAAGGGCGCACGGTATTGATGGGCAGCCCAGAACGATTGCGACGGAAGGCCGAAGGAATACGCGCCGTCGCCGACGAGAGTGAGGAACCGGCGGTCTGGCTGGGCGACCTTGGCGCCGACCGATGCTGCAAGCGAATAGCCGAGGCTCGCGCCACCGTGGAAATACAGCGTGCCGGGCTTCGAGCGCGGTATGAACGCCGTCGGGCCGCCTTCACCGAGCACCACCGTTTCATCGTCGATCAGCCTGCCGACGACGTGGGAAACGTAGCGCGGGGTGATGTGATTGAGCGCCCCGTCCGCTTCTGCGGCACGGCGATCGCGCTCGATCGCTGCCCGACCCTCGTCCAATAGCCGCTCGCGGCGCGCCTCGATCCGGCGGCGGTCCGCCGGGGTCAGTTGGCGCTGCACTTCCTCAAGCAACGCCGGGATAGCGAGCGCCGAGTCCGCGATCAGGCGGTAGTCCGCCGGATACTCCCACATCGGAATCCACGTGACGATCGGGTCAATGTCGATCCAGGCGATGCGCGTCCCGGCGCGAGGGCCCGTGGTGCCCGGTAGCCACGGAGTCGGCGAATCGACGACGAGGATTGCGTCGTAGGGCTCGAGATCGGGAAATCCGCGGTGTGGCAAGGGCGCCCGCAGGGGATGCGGGTTCGGGAAGTTGTAGCGAAAGCCTGAGGCAATGACGCGGCAGCCAAGCAACTCGACCAAATCCTGAAACGGGGCCAGTGCCGCCGGATTGCGTCCCAAGCGCTCGGTCAGGATGACTGGGGACTCGGCCTGAATCAGCATCTGGGCGACCTGCCGGAGCTGGGCAGGGTCAGCCGCCGGCCCGCTGCCGGGGGTAAGCTGATCGAGCGTTGGGAACCGCTGGATCCCTTCGATCCTCGCCTGAGCCGATTCGCGCGGCATCGCGAGGTAGACCGGTCCCGTCGGCGGTGTGAGCGCCACCTGCAAGGCACGCGTCACCGCCATGCCAGCGTTGTCGTAGGGAGCAAGCTTGTAATCCCATTTGACATACTGGCGAACGATTTCACCCTGGTCGCGGATCTGCTGTTGCCAATAGACGGTATGGGAACGATCGCCAGGCCCGCTGCCGGGATAGGAAGCCGAGGGTGCCCCGGTCAGCATGAGCGTTGGATAGCCGCCGCGGCTGGCGATGTGGATCGCGCCGCCCATGTTCAGCAGCCCAAGCTCGACGTGGGCGCAGGCACAGGTTGGCCGGCCGGTCACCATCGACTCGCCGAGCGCAGCACAAAGCGCGGCATGCTCGTGGATCATGGTGCGGATGGTTGGCGCGGGCCGGCCGAGCGCCTTCGCTTTCGCGCCTGCCTCCTGCAACGCCGCCAGTTCTGAACCCGAGACGAACCAGAGATTGTCAATCCCGCCGAGCTTCATCGCTGCCATGATCAGTTCGGCGGCCTCGCCGCCCTCACCAGCGTCCAGCGTGTACCACGCGTCCTCGATCCGCCCGCGAAGGTCGGGCATGCGCCACTGTGTCATTCCGTCACTCCGGCTGGCGTCCGCGTCCAGACGCTGGCGATCGCCTCGCTGGGCAAAACGGTTCCGAAAATCCGGTCGAGGAAGGCCAGCTCGCTGGCCTGTCGCGCTGGGTCGGGGTCGAAGACCGCGTCAGCGGCGATCACGACAAAGAAGTCGTCGAGAAAGGCGTCGCGCGCCGTCGCGCCAACACACGTGCTGAGCGTCAACCCGGTGACGACCACCGTCGCAATCCCGTGGGCACGCAGCGTGTCGGCGAGGCCAGTGCCGCGGAAGGCACTGTAGCGGTGCTTGACGATCTCGATCTCGCGTGGCCCGGGCTGCGCTTCAAAGCCGGGCCAAAAGGCGGCGCCGGGCGTGCCTTCCTGACACACCTTCCCGAGCCGACCGAGCTTGGTCAACTGTGCCGCGAAGGGAGCACCGAGGTACTTCGGGTCATAGATCGCTCGGATGAAGACGCGCAATACGTCCGCCGCGCGAGCCGCATCGACGAGCCGCCGCAGCCCGGTGCGGATCGCCTCCCCGCCCCCACCGCTGCAGAAGTCGTTTTGCACGTCCACCACCAAGAGCGCCGTCCGCGACGGCGCAAGGTCGACCAGTTGCTCAGTCACAGCTCCTCCCGTTCCAGAAACTCGGTCACCGCCTGATTGAACGCCTGCGGCGCTTCGAGATACGGGGCATGGCCTGCGCCGTGGATCACTGACAACCGCGACCCCCGAATGAGTTCGAGCAGGCGCGCCGAACGCTCCGGCGCGGCTACCTGCTCCTCTTCACCAACGACGACCAGCGTCGGGACCCGGATCGCCGCAGCAGCGTCGGGGTCGTGATAGCTGAAGGTCGCGATCGTGCCGGCGCGAGCCGTCTCGCGCGGGTGGTGGCTCGTCAGATCGAGGATGCGCCGGAGGATGGCGGGATCGGTGGTGAGCGGATGAGTGCGCTCGATCACCGGCCGGTAATACGTCTCGAGGTCCGGCGCAGCGTCGAAGCGGGCGAGAATTTCGGCGAGGTCGAGGTCGGACGGCCGCTCGGCCCACGTGGATACGAGGACGAGCGCCCGGACCATCTCCGGGCGCGACGCCGCGATCTGTTGTGCGATCAGTCCGCCCATCGATGTTCCGACAATGATGACGGGTTCGAGCCCAAGATGGCGGACGAGAGCGGTGAGGTCGGCAGCATGGACATCGATCCCGTACTCGGCATCGAGTCGCTTGTCCGAGCGGCCATGGCCTCGAGTGTCGACCAGCAGCACGGGCCGCTGGCGAGCGAACCAGGGAAGTTGTTCAATCCAGACGGTGTGGTCGACACCGAGGCCATGGACAAACAGCATCGGCGTCCGGCGCGGCTCCCAAAACGGGGTGAAGTCGTTCAGCTCGTAGGAGATCCCGACGCCATTCACCTGCACGATCGGCATGCCGCCTCCACAGCGCAGGGTACCGCATCGCGGTCGGCCGCTCAACGCGGCGTCAGGAATGCAGGGCGATATGAATGTCGAGCGCACCCAGCTCGCAGGTAATTGGAACAACGAGGCGTGGGAGGTCGATTGTCGAGATCATCGTGCCCTTGCCGAGAAGCAGCGTCGGCGGAGTCATGGTGGAGTGGTAGCCTGCTTCTTCGAGGTAGACACCAGCCGCTGCGGTGATGCTATTGCCGAGCTCGGCAATCCCGCTTTGGGCGAGGTCGTCCAGTTCAGAGACATCCTGACCCAAGATGACAGCCGCCATCGCGCAGGCCGCTTCCTCCGCGAGGCCGTAGAGCACAAGGCCTTGGATATCGCCGGTGACGCCGACCAGCACCGTCACGTCGTGGGTGGTGTAGGCGGACCGACAGAGCGAGACCGTGCCTTGCTCGATGACACAATTGAGCTCGCGTTCGAGCACCTCCCCGGCAGCGCGCACGAAGGGATTGATGTATTCGACCTTCACGGCACGTCCCCTACTGGAGCGGCTCAGGAAGCGCGATGGGAAAAACGGAAATGAACGCGATCGAGGAAACCCGTTGCGGCACGCAGCAAATCGAGAGCGACGCAAACGAGCATCACCTCGCCAAGCCGCGGAGCACCTTGAGACGTCGGCAACGGGCGATCCTTCGCGTCGTCCGCGGGGTAGCGTAGCACCTTGCCACGAAGAATCAAGGTTATCGCATAGTCAAGATTGGACGGTCGCTCGGCGACCCTGACGAACTGGATCAGCCCACGGAGCCAAACGACGACTCCCTCCCTCGGCGGACGCCGCGCCGGTACGCGCCCGGCACGTCTCAATCGACTGCTCTCCGGCCCAGCGCGGCCTCGAAGGCGGCCGCGACAGCGAGGACAACGCTGTCCTCCCAGCGCCGGCCGACGAGCTGCAAGCCGACGGGTAGCCCGGCGCCATCTACCCCGCACGGGACCGAAATCGCCGGCAGTCCAGTTGCGTTGAACAATGAGGTGAGGCTCGTCAGCAGCGCCCGCGGGTTCGGCCCGCCGGGCACCACGGGTTCGAACGTCCTGCCAATGAGTGGCGCAACGATCGGCGTGGTCGGCAATGCCAGCACGTCGACACGTTCGAGCAGAGCATCCACCTCACGCACGAGGCGGCGGCGGACACGGAGCGCGTCGAGGTAGGCGGTTGCCGGCAAAAGCTGGCCGGCTCGGAGACGCGCCCGCACGTCGCCGCCGATCCGGCCGGGCTGCGTCGCCAAGCGCTCGCGGTGGACCGCTGCCGCCTCGACACGCAACACGATCGCCACGCAGGCCAGCCCATCGCCGAGCTGATCAAGCTCGACATCGACAAGCGTCGCCCCAAGGTCACGAAGCAGCGTCGTGGCCTCGGCAAAGCGCCTTCCGACGTCCGGCTCGAGCCATGGCGACGGGTCTCGGACGACGCCAACTCGCAGCGGCGCCGGCAGATCACCGAGCGGAGCAAGGCCAGTGATGGGCAGCGTGGCATGGTCGTTCGGCTCGGCGCCGGCAATCGCAGCGAGGACGACGGCGCAGTCGGCCGCTGTGCGGGCGAGCGGCCCGACATGATCGAGCGACCACGCAAGGGGCAAAACGCCGTGCCGCGCCACCAGTCCAAACGTCGGTTTGTGGCCAGCGACGCCGCAGAGCGCCGCCGGAATGCGGATCGATCCGCCGCTATCGGTGCCAATGGAGGCGTAGGAGAGACCGGCCGCCACCGCCGCCGCCGCGCCGCCGCTCGAGCCACCAGCGATGCGCGAGCCGTCCACCGGATTGCGCACCGGGCCGTAGTGGGGATTCTCGCTCGTTGCGCCGAACGCGAGCTCATGGAGCGTTGTCTTGCCGAGGAGGACGGCGCCGGCAGCGCGCAAACGGCGGACAACTTCGGCATCATCGCGCGCCGGCGAGAGTCCTTCGGCAGGAGCGCCCGCCGTGGTGACGACGCCGGTCTGGTCGATCAGGTCCTTGACCGATACAGGGATGCCGAGCAGCGGCCGCCGATCGCCGGCAGCGATCGCTCGGTCGGCGGCGCGGGCGCTGGCAAGCGCGTCCTCCGCAGTGACACGGACGAACGCATTCAGCCGGGCATCTTCGGCCGCGATGGCGTCCAGGTGGAGGCGAGTCAGTTCAACTGCCGAGACATCGCGCCGTTCGAGGGCGGCGCGCGCCTCAGCGATCGTCATGAATCGGAGGTCGCTCACGGCATGTCCGGCCGCAAGCCCGGCTCGTCCTCCGCTGTCAGCCGCTCGCGCAGGCGGCGGGCGTTCTCCAGCATCGCCTCGAGTTCGACGAGGTCAGCGTCGATCTCGTCGTCGAGGAGATCGATGCCCAACGCCGCCGCCAGCCGTCGCAGCTCGTCGGCCGTCACGCGTTCCGCCACGAGACGATGCCGGCGAGCCGCCACGGGCCGTCGAGCCAGAGTCGGCCCTCGCGCTCGCTGACGAGCGGCTGTATCTGTTCGCGTAAAAAGTCGAGCGGCGCGTCGTCCGGCGGAAACGCAAGGAGCGTCGCGACGTGGGCTGCTAACTCGTCGAGCGAACCGTAGGACCGGAGATAACCGGGGACAATCCGCAGATCGGGCCAAATGCCGATCGCGCTCAGCGCACCAACGAGGTCGAGAGCAACCGGTTCGGGCACGCGCCCTTCACCACGGAGCCGCTTTGGCAGGTCGCCGAGCCACGCATCGACGCTGTGGACGCGCAACGTCAACAGCGCTTCTCGCCGCGTCCGCTCATTGATGGCTCGCAGAAAAGGGCCGATCTCGGGGCTCCAGTACATGGCGTGGGCGCAGATCGTCACGTCGGCCGAGCCGACGAGTCCGGCGTCGTCCGGCCACCGGCCGCGCACCACCTCGACGTTGCGTAGCCCCCGGTCCGCGATCCCGAGCGCCAACGCCTCGCACATCGCTGGCGACGGGTCGATGGCGACGACGCGGCGAACGTAAGGCGCGATCGTCAACGCATAGCGCCCCGCGCCTGCGCCCACGTCGAGTACGGTATCGTCGGGCCGGACGGCGGCACGCAAGGTGGCGAAGAACGGCTCATCGTCGGTCATATTGGCCGTCAGCTCGCGGAAGCGGGCGACGGACCCCGCCCAAAAGTCGTCTTCGCGTGCCGGGCCACCGCGCCAACGGTCGGCCTGGGCTTGCCGCTCGATCACGGTGCGCCGCCAGCGGTCCAACCAATCGATGGGCTCGATCACGCGTTCCCTCCTCTCCCGACCATCATAGCGTGAGCAATGCTCAGGTGCGCTGGGGGGCGAGCGACGATTCCGGTATGATGCGGCTGGCGGGCAGGATCGCCCCGGTGGCGCAGTTGGAGCCGATCCGGAGCGCAGGATGATCGCCCAAGCTGAGGATCGACCAGCCCGCCGGCCAGCCTCCAAGGAAGGACCGATCATGTCCAGCCCGCGGCCGCTCGACGGCCTGCTCGTCCTCGACCTGACCCAGATGGCGTCCGGCCCCTACGGCACCATGCTGCTGGCGGACGCCGGCGCAACGGTGATCAAGATCGAGCGCCCCGGCAGCGGCGACCCGGCCCGCTTTCTGCCCCCCTTTACCGAGCATGAGGGAGCGATGGTGTCGGCAGGAATCGTCCGCTTCGGCCGGAACAAGCGCTATCTCTCCCTCAACCTGCAGTCCGCTGAAGGCCGGGCGACGCTGCTCGAGTTGGTGCGGCGGGCAGATGCCCTCTGGGAAAACTACGTTCCCGGGACAATGGACCGGCTCGGGCTCTCGGAGGCCGTCCTACGTGAAGCGAACCCGCGCTTGCTGCACGTCGCGATTAGCGGCTATGGGAGCGGCGTCGTTGCGCCGGCGCCGTTTGCCAACCGCCCAGCGCTTGACCTCATCGCCCAAGCCGCCAGCGGACTGATGGCGGTGAGCGGCGACCCCGGCGGCCCGCCGGCGCAAATCGGCGCGGTGATCGGCGATTTGGTGCCGGCCCTCTACGCCGTCATCGCGATGCTGTTCGCGCTCCGTCTTCGCGACCGCACGGGTGAAGGCCGCTTCATCGAGGTGGCGATGGTCGATGCACTGTCGGCGCTCAACGAGCGCGCGGCGGTGGGTTACAGCCTCACCGGCCGGGAGTACAGCCGCGACTGGCTCGGTCATGGGGGCCCATATGGGCGCTTCACGGCGCGCGACCGCGACGTCGTGATCGCCGCTTCCATTCCCTCCCTCTGGGAACGGCTTGCGCCGGCGATTGGACGCGCCGACCTCCTCGAGCTCGCACCCGCCCCCGACGAGACGGGCCGCTGGTGGCGATTCGGCGAGGTGATGAAGCCAGCGATCGTCGAGTGGGTCGGAGCGCGGACCGCCGACGACGTCGTCGAAACCCTCAGCGCTGCCGGCGTGCCGTGCGCCCCGGTGCTCGGTGTGGCAGAAATGCTGGCATCACCGCAGACGACGGCGCGTCGGCTCATCGTCGAAGTGCCGTTTGCTGGGGGAACGGTCGGCACGATGGGCTGGCCAATGAAGATCGAGGGCGTCCCCGAGCCAGCTGGCGGCGCGATCGGCGCGGTCGGTCGCGACACCGAGGCGGTTCTGCGCGACCTCCTCGGCTACGACGAGGCCCAAATCGCTGCCCTGCGCGCCGCGCGGGCGATCTGACAACCGAACGAACCCCCATCACCGAGCGATTCGCCGCGCGATCGTACGATCGTCTCGAAAGTCTGTCCGCCCTGAGGCAGACTGGCTGGAGGATCGATGACCGTCTCAGTTGCTGCCACGGCAAGCACTGGTGCAGCGACGCTCGATGATGAACAGCAAGGCCGCAGGAGGCTGCGCCAGCTCGTGCGGCCGCGCCGCTTTCGCTGGTGGCACGCTGCGCTCTTCGGCGGGCTGGTCAGCGCCCTCGCCATCGTCCCGGTGCGCGAGACGCGGATCTACTCGGAACTGAAGCAAGCCCCGTTCGCGCCGCCACGCTGGCTGTTCGGCCCGGCTTGGACGGTGAACACCATCGCTAGCCTCTGGGGAGATCTCCACCTCGTGAACGAGCGGCAGACGCCGAATCGGGCGGCGTTGCTCAAGCTCGAGGCGCTCAGCTGGCTGACCTATGCCACCTTCGGCTGGGTCTACTTCGTGCTGAAAAGTCCAGTGCTCGCCTTTGTCTGGACCGCCGGGATGTACCTCATCACCATCGTTCAAGTGGCGCTTGCCGCTCGAGACCGGCGCGTGCTGCTCTCGCGCCTGCCGGTGCTGGCGTGGTTGACGCTGGCAACGCCCGTCGCTTGGTATCAGCTTACCCACAATCGCGATCCCCTGCTCGGGGGTGGCCGCCGGCGATAATGGCCTCGCACCTCGCGGCTTGCCAAAGCGGAAACGGCGATGGACGATGCCGGTCGCAATCGTCCTGCGGAGGTCGAGATGATCAAGGGATTTCGCGACTTCATCCTCCGAGGCAATGTCGTCGACTTGGCCGTCGCCGTCATCATCGGCACGGCGTTCACGGCGATCGTGAATTCGCTTGTCGCCGATATCATCACGCCGTTCCTCGGCATATTCGGCGGCATTCCGGATTTCTCGGCTTGGAGCTTCACCGTCAACGGCAGCCGCTTCGCAATCGGCAGCTTTCTCAACGCCGTCATCTCCTTTCTGGTGATGGCGGCGGTGGTCTATTTCTTCATCGTGCTGCCAACGAACCGAGCGATGGAGCGATTTAAGCCTGAGCCTCCGTCGCCCGCGCCGACACGAGATTGCCCGGAGTGCCTGAGCAAAATCCCGGCGGCCGCCCGCCGCTGCGCCTTCTGCAGCGCGGAGGTCACGCCCGCCGCCGTCGAGCCGGTCTGACCCTTCCTCAGCCAACGACCGCGACCGAGTCCGGCGGCAGCAGGACGGCGTCGGACTCAAGACGAATGTCGTCGTCGGAAGCGAGCAGCATCCTGCCAGCGCGGGCGATCGGCACGCGGCGCTTCTCGGCGGCAAGGTTGCAGGCGACGGCGATCGGCCCACGTTCGAGCACGAGCCAGCCCGCCGCATCGTCGTAGGCGACCCGCACGGCTTCGCGCCGGCCATCGGTGAGCGCGGGCGTCTGACGGCGCAGGTGGATTAACCGACGGTGCCAATCGAGCACCCCGGCGTGCGGCTCGTGGTCGCGCTCACTCCAGTCCAATTTCGAGCGGAAGAACGTGGCCGGATCCTGAGGGTCAGGGATATCTTCGGGCTTCCACCCGAACGCCGCGAACTCCCGCCGCCGCCCTTCGGTGACAGCGCGGGCGAGATCAGGGTCGTCGTGGTCGGTGAAGTAGAGGAACGGCGTGCTGGCGCCCCACTCTTCACCCTGAAATAGCATTGGCACGAATGGCGCTGTGAGCACCAACGCAGCAGCCGTCTTCAGCCGGCCCACACTCATGAGGTGGCTGGTGCGCTCGCCTTGGACACGATTGCCGATTTGATCGTGATTCTGGAGGTAGCCAAGAAAGCGGGTGCCCGCCAAGCCGGTGGCCGGTCGACCGTGCCGCCGCCGCCGGTGCGCCGAATAGCGACCGTCGTAGACGTATACCTCACGTAACGCCTTGGCAAGGTCGGCGAGGGAGCCGAAGTCCTCGTAATAGCCGCTCCGCTCGCCAGTGAGCACCGCGTGTAAGGCATGGTGGAAGTCGTCGCTCCACTGCGCATCGAGCCCGTAGCCGCCACGCTCTGGCGACCAAAGTAGCCGCGGATCGTTGAGGTCGCTCTCTGGGATGAGGACGAGGTGGCGGCCAAGCGCCGCTTCGAGCGCCCGCACCTCGGCAGCGAGCTGTTCAAGGATGTGAACCGCCGAGGTATCGACGATTGCGTGAACGGCGTCGATTCGCAACCCGTCGAAATGATAGTCGCGCAGCCACATTAGCGCGTTGTCGACGAAGAATCGGCGCACCTCGTCGCTTTGGGGGCCATCGAAGTTGACAGCTTGGCCCCAAGGGGTGCCGTAGCGGTCGGTGAAATAGGGGCCGTAGACACTCAGGTAGTTCCCGGCCGGGCCGAGGTGGTTGTAGACGACGTCGAGCAGCACCGCCAGCCCACGGGCGTGACACGCGTCCACCAGCCGCTTCAGTCCTTTGGGGCCGCCGTAGGCGTGGTGCGGCGCATAGAGGTCGACGCCGTCGTAGCCCCAGCCGCGCGATCCGGAGAACTCGTTCACCGGCATCAACTCGACATGAGTGACTCCGAGATCGACGAGATGGTCTAACCGCGCCACGGCGGAGTCAAACGTTCCTTCGGGGGTGAACGTCCCAATATGCAGCTCGTAAACGACGGCGGAAGCGAGCGGCGGCGGGTTCCAGCCTGTATCGCTCCACCGGAAGGCGGCATGGTCGACGACGCGCGACGGGCCATGGACTCCGGCGGGTTGCCAGGCCGAGCGCGGATCGGGGCGTGGCTCGCCGCCATCGACGGCGAAACGATAGTCGGCGCCCGGCCCGGCGTCGGGCAGGTCGATGGCCCACCAACCGGCGTTGCCGGCCGCGAGCGCTCGCCGCGCCCCATCGATGACAATCTCAACCCGGTGGGCGGCCGGTGCCCAGACACGAAAGACCGTCACGCTGGCTCTCCCACCTTTTCGAGCAGGGCGACGGGAAAGCGCCGCAGCAGTCGGGCGAGCGTGACCCGGCCACCCTCCCATTCGTCGCCCGTCAAGACGTTCGTCCAGCGGCCGGGCGGCAGTTCGAGCGCCGTCCGCTTCCACTCCCCCAAGCGAAGGACAAGCCGCGGCACGACCGTGAGGGCCCCGCCACCGCGGCAAAAGGCGACGACGTGGTCGGCTTGCGGCCCAGCGGCAGCAAGGGGCTCATACGCGCCGCGCCAGCGGAAAAGCCCCGGGCGGCGTCGGCGCAACTGCAGCGCCTGCCGGATGACCCACAACTTCGGGAGCCCCTCGTCAATCCGCGCCCAGATCGCCTCCGGCGTCGCGCCGTCCAGATCGGCGAGCAGCGCACGGCGGCGCGCGAAGTCCACTGGCCGGCGATTATCGGGATCGACGAGACTCAGATCCCACAGATCACAGCCCTGATAGATGTCCGGTACGCCGGGCGTCGTCAGCTTCAGCAGCGTTTGGGCGAGCGAGTTGATCCGCCCAGGCTCGACCAGCGGCGTGACGAAGGCCTCGAGGTCGGCAAGGAACGCCTCGTCGGCCAACACGGCCTCGACGAATCTGCGCAGCGCGTCCTCGTAGGCCACGTTTGGCGCGGTCCAAGACGTCTGCACCTTCGCTTCGCGAGATGCCTTCTCCATGTACTGGACAGCGCGCACCGTCTCGAGCGGCCAAGCGCCGACGAGAGTCTGGTAGAAGAGATACTCGGCGTTGCGGTCCGGCCAGCCGTCGCGTTTGTGACGCTCGTTGTGGGCCGCCCAGCGGTAGACAGCCTCGCCCCACTGTTCGGGGATTTCGGAGAGCAGGTTCAGCCGTGCACGCACGTCCTCGCTACGCTTGGTGTCGTGGGTGGAGGTCGTCAGCATTGTTTCTGGCCAGCGGCGGCGTGTCTCCGCGCAGGTACGGTGGAAGGCGTCTGGCGAGATACCGAAGTGCGAGGGATCGCCGCCAACCTCGTTCAAGGAGATGAAGCGAGTGAAGGTGTAGAAGGCGGTATCTTCGACCCCTTTCGCCATCGCCGGTCCGGTCAGTTGCTGAAAGCGCATCGCAAACTCTGCCTCCGGCGTGCCGAGCGCCTGAAGCAGCACCAGATCGGCGAGAAATTCGAATAGGATGGGGTCCAGATCGGGCCGGTTCGCCTTCGCCGCCTCAATCGCGCAGCGAACGTAGCGAACATCCTGCTCGCGCACCTCGGCGGTCGCAGCGCGGACATAGGTACGGTAGACCGGGAAGCATGCGATCACCTCCCGCAGCGCCTCGTGCAGTTCGTGGCGGGTATAGTCGCGGAAGCGACGGTGGCCTTCGCAGATATCGACGAGCTGCGCGGTGAGGCGATTGACGTCGCTGCCGAGCAATTCACGCAGGATGAGCTGCTTCTTTTCGCGGACGATGGTGGGGTACTCCGTCGAGTCGCCAGTGAATTCGGCATAGATCGCGGTGAGCGGCGCTTCGCCGGCGGGGTCGACGAACAGGCCATTGACGCGGTTCAAGAAGTCGTAGCCGGTCGTGCCGCCGATTGGCCAGCTCTCCGGCAGATCCTCGCCCGGCTCAAGGATCTTCTCGACAACGATCCAAGCGTCGCGGGCTGCTTCACGCAGGCGGCGCAAATACTCCGCAGGGTCGCGCAGCCCGTCGATGTGGTCGACACGAACGCCATCGAGCATCCCGCGGTCGAGCCACCGCAGGATCAATTGGTGAGTGTTGGCGAAGACTTGGCCGCTTTCGGTGCGCAACCCCGCAAGGGAGTTAATGTCGAAGAAGCGGCGATAGCCGAGCTCGCGGCCGGCGGTGCGCCAATAGGCGAGCCGATAGTTCTGGCGCTCGAGGATGGCGTCGAGCGCGTCCGGGTTTGCATTCACCTCGGCGACGACCTCGTCGAGCGCCTCAGCGACCGCCGGCTCGCGCTCCAGCAATCTGGCCAGTTGCACGCGCAGCACCTCCTTGTCGCGGTGGCGGCGGCGAATGCTCATCGGGTCGGTGGCGGTGGCGAGCGGAAGGGCGCCGAAGGCGTCGGCGAGGAAGGCGAGTTCGTCCGAGCCGGCGCGACGCGCTGCAGCGCCGAGGACGCTATCGAGCGAGCGCGGCGCGACGGGGACGGCATGCTCGAAGTAGCGAATCGAGAAGCTACCGCCCTCCCGAATGAGCGTTAGCTCGCCGGCTTCCAACACCCGGCCATAGTGGTCGCCGAGGATCGGCAGCAGCACCGTGTTGCGCAGCTTTGCCTCAGGCGGGTCCCAGTCGACATCGAAATAGGCCGCATAGCGGCTCGCCGGCCCGTTCTCGAGGACGTCCCACCACCAGCGGTTGCCCGGCGTGACGATCGCCATGTGGTTCGGCACGATATCGAGGATGTGACCGAGCCCAGCGTCGCCGAGGGCGCGGATGAAGCGGGCATGGCCTGCCTCGCCGCCCAGCTCCTCATTGACGCGGGTGTGATCGACGACGTCGTAGCCGTGGGTGCTGCCCGGCGCGGCTTGGAGATAAGGCGAGGCATAGAGATGGCTGACCCCGAGGTCGGCCAAGTAAGGGACGATCTGGGCGGCTTCGTCGAAGCCGAACGCGGGGTTCAGTTGCACGCGGTAGGTCGCGATGAGAGGCGCCGTCATGCGTGTGGGGGATCGAGGCGGCGGAAGAGCACGAGCGACCGGCCACCCAACGGATAGGACTCGCCGCCCGGACGAACCACGCGCTCGCTGGGCCCGCCGTCTTCCATGGTGTCCAGCACGCGCTCCCAGCAGGTGACAGTTGCGCCGTTGGGTAGCACGAAGTCGATCGCTTCGTGATGGGCGTTCAGCAGGAGCAAGAACGTGTCATCGCGGACAGGCTCACCCCACTCGTCGACCTCGTCGAGGGCTTCGCCGGCAAGGCGCATCCCGAGCGCCCGCGTCCAGCCGCTCACCCATTCCTCGTCGGTCATCTCGTGGCCGTCGGCGCGAAACCAAGTGATGTCCTTGATGTCCGAGCCGCGAATCTGCCGACCTTGAAAAAACTTGCGGCGCCGAAAATTCGGGTGTTGGCGGCGGAAAGCGATCAGCCGGCGAGTGAATTCGAGGAGACGACGTTGATCGTCCCGGAGGTTCCAGTCAAACCAGCTGATCTCGTTGTCCTGACAGTAGGCGTTGTTGTTGCCACGCTGGGTGCGCGAGATTTCGTCACCGCCGCAAATCATCGGCACTCCTTGCGAAAGGAGCAGCGTGGCGAGAAAGTTGCGCTTCTGGCGCTCGCGCAGGGCGTTCACCGCGGGGTCGTCGGTCGGTCCTTCGACGCCGCAGTTCCAGGACAGGTTGTCGTCCGTTCCGTCACGGTTGTCCTCGCCATTTGCCTCGTTGTGCTTCTGGTTGTAGGAGACCAGATCGTTGAGGGTGAAGCCGTCGTGGCACGTGACGAAGTTGATACTGGCGTAGGGGCGGCGACCGTCGCTCTGGTAGAGGTCGCTGCTGCCAGTGAGCCGCCAGCCGAGCTCTGCGGCTTGAAATTCGTCGCCCCGCCAGTAGCGGCGGACGGTGTCTCGATACTTGCCGTTCCATTCGGTCCAGAGCGCTGGAAAGTTGCCAACCTGATACCCACCTTCGCCAACATCCCAAGGCTCGGCGATCAGTTTGACGCGTGAGATGACCGGGTCCTGATGAATAATGTCGAAGAAGGCCGACAATCGGTCAACGTCGTGCAATTCGCGGGCCAACGTGGCGGCGAGGTCGAAGCGGAAGCCATCGACGTGCATCTCCTGGACCCAATAGCGAAGCGAGTCCATGATGAGTTGCAGCGTCTGGGGATGGCGGACGTTGAGACTGTTGCCGGTGCCCGTGTAGTCCATGTAATAGCGCGGCCGGTCGGCAACGAGCCGGTAATAGGTCCGGTTATCGATACCGCGGAAGCTCAGCGTCGGCCCGAGATGATTGCCTTCTCCTGTATGGTTGTAGACGACGTCAAGGATCACTTCGATGCCCGCGCGGTGGAGTGCCTTGACCATCTCTTTGAACTCGGCGACTTGCCCACCGAGATCGCCAGCGCTTGCGTAGCGGGCCTCCGGCGCGAAGTAGGCGATAGTCGAGTAGCCCCAATAGTTTTTCAGCCCCTTCTCGACGAGATGACGCTCATCGAGAAAGGCGTGGACGGGCAGCAACTCGACGGCCGTCACCCCAAGGTTCTTCAGGTAGTCGATTGCCGGCCGAGAGCCGAGGCCAGCGTAGGTCCCGCGTAACTCTTCCGGCACCTCAGGATGGCGAACGGTAAACCCTTTGACGTGCACCTCGTAGATCACCGACTCATGCCATGGGATCTGCGGCGACCGATCGCCTTCCCAGTCAAAATACGGATGAGTGACGACCGACTTCGGGACACCCCATGCGTCGTCGTTCTCGTCGAACGAGAGATCGGCGTCGGGATGTCCGACCTGATAGCCAAAGACGGGCGCCCGCCAGTCGACGGCGCCGGCGATGGCCTTGGCATAGGGATCGATCAGCAACTTGTTCGGGTTGAAGCGCAGCCCCGCTTCCGGCTCGTAGGGGCCATGCACGCGGTACCCATACAGTTGGCCAGGACCGAGGCCGGGCAGATAGCCGTGCCAAACGTGTGCCGTCACCTCACGAAGCTGGATCGTCTCGCTCGGCGTGTCGGCGTCGCGCCGATCGAACAGGCACAGCTCGACGCAGGTTGCTGACTCCGCGAAGAGCGCAAAATTGACGCCCTTGCCGTCCCACGTTGCGCCAAGAGGATACGGTCGGCCAGGCAGGAGCCTGCGAGCCACGATACCTCCTTGTTCATCCTGACGTGAACCGCGAACGACGAAGGATCACGCCGCCCTTCGCTCTGCGGGACGGGATGCCAGCGGACGGCGCCGCAGCAGGTTCGCGATCCGTCGTGTATGTGTATCACATGGCCGCCGACACCGGCCTCAGGATACTCGACGGCCGGGGCGCTGGTTGGCCCCCTACGGCAGGGTTCGGCGCCCTCGCCGAGATGTACTGCCGCTCACATCAGCGAGGCGGGCCCGCCTACGGCTCGGTGGGGAGGCCGGCCCGTAGCCACGCCGCAAAGCCGCCAAGGATGACTTTGACCTTCTCGGCAGGGCGGCCGGCGCCGATGAGCAGTTGCGCCGCACGGGCGCTCGATTCCTCAGCCGGTCAGGTACAGTACAGAATGAGCTCCTGCTCGGCGGGGATGCTCGCGACAATCGGCAGGCGAGGGTCGGCTTGGATCGCCTCGAGCGGCGCATGGATCGCGCCGGCAATCCGTCGCTGATCGAATTCGCTGGCGGAGCGGACGTCGAGAATCACGCCGCGCCGGCTATCGGCAATCGCCTTCGCTTGCGCCGGGGTCACGCGGGCGATCTCGGCGGCGGTCGGCGTCGCGGCGGGGCGCGCACTACCCGTTGGACTGCTCGGAAGAGCGCAGGCCACCGTCACGATGACGAGAGCAAGCAGGGGAAGGAGACGCATAGAACCTCAACTCGTGAGCGTATCGAAAGTATAGGGCCTGCCCGCGCCCCGGGAGATCCCGGCCTCACGCTAGAATTGTGCGGCGGGTCGCCAACTCTTCCGGGTGGGCCGTGCTGCAGCGCCCCAAGCAGGTCAAAGAAGGAAACGGGATGACAATGGACGCCGATGATCTACCTCAGCGACCTGCTGCGCCGTCGCGTCGTCGATGAGCATGGCACGCCGCTCGGCCGAATTGTCGACATCATCGTCCAACGTGATGACCTCTTCCCGCCGGTGCGTGCTCTGCTCGTCGAGGGATCCGGCGGCGTGCGTCGCCTACCTTGGCCGGCCGAGGGGGATCTTCACGCCTCGCCAGTCGTCGTTCCACACGCGGCGCCCGAGCCGCCCGATCTGAAGCCGGGCGAAATCCGGCTTCGGCGCGACGTCCTCGATCGTCAGATCGTCGACACCCACGGTCGCCGCGTCGTGAAGGTCAACGACGTCACCCTGAGCTCCGTCCGCGGTCAGGCACGCCTCGTCGGGGCGGACGTCTCGGCGCGCGGCTATCTCCGACGACTCGGCATCGAGCCGCTCGTCGCTCTGCTTCGGCTGCCCCTCGCCGAACGGTTGATCACGTGGAATTCCGTCGAGGCAATCGATGGACAAGGGGTGAGTCTCCGGCTCACCGACCGATCCTCTGGGATCTTCCGTCTCCACCCCGCCGACATCGCGGATCTCGTGGAAGACCTCCCTGCGGAGGAAGGTGCCGCGCTGCTCGGCAGTCTCTCTCCGGCCCTCGCTGGCGGCGCGCTGTCCGAGCTCGATCCCGAGACGCAAGGGGAATTGATCGCCAAGCTCGGCGCTGAACGCGCCGCGGACTTGCTCGAGGCGATCCCGCCCGACGACGCTGCCGACATCCTCGGCGAGCTGCCCGAGCAGCAGGCCGAGCAGCTTCTCGCCGGCATGGACCCTGCCGAAGCCGCCGACGTGCGCGACTTGCTGCGCTATCACGACGAGAGCGCCGGCGGCATCATGACCCCCGAGGTGATCGCGATCCGGCAGGATCTCTCGGTCGAGGAGGCGATCGCAACCCTCCGCTCGCTCGCCAGTTCGGCGGACGTCGCCTACTACCTGTTCGTGGTCGACGACGACAACCGGCTGGTCGGTGTCGTCTCGCTGCGCGACCTTGTTATCGCCGAGCCTTCGACCCGCATTGCCGCGATCATGCAGACCAATGTCCCCCACGTCACCGTCGGCGCCGATCAGGAGGAGGCGGCACGGTTGATGAGCCGCTACGACCTCATGGCGCTCCCGGTCGTCGATGACGAAGGAAAACTGACTGGGGTGATCACTGCCGATGACATCATCGACGTCATCCAAGAGGAAGCAGACGAGGACCTCTCGGCGGTCGCCGGCGCGGCGGTAAGCGACGTCGAAGGCGTAAGCGGAGTGCTAGAAGCCGCCACCGGCCGGCTGCGGTGGCTCGCTGTCACCTTCGCCGGAGGCCTCCTCGCTGCGGCAGTGCTACGCGCCTTCGCCGGCCCAGACGACCTGCCCGCCACCATCGTCGCCTTCGCGCCGCTGCTCGTTCTGCTCGCCGGCCAGCTCGTCGCCCAGACCACCGCAGTGCTGAGCCGTGGGGTTGGGCTGGGCCTCGCAGAGGATCTTCCGTGGCGCGAAGCGAAGATCGGGCTCGTCTTGGCCGTTGTCCTCGGCGTCGGCGCTGGCGCAGGCGCCGCGCTCCTGACCGCCAGCAGCCGCCTCGGCGTGGCGGTCGGCGTAGCGGCGGCGATCAACACCGCCCTCGCCGTCGCCGTCGGAACGCTCCTCACCCTCGCCGGCGGGCGGATTGGCTTCCGTCCACGCTTCGCCAGTCAGCCATTGCTCGGTCCGATCGCCGGCCTCCTCGGCCTCCTCGTCTATCTCGGCCTCGCCATGACAGTCGCGGGGTAGCTCACTCTGACAGTGCGCGCCACGAGAGGAGCTGGACCGCGAGCGGAGCGCTGCCATCGCTCTCGACGGCGATCACGACGAGCGTTGGCGCGCCGAGCATGAGCTCGATTTCGTTGAACGTCGACTCGCCCGCACCAGCGAGCGGCACAGCTACCAGCCGGCCGAGGCCGATCGCATCCACAACAAGCCGGCCAGGCTGCGACCCGGACGGCGCGCGCCACGTCGCCGAGACCGCCCAGCGACCACCGGCCAGCAGCTTCGGCGGGAGGGCCGCCACCGTCCCGGCCTCGCCCGCGTTGGCGAACCGCGCCCCATCCGCAGTCAGCCGGCCCGCCGTGGCACGCACACTCGAAGATCGCAGATCAACATCGTGCCATTCGACGGCCGGGCGCGGGAACGACGGCCACACTTCGCTGAGGGGGATCCCAGTCGCACGGCGAAGCACCTGCAGCGGCGCGGAATCTCCCAAGCCAAAACTGAGCGCACTCACCGGTTGGATGAGCGCCAAGCCTAGGACAACCACCGAGGCCGCTGCCGCCAGCGCCGTCGCGCCTGCCCATCCGCGATCGCGCCGCATCAGCCCCAGCGGCACGGCGAGCAGCGGCAGGACCGGGACGAGGTAACGAGGGGCGAAGAAGAAGCCGCCCCACCATGCGCCGTGGACGCTCCCCGTTGTCCAGGCCGCCGCCACGACGAGCGCGACGGCCAGCGCCAACTGCCTCCGCTGCCGAGCGAGCGGGAGGAGCAGCAGGATCAGGACGACGAACAACGGGCCGCGCAACAGGAGCCCGCTTTCGGCGTCGAGCAGTTGGCCGAGCGCCCCGACCGGTAGCATGCCGATCTGGAGACCCGTTCCGCGGTAGAGGACGTTCGGGCTTGGCGATCCGTAGACACTCCAGAGATAGCCCGCGATGCCCGCTCCGCTGACGATCGTCGCGAGCCCAAGCGGAAGGATCCAGCGAGGCCGCGCCAGCGCCGCAACGGCGACGAGTGTCAGCGAAAGGACGAGAAACTTGGGTCCAAGCCACGGGAGCGCCGCCACGGCCAGAGCAGCAACCGCCAGCCCACGGCCGAGCCAGATCCGCCGAAACGCGGCGACCACCAGTACCGCAGCCGGCACTTCCGGCATGATGCGTCCCGCGTAGAGCACGAGCGGCGGAGCGAGCAGCACGAGCGCGGTCGCCATCGTCGCGGCACGCGGTGACGCGCCGAGCTCACGCAGCATTAGCCGCAGTTCGACCGCCAGCCACGCAAACGAGACGAGCGCGATCAGTGCTGGTCCCCGGGTCGGGTCCAGCGCGTAGCCCGGCAACACCAGCAACGACAGCCCCGGAAGATGCCAAGGGAGCCAGACGGGATCGCTCCGGAGCGAGGCCACCTGCGGCAGCAGATCCCCCACGTAGAACCGCGCATAGTCGCGTTCGAGGTAATTGTTCCTAAGGTCGACGTCACGGTCCGCGAAGACGCTGTGGGAGATCAGCAGATAGTGCGGCTCGTCGCCGGTGTACGGGATGTCACGGCGGATGAGCACAGCGACCGCGAGTAGAAGGAGGAATGCAACGAGGAAGGTGAGAAGGGAAGGGGTGGCACGGTGGATCGCCCCAACCGCCGGGACACGAGGATAGACCAGTGCCGGCGACGCCATCCTGCCGCCCTCCGGGGCGTATGCTACAGCGGCAGCTTGAAGATCCGCTGCAGGTTCCCGCCGAGAATCAGGTCAATTTCCTCGGTCGTGAAGCGGCAGCCATGCTGAGGGGCGGCTTCGGGCAGTTCCCGGAAGAAGGAGATCCAGCGCTTGTCACGCTCGGGCCGCCACGTGACCGGCCCATCGGTGCCCCAGACTATGCGAGCTGCCCCGACGGCGTCGCGCATCCGGGCAAGCGTCTTGGTTAGCCACGCCTCGTCTTCGAGCGCACCGAAGCTCTGCCACTCCGACAGGTCGAGATAGTAGTTCGCCCGCGTTGCGGCGATGCCGATCGCCTCGTCCAGCCAGCCGGATCGGCCAGCGAAGACGCCCGAGCGGCCAAGGATCACCGGCAGGTCACGGTAGCGGATGCCGATCTCATCGGTGTTGATCGGCCGGCCCCAGTGGTTCCGCATCGGAGCAGGATGCGGGCTGCACTGAATGAGCACCGGCACCCCGAGATCGAGGCACGCTTCATAGAGCGGAAAGCAGACGGGGTCGGACGGTGAGAAACCAGCCGAGGGAAAGAGCGAGAGCCCGACCATCCCCCAATCGCGGACGGCCCGGCGCAACAACTCGGCGCTACGCGGTCGGCGTGGGTCGACACCGCAGAGCGCAAAGAGCCGGCCTGGCTGCTTTTTGGCAATTTCGCTATAGGCCCGGTTGATCTCGTCGATCGAGGTAGGCGGCTCTTGGTCGTAGACGTAGGCGAGGTCGAGAACGATCAACAACCCAGCGTCGACCCCGTGCTCGTCCATCCACGCGACGGCGCGCGAACCGTCCGGATCGTCCAGCCCTTGCAACATCCGCGGCTCGAGAGTCTTGGGGTCACGCGGCGGTATTCGCCGCTGTGCGAAGCGCCACGCCGACCACTCAATGTGGCGATACGGCGTAAACTCGGCGAACCACGGTCGAATTTGGGAATCGATAATCACCGTTCACCCCCAGCGGTGCCCGCCATTGTAGTCCGCTTCGCTCCCGACCATTGCAGGCGATCGCTTGCCTCTGGCGCGAACGCGAGAGCAAAGACTGCGCGAACCGAGGTGGCGCGGGTCGAGCCACGTTAGCAGGCCGGAGAGCGTCCGGGCCCGAGGCGCCGCTCTATCTGCTCACGCACGGCGGAATCCTTGGCGGCCCAGGCGCGCAGCAGCCCGAAGCAGCCAGCGAGCATCATTGCGCCGTGCGGGACGGCGAAGTAGGGCTGGAGCAGCGAACCAGTCAGGAGCGCCCGCCGCGGCCCGGTCAGCGAGAGCGGAGCGGTGCCAAGCGGCCGGCG
The DNA here is from genome assembly GCA_026003895.1 of Dehalococcoidia bacterium. Classification (GTDB taxonomy): domain Bacteria; phylum Chloroflexota; class Dehalococcoidia; order SpSt-223; family SpSt-223; genus JANWZD01. The sequence continues at coordinate 225,214 of BPIC01000004.1, read as the reverse complement.
GACGATCGCACCGTGCCCTTGACTTTCGAACACCTCGCGGTTGGTGAGCGTGCCGTCGGCAAGGCGGTTCAGCAAGCGCTCAAGCTGGGGAGCAGCAAGCTCGCCGGTGTGATGTTCGAAGACTCCGGCGATGCCCTCGTCATCGAGCGCGTAGGCGAGGGTGTGAAAATTGCCGAGGTTGGCAACGATGCCGGGGCAACGCACCGCGGCATCGTCGAGCGCTCCGAGGACTGCCGCCGGGCCGGTATCCATCACGAGCAGTGGGCCAAGGTCGCTCAACTCCTGAGCGACCGCGCCAAGGCGAGTCATCTCAGAGGGGATGTCCGCCGCGAGGAAGCCGAGCGCCGTCAGGCCCGCGTCGATGCGCTGCGCGAGATAAGCGAAGCGAAAGGCGCGGTCGCTGACGCCCGGCGGGGCAGCGCCGTGGTCGAAGACGGCGACCGCCCAAGCGTCGGGCGGTGGCACGTCGAAAGCGGCGAGCACACCGAGGAGCGCCGCGCGGTCGATGTCGCCGAGGCGAAGATGCGTGCCGGGCAATCGGGCCGCCTCATCGTCCGAGACGACGCTCACGCCCATTTCGCGCACCCGCTCCAAATCGTCGTCGAACGTGGTCGCCGCGTCGGGCGTCGCCGCGATTGGCAGCCCAGCGAGAGCATGGTCGCGCGCCGCCCCAGGCCGAGGGGGCCGCCACCCATCTGCCGGCCGGTCAGCACCACCGGCTCGCCGCGCCGCGTGGCAGCGCGAATGCGCTCGGCGATGAGCACCGTCGGCGACGGTAGGACCAACTGGACACAGTTCTCGATCTCGCGCTCGGGGGTCGAAGAGGAGAATGTCCTGCGTGCCCGTGCCCACGTCGACGGCGAGGATTCTCACGCGATTCCCCCGCCGCTGTTTGACCTGCTCGACAACACGTGGCAGGAACTCAGCCGCCTTCGCGTCGATCAGTAGGTCGGCGGCACGGTCGAGCGGCGTCTCCCCGATGTTCAGGATGACGAGGCGGGCGCCACGCTCGACAGCGTAGGCCGGCATTGCCGCTGCCGGGTAGACCACGAGCGACGAGCCGACAACGAGAAAGAGGTCAGCGGCGCGCGAGCGGCGGATTGCCTCGGCAGTCTCGTAGGGCGGCATCGGCTCGCCGAAGGAGACGCCGCCCGATTTCATCAAACCGCCGCATGCCGGGCAGAGCGGGACGCCTGCCACGGGATCAAGCTCCCAACGCAACGTCTCCTCGCGCGGGTAGCGCGTCCAGCAGGAGAGGCACTTTGCAAAGCGGTTGCTGCCGTGCAACTCGAACAGTCGGTCGGCTGGTGTGCCCGCGCGAGCATGCAGCCCGTCGACGTTCTGAGTGATGACGCAGTCGGCGATACCAAGGGTGACGAGCTCGGCAACGGCATAGTGGGCGGCGTTCGGCATGGCAGCCGCGCCGAGCCCGCCCTCGCAATACAGCTGCCAGCGCTGGCGGCGCAGTTCGGGATCGGCAAGGTAGGCCTGAAAGTCATATTGATTTGGGTCGACCTTGTTCCAGATCCCGTTCGGCCCACGAAAGTCGGGGATGCCGGATTCCGTGCTGATGCCGGCGCCCGTGAAAATGACGAACCGGCGCGATTCGTCGATCCAGCGGGCGAGCTGATCGCGCGCCTCGCCGAGGGTGGCGGTAGACGACATGGCGCCTCCCGGGCCGGCGGAAGAGCAAAGCCGGCAGTGTACAATTGGTCGCCTTGATGGTAGCCCACACCCGCCTTCACCCGCTGATCCCGCCCGCGACTCGGAAGGTGGCTCGATGACATCCTCAACCCGCCGCCCTACCGCGCGCACCGTGCGCCGTCTTTTAGAACAATCGATTGAGGAAGCCGTTGAGGAGGCCGAAGAGGCGCTCGAACGACCGCCCGAGCCCAAGGCGCTCGTGGAGGCGATCCGCCCGGAACGCGCTCGCCATCGCGTTGTCGTCACCGGCCTCGGCGCGATGACCCCGCTCGGCGAAAGCCCGGATGCCTTCTGGGAGGCCCTGCTCGCCGGCAAATCGGGCGTCGGCCCGATGACACTCGCCGATCCAACCAACTACCCCTGTCAGATCGCTGCCGAAGTGCGCACCTTCGATCCGCGCAATTATCTGGACGCCAAGGAGGCGCGCCGGATGGCGCGCTTTTCCCAGTTGGCGGTTGCCGCCGCGGACCAGGCGATCGAGGCGGCTGGGCTGCGCCCGGACGCTGAGGATCGCGACCGCATCGGTGTGCTCATCGGCAACGGCAATGGCGGCTTTCCGACCATCGACGCCGAGATGCGCACCATCGTGACCCGCGGCGGGATGAAGATGTCGCCGCTCTTCTTTCCGATGATCCTGCCGAACATGGCGGCCTCGCAAATCTCGCTTCGCCATCGGCTGACGGGCTATTCCTCGACCGTGACGACGGCCTGCGCGGCTGCCACGCAGGCGATTGGCGAAGCGGTGGAGTTGATCCGGCGCGGCGCTCAGGACGTGATGATCGCCGGCGGGACGGAAGCCGGGATCAGCGAACTTGGTCTTGCCGGCTTCTGTGTGATGCGCGCCCTCGCAACCGACAACGATGATCCGCCGCGCGCCTCCCGCCCCTTCGACCTGACCCGCAACGGCTTTGTTCCGGCCGAAGGCGCAGGCATCCTTGTCCTCGAGAGCCTCGAGCACGCCTTGGCGCGCGAGGCGGTCATCCTCGCCGAGATCACGGGCTACGGTGTCTCGGCAGACGCCTATCACCTCGTCGCGCCCGACCCAGAAGGCCGCGGGGCAGCACTCGCGATGAGCCGAGCGATCAGCGACGCCGGCCTCACCCCGGCAGACATCAGCTGGATCAACGCCCATGCCACCTCGACGGAACTCGGCGACGTCGCGGAGACGAACGGGATCAAACGAGCGTTCGGCGAGGCGGCGTATCGAATTCCAGTTTCGGCGACCAAGTCGATGATCGGCCATGCCCTCGGCGCAGCAGGTGGGCTGGAATCGGTCGCTTGCGTCCTCGCTATCCGCGATCAACAGATCCACCCGACGATCAACCTCCGGGTTCCCGACCCGGCCTGCGACCTCGATTACGTGACCGAAGGCGCACGGAGCATCCCCGTGCGCCACGTGCTGTCGAACAGCTTCGGCTTCGGCGGGCAGAACGCGTGCCTGATCTTCAGCCGGTACGAGCGTGTCGACTAGCCGTCAGCCGCGCTACCGGGCGTGCTTCGTTTGTGGGGAGGAGAATCCCATCGGCCTCGGCCTCACCTTCTGGCAGGACGATCAGACCGTCTGGACCGAGTTCACACCAGACGAGCGGCATCAGGGGTATCCGGGTATCGTCCACGGTGGGCTGCTCTACGCCATTCTCGACGAGGTGACTGGTCGCGCGGCCTATCTCCGCGCCTCGTGGGTGGTCACGGCGCGGGCCGAGGTGCGCTATCTCCAACCGGCACGCCTTGGCGAGACCCTCCGCTTTTCCGGCCGGATCGTCAATGAGCGGTCGCGCGCCCTCGAGCTCGCCGGTGAGGCGCGCCGCGTTGCCGACGACGCCCTCATCGCTACGCTGAGCGGCCTCTTCGTCCGCATCCCCGAGGAGCGCATCCGCGACCTCGAGGGCGTCATCACGTTCGAGGAATAGCGGGAGTCGTCGGCCCGCGCGGAACCACGACTGCCCGCTGCACGTTCCCCCTTTCAGCGTGCAGGCGCCTCGTTCAACCGAGCGAACAGATCGGCTGCCACCGACGGCTGTGGTCGCAGCAGGCGTCGGGTTCGGGGTCGTCGCGAACATTCTGCTCTACCGCCAGCCGCCGGGCGTGGGCTTCTTGGTCGCCGTCGCGTTCGGCCTCGTGCTGCTGATCGGCCTCGGGCTTGCCATCCGTCTACGGCCAGCCGTCGCGAACCCCTGGCTGCCGGTGGCGATCGTCTTCTGCGCGGCGATGATGGCGGTGCGGACGAACAGGCTCTTGCTCCTGATGAATAGCCTCGCGATCATCGGCGGCGGCGGGCGCTTCCGCGCGGAGTACGCCGGCCGCCCCCGCGGTGCCTCTCGGGATGGGCGGGTACCTCTGGGCACAGACACGGTGCTGGCTCAACCTCGCCTTTCGTCCCTGTCTCGTGCTCGTTGCAGCCAGCCAGACCGCCGAGCGCAGCCAAGCCAGCCGAACTTCCCTGCCAGTCGCTCGTGGGCTTGTGCTGGCCATCCCGCTGCTGTGCGTCTTTACCGCTCTCTTTGTATCGGCGGATCGGGTCTTTGCTGGCTAGGTCGGCGACGTCTCTGCCCAACTGACGCTCGGTGACGCCGTCCTTCAAGCGATCGTCATCGCCGCCCTCGGTTGGCTAGCGATGGGAGCGCTCGACGTCGCACTCGGCCCGGACCGGCGAAACCTCCCGCGGGCGCTGTTCGAGGAGCGCGGAGCGCCGCCGGAGGTGGCGTTTCCGCGGCTCGGCTTTGTCGAATCGACAATCGTGATCGTCCTCGTCGACCTGCTCGTTCTGGCATTTGTCGCGATCCCGCTTCGGTATCTCTTCCTCGGGCCGGAGAGCTTAGCACTGCGCGGTGGGGTCACCTCCCACGCCCAATACGCTCGCGAAGGGTTCTTCCAGCTCCTCGTGGCGGCGCTGCTCACGCTCGGGGTGCTTTGGACGTTGCACTGGCTCACCCGGCGCGATCGGTCGGGGCAGCGCCTTGCGTTCAACGTGCTGGCGACGGTGATGGTCTCCTGCGCAGTCGTGAAGCTCATCTCCTCATTTCGCCGGCTCTTTCTCTCCGAGCTGGAGTTCGGATTCACCCAAGACCGACTCGTCGCCCACGCGGTCACGATTTGGCTCGGGGTGGTGTTCATGTTCTTCCTCGCCGCGCCCTGGACCGGCCGCACGCGGTTCTCCTCCGCTGGAGTGCTTGCGGCGAGCCTCGCCTTCGTTTTTGGACTCAAGAGCGTGGACCCGGATGCCGTCACCGCCGCTCGCAATATCGAACGGCGCACGATCCATGGAAAATCGCTGGATGGCGCCTACCTTGGCCGCACTTCAACCGATGCCATCCCGACGCTGGTGGCGCGGCTGGACAGCCTTCCGCCTGCTCGGCAGGCGGAATTGATGACGATTCTGCAGCGCAAACATGCCGAACTGGTGCGCCACGATGGCGACTGGCGAAGCGCCAACCTCTCCCGCGTGGTTGCCACACAAGCGCTTGATGCCCGTTTTGGCCCTCGGTCGAGCGAATAGCCAGCGAGCATTCTCAGTCAGCGAGTACAATCGCCTATCGGCGTTCGGCGGATGGCATGACTCGTTTTCTTCCCCCCGGTCTTCTGGACAACTTTGTCGTCTTCGGCAACCGGGACCTTCGCTTCTATCTCAGCGGGCAGATGATTGTTCAGACCGGGCTTTTCATGCAGTCAGCGGCGCAAGCCTGGCTCATTTGGGAACTCACGCGCTCGACGGCGGCACTCGGCTTGATCGGCGTGTTGAACTTCGTCCCAACGTTGTTGCTCGGCCCGGTGGCGGGCGCGGTGGGCGACAAAGTCGAACGCCGCAACCTGCTGCTCCTTACCCAGAGTGCAGCAATGCTGCTGGCGGTTACGTTGACGGTGTTGATTGCCACCGGCGCTGTCCAAGCGTGGCACATCTTCGTTCTCGCCGGTGCGCTCGGCATCTTGCAAGCGTTCGAGAAGCCGGCGGGGCAGGCGCTCATCGGCGACCTCGCCGGGATAGATCGGGTTCGCCAGGCGGTGAGCGTGAACATGGCGAGTTTTCAGGTGGGGCGGATGATCGGGCCAGCGTTCGCCGGCTGGCTGATCGGCGCGACCGGCGCCGCGACCGCCTTCGGCTTGAATGCTGTCAGCTTCCTCGCCTTCATCGGAGCGCTGCTCGCGATCCGGCCGCCACGGCGTGAGAGCCACCTCGGCCAGCAGGCAGCCGGCGGGTTCACTGACGCGATCGCCTATATCCGCCGCAAGCCGGCGATCCAAAACTTGCTCATCTTCAACCTGCTCGTCTCGCTTTTCGGCATGTCCGTCATGCAGGTGATGCCAGCGATTACCACCGACCTGCTCGGCGGCGACGCCCAACTGCTCGGCCTGCTCATGGGGGCATCCGGCGCTGGGGCGCTGGTCGGCTCGCTGTTCTTCGCGCCGGTCGTCCAACGAGTGCACCGGATCAACCTCGCGCAGGCGATCGGCGTCTTCCTGGTGGGCCTGATCATCGTCGGCGTTGGCGCATCTCGGCTGCCGGTGCTGACCGGCCTGTTTCTCCTCGGCGAAGGGTCGACGATTGCCGTCATCCTCGCGATCTCGTCCGGGCTGATGCAGATTTCCGCCCCACCCCAGATGCGCGCCCGACTCATCGCGATCTCGATGATGATCACGATGGGGGCGCAGCCGCTAGCAGCGCTGTTGCTCGGAACGACAGCCCAACTGTTCGGCGCCGGCCCGGCGGTGCTCGCTAACGGCGTGACGTTGCTCACGCTGGCGACGCTGCTCTTGCTCTTCCGCCGCTCCATCCGCCAGACCGTCGATACCTTCCGGCCGACCGTCGTGCCCGATCCGGAGGCGACGGAACGCCCCGCGCTCGTCCTCGCCGAACGCTAACCTTCGACGACAAACTGCGGCAGCACGAGGCCGCGGCCGGTGTCATGGAAGACGGCCCGCACCGGCGCGTCGATCGCCGGCTCGCCGCCCACGAGGTTGGCGATCACCAGTGGCCCCTCGTCGAGTCGGACCCGGACGACGATATAGGGCGGCGGCATCGCCGGGAAGTACTGACGGCGGAAGACGACCCACGACCAGATCCGCCCACGGCCACGGAGGTCCTCCCAGCGCAAGGCGTCGCCGTCGCACTGCGGGCACCGGCGGGCGGGAGGAAAAAGAAGCTGCCGGCAAGCAGCGCAGCGTTGGAGGCGCAACACGCCGGCGCGGGCACCCTCCCAGTACGGGCGATCGACCTCGGTCGGGTCCGGGAGGGGACCGGGCATCAGCGCGCCAACAGGTGGGCCGAACAGATCGGCGAGCAGGTGAGATCGAGGACGAGCTCGCAACCGGGAACTTGGCGGGCGCCGGCTTGGCCGCGGAGCTGGCGCACCGCCTCGACGGTCAGCGCCCAGCCCTGGAGGTAGCCTTCGGACAGGTGACCGCCGGAGGTGTTGAGCGGCAGGACGCCGCCCAGCCGGTGGTTGCCGGCAAGGATCCAGTCGCCCGCCCCGCCACGTTCGCAGACTCCAATCCCTTCCAGCGCAAAGACTAGGCTCGGCGTGAAATTGTCGTAGATTTGCGCGCAGTCGAGGTCCGCGGGGCCGACGCCGGCTGGCCCAAACAACCGGGCACGGAGCCCAGCGAGGGTGTGATACCAGAAGTCCTCCGTGCCGTAGAAATAGCCCATCGCTCCGGCGACCGCCGAGGAGAGCACCCGCACCGGTGGATGCTTCAGCGAACGGGCGCGCTCGAGCGTCGTCACCAAATAGGCGACACCGCCGTCGTTGATCAAACAGTAGTCAAGCAACCGCAGCGGTTCGACGACGTAGGGGGCGCGAAAATAGTCCTCGCGCGTGATCGGTGTCCGCATCACCGCGTCGGGGTTGAGCGCGGCATTCGCCCGAATGGAGATCGCGAGGTCGGCGAGCGCTTCAGCCGGCGTGCCGAACTCATACTGGTGACGGCGGAACATCATCCCAAGGTAGGCGCCATTCGAGGTCATCCCATAGGGATCGTCGTAGCGTGAAGTGGGGATCGGCGCACCGCCGTATTCGACGCGCACGGATCGGCCATTGTTGCCGTAGACGCAGGCGACCACGTCCGCCTGCCCGGCGCGAATCAGCGTCGCCGCCTGCAGCAGCGCGAGACCCGATTGGTTGCCGCCCCCAGACTGAAAGTTGACGTAGCGCACGTCGCGAAGCCCGACGTCGGCGCAGAATTTCAGGTAGGACGGCAGCCGGCCAACGATGACGCTGTCGATCTCGCGCTTGGCAAGGCCCGAGTCGTCGAGGGCGCGGAGGAAGGCGTCGGCGGCGAGGTCAAAGGCGGAGCGCCGTGGATCGAGCTGGCGGTAGAGCGGACCGAAGGGTGTCGCGCCAATGCCGACAATGCACGGTGTGCGGTCCGAGCTCATGGTGATGGCTCCGCGAGGTCGCGGAACAGGATCGGCCGTGGCAGACCATCTGCGTCAAGCGCCGCACCGGCTGCCGTCTGCGGGTGGCGGAGCACTTCATCGAGCCGGTGCACCACCGAGGGCTTGCCGCCGATCTCGCGGAGCAGCGCGGTCAACTCCGCGGCGCTGAAGCGCGAGAAGGCGCGGTCGAACAGCGCCCGCCACTCCTCGGCATAGGGCGCGGTGCCAAGCACGAGGTGTCCGCCCGCGCCCACCACGGGGTGCGTGAGGTAGTCATCCAGCCCGATCGCAATCAGAAAGCGCGCCCACTCTTCGTTCGTGCCGCGACCAGTGGCGACGTACAGCCGGCGATCGCGTGCCGTATAGCCGAAGTCACGCGAGCGTGCGACGGTATCGTAGGCGAAGCCGATTGGTTCATCGGGGTCGCTCCAGGCCGCCCAAGTGATCGAGCGAAGATGAATCAGCGTGCCCAGCGCCGACACGTCGACCTGTTGGCCGCCGCCGGCGAGCAGCGCCGCGATCACCGCCTGCGCGGCCGCGAGTCCGGTGTTCAGGCCGGCGACGTCCGCCCCGAGCCGGATCGGCTCCTCACCCTTCGACCCGAGCGAGCCGAGGTAGCCCGCCAGCCCCTGAACGACGAGCTCCGCCGCCGGCAGGTCACGCAGTGGTCCGGCGCTGCCATAGCCGCTCAGCCAGCAGACGACGAGCCGCGGGTTGCTCTCGAGGGCCGCCGCGACGATCGACGGATCGAGCCAGCGCTCGTCGCGGTCGACAATCAGCGCGTCGGCCTCTCGCAGCGCGTGTCCGAGGGCGCTGGCGGCGCTGATCGTCTTGCCGGTGTTCAGGTACCAAAAGGGGACCGACTCGCCGTCGATGTTGGGACCATAGGCACGCGCCGGATCGCCGTCTGGCCCTTCTATCTTTAGCACCTCTGCGCCAGCGTCGGAGAGCACCTTGCCAGCGTAGGGCCCGGCGAGGCCGCCGGCAACCTCAACGACACGCAGCCCGGCGAGGGGGACGGTGGCCGGCGTGGGAACACCCTGCGGGGATGAGCGCGGCCCGACAGGGTGCGCCTCGCGGCGAATAGCCGCGCCGTCCTGCCCTGGCTCGGGTGCAGCGCCCAACCCGGCAGGCGTTCTCGAGAATCGCCACGGCGGCGCACCGAGCCATATCCGACCGCGCCGGTCGGTGACCACCTCGGCGAGAACGCCGTTCGATGCAATCTGCGGGTGAGCACGTAGGGCGGCAAAGTCGTCGCTGAAGACCGGTCCAGCGGGCACGCCAGCGGCTACGAGGAGCGCGATCCAGTCGGCGGCGGGTCGTTCGGCCAGCCGCGCCGCCACCATCGCCTCGATCTCATCGCGATGTGCGAGGCGGCCAAGATTCGTCACAAAGCGTGGGTCCGCTCCAAGCGCGGGACAGTCGAGCACCCGACACAGGGATGCCCAGTGCTCGTCGCGTACGACGCCGAGCGTGAACCAGACGCCGTCGCTTCCCCGAAATGCGCGGTGAGGAGCCGTGTCTGGCGCGGCGCTTCCGCGGAGCGGGGGGAGCTGTCCCGTCCGGCGAAAGGCGGCGACCGGCGTGCCCGCGTTGGCGAGCGCCGCGCTCAGCAGGCTGACGTGAACGCGGCTCCCTTGGCCCGTCCGCCGCCGACGGTGAAGCGCCGCCAAGATGGCGAAGACAGCGTAGGAGGCGGTCGTTACGTCCAAATGCGCATAGGTGCGAAATAGCTCTGGCGGGTCGCCCGAGCGGCCGTTCAGGCTGGCGAAGCCGGAGAAGGCTTGCGCGGTCGGGTCGTTGCACGCGTCGCGGGCTAACGGTCCCGTTTCGCCGTAACCCGTGATCGCGCACCAGACGAGATCCGGCCGGAGGCGGGCGAGATCCGCCGGACCAAGCCCGAGCCGCTCGGCCACGCCGACACGCATGTTTTGAAGGAAAACGTCGCTCGCGCCAACGAGGTCGTAGACGAGGGCGCGATCAGCCGGCTGGCGGAGATCAACGATGATCGACCGTTTGCCGGTGTTCACCGCCAGATAGAGGTGCGACAGCCCGCGCAACCGCGGGACAACCTCCAGCGAGGTATCCCCTTGGGGACGCTCCAGCTTGATCACCTCGGCGCCGAGCGCCGCGAGGCACGCGCCGGCAAACGGGCCAGCGCCAGCAAGCGTCAGCTCGACAACCCGCACACCGGCGAGGGGGCCGATCATCTTCACGGGATCGTCATCGTAGCCGATCGGACCGGCAGTAGGAGTCGGCAAGCCAACCCGAGACTGCCTCATCGATTGCTTCGCGTACCGCTCGGACACCGTCGCGCGGTGGCTGCTGCGGCTCGCGGTGACCTAGACCGACTCGGCGAGCGGAGCGAGCGCTGGACGAGGCGGACGCGCCAACAAAATCACTCCGCCGCCGACCAGCTCCGCCATGATGAACAGCAGAAACGGCACGTCGTAGCTTCCGGTACGGTCGAACAGGATGCCCGCCGCCATCGGCCCGAGGACCGTGCCGGCCGTCATGACGAGGAACACCGCACCAAGGATCGAGCCGTAGGCGCGCAGCCCGAACAGATCGGCGATGAACGAAGCGTGGACGGAGATCACGCCGCCGGCAGCGATGCCGAAGAAGGGCACCACCACCCAGACCAGAGCGCTCCCGCCGGAGGCCCACAGGCCGGCCATCGCAACGGCCGTCATCAGAAAGGCGATCGCCAGCACCGGCCGGGGTGACCAGCGGTCAGCGAGGGCGCCACCGGCTAGCCCACCGATCATGAAGGTTGCCGGGATCGCCCCAGCGACCGCTGCGGCGGCCTGATAGTCCATCCCTCGCCCCGTCAAGAACGGCACAAGGTGGAGATTGAGCGCATCCGTTCCGAAGAAGTAGCACACCATCGCGATGGCAATCGCCCAAAAGGCGCGCGTTCGGATGGCATCGCGAAACGAGGCGCCGAGCGTTGCGGCTGCCGGCGGTGGGGCGAACCCGGGCGCGGTCCGCGCCGGCGGATCGCCGTCCGGCTCGAGACCAAGATCGGCAGGACGGCGGCGCAGCACCCCGATCGCCAACGGCACGACAACGGCCAAGGTGATCACCGCGCTGACCTGCACCGCCGCCCGCCAGCCGAACGCCGTGATCAGCGCAGCGGTGACCGGCACCGCAACGAGCGACCCGAGGCTCAGCCCGATGCGCGAAAGACCGAAGGCGAGACCGCGCCGGCGAACAAACCAGTTGGCCATCGTAACGTTGAGCGCTGGATTGGTCGAGGTGACGCGGCCGACCGACATCAGGAAAAGGACGAGCATCAGTTGCCAAAACTGGCCGATGAGCGAGAACAGGACGAGCGCGCCGCCGAGCACGCTCCCGCCAAAGGCGATGACCGCGCGGGGCCCGATACGGTCGACGATGCGGCCGACGAAGAACGAGAGCGTCCCGCCTGCCAAGAATGAAAGCGACACCGCCGACGAGATTTGACCGCGTGTCCACCCGAACTCCGCTTCGAGTGGCGCGAAGAACGCCCCGAAAGCGAAGAAGCTGAAGCCGATAACGGTGCCGAGGATCGTGCCGCAGGCCGCGACGATCCACCAACCGTAGAACATAGCCACAGGATACAGGTCGGGCGATTGCGTCCGCGCGGCCGAGCGCCTACCCTGTGAGGCGCCGAGGAGGGAGCCGTGGAGCACAAATTTTCCGACCAGTATCGGGCGATGACACGGGCGCAGATCCTCGCTCGCGAGCGGGAAGCGAGCCCCGAAGACGCCGAGCGTGTCCGCGACGAGGTGAAGGCCTTCATCCAGCATCACGCGCCGGGAACAGCCAAGTTTTTGATCACCCATCGGAAGGACGGGCGTGCCCACTGCCGACCAGTCAGCGCCTTCACGGAAGGCTGGACGGTGCAAACGATCAGCCAGCTCGAGCACCTGAAGAACCGCCACATCCGGAACAACCCGCAAGTCGGCTACCTGTGGGTTGAGCTGAACCCGACTGGCGAAAGCTGGCTCAAGAGCGTCTGGCTGCAAGGCGTCTGCGAGATCGTTGAGGATCCGGCCGAGATCCACGCCTTTTACGAACGGCGGCGTGCGATCACCGGCTTCGGCGACGCTCACGCTGGCGACGACTGGGTGCGCCTGTTATTACGAACGACGCCGACGCTCGTCCGTGCCGAGGGCTTCCTCGGCCGCGACACGCCCGCGTTGTACCGCGACTTTTCCCGCTGAGGAGGACGGTCATGCTGATCGATTTCGTTGAGCTCGAATCCCGCGATGGCGTTCGGCTCGTGGGTGCCTTCTTCCCGCCGGAACGGGAGGCGGCCGGCGACGTCGACGCGATTGTCCTCTGTCCGGGCACTTCAGCCGAGTTCTCGACGCCTCCGCTGCCAACGGTGGCGGCAGCCGCCGCAGCGACCGGCTACGCTGCGCTGACGCTCAGCACCCGCGGTCGCGGCATTGTCTGGCGCGACCCAAAGACCGGGTTCCAAGGGGCAGGCTTCGAACGAATCAGCGACTGCGTCGAAGATTTCGCTGGCGCCATCGCCTGGCTCGGGGCGCGCGGCTACCGGCGTGTCGTCCTCTGGGGGCACAGCCTGAGCGGCGTCAAAGTGCTCTATGCTGCCGCCCACGCCCCGGAGCTATCGCTGGCTGGCGTCATCTCGGTCGCCGGGCCGCGCTGGTCGGCCGAACATTATCGGACGCTTCCGGTTGCGGCGGAGTTCGAGCGCCACCGGGAAATCGCCGAGCGGATGGTGGCCGAGGGCCGCGGCGGCGAACTCTTCCCGGTTTCCTTTCCTCTCGGCCCCACGTTCCAGACGGCTGAAGGCTGGCTCGATAAGTACGCCTACGAGAAGTACAACCCGCTGCGGTGGGCCGACCGCATCACCGTGCCATTCTGCCGGATCGACGCTGAGGGAGATCTCGCAGTTCCCCAGTATGGCATGGCCGGCCTCGCCGAGCAGCTCCTTGCGCTCGCCCAGCCGACACCCTTCAACCGAGCGGTCGTCATTCCCAACACCGACCATGTCTTCAGCGGTGCGCACGACCAGCTCGCCGCCGCCGTAGTGGACTGGCTCGACTCGCTCGTCGAGACGCCGGCGGCACGTCGATGAGATCAGACCATCCGGCGCCCGAAGCCGACCGCGCCGGGCGGCGGGATATCTCGTTTCTCTATCGACCGACAGCCGATGGATGCCTCCCATTTGTCAGCTTTCGCGGAAGGGGCGTATCCTACCGAGCGACCGCTGCTTGGAGGACGCTCGATGCGCGTCGGCTTCTACATCAACCCGCAGACGCCTAGCCCGGAGGACGATGGGCGGATCATCGACGAAGTCCTCGGGCAGGTCGATCTTGCCGAGCAAATCGGCTTCGATGATGTTTGGGTAACCGAACACGCCTTTACCGGCTACAACGCCTACTCCGATCCGCTGATGCTGGCGACGGCGATCAGCCAGCGCAACCGCAAACTGCGCATCGGCTTCTCGGTTGCCGTCGTCCCCTATCACCATCCGATCCGGTTCGTCACCCAATGCAATTTGCTCGACCGGCTGAGCGGCGGCCGATTGGTCATTGGCATCGGTGCCGGAAACTCCCCAGACGAATTCCGCGGCTACGGGCTCCCCGTGAACGAGCGCCACGCGATGATGGACGAGTTCCTCGCGATCTGTGAGCAAGCGTGGACGCAGGAGAACTTTCGCTACGAGGGGAAGTATTGGAGCGGCGAGGTGCGCGGCCGCGTCATCCCCTCGCCAGTCCAACGCCCGCATCCGCAGCTCGCCTGGGGAACGACCACGATGGAGACCATCGTTCGCGCTGGCCGGCTCGGCTGGTCCCTGCTGATCGGTCCGCAGCACGAGAGCATCGTCGCCCCCCGCCTGCAAGCCTATGCCCGCGCGATGGACGAAGCCGGGCTTGACGAGGCGACGAAGGCGCGCGCGTGGCTCAACACGGGCCAGCTTCGCCAGATCTATTGCGCAGCCCCCGGCGAAGACTGGCGCGACACGATTGGCCCCTACATCGAAACCTACATCCGCAAGAGCGCCCTCGCCAACTCCGGAATCGATGACCTGCCGAAAGAGGACCTCGAGAAGCGGAAAGAGGGCTACCTGAAAAATTGGCTGATCGCCGGCACCGCCGATGAACTGATCGAGCGGCTCACCCCGGCAGCACGGATGGGAATCGCCCATCTGATGTGCTGGTTCACGTTCGGTCACATGCCCGACTGGCAGGTGCGCCAGTCGATGCTGCGCTTCGCGGCAGATGTCGTTCCCGTGCTGGCCGCCACCAAGCCAGAGCCGGGGCTGGTCGACCGCATCGTCGCCGAAGGCGCACAGGCCGAGGCCTGGCGGCCGCGCTAGCGCCGGACGCGGCCCTCGGACGCGCTTGAAGAGGAGAACGGTGATGCGATCGAGTATCTACATCAACCCCCAAACCCGCGGCGCCCAGCACGACCGCCAACTCATCAAAGAAGTGCTCGGCCAGATCGACCTCGCCGAACGGCTTGGATTCGAGGATGTGTGGCTCACCGAGCATCACTTCAGCAACTACAACGCCTATAGCGACCCGATGATGCTCGCCTCCGCGATCAGCCAGCGCAACCCCCGTCTCCGCATCGGCTTCTCGCTCGCCGTCGTTCCACTCCACCATCCCGTGCGCTTCGCCATCCAAGCCAACCTGCTCGATCAACTGACCGATGGACGCGTGGTCATCGGCATCGGCCCCGGCAACGCTGAGGACGAATTTCGGGGCTACGGCCTCGACGCCGCCGATCGCCACGCCATGATCGCCGAGTTCATCGACGTGCTGGAGAAAGCGTGGGCGCAGGACCCCGCGGGCTTTCAGTACGACGGGAGCTTCTGGCGCGGCACGGTGAACGGCCGCGTGATCCCCGCACCCGTGCAGCAGCCGCACCCCCACGTTGCCTGGGGCACGGAGACGTCCGCCACGGTCGAACTGCTCGGCCGCAAAGGCTGGTCGTGGCTGATCGGACCCTACCACACCCTCGACACCCTCAAGCCGCTTATTTATCGGCTCGACAAAGGCCAGCGCGAAGCCAACCTCAGCGAGGAAGCGCGCGCCCGCGCCTGGGCACACACCGGCTATATGCGACAGATCTATGTTCTGGCTCCCGGTGAGGACGTCGAGGAATCGATCGGCCAATACATTACCAACTACGTGCGCGAGAGCCTGAAGGCGAACTTCGGCATCGACAACATGCCGAAAGACAAGTTCGAAGAGCGCCGCGCCTTCTTCAAGGAGAAGTGGCTCGCCTATGGCACGGCAGAGGAGTTGATCGAGCGATTCACGCCCTATGCCAAGCTCGGCATCGGCCACCTGATGTGTTGGTTTAACTTCGGCTACTTGCCGGATGATATCGTGCGCCGCTCGATCATCCGCTACGCCGCCGACGTGCTTCCGGCATTGGCCGCCATCAAGCCCGATCCCGAGCTTCAGCGTCAGATCGCCGCCGAAGGCGAACACATCGCTCCACGCCGCTAAGCCCTCGCCGCGCTTCCGCCGACATCGGCGTGCCGCGCTCGCCTTCCGCTTGCGCCCGAGAACGAGGGCCGCCCGCCTTTGCTCTGGCACCGTGGCGACGGACGGCGCCTGTGGTCATCGCCGCGCGGCCAACGCGAACGGGCCGCAGAGCCCCGCCCAAAACCGCGGCCGGGCGCGGCCCCCAGCGACGCCAAGAGGGCCACACCGAGCACACTGGAGGTCCACCACGGCTTTCCCGGCGCTCGGAGGAGCCTGTTCAGCCGGCTTGGCTCCCCTTGTTCGCGAAGCAACCCATTAACAGGGTATGCTACACACGAACCATGATGGATGAAGCGGCGCTTCGTGCGATCCACCGTCGATTGCTCGATGGGGACCCGACCGCAAGCCTCGACCTCGTCGAGCAGGCGAGTGAAGAGATCGCACGAGTGCTCGGCTCCAAATATACGGTTGACCCGACGTGGATTGCCGATGCGGTCACCGACGCGCTCTTTGATGTGATACGTCGACCAGAGTCGTTCCGATCAGACCTTGGCTCGCTTTCCCACTACCTCATCATGAGCGCTGAGGGCGACCTCAAGAACCGGATCCAGCGCGAACGCAAGCATCTCTCCGTTGTCTCTCTCGAAGCTGTCGAAGATGACGCCAGCGAGGGGAAGACTCCATTGGCGGACCAGATCGCCGATCCCGACGTCGATCCGGACCGCTGGGTGGAGGAGATGGACCCTACGCTGACGAAGACCGTCCTCGAAGAACTCCCCGATGAGTGCGACCGGAAGATGCTCCAGTTGATGATGGAGCGCGAACGGCGCACGAGCGCCTACGCCGATGTGCTGGGCATCCCGCACCTAAGCGCGGAAGAACAGCGGCGCATCGTCAAGCAACATAAGGACCGAATCCGGGTCCGGCTCCAGCGGGCTCTGAAACGACAGGGGTGGCGTGATGGATCCTGAGACCCTCTTGCGCCACGCTGCACAACGTGCACGCCGCGAGCCCACTCTTCTGGGATTCCTCCTTGCCCAGTACCAAGAACATTACGGTCTCACTGAAAAGAGACTGGCCGAAGTGCTCGGCATCGATGAGCTCGGGCTTGCCCGGCTGTCGCTCTGTGGCCTGCCGCGACGGACATCCTTCTTCGAAGACGTAGGGGCAATCGCCGGAAGGACTGGCGTCAGGGAGAGAGAGCTCGCGGTAATCATTCGGGAAGCCGAGTTTCTCCGGAACCGGCGCCGAGAGCGAGACGCGTGGTTCAATTTCCGTGCGGCTCGCCGGCAAGAGGATGACGAGGAGACCTAGGTGCTCAACCCGGCGTGGATCGACGAACTCGCCGAAGCGTTCTGGAGCACGGTTGGGCCCGGTCCACGGCCTCGGCTTGAAGATGCCATCAGCCTCGCCGCGCCATTGTTCGTCGTCCGTCTCCCGCGCTTGCGGCCCGAGTCCGTCAACGACTGGTTGGCGCAGCATGGCGTCGCCCCTCGCCTCACCGCGGAAGGCGGTCGACTGCACGGTTGTCTCCTTGTCTCGCGCGACTTGGGCGTTATTTTCATCGACGGTAGCGACCCACCCGACGAACAACAGTTCACCCTCGCGCACGAACTCGCGCATTACCTCGTCGACTATCACCGGCCGCGCGAGCGGGCGCGGAAGCTGCTCGGCCCCGCCATCCAGCCCGTGCTCGACGGCGATCGGCCGCCGACCGACGACGAGCGGCTACTCGCCGCCTTGCGTGACGTCCCGCTCAGCAGCTATGTCGACCTGTTCGACTACGATGACCTTGCGACAATCCGGCACGAGAGCGACGCCGACCGCCTTGCCCTCGAATTGCTGGCGCCTTCGGCGTTGGCGCTGCCGCTGGCGGCGGCGACGGCTACGCTGCCACTCGTCGAACGGCTGACGGCACTCTCCAGCATCCTCGCCGAACGCTTCACGCTGCCCCCGGCGATTGCCCGCCACTACGCACGCCGGCTGCTGGCCCACCTCCACCTCGACTCGCCGCTGCCCGCTTGGCTTGCCGCCGCGGAGGCCGGATGAACGACACGCCAGCTCCGTTCGGGGAGCTTTCGACGATTGGCAGCGATCAATTTGCTGCCAGCTTTGGCGAACCGCTCGAGCGGGCGCTCGATCCGTGCACGTGGCTTCCGGGCGAATATCTCAACCAAATCTATTGCCGGATCGAGGCCGAGGTCGAGGCCGCCGACCGCCTCAACGATGACTTGCGCGCCGCCATTCGCCAGCAATTCTTCGGGCGGATTGACGACTTTCGGCGTGCCAGCCCAGACCTCGGAGACGAGATTGGGTGGTATGCTGCCACCCCTGACGTAATCCGGCGGCAGCATGTCGGGCTGCTCTTCCCAGGCCGAGTGGAAGCGGTCGACGGCACCTGCGTCGATCACGAAACCCTTCCGTTGACCGTCCTGTCAATCGGTGTCGTGCTCGTCGCCTACGACGGCGATCATGGAAGTTGGGGACACCGGCTCTTTCGCCGCGACCTCCGACTCCAGGGGACGCTCTCCCTCCCCGAGATCATCGCCATCATGAAGGCGCGCACCCGTCGCAACGACCATACTGCGAGCAGCCATGACCGGCTGAGTGAGCTCGGTCGCGATGGAATCATGGCCTACATGGAGCGGGCCGTGCTCCTCGACTTCGCCAAGGCGCCTTGGCGGCTCGGTCACGGCAATCCCGTCGCCTTTCCCATGCTCACTGGGGCAGGCAGCATGGAGTTTCTGCACCACAGCCTCGCGCTCCTTCGCAAGCTGATCGATTATCAGCGGTTCGTCTACGTCCAAAGCCGGCTGACCGATCGCGAGCTCCTGACCATTGGCCAAGCGCTACAGCCGCTCGAATACTTCGTCTACGACACCGCCGAAGAGGCGATGCGCCGCGTCGTCGAATCGGAAACCTACACGCGCCACTACCGGAAGGAAGCGAGCGACTTTGTCCGCGAGTATGGACCAAAGATCGTGCGAGGCGTCTATCGCGCATCGGCAAGCGCACCGCCCCACGTCTTCTATGCCCACCGCGAACGCATCCATGAAGCGGCGCTCATCGCATTGGCCGACTCGACGATGCAAGAGCATCGCGGGTTTCCTCTGTTGATCGACCTTGCAGACTCCGTCGCACGCACGACCTTCGACCCCACGAGCACCAAGAACCTCGTCCGCACCGCCTACGCGGCGCGCGGCAAGCCCTATCGCTACCTCAACGAGCGAGATATCCGCTGACGAGGAGGCGCCGATGAACCCCACGCCGTTCAACGGCCCGACGCCGCGACCCGTGCCCGCCGCGGCGCTCGCCCGAAACCAAGAGGAGATTGCCGAGCTCGGTGGCGAGTTGCAGCCGCCAACCGACCGGGTTGGCGCGGTGGGCGTGGTCCTCTTTGATACGCCTTCCAGCGACGATGGCACCGTGACCATCGCTATCCCAAGCGATCAGCTCGACCGCGTCGCCAACCGGACCTTCGTCCGGGTCCGGACCGATACCCGCGCTGGTGCGCTCCCACGCTCATTCATCGGCGTCGTCACCGAAGGACCGTTCCACGAGCCAGATGGCATCCGCGGCGACTCGCCGATCATCACGACCACGGCCGTGCGGGGCGGGTCGATGTTCCTGCCTCACTACCATGGTCGGGCCGGCGTAGAGATCCTTGGCGAAGAAATCGATGACGACCCCCTCAAGCTGCAGCCGCCCCGCTTCCGGCCGCGGCCAAACAGCCCCGTCTTCCTGCTTGAAGAAGACGAAGTTGAACGCTTCCTGCATGTGGAGGGCGACATCACGCTTGGGCGCGCCGTGGGCTACGAATCGATCGAGGTCCGGATCCCCTCAACCGACAAGAATGTGCTCCCGCGCCACCTTGCCGTGCTCGGCAGCACCGGCGGCGGCAAGAGCACCACGGTCTCCCGGCTGATTGCCGAAGCGCAAGCCACCAATATGGCGATCATCGTGCTCGACGTCGAAGGGGAGTACTCCTTTATTCACGAACCAACCGACGACCCAACGATGCAGCGCTTGCTCAAGGAGCGCGGGCAAAGCGCAGGGGGCGTTCCCTGCGACGACGTGACCCTCTATCATTTGGTTGGTCAGGCTCCGAGCAACCCAGACCACCCGAATCAGCGGAAGTTCACCCTCACCTTCGACCAGCTTGCGCCGGCCACGATCGCCGAGATTCTCGAACTGAACGACGCCCAGATCGAGCGGTTCTACCGCGCCTACGACCTCACCGTCGACCTGACGATCAAGGCTTTCCACAAAGGCCAACGTGAGAAGCGGCTGGAATGGGACGATCAGGAGCGTGGCTTCCCGGGGCTGCGCCTCAATGCTCTCTACGACGTGGTCCGGAACTTCGCCGACTGGCTCGATGGCAAGAAAGAGCCAACGCCGAGTTGGAACCGTGATCCGCGGTGGCCGCCAGTGCTCGTCGAAGGCATTAAGGGCGCTGTCCACGAACAGAAACCCACCAATGTGGCGAGTTGGCGCGCCCTCCAAGGTCGCCTCAATGTCATCCGCCGGCTCCAAATGTTCGATAACCCCGAGGGCACGCGGCTCGAGCCCGATACCCTCGTTCAGCCCGGCGCCGTGAGCATTTTCGACTTGTCTGAGATGGACTCCCCCTACCAGCGCAACTTGGCGATTGCCGAGGTGCTCCGTCTCGTCCAGCTGGGCCAGGAAGCCGCGTTCGAGCGGACACCTGCTGGAGGATCGCCGCCGCGCACCCTTGTCATCGTCGAAGAAGCCCACGAGTTCATCTCGGCCGAGCGGGTGAAGCAGATGCCCGTGCTCTTCAACCAAATCGCGCGGATCTCGCGGCGCGGGCGGAAGCGCTGGCTCGGTCTCTGTTTTGTCTCGCAGTCGCCGCAGCACCTGCCGCGCGAAATCCTCGGCCTCGTCAACAATGTCATCCTCCACCGGTTGACGGACGCCGCGGTGGTGCGCGAGCTGCGCCAGGCGTTTGGCGGGATGGACGATGGGCTCTGGCGGCAGCTTGGCAGCCTCGCCCCGGGGCAGGCCGTCGTCTCGTTCACCAGCATCAGGCAGCCGCTGCTCGTCGCCATGGACCCGACACCAGTGAAGTTGCGCCTGATCGAGTAACGACTTGGTATGCTGCTCAGGACACCTTTTCCGCCAGTGGTGACGCCACCGGCGAAGGAAAGGGAACCACTACGACCGGCGGGAGGGGACAGCCGATGAAATTCGCGGGCTTCTGGCGGCGGTTCTTCGCGCTCCTGATCGATTCGTTGGTGCTGGGCGGAGTAACCCAATTCGCGGCAGCGTTCGTCGGCGGCATCATCGTCGTCGAACGGATGAACCGCGGTGATCTCACCGCTGTCAACCCGGCAGCGTTCGGACTCTCGACCCTGATTAGCGCTCTCTACTTCATCCTGTTGATCGGCGCAACGGGGCGGACGCTCGGCGGCATGCTGCTTGGGCTTCAGGTGCTCGCGGTGGACGGCAGCGCCGCCGGCTATGGCCGGGCCGCCATCCGCTGGGTCGCTTTCACCATTCTGAGCGCCATCCCGATCGTCAACCTGCTGAACTTCCTGTGGATGCTCTGGGACGAGAAGCGCCAGACCATCCACGACAAGATCGCTGGGACCGTCGTCGTTCGGCCATAGCGGTCAGGCGACGGGGGCACGGTCGAGGGCCGGCATTACCTCACGCGCAAAGCGCTCCAGTCGACGGCGGCCTTCCTCGAAGGGAGTCACCGGCGAGTCAAGCGAAATCGACACTTGGTGGATCCCAACGCCATCGAGGGCGCGCAGCTGGTCCACGAGGTCATCGGCGGTGCCCCACAACACCGCCGCCATCAGCTCGTCTTCGCTGGCGGTGACCGGCGCGACCTCGCGGATCTCGCGGTGAAAGGCCGGATCGCCGACCGGACGCTGATACAGCTGATGCGCGTAGCGGTAATGGGCAACTTCGCGGAGCGCCGTCTCGTAGGCCTCTTGCCGCGAATCACCGATCGCCACAAAGCGCGCTGCCGATACCCGGCTAAGCCGGTGCGCGAGCAGATCGTCCGGAACGCCGGCAGCACGCGCCGCCTCTTCGTATTGGTGTAGTTGATCGCGGAGAAATTCGCTCGGTCGGTTTCCCATCACTGGGATCGCGCCATGCTGCGCCGCAAAGGCGATCGAGCGCGGCGAGGTCATGACCATGTAGATCTCGGGGTGCTGCTGGAACGGCAACGGGTAGAGCTGGATCTCGGGAAACCGCCAATACTTGCCTTCGAAGACAAATGGTTTGCCCTGGAACGCCAGCTCGATGAGTGCAAACGCGTCGTCGAACAGGTCAACCGCACGCTCCGGGTCGGGACATAGCACTGCCGTCTCGAGCGGCGCGTGACCACGGCCGACACCGATGTCGAGCCGACCTTGGCTCATCTGATCGATCAGCAGCATCTCCTCGGCCAGCCGGACCGGGTGGTGAAAGGGCAACAGCGCCACCCCATAGCCAAGCCGGATGCGGTGCGTGAGCGCAGCGAGGTTTGCAAGGACGACGCTCGGGGAACCGGTCGCGCCGTACTCGGTGAAGTGATGCTCGGTGAGCCAAAAGGTCGCGAAGCCGTGCCTGTCGCCAAATTGCACCTGCCAGACGAGGTGCTCCCAGCTCTCGCGCCAGTTGGCGCCTGGCCGCAGGCTATAGATGTTCGCGAGCCCGATCCTCAAGGTTCCACCCCCCGGGCCCCCGCTTCGTCGGGCGCGGGGGCAAGTCCTCTGGCGGGATTCGCGAGATCAGCCGGCCCGGCGCCGGGCCGGCTTATGGAATATTCTGGGGAAGGCCGACAGCGGCTTGGGCAGCCGCCTGCTCCTCGGTAAGCGCGACGCCCTTCTCGCGCTTGCCCGAGGCCGTCACCGAAGGCGTCCAGAACTGCGGGCCTTCCGGCGTCGCCGCGATCACCTCGTCGACGTAGGACGGCTCGAAGCTAACGGCATTGAGCGCCGGCAAGACATCGGCGGCGAACCGAAGCAGCGACTCTTTGATCAACTTGTCCGGCAGGTGACCGAAGTTCACCCAGCACATCAGATGGTGCGCCCCGAGGCGAGCGAACGGCGTCAGCTTCTTGACCAACTCTTCGGCGGTGCCGGCATACAGCCAGTTGCCCAAGTATCCCTGCTTACGCCGCTCGAAATCCTCCTTGGGAAGATCGTCGATACCGGTGTTGGCCTTGGCGGCCTTGCGGATGTAGGTGTCGATATAGGGGCCGATGGTCTCCTGCCAGTTCTCGCCGGGCGCCGCGCAGTAGATCTGGCGCAAGATGCCGGTGCCATACCAGGCGCGTTGCTGCATCTCCTCGGACAGCCCGCTGTCACGCAGCCCTTCCATGTAGCGCTTGACGCGCGGCGCGACCCAGTAGGGGTTCTGTGGCCCCATCAGCCAGGAGTAGCCCTTCTTCCCCGCGAAATAGACGGTGTCGGGCGTCAGCGTCGCCCACGCCACGCGTGGACGCGGCTTCTGGACGGGCTCCGGGATGAGCCGCCCCTTGACGACGCCGTTCCAGTACTCGCCGTGATATTCAAAGCCTTCCCGCGGAGCCGCCCACGCCTGCTCGACGATTTCCATGAACTCGCGATTCATCTCGTGACGCTTGGTAGCGTCTAGGCCGAAGCCGAGGAACTCCTCGGGCGAGTTGCCGGGGCCGACCCCAACGATCAGCCGGCCGTTCAGCAGGTTGTCGAGCAGGTTCATCTGAGTAGCGAATCGAATCGGGTGGTGGAAGGGGACGACGGCAAGCGAAAAGCCAATCGTCATGCGCTTGACGCGCTGACTGAGCGCCGCCGCAAACAGCACCGGATCGCTATAGGCGTTGTAGTCGCTGAAGTGATGCTCGGTCAGCCAGACATCCTCGAAGCCGAGGGACTCGGCCAGCTCGATCTGATCCATCACCTCGTTGATGAGCCGAAGATCATGCCCCGGCCCCGGAGTCTGCGGATTGATATACAGCCCGACGCGCACCGGCGTCCTCCTTGTCTTTGTCTCAAAAATGAGATAAACTGCTTCAGGTATGAGCAGTATAGTAACCCCGGCCACGCGTCGTCAACCCGCCGTCCGACGCGGGGCCTTCCACCGCTACCTGACCCTCCTCGAAGGGCTGGCCGCCGCCCCTCCCGGCGCCTCTACCCGCGAGATCGCCCGCCGCGCTGGGTTGTCGCCAGCGACGGCGCATCGCCTTCTGCACGAACTGCTCGAGCTCGGTGTCGTCTACGACGACCCGGCCACCGGCCGCTACAGCGTCAGCGCCCGCCTCTGGGTACTCGTCGAGCAGTTCAACAAACGCGATCACCTGCGCTGGGCCGCCTTGCCTCCGATGCAGGAGTTGCGCGACCGCACGGGGGAGACCGTCACCCTCGTCACCGGCTTTGGCCGCGAGCGCGTCTGCATCCTCCAAGCCGAAAGCCGCCATCCCGCGCACTTTGCCGCCGCGCTCGACACGCCCGATCGCCTCGAGGCAGGAGCGCCCGGCAAAGTGTTGCTCGCCTTCGCCCCGCCCGTCGCCCGCGAGGCCTATCTCGACTGGGTCCGCTCCACCCGCGGCGAGGACGAGGCAGCGCGCCTTCGCGCGGTCGCGGACGAGATCCGTGCCCGCGGCTATCAGATCGGCCAGGCCGAGCGCGCCCCGGAGTTCAACGTGATCTCTGCGCCGGTGCTCGGCCCGGGCGGCGCGATCGCCGCCCTCTCGGTCGTCGGGCCGGCCTCACGCTGGCCGTTAGCGCGCGCCGAGGCGCACCTTCCGGACGTCCAAGCAGCCGCCGCGGCGATCGGCCGCGCCTTCGGCGGCCGCTAACGCGCTACTGAAGCACCCCCTCGATATAGCCCAGCGCGATCGCTTCTTCCTCGAGACCGAGCAAGTCGTGGAGCAAGCTGTCGGTATCCTCACCGAGCAGCACGGGATGGCGGCGGGGAAGCCGCGGCGTTTCGCTCAGCAGAAAGCCGGGTTCGCTCATCAAGGTTTGGCCCAGTTCGGGATGGTCGATGCGGCGGAACCGCTGGCGCGCTGCGAGATGCGGGTCGCGCACGAGGTCATCCACCTTGTTCGCCGGGGCCGCGGGAACGCCGGCCGCTTGGAGTTGTTCGGCCGCTTCCAGCGGGGTCCACAGCCGCGTCCACGCCGCAACGACCGCGTCAAGCTCGTCTTCGTTCGCCTTGCGCGCCGGCAACGTCGCAAAGCGCGGGTCGTCGGCCAGCTCGGGCCGGCCGATCACGGTGGTGAGGCGTCGCCACTCGTCGTCGCTTTGGCAGGCGATCGCCACCCAGCGATCGTTGCCGCGGGCAGGATAGGCGCCATGGGGGGCCAACTGGGGATGCCGATTCGCGCTCGGTCCGGCGACGACTCCGTTGGCGGTGTAGTCGAGCAGCGATGCGCCGTTCATCACCACCGTGCTTTCGTGCTGAGAGAGGTCTATCAGTTGGCCTTCGCCGGTCCGGTCGCGGTATTGGAGTGCCGCCAGAATGGCGATGACCAGATGATAGGGGTTGCACGAATAGTCGGAATGAGCAGTGCAGACGGCGACCGGGGGATCGCCAGGGAAACCGATCGCAGCGTTTAACGCGGCTTGGCTGCTAATGGAATAGCCAAAGCCGATGGAGTTCTCGCGCGGGCCAGAGCGGCCCATCACCGAGGAACGCGCGATGATGATGTCGGGATTGATCTCGCGCAGCGCCGCTTCGGTCATTCCCCAGCGCGGGTAGGGGTCGACGCCGTAGTTGTCGAGGACGACATCCGCCACAGCGAGCAGCCGGCGCAGCAGCGCGTGGCCCCCTTCGGTTTGCAGGTTGAGCGTGATCGACCGTTTCGACGTGTTGAAGACGTTGAAAATCCCGCTCTGGTTCATGCTGTCGGTCCACGGGGGTCGCGGAACCAGCATCGTTCGCAGGCCGTCCGGGTGGACATTGCTCTCAACCTTGATCACCTCAGCGCCATGGTCGGCGAAAATCTGGGCGCTGAGCGGGCCCGCGATCTGCCACGTGAAATCGACAATGCGGATCCCTTCCAGCGGCAGCCGGCCCGCGGGGGTCGGCGGCGGCGCAGGCAACCGGTCCTTGAGCCAGCCTTGACCGTCGTGCTCACCCGCCAGCGGCGCCGGCCGGTGGATGCGCCACGGCGTCTTCATCAGCTTGTAGGGTGCGCCCGGGTAGCGCACGATTCGACCGTCCTGGTGCTCAACGTCGACCCAAAAGTCACGGCCGATCAGTTGCGGCTCTTCCAGCAGCTCCTTCAGGTTAATCACGGGGCCGTTCGCGATTCGTAACCGCTGCGACTCGGCGACGAGGGTAGCGCGGTCGAGTTTTGCGATCAGCCGGTGCATGACCTGATCGATCTCGTCGAGGTGCTGAAACCGATAGTCGACGTCATCCCACTCCGGATTGCGCCAGTGGTCGGGCAGCAGCCCCTCGCGTTCCAGCCAGGCGACAAAGGGCGGCCAGCGCCGGCCGAGCCAGCCGATGATGTAGCCGTCGGCACACTTGATGACGGCGGCCTGACCGCTGAAGGACTTTTGGCCGAGCCGGCAGCGGGCGATGCCCATCAGGTCCCAGAAGCCGTAGCTATTCTCCAACGCGTTGATCAGCGACTCTTGAAGCGAGACATCGACGAGCTGACCGCGGCCAGTGCGGCGCGCTTGGTGGAGAGCGATGAGGGCGCCGACCGCGCCCATCAGCCCAGCCTGGAAGTAGGCGAATTCCTGCGGCGGGTGGCTGGGTGGGCTGCCCGGCATCCCGGCGAGATTGAGCAGCCCGCCGGCAGCGAGACCGACGATGTCCGTCGCGCCCCAGTCGGCGTGCGGCCCGGTCAGACCGAAGGGGGTGATCGCGGTCCAGACCAGCCGCGGGTTGTCGGCGGCGACGTCCTCGTAGCGCAGCGGCAGCCGTTCGGTCGTCACCAGCAAATCGGCTTGGCGGGCCAGCGTGCCGAGGGTCTCGACGCCGGCAGGATCGGTCAGGTCAATGGTCCGGGCCCGCTTCGAAGTATTGAAGGCGCGGTAATAGAGGGAGTCGCCGTCGAGAAACGGCCCGATCCGCCGGGCCGGGTCGCCCCCCGGCGGCTCGATTCGCAGCACGTCTGCCCCGAGGTCGGCGAGGACTTTCGTGCAATACCAGCCGAGCGGCCCGGCGAGGTCGAGCACCCGCAGGCCGCCGAGCGCCGTCTCGGTCATTGTCCCCTCCACTGACGGCGATGCTACCGTGCAGGGGAGGGGGCGTCAACGCGCCCTCTCAGGGCTCCAGCTCGATCGCGGCGCCGCCGGGCGTGGCGGCAAGATCGGCGAGCAGCAGCCGCGCTTCGGCGGCGGTGGCCGGGTCTCGCGCGAAGACCGCGACCGGATGATTGCGGACGATCGCCGGGCGGACAGTGGCGACCCGAATCCAGTGCTTCGGACGCTCGGGGAACCACTCGTCGTAGATCAGCGCCAGCCGGACGCCGTGGCGTTCGGCAAGCTCATCCATCCAGTCGCCGCCGGCAAGCCGCCGCGTCAGCGCCTCGCGCGAGGCAAGGCCCCAGAAGTCGAGCACGTAGGAGTCGTTCCGATAAGAGACCCATCCGAGGTCGTTCACCCCCACCGGGCGGCCGTAGGCGAGCGCGATCCGGTGAAGCGTGCCGTGTTCCTGAGCGACGTTCGCCATCATTGGCGGCGTCACCAGCGTTGG
Source organism: Dehalococcoidia bacterium (assembly GCA_026003895.1). Taxonomy (GTDB): domain Bacteria; phylum Chloroflexota; class Dehalococcoidia; order SpSt-223; family SpSt-223; genus JANWZD01. Next base: position 198,028 of record BPIC01000004.1, on the reverse strand, counting down.
GTAGAAGCCGGTCCGGGCGGTCACCACCAGCGTCAACACGGCGGCGGCAGCAAGATACAGCGGCGGACGGCGATCGGCGAAAGGACGCAGAAGTGGGCCGATTACGAGAACGGCGAGCAGGTAGAGCGGCAGCATCAGGTACATCTCGTAGCGGCCCATCCAGCCCCAACTGCCGGCGGCGATCTGAAGCGTCGCCGCGGCGAGCAGCCAGCCTATGAGCGGACGGTAGGCGCTGCCGGCAAGCCAGCCGATGGCCAAGAGCAGCATCCAGACGGGGACAAACGGCTGCGCACGAAGCGCCGCGACCACGTGGTCGGCGATCCAGTCGCGGAGGCTCATGCCCGCAGCGAGGCTGCCTTTGGCGAGCACCGAGGTGGGCAACGGTCCCTGACCGAGGAGGAGCAGAAAGCCGCTAAACGCGCCGAGCGTCAGCGCCGTGCCGCCGAAGGTGACGAGCGCGGGAACGATCTGCCGCCGCATCAGGAGATAGCCGATCGCTGGCACGGTGATGGCGAGGTTCTCGTAGCGAATGAGCGGGCCAAGGATCAGCGCCGGTGCAAGCCAGCCGTCGACCCGCCCGGTCTCGTGTTCGCGGAGCAAGCCGAGCAGCGCCAGCCCAGCAAGCAGCACTTGGACCGACGTTTCCATCCCGTTGAGCGCGAGGCCAACGATGTTGGTGGCGAGCAGGATGGCCACAGAGAGCGTGACCACCCCGACCCGGCGGCGAAAGGAGACACCCGGGAGCGAGCGTTCGACGACGAGGACGACCAGCCAAGCGATCAAGGCGCCGAGGACAATGCCCGCGGCGAGCGGCACGAATTCCTCGATCCCGAGCGCAGCGAATGGCGCAAGAAGAAACGGCCAAAGGGCACTTGAAGCCGGAGAGGAGAATTCACCAGGGTTGACGCCGTAATGGCCACGGGCGATCGACCGCGCTAGCTCAAGATGAATGTAGGGATCGTCGAGGGAATAGGCGAAGCGTCCGCCGCTCAGCGCCAGCGCGATGACGACGCTCACGGCGACGCTCGCGAGGTACACTCCGAGCACGACTCGCAGTGGCGTCCAGCGTATGCTGGACGCCGTTCGCACAGCCAGCGGCTCGCTGGCGGCGAGCTCACGGTTCACGCGTGCTAGGATAGCGTCTGGCGAGTGCCGCGCAGTGAAGTCTGCTACGGGAGACGGTTAAACCAGAGGAGCGAGAGGAGCCCACCGGCCAAGGTGAGCACGAGCGCAGCGGCGGTGACGCCGGCGGTCACCTCGGTCTGCTCACGCTCCCACCCAACCGTGGTGCCGAGGCTCTTGTAGACGCGGTTCAGGTCGCGCTCGGTTGGCGCAAAGAAGTACTCAGCGTCGGTCATCTCGGCCACGCGCTTGAGCGTTGCTTCATCGAGGTAGACGCGCAGGAGCTGCCCGCCGCTCATCACGGTGCCGCCTTCCCGCGTGCCGATGCCGATCGTATAGACCTTGACGTTGCGTTCCTTCGCCTCGCGCGCCGCTTGGAGTGGCGAGACACCGCGGTTGGACGCCCCATCCGAGAGCAAGACGATGGTGGCGGGTACGTTCGAGGCCGGCCGCTGCTGGGTCGAGCCTTGGCCAGGCGTCTGCGGATTGCCCGGCGTGTTCGGGTTCGCTGGCCGCTGCTGCGACAGCTCACCGCCCGGCAAGACCGACAGGCTCGCCACGATGCCTTCGCCGATCGAGGTCGCGGCTTGGGTCCCCAGCTTATCGATCGTCTCGATCACGATCTTATGGTCCTCGGTTGGCGGCAGGTTGATCACAGCGCGGTCCGAAAAGGAGACGACGCCAACGCGGGCCGTCTTGGGCAGCGCCCCGACGAACTGTTTGGCGGCTTCCTTGGCGGCGTCCATCCGGGTAGGCTGGAGGTCGTTCGCTTCCATGCTGCGCGAAGTGTCGATCGCCAGCATGACGTAGCTTTGCTCGACTGGCACCGGCACTTCGAGCTGGGGCCGGGCGAGGGCGAGAATCATTGCCGTCACAGCGAGAAGAAAGAGCGCTGCCGGGACGTGACGCCGCCACCCCGGCGCCCGGGGAGCGACCTCCTTTAATAGGGCGAGATTGGTGAAGCGAACGGCGTAGCGGTTACGACGGCGCTGGAGCAGGACGTACGCCGCAATGAGCAGCGGAACGACCAGCAGGCCCAGCAGGGCTAGCGGCCAAGCGAACTCCACGGGCGCCTCCTCTTACGCAGCGCGACGAACCGCAACATCGGCTCGATCAACGGCTCTGCGGTGGAAAGTGTAACAAGGTCCACGGCCGCACTGGCAAGACTTGCCGCCAGTTGGCGATCTCGGTCGGCAACGGCCGCGCGAAATCGCTCGCGCGTCGGCTTGTGGGAGGTATCGATCCAGAGTTGCTCGCCCGTCTCCGGATCTTCCAGACGGAGCAGCCCGATGTCCGGCAATTCGCGCTCCCGCGGGTCGACAACGCGTACTGCCACCACATCGTGGCGCTGGGCGAGGTTCTGCAGATGGCGTTCCCACCCGCCGGGGACGATGAAGTCCGAGACGACGAAGACGAGGCTACGCCGGCGAAAGAAGCGCTGCACCCGTTCGAGCACGGTGGCGAGGTCGGTCGTGCCCGCTGGCTTGCCGTTCGAGGACGCCGGTGCGGCGTGCTGCATCGCCTCGATCAATCGGAGAGTCTGAATGCGGCCGCCCGCCGGCGGAATGACGCGGTCGATCTCGGTCGAGAAGGCGACCAAGCCGACCCGATTGCCGTGGCGGGTGTACAGATGCGCCATCAGCCCGACGAACTCGGTGACGAGATCGTGCTTCGATTGGAGGCTCGTTCCGAAATCGATCGAGGGGCTGAGGTCGACCAGCAGCCAAGCGGTGATCTCGCGCTCTTCGATGTACTGGCGGACGTGAACGCGGTTGGTGCGGGCGGTGACGTTCCAGTCGATGCGCCGGACGTCGTCGCCAAGCTGATACTCGCGGACTTCGCCGAGTTCCATGCCGGGGCCATAGAAGATCCCGGTGTAGTCGCCTTGCATGATGCCATCGAGGCGACGAACGACCTTGAACTGGAGGAATTTCAGCAGCTTGTCGGCGGCGTCCATCAGGAAACGGTGACGGGACGGCCGGTCAGGTCGAGCTTGGGCGGCCGCACCGCCGTCAAGATCGCCCGCACAATGTTGTCGCCGGTGACGTCTTGGGCAAGCGCCTCGTAGGACAGCACCATCCGGTGGCGGAGCACGTCGAGCGCGAGATCGCGCACATCATCCGGCACGACATAGTCCCGGCCGCGCAGGACGGCGAGCGCCTTTGCGCCGAGGATCAGATTGATCGATCCGCGTGGGCTCGCCCCAAAGGAGATGAACTTGGCGAGCTGCGGCAGGCCGAAGTCGGCGGGCCGGCGCGTCGCGGTGGTGAGCGTCACGGCGTATTCGATCACCTTGGGGTCGACGTAGACGAGCTCAACTTGGCGTTGCGCTTGGACGAGTTGGTCGGTGTGGACGATCGGCCGAGGGACTGCCGGGTTGGCATCGGTAACGCGCGCCACGATCGTCGCCTCTTCGGTCGGATCGGGATAGCCGATGACCGTCTTGAACATGAACCGGTCAATCTGCGCTTCTGGAAGCTGGTACGTCCCTTCGCTCTCGATCGGATTCTGAGTAGCGAGCACGAGGAAGGGCTCTGGCACGCGGTAGGTGTCGTTGCCGATCGTCACCTGATGCTCCTGCATCACTTCGAGCAGGGCCGACTGGACCTTCGCCGGGGCGCGGTTGATCTCGTCGGCGAGCAGGAGGTTGGTGAACACCGGGCCGAACTGCGTACCAAACTCCCCGGTCTGCTGATTGTAGATGCGGGTGCCGACGAGGTCCGCCGGAACGAGGTCCGGCGTAAACTGGATACGCTGGAATTTTCCGGAGATGACTTGGGCCATCGTCTTGATGGCGAGCGTTTTGGCGAGCCCGGGCACGCCTTCGATCAGAATGTGCCCTTTGGCGAGAAGCGCCACGAGCATCACTTCGAGCAGGTGCTCCTGCCCGACAATGACTTTCTTCACCTCGAACAGGACATTCTCCCAGACCGAGCGATCTAGGCGCGATTCGACCACAGCCGCCTCCTGCCCAGGGCAGATGCCCGGGCGTGCTGTCCAGGAGTATCACGGGTTTCTGAAGGAAGTTTCAAATTGGTCTCGGGCCCATTCGATACGCAGGGCGCCGGCTCGACCAACGGGCTGAACGGTCCGCTCGCCCGCGATCGGAGGGACGAGCTACGACGGACGAGGGCGGTGTTGGCCGGCGCCGCTCCACGGACCGGCGCGCTTCGAGCGGACCAAGGTCTTTGGATCCACCACGATCGGCTCGCGCTCGGAGCCGTATTCCCAGTTGATCGGCGTGCCGTCCGGCTCGGTGTAGATGTTCTCGAGGTCGCCATCGGTGCGGATAAACCACGTCGTGCCGTCGGGATACGCTTGAAAAAAGCCATGCTTGACGCGCGGCGGACGGTAGAAATAGGTGTCGACTTCCAGCTTGCCGAAGTTGTAGTCCATCTCGCCGCGCAGGGTGTACATCTCCTCGACGCAGGGATGGTGTGATGTCCGGTGATCCCACCAGCCTTTGCCGGCCATCACGAGGCGAGATTTGCACTCGTCATCCATGTGCAAAATCTTGGTCCACAGCCGCGACACCTCGCCATGGACCGGCGGGCCGGGGTAGATGCTCGGGATCCATTCCTGCTTGTTGGTGTCGACGTAGGTGATCCCCTCGGTAACCGCCGGCGCCCGGCCCGGCAGCGGCCGCCACGCGAGCGGATCTCCTTCGGTGAAGAACAGCAGCCGCGCTCCGTGAACCGACGAGAGCGGCCCCATCGCGACGTCCCGTCCGGCGCGGTAATAGTGGTTAGCGAGAAGCACGAGGTCGTCCCCGACCGCGAGATCGCCCGCCATCACAAACCACTCGCTAAAGGTCTCTGGGTTCGCACCGCGATCCCGCTGCCAACCCGGCGGCAGGTCGAGAATGGCGGAGACCGCGCGGTTCACTGGGCTCTCGCTCAGAACGATCAGCCGGGCCGGCGCGGTTGCGCCGGGCAGCAGCACCTCGCGCGCTGGCAGATCGACAACGTGGACGAGCTCGACGTGAGGACGGGGAGCGAACGGCATCGTTGACCTCCTCGAACAGCCCCAACCGCGCGACGGAGCACCCTCTTGTTTTGACCAGCAAACCCTAGCATCACGGTCCTGTCAAGCGTTCGCCTCTGAAGCGTTTGCACGTGAAATGCAACAGCGATATGACGCCAGCCTTCCTATGCACGGAACGCGCAATCTGCCATACTCAGCTTGCGTCCACTCTGTCCTTCACCGCATCGGTCGTGGGCGTCATGAAGTTCTGGCGATCGTTCGAGGAGAACGCCATGCATCGGATCATCGCGCTCACGCTGATCGCGCTCGTACTCGCGGCGTGCAGTCCATCAAGCCCGTCGACTCCGGCGAGTGGCAGCGCAACCGGCCCGACGAGCCAAGCGACCCGCACCGTGCCATCGCTGCGCATCGCTATCCTGAACGACGAGAGTACCCTCACGCCCTATACCTACCGCTTCGGCTATCCCGGCCTCCAGATGCTTTACCTCGTCTACGACACGCTGATGGTGCTGGACGCCGAAAACACGCCGAAACCACTGCTTGCCTCGGACGTCAAGATCGGCCCGGACGGCACGACGTATGACCTGACTCTCCGCACCGGCGTCACGTGGCATGACGGCAAGCCGCTGACTGCGGACGATGTCAAGTTCACCTTTGACTATTTCCTCGCGAACCCGAAAGGCAGCTTCACCACGCCACTGCGGCAGGTCGCGACGGTCACCGTGACAAGCCCGACCGCGCTGTCGATCCGGCTGCGTGATCCGAACCCCTCGTTCCCCATCCGGGCGCTCGCCACCGTCCCAATTCTCCCGAAGCACCTCTGGGAGAGCGTCGAGGGCGCCCGGGTAAACGACTACGCCGCCACCGTCGGATCAGGGCCCTACAAGCTGGTCGAGGCGAATCCCAACAGCGCCTACCGTCTTCAGGCGAACACGAGCTACATGCTCGGCGCCCCGACCGTGACCGAGTTGATCTTCCCGATCATCCGCGATCAGAACACCGCCTTCCAGGCGCTCCGCAGCGGCGAGGTGCAAGCGATCACGCGTGAGACCCCGGCCGAGCTGGTCAATCAATTCAACTCCGGTCCCTTCAAAGTTGCCAAAGGCCCCGGCTTCGCGAGCACGCTGCTTCAGTTCAACCTCGAGCGCGCCCCCCTCGATCGGCGGGAGGTGCGCCAAGCGATCGACTACGCCATCGACAAGCGAATGCTGGTCCAGACGCTCCTGCTCAACCTCGGCACTGCGGCGACGCCCGGCTTCGTGCATCCCGATTCGCCGTATCACGACCCGGCGGTGAATCTGCGCTACGACCCAAACCGAGCAAAGAGCCTGCTCGACGGCATCGGGGCGCGGCCCGGCAGCGATGGCACGCGCGTCCTCGACGGACGGCCGCTCAGCTTCACGTTGCTGGTCTACTCGAACAACCCGACCCGCATCCGTGCCGCCGAACTTATCTCGGGGATGCTGAAAGAGGTCGGGATCACCGCGACGGTCCGTGCGATGGACGCCGACTCGGTGGACGCGCTGGTCTGGCCCGATTTCGACGTGGCAAAGGGCCGAAACTTCGACATGGCGATTTGGGGCTGGTCAGCGCCAGTCCAGGTCGATATCGGCCGGCTCGTCGACCTCGTGCATTCCGATGTCCGCATTGGAACGAGCAATATTGGTGGCTTCAAGAGCGCCGAGGCGGACCGGCTCGCCGATCAGTTGCGCACCACCGCGGACGAGTCGACGCGCAAGCGGCTGGCCCAAAGCATCGAGCAACTCATCGCGACCGAGCTTCCCTTCGTCATGCTCTACTTTGCTGACGGCGCCTATGCCTACCGGGCCGACGCCTACGATGGGTGGGTCTACCAAAAGGGACAGGGGATCTTCACCCGCCTTTCGTTCGTCCCGGCCATGAACCGCTAGGTGGCGCGCTACCTCCTCAACAAGCTCGGGCAGTTCGCGGCGGTGCTGTTCATCGCCGTGACGATCAATTTCCTTCTGCCGCGCGCCATGCCGGGGAGCCCGCTCTCGCTGCTCGCCGGCGAGGAAGCGGGCTCGCTTACCGGGGGCGAGCGGCAGCGCCTGCTCCGCGAAGCCGGGCTGGACCGGCCCCTTCATGAGCAGTATCTGCGCTACCTTGGCGACCTCGCGCGCGGCGACCTCGGCACCTCGCTCAGCCGCCGGCAGCCGGTCGCGGCGATCCTGCTCGACCGGCTGCCTTGGACCCTGCTGCTGACCGGCTCCGCGCTCGTCCTCACGACCGTGATCGGCACGATTGCCGGAGCGGTCGTCGGCTGGCGGCGGGGCGGCACGCTCGACGTTGCGGCCCTCGGCCTGTTCCTCGTGCTGGAGTCGTTGCCTGCGTTTTGGCTAGCGATGCTGGCGGTCGCCATCTTGGCCGTCCAGTTTCCTCTCTTCCCCACCTTCGGAGCGCGGGATGTCGCCGCCCAATTGCAGGGACCGGCCTACTGGCTCGACGTCGCCCATCATCTCGTCCTGCCGGTGAGCGTGCTCACCCTTGTTTCGGTGTCGGCGACGTTCCTGACCATGCGCGCCAGTATGACCAGCGTGCTCGGCGAGGAGTACATCCAAGTCGCCCGCGCCAAGGGGCTGTCAGGCCGGCAGGTGTTGTTTCGCCACGCTCTGCGGAACGCCCTCCTTCCCGTCGCGACGGTCACGATGCTCAACCTCGGCCAACTCGTCGCAGGCGCAACGGTCATCGAGACGGTCTTCTCCTACCCCGGCATCGGCCGGATGATGTACGAAGCGGCGACAACGCGTGACTACCCGCTGCTCCAAGGTGGCTTCCTCCTGCTCACCGTGAGCGTCGTGCTCGCCAACCTGATAAGCGACTTGATCTACCCCCTCCTCGATCCGCGGGTCACCCGTGGTTAGCGCCAGTCTCGCCGTCCGACCAGCGGCACGCCGGTTGCCCCTTGGTAGGGCCGGCATCAGCGGGCTCGTGCTGCTCGCCTTGCTGCTCTTCGTCGCCATCGCGGCGCCGCTGATCAGCCCCTACGATCCCCTGAAGCCGAGCGGACTGCCGTTCGAAGCGCCGTCCGCCGCCCATTGGCTCGGGACGAACGACATCGGACAGGACATCCTGAGCGAGTTGATCTGGGGCAGCCGCGTTTCGCTGGCGATCGGCGTGCTCGCCGCGGTGATCGGGACAGCGATCGGGGCGGCAGCCGGGTTGATCGCCGGCTTCTTCGGCGGCCGAGCAGACGCGCTTGTGATGCGGACGGTAGACGTCGTCCTCGTGCTGCCCTTTCCTGCCGCTGATGATCGTCCTTGCCGCCTACGTCGGGCCGGGGATCGCGACGCTCGCGATCGTGATTGGTGCGCTCGTTTGGGCGCGGCCGGCCCGCATCATTCGCTCGGTCGTTCTCACCCAGCGCAACCGCGACTATGTCACCGCCGCCCGGGCGCTCGGCGCCGGGGATTGGACGATCCTCTGGCGGCACGTCGTCTCGGGCGTCGTGCCGATCGTCATCGCCGAGTTCGTCCAGCTTGCCAGCCGGGCCATCCTGCTCGAAGCGGCGCTCGCCTTCCTCGGCTTGGGCGACCCGGTGCGCAAAAGCTGGGGCGCTGTCCTCTACTACGCCCAAGCGCGGGGCGCCTTCCTTTCGGGCAGTTGGCCGTGGTGGGTCGTTCCGCCCGGGCTTTTGATCGTGATCACCGTCCTCGGCTTTGCGCTCGTCGGGCTCGACTTGGAGCGCTATTTCAACCCACGCTTGCGCGGCCGCAGCGCCGCCGGCTGACCTGGAGATTGCGAATGAACGAACGTCCCCTGTTGATGCTGGCAACCTACGGCATGGAGATCGTCGAATGCGGCGGCGCGATTGCGAAGCACGTTCGCGCCGGCGGCGCAGCCTACGCGGCGGTCGCCTTCGCCCGCCCGGAGTCCCGCCCCCAAGTGGAAGCGGCGGCGGCGATACTTGGCATCACCGAGGTGGTCTTTCTCGGCCTCGATTCGGGCGACCTGCCGATCGGCGCAGCGGCCAAGATCCCGTTTGTCGAGCTGATTCGTCGGTGGAAGCCAGCGATCATCATCACCCAAGACCCCGTCCATGCCTACGAAGATCTCGACCCCGGCCGGCGCGACATCATGGGCGTTTATCTCGAGGCGATCGCGCTTGCCGGCCGAGACTGGCGTTCCGCAGAATGTGGGGGATGGCCGCCGCATCTCGCTGAATCGGTGTACTTCATGACGCCAAGCGAGCCAAACTGCCTCGTCGACGTCGCCGACGTCTGGGACCTCAAGGAACGCGCAATGGACCAGCTTGGGAGCCAGCTCGCGTTCTCCGGCGAAAGCTACCGCCGCCGTTTCTCGCCAGAGGCCATCCGCCTGCTCGCGCCCGATGCCGATCCGGCAGGCGAGGCCGCGGCGCTCGGTCGGGCGCTGCATCGGACGATCGATTTGGCATTTCATGTTTCCCAAGCAGTGCATTCGCACTCCGGGCTAGCGATCGCGGAGCCCTACCGCAAGATGGGGCCGTTCGCCCTCGACCGGCTGCGCTGAGCGGGGGTCCTCCCATCGGGGCGATGCTCGCCTATACTTCGCGCGGTGGCAGGGGAGCAGGAATGGGCTCGGCCGCTCGGTCGTTCGGAATCGCCGGCGCGGTGCTGGCAGGCGTGGCAGTCGCGGCCGGCGCGTTCGGTGCGCACGCGCTGCGCAATCTCCTGCCGGCAGATCGCTTGGACGTCTTCGAGACAGCGGTCCGCTACCAGATGTACCATGGATTGGCGCTGTTGGCCGTCGCCTGGATCGCCGACCGGCGGCCAAGCCGGCTCGTAGCGGTTGCCGGTGTCGCGTTCGCGCTTGGTATCGTGCTGTTTAGCGGCAGCTTGGCGGCCCTCGCGCTCACCGGCCAGCGCTGGCTCGGCGCAGTCGCGCCCTTCGGCGGCGCATGCTTCCTGCTCGGCTGGGGGGTGTTCGCCTGGGCGATTGGCGCGGCACGACACGGCGACTAACGATCTCGGGGGCTGGAATGGACCCTGCGTCGCTCGTCGAGGAACTGCTCGACGAGGAGACCGCTCGCCTCGCGGCGCTCGACGCCGCCGCCGACCCGCGGGCCGCCGCCTGCGCGTGGCGCATCCAGTATCTGGAGAACCTGCTTGGCACGCTCGTGCAGTTTCCGCTCACCGGCGAGCGGTTCGTCGAGTTGCTGCGGGCGAATAGCGCGATCTCTCATCCGAGTTTTCCTGACGTCCCCCATGCCTCGGTTGATTTGCTGGCGCGTTGGGAAGCTCGCGCCCAATAGGAGCATGCGTCGTGCCCACGTTTCACACCGTCCGGGTTGTGCCTACCCTTCCGCCCAGCCTCGCCCCGCTGCGCGACCTCGCCTATAACCTCTTCTGGTCGTGGGACGAGACCGCGCGCAGCCTCTTTCAGCGGCTGGACCCCGAACTCTGGGAGGCGACCGGCGAGAACCCCGTTCGATTGCTGGCGGAGGTCGGCCAAGAGCGGCTGAATGCGGTGGCGGAGGATCCTGGTTTCAAAAACCAGCTCGCTCGCGCCGTCGAGCGGCTGAACGAGCACCTGAGCCGGCCGCCTCACCCCCTCACCGCGGAGCTTCACGGCCACACCATCGTCTTTTTCTGCTTCGAGTTTGGGATTGCCGAATGTTTGCCTATCTACTCCGGCGGGCTTGGCATCCTCTCGGGCGACTATCTCAAGTCGTCGAGCGATCTCGCATTACCGGTTGTCGGCGTCGGGCTCCACTATAGCCGCGGCTACTTCCGCCAATATCTGAACGCGGATGGCTGGCAACAGCAGGAATTTGCCGACATCGATTACGCCCGGCTGCCGATCGTCCCCGAGCGGCGGCCGGACGGATCGCTGCTCACCGTCGAGGTCGACATGGCTGGGCGGCGGGTTGTGGCGCGCGTCTGGAAGATCCAAGTCGGCCGTGTGCCCTGCTACATGCTCGACACCAACGTTCCCGAGAACTCGCCCGAAGATCGGAGCATCACCGACCGGCTCTACGGCGGCGATATCGAGCATCGCATCCAACAGGAGATCGTCCTTGGGATCGGCGGCATCCGCTTGCTCGAGGCGCTCGGCATTCGCAAACCGATTTGCCACTTGAACGAAGGGCACTCCGCGTTTCTCGGACTGGAGCGCATTCGCGTCTTGATGCGCGAGCGCGGCCTTTCCTTCGACGAGGCGCGGGAAGTGGCCTCGGCGAGCCACGTCTTCACGACCCACACCCCGGTGCCGGCCGGGATCGACATGTTCGCGCCTGATCTTATCGACCGCTACTTCAGCCACTATTGGCCAGAGCTCGGTTTGCAACGCGAGGAATTTCTTGGCCTCGGCCGCCAGAACCCTCACGACCCGAACGAGTTGTTCTCGATGGCGGTGCTGGGCATTCGGTTGTCAGACACCGTCAATGGCGTCTCGGAGTTGCACGGCAGAGTGTCACGCGGGATGTGGCGGGGGCTGTGGCCGGACGTTCCAGACGCCGAGGTGCCGATCGAGCATGTCACGAATGGCGTTCATCACCGCACGTGGATCAATCCCGACCTCGCGACGGTGCTGACGCGCTACATCGGCACCGGCTGGTGGGATCGGCCGGGCGACCGGGCCAATTGGGCAGGCGTCGCCCGAATCCCCGACGAAGAGCTATGGCGCACGCACGAGCGCGCCCGCGAGCAGTTGGTCTCCTTCACCCGTGAGCGGCTCGTTCAGCAGCTCCGCTCGACCGGGGCGCTGCCATCGACCATCGACGAAGCGTCCCAAGCGCTCGACCCGCGCGCCCTCACCATCGGCTTCGCGCGCCGCTTTGCCTTGTACAAGCGAGCGACCCTCCTCTTCAGCGACCCCGACCGGCTTGCGCGGATCTTGAACCACCCCGACCGACCCGTGCAGATCATCATCGCCGGCAAAGCGCACCCCCAAGATGAGCCAGCAAAAGGGCTGATTCGCGAGATCATTCACCTTTTTCGGCGAGCCGACCTCCGAGCGCGCGTCGCTTTCATCGAGAACTACGACATTGCGGTCGCGAAGCGGCTCATCCAAGGCTGCGACATTTGGCTGAATACGCCGCTGCGCCCCCAAGAGGCGAGCGGCACGAGCGGCATGAAGGCCGCCTGCAACGGCGTGCTCCACGTCTCGATCTTGGACGGGTGGTGGGCAGAGGCCTACCGGCCTGGCCTCGGCTGGGCGATCGGCGGGCAAGAGGTCTATTCCTCCATCGACGCCCAGAACAAGGTGGAGAGCGAACTGCTCTACGACCTGCTCGAGCAAGAGATCGTCCCCACCTTCTATGACCGCACCCGCGGCGTGCCACGACGCTGGGTGCAACTGATGAAGAACGCCATCGCCGAGCTGTCACCATTCTTCAATACCGACCGAATGGTCGAGCAGTATCTCGAGCAGGCGTACATTCCCGGAGCGCGCCGGGCGATCCGGCTCGAGGAAGGCGACGCGCGCCGAGCGAGGGAGCTGGCCGCGTGGAAGCGATCCTTGGCCGCGCGGTGGAGCGACGTTCGGATCGACCGCGTTGAAGCGGACGACCTCACCGAAGCCCCCGTCGACTCGACGTTGCCCGTCCGGGCGCATGTCATTCTCGGCCGTGTCCAACCGGACGAGGTGGCGGTCGAGGCGTTTTACGGACCGATCGACGGCCGGCGACAAGTCACCGAAGGCCGGACCGTTCGGTTGCGGGCCGTCGAAAGTGATGGCCACGGCGGCTACCTGTTCACCGGCGCGATCCCACTCGACACCACCGGTATGGTCGGCTACGGCGTCCGAGTGGTCCCCGATCACCCAGACCTGCACGATCGCCACGAGATGCGCCTGATTCGCTGGGCCTAGTCGCCGTTGACGGCACAGCGATGCACCGATACCATCCGGTCGTGGCCACGCCCTTGACCGACGTGCCGGCCTCGCTGGGCGCGGACGGCGTTCGCCGGCTCTATCGGCTGATGCTCCTCACGCGGCTGCTCGACGAGCGGCTCTGGATCGTTGTGCGGCAAGGCAAAGCCCACTTCGTGCTGACCGGCCGCGGTCACGAAGCCGCCCAGTGCGCCAGCGCTCTCGCCGTCCACGCCGGCAGCGACTGGGTCTATACCTACTACCGGTCGCTCGGCGCCGCGATCGCGCTCGGCTTCACACCCTACGAGATCTTCCTCGGTGTCCTTGGCAAAGCAGCCGACCCAATCAGCGGCGCCCGCCAACTGCCGAACCACTTTTCGAGCCGGCGGCTGCGGACGCCAACGGTGTCCAGCTCGGTCGCCACCCAAATCCCTCACGCGGTCGGAACGGCCTGGGCGACGCACCTGCGCGGCGAGCCGGTGGCAACGCTCTGCTACTTCGGCGAAGGAGCGACAAGCAAGGGCGAGTTCCACGAAGCCTTGAACGTCGCCGGATTGCATCGGCTGCCCGTCGTTTTCTTCTGCGAAAACAACGGGTGGGCGATCAGCGTCCCGCTGGCGGAGCAGGTGGCAGGCGGCAGTGTGGCAGCGCGCGCCGCCGGCTACGGCATGCCGGGCGTGCTCGTCGACGGGTTGGACCCCCTCGCCGTCTATCAGGCCACCGACGAAGCATTGCGCCGCGCCCGGCGCGGCGACGGACCGACGCTCATCGAAGCGACCTGTCTCCGACTGACCCCACACTCCTCCGACGACAGCGACGCCTACCGGAGCGACGACGAGCGCGCCGCGCTCGCCGCGCGCGACCCACTGCCCGCCTTCCGTGACCGGCTGCTTGCCGCCGGCCTGATCGCCCCCGATGAGCCGGAACGCTGGACCGACGAGTTTCGCGCCAGCCTGCTCGCCGATCAGGACCGCGCCGACGCCCTTCCACCACCGACTGCCGAGCGGGCACGCCGCTGGCTCTACCAGGAGCCGCGCTAGATGCCTGAATGGACGATGCTGGAGGCAATTCGCGAGACGCTGCGCGCCGAGATGCGCGAGGACGACTCGGTAGTGGTGCTGGGCGAAGATGTCGCCCGCAAGGGCGGCGTCTTCGGCGTCACCGCCGGCTTCTTGGAGGAATTCGGCCCCCTGCGGGTGCTGGATACCCCCGTCGCCGAGATTGCGATCGCCGGCATGGCCATCGGCGCAGCCTTCGCCGGATTGCGGCCCGTCGCCGAGTTTCAATTTGCCGACTATATCCATCCTGGCTACGACCAGCTTGTGAATGAAGCGGCGACTATCCGTTGGCGAAGCGTCGGCGAATGGGGCTGCCCCGTTGTCTTCCGCGCCCCCTGCGGCGCGGGCGTCTTTGGCGGGCTATATCACAGCCAAAGTGTCGAAGCGCTCTTTTGCCACGTGCCTGGTCTAAAGGTTGTCCTGCCAAGCACGCCACGCGATGCTGCCGGCCTGCTGCGCGCCGCAATTCGTGACGACGACCCAGTGCTCTTCTTCGAGCACAAAAAAAGCTACCGCCGCTACCGTGAACCGGTCGACGCCGACCCGGCGCCGATCCCGCTCGGTGCAGCCCGAATCGATCGCGAGGGCGACACCTTGACCCTCGTCACCTACGGCGTCGGAGTGCATTGGGGCCGTGAAGCGGCGGACTTCCTTGCGGCGGAGGGTATCACCGTCGAAATCGTCGATCTGCGCACGCTCAAGCCGCTCGATACCGAGACGATCGCCCGCTCGGTCGCCAAGACGAGCCGGCTGGCTATCCTGCACGAAGCGAACCGGACGCTCGGTGTCGGCGCAGAGGTCGCCGCCTTTGCCGCCGAGGAGCTGTTCGACAGCCTCGATGCACCGATCGTTCGCATCGCCGCGAACGATTGCCACCTGCCGTACACCGGTGAAGAGGAGCGAGGCATCATCCCGCAACCGGCGGACATTCTCGCCGCGCTACGCCGGCTGGCGCGCTATTGACAGTGTTCGATCCTGTGGCTCTGGGGGCGCCTCCGCGACCAGAATGACCAGCTCGGGGACCGTCGCCGGCGACTTCGCCTCACCATCGGCGGCCCGGCGACCGTCTTCGGAGCAGTCGCCGCAGGGCGCGCGATCTCGCTCGATGAGGTGCTCGGCCAGCGTGGCAATCCACACTCCGCAGACGAGCAGGGTGTTGAGCAGGGTCGGGTGTCGCGGTTGGACGACGACCACGTGCGAGCGACTTTGGTCTCAGGTTGGGATCGTTCGCGCAGCGACCCGTCGAGCTCGCGATCCGGGCTTCAACCTCGTCATCAAACGCCGAGCCACTGCCGCCCCAGACGGCTGGCAATGGCGGCATAGGTTGGTTTGTCGGCTCCCTCAGCGTGTTGCCCTCCTTCGACGAGTGGGTCAGGGCCGTCGTTGGGCACCCCACGTTGGCCCGTCCGCTCATCGTTCTCGACGGTGAACCGCTGAATCGCCACGACGATGGCGCCAGCAACGGCGGTCGTGATGACGTGCCTCCCTTTTCGCAATGAATCTGCCCCCGACTCGGGGCCCTAGTGGTTGGATCGGCTCTGGCCGCCGTCGACGACGACCGTCGTGCCGGTGACCCAGCGGGCACGCGGCGACGCCAAGAACACCGCGACGTCGGCGACTTCCTCCGGCGTGCCGAAGCGGCCCATGGGGATTTCCTGTTGGACGAACGCGGCAATCCCGGCCGGGTCCTCCCGTTGCCGACGCTCCCAGCTCCCCCCGGGAACGAGGATTGAGCCCGGGCAGAGGGCCACGACCCCAATGCCATCGTTCGCCCACTCGCGAGCGAGCATCGAGGCGAGGCTGATCTCCGCCGCCTTCACCGCGTTGTAGATGACCGAGCCACCCGCCTCGCGGCCCCAGATGGAGGCAACGACGATCATGCGGCCGGGCCCGCGACGCAAATACGGATAAGCAAGCCGCGCGAGCCGCGCGACGTGGAGCAGGTTGCGCTCGATCCCATCCTGCCAATCGGCATCGGTGGCCTCAACCGCAGGGAGATGCCGCGCCCCACCGGCGTTGGCCACGAGGACATCAATTCCGCCGAACTCACGCACGGTGCTCGCCACTATCCGTTCAAGATCGGACGGGACGGTAACATCCCCCTCGAGCGGCAGGACTCGGCCACCTCGGCGCGCCACTTCCTCAGCGGCCTCGCGCAGTGCCTCTCCGCCACGAGCAACGAGGGCAAGCTGTGCGCCTTCGGCGGCGAGACCGAACGCAATTGCCTTGCCGATGCCGCGGCTTGCGCCGGTGATCAAGCCGGTCTTGCCGGCAAGCTGAAGATCCATTTCCTGTACTCCGTATGCTACGTTCAGCGTATCTCGTTGCCAGTCGAAATTGCACGTTCAGCCAGAAAGGTGTAAGAACTTCGCCTCGGACCTGCTATTTACATTCTGTTTACAGAGAAATTCAGCAGTGTTTACCTCCCTCCCCTAGGCTTCTGGAAGCGTGCGTTCAATATCAGAAGGAGACGTTGGATGTCGATTCTTGAAGGATGGCTTGGGCGAGGGGCAGTCGGACTGACGGCTGCGGCGCTCGTCTTCAGCGCTGCCTGTCAACCGTCAGCGCAAACGGGGAGCGGAGCGCCCTCCGTTCAAGGGCAAACCCCGAGCGGACAACAGCAGCCGAGTGGGCAACAGCAAGGCAAGGTCACGGTCCAGCCGCCGGCGAACGCGGCCCAATTGGCGCAGCTGCGCGGCGATATCGTCATTGACGGATCGAGCACGGTCTTCCCGGTCACAGCGGCAGCGGCGGAAGAATTTCGGAAGTACGCCCGGGACGTCCGGGTGACGGTCGGCGTCTCGGGAACTGGCGGTGGGTTCAAGCGGTTCTGTGCCGGCGAGACGGCCATTTCGAACGCGTCGCGGCCGATCCTCGTCTCGGAGCGCGAAATCTGCGAGAAGAATGGCATCGAGTTCATCGAACTGCCAGTGGCCTTCGACGGGTTGTCGGTGGTGGTCAGCCCGAGGAATGACTTCGTCAAGTGCCTTACGGTTGCCGAGCTGAAGAAGATGTGGGAGCCGGAAGCTCAGGGCAAGATCACGAACTGGAACCAGATCCGGCCCTCCTTCCCCGATCGTCCGCTGAAGCTCTTTGGCGCAGGATCGGACTCGGGCACGTTCGACTACTTCACCGAGGCGATCGTCGGCAAGGCCAAGTCATCGCGGGGCGACTACCAAGCGAGCGAAGATGACAACGTGCTGGTGCAAGGTGTCGCGAACGACCCGAATGCGATCGGCTACTTCGGCTACGCCTATTACATCGAGAACCCGGGCAAGCTGAAGCTGGTGGCGATCGACGACAAGGGCAACGGCAACTGCGTCGAGCCGTCCGAGCAGACGATCAAGAACGGGACCTATCAGCCGCTCTCGCGCCCGATCTTCATCTACGTCCGGAAGCAGGATGCCTCTCGGCCTGAGGTGCAGGGGTTCGTGAACTTCTACCTGAGCAAGTCGTTCACGCCGCTCATCCCCACTCCCGAGATCGGCTACATCCCGCTGGAAGATAACATCTACGCCGCGGCGCAGCGGCGGTTCCAGAATCAGGTTACTGGCACCCTGTTCCCGAACGGTCAGGAAGTCGGCGCGACCCTCGATCGCTATCTTCGCTAAGGTTCTCCAGCAGGGGCTTCCGCATCGGGCGGAGGAAGAGGCATACTTCCTCCGCCTTTTCTCCGTCCTACACGAGGAGAGCGACGATGCAGAATTCCGCGGTCTTTCGGCCCGATCTCTATCCGCCGCGCACCTCCCTGCGCGGCAATCCGAAACGAGTGTTCATCGAGAACGGCGTGCACACGGTGCTCGCTGCGGCGGCAGGTCTCGCCATTCTCGTCACGATCGGGATCGTCATTGCGATTGGCACCGACGCCTTTCAGTTCTTCCTGCGCGTGCCGCTGAGCGAGTTCTTGTTCGACACCGTCTGGACCCCGCTGTTCGCTGATAAGCGCTTCGGCATTTGGGCGCTCGTCTCAGCGACAGTGCTAACGTCGCTCATTGCCCTCGTGGTCTCGCTGCCGTTGGGCCTGATCATCGCGATCTTTCTCAGCGAGTTTGCGGCGCCGCGCGTTCGGGACGTCCTCAAGCCCACGCTCGAGGTGCTTGCCGGCATCCCAACCGTCGTCTACGGCTTCTTCGCCCTCACGTTCATTACCCCCATCATTCAGGATTGGTTTTTGAACTTTGGCATTGAAGTCAGCACCTTCAATGCCTTAAGCGCTGGCTTCGTGATGGGAATCATGATCATTCCGCTCGTTTCTTCACTGAGCGAAGATGCGCTGTCGGCGGTTCCACAAGCGCTGCGTGAAGGCGCTTACGGGCTCGGCGCGACGCGTTTTGAGGTCGCTTGGCGCGTCGTCGTCCCGGCTGCCCTCTCGGGGATCGTGGCGTCCTTTATCTTGGCGCTTTCCCGAGCAGTGGGAGAAACGATGATCGTCGCCATCGCCGCGGGTCAAAACCCAACCTTTACCTTCAACCCGTTCGTGCCCATCGCCACCATGACCGCCTACATTGTTCAAGTCAGCCTCGGTGACACGCCCTACGGGTCGCTCGAGTACTTCACGCTGTTTGCCGTGGGCGCGACCTTGTTCGTCCTGACGTTCCTGATGAACATTGCCAGCTTCTGGTTCGTCCGGCGCTTCCGGGAGGAGTACGACTAAATGGTTGTCGGGCAGATTCCCGCTCAGCAAGCGGCCGAGTTCTCAGTCGACCTGCCACGCCGCAAGGCCGTGGGGTGGGTCTTCATCGCGCTTGGCCTGCTCAGCATTCTCTTCGCCCTGTTCATCCTCTTGCTTCTCCTCTATGACGTCGTTCACCGTGGTCTGCCCTACCTGACGTGGGAGTTCCTCACCGGATTCGACTCGCGATTTCCCTCACGCGCCGGCGTGTTGGCCGCTCTCGCCGGCACGGTCTACATGATGGGGTTCACGATCCTCTTCGCCTTGCCTCTTGGCATCATGGCCGCCATCTACCTCGAGGAATACGCAGGAGACAGTTGGTTCGCGAACGCCGTCCAAATCAACATCTCCAATCTCGCGAGTGTACCGTCAATCATCTATGGATTGCTGGGTCTCCAGGTCTTTGTGCGCGTCATGGGACTCAACCGAAGCGTGCTCGCCGGCGCACTAACGATGGCGCTTGTCATTCTGCCGATCATCATCGTTGCCTCGCGTGAAGCGCTCCGCTCGGTACCACCAAGCATCCGCGACGCCTCGCTCGCGCTCGGCGCCACCAAGTGGCAGACGATCCGCCACCATGTGTTACCCTATGCGGTGTCTGGCATCATGACCGGCAACATCTTGGCGGCTGCCCGCGCCATTGGAGAATCGGCGCCACTCATCGCCATCGGGGCGCTGACGTTCGTACCATTTACCCCAAATAGCCCACTCGACCTCTTCACCGTCCTTCCTATTCAAATCTTCAACTGGACGTCGCGGCCTCAGGAGGCATTCCACGACGTAGCCGCTGCTGGCATCATCGTCTTGTTGGTCGTGCTTCTCATCCTCAACTCGCTGGCAATTTTCCTTCGCTGGCGATTCCGCACTCAGTTTTAGCAAGGGGCTCCTCATGACTGTACAAGATAGCACCGCGACATTGCTGAAGAGCACGAGCGCTCACCACTCACCATCAACCTACTACCACTCGATGGCAGAAGCCGACACGGTAATTTCTGTTCGGAACTTCAGCCTGTGGTATTCGAAAAAACGTGCGTTGACAAACGTCACGATCGACTTCCCTCGGAATCAAATCACCGCGTTGATCGGCCCTTCCGGTTGTGGTAAGAGCACGCTCCTGCGCGCCATCAATCGGATGAACGACTTGATCAAAGGCGTTCGGACCGAAGGGAATATCCTGATCGATGGCAACGATATCTATGCAAAGGGCGTTGACCCGGTCGAAGTTCGGCGCCGCATCGGCATGGTGTTTCAAAAGCCGAACCCATTTCCTCGATCGATTCGGGAGAACATCCTGTTCGGAGCTAAGATCAACGGTTACAAGGGTGATTATGATCAGCTCGTCGAGGAATGCCTCCGTCGGGCAGCGCTCTGGGATGAAGTCAAGGACGACCTGAACAAGAGCGGGCTCGCGCTTTCGGGCGGCCAACAACAGCGACTCTGCATCGCGCGCGCCATTGCGGTCGCCCCAGAAGTGATCCTGATGGACGAGCCATGCTCCGCGCTCGACCCCATCTCGACCCTGCGCATCGAGGAGCTGATGCGCGACCTCGCGAAGCAATACACCATTCTCGTCGTCACCCACAACATGCAGCAAGCATCCCGAGTCGCGGACAATGTCGCTTTTATGTTGAGTGACGATGTGACGACCGGAATGCTCGTCGAGTATGGGCCGACCTCGGAAGTGTTCACCAATCCGAAGTCGAAGCGGACCGAGGACTACATCACCGGTCGATTCGGCTAGCACAAATTTGTTGGTAATCGACGAGTCATGATAGGCTGGAGGACTCGATCTCCGGCGCACGGGCGCTGTGACGGGGCAGCGCCCGGGAAGAGGAAGTGATGGCAAGCATCCGCACGCATTTTGAGCAGCAGCTTCGCGAGCTCCAAGACGATACGCTGGTCTTGGGAAGCATGGTGGACTCGGCGATTGCCTCCGCTGTCGATGCCCTGAAACGCCGCGACCTCGAGGCGAGCAATCGCGTGATCGACGAAGACAACCTCATCGACCGCAAGCGCTGGGAGATCGAGCAGCGGTCGATCATGATCATTGCGACCCAGCAGCCCACCGCCTCCGATTTGCGCTTTCTTTACGCGATTGCCAGCATTATCACCGACCTCGAGCGGATGGCCGACCACGCCGAAGGCATTGCCAAAATCAGTTTGATGATTGGCGATAACCCGCTCCCCAAACCGCTGATCGACATTCCGCGGATGTGCGACGTCTCGCGCAGCATGCTCCGCCGCTCGCTTGATGCGTTCGTCAACCGTGACGCTGAAGGTGCTAAGGCCGTGGCGCAAGAGGACGACCTCGTCGACGCCCTCTACGACCAAGTCTATCGCGAGCTGCTGACGATTATGATCGAAAACCCGCGCACCATCACAATTGCGACCTACCTCCTCTGGGCCGCTCACAACCTCGAACGCATCGCCGACCGCGTCACCAATATCTGCGAGCGGGTCGTCTACACCGTCACCGGCCGGATGGAAGAGATCAACGTCTCGAAGTACTGAGCGGTTACTCCCCTGCCCACGCCAAGAGCAGGCCGAGGAGCACGGTACGCTCCTCCGGAGCGACGTCTTCCAGCCCGAAGCCGAGCAGAGCCGTGCGAAAGGCGAACCGCCGGCGCGGCTCAGCGGGGGTTGGCTCCGACGCCTGATAAACGCCGAAGGGGTCGCCGCCCGCCTCGACGAGCGGGAAAGCGGTCGGGTTCGACCGGTCGTCCGGGTATTCCGGTGCGAGCGAATAGACCTGCACCACGGGCAGCTCGCCGCTGGTGAGAAGCCGGAAGACATGCCCGGCGAGCGGCGAGCCCGGCGTCCCCGCCAC
This sequence comes from Dehalococcoidia bacterium, assembly GCA_026003895.1. Classification (GTDB taxonomy): domain Bacteria; phylum Chloroflexota; class Dehalococcoidia; order SpSt-223; family SpSt-223; genus JANWZD01. Next base: position 176,556 of record BPIC01000004.1, on the reverse strand, counting down.
GACCTCTGGCGCGGGCGCTGTCCGCCGCACCTGCGCCCCGAAAAACGCTTGGTAGAGGCGGGAGCGGCCATAGACCGGATCGCGCCGGGCGCCGACGTCGATCGCCTCCCCGAATCGCCGGCCAAAACCGATCAACCGGCCACCGCCGTGCAAATAGTCGGCGAGCAGGTCGTGATCGCGGCTATTCACCCGAGCGCGTCGTGGCGGGCCAGGGGACGACCGCTCGCCAGTCAGCCAAACAACCGTGCGAAACTGCTGAAGGACCCAGAGCGGTGGCAGCACGCCGCCGGTGTCCGTCCGCGCGGGCGCGGCGTCGGCGTCGATCACCTCGAAGGGAATGCTAAGCGCTTCCAACGCCTCGCGATAGCGATCCGCGACGTCCGGCAGCCCAAGGTCGCTGGAACCGTCGTTGTCCAAGAGCAGCACACGCGCCGTCCGCGCTGAGGGGAGGCGCGACCAAAACGGCAGCCGGCTGACGCCATCCGGCCCGCGGATGAGGAGGTCACCCTCGTGGTCCGCCGGCGGCGCCCCCGGCAGGATCGTCAGTTGCAGCGTCAGGTCAACGTATTCGTTCGGGCCAAGCACGAACCGCTCCGGCTGGACGGTCACTGCAATGCCGCGTGCCGGGAACGATGGAGCAAAGGGCACGGCCTCAGCCTGAAACGCGGCGCGGCTCCGCCCACCGACGAGACGGATCGTCGCGCGGCGCGTTTCGCCCGGTCGCATCGGCCCGAATCCGACCGAAGGCGGATCGGCGAAAAACGGCGGATTGCTCGCCCGCGCGACGTCGATCCGGCCGGCGCCCCGCGCCAGCGGCCCGACCGGCCGGCCGCGCTCATCCACCACCGGCTGGTGGGCAGTGACCATCAGGGCGCTGCGGACTTGCCCTGGCGTCCACTCCGGATACTGCTGCCGGAGCAGCGCCGCCGCGCCGGCGACCTGCGGCGCGGCCTGCGAGGTACCGGAAACGATACCGAAGCCGGCGGCCGGGTTCGGCGGCGGGCCATAGCCCGCCGAGAGGATGTCAACCCCCGGTGCAACAACATCGGGCTTCAGGAGGTCTTCATTCGTTGGACCACGGCTGCCAAACTCAGCAATCACGTCCGGGGTGCGCGGGACAACCGCCCAGTTCGGGTCGAGCACGATCTTCCCGGCGCTGCCCACCGACTGGACCCACGCAGCGAGCCGGTCGCCGCTCGTTTTCGTCAGCGCAACGACCGGGATGTTGACAGCATCGGCGCTTGCACCGCTCCCGCCGGGCGTCAACCGCTCGTCGCTATCAGAGACGAGAATGACCGCCGCCGCGCCGGCGTCCTGCGCGGCCTTGGCCTTGTCCGCGAAGGGACACCCGCCGCGAGCAACGATCGCCGCTCGGCCGACAACGGTGTGCTCCGGGATCGGCTCGCACGCTGCGCCCGGACCGAACGGCAGAACGATCCCAACACCGAGCTCCGACGGGAGTTCTGGGATCGAGCCGCCGAACGTGGCACGCGAGAAGCGCAGCCAATCCTCCGCCGGCGCGGGCGAGGGCGCCACGATCTTCAGGAAGTCCCGCGCGACCTCGCGAGGCGGCGTCACTGCGCCGACTGCGATCACCGCCGGTGATCCCGCGGTGGCGCCGATCGTCGCCGCGACCGGACCGCCGTTGCCCGCCGAGTTGACGACAACAACCCCTGCCGCGGCGGCCGCCTCAAACGCTTGGGTCCGCCGATCCGGCCACCGGTAGGTCACCTGAGGCGAGCCGAACGACGCATTGATGATGTCCGCCCCATCGGCGACGGCGTCCTCGGTTGCCGCCAACACCTCAAACAAGAACGTGACGCCCGGATTGGCAAAGTTCGGAATCGGGCTCGTCGACGGGTAGAAAACGCGGTAGTTCATCAGATAGGCGCCCGGCGCGACGCCGCTGATCGGCACGTCAAGGCCGTTGATTCGCGCCATCACCCCAGCGTTGCCGGCCGCGATCGCTGCGACGTGCGTTCCGTGGGACTCCGCGCCAGGGCCGGGCTGAGGCCCTTCGTTCCCAGCGGTTGGCGGGTGGTTCGGCCGGAAGTACGCGCGCGCCGCAATCACCTTGGCATTCGTCGCGCCGGGATCGCCCTTCGGGAAGCCCTGCGGGTACTGGAAGCCCGCAGGATCGAACGACGGATGATCGAGGGCGATTCCACCATCGATGATGGCGATCTTGATGCCGGCGCCTGCCCGGCTCGGCCCGCCGACGTCCGCCCAAACCAGCTCGGCGCGGATCTGCTCGATCGTTGGGTAGCTGGTCGCCAGCAGCGGCTCGTCCGGCGAGATCGATCGCACCCCGGGCAACCGCGCCGCTCGCGACGCGACGCCGGGCGGCAGCACAACCCCCACCGCATTCAGCAGCACCCAGTAGCGCCGCTCCAGCCGGACATTCGGCGCGACCTCGCGCAGCCGCGCCAGCAGCCGGTCCTGCTCCGCCGTCAGCCGCGCTTGCCAAGCCATGCTTTCGGCCGTCTCGACATCAAGCCGTCGGGGACGCGGGAGCGCCCCGTTGCCGACGATCTCGCGCGGAGCAAAGACAACGGGCGGAGATTCCAGCTCGATGATCCAGCGCTCAGCCGGTTCGCCTTGCCCGTGAGGCGGCGCAGTCCAGCCTCCGGCACCAAGCGCGATCAGCAGAAGGACGAGGCCAAGGCCGCGCGTCATGAGCGGCTACTGTACCAAACCTTGCCGACGTCGTCGCGCGTCGTTGCTCCCGCGGGGGTCCCTGCGTATGCTGGTCCGTGCACCGAGAACACGGGAGGAAGGAAACGACGATGCCCATCCCGATCGAGCGAGGCTATGTCGGCCGAGCGGGCGGCCAGGTCCACTATCGCGCTGCGGGCGCCGGCGCACCGGTCGTCATCCTTCACATGACCCCCAGCTCTTCACTCAGTTGGGAGCCGGTGGCGCGCGAACTCGCCAAACGCGGCTACCGCGCTTTCGCGCTCGACACGCCCGGCTACGGGCTGAGCGACCCTCTCAGCGACGAGCCGACCGTGCAACAATGGGCCGATCGGCTCGCATGGGCGACTGAGCAGCTTGGGTTGCGTGACTTCTTCCTGTTCGGCCACCACACCGGCGCCACGATCGCCGCGACCATCGCTGCCAACCGACCGGCGAGCGTCCGCAAGCTCGCACTCTGGGGCTACACCGCCTGGCCACCCGACGTGATGGCGCGGAATCGAGAAGCCCCGATCAGCAGCTTCTCGGAGTCCGGCCAAGAGCTGCTGGACCGTTGGAACGCTTGGAAACGGATGGTCGGCGCCCGCTTCACGCCCGAGATGGGCATCCGCTACGTCCAAGAAGTGCTGTTGGCTGGCCCGCGCTGGAACTATGGGCACCGCGCCGTCGCGATGGTCGACCACGAGGCGCTCGCACGCCGCGTCGCAACCCGGACGCTCATCCTCTGCGGCGAGCGCGACGTCATCTGGCCCTATTGTCGCGACTGCGTTTCTCTCTTCCCAAACGCCGAGTCTCAGGTCATCCCGGGGGGCGGTGTTGACGTGTTCGACGAGTTTCCAGCCGACCTCGCCGACGCCCTCGATCGCTTCTTCCGGGCGTAGGCTCGAGCACGCACCGCCATCTTTTTTTCCTTGGGTTGGGGCGCCCACTCCATCGCCTCGGGATAATGGGGAGAGCCGGCGCCCGGGTCGAGCGGTGCGTGTCGTCAGGCGGAACGATTGGGAGCGGTGGGGCGCGCTGCGCCCGCCGGCAGGGGCTGAGGGAGCGGCGACGGCGTGCCCGGCGCGTTTTGGATGCGCAACCACCACCACAAGCGGGCCAACCCGACGAACACCTTCAAGAGGTTTGGGATGTTGAAGAACTGCGAAACTCCGTAGGCGCGGTGATAGTGGTTAACCGGAACTTCGACGGTTCGAAAGCCAGCGTATTGAATCTTCGTCATCATCTCAAGCGCGATAACACCGCTATTTTGCGTCAGCTTGATGGAGTCGAAGATCGTCCGACGCATCAACCGAAAATCGCAATCGACATCATGGATGTCTAGTCGGAAGATGAACGCCATGGCGTGATGATAGGCCCAACTGATGAAGCGGCGGTGGATGGGATCACGCCGCATCAGCTTGTTGCCCATCACCACGTCGACACGCCGGCCGGCGGCCTCCTCACGATCAAACGCCTCGACGAGGGTCCGGAGTTCGCGGACATCGTATTGGCCGTCGCCATCGGTGTAAAAGATCAGTTCATAGCGGCAAGCCGCGAAGCCGACGCGCAATGCGCCGCCGTAACCCAGCGGCTCGCCGAAGCGGATGATCCGCACCCGGCCGCGATCGTGCGGGTCGACCCCGTTCTCACCGTACAGCCGTTCTAGCTCGTCCAGCACGTCCCACGCATAATCGACGCTGCCGTTTTCGATGACGATGACCTCATATTCGTCCGCCAGTTCACGCAGCACAACCAGCGCCTCGATCACCATCGAGGCGATCGTTCCCGCGTCGTTGAAACAAGGGAAAAAGGCGGAGATCCGGCGCGAGTGCTGTCCGGTCACATCATCCTCCGAGGCCGGCGGAATGATACTGAGTCTTTCGTCTCGCGCACACGACCGGGCTCAGTCTTCGACGCCGAGCCGTCGGGCGAGCACAGTGAGATCTTCGTCAGATGAGAAGTGGAGGATGAGCCGGCCGCCCTTTTTGCCGCGGGTGAGATCGACTTTCAGGCCGAGGGCTTCGCGCAGGCGGGCCGCGAGGGCCGTCCAAGCGACATCGGGTGGCGTGCGGGCGGGCCGGGTGGACGGTGCGCGCGCTTCCTGTTCGGTGCGCCGCACCGTCCATCCTTCGGCGGCAGCACGGCGGGCAAGCGCGACCAGACGACGCTCGTCCTCGACCATCAGCAGGGCGCGGGCGTGGCCCTCGCTCAGCACCCCGCTCGCGACGAGCTCGCGTGCCTCAGCGGGCAGCCGCAGCAATCGGAGCGTGTTGGCCACCGCCGACCGCGAGCGGCCGACGCGGTCGGCCACTTGCTCCTGAGTAAGGCCGAACTCGTCGATGAGCTGGCGGAACGCCGCCGCCTCCTCGAGCGGACCGAGATCGGCCCGTTGAATGTTCTCAATCAGCGCCCATTCCAACACCTGTTGGTCGGACGCTTCCTTCACCACAACCGGCACACGTTCCCGCCCTGCGAGCTTGGCTGCCTGCCAGCGGCGCTCGCCGGCAACGAGCTGGTACGTCACCGGGCGACCTGGCTCGCGCCCCACTTCGGTAACGATCAGTGGCTGGAGGATGCCGTGCTGCCGGATGCTATCGGCCAGATCGGCAAGCGCCTCTGGATCGATCTGCTCGCGCGGCTGACGCGGGTTTGGAACGATTAGGTCGACGTCGACTTCGCGCAACTGTCCTTCGCCGGTGGGCAAGAGCGCCGCCAGCCCCCGGCCGAGCCCGCCTTTCGGCTTCACGCCACGCCTCCCGCTGCACCCTCCAGCCGGGCGACCAACTCTTCCGCCAGCGCGTTGTACGCCGCAGCGCCGCGGCTCGCCGGGTCGTATTCAAGGATCGTCTGGCCGAAGCTCGGCGCTTCGCCAAGCCGGATCGTGCGGGGGATGGCGACCTGGAACGTGTCCGGGAAGTGGGTTCGCACCTCCTCGGCGACCTGCTGGGAGAGATTCGTCCGGCTGTCGTACATCGTCAACACCAGCCCAGCAACCCGCAGCCCAGGGTTCGCCCGCCGCCGCACCAGCTCGATCGTGCGCATCAGTTGGGCAAGCCCTTCAAGCGCGAGGTATTCGCACTGGACCGGCACGATCACGCCATCGGCGGCTACGAGCGCATTGGCGGTCAGGACGCCGAGCGACGGCGGGCAGTCGAGCAGGGTGTAGTCCCAGCGAAGCGCCGTCGGCCGGATCAGCTCGCGAAAGCGCGTCTCGAACGCGCCCGCCTCGACCAACTCGACCTCCGCGCCGGCGAGGGTCGGAGACGAGGGAGCGAGGTCGAGACCGTCGATCGCGGTGCGCAGCACGATCTGCTCGAAGGCGAGCTCGCCGGTCAGCACCTCGTAGAGGGACCGCCCTTCCACGCGCCGCCGGTCGATGCCAAGCGCCGTCGTCGCGTTCGCCTGAGGGTCGCAATCGACCACGAGCACCGATCGGCCAAGCCGCGTGAGATACGCCCCCAGATTGATCGAGGTCGTCGTCTTGCCGACACCGCCCTTTTGGTTGGCAACCGCCAAGATCATGCCGCCTCCGCTCGCCGGGCAGCGATCGCTGCGCGGCGCGGCATCCCCTCGCCGGCAACCCAGATTGCCGCCGCCACGTTCGCAAACGATGCCGCTTCGACCGGGTCGTTCGTCTCGGCGAGGCGGATCGCAAACGCCGTTGCGAACACGTCTCCCGCCCCGGTCGGCATCCGCTCGACGACCGGCAGCCCGGGCAGGGAAATCGGCTCGCCGTCCTGAAACAGGGTGACACCGGCGTGACCGCGGGTGATAGCGACCACTCGGCAGCGGTCGGCAAGCTCGCGCGCGGCCGCCTCGTCACCAGCGAGGTCCTCGATCGACGCCGTGACTGCCGCTGCGCCGCCAAATGCCACTCCGGCGGGCAGCCGGCGAGGAGTGATGCGTCCAGAGTGATCCCACGTGCGCAGCCAACCCTGAATGCCGGCGACGACGCACGAGGCGGGAAATGCGTCCACGAGTGCCGGCGCAATCTCGTGGCAGAGCGGCACAAGCAAGACGACCGGCGCTGCCCGCCAGGCGAGCGGGATGTCGTCGAGCGTGAGGTCAGCGGCGCGAGCATGAAGCGTCTGCTGCCGGCCGGCCGGGGTGTAGACGTTCTCAAAGGTCGTCGTCGCCGCCGGTGTGACCTTCATCAGGCCGGGGATCTGGCCAAGCAAGTCGCGCACGTCGCCGCTGGTCACCATCGCCGGCCGCCTCCCGAGCGCGTAGGCCGCCTGCATCGCAAACACCACCCCGCCACCGAGCGTCCAGCCGCCACGGCCAAGGTCTCGGGTAGCATGGCCGATGGCGAGGAAATCGGGGGCGTTCATTCGGCAAGCCCGGATTATCGCGGCTGGTCGCGCCCTCCCGCAATGCCGGGTTGCCCGGGAGCGATGCTCTCCGATACGCTCTCGGCGAATTGTGTGGAATCCTGCATGTCGAGGAGCTGATGCTCGATTTCACCCCCGTTCGCAATCGCGAGATGACCATCGTCGACCTCGCTGCCACCGTCACCAAGGACGACCTCCGCACCCTCACCAACGAGATGATCGATGACTACCTCGCCGCAATTGCCGACGCCCGAGACGAGGATGTCGTCTTCGTTCCTCAGGACCCGCACGCCCACGACCCCGGGGCTAAGACGCCCGAGGAAGTGAGGATGGCATGGACGCTCGGCCATGTCATTGTCCACACCACCGCTGGCTCCGAAGAGGCGGCCTTTCTCGCCGCTGAGCTGGCCCGCGGCGTCGAGCTGCACGGCCGCTCGCGCTACGAAGTGCCGTGGACAACAATGAAAACGGTCAGCCAGCTTCGCCAGCGGCTGGAAGAAAGCCGGCGAATGCGGCTCGCCAGCCTCGACATGTGGCCCGACGAGCCGCACCTCGACGTCTACTACATCGCGCAGCCGCCCTCGCCGAACGCCGGCCTCAAGGTGAACGCGATCGCTCGCTTCCTCCAAGGCCTGATGCACGAAGACTCTCACCGCGCTCAGGTGCGCGAGATCCTCCGTCAGGCGCGAGAGGCCGATTACGCCTCAGCGAGACGCAATGCGACTTCGTGAGCGCCCCCGGGAATGGGGAAGGCGACGTACTGGTCGTCCCCGACGACCTCAATCCGAGCGGTGAGCGGCCGACCGTCGAGCACGCCCTCGACGAAACTGCGGCCTGGCGGCAGGAGATAGCGAAGCTCGCCGGGAAACGGGTAGGTCGTTCGGTAGCGGAGCAGAATCTGATCGTCGGCGAGGCCACCGAGCTCGAGTTGGAAGACGCGGCCGGTGCCCGGCTGATCGGCGACAATCGCGCCGGAACGACCGGCGAGCCGCGGGCTGATTCGATAGGAGTCGCGCGTCATCTCGACACCGAAGAGGCCGCTGACGATCGCGGATCCGACGACGGCGGCCGCGCCGGTGTAGCGTGTGCTGCCGCGCGGCCGGCGGCTCCAAAGCTCCTGCCACTCCCACACCTCGCCGGGCCGGCGCGCCCAATCAGCCGCCAACGCCACGAGATGCTGGTAAGCAAGCGTCGCCTGCCCGGCCTCAAACTCAGCCTCGATCTGCCGGCCGCCCCACCAATCCCAAATGCCGCCGTTCTGATACTCGCCAGGCAGCATGTCGGCAAAGACGCCCTCGGGGTAGGGCGGCCAGTTCACAATGCCTACCTTTGGCGATCGTGCTGCTAGCCGCGCCCGCTCGAAGTTTGTGAAGATCAGCCGCGCCTGCTCGGCATCCGCCAGCCCGGCGCGCACCGCCTCGACGTTGCCAATGCCGAGGATCGCATCTTCGTCGTAGCCGTGATCGACCGGATTCAGCGGGATCCGCGCTCGGTAGAAACCGCGGTGCGGCTGCCAAAAGAGCTCATTGACCGTGGTGCGGACAGCCATCGCCCGGCCGCGCCACTCGGCGGCAACCGCTGGCATACCCGCTGAGTCGTTCATCGCCGCGAGCTCAAGCAGGCACCGGAACAAAAGCGATTGGTCGTAGATTGACAAGATCGCAGGGTCCTGCGGCGCACGGTCGGTCGGATTCAAGCCGCCTTCCGCCTTGACATCTCCCCAGTCGGTCGTGTTGGCACGGGTAATCAGCCCCGTGCGACTATCACTGCGGGTCCGGAATAGGTATTCCATCGCGAGGTTCAGCCGTTGTATGACCGTCCCGCCATTCACGAGCGAGCGGAGCCAACGCGGTCCTGCCTCGTGCCGGTAAGCGAGATAGGCGAGATGGATGACCGACAGATCTTCGTCGGAGGTCGCGGTCGCTTTGTCGTTCCCGCCCCCGGGGTAAAAGACCCCAGGTAACGCCCCCATCTCCGGGCCACTCGGTGTTTGAAGGTACAGAAACTCTTCGACGCCCGATCGCAAATGGCCAGGGCCGAACAGAAACCGCGCCATCGGCCCGATCGTGGCGAGGTCGCGAGCGAAGACTCCGTGATAGGCATCGCCGGCCCAAAATGCCTGGACCCAGCCGCTCAACCCCGGGTACTCAATCCGTTTCGCATCCATCACCGACACGATCGTTTCGCGCATCTGACCAAGCGCGGGCAGTTCGTCGACCCGCCAGACGGTCGCGCTCGGCGGCGGAGCGCCACCGGGAATGCCCGTCGCCGGCCCTTCGGCGGCGGCAGAGCGGACAGACGAAAGCGCCAAGAGGGACGATGCGCCGACCAGGAACGAACGCCGGTTCAGGGTTGCCTCCACCAATGCGCGTCTGCCGGCAGCCAAGCAACCGGCAGCAAGATTGTACGGCGACCGCACCCGCCGGGCAGCGTTTTAGCAGGCAATTTGGCTGCGATACCGTCAGCGGACATCGGCAGCGAGACGTCGACCGGCGTCCCCTCAGGAATGAGGATGCGCTCCGAGAGGGCCTCGCGCGAGCGGCGGTTCGGCCTCAGGCGCGCCCGAGAGCGACGAGGCGGGCGAGGCGACGCTCGACGGCGAGACCCTCGCGGAGCGGCAGGTCGCGAGCAGCGCGGAGCGCCCGTTTTGCCGCTTGGACGGCAGTTGGAGGATTGGCGGCGATGCGGCGGGCAAGCTCCTCGGCGTCCGCATCGAGCCGGTCGGCGGGCACGACACGATTGACAAGCCCGATCGCGAGCGCCTTCGCAGCATCGAAGCGTTCGCCGGTGAGGATTGCCTCGCGCGCCCAGCCGGGACGGACGACGCGCGGCAGCGTCTGACTTCCTCCCGCGCCAGGAATGAGGCCGAGCGTCACCTCCGGTACCGCGAACACCGTCCCTGCAGCGGCAATGCGGATGTCACAGAGCGCCGCCAGCTCCACGCCCGCGCCGATCGCATAGCCATGAATGGCCGCGACGAGCGGCTTGGGGCAGGCCGCGAGCAATTGCCAAACCGGACGAAGCTGACGGATCCGCTTTGCCTCGACCGGCGAGGGCGCGGTGCCAAACTCGTTCACGTCCGCGCCGGCAGAGAACGCCCGGCCCGCCCCGCGGATGATCGCAACGCGCACCTCGTCGTCAAGCGCGATCGCCGGCAGGATCTGCACCAGATCGTCTCGGATCTGGACGTTGATCGCATTCAGCGCCGCCGGTCGGTTCAGAGTTAGGAAAGCCACCCCGTCGCGCTTGTCGTAGTTCACCGCCTCGAAGCTCATTCGCCCCTCCGGCAGAAGTATCGTCTGCACTCCGATCCGCTGGAGGATGGCCGAACGGGGCGCCACGCCCGCCGTGACCGCCGCGCTCGCCGTGATCCCACTGGCCTTGTCTCCTTGGGTTGGCGAGCCGGACACTTGCCGCAGCAGCCATCCTCCATGACGGCCGTCCTGCGACGTTCGCCGCGATCGAATCGGCGGTCCTCGCCGTCGGAGTAGGCGACACCCCCGCATCGCCGGCGTCGACAGCGAGACGCTGCTCTCCTCCAAATCCGTCCTCCTCGGCACGGCAGGAACGCCGATTGTACCGCGCGTGACCGCACGCTAAACGAACGCGTTCCCCGCGGACAACCGATCTCGCCACGACCTTCGCCCACCGAACGGCCGGCGGACTGAGCTTCGGCCGGCTCGGTGTTGGCGACCTCGATCGCGACGGCACGGCCGACCTCTCTCTCAGTTCGGGCGCCCGCTCGGTCGAGGCCACCCCGACAATGTTGGGGATCGTAGCCCGGTCTGCGTCCTCGCCGGCAGCCCGCAACTTCTGTCACCACCGCCGCCCACCGTCACTCCGACACCTCCGCCGACTCCGAGCGGTATCCCCACCCCGTGGGCCTCTCCCACCGTGGCCACCCACCGACACCGTCACGCACGGGCGGGCCGGTCGTCCTCCACCCGTTCGAGGGTTCACCGATCCAGACACCGATTTCGTGGATCTCCCGCTTCGCCGTCGCCTAGCCTCTCGCTCGGCGGTGTACAGATGAAGCGAAACGGGCAGCCAACCTTCGGTAGCATCCTCGTGAGCCTCACGGCGTTCCTCGCGGGCGCTTGTTCCAGTGCGCCCGGCGGGCCACCTGCGCAGCCGACGCCGGCAATTGCGCAGGCCGCGCCGACGGTCGGCACGATGCCCGCCGTGCCTGCCACTCCAACAGTCGGGGCGCCGCCGTCGCCGACCCCGAGCGGGCCTGTTTGGGCGACCCGCGCCCCGCTGCTGGTAGCCAACTCCGAGATCGCCGTCGCCGAGCTGAACGGCAAGATCTACGTCATCGGTGGTTACCCATCGAGCCGCGTCGTTGCCAACACCGTGCAGGTCTACGACGCCGCCCGCGATGCTTGGCAACTCTCCACGCCCCTCCCAATGGCCCTTCACCATACGATGGCTGCCGCCGTGAACGGCAAGCTCTATGTCATCGGCGGTGAAACCGCCGGCTCGGGCGCGACGACTGGAGCGATTCCGCCCACCGGCGCAGGATTCGTCGATCGCGTCTTCGAATTCGATCCAGCGACCGGGGAGTGGGCAAGCCGCGCTTCAATGCCGACAGCGCGCAGTGGCGGCGCGGCGGCAGTGGTGGACGGCAAGATCTACGTGGCGGGCGGGCGGCCGCCCCGCGGCGCGGACTTCGCGGTTTACGACCCTGCTGCCGACCGTTGGACGCCCCTGCCCAACCTCCCCACCCAGCGCAACCACCTCGCAGCGGCCGCACTGGACGGCAAGATCTACGTCGCCGGCGGCCGCTTTGGCGGCGGAGTTGGCAGCGAGATGACCGCGACGCTCGAAGTGTTCGACCCGCGCACCAACTCGTGGGAGCGCAAGGCTCCGATGCCCAAACCACGCGCCGGGATTAACGGTATCGCCGCCCGCGGCTGCTTCTACGTCTTCGGCGGAGAGGGAAACGATGCCGTGCCGAGCGGTGTCTTCGCCGAGATGGAAGCCTATGACCCGAAAACCGACCGCTGGACGGCGCTGACGCCTCTGCCGACCCCCGTTCACGGTGTCACGGGCGCGGCCTTCCTCAACGGGTGGATCCATCTTCCCGGCGGCGGGACCCAGCGCGGCGGCAGCAGCGGCTCGACGATCCACCAAGTCTACCGGCCCGAGATTGCCTGCTGAGCATTCGTTCTCCCGCTCGTTCAGTCGAGCGGGACACCGAAAAATTCCGCATAGACGCGCAGCGTGTCGCGCGGGTTGTCCTCGTGTACCGGGTGGCCCGCCCGTTCGATCACAATGTGACGCGCGTTCGGCATCACCTCGGCCATCCGATCAGCGATCTCCGCCGTCAGCACCTCGCTCTCGCTTCCGCGGACGATGAGCGTCGGGCAGGTGATCTTGGCGATATGCTCCCACAGGTTGAGCTCGGTGGTCAGGGGCGCGTTCTGCGACTGATTGTGCCGATACTTGTTCTCGTAGGTTCCGTCGGGCAGTTGGCGGGTGGCGTGACGCGCCTTCTCCCGGAGCCATTCTTCGTCGGCGAACTGGAGCGACTGGCGCGACCACGCGATGTATTCATCGAGCGAGTTGAAGCGCTGCGGCGAGGTGCGAATGCGCTCCATAACAGCAGCAGTCGCCGCGGCGGGCGTTTCGGGGCCAATGTCTTCGATAACGAGGCGCTCGACGCGGTCGGGATGGTGGCCGGCGTACACCATCGCCGTTCGGCCCCCCATCGACAGCCCAATGAGGCCGAACCGCGCGAAGCCAAGCGCATCGACTGTCGCCGCGACGTCTTCGGCTAACATGTCGCGGTTGTAGGGCACCGGCGAGGTGTCACTGTCGCCGTGGTTACGGGCGTCAAGCGCGATCGCGCGGTACTTCCGCGCGAGCATCGCTGCCACCCGATCCCACGAATGGGCGTTTGAGGTGGTGCCGTGCAACAAGACGACCGGCGGGGCAGCCGGATCGCCCCAGTCGAGGTAGTGAAAGCGCATCCCGTTGACGTTGATGAAGCCGTCGCGATACTCGGCCATCGCACTCTCCCTCCGCCCTCTGGCAGGCGGCCAGCGGTCATTCTAGCGTGCGGCTAGACTCTCCCGGTGAGCCTCAAGCGCGCGCTCGGCTTGGCAGCACTTGGTGTTGCAGCCTTCGAGCTTGTCTCGGCCGTGGTTGAATGGGCACGGCCCGTCTCGCTGGGCGGCCGGGTCTATTGGCGCGGACGCCGCGACGAGCGGGCTGTCGCGCTCACCTTCGACGACGGTCCAACCTCCTACACCGAGCGCGTGCTCGACCTGCTCGGCGAGGCGGGTACACCGGCGACCTTCTTCACCATTGGTGAGCGCGTCGAACGGGCGCCCACCACGGCGCGGCGCATCGTCGCCGAGGGACATGAGATCGCCAACCACACCTATTCGCTCGCGCTGCAACCGGTGCCTCGGCGCTTCTACCTTCCCGCCGCCACTGGGCAGGTGGCGCGAGCACAACAGGCCATCACGGCAATCACCGGCGTCCGGCCGCGCTTCTTTCGCACCCCGGCTGGGCAGCTGGGCCGCAATCTCTGGAATGAGGTGCGCCGCCACAATCTCGCCGTCGTCCACGGAGCGCTTCCCATCGCCTTGCCGCGTTGGAGCGCCGGGCTGCAGGAGCGCATCCTCACGCGCCAGATTGCCCCCGGCGCGATCCTCATCCTTCACGACGGGCTGGACAGCGATCCCGGCTCGCGCGCACCAGAAGCCACGATCTCCCTTTTGCCGGCGCTGCTCGCGGCGATCCGCGAGCGCGGCTACCGTGTCGCGCCGCTTGGGACGCTCCTCGGCCACGATCGCACCGCGCCCGAAGGATTACCCGCATCGACCGTCCGCCCGCCCGGGATGGGGCGATGAGGACGCCCGCCTCACCCCAAGGAGCGCGAGCACTAGGCACCGCCTGACCGACGTTCGCGATGCCCTCGACCGCGGTGCGGGTAGAAGGTTCGATCCGCCGGTGCGGTCTGCCCCCAACGAAGCCGAGTCAGGCGACCGAGGGCGTGGCGTGCGGCCTGCGGCTCGTCGTGATGTCGTCGTGCGGGATCATCTGCAGGCGCGGGTCTTTCTTGCGCAGCGCCCCCGCCTCGCGATCCACCCAACAATCCACGAGAGCCGGCCCCCGCGCAGCAAGGAGGCGCTCCATTGCCGGCCGGACCTCCCGCGGGTGCGTAACATGGATCGCCTCGATGCCGAACCCCTCGGCGATGCGGTCGTACCGCGTCTCCCCCAAATCGGTGTTGACGGTGCGTCCCAGCGACACCCGTTGCCCGTGGCGTTCGGTGCCCCACGCGTTGTCGTTCACCACAACGATCCGGATCGGGAGGTTGGCGAGCGCGATGCTGTTCAGCTCGGCGAGGTAGAAGCCGAACGCTCCATCGCCGGTCACGAGGAAGACGGGACGCGGCCGCGTCCCGAGCGCCTCGGCCAGCTCGCGGGAGGCGGCCGCCGCACCGATCGCCAGCGGTGTTCCGATCCCCATCGAGCCGGATGGGTAATGGTCGAGATAGCCGGGCGCTTCGTAGATGCGGAGATAGGCCAGCATGAAATTGAGCGAGTCGGCGCCGTCGCCGACGACGATTGCATTGCGCGGCAAGAGCGGCACAAGCTCGCGCGCGATGCGATACGGATGGACTGGCCCATCGTCGCCGTGGCCAACCTCCTCAATCCGGGCGAGGCGGTTCGCCAGCGCGGCAGAGACGTAGCCGGGCGCAGTCTCCGAAATCGGCCGGGCGCGGCCCAACTGATGGGCGAGCGCCTCGGCGAGGGCGAGCGCGGCCCGGCCGGCGTCGGCGACGATCGGGACGTCGATTGGCCGAGCGCGGCGGAGTTCTTCCGCCGCCAGATCGACTTGAATAAAGCGCGCTTCCGGGTGAAAACGCGGCGGCAGCCCATAGCCGAGACGATCCGACAGCCGCGCACCGAAGACGGCGACGACATCGGCCTCCTTGGCGGCCACCTGCGCAAGCGGCCACGGAAAGCCAATCTCCATGTCCTCGGGCACGCTCCCGCGGCCGAGGGCGTGGCCGAGGACCGGGATGCGGAACTCCCGCGCCAGCCGCTGCAGCCCCGCGCCTGCACGCGCTGCGCCGCTCCCCGCGACGATGAGGGGCCGGTGCGCATTCGCCAAGAGCGCAGCGGCCGCCTCGATCGCTGCCGGATCCGGGCTCGGCGGCGGCGCAGGGACGATCGGCTCGTCCTCACGCCGCATCTCCCGCACCTCGGCAGCAAGCAGGTCTTGCGGGACGGCGAGCACCGCCGGCCCGGGCCGGCCGCTCCGCGCGACGTGGGCCGCATGATGGACGTACTCGGCGAGCCGCTCTTGGTCGTGAACGATCCGGGCCCACTTGGCGAACGGGCGGATAAAGGCGAGTTCGTCGTCGAGCCCGCCGCCGGGATCGTCTTGGGCAATCGGCGGGCGCGCGAGGATGACGACGACCGGCGAGCAGGCCATCCAGGCGTCCAGAATGCCCGTCAGCGCGTTCGGCAGCCCTTGCTTGCTAATCAGGATCGCAAAGCCCACCCGGCCGGCAATGCGGGCATACCCGTCGGCCGCGACCACGGCCGCTGTCTCGTGACGAGCGCTGACAATCCGGACGCCGTCAGCGTCGAGCGCGTCCAAAATGCGGGCATGTCCCGCTCCCGCCAGTGAGAAGACTGTTCGTGCCCCTTCGCGCTGAATCGCCCGGCTGATCGCCGCGCCACCGTTGGCCATCCTCCACCTCCGTGAAGGCGACTGTACACCACCCAGCCCTCCGTGAGACGGGCTCGGTTGCGGGCAGCCCAATCGCCGAGCGCTAGAACCGTCGGATTGCCACCCGACCAGCGCAGCCAACGGCGCATCGACGCGGCCATCCCCTGAGCGAGAGCACCTTCGTCGAGAGCGTGCTTGGTCGCCACATTTCACGGTGGAGGCAGGAGCGGACACCGAACGGATCAGCGGACAAACGCTCGCTCTCCAGCCCGGACGGGGATCGCGAGCATGTTTTCGGGGGGAGCGAGCGGGCAGACCCAGCGGTCGTCGTAGGCGCAGGAGGGGTTGTAGGCGTAGTTGAAATCGAGCACCAGCGCCTCGCCCTCGCTGCCGAGATCGGCGTGCTTGATGGTGTCCAACAGGTAGCGGCCGCCGCCATACGTTTCGGTGCCGTTCGTCGCGTCGCGGAACGGCAGGAAGACTCCTCCACCGTAGCCGGCGATCCAGTAGAGATCGAGCGACACCGGCTGCCCAGCGATCACAAAGCGAACACGGCCGAACCGCTCGAGGCGGACAACTCCATCCTCGCCGGCGGGCACCTCGCGCCAGCCGGGCGGCGCTGGCTCGACCGGCGCGACGACGCGGAACGCCGGATCATAGGGATACCAGCGAAGCCCCCGGAAATCGGCGCGAGCACTGAGCGGCGATTGGGGGTGCCCCGCAAAAAGGCGATCGCGTCCGGCGCGGAATCGCGCGGCCGCGGCTGGGCCGGCGCCAGCGGCCCGAACCTCGGCATAGAGGGCGCTCACTTGGCGACGCCAGTCGAGCAGCGCAAGTCGGTCGTCCATCGGCCCCTTCCGGCTATACTGGCCGCAGCCCAGCCTGCGAGGAGGCGATGCCCGAGGAAACCGCGGTCGCCCAGTTGATCCGCCGTCGGCTGCGGGCGCTCGGACTCTCGGCGCGGCAGTCCTCGCTGCGGGCGCAGCTCAGCCATAATACGCTGCGGGTTGTCCTTGCCGGAGCGCGGCCGACCGCCGAAACCTGTGACGCGCTCGACCAGGCGCTCGGTCTCCCGCCCGCCACGCTTCGCTTGCTCGCCGGATGGCCATTGCCCGAGGACCGATTTCGGTTCTCCGAAGAGTGGGCGCGGCTGCTGCTCGAACTGGCGACGCCCGAGTTGCGGCAGAAGGTGATCGGCTTTCTGTTAGCCCAGACGCCGCGTCCGGCACGAATGCGAGACGACGCGTGAAGGTCGAACTGGCGCTGCGGGTCCTGCCGCCTTCCCAAGTCGCGCCGCTGGCACGCCTCGCCGAGGACGCCGGGTTCGACGCGGTGAGCGTCAACGAAACCGCGCGCGATTCGATTGTCGCGGCGACGCTAGCGGCAGCGGCGACCAGCCGGATCGAGATCGCCACCTCGGTGACACTGGCGTTCCCGCGAAGCCCGACCGTCACGGCAATGGCGGCCTGGGATCTGCAGGAGCTCGCCGGCGGCCGCTTCACGCTCGGCCTCGGACCCCAAGTGCGTGGCCACCTCGTTCGCCGGTTTGGCATGGAATGGACGCCGCCGATTCCGCGGATGCGCGACTACGTCGGGGCGCTGCGGGCGCTCTGGCGCGCCTTCGCCGGCGAGGCCCCCCTCGACTATCGCAGCGACCACTACCGCCTCACCTTGCTCACGCGCGAATTCAACCCCGGTCCCCAGCCCTATCCGCCGCCGAAGGTCCACCTCGCAGCCGTCAACCCAGCGATGTGCCGGCTTGCTGGTGAGATCGCCGATGGGCTCCGCACCCACCCGCTGATGACGCCGCGCTATCTGGAAACGGTTGCGGCGCCGGCCATTCGCGAAGGGCGGGCGCGCGGTGGCCGCGCCGCTGAGCCGTTCGACCTCGTCTCTGCCTCCTTTCAGGCGATCGGCGACACCGACGAAGCGATCGCCGAAGCGCGCGAGCAAGCGCGGCGGATGGTTGCGTTCTATGCCTCCACCCCCTCCTACCGGGCGGTACTGACAGCACACGGGCTCGACGACCTCGGCGAGCGCCTCGCCCGGCTCGTCAGCGCCGGCCGCTGGGACCGCATCGCTGCCGAGATCTCTGACGACGTCCTCGACATTTTCACGCTCACCGGCCGGCTTGAGGACCTCCCTCGGCTCGTCGCGGAGCGATACCGCGGCATCGTCACCCGCTTTGCCCTCTTCTCACCGCCGCGCGAGCTCCTGGTCGACCGTGATCGCTTGGCAGCACTGGCGCGCAGCATCCACGAGCAGGCGGTTCCCGCTGTCTTCTGAAAAAGCGTCCGCCTGTGGCTCGGCATCACCCCGACAGGATCGCGGACGAACGTCTGGCAGACGGGACCGAAGGCCACTCTCGCGACATGCACCGTCGTCGCTGAGCCCCCACGGCGAGGCCGTCCGTCAGGCGGCGGAGCGCTGGAAATGCCCCTCGCCCATCCGCACGATGGTTCCCCCGTCTCACCTCAGGCTCATGGGAAGCAGCGAACGAGCGCGGCACTCCCCTGAGATGACGCAGAATGCGCTGGACCGGCAGCACACGCTGATCGGTCGCGTTCGGCTCGCCTGCGTCGTTGTCGACGACAGCGCGGCTCTCGTCATCATCACTGCGCTAGCGGCACTCGCTCGGGTGTGCCAACGGCCCGCCGGGGCGTGCCTGCGGCAGCAGCAGTGGCCTGCGCTCGGCTTGAAGGACGAGGCTGGTCAACGGCACCCTCTCTGCAATCCGGATGAGTGGAACAGCCGCCGCCGCGCTGCCCGTTCGCGGCGGCGGAGGCGACCACGGGTTCGTTGCCACGGGACCAATCCGCCAATCGCCGTGATCGCCGCTACAATGGGCACGGCAGAGGAGCAAAGGACGATGAAACAGCCGAGCCAGAAGAACATCGACAAGATGTGGAATTACGCACGCGCCTATGCGGCAAAGTCGGGAACGGTCTTCCACCCCGACCCGGAGGTCACCGAGGCGGTCATCCTCGGCCTCGCCGCAAACATCGACGAGGTAGGGCGACCGCTCTGCCCCTGCAACTTTTACCCAGACAAGGCAGCCGAGGCGAAGCGCCGAGAATGGATCTGCGCCTGTGACGAGATGCAGAAATGGAAATATTGCCATTGCCTGCTATTCGTTCGCGAAGACGGCCTGCCGATCACGGAGTATCTGCCGGAAGGCCACGAAGGCCGAGAGATCTATGGCCTCGTCACCGACCCGACGCCCGATAAAGGGCGCGCTCTCGGCCGCGTCCTCGAACGGCGTGAAAGCGAGGGATCCCCGTCAGCCTGACGCCGGCTCGACCGGTTCCGGCGCAGCACCGGCGTCGAGCCGCGTCAGGCGCAACCGGCTGATTCGCATACCGTCCACCTCGACGACCTCGAAGCGATAGCCCCCCACATCCACCTGATCCCCGACGCGGGGCGCACGGCCAAGCGCGCCAAACACGTAGCCGCCAATCGTGTCATACTCGCTGTCGTCAAGCTGCAGGCCGAAGCGCTCGTTGACATCCTGAATATCTGTGTGACCGTCGATGAGAGCGCCGTTCTCGGTGGCGACGATCTCCTCGTCGGCTTCGTCTACGTCCGATTCGTCGCGGATCTCACCGAAGATTTCCTCGATGATGTCTTCCAATGTCACCAGCCCGGCGGTTCCTCCAAATTCGTCCAGCAAGATCGCGAGGTGCAGTTTCTGCTCCCGCATCCGCTTGAGCAACTCGTCGATCGAGATCGTCTCGGGGACAAGGAGCACCGGCCGCATGATCTGCTGAAGATTGAATGTCGCCGCGCCGTCGCTCGGATCCGGGATGGCGCGAAACAGATCCTTCAACAGCACCATTCCGACGATGTGATCGATCGTGCCGTGATAAACCGGTACACGGCTGACATTCTCCTCACGGGCGATCGCCAGCAACTGCGGCAGGGTCGCCGTGTCGGGGACAGCGACGATCTCGGTGCGTGGGGTCATGATCCGATGCGCGGGCCGTTCGCTGAAGTCGAAGACGCGGCCGAGTAACTGCGCCTCTTCTTCGTTCAGCACCCCTGCGCGTTTGCTGGATTGGATCAGGATCTCCAACTCCTCCACGCTGTGCACCAGTTCATGCCCGCTCGCCGGGCGCAGCCCGACGAGGCGAACAACCCAGTTCCCCGCCCCATTCAGGACTGCGATCGCCGGACGAAACACAGTGTGAAACATCTCCAAAGGCCGGGCAACGATCAGTGCCGTCCGCTCGCTGCGCTGCAGCGCGAGCGTTTTCGGCGCAAGCTCGCCCAGCACAATGTGGAGCGCCGTGATCGTCGCGAACGCGACCCGCGACGGCGAGCGCGTGGGCACTCACCATCGGGAGGATGCCCGGCAAGAAGGAGAACAGCGGTTCGACCAAGTGGGCTACCGCCGACTCGCCGATCCAGCCGAGCGCAAGGCTGGACATCGTGATCCCCAGTTGGGTCGCCGCAATCGCGCCGTCAAGGTGCTCAAGGGTACGCTGCACGACCTTCGCCGAGCTCACCCCTTCCGCGACGAGCTGATCGATGCGAGACCGGCGAACGGAAACGAGCGCGAATTCGGACGCAACAAAGAAGCCGTTGGCAAAAACCAACGCTGCTACCGCGAGCAGTTGGAGGGCGGTTTCCAACGTACCGTGCCGTTCTCTACCACTGACGCCCCCTCATCTTACCATTTACCATTCGCGATCGGTCGCAAGACGAAAGGTGATTCGCCCTCTCCCGATCGGTGCGTCAATGTCCGCCGCCGGCCGACCTTGTCGATCGAATCAAGGCCGATTCTCGATAGCCGCAATCGTCGCGAGCGCGCTCTCGCCGGCCGTCTTCAGCGTCCCCTCGAGCAGTCAGACGCGCTGCTCGCTGCTGGGCGTCTTACGATGCGGCTGGCCGCCGGCTGCGGCCGGTGGACGTCGCCGCTAGCATCGGGGCGCTGGCGCCCGGTGTGATCCTCGTCATCGTCAATCTGGGCTGGCTGCTCATCCCCTCGCCGGGCAGCGAGGGTGCTGGCCGGGTTCGGGCTCAATTCGCGTTCGAGCCGCTGGCTCGGTCTACCCCTGCTCTGCAGATGCGAGGGCCGGAACGGTTAGGTACGTCACCATGCCGTAGTCGCGGTGGTCGCCGATCGGGCACCAGAGGGTGTACTCGCCGGCGCCAATCTCGATTTCGATCTCTTGGACACCGCCGGCGCGTAGCCGCCGGGACTCGAGGTCGACACCGGGGCCGACCACACTCACCGAGTGGAGGCGCTCGCCGTAGTTGACCACCTCAACGCGATACCGGCCAGCCGGCAGCTCCGGCGGATCGACGTTGATGCTCCACTCATACATTTCGATACGGACGATATCCGGCCGGGGCAGGGGGGTGGCAACAGCCGGCACGGAAGGCGATGCAGCCGGCGCGAGCGTTGGCCCAGCAGGCGCCGGCGAGGCACAGCCGGAGATCAGAGTCACCACCGACAGCAGCAGGAGAGTACGCAGCATCGATCGCTCCCGCTCCCATCACGATCGGCGGGTGCGGCTAGTTTCAGCGAACCGTCAGTTCGCCAATCGTGATTGAGTCGTGGCCGTCCGGCGTGAGCAGCCGACCGCCCTGCTCGCGGTAGAGGCCGACCAGCAGACGAACGTGTCCGGCGGGCACCTGCAGCTCGTGCGCGTCGACGATCAGCTCGTCGGGCGACCAGCCGGTCGTCGGTCGCCGCCAGCCGGCGGGCATGCCGTCGCTCTGGGCAACGATCGCGCCGCGGTCATCCACAGCGTGAACGAACACCTTGTACTCCTCAGTCGGGCGGCGCCCCGCCGACCAAACGAGCCGCACGTTCAGGGGGCAGGGAGCGTGGCAGCCAGTCGGCAGGACAATCGCCGCCCCGTGAAGCCGGATCCCGCCCAGCTCAGCGGTAAACGGAGTTGCCTCGGCAAGCACGCCCGTTGGCGTCTCGTAAAGGACGATCCGCACCTGATGCCAGCCCGCGGTCGCTATCGGCAGCGCGTGGTGCTCGAGCCAACTCTCAACCAGTCCCTCGCTGTCCCAATTCGCGGCGCGCACCGGGATAAGCCAGATCCGGCGCGCCTCGGCGGTGAGCGCGGCCAGCTCGCGGGTCACCGCGGCGCGATCGACCGGCGCCGCGGCGGGGATCAGCCGAACGGGAATCGGACCCCGGTAGTAATACTCGAACGTCGGGTCTGGGTAGTTCAGGACGATCACATCGCCGGGACGAGCGTCGCGAGCGATCACGCGGGCTGGGGAGCGCCAATCGGCGGCCTTGGCGTAGGCCGGGTTCAGCCAATAGTTGCCGAGCGACAGCCCGGACGCGGCGATCAGCACCGCCAGCGCCACCGCGCCAGCCGCCGGCATCAGCCAGCGCCCGAGCGCGACAATCCCCGCCCCAAGCAACACAAGATAGAAACCGCTCACCGACAGCAGATACGTTTCGTTGAAGACCGGGGCGCGTAGGCTCGCCGCCCATTGCAGACCAACCCCGACGATCACGACGACTGCCGCAAGGGCACCGAGAGCGCCCGTCCGCCGAATCAGCCAAACGGTCCCGAGCACGGCGACCGCCAAGCCAAAGAGGCTGGCGAGCATCGCCCACTCCGGCGATCCACTCCGCCCCGTCAGGTAGGCGACCGCCGTACGCTGGATCGCCGCTACCAACGTCGGCTGGTCGCCATTTCCGGAATAGCTGAGCAGCACCGTCCGGTTCCAAGCGAGCCAGGCGAGCGCGATCCCCGCGAGGCCTGCCTGCACCGCCAGCCAGCGGACAAGCGCCGGCCGTGCGCCACGGTGGCGGATGACCCAGAAGACGTTTTGCACGACCAAGATCGGCAGGACGGTGTAGTGTGTCAAGACGGCAAGCGCGGAAATCGCGGCGTACTGCGCAAGCCGGCCGCCGTCCTTCGGCCGCTCGTCAAGCCGGAGGAAGGCGAGCACCGAGAGAATCGAGAAGGCGACACTTTGGGTGTACATCCGGGCGTCTTGGGCGTTCCAAATGTGAAACGGGTTGACAGCGAGGAGGATCGCCGCGACGAGGCCAACCGCGCTGCCCCCCTTGCCGCCCAACCGTTCGCCTACCTTGCCCACCGCTGGCACCGCGAGCACGCTAAAGAAGAGCGGTACGATGCGAAATACCGTTTCGACATCGCCCGCAAGATCTCGCCAGCCCTTGGCGATGAGGTAGTAGAGCGGCGGGTGAGGCTCGTTTCGGGCGACCGCAGCGACCAGCGCGAGCCAATCCTGCTGGACAAACCAGATGACGAACGCTTCGTCACCACGGTAGGGGTGGGCGTCGAGGCGGAACGCCCGGAGCGCGAACGCAAGCCAGGCGATCGCAACAAACAGCCACGGGCGCGCCATGGCCGGTATTCTAGGCCCCGTCTTCGCCAGCAACCTCCCTATAATCGCCGGCGCACGGAGGAGTGAGTGACCGGAACAATCGGACTGACCTGTATGGCGCCGGACGCGCCGAGCATCCTGGCGAACATCGAGCGGGCAGAGCAGATGGGGATACGCGCCGCTTGGCTGACCGCGGGCGGACTCGTCAGCGACTCGGTGACGGTGTTCGCGGCAGCGGCAATGCGAACGAGCCGCATTGTGCTCGGGACGTGTATCGCCCAAACGTGGCCGCGCCACCCCTTGTTGATGGCGATTCAGGCATCCACGGTTGCAGCATTCGCGCCCGGCCGATTCCGCCTTGGCGTCGGGCCGAGCCACGGCCCGCAGATGGAGCCGACTTGGGGCATTCCCTACGAAAAGCCGCTTGGCCACCTACGCGACTATCTCGCGGTGCTCAAGCCGGCCCTCGAACGCGGCCAAGTGGACGTCGAGAATCGCCGCTACCGCGTTCATGCCACGCTGCCGAAGGCGGCGGGGGTGCCGGTGCTGATCTCGGCGCTGCGCGAGAAGTCCTTTCGTCTCGCCGGCGAATGGGCGGACGGCGCGATCACGTGGGTCACGCCAATCACGTTTGTCCAGCAGCGCGCCCTCGCCGCAATCGCCGAAGGCGCTCACGCCGCCGGCCGCCCAACGCCGCCAATCATCTTCCACGCGCCGGTCTGCATCACGGATCGTCCCGACGAGGCGCGCCAAGCGACTCGCCAGCAGCTCGCGCTCTACCCGCGGCTGCCCAATTACGCAGCGATGTTCCGCGCCGCCGGCTACGAACCAGAAAACGACGGTTGGACCGACGCCATGATCGACGCGGTGGTGCTCCACGGTGACGAGGCGACGGTCGCCAGCCGGCTTCGCGCCCTCTTCGACGCTGGCATCGGCGAGGTGATCGTCCATCCGATTGGGGCGCCTTCCGATCCTGCCGGCTCCATCGATCGCGCTTGGCGTCTCGTCGCCGCCCTGCAGTAGCCCCCGAACTTCGAATACGCAAGGGCGGCGAGCTTCCCCGGCTCGGCCGCGACGCTGGAACGGCGAGGCGGGCGGGCTTCCGAGGGTCCCTCGGGGTGAGCCGTGCTCAAGGTTCTGCATCACGCGGGGGCGATCACTGGGCTCAGCAGCGGCCATCCGCAGTGTCTCCCGGGTCGGCGCCCGGCATGCCGACCGGAACACAGGAGCGCGACAAGCGTCGCGGCGTCCTGGGTTCGAGGCGTCTGCTACGATCCCGGACGACGGAAGCCCCCCGACGGGAGAATGCCGTGCTTCGCTGGCTCCTCTTCTTCATCCCCTTTGCCGTGTTCACGGCGGGCTGTGGTGCGGTCCCGAACGTGTCGCTGCCAGGACTGCCCGGCTCAGCGGCGACACCGTCCGCGACGCCGACAGCGCGGACCGCCGCCGTTGCCTCGCCACGGATTGCTGCCTCACCCACCTTGACGCTGACCGTACGGCCGAGCGGAACGGTGACAGCGACTGCCCCGATCACGGCCACGGCCGGCGTTACCCGGACACAGACGGCGCTGGCCGCAACGCGCACGGTGACCGCGACAGTGGTCGCAACTCGCACGGTCATCGCAACAGCAACGGTGACGCGCACCGCACAGCCGGGCGCAACCGCGGCCTCGGTGCAGGGGCCGGGTGTGCCGGGGTCGCTCGGCGACGTCAACGCCATCATCAGTGCGACCGTGACCTACGTCCTCAGCAACACCAATTTGACCGGGTTCGAGGTGGAGTACCAGACGACGGTGCGCGAGTTCGCTCGCACGCGTGTCCAGCGTCGGGGCGACCCGACCAGTACGGCCTACGCCATCCTTCGTTGGAACAACGGCGTCTGGTCGGTGGTCGCCTACGGCACGTCTTTCCCGAATGCCCGCGACCTCGGTATCCCGGATCAGCTCGTGCCGGGCGGACCGCCGGTTGGCACGCCCGCGCCGCCGGGCGCGACCGCAACGCGGCCACCGCCGACGCCAACCCGAGCTCGCTAACCGAACAGAGCCGCGACCGGATCTATCGACCGAGCGCCAACCTGCCGAAACCATCGGTAGGTGAGTAGTGTTCTGAAACGCGAGGCAAGTAGCGATGGTGTCACGGTCTGTCGACTCCCCGCCTGCGGCGTGGCAGCCTCCAAACTGGGAGGCGGCCGCAGCGTCGATCGAATCCTTGGGGACGGCGTTCGACCGTCTCGCTGGTTGTGCCCGCGTTGTGATGGACGTCGACGCGGCCGGGCTCTGGACGGAAACCGCCGCGCGGCCGATCGTGCGTGCGGTCGGCCCAGTCTCGCCGGACCTGATCCAACACATTGGGCGGCAGATGGTTGCGCTGGGGGCCTCAGCCGGCGCCGAGGCGACGCGGAGCGCGGTCGACGTCACAACTCTCGGGTCCGTCGGTGACGCCGGGTTTGCCACGGCGGCCGCGGTTCCGCTCGTGGTCGGCGAGAGCACGGTCATCGGGGCGTTTTGTGTCTTTGCGCTGGCGCCCCGCTCATGGGGAGAGCAAGAAAGCGCCATCTTGCAGGGATTGGCAAAGGCGGCGGTCAGCGAGATCCTGCTTCGCGAGACAATGGCGTGTGCTGAGGATCGGCGCAGCCGGATGCTTCGCATGCTGGACCGGATCACCGACGGGTTCGTCGCGATCGACCGAGCGTGGCGGTTCGTCCACGTCAATCCGAGCGCTGAGCGCTTGATGGGGCATTCGCTCGACGAGGTCGTTGGCCGCGATATCTGGGAGGTGTTCCCGGAAGCGATGGCCACCCTGTTTGGACCAGCCGTCTTGCGGGCTGCCGAGACCGGCGAGGCGATTGTCGTCGAAGATCAGGTGCCATTTTCTGGGAGATGGCTCGAAGCGCGTATCTTTCCGAGCGCCGACGGCCTCACCGTCTACCTGCACGACACCACGGAGCGGGTGCTGGCCGCGCGAGAGCATGAGGCGCGCGTCGTCGCTGAAGCGCGGCTCGACGGCGTCATCCTCGCGAGCCGAGAAGCGGCGCACCTCTTGAATAATGACATCGCCTTGCCGATGGGGCTGATCGAGCTGATACAGCTTGATCCTGGACTGTCGGAGCGCAGCCGAGCTATGCTCGCTGAAATCAGCGGTGGGCTGGAACAGCTCCACGAACACATCCGCCGCTTTCAAGCGATCGTGCGGGTGGAAACGAAGGAGACGCCGATTGGACCGGCGCTCGACCTGTCTCGGTCGTCGAGCGCCGGCACGCGAGCCTATGCCGGGGTGAGCGCTTCGATCAGCTCAAAATAGGCCGCGACCGCCGTCGGGCCAGGCACACGCCACTCCGGGATATGGAGAATCGCCTCGTCGAGGATGCCGTCGTAGGCAGCGAGCCTTCGGCGCACCTCCGCCGCATCGCCGCAGATCGCGAACAAGTCCACCACCTCGTCGGGGATCGCCCGTGCCACCGCGGCGCTGTCTCCCGTAGCAAGCGCCTGTTCGATCGCGGCCTTGACATCATGGAAACCATAATGCTCGAGCACCTGCCGGTTGTGACTGATGACGAGGTACGCTTGGACTCCCACCCGGCCGCGCGCGATCGCCGCCGCTTTGCTCGCGCCGAGCGAGACCGAGAAAGCGCCGATGCGGCGCACCGTCCCGACCGGCCGCCCGGCGCGCCGCTCGCCGGCTTCCACCTCCGGCAACGCGACCTCCTGCAAGAATGGGCCGGTGTGCAGATCGTTGAACATCACGCCGTCGCCGAGCGCCCCGGCGAGGCGGAGCATCTGGGGGCCGTTCGCCGCGAGGTCGATCGGAAGATCGGGGGTAGCCGGCGGACGAAGCCGGGCATAGCCGCGAAAGCGGTAGAACTGGCCGTCGTAGGCACTTGGCATCCCCGGCGTTGTCGCCCAGGCGGCGCGGACTGCGGCCACGAAATCGCCAAACCGTCCGACGATACGGCGGTAGTCGACATCGTGCCAGCCGCCAGTCCGCTCGCGCGAGCCGGTGCCGAGCCCGAGCCGGTAGCGGCCTGGCGCAAGCTCGTCCACGGTCGCAGCAGCGGTCGCTGTCTGCACCGGCGTCCGCCCAAGGATCGCCACGCCGTTGCGCAGTTGGAGCCGTTCGGTTGAGGCGGCCACGGCGGCGAGGGCCGCGAAGGAATCGAGCGCCGAATCGCCGATTGAGATCCCCCACCAGCCGGCTCGCTCCAGCGCTTGGGCGACGGCGATGGCATCGCGGGGGGATGCGCCGCTCGCATGCACGCCGAGCGACAGCCGGTCGAGAACGGTCATGGTCTTGCTCCTTCGACAGCCGTTCGGTAGACGGCCAAGGTTTCGAGGGCCGCTTTCTCCCAGCGGAAGCGCCGAGCTTGGCGGAGCCCCTTGGCACGCAGCGCAGCCGCGAGGTCATCGTCCTCAAGGACCCGGCGGAGTGCCCCGGCGAGCGCAGCAACGTCGGTCGGGGGGACGAGCAGGCCGGCCTCGCCAACGACTTCGGGCAGCGACGACGTGTTGGAAACGACAACCGGCGTGCCGCAGGCCATTGCTTCCAGCGGCGGAAGGCCAAACCCTTCGTACAGTGAGGGGAAGACAAACGCACGTGCCGCCGACAAGAGCGCCGGCGTGTCAGCGTCGTCGACCCAGCCGGTGAAGTGGACGCGCTGTTCGAGCCCAAGCCGGCGGACGTGGGCAAAGACTGGCTCGAACAGCCAGCCCGTTCGGCCTGCGATGACGAGGTCGGCCTCTTCGCCCCCCGCGACGAGGAGCTGGTAGGCGTCCAAGAGCGCGGGCAGGTTCTTCCGTGGCTCGATCGTCCCCAGATAGAGAACGAACCGCTCGGGCAAGCCGAGCCGGCGACGCAGGTCGGCGAGCCGCGCTGGGTCGTTTTCCGGCCGAAAGCGAGGATCGACCCCTTCGTAGACCACCCGGATCCGCTCGGCGGGAATGCCATAGAGCGCGGTGACATCGCGCTTGGTTTGTTCCGAGACAGCGATCAGCGCGTCGGCGGCGCGCAGGAAGCGCGGCATCATCAACGTCAAATACCAGCGGTTCAGCGGCAGATGGTGCTCGGGGTAGAAGCGGAAGATCAGATCGTGCACCGTGAAGACGGTGCGCGCCCGGCGCAACGGAGGAAGGAGGTGGTCCGTGCCGTGGAAGATGGTCGTCGGACCGATAACGGGGTCCATCGGCAGGTGAGCGAAGGAGGCAGCAAGCACGCTCAGCCGCCACGGCTTGGCGTCGAGCGGCACGCGGCGGATTGGCAGACGTTCGAGCGGCGGGTCCGGGCGGAGCGCCCGCCCGGCAGAATGAAGAAACGCCTGATACTCGTCGCCGCTCCCGAGCGCCACGAGTGCTGCGGTCAGCTCGTGGGCGTAACGGCCGAGCCCGGCATGACGGCGCACCGCAGCGGACAGGTCGATGGTGATTCGCACGCGCGGGATGGTAACCGAGCGGGCGACGTGGACACGAAACGACCCCGGCCTTCAGGCCGGGGTCACAGGCAACGGCAGGGCCGGAGCACCGCGCGATTACGATGGCGAGGTCGCCGCCGCCGGCGGCCCTGCCGCTACCTCGGCACGGGGGCGAACCTTCCACGGCACACCGAGCGCCGGCAGCAGGAACCGATCCAGACCGTAATACCCAGCGGTTTTCCAAGCCATGAAGACGAGCAGCTCGAGGACAAACAGCACCGGGTTCGTACTCGCCGTCCCTGCGAGCATGAAGTTCAGGTTGAGCGCCATGCCACCCAGCGCGGCAATACCAGTGAACGCGCCCAGCAGCAGGCCAAGGCCGACTGCCAACTCACCGAAGATGATCACCTTGCTAAACCAAGTCCATGCCTGCAAGTCGACAAGTGTCTGGATGAAGGCGCGATACCAGTCGTAGGTAATCACCGGGCGCGGGTCCATGCGCAGCGCATTGGTCCAATAGGCTTGCAGCGCCGTGCCGGTCTCCATCCACGCCGGGTTGGTGAACTTGCCCCAGCCGGAGTTGATCCATTGGTACGCGAGAAATAGCCGGACCGGGATCCAAATCCAGGCGAGCCGCGTGTTATTGAATAGCTCCCGAATCAACGGCGGATCCTCGATGACCCGGTCGTGTCGATCGATGACTCGTTGCATTGCCCCTCCTTGCGCCGCACGGGCGCTCTCCTCCCCCAGAAGGTAGTACCGCAGCCGGGGAGGCGGCGTCTGCTGAACGGACGGATCT
The DNA here is from genome assembly GCA_026003895.1 of Dehalococcoidia bacterium. Lineage (GTDB taxonomy): Bacteria > Chloroflexota > Dehalococcoidia > SpSt-223 > SpSt-223 > JANWZD01. The sequence goes on along the minus strand of BPIC01000004.1, from coordinate 147,326 downwards.
GACCGAAATTCGGCCCCCCTCGACCATGCCGCTCGGCCGGGCCATTCGCGCCCCGCCTTCCTCGTCGGCCCGACGGCGACCGGGCTGCTCGTTCGGGACGTGAGACAGCGACCTACGCCGCGCTCAGCGGCGGCCCGAGCACCTCGGCTCGACGCCACGGCCCACTCTGCAGCCGAGCGAGGTCATCCAGGGAAGCAGCGCATCGAGAGCGCACAGCGTTCCGACGACTGGCGCGGCGAGGAGCACGCTCAGCAGAACGACGAGGGCGGGGTCGGCAGCGCGGCCGACGCAGCATCCGTCTGGCCGCTCAGGCTGCCGGCCGGGGTGCTCGACAGCGCAGGATGCGCCCCGTCGGGCCGGCTGCAGAGCACCGGGGGTGCCGCATCGAGAGAAGCGGGGACGAACCTCGCCAGCACGATCGTGGCGATCCGATCGGCAGCATTGCCGCACGCCAGCGCCCTCCACTCCGCGCGAACGCGCTCCGAGAGCGCAACCGAAGGGCAACAAGGCGGCAGCGTTTCCAGCTCGGCGTCACACGAGCCCCGAGGTTCGGCCAATCCGCGAGGAACCACGATCGGCGGCGTTGCGGGCGGCGGTGTCGAGATCGAGCCCCGGCGACACCGCGAGGCGAGGCAGGCCAGCCGGGCCGCTACTTCAGTCGTTGAACAGCGGCAGGATGTCGCTCGCGATCATCTCGAGGTTGGCGCGCGCTTCTCGATGCGGCACGCCGCGCCCGCCAAAGCCGGCGAGCACGTGGCCGACGCCAGTCTCTTGCAGTTCATACAGTTGCTCGATGACATGCGACTTGGTTCCGGCGATGGTGCCCGCGGCGGCGTTCTGCGAGCTGCGCGCTCGCTGATCTTCTTCGTTGACGTCTTGGAGCAGCACACGCCGGCCATCAGGCCCAAGCGCCTCGATCGCCCGGGGCCGACTTTCACCGGCAGCCGTGTTCAAGCGGCGGATCGCTTCGGCAAACTGCAGGCTGCCTGCGTCGGCAACCGCGCGCGCCTCGGCCTCGCTGGCGCCGACGACGATCCGGCGCAGGACGCCAATCTCTTTCTGCTTGCGGTCGATCTCCTCCGGTGTGTCACCCAGCTCGGCCCGGACGCTTCGCCACAGCTTGATTTGGTCCTTCAACACCTCCACCGGCCGAAAGCCAAGCAGCGGCGAGACATCCCAGCGGGCAGCACGAGCGACCGAGTCGTGCGACGACGTCGCCATGTAGAACGGCATCGTTCGGCCCTGGTAGGGCGCAGGGTGAATCTGGATCGGCGGAATCTTCCAGATCGGACCGTCATAGGTAAACGGCTGCCCGGAGAGCGCCAGCTTCAAAATGCGGAAGCTTTCTTCGACATACTCACGCTTGCGCTCGACCTCGACCCCAAAGACCCCGTATTCCAGCGGGCTGAAGCCGGGACCGATGCCAAGCATCATTCGCCCCTTGCTCAGTTGATCGAGCCACGCCATCTCCTCGGCGAGGCGCACCGGATGGTGAAGCGGTAGGACAGCGACCGCGTAGCCAAGTTTGATCGTCTTGGTGATCGAGGCATAGTGCGCGAGGATGGTGCTCGGCGCTCCCGACATGGCGAACTCGACGAAATGGTGCTCAACGAGCCATAGCCGCTTGAAGCCCGCCTCGTCCGCGAAACGCGCCTGCCACGTCAACTGATCGACCGCCTCTTCGTAGGTGATTCCGGGCCAGACCGACGCGCCAGTCTGCATTCCAAGCTGCATGTTTCCTCCTACCGGCCAGAGCCGTTCCACCAGCCGCCAGTGTATTCCTGCTCACTCGAAGCGCAAGTATACTGTCGCCTGAACACGAACGAGCGGCTCCTCGGCCGTGGGCCTGCACCCTGAACAGCACAACGAGGCAGCGCTTCGCGCCAGCGCTGTCCCTCGCTCGGCCAACGAGGGTCGCGGAAGCTGCGAGGCGACGGCAGAGACGAGGGGCTAGCTCGGTCTGGATCGTGCCTGCCGGCCAGCAAGCCCCCAGCGAGAAGACGGAATCGCCACGTTCGCCGAGCGGCTCGGGTTCGAGCACCCCGTTACGGCGCAGCAGCCGGCTGATTGGAGACGGGCGCAGCCGGGCGGTCGCTGGCGGTGACAGGCGACGGCGGCGCCGCCTGCAGCCCAGGATTCTCGGCTTCGAGCCGGCGATACCAGCGCGGAAGATGCTTCGCAACATAGTCGAGCGAGATGCGCGTCGTCACCATCGACTTCAACAGCGGCAGGTTGAGCGGGATGAGCACCACCGCCGCGACGTGGATAAAGAGCAATGCCACGATCCAGACGATCGCGCCATCGTGGAGAAAGGTCGAGACGCGCAGCACACCGTCGGGTACGGGCACGACATAGCGCGCGGCTTTCACGAGCCCCGTGATCACCACCGTGCCGATCAGGACGACCCATGGCGCATACGACAGGATGCGCTCAGAGGCGAGATACTTGTCCTCTTCGCCGGGAGCAAGGCCGAGGCGACGAACGATGAACCGCTGCAACGGGCGGCGAATGCTCAAGGGCAAACCAATGCCGAGCACCGATCGCTTCTTCGAATAGACTCCGGCGTAACCAAGGGTCTCCGCCGCCGCCATCGGGAGATCTTCGGGCAGGCGGGGCTGCAGCCCACGCCCACCGAGGACTATCTGAAACGTCGTATGGTGGGCGACCGCAGCCAGCACGAGCGCCGCGCCGATGAAGTGGAGCATGTAGAGCGTCTCGACGTCGAAGGGGCGCTGGAACCAGCGCACGAACCACGCGGCAGTGACGAGGCAGACTAGCATCCCCAGCCCGTTCACCCAATGCGAGACGACCGTAGTGGTGTCGTGACGATGGACCTCCCCGTCGATGATGAAATCGCGCGAGCGGCCACGCAGCCGTTGCCAGACCGCGAAGCCGATGGCGGCGGCGAGGATGAAGGGAACGGCGCGGGCGAACCACACATTCAGCGTGTAGACCTCTGAGCCGCCAAGCTGACCGGTCAGCCAGGCATAGCTCGCCTCGTCACGCCCGATGGTGAGCGGAACGAGCGCCAAGCCGACCAGCGACAGGACGACCACAACCAAGGGCGTCCAGCGAGGTCCGATCCATCTCGACCGCATACCTACCTCCTTCTCCGACCGCGAAGCCACCAAAGGCCGACGCCGCCCGCCGCGAGCGCTGCGACCACGACCGAGCCAATCGCCGCAGCGAGCGCGATCGGCCGAGCGACCGCCTCCGGCGAGGCCGAGGCCAACCCGCTTCGATAGCGAGCGAGCAAGCCAATTCCGTCGCCTTCAAGATCGGCGACGTAGATATGGAACTGCCCAGAGCGGGGCGAATGGAAGGCGACTGCGTGGCCATCCGGACTCCAGGCAAAGGGGCCGCCGTGGTCGATGCGCGTGAATAGGCGGGTCAGCTCGCCGGCCGGCGTCAGCCGCCAGACATCGGTCCAGGGTTTTTCGCCACGCTCGTCGGAGATGAAAATCAGACTGCCGTCTGCCAACCAGTCGGGAAAATGGTAGGTCCCGATCCGCTGTCCGTTCGGCGCTTCGTGCAGCCCGCTGCCGTCGGCGTTGGTCACCAGCACCCGGCGCTGATCCCCGCTGGTGTAGGCGATTTGGCTCCCATCGCGGTTCCAGGAAACCGCATGACAGCCAAAGGTGCAGTTCTTTTGCTCGACTGAGGCAAGCCCTCTCGTCAGCGTGCGCGTACCGGTGCCGGAGACGTCGCTCACCGCGACCTCCATCACCCCATCGGCGTAGGTGTAGTAGGCGATCTGGCGGCCGTCCGGGCTCCACGACGCGAAGGTTTCATCCCCCGACGCGCTGGTAAGCCGGCGCGGGGCGCCACCAGCCGAGGGGACGATCCAGATATCGCGATCGCCGCTGCGCGCCGAGTCAAAGGCGATGAACTGGCCGTCCGGGCTCCAAGCCGGCCGCCGGTCGTCGCCGGTCCCATCGGTCAGTTTCCGGTGGCCGCTGCCGTCGCGATTGACGATCCAAATGGCATGGCCACCGCCGCCTTGATTCGCCTGATAGGCGATCTGGCGGCCATCCGGACTCCAAGCAGGGCGCAAATGGTTGCCCGGCCCGTCGGTCACCTGACGCGGCGAAAGAAGAGGGTCGCCGTCGGCAGCCAGGGCAAGGCTGCTGACCAGCATGGCGGTCAGCCCAGCCGCAAGGAGAGCGAGACCGCGCACTAGGCCTCGATCGCCCGCACTTTTTCGAAGCCAGCTTGGTCGGCGGGCTTGACGTCGAGGCAGAGCACGCTACTTTGGACCACGCCTTGGCGAATGCGAATGTTCACCGGACAGCGCTCGACGCACGCCGGACCCTCCGCCCGCCAAAAACAGAGGTCGCACTTGGTATAGACGTTCTTCGCCGGATCGTAGATGATGCGTTTGCGCTGCCCGTTTGGCTTCTGATTGGTCGCAACGCTCTCGCTCATCACCGGGAAGGGGCACGCCGCTTCACATTTGCCGCACGCGATGCAGGCACTTTCGGCGATGATGCGCGCACCGGTCTTGGGATCGACTTGCACTGCGCCGGTCGGGCAGACGGGGAGGCAAGGCGCATCCGGGCACATCAGGCAGTCGAGCTGCCGAAAGGTGCCGCGGCCGGGATAGTGCTTTTCGATCTCCGGGTTGAGCCGAACGTCCTTCGCATCGAAGATGCGGATGCGTGGGACGCCCGACATCCCAGCCTCGAGGTGGACCTGAGAGCAGGCAACCTCGCAGGTGAGGCAGCCGATGCAGAGGCTGGGGTCTGGCATGATGACGCCAGTCGAGACGGCCATCCGGGGAAAGGCTGGCCGGGCGAACGCCGAGGCGGCGCCCGCGCCGAGAAAGGCGACGGCCACCGCGCCGGCGCCGGCCAGCTTCAGAAAATCGCGGCGATCCTCGGCCGCCGGCGGCTGTTGCGCGTCGGTCACGAAAGTCCTCCTGTCGCCGGGAGTACTGCTTGCCCTCCCCCCTGCGGTGCGCCCAGCCGCGGGACGCTCGCGCGCCGCGCGGCCGACGTCCTTCCTCCCGATTCCCGGCCGGTGGCCGAGGAATAGGAGCTCGGGGGAGGCGATCGCCGGTCGCTAGTTCGCCTCGAGCAGGGCACGGCGGATCAGCGCTTTCGCGATGTCGACTTTGTAGGCGTTGTCGCTCATCGGCCGAGCGCGAACCATCTGCTGATCGGCGGCTTGGCGGGCGAGGGCCTCGTCGATCCGCTTTCCCTTGATCGTCTGCTCGACAATCGTCGCCCGATACGGCGTCGGCGCAACGCCGCTCAGGTAGATCCGGCTGTCTTCGACGAGGTTGTCCTTGATCTTTAGCCACGAAGCGACATTGACGATTGCGAAATCGTAAGTCTCGCGATTGGTCGCCTTGAAGTAGGCGGTCTTGACGCCCGGCTGCGGCGCCGGAACTTGGATCTCGGTCATCAGCTCGTCGTGGGCGAGGATCGTCTCGCGCGTCACGTCGACGCGCGGGCCGATGAAGTACTCGCTCAAGGGCACGGTCTTCTCGCCCCGTGGGCCGACGATCTTCGCCTTGGCGTCGAAGGCAAGCAGCGCCGGCGCGGTGTCCGAGGGATGAACGATGTAGCACAACTCGCCGTCAAGGATGGCGTGATACTGGTTCATCCCGGTGACGGCGAAGCAGAAATCGCCGCCCTTCTTGTAACAGCTGAACTCGGGACCACGCAGATACCAGCAGCGCGGCCGTTGGTTGATGTTACCGCCGAGCGTTCCGACATTGCGGATGTTCGGCGACGCCGGTGCAGCGAAGGCCTTCGCGAGCATAGGGTAGTTCTCGACAATCTCCTTGGCCGTTTCGAGAGTCGAGAGCGGGGTGAGGGCGCCGATCCGCAGGCCATCGCCCTGGCTGTAGCGATAGCCGGACGCGCCCTCGATGGTGCGGAGGTCGACGAGGATTTCCCAGCGGGGCTCTTTTGGCCCGACGAGGTCGTCCTTGATCCAGCCAAGGAGATCGCTGCCGCCGGCAAGCGGCTTGGCAAGCGGGTACTTGGCGAGCGTGGCGACCGCGTCGCCCCACGAGGTCGCCGCGTAGTACTTCACCGAGCGCATCGTGCCTCCTGCCTTTCGCCGCCCGCCTAGGCGGAGCGGATCGCTTTGACGATCCGATAGGGGGTGAATGGCGATTGATTCATCGGGATGCCGATCGCATCGTGGATAGCGTTGGCAATCGCCGCCAGACCGGGCATGTTCGCCGGCTCGCCGAGCCCTTTTGCCCCGAACGGGCCCAGCACATCGTTCGTCTCAACGAAGATCACTTTGATGTTCGGCGGCGTCTTGTTGATCATGTGCAGCTTGTAGTCGTCCAAGTTCGTGTTGACGGGCACGCCGGTCGCTGGGTCGAAGATGAGCTCTTCGGTCAACGCCTTGTTCATTCCGTGCAGGATCCCGCCATGCACTTGGTTCTCGGCCGCGAGCGGATTGATGATCTTGCCCGAGTCGTGGGCTTGGACGACGCTCAGCACTCGGACTTCACCCGTGCCGGGGTCAACTTCGACTTCATAGAAGCCCGCCCCGAAGGTCTTCTGGGAGTAGCCCGATGGCGGCGGCAGCGAGGCATTGCCCACAATCGCGGTCGAGACGGCGAAGGTCTGCTGGTCGACCACCACCGTGCCCGAAGCGACGGCCTCGGCAATCGTCAGGCGATTAGTGGGGTTCGACTTCTGGATGATGACGCCATCCACCACATCGAGATCGTCGACGGGGACACGCATTCGGCCCGCGGCGTTTTGGAGCAGCTTCTGCTTGGCGTCCAGCACCGCGGCCTGCACCGCCGAGCCGACCGACTTCGTGCCACGGCTGCCGGCGATGACGCCGGTATCGGTGGTGTATTCGGTGTCCGGCATGGTGATCGTCATCCGCTCAAGCGGAATACCGAGCGTTTCCGAGGCGATCATCAAGAAGGTCGTCCGCTGGCCGGAACCGATGTTGCCAGCGCCGCAAATGACGCGTGCCGACCCGTCGCGGTCGATAATGCACTGGGCAGTCATCGGGGCGCTCTTGCCGCCCTTGGCCGCGGCAAACGCCATCATCCCTACGCCGCGCACCGGCTTCGTGAGGTCGCGCTGACGCTGCCAACCCTTCCACTTGTTCTTCCAGTCGAACGCCGCCGCGCCTTGCACGATGCACTCGCGGATGCCGCAGCTCGAGTAGGGCAGATTGGTGACCTGGTCGACGCGCTCCTCGATGTTCTTCAGGCGAATCTCGACCGGGTCCATGTTCAGCTTCTCGGCCGCGATGTTCATCGCGGTCTCGATGGCATACTGCCCGGCCGGCTCGCCGACGCTGCGCAGCGGCCCGGCGACAAAGGTGTTGGTCGCCGCGGCATAGCCTTCGACGTCCCAGTTCTCGCACTTGTACAAGCGGAGCGCCGACTCGACGTCATCGGTGTTTGCCCGGGCGCCCCACGCTCCCGACGGGATCCACGATCGGCTCCAGCCGGCAACCAAGGTGCCATCGCGCTTGAAGCCGAGCCGCAGCTCGTGGTACTTCGGATAGTTGTGACCGGCTTCGAGGAAGACGTCTTTACGCGTCAGCTCGTAGCGCACCGGCCGGCCCGTCTTCTTCGCGAGGACCGCCGCGACAATGTGATACGGCAGCCAGCCCGTCTTATCCCCCCAGCCGCCGCCCATGAACTCGGAGATCACCCGGACCTTCGATTGCGGCATGCCGAGGACATTGGCGATGCCGTCCCGCATGCTGTGGACGTACTGGCTACTGGTGTAGATCGTCAGTTTGTCGTCGCGGTCCCACTGGGCTACCGCGACGTGCGGCTCCATCGCGACATGCTGCTCCCATTGCGTCTGGGTCTTCCACTCGATCACGAGGTCGGCTTGGGAGAAGCCGGCATTGACATCGCCGCGGCGGTAGCTAAATTGCGGGTCGCGGTTGGCATTTGTCCGCAAACCGGACCGGACTAGCGGCGCCCCCGGGCGCAGCGCTTCGCGGGCATCGAGCACGAACGGCAGTTGCTCGTACTCGACTTTGATTAACCGCAGGGCATCGTCGGCAACACCGGGGTTGATCGCTGCGACCGCCGCGACGCCCTCCCCGGCGAACGACGGCTCCTCCGCGAGCACGGCGCGGGTAGCGGGCTTGGGCACATCGTTGAAGGTGATAACGCCCATCACGCCTTCGAGCTTGAGCGCCTCCGAGACGTCGATCGAGCGGACGCGAGCATGCGGATAGGGGCTGCGCAGCACTGCGGCGTAGAGCGTCCCGCTGGGGTAGCGGTCGGTGGAATACTTCGCGCGCCCCGTGACGAGTTCGACGGCGTGAATGTCGGCCATACCCTGGCCAATAACACGATAGGTGGTCGGGCCGGTCGACGGCCCCACCGGCGGGGCCGGAGCCATCCGCCCTTCTTTGACGGCATCGATGATGTCGTGTCCATACAGATGGCGGGAGGCGGCCTCGTGTTGGAGCTGCTCTGGCGACGGGTCGACGAGCTTGCCGAACTCCCAGCGGATCTCGGTTTGCTTCTTGCGTGCCACGGATTCGTCCTCCCTACGCCCGCGCCGTCTTCGCGGCTTCCCGAATGGAGGCCATGATGTTCGGGTAGGCGCTGCACTTACAGAGGTTGCCCGACATGTGCTTCATGATTTGCTCGTCGGTCGGGTTCGGAATCCGCTGGAGCAGTGCGGTCGCCTGCATGATCTGACCAGGCGTACAGAAGCCGCACTGCAACCCCATGTTCTTGGCAAAAGCCGCCTGAACTGGGCTCAGCTTGCCGTCTTTCTCCAACCCTTCGATCGTGACAATCTGCGCACCGTTCGCCCGAATCGCCAGCTCGGAGCATGAGTTGACAGGCACACCATTGAGCAGGACGGTGCAAGCACTGCACTCGGAGCGGTTGCAGCCGATCTTGGTGCCGGTCAGCCCAAGGTCTTCGCGGAGCATCTCGGCGAGGGTTTCGTTTGCTCGAACGTACACGTCTTGCGGCAGGCCATTGACCGTGACCGAGATCGCCTGGCCAGTCACCGGCTCCCCGGCCTGACCACGCGGAGCAGGACCGGTGCGCACGACGCCGCCAGGACCGACCGCGAGGCCGCCACCGGCGACGCTCACGACGCCTGCGCCAGCAATGACGCCAACACCGGCGCCAGCCGCGGCGCCGATCAGGAAGGAGCGGCGACTCGCCCTCCCGCGCGGCGCACCACCCGACGTGGTCGGGGCGCCACCGTTCGGGGCGGGCGGGGACACTGACTGCGCTGGGGTCGCTTGGGGCTCGTCGTCGAGGATGTCGCGATCGTCGTCGGTGGACATGTTCCTCCCATCTCCGGACGCCGAAATGCAGACAGGCCAGCCCTGACAGATATTCAGTTTGCGAGCCGCAGTATACGAATACGATCTAACCTCGTCAAACATTTTCATGGCGTATGCAGTCGACTCGAATGAGGATCTTTTGGCTAGGACTATCCCCCCGAGGCGTCCAGCCAGTAGACTCTCAACAATCGAGACGCGAGGGAGGCCGCCATGATGTTTCCTCAGCTCGGCCCGATGGAACTGATCCTGATCTTGGCGATCGTGCTGCTCATCTTTGGCGTGGGCAAGCTACCGCAAGCGCTCGGCTCGATCGGCCGCGGCATCCGCGAGTTCCGCAAAGCCGTTTCCGGAGAGGACACCACGACCCGCACCGACAAGCCGTCGCCGCCGCCCACCACCTAGCAGGGCAACCGCGCGTTAGGCCGCTCGCGGCAAGGTCACGCGAAATTCACTTCCGGCGCCGGGGGTGCTCCGAACGCCAATCGTGCCGCCGGACCCGTCCACAATCGCCTTCGCGATCGCGAGTCCAAGCCCGGCTCCAGCGCCGGTGCGCGCCGAATCGCCGCGGTAGAAGCGCTCGAAGATGTGGGGCAGCACCTCCGCCGGGATCCCGCTTCCCGTATCGGCGACCCGCAGCGTAACCTGTCGGTCGGTCGCCTCCGCCCCAAGGGTGATCGTCCCGCCACGCTGAGTATGCTTGGCGGCATTGTCGAGCAAAATCAGCAGCACCTGAACCAACGCGTCGCGGTTGATCGCGACAGCAGCATCCGCCGGCTCCGCACGGAAGACGTGGTCGGGCCACGTAGCCGCAGCACGGCGGACGAGATCGTTGAGCAGCGGGCGCACCGGCACACGCTCCGGCGGTCGAATCACTCCGGCGTCGGCGCGCGCGAGCACCAGCAAATCGTTCACCAGCCGGATCAGCCGGTCGGTCTCCTCGGTCATATCGGCGAGAACGGCCACCCGGTCCTCCGCGGCGATCGGAGGATCACGCTGGAGGAGGCTCAGGTTGCCGCGGATCGTCGTCAAGGGCGTTCGCAGCTCGTGCGAGGCGTCCGCCGCCAGCCGGCGCTGGGCCTGGAGCGCGCCTTCGGCGTGGAGATAGGCCGCTTGCAGCTCAGCCAGCATCCGATTGAACGTGGAGGCCAGCCGGCCAATCTCGTCGTCCGGGCCGGTGTGCGCAACACGGTGGGTGAAATCGCGGTTGTCGCCAATGCGCTGAGCAGTGGCGGTGATGGCGGCAATTGGGGCGAGCGCCCAGCCGGCGACGCCCCAGCCAATTCCGAAGGCCGCCACCAGCGCCAGCGCGGCGCCGGCAAGTGCAATTCGCTGAAGCGTCCCCGCAGCTTCGTCGAGTGGGCGCAGGGAGCGCGCAACTTGGAGATAGCCGACCGTGCGGTTCCCCAGCACGATCGGCACGCTCAACACCAAGAGCCGACCGTCGTCCACCTGCACCGTTTCGACCCAGCGGCCCGTCGCGCGCGCGGCCTCCAATCCTTCGCGGTCGAGTGGCAGCGTCTCGCTCCCGAGGTTCGGCGTCTTGCTCAAGATCTGCCCGTCCAGTCCACGTGTCTGGACGAAGGTTTCCGGCGTGGCCAGCTTCCCGGCCGGAAGCACGATGTTGTCGAGCCGAAACTCACGCGCTTTCAGCAGCTGCTCCGCCTCGCTGGCGAGCGTCGATTCGATCAGCCGAAGCGTGACTCCGCTAAACGCGAGGGAGAGCGCCACCCCGAAGAAGCAAAGGGCGAGGCCGAGGATGGCGCTGAAGAGGATCGTGAGACGCAGCCGGATCGACAGCTTCGGCAGCGGCAGCCGCGCTAACGCGGGGCGAGTCAGCTCCGCTGGGAGGAGCACCGCCACCTAGGTCTCTCGCAGCACGTAGCCGACCCCGCGCACCGTCTGGATCAGCCGCGGCTCCCCGCCAGCCTCCGTCTTCTCGCGAAGGTAGCCAATGTAGACATCAAGCACGTTGCCGTAGCCATCGAACTCATAGTTCCACACCTCGCGCAAGAGGCGGTCGCGCGGGAGGACCCGCCGGGGGTGGCGGAGGAAGCAGGAAAGGAGGTCAAACTCCTTTGGACTGAGGGTGAACTGCCGGGGGCCGCGTCGTGTCTCGCGGGTGACTGGGTCGAGTACGAGGTCGGAGAAGACGAGTGGCTTCTCGCTGTCGACGCTCTCGCGCCGCCGCAGCAGCGCCCGGATGCGGGCCAGCAGTTCGGCGGTGGCAAATGGCTTGACTAGGTAGTCATCGGCGCCGCTGTCCAATCCAGTCACACGGTCGTAGATGGCGTCGCGGGCCGTGAGCATCAGGATTGGGGCGCCGTCTGCCTCGCGAATACGCTGGGCGACCTCGATCCCATCCAACCCCGGCATCATCCAGTCGAGCACCACGAGATCCGGCCGCTGGCGGCGCGCTTCGTCGAGAGCGACGTCGCCATCATGCGCCGCGAGCACCTTGTACCCTTCGTACGCCAGCGTCCGGCGCAGCATGTCCACAAGTTTCGGGTCGTCATCGGCAATCAGAATCGTCGCCACGGGGTCCTCGGTTCGTCGTGAACGGTCGTCGTTTCGTCAACGATACGCCCCGAGGCTAAGAACATGCTGAGGAGTTGGTAAGCGCCGGCTGAGCGGCGCCGGCGGCGGGGGCCTCCGGGGGAAAGCTCCCGCTCAACCGACGGGCAGCACGCGCTTGTACGTCTTCTTCCCCTTCCGCAGCAGCAGGGCGCCGTCGCGCAGCCAGCTCGCGTCGATCTTCGGGTCCCCGACGATGCGCTCGCCGTTAATCGAGGCGCCGCCCTGATCAATCAGCCGCTTGACGGCGGCTCGCGTATCGCCAAAGGCGAGCGCGAAGAGATGGGAAGCGGAGATTCCGGCGGCGAGGTTGGCGGCGGGGATGGTGACCGTCGGCGCGGCGTCGAGGTCGCCCTCCCCCGCGAAGAGCGCCCGCGCGGCAGCCCGCGCTTCGGCAGCGGCCTCCGCGCCGTGCACCGTCGCCGTCAGTTCATACGCCAACACTTCTTTGGCATGGCGAATCTCGGCATCGCGGAGCGTTTCCAACCGCTCGATCTCGTCGATCGGCAGGAAGGTGAAGAGCCGCAACAGCCGGCCGACGTCGGCATCATCGCAGTTCACCCAGTACTGGTAGAAATCGTAGGGGCTGGTCAGTTCGGGGCTGAGCCAGAGGGCGCCGGAGGCGGTCTTTCCCATCTTGGCGCCGTCGGCCTTCAACAGCAGCGGCCAAACGAGCGCGAACGCCTCACGGCCTGTCTCGCGCCGGATCAGATCGACGCCGGCGAGGATGTTGAACCATTGGTCAGAGCCACCGACCTGCAGGATGCAGCCGTATTCACGGAAGAGATGTAAGAAGTCGTAGGCTTGGAGCAGCACGTAATTGAACTCGATGACGCTCAACCCTTCGCCGGAGACCCGCTCGCGGTAGGTTTCGTGCTGAAGAATCTGGCCAACGGTGAAGTGGCGGCCAACATCGCGGAGGAACTCGATGTAGCCGAGCTTGAGCAGCCAGTCGGCGTTATTCAGCATCAGAGCGCGGCCGTGGGCAAAGTCGAGAAAGCGCGCCACTTGGCGCTGAAGTTGGATCAGATTGGCGTCGACTGTCTCTTTGGTCAGCAGTTGGCGGGCGGTGGTGCGGCCGCTTGGGTCGCCGACGAGGGCCGTGCCGCCGCCAACGATGACAATCGGCCGGTGACCGGCACGCTGGAGGTGGGCGAGCGCCATCATCCCAATCAGGTGGCCGACGTGCATACTCGGCGCGGTCGGGTCGACGCCGTTGTAGACCGTGATCGGGCGTTCCAACGCCTCGCGCAGCCCGGCCTCGTTCGAGATACCCTTGACGAAGCCGCGCTCGCGCAGCAGGTCAAGTACGTCGGACATGACGATACCCTCTCCCAGTGCGGGGCGATAACGTGGTGAGCTCGGCCCACGGGGAACCGGCCGGTGTGATGAGTATACTGCCGGTATGGCGGAGCGTCCCCGATGCCGGTGAGCGGCCCGGCGCTGGTCACCTTCGTCGGTGGCATGGAGGCCGGCCCGGCGGCCGAGCTGGTCGCCGGCGCTCACGACACGATTGCCCTTGACCTGTTCGCCGCCGCCCGCGCCAGCGGCGCGTTCGAGCGGCTTTATCTCGTCACCGACCGGCCGGCGCTCGCCGCTGCCGTGCCGGCCGGCGTCGAGGTCGAGGCAGGGGCCGAACCGTTCCACGTCGGCCGGCGGCTCGCCGAGCTCGTTGCACGCCACGGGCTGACGCGGGTGCTCTATCTCAGCCGCGGGGCGCTCCCCTTCATCACCGCCGATCAGCTTGCCGCCATCGCCGATCTGCTTCGCACCGCCGACGCGCTCGTCATTGCCAACAATTTGTTCTCCGCCGACCTGATCGGATTCACCCCAGCGAGCGCCCTCGCGCACATCGCGCTGCCGGCAATCGACAATCCGCTCGCGCGCCTGCTGCAGCAGGAGGCGGGGCTGCCGGCGCACCAGCTCGAGCGGAGCGCCACCACCCAGTTCGATCTCGACACACCGACCGACCTCATCGTCATGCACATCCACGGCGGGGCGGGCGAGCGGACACGGGCTTATCTCGACTCGCTGCGGCTCGACGATTCGCTGGTGCGCCGGGCGATGCGCCCCTTTACCCAGCTTGGCAAAGAAGTGCTCGTCGCGGGGCGCGTCTCGAGCGCTACTTGGGCGCGGTTGGAGGCGACCACGCAGTCGCGCGTGCGCGTGATCTCAGAGGAACGCGGCATGAAGGCCGACGCGCGTGAGGGCGGCGCGCGCTCCCTGCTCGGCTCCTACCTCGAAGCGGTCGGGCCGGCGGGGATGTTTGCCGCGTTCAGCCGCCTTGCCGATTCGGCCTTCGTCGACAGCCGAGTGCTCTTTGCTCATCTCGGGCTCGCGCTTTCGACCGAGGAACGCTTCCAATCCGACCTCGGCAACTGGAACGCCATCGCCGACCCGCTCGCCGCCGCCATTACGCGTGCGGCGCGCGAGGCGCCGCTCCCAGTGGTCCTCGGCGGCCATTCGCTCGTGGCCGGCGGGCTCTGGGCGCTCGTCGATGCTGCTTGGGGCGAGCGCGAAGGCCGATAGCTCGCGCTCGCCGAGGGCGGTCAGTTGTCCGGGCGATTCAGGGGACGGCGAGCGCGGCAATCCCGACTCATCGGGGCTTCGACCTCATGCGCCGGATCTGCTACGCCCACTCCGGCAGGTCTTCCGACAGGAAGCCGTGAACCGCGCGGACGAATGCTTCCGGGAACTCATCAGCGACATCGAGGCTGGCATTTTCGATCGCGACAAAGGGGAGTTGCGGGAAGAGCGCCTTCGCGTCCAGCGTCGCCTGCCACGTCGATCGATCGAGCTGGCCACACATCAGCAAGATGGGCTGCTTCAACCGTGCCAGAAGCGCCGCATGGTCGGTCTCGCCGACGACATTGTGCGCCCAGTGGGTGTTTAGGCCCATTTGGAGCCGCTCGATCATCCAGCGGATGGACATTTCGGTGGTCGCCTCCGGGCGGCTCATCCGCCGGCGATTCACCCAAAAGCGGACCAGCTCCGCGCCGTCCTCGCTATAGGTGGATGGTCCTTCGTTCCGGAGCCGTTCCATATTCGCCTCCGGCAGGAGCGGGATACCCCAAAGCACCAGCTTGCGCACCGTCTCGGGGAATTGCTCCGCTTGGATCATCGCTATCGTCACGCCGGTGTGATGACCGACGACGTCGGCGCGGTCGATGCCGAGGCCGCGCGCCGCCTCGACCATCGCCTGAGCGTAGTCGCGGCCGGCTGGCTTCGACTGCGGCATCGCCGAATTGCCGAAGCCGAGCATGTCGAAGGCGACGCACCGATAGCCTTCTTGGGCGAATAGCGGGAGAACCGGCTCCCACATCGCCGAGGAGCTCGGCGTCTGGTGCAGGAGCACGAGTGGTCGACCGTCACCCGCCGCTCGATAGTGAATCTGGCCAAACGATGTATCGACGTAGCCCTTGCGGAACGGCGCGCTGCTCATCAGCCCCTCCGGCACCAAGTTGGGGCAGCAATCGTACCACGCCGCTTAGGCGCGGGATCGCCGCCGCGTGCTCGAGGCGGTGACGCGCGGCACGATCGCCTCATGGATCGCACTGCTGCGAAGCGGCGCGTGGGGAACAAAGGTGGCAACTGGCCCGAGCACAAGAACCGCGGTCAATTGGTTATTCCGGTGGTCCGACTCGGCGAGCGGGAAGTGGCGGATGCGGGCGAAGATTGGCCGGGCGCCGGTCCCTCGGCCCGGCGACCAATCGACGACGGCGGTGGCGGTGCGCCCGCTCCACACGAGCGGAACGACCTGACCGGCGATGTGACGTGACGGCCGTGCCGGCGTCCCTTCGTAAAAGTCGACGTGGACGTTGGCGAAATGGCCGGCGTCGGCGGTGAGCTTGACCTGAAGTTGGACTCGGCTCCCGTCGCGGCGCGTCAGGCCGAGGCTGCCGGGGATCAGGCGGACGTCGGCCGAATGCCCCGGGACATCGGGGA
Source organism: Dehalococcoidia bacterium (assembly GCA_026003895.1). Classification (GTDB taxonomy): domain Bacteria; phylum Chloroflexota; class Dehalococcoidia; order SpSt-223; family SpSt-223; genus JANWZD01. The sequence goes on along the minus strand of BPIC01000004.1, from coordinate 131,546 downwards.
AGGCGATCGTTCTCCCTCGGCCAAAATTGCCGCCGGCCTTCAGGCCGGGATCGTCCACCTGCCGGGCGCTCTGCCCGCCGGCGACCGCCAGCTGGGCGAAGCCGAGTTTGTTGTCGGAATGGATCCACTTCGTCCCGGGTACGGCGCCGATCTTCACAAAGATGGTGTGGACACCCGGCTCGTGCGGCGTCCAGACGATCGATACCGGCTTGACCTCCAGTGAGCCGAGCGAGCTGATCGTGGTGTGGCCGATGTGGAGGCCGCCGGAGGCGGGGTCGCCGTCGTAGAAGTCGATTGGGATCGGAGGTTGGCCCTGATACCCAGCGAGGCTGTAATTCCGGACAATCGCCGTGATCGTGACCGGCTGGCCGACTTGGACCGCGTCCGGACTGAAGCGAATGTCCGGCGTCAGCCGCGTGATCGCCGGGTCAGTCACCGAACCATACCGCGACCGCCAGCGCAGGATGAAGGTCGGATCCGGATTGGTCGCGTAGCTTTGCCCCCAGAGGTTAAAGGCCGTCGGCTGGACATCGACCATCCAGTTGAGCCATAAAAAGGGAAAGCTCTTCGCCCAATAGACAAGCGAACGGACTTGGTAGCCGGCGTTGAGGTAGTTCGGCACCGGATAGTTGAATGCGAGTCCGGTCGTCTGGTCGAAGCTGGTGCGATAGGTTGTGTTTCCCTGATGCTGGTAAGTGCCCGAAAACGTCTCGTTGTATTCGAACCCGGTGCCAAACAGTTTGCCCTGAAAGCCGCCCGAGACCGACAGATCGACGCCGACGTTCCAAGTGGTCGACGAAACGGTGCTGCTGATCGTCTCCCACGTCATGAACCACGAGTTGCCTTGGTCGGTTGTCTTGAACCCACTGTCGAAGATACCCGTCATCACATCGGTTGCTTGCACGCCGGCCAGCCACGACAGCAAGTTGCCCGGCTCGTGGTCCGGGTTCCACCACGTGATGTCGCGGGCATCACCGACAACCGGAACGCCGCCGCTGACCGTGCAGTTCACGAGGCAGGGTTGACCGTTTTCGAGCGGGTTCTTCCGCGGCAGAATGATCGAGACGTAGCCGATCGGCGTCGGCAGCCCATCTGAGAAGACGGGATATTCCCACACATCGAGATCGGCTTCGGTAAAGACCAGCACGGTATCGTTCACCATGCTGACCGATTCGCCGAAGGTCTGTTGGCTGAACTGCTCCCGCGATCCTTCGAAGTCTGCGCCTCCGTAGGCCTTCACCGAGCCGCCAAGATACGCCCCAGCATCCGAAACTTGGCCGGAGAACTCTACCGAGAGCTGAAAGCTGTTCCCCCACTGAACCGTGTTCTGACTCGTCGTCTGCTGACGGTTCTGATATTGCGCCCACGCGCCGTTCGAGGTGAGGTCATTCGGGTCATTGTTGTAGTTGACGTTGATCGTGATGGGCGCGGTTGGCGTGCCGAAGACGTCGATGTGCTGCGGCGGCTCGTAGAGCAGCGCCTGCACTTGCAAGACGTTCGGCTGATTGTGATACACCGGCGGACCGAGTCGAAGGCTGCGCCCTAGGTAGTCGCCGACGACGACCTGATTGACCGACGGTGCAGTGCCGAGGGTAGAGACCGTGAGCGAGGTCTGCTTCGAGAAATAGGCGCCCTGCACGAAGCCGCCGGGGGTCGTGAGCTCGAGCGCGGTCATCACGAGGCTGCTTCCGGTTGTACCCGGGTCAGAGATTTGGCCTACCAAGACGATCTGCGACTGCAGCCGTTGCGGATCACGGCGATCGAGATTGAGCGTGCCCGCCCCGACACTCAGCCGTTGGCCGACGACGTAATTGTCGAAGGTCGTGCTAAGGTGACTCCCGCCCAGCTGCGGGTTGAAGATCACGCCGACCTGCGCTTGGGTGGTGCACAGCCCGTAGCCGTACGCTCCGCACGACGGACAGGTTTGGGTCCACGGATCGCAAGTGCCGTTCTGCTGCGGGGGATTGAGGACGGCATAGACGATCGCGCCGGTGTTCGCCCGGAGGTTACCGTTTGGCGGTGGGGCGAACTCGCCGACCGCGACCGCAATCCAGTTCGCATTTTGGCCGCCAAGCATCCCGGGATTGGCGTTGTTGTGCAGAGCGGTGAGGCCGGTGAGATCCTCTGTGAGCCACAACGAGAAGATGCTCGTCCCGAAGCCGTCGATGGTGGCAGCGACAAGTTCGTCCGCGCCGTCGCCGTCGAGATCGCCGGCATCGAGCGCGACCGCGAAGCTGCGATAGCCCTCGATTTTGTAGGGCGTCGTCACACGAGACGCCGCGCCAGGGGCATACTGCCAAACGTGCACGAACAACGCGCCTTGCGGATCGATCCAAGCGAAGGCCGCTTCGTCGCCACCGTCGCCGTTGAAGTCGCCGGCTGTTACGCTCAACCCGACAAGCAACTTGCCGAACGTCGGAATGGCTGCGCACTGCTGCGCGACATTCGTCAGGTGGGGTCCATCCAGCAGCGTCACGCAGGCGGCGCCCGATTGCGCCGTCTGCCCTTCCCACGCTACCAGCACCTGCTGCGCGTTCGGCCCGCCGAGGCCGTCAAACAGTGAACCGACGGCGATGGCGATCGATCCGCCGTTGTAGACGGGCGATCCCGAGAAAAAGGACGCGAGGCAGCCGCTATCGGCCAGCGGTCCAAGGATGGCGCGCGGCTGGCCAACCGGGGTCACGCCAAAGGAGCGAGCTCGGACGCAGCCGCCGTCGTTGATGGCCATTACCATTTCGGCGAAGCCGTTGCCATCGAGGTCGGCTGCGACCGCAGTCGTAGTAATGACCGGGGACAGTTGGTCGCTATACTGCGGCCCGACGAGGTGGAAGCTCGAGTCGCTGTCGACGAACGAGCGGCTGACGGAGGCGCTGCCTCCGTCAGCGAGGACGATCAGTTGCTCGGACGGCAGTGTGAGGTAGTTACCAGCCATCGGATCGGTGATCGTGCCGCTGGCGAGGAGCGCGGCATGGGGAATCGCCTTGCCGGCGCGCGCTTGGTCGGGCGTCATGCCCGCCCGCAGATTGGCTGCGTAGGTCGTCAGGTTCTGGTACTTCGGCGTCTGGCCGGGCCGGTGGCGGACGGTGCGGGGCTTCGGCGTTGCCTGATCGGCATCGGCTGCCGCCCGCTCGGGCGCAACCGGCGCGGCGACAACGGTCGGCGGGTAGAGCGGGTGCGCCGGGATCGCGCCAGACAGCAGCACGAGCAGAGCGGTTGCAATCGACAGACGGGCGGACCAGCGCACAAATTTGCTCCCGCTTGCCAGAGTAAACGATGAGTCCCCGAGGCCGAGGCCGGCGAGGCGACTGTACTGAATTTCTGCCCGAGCGAAAAGGGGGGATCTCCCCGGGCGCGCCTGATCGCCGCGATGCCTATGCACGATGACGGACCCCGCGCGGGGGTCGCCCCGCGCACGCCGACACCCTAGCCGCGCTCGGCGGCGACCCCGACGAGGTAGCGCAGCGCCAGCTCGTAGCCGCGCCAGCCGAGGCCGGCGATTGTGCCAACCGCCGCCGCCGCAACATACGAGTGCGATCGCCAAGGCTCGCGGCGCGCCACGTTCGACAGGTGCACTTCAACAACGGGATAGTCGACCGCTTTGATGGCGTCGTGAAGCGCGATGCTGGTGTGCGTCAGCCCGCCGGGATTCAAGATGGCGCCGGCCAGCCCCCGTCCATAGCCAGCATGGATGCGGTCGATCAGCGCCCCTTCGTGGTTACTCTGAAAGAAGTCGAGGTGCGCCCCGAGTTCGCGCGCGGTCTCGGTCAGCATCGCGTTCAGATCGGCGAGGGTCATCCGCCCGTAGATGTCCGGCTCACGAATGCCGAGCATATTTAGGTTCGGGCCGTTCAACACCCAGATCTCCATCACTCCCCCCGCTTGCGCGCCACGATAAACAGGTTGATCTTGGAGTCGCGGTCGAGCCGGACGACACGGCCAAACACAAAGGGAAGGATCCGAGCACGCAACCCAGTTGTCGTCAGCAGCCGGCGGCCGGTGACCCATTTGGCGAGTTGGGAAGGAAAGGCGGTGATGAGAAAGAGATCGTGCAGTTGCATCGCCGTCGGCGAAATCGTCCCTTCGCAACGCTCGACGTCGAAGCCGGCGCGCGCGAGCTGATCCCTCCACCAGTCGACGGACCGGATCGTGACGTGCTTGAACACGGTGCGGTGGCCGCGGATGTACCAACGGGCGAGGCCACGCAGACCGAGCGCCCGTAAGAGCCGGGGAAAGAAGAGATGGCGATACATCGCGCCAGTCGGCACAGTAATCACGAGCCGTCCACCCGGCCGCAGCACGCGCGCCGCCTCGGCGAGCGCCCGCGGGACGTTCTGGATGTGCTCCAACACGCTGACCGAGACGACGGTCGCGAAACGGCCAGACTGAAACGGCATCCGACGGGCATCAGACCAGAGCATCCGCTGATACTTGTCGCTGCGACGGCCTACGTCGAGGTCGGCCTCGTTGATGTCGATCCCCATCTCCAGTTGATCGAAGACCACACCGGCAAACTCGCCGAACCCGCAGCCGAGATCCAGCACCGGGTGCTCAAGTTCGATCTGGTTGAATGCAAGCGCCTCGACCGAACGGAAGATGGCATGCGAAAGGGGCGCGATCTTCAAGAAATCGCGCAGATACTCCTCGCCGCTGACGTGAGCCGGCACGGCCTCGCTCCCGGATGGGGTCGGCGGAGTGTAGCCGATCGCGGTGACGGCCTCGTTCTCGCCTCAGGGTAGGAAATCAGCCCGCAGGATGGCTTCCGCTTGTCGCGTCGGTCCATGCGCCCGGTCACTGCGCGTCGCCCTCGCCCGAGCGGTGCGCGCCCGCGAGCGAAGCGCCAGAGACGGCTTGGCAAGGAACGTCCCGTCGTGCTTCAACCGTCCCGGGCGCTTCTCCACCCCGACGAGGCGGAGCGCCGCGCGGCGTTCACGCTCACCGCTTCGACTCCTCGAGTTAGGCCGGCTGAACGGCGCCGTGGACGGCGCGGCGGTCCTTCGTCAGTTGGTAGATCGGTAGCAGGACAATCAGCAGCACCGGCACGAGGATGTCAAGCCAGAAAATGACGCCCGCATTGCCAGGCGCGAAATTCCCGGTCGTTCGCTGCTCGATGATGTGACCGATCGCCGCGCCACCGAGGAAGACTACCGACCAAATTCCGGTCGCCCACCAAAAGAGCCCGCGCAGCCGGGCGCACAGGATGCCGAGAATACCAATCCCGAGGTCGCCAAATCCCACTTCGCGCTGAAAAGGGCTAACCTGCCACCCGATCGCGGCGGCCGCCTGTTGTGGATCAAAAACGTGATACATCCCCGAGAACAAGCCGGGGACGCCGACCAGCGGCACGAACGTCCAAACCAGCAGAATCTCGGCAACCCGGTGAAGCGACAAGGTGTGCCGCGACACGATGAGGTGAATCAGCGCACCGGTCACTGCGACCAGCAGAAAGCCGCTATAGATGACATTCGACGGATTCATCACCTCTCCGCGCCGAAAATGATGGTGATCACCCTATCGGCGCGGAGCCCGCCCGGCAAGAGGGTGCTACGTGCCGGAGCGCGTCGCGACAAAGTCGATTTCGAGCCGAACGTTGTCCTCGACCGACAGCACAATCGGCGCTCGCGGCGGTGTCATGCCAAAGTCGCCGAACTTCCACGCGCTCTTGGCTTGGCCGCGCACCTCTTGGGGCGTGAAGGTCGCCGTCGTCTCCCACGTCGCTGGCACGGTGACCCCATGGATCGTCAGGTCACCAACGAGCTGGAAGGTGTGCTCACCCGAGGTCGGCAGCGGCGTGGACAGCCCGCGGATCTCCTTCAGAGCGAAGGTCGCGGTTGGGAAGCGCCCGGTTTCGAGGGTGTTACGCTGAATAAAGTTGTCGCGTTGCGTTTGGTCGGTGCGCAGCGTCCGAAGGTCGACAGTTATGCGCGACTGCTCGGCCACGACCTGAGTGCCGCGCAGGACGACCGTGCCAGACACCTCTTTGGTCACGCCGACGGCGTCGTTCGGCAGGTTGCGGCCGGCGAGCTGTTCGGTGACGCGGAAGCGCGCCTCGCTCGAACCGGGGGCAATGACATACCGCACGTCGGCAGCCGGCTGGCCAGCGGCGGTGGTGGGGCTGGCAGCGGCGCGGACCGCCGTCGGGGTCGCGGCCAGGGCGGTTGTCGGATTGCTCGGCTGCTGGCCAGTCGCCGTCGGCGCGGCGGACGGGGCGCAGGCGGCGGCCAGGAACAACGTTGACACGAGAGCCAAGGTGCGCATGAACAAGCTGCCTCCTAAGGAGAGAAAAGAATCTTATCGAGCGTAACCGGAAGGGCGGGCGAGAGGAAAGATTTCTCCCAGCGTCGCCCAATCGTCACGCCCTAGCCGAGCAACCGGCCGCAGCGCCCGCGGATCGACAAGCCCGTCCGACCCAAGCAATCCAGCACGCAGGTGCAGCCGCACGACACGGCCGAGGACCAACGTGTAGGAAGTATCCTTGACCGGAACAATTTGTGTCACGCGACATTCCATTGCCGCCGCTGCATCGCGCAGGCGGGGCGGCCGGACAACGTCCGACGGCACGACCGCCAGGCCCGCCGCCTCGATCTCGTCGATCGCGTAGTCCCACTCGCCAGAGGTGTAATTCGCCACCGTCGCGAGGGATTCATCGACAAGGTGGACCACAATCTCACTAGTCTCGCGCGCGTTGCGCAACGTGTCCTTCTCAACGCCGCGCCGCATGCCGATCGAGATCAGCACCGTCGGCGGCGGCCCGCCGGCGACGTTGAAGAACGAGAAAGGAGCCAGATTGCGCGTCCCGTCCGCACCGATCGACAAGACCCAGGCGATTGGTCGGGGGATGACAAGCGAAACGAGCAGCCGGTAGGCATCGGGCGGGGCAAGTTCCTCGATTCGAATGGTGGTCACCGCGGCCCTCCGGCAGCCGCCACGACGATGGCGCGGGCAGCCTCCAGCTCGTCCCGGTTGATCGTGTGGCCGAGGCCGGGATAGATCCGGCAGTCGACCACCGCGCCGAGGCGTTCGAGGTGGGCCGCGGTTTCCCGGACGCGTTCCTCGGGCACATGCGGGTCGTTCGTGCTGCACCCGAGAAAGGCGGGCATGCCCGCTAGGTCGCCAGTGTCGTTCCACTGGGTCCCAAGCGGTCCGATTGCGCCGCCGCTGAAGGCAATCAGCCCACCGTAGCGGCGCGGCGTCCGGATCACCCAGTCCGCGGCGAGGCATGCGCCCTGCGAAAAGCCACCGATCACGATTCGCTCCGCCAGCACACCGGCCGCTTCGACCTGAGTCACGAGGTCACCGACCAGCGCCAGCGCCGACGATAGCCATGGTTCGTTCTGATCGAGGGGAGCCAGGAAACTGAAGGGATACCACGTCTGCCCCGCCGCTTCTGGGGCAAGAAAGGCGACGCCCGGCGCGGCGAGCTCGCGGGCCAGCGGCAGAATGCTGGCAGCGTTCGCGCCGCGGCCGTGAAGGAGAATCACGGCGGCGACTGCCCGGTCCAGCGGGGCGCCGGCGAGGCGCACCGGCTGCCCCGCGTGCGGCCCGACACCGCGGACGTTCATCGGGCGGCTCGGACGATCGCCGGCAGGTGCACCGGGGGCAGCGCCTCCTCGATCCGGCCGCGGTAGGGCTCGAGCCAAGGCGGCAGCATCAGCCGCGTCCCCAAGCTCTCGAGCGGCTCATCGCGAGCGAAGCCCGGGGGATCGGTCGCGATTTCGAAGAGCACCCCGCCCGGCTCGTGGAAGTAAATCGAGCGGAAGTACTGGCGGTCCATCACCGGCGTGACAAAGCGGCCGCTGGCGAGGAGCTGATCGCGCCACGCGATCTCTTCTTCGTCGGTCGGCGTCCGCCACGCGACGTGGTGGATCTGGCCGACGGCGATGCGGCCACGGCTGTCCCCCGCGCCGTCGACCACGTCGAGCAGCGCGCCTGCGCCGCCGTGACCGGTCTCGAAGCGCCGCCGCCGGCCATCGCTGCCCAGTTCGCGGAAGCCAAGTTCGCTCTCATACATCGACGCCGAGGCAGCAAGCGTGCCGATCGTCGCCGTCACGCCGTGAACGAGCCGGATCGCGACATCCTCTGGGATATTACCGACCGGCCAGGCGGGGTGGCGCTCGACCGGGTCGCTCGCGACGATCTCGATGGGCAGACCGTCCGGATCGACCAGACGGATCAGCCGCTCGCCAAACCGTTCCTCCTCGCCCTGTACGGGAACCCCCTCGGACTCGAGGCGGCGCTTCCAGAAGCCGAGCGAACCGTGGGGTGCGGCGAGCGCGAGCGCGGTCAATTGGCCGACGCCCATCCGGCCGCGCGGCGCCCCCGGCCACGCAAAAAACGTGACGATCGAGCCGGGGCCGCCCGCGGCGTCTCCAAAATAGAGGTGATAGGCGCCGGGATCGTCGAAGTTGACGGTCTTCTTGACGAAGCGCAGCCCCAGCAGCCCAGCATAGAAATCGATCGTGCGCTGCGGATCGCCGCAAATCGCGGTGACATGGTGAATGCCGCTCAAGACGCGGGACATGGTTCGCCCCTCTCTCGCTCAGTCACGAGGCTGGTTGCTCGGCTCCTCACTCGCCGTCCGCGCTCTCGGGAGGAAGGGGGCTGCCACGCAGCCGGAATCACACGGGTCGGCGCGCAGCGATCGATCGAGCGTCCGGGCGAGACGCAACAGCTCACGCTGGTCATCGCCCGCGAGGCCGCCGAGCAGCCGGACGATGAGGGCTTCGTGCTCGGGCACAACACGGCGCGCCAACCGGCGGCCAGCTGGTGTGAGGACGACGAGGTTCGCCCGCCGGTCGTTGGGGTCGGGCCGGCGTGCCACCAGCCCGCGCGCCTCGAGGCGGTCGAGGACACCGCAGACATTCCCCTTCGTCACCAGCAGCCGGTCGGCAAGCGTCTGCTGGCTCACGCCGTCCCGCGCCGCGAGCTGGGCCAAGACGTCGAACTGGGGCAGAGTGAGGCCCCAGCGATCAAGAGAGGCGCTCTCGAGACGCTGGATCCGCTTCACCACGCGCAGCAGCCGCAGCCACGCCGCGATACTGGCCGGAACCGTCGCCGTGGTCCACCTCGCCCGGAAGATAGTTGAAGCATAAACGGTTTTCTCGGCCGCGGTCAAGTCAGCCGGTCCGGCGTCGCTTCAGGAGCACGTTCCGCGGTAGCCGCGCCGCTGCGGCGCCGGACGGGCGTGTGGCCGAGGTCGGAGCGCAGCGTGCGCCCCGCACATCATCTCGCACGAGCGGCCGGCAGGCGGCACGTCTGCTACGATGCGGGTCATGCCCGACTGGCTCGAGGCGGCCGAACAAGCCGTCTACACCCGCTTCGCCGACAACGCCGAGATCCGCCAGATCGCGACCGGGTTCGGCTTCACCGAGGGCCCCGTCTGGCACGAGAACTCGCTGCTCTTTAGCGACGTCATCCGGAACCGGATTGTCCGCTACCGCCGCCTGCCGGAGGGTCCCGAGATCACCACCTTTCGCTACCCGAGCGGGTACCCGTTGGACGCGCCACCGCTCGCCAGTCCCGCGGTTGGCGCGAACGGCCTGACGCTCGATCCTGCCGGCCGGCTGATCGCCTGTGAAACGGGCAACCGGCGCGTCTCGCGCACCGAGCCCGACGGTGCGATTGTCCCCGTTGCCGAGCGCTATCAGGGCAAGCGGCTCAATTCGCCGAACGACGTTGTTGCCCGCTCGGACGGCGCGATCTATTTCACCGATCCGCTCCTGCCGGGTCTCGCCGACTCAGGATGGCAAGAGGTCCCGTTCAGCGGGGTCTACTGCGCCCGCCCGGACGGCACGCTGACACTGCTCGTCGACGACTTCATCGTGCCGAACGGCCTCGCCTTCAGCCCGGATGAGCGGCTGCTCTATGTGAATGACAGCCGGCGTCAGCATATCCGGGTGTTTGGCGTCCGCCCGGATGGAACGCTGGACGAGGGGCACGTGTTCGCCTCGGTGGCGGGCACGGAGTCAGGCGTTGCCGACGGGATGAAGGTCGATCGCGACGGTGTGGTGTATTGCACCGGCGCCGGCGGCATCTGGATGTTCCAGCCCGACGGCCGTTTTCTCGGCCGGATGCGGCTGCCCGAGCAGCCATCCAACCTCGCCTGGGGCGGCACGGACTGGCGCGACCTCTACATCACGGCACGCAGCAGCGTCTATCACGTCACGATGGCGGTCGCCGGCGTACCCGTCCCTCCCGGCAGGTAGCCGACAGTGGCGCGGCGGCGCGCCTCGTCGGCACGAAGTTGTCCGCAGCCGGCGAAGATGTCGATCCCTCGCTCGACGCGGACCGTCGTCGGCAGGCGCGCCGCTCGCAGGATGCGCTGAAACTCCGCTACCCGCGCTGGAGTCGGTCGCTCGAACGGCCCGCCGGGCGTCGGGTTGACCGGAATCAGGTTCACGTGACAGGGCAGGCCAGCGATGCGGCGCACCAGCTCACGCGCAAGCGCCGGGTCGTCGTTCGTGTTGCCGAGCAGCGCGTACTCGAACGTGATCCGCCGACCGGTCTTCTCGACAAAACGGCGGCAGGCGGCCAGCAGCTCCGCCAGCGGATAGCGGCGATTGATCGGCACCAGCCGGTCGCGGAGCGCATCGTTCGGCGCATGGAGCGAAACGGCGAGCCGAACCGGCGGCATCCGCTCGGCGATCGCGTCGATCCCCGGCACGATGCCAACCGTAGAAAGGGTGATGTGGCGGGCGCCGATCGCCAACCCCGCCGGGTCATTGAGCTGCTCGATCGCGCTCCAAACCGGCTCAAGGTTGAGCAGCGGCTCGCCCTGCCCCATCACGACGACGTTCGTCACCCGCTCGCCGCTGGAACGGAGAAGCGCGTTCAGAGCGAGCACCTGCCCGACGATCTCACCGGCTGTCAGGTTCCGGAAGAATCCGGCTTGTCCCGTAGCGCAGAAGGTGCAGCCGACCGCGCAGCCCGCTTGGCTCGAGACACAGGCCGTGATGCGACCACGGGCGCTGTCGGTCGGGTCGTAGCGCATCAGCACCGTCTCGACGCTGGCCTGTGCCGGCGCGGCGACCCGCGGCAGGCGCGCCGCACTCGAACGCAGATCGAAAAGGAACTTCCGTGTCCAGCCGTCGCTGGACTCGACGGTTCGGACAAGATCGATCGGGATGAGGCGGTAGCGAGCTGCGAGGTGGTCACGCAGCCGGCGAGGCAGGTCAGACATCGCGGCGAAATCGAGGACGCCTTCCTGAAAAATCCAGCGTCGAAGCTGCTTCAGACGATAGGGCGGCTCGCCTAGATCGGCTAGATCGGCGATCACGTCGGCCGCCGGGGTGTCGAGAAAGGATCGAAGCTCCACGAGCCAAGGATACCAGACCCCAAAACGGCGCCGGCCGCGCCCTATCCCTATAATGAGGGTGACTCACAACAACGCCGCGAGTGAATGGAGCGCCCGCCAGTGGAGCGCACCCACGGTCCGGTCCTGCTGCTCGATTCGGATGCCAGCCGCCGTGCCCGGTTCGAGACCGCGCTTGGCTGCGCCGGCGAGGTTGTTGTCGCCGAAGCGGGCAGCCGACCGGTGGATGTCATTGTCGCCGCTCGCGACGCCCTCGCCGAGGTGGAGCGCCTTCGGCGCGCCCAGCCAAGCCGGCCTCCGGCCGTCGTCTGGATCTGTTCGGAAGGCGGCGCGGGGCAACCCGATGTCATCGCCATCCGCCCCGACCTCGCGGACGCCGCCCTGAGCGAGGCCATACGGCTCGCCGTGCGAGCGGCACGCGCCGAGCGTGACCTCGCGCGGGCCGAGGCACGCGCTGGGGGAATTCGCTGGGAAGGCCGGGCGGTCCGCGAGCAGATGAGCGACGCGGTGCTCATCCTCGATGCCGATCGGCGTGTGGTCGATGCCAACCCCGCCTACGAACGGCTGTACGGCGTGCAGTTCCGCGACATCGCCGGCAAGCCGGTCGACGAGCTGCCGGTGCGCTATTTCGACGAATCAGGAAGGCCGACCGCCGATCCCTTGCCGTCGGGCAGCGCCTATCGCTTTGAATGTGGCGAGCAGACGGGCTGGGTTTCCATCCGGAGCACGCCGATCCGCGACGGCGATGGAGCGACGGTCGGCACGCTCTCGGTGCAGCGCGACGTAACGGCGCAGCAGGAATCGGACGAGATCCGGGTGCGAAACGAAACGTTACGAGCGCTGGGCCAGATGGCGGCAGGGATCGCGCACGACTTCAACAATGCGCTCGCCCTGATTCTCGGACGGAGCGAGATCGCCTACGACGAGCTGCGCGATGGCCAGCCGCGGCTTGCCGACCTCGAAGAGTCGATCCTTGCCATTCGCCAAGCTGCGCTCGATGCGGCGAGCACCATCCGCCGCTTGCAAGAGTTCTCGCGCGAACGGCCGAATGCCGAGTTGAGCGCGGTAGATATCCCCGAGCTCCTCCGCGAAGTCGCCTCGCTCACCCGGCCGCGCTGGTTGAACGACGCCCAACGGCGTGGCATCCGGATCGCGCTCGAAGTGCGCACCGAGGCGGTCCCGCCGGTCGCAGCCGATGCCAGCGAGCTGCGCGACGCGCTGACGAACTTGATCTTCAACGCCGTCGATGCACTGCCGGAAGGGGGCCGAATCGTGCTCTCAGCGACGCGCCACGGCGATGCCGTCGCCATTCAAGTCCAAGATACCGGCATTGGAATGTCCGAAGCCGTGCGGCGTCGGATCTTCGAGCCCTATTTCACCACCAAGGGCGAGCGCGGCAGCGGCCTCGGACTGCCGATGGTCTACGCCGTCGTCAAGCGCTACGGCGGCGAAATCGAGGTCGAAAGCGAACCAGGCCGCGGTACCACGATCACCATCCACCTGCCGTTCGGCCCGTCGTTGCCGCAGCCGACCGTCGCGCCGCCACCGAGCGGTCGGATCGGCCACGTCCTTGTCCTCGATGACGAGCCGGGCATTGCGGCCATGATGGCGCGGATGCTGACGCGTGACGGCCATGCCGTCGCCTCGTTCACGTCGCCCCAAGAGGCGATTGCCGCGATCGAGCGCGAACGCTTCGACGTGGTCGTGACCGACCTCGGCATGCCGTCGATCAGCGGCTGGGCGATTGCCGAGGCAGCGAAGCGGCGCGATCCGTCGACGCGCGTCGTGCTGGCGACCGGTTGGGGAGCCGAGATCGACCGTGACAGCCCGGCGTCCGCCCAGATCGACGCCATTCTCCCCAAGCCGTTTCAATTCCAGCGGCTTCGCACCTTGATCCGCTCGCTGCTCGCCGGCGATTCGCCCGCGTGATCCTGCGTCCCGTTCCCGACCTGCTGCTGCCAGCACTGCTGGTGGTCGGCGAAGTGACGTGGTTGTCACTTTGGTTTCGGCTCATCGCCCATGGCCCAGCCGAGGAGCCGTTGCTACCGTTTGGCCTGCTGTTGCTGACGGCCTTCGCGGCAGCGCTGCTCATGCGCTGGGCATCCCGGGCAGTGTGGCCGCTGCGCCGGCTGCGCTGGACCACGATCGGCGCCGGAGCGGCTGCAGCGCTAGCGGTCGTCACGATCGCCTTTGGTCCAGCGTGGCCGGCAACGCTCGGGCCCTTCGTTCGCGATCCGCTGTTCGCGTGGCCGCCCGCCATTACCGCGATCGTGATGGCGGCCGTCACGTGGTGGCGTGGGCAGAGCATCGGCGATCGTCCAATTGACACTCTCGAAGCGGAAGAGCGCTTCCGTACCGGTGCGATCGCCCTTGTGCTTCTCGCTATCGTCGCGCCTCTTGCGACAAACGTGACGGACGTGGCGACCGTCATCGCCGATCTTCCCGGAGCGTCGTTGCTGTTTTTCAGCACTGGGTTGACAACGCTGGCGATCGCGCGGCTGCGAGTGCTCCAAGCACGCGGCGGGCGCACGCGCGGTGCTGCGCCACGCTGGCTGTTGACGATGGCCGGCACGATCGGGCTGGTGATCGTCACCGGGCTGACCGTCATCGCCATCATCCCCGGTCCGCTTGGCGGACTCGGCCGCGTGCTCGCGCCGCTCGTGCCCTACCTGCGCATCCTCGATCCGATCTTGATCGCCATCTTGTTGCCGATCGCCTTGCTGTTCGAACGAATCCTCATTCTGTTTAGCCGGTTCATGAGCCGCTTCAATCTGGCCGACATCTTTCAGAACGTCGAGCAACCGCCTCCCGAGGAGATGGAAGAGCGGTTGCGCAACGTGCTGGAGATCGACGTCATCATGCTTGCCGAATGGCTGATCCTGCTGAGCATTCTGGCCATTGTGGCAGCGATCGTCTGGCGGTCCTATCGCAAGCGCGTGCGACGCAAGGAAGACGATCGGACGGAAGAGCGCGACAGCGTCTGGTCGTGGCGCGAGTTCTTCGCTGCGATCCGAGCGTGGCTAGGGCGCCTCGCCGGCCGGCTGCGGCCGGCGCCGCCAGCGATGGCGCGCCGGGTCGAACCACCCATCACTGAGGAAGCTCGCTCGATCCGTGCTGTCTACCGAGCATTCCTGCGCGCTGGATCGGCCGCGGGGGCGCCGCGCCGGCCGGAGCAGACGCCGCTCGAATATCTCGAGGTGATTGCGCCGCGGCTGGGAGAGGGCGCGTCGCTGGCCAAGACGATCACCACCGGCTACAACACCGCGCGCTACGCCGGGCGCCCGCCCAGCGAGCCAGCCGTCCGCGAGATCCAAGCGGCCTGGGAACAGTTGCGCCGGCGATTTGAGCCACCACCCGGCGCCTGATGTGAGAGCGGTTTGGCCATGCTTCCGCTACCATTGAGCGACAGAGCCCGGCATGCCCGTGAAGGATCCGACCGTGCACGTTGAGGTGACACGTTGCTAGAGCGCAACCGCTGGCTGCAGGTGCTCATCATCATGCTGGTGTTCATCGCTGGGATTTATCTCGGCGGCATGCTCTGGCAGGTGTTTCTCCGGTTTAGCGACATCATCCTCACCTTCTTCATGGCGTGGCTGGTCGCCTACACCCTGAACCCGGTCGCCGACTTCTTGGTCAAGCAGCGCATTCCCCGGCCGCTCTCGATCATGCTGGTCTACATCATTTTGCTCTTGACGTTGATCATCATTGGCTTGGTGGTCGTTCCTCCGTTGGCTACCCAGACAGTGCAGCTCGGTCGTTCAATCCCCGGGTGGGTGAATGAATGGCCGCGCTACGTCGATCTTCTCCAAGGATTGTTGCGCGATCGCGGCATCGACATCCGCCTCAGCACCCTTCTCACAGAGAGTGCACTGATTCAGCGTGCTGAGCAGCTTGGGGCGGGCCTGGCACAAAATGCACTCGGTATTGCCCAAGGGGTCGCTGCCTTTATCTTCAACACGGTTATCGTCATCATCCTGTCGCTCTACTTCATGATCGACGGCGAACGATTTTCCCGGTTGTTCATCGACGTGTTGCCGAGCCGATGGGAAGATGAGGCGCGCTACTTGCTGAACGCAATCGATAAAACGTTCGGTGGGTTCATGCGCGGGCTGCTCATCCAGACGGTGGTCTATGCCATCGGAACCGGCATCGTGATGGCGCTCGCCGGGCTGCCTTTCGTGCTGGTCGTGTCGCTCTTCGCCGGCGCAATGATGGTCATTCCCTTCATCGGATCGGTGGTCGCGATGGTGCCGCCAGTTATCCTCGCGGCGCTGACGGGCGATCCGCTGCGCGTGCTCCTCGTCTTTGCCGGGTTGATGTTGCTGCAGCAGCTTGTTCTCAATGTCATCTCGCCCAAGGTCATGTCCGACACCGTTGGCATGCATCCGTTGCTCATCTTCCTCGCGGTGCTGCTCGGGACGAAAGAGGCCGGGGTTTGGGGCGCGATCTTTGGCGTCCCGATCGTCGGCGTCATCTACTCGATGGCGGTCCAGCTCTATCGGCAGCGGCGCAAGCGGTTGGCGAACGTTACCAAAGAACGCAAGGAGCTCCCGCTCAACGCGGTGGCATCCGGAGAGGGTGTGTCATGAGGCTTCGCAAGGCGGTGGTGCTAGCGGCAGGGTGGGGAACGCGGTTCCTGCCGGCGACGAAGGCGCAGCCCAAAGAGATGCTCCCCTTAGTCGACAAGCCAATTATTCAGTACGTTGTCGAAGAGCTCGTCGCCTCGGGCATCGAGCAGATCGTCATCGTCACTGCGCTCGGAAAGCGCGCAATCGAAGACCATTTCGATCGCTCGTTCGAGTTGGAAGCCGCCCTCGAAAAGAAGGGCGACACCCGACTGCTCACTCTCGTGCGCGGCATCAGCGACCTCGCACGTATCTACTATGTGCGCCAAAAGGAGCAGCTTGGCGTCGGCCACGCTGTCCAGACGACTGAGGACATCGTCGGCAACGAGCCATTCGCCCTCTGCTTCCCAGACGACGTCATCGACGCCCCAACACCGGCAATGGCTCAAATGATGGAGGTGTACAACCGCTATCGCTGTTCGGTGCTGGCCGTGGAAGAGGTGCCGCGCAGCGAGGTGCAGAAGTACGGCGTTATCGAGGGACACGCCGTCGACGAACGCGTGTCACAAGTGCGCAACCTGATCGAAAAGCCAGACCCCGCCGAAGCGCCGTCCAACCTCGCGATTGTCGGCCGCTATATCCTGACGCCCGAGATCTTCGACGCCATCCGATCGACCCGGCCTGGCAAGCTGGGAGAGATCCAGATCACCGACGCGCTCAAGATCCTCCTCGAGCGCCAGGCCATTTACGCCTTTCAGTTCGAGGGCGCTCGCTACGACACCGGAACCCCGCTCGGCTTTTTGAAAGCCTCCGTCGAGATGGCGCTCCGGCGCCCCGACATTGGGCCGGAATTCCGCGCCTACCTCGAAGGAATCGACCTGTCGAACGGCCGGCGCAAGCATGCCAAGGGCCGACCCAGCGACGAGACTCTGGTCGAAGCCACGGCCTAGCTTGACGCTTGCTTGTTTCCTTGGTAGGATGCGAGAGATGGCGTCCGCATCGTCGCAACGCCAAGGCGGTTCGATCGAGTGAACAGCTCGCGCAGGCTTCTCTGGTCGGCCGCGCGGGGTCGGCTGCCCCGCACGCAGTAGGAAGCGGCGAATGACTCCCTCTCTGTCGCCGTGGCAATCATGGCTGCTTTCGTCGCTGCGCCGATTCGTGCTGCTTGCCAGCACCCTCGTGAGTGTCATCCTGGCGAGCTGTTGGTTGGTGACGACGTTGAGCCTCTCTCCTCGCCCGGCGCCAGCCGCACCGATCCAGCGGCCGGCAACGGCCGACGAGCCGCCCGTCGAGCCGATCCGGTTTCAGGTTGCGAACACCGGCGGGATTGGCGTGTACATCCGGCGCACGCCCATCTTGAGCGATCACATCCGGGCGTGGGCCGAAGGCGCGATCATGGAACAGGTCGGGCCGGACGCCGTCGGCGAAGGCATTCGGTTCGTCAACGTCCGCGACCCCGACGGCAATATCGGCTGGATTCCCGCTGCCTACCTCGTGCCGCTGCCCCCCGACGCCGCCACCGGACCCTAGCGCCTACACCTTGAGGAATGGGACGGAATCGAAGCGCCTGCCAAGCACCGGCTCCGGCTTCGCGCCAAGCCAGCCCTCCAGCACCGTGGAGTAGACCGAACGGAAGTCGATCTCGTACTTCAGGTCTCCCTCGACCAAATTGACGAGATCGGGCGCGTTGCCGTGGATGCCGCCACGCACCTGGTGGCCAATGGCAAACATTGGCGCGGCGGTGCCGTGGTCGGTGCCGTTGCTGCCGTTTTGTCGCGCCCGCCGACCGAACTCCGAAAAGGAGAGGATCAGCACATCGTCGGCCTTCCCTTGGGCCTCGAGGTCGGCCAAGAAGGCATCCACCCCTTCGCTGAAGGTCTTCAGCAGCGTCGCATGGGTACGCGCTTGCTGCGAATGGGTGTCAAACCCGCCGAGTGCCACATAGTAGATGCGCGTTCCGAGATCGGCCTGCATCAACTGAGCGATCAGTTTCAGGTTTTGCGAGAACTGATCGTTGGGGTAGGTCACGCGCGGCGAGTAGGTCCGCGCAAGTTGCTGGATGCGTTCGCTCGTCTCGAGCGCACCGCGCCCGACGGTGCGGACGAATTCATCGTACTCGCGGGGGCTGGAGGAGCGTGCATAAATCTCCCGAATTGCGGTCAGTTGGTTCTGCCGGTCATCGGGGTACTCGCCGTCCGTCTGAAACTGGAAGGCATTCACCGTGCCGATCGCCGGTACGAGGACGTGCGAGGTCCAAAATGAAAGCGGTAGGGTGTTGCCAATGTTGATGGCCGCATTCGAGACCTCGACGCCGGTCACTGGCGCCGTGCCGCAGCAGTTGGCATCGAGATAGCGCCCGATCCAGCCCGAAGGCTCGAACTTCTCCGGGATCGCGGTGTGCCAGATCTCCATTGACCGGAAATGCGAGCGATTCGGGTTGGGGTAGCCGACGCCCTCGATGATGGCGACCTGTCCGCGGGCGTAGCGCTCGTGCAGCCGCGCCATCGAAGCGTGGAACGCCAGCCGGTCGTCGAGCAGCAGAATCTCGTCCTCGCTGAGGGCAAGGGTGGGCCGCAGCTCACGATACTTCGGGTCGCTATAGGGCACGACAGTGTTCAGCCCGTCGTTGCCGCCAGAGAGCTGGACGACGATCAGGATGCGCGGCAGCGTGCCGGTCGCCGCCTCGGCCGTGCGGGTAATGAAGGCCGGCGCGGTCACGCCAATCGAGACGAAGAGCGCGCCCATCTTCATGAAATCGCGGCGGGTGTACGCCATGGTGCTGCTCCTTCTTCCGCGCCGTCAGTTGAACTGGTAGACCGGCGAGGCCATGATGAGGTGAATTAACCCGCGCACCTTGCCATCCCGCCCACGCCGGCCGGGCGTGCGCTCGCCGCTCGCGAGGTAGGACAGGAGGGCGCTGCGCATCGACGGCGTAGCGTCGCCGTCGATCAGCACGTTGAGGTAGAAATCGACGACGTCTTCGTCGTCCGTGATCCCAAGCGCCGCCAACTCCTCACTCGGCGAGATCCAAGGCTGGCGGGAGCCGTTGCGCCCGGTGGCAAGCTGGTTGGCGAAGTTCTGACGAGCGAGCAGCGAGGACGCGCTGATCCACTCGATTCCCTCCGGCCAGCCCTTCACCGTCGGCGGATTGAAGAGCGCTTGACCGAGCGAGGCAAGCACGGCGGCGAGCTGCGGGTAGGCAGGAATGCCGAGCGTCTTCACCGATCCGATGACGAAATCGACCGGGCTCTTAATCTTGGCGTGGTAGGCTGCCTCGCTCGAGAACTCCGGCGAGAGCAGGATCGCCCGCACGAGCGGCTTCAACTCGTAATTGCTCTGAACGAAGATGCCTGCAAGCCGCTCGATCGTCTGGCGGCTGGGGTGATCGTCGACGAAGTGCATGTACAACTTGGTCGCGATGAAGCGAGCAGTGGCGGGATGCGAAACGGCGAGATCTACCACTTGCTCACCGGTAAACGCGCCAGTCTGACCAAAGATCGTTTTCTGGCCCGTGTCGTGCTGCGCCCGGTTGAAGAAGAAAGCGTTGTTGCGAATCTCCCAGCCGGTGAACGCGCGCGCCGCCTCTTTGATATCGTCTTCGGTGTAGTTGCCAATGCCCATCGTGAACAGCTCGAACAACTCTCGGGCAAAGTTCTCGTTGGGGCGGCCTTTCTTCGAGGTGACGGTATCCAGCCAGCGCATCATCGCCGGGTCTTTGGCGACCTCGTGGACGAGTGTTCGGAAGTTGCCGAGCGCATGGCGGCGGAAGAGCTCGTTTTGGTTCCACATCCAGCTGGGGTTGTTCACCTTGGAAAAGGCTGTGGCGAAGTGGCTATGCCAAAAGAGCGTCATCCGCTCTTGAAGTGGCTTCGGCGAGCCAACCAAGCGATAGACCCAGCGCTGCTGCATGCTGGCGATTCGTTCTGGGTCGAAGTTTGGAATGTCCGCCGCCGGATCGGGCATGTCGGGCACGGAATCAAAGTCCAAGAGGGCATCGACAGCGCCCTCAAAACCGAGCGCGACGTAGCGAGCAAGCTCGGCTGGGCTGACACCGAATGCCGTCCGCCGCAGCAGGTGGGCGATCCGCGACGTCTCGGCGGTTCGTTCCAAGATGACCGACCGAATGGTCGGTTCGGCAACCACGGGCATACCGCCTTCCTCCCCGCGAGCCGGCTCGATGGCTCGCATCAGCAACACGTTGCACCCCGGCGGATCGTTTCACACCGCGCATTCGGGGCGCGAGCGACGGGGGCACCCCCCTGCCTGGTACCCTTGCGGCGAAAACAGCCGCCAAGGAGGCATGCGTGCGCGGTGTCCTGCGGATCGAGCGGGTGGCGCACCCGTCGCTGGCAGGCAACTGGCTCGGCGACCCAGTCGAACGGATCATCCCGGTCTACCTTCCCCCCAACTACGATCCGGCGCGTCGCTACCCCGTCGTCTATTGGCTCGCCGGCTATTCCGGCACGGCGCTCTCGCGCACCAATGTCAGCGGCTTCGAGCCAAACCTCTTCGAGCGGTTCGATCGGCTGATCGACAGGGGCGCGATCCCGCCGGCACTCTTGGTGGCAGCCGACGGCTTCACCCGCTATGGCGGTAGCCAATACCTCGATTCGCCGACGACGGGACGCTATCAAGATGCCATCGCGGTCGACCTCGTGAGCTGGGTCGATCGCCAGTTCGCGACGGTCGCCACGCGCGAGGGGCGAGCGATTGCCGGCCATTCGAGCGGGGGCTACGGCGCACTGCTGATGGGGATGCAGCGGCCGGAGACATTCGGCCTCGTCATCTCGCACAGCGGCGACGCCTATTTTGAGTTTTGCTATCTGCCCGACATCGCCAAGCACCAGCACGTGATCGCTCGCCAAGGCGGTCCGGCGCAGTTCGTCGAATGGTTCTGGGCGCAGGACCCCGTGCGCAGCGACGCGGTAGCAGGGCTCAATCTGATCGCGATGGCGGCGGCCTATTCGCCAAACCCAAGCGCCCCGGCCGGCGTCGATCTTCCGTGGGACGAGGAGACTGGCACGCTGCGCGAGGATGTCTGGCTGCGCTGGCTGCGTCACGACCCAGTCCGGCTCGTGCATCGCCACGCCGATGCCCTGCGCTCGCTCTCGCTGCTCTACCTCGACTGCGGCAACCGAGACGAATACAACCTGCACTACGGAGCGCGCCTCCTCGCCCGCCGGCTTCGCGAAGCGGGAGTCCCTCACGTGCACGAGGAATACGACGGCGGCCATTCCGGCGTGACGTATCGGATCGAGCGCTCGCTGCAGTACGTCGCCGACGTCTGGCGATCACTGCAACCAAAGAGGGAGCCATGATTCGCCTCGAAACAACTACCCGCGCCATCCCCCCGACGGTGCTCCAATTGGCGCGCGAGTTCTTCTCCGGCGAGTATGGCCTGACCGAGGCCTCTGCCGACGAGCGCTCGGTCGTCTTCGAAGGGGGTGGCGGCAGCGTGGCGATCTCAGCACGTGGCGCGGCGACCGGGACGATCGTCGAGATCACGAGCCGCGAATGGGACCTTCAAGCACGCCAGTTCGTCGAACGGCTGAGGAAGGCGACGTAACTACCTTCACACCTGCGCGAATTCCGGACGATAGTGGAAGACGCCGTGTGCCCCGGCGAGCGCTCGCGGGCGGAGCTCTCGCAGCAGAAACGCCTCAGCAGGCGCGGGAAATTCACAGCGAACGCCGAAGCGGGTCGCCGGCTGAAAGCCAAAGCGGGAATAGAACGCCGGATACCCGAGCACGCCGGCAACTGGATGGCCGAGCGATCGGCAGGCAGCGAGACCCGCCTCCACCAGCCCACTGCCGATCCCTTGGCGCTGCCTCGATGGCGCCACCGCCATCGGTCCCAGCCCAACCGCATCCATCCGCCAGTCAATGCCTTCAATCCAAGCTGGAGAGAAGAGAATGTGACCGACAATCGCGCCATCGCGCAGCGCCACGAGGGAGACGGTCGCCGCTCCTCCAGCGCGCAGGAGGTCGACCAAGTCGGCTTCGGCAGCGGTCGGAAAGGCGGCGAGGAGGATGGCGCGAATCGCCTCCTCGTCGCCACGCTGCTCGGGACGCACCAGATCGGTCACTCAGTCCTCGCGCCCATCACGATACGTCGAGGCGGCAAGGCGGGGCAACCATGCGCTCGGTGCGGTTCGCCGCCCACGGCGACCGTGCGAGAGTGGAGGCTCCCAGTCGGCAAGGCAGCGAGGCGACGGCGGACGGTGCTGGCAGCCCCGATCCGCTCACGGCACGCTTGCAACCCGAAATGAGGCTAGCCATGCCGCCAGCGGAACCGCTCGGCTCGCTTCCACCGCGGCCGTGGCGAGCCGGAGACGCTGGATCGCCCTACTTTGGCCGGAACGCTTCGCGAAAGAGACCGAGGCGGACGGTATCGACATAGCGGCCCTCGACCCACTTCTCTTCACGAAACGTGCCTTCGATCACAAAACCGAGCTTCTGGAGCGTACGGATGCTCGCCACGTTATCCCGCACCGCGCCGGCAATGATCTTCCGGAGGTTGAGCCGATCGAAGGCGTAGCCAAGCAGCAGCGACCACGCCTCGTACGCGATGCCGCGGCCCCAAAACTGCTTGGATCCAATCATGATTCCGGTATCGGCCGTCCGGTGGATGGGATCGATATGATTGAGTGTGACGTTCCCGATGTGGCGGCCGGTGGCGCGATCGACGATCGCAAACGCAAGGTTCGTCCGGCTTCCTTGAAACGAGCGAATATACTCGCGCACCGTCTCTCGTGTTGCCGGGTATTTGCCAGTGTCGAGGTAGCGAGTCACGTCCGCGTCGTTCAGCCAGCGGACGTATTCCGCGGTGGCGTCGGTCAGTTCGAGGGGCCGGAGATAGATCCGCTCGCCACGGAGGAAGCGGTTGCCATTCTCTAAGAAGGGGCGGGCCGCCTCCTCATCCAGCGCCCGCTCGACATGAGGAGAAAAGGTCGCAATCTCAAGCATCGTCATTGTTCTCACCCTCTCGCCGCTGCGAAGCTGGCATCAGCGGATCGATCTCTAGGCCTCGTATCGTCCGATTGGGCTAGGAACTTGAGGCCGGTCCTCCAAGAGGTCCCAGCGGAGCGGTGTGCCGCGCGGAATAGCCGTCGCCGCGCGGCGGCCGAGCACCTCGTCGAGATGCTTGGGCGGCAACCCGTGGCCGGGACGGATGGAGCGGACCTGCCGGTCGGTCAGCACCTCGCCCGGTGCGACATCTTCCACGACAAAGAGCGAGCGGCGCAGCGCCCGGCTGGCACGTTCGCGCTCGGTTGGCCCGACGCGGACGCTGCCCAGCGCGGCTTCCGTCTCGCGGACCGCCTCGACGAGCGCCGCCAGTTCGTCCGGCTCCAACGAGAAAGCAGCATCGGGGCCCCCATCCGCCCGTGACAGCGTGAGATGCTTCTCGATCACGCAGGCGCCGAGCGCCACCGCGGCTAGGGCGGCCGTCGGGGTTCGCGTGTGGTCGGAGAGGCCGACCGGCACACCATAGCGATCCGCCAAAAATGGAATGGTCCGGAGATGCATCTCGCTCGGCGCAGCCGGATAGCCGCTGTTGCAGTGCAGCAAGACGATGCCGGCCGCACCCCCACCGCGGGCTGCGGCAACGGCGTCGTCGATCTCCTCGAGCGTTGCCATGCCGGTCGACATGACGAGCGGCTTGCCGACGCGCGCGGCGCGGCGGATGAGCGGCAGGTCGACGAGCTCGAAGGAGGCGATCTTGTAGGCCGGGACGTCGAGCGCTTCGAGCAAATCGACAGCGGAGGAGTCAAACGGCGAGGAAAAAAAGTCCAGACCCTCGGCAAGAGCAATGGCTTGGAGCTCGGCGTGCCACTCCCACGGTGTGAAGGCCTCGTGGTACAGGTCGTAGAGCGTCCGTCCGTCCCAGAGGGTGCCGCCAATCCGGAATTCCGGCCGGTCGCAGGCTATCGTCAACGTGTCGGGGGTGTAGGTTTGGAGCTTGATGGCATCCGCCCCGGCGCGGGCTGCAGCGCGGACGATCGCCGCGGCCCGCTCGAGGCTTCCCTGATGGTTGGCGGAGAGCTCCGCGACCACGTAGACCGGGTGTCCCGGTCCCACCAGCCGCCGGCCAATCTGGACGGGATTCATGACCTCGCTCCACAAGCGGCCCCAACGGGGTCGAGTCTCTGGATCATCAGCAGGGCGCGTTCGCCGTTCACGGTGGTGTCCGTTTCCGGGCGGTAGCCAGCGCTCGCAAAGGCACGGATCGAGGCGGCGTTGTCGGGCTTGATGACCGCGCGAACGAGACCGGCGCGACCTGCCAGGGCGACGCTGCCCGCGCGCAACATCGCCGTCCCGTAGCCGCGCCCCTGCCACGCCGGGTCGATCGCGATGCTCACCGTCGCCTCGTCACCCACGAGGTCGTAGCGCAACACGCCCACCGCCTCGCCACCGGCCTCGGCGACGAACAGCAAGCAACGAGGGTCGGCAAGCTTGTCGGCGAACCAGCGGCAATGATCCTCCCATGCGATTGCCCCGCTCGAGAACGACCACCGGCGCACCGCCGGATTGGCATTGATTCGGTAAACAAGCGCGCAATCGCCGGCCTCCGCCGGGCGAAGGCGAAGATCCACGGCATGCATCTCGCGGACAACGCGCGCCGCACCGCGCCCGTCGACGAGGGCACGGCCGCCCTGGGCGAGGAGCAGCCGGAGCTCCACCGACCGCAGCACCACCTCGATCCGGCGAGCGATCCGCTCGGGCAATTGCTCGTCGAGCCGGCCGAGCGCGAGCGCCGCGCCGCGCGCCGCAACCGCTTCGGCGACCGGCGCTTGGTTGTCGGCGAGCACGGCAAGCAGCGCGGGCACGCCGAGCGCACACAGTTCCCAGGTGGTGGTTCCTGCCCCGGCGATCGCCACGTCCGCCCAATTCATCAGCGCGGGCATGTCGCGCACCCGCTCAAGCACGGTGATCCGGGAGTCGTTCGCCGCCGCCGCGCGCACGGCCTCACCGTGCGGGTTGCTTGCGCCAATCAGGACACGCGCCTCAAAGGGGAGTGTGAGGCGCTTCAGGGCATCGATCACCAGAACAGTGTGGTTCTCCGGGTCGGCGCCACCGAGGGTTACGAGGATCGCCCGCCCGACGGCTGGCGTGGCGCGCGGGGCGATTGCCTGCTGGAACTCACGGCGCAGCGGCACATAGCGCGTGCCGAGCAGGAGCCGCGCCGTGGCATCCGGATAGAGGTCCGGCGTGGCATAGGCATTCCCATTGAGGATCAGGTCGGCCTCGGCGCGGCCAGCATGACCCCAATCGTCGACGACCAGCAGGCGGCGCTCGGCGTGGATCGCCGCAGCGTAGGCTGCCGAGAAGTGGTAGCCGTCGAGAACAACCCAGTTCGCCGCGATCCGCAGCGTTGCCGCGGCGTCGGCGGCGCTCCCTGGCGGGGCGGCGATCCGAATGACGGGGAAGCCTTCCGCCCGGAGGCGCGCCTCGATCGCCGCGCCGCCCTCCGCCAGCGCGAAGACCGCCTCGCCCCCGGTCTCCTGCCACGCCTGGGCAAGAGCAATCCCGCGCATGACATGGCCAGTGCCGATACGCTCGCCAGCATCAGCGCGGATCAGCAGCCGTTGGGCCGGCATCTCACGCCCTCCGAAAGACCGGCTCGACCACTGGACCCTCCAGCCGGTCGAGCGCATCGCCAGCGGCGATCGCCTCGGCGAGGATCGTCAGCGCCGTCCGGTACACCTCGAGCGTGATCGCGATGTCGTCGTCGCTGTGACGGTAACAGAGGTTCTGACTGCCAGAGAACAGAATGCCCCGCTTGAGGCACTCTTGCTGTACGAGCGTCTTGTAGATTAGGGATTCGTTGCCCTGCTCGTCGCGGAAGGTGATTACCGTCCGCGGCGGCAACCCGACGCACTCGGTGTAGCGCGTCAGCCCCAGCTCGGCAGCAATCCGGTTGTAACCGTCCTTCAGCGTTGCGCCGTGCGCCCAAAGGTGGGCGATGACCGGCTCCTCCTGCATGAAGCGGATCGTGGCGATAGCCGCTGCGAGCGACAGCGCATCCCCGCCAAAGGTAAACGAGAAGAAGATCTCGTCGAAGATCGGCATCACGGCGCGGCTGCCAACGACGGCGGCGATCGGAAAGCCATTGCCCATCGCCTTGCCAAAGCAGGCGAGGTCTGGGGTCACGCCGAAGAGGCGCTGGGCGCCGCCCAAATCCAGCCGAAAGCCGGTAACGACCTCGTCAAAGATGAGGAGCGCACCATGCTGGTGAGCGAGGTCGCGCACCCCCTCAAGGAAGCCGGGCGCCGGCGCAACAACACCGACCGGCTCCATGATGACGGCGGCGACTTGGCCCGGATACTCGGCGAAGATTCGCTCGAGCGAGCCGAGATCGTTGTAGACGAAGGGTTTGGTCAGATCGCGCACCGCTTGGGGGACGCCCCGGCTGCGCGTCGTTGTCCCGATGAACCAATCTTGCCAACCGTGATACCCGCAGCAGGCGATGAGGTCGCGCCCGGTGAGAGCGCGGGCAGCGCGCACCGCTCCGGAGGTGACATCCGAGCCATTCTTGCCGAAGCGAACCATCTCCGCACACGGAATCAGCTCGCACAAAAGATCGCTCAGTTCGACCTCGAGCGGATGGGGGAGCGAAAAGGCGATGCCGCGCTGGAGCTGGGCGATTGCTGCCTCGGTAACCGCCGGCTCATTGTGGCCGAGGATGACCGGACCGAGCGCCATCGGATAGTCGATATATTCGTTGCCGTCGACGTCCCAGACATGGCTGCCCGCGCCCCGTTCGAGATAAACCGGCGCCACACCCTGCACGAACTGAGTCGGCGCCTTGCTAAAGGTTTGGGCAAGCGTCGGAATGCGCCGGATTGCATGCGCCTTGAGCGCGGTCGAGCGTTCGAGGCTCCGCGAAGGCGCGAGGCGAGGGCGTTCACGAATCATGGGCGTCTCCGAGCGCGACAACGCGGCCTGCGGCGGCCGCCTCCTTTGCCGCTAGGGCGATTTCCAGCACGCGCCAGCCGCCGGCGACATCGAGTGCCGGCATCGCTCGGCCAGCGAGGCAGTCAAAGAAATGGCGCAGTTCCGCCACATACATCTCGTTCGGCGTCCACGAGGACGGGGTTGCGACAATGTCGCACCTGCCAGTGCGAGCGTCGTAGCACCGCGCTTCGCCGGAGGTGTAGTCCCACCGGATCGTCCCCTCGTCGCCGATGATCTGGCAGGTTCGGCTGTAAACTCGCTGGACGTAATCGAGATGGATCTCGACGATCGTGCTCGGTGTTCGAAGCAGGATGGCGGCGGTGTCCTCGGTGTCGATTTCAAGGCGGCTGAGCGTGCCCGCAAAGCAGGCGACGTGGGTAGGATCGCCAAGCAGCCAGCGGGCATAGTCGATTTCGTGGATGGCATCGAGGATGATGCCGCCGCCAAGCGCCCGGCGAGCGCTGTAGCTTTCGCGATAGTCCGACGACGGCCGCCATTCCGGCAAGTACTGACCGAACTCGAGGCGCGCTGCAGTGACGTGGCCAATCGCCCCGGCCTCGAGCCAGCGCTTGATCGCCTGCAACCCCGGTTGAAACCGCAGGTTGCAGCCGACCAGCGACACCAACCCCTTCTCGCGCACCAGCGCCGCCAACCGATCGACCCCGGCCAGCCGGTCAGCAAGCGGTTTCTCAATAAAGAGGTGGCAGCCGCGTTCCGCCGCCTCCAGCGCTAACTCGAGATGCTGGCTGGTCGGGGCGGTGACGAAGACGACCGTCGGCCCCCAACGCCATATCTCCTCGAGTGTCGGGACCGCCTCGGCGCCGAAACAGGACGCCACCTCGGCCCGCCGATCGGGCGCCGGGTCGTAGGCCGCGATTGCCCGGACCCCAAGCGCCCGCAGGTTAGCGAGGTGGCGCTTGCCGATCGAACCGCAGCCGAGCACCGCGACACGCGGGAGAAGACGCGAGGCGTCACCGGCCATACGCCCTCAGCACCTTGGTGACAGCGGTGATGACATCGGCCACGTCGTCGTCGGACATTCCCGGGAAGATGGGCAGCGAGAGCAGCCGCTCGTAGGCAGCCTCGGCAAGAGGAAACGCCCCTGCGCGGTAGCCAAACCGATGGCGATAGAGGCGCAGCAAGTGAACCGGCAAATAGTGGACCTGGACGCCGATCCCCTCGGCCCGAAGAGCGCGGAAGATCTCGGCGCGATCAACGCGCAGGGTCTCCAGATTCAGCCGGAGAGCGTACAGGTGCCACGCGCTCGCCATGCCCGGGCGCTCGCGAGGGAGCGTGAGCCACGGAAGCGAGGCAAACGCCTCATGGTAGGCAGCGGCGATTGCCCGGCGGCGAGCAAGGCTGCTGTCGAGCTTCGCGAGCTGGCTGAGGCCGAGGGCGCAGTTCAAATCCGAGATCCGGTAGTTGAAGCCAAGCTCGACAAGGTCGTAGCGCCACGGTTCGCGCTCGTCGACCCCGTAGACGATGCCGTGAGTGCGAAAGCGCCGCAGCCGGCTTGCGAGCGTCGGGTCGTTGGTGACGGCCATCCCACCTTCGCCGGCCGCGACGTGCTTGACTGGATGGAAACTGAAAATCGTGATGTCGGCGAGGCTGCCGACCGGGCGCCCCCGAGACGTCGCGCCGAGCGCATGGGCGGCATCTTCGATAAGGACGAGGTGGTGGCGGTCCGCAAGCGCCCGCAGCGCGTCGAGGTCGGCCGGATGGCCCGCGTAATCCACCGGCAGGATCGCCCGCGTTCGCGGTGTGATCGCGGCGGCAACGCGATCTGGGTCGATCGTCAGGTCCGAGGGGCGAATATCGGCGAAGCGCGGCGTCGCGCCTTGGTAGAGCAGGCAGTTTGCCGTTGCCGAGAACGTGAGCGGCGTCGTGATCGCCTCGTCGCCCGGTCCGAGCCCGGCGGCGAAAGCGGCAGCGTGGAGAGCGGCCGTGCCCGACGAAAAGGCAATGGCGAAGCGGACGCCGAGACGGGCCGCGACAGCGTCTTCAAAGTCGGTGACTGCCGGACCAGTCGTGAGCCAGTCGGAGCGAAGGACCGCGACGACGGCGCGGATATCGTCCTCGTCGATCGTGTGCCGGCCGTAGGGCAGGGGGCGCTCGCGCACCGGCCGGCCGCCGGAGAGCGCAAGCGGCTCTGTCGCCGTCTGCATCCTTGCACCTCAATCCGTGTCTCTGGCTCACGCTCCGCGGATTGGCGCGACGCGCCTCCCACGTCCGTTTCGGCGAACCGAGCGTGCGCGGCTGGACCGCCCGTCGCGAACCGCGGCTAGGCCACCGTCCGCAACGCCCGCTCTCGGCGTTCGACAACCTTGGGCAGCCCCAACCGCTCGAGCATCTCACGCAACTCGGCTGGTGTGAGCTTCCACGGGTTCGTCTCGCTGGAGTAGACAAAGCCGTCGGGCAACGGCCGGCCGCCCTGCCAAGCGCGTTCGGTCGTCCACCATGCGTGAGCTGGTTCGATGACGAACATGTCGTCGAGCTCACGGGTCAGGCGGGCATCGTCCGCCGAGATCATCACTTCGTGGAGTTTCTCGCCGGGCCGGATACCGGTAACCTCAATCTCGCAATCCGGGGCGATTGCCTCGACGAGATCCATGATTCCCATTGTGGGAAGCTTCGGGACGAACACTTCGCCGCCGCGCATCAGGTCAAGGCTTCGCAGGACGAAGTCGACGCCGCGCTCGAGCGTGAGCCAAAACCGGGTCATCCGCGGATCGGTAACCGTCACCTTCCCGGTCAGCCGTTGCTGCCAGAAGATCGGGATGACGCTGCCCCGGCTGCCGGCCACATTGCCATAGCGCACAACCGAGAACTTGGTGCCGTCCGAGCCGGCGTAGGAATTGCCCTGAATGAGCAGTTTCTCCATACACAGCTTGGTGGCGCCATACAGGTTGACCGGGTTCACCGCTTTGTCGGTGCTGAGCGCGATTACGCGCTTGACGCCGCTGTCGATGGCGGCATCGACAATGTTCTGTCCACCGAGGATATTGGTCTTGACCACCTCGAAGGGGTTGTATTCGGCCGCTGGCACTTGCTTTAGCGCCGCAGCATGGACCACGTAGTCAACGCCTTGAAAGGCGCGATACAGCCGGTCGCGGTCGCGGATATCGCCGAGGAAGAAGCGTAGGCAGGGATCATCGAAGCGCTGGCGCATCTCGTGCTGCTTCAATTCGTCGCGGCTCAGCACGATCAGCTTGCGGGGACGCCATCGCCGTAGCACCGTCTCGACGAACTGGTTGCCGAACGAGCCCGTTCCCCCGGTAATCAGGATGACGCTGTCGGTGAGATCCATTCCTCTCCGCTCCCGGTCGGGCCGCGGCAAGCCGGCCCAGTCGTCCACGGTGATCGCCCAGTCATGGTACGTTTCGGCAGAACTGGGCCGGATCGGGAGTTCGCCGCAATAGAGCGTGAGGATTCCCCCGATTCGGGTAAGGCCAGCTGACCTAGGACGCCGCCGAAACAGCGTCCTGTCGGGAGCGCTCCGAAGGGCTGATAGATACGCTACCCTGTCCAGACCGTGTCCATCGCCATACCCTCCGGGGCCGCCAGCCGCCTCCTTGCCGTTCTGCGCATTCGCGACTTTCGCCTGCTCTGGCTGACGAGCGCCTGCTGGTATGTCGCGCGCTGGGTCGACAGCGTCACGACCGGCTGGCTCGCCCTTGCGCTCACCGATTCACCCGTCTTCCTCGCCGTCATCGGCGCGAGCCGGACATTGCCGCTCCTCCTGCTTGGCATCGCCGGCGGGATACTGGCGGGGCGCTTGCCGCGCCGCTCGGTCCTCATCGGCGCACTCGCCACGGGCGCCGTCATCTCGACGTGGCTCGTCGTCGCCGCGGCGCGCGATGCTATCCAGCCCTGGCAGCTCGTCGCGACGACGCTCGCCACCAATTCGCTCTGGGCTCTCTCGTTTCCCTCACAGCGCTCGTTGATCGCGGAGACGACGGCCGGCCGGGCGACGTTGACCAACGCGTTAGCGCTCGACAACTTCGTCTTCGTCGGGTCGAACTTTGTGTTCTCGGCGGTTGCCGGCGCGATCATCCCAATCGCCGGTCCCGCAGGCGCCTATCTGCTGGCCGCTGCCGCCTTTCTTGTCGCGCTGCCGCTCATCGTCGCGCTTCGCCAACCGCCCGCGGCCGCCGCGCCACTCGGAGCACGGGGCAGCGAAACCGGCTATCGCGCCGTGATCAGCCGGCCAGTGGTCGGCGGGGTGCTGGCGATCTCGATCGCCATGAACGGGCTCGCCCTGCCGCTCATTCAGTTCCTCCCGCTCGTCGCCAAGGAAATCCTGCACGTCGGACCTGCCGAGCTCGGGCTGTTAGTGAGTGCGTGGGGCGGTGGATCACTCATCGGCAACGTCATCCTCTTCGTCCTCTCACCGCGGCGCGGCGGGTTGCTCTTCGCCGCCGGCTCGTTCGGTGCAGCGCTCGGTCTCTTCGCCTTCTCGCTGGCGAATGTCTTTCCGCTGGCGCTGCTTCTCCTCTTGACGTCCGGGCTGCTGATGTCGTTCTTCGGCACCTTTCAGAGTTCACTCATCATCGAAGCGGCAGGACTCGAAGGGCGCGCCAAGGCGCTCGGGGCGCTCACCGTTGCGATCGGGGTCCAGCCGATCGGGGTGCTTGCGCTCGGCTGGTTAGCGGGCACAACAAGCGCCGCCGTCGCAATCCCGATCGCCACCTTCGTCGCGACCCTCGCCATTGGGGTAGTGGCAGCGCTCTTTCCCGGCTTGCTTGCCCACCGGAGCCGCCTCACCGCCTGACTGCGAGCAGATCTTCCCCCGCCGCAGTCGATGACGCGACCCCGATTACAGGAAATCCGCACTCGGCCAGCGGTTCGCGAAGCCTGGGGCGGGCTAGGCGCCGGCGGGGACCCAAATGTTCTTGACCTGGACAGCCTCGCGCAGGAACTCTTCGCCTTCGCCGTGGGCTATCCAGTCGCGCGGGCGTGTGA
Organism: Dehalococcoidia bacterium; assembly: GCA_026003895.1. Taxonomy (GTDB): domain Bacteria; phylum Chloroflexota; class Dehalococcoidia; order SpSt-223; family SpSt-223; genus JANWZD01. Next base: position 99,756 of record BPIC01000004.1, on the reverse strand, counting down.
CGACCCACAGCCGCTTGAGGTTGCCGGCGGCGAGCCGTTCGACGCTCGCACGATCGCCGGCGGCGTGGTACCACACGCTTTCGACGTCGTCGTGAGCGGCAAGGACCGCAGCCAAAGCATCCGTCGAGCCGGTGACGATGTTGACGACGCCGGCCGGCACGTCGGACGTCTCGATCACTTGGTAGAGGTCGGTCGCCGACAGCGGGTGACGCTCGGACGGGACGACGACCACGCGGTTGCCCAAGGCGATCGCCGGCGCGATCAGCGAGACGAGCGCCAAGAGCGGCCGCTCGACGGGACAGACGATGCCGATGACGCCGACCGGTTCGTGAACGGCGACAACCAGCCCGCGGAGGGGCGTTGCTTGGACAGCGCCGCCATACTTATCTGCCCACGCGGCCGCGCGAAACAGCCGCTCAATTGCCAGCTCCACCTCGCGGCGCGCCTCGGCGGCGCTCACGCCCGTTTGCTGGACAATCCGTGCGCTGAACTCGTCCGCCCGCGTTGCGAGGTTCTCGGCAACGTAGGAGACGACCTGTGACCGGTTGGAGGGTGTGGCGCTCCCCCAACCGGCAGCGGCGTGCGCCGCCTCGACGGCATTTCGGATGTCTTTGCGGTTGCCGTCGCCGACTTCCCCGATCAGCGTCCCATCAGGGCCGAAGACCGGTCGGCTGTAGCCTGAGTCTGGCCGCACTTGCCTGCCGCCGACGAAGAGCTTCGGCGTCCGATCGATCGGCGGCAACGTCGGCGCGCTAGCGCGTCGGGCGCCCCGCCCGGCGGCGCCGAGGGGAGCAGGAGGCGGCTCGTCCTCCCAGCGGGGACGCAGATACTCGAACATTCCTTCGCGACCGCCTTCGCGGCCAAAGCCGCTCTCGCGATAGCCCCCGAAGCCGCTCGCGGCGTCGAACTGGTTCGTGCAATTGATCCACACCGTGCCGGCCTTGACGCGGCTGGCCAGATCGAGCGCGGTGCTGACATCCTCGGTCCAGATACTCGCCGCCAGACCATACGGCGTGTTATTGGCGAGCGCCACTGCCTCGTCGGGTGTCCGGAAGGGAAGCAGCACCAGCACCGGGCCAAAGATTTCGACTTGGGCGATCGTCGCCGCCGGCGCAACATTGGTGAACAACGTCGGCGGGAACCAATAGCCCTCGGTCGGCACGGCCCAGCTTGGCTGCCAGCACGTCGCCCCTTCTTGGACTCCGCGTTCGCACAGCGCCCGGATCTTTTCGAGCTGGACGGGCGAGACGATTGCGCCGATGTCAATCGCCTTGTCGAGTGGATCGCCGATGCGCAGCGTCTCCATGCGCGCTCGGATCTTCGCTTCCAGCCGCTCGGCGATACTCTCCTGAACGAGCAGCCGCGAGCCAGCGCAGCAGACCTGGCCTTGGTTGAACCAGATCGCGTCGACAATCCCCTCGACGACCCCATCGAGATCGGCGTCTGCGAAGACGATGAAGGGCGATTTGCCGCCAAGTTCGAGGGACAGCCTCTTCCCGCTGCCCGCCGTCGCTTCGCGGATCTGCCGGCCGACCTCGGTCGAGCCAGTGAAGGCGATCTTGGCGACCTCGGGATGGCGGACAAGCAAGCTGCCGGTGCTGCCGTCCCCGGTCACCACGTTCAAGACCCCCGGCGGCAGCCCAGCGCGACCGGCGATCTCGGCAAAGAGGAGCGCGCTGAGCGGCGTGAACTCCGCCGGCTTGAGGACCACGGTGCAGCCGGCTGCCAGCGCCGGCGCAACCTTCCAGGCGAGCATCAGAAGCGGGAAGTTCCACGGGATGATCTGCCCCACCACGCCGACCGGCCGCCAATCGCGAAACTCGCGCTCGAGGAGCTGCGCCCAGCCGGCATGGTAAGCAAAATGGCGAGCGACCAGCGGAATATCGACATCGCGGCTTTCACGTATCGGCTTCCCGTTGTTGAGCGACTCGAGCACGGCGAAAAGGCGCGAATGGCGCTGCACCCCGCGGGCGAGCGCGTAGAGGAAACGAGCGCGAGCGTGGTCGGTGAGCGCCTGCCACCCCGGGAGAGCCCGGCGGGCGGCACGCACGGCAGCGTCGATCTCGGCCTCGCCGCCCAGCGACACCTCGGCGAGCGGCCGGGCAGTCGCCGGGTTGACGACCGGAACCAGCTGTGCCGGCGCGGTCCAAGCGCCATCGATGAAGTGGCCAAAGCGGCCGTTGTGGGCGGCGATCCAGTCGAGCGCGGGCGCAGCCGACTCGGGAGCCGGGCCGTAGGACAACTGGGCGAAGAGATCGGCAACGGTCGGCATCGCTATACCATCGGATGGGAGTGGGCGGCCGAGTAGCGGCCAGTGACGGAGTGGCTCAGTTGACGCTCGATGTCGCTGAGCAGCCCGCTCGCGCCGATGCGAAAGCGCTCGGCGGTCAGCCAAGCGTCGCCCAATTCCTCCTTCATCAGAATAAGCCAGTCAAGCGCCGCCTTGGCGGTGCGGATTCCGCCCGCCGCTTTGAAGCCGACGCGCTGCCCCGTTCGCTCGAAATGCTCACGGATCGCCCGAACCATCACCAGACCAATGGGCAATGTCGCGTTGACCTGCTCCTTACCGGTCGATGTTTTGAGGAAGTCCGCCCCTGCTTGGAGCACCGTGACACTCGCCCGGGCAACGTTCGTCAGCGTCCCGAGTTCGCCCGCCGCCAGAATCACCTTCAACCGCGCGTCGCCCGCAGCCTGCTTCAACTCGCACACTTCGTCATAGAGCGCTCGCCACTTCCCGGTCAGGACGTGAGCGCGAGAGATGACGATATCGATCTCGCCGGCGCCATGCGCGACGGCGTCGAGCACTTCGTCGACCTTGGTGCGCAGGCTCGTCTGCCCAGCGGGGAAGCCAGCAGCGACCGCGGCGACCGACACTGCGCTCCCCGCCAGCGCCTCGACGGCGATCGGCACGAGATTCGGATAGACGCAGACCGCGGCGACGCGGATTCCCAGCCCGCCAACGCCGAGCGCAGCGAGGAGGTCGTGGCGCACTGGCTGGCGCGCCTTGGCGCACAGGCGACGGACCGTGCCCGGGGTGTCGTCGCCGGCGAGAGTTGTCAGGTCGAGACAGGTGATGGCGCGCAGCAGCCACGCCGCCTGCCACTCGTTCTTGACGGTGCGGCGCCCTGGCAAGCTCGCAGCGCGCCGCTCGACGGCGCTCCGGTTCACGCGCACCCGCTCGATCTCGGCGAGGTCGAACGGCGTCGGCGCGATCCGCGTCGCAGGCGCAGGACGGGCGATCGTCGTCACGGAAACACCCCCGGCTCCTCCAGCGAGAGGGGACGGTCGATCGAACTGTATCGCCTTGCGCACTTCCCCGTACAGTCTTGTCGACCGAAAGGCGGCGCTCATGCGGAAGCCGATGAGCGAGTATCATCGCGTCTGCAGGGAGGGAGCCGAACGATGAATCTGGGAGCGATGCGGTCGGTTACCGTGGGCGTTCGTGACATCGACGAGGCGTTGCGGCTCTTCCGCGATGTCATCGGGCTGCGCGTCGAGCACGACGTAGTGGCCGGCGCCGATCTGGCGCTCGCTTGGGGACTGGCGGCAGGAACGACGGTCCGCCTCGTCGAATTGTCGTGCGGCGGCTACCCGACCGGCCGCCTGACGCTCGCCCACTACGATCCGCCGGCGACGGAGGCGGTGCGGCTCGACGCCACGGGCGGCCCGGATTCGCCGACGGATATCGGCCCAAAGGCGATCGACTTCTACGTCCACAAGCCGATCGCCGAGGCGGTGGCCGAAATCGAGGCGGCCGGCTACCCGCCGCGCTCACGACCCATCCGCCACCAAATCGGCGACGTCGAATCCGAAGAGGTCGTCCTGACCGGACCAGATGGCGTGCCGTTTCTCATCATGATCGGTCATCGCCACCCAGCATCAGGGATGCGGACGACTGGGCCGACGTGCGGCAGCTACAGTGAAGTGGCCACGACCTCAGTCGTCGCCGGGGACCTGACGGCGAGCCGGCGCTTTTATGGCGAGGGGCTCGGCTTGGTCGCCGGGACCGACGCCGAAGTGCCCGACGATCTGCGCGACTTTGTCGACGACCTGACCGGCGTGCCGCACGGCACGCGAATCCACTTCCTCGTCTATCAGGAGGAAGGCGAACCGAGCGGCAAGTACCTCCTCGTTCACTTCTTTGAGGCATCGCGGCGGCGGCTGACCGGACGAATGCGCCCCGGTCACCTCGGTGTCTCGCTGTTCAGCCACGACGTCGGCGATCTGGAGGCGGCGCTGCGGCAACTGAGCGCCGCCGGGGGAGCGATCGTCGCTGGGCCGAGCGACGTCGACCTCGGCTCGATGGGCCAGCGCCGGATCGCCCTCGTGCGCGGCCCCAACGAAGAGCTGTTCGAGCTGCGAATGCCCCGGTGAATCGCTCCGTGCCCGGTGGAGGTAGGCGTGGCCAACTCCTCGGCATGCCCGACCCGAGGACGGAGGTCGTCCCGCGCTGCTTGACGCACGTACGGTGCGATGCGGCAGGATGGAGATTGAGACGGCGCTGGCGACACGGATGTTCACGGTGACGTCCACGTGCTCGGCCATGCTGTTCTCGCCAGCCGGCCACCGCAACGGCTTCCGCACCGTGAAGCGCCAGCTGCTATCGTCGGACAAGAGCCATCGATCCTCGGCACCCGATGGCTGAACGTGACGCCGAGCGTCGAAGATTCGCAGGGTGTCGACGAGGAACGAGGAGGCGGCGACGCAGGAATGACCGGGGTCGGCCTCGCCGCCAGAGGCCGGCTGCAGAGGGAGTGAGCAGGCCACCGTCACGCGGGCGGCTCCGGTTACGACACGGCCAGCGCGATTCAGCCAGCGCCTTCGTTTCCATTCCGCTTCGCTGCGGCACGGTCACGCCGCTCAATTTCGGCGCGGAGGATCGGGAACATCTCTCGCCCCACCTCCTCGATCTCCCGGTCGAGATCGAACCCCCGCACTAAGAAGGCGCTGACGCCCAAGTCGTAGTAGTCCAGCAACGCTTCGGCGACCTGCTCGGGTGTGCCGACGAAGACGGCCACCGGTCCAGCACCGGCGACCGCCGGCGCGAGGCCAGTCCAAAGCCGCTTATCGTACCGTGGCTGCTGCTGCGCCATCTCAAGCGCACGGCGAGCGCCGTCGGTTTGTCCCCATTCTTGGCGCACCGTCTGGAGGTGCGAGAAGCGAGCGGCACGGTCGCGGATGGCAAAGGCGCGCTCCCACGCCTCGTCCTCTGTCTTGCCGAGGATGGCGCGCGTCGAAATGCCGAGACGCGGTGTGCGCCCGTGGGGCGCGGCCGCTTGGCGGATGGCGGCGGCCCGCTCCGCGATTATCGCGAGCGGCTCAGAGCCGAGCATGTAGATATCGGCGTGCTTGGCCCCGGTCGCCACTGCCGGCGGCGAATTGCCGCCAAAGAAGATCGTTGGGTGCGGTTGTTGCACCGGCTTGACGTCGGAGAACGCTCGCGTCACCCGATAAAACTTCCCCTCGAAGTCGAATGGCTCAGGAGCGAGCCATTCGCGGCGCATCAGGTGGAGAAACTCGTCCGTCCGGGCGTAGCGGGTGTCGTGGTCCACCCAGTCGCCATCGCGCTGCTGGTCCAGATCGTTGCCGCCGGTAATGATGTGGATGGCCGCGCGTCCTGCAGAATAGTGGTCGAGGGTCGCCAGCTTGCGGGCCAGCACCGTCGGCGCGACGAAGCCCGTGCGGTGGGCGATCATGAATCGCAGCCGCTCGGTGACGCAGGAGGCGAAGGCCGCGGTGGTGAACCCGTCCGGCCCGGTGGCGCTCCAGCCAATCAGGACATAGTCGTAGCCGGCCTCGTCGTGCGCCCGAGCGTAGGGACGGACGAACGCCGGGTCGATCGTCCCGCTGCTCGCCATCCAGCCGTCGGGCAGCGGACGGGTCGGCAAGAAGCCGATCTGGATCAGAGGCATTACGCCCTCCTTTCTCCTAGACCATCAGTTGGTCCCGCCGGCGGACTGCCTCGCGGACGAGCGGGAAGAGCTCCCGTCCCAGCTCCGCCGGGTCCCGAGCGAGGTCAAGGCCGTAGAGGAAGAACAAGCGAATCCCGGCGTCGTAGTAATCGAGCAGTGACTCCGCCACTTGGTCCGGCGTGCCGACGAGGGTCGCCGTTTCACCTAATCGCGTGGCCGGGCCAGCCGCACGGCCAATCCCGGTCCAGAACCGCTTGTCGTAAATTTCACGGGCATCGATGATTTCGGCAGCGCGTTGCGCGGTGCTGCTCTCTGACTCCTTGCGCAGGGCACCGCCCAATGCGCCAAGCCGCTCGGCGATGGCAAATGCCCGTTCCCAAGCTTGGCGCTCGGTTGGCGCGATCGTCGCCCGGATCGTCAGCCCAAACTCCGGCGACCGGCCGAAGGGCGCGGCCAGCGCCCGAATGCGAGCGATGCGCTCCCGGATGCTGTCCAGCGGCTCACCGGTGAGCACATAGATGTCGGCATGCTCGGACCCGACGGCGAGCGCAGCCGGCGAACCGCCGCCAAACGAGACGGGAATGTGGGGCTGCTGCAGCGGCTTGATGGTGGCGAACGCTCCTGCCACGCGGTAGAACTCGCCGGTAAAGTCGAACGGCTCGGGGGACGTCCACATCCGACGGACGATCGTCAGAAATTCGGCGCTCCGCCGATACCGAGCGTCATGGTCTAGCCAGTCACCATCGCGCCGCTGTTCCACATCGCTTCCACCCGAGATGGCATGGAGCAGAAGCCGGCCGTTGAGGTAGTGGTCGAGCATCGCCAACATCCGGGCCGCAACGGTCGGGGCGATAAATCCGGTGCGGTGCGCAATCAGAAAGCGCAGCCGTTCGGTCACCGTGGACGCGAAGAACGCGGTGCTGAGGCTGTCGCCGCCGGTGGACGTCCACCCGAGAAGGAGCAGATCGTAGCCAGCAGCCTCGTAGATCTGCGCCACCTGACGCGCGTAGCCGACAGGGTCGCGGGGCAAGCCCGGGTCCGCCACCTGCTTCATCGTTCCCGAGAGCGCCCCGACGAACTGAACGGGCATCGTCCTCTCCCGCGATCGTCACCTGCCGGCCATCGCCTGCGGATCGACAAGTCAAACATGAATTAGTATTTCCCAATACTGGGATCCTACCAATCCCGGAGTCGGAAGTCAACGCTGGTCGAGGCAGTACAATCCGGCCAATGAGCCCTGCCATCTCGACGCCGCCCCGCCGACCGCGGGGCGAGCGTGGCGCGTTCCGCCGCTACCTCGCCTTACTCGAAGGGTTGGCCGGGGCGCCACCAGACATCTCGACGTTCGAGCTCGCACGGCGATCCGGCCTCGCCCAATCGACCGCCTACCGCCTGCTCCACGAGCTGATCGAGCTCGGTGTGCTTGTCCGCGACAGGCTCTCGGGGCGCTATGTCCTCTCCTTTCGGATGTGGCAGCTGTTCGAGCGTTTCGACTGGCGGCAAACCCTCGTCGCCGCCGCCATGCCAGTGATGCAGCAGCTTCGCGACGATCTTGGCGAGACCGTATTGCTGACGACCTACGTCGGGCACGAGCAGCACTGTGTCGCTCAGATCCCGGGCCGTGCGGCGACGCACGTAACGCTCAGCTTCCCGCGAACGCAGCGGCTCGATGCCGGCGCGGCCGGCAAGCTGATCCTCGCCTTTCTCCCCGAGCTGAGCCGCGAGGCATTCTTGGAACGTCTCGCCGAAACCGACGGACCTGAGCGTGCCCAAGCGCTGCGCCACATTGCCGACGCGCTCCGTTCATCCGGGTATGTGGCTGGCCCCGTCGATGACCTGCCAGAGTTCACCTCGCTAGCCGTCCCGGTGATGGGACCGGCCGCCGCGATCGCCGTCCTCGAGTTGGTTGGCCCTTCCTCGCGCTGGACGCCGGACGCCGCGGTGGTCGCGCTGCCGCGCCTGCGCACCGCCGCCGACGACATCGCGCAGGCGCTCGGCCTCTCGCGCACCGCAACGTGAGCAGCGACACCGTGCAAAACGTCCAGAGGATGCGGTGAACATCACGGTCGTAGTCGGTAACCCCAATCCCAGATCCCGAACCCGACAAATCGCCGAGGCGGTGGCCGACGCCGTCGCCGCGATTGTTGGCGAAACGACGCGCACGGTCATCGACCTGATCGACGTCGCTGAGATGCTCTTCGACTCCACGAATCAGACCGTTGCTGCCCTGAACGAGACCGTTGCCCAGAGCGATTTCGTCATCATCGCGACGCCCACCTACAAAGCCGCCTACACCGGGCTGCTGAAAGCCTTCCTCGATCGGTATGACACCAACGGCCTCGCCAATGTCGTCGCCATTCCGGTCATGACCGGCGGCTCACCCGCGCATGCCTTGGCGCCCGACACGACGTTGCGGCCGCTGCTGGTTGAGTTGGGGGCGAGCGTGCCTACCCGCAGCCTCTATTTCTTGACGGCCCAGATGCAACAGCTCCCCGAGATCGTGCAGGGGTGGGCAGACGTCAATCGCGCGGCTCTTCTCGGCGCTGCCCAAGCCCGCCGTGTTGCACGCGGATGAGTCCACGCATTCCTTTGGGACGCCAGCGCTCGACCGTCGCGGGGATTTCCGGACGACATCGTCATGCAGCGCGGTAGCCAATGCAATCGGGAAAAGTCTGGACCGACGAGAAGCAGCTAGCAGTCCCCACAGACGCCCGGGACGCGCGAGCTGCCGAGCGGAGAGGCGATACGGTGACCATCGGCGGGATCGAGAGACAGGCTGCGCTCAGCGCCGACTCCGGAGCGCAGCCTTCACGATCGATCACAATCTCGTCTGGGCGCTCGCGCTGCGCGGCCGTCCCCTACCGTCGCTACGGGGACACCGCTTGCCGGACAGCCGCTGGGCGCCGATCATTCGTCCATGACCACTGATCACCTGCGCCGCCGTCTAGCAGCAGCCGATGCGCTGCGCGAGGCGCTTTACGAATACGGCGTCGACGACGAGGAGGGCCGCTTTCAGTCGGCGCGGGCGATTGCTTGGCAACAGTTTTTCGGCCCACTCATCCCGATCGGCCAACTGCCGGACGATCACCCCGATTGGGACGCCTACGACGACTGGTTTCTCTTCGATTACCGGCTTGTCGAGGGCGGCAAGACGCCGTTCGAATTGTTTCTTGCTGGCCCCGCCGCCGCCCTGCCAGCCGAGCTTCGGGAGCTCGCGGACTCGTGGCGTCGCGATCGGCTCGGCGTCTTCGCCGTCGAGTCGGTCGGCCAAGGGGCCGGCGCAGTCCTTCGAGACTTGAAGGACGGCGCGGCGTTTACCGTGCCGAACGTGCCGCTCTCCCGACACGGCGTGCGCTGGGACTATCTGATCGGCCGGCTGGTCCCGGTTGGTGACGTCTGGGGCTTCGCCGCGCCGCCGCGCCACCTGCTTCCTGCCCTCGCCGAGCGCCTGCCAGCCGACTTTACTGGCGGCGAGCCGCCGGCCGGCGACCGACGTGCCCGTGCCCTTGCGCTATGGCAGGCCGTGCGCCGCCTCGCTGCCGAGCAGCCGGCAGTGCCGATGACCGAAGAGGGCGACCCGGTTCAACCAAGCCGATCGCGCTATCGGGTCACTCAGCCGGCCGGGGTAGCAGCCGCCCTGCGCACCCAGCCGTTTCTCGAGCCCGTCCCCGACGCGCCCGACGGTGAGCTCTGGCTCGTCTGGCGCGGTCTGCCTCCCAACCTCACAACGCGCGATGGCGTCGGCAAGGTGGACCTCGCCATTGTTCGTCTCCGCGGCGATGAGGTGACCATCGAGGCGCTCACCCCCGCGCGGCTCGCGCGTGCCCAAGCTCGTCTCATCCCGCTGCTCGGCGAGGCGCAGCCGATCGAAGAGATCATCGAGCCGCCCACATCGAATCCAGAAGCGAAGGCGCGGGCGCGGGCCGCCGGGCTGATCGTCGGGGGCGTTCTTCAAGCGCTCGCGGCCGACCGTCGCCTCGATGCCCTCAACCATGCCGTGCCGGGCAGCGAAGCGGCGGCCTTGCTCGAACACTTTGACCGCGAGCCGTTTGGCGTGTTGGCCGGGCTGCATCACCGCGGGCGGATCGGGCTCAACGATGTCGTCCTAATCGGCGAGGTGGCCGGCGTCGAGTTGCGCTACGAGGCACCCGGGGAGCCAACGCGCTACGCCCAAGCCCGGCTGCGCGAGACGCCGACCGGCTGGATGCTCGAGGCCATCCGCCCAGGCCGGCTCGGCGAACGGCCTGCGGACGCCTTGGCCGGACCGGAGCTCGAAGCCCTCTGGAGCGGCGATTGGCAGTGGGCGCCCGTCGGCCCTGCCGGCAACGACCCGGTGCTCGGCATCGCCCTCAAGCGGCTTCACCTCGCCAAACGGCAAATCCTCGTCCAGGCCATGGCGATCCGGCTGTGGAACGACTTCACGGCTCGCTCCGCCCCCGACTCCCACTGGGACAGCGAGACGTGGGCAATTGGCGTAGAGCTCGTCGCCACGTGGCAGGCCGGCCTCGCTGACGAGCCGGCAACGCCAACCGCGCGGCGCATCATCGCGACGCTCGCGCTCACTCCGCACGATCCGCGCTATGCGATCGACACTCCGGTGCTGGAGCGTTAGGACGGCGGCGCAAGGACAACGACCTGCACCGAATCCGGCAGCGACGATTTCGTCACCGACAGGCGCGGCTGCGGTTCAGCGGCGGCAAGCCCCATCTCCCGCAGAAAACGGTCGATTCCGTCCAGATCTTCCTTCTCGCGCGGCGTCGCAAAATGCATCGGGACGACGAGCCGCGGCTGGAGAAGACTAATCGTCTCAGCGGCGAGCTTGGCATCGAGAGTCACCCTGCCGCCAACCGGGATGAGCAGAACATCGAGTCCCGTCAGCGCCTCGGCCTGCTCGGCGTTCGGGACGTGGCCAAGGTTGCCCAAATGGCCGATTTGCATGTCTTCCACGGTAAAGACGAATGAAACGTTCTTGCCGAGCGTCGCTCCCTTCTCGCGATCGCGATAGGTGCGGACGCCGATGATTGGCACGCCGGCGATTTCGTACTCCCCCGGGCGATCGATGACCCGCGGCGAGCCGCCAATCGCGGCGGCAGCGCTATGCCTCGGATCGGCATGGCTCACTGTGACGATATTGGCGGTCAGCTTGAGCGTCGGGTAGCCCGACCCCGCCTCATAGGGATCGGTAACGATGGTCGCTTCGCGGGAACGCAGCCGAAAGCACGCGTGCCCCAGCCAAGTCAATTCCATGGTGGCTTCCTCGCCCGGCGCACGGGCGTTCTTGGTCCGTCGTTCTCCCGCGAATAGTAGCCCGCCGCGGCCTCAGGGAGCGACCGGATGCGCTATCCTGAGTTCGAGGTTGACAGGAGGAGCAGCAATGGTCGCACGCCAAGCCGAGCAGGCGGCGCTCCGCATAGACGAGGCGCTCCGGCAGGTGGAGGAAATGGCCAAGGCACTGCCGGTCGAGGCGCTCCGCTATGCCCCCGCCGAAAACGAGTGGCCGATTGATTGGATCGTCCGTCACATCGGCATTGGCGCCCGCTTTCGCCTCGACCTCGAGCGTGCCCGGGAGAGCGGCCAGTTTCCCCCCACCAAGTTCGGCGACTACACGGCGGTCATGCACGCCTGTTCCGGCAGGCCAATCGACGCCATCCTCGCCGAGACGGCGGCTGATTTCCGAGCGTATCGAGACCTCGTGCGCAGTCTCTCCGACGAATCACTGAGCGAGCGCTATACCGTCACGATGCCAAGCGGGCGCCAGCTCGATCTGTCAACGGCCGACAATGTCCAAGCCGTGGTTGCCCACACGCAGGAGCACCTCGCCCAGATTAGCGACTGGCTCGCGCGCCGGGCGGGGTGACGCCGCCCGGCCACCCGAGCGCCCCCGCCGACCACACCGCATTCCCCCAACCGGAGGCGTGCTCTGATCACCTGCGGGGTGCCACTGCCGCCGGCTCGCACCACCGGCGATGGCGCCCACCGTACCGGACCACGCTGACCCACCCGGTCGAGCCCTTGAGGAACCCCACCGACACAACAATCGAAAAGGCCGCGCTGGCGGCGGGGCAGACCCCGCAGCGGCTCGCGGCCTCTGCTGAATGAGCGGGGCGGACGGGCCGCCCCGGGGGCTGGGGTTAGTACTCCGGCATCGCCGGCGCTGGCGGCGGATTCTTCTCCTTGATTTCGGTGACCAGTGCCTCGGTCGTCAGGATCATTCCGGCAATGCTCGCGCCATTCTCCAACGCCGAGCGCGTCACCTTCGCCGGGTCGATAATGCCGGCTTCGACGAGGTCGCAATACTGCTCACGATAGACATCGAAGCCCCAGTTCATCGACTTGCCGGCAGCGTGCTCACGCCGGATTGCCTCCACGACAACCGACCCTTCCATCCCGGCATTGGCAACGATCTGGCGCAGCGGCTCTTCGAGCGCCCGGCGCAGGATCGTCACACCGACCTGCTCGTCGCCTTCGAGCTTCAGGCCCTCGAGCGCCTTCGAAGCGTTCAACAGCGCGACGCCGCCGCCGGGAACGATGCCCTCCTCGATCGCGGCACGAGTCGCTGCGAGAGCGTCCTCGACGCGGCTCTTGCGGTTCTTCGCCTCGACTTCGGAGGCCGCGCCAACCTTGATCACCGCGACGCCGCCAGACAGCTTGGCCAGCCGCTCCTGCAGCTTCTCGCGATCGAAGTCCGAGGTCGTCTCCTCGATCTGGGCCTTGATCGCCTTGATGCGGGCGTCGATGTCACTCTGCTTGCCAGCGCCCTCGACGATAGTGGTGTTGTCCTTGTCGGCGATAACCCGGCGCGCCCGGCCGAGGTCGGCCAGCGTGGCGTTCTCAAGCTTGCGGCCCGTTTCCTCGCTGATCACCTGGCCGCCCGTCAGAATGGCGATGTCCTTCAGCATTTCCTTGCGGCGGTCGCCGTAGGCCGGCGCCTTGACCGCAAGCGCGTTGATGGTGCCGCGAAGCTTGTTCACGACGAGGGTCGCCAGCGCCTCGCCGTCCACATCCTCGGCAATCACGACAATATTCTTGTTGCCGCTCTGTATCACTTTCTCAAGGACGGGCAGCAGATCCTGCACCGACGACACCTTCTTGTCGGTGATCAGGATATACGGATCTTCGAGCACAGCCTCCTGACGATCGGCATTGGTGATGAAGTACGGGCTAATGTAGCCACGGTCGAACTCCATCCCCTCGGTGTACTCGACCTCGAGGTTCAACCCCTTGCCTTCCTCGACGGTGACGACGCCATCTTTGCCGACTTTGTCCATCACCTCAGCGAGGAGCTGCCCAATCGTCGGGTCGGCCGCGGAGATTGTCGCGATATGGGCGATATCATCGTGGCCCTTCAGCGGGGTGGCCTGGCGCTTGATTTCCTCGACGACGGCCGCGACGGCCTTGTCGAGGCCACGCTTCAGCAGCATCGGGTTGGCGCCAGCAGCAACGTTCTTGAGGCCTTCGTGGACGATGGCCTGCGCGATCACGGTGGCCGTCGTCGTCCCATCACCAGCAACATCGTGCGTCTTGGAGGCGGCCTGCTTGATCAACTGGGCGCCCATGTTCTCGAAGGGATCTTCGAGTTCGATCTCCTTGGCGACGGTCACGCCATCATGCGTCACCGTTGGGGCGCCCCACTTCTTGTCCAAGGCAACGTTACGACCGCGCGGCCCGAGGGTGGCCTTGACTGCCTCGGCCACGATATCGATGCCGCTCTTGAGTGCGCGACGCGCACTTTCATCGAAAACGAGCTGCTTAGCCGGCACGGCTCCGCTCCTCCTGGTCAAAATCGCGGCCACACTGGGCCGCCGTGATTCATCTGGGACGACCGTATTGTGGGCTACGCGCGAATTTGACCGCTGTTAGAGGAGGGTTAGAGTTGCGTTAGACGCCGCGTCACCGCCACGCCCCACAGGCCCGCCACACCGATCACGGTAACGCCCGCGATTAGCGCCCCGCGGGAAAGCGACGAAGGCCGGAAGCGCACCTCAACCCGGTGGTCACCCGGGGGAAGCCAAATGGCCCGAAAGAGATAGTTCGCTCGCAACAACGCCGCCGGCCGGCCATCCACGGTCGCCTCCCACCCGGGGTAAAACGTCTCGCTCAGCACCAAATAGCCGCCCGCGGGCGCACTCGCCTCAACCGTGAGCGCGTCGTTCGCCGCTGCGACGATCGTGGCTGTCCCTGCGCCGCCCTGCTCCGCTGGCCCCTCCTCGAGGATCACCGTCCGGCGCGGGTCGAAGCCGGGGCGGTGAACGGCACGGAAGGCAGCCTCGTGGCTTCCCGCGATCTCCGCCGCCGGGACGACCCACGCGCGCGGCAGCGCCGTCCGGTTGCGGTAGACCGCCATCACGTCGTCGGCAAAGACCCGCTCGAACTTCGCCGGCTCGAGCCGCACATCCGGCTTGCCAAGGACATAGCGAACGTTCAACAGGTCGTAGGGCGCACCGTTTCGGCCGCCAAGATCGGCCCAATAGCGCTGGACGTCGGCAATCATGAGCGGATTATCGACGCCGCGGACATCGGCCAGACGATGGTACAGCCCAGCCGCCGGCTGCCAGACGTCCCAAACGCCGGTCTCGCTGTCGATCCGAAAGTATGGGTCGGGGTCAGCGCGCAGCACGGCGACGACACTCTCACGCCGGTAGTTCGCCAGCGGGTCGCTGCCGCCGCCCTCGACATCGAAGCCGATTGTCAGCAGGTCAAACGCCGTCCAAACGACGGCAAGGATCGCAAATAGCCGCCCGTCGAGCCGGCTCGCGGCGCGCAGCCCGAAGAGCAGGAGCGTGCCGCCAAGCAGGATCGCCGCCAGCAGCAGCCCATCGACGATCGCTGTTAGCCGTGGGATCATCGCGCCACGCTGCCCTTGGCCGACGGCCAAGAAAAAGATGAACGGGGGCAAGGCGCCAAACAGCAGGCCGAGCAGGACGAACCCAGCCCAGCGCACGACCCGACCGAGAGTTCGCCGCGCCGCCTCATCCGCAGCTTGGCGCGCCGCGTCCACTCCAACCGCTGCTAGCCAAGCGGCGACGAGGTTGAACAGGACGATCGCCCGCGCCGGCGCCCGGATGCCGCCGAAGCCGGGGAAGAACTGATAGACCCAGCCGTAGACGACGGTGTAGCCGCCGAGCGCCAGAATAACGGCAACCAGCCCGAAGGCAGCGAGCGCCCACACGCCAGCAACGCGACGCAGCGCGAGTGCCACCGCCACCGCGACGAGCGGCAGGATGCCGAAGTAACCCATCTCGACGCGCGGCCACGGACCCCAATAGCTCCCCGGGCCGCGGCCCCAAACGTCCGGCACCAGCAAGCCAAGCAGCATCGCCGGCGGCAGCGAGAACTGAGTCGCCGTGTCGTAGCCGATCGCCGCCCGGCCAGTCAGCGCTTGGAGCTCGAGGCTCGGCAGGATCTGAATCGCGCCGAGTCCGGTCGCCACCAGCGGAAAGGCGAGCGCCCGCAGCGCGAGGCCGAGCGCGGTGCGTAGGCCGTTCTTTAGCGCGGCACGGACGATGCTGAAACCCGCAAACCCGCCGGCGAGCAGCAGGCCATAGAGGAACGGCTGAATATGACCGGCGAGCAAGCCGAAGGCGAGCGCCGCCCCGCCAAGCACAACTGGAAGCAGCCGCCGGCCGTCGAGGCCGCGCACCAGCCCAAGCACCGCCCACGGCAGCCACGCCGCGCCCGCCACGAGGTTCAGATTGCCGAGATGAACGATGAAATAGTCGCAGAACACATAGGCGAGGGCAGCGACAAGCGCCGCCGGCCGCGAAAGCGGTCCGACGCCCTCCCAGCGGCCGAAGACGGCGAGGGCGTACATTCCGACGCCAGCGAAGGCGAGGTGGCCAAGCGCGAGCGCCGTCACCAGCTCAAAGGTAATCTCACCAGTCAGCGCGTAGAGCGCCCAGTAGGGCGGGTAGAAGACGGCGGCTTGGATGTCCGCGGCGAAGGGCGCCCCGCCGTAAAGATACGGGTTCCAGAGCGGCAAGCGACCGGCGCGGAATTCCTCGGCGGCGAAGCGATAGAAGGGAAGGAGCGTCGACGCGTTGTCGCCGCCGCCTTCCGGCAGCCAGTAACCGGGAATGAAGAAGACGCGCCAGAAGCAGCCGACGACCGCCAACGCAATGACGCCAACCGCCAGCAGATCGCGCCACCACGCACGCGCGTGGCGCTGTTGCCAAAACGACAGGGCGAGCAGCCCGCCCAGCACGGCGAAGAATGCCGTGACGAAAAGCACCGACCGCGCCTCCCGCGCCGCCGCGAGCGTAGCAGAGGAGGATCCCGTCGGCAACGAGGCAGCGGACGATCGGCTGCTTGCCTGTGCCACCGGCATGCCGTGCTACAATCGCCAGCAGGCTCCTTCAGGACGGCTCCCGTGATCGTCGGGGTTCCGCGTGAGATCAAGGACAACGAATTCCGCGTCGCCGCGACACCGGCGGGCGTCGAATCGTTGGTTGCCGCCGGGCACGACGTGATCGTCGAGCGGCACGCCGGCGAGGGCAGCGGTTTTGCTGACGAGGAATACGAGCGCGCCGGCGCCCGGATTGGCGACGCCGAAGACGTGTGGCGGCAGGCCGGGCTGATCGTGAAGGTCAAGGAGCCGCTTCCCCAGGAATATCGGTATCTGCGGCCGGGCCTCATTCTCTTTACCTACTTGCACCTCGCCGCCGACGAGGGGCTGACCCGGGCGATTCTCGCAAGCGGTGTCACCGCCATCGCCTATGAGACGGTCCAGACCGCAGACGGCCGGCTCCCGCTGTTGACGCCGATGAGCGAGATCGCCGGCCGGATGAGCGTTCAAGTGGGGGCGCATTACCTCGAGCGGATGAACGGGGGGCGCGGCAAGCTGCTGGGCGGCGTCCCCGGCGTCCGTCCGGCGGATGTGGTGATCGTGGGCGCCGGCGTCGTCGGCTCGAATGCCGCCCAGATCGCGCTCGGCATGGGCGCACATGTCACCTTGCTGGACATCAACGTCGAGCGCCTGCGGGCGCTTGACGAGCGCTTCCTTGGCTCATTCGAGACGATTGCCTCGAATCGGCGGTCAGTTGCTGAAGCCGTCCGCTACGCCGACGTGCTGATCGGCGCGGTGCTCGTGCCTGGCGCGAAAGCGCCGCGCGTCGTTACGCGCGAGATGGTCGCCTCGATGAAACCGGGCACCGTCGTCGTCGACGTCGCCGTGGACCAAGGCGGCTGTGTCGAGACAGCACGGCCAACGACGCACTCCGATCCCATCTACATCGTTGATGGAGTGATCCATTACTGCGTCGCCAACATGCCGGGCGCGGTACCGCGCACCTCCACCTATGCGCTGTCGAACGTCACGCTGCCCTATGTCTTGACGCTCGCCTCCTTCCCGCTCGCCGAGGCAATCGCCCGGATGCCGGCGCTCGGGCCTGGGGTGAACGTGCTCGGTGGGCGGTTGACGATCCCGGCCGTCGGCGAGGCGTTTGGCCTGCCGACAACGCCGCTCGCCGAGGCGCTGACATGAAGCGCACCCGCCGCCGCCCGCCCCTGCCAACCAAGGAAACCGTCTCAGCCGGCGGCGTCGTGTATCGCAGCGGCCCAGAGGGGATCGAGATCGCCCTCGTCGTTCGAGATAGTCCCGGAATCTGGGCGTTGCCCAAGGGTGCTCCGCACGAAGGCGAGACGATCGAACAGGCCGCCGCCCGCGAGGTGTCAGAAGAAACCGGCCTGCAGGTCGAGCCGGTCGCCGATCTCGGTGAGATCGACTATTGGTTCGTCTCGCGCGGCGAATCGGTGCGCTATCACAAGCGAGTACGTCACTTTCTCTTTCGCGCGGTCGGTGGCTCAACCGCCGAGCACGATCACGAATACGACCGGGTGGAATGGGTGCCGATCGGCATCGCGCCCGAGCAGATGTCCTACGAAAACGAAGCGGCGATCGTCCGCCGCGCCGAAGAGGTGCTCGCAAACTTGGCGGTGCAACATGGCTGAGCGGACGGCCCTCTTTGGCTGCCATCAGGCGGCCGGCGCACGGTTCGTCGATTTCAACGGCTGGGACATGCCGGTTCAGTACACCAGTATCCTCGCCGAGCACCGCGCGGTGCGTTCGCACGCCGGCATCTTCGACACGAGCCACATGGGCCAGATCGCGGTGCGCGGGCAGGACGCCGGCGCGTGGCTCGACTGGCTGCTGCCGAACGACATTGCCGGCCTCGCCATTGGTCAGGCGCGCTATTCGCCGCTCCTCGCCGACGACGGTGGCACCCTCGACGACCTGATGGTGTACCGGCTGAGCGACGAGGACTACTTGGTTGTCGTCAATGCCGGCGGCCGTGCCGGCGACCTCGCTTGGTTTGAGGAGCATCGCCGAGGCGCGGTCGATATCGAGCCGCGCTATGCCGATCGCGCGATGATCGCCGTGCAGGGACCGGCGGCAGTCGATGTCGTCGCCGCACTCGCCGAGGACGGGCTGGCCACCCTGCCTCGCTTCGCCATCCGGCCGGCGAAGGTCGCGGGGCGGTCCGTTCTCGCGGCGCGCACCGGATACACTGGAGAAGACGGACTCGAGCTGTTCCTCAGCGGATCGGACGCGCCCGCCGTCTGGGACACGCTCCTTGGCGCGGGCGTGACGCCGTGCGGCCTTGGGGCGCGCGATACGCTGCGGCTCGAAGCCGGGCTGCCGCTCTATGGCAACGAACTTGACCGGACGACGAATCCATATGAGGCCGGGCTCGGTTGGACCGTGAAGCTCGCCAAGCCAGCATTCATTGGGAAGGAAGCCCTGATCGCTGTCAAGGCGAGCGGTCCGGCGCGCACGCTCGTCGGCTTTCGCGTCGAGGATCGCGGGATCGCCCGCCACGGCCATCCGGTGCTGGTCGATGGCCAACCGGCCGGCGTCGTCACAAGCGGCAGCTACACACCGACGGTCGATGCTGCGATTGGCATGGCCTATCTGCCGACGCCGGCTGCGGTGGTGGGCGCACCCATTCAGATCGTGGTGCGCGACCGGCCGCTCGCGGCCCGGATCGTGCCGCGCCCATTCTACCGTCGGGAACGGTAGCGCTCCATGGACCGACTATTCGGCTGGCGACGCCGCCCGCGCACCGACCGCCAACGACAAGGGGACGCCATGACCATTGCCGAGCCTGAGGTCATCCGCGGCCGGCTCGTCCGGCTGCGACCGAAGCGCCTCGAGGACGCGCCGCAAGATTACCAGTGGCGGCGCGACGCCGAGTTGTCCAGCTTCGACGCCATCCTGCCGACAACCGCCAGCTACGAGGAGTTCTTGCGCGAGTTCCGCTACGACCTCGCGAGTCTTGGTCCGCGCCGCAAGCGCTTCGCCATCGAAACGCTCGACGGGAAGCACATCGGCAATTGCAGCCTGTTCAATATCGACGAGAAGCGCCGTCAGGCCGAGCTTGGCATCATGATCGGCGACCGCAACTATTGGTCGAAAGGCTACGGCGCCGATACCGTCCGCGCCCTCGTCGACTACGCCTTTAGCGAGTTGCCGGTCGACAAGGTCTATCTTTACACGCTCGATTGGAACGTGCGGGCGCAGCACAGCTTCGCCAATGCCGGCTTCAAGGAAGTGACGCGAATTTCGGATGACCGGAACCGTTTCGTGGTGATGGAGATCTATCGTCCAACGGAGGACGGCTCGGCCCCAACGTTCGATCCCGACAACGTCGACTGGTAAGGGAGGTCAGCGGGCCGCAAGCGCCGCAGCGAGGCGGGCATCCGCTGTTCGCCGGATCGTGGCGAGGTCGATCCCGACCACCTCCTCGACATTCGTCGGGAGGGAAAACATCGTCGCGCCGGCATCGATCCGTGCGCCGATCCACTCGAGTAGCTGGGCTGGTGTCTCCGCTTTCGCGCCCCAAACGACCATACGGGGCAGGATCGTCTCCCGCACCAGCCGGGCGGCCCGATCGCGATCGCCTGCTTCAGCGGCCGCCTTGACTGCCGCCGCCTCCGCCTCGAGGCCAGCCGCCGGCCACAGATGCTTGAACTCCGGATAGACGCAGTGATTGATGTAGAAATCCAGCGCCCACTGGCGCTGCCGGGCGGTCGCCGGATCATCCGACTCAATGGTGATCGACGACTGGACACACACCTCGAACGCAGCGAGCGACCGGCCGACCGCCGCCGCTCCCTCGCGCACCCGCTCGACGGCCCAACGCACATACTGCGGGGTGGTCAGCTCAAGGATTACGCCATCTGCCCACGCACCAGCGATGCGGAGCATCCGCGGCCCGCTCGCCGCGACGAACAGCGGCGGGCGACCTGCAGGCAGAATATCGACAAAGGCCCGCTCCGTCTTGATCTCACGGCCAGCAAAGCGAAGCGAACCATCCGGGTTGCGCTCGATGCCAGGCATTGGCTCGCCCCAGAGCGCACGGATCAGCTTCAGCGTCTCCTCCATCCGGGTAGCAGGCTTGCCCCACGGAAGGCCGTGGCGGCCGGTGACCACATCGGGGACACTCGCCCCCAGCCCGAGGATGAACCGGCCGCCCGAGGCGCGGTCGACCCACGCCGCGCCAGAAGCGAGCAACACGGGACTGCGCGTCGCGCTGGCGACGACGCGCGTCATCAGCCCAGCACGCTCGGTCGCCCGCGCGATCAGCATCAGCGGGGGAAACGGGTCGCCGACTGCCCAATCGGCAAACGAGAGGACATCGAAGCCTGCCGCCTCGCCACGCCGCGCCTCGTCGACGATGGCATCGGGCGACAGCCGGCCCGCCGCTTGCGGCGGCCGGTTGACCATCATCGTGAACCGAATCGGCAGCGGACCCTCTCTACCAGCGCGTGGTCGATGCGCGAAGAGAGCTTACTTGATCGCGATCCAACGCGGCAGGCCGCCGGACCGTTGCTCGCGACACACGTCGCTGAAGCCGGCGCGGCGCAACGTCGCCGTGAAATCGGAGAACGTAAAGTCGACAATGTAGGGTTCGCCGTTGTCATCCCGGTTGAAATAGGTCAGATAGTCGCGCAGCGGCGCTCGGACGTTTGGCTCGCGCGTCGGCAGGTCGTGAATGGCGAATACCCCGCCCGGACGAAGGACCCGGCACAATTCGCGCGCGATCTGCTCGCCGACTGCTAGCGGCACCTCGTGAAACAGCAGGAAGCTGTGCGCGAGATCGAACGCACCATCTGGGAACCCGGTCTGCTCGGCAAGCGCCTGCCGAAAATGAATCTCGAGGCCCATCTCGACGGCGCGCTTGTGAGCGTAGCGCACCATCGGGGCGCCAGCATCGATGCCCCACACCTCTGCCTCGGGAAAGCGTTTCTTCAACGCGGTCGTGGCCTGTCCTACTGAGCAAGCGATGTCGAGCACGCGGCGCACCTGCCCGTCGGCAGGCAGCGGAATGCTGTCGATCATCGCCTCGTGCATCTCATCGTGATCGTTCCGGCCGGTGAAGAACACTTTGGTGCCATAGTGATAGATGTAGCCAGCAAGCGGGTCGTGGTGATAGCTCCCCGGCTGGATGTGGTAGTCGTGGGCAGTGAAATAGGCGGGGAACGCGAAGCTTGGGCTCCACTGGACGGTGCCCGGTCCGCTGCGATCGGCGCGATCCAGCTCGGCAAGCAGCTCGTCCTGCCGCTTGCGGTAGGTAGCGATCACGCCCTGCCACATCATTTCTTGGCTGGTACGCATGAAGCGGTTCAGCGTGGCGACCACCGGCACGTCGTCAATGACCTCGCGGATCTCCTCCATCGACGTTGCGAGCCGTCCAGTTCGCTCCTCATAGCGCGCCATCGCAGCGGTGGCGCGGCTATCGGCCGCGGCGTTCAGCGGGCCGATCGTGTAGCCGCGGAGGCTCTGAACAAAGTCGAGGTAGCTTTCATCGTCGCGCTCGGTCGCCGCTGGCATCGAGCCGATCCTGCCGCGATCTACCATCTCGCCCTCCTCATTGGCCGTTGCTGCCAGTGTATCGGATACCGTGCGACGATCAACCGTGAGCCTCGCCGGCGATCGTGTCATCGGACAAAATTTCTGTCGAATGGAGTGTCTCCGCTATACAATAGCCATCACCACCGCGGTATCCGACGCGAAACTCCAAGGGAGAAGAGGCAGATGAACGCACCCGTGCCTTGGCGATGGCTTCGCATCCTTGGCGGCCTGCTCGCGGCGGTCGTCGTTCTGGCCGGCTGCCAACCAGGTGGCGGGCCATCAACCACGACTACCGGCGGCGCGACGGTGCCCACCGCCAATCCAAACGTGAAGACGATCGTTCCCGTCCAGCCTGGCCCGGCGATGCCCGGCGAAGTCAAGATCGGGTTCATCAGCTCGATGACGGGCGCCTTGAACGACTCCTCGACCGCCAACCTCCGCGGCTTCGAGCTGGCGATTGAGGACTGGAACAACGCTGGCGGCTTCGGCGGCAAAAAGGTTGTCCCCGTCATCTACGACGACGAACTGCGGCCGCAACGCGCCGTGGAACTGACCCAACGGCTGATCAACGTCGACCGGGTCGCAGGTATCGTCGGCTATAACTTCTCGGGGTCTGCCTTGGCCGCCATTGACATCGCCCAGGCGGCCGGCGTGCCAGTGATGGCGACTGGCGGCGGCGTCCTCGAGATCACCAATCGCTATTCGAAAGAGCCAATCAACTACATGTTCGGCGTGCGGATGCTCGACCGCGTCCAAGCGCTCGTCGCCTTCAAGTTCATGCGTGACAAGCGCAACGTCCAGCTGAACCGGATCGCGATCCTCGGCGACACCAGCGGCTACGGCCAGCAGGGCACTGCCGACGGCACCGCGTCGCTGAACGACCTCGGCGCCCGACCCTGCGCCACCGAGACGATCGCGCCGGGTGACACCGACGCCTCGGCCCAATTGCAGCGCATCCAGTCGGCCGGCTGCGAGGCCGTCATCCTCTATACGCTTGCCCCAGAGACGACGGCGATCTTGAATAGCGCCCGCAAGATCAACAGCCCGCTGAAGTTTTTCGGCAACTGGGGCTGGAGCCAGCCGGCGCTCTACAAGCTGGCCGGCGAAGAGTTGTTGCGTGGCATCCCCTTCGTCCAGTCGTTCACCGTCGACTACAGCCCGGAGGCGCGGGCGCTCAACGAGCGCTTGCTCGAAAAGTACAAGGAGTCGCTCTTCCCGCTGAACAGCGCCCAGGGCTATGACGGGACCATGCTGCTGCTGCGGGCGATTGCCAAAGCACAGTCGACCGAAGGCGCCAAGATCGTCGCCGCGCTCGAATCCGGCTCCGGCTACAAGGGCGTGACCCGCGTCAACGACGCGCCCTACTCGAAGACCGATCACGAAGCGCTCGATCAGGAATCGATGTACTTCATGGGCGAGTGGCGCAACGGCGTCATCGTCACCGCTCAGTAGCGGCGCCCCTCCGCGCTGCCGCGAACGGCAGCGCGGCGCACCCAATTGCGCCCCAGCTCTGGTAACAGGCTACGATAGCGCTCGCCGGCGCTCCTCCTCGGCATGGGCTGCCCATTCCGTGAGCGAGTGCGGAAGGAGCCAGAGTGGACATCGTCCTTCAGTTCATCTTGTCGGGGCTGGCACTCGGGGCGATCTATGCCGTCGTCGCCCAAGGCATCTATGTCACCTTTGCGGCAACCCGGACCTTCAACTTCGCCCAGGGCGAGGTGACGGTCATCGGCGCGTTCCTTGCCCTTTCCACGATTGGCTTTCTTGCCGGCCCGATCGGCGTCACCTTCCCGCTCGGCATCCTCGTTGGCCTCCTCGGAGGCGCACTGCTCGCGATCATCATCGAGCGCGTTGCCGTCGCGCCGGTGAGCGGCGGACCAGAGCGTCACGAGTGGCTGGTCAGCACTGCCGGCGTTGCCTTCATTTTGCTGAATGCGATGACGGTCATCTGGACGCGCGAGACCGTCCGCTTTCCCAAGCCCTTTGGCGAGCAGGTGATCCAGTTTGGGCCGGCCGGGCTGCTGCCGCAGGAAGTCTTCGTCATCGTCGCTGCCGTTGTTGTGGTGGGGCTGTTGCTGCTGGTGTTGGAGCGCACCCAGCTCGGCCGCGCCTTCCGCGCCGTAGCTTTCAATCGTGAGGCGGCCGAGCTGATGGGGATCGACTCCCGCTGGATGGCGGTCGGCGCCTACGCCCTCTCCGGTGCGCTGGCGGGCTTGGCCGGCAGCCTCGTTGGGCCGATCACCAACGTCAACGCCTATATGGGGCTGAACCTGCTCATCAAGGCATTTATCGCCGCAATCGTCGGCGGCATCGGCAATCCGTGGGGCATCGTTGTCGCCGCCATTCTGCTCGGTATCGCCGAAGCTGGCCTTTCCTACGCCATCGGCGCATGGCGTGAGGCGGCGCTGTTGGCATTGATCATCATCTTCCTTGGCGTCCGGCCGAACGGGTTGTTCGGCCGCGCCGCGGTGGAGAAGGTGTGATGCGGGGCGGTTGTGGCTAAGCCGGCCTGGTCGGAGCGGACGCTCCCCCTCCCGATCTTCCAGGTCGATTGGGCGGCGTTGCTGCGCTTTGTGCTGGCAGCGATCGTGATCGTGCTGCTGCCCATGGTCTTCGACAACAACTACTACATCACGATTTTTCAAGGCATCGCGGTCACCTATCTTGTCGTCCTCGGTCTGAACCTGCTGATGGGCTACACCGGGATCGCCTCCTTCGGCCAAGCGGGGTTCGTGGCGATTGGCGCGTACGTCTCGGTGCTGCTCGGCAAGAACTTCGGTCAGAGCTTCTGGGTAGGGTTGCTGGTCGCGCCGTTGGTTGCCGCGCTCGCTGGGGCCCTGCTGGCGATCCCAGCGATTCGCTCGCGCGGGCCCTTCCTCGTCATGATTACGACCGCCTTCGGTCTCGTCGTCTGGCAAGTGGCGAGCACGTGGGCACCCGTCACCGGCGGGCCGATGGGGATCTCCGCCATCCCGCGCCCGACGATCGGTGATTTCCGGTTCGATACCCGCGCCTTCTACTATCTCGTCGCGTTCACCGCGCTTCTTGCCCATGCACTCGTCAGCAACCTGATCGGCTCGCGCTGGGGCCGCACCCTCATCGCTGTGCGCGACGCGCCGACGGCCGCTGCCTCCC
The DNA here is from genome assembly GCA_026003895.1 of Dehalococcoidia bacterium. Lineage (GTDB taxonomy): Bacteria > Chloroflexota > Dehalococcoidia > SpSt-223 > SpSt-223 > JANWZD01. The sequence goes on along the minus strand of BPIC01000004.1, from coordinate 74,859 downwards.
TTGGCATCAGCGTGGTGCGCTGGAAGGTGGGCGCGTTCGTTCTGTCCGCCTATCTGGCGGGATTGGCCGGTGTCTTCACCGGCTACCGCAACCCCTTCTTGAATAGCGATAGCTTCGTCGTGGGCGAGTCGTTGAACTACCTGCTGGCCGCCGTGCTTGGCGGCCTCGGCACGGTCTACGGCCCAATCGTCGGCACCATTGTGCTGTCAGCGCTGCCCCAGGTCCTTGCGCCGATCCATGAGTATCAGCAAGGCATCCGAGGCGTGCTGTTGGTGCTGGTGATGCTCCTGCTGCCACGCGGAATTGCTGGCAGCATCGGCGCGTTCCGCGATCTGGGCAGCCGGCTGGCTGGCCGGTTGCACGTCCCCCGTGCGACGCCGTGGAGCCCCACTCGCCAGCAGACCGACGGTCAAGCAGAGCAGCCAATTCTCGACGCCCAGCGCGTTAGTCGCGTCTTTGGCGGCCTTCGCGCCGTAGACGAGGTCGATCTCAGGATTGCGCCGCGCACCATCCACGGGCTGATCGGGCCGAACGGCTCGGGCAAGAGCACCTTGGTCAACGTCGTCACCGGCTTCTACCTGCCGAGCGGCGGCACGGTCGTTCTGCTCGGCCGCTCGATCGAGCGCCTCCCAGCGCACACCATCGCCAAGCTTGGTGCGGTCCGCACCTTCCAGACACCGCAATTGTTCCGCGACCTCTCGGTCATCGAGAATGTGATGGTCGGCTTCCACACCCGGCTCCGGCGCGGGTTCCTCCACCATCTGTTCCGCACGAGCGCGGCAGTGGAGGAGGAGCGACAAGCAGCCGCCCGGGCGCTCGGGCTGCTCGAGTATTTCGGGCTCGCCGACCGGGCGCTTGCTCCCGCCGGCAGCTTGCCCTATGGCCTGCAGAAGCTGCTCGAGATCGCCCGCTGTCTCGCCGTCGGGCCGGCGTTGCTCATCCTTGACGAACCGGCTGGCGGCATGAATCCCGGTGAGATCGATCGGGTGATCGACATCTTGCTCCGACTTCGCGAGGCCGGCGTGACCGTCCTCGTTATCGAGCACCATATGGATGTCATCGAATCGCTCTGCCAGCGCGTCTCCGTCCTCGACTTCGGTAAGAAGATCGCTGAAGGCACGCCGCAGGAGGTGCTGAACGACCCGAAGGTGATCGAAGCCTATCTCGGCGCCCCGACCGGCGGTGTCGGCGAGGCGGCATCACGATGAGCCCATTGCTCGCCCTGGAATCGGTTAGCGTCCGCTATGGTCCGATTGTCGCCCTGCAGGATGTCTCCCTCGACGTCGGCGAAGGCGAGACCGTCGCCCTGATCGGCGCGAACGGCGCCGGCAAGACCACGACCTTGCGCGCCGCAACCGGCCTCGCGCCGGTCTCCTCGGGCCGGATCTTCTTCGCCGGGCAGGAGATCACCGGCTGGCGCACCAGTCAGATCGCTCGCGCCGGCTTCGTCCACGTCCCGCAGGGACGTGGCATTTTCGCCGACCAGACGGTCGAAGAGAACCTGTTGCTTGGAGCGTGGTCGCTGCGCGATCGATCCAAGCTCAACGCGCTGCTCGAGCGCGAGTTTCGTCGCTTCCCGCGGCTTGCCGAGCGTCGGCGCCAGATCGCTGGCACGCTTTCGGGCGGCGAGCAGCAGATGCTGGCCATCTCCCGCGGGCTGATGAGCGAGCCGCGCTGCATCGCGCTTGACGAGCCCTCGCTCGGCCTCGCGCCTTTGCTCGTCCGTGAGGTGATGGAGGCAATCCGTGGCTTGAATGCCGGCGGGGTCACGGTCCTGCTCGTCGAGCAGCTTGCGACCGCAGCGCTCGAAGTGTCGCACCGCGCCTACGTCTTGCAGCGCGGGCGGGTCGTTTTGGCTGGCACCGGCCAAGAACTGCTCGCCAGCCCGGATCTCGTGCAAAGCTATCTCGGTGTGGTAGCCTGAGCGCCATGACCCCTGAAGAGCGGCTCGCCGCGCTCGGCCTCCGCTTGCCGCCGGCGCGTGTCCCCCGCGCCACCTACGTCACGACCGCCCGCGTCGGTGAACTCGTCTTCGTCGCTGGCCACGTCGCTCAGCGCGAGGACGGCAGTATCATCGCCGGCAAGCTCGGCCGCGACCTGACGCTCGACGAGGGGTATGACGCCGCACGGCGCACCGCGCTCGCTCTCCTCGCGAGCTTGAAAGCAGAACTCGGCGAGCTGCGACGCGTGCAGCGCATCGCCCGCCTCCTGTGTATGGTCAATTGCACCGAGGAGTTCGGCGATCACGCGCGCGTCGCGAATGGCGCATCCGATCTGCTCGTCGAGATTTTTGGTGAGGCCGGCCACCACGCCCGCGCAGCCGTCGGGATGGCGGCGCTTCCCGGCGGCGCCTGTGTCGAGATCGAGGCGATCGTTCACGCCCCCTGATCGCCGCACCGGTCTTGCCCAACGAGACGCCGCGCAACCTCCTCCGGCAGCTTGATCGCCTCGATCGCGCAGTGAAGCGGCGCGACATCGCGAATCCACTCCGCTTGCGGCGAGCGACCAATCATTTCGTCGAGGGGGCTCGGCTCTTCGAGGGCGACGATCGCCAATCCCGCTGCACGATAGGCGCCCACGTACCACGAGAGCGGCCGGTGATACGATTTTGTGAACAGGACCACGCCGGGCTGGTCGGTGGGCCACGGGATCTCGTCGACGTGCACCTCGCGGTAGCGGCGCGTCTTGCGCGCCACCGTCTGTTGATACCCCGAGAATTCGATCTCCCACACCGAGCTCGGGCCGGTCTCGAAACACGGGTGGGCGAGCACGGCGACAAACCTACCGCCCGGCCGGAGAACACGTCCCACTTCGCCGATTGCGCCGGCAGCGTCCGCGATGTCCATCAGCGTCATGTTCGCGATCGCGACGTCAATGGTGCCGTCCGCCAGCATCGTCAGATGAGCGGCATCCGCTTGGTGATAGACGATGCCAAGCGGCTCGCGCTCCTCGCGCGCCCGGGCAAGCGCCACCGCCGGCCCGGAGGCGTCGATTGCCGTGACAGCCGCGCCGGCGCGGGCGAAGCGGCGGCTCAGGTAGCCGTTTCCACAGCCAAGATCGAGCAGCCGCTGGCCCGCAACCTCACCGAGCAGTGCGACCAGCGCCGGATCGATCAGCGTGCGATGCCACAGGTCGCCCTCATCGCCCATCTTCGCGTCGTACCAGACGGCGATCGCCTCCCAGTCTGAAACGTCCATCCTCCCTCCTTCAGCGCGGGCAGAGTAGCCCATCCCCAGCGCCACGGTCGTGGAGAAGCGCCGACTGACCGAGCGATTGACGATTGGTCGAGAATGAGCTGGTTTGCTCGGCGCCATCGCAGCGTTGGCCGGTGCCGGTTTCACGCGCGTGGACGGCGACCCCGGTCCTTGTCGCTCCGGCGCATCCACCGGCTCGCTCGACGGCGGACACGAGGCCCGGCGGCGAGGCGCCGTAGGTCGCCGATACCACAACGCCGCGTGGCGACGCCGCGTTCCAGCTCACCAACGCCACGACGAATGCCGCGAAGGCCCGGCACTCAACCCCCCGGGGGAGTCCGCGCTCAGCGGTGACCGAGCTTGGCGCTTGAGTAACGCCGGTCGCCTGCCCAGCCCTCGCCGCCACCTTTCAATTCGGGGTTGACGTGACTGGCGACCGGCCCGGTGGCTTCATGACGCTCGGCTCCGACCCGGACCAGAACGGTGGTGTCCACCCATCCGATGCGGATCGGGACGGTGACAACGGGCAGTTCTGGTCGAGCCGGTCGGTCAGCAAAGCGACTTGCTTGGTCACAGTCGGCGCCGGCGGACCGCCCTACTCCACCGTCGCCTACCTGAAAGCAGACGTCCCGAACGCTGTCGTACTGGCGATCGGCGTCAACATCGGCACATGCAACCCGGGCTGCACGGTACGGGCCGACGCCGTCACCTGCACCGGGACGGTCTACAGCCGCGAGCTCGCGACCTCGCCCGAGGCGGGGAACAACTCCAAGAACGGCAGGTGCAAGCCGCGTCTCCTCGAAGACGGCGAGTCCCGAACCGGCACGCAGCCCCGCCAATCCAACGTCCATCGTCGCGGCACGGCGTCGCCCTGTTCGTCCTCGAGGATGTGGCTCGCACCCTCGACGGTCGTCATGATGCCCTCCTGCTCCGACCGTTCGCTGGGCTCCGCATCCTCGAACATCATCTGCAGCGGGACAAAAAGGAGCGGCTGCCCTGTGCAGAAACCTCGCCCGGTCGTCGGCTGGCAGGGCGTTCCCTTATCGTCCCGCGGTCGCGAGGCGCACCAGCAGATCGGTGACAACCGCGGCGACGATGACGAAGATCAGGCCGTTCAGCCGGCTCTTGAGCTCGGCGACCTGCCCGGCAAGGTCAGAGAGTCGTTGGTCGAGCAGCGCGTCGTAGGCGCTGTCGGGCCCGAGATGGGGACGGCGCGGCCGCAGTCGGCGGGCTAGCCGGCGGGACTCGCGGCGAATCGCCTCGTTCATTCCTCCTCCAGCACATCGCTCAGCCCGCGCAACACCGCCAGCACGCTGCTCTCGACATCGTCGCGCGTTCCCCTCGCGATCTGGCGTTGAGCCAAAACCGCGCGGATGAGCAGAGCGCACTTCTGGCGGAAATCTGGATCATCCGGATGGTCTTCGGCGGCGCGGTGGACCAGCGAGCGGAGCAGCCGGATCTCCTCGTCGAGGCTGTTCTGCGCCGTCGCCTGCTCGTAGAGGGAGCGCAGTTCGTTCGGCAGCGCCGCCAAGTAGAATGCCGCGCTATGGCGGCGACACCGCTCGCCGCCCGCCACGCGGAATCGGCCGCAGCCCGGTTCGACGCACTGCTCCCTTGCCATTGCCCACCACCGAAGAACGTGTGTTCTATACTCTTCGCTGCGGGCAAGGCCCGGGAACGGTCTGCTCAACCGCAGCCCCCGGCCAACCGCGTGATGGGAGGAGACCACTGCTCGCACTCCCGGCGGCTGGCCGGGGCGCTCATCGCGGTGACGGTGAAGGGCCGGTCGGGCTTGGCTGTTCCTCGAGCCAGAGACCCGGCCCGGCTCTCTGACCGCGGGCTAGCGCCCGGCCGGTGGCCGGGCGCTCCTCGGCTCTCATGCGTGGGGTGTCGCTCCTGAAGGCGTCGTCAAAGTGAACGCCGCAGGCGGCATGATGCGTCCCCCGGTCACCGTTGACGGCTGGGGAGTGGGCGGCTGACGCACGGTCGAGACACGGTGACGATCTCGGTCGACCCGGGTATCCCTCGCGCCCTCGGGTGGGTGTCCGGCTTCGAAACCGAATCGCGCCGCGTGATCCGTCTCCTCGGCCAACCAGACCAGTCTCAGCCGATCGGGTGCTTTGCCATGTTTTGCTCGATGACGGCGAGCGTCTCGGCGATCTTGTCGGCGGGGCTGAACTCGACATACTCACTGTCTGCAAACAGGTGCGGCAGGTGGCCGGGCGCAACGTAATAGACCTCCCCTGCCTCGAACACCTCGGTACGGTCTGCGAAGTGATAGGCGAGTGAGCCTCGGATGACATAGCCCCAGTGCGGGCATTGGCAGCGGTTGTCCGGCAGCCCTTCAAACAACGGCGTCAGGTCGAGAGCGCGACGGATCTCCGACAACTCGACCGTCTGACCGCCCCACTCGACGAACCGGACGGTCGCCGCGTCCATTTCGAATGCGACTGGCAGGGTTCCCTTCGAACCTTTCATCACTCCTCCTTCGCTGGCTCGCTGCCAGCGCCTAACCCTCGCTCGTCGGCGCCATCAAGACACTGACGATCCGCAGCCCCTCCGCCTGGCGCTCCAGCACGAAGGCGGTATGAAAGACATCACTGACCTCATCGTTGCCGTCGCGCGATCGTGCCTCAAGCTCGTCCATCGCCCAGATCAGCCCGCCGCGCTGACCGCCAACCCGCCGCCTGATGTCCATCGCAATCCAGTCGGGGCAGGTCGCAATCCACGCCGGCGTCTCGCGGTCAATCGCGGTCCGACCGATCGCCAATTCCGACTTCGCCGCGCCGAACGCTGCCACTCCGTCGCCGTCAGCGAGCGTCGCGAGCATGGCCGCGGCATCGCGTGCCTGCCAAGCGTCGTAGAAGCGCCGGATAAGGGCGGCAGCATCGCTTGGGATTACGGGCGTCTGCGTCGTAGTCATCGTCACCCTCCCTCGTGAGATGCCACGATGATGCCGTGGCTGCGCGGAGCGCACATCGGGGGGATCTCCCAACGTCGCTGGCGAGAGAGTCGGGCGCGGATCGGTGGCAGGTGGGAGAAATCTCCTAGCGCAGACCGTGGCGGATGGCGAAGGCGGCGGCGGCGGCGCGGTTGGCAACCCCAGTCTTGTTGAAGATGGCGGTGAGATGGTTGGTTACCGTCTTCTCACTGATGACCAGCCGGGCGGCGATCTCGCGATTGCTCAGCCCATCGGCCACCAGACGCAGCACCTCGATCTCGCGCTCCGTCAGGCCAGCGGGACGCGGCGACACGAGCTGCGCTTGGAGACGCTGAAGCATCGGCCCAGCGTCGATCGAGCGGGAGAGTTCGATCGCCTCGCGCAGCGCCCGGTGGGCGCCCTCCCGGTCGTTTGCCCGCCGGGCCGCCTCGGCACGTGCCTCCAATACCCAGATCACGTCGACGACCGCGCCCTGCCGGCGTGCCGCCGCCTCAGCGTCGGCGAGATACCGCTCGGCCTCGGCCCGCTGACCGAGCACAATCGCGCACCGGCCAAGCGCCCAATCGACCTGAATGCCGATATACCAGCCGCGAAACGGCGCCAGCCGCTGGGCATAGCGTCGCGTGCGCTCGACATCGCCGAGCAGTGCGGCGAGCGCCGCCGCGGGGGCGAGCGCTTCGGCGCCCGCCGCGCCGCGCGGATCGACCGTCGGCAACAGCCGCTCGATTTCGGCGAGGACCGTCCGTGCTTTCTCCACCTTGCCGAGAAGCCCAGCGGTGTAGCCAAGCGGGCCGAGATACCAGAGGACTCCGCCGGGCGAGAGCGCCCGGAACCGGTCGACCGCCTCCTCGAGCAACATCTCGGCACGCCCGAGGTCGCCTCGCCACAGCGCAAGCACGCCGCGGGCATGAATAAGAAAGGCCTGCGGCTCGGGGCTGCCAAGCCGATCGGTCACCGCTTGGGCGCGGGCGAGCATCTGCTCGGCCGCGGCCCACTCGCCCCGCGCACCGGGCGTAATGGCGAGCCAAGTGTAAAGATGGCGCTGCAGATACAGGTCGCGGCACTGCTCGGCGTAGCGAATCTGGCGCTGCCCGAATTCGAGAACGGCGTTCAGGTCGTACGCCCAGTGGAGCGCGGGCAGCAGTGTGGCGCACGCTTCCGCCGCCTCGGCGGGGTCGCCCGCGGCGTCGGCGAGCGCGATCGCCCGGCGCAGCGTGGTGATGCCTTCCGCCAGCCGCCCCTCGCGGACGAGCAGCGCTCCGAGGGCGCGCGTCGTCGTCGCGGCGAGGCGCGGATCGCCCAGTCGCTCGGCCAGCTCCACCGCCCGGCGGCCAAATGCCATCCCTTCCTCGGGCTGGATCAGCGAAACTCCGATGAGGGTCCCGAGGTCGGCAAGCGTTGCCACCAGCTCGGGAGAATCCGGGGGTAGCGCGGCAACCGCCTGCTCGAAGGCAGCGCGCGTCCCAGCGAGGTCTTCCTTCCGCCAGCGCACTTGGCCGAGCCGGCGTGCTGCCCGGCCTGCCCCGGCCACGTCGCCCCGCGCGATGAACCAGCGGCGGGCTGTTTCGGCGGCAGCGGCGGCCTCGTCGACCTCGTTCGCGAGAAGCGCCGCCGCCGCAAGCTCGAGCTGCACCTCGCCGAACGCAGGGTCCGCCGCGTCCCACCCGGCCGCCGCCGTGCGGGCGGCGGCGAGCGCGTCTTCCAGCGCGGCGACCGTCAACGCCAGTTGCGCGGCGCGGCGGGCATAGGCTGCGCCGCGGCGGCGGTCGCCGCTCCGGCCGAAGTGAAACGCGAGTGCGGCCAAGCGATCGACGCCGTCGACCGGATCCTGCTCGAGAGCATGCCCGATCAGGCCGTGAAGCCGGCGGCGGCGCAGCGGCGGGATCTCCTGTTCCACGCAGGAGCGTACGGTATCGTGGAGAAAGCGGTACCGTTCGTCGTCCTCCCGCTCGATCAGCCGGGCGCGGTAGGCCGGCAGCAGGCGCTCCTCCACCGTCTCTGGCTCAAGACCAAGCGTCAGAGAGAGCGTCGACAGGTCGAACGAGCGGCCGATCACCGCTGCCGCGCGAATCGTCTCGGCCGTGCTCTCCGGGAGACGCGCCACTCGATCGCGCACCGCGTCGACGATCGAGCGCGGCACGTCGGTCGGCTGCCGGCGCAGCCGCCAATGTCCGCCGTCGGCCGCTAGCGACCCGTCCTCTGCCCAACTGCGCAACAGTTCCTCGGCGAAGAAGGGCACGCCGTCGCTCGTCGCGGCGAGCAGCCGGACCACCGCCTGATCGACAGCGCCGCCGAGCTGCTGGCCGGCGAGGTCGGCGAGCGCTGCATCGTCCAGTCCGGCGAGAGGAAGGATGGTGAGGACACCGAGCCGCCGGAGATCGCCGGTCAGGCGAGTGAGCGCAAGGTTCTGCTCTGCCTCATCGGGCCGGTAGGCGCCGACGACGAGCAGGCAAAGGTCGCGCCGCTGGCGAACCACGTGGCCGAGCGCCGTCAGGCTGCCAGCATCTGCCCATTGAAGGTCGTCGAGCAGCACCAACAGCGGCCGCTCGGCGGCGATCGCCGCCAGCCAGTCGGCAATGGCGTCGAAGAGCCGCAGGCGGGCATGTTCGGCCGGCAGGACGATTGGCGCGTGCGCTGGCGGAACGACAGTGGGAAAGAGCGGCGCGAGCGCGGCTGCGCCGGGGCCAATCTCGCGGCGCGCTGCCTCGGGATCGAGGGTGCGCAGCCGCGCCCCGAGCGCCTCGAGAAAGAGCAGGTAGGAGGGCATCCCCTCGGCGTCGGTTGCGCCGGCGCGCAAGATCGCCGCGCGAGGCGTCGCCGCCAACTCGTCGAGCAGACGAGTCTTGCCAATCCCGGGCTCGCCGGCGATCAGCACGACGGTCGTCTCGCCGCCGGCCGCCCGCTCGACGGCAGCGCGCAGGATGGTCAGCTCGCGCTCGCGGCCGGCGAGTGGCCGGCGGGAGATGCGCCGCCCTCGCTCACTCATCGCCGGCGCATTGTCGGTCGGGCGCGGAGTTGCCGCAAGCCCCCGTTTCGATCCAGTATGACGCAGGCGCGGGGCTCGGGTTGCCGCCGCGCCTGCGCGGGAGGAACGATGGCCGCCTACATTATTCTCGCCAACTTCACCGAGAAGGGCGCCGCGAACATCCAAGAAGCCAGCAGCCGAATTCGCGAGCGGATGGATCGCGCTGCCGCCGGGGGGGTCAGCGTCAGAGCGATCTACTTCACCCTCGGCAGCGTTGACGTCGTCGCCATCGTCGAAGGCGATGAAGCGGCGGTGATGGCCGGGCTGTTCGCGCTAGCCAGCGAGGGCTTGGTCCGCACGACGACACTGCGCGCCTTCTCGCTCGACGAGGTCGACCAGATCCTGACACGCGCGGGGTAGCCGGCGCCCCTCGGGCGGCGAGGCCGGCGAGAACCTGGTAGCATCGCGCCGCACGAGGAAGAGGATGCGTCTGTTCAATACGTTGACCGGGAAGGTCGAGTCGTTTTCACCCGTCGCGAGCCCGGTGCGACTCTACGTCTGCGGCGTCACGCCATACGATACCACCCATCTTGGCCACGCCTTCGTCTACCTGACGTTCGACGTCCTCATTCGGCTGCTCGAACACGATGGGACGCCGGTGCGGTACATCCGGAACGTAACGGATGTGGACGACCCGCTCTTTGAGCGCGCCCGGGCGACCGACGAAGATTGGCAGCAAATCGTCCGAAGGAACATGGACCGGTTTCACGAGGATCTGGCGGTGCTCGGCGCCCGACCGCCGGATATCGAGCCGTATGTGTCAGCAGAGATCGACGCCATGATCGCGCTGATCGAGGCGCTCGTGGCCGGAGGGTACACCTACACCATCGGCGACCGGCTGTACTTTCGGGTTGAGAAGTTTCCCGGCTATGGCACGCTCGGCGGCGTCTCGCGGGACTACCAGCTCCAGCGCGCCAAGGAGACGGGGAACGACCCGCACCTGCCTGGCAAGCAGAACCCGCTCGACTTCTTGCTCTGGCAGCCAAGCCAACCGGATGAGCCGGCGTGGGACAGCCCGTGGGGTCGAGGGCGGCCAGGCTGGCACATCGAGTGCAGCGCCATGGCCAGTCATTACCTCGGCCCACAAATCGATATCCATGGTGGTGGCGCGGATCTCATCTTCCCGCACCACGCGAGCGAGATCGCCCAAAGCGAAGCCGCGACGGGCATTCGGCCATTCTCCCGGTTTTGGATGCACTGCGGGCTTGTCCGGCTCGATGGCGTCAAGATGTCCAAGTCGCTCGGCAATCTCATCTTCACCCGCGACCTGCTGGCTTCGAGCGGACCGGATGCCGTCCGGCTCTACCTGCTCGGCCACCACTACCGGGAAGGCTGGGACCACAGCGAGGCGGAGCTCGCCGCCGCGCGCGCCCTTGCCGAGCAGCTTGCGTTCTTCGCCGCGAGTGAATCGCCGCCGAACGATCAGGCGCTCGGGCTGCGCGATGCGGCGCTGCGGGCGCTCCGTGACGACTTGAACACGCCGGCGGCGATCGCGGCGCTGCGGTCGCTGGTCGAGGTCGGGGCGCCGGCGGGCGCCGCGATCCGTGAGCTAGGCGGCATCCTCGGACTCCAATTTCGCCCGCACCGTCGCGAGGCCATCGGCTGACGCGTGCTCGACGTCTCGGTTGTCATCTGCACCTACAACCGCGAGGCGCTGCTGCGTGAGACGATCGCCGACGTGCTGGCGCAAGACCCTGCCCCAGCCGAGATTGTCGTCGTCGACGGCACGGTGCGCCATGAGGCGGAGACCGAGGCCTTGTTCGCTGCCGTTGCCGGGCGAGTTCGTCACCTCCGCCACCGCCGACCGGGCCTCACTGCGGCGCGCAACCTCGGGATTGAGGCGGCAACCCGCGGGATCATCCTGTTTCTCGATGACGACGTCGCGCTGCCCCCCGGGTTCGTCGCGGCCCACGCCACGAACTACGCCGACCCGACGGTAGGCGCAGTGGGCGGACGGGTCATCCTGCAACCGAACGTGCAACGGCCGCTCGGCACACCGCCGCCTCCCACCGGCCGGGATTTTGACCGCGGCGAGCGGCGCGACGTCCCCTTCGGCCGCGGCTGCAATCTGTCGTTCCGGCGCGCCGCACTTGTGGCAGCGGGAGGATTCGACGAAGCGATGACCGGCGGCGCACCCGGCGAAGAGGAAGACGCCTGCTTTGCCATCCGCCGCCTTGGCTACCGGGTCGTCTTTGACCCGGCGGCGTGGTTGATCCACCGTTCCGAGCCGACCGGCGGGACCCGCTCTTTCGCTCGCGACCCGGGTGATGACCGGTCGTATTATCGGAACAAGGTCTACTTCGCCATCAAAAATGTGGCCGGCCTCGATTTCTGGCGCGTGCTCTGGGATACCTACCGAACGTGGACTTTCGGTCCGTCGAGCCGTCGGGGTGGGCTGCCGCGCCTCCTACGCCGGCAGGCGCTCTTCGTTTGGGGAGCGGCAGAGGGAATCCACGTGTTCCGGCGCAGCGGTCACCGGCGCAGGCCGTTGCCCTACCGACACCCATGATCCGCCGGCCCGTGCTGGCGATGGTCAGCACCGATGTCCGACGCGACCTCGTCGACCCGCTGCGCTTCTTCCGACGCATCGCCGTCGTTCACTTCGCCCGGCGGTCGACCTATCGCGACTTCGACGATTCCGGCGCCCTGCGCTGGTATCGCACTCCAGCCGACCTGATCAGGCACCTCCTCGCGCTCCAGCCAGACGTCGTCCAGCCCCCCGAGCCGATTGCCGGGCGGCTCCTTCCCTACACGTTGGCCGCGCTCCTCTATTGCCAGCGAACAGGGACCCCGCTCGTTGCCGTTACCTTCGAAAATCGTCCGTGGGAGCGCAAGTTTGGCCGCCTTGCCCCGGTGATCCGGGCAGCGGCAGGGTTGCTCTTTCGCGAGGCGCGGGCTGTTGTTGTCCTGAACGAAGGGGCGCGCCGCAACGCGCTCGCTGCCGGCGCCGATCCGGCGCGGCTGAGGCGGCTGCTCTGGGGCGCGTGGGGCGTCGACCTTGCCGAGTTCTCTCCCGGTGCGCCGGTAGACACGCCACAGCTGCTTTTCGCCGGCCGGCTGCACGAGGAAAAGGGGATCACCGACCTGCTCGACGCCTTCGCGGCCATGCGAGTGAGCCGGCCAGACGTCCGGCTGACGATCGCCGGTGACGGCCCAGCACGGAGCGAGGTCCAGCGGCGCGCTGCCGCGAGCGGCGGCGTGGAGCTCCGCGGCGTCGTCCCCAACCGATTCCTGCCGGCGCTGCTGCGCGAGTCCGCAATCGTCGTTTCGCCCTCGCGGACGACACCCAAATGGGAGGAGCAGGTCGGGATGACCAATCTCCAGGCGCTTGCCTGCGGTGTTCCGGTAATCGCCACGTGGAGCGGGGCGATCCCGGAATACACCCCGCTAGGAGCCGGTGCGCTGCTCGTCCCAGAGCGCGACCCGGCGGCACTGGAAGACGCAATCTGCCGCCTGCTCGACAATGCGCCCCTGCGGCGCGAGCTTGGCGCACTGGGGCGGCGCTTCGCCGAGCGGGAGTATGACGCCGAGCGGAACGTTCGGCGAGCGGAAGCGCTCGTGCTGGCGGTGGCACGCTGATTGGCCGTGGGGCAGGGCTGACCGCGGCGATCGGCCTCGCCGCGCTGGCCCTCTGGCTACTCGGCGCTTTGCGCGTGATCCCCGTCCTGACGGCAGTCCCGAGCCAGCCCGATCTCGCCGTGTATTACGTCGCCGGAGCGGCGCTCAACGCTGGCGAATCGCCCTACGACCCAACGGCGCTCGACCGCGTTGCCGCGGCCGCTGGCGTGCCGTTCGACGCCTCGGGCTACACCTTCGCTTCTCCATTCCTGTATCCGCCTTTCTTCGCCGTTCTCGCTCGCCCGCTGGCCCTGCTCCCCTACCCAATCGTGCAGATCGGCTGGCTGCTGATGAATGTCGTTCTGATTGTCACGGCGACCCTCGGTCTGGCGTGGCGGGTCGGTCTGCGGAGTGTTGCCGTCGCTGCCGGGCTGGTCGCGCTGATTGCGCCCCCGACACTCGAAACCCTGCTCTATGGGCAGATCAATGCCCTGCTCTACGCGCTGCTTGGGGGAGCGCTCCTCGCACCGCGCGTTGGTGGCGCCCTGATTGCCATCGCGAGCGCCATCAAGCTGTTTCCGGCGATCACCCTCCTCGCCTTCGTGCGCGCTCGCCAGCGCGGACAGCTCGCTGCTGCCGCCCTGACCGGGTTCGTCGCTGGAGCGGCCGGTCTTTGGCTTGCCGGGGTGAGCCGGACCGTCGAGTACGTCGTGGTTGTCGCGCCGGCGGTATCCGGGACAGCGCTTCAGCCCGAGAACCAGTCGATTCAGGCCGTTCTTCTCCGACTGCTTACCCCCAGCCAGCACCGCTATTCTGCCTACACCGCCGACGATCCGCAGCTCGTCGCCTTTCCCGCCTTCGTTGAGCTACCGTGGCTCGCCGCCCCGCTCGCCTGGCTGCTGATCGTCCTCATCCTCACCGTGACTGCCGTCACTCTTTGGCAGCGGCCATCCAACCTCGGGTTCGGTGTGGCTCTTCTCCTCAGCACGGCGCTGCTGGTGACCCCGGTCGTTTGGGACCATTATCTTGTGCTGCTCGTTGTTCCTGCGCTTGTCCTGCTTGGGATGGCACATCGGCGCTGCCCGCGCTGGCCGGACCTGCTCGGCAGTCGCGAGGCGCGATCGCTGGCGCTCGCCGCGCTCTTTCTTGGCGTCCATCGCTTCTGGAAGCCGCTAACCCTGCTCGTCACGCCGACGCCCCTGCTGCTTGTCTTCGGTCTCCTCGCCTCGGCGACCATCTGGCTCGCCTTGGTGCAGGCACGGCCCGGTGCGGAGCGTTGAGATGGAGATCGCAGTCGACGTCCAGTCGACGCTCGGCCAGCGAACTGGCATTGGCCGCTACACCGCCCAGCTCGTCGCTGCGCTTCGCCGAGTTGCACCCGAAATCGCGATCCGCGAGGTATCGGCGGGACGAGAGATTGTCATGCGCACCGACCGCCGGCTCTGGTGGCAGCAGTTGGAGCTGCCTCGCCGCGCGGCAGGCGCAGACCTGCTCCACGTCCCCGGCTTCGACGCCCCGGCGCGGTCGCCCTGTCCGGTGGTGCTCACGGTGCATGACCTAATTGGGGCGATCTTTCCCGAGAACCTGCCCCCGATCTCGCGATGGTATTGGGGGCGCTGGCTGCCGTTCTCGCTCCGCTTTGCTACCGCCATCATCGCCGACTCGGAGGCAACACGCCGGGACATCCTTCGTCTGACCAAGGTTCGGACGCCGATCACCGTCGTTCCACTCGGCGTCGACCCGGCCTTCTCGCCTCCGCCTGCCGGGCGCGTCGCGGCGGTGCGCGCTCGCTATCGCCTCGACGAGCCCTTTCTGCTTTTTGTTGGGACCATTGAGCCGCGCAAAGGGATTGACACCCTCGTGGAGGCGTTGGCGCTGCTGGAGGGGCGGGCACAGCTCGTCCTTGCCGGCAAGGTGGGGTGGTATGGCGAGCGCGTCGCCGAGCGCATCGCCCGGCACGGATTGGCGGAACGTATTCGGCGGTTGGACTATGTCGCCGACGACGACCTGCCAGCGCTCTACGTCGCCGCCGAAGCATTCGTCTATCCATCGCGCTACGAGGGGTTCGGCTTGCCAGTGCTGGAGGCGATGGCCTGTGGCGCGGCGGTAGTGACGACGACGGCCGCATCGCTGCCCGAGGTTGCCGGCGATGCCGCGCTGCTCGTCCCCCCAGACGACGCGGTCGCGCTCGCTGGGGCGATCGCTCGGCTGCTGGCGGACGGTGCGCTCCGTGCCGCTCTCGCCGCGCGCGGCCGCGAGCGCGCCGCCAGCTTCACGTGGGATCGAACCGCCCGGGAAACGTTGGCCGTCTATCAGGCGGTGCTGAATCGGGGGTGA
Organism: Dehalococcoidia bacterium; assembly: GCA_026003895.1. GTDB lineage: Bacteria > Chloroflexota > Dehalococcoidia > SpSt-223 > SpSt-223 > JANWZD01. The sequence goes on along the minus strand of BPIC01000004.1, from coordinate 59,804 downwards.
CGCCCGCTCCTGGCCGGGCCCTCCCCTCGGCACGCCATCCCCACGGAGACGACGGCGAGGGTGAGGGCGCGCCGATGAGGACCGCTACTTCGGCCGGATGGCCTCCCAGAGCGGCTCGAGATCACCGCGCGGCACGACATTGTCGATCTTGGAGCTCGCACCCCAGAGATTGAAGCCATCGACGAGAAAGAGCACTGGCGGATCTTCGTACATGACGGCGATGGCACGCTGGAGGAGCGCCTGCCGCTTGGTGGGATCGAGCTCGGTCAACGACGCGAGGTACGGCTCATCGAAGGCCGGGTTGTTATAGCGGCGCTCCGGATCGGCGAGGTCGCCCCGGAACCAATTCAGCGCAAAGTCGGCGTCCTGCGCTGGCGAGTTTTGCAAGCTGAAGGAAAAGACCTGCGGCCGCTGGACACGGGCGTACCATCGATCGAGCAAGAAGGCCGAGTCGGCCGACGTGTTCATCTCGGCCTCGATCCCAACCTCTTTGAACTGGTTCTGGACGAGGAGGAACACTTGCTGAGCCTCGGCGATCCCGAGGGTGACATCCATCTTGATCTTGATGCCGTTCGGGTAACCGGCCTGCGCGAGCAACTGGCGCGCCCGCGCAGGATCGTAGGGATACGGCCGGATGGTTGGGTTGTAGCCGAAGGTGTTCGACTGGACGATCTGGCCGGTCGGCTTGGTATAGCCCTTGTAGATGTTCTTGGCGATCGCGTCTTTGTCGACCGCGTAATTCATCGCTTGGCGCACCAGCTTGTTCGCTGTCGGCTGATCGAGCTGGTTGGTGAAGATGAACGCGCCGATGGCGGTGCCCTGATCGAAGTTGATGATCTGCATGCCGGCGCTCTTGAGCGTGTCGGCCTGGTCGACGGCGACGTTGCTGATCAGATCGAGTTCACCAGTGCGCAGGCCGGCGATTCGCGCGGACAGTTCGGGCACTTGACGAATGATCAGCTCGCTCGCTACCGGCTTCGTCGGGTGGTGGGGGTTTGGAACCAGAATGAGTTGGTCGCCCGGGCGAAATTCCTTCTGCATGAAGGGACCGGTGCCCATCGCCCGGGTGGCGAACTCGGCGGCGCCGACGCGCTCGACGAACGCCTTCTGGACGATCACCAGCACTGCGATTCGGTTGAGCAAGATGGCGTCTGGCGCCTTGGTGACGACATTGATCGTTTGCGGATCGACGATTTCCGAACGCTCGATGGTGCCAACCCGGGTGAGGATGCCCAGCCGGAGCTCGGGATTGATCGCCCGGTCGATGCTGTATTTGACGTCTTCGATCGTCACCGGAGAGCCGTCATGGAACTTCCGGTTTGGCGCGAGCTTGAACTGCCAGGTGGTCGGGTTGAGGTTCCGCCACTCGGTCGCGAGGCCGGGGATCAGCTTGCCGTTGGCGTCCTGCATCACGAGGCATTCATACAAGCCGTAGCGGCGCGGGTTCTGGCCGATGGCGGCGTGGGGATCCATCGTACTCTGCAAGGTCAGCAGGCCAACGCGCAGCCGGAAATCCACCGGCGCTTGAGTTGCTGCCGGGGCAGCGCCACCGGTCGAGGTGGTCGACGGCGGAGCTTGCTGGGCTGGGGCGCAGGCTGCGCCGATCACGCCAAACAGCGCAAGGAACGCGAAGAGTCGTCTCATCCATCCTCCGGGGATCGCTAGGGGAATCCGTGGTGCCCGTATTCTTCGGCCCGCCCGACCGCCTGTCAAGAATTCTGTAGACGACGTCACCCATCCCCGAGCAAATGGAAGGGCTCCGAACCGTGCTGCCTCGGCGTGCAGGGACCGCAGCCATCTCGCCATCTGGCGGAGAGGCAGTTCAAAAGCACCGCAGTAGGAGAGCGCGATCGATGCCCTGTGCCAGCGGAAGCCGGGCGGTGCCCTCCGTCACTGAAAGGCAGCTCCATCGGCAATCCCGTGCGCAGTCGGCCGGGCGCCCGCCCGAAATCGAAGCGTCGAGCTGTGAGCGCCCGCCGGGTCGATCGCGCGGACGCCCCTTCGCCTGCCTGGTCCTCGCGATTGCAGCGGCTGCGCAGCAGGGTGACGGTCCGATGCTCGGCGTGCGGGCGCAGTCAGCCGCAAGCATCGCCGCCGGACGCTCGCGCCTTCAACCCGCCTTGCCGGCAACGCCGGCAAGGCGGCTCGCGAGAATCCCCACGGGCAAGCAGCCGCGCCGACGATCTCTGCTTGGCGCTCGCCGAAGCGCAGAAGCCCGGGCCTCGATCTCAATCTGGGCGTCGCCGACGGGCTCGGGCTGCTCGAACGCTCGCGGGGCGGTGGCCTGCCGAAGAGACGTTAGCACGCACAGCCGCAGGCCCCTCGCCGGAACCATTCCAATCACGGATCGCCAAGCCACTCCCGGGCCCGCTTGGGCTGCGCCACCGCCCGGTCATGATCCACAACGAGAAGCTGGGTGTCGACGAGGATCATCGGAATGCGCCGCTCTGGCCAAAGGCGAGGGCTTCAACGATGGCGTGAACGCTCCCGCTCCGAAGGTGCTCGAGGGCGCATCCGGAAACGCTCGCCCTGCCTCGACCGCCCGTTCGCCTTCCTGACCCCCGGCGAAGCCGTCGGTCCGCAGGAGGGGTATCTTTGGGTATCCGCGTTGCGTCCGGGCGCAAGTATGTGACGGACCGGGCGCGATGCCGTCGTCAGCCTTCGCCACGACGCGGACGATACTGCAGCGCCTCGGCGATGTGCGGCGCACCGATCGTTTCGGCGGCAGCGAGATCGGCGATGGTGCGCGCCAGCTTGAGGACGCGGTGATACGCGCGTCCGGATAACTGCAGCCGAGTGACAGCGGTCTTGAGCAACGTGGCAGCGGCCGGCTCGACGTGGCAGAACTGCCGGATCTCCGCCGGGCCCATTTCGGCGTTCGCGACCAGCTTTGTTCCGGCAAAGCGTGCCCGTTGCTTCTCGCGCGCTGCGCTCACGCGGACGCGGATGGCGGCGGACGGCTCGCCGCGGCGGGTATCGGCCAGTTTGTCATACTCGACGCGGGGCACGTCGACGTGGATGTCGATCCGGTCAAGGAGCGGCCCGCTGATTCGCTTGGCGTAGCGCTGGATCATGACTGGCGAGCAGGTACACGCGCGCACCGGGTCACCCGCGTAACCGCAGGGACACCCATGCGTCGGCAAATACCATAGTGATTTGCGTTGGCAGCGCTGAAATCGCACGGGAACTCACCCCCATTTTGCCCGCTTTCGGCCCCGTTCCGCGCCCCCCCGGCGGGTGCTGAATCAAGCCAGCTGGAAACGCTCGTGAGCCCGTCGCCGCCATCCCCGGCGGCCAGCAGCAGTGGGGAGGCGGGGACGTGGAGCTCCAGTGCGCCTGGCTTGAGGACCACGCGGTGGAGGCAGGTGGCCAGCAGCCGGCGCTGGTCGACCACGTCCCTCAACTCGTCGAAGACGTCGGCCAAGCGCCGCAGGCCGCGCATGGTCGCCTCGACATCAATGGCCGTGACCGCCCGCGCCGCCACCTCCGCCTCGATCGCCGCTAGTTCGCCCTCCAGCGCCGCCCGCTCCCCGTCCAGGTGCGCCTTGCGGGCGGCGAACTCCTGCTTACTGATGAGCCGGTCCTCGGCGAGCTCGAGCAGCGACTCGAGCCGGTTCGTGATCCGCTCCAGCTCGGCGGCCGCCTCCGCACGCCGCTCGACCAGGGGGCGCAGGCCCGCCGCGAACGCCCCCTGCGCCTCGCCGGCGAGCGTGACCAGGCGCTCCCGGTCGAGCGCGAGCCGGCCCAGCTCCTCGATGACCACGCGCTCGATCACGGCGGCCGAGATCTGCCGCTGCCCGCACGTGCCCTTGTGGCTCGCCCGCCGACACCGATAGTACCCCACGCGGTAGCTGCCCCGCTTGGTGCTCACCGTGCTGTGGATCCCGTACATCTTCGTGCCGCAGGTGCATTCCACGAGGCCCGAGAGCAGGTGGGGGCTGACGGCGGTACGGGGCGGCGTGCCCTCGATCTCCGCCGCCACCCGCAGGAGCTCCTCCATCTGCTCACGGGTGAAGATCGGCGCGCAGAAGTTCTCAACGGCGACGTGCTCGTCGGCCGGTCGCGGAACCGCAGTCTTGCCCTTCACCGTCCGGCGGTTGTAGACCAGGGTCCCGGCGTTGATGGCCTGCAGCAGGACACGCTTAACCGAGGTTGGGGTCCACTCGGCGGGCGCATGGCCCTTGCGAACGACGCGGCCCTCGCGCTCCAACGGCTCCCAGCCCCGCGTGCGGAGGCCCTGTCGATTGAGCGCGACGGCCACCCCGCGCCAGGTGCGCGTCTCAAGGAGTAGCTCCCGCATGCGGTGGAGGATCTCGGCCTCCTCGGGCACGATCTCGAGCTTGCCGTCCGCCACCCGCCGCCCGTACGGGGCCAGGCCCCCGTTCCACTTGCCGCGCCGGGCGCGCAGCTTCATGTCCTCGGCCACACGCTCGGCGGTGATGGCGCGCTCCAGCTCCGCGATCGCGCCCAGGATGTGGAGCATGAAGCGCCCGACCGGGCCGGAGGTGTCGATGTTGTCGCGCAGCGAGATGAACTTGACCCCGTGCGCCTCGAAGAGGCGCATGAGGTCGAGCAGGTCGGCCAGCGAGCGGCTGATGCGGTCGAGCTTGGTCACGACGACCGAGCGGACCCGCCCGGCCCGCACGTCGGCGAGGAGCCGTTGCAGATCGGGCCGGTCGGTGTCCTTCGCCGAGATGCCCTCATCCTTGTAGAGGCGCAGCGTGAGCCCCTGCACCGCGCCATGGGCCTCCAGCGCCTGGACCTGGTTCTGGAGGGCGTCCCGTTCGACCTGCATGTCGGTCGAGACCCGCACGTAGCCCGCGTCCCACTGCTCGATCGCCCGTCGCTTCATCGTCACCTACTCCTCATCTACTCCTCACCTCGTGCTGCCTGATCACCCCTGATCGGGCTTGCCCAGCGTCCGCTGGCGGCCGAGTCCCGAGAGTAGCGACCCCGTCATCAGCGATCCCCGCCCGAGGCTTCCTCCCGCTGCTCTTGAGCGATCCTGTCGAGGGGGAGCTCCGTGCTGCGCAGGACCCGGAAGGGGGACGGCTCGGGCAGGTTGCGGGGCAGCACGACGAGGTTGAGCCCCGGCAGCGCGGCCGAGGAGACCAGCAGCCCCTCGTACGCCCGGGCCATCGCCGCCGCGGCCAGTTCCTGGCACGGCCGATGGTCGGGGCCCGTCAGGTCGGCCGCGGTCAATCCCACAGCGGCCGGATCGGAGATGTCGAGGATACGGCTGAGGTCCACCTCGAGCTCGCTCAGGACGTTGTTCTTGAGGTACGCCAGGTTGCGCGCCGCGCTGCGTCGCACCATCTCCCAGATGGCGATCTCCGGCGCGAGCGAGGTGTAGAGCGCGGGGAATGCTTGGTCCGGCGCGAAGAGGTCCAGGCCGCGGTGGTAGCGCCCCGAGGTGCGCAGCGACAGGCGCCAGTCCGTCGGCGCCACCTCCCGCCAGTGGACGCGCCAGACCGTGCCCCGGAAGCTGCGGGTGGCCGCGGCCGCGACGGCTCGCTCGGCGTTCCATCCCTCGGCAGGCATCGCGGCTGGCGTTACAGGTAGACACCGGCCGCCAGCCCGTCGAGGTCGGCGCGCACGCGGTCGAGGCGGCCGGCCTTGAGGGCCTCCTCCGGAGTGAACCCGCCCAGGTAGCGGCTGGATGCCCGGAGCCACCCCTGCGCCGCCTCATGCGTGCCGAACATGCGCAGGAGCCGGTCCCGCAGGTTGACCAGGTCGGCCAGGCGCTCCCGCGTCTTCCCTTGCGGCACGCTCTTGTTCGCCCGCCAGCGCTCGACGGTTCGGCGATCGACGTCGAGCGCCCGCGCGATGGTCTCAAGCGAAATCCCCAGGTCCCGTTCCAGCCCCTCGATCAGCGGACCACAGTTGAGGATGCTGACATCGGCCACGGCGCACCTCCCTCTGGCTGTCCGCCTCAGCATACCATGTCCGACGTTATTTGCCGACTTCTATCTGCCCGACTTCCAGCATGTGCGCGAGGAGCCGTGGCTGCGTTGCCAAGGCTGGGTTTGCGCGCCCATCCCGTCTTAGGGCAATCGATTGTGGCGAAACACCCCCTGAGGACCCTGACCAGTCGCCCGAGGCTTTGTCGGCTGCGTTCCCGGGCTCCCCTGCAGAGGGGCTGACAGGGCGAAGCATCGGCTGTCCTCTTGCCAAGGAGCGAGAGTATCCGCGGACTGATCTTCACCAATCGGTCGTGATACATGGAGCGAATCGTATTCGGCGCCGCTGCTCGAACCCGCTACCCCTCCGGGCTCCCGGTGCACCCCGCCGGGCCGTCGGGTGTCCCCTCGAAGGCCGAAGTAATCAGGAAGTAATCAGAAAGTATCTGGCTGCGCGCGCCGACCGAGGCTCACACGCCGATCCGTAGTGGCCGCTGGTCCAATGTAACTCGGAAGTAATCGGCAGATTGCCGACGAGGCACGCCTGATCGCCGAAGCACGCGCCCGTGTTCGGACAGGCCCACGGGCCGGCTTCACGACGATCCAGAAAGCTCGCCGATCCCGGAACGCTCATACTGTGCCAGCGACGCCGGCCATGACGTCCATCGGCACGAGCGTGTCATCGAGAATGCGGGTTCCACCGCGTTGCACGGCGATGCGCAGCTCAGGCGCAACGAGCGAAGCGTGGAGGAGGACTTCCGGCTCCAGCGGCATCAGAACGAGTCAACGCGGGGGACGCAAGCCGTCCAGGATGACCGTGACGAGCCGGCAGACCGCGGCCTCGGACGGCAGGCTGCCGGCTGCTGCGAGGGCGTGGAGGCAGTAGCTCGCGAGCTCGTCGGGCGCGACATCGTTGCGGACGTCCCCGGTCTCCACCGCCTCGGTCAGCAGATCCCGGATCAGGCCGATGAGCTGCTGCCGCGCTCGGGCGACGTGCTCACCTCGATGCACGAGTGCCGCCAGTTCGGTGCCGTGAGGTCGTTCATACGTCATGAGCGCGTAGGCCTCGAGCACAGCTTCGAGCCGCTCACCAGCGTCGCCGGCTCGGTCCCGGACTGCGGCGAGCTGTTGGAGGTGGCCGGTGACCTGACGGTCGTGCCAGGCGACCAGGATCGCTTCGACGTCTGGGAAGTACTTGTACAGCGTCGCGCGCCCGATGCCTGTCTCCTCGGCGATCTGCGACATGGTCACCGACGGCAGCCCGTGCTCGGCCACCAGCCCCGCAGTGCTGTCCAGGATCGCGTCGTGCACCGCGCGGCGGTGCGCCTCGATCGTCTCATTCCACAGCCTCGGCATCAGCCCCTCTGCATCCGGCGGTTCGTCAAGCGCTGGGCAGCAGTCGGTATCGTCGACGCAGGTGCAGGAGTCCCTGCGGTTTCGAGCAGGCTCCGTCTAACCCTGATTGGAGCGGCGGGCTCTGCGAGCTGCGCCACGACCTCCCGCGTGTTGGCCATCGAGCCGACTAGGTTCTGGGGGAACGCCTGCGACCGCAGCGCGGCAGCGCGTGCGGACCCGCCGTGAGTTTAGTATACATGACGCCGATCAAGAGACACTTCGCGTTTTGTACCGGCATGTTGTCTGGTAAACTGTCCCACGGTGACCTTGGCGAACCCCGGACGGGGGACATGGTCATAGCTGACCTAGGATGCAACCCGACCTGGCTGGAGGGACGTCGTGGTTCAGACGCATCGTCCTGTCATGACGCACCGCAGATTGCTCCTGTTCAAATGGCTCATGGTCGTCATCCCGCCCGTGACAGTCGCGGCGGGCCACAGCCTGCTGACCGTTACGGTCACGCTGGGCCACAGCCCGCTGGGGCACACGGTGGGCAGCCTTGCAGAAACCCTGCTCGTGACATCGCTCGTGACATTCCTGGCCCTGGTGCTGGCCTACATGTTTGTAGAGACGCTGTTCAGGGTCCTCCGGAGGCTCCAGGCCGAGGCATCGGCCCGAGAGCAGGACATCCTGACCATGAACGCCGTGATGCAGGAACGGGAGCGGCTGAGCCGGGAGCTCCACGATGGTGTGGCCCAGCTCGTCGCGCAGCTGCTCCTGCGCCTGGACACCATCAAGGAGCTGGTGGAGGCTGACCGACCACAGGAGGCGGAAGCAGAGCTCGAGCGATTACACGGGGTGGCCGACGAACTCTACGAGGATATCGGGGAGTCCATTACAGGGCTCCGCACCAACCTGACGGAACGAGGGCTGGTCCGCGCACTCCAGGATTACGTGGACCAGTTTGAAGAGCAGCACCAGATTCCCACGAGCCTCCGAACGGATGACGCGGCCGACCAGCTCCCACCCCTCGCGGCGCTCCAGCTCTTCAGGCTCATCCAGGAGGCCCTGACCAACGTTCGCAAGCACGCCGGGGCACGGGAGGCCACGGTCAGCCTCACAGCCGACGGGCCGGATCAGCTCAGGGTCGTCATTGCCGACGATGGCCGGGGTTTTGTCCCTGGCAGCCAGGGGAACGGCAAGGCGCGGCCCCTGGGCCTGACGAGTATGCGGGAGCGGGTCGAGGCCCTCGGCGGCACGTTCCAGGTGCATAGCCAGCCCGGTTCGGGTACACAGGTGACGGCCACCATCCCCATTCCACGAACGACAAGGGAGGAGCGGCATGCCGCCCTGGCGACTCCTCCTGGTTGACGACCACGCGCTCTTTCGCGAGGGGCTCATTGCGCTCCTCTCCTACCGGGATGACTTCACCGTCGTCGGCGAGGCCGAGGACGCCGAGAGCGCCCTGGACCAGGCCCGAGCGGTCGAGCCCGACCTCGTGCTGATGGACATTGACCTCCCGGGGGAGGACGGCGTTAGCGCGACCCGGCGGCTGAAGACGGAAATGCCCAGCGTCACCGTGGTGATGCTGACGGTGCATGACGACAGTCAGACCCTCTTCGAGGCCATCAAGGCGGGGGCGCAAGGCTACCTGGTGAAGAACGTGCGGTCCCCTGAGCTCGTGGAGCAGCTCCGGCGCCTGGCGCGGGGCGAGGCCGCGATCTCGCGTCGGATGGCTGCCCGGATCCTGGAAGAGCTTCGGGGCCAACCCGAGCCCTTCTGGCCGGAGGAAGAGCTCACTGCCCGAGAGCTGGAGGTGCTGGAGCTGGTGGCGGCGCGCCTCTCCAACGCCGAGGTCGCCGAGCGTCTGGTGGTCAGCGAGCACACGGTCAAGAACCACATGAAGAGCATCCTGTCCAAGCTCCACCTCCGCAACCGACACCAGGCGGCCGCCTACGGCGTCGCCCGCGGCTGGCTGCCCCGCCCCAGGCGGCGTGGCTAGCATCCTCCCCTCACTCCCTCTGGTCCCGCGAACCGTCTCGCGAAAATAGCCCCTTTCCTCTCTCCTCCGCCTTCTACGGGTCATGTCCCGCGGACTGCTGCTCCATATGCTTGAGATGAGGGCGTCGACGCGGGGCACTACGGAAGCCAGGCTCTTGGTCCTCGTCCATGAGCCCCTCGGCACCTGCCAAGCCTTCACCGACTTCGCATCAGGCAGAGGAGGACACGCACATGGCTGGCCTGCCCCTCTCCCCCGGCCCCAGCAACGACGCCGGCCGGGGGCCCGACCGCGAATCGACCACCATCTGTCCGAGCACACTCCGAGACGGCGGCGCCGACGGCGCGCCGTGCGAGCCCCTGATCCGCCTCCGCAGGGTCACGAAGAGCTACGACACGGGGAGTGGCCCGTTCACGGCGCTCCGGGACGTGGACCTGAGCGTCCCCGCCGGCGTGTTCGTCGCCATCGTCGGCCGCTCGGGGAGCGGCAAGTCGACCCTCGCGAACGTCATCACCGGCATCGACCGGCCCACGTCCGGCGAGGTCAACGTGGCCGGGACGCGCGTCGACGTGCTCAGCCAGCGCCAGCTCGCGCTGTGGCGGGGCCGCAACGTCGGGGTGGTCTTCCAGTTCTTCCAGCTCCTGCCCGGCCTCACGATCGCGGAGAACGTGGTGCTGCCGATGGAGTTCTGTGGCACGTACACGGTCGGCGACCGCCTGCCCCGCGCGCTGGAGCTTCTCGATCGCGTCGGCGTCCGCGCGCAGGCCGACAAGCTGCCGTCGGCGCTCTCGGGGGGCGAGCAGCAGCGCGCGGCGATCGCGCGGACGCTGGCCAACGACCCGCCGATCGTCGTGGCCGACGAGCCGACCGGCAACCTCGACTCGCACAACGCGGAGGCGGTCCTGGAGCTGTTCGGCGGGCTCGCGGCGGACGGCAAGACCGTGCTCATGGTCACCCACGAACGCGACGTGAGCCACTACGCCGACCAGGTCGTGACCCTGGTCGACGGCCGGATCGGTGGAGTCAGCGAGAGGGCCGACCGGCCCCCGCAGAAGCAGACAGGGCCGGCCGCCGCGTGGTCCGCCGCGGGAGGGAGCCATGGGTAGGGTCGCCCGGCGCAAGGTCCTGCGCGACCTCTGGTTGGCCCGGGGCCGCATGACGGTGCTGGTTGCCGCCATGGCGGTCAGCCTGACCGCGGTGGGGGCTGTCCTGAGCGCCTACGGGATCCTGGCGCGCGAGATGCCGCGCAGCTTCCTCGGCTCGAGCCCCGCGTCGGCGACGCTGGTGCTGGACCGGGGCGTCGACCCGTCGCTGTTGGAGGCGGTGCGTCGTCGCCCCGGTGTCGCCGATGCCGAGCGACGCGGGATGGTCTTCGGCCGTGTCGAGGTCTCCCCCGACACATGGCTCCCCCTCAGGCTGTTCGTGGTCGAGGACTTCGATGCCATGCGTATCGAGACCGTCACCCCCATCGAGGGCGCGTGGCCGCCGACGACGGGCGCCATGCTGCTCGAGCGCACGTCGTCGGCGCTGCTAAGCACACGCGTCGGCGCGGCGATGCTGGTCGCTCCCCAGGGTGGCCAGTTGCGAGCCGTCGAGATCGCCGGGGTCGTCTTCGACGGCGGTGTCGCGCCGGCCTGGCAGGAACAGACCGCCCTCGGGTACGTCACGCCGGCCACGCTCTCCTGGCTCGGCCTGCCGGCCGACCTCGACCTGCTCAAGATCGCGTTCGGGGACGGCCCGCTCGACGCGGCCGCGATCGAGCGTCAGGCCCAGGAGCTGAGCGCGTGGCTGGCTCAGGAAGGCGTGGCCGTCGAGGAGATCCGCATCCCGCCGCCCGGCCAGCACCCCCACCAGGGCCTCATGAATGCGCTCGCGCTCGTGCTCCTGCTCTTCGGCCTGCTGGCGCTGGGTCTCAGCGGCCTGCTGGTCGGCACGATGATCTCGGCGATGCTCGCCCGGCACGTCCGCCAGATCGGCGCCATGAAGGCGATCGGCGGGCAGCCGATCCAGATCGCCCTCATGTACGGGGCGATGGTGCTGGCGCTGGGCGCCGGTGCCGTCGCGCTGGCCGTCGTGCCGGGCGTGGTCGCCGGCCAGGCCCTCGCCGCCGTCGACGCCGGCCTCTCGAACGTCGAGCTGGCGAGCCGGGCGGTGCCGTGGTGGGTGTACGCCGTGGTGGCGCTGGCGGCTCTGTTCACGCCCGTGCTCGCCGCCGCCGCGCCGGTCATCGGCGCGAGCCGGATGACCGTGCGCGAGGCGATCACGGACGTGGGGATGTATGAGGCGCCGACCGGCGGCTCCGCCGCGTCGGCCGGGGCGCTGGCCGCGCGCATCGCGGGCGTGCTCGGGCCGTCGCTGGTCCTGGCGCTGCGCCACGCGGTCCGACGCCGCCGCCGGCTCGCCCTCAGCCTCGTCCTGCTGGCGGTGGGTGGGGGTACGTTCATGAGTGGCCTCAACGTCGCGGCCGCATCCGAGCGCCAGCTCGCCAGCGGCATCGCAACGCTGGGCTACGACCTCGAGCTCAATCTGGGCCAGCCCCAGCCGACCGACGCTCTGCTCCGGCTCGTGCGGGGCGTGCCGGGCGTGGCGTACGTCGAGCCGGTCGGGCTCGCCACCGTGGCGGTGGTCCGGCCGGGCGAGGTGCCGGTCGCGCGCACCTACAAGGACGGCGGCCACGGCACGGTGCGGCTCTACGCGCTGGCACCCGAGTCGCGCTTCCGCCCGGTGGTGGAATCCGGCCGCTGGCTTGAGCCCGGCGACGTCGACGCGATCGTGGTCGCGCCGGGCGAGCTCGAGCGGCTCGGGACCACACTGGGCGGCACCGTTTCGCTGTCGATCGATGGGCGCACCACGGCGTGGCGCGTGGTCGGGTTGATGGCCAGCTCCCGCGTCCCGTTCGGCGGAGCCGCCGGCCTGTACGTGAGCGACGCCGGTTTCGCGCAGGCCACGGGCCGGGTCGTCGGCACGACGCAGACCGTGCGCATCATCACCGAACAGCACGACCAGCCCGCCCGGAAGGCCGTGCTGCGCGCGCTGGAGCGGGCGCTGGCCGCCGCGGGCATCGGCGTCGCCGGCGTCGTCGAGGCGGACTGGCTGACTACCGTGCTGCGCGGCCACATGGCGGTCGTGCAGGGCGGGCTGCAGTGGCTTGGCGTGGTGTTGGGCGTCGTGGGGGCGTTGAGCCTCGCGTCGGCGATGAGTCTGAGCGTGGTCGAGCGGACCCGCGAGTTCGGGGTGATGCAGACCCTCGGCGCCACCCCGGCCAGGGTGATCTGGGTCGTCGTGGCCGAGGCGCTCCTCACCGGCGCCCTGAGCTGGCTGGCGGCGGTGGCGCTCGCGGTGCTGTTGTCCGCGCTCGTGGGGACGCTCGTGGGCGGCGCGATCTTCGGCGCACCCCTGCCGCTCGTCGTGTCGCCGCTCGCCCTGCTGGCGTGGCTGGCGGTCGCGCTGCTCGGGAGCGCCGCGGCCAGCGCGTTCCCGGCCAGAGCCGCGTCTCGCCTCACCATCCGGGAGACCCTCGCCTACGCCTGACCTGATCGAAGGAGAAGACCGTGGCCCGAAGACGAGCCCTCATCGCCGGTGTCGCCCTGGCACTCATCGTCGTCGCCTACCTCCTCTGGTGGCCGGGCGTCCTCCAGGCGCTCCAGGGGATACACGGACCCTTCGGTGGCCCGGGGATGCATAGATAAGCGGTAGTGGGTTTGACCCCTGCCCGTGTACCCGAGTGGTGGTCCCGCCCAGGAACCTCGCGCGGCCGGCGATGAGAAAGTGAAGCGGCGCCTGGGCGAAATGGAGAATACACGATGCGCTTGAAGATGACCCTCACGCGGCTCGCCGCGCTCCTGGCTGTGACCGTCCTCCTGGCGGGGTGCGCGCCGGCGCCCGCGCCGGCCACGAGGGAACCGGCCCAGCCCTACGCCGGGCTGGAGCAGCGCCCGATCAAGGCGCTGGCGCCCGAGCGCGTCGCGGACCTGCTCGCCGGCCGCGGCGCGAGCTACGCGCTGGCGGCGGAGCTGAACTCCTACCCGGGCCCGCGGCACGTCCTCGATCTGGCGGCCGAGCTGGCGCTCACGCCCGAGCAGAGGCGGGCGACCGAGGAGACGTACGCCGCGATGGAGGCCGAGGCCAGGCGGCTCGGCCAGCAACTCGTCGAGCGGGAGGCGGCGCTCGACCGCGCGTTCGCCGGCGGCGCGGCCACGGCCGAGGAGGTCGCGCGGCTCACCAGCGAGACCGCGGCCACCGAGGGGCAGCTCCGGGCCGTCCACCTCCGCGCCCACCTGGCGACGAAGGCGGCCCTCACGCCCGAGCAGGTCGCGCGGTACGACCGGCTGCGCGGCTACGCCGACACGACCGCGCCCCACGGCGGGGGCCACGGCGCCGGCAGGCACCGGTAGGCGGGTGCCGAGACACGCTGTCTCCCACGAAGGAAGCGACGCCGACCGATCAGTGATGTCTCCAGGCGACCCGCACCGCTGCCGGGCCGAAGCGACCAAACAGAAGGGAGTCGGCATGGCCGCACCACTCATCTTCATCAAGACCGGCGCGATCAAGAACGGCGAGCATCGGTGTTCCCCCGGACGAGAACCGAGCGCCTTGCCGTCTCGCGGGCCGGCGTAGACATGGGTCAACTGGCAGGGGAGTGAGCTTCGCGGGAGTTCGCCATGGGACACTCGTCGCATCCGGCCACCACGCGTGGCCACGCGCTCGGTGCGCCGCGCCTCTACGACATCTTCGTCGAGGTCTTCTTCCTCGGCCGCCGGCGCACCACCTTTCAAGCATTGATCGCCGCCGCCGGCGTGCGACCCGGCCACCGCGTGCTGGATGTCGGCTGCGGCACCGGCTACTTCGCGCGGCTGCTCGCCCGGGCGGTCGGCCCGGAAGGCCTGGTCGTCGGGATCGATCCATCTCGGGAGATGATCGCCTACGCCACCCGCAAGGCTGGCCATGCCAGGAACTGCGAGTTCCGGGTCGGCACGGCCGAATCGCTGGATTTCCCCGCCGAGCACTTCGACGTGGTGGTGTCCAGCCTGGTGCTGCACCACCTGCCCGAAGATCTGCGGGTGCCCGCGCTGCGCGAGATGCGGCGTGTGCTCCAGCCCGGCGGCAAGCTGCTCGTCGCCGAGGCTCAGGTACCCCGCCATGGTTTCGGCTGGCGCCTGCTCGCGCGCCTGCACGGCTACGACCGCATGGCGCGCGAGGTGCCCCACCTCGAGCCATTGGCCGCCCAGGCCGCGTTCGCCGAGATCCGCACCGGCGAGGCGCCGCCGTGGCTGCGCTACGCGCACGCAGTCAAGGCCCCAAGCGCCAGGTGACGCGACCCCAACGGGCGCAGCCCGCGTGACCTTCAACGCGCCTCGGGCCGAATACCTCTGTCCTACTGGATCGGTCTTCTATCTCTCCGACTCCTTCAGTCGACTAGTCGACGAGCAATCGTGAGCACCAAGACCGGGCGCGTCTACGAGTCCAGGAGCAGAAATGCACCTGATGTTGTGTCAACGCTTCACCGATCTTCGAATCAAACAGAGGAGGACACGCACATGGCTGACCGGCCCCCCTATCCCGGCACGCCACGCTGGGTGAAAGTGTCCGGAATCATGGTCATGGTCCTGGTACTGCTGGTGGTCATCATCATGTTCACCGGCGTTGGCGGCCAGCACGGCCCTGGTCGCCACACACCATCCGGCGCTCCTGGCGGCGACGCACCGTCCGGTAGTCCTGCTGGCCACCTACCGCCCGAGGCGGAGCCCGTCCGGGCACGCTTCGGGTCATACACGGTGGAGCAGGCAGAGCGCGAAGGGTACGTCCGAGACGAGTTCTGCCTTGATGCCGCAGCCTTGGGTCAACCCGCCGAGCGCGGAGCGATGGGATTCCACGCGACCAACGAAACGCTCCTCAGAGGCCCGATCGACATCAATCGGCCGCAGGCGCTGCTCTTCGACGCGCAGGGGCGCGTGCTGGGCGTCGAGTACGAGGTTGCGGCCGACGCCGTGTCCGAGCCGCCGCGCCTCTTCGGCCAGACTTTCGCCAAGCTCCCGGCCCATCCCGGCGTCGAGCACGAGCATTACGCCCTCCACCTCTGGTTCATCGAGAACCCCAGCGGGGCACTGGCGGATTTCAACCCCAGCGTGTCGTGTCCGCCCGGAAGCACGCCCCGACATGGGCCTGGCGGGGGAGGGCACTAGATGACCATGACACCCGGCCCTCGCAAGTTCGTGCTCACCGTCCATCTCACGTCCTCGGTCGGCTGGATCGGCGCGGTCGTCGCGTACCTGGCGCTCGGCGTCTCCGCGGTGACCAGCCGGGATGCGCAGACGGTGCGTGCCGCCTGGATCGCGATGGAGCTGACCGGCTGGTATGTGATCGTACCGCTGGCCATCGCCGCGCTCCTGAGCGGGCTCGTCCTGGCGCTGGGCACCCCGTGGGGCTTGTTCCGGCACTATTGGGTCCTGATCACACTCGTGCTGACCATCCTTGCCACGGTCGTCTTGCTGCTGCACATGCCGACCGTGAGCGCCGCGGCAGCCGTGGCGCGGGTGGCGGAGGGTGCTGCCCTCGGCGAGCTTGGGGGCGACCTCGTCCACTCCGGGGGCGGCCTGCTGGTGTTGCTCGTGATCACGGCGCTCAATGTGTACAAGCCGCGAGGCCTGACCCCGTATGGGTGGCGCAAGCAGCACGAGCAGCGTATGGAGGTCGTGCCGTAGACGTAGCGACACCTGCTCGGCCTCGACTGCACTGGCGGGATCACGCCGGCGGTCGGTGGCCACCGGCCGGGGCTCGGGGCTCCGCACGATCAGCTTGGTCCGCGTCGTCCTCGCGCCGGACGACGATCGTCGGATAGGCCGGTGCGTGCAGCTCGACACAGTCCTCGCGCACGACCAGGCGGTGCAGGCAGGTCTCCAGGAGCCGTCGCCGTTCGCTGACATCCTCCAGCTCGTCGTAGATATCGCTGAGCCGTTCGAGGCCCGCAAGTGCCCCGGCCAGGTCGATCGCCGTCGCCGCCCGGGCCCGCAATTCCCTCTCGACGGTCGCCAACTCCTCGGCTGTCGCCATCCGCTCCTCGTCCAGCCGTGCCTTCCGCGCGCCGAACTCGGGCTTGCCGATCAGCCGATCCTCCGCCAGCTCGATGAGCGCCTCGCTCCGACTCGCCAGCCGCTCCAGCTCCCCGGCCAGCGCCGCCCGGCGCGCGAACAGCGGCTGGACAGCTCCGGCGAACTGGGCCTCGGCCGCCCCCGCCAGCGCCTGCAGCCGCTCGGGATCGAGCCCCAGCGCCCGCAGCTCGCGCACCACCAGCGGCTCGAGCACCGCCGCCGGCACCTGGCGCATGGCGCACGTCCCGGCGTGGCTTGCCCGTCGGCAGCGGTAATAGACCACCGGCCGGCGCCCCTGCCTGGTGTCGACGTAGTTCTTGACGGGGTACATCTTCGCGCCGCACTGGCAATAGACGAGCCCGGAGAGTAGGTAGGTGCTGCCGGCCCGGGCCGGCGGCTCCCCCTCGATCTCGGCAGCGATCCGCAGCAGCTCGTCCATCTCCTCCCGGGTGAAGATCGGCGCGCAGAAGCCCTCGACCACCACGTGCTCCTCGGCCGGCCGCGCCACGTGAGTCCGTCCTTGCGGGCGGCGCCGGTTGTAGACGAGCGTGCCGACATTGATCGGCTGGAGCAGCACACGCTTGACCGTCTCTGGCGCCCACTCCGCCGGCGGCTTGCCCTTGCGCACCACCCGCCCGTCCCGTTCGACCGGCGCCCAGCCGCGCGTGCGCTTCCCCTCGCGGTTGAGCGCGAGCGCTACCGCGCGCCAGCTCCGCTTGTCATGGAGCAGCTGGCGCATCCGCTGGAGGACGGCGACCTCCTCGGCGATGATCTCGAGCCGGCCATCCACCAGCCGACGGCCGTACGGCGCCAGGCCCCCGTTCCACTTGCCGCGCCGGGCGCGCAGCTTCATGTCCTCGGCCACCCGCTCGGCGGTGATCGCCCGCTCCAGCTCGGCGATGGCGCCCAGGATGTGCAGCATGAAGCGCCCGACCGGCCCGGAGGTGTCGATGTTGTCGCGCAGCGAGATGAACTTGACCCCGTGCTGCTCGAAGAGGCGCATCAGGTCGAGCAGGTCGGCCAGCGAGCGGCTGATGCGGTCGAGCTTGGTGACGACGACCGAGCGGACCCGCCCGGCCCGCACGTCGGCCAGCAGCTCCTGGAGCTGGGGCCGGTCGGTGTCCTTGGCCGAGAGACCCGCCTCGGGGTAGAGGCGCAGCCGCAGCCCGTGCGCGGCGGCGTGCGCCTCCAGCGCCTGGATCTGGTTCTGGAGCGCGTCCCGCTCGACCTGGATGTCCGTCGAGACCCGCGGGTAGCCGGCGTCCCACTGCTCGGTGACCGCTCGTGGCATGCTCGTCGCTTCCTCAGGCCCTGACCGGCGCGTGTCCGTCGGCCGGCTCCAGGCCACCGAGCCCTTCGGCGAGCCGGGCGGCCCGGCGGCAGGCGGCCTTGATGATCAGCCGCTCGAGCTCCTCCTCGCGGCGGCGCAGCTCCTCGGCCGAGAGCGGGTCGGGGGCCGGTCGCAGCTCGACCAGCACGCGTCGCCCGCGCCCGGACCGGCCCTCCTCGTGTGCGATCAGCACAGCAGCCTCCTCTCGCCGCTCCCAGGCCCCACACCGCCGGGCACCCGTGCACTGTAGGGCAGCACATGGCCTAGCCTGGCACCTTCCATTCTTGTCGTCATTTCAGCGTCCTCCGTCCGGCCAGGGCGCGCCCGAGCCTTCCCGGCCCGTCGAGCAGCCAGGGCCGGCGGGCGTGGAAGGCGCCGTCAGGCTCCCGCCAGATCGGGCCGAGCAGCCCGTGCGGGTTGCGCTCGTCGTCCAGGCGCCAGCGGCAGGTCAGCAGCAGCGGCAGCGGGGAGGGACGCCCAACCGCCGCCGCGCGGGCGGCGCGGGCGATGCGCTCCTCGGCGCCGGGCACGTCCGTGACGACCAGGATGGTCGGGAAGCCCTCGTAGTCGCGCTCGAAGCGCCCGCTGGCCCAGTACTCGTAGTAGGTGGCGAACTTCTCGCCGTAGTCGCGGGCGCTCATCGTCCCGCGGTCGTACTCCAGGAAGAAGCCGTAGCGCTCCCCCTGGTGGCGGTAGAGGCCGTACCCATCCGGGCGGACCGGGCCATGGCAGCAGGCGGCGGCGTTCCGCCAGACGACGAGGGCGTCGTCGCCGCCGGCGGCCCGCTCGCGGGCGGTCACCGACAGGGAGATGAACAGGTCATCGACGCCCCGCGTGTGCGCCAGCTCCTTGAGCAGCTTCTGCCGTGTCCCGACGGGCTGGTCCGGGCCGCCGCCGGCGAGGCCGTTGGCGCGCACCGCGACGGGCAGGGTCAGGCCCTGCCGCGCCGCCACGAGCGCCAGCCCGGCGGCGGTCGCCTCCAGCAGCTCCGGCCCAGCAAGGTCTGCCTCGGCTTCTCCGGGTTCGAGCCGGCGCAGCAGCCCGCGGGCGAGCAGGCGGCGGCAGCGCCGGCGCAGCGCAGGTAGCGGCCAGCCGAGGAACGTGGCCAGGCGGTCGGGCGGCAGGAACGGGTGCTCGCCGATGAGATCGAGCAGCTCCAGCTCGGACGGGGAGAGCCCGAGCACCACCCGGCCGGGACCACCCGCAGCCGACCCGGCGCCCCCGAGCAAGACGGTGTCGTCCACGAACCGGGGCAGCGGACCGGCCGAACGGCGCGGCCGGCCCGGTCGCAGGCGGGCCTGCTGGACGAGCTCCGGAGCGGTCCGCGCTGGCTCGCTGGCCTCGTCGGCCAGCGTCTCCGGACGCCGGCGCAGCTCATCCCAGGTCGCGATACAGGTCGCGAGCGGCGCCTCGCTCCGCGCCCGCCGGACGGCCTCGAGCAGCGCCCGCCACGCGGCCGCGCGTCCCGGGTCCGTCGTCGCGATCACGAGCGCCGCCAGGTCGCCGCCCTGCAGGGCGCGCAGCACGAGCAGGTGGTCGAGCGCGGGACGGTAGAGCCGCAGCGGGGCGGTCCCCCGATCCGGGAGCAGCAGGTAGGCGCCCGCCCGGCCGTCCCAGGCCAGCGCCGCGTAGGCGGGCAGGGTGGCCGCGACCGGTGCCTTGGCCGTCGGGCGCTGGTAGCGCCGCCGCCAGGGCCGCTCCCAGGCGAGCAGGTCGGGCTGCCCGGGGCGGGAGGCCGCGAGCGCGCCGAGCAGCTCGTAGCCGGCCAGGAGCTGCGGGAGCCCGGGCAGCAGCGCGAGCAGGTCGTCGCCGCGCAGGCGACTGCGGCGGGCGAAGGGCTCGGGTTCGACGCCCTGGTCGAGGGCGACGGTCGCCAGCCCCAGGTCGGTCAGGTACCAGAGGCGCGGCGCGTGGCCGGGATGGCGCGGCGGCTGGATCGCGGCGGCCAGGCCGTCGGCGGCGAGCCGTCGCAGCCCCCGGTAGACGCTCGCCCCGCCGCGCAGGCCGGCGAGTCGCCGGAGGACCGGCTCGTCCAGGAGCGGCAGGGTGGCCAGGAGCAGCAGGCTGCGCCGGTCGGCGGGGCGGCGCTGGAGCGCTTCCACGGCCGCCTCGGCGTCGCGCCAGTGGCGTCGGGTGGTTGGGTCCGTGGTCATCACAGCGGTTCCTCCTCGGGGTTGGGCTCGGCTCGTTCGCCGTCGCCGAGCGGGGCCGCCCGGTCCGGCGTGGTCGTGGCATGACCGGTGTCGCCGGTCGGCCTGTCCGTGTCGGGTGCGATGGTCTGGAAGAGCGTCCCCTGGTGCGCCTCGGCCTTCCGCCCCCTGGCCTGCGGCTGGTTCCGGTGGTCGTTCCGGGCGCGCCGCGACTGGTCCTTCTTCTCGTCGGTCGCCGCCGGGGCGTCTCTGGCCACGCCGGCGCCGGCCTGTCCCGGCTGGCTGGCTGCCTGGAGGGCCCGATGGCTCAGCTCGATACGCGCCAGGGCCGACCGCAGGTCGCGCTCGACGGCGGCCGCGTCGCGGCCGTAGCGGAGCGCCGAGGCGGCGGCCAGCTCTGCCGCGCGCTGCGGGTCGCTCGGGGGCGGCGGGTCGAGGCGGACCGAGAAGACGGGCAGCCGCTCGCCGCCGGCCGAGAGGCGGGCGTAGCACTGGTGCTCGCCCAGGGCGACCAGGTCGTGCTCGTCCACCTCGCCCCCCAGCTCCGGGACCAGGTAGTGGGCATCCTCGGCGCTGCAGTGGAAGGCGAACAGGCCGTCCAGGTTGGCGAACACCGTCGCCCGCAGCGCCCGGTGCTGCTCGCGGTCGAGCGCGGCGAGCTTGGCCAGGCTCTGGGTCGCCAGCACCAGGTTGGCGCCGTACTTGGCGAGCTCGGCCAGGATGCTCTCGTAGTCGGCGCCCGGCATGCTGTGGAACTCATCGACCAGCAGCAGCGCCGGCCGGCGCCGGGCGGGGTCGAGCGCCGCCTGCTCGCCGATCGCCAGGGCGACCAGGTTGAGCAGCGTCGCGCCGACGAGGGCGGCGGTGTCCTCGCCGACGGTGCCCTTGGCGGTGTCGACGATCACGATCGCCCCGTCGCGCAGCCAGGCGCCGGGGTCGACGGTGGAGCGGGGCTGGCCGACGACGGCCCGGGCCGCCCGGCTACCGGCGAACCGCTGGACTTTGGTCTGGACGGGGTTGGCGATCTCGATCTGGAGGCGGCGGTCGAGCAGGTCGAAGTAGCCGGCCCACCACGCCTTGACGACCGGGTCGGCGACCAGGCCCAGGAGGCTGCGGCGGAAGGCGGTGTCGACGAGGACGGGCGGCACGTCCAGGATCGTGTGCTGGCGCGCCCGCCCGCCGGGGTCGGCGGCGCAGACCGCCCGGTTCACCTCGTAGAGGGTGAGGAGGGCGAAGCGAAAGGCATCCTCCATGCGCGGCCCCCAGAAGGTCGTGAACTCGCGCCGGAAGACCGCCAGGGCGTTGGCGACCGCTTTGTCGCGGTCGCGGAAGAGCCCGACGTCGAGGAGGTTCAGCCCGAAGGGCCGCTCGCCCTCCCCGACATCGAGGAAGACGGCATCGCCCCGCCGGCCGGGCGGCACCAGGCCCAGGGCGGCGCGGGCCAGGTCGCGGTGCGGGTCCACCAGCACGACCGTCGGTGCAGTCCCGCCCGCCCGCCGCGCCATCGCGTGCTGGGCGAGCCGGAGCAGGAGCGAGGACTTGCCGCGCCGTGTCTTGGCGACGAGCAGCAGGTGGCGGCGCAGGAGCTCGTCCGGGAGCGCCACCGGCACGCGCTGGCCCTGGTGCGCCGAGACGCCGACCCGACAGCCGCGGGCGACGCTGCCGGGCAACGGCAGGCGCTGGCGCGCGGTGGTGCGCTCGAGGAGCGGGACGTCGGCTTGGGCCTGGGGCAGGTGCCAGAGGCCGGCCAGCTCGCGGGTGGTGAGGACCGGCAGCGCTCGGGCCGGGCCCAGCGGCGCGAGCCCCGTCAGGTCGCGGCCGCGCAGCTCCAGGCGGCGCGCGGCGAACCCGTTGCCGGCAGCCAGGTTGAACTGGCGGTAGGCCGCCGTCAGCCGAGCGAGCCGCGCCTCGACCTCGGACCGGGGCGCCGCGGCCGGGGCGAAGACCGCCAGCCGCAGCTCGGCGAGGTACGCGGGGCGGCTCACCTTCTCCTGGACGAGCCGGACGTCGTAGATCGGCCGGGCGGCGAGCCGCCGCCCCAGCCACACGACGCCGGGACCGCCCGTGGCGACGCCGCTGACGAGCAAGCCGAGGCGGAGCCAGTCGCCGACGACGTACCAGAGGTAGCCCTGGAAGGCGAGCGCGCCGGCGACGAGCAGCCCGGCCAGCGCGAACACGCCGGTGAGCGAGGTATCCGCGCGCGCCGCCGTGCGCTCGGCGGCCAGCGGGTGCTCGACCGCCAGGCGCAGGTAGCCCCGGCACCAGTCGTCGGGCGCCGGGCGCAGGACGAGCTGGGCGAGCCCCCGCCAGCCGTCGGGCAGGTCCGCCAGCGCGCCGAGGATCCCGAGCACCGGGTCGGCCTGGGCGCGGCGGGCCGCCTCGACCTCGGCGTCGCCGAAGGTGCGGAGCGGCAGGTACGGCGGTCGGCGTAGCACGAGGTGGCAGGCGGCCACCTGCTCGCCCGGCCCGAGCCCGGCCGGGTCGAGGCCGGGGAAGCGCTCGCGATCGAGCCGGCGGAGCTCGGCCTGAGGGTAGGCGACCGCGAGCTGGCCCTCGAGGTGCTCGCGCATGGCCGGGCTGCCGGCGCGGGCCAGGAACCAGCGCGCGGTGCGGGTCGCGGCGATCTCCAGGCCGAAGGGCTCGGCGAGCGCGATCGCGGCGAGCAGGTTCTCGGCCGGCGTGATCACGGCGGCGTTGGTGCGCGGCGTGACCACCTCGACCAGCTCGGGCCGGATGGCGGGCGGCCGGCGGCGTTCAAGCGCCAGGCGCACGTCCGTTCCTCCTCTCCGGCCGGACGGCCGGGCCACGCGCCGCCGGAGTGCGCCGACAGACCTCGAAGGCCCGCAGGATGGCCTGGAGCTCGTCGCGCACGACCAGCAGCTGGGCGGGGGTGCACCGCTTCCAGGGCCGGCGAGCGAGCCCCTCGGCGAAGGCGATAGTGGTATGAGCCGGCCAG
This sequence comes from Dehalococcoidia bacterium, assembly GCA_026003895.1. GTDB lineage: Bacteria > Chloroflexota > Dehalococcoidia > SpSt-223 > SpSt-223 > JANWZD01. The sequence goes on along the minus strand of BPIC01000004.1, from coordinate 37,046 downwards.
CCGATCAGCCGACCACACTCGAGCACGCCGTCGCGGAGCGCGGCGCGTTGCGCGCGCTCGTCGCGCGCGGCCAGTGAGCCGTCAATGCCCATCGGTTCCCTCCGTTCGTGTCTCATGTCGCGTCTCCTGACGGGCGGCTGCCAGCAGGCGGAAGAACGTGGCCCGCCCGTCGGGCCGCCGCCCGAGGTCGTTCAGGTCGCATCCCTCCGGGAGAGGGAGCGGCCGGAAACGCTCGCCGAGCTGCGCCCCGAAGCGCTCGGCCGCCTCCCGCCCCGCGTCGTCGCCGTCGAGGACGCCGTAGACGACCGTGGCCCGGGCGAGGAAGCCGAGCCGCTCGGGTGGGAGCGCGGTCCCGCACGGGCTGAAGGCGGGCAGGCCCCAGGCGACGGCGGTCAGGTAGTCGAAGACCCCCTCGGCGAGGAAGGCCTCGCGTCGCCCGGCGACCCGCTCGTACCCCAGCACCGGCCGCTCGCCGGGGAGTCCGAGATACTTGGGTCGCTGCGGGTCGTCCTCCAGCGTCCGGCCGATGAACCAGAGGCACTGGCCGCCCCGGAGCTCGGGGACGACGATGCGGCCGGCCAGGAACTCGCGCAGCGGCCGCGCCCCGTCGGCGCGCTCCGGTTTGCGCAGCAGCCCGAGCTCCTGGGCGGTGCGCAGACCCGAGCGGCGGCGCAGGTAGGCCTCGAGCGAGTGACCGTCGGCGTAGCCGATGGCGCACTGGCGGATGACCCAGTCGGGGAGCCCCCGCTCCCGCACGTAGGCGAGGGCCCGCGGCTCCCGCCGGAGGGCGTGCTGGTAGAGCGCGCAGGCGGTGTTCATCACCACCTGCTCCTCGAGCGTCAGCCGGTCCCAGCGCCGCTCGCGCCGGGGCGGGCGCTCGGCCGGCGGAGGGGCGGCCGGCCGGGGCGCCCCGGCCAGCCGTTCGCAGGCCTCGCGGAAGCCGACGTTCTCGCACCGGCGGACGAAGGCGATCGCGTCGCCCCCGACCTGGCAGCGGTAGCAGTACCAGCTGTCGGTGTCGGGATAGACGTGGAGATTGGGCCGGCCGTTATCGGCGTGCAGCGGACAGCGGCCGACGAGGGCGCGGCCCATCCGGCGCAGCTCCACGCCGTAGCCGGCGACGACCTGGTCGATCGGGTGGTCGCGGCGCAGCGCCGCGACGTCGTAGCGGTGCGCGGCGGTGGTCTCCATCACGCCCCTCCTTCCTCGGACGGCGGGCCGAGGCGCCGGCGCGGGCGGGCAGGGCCATTCGGCGGGCTGGCGGCGGCCGCCGCTCGTTCGGCAAGCTCGCGGGGCGCGGTCGTCGCCAGCTGGTGCTCGGCCGGGCTGGCCTCCACCTTCAGCGCCACGTGGCTGCCGCGCGCGAAGAAGAGGCCCTCGCCCTTCGTCGCCCCGAGCAGGAACTGCCGCTCCTCGGGCGAGAGCCGGAAGGCGTCCACGACGGGCTCGATCGTGCTGCTGTCCTGCTTCATCAGGAGCTTGACGGCGGCGTTGGTCAGGATGGTCCGCCCGTGCTCGGAGCCGAGGAAGTCGGCGACGTCCTGGGTCACCGTGAGCAGCCCGAGGTAGTACTTGCGCGCCCGCCGGGCGAGCCCCGCCAGGAAGGCGCCGCCCTCGGGGAACTGGACGATGCTCCAGGCCTCGTCGGTGGCGAAGAGCCGCGGCTTGCGGGCGCGGCGCACCTGGTTCCAGACGAAGCTGGCCACCTGGTGGATGGCGACCGGGCGCAGCTGCGGCTCGAGCGTCTGGGTGTTGAAGACGACGAGCGGCCGGTCGAGGGCGACGTTCGTCGGCGCGGCGAACAGGCCGGCCAGGGAGCCGTCCACGAAGGGGCCGAGGCGCAGGGCCAGGTCGGCCGCGAGCTCGCCCAGCTCGTCCGCCAGCGCCGCCCGCAGGTCGCGCAGGAGCGGCGGCGGGCGGCGGTGGGTGGCCGGGTCGGGGGTGATGCCCTTGGCCGCGTAGGTCCGGTAGAGCGCCCGATCCAGGAGCGCCCGCTCGCGCGGGCCGAGGGGGTGGCCCGGCTCGGCGAGCAGGAGGTCGAGCAGGCCGAGCAAGGCCGCCACCCGCTCGGCGAGCGGGTCCTGCCCCTCGGCGTCGTCCGGGTCGGCGGGCGGCAGGTCGAACGGATTGAGGTGGTGCGGCGAGGTGGCCGCGAGGCGGATGGTCTGGCCGCCGACGGCCTCGGCCAGCGCCCGATACTCGCCCTCCGGGTCGATCACGAGGAAGTCGACCCCGGTGAGCAGCGACCGGAGCGCCATCACCTTCGTGAAGTAGGACTTGCCGGCGCCGCTCTTGGCGAAGATGACCAGGTTGGCGTTCTCGAGGCTGCTGTCGAAGGGATCGAAGATGACCGGGCTGTGGTTGTGCTTGGCGACCCCGTAGAGGACCCCGCGCTCCATCGAGAGCGTGCTCGACGAGAAGGGGAACAGCGTCGCCAGCGAGCTCGTGTCGAGGTTGCGGTAGGCGCCGAGGTGGTCGTGCCCCTCGGGCAGGCAGCTCCGGAAGCCGCCGTCCTGCTCGAAGACGGCGACGCGCGACTGGGCGAGGAGGCCGCCCAGCGTCGCCTCGACCCGGCGGGTGAGGGTGTCGAGGGCACCGAGCGACGGCGCCCGCAGCAGGACGTAGACGCTGACCGAGAAGACCTTCTCCTCGCCGCGCTGCAGGGCGTCCCGCAGGCGCTCCGCGTCCTCGTAGGCCACCTCCCGCTCCGGGTCGGCCAGCCGGCCGCCGCGGGCGGCCAGCAGGCGCGAGGAGTGCAGCCGCACCATCTGGTGGGTGAGCGCCGAGACCATCTGCCCGGTGTCGAGCGGATAGAGATGGAGGCCGACCTCGAGCGGCTCCTCGAAGTCGATGAGCGGTTGGAGCCAGCCGGGGCTGACGGTGCGCGGGTAGCCGGTCAGGACGAGCGTGCGCGCGTACTGGTGGTCGAGGCGCAGGTGGTCGCGGGCGAGCTCGACGGCGGCCGGGGCGACCAGGTCGGCGAGGGAGCGCGTGCCCAGGGCGAAGCGGCGCTCGTCCGGCCCGAGCGTCGGCCGCGGCTCGGCGCGGCGGTGGAAGCGGATGAACGGCATCACGTGCTCCTTTCCCCGGGGACATGGTCGGGCTGTCGGGCTCGGCCGGACCCGCCACGACCGCGCCCGGCCCGCACCACCAGGGCGGTGTACTGGGCGAGCTCGCGACCCAGGCGCTGGACCCGCGCCAGCTCCGGGCACCAGCAGGCGTAGAAGAGCTGGGCGATCTCGAGGCCCGACAGGCGGCGGGCGGCCAGCCCGCAGCGCGCCAGCTGCCGCTCGATCTCGTCGCAGCGGAAGGTGAGCTGGCGGCGGGCGGCGTCCGCCCCGACCTCGGTCGCCCGGCGGCCGAAGGGGCCACCCGCGCCGGGCCGGGCCTGCGCCGGCCTGGGCCGGGACGACCAGGTAGAAGCGGCGCTCGAGCAGCGTGCGCCGGCGGGCCAGCTGGCGCAGGAAGGCGGCGTGGTCGCGGGCCAGCTCGGCCAGCCCCTCCGGGAGCTGCCGGGCCTGCCGCTCGAGCCCGGCAAGGTAGCCGTCGACGTCGATCGGCAGGACCCGGACGAGGACCTGGACGGGGAAGCTGAGGCTGTTGAGGAAGCCGGCGAACCCGGCGACGATCGCCTCCTGCTCGCGCTCCCCCACGAGCGCGAAGTTCAGGCTGCCGACCTCCAGCACGGCCCGGTACTGGCCACCGGCGAGGCGGGCGACGTCGTCCTCGATCGCCTCGAGGCCGACGTGGGCGGTCTGGACGAAGCCGATGCGGCTCATCGCCCCACCTCCCGGTCGGCCTCGTCCGCGTCGGGCTGCCAGCTCAGGCGGGGGGCGAGCTCCTCCCCACCGCCCGCCGGCGGGCCGCCAGGCGGCCGGGTCGGGCTCGCGAGGGTGCCAGACGCACAGCTTCGGGACGGCGGCGTAGTGCAGGGCGACGAAGGCCCATTCCTCCAGCCCCCGGCCGTGTGGCCGGATGAGGGCGACGGCCGCGGCGAGGAGGAAGCAGGCGAGCGCGACGCCGAGGCGGAGGCCGACGGGCAGAGCCTCCCACTGGTTCCAGAGGCCGTAGCCCGAGGCGGCGCCGACCGTCAGGTACATCACCTGCCGGACGGAGAGGCCGTAGAAGGCCTTGTCCTCGACGTTGAGATGGGTCGGGATCTCGTGGCGCTTCGTGGTCATGGCTGCCTCCTAGCGGCCGGCCCCGAGCGCCGACTGGATCATGCCGGCGATCAGCCGCGCCGACAGGACGATGGCCAGCCCGGCGAGGGCATTGACCATGGCCGACTTGCCCCGCTCCATTTGGTGCGGGCTGCCGGCCGCCGACATGTACAAGAAGGCGCCCCACATCAGGAAGAAGGCGGCGACGGTCACGGCCACGCCGAGACCGATGTTCAAGAGATTGGTGAACAGGCTGTTGATCGCCTCCACGGCGAAATCCCTCCACTGCTTGGTGTTGCTTCGGATCCACGGGTCGCTCAGCGCGCCGGTCGAGCCGGCGCTGGCCAGCGGTGGGTCGCGTGCCTGCACGCGCGCCACGCTCACCGCCGCACCCGGCCGGCACCGGCGTAGTGGGCGCCCCAGTAGCCGCTGAAGACGGGCATCTCGCGGACGACGTCGCCCTCGGTCGGGGCGTTGATCATCCGGCCGTTGCCGACGTACAGGCCGACGTGGGTGATGAACTCGCTCGACGGATACGTGCGGGTGAAGAAGACGAGGTCGCCCGGCTGGAGTTGGTCGGGGGTGAGGCGGACGGTCGCGTCGTACTGCTGCTGCGCCGTCCGCGGCACGGCCACCCCGGCCTGCCGGTAGACCCACTGGATCAGCCCCGAGCAGTCGAAGCTCGTCTGGGGGGTGGCGCCGCCCCAGACGTAGGGCATCCCGATCTGGGCGCGAGCCAGCGCGACCACCTGGCCCGTCGGCGCCCCCGGCGCGAGGTAGCCATAGCGGACGGCGATGGCCAGGACCTGGTCGACGTACCAGTCGGCGTGGTTGTAGGCCCAGATGGCCGCCCGCAGGTCGCGTGGGGCGCCGTTGGCGCACAGATAGCGGGCCATGGCCGGCAGGGCGTCGCGGTAGTCGTACGGGTTGCCGCCGTTGCCGTAGGCGGCCCAGCTCGAGGGCAGGAACTGGCCGTAGCCGATGGCCCCGGCCGAGGAGGTGGCCATGTTGCGGCCGAAGTCGGACTCGACCTTGGCGATGGCGGCGAGGACCGGCCAGGGGACCCCGCAACTCGCCGCGGCCACCTGCTGCATGACGATGAGCTGGTCGGGCGGGATCTCGTCGGCGCGGGCGCTGGCGATCGGCTGGCCGGGCGCGGCGGCGCCGAGGAGCGCCATGAGGCTGCTGATCGCGAAGGCCAGGGCGAGCAGGACGGCGAGGACGAGGCCGGCGGCGACCTTGAGGGCGTCGCGGCCGAGGCCGCCGAGGGCGAGGGCGACGAGGGCCTGCTGCATCAGGCACCTCCCTTCGCCCGGCCCCGTCCTTCGACCGCCCGCGCGGCCTGGCGATAGACCAGGTAGCGGGCGAAGCCGAGCCCGTCACCGGCGTGGTGGCGCATGAGGCCGGGGATCTTGAGCGTCAGGACGAGGACGGCGATGCCGAGGAAGACGGCGAGTAGCGCCGCGTCGGGCGCCATCGGGGCGAGCTCGGTGAGCAGCGAGCCGCCGAGCTTGAGGGCGAGGACCTGGACGAACTGGGTGAAGACGGCGCCGAAGAAGGCGCTCGACCACTGGCGGGCCCAGCCCTGCGTCTGGGGCAGCACCCAGCAGAGCAGCGCCAGCGGCGAGGCGACGAGCAGGACGTCCACCAGCGCCAGCCGCATCAGCATCTGGAGCAGGAGCAGCAGGCCGACGACGAGGTAGATCAGGACGGCGATGACGTCGACCAGGAGCTGCGTCGCCGTGTCCGCCCGCTCCCAGGCCGGCAGGCTCGCCTGGCCGATGGCCTGGCAGAGGGCGTTGTTGGCGTCGATGGCGAGCTGGGCCCAGGAGAGACTCGTGTTGGCGAGCAGCGCTCCGACCAGCAGGCGCGGGACGAGCTCCATCGCGTCGTGGTAGGGGGAGCCGAGCTGCTCGCGGACGATCAGGTTGAAACCGCCCCAGAGCGCCACCAGCACGAGTGCCGCGTTGGCGATCGTCCGCACCACGCCCCAGAGCGTCTGGACGGTTGGGCTGGCGTAGGTGCCGGCCGGCGGGGTCTGGGTAATGAAGTTGAGCGAGCTGCCGAGGACGCCGCCGACGACCTTGCGCAGCGCGTCCGAGATGCCGCGCAGCAGGTCGACCAGGACCTGGTTGAAGACGTCGGCAGCCCACTGCTTCGGGTCGGGCAGGAGACCGAAGAGCCCGCCCGAGCGATCGGGCGCCGGGTCGCCCTCCGGCGTCGGCGTGGGGGTTGGCGTCGGGGTCGCGACCGGCGTGGGCTGGGTCGGTGGCTCCTGCGCGACGGCCACGGGTGCGGCCGCCAGCCACAGGCCGAGCACCGCGACCAATATGAGCAGCGCCAATGCGGGTGTGCGACTCACCGCCCCACCTCCGGGCGGAACCGCACCAGCCAGTACTCCGGCTGGCTCGTCCCGGCGGCCGCCGAGCCGTTCGTCGCGAGGAGCAGCTGGGCATGGGCGACGTCCCAGCGGGCGGCGAAGGCGGAGCCGTTCTTGACCGGCACCTCGGCGAGGTCGCGGGGCTCCTGGCCGGGCTCGACGGCGCGGAGCACGAGCGCGCTCCCCTGGCCGCGGCCGAGGGCGACGACGCCGCCGTCCTCTCGCCAAGCGGGGGCCTGGCCCTCGACGCCCCAGGGCTGGCCGAGCGGCTGGGCCGCCTCGGCCAAGAAGAGGACGACCGGCGGCTTCGCGCCGAAGAGCCAGCCGCTCGACGCGGCGCGATCCTGGCTGGGGGCGGCGTAGAGCAGGCGCCGGCCGTCGGGCGACCAGGCGACCGGCGGGAACGGCAACGGGGTCGGGTCATCCCGGCTGAGGTCGGCGAGGTACTGGAAGGTGCCATCGGTGGTGCGGACGAGGCAGAGGGCGATGAGCTGGCCGGCGCGGGCGAGGAACGCGACGGCGTCGCCCCCCGGGCTCCAGCCGTAGCTGCCCGGCACGACCTCGCTCGGCAGCTCGACGAGCTCGCGGGCCTCGCCGGCGGCCGTGTCGAGCCAGCGGATGCGGGTCCGCTGGCCCCCGGCCGCGAGCGGCTGCTGGCTGACGACGAGCAGGTGGCGGCCATCCGGCGCCCAGCTCAGATCGACCAGACGCTCGTCGCCGGCCGGCACGGCGTAGCGCCGCGCGCCGCGGGAGCCGTCGCGGGTGAGCCAGACCTCGTCGAGCCGGTCGCCTTGCCCCTGGGCGAGGTAGGCGACCTGCTCGCCGTCGGGCGAGACGGCGAGGCCGCCGTGCGCCTCCGGCGGGCCGACGCGGCGCGCCCCCCCGCGCCCGTCCACCAGCCAGGCTTGGCGCTCGTCGCCGGGCGGGAGTGCCACGGTGAGTGCGACCCGGCCATCGCGCAGGAAGCCGGCGGCGGCGATGGTGGCGCCGGGGAACGTCGGGCGCAGCCGCTGGACCTGCGGGGAGCGGAGCCAGAGCTCCGCCGTCACCGCCACGGCCTCGCCGGCCCCCACCGTTATCGAATGGGTGACATCCGCGTAGCCGTCGCGGCGGAGCCTGACCATGTGCGCGCCGGGGACGAGTGTGAGGCTGGCCGGCGTGCGCCCGCGCGTGCGCCCGTCGATCTCGACGGCCGCCCCGTCGGGCACGCTTTCGACCCGGAGCGATGCGCCCGCGCCGGGTTGGACCGATTGTGCCGGCGCCCACACGAACGCGTAGGCAGCTGCGGCGGCGAGCAGCGCGCCGCCGAGCGCCCAAGCCCACCAGGCGCGGAGCAGCCGCCGGAGGCCCGCGCGGCTGGGCGGCTGGACGACCACGGTGAAGGGGAACTGCATCGGCGACCTCCCGTACTGGAGCGATTCCGTTCGCCTCCAGCTTCGCGAGCGCCGATTACTTCCCGGCTACGAGCGGATTACTTCAGAGGCACTTCCCAGTTACTTCGCCCCGATTGCTGGGCTTGCCCGACGATCGGTGATCGAAGCGTGCCCGCAGAATTACTTCCGAGTTACCGGCGAGGATTGCGCGGGCCCTTGACATTGGAGTTGGCTCCAAGGTTTATAGTGTCATCGGGAGGTGGGCATGGGACGCAGGCAAATGGACGGGGCACTCCGTATCGGCGAACTGGCCTCCCGCGCTGGCACGAGCGCCGACACCGTGCGCTACTACGAGCGGCTGGGATTGCTCGGGCCGTCGGCTCGGACCGAGAGCGGCTATCGGCTCTACGGCGAGACGGACCTGGGGCGGCTGCAGTTCATCCGCCGAGCCAAGCAGCTCGGCCTGTCGCTGGAGGAGATCCGCGGTCTCTTGGGAGTGGCCGAGAAGGACGAGTGTCGGCCGCTGCGCCACCAGGTGGCTGATCTGCTGCGCCGCAAGATCGACCAGTGCGAGGCACAGCTAGCCGAGCTCGTGGCGTTCAAGGCGAGCCTCGAGGAGCGCTATCGTTTGGCCCTCGAGCGCCAGGACGAGCCGGCCTGCGGCTGCGCCGCCTTCCCCGCAAGCTGCGCCTGTTTGCCCCTCCGGATCGAGGAGTTAGCCTCAGCGAGTTCATTAGCGGCACCAGCCGCCTCGCGCCGCAACGGAGCCCGTCAGGAGTAGCCCGGGATAGCGGAACGCTGACCGTCGTGCCGAGCGCCTCCAGGCAGTCTCCCATGAAGGAGGGTTGAGCTTGCAGATCGCGGTGGAGCGGGGTGACTGACGAGGCCGAAGTCGGCACGAGGTGCCTCTGTGGCGGCTGCCACCCCACGGCGACCGTCTACCGAGACGACCCGCTGTATGAGCGGCACGACCCCCGCCTCGCCGAGGGGCCGTGCTGCTGCGGGCGGTTCTTCGTGGTCGGAGCCTCGGTGGACAAGGCTCGCGAGCGCGCGGAGGCGATGGCCGCGGCGCGACAGGGTCAGGGCGTCGCGCCGGGCGGATTCGACTTCCACACCCAGCGCGTTCCCCTACCGTGGGGCGCCGAAGTGGTGGCGGTGGTCGCGGACCTGCGCGGGTGAGGATCCAAGAATGGACAGCTTGGTCCACATTCCCGATCCCGTGTTGGTCGTCTGCGCTCACGAGGATGACATCGAGATCCACGCGGGCGGCACGATCGCCCGCCTGGTCCAAGCCGGCAAGCAGGTGAGCTGCGTGCTCGCCACCAGCGGCAATCGCGGCACGGGCGATCCCGCCAAGACGATGGAGGAGCTGGCGGCCACGCGCGAGGCGGAGCAACGCGAGGCCTCGGCGGCCCTCGGCGTGGAGGACCTCACCTTCCTGCGCTTCGACGATGGCGATCTGCTGTACGAGGGCCGCCGGCTGCGGGAGGCGCTCATCCGCTGCATCCGGGCCAACCGGCCCCGAGCGATCATCACCCACGACCCGTTCCCGGGCAACGGCTCCGAGGACGCCTGCTCGATCTACCCGGACCACGTGACGGTCGGCTACACCGCCTTCCAGGCGGCGTTCGTCTGCGCGCCGGGCCCGCTCTTCCACCCTGAGCACCTGGCCGAGGGCCTGGATCCGTGGAAGCCCGAGGTCCTCTACTGCATCATGTCCAGCCGGCCCGATTTCTTCGTCGACATCGCGCCCGTGTGGCCCCAGAAGTGGGGGGCGATCCGGCAGCACCGCAGCCAGGGCCGCCACGTGCTCGGCATGGAGCAGTTCTTCCGCAACATCGCCCGGGAGCTCGGTGGGAGGGCCGGGCTGGAGCTGGCCGAGGGCTTCCGAGTGCTGCTCGCAACGTAGGTTGCTGCGACGGGCCGTCCCTGCTGGTGAACCACGGCCGGTGGGGGAACCCGCGCCGCGGAACGTGACTGAGGAGGCCGAGGTCGGCTCCCCAGCGCCAGCGGTGGGTGTGAAAGCAGCCATGAGCGTCACCGACGAACTGCTGAAGAAGCACGAGCGGTATGCCGGGTATGCCACCTCATTCGATGAGGCTGGCCTACCGCTGCCTCCCCGCAAGCAGTTGGCGACGGTGGCGATGTGCGGCTCAACGTCTCCAGCATCCTGGGGCTCGAGGAGGCCGACGCACGCGTGATCCGCTCGCTCCCCACCTCGCAGCGGCCGCTGGGCGCCCGCGAGATCCCTCTCATCCAGCATATGAACTGCGGGAAGCTGACGTTCAAGGACGACAGCCCCAAAGGGGAGATCCAGCGCGAGGTCGGCTTCAGGCCGCCGTTCTCCTCCGGAGCCTCCTCCAACCTTGATGAGGACGTGCGCCAGTCGATCGCCCGCGTCAAGGCGAGCCCGCTCATTCCCCACTAAGGAGACCGTGCGCGGGTTCGTTGACGAGGCGCTAATCGGCCCACGGCGCGAGGTCCGGCCGAACGCCCAACGGACGCGGTAGCCGCAACGCAACGAGCCGGCCACGGGCTGCGTCACCGTGCTCGGCGGTAGCCAACTCGGTGAGGCGTATCCGACGCCTTGCCGCCTCTGCTGCGTCGCGGTCGAGCCCGAAGTGAGGGTCATGACCATGAACCAGAACGACACCAGACGACACGAAGGCCTGACCTTGCTGGCGATCTTGGACCACCCAGATGACGAGTCCCGCATCATCCGGGGAACGCTGACGAAGTACGCCGCTCAGGGCGTGCGGGTGGTGGCCTGGTTCGCGACGCCTGGCGAGGCGAGCACCCTGCTGGGAGATCCCCCGATCTGCACGCGGCAAGAGTTGGTGATGGTGCGGGCGCGGGAGATGGCGGCTGCCGCCGAGGCGCTCGGCCTGGCTGAGGTGCGCGTGCGTGACTACCCGGATGGTGGGTTGGTGAAGGTAGACGAAGGCCGCATCGTCGGCGACATCGTTCGCACCGTATGTGCCCCGTCAAGTGTGTAAATCGGGTGGTGTGGCTCTCGCCGCCGTCGAGCCTGTGGGCCTGTGTGATAACGCGCTAAGCGTTATCCACATGGCCACAGGCTGGTCCGTCAGCCGGCCGCCAGGAGGGCTGGCGGCGATTCCGCGGCGACCTCCTTTCTCAGTTTGGCCAGCGAGTCGGCGCTGAAGTAGCGGCGGGCGACCTGCCATTCGTCGTGCTGCTCGGCGAGGATGGCGCCGACCAGGCGGACGACGGCCGGGTCGGTCGGGAAGATGCCGACGACGTCGGTGCGGCGCTTGATCTCCTTGTTGAGCCGCTCGAGCGGGTTGGTCGACCAGACCTGCCGCCAGTGCTCGCGCGGGCAGGCCAGGTAGGCCAGCACGTCATCCTCGGCCGCGTCCATCAGCTCGGCCACCCGGGCGAAGCGCGCCCGGAAGCCGTCGGCCACCTTGCGCCACTGCTCGCGGGCGGCGGCCGCGTCCGGCTGGACGAAGACCGTGCGGATGGTGGCCGCGACCATCTCCTGGGCGGCCTTGGGCACCAGGGCCAGGACGTTGCGCAGGAAGTGGACCCGGCAGCGCTGCCAGGCGGCGCCGTGCAACACCGCCCCGATCGCCTCCCGCATGCCGGGGCAGCGGACGCGCGAGGCGGACCTGTTCGAGGGGCTGCGATGACCCGCGCAGGGCAGACTCTGTTGGCAACCGGTCGGGGCCGGGCCCTAGCGGTGGTGCTGGTCGGCACTTTCATGGGTGGCCTCGATACCTACGTCGTCAATCTGGCCCTGCCCACGGTCGCCGGAGCGCTCCAGACCGATATCGGAGCGGTCCAATGGGTCGTCCTTGCTTACCTGCTGGGCATCACCGGGCTCGTGGTCACCTTCGGCCGGGCCGCCGACATCTACGGCACCCGGCCGGTCTTCGCCGCCGGGCTATTGACCTTCACGCTCGGCTCGGCGCTGGGCGGGGTGGCCCCCGGCATCGGATGGCTGGTCGCCGCCCGCGGCCTCCAGGGCTTGGGCGCGGCGATGATGACGGCCGCCGGGCAGGCCATCGTGGTCGAGCTGTACCCCGAGGGTGAGCGAGGGCGGGCATTCGGCTGGCTGCACGTGGCCGTCTCGGCCGGGTTCACCGCCGGGCCGACTGTCGGCGGCTATCTGATCGACCAGGTCGGCTGGCGGTCGGTCTTCTTCGTCAACGTGCCCATCGGGCTGCTGGCCGCTCTCGGCGCCGTCCGGTTCTTGCCGCAAGGCCAGCGGCAGAAGGGTCAGTCGTTCGACCTGCCGGGCGCGGCGACGCTCACCGTCGGCCTGGTGGCCGTGCTGCTCGGCCTCAGCCGGGCTCCTAAGGTTGGCTGGGGCTCGGCTGAGTTCCTGGTCGCCCTGCTGGTAGCGGGCGTGCTCCTGGGCTCATTTGTCGTCATCGAGCGACGGGCGGCGCAGCCGATCGTCGATCTCGCTCTCTTCCGGCGCTGGCCCTTCACGGCCGGGCTGCTGGCGGCCTGCCTGACCTTCGTGGCCATGGCCTCCAACATGTTCCTGGTGCCGTTCCTGCTCCAGCAGCTCCTGGCGCTGCCGGCGACTCAAGCCGGCCTGGTGATGATCGCCGTGCCGCTCACCATCCTCTGGGTGGCTCCGGTCGGCGGCCGGCTCGTCGACCGGCTCGGGCCGCGGCAGCCGGCCACGGCCGGGCTGGCGCTCGTGACGGTCGCGATCGTCTTGCTGGCTATGGTGCGGGCCGACACGTGGCCGGCCTGGGCCGCCGTCGTGCTGGCGCTCTATGGGGCGGGCGCTGGCCTCTTCCAGGCGCCCAACAACAGCGCTGTGCTGGGGGCGGCGCCCCCGGAGCGCCGCGGCGTGGCCTCGGGAACGCTGGCGACGATGCGCCAGTTGGGCCAGGTAGTGGGCGTGGCCGCGGCCGGGGCGCTCTGGGCTGGCCGCCGCGAGGCCTATAGCGCCCGGCTCCCGGCCGAGGAAGCCCTGGAGCTCGGTTTCCGCGACGCCTTCCTCGGCCTGGCGCTCGTCGGAGCCGTGGCCGCCCTGCTCTCCTGGACGCGGCAGCCACGGGCAGGGCGGCCGACGCTGCGGCCGTCGGAGGCGAGCCCGGCTGCTCCGGGCCCGAAGACTCCGGTGCCGCCCGGGTCCGCTTGACCGGCTCTTGACAAGCGTGTGGCAAAGCCATGACCTGGACTCTCCGACGTTGGATCTGGGCGTCTTGGGGCGCGGCATCCCGTGCTACGCCCGAGCTGTCGACCTCTTGACGCGAAGCAAACCATCCTCGTCATCGATGATGAGCCGAACATTCTCAAGATCGTGCCGGCGTGCCTCAGGCGCGAAGGCTTCTCGGTGGTCACGGCCGCCGACGGCTGGGCGGCGAAGCCGTCCTGAAGTGAAGGCCGCCGCGTCGAATCGAGGGAGCTGAGCTGGCGCGACGCACGGGGGCCGGCGCCGATGGAGCACTTGGCACCGGCGCCTACAACCTGCCGCTGCTGGTCCTCTCCGCGGATCGGGTGCGGTCGCATGAACGGCCGGTGCCGGACCACCACATACGACGGCACCCGCCGCTCATGAGGGCGCGGCGACGTACCGCTGCGGGTCCTCGTCGAACCGCTGCTTGCAGCTCGGTGAGCAGAAGTACACCGTCTGACCCCGATAGTGGCTCGTGCCGGCCGCATGCGCCGGGTCGACCTGCATGCCGCACACCGGGTCTTTGGCCAGGCGCCCATCGCCGCCGGGCACAGCCGTCTCGCTGACGGGTAGCAGCATCGATGGGGTCCCCTCGGTCTGCCGCGGGCGCGACACCGTGGACGGCTCGGCGCCCGATGGCCGCTGGGGTAGGCGGAATCTGCGGAGGCGGAGAGCGTTGAGCACCACGGAGATGGAGCTGGCGGCCATGGCGGCCGAGGCGATGATCGGCGACAGCAGCAGGCCGACGAACGGATAGAGCAGGCCGGCCGCAATGGGTATGCCGAGCGCGTTGTAGACGAAGGCGAAGAAGAGGTTCTGCTTGATGTTGCGCATCGTGGCGCGGCGACAGCCGGACGGCTGCGCACCACCGCGAAGCGTCGCCTTGATCAGAGCGTCACGTCGGCCGACTCGATCGCCACGTCGGTGCCCGTGCCGATGGCGATGCCCACGTCGGCCTGGGCGAGGGCCGGGCGCGTCGTTGATGCCGTCGCCGACCATCGCCACGATCTGGCCCTGCCGCTGGAGCTGCGCCACCTCCGCAGCCTTGTGCTCCGGCAGCACCTCGGCCAGCACCGCGATCGATGCCGACGCGCGCGAGCCACGGCCGTGCCGCGCCGCGTTGTCGCCGGTCAGCATGCCGACCTCGATCCCGAGCCGGTGGAGGCTCGCCGACCGCCTCGCGGGAGGTGTGCCGGAGCCGTCGGCCACGCGCGAGCAGCCCGTGAGCCGGCCGGCCGCGGCGACGACAGTGACCGTCTTGCCCTCGCGCCGCCAGGCGGTCCGCCTCCGCCTGCGATCGCCGCGACGTCGCATTCCCGTCTCCATCAGGCGCCGCGTTGCCCACCAGCACCTCGGCCGCCGTCCACCGGCGCCCGCAGCCCTTGCCCGTGAAGAGCCGGAAGTCCTTCGGCTCGGCGCAGGCCAGCCCGCGCTCCTCGGCCGCGCGGACGATCGCCTGCGGCCAGCGGGTGCTCGGAGGCGCGTTCGGCGTGGCGGCGGCCGCAGGAGCAGCTCGTCCTCGGCGACGCCCGGCCGGCACCACGTCCGTGCACGGCCGGCGCCCCTTGGTGAGCGTGCCGGTCTTGTCGAGGACGACGCGTGCGACCTTGGCCGTCACCTCCAGGGCCTCGGCCGCCCTTGATCAGGATGCCGGCTCCGCCCCCTTCCCGACCGCCACCATGATGGACGTGGGCGTGGCCAGGCCCAGGGCGCAGGGGCAGGCGATGAGCAGCACCGCGACGCTGTTGAGCAGCGCCAGGACGAACGCTGGGCTCGGGCCCGAGCACGAACCAGGCGACGAAGGTGCAGACGGCGACGATGATCACCGCGGGCACGAAGTACGCCGGAGACGACGTCGGCGAGCCGCTGGATCGGCGCCTTCGAGCCCTGCGCCTCCTGGACGAGCCGGATGATCTGGGCGAGCACCGTATCCGGCGCCGACCTTCGTCGCCTCGAAGACGAAGGCGCCGGCCTGTTGATCGTGCCGCCGATCACCGTGTCGCCCGGCCCCTTGTCGACGGGCACGCTCTCGCCGGTGACCATGACTCGTCGATGGTCGCTCTCGCCCTCGCGGATGACGCCGTCTACCGGGATCCTTCTCGCCCGGTCGCACGACGACCAGGTCGCCGACCCGCACCTCCTCGACGGGCACGTCCAGCTCCCGCCCGTCGCGGCGGACGCGGGCGGTCTTGGCCTGGAGGCCGACAGCAGCTTGCTGGATGGCGGCCGAGGTGCCGGCCTTGGCGCGCGCCTCCAGCAGGCGTCCGAGGAGGATCAGGGAGACGATGACGGCGGCCGTCTCGTAGTACACGCCGGCCTCGATGCCCTGGCGGCGCAGCCAGTCGCCGAAGAACGTGGCCGCCAGGCTGTAGAGGTAGGCCGCGCCGGTGCCGATGCCGATCAGGGTGTTCATGTCGGCCGTGCGGTTCTTGAGGGTAAAGTAAGTCCCGCGGAAGAAGCCCCAGCCGCTGTAGAAGAGCACCGGCGTCGCCAGCACGAGCTGGACGAAAGGATTCGCGAGCAGCCCGACCAAGTCGCCGAGCGGCCCCGGCGGCATCGGCAGCACCAGGTGCCACATCGCGCCGACGAGCAGCGGGAGGGTGAGCACCACCGCGACCACGAAGCGGCGGGCGATATCCGCGACCTCGGACTCGCGCGAGGGAACGCCGCGGTCGGCCAGCTCCTGCTCGGCGGTGGTCGGTTCGGCGGTGTAGCCGGCCCGGCGGATGGCGTCCGCCAGCTGCTCGGGGGAGACCAGCCCCGGGATGTAGTCGACCGTGGCCCGCTCGGTGGCGGCATTGACCTGCACCCGCTCCACGCCGGGCAGGCGCCCGAGCAGATCCTCGAGGGCGGTGACCGTCGTGATGCTGCGTTGGCCGCGGATGCGGAACTCGGCCCGCGCCGGTCGCTCCTCCGCGCTCGGCCGCGGAGCAACCTCGGACGGCGTCTGGGTGGGAGCGGCAGCGGCGGCCTCGGGGCCGGGGGCCCGACCGTCCGGCTCGACGACCAGCGTGCCGCGGTACATGTTCATCGCGCAGGCGAACGGGTACTCGCCAGGTCGCTCAGGCGTGAACTCGACCGCCGTGGTGGCGAAGGCCGGCAGCGCCCGCGAGATGCCGAAATCGGGCAGCACGACGCGGTTGGAGCAGTCCGTCGCCTCGCGCCGGTCGAACTTCAGGCGGACCGGCATGCCCGCCTTCACGGTGATGCGGTTCGGCTGATAGGCGCCCTCCACCCGAATCGTCGCCTCCTGCACCCCGGCTCGGACCGCCGCCGCCCTACCCTGCTTGGGCCCGAAGAAGAACCAGAGCAGGAAGACCATCAGCCCCAGCCCGGCCGCAATGACGAGAAGATCCGTGGCGCTCATCTCAAGCCGCTCCGCTATCAGTCAAAGAAGTGCAGGCCGAACAGGTCAAGCGCCCCGAGGGTGTGCGCGGGCCACAAGAGCGGAACAAGAACGAAGAGTTCCGGTGGGGTCTGGCCCTGACCATAGCCGGGTGCGCCGAACCAGCCCAGAGCAGCAGCCATGACCGTGAAGAGCAGCCCCGCCGCGACGTAGGAAGCCAAGCCGATCTTCCAAGTGGCGACGCTGTGGCCCAGGAGGATCCATCCGACCGGAAAGAGGAGAAAGAGTCCCAAGAACCTGAACCCACCGTAGGGCTCATACCCCAAGCCGATGTGGTTCGCCGTCCACCGCCAACCGACGGGGCTGGCGAGCCACCATCCGACGAAGGCGATCAGAAGGCAGAGCAGGCCAAGAACGTAGGGGATGGGGCGCGGCCGCAGCCAGCCGAGGAGGCCCAAGGCAACGACGACGAAGCCGAAGACCAGCACCTCAAGTGCCGGAACCCGGCGTCCATGGACGGACCAGAGGGCGCCCGCGAAGGCCGCGAGCACGCCGGCGGCGATCGTCGGTGCCACAGCGCGGGAGCGCGCTGGCCCGCCTCTCGTTCGCATTACCACTTCCTCATCCGTCGTTCCTGCCACAACCCCAGGGCAAGCAGCCCTGTGCCAAGGATCACGAGGCCGATCTCGACAGGGCCGGCCCACGGCCCGGGCACAGCGCGGTGGAGACCCAGGAGCCAGTGAGCGACCACGTTGTCCATGATGGCCAACGCTCCGAGGGCGATCAGGGCACCGTTCACCAGGGCGCCGTTGCGGTCGGAATGGTCCATGTCCGAGAAGATGCCCATCCCGGTCAGGGCGCATGTCATGCTGCCGCGGCCGGACGGGCGGCCGGCGTGCAGTCCCGACGTGACTCGCTCAGCGCTACGTCGTTTGTTGGCCGACGTACTGCTGTGGGTTCTGGTCGAACTGCCGCTTGCAGTCGGACGAGCAGAAAGAATAGGTCCTGCCCTGATAGTTGCTGGTCAGCCCCTGGGAGGCCGCCTGCTGCTCGTTAACCTCCATCCCGCACACGGGATCCTTTGCCATCGGAACTTACCTCCTGCCCTGTCTTGCTTCACCTTCCAGAGCATCCCCGCGCCTGTCAGCAGCGCCGCGAGGATGAGATCGATCATCGGTAGTGCACCTCGGCCATCAGCCCGCCGCCCATATGCACGAGGTTGTGGCAGTGGAACAGCCAGACGCCCGGGTTGTTGGCCACGAACTCGATCTCGTACTGCTCCATGTGCCGCACGGTCAGCGTGTCCTTCAGTGGCCCATCGACGGGCCGGCCGTCGACGGCCACCACCTGGAAGGTGTGCCCGTGCAGGTGCATCGGGTGGTCCTCCATGCTCATGTTGAAGAGCCTGAGGCGTACCCGCTCGCCCGGCCGGACGTTCAGGCGGTCGGTCTGCGGATAGCTCCGCCCGTTGATCGTCCAGACGTCCGAGCCCATCATCCCGCCCGACAGGGTCAGCGCGTAGCTTCGGTCGGGTCCCGCCGGATGCGGCGGCCCGGCCAGGTCGGCGGAGCGGACCGGGCGGAAGCGCGCCCCGGACGGGAGGCCCTGGACGGGGTCAGCCTCGTGGGCCTCGTAGACCACGTCGACCGCCAGGCCGCGCTCGGCGTGGCCCGGCAGCAGCCCCCGGAGCTGCCAGCGGCCGGGGTGTTCGGCCACGAACTCGACGTCGGCCCGCTCGCCCACCCCCAAGAGCACCGCCTCGGCCTCGACGGGCCGGGCCAGGCGATTGCCGTCGGCGTGGGGTGATGGTGAGGCGGTGGCCGGCCAGGGCGAAGGCCTGGGTCTCGGTGACGCCCGCGTTGATCAGGCGCAATCGCACCCGCTCGCCCGGCCGCACCACCAGCGGCGGCGTGTGCGGGTAGGCCTTGCCGTTGACGAAGAAGGTGTCGTAGAGCGGGCGCCCGGAGCCCGAGCCCATCATGCCCCCCGTCATCCGGCCGCCAGCGGCAGGGGTTGGGGCGGGCGGCTGCTGCGCGACGCCGGCCGCCGTCACCAATTGGCCGGTGACGAGGGTGTACTCGCGGTCAGCGGCGGGCCCGGCCGGTTGCTGCGGCTCGACGATGAGCGCGCCGACCAGCCCGCCGCCCTGCTGGGGCAGCTCGTTGAAGTGGGAGTGGTACCAGCGCGTCCCGGGCGGGGTGGCCACGAACTCGTAGGTGAAGGCGCCGCCCGGCGGGACCGGCTCCTGCGACAGTTGGGGCACCCCGTCCATGCCGACTGGCACCTCCACGCCGTGCCAGTGGATGGTGGTCGGCTCCTGCAGTTCGTTGGTGACGGTCACCCGTACCGTGTCGCCCTCGGTCACCCGCAGCTCCGGCCCGGGCACCTGACCGTCGTAGGCGTAGGCCTCGACGACGTTGCCGGGCGCCAGCTCCCACCTGGTGCGGCCGATCGTGAGGCGGAACTCCCGCACCCGTCCGGTGGCGGCATCTTCCCAGGGCGGCACCACGGCGGCGCTCGCCCTCGGGCGCAGCCAGTCGAGCGCCGCCGGCGGCCAGGCATCGGTCGAGCCGAACAGCAGTCCTAGCAGTCCCAGCGCCAGCGCCGCCAGACCGCCGAGGAGGAGCACCCGGTCCTTCATCGGGCGCCCCCGTCGCTCAGCAGGTCCCCACGGATCCGCTCGTACTCCTCCCGGCCGATCTCGCCATGGGCATAGCGGCGCTGGAGGATGGCCAGCGGCGCCTCTGCCCCGGCGCCGTCCTCCTGGCTCGCCAAGCGGCGGACGGCCCAGGTGACGAGCAGGATCACGCCGATGACTACGAGGAGCCAGAAGAGCAGCATCAGCCAGCCGGACCCCATCATGGGCCCCATCGGCCCTGCCTGGCCCATCATGCCGCCCATCCCGCTAGAGCCCATCATGCCCCCCATGCCTGGACACGTCAGCCCGGTGAGCAAGAAGGGCGCGAGCAGCAGGAGCGCCAGGAGCGCTCCGCCCCCCACCGCGATCCAGATTCGTTGTTGACGGCCCCCGTCCACGGCGACTCTCCGCATCAAGCGCGGGCCAGGCGGCCCAGCGAGGGCGCGCACAGCCCGCTACACGATCGATTCAGGCTGACCCGGTCTGGCCTACCATTGACGATAGTACCACAGAGACGTATAACCAGCCAACGTGGGCGCCGTCCCTGCCGGGGCGCGGTCCAGAGGTGGCTGCTCCGGGCTGACGAGGCCGGGGCTCGTGGAGGTTCATGGATGGCACGCGCAACGACCGAGCGGCGTCCGGCAACCGCTCGCGCCGGCCGCCAGCCGGCCCGGCGCCGGAGCACTCGGAGGGCATTGTGGCCCTGGCTCGCGCTCGCAGTGCTGCTCGCCGTGGCCGTCATCGTGGCGGTGTCCTATCTCGCGGCCGGGAGCAGGGGCGGGGGCGCGCTCGCGGTGCTGCAGACCAGCGATTTCCACGCACTCGCCTTCAGTCCCGACGACCCGAACGTGATCTTCTTCGGCCACCACAATGGCGTCATGCGCAGCGATGACGGCGGCCGCAACTGGCAGCCGCTCGTCGACCGGCGCAACTTCGACGCGATGGGTCTGGCGGTCGACCGTGCCAATCCTCGCCGGACTTATCTGGCCGGCCACGACCTCTTCCAAGTGAGCACCGACGGCGGCGCTTCCTGGCAGCCAGTGGCCCACAACCTGCCGGGCACCGACATCCACGGCTTCGCGCTGAGCCCCGACGAGCCGAGCCGCCTCTACGCCTTCGTCGTCGGCTCCGGCGTCCTCGAGAGCGCCGACGGCGGCCGGACCTGGCAGCGCCTCGGCGGCCAAGTGCCGGGCGACGTGATGGGCCTCGCCGCAGCGGGCGGCAACCCCGAGACGCTCTACGCCGCGAGCATGCGGGTCGGCGTCCTGAAGAGCGCCGACGGGGGCAAGACCTGGACGCCGAGCAACTCGGGCCTGGGGAGCACGAACGTCATGGCCTTGGCGGTCGACCCTGCCGAGCGGCGAACCGTCTACGCCGGCACCGAGGACGGCCTCTATCGTAGCGACGATGCCGGCGCGAGCTGGCGGAAGCTGGCCTTCCCGGGCAAGAACGCCGTGGCGGTCGCCGTCAGCCCCAGCAACTCCAAGACGATCCTGGCGATCGAGGTTGCGGGGCGCAGCGAAGGGCGGGTCTATCGGAGCGAGGACGGCGGCGGCACCTGGGGCGAGCACGGGTAAGCGATGATGAAGCGCTCTCGCCGGCTCACCCCGATATCGCCGACCTCAGCCGCGGTCCCCGGCCTGCTCATGCAGGGCCGCGCTCGGTGCATCGGTGACGGGATGTGGTGGCCAGCGAGGTACTTTACTGCCCCGGACTCGCCATGGCAGGAGCCTGGCCCGCTCCGGCCATCAGGTCGGCAGGCGGCGACAGTTCAGCGCGCCGGCGCGGGATGGAGGCAACCATCGAGAAGAAACACAGACAGCAGACCGGGCACCGGCGCGTGGGCCAGGCGCGAGCCGGCGAGGCCAGCGGCGGTGCCGGACCGGAGCGCACCGGCCGGGCCGCAAACGAGCACGCGGTAGGAACCGGGGCTCGCTGACCCGGGCTAGCCGAACGAACGAAATGGGCATAGCGGGACGGAGGCATTGAGATGACTGCAAGATGGCTGATGCTGAGCGTGGCGATTGGACTGGCGATCGCGGGTGGTGCTGGCACCGTGGCGGTCCACGCCGACGACGGCGCAGATGGGGCCGATGCACGGTCAGGAGGGACCGACGGGGCCGATGATGGGCCCGCCCCTGGAGCAACTCTCCGGCGACGCTTTCGACCGGACTTGGATGATGCAAATGGTCATGCATCATTCGATGGCCATCATGATGGCCCGTCCGGTCGCGGCCAACGCGCTGCATCCGGAGCTCCAGGACGCGGCCAACGCGATGATCGCCGACCAGAGCCGCGAGGATCGCGCAGCTGCGCGAGTGGCTGCGGACCTGGTACGGGGTCAACATGCCGGACATGGGTGGCGATGATGGAGAGTATGAGCTCCGGCCAAATGCCGATGATGCCGGGCATGCCGATGATGGAGCACATGCCGATGGGCGGCATGCACGACATGTCGATGATGGCCGACCTCCGGAAGCTGCCGCCCAACCGCCTGGAAGTGGTCTTCATGAGCCTGATGGTCCCGCACCACCAGGGCGCGATCGACATGGCCACGCTGGCGCCTGACCGCGCCGCCCACCAGGAGATCAAGGACTTGGCTCAGCAGATCATCGGGAGCCAGTCCGGAGAGATTCAACCAGTTGAACACCTGGTTGTCGGCCTGGTACGGCCTCTGACCGGAAGAGTGTGGGACCAACTAGTCTAATCGGAGGAGAGCCGCCGGGCGGGTGCATCGCTGATCGGCATGGCAAGGCACGGGCGGACCGGGAAGGGGCGGCTGGTGTGCGGGAGCGTGGCCGGCCGGGGAGGTGCTCCGCCGCAGCGAGTTCCCGCTCCTCCTCGTACGGTCGGCGGGCCTCGGGAGACCGAACGGCAGGGGCCCGCCGCCGCTGCGGCAGCGACCTGCGAGCAGCAGCGTCCGATCGACAGGAGGCTGCCAACACAAGACGCGGCTCACTGCCGAGCCGACCGCGCCGCTCTCGGCGAGACTCATCAATCGCGAGAGGAGAGACAGACGATGGTCCAACGACAGACTCGGAGAACCCGTCCACCGGGCGAGACGAGCGGCAGCGCGCAGCGGCCGGCGCAGCGACTCGCCGGCCCCGTGCTCACGTTCGACCTCGCCGCGGAGAGCGAGCGGCTCCGACAGGAACGGAGTTACCAGGCCGGCGACCGTAACGCCAAGACGCTGGTCAAGGAGCCGAACGTCCGCATCGTCCTGACCGCGATGAAGGGCGGCTCACGGCTCGTGCAGCACCGTGCTGCCGGTCCGGTCTCGGTCCAGACCGTGACCGGGCACGTTCGCCCTGCACGTGCCCGGCGGGAGCGCCGACCTGCCGGCCGGCCACCTGCTGGCCCTCGAGCCGGATGTGCCGCACGATGTCGAGGCGATCGAGGAGAGCGTGTTCCTGCTCACGGTCGCCTGGCCCAAGGGGCACTGAGAGGGGTGGCAGACATGGTCCTGCTCGCGCCGCTCGGGGCCGCTGGCTGGTGCCTCGGCATGCTGCCCGTGAGCCCGCCCGACGCGCTCCTAATCAGGGGCAGTAGGACCATCGCCGCGGCCGCCCGCCTCGCGGACTCGAGCCAAGCGTCGGGCTCCGCGATACGCTCAGGTGTGCGACCGGTTAGGACGTAGTCCAGGGTGAAGCTGCCGATCAGACGTGCCTGCCTCTGGGTTTCGCGGAGCAGGGCGATGTCGCTGCCCATCGCCGCCAACTCGCGCTCCAGGCCGGCAGGGTCGAGTCCGGCCTCGTCGGCGAGCCGGCGCGTGTCAGCCTCGACTTCATCGTTCGGCAACGACCAGGCCAACGGTCCGGGCCCGGGCCGCGACGATCCGCTCGTCGATTCAGCCGCTCCCCCATTGCTCGCTGCTGCTCGCGCAAGAGGGTGCGCCCCTCGTCGGTTGAGTAGTCCGGGGCCACGCCACCGCGGAGGACGCCGAGCGCGTTCTCGAGGTCGACCCGCCGATTGACTTCCCCAAGGGTGACGATCGTCCCGAGCACTTGGCCGGCCGGCCGGTCGTTCTCGGCGGCCATGGCGGCCCAGACCGAGACGAGACGCGGGGCGCTCGACCGGGGTGTCCTTCGAGCACCTTCGCGACCCCGAGCCCGCATCTGGTCGAGCGTGAGCGGCCCGACCACGCGATCCCTGATCACGCCGTCGGCGTCGATCAGGAACGTGTTCGGGAGGCCTAAGACCTGGTAGTCGCGGGTGATCTTCATGTCGAGGTCGAGGGCCCGTCGGGAAGGTGATCCCCTTGGCCCGCAGGAACTCCGCGGCCCGTGCGGGTTCCTCGCCCTCGTTGACCGCGATCACCGTGAAGCCCCGATGCACCTGCTCGGTGTGCAGCTCCTGAAGGTCGGCCATTTCGGCCTCGCAGGGTTTGCACCAGCTCGCCCAGAAGTTGAGCAAGACAACTCGGCCGCGGAGTTGGTCGAGATCCAGTGCACTGCCGTCCACTGTGGAGGCGCGGATGGCGGGGGCCGGCGAGCCGACCTTCGGGGCCGGCGGGCCGAGGTCAGCGGCGGGCTGCGCAACAGGCGCGCTGGGCGTTTCGGACGGAGCGGGCACGTTCCGAGCCGCGCCGACGGCGGTCGCCGGAGGCGTCGCGACCGTTGCGGCCGAACGCAGCGGCAGGCCCCCGCTCAGGAAGAACCCCACCCGCGGTACCGATGGCCACAGCAGCAAGAACGGCGCCGACTGCCCGCCCCCGATGCGGTATGCCGCCGGACTCGCCTAGCCTGCTGCCTGTGAAGCTTCGCCACCCACGCCGCCCCTTGCGCACGGGCCGGATGCCCGCGGTCTCCTACCGACGCGTAGTATAGACCGGGCGGCGCGGCAGGAGCCGCCCAGCACGTCCTTCGCGAACAGAGCCTGGAAGATGAACAGCCCGAAGGCGAGGCCGAAGACGTACCCGGCGGCCATGTTGACCCGCATCGGGAACCCGCGCAGCACGGTGATCGTGGCGGCGACGACGATGCCGGTCGCGTCGCCGGCCACGCAGTGGACCATAGAGCCGGTGGACTGCTTCCAGAGCGGTTGGACGAACTCCTCGTGGGTGCCAGCCCGCAGCACGTTGCAGGACACAACGGAGCGCGACCTGTCGTCGAAGCGCTGTGAGCGCGACTCGCGGACACGCCGCCCCGTGCGGCCGGCCGCGAGTTGCCCATCTACTATGATTGGATAGTACAATCTCGGCCAGCAATGGGTGAGACGAAGGAGGGGCCCAGCTGCGGCCGCGCCCCGGGCCGACCTGCTGCCGGCGCTCGCCCGCGGGGCGGTGGCGCTCGCGCTGGCGCTGGCGCTGCTCGGCAGCTACGCCGAGCGCTGGGGCCTGAGCGGCGCCGCCGGCGGGACCGGCGCGGGGCGCGCGCGGGTGGGCGACCCGGCGCCGGCCTTCCAAGCGCGCACGCTCGAGGGGCGGGGTGGTCTCGCTCGACGAGTTCCGCGGCCCGCGTCGCGGTCGTGAACTTCTGGGCGACCTGGTGCCCACCCTGCCGGGTCGAGATGTCCGAACTCGATGCCTACCAGGCCGAACTGGGCGACCGGATCGTGGTCCTGGGGGTGGACATGGCCGAGCCGGAGCCGGTGGTCGCGGCGTTCGTCGGCGAGTACGGCCTGCGCTTCCCGATCCTGATTGGACGACACCGGCGCCATCGCGGCCACCTATGGCGTCGCCGGCCTGCCGACGACCGTCATCGTTGACCGAGCCGGGATCGTCCGCGAGCGGGTCAGCGGGCGCGATGACCCGCGACGGGCTCGCGCGGCGAGTCGAGCGACTGCTGTGATCCTCGACCCGTTCCGGGTGCAGTTCCTGACGGTCACGCTGGGCTCGCAGGCCGTCATGACCCTAGTGGGCCTGCTCGTGGCGGGGGCCGCTGTTCCACCTCGCGGCGGCACGCCTCGGGCTCGACCTCCACGCGGCCGACTGGTGGGACCTTGCCACGGCGGGCAGTCGTCGGCGGGCGGCTGCTCTGGGTGGTGACGCACCTCGACTACTACGTGCGCGCCCCGCTCCAGGTCTTCGTCGTCGTCGACGGGGGGCTCCACCCGCTGGGCCTGGTGCTCGGCGCGGCCTACGCGCTGCGAAGCCTGCGACAGCGGGCCCCGAGTGTGCCGCCGCGGGCGCTGGTTGAGCCATTGGTCGTCGCCGTCCTGGCGGCGCTCCTCTTCGAGCGGGCCGGCTGCGCCCCTGACGACCTGCGGGACCGGCGGCCTCACCGACCTCCCCCTGGGCGCTCCAGCGCGGGAGACGAGTGGCGCCAGCCCATCGCGCTCTATCAGGCGGTGATCCTGGCGACCGGGTTGCTCCTGGCCGTCAAGTGGCCGTGCCGGTCGAACCTCTCGTTCGGCGTCGGTCTCGCCGCCCTGGCCGTGGCCGAACTCGTCGCCTTCTCGCTGGGCACGCGCTCCGTTGAGACCCTCGTGGCGCTCGGCACGGCGACAGTGGTCTACTGGGTGGCGGAGCGGAGGACGCGGCCAGCCTCGGGGCCCAGCCTTGATTGGTACTACAGTGGCATAGTAGAATCCGCCTACCGTCGGAGCGGCCAACCGGTCGGGGGCGCGCCGGAGGGGAGCCAGTGAACGCCACCACGGTCGGCATCGTCAAGCGCTGCCCATGCGCGCTTCCGTTGTCCTCGGGCATGGGAGCGAGCCTGCCTGGGCCTGCTGCTGCTCGCCGCTGAATGGTCGCCTGCGCCCCCAACGGCGCGCAGACCGTCGGGTCCGGCGCGGTTCACCGCGGTCCCGGCCCGGAAGTCGCCACCGGACTGCAGGTTGGGCAGCGCGCCCCCCGCGTTCAGCGTGACCGGCATCGACGGCCGGCCGGTGGGCAGTGCGGACCTGCTGGCCCAGGACAAGCCCTTCATCCTGTACTTCTTCGCGACCTGGTGACCGGTCTGTCGGGCCGAGTTTCGGCTCCTGAAGGACCTGTACCCGCGCTACGCCCGACCGCGTGAGCTTCGTCGCGATCGGGGTCGACGCCGCCGAAGGCCCCGAGGTGCTGGGCGCCTACCGCCAGAACAATGCCTATCCGTGGGCCTTCGCGGTCGGGAGCCGACAGACCCTGGAAGCTTACAAGGTGACGGCGACGATGGCGAAGTACGCCATCAACCGAGACGGGACCATCGCCTTCAGGGGGTAACCACGAGGTGGACGACGCGACCACGTGGCAGCAGCTCTTCGAAAGGCTGGCGCAGCGATGACGATGCCCCGCGTGGCGGTGCCGAAGCGACTTACGCGGGTCGAGTGGCAGGGGTCGCCTTCCTGCTCCTCGGCCTCGCGCTGGGATGGGCGCTGATCGCGGCCGGCAAGAGCATCTACGCGGTGCAGGGCGGCGTCTCGAACGTGGCGGCGGCCCTGCCGCTGGGCTACGCGTTCGGCGCCGGCATGGTCGCGGCCGTCAACCCCTGCGGCGTCCCTGCTGCTGCCGTCGCTCGTCGCGTACTACCCTGGCTCGCGGCGAGGCGGCCTCCCCATCAGCGGCTGGGCGGGGCCGGACGCGCGCTGCTGCTGGCGGTGATGGCGACGCTCGGCTTCGTGTCGATCTTCGCGGTGGTGGGCGCGGTGATCGGGGCGGGGCGGCCGCGCGCTGGTCGAGCTGTTCCCGGTCGGCGGCCTCGCGGTGGGTCTGCTCCTGGTGGGGCTGGGCGCCTGGCTGGCGCTGTCCGGCCGCGGATTCGGGATCACGGCCGCGAGCGGGGCTATGGAGCACGTGCGCCTGAGCGGGGACATCCGGTCGCTCTTCCTGTTCGGGGTGGCCTACGCCGTGACGTCGCTCGCGTGCACGCTGCCAATCTTCCTGGTGGTCGCCGGCTCGGCACCCTCCGCCGCGGGTGGCCCCGTGGCTGCGGCAGGCCAGTTCATCAGTTATGCGCTGGGCATGGGGAGCGTCCTGAGCACGGTCGTCCTCGGGGCAGCTTTCTTCCAGGGGGCGGTGGCCCGCTCGGTGCGCCGGGTCGTGCCCCACGTCCATCGCCTGTCGGCGTCGTTCCTGCTCGGGGCCGGTCTCTTCCTCGTCAACTACTGGTGGGACGGGTGGCCGCTTCCTCCGGTAACGGCGAACGGCCCGGACGGGATGCTTCACGGGCCGGGAATCGGTCGGATCTCCCGGTCGGGCGCTGCAAGTTGGCGGCCCGACGGCCGGACGCCTATACTCCGCATGGATCAACTACAGGAGCGTAGTAGATTGAGGTTGGTCTTCGGCTGCCTGGTTGTTCTGTTGCTGGCCGCAGGTTGCACGGCGCGCGCCGAAGATCCCGGCTACACGGTGCTCCTGGAGACCCAGCCCTCGCCGATGCAGAGCGGCCGCTTGAAACACGGTGACGGTGCGCGTCAAGGACCGGGCAGACCGACCGGTTACGGGCGCCAAGGTGACGGTCAAGGCCGAGCACAAGGGCATGGCGCATGGGGGCGGGACGTTCTCGACCGACGAGGGCGAGCCCGGCGTGTACAGCGGCGGCTTGATCCCGCCAATGGCGGGCAAATACGGCTTCATCGTCAACGTCGAGAACGCGCTGGGCAAGGTCGAGAAGAGCCTTGACTTCGACGTGCGGTGAGGCGCTCAACCGACCCGAGACGATGCCGAGATCGAGAGCGACGAGCGCTGAGATCGGCCGCACCTGCGCCGCCCCAGGCCGTCAAGAGCAAGCTCCGTTCACTCGCAAGGCGGTCAGGGACAAGAGAGACTGATGCAACCCAAGGAAGGGCACCAGGCGCCTCAGAGCAGGAGGCGCGCCGGGCAGCGGATCACTGCATTGCAGATCGGCATCGCCGCCGTGGCGATCGTGCTGCTCATCGACCTCGGCCTGGTGCTCGCGATCGCCCTCGGCCGGCTCCCACTCCGGGCAGGGACGGACACGGGAGGGATGGCCCACGCTGGGATGGCTGACCGCTCGGCCACCCCCGCGCCCAACCGGAATGGACCACGGAGCCGGGATGGGCGGCCACGACATGGGACCCGTGGATGCCTCCCGCGCCCCGAAGGCACCGGCGAGCGCTCGCGGCGATCAGCCGCTCGAGCCGCGCCTCGTCGGGGGCGTCAAGGAGTTCGAGCTGACGGTGGGCATGCTGCGCTGGAACATCTTGCCGAACATCGAGGTGGCCGCGCTGGCCTACAACGGCCAGGTGCCGGGGCCGCGCATCCGGCCTGGCGGCCGGCGAGCGCGCCCGCTTCGTGGTAAAGAACGACCTGGCGCAGGAGACGACCGTCCACTGGCACGGCCAGCAGATCTCGAACGAGCAGGACGGGGCCGGCCCGGTCACCCAGCGGCCGATCCAGCCGGGCGAGACCTTCACCTACGAGTGGACGCCGCCGGTCCCGGGGACGTTCTTCTACCACACCCACTCGCGCGCCGACGTCCAGCAGGCGCTCGGGCTGTACGGGGCGCTGATCGTCGACCCGGCCCCAGCCGACGAAGACCTACGATCGCGACTACGTGATCCAGATCGGCGAGTGGCGGGTCATCGATGGTCAGACCTTCCCGGCCATGGACTTCGACGGGATGAAGCCCAACTTCTTCACCCTGAACGGCAAGGCCTACCCGGCGACCGAGCGACTCCAGGCGCGGGTCGGCGAGCGGGTCCGCGTCCGCTTCATCGGGACCGGCCAGTTCATCCACCCGATGCACCTGCACAGCCAGCCGTTCGAGATCGTGGAGACCGATGGGAACCCCGTGCCGATCGGCGCGCGGCTGATCAAGGACACGGTGCTCGTCGGGCCCGGCGAGCGGTACGACGTGGAGTTCGTCGCCCGAGCGCCGGGCCTGTGGCTCCTGCACTGTCACATCAACCACCACACGACCAACGACGGCGCCGAGGACCAAGGTGCCGGCGGCCTCACGATGATCCTGGACGTCAGCCCGGCGGCGCCGGGCTGACCGTGCGGCAGTTACCGGTGCATCCGCACCGTCCGACCGGAGCCAGCAGAGCCAGGCGCCCGATGGCTGTGCCATCGAGGGAGCGCGGGCTCAGACGCTTCTCTCCCGTGGTCCGACTGATCGGAGCGCTCGGCTTGCTGGCGCTGGCAGCCGCGGCCGCGGCCGGATCCTACTCGCCGTGGCGGCCGGCGGGCCGGTGCGCCGCCTGCTGGACCAGTGGTAGAAGCGACCGCGGCCCCGTCGGCCCCCGTCGTCGCGGCGTCGGTCGAGCCCTCACCCACAACACCTCCCGCGCCCGCTCCGATCGTCGTCCCGGTCGGCTCGGCGGAGCCGACCGCTCCGCCGACCACGACCCCGCGCCAACCGGCGCTGGCGGTAGAGCCGGCCCCTGCCGCCGTGGGCGGCCAGTATCGGCGAGACCGGCCTCTGGTCCGCCCCAAGCGACGGCACATTGTTCACCAGGGTGCCCCAGGGAGCGACGTTCCGCCTCCTGGAAACGCCAGGCGACTCGCTTCCGCGTCTTCTACGCCGGCGATCGGAATGGGCGGTTGCCGGGCGAGGCGTGGGTGCACGCCGGGGACCTGTCGATGGTCGGCTGGCCACGCCTGGTCCGGCTGCGCGAGCCGGGTACCATCGTCGCGGCGCCGTCGGCGGACGGTGGTGTCGTGGCGGGACTGCAGGCCGGCGATTACGTCGAGGTCGTCGGCGAGGAGCGCGGCAGTTGGGCGCGGGTGTTCTACCTGGGCGACGGACGCCGCCCGAGCGCCGACGGCTGGCTCGAGGCCGGCCCGGCGGTGCCCGTAGCGAACCCCGAGGCTGCGGCACGCTTCCTCTTGGGCCGCGAGACGCTTGCGGCCGACGCCCCGTTGCCCTGGATCAGGGTGCCGTACCGCAGCCAACTCGACGGCACGCCCTACGCTGGCGCCAACTGCGGCCCAACGACGGCCAACATGGCCCTGGAGGCCTTCGGCCGGGCGGCTCCGCAGCCGGCGCTCCGTCGCGAGGTCCTGGCGTTGCAGCCGGCCGAGAGCTGCGACGACTGCGGGACGTACATCCAGAACCTGGCCGAGGTCATCGCCCGGCGAGGGCTGAAGGTGGGCAAGTTGCGCGACGGTGACCCGAACGGCTTCCACCGCTGGACGCTGGAGGAGATCCGGTCCGAGCTGCGGGCCGGCCGGCCGGTGATCGCGCAGGGTCTACTATCGCCGCCTGCCGGGGCCGCGAAAGTGCCAGTTATTACGGCGACCATTACATCCTGCTGACCGGCCTGCTGGGTGACCGCTTCGTCTACAACGACTCGATCGACTCCGATGGCCCCGGTTACGGTCGCCTGATCACCGCGCAAGCCCTCGACCTGGCGATGCGCGAAGGTGACTTCCCCTACGCCGCATTCTCCGTCGGGACGTAACCCCCGGTCGACGGCGGAGGGAGCCTGCTCTCTACTACGCTTCCGTAGTGGACCGGCACGCTCCTTGCAGGCGCATACGCCTCGGCAGGACGGACAGTCCGGACCACCACGAGGGAGAGTACCGTGAGTCACGCCCACCGCCATGCTGCAGACCCACCCCCGCAAGACGCCGGTCGACCAGGCGCTCCTGGCGGCGTGCATCGAAGCCTGCTTCGACTGTGCCCAGAGCTGCGTCGCGTGCGCGGGATGCCTGCCTCGGCGAGCAGCAGCTCCAGATGCTCGTCCGCTGCATCCGCCTGAACCTCGATTGCGCCGACGTCTGCGAGACAACCGGGCGGCTGCTCTCGCGTCAGACCGAGTCGGATTGGGGGGCCTGCTCCGCGCCCAACTCCAGGCCTGCGCGGCGGCCTGCCGCGTCTGCGGGGACGAGTGCCAGCGGCACGCCGGCATGCACGAGCAACTGCCGAGTTTGCGCCGAGGCCTGCCGCCGCTGCGAGGAGGCCTGCCGACCGCCTGCAGGCGGCGCTGCCGGCGTAACACTCCACGCGTCGCGCAGCACCCTCGACGGAGTGCGCGGCGGCGGGCGCATCAGCGCCCCGCCCCCGTCGCGTATCCCCCAGGGCTACTATGGGGGCCGTAGGAGATCATGGCTACACGACGCACTGAGTCGACCGGTTTGTTCGATCGGGCGGCCGGCTTCGCCGCGGGCGTCCGCGGCGGGGGCGACACTGCGGGCGGCCTGCCGGCCGCCCGCCCGCGCCGAGTCGCCAACGGCCCCGATCACGCGCTCAGCCCGCCTCGCCGACCGCCGACCGCCGCTCGAGGCGGCGAGCACTCCAGCGAAGATACCCCGCCGCGACGGCCAGGAGCACGAGCGCGGCCCCGACGCTCCGCCCGACCGCGTCGAGGACCGCGTCGAACCAGAACGGCACCGGGTACAGCCGGCTCATGTAGTCGGTGCGGGGATCGAGCACCCACAGGTCGTTGCTGAAGGACAGGACGTGGAACTGCGTCCAGAACGCGTCGAAATCGCCGAGCGCCAGCAGCCCGAGCACGGTGAAGAGCGCCAGGGTCAGGCCCGCCCCCGGCCGCGAGCCAGCGGGCCAGCGTCGCCGCACCCCGCGCTCGGCGGGCGACGAGCAGCCCCGCCGCAATGGCCGCGAGGTACACCAGGAGGACCTGCTGCGCGCGGAGGGGCGAGCGTCAGCAGGTCACGCACGTCGGCGAGGTGCTGCTGCTCCCGCTGGTTGAAGAGGAGCTCGCGGCCCCACTCCTTCCGCACGACCAGCGAGACCGTCGGCCCGCCGCGGAAGTAGGCCTGGACCTGCGCCGTGGCCTCATCGAGCTGTGCGCGCGTCATGCCGGCCGTGGCGGCAACGCCGTGGCGTTCGTAGCCGCGACGGTAGTAATCGGGGTCGAAGACCAGCAGCCGCACGACGGACAGCACGATCACGAGTGGCACGGCGGCGACGAAGGCGGCCATCGCGAGGGCCGCGAGCGCGCGCGAGGCAGCGTTCATCAGCTCGGCCATGCGGAAGATGTCCAGCTCACGAAGACGGTGCGACACGGCCGCGACGGGCGTGGGCCTCCCATGGGAGGGCGGGAGCGGAGCTCTGCTACTACGTGAGCACCGCAGCCGGGAGGTATACCGCGGTCCCCGCGCCGCCGTCACGGGCCGGTGCCGACGGCTCGGCCCGGCGGTCCCGCGGGTCGGGAGATCCGGAGGACGTGGGCCGAGCGCGCCCGGGCATCAGGAGTCACGTATGGCGGCGGACCCCGAGACTAAGCCGCACGATCCCGCTCCGAGCCGAGCCCGGCATATGGCGTGGGCCATCTGCTACTATCGTATCATAGTAGTTGCGGTCGGGCGCTCCGGTGTGGGCCGGTGGAGCACCACTAGCATCGGAGGGTCGCTGGGTGCGAGCGTAGCTCGCTCCCCATGGCGGAGGGGCCCTCCGGGTCCGGGTGACCCCCCACCGGCGGGACCCGCGTGATCTGCACCCTCAACCCGCCCGAATGGCTCGCCCCCTGGCGGGGGTGGGCCGGGGGGATTGCGCCGATTGCAGGGCCCTCGAGATTCGCGCTGTCGAGCTGGGCGATCAGGCCGGCTCTCGCTGCGCTTGAGCGTGCCGCGCCGGAGGCCGGCAGCCTGGTGGTTCGCCTGGAGCCCCGGGGGTGGGATACCTGGACCTGGCGGCCCGGTACCCAAGCGTCTCCGGCTACGTAGTGGTCGAGCCGCGGGGCGACCAGCGCATCGTCGGGATGCTGTTCAGCAGCCTGGCGCCGACCGCAATGCAATGGTGCTGTCGTGCCCGGCGCCTATCTCTTCAACCTTCGCGTTCACCCCACTGCGCGGCGGCGCGGCGTCGCGTCCGCGCTACTCGCGTACGCGTGGGCGCGGGCCGTCGGAGGCCGGGGCCGAGCTCGCCTGGGGCGCGGTGATGGCCGGCAACGAGGCCTCCCTCCGCACCTTCGCCCGGGCCGGCTTCACCCGCACCCGCGACCTCGCCATCTGCCTCTGGCTGCCGGCCTGGAGCGGACCGGCGGGCGAGCCGGCCCGGACGCTCCGCCGGGGGACGGCGCGCGACCTGCCGGCGCTAGCCGAGGCCTTCAACCGGAGTCATGCCGAGCACAACCTCTGGCGACCCGTCACGCCGGAGCGGCTCGGCGCGCAACTGGCCGTCACGCGGCACGGCCCGGATGACGTCCTGCTGTTGACCGCGGCCGGCGGCGACATCCTCGCGGCCGGCGCGGTCTTCGACCTACGGCGCGGTTCTCGCCCTCCGCCTGCTGGGGTGGCGCGGCCTGCCGGACGGCGTCAACCGTGTCCTGGCGCCGCTCCTCGCCGGCCTCACGCCACGGCCACTGATCCTGCGGCAGCGCGGCCCTGACCCCGTCGCACTCCGGGGCCGGCCTGTCGCTGCTGCGATCGCTCGGGCGGCCGGCCGGACCGCGCGCGATCCTCGCAGCACCGGTCGATAGGCGTGACCCGGCCTGGCCGCTGATGGCGGGGGTGGCGCGCCTGCGCCGTCCTCTGCACGTGGCCGTCAAGGGCGCCGTGTCGCTGGACGACCGGCGGCCGCTATCGCTCATCTGAGTCGCCGTCCCTGGTGCGCGGGGGCACGATTCTCCCTTCGCTTGGCCGACCGCGGAGACTCGGCGCCTGACGTGCGCTGGTCGCCCCGCGGCTCGACACAGTGCTCACAACCTCACAGCCGGCGGAGCGGTAGAGGGCGACCGGCATCGCACCGAGAAGACGAGCGGGGGCAGCTAGCATTCGGCTACCACCTCGAGAACGTGCTCCGGACCCAGTACCTCGACCGCACCGGAGCGGCCATCCACTACACCTCCGGGGCCAGCAATCGGGGGTACCCGCAACAGACGCGGCTGCCTCGGCCTACCGCGCGCCGAGTCGCAGTGGGCCTGGGGCTGGGCCGCCATTGGCAGGCCGGTGTACGTCTTCGTGGGATCGGGCCGTGCCACCGCCAGGGCGCAGGTGGCAGCCTGCCACGATGTTGTGGTGAGAGACCACCACGGTCCGAGGGGCGGTGGGGCAGCCACCAGTGGCAGCGCCGCCAGGATAGCCGCGATCGTGCTGGCGGCGAAGCCGCCGGGCCCGAGCGGCAGGCCGACCTTGACTGGCTCGCCGAGTAGCGCGTCGATGCGCGCCTCGAGGGCCTCGCCCGCGCCGATCCCCGGTACCGACTGACGAAGCCCTCCGCCCTCGACCAGGCGGACGAGCGCCGCGCTGAGATCGGTCGGGTCGCCGCGTTCGGCGATGGCCGCGCCATCCGCGGCGAGCTCCTTCTCCACCAGATAGCGGTGGTACAGGGCGCCGACGATCGGCACGAAGAACAGGGCCGACGCGAGCAGCCTGCCCAGGGCAACCTTCAACGGGTCTCGCTGCCTCAGGTGCTCTCGCTCATGCAGGAGGAGCGCCTCCAGCTCTGGACCTGCGAGCCTCTTGAGCAACCCGGTACTGACCAGCACCCGGGGGCGCAGGTAGCCGTAGCAGAAGGCCAGGGGAGCATCGAGCTCCACGAGGTCGAGCCGATTCTGGAGCCCAAGGCGGCGGGCGATCGGCTCCACGGCCGCCCGGTGTGACGAGCGCGCCTGCCAGACAGGCGTAGAGCAGACGATGCGTCTGTCGGCGCTGGCGGACGAGCGCGCGGAGCGCTATAGACGCGCCAGCCGCGGTCGCGAGGATGAAGGCGTAGCTCGCCAGGTGGGGTATCAAGTCATCCCCGAGAGGGAGTAAGAGGCAGCCGAAACCCGGCCACGGCCCGCCGGCGGCGACGGTTGGCGCTCCCGCGAGGAGCAGGTGGTGGGTCGACCAGAAGATGGCGACGACCAGCGCCAGACTCAGGCCGAGGAGCAGCGCGAAGCTGAGATTAGGTCTGGCCACGGCGCTGAGCTTGTCGACGAAGCTTCGCCAGGCGATCCGGAGCCACATCCTCGAGCACACTCAGGAAACCGGCAACCGCAGCCTCGCCGAAGTCCTGGACCATCCGGCGCGCGATGTCCTGCGACGCGGCGGGCGAGGAACGCCTCCCGCGTTTCGGCCGCCTCGTACTCGTCCGCCCTACCCACCCGGCGCCGCTTGAGCAGGCCCTTGTCCGCCAGGCGGGCCATCACGGTCATGACGGTTGTATAGGCAATCTGACGGTCCGGTGGATGACGCTCGTTGAGTTCTGTCAGTACCTGGCGGACCGAAGCGGCCTTCCGCGCCCAAACCGCCCCGCGCCCACATTGCCTCCATGATCTCCCGCTCGAGGTCCCCGAGGAGTTTCTCGAGCGGCGCGCCCGGCTGCGCCAGCGTGCTGTAGCGACGTTCCACCCCGACCTCCCGCCTCCCGGGGCTGTGTCCGGGTGACGGCTCACCGCTTGACTGACGGCGGCTCACGAGCATTCTCGCAGGCCGCTCCCGATGCGGCAAATCTACGATGCGGCTATAGTACATACCAGGGCAGTCCGTCCTGTGGCGGCGGACGACCGATGAAGGTAGTCGAGAACCGAGCGGCGTTCGTTTGCCCGTCTCCGCCTGGCACTTGGTGTCGGTGCCGGAGTCTGGCTCTTCCTCGTCGTGGCCGGCCTCACCACGGCTGCCGAGTGGGTCCCGGCGCTCGCCGATTCGCTCCGAGCGCCGCAGTCTTGCATCGTCGCCGGCTGGCTCGCGGCACTCGTCGTGTCTCCGCTGATCGCTTGCGGCGATCCCTTCCGGTACCGGCCGATGTTCAATGTCTACCTGGCGGCCATGCTGCTCGTCATCGTCGGCCTATTCGCGCTGAAGATACAGGGGAGCGTTCCGTCAGTCTTGGATCGCAGTATCCCGATCGCGACCACGCTAGCGTCCGGCCTCGTCCTCTGGCGTACTGGGGTGGCGATTAGCCGCCACCGCGGCGGGCTGATCGGGGCATCCTCCCTCTTGCCTCCTGCTCAGTCAAGAGAGCAGTTCGCCGAGTATCCCGCGGAGCTGCTCATCGGTGATCGGCACGATCCAGCGGCGCCGGAGGATGCCGTCCCGCTCGGCGAAGTAAACGAAGGCCACCGCCGCAACCGCGGTAGGCCCGCCAGGCGGCCGCGCTGCTCCCACCAGCGGAAGGTGCCGCCGTCGAACAGCGCGAGGCCGAAGTCCGGGGCCGGCCGCGCCCGGAGCTCGGCTGGCCGCCC
Organism: Dehalococcoidia bacterium; assembly: GCA_026003895.1. Lineage (GTDB taxonomy): Bacteria > Chloroflexota > Dehalococcoidia > SpSt-223 > SpSt-223 > JANWZD01. Next base: position 1,035 of record BPIC01000004.1, on the reverse strand, counting down.
GACGGCGTTGACCGCGAGGCCGGCGAAGCTGCCGCCCTGTCGGGGCAAGAGGGCCGTAGCCCAGCAGGGCCAGCAGGCGAACGAGCGCCAGCGCAACCAGGCCGACCGTGAGGTGGGAACCCGGCTCCGGGCACCGCCTGGGGCGGCGACTCAAGAGGCCGCACCCCATCAGGCGCGGCCTCCCGGCACGCTCGTCGGCCGCCCGGGCGACACCGTCGGCCTCGCGCACGGCCGCGCCTCCCTCGCCTCCAGCTTGGTGATCTCGCGCGTGATGGCCCGCTGCCGAGTCTGCACGATCGCGAGCTGCGCCTTCGGCTCGGCCACCTCCTGCTCGCGTGTGAGGCACACGCCGGCCGGCCTTCTTCGGGTCCTTCCCTAGCCCAGGCCGGCTGCTCATCGCGCCGGCCGCCCCTGTTGGTTCCACAGCTAACCCTCAGGATCGCCTCAGCCCCGACTCAGGCGGCGGTGCCATGCTCCCATGAGAGAGGGCCGAAGGGGGTGAGGACCATGTGGGAGTTTCTCCAAACAACGGTCACTGGATCGCGCTCGGAGCGTTCTTCCTGCTCCTACGGTGCACGCCGTAGGCGGTTGCGGCGTTGCCACGGCGGGCAGGATGACCGGGCCGCTGCTCAGCGACGGCCGGGAACAGTCGAATCGAAGCCTGATGAGGCCGGTGTTGCCGCGAGGCAAGCGCCCGCCGTGAAGCGTTCGGCCGGCTGCTGTTGAAGGACTACGGAGAGCCGAATGACCGTGCGACATCGAGGAGAACACCGCCGCCCGCGGCAACCGCGCTTGCGCCTGCTCCGGCTGGAGCGGCTGCCGCCGCACGAGGCCGAGGTCCCAGCTCCGCAACCGCACGCGCGAGCAGCTCCCGGCGCCGCCGCGCCTGCCAGCGACAGCGATCGATCGACCGGAGCAGCGGGGGGGGCAAGCGCTCATGAGCACCATCCGCGTCACGCTGGCGATCCATGGCCTGGCCTGTGGCGGGGGCGGGGCGCTCACCGTCGAGCGTGCCCTGGCGAAGACGCCCGGGGT
>BPIC01000003.1 GCA_026003895.1 Dehalococcoidia bacterium | reverse complement strand
GAGACGCAGGGCACGGTTACCTGGGACGGCGTGGCGGGCGGGCGGCACGAGGCAGAGCTGCGCGCCGCCTTGGTGGCGGTCCCGCGCCCGGACGCCGTCGGCCACCGCGTCGTGCACGGCGGCGCGGCCTTCCGCGAGGCGGCGGTGGTCGACGAGCGGGTCCGTGCGGCGATCGCCGCGCTCACGGAACTGGCGCCGCTGCATAACGCGGCCGCGCTGACCGGGATCGACGCGGCGGCGGAGTCGTTCCCCGAGGTGCCGCAGGTGGCCGCCTTCGACACCGCCTTCCACGCCACCATCCCCGAAGCGGCGGCGCTCTACCCGCTCCCTCGGGAATGGACGGAGAGGTGGGGATTGCGGCGGTTCGGCTTCCATGGCCTGAGCGTCCAGTACGCGGTGCGCCGCAGTCGCGAGCTCCTGGGCGCGGTGCCGCGGCGCCTGGTGGTCTGCCATCTGGGCGCCGGCTGCTCGGTGACCGCCGTCGCCGACGGCCGGTCGATCGACACCAGCATGGGCTTCACCCCGCTGGAGGGACTCATGATGGGGCCGACGCTCCGGGTCGGTCGATCCCGGTTTGCTGCTGCACCTCCTGGGTCGCCGGGCGGTGACAGTCGATGAGCTCGACGAGGCGCTCAACGAGCGCTCGGGCCTCCTGGGCGTCTCCGGCATCTCGGCGGACATGCGCGCGGTGATGGCGGCGGCCGACGCAGGGGACGAGCACGCCGCGTTGGCCCGCGCCATGTTCGCGCACCGCCTGGTTGGCGCGGTCGGCGCCATGCTGGCCGCCCTGGGCGGCCTGGACGCGCTCGTCTTCACGGGCGGGATCGGCGAGCACAGCCCGTGGGTGCGCCAGGCCGTCGCCGACGCGTTCGGCTACGCGGGCCTGCAGTTGGACGGGACGAGGAACGCGGCCCCGACCGGCGACATTGACGTGGCGGCAGCTGACTCGGCGCCGTGCGCGCCCTGGTCGTGGCAGCCCGAGAGGACCTGACCGTGCTCGCCGAGGTCCGGCGGCTCCTGTACCCGACGCTCGTCCCCCAGCGCGGGTGATTCGGCTCATTACGCCCCCGGCACCCCAGGCGTGGCGGGCGACCCAACAACACCGTAAGGAGGCCATTCGGTGACCAACGTTCCTCCCGAGCCGCGGGTGCTTTCCGACTCCCAAGTGCGGCTCATCGACGCCTACTGGCGCGCCGCGAACTACCTGTCGGTCGGCCAGATCTACCTGCTCGACAACCCGCTCCTGCGGGAGCCGCTCAGGCTCGAGCACGTCAAGCCGCGGCTGCTCGGCCACTGGGGCACGACCCCGGGGCTCAACTTCGTCTACGTCCACCTGAACCGCGTCGATCAACGAGCACGACCTCGAACATGATCTACGTCGCCGGGCCCGGGCACGGCGGGCCCGGCGCTGTCGCCAACTCCTGGCTCGAGGGCACCTACTCGGAGTCTACCCGAACGTCCCGCAGGACGGGACGGGATGCAGCGCTGTTCAAGCAGTTCTCCTTCCCGGGCGGCGTGCCGAGCCACGTCGCGCCGGAGACCCCGGCTCGATCCACGAGGGCGGCGAGCTCGGCTACTCGCTCGCGCACGCCTTCGGCGCCGCCTTCGACAACCCGGACCTGATCGTGGCCTGCGTGGTGGGCGACGGCGAGGCGGAGACCGGCCCGCTCGCCGCGAGCTGGCACTCGAACAAGTTCCTCAACCCGTGCACGACGGCGCGGTGCTGCCGATCCTGCACCTGAACGGCTACAAGATCGCCAACCCCACGGTGCTGGCGCGCGATCAGCGCGAGGAGCTCGAGAGCTCTGCTCGACGGCTACGGCTACGGCCCTACTTCGTGGAGGGCGACGAGCCGGCCGCGATGCACCAGCGCATGGCCGCGACGCTCGACCCGTGATCGAGCGAATCCGCGCAATCCAGCGGCGAGGCGCGCGAGGCGACGCGCCGCGGGCGCCCCGCTGGCCGATGATCGTGCTGCGCACGCCGAAGGGCTGGACCGGCCCGAAGAGGTCGACGGCGAGCAGACGGAGGGATCGTGGCGCTCGCACCAGGTGCCGCTCCGCGGACGTGCGCGGCATCCCGCGCACTCTGCGGCAGCTCGAGCGGTGGCTGCGGAGCTACCGGCCGGAGGAGCTGTTCGACGACGCGGGCGGCCTGCGGCCGGAGCTCGCCGCGCTGGCCCCGCGGGGCCGCGGCGCATGGGCGCCAACCCGCACGCGAACGGCGGCACTGCTGCTGCAGGACCTGCGGCTGCCCGACTTCCGCGACTACGCGGTCGCGGTGCCCGACCCGGGCACGTCGCGGCCGAGGCGACGCGGCGTCCTCGGGCGTTCCTGCGCGACGTGATGGCGCGAACGCCGACCGCGAACTTCCGCGTGTTCGGCCCCGACGAGACCGCCTCGAACCGGCTCGACGCGCTGTTCGAGGCCACCGACCGCGCGTGGCCGGAGCGGTCGCCGGAGGACGAGCACCTCGCGCCCGACGGGCGGGTGATGGAGATCCTCAGCGAGCACACCTGCCAGGGCTGGCTGGAGGGCTACCTGCTCACCGGCCGGCACGGGCTCTTCTCGTGCTACGAGGCGTTCATCCACATCGTCGACTCGATGTTCAACCAGCACGCGAAGTGGCTCAAGGTGCCGCGAGTCCCCTGGCGCCGCCCGATCGCCTCGCTGAACTATCCTGCTCACCTCGCACGTCTGGCGCCAGGACCACAACGGCTTCAGCCACCAGGACCCGGGCTTCATCGACCTCGTGCGTGAACAAGAAGGCCGACATCGATCCGCGTCTACCTGCCGCCGGACGCCAACACGCCTGCTCTCGTGCGGACCACTGCCTGCGCAGCCGCAACTACGTGAACGTCGATCGTCGCCGGCAAGCAGCCGGCAGCTCCAGTGCCTCGACATGGACGCGGCGATCAAGCACTGCACGACGGGCGTCGGCATCTGGGAGTGGGCGAGCAACGACGAGGGCGGCGAGCCGGACGTGGTGCTGGCCTGCGCGGGCGACGTGCCGACGCTCGAGACGCTCGCGGCGGTCGATCCTGCTGCGGCGACTGCCCGGAGCTCGGGTCCGGGTCGTGAACGTGGTCGACCTCATGACGCTGCAGCCGCCGAGCGAGCACCCGCACGGGCTTCCGACCGCGAGTTCGACACCATCTTCACCACCGACAAGCCGATCGATCTTCGCCTACCACGGCTACCCGTGGCTCGATCCACCGCCTGACCTACCGCCGCACGCAACCACGCAACCTCCACGTGCGCGGATACAAGGAGGAGGGCACCACGACGACCCCGTTCGACATGGCGGTGCTGAACGACATCGACCGCTTCCACCTCGCGCATGGACGTGATCGACCGCGTCCCGCAGCTCGGCGCCACGGCGGCCTACGCCAAGCAGGCGTTCCGCGACCGGCTCATCGAGCACCGCCAGCACATCCTCGCGCGCGGCGACGACCCGCCCGAGATCCGCGGCTGGCGCTGGACGGGGGCGCCGACGGCCGGCCTCCCAGCCGGACCGCGGGGCCGGGCGGCCGGCCAGCCGGCGGGCGTGCCCGGAGGCAGCTAGATGGCCCCGGGCCTCCAGCCCCCAGCCGGGCCTCAGTTCGCGTGCAGGCACCGCTCCTGGCGGCGATCGATTGGGTTGGTTCCGTGCGGGAGGTCGGAACGGCCACGCTTGCCAGCCCAGTCGCGCCGGACAACGGAACGCCGGTCGTGCGCCCGAGGGCGCGTCGGCCCGCGTGCGTCCAACGGGTCGGCAACGCCCGGCGACCGACGGCGCCGAGGCATCGCGCCGGGACGTGGCGTGACTGTCAGGGAATCCGCAGCCGCGCTTCAGCTCGGCCTCATCGGCCGAGTGCAGAGCGGGAGCGACGGACCCTCAGGTAGGGGGCCACGACCGCGGGAGGTGCAGGCAATGAACGCAGCCGACGACCGGACCACGCATCGGGCGCGGCTGAAGCAGGCCGAGCTCGCCTCGGGCGTCGGCGCGGGCATCCTGGGGGCGGGCCTCGGCGCACTCGCCGCCCAGTACGTGGGCGTCGGGGCCCTACGCGCTCCCACTCCTCGACGTGGGCGTCGCCATGCACGCCTGGGGGATGCTCGAGCGCCACCGTCTCGACGCCATGGCGCCGCGGGTCTGGTGGGCCGAGGCGCTCTACTGGCTGCGCTGGGGCCTCCTCCTCGCCATTGCCGGGCTCGTCCTCCTCCGGCGGTGACCGGGCGGGCGGCCGGCCTTACCGTGGAGCCAAGGTGCTGAAGGGCGGAGGCGTGCACACATCGTCGCAGGCGGGGGCCGTCTGGCTCCCGTTCGTCGCGGCCGCGGTGGCGTTCGCGCTCGTGGGCGGCTTCGGGCTGGGCGGGGCGCTGTTCCTGGCGATCGCGCTGGGGCTGCCCCTCGGGGCCTGGTGGGCGGCGGCCGGGCACGCTCACGGCCACGCGCAGCTCTTCGGTTGGGCGGGCCTGATGGTGTTCGGTGTCGGCTTCCACTTCCTGCCGCGCCTGCGGGGGCGGCCGCTGGCACACCCCGAGCACGCCCGCACCGTCCTGGCGTTGATGGCCGGCGGACTGGTACTCCGCGTCATAACCCAGCCGTGGCAGGCGCAGACCCCCCACCCGCTGCTCGGCGCAGCGCTGGTGCTGTCCGGCTTGCTGGAGCTGGCGGGTGCCACGGTCGGGCTGGGACTCTTCGCGCTCACCTTGCGCGGCGATCCGCCCGTGCGCAGCAGGACCGGCTTCGCGTCAGTGCTGCCGCTCTTCGCGGCCGCGGGTGGCGCGCTCTGGCACGCGCTCGCGGCCAACGTGGTGGCGGTCGCGGCGTTGGCCGCGGGCGCCGCCGGACAAGCGGTCGCGGCGGGCCATTATGCGACGTTAGTCGGCATCTACGGGTTCCTCGTGGCGATCTCGGTGGGGATGGGCGCGCGTCTGTTCCCACTGCACTTCGGGACCCCGACCCCGCACATCGGCCTGCTCCGGATCGGGCTCGGCTGGCTCATCGCCGGGTTGGTGCTCCGCCTGGGCGGCGACCTGGCCGGCCTGACGGCGGCCACGGCCCTCGGGCTGGCGAGCATGGCGGCGGCGCTCGGCGCGTTCACCATCGGGCTGCGCGTGTTCGCGCCGCGGCGCGCTGTGCCGGGCGAGCGACGGCCCTGGCACGCGGACGCCGCGCAGTGGCACGGGCTGTCCGCGTTCGCCTGGCTGGTCGTCGACGCCGCCCTGCTCGGGCTCGGCGCCGCGGCGTGGGCATGGCCAGAGCTCGGCCGGACGGCGCTGGCGGCCGAAGCGCATGTCGTCGGCGCCGGCTTCGTGACGCTCTTGATCCTCGGGGAGGGCGTCAACCTGCTGCCGGGCTTCGCCCGCCGCCCGCTGCGCAGCGGCGCGCTGGTCTGGGCGACCCTCGCGCTCGGCAACCTCGCCGCCGCCCTGCGCACGGGACCGCTGCTGCTGCCTCCGCTGTTCCCGGCCGGCAGCGCCGCGGTGGCCCTGGCCGCGTCCGGGCTGGCCGGGCTCCTGGCCGTAGGGCTGTTCGCGCTCAATCTCGGCGGCCCGCGCCGCCCGGCCAGGTCCCGACCGCCGGCCTGAGGAGGGCGCCAGGGCCGCCTGGCGACACGGGCTGAGGCCCGGCCAGCTCCCGCGATTCGAGCTCTCAGCCCAGCCTCAGGCGGTCCTCAGGAAGCCCTCAGGCTCGGGCCCAAGACTGTAGACACAAACCTCGGGGCAACCGGCCCTTCACATTGGAGGGGTGGATGGCAACCGCAACTAAGCAACCGGCCGCCGCTCGCGACCCGATCTGCGGCATGAAGATCGAGCCGACCCGCGCCGTCGCGAGCCGCACGGAGGATCTCACGACCTACTACTTCTGCTCGGAGCGCTGCCTCCGGCAGTTCGATATCGCGAGCACGCCGCGTCGGCCACTACCGGCATGGCGGACGTGGGCGGCCCGCGCAGCATCGAGCTGCCGATCGTCGAGCTCGACGGCCGTCACGGCGCCGCGCGGCTGCGCGAGCTCCTCGCAGGGCTACCGGGCGTGGTCGGGGTGACCGTGAATCCGACCGAAAGGCTCGCGCGGGTCGCGTTCAACCCGACTGAGACGGGCGTGCGAAGCCTCGTCGACTGCGCCCGGGCGGCGGGGTACACCGTCGGTACCGCGTCGACCCAACTCGGCATCCAGGGCATGTACTGCGCCTCCTGCGTGACCAGGATCGAGCGGGCGCTCGAACAGACGCCCGGCGTGCTGGCGGCCAGCGTCAACCCGGCCACCGAGCAGGCCCGGGTGGAGTACCTGCCCGGTTTGGTGGATAGCGCCGGCTTGAGTCGGGCCATCGAGAGCGCCGGCTATCAGGCGCGCGAGGCGCCGGCCCCGGCCGAGTCGGCCCTGGGCCGCGAGGAGGCGGACCAGCAGCGCGAGTACCGCGGCCCTGATGCGGAAGTGGTGGTTCGGCGGCGGCGGTCGGCCGCGCCGACGATGGTGCTGTCCTACCCCTGGCTCATCCCCGGGTCTGCGGGACCTCCTGCCGCGGGGGAGCGCGCCAGCTCCGCGCCGGCTGGTGGGTGATCATGGGCGTGCCGCCGCCCTCGCCGTGCTGGCCTACTCGGGGCGGCCAGTTCTTCGCCGGCGCCTGGCGCGGCCCTGCAGCACCGGTCGGCGAACATGCACACCCTGATCGCCATCGGCACCGGCCGGCGTGGCTCTACTCGACGGTCGCCCTGGCTTCCCGTGGCTGTTCCCGCCGCGGAGTTCACCGAGGTGTACTACGACGTCACGGTCGTGGTCACCGCCCTCGTGGTGCTCGGGCTGGCGATGGAGGTGAAGGCCGAGAGGCCGCACGTCGGAGGCGATCGAGAAGCTGATCGGCCTGCAGCGCCAAGACCGCGCGGGTCGTTCGGGACGGCGCGAGGTCGACATGCCGGTCGAGGAGGTCGTCGTCGGCGACATCGTCGTCGTGCGGCCGGGCGAGAAGATCCCGGTCGACGGCGTGGTCGTCGAGGGCACTCGGCGGTCGACGAGATCGATGATCACCGGCGAGTCGATGCCGGTCGACAAGCCCGGGGGACGAGGTCATCGGCGCCACGTGAACCAGACCGGCAGCCTTCGCTTCCGCGCCACCAAGGTCGGCAAGGACACCGCGCTGGCCCAGATCGTCCGCATGGTCAGGACGCCCAGGCTCGAAGGTGCCGATCCAGCGGCTCGTCGACGCGGTCTCGGCTACTTCAGTCCCGCGGTCATGATCCTCGCGATCATCGGCTTCGTGATCTGGTACGACTTCGGCCCGGCCCCGGCCTGCGCCTACGCCGCATCGTCGCGGTCACGACGCTGATCATCGCCTGCCCGTGCGCACTGGGCATGGCCACGCCGATGTCGCTCACGATCGGCATCGGCAAGGCGGCCGAGCACGGCATCCTGATCCGTCGCGGCGACGCCCTCCAGACCGCCGAGCGGCTCGACGCGATCGTCCTCGACAAGACCGGCACGATCACCCGCGGCAAGCCGGCGTTGACCGACGTCGTTGCGGAGCCGGGCGTCGACGCGGACGAGCTGCTGCGCCTGGCGGCGGCGTCGAGCGGGCTCGGAGCACCCGCTGGCGAGGCGATCGTCGCAGGGCGCCCGGAGCGAGGCGGCTCGAGGCCCGGGGCACTTCGACGCGATCCCGGGCCACGGCGTCGGGCCGCGTCGACGGGCCGGACGGTCCTGCTCGGCAACGCCGCGCTGATGGCCGAGCGCGGCGTCGCGCTCGGCGCCTCGAGGCCGAGGCCCGGCGCCTGGCCGACGAGGGCAAGACGCCGATCTTCGTCGCCGATCGACGGCGCGCCGGCCGGCGTCGTCGCCGTCGGCCGACACCGTCAAGCCGGATCCATCGCCGCGATGCGCCGCTCGCGGCGGCTCGGGCTCGAGGTGGTGATGCTCACCGGCGACAACCGGCGCACGGCGGCGGCCATCGCCGCCAGGTGGGCGATCGACCGCGTGCTGGCCGAGGTGCTGCCGCAGGACAAGGCGCCGAGGTCCGCAAGCTCCAGCTCGAGGGCAAGACGGTCGGGCATGGTCGGCGACGGCATCAACGACGCCCCGGCCCTCGCCCAGGCCGACGTCGGCTTCGCCATCGGCACCGGGCACCGACGTCGCGATCGAGGCGTCCGACGTGACCCTGATCAGCGGCAGCCTGCGGGGCGTGGTCGCGGCGATCGACATCTCGCGGGCGACGATGCGGAACGTCTACCAGAACCTGTTCGGCGCCTTCGTCTACAACGTCGCTCGGCCTGCCGGTCGCCGTGGGGCTCCTCTATCCGTTCACCGGCATCTGCTCTCGCCCGATCCTGCGGCAGCGCGCGATGGCGTTCAGCTCGGTGACCGTCATCTCGAACGCCAACCGCCTGAAGCGGTGGCGTCCCGGGGAGGTAGCGCAATGACGACGACGGACATCGCTGGTCGATCCTGGGCGGGCTGGCCGCTGATCGCGGCGATCGCCTGGTTCTTCTGGGGCCGCGCGCCAGGGCGGCTACCGGCGGCGGCCACCTCCGAGCGGCTACCAGGAGGCGATGATCCTGGTCAAGGGCGGCTACACGCCCGACGTGATCGTCGTCCAGCACGGTAAGCCGGTGCGGCTGAACTTCCGCCGCGAGGAGACGGCCGCCTGCTCGGAGATGGTCGTCCTGGCGGACTTCAACAAGAGCGCCAGGCTCCCGGAAGGCGAGACCGTGCCGATCGAGTTCCTGCCGGAGAAGCCCGGCGAGCACGAGTTCGCCTGCCAGATGGGCATGCTCCGGGGCAAGCTGGTGGTGGAGTGAGGCGTGGCCATGAAGCTGTCCATCGGCGTCATGGGCTCGGCCGGCGCCTCGTCCGGCGATGAGGACTGGGCCAAGCTCGTCCGGCTGGGCGGCACCATCGCCGAGCGCGACTGCACCTTGATCACCGGCGCCTGCCCCGGGCTGCCCTATGCCGCCGTGCAGGGCGCGAGGGCGGCCGGGGGGTTGGTGGTCGGCATCTCGCCCGCGCTGTCGCTCGTCGAGCACGTCCAGAAGTATCGGTCGCCGACCGAGGGCTTCGACGTCCTGATCTACACCGGCTCCGGCCTGATGGGCCGCGAGATCGACAACATCCGCTCGTCGGACATCGTCGTGATCGCCGGCGGCCGCTCCGGCACGCTCGGCGAGTTCGCCATGGCCTACGACGAAGGCAGGCTGATCGGGGTGCTGACCGGCACGGGTGGGGTCGCGGACGCGGTCGAGGCGCTGGTGCGGCTCTGCGACAAGCCGACCGGCGCCGTCGTGCTGTACGACGACGACCCCGCCAACCTGGTCGACCGCCTCATCGAGTATTACCGCACCGAGCACTACAAGCATCCCAACTGCTTTTGCGGGCCGGCGCGACCGGTGTCCGCCCCCAGCGGGTAGGTGTGCCGTGGACACCGCCGTCGGTCTCGTCAAGTCCTACCTCGAGTTGAGCGGGTATTTCGTGCTGGCCGAGCTGCCGGTGCGGGCAGCAGACCGCTGGGGCTACCACGACGTGACGGACCTGGACATCGTCGCGGTCCGTTTCCCCTACACACCGCGGCAACTCTCCGGGCGCGCCGCTCGGCCACTCGAGGTGTTTCTCGGCGTCGACCCCTGCCCTGCACGCCTTCGAGGAGGGCGTCGACGTGGTCATCGGGGAGGTCAAGGAAGGCCAGGCGCGGCTGAACCCGGCGCTGCGGCGGGCGGACACGGCGGCGTTCGCGCTACGGCGGGTGGCCTGCTGTCCGGACGACCAGGTCGAGGAGGAGGCCCGGGCGGTCGTCGGCGCCGGCCAGCGGGAGTTCACGATGCCGGGGGGGGATGCGCTGTCGCGTCCGGCTGGTGGTGTTCGCCGGACGCGGGGATGCTGCCGAGCGCGGGGTCCACACCGTCACGTTGCGCCGGTGTGCTGAGTTCATCGCCGACCGCCTGCGCGAAGCGTCCGACGTCCTGGCCGGGGTGCAGTTCAAGGACCCGGTGCTGGGCCTGTTCGCCCTGCAGGACAAGCTGGAGCGTGGCGCGACACCGAGGCAGCGACACGAGGAGCGCACCCCTCGGCCGCTGACCCTCGTCCCGTCGTTCACCCTCGCCGTCCGGCGGGGCGACCCTGCTCGATCGCCGCCCGGGAGGCCCTGCTCCCGGGGACTCCGGCGCGACCCTCAGCCAACCATCAGCCCGGGCACAGGCGGGCCTCAGGCAACGGTGTGATGCTGTCCCCGAAAGCGGAGGCGTGACCATGAAGCTGACCATCGGCGTCCTCGGCTCGACAACGCGGTCGGGCGACGACGTGACTCGGGAAAAGCTCGTCCGGCTCGGGCCGGACCATCGCCGAACGCGGCCACGCGCTGCTCACCGCCGCGCGCCCCTGGGCTCCATCATGCCGTCGTGCAAGGCGCTCGCGACGCCGGCGGCCTCGTGGTCGGCATCTCGCCGGCGCGGTCCACGGCCGAGCACCTGGAGCAGTACGGTTGGCCGACGCAAGGGTTCGACACGGTCGTCTGCACCGGCGCGGGGCCGGCGGGGTGCGAGATCGAGGGCGTCCGCTCCTCGGATGTCGTGATCGTGGTTGGCGACCGCGCGGGGCGGCCGGTCGAACTCGGCATCGCCTACGACGAAGGGCGACCAATCGGCGTCCTCACCCGTACGCGGGGCATCGCCGACGCGGTCGAAGGCCTGGCACGGGTCTGCGGCAAGCCGGGCGGCGGACCGGTGCTCTGCGACGAGGACCCGGCCCGGCTCGTCGATCGGCTGATCGAATGCCACCAGGGTCGGCACGCGGCGAGACCGGGACGCTCCCCCCGCGCCGTTGGAGCCCCCCCGTGGCAGAGTCCGCGCCGGGCCGGCCGGTCGAAGAGCGCGCGACGTGCGACGTGCCCGAGTGGGGCGCAGGGGCTGCTCCGGCCCCGGGTCGCCGGCGCGGACGCCACGGCCCGCACCAGGCTCGACACCTGATCTGAGGAGGACGAGATGCACGACGAACACTCGCAACATTCACACGGAAGGGCCGGCTGGCTCCGCTCGCGCAATGGGCTGGTTCTGCTGGGCTTCCTGGCGGTGGCGGGCTTCTTCCTGCTGACCGAGCACACCGCCCACCTCTTCGGCGCGCTGCCATTTCTCCTGCTGCTGCTCTGCCCCCTGATGCACCTATTCATGCACGGCGGCCATGGCGGCCACGGCGGCTCGAACCAGGGAGCCGACGGGGGCCAGCGATGAGCGGAGAAGCCCCCCGCCTACGGCCTCTGGCTGCTGGTCGTCATCAACGCGGCGGTGTTCATCATCTTCGCGTTCAGCTTCACCCACCCGCGGACCGGTCGCGATTGGCGCTCGTTCGGGGCGTTCTCGGCCTTCGTGGTGGCGCTGTTCACCGAGATGTACGGTTTCCCGCTCACCATCTACCTGCTGTCGGGTTGGCTGGGCACCCGCTTCCCGGGGCTCGATCTGTACTCGCACAATGCCGGCCATCTCTGGGAGACGCTCTTCGGCTGGGAGGGAGACCCCCACCTGAACCCGCTGCACCTGCTGAGCAACCTCCTGATCTTCGGCGGGTTCGTCCTGATCGCCGCCGCCTGGGGACGTCCTGTACAAGGGCCCAGCGCGCCGGGCAGCTCGCCACCACCGGGCCCTATGCCTCGATGCGCCACCCGCAGTACGTCGGCTTCGTGCTGATCATGCTGGGTTTCCTGCTCCAGTGGCCGACCCTGCTGACGCTGCTCATGTTCCCGATCCTGGTGACGATGTACGCGCGGCTGGCCAAGCGCGAGGAGCGGGAGGTGCTGGCCGCGTTCGGCGACGAGTACGCCCGCTACGCCGCCGTCACGCCGGCCTTTGTCCCACGCTTCGGTCAGCGACAGCCGAAGAGCGTCTGAGCTTGAGCTCTGGGGAGGAGAAGGTCATGCGCACGGAGGATCGGAGGCTGCTGCTCATCCTGGGTGTGTTGGTCCTGGTCGTCTTGCTCGGCCCACTCCTGGGCGGCGGAATGATGGGACCGGGGATGATGGGGGGCTGGGGTGCCCCAGGAGCTCCTCCCGGTGTCGGCGGCTGGGGCTGGGGCCTGGCGATGGGGCTTGGCTGGTTGGCGATGCTGGCCTTCTGGGGTGGGCTGATCGTGGGCGCCATCCTGCTCGTCCGCTGGCTCGGCGGCTCGATTGCCGGCCCGACCGGTGAGAGCACGGAGTCGGCGCTCGAGATCTTGAAGCGCCGCTACGCGGCCGGCGAGATCACCCGGGAAGAGTACGAGCAGATGCGCCAGGTCCTGGAGCGCTAGCGCCCCGATGGCTGGGGAGCCATGCTGCGGGGCACCGGGCAGCTTGTTGCGAGGTGAATGTCATGGCACGCGTTTACGCATCAATTCAAGTCCCTGCGCCCGCGGAAACGGTCTTCGACTACGTGAGCACACCGCTGAACGCGCCGCTATGGCATCCGACATCGCTGGGGGTGAGCGGAGCAACGGACCATCCCGTGGAGGCGGGCGAACGGTTCACCGAAGAGTTGCTGGTGGCCGCGGGAAGGCGCGTGCACGCGATCTGGACCGTGGTGGAGCGAGCCTTCCCACAGAGGTGGGCGATCGAGGGGACGTTCGCCGGTATTGGTCGGGGCAACATCACCTGGACGTTCCGCGCCCAAGAGGACGGCACGCTCTGTACGCGCGAGTTCGTGTACGCCATGACCAACCCGTTCTGGGCGGCGATGGATTGGCTGTTCCTGCGTCGCCGCATCGAGGTTGAGGGAAGACAGGCCGTGCGGAACCTGAGGGACGTGTTTCTCCAGGCGCGAGAGAGGCCACCGGGAGGCACACACTAGCCGGCAGATTATTCGGGACGCCCGCGCGCTGGGTTGGATCGACGCATGGCGCGCCAATCCGAACCCGTTCTTACAGCAGCAAAGTCGGCAGAGTCACGCTGAGTTCGTGAGCTTGGCGCGCCACCTTCGCTAGGGCTGGCTGACAGGCACATGGTCATCACAGACGCCAAGGTGAATAGTTTAGTTGCTCCGAGCGCTGTGACCTCCCGAAGCTGTGACGAGGCCGACGGGTCGCATTGACCCGTCGGCCTCCACCGTCTGCGCCGGGCACCGCCCGGCCCTTGTCCCGAGTCTCGCGTCCTCAGCTAACCCTCAGGGGCACCTCAGGAGGGCCTCAGGAGAGCTGGCTACGCTTGATGCAGCTGCGGCGAGGGCTGCGACTAACACGGGGTGGAGCTTCATCACGATGCCCAAGAGTCTTCTGAATGGCGTGACGAGGGAGGGTATGCCGGCAGCGCTCGCGGCCGTCACGATGGCGTTCGAGCCGGCGCATTCGGCGCTCGGCAGCACCCTTTCCCTCGCCGCCGTGGGCGACCCGGCGCCGATTCTCGGGCCAGATACCGAGGTGCAGACCGGCGAAGGCGGCCAGGTGACGCTCAAGGCGACCTGGCTGGGCCCGAGTGCAGGGCCGGTCTTCGCGTTGGTCAGCGATGTCCAGCCGGAAGTCACGGCTGACGGCAGCCCGCCCATCGGGCCGGGCACGCCGGCGGTCGACCTGGCCATCCGCGACGTGGCCGGGGCGCCGGAGAGGTTCCTGCGATGGACGCTGGCGTAAACGGACGCGAGCGGAGCAAGCTCACCGGATACCTCGGCCTCATCCGGCGCCACCGGGGTGAGCCGGCCGGCTCCTACGACGAGGTGGCCTCGGTGTACGACAGCTTCGCGAAGGTCTGGGATCGGCGCATCGCGGCCCCGGCCCTCGGGCACTTCGACCGCATCGTCGAAGAGCGGGTGCCGCCCGGCGCGCTCGTGCTCGATGCCGGCGCGGGCACCGGCGAGCGGACGCTGGCCATCCTGCGACACAGCGAGCCGGGAGACGTTATCGCGCTGGACGCCTCGGCGGCGATGCTGGACATCGCCCGGTCGAAGATCCGCGACCCGCGCGTGCGCTTCATGCTCGGAGACCTGCAGCGCCTACCGTTCGATGACGACACGTTCGACGTGGTCTCGTGCAGCTGGGCGATCGAGATCATGGCCGACCCCGCGCGCGGCCGTCCAGGAGCTCATTCGGGTCATCAAGCCCGGTGGCTTCGTGGTGTACGCCTTCTGCAGCCTGCCCGAGGGCGCCATCGGCAGCGTCCTGAAGCACGTGATCGCGCGAGTGGCTTCGAAGGAGCGAGCCCTGTCGCACCTGCTGGCCGAGGGCGAGCGACCCTTCCATCACTGTGCCAGCGCGAGCCTGAAGCAGTTCTCGGGCGGGCTGACGACTGTCGCGACCGTCGGCAAGTGCTGCCGGGTGACCGATGAGTTTCTGCCGTGCCAACCTGACGTACGGACGTCCTAAGGGGCCTAGTCTTGTGTCCTGGAAAGGAGCACATTGCATGAACAGTGGAGCCCGACAACCCTTCTCGTGGCGGCTGGCCGGAGCCGGCCTGAGCATCGTGCTCATCGCAGCAATGGCCTGGGGCATCGGCCGGGCCAGCGCGCCGTCCACCGGGGCTCGCGCCCAGCAGCCGGCTGGCGGCTTCGACCTAGGCGTGGCGGGCAAGCCAGCACCGACGGGCCAGGTGCGCGAGGTCCAGCTCGTGGCGAAGGAGGCCCCGTGGGAGATCGCCCCGGGCGTGAGCGTGCCGGCCATCACCTACAACGGCCAGGTGCCCGGCCCCTTGATCCGCGTCACGGAGGGCGACACGCTGCGGGTGACGCTGAAGAACGAGCTCAAGCAGGCGACCACGATCCATTGGCACGGCCTCCACGTGCCCAACGCGATGGACGGCGTCCCGCCGTTCACCCAGGCGCCGATCGAGCCTGGCCAGAGCTTCACCTACGAGTTCCCGGCCAGCCACGCCGGCACCTTCATGTACCACTCGCACCTGAACGCCGTCGAGCAGATCGACCGCGGCCTCTACGGGCCCCTGATCATCGACCCGGCCACGCCGCCGCCCGCTCGTTTCGACAGGGAGTTCACGATGCTGCTGTCGGCCTGGGACACGAGCGGGATGCCGGGGGGCGACCATCGGATGCCGGCTGGCGGCGGCATGCCGCGCCCGAATCAGACCGCGGGCGGGATGAGCATGGCCTACAACTACTTCACCATCAACGGCAAGGCGTTCCCGGCGAACGAGACGTGGACGGTCCGCGAAGGTGAGCTGGTGCGCGTGCGGCTCATCAACATCTCGAACCTGGCCCACCCGATGCACCTGCACGGGCACGACTTCACGGTCGTCGCCAAGGATGGCGAGGCGATCCGGCCGGAGCTCCAGCAGACGCTGAACACCCTCTCGGTCGACGCCGGGGAGACCTACGACGTCGTCTTCCGGGCCGACAACCCGGGTACCTGGGTCTTCCACTGCCACGAGCTGCACCACACCGAGAACGACGGGGTCGAGCCAGGCGGCCTGATGCAGGTCATCCAGTACGAGGGGCATACGCCGGCGAACGCCGCCACTCCGCCGGCCACGCCGACGCCGATGCCGGCCAATATGCCCGGCATGCGGCACTGAGGCAGGAGGTATGCGCCGTGGGCAAGCTGACGATCGTCGCCGCCATCGCGGTGGCCGTGGCGTTGGTTGGCTTCAGCGTGGTAGCCCGAGCGAGCCGGCCATCCGTCGAGAGGTTGCACCTGGTCTCGATGGCCGACAGCGCGGCGGCGCTGCAGCAGGCCGGCGCGGTCATGCAAAGCCATGGCCAGACGATGCTCGCCGAGGGGCAGCGGTCGGGTGACCAGGACCTGACCGCCCACGGGCAGCACTGGCTGAACGATGGCCTGGTCCTCGCGCAGCGCGGGCAGTGGCTGGCGATGAATCCCCTTGCGCCCAGCAGCCCTGGTCAGCTCACCCGCCGAGCTCTCGAGGCAGGGCAACTGGGGCGAGCTGACGCGCGCCGCCGAGGCGATGCTCCATGACCCGAGCCGGGCGCGAGGCGTCGATCTGGAGGCGCTCCGCTGGAACGGTCTGGCCATGCGGGCGGAGGGCCAGAACATGGCCGATCACGGCCGGGTGATGGTCGAGGAAGCCGAGGTGATGGTCACGCGGCATCAGTTGCAGGGTCAGGCCGCGGCCGACCTGCTCCAGGCGGCCCAGACGATGCGCGAAGTCGGTGGCCACCTGACCGGCAATGGCCAGGCAATGATCGACTACGCCGAACGGCTGCGGCGGAGTCTTGGCTTCCCTTGAGCGGCGGCCGCTGGTAACGGCGGAGCGTCCACCATCTAGCTTAGCCTTAGCTAGACCTAGCCTGGGTGGGCGTCCATTGAGGGTGGTTGCCCGCGCCCGCCCCGCCACGGCGCAGACTCACCCTGCATCTACGCAGTGGTCCGCGCGGGTGCTCGGCTTGCTCGACGGCGCACTGCTGGACGACCGCGCCGAGCACTCCGATCCGCGTGGGCGGACCGACGCACCGGCGGCCGGATCCGAGCTGAGGGGAGGTTCCCATGGCCATCTCGCCTGCCGCCCGACCGCGCCTGACCGGGGAGCGCTCCCCGGCGAGCCCCGATGAGACGGTGCGCCGCCCCGGGCAGGAACCCCGGGCTGCGGTGCCCGGTCGGGGCGGCGGTCACCATCGTGCTGCTGCTGAGACATTGAAGGAGGTGCACACATGAATGCAGTTGTCAGAACCCGGCATGGTGAGGTGCGGGGCAGCGTTGCCGACGGCGTGAACACTTTCAAGGGCATTCCCTATGCGGCGCCACCGTTCGGCGCCAATCGCCTCCGGCCGCCACAGCCGGTCGAGCCCTGGAGCGGCGTGCGCGACGCCCTCACCTTTGGCCCGGAGGCACCCCAGCTGCGCCCTGATCCGCAGGCTGCGGCGCTCGCGCCAGACCCTGCCGTCCCTGGTGAGGACTGCCTCAACCTCAACATCTGGACGCCCGACCTGGGATCGGCCGGGCTCCCGGTCATGGTGTGGATCCCTGGCGGCATGTTCGAGGTGGGATCGGGGGCGTCGTACAACGGCAGCCGCTTCGCCCGCGACGGCGTCGTCTGCGTGACCATCAACTACCGTGTCGGGGCCGATGGGTTCCTCTATCTCGGCGACGGCACCGCCAACCTCGGTCTGCTCGACCAGGTCGCCGCCCTCGAGTGGGTGCGGGAGAATGTCGCCGCCTTCGGCGGTGATCCCGGCAACGTCACCATCTTCGGCCAGTCGGCCGGTGCGATGAGCGTCGGCACGCTGCTGGCCACGCCCCGTGCCGACGGTCTGTTCCGGCGAGCCATCGCCCAGAGTGGGGCAGCGCATCAGGTGATCTCGGCCGCGACCGCGCAGCGGGTTGGCCGGTACCTTGCCCAGCAGCTTGGCGTCGAAGCCACCCGCGAGGCGATCGCGGCGGTCCCCGTCGAACGCCTCCTCGCCGCGCAGGCAGAACTGAAAGCCCAGCTTCTCGCACATCCCGACCCGGAGCGCTGGGGCGACGAGGTGGTGGCCAGCACGCTGCCGTGGCAGCCGGTGATCGACGGGGACATCATCCCCGCGCGTCCGATCGATCGGATTGTTGCCCGAGCCGGCGCGGATATCGACGTCATGGTCGGGACGAACACCGACGAATGGAGACTGTTCGTCATCGCCAGCGGCGCGATCGAGCGCATCACCGACCAGGTCTTGACCGGGCCTGTAGTGGACTACGGGTATCAGGCCCTGGCGGCCTATCGACTCCCGGTCGAGACGGCGCTGGCCGCCTATCGGGCCGCGTATCCCGGCGCGAGTCCCGGCGACCTGCTCGCGGCCATCCAGACCGACTGGTGGTGCCGCCTCCCCGCCCTCCGCCTCGCCGACGCCCACGCGACGAGCGCCTCGGCCACCTATATGTACGAGTTTGCCTGGCGCTCACCGGCGTTCAATGGACTCCTCGGCGCCTGCCATGCGCTCGAGATTGCCTTCGTCTTCGACACGCTCGCCAAGGAGTTCAAGCCGATGCTGGGGCCGCTTCTCGGGTCCGACCCTCCCCAACAGCTCGCCGACACGGTGCACGCCGCCTGGGTGGCGTTTGCCACCAATGGAGACTGCGGTTGGCCGCAGTACGAGCTCAGCCGCCGGGCAACCATGCGCTTCGACACAACGTCGGAGGTCGTGGACGATCCTCGCTCCGCGGAGCGGGCGCTGTGGCAAGGCGTGCGTTAGCCGCTGCAGCCGCTGCGCCCGTGTGGTGACTGAGGGTGGTCTCGGAGTACGCGACCCGTGGCACGCACCTACAGACTCAACTTCCAACGGAAGCTCGCGAACCGGCTGATGCGCGCCTTGCTGCGGCTCGGCGTAGCGCCGAACACGACCTATCTGCTCACCGTGCGCGGGCGCAAGAGCGGCCGGCCGCACACCACCCCGGTGACGCTCGTGGAGGAGGGCGGCCGCAGGTGGCTCGTGGCGCCGTACGGCCCGGTCAATTGGGTCCGCAACGTGCGGGCGGCCGGGCAGGTCACCCTCGCGCGTGGCCGCCGCTCGGAGACGGTGAAGATCGAGGAGCTCGCCCCTTCGGACGCAGCCCCCGTGCTCAGGCTGTACGCGACGCGCGTGCCGATCACCCGACCCTACTTCGATGCGTCGCCGGACGCGCCGGTCGAGGCGTTCGCGGCCGAGGCGGCCCGCCACCCGGTGTTCCGCATCGCCGACGAGGTGGCGGGCTGAGGCCGATGGGCGCCCTCATGCTGGCCACCGGCCCGGCCGTTCGAGATGGCGAGCACACTGTCAATGACGCGACATCCGGGTGACCCGCATGGGAGCATCCGGGGCCGGGAACGCTGCTTCGGCAGCCTCTTGACGTGACTTGCCTGACAGCTACGGTGCAACCTGACCCGCGCCTTTGCAGACCCCTTCAGCAGCTCGCCCAGCAACTGACGCGGGTGCGACCCTCGGGGCCTGAACGCCTCTTCCGGGACCTCGGGGTGCGAGCGCTCGCGGCCGTCGCCGTCGGGTGCCGTGGGGCCAGGTGGTGCTGGTGTTCGGTGTGTCGTCGACGACGCTCAAGCGGTACCTCCGGCTATGGCACGAGACCGACCGGACGCCAGCCGAGGCGCCCGAGCACAGCATCGGGAGCATGACCATGCAGCGGATGACCAGCATCGGAATCGGAACTACCGCAGGGCTGGGCGCACTGCTCGGGGCAGGGTGGTTAGGGCTGAAAGTCGAGCCGGCCTCATTCGCCCCATACCCGGAATCGACAGTGAGGCCGGAGACCGTTGCGTTGCCGGCGGACCTGCCCGCGCCCGTGGACCGCTACTTCCGCGCGGCCCTGGGAAACCGAGTGCCGATCATCGAATCGGCGGTGCTCACCGGCAGAGGACGCTTGCGATTCGCGGGGCTGACGTTCCCCACCCGCATCCGCTTCACCCACGAGGCGGGCCGCGGGTACCGGCACTACATCGAGTGCACCTGGTTCGGCATGCCCGTGCTCAAGGTGCACGAGGCCTACCTGGACGGCCACGCCCGGATGGAGCTGCCCTTCGGGGTGGTCGCGAACGAGCCGGAGGTCGACATGGCCGCCAATCTGAGTCTCTGGGGAGAGTCGATCTGGCTGCCCTCCATCATCGCCACCGATCCAAGGGTGAGGTGGGAGGCGATCGACCGGACGAGTGCGCGCCTGGTCGTGCCCTTCGGCGAGGCGGAGGACAACTTCACCGTGGCCTTCGACGAGCAGACCGGGCTCATCCGGTCGATGGAGGCATTGCGCTACCGTGCGGCGCGGGACGCGGCCAAGCTCCCGTGGCGGATCGAGCCCCTGGGCTGGCTGACCTTCCACGGGCTCCGCCTCCCATCGCCCGCGGCCGTGACCTGGCTTGACCAGGCGAGGCCCTGGCTTGTGGTGAGCCTGGAGCATGTCGCCTACAACGTCGAGGTGTCGCAGTACATCCACGCCTCCGGACTCTGAGAGGAGTGCGTTCCACCTCAACGGGCAGCAGGAGAGGCACCCCGAACGTTCGGGAGGCCGCGAAGGGGGTCTCTCGGGTCCGGCCGGTGGGATGGTGAGCCGCCACCGCCTGGGTCTGCCGCCACCGCCTGCGTCTACCACCAGTTCGACGGCTACATGTAGAGGAACCTCCGTCTGGGCCTGCCCCTTCCGGCTCAACTCGCGTGATTACCGCTGCAACGGGCCGGTAGTTTCGCCGCCCGTCGAGAGATCGAGCGTCGTCACGCGGGCCCTGGCCCTTGTCGTGTCCAGGTTCGGCTTGTTCCTCGCGTCGTGGTCCCGCCACTCCCCCGCCGGCGTCGTCCTGAGCGGTCAGCGTTCTCGGAGGAGCACCTCGGCGACAGCTCGACCGGCGGGGCGATCCTGCGTCGTGGTAGCCGGGGCGCGGTCCTCGTTCCCGGAAGCAATTGACGACCCGCTCAGCCGGCGCGACCCGGCGTGCCCGCTTCCGACTCGTGTCCGATACCCGTCCGCTTCCTCAGGTAGTCCTCAGTCTCGCCTCAGGCTGCGCTAAGGCTGCCGCCGTACGCTGGGAACGACCGGGGCAGGGGCCCGCGCGCCGGCCCGAACGACTCCTCGGCCGAAAGGAGGTTGCGATGGCTAGCATCGCACGAGAGCAGGCGGACCTCGCCATGAGGCTCGAGGCGCGGGCGTTGGCCAACGCTGCCGCAACGGTGGCACTGGCCGGGTATCTGATCTGCGCGGCGCTTGCCCTCGTGGCGCCGGAAGCGCTGATCTGGGTCTTCCAGCCTTGGTTCCACGGCCTCTCGCTAGACCCCCTGCGCCCAACGGGTGCGTGGTTCCGACCGGGTGAGTTCATCGTTGGACTGGTCACCTTTGGTGGCTCGGTCTGGCTCGGAACCGCTGCTTTCGCGTGGCTCTACAACACCTGGGCCCGCCGTTGAGCCGGCGGGCACCACAGCGGACGGCGGGGCGGGCGTCCCTGACTCGGTGCGACTCGAGAGGCACCACGCTGCGGGACTGGACCGCGTCGGTGATCCCGATCGGGGTCAAGCGGTCCGGCCCGATGCTCCACTGGCGCCGTGCTGACCGCATGCTCCCCGAGTTGTGGCTGCCGATCCCCGGCCTGATCGTCGTACTAATCGGCCTAATCCTGGGGCGGCTGGTGGCGGGTGCCAGGCGACAGGGGGAGGACGCGCATGCTTGAGACCGTCGATGTTGGGGTGCAGTGCATCGACTGCTATGAGGCGAGCGCCGGGGCCGCGCCTGTCGCGCAACTCCGCGCGCTGGCGGCCCCGCTGCGCGGCGCCCGCGTGCTCCACCTGAACGCCACGCCCTACGGAGGCGGCGTGGCCGAGATCCTGCGCTCCGAGATCCCGCTCTTGCGCGACCTCGGATTGGCGGCCGACTGGAAGTTGATCACCGGCGACGAGGCCTTCTTCTCGGTCACCAAAGCCATGCACAACGGCCTGCAGGGCGCCGGGCGCGAGCTGACGGCGGCCGAGCAGGAGACGTATCTCGCGAACGCCACCCGCAACGCGCGGCTGCTCGAGGAGCAGTACGACCTCATCATCGTGCACGACCCGCAGCCGTTGGCGCTGCTCGAGCTGCACGGCAAGGGCGCGGCGCAGTGGATCTGGCGCTGCCACATCGACACCTCCGAGCCGAACCCCCAGGTCTGGGGCTTCCTGCGGCCGTACCTGGTCGGCTACGACGCGGCGGTCTTCACGCTCGGCGGCTTCGTCCCGCCTGACTTCCCGGTTGGCCGCGTCGAGATCATCCCACCGGCCATCGACCCGGAGAGCCCGAAGAACATCGAGCTCGGCGCGGGCCTCGCCCGGCGCGTGCTGCAATGGATCGGAGTGGAGGTCGACAAGCCGCTCGTGACCCAGGTCAGCCGCTTCGACCCCTGGAAAGATCCGCTCGGCGTGATCGCCGCCTATCGCCTCGTCAAGGCCGAGGTCCCCGACCTGCAGCTGGCGCTGGTCGGCTCGATGGCGCTCGATGACCCGGAGGGTTGGGACGTGTACCGCCAGATTCGAGACGCGGCAAGGCTCGATCCGAGCATCCACCTCTTTACCAACCTGACCGGTGTCGGCAACGTCGAGGTCAACGCCTTCCAACGCCTGTCGGACGTGGTCATCCAGAAGTCGCTCCGCGAAGGGTTCGGTCTCGTGGTGTCCGAGACCCTCTGGAAGGGGACCCCCGTCGTGGCCGGTCGGGCCGGGGGCATCCCGCTGCAGCTCCAGGGCGCGGCGGGTGGCTTCCTGGTGGACTCCGTCGAAGCCTGCGCCGAACGGACGCTCTGGCTGCTCCGACACCCCGACCACGGCCGGGCGCTTGCGGAACGCGGGCGGGACTTGGTGCGGGAGCGCTTCCTCCTGACCCGGCTCATCGCCGACGAGCTCCGGCTGTACGGCTCCCTGCTCGGGACGCCTTCAGTCGCTGCGGCCCCGGCGGCCAAAGTCGGCCTGGCGGGCGAGCTACGCGACCCGGTCTGCGGCATGCAGCTCGACCCGAGCACGGCGCTAGCCATCGAACACCAAGGGCGACGCTATGCCTTCTGCTCGGAAGCCTGCCGCCAGCAGTTCACCGGCGCACCCGAGCGCTTCCTGCGGGCCGTGGCCGCAGCACCCCGGAGCGGCGAGTGAATGGCAGCCATGACCGAGCTCCGCCAGGATCCATCCACGCGGAACTGGGTGGTCATCGCCCCGGAACGCGGCCGGCGGCCGGATGTGTTCCGCGCTCAGCGGGGCCGGCTCCCAGGTGATGCAGCTTGCCCGTTCTGCCCGGGGCGTGAGGCTGAGACGCCGGGCGAGCTGTGGCGTCTCGACGGGCCGGACGGCAACTGGCGAGTGCGGGTCGTGCCGAACAAGTTCGCGCTGCTGGCCGGCGATGGCAGCGCTCGCCGGCACGTCAGCCCCGAGGGCTTCGTGGCGATGCCGGGCGTCGGATGGCACGAAGTCGTGATCGAATCGTCCGACCACGGCGCCGATCTGGCTCGGGCGGATGATGCGGCGGTGCGAAACGTGCTGGAAGCCTACCGCGCCCGTTATCGAGAGCTGCGCGCCGGGGGGAGCGCGCTGGTCATCGTCTTTCGCAACCACGGGCCGGGCGCCGGCACCTCGCTGGCCCACCCACACTCCCAGATCGTCGCCAGCCCGGTCGTCCCGGTCCAGATCCGCCAGCGCTTCGACGTGGCCATGCAGCACTACGATGACCTCGGTACCTGCCTCTACGTCGACATCCTCGGTCGGGAGTTGAGCGACGGGCGGCGCGTCGTCCTGGAGGGCGCGCGCTTCGTGGCCTTCCAGCCGTTCGCCTCGGCCTCACCCTTCGAGACCTGGATCATGCCTCGCTTCCACCAGCCCTCGTTCGGA
Organism: Dehalococcoidia bacterium; assembly: GCA_026003895.1. Classification (GTDB taxonomy): domain Bacteria; phylum Chloroflexota; class Dehalococcoidia; order SpSt-223; family SpSt-223; genus JANWZD01. The sequence goes on along the minus strand of BPIC01000003.1, from coordinate 545,821 downwards.
GACGCCGACGACGACGCGTTGAATGACCTGGCCTCGATTCTCCGCTCGGTGCTCAGCGGCCTGAGCCGCGAGCTCGGCGATCCGGACTACAACTACGTCATCCAGAGCGCGCCGGTCGGCGATGAGGGCCGCGAGTACTTCGTCTGGCACCTGCGCATCGTCCCGCGCCTCTCGACGGCGGCCGGCTTCGAGCTCGGCTCGGGCATGCTCGTCAACCCCTCGCGGCCCGAAGACACCGCGGCTGCGCTTCGTCGTGCGATCGACCAAGACGAGGGGATGCGACGGGGTGGGTGAGGATGACTGCGGCCATGGACGAGCCTGCGCGCCCCCTGCCCCTCCGCTCGCATGAGTAGCGCAGGCTTCCAAGGACGCCTCGTCCGGCTACGAGGTGGGCAGCTACCCCGAGCCGCGGGGGCCGCTGCACGCCACCCGCGACGACCACTCGCTGGCGGCCCTGGTGCCCGAGCAGAGGGGCGTCCGGCTGAGCATCAACCTGATGCCGCGCTGCTGTGGCAGATCGAGCACTACGCGGCGGGGGCGGCTATCGGCCCGGGCTCCAGCACCGAGTCGAGCAGCGGCCCTCAGCACAGCCTCCGGGCCGGTTTTGGCCTGAAAGCGAGTTGAGACCACGTGCTGCAAATACGCCCGTATCCGACCCGGGTTGCCATTGTGGGCGTCGGGAACGTAGGCGCCACCTTCGCCTACGCCCTGCTGCTCAGCGGCCTGGCGGTAGAGATCGTGCTCATCGATGTCGACCGAGCCAGGGCCGAGGGCGAAGCGATGGACCTGAACCACGCCGTACCCTTCGCCCGCCCGACGCGTGTCTGGGCCGGCGACTACGCCGACTGCGCCGGGGCAGCGGTGACCGTCGTCGCGGCCGGCGCGAACCAGCGGCCGGGCGAGAGTCGCCTCGACCTCCTGCAGCGCAACGCGGCCATCTTCCGCCAGGTCGTGCCCGCAGTGACTGGCCACAACCCCGACGGCATCCTCCTGATTGCGACGAATCCGGTCGACGTGCTGACCTACGCCTCGCTGCAGCTCTCCGGCCTGCCGAAGGAGCGCGTGATCGGCTCCGGCACGATCCTCGACACCGCCCGCTTCCGCCACCTGCTGAGCCAGCACTTCGGCATCGACTCCCGCAGCGTCCACGCCTACATCATCGGCGAGCACGGCGACAGCGAGGTGCCGGTCTGGTCGCTGGCCAACATCGCCGGCATGCGCCTGGCCGACTTCTGCGCGGCCCAGGGCCTGGCCTTCCAGCGCGCCGCGATGGACGAGATCTTCCGCCAGACCCGAGACGCCGCCTACGAGATCATCCGCCGCAAGGGTGCCACCTACTACGCGGTCGCGGCCGGGCTGCTGCGCATCGTCGAGGCGATCCTGCGCGACCAGGGCACCGTGCTGTCGGTCTCCAGCCTGGTTGAGGGCTACTACGGCATCCGCGACGTCTGCCTGAGCCTGCCGACGGTCGTGGACCGCCGCGGCCTGGCGCAGGTCCTGCGACTGCCCCTGAGCGACGATGAGGTCGCCCGGCTGCGCCGCTCGGCCGACGTGCTCAAGGGGATCATCGGCCACCTCCGCGAGGGCGAGGCATGAGGCGGGTCGCGGTCGTGACGAGTGGCGGCGTCGCGCCAGGCATGAACGCCGCCATCCGGGCCGTGGTGTACGTGCCGTTTCTCCAGGACTTCTTTGACACTATGGCCTAGTCGCCGCAAGACCTGGCCCTCAGCCTCGTCCTGAGTTCTGTGGTCTTCTGGGGCGTCGAGGTGGAGGAATACCTGACCCGACGGCCCACACCGGCAGGAGCGGGACGTCAGTCGGTCGGAGCGCCTCGGTAGCGACGCTGCGCACGACCCATTCGATCGGAGTGATCGACGCGCGCGCAAGACCGTGTGGCGTTCCTCAGGCAGCGCACAGCTGTGCCTCATCCTGCGCTCAGCTTCGCGACTTACCCTCTACACAACCTGAGAACCGATCTGCCAGCTGGCCCGTGCTGACAGGTCGGGAGGAGGAAACCAGCATGAAACGCGTCAACGTCCGCACGCTCTTGCTCGGGCTGGCTCTGGCGGGCGGCCTGGCCTCGCTCCCCGTGACCGTCGGCGGCTCGAGTCTTGGCTTCGCCATGCGGGCCGCGGCTCAGGAGGCAGTTGCCCAGGCCGGCGGCCACGAGCAGCACCATCCAGGAGCGCAGTCCCAGGTCAGCGCGGGCCACGTCGGCGTGGTGCAGGGTACCGTCTGGGTGGCCGACGAATACGGCAACGGCCTGACCGTGATCGACGCCGCCACCAACCAAGTCGTCACCCGCCTGACCGGGGTCGAGGGGCCGCACAACCTGCAGGTCGCGCCTGATGGACAGACCGTCTGGGCGGTCAGCGGCCACGAGAAGCTCGCGCTGAGCATCGACGCGGCGACCTACCGCCTACTCGGCACCGTCCCCACCGGCAACGAGCCGGCCCACATCATCCTGACGCCGGACGGGAGGACCGCCTACGCGACCAACGGCGACGACAACACCGTCACCGCGATCGACGTCGCGACCATGCAGGCCATCGCGACCATCCCGGTCGGCGAGTACCCGCACGGCCTGCGCCCGAGCCCGGATGGGAAGTGGGTCTACGTCGCCAACGCCAGGGACAGGACGCTCAGCATCATCGACACCGCCAGCAACGCGAACATCGCTGACGTTGAAGTCGGCCAGAGCCCCGTCCAGGTCGGCTTCTCGGCCGATGGCCGGTTCGCGTACTTCTCGCTGAATGCCGAGAACGCCGTCGGCAAGCTGGATGTGGCGTCGCGGGCGCTGCTCGGGAAGCTCCAGGTGGGCGTCGGCCCGATTCAGGTGTACGTCAGCCCGGACGACAAGTTCCTGCTGGTAGCCAACCAGGGCACGCGGAGCAATCCGAGCACAACCGTCTCGATCGTCGACACGGGCCGCTTCGAGGTCGTCCGCACGGTCGAAACCGGTCTTGGCGCGCACGGCGTCGTCATCGACCCGTCGAGCCGCCATGCCTACATCAGCAACATCTACGCCGACAACGTCTCGGTGATCGACCTGCTCGAAGGGGGCGTGGTCGCCACCATCCCGACCGGCGCCGGGCCGAACGGGATCAGCTTCTCATCGCTGCCGCCGGCACCGGCCGCCGCGCCGGAGATCAAGCTGACGTTGCCCGAACACACGGACGACGCGCCGATGCCTGGTATGCAGCATTGATCGTGTTGGGTGGCTGCGGAGCCCCGGAGCCGCCCACCGCAAGCAGAGCCGACGGGCCGCGAATCGTGGGGATCGCGGCCCGTCTTCGTGTCGGCGAGAGTCGCGGCGTCAGACGGCCAGCTCGGAAGTTCAGGCCCGCCCGGAGCGCAGAATGCTGACCGCCAGGTAGGCGCCCAACACACCGGCCAGCACGAACCCTATGGCGAAGAGGGCTCCGGCCCACTGCTCCAGGCCCCGCGGGTGGTAGACCGACATCAGGATCGCCAGGCCGTTGATGAAGGCCGCGGCCAGAATGCCGAGCACGATCCGGTTGGCCAGTAGCTCGAGTCGGCGCACCAGCGGCTCTAAGCCGGTCGGCCGCATGCCCACCTCGAGATTGCCGCGCTCCAGGTCGGCGATCAGCCGCCGCAGATGTCGCGGGAGTTCGGCGCCGAGTTGGGCCGCCTCGAGGCCGGCCTCTCCCAGGCGTCGCCCCCAGACGAAGGGCGAATACTGCCGCAGCATCAGCTGCTCGGCATAGGGCACCAGCACCGTCGTCAAACGGAAGGAGGGGTCGAGCTGCGCCGCCAGCCCTTCGCACATCGCGGCCGTCTTGAGCAGCAGCATCAGGTTCGGCGGGAGCTGCAGGTGGTGGCGCCGGACGACGTCCAGGCTGTCGTTGAGCAGCGAAGCCAGCGCGATCTCCCCGAGTGGCCGGCCGTAGTAGCGCGAGACCAGATGCTCCAGGTCCTGCCGCAGCAGGCCGCGGTCGACGCGCTGCCGCGCGACGCCAAGCTCCAGGAAGGCGTCCACGAGCCGATCGGCCTCCTGGCTGGTGATGGCCAGGAGCAGCCGCACGAGCTGCTCCTGCGTGCGCTCGTCGACCGTCCCGACCATGCCGAAGTCGATCAGCCCGATCCGACCGCCCGGCTCGACGAAGAAGTTGCCGGGGTGCGGATCGGCGTGGAAGAAGCCGTCTTCGAACACCATCTTCAGGACGATGCGCGCCGCCCGTTGGGCCAAGGCAGCCCGCTCGATACCCGCGGCGTCGAGCGCGGCCACGTCGCTGATCTTGATCCCGCGAACCCGTTCCAGGGTCAGCACTCGCGAGCTGGTGGTTTCCCAGAACACCCGCGGGATGTGGACGTCCGGATCGTCGGCGAAGCTCGAGTCGAAGCGCTCGGCGCTCCGACCCTCGCGGAGGTAGTCGAGCTCGGCCCGGAGGGTCTGGGCGAACTCCTGGGCCAGCCCGACCAGGTCGTACTGGTCGGCCACCTCCCAGCGGCGACTTGCCGCCGCGGCCAGGTTCTGCAGGACCTCGAGGTCCTCCTCGACCTGCTCGACGACGCCGGGTCGGCGCACCTTGACCACGACCTCGGTCCCATCCAGGAGGGTCGCGGCGTGGGCCTGGCCGATCGAGGCCGCGGCCAGCGGCGCGGGGTCAAAGCTCGCGAACGCGGCCTCGATCGGGACGCCGAGCTCCGCGACGAGCGCCTCCTGCACCACGGCCGACGGCACCGACGGGGCAGCGTCCTGCAGCTTGGCCAACTCCGCCTGGTACTCGGGCGGCAGCAGGTCGGCGCGGGTCGACAGGATCTGGCCAAGCTTGATGAAGGTGGCCCCGAGCTCCTCGAATGCCAGCCGGACGTGCTCAGGCCGCGTATAGGGTTCTGCGCGCCGAGCATGCCCCAGCAATCCCTTGTGGAACGGCGCGAACCGCTCCACGCCGACGGCGCCGGCCAGGTAGCCGAGCCCGTGGCGGGTCAGGATATCCGTGATCTGACGGTAGCGGAGCCGGTGACCAGCCTCGCGCGCGTTCGCCATGCCACTCCCCGCCGCGTGCGTTGGTAGTCACAGCGTATCGGTGGTGGCTGAATCAAGCCTGAGGGGGGGCTGAGGCCGGGCTGAGCGCGCGTGGCGAGGCCCCGGCTGCTGGCCCGGTGGTACAATACCGATCGAGAACCCGGCTTCGCCGCATCATCGAGGCGAGTGCTGTTGGTGAAGGCGCAGCCCGCTGCGCCCGCCCGGAGGGTATGGCGTGATGCCGCCGAAGCGTGGCACACCCGCGGAACCGCCTGCCGGCCTCTGACGCTGTCCCCTGGCGGAGTCACCCGGCGGATTTCGCCGCTCGCATACACAGCGCTCGACGCGCCGCGTCGGCCGGCGACAAGCGGAGGGCACTGTGCATGCAGCGCGCATTGGTGATTGACGACGATCCGGCCGTAACCAGCGTCCTGAAACGCGGCCTGTCCTACGAGGGCTTTGCTGTGGACACGGCCAGCTCGGGGGCCGAGGGGCTGGCCATCGCCCGCGACCGGCCGCCGGACCTGGTGATCCTCGACATCATGATGCCCGGCCTCGATGGGCTCGAGGTGCTCCAGCGACTGCGGGCGGCCGACCCTCGACTCCCGGTCCTCCTGCTCACGGCCAAGGACGCCCCGGCCGATCAGGTCCGGGGGCTGGAGCAGGGAGCCGACGACTATGTGGTGAAGCCATTCACCTTCGCAGTCCTCCTCGCCCGCGTGCGGGCGCTGCTCCGGCGACACGAGGCCGAACAGCCACCGGTGCTCCGGTTCGCGGACCTCAGCCTGGATACCGGTACGCGGCGAGCGCGGCGCGGAGCGCGGGATATCGGCCTCACCACGACCGAGTACGATCTCCTGCGCCAATTCCTCGAGCATCCGAGGCGAGTGCTGCCCAAAGACATGCTGATGGACCGGGTCTGGGGCTACGACTTCGACGGCAGCACGAACGTCCTGGAGGTGTACGTGAAGCAGCTCCGCCAGAAGCTCGAGGCCGAGGGCGAGCCGCGGCTGATCCACACGCTGCGCGGCACGGGGTACGTGCTCCGGGAGGAGTAGCCGTGCCCATCCGCTGGCGCCTGGCGCTGTATTACGGCGGGCTCGCCTTCTTGTGCTGTGCCATGGTGACCATGGCCGCCTACGCGGCGCATACCCGCGCGCACTACGATGACCTGGACCGGGCGCTGCGGAGTGCGGCCGAGCACGTCGTCGAGGAATACACAGGGGCCGGGTCGTCTGCCGATCTAGCGGGCCCGCTGGCGGTACCCGCCGCGCCCGACGCCGCGCTGCGAGTCTACGGGCCCGGCGGTCAGGTCCTGGCCGAGTCGCCGAGCGCCGGGCTGGTGCCCCCGGTCGACCCAGGCGCCATCATCGCGCGGCCGTCCGGACCGCCGTTCGACCCGGTCGTGCGCCTGGCGCCCGCCCTCATCTCCGAAGACCCCGGCCGTGGCGCGTTCGGGCTGACCACCGGGCCCGACGGCCACCGCTGGCGGCTGTACGTGCTGCCGACCGATGGGTCGGCCCGCTTCCTCCTGGCGGCGGCACCGCTCGAGCGGATCGATGCCTCCGTCGCGCGATTCCGCCTGCTGGTGGCCCTGCTCGTGGTGGCGGGCGCGGGCCTGACCTTCGTGGCCGCGGTGCTGCTGGCCGGCCGCGCCCTGCGGCCGGTGGCGGCGCTCACGGAGACGGCCGCCGCGATCGCGCGCTCGCGCGGTTTCGATCGTCGAGTGGCGGTCGGCCCCCAACAGGACGAACTGGGGCGCCTGGCGGCTACCTTCAACGAGATGCTGGCCAGTCTGGAGCGCGCATACCGGTCGGAGCAGCGCTTCGTCAGCGATGCCTCACATGAGCTGCGGGCGCCGCTCACCGCCATCCAGGCGAACCTCGAGCTGCTCGAGCGCCGGCCGAACATGCCGACCAGCGAGCAGCAGGAGGCAGTGGGCGAGGCCGCCCGGGAGGCCCGCCGCCTCGCGGTCTTGGTGGCCGACCTGCTGATGCTGGCCCGCGCCGACGCCGGCGTGCCGCTCCGCCGGCAGCTCGTCGAGCTCGACCGGGTGGTGCTGGACGTCTTGGGCGAGGCGCGCCACCTGGCGCGAGGGCAGCGGTTCGACGTCGCCAAGTTGGAGCCGGCGCTGGTTGAGGGCGACCCGGACCGGCTGCGGCAACTCCTGCTCATCCTGCTCGACAACGCGCTCAAGTACACGCCGCCGACCGGACAGGTCACGCTCGGACTCAGCCGGAACGGGACGGCCGCGGAGGTCACCGTCCGCGATACCGGAGTGGGCATCGCGGCGCACGACCTGCCCCACGTCTTCGAGCGCTTCTACCGCGCCGACCCGGCCCGGGCCCGGGACCCCAGCGGCACCGGGCTCGGCCTCCCCATCGCCCGCTGGATCGCCGAGCAGCACGGGGGGGAGCTCACGCTCGCGAGCGAGCCCGAGAAGGGCACCATCGCCACGGTTCGCCTCCCCGTCGGCGCTCGAGCGAGGGCCGGAACGGGGACACAGACGATGGCCGACCACCGCACGTCGCCTCCCCCCTGAGCGCGCACCCGCCCTGCATCCGCCGGCTCCTCAGGGAAGCTTCAGGCCCGCCTCAGGTCCCCCTCAGGAGGCGGCCTGATACTGCTCGCAGGAGCGGCTGAGGAGAGTGAGGTCAGACGATGCGGACCGAGCGTCTCACTATGGCAATCTACGGCCTGGGATGCGGGGGCGGCGGGGCGTTGACCGTGGAGCGCGCCTTGGCAAAGGTGCCGGGGGTGAGCCGGGCCTACGTCAATCCGGCGACCGAGATGGCGTACGTCGAGTATGACCCGGCGCTCGCCCGCGCTGAGCAGCTCGTCGTTGCCGTCGAACGCGTGGGCTTCCGGGCCGGCGAACCGACTGTGCGATGACACCGCGCAAGCCACCCGGCGGCGGAGTACGGCATTGGGCTAACGTGGAGAACTTCGCGCCACGGTCGGGGCGCCAGAGAGGCGTCGATGAGCTCGGCAGCTGCAGGGCTCGTCCCCGAGGAGACGCCATGACCGAGGGGACAAGACCGCTGTCCGGACCGCAGGCCGTGCCCCGGTCCCGCCCGGGGGCGGGAAACCTGGCCTCACCACGACGGACAGCTGGGCGTGAGGGCCACCGCGTCGACGCCTTTCAGGTCGGATTGCGGTGAAGTCGCTGCCGCCTTCCTCAACCGTTCTTTCGCTGGCCGGCCTGAGCCTGATCGGCCTGGGCCTGTACTTCGTCCTCTTGCGGCCGCCGCTCCTGCCGGAAGATCCCCGGTACATGGGGGCATCGGCCGCGGACCTCGCGGTGGCGGCCCCCGGGCTTCAGAGCTGGCTGCGGCGCGTCTTCTGGGTGATGGGTGGCTACATCTTCACTACCGGCCCTCGTCACCCTCTACATCGCCCTCACCTCTTTCCGCACGCGGGCCCGCGGCGTGGCCGCGATTGTTGCCGTGGCGGGAATGACCTCGATCGGGTGGATGGCCGCCGTCAATTTCCTCATCGACTCGGATTTCAAGTGGTTGCTCTTTGGCTTCGGGCTGCTGTGGGCAAGCGCGGTGGCGCTGTACTGGACGGGAACGTAAGCGCCGACGCTGGCGCCGGCGGTCGACGGCGAGAGATGTGGGCGACGACGACAGCTGCGGCGGGTGACGAGCCGGTGGTCAGGGCAGAGATGCTTCAGTTCTGCTTGCGGCCGCGCCCGGGAGGACCCTGCCGTGACCAGGTCCGCCGGCCACCAGGAGGCCATCCTGGTGGCGAAGGGCCGCGCGGCAGACGCCCACCATGCTCCTGGTCCTGCAGGGCAAGGTCGTCCGCTGCAACTTCCGCCCTGATGCGACCACGGCGGGCTCACCGGTGGTCGCGTTTGGCGGGTTTGGCAGGGACTGGCGGACCGGCGGCGGGCGAAGCCGTGCCCATCGGGCTGTCGTCCGGACAGGGGGCGAATACGAGTGCACCCGCGAGATTGGCCCGCTCCACGAGGAGTTGCCGGTCGCGAGCGGGAGAGGCTCGTGGCTCCCGCACCGCGACCCTCGGCGCACGGTCGGGGCCAGCCCCGGCCGGCTGTGCGGCCCTCGACTCGGGTGCGGATCGACCTCGTCGCCCGCGAAGCCGCCACCGAAGAACGGAGAAAACCAATGGACGTCCGAATCATGGCCCGATTGCTGTGGCTGCGCCGCCAACTCCGCCGGCACGAGCGCTGGGTGCGCCCACAACTGGAGGCCCACCAGGCCCGCTCGCTGGCCGCCCTCCGCCAATACGCCTACGCGCGCTCGCCCTTCTACCAGCGGTTCCACCGCGGCCTGACCGACCGACCGTTGCCTGAATTGCCGGTCCTTACGAAGGCCCTCGCGATGGAACACTTCGACGAGCTGGTAACGGACCGCGCCATCCGCCTGCGGGACGTGGAGGCCCACTTGGCGACGCTACAAGGAGACGAGCGCTTCCTGGGTCGGTACTGGCTCAGCGCCACCTCGGGCAGCACCGGCCGGCGGGGTCTGTTCCTGTCGAACCTCGCGGAATGGATCACCGTGCTCGCCTCCTATGCCCGCGCGAACGACTGGGGCGGTGCGCGGGCCGGCCTGACGAGGCGGATGAAGCTCGCGGTCGTCAGCACCACGACGCCGTGGCATCAGTCGGCGCGCGTTGGTGCGACGCTGCGCAGTTGGTGGGTGCCGACGTTGCGCCTGGACGCCACCGACCCGACCGACTCCGTCGTCGAGCGATTGAACGTCTGGCAGCCCGAGACACTCGTGGCCTACGCCTCGATGGCTCGGCTGCTCGCGGGAGAGCAGCTCGCCGGCCGTCTGCGCATCTCGCCGCGCGTGGTGTTCACCGCGTCCGAGGTGCTCACCGACGAGACCCGACGGCGCGTGACCGAGGCCTGGGGACGAGCGCCCTTCAACGTCTACGCCGCGACCGAGAGCGCCGGCATTGCCTCGGAGTGCGAGCATCATCGGATGCACCTGTTCGAGGATCTCGTCATCGCCGAGGTCGTCGACGAGCACAATCGGCCGGTGTCGACCGGCCTCTACGGTGACAAGGTGCTGGTCACGGTGCTGTTCAGTCGCACCCAGCCGCTCATCCGCTACGAGATGAGCGACAGCCTGCGACTGGGTACCGGCGGATGCGCGTGCGGGCGGCCTTTCGCGCTGCTCGACGGTATCCAGGGGCGCGCCGAGGACGTGCTCCACTTCCCCGCGGTCGCAGGCGGGCAGGCGGCCATCCACCCGAACGTCTTCCACCGCGTGATGGAGGCCGCCCCGGTGGCGGAATGGCAGGTGGTGCAGGAACCCGATGGGCTGCACGTGTTGCTCGCTGGCTCAGCCGACGGCTCGCTGGCCGACGAGCAGTTGGCAGCCACCCTGGAGCACGAACTCGCGGCACAGGGCATCGTCGTGCCGCGGGTCATGGTGCGCCGAGTGGCAGCCATTCCGAGAACCGCTGCCGGCAAGGCTCCGCTCATCAGCTCCCGCCTGCCGCGGCAGTGAGGCCGACGCAGCGCGAGGGGCGGTGCCGATGACTGGCGAACGACCAGCCGAGACCAGTGTGTGCCTCGGACCCGGTTCGGTCCGGCGCGGCCCGGGGATTTCGGCGGCGGCGCCTTCTCCCTGATCATAGGGGCACACCGCCCACCAGGTCGGCGCCCCGCTGTTTCCGCTACTGGCACCCTCCGCCGGTCGCCGCACGTGTCCATGCCCGGAGGTCACGGGAATCGGCCCGCTGGCCAGGCAGCGGCCGAGGCCGGGGCTGGCACGGCGGCGACTGCCGAGGCCCAAGCTGCCGGCCCACGGCGTCCGGGCGGCCGACGGCTGCGGCTGCGCCCCGCCCCGGCAGCCGGCGGACGGCGCCCGCGCCGGGACTGTGGAGGCAACCGATGAGCCGCCTGGTGCCGAGATGGCTGCGGCCGGACCGGCGGCGCCGACGCCGCGCCGGTCGCTCAAGCTCGTCGTGACGCTGCGGCCGGTCGAGGGGGCGGGCTACCGCGCCCTCCTGGCGCTCGGGGCGGACGGCTGCGACCCACTGCTGCGCTCGGCCGAGGCGGGCGACCTGCAGGGCGCCCTCGACGAGGTCCCGGCGCTCGTCGCCGAGGCGGAGGACCGCTGGCAGACACACCCGCGCAACCCGACGGTGCGGCCGGCGCCCAGGGCCCGCCCCGCCCGACCGAGCGGCCCGCCGGCATCGCTCCCGCCCGCTCCTCCTGAGCCGGAGGCTGCGGGGCCGATCCCCGACGCGACCGGAGAGCCGGCCCGCCCCGGCCAGCTCTCGCTCTTCGGCTGAGTCCACCTTCCAGGAGGTTCACATGGCACGCGTGTTCGTCTACGACGGCCGGGAGTTCCCCGACCCGGACCCGAAGCTGGCGGTCGACGAGGTGCGCAAGCAGCTCGCCGAATTCTTCCCGGAGCTGGCCAACGCCGATACGCGCGAGGATCAGCGCGCCGAGGACACCGTCGTGACCTTCACCAAGCGGATCGGCACGAAAGGCCGCCGGCGCTCGCGCGACGTCGTCGCCGTCCTGCGCCGGGTCCCGGCCAGGCGGCTCCGCATCTTCGACCTCGCCGCCGACCTGCTCGACGGCGACGGCGAGCTCGACGCCGACCGGGCGGCCGCCCGCCAGCCGGAGCTCAACCTGGCGCTGGCCGAGGCGCGGGCCTACGCGCGGGCGACCCAGCAGGCGACGGAGGCGCTGCGCCAGCTCCCGGCGCGGTGATCCCGAGCCTGGAGGCGCTCGGGGAGGCGCTGCGGCGGGCGCCGGTCGCGCCGTCGTCCGTCGTCGACCTCCTCGAGCGCCACGGCGCCTATCTGGCGTTCCGCCAGCTCGTCCGGGACGTGTTCCCCGAGGCCGAGGCGGAGATCCTGGCAGCCACCGGGCGCGACGGAGACCGCGAGAGCGCCCGCGTCTGGGCGTTCCTGCACAAGGTCGAGGCCGAGTACTTCCCGGTCTACGAGTACGACGAGTATGAGCAGGTCCTCTGCGGCATCCCGTTCGTCAGGAACGCCTGGTCGTACGACCGCTTCCATGAGCTCGACCTGTCTCCCGGCGAGCTGCTGCTGTTCGCCCTCTGCGCCCAGCCGTACGAGAGCGGCTACGACAGTCGGGTCGCGCTGCTCGACGCGGCCGAGGCGCACGTGCCGCGCGCGCTCCTCGCCGAGCTCCCGGAGGCCGGCCTGACGCCGGCCGAACTGCACGAGCGACTGGACGGCACCCCCTACGCCGCGGCGGCGGAGTACGCCGACTGGCTCTGGGGGGACACCGGCAGCGTCTTCCTCGATGTGGACGAGCAGACGGTCGCCGACATCGAGTGGACGCGCGAGAACGTCCTGGAGCTGGCCGACCACTGGCGGCTGGCCAGGGAGCTCCTCGACCGCACCGGCGAGCTCGCCCGCTGGCTGGAGGCGGACCCGGCGGCGCGCTTCGAGCGGCTGCTCGCTGCCGCGCTCGGGCGCGACGCCTACCTGGAGTACGAACGCATGCGGAGGTTTTATGCCTGCGAGATCACCGAACACGGGCTCCTCCCGGTCCCGCACGACGAGCCGGAGGACGCCGAGTCCCTCCCCCTACCGCTGGGCGCTGCCGCCTGATGCCGAGGTGCGGGAAGACCCGCTGCGGCTGCGCCTCGACTTCCATGGCGAGAGCGTGGTGCTGCACGACTACGCCGGCGGCGTGGTCCGCACCAAACTCGTCTCCGCCCTCGACGTCGCCCACGCGCTCGCCCGCGAGCTCGACCTGGCGAGCGGCATCCTGCCACCGGACACGCTCTGGTGGGCCAGGACCGCGAGCGGCGAACGGGTGGCCGTCTGGCGCGAGCCACGGGTCTGGAGTGTGCGCCTGCGCGAGCGCTACGACGCACCGCCGCGCCGCCTGCGCCTGCCGCTGCCCGGGCTCCTCTTCCTCTGCCTGCCGGCGCGCCAGGCACCCTACGTCTTCGCGGCGAAGGCACGGCCGAAGACGCCCGACGACCAGCTCTATCACGCGCCGGCGTACAACGTCTTCGGCTCCGGGCGGGTCTGCACCGGCTCGCATGCCTTCCCGTCGGACCCGGCGCGCGTGCCCGAGGAGTTCTTCCGCTCCTACTTCTCCGCGACCGGCGATACCGCCCGCGGCAAGTCGCAGCGGCACCCCGACGACGTCGGCGCCCTGTGGGCCGAGCTCGATGGCGAGCGCGCCTACCCGCTCGACGACCTCGTGCCGGCGCTGCGGGTCGCCGACGCGCTCACGATCGGCGGCTGACGATGGCGCTGGTCGAGTACCTGGTCGCCCGCGACGGCCCCCCGCCGCGTCGGGGGCTGGCCTACGACTACCTGCTGGCCGGCGACGGGCTGTACGTCGCGACCGAGGGCCTGCACCTGGCCGCGCGGGTCCCGGTGGCGCGCGCGACTGTCCGGGGGCTACCGTCCCTCCACCCCTGCTTCGCGCTTCGGCGCGGGCGGCTCCCCCAGTGCCTCTGGGGCCAGATCGTCGCGGCCGCCGGCGCCCGGCCCGAGCGCGAGCTGCTCCTGGCCGTGAGCGTGGAGCCGTCGGGCTATCAGCTCCTGCGGCCGACCCAGGTCGCCGGGCGGCTGCGGGTGGTCTACCGACCGCTGGCCGACGTCCTGCTCGAGATCCACTCCCACGGCGTCTATCCCGCCTGCTTCAGCCGGACCGACGACGCCGACGAGCAGGGGTTCGGCCTGTACGGCGTAATCGGCCGGCTCGGCACCGAGCGACCGGAGGTGGCGCTGCGGGTGGGCGTCTACGGCTACTTCCTGCCGGTGCCGTGGGAGGCGGTCTTCGAGGGCGACCGTGGCCCGTTCCGCGACGTCCACTTCGACCCGCCCGCGGGGACCGACGGCGATGGCGTACCGGATTGACCCCAGCCCGACCGGCGACGGCACGCAGCTCGTGCGCTACGAGCGCGAGGCGACCATCGTGGTCGTCGGCTGCGGCGGCACCGGCGGCTTCCTGGCCGAGGCGGTCTGCCGGCTCCTGCTCGGCCGGTCCGCCCGGCTCTACCTCATTGATCCCGACCGGGTCGAGCCGCACAACGTGGCGCGCCAGACCTTCGATAAGGCCGACGTGGGCCGCTTCAAAGCCGAGGTCCTGGCCGAGCGGCTCGCCCGGCGGTTCGGGCGCGAGGTGGGCTACTCGGTCCTGCCCTACGACGGCGACCTGCACGCGCAGGTCTTCGGCGACGCCCGCAGCCGGCTCGATCTCCTGATCGGCTGCGTCGACAACGGCGGGGCGCGCCGGGCCATCGCTGCCACCCTCGACGAGCGCCGTTGGGGCTACGCCTACCCCCGCCCGCCGCAGCCCGTATGGTGGCTCGATACCGGCAATGGCCGCAACAGCGGCCAGGTGCTGCTCGGCAACGCGACGCGCCCGGAGGCGCTGCGCGGGGCGTTCGTCGCGTCCGGCGAGCTGTGCCGGGCGCTGCCCGCGCCCAGCCTGCAACGGCCCGACCTGCTCGACGCGCCGCCCGAGCCGCGGCCGCTGCCCGACTGTGCGGAGGCGGTCGCCAGCGGCGACCAGGGCCCGACCATCAACCAGGTCGTGGCCGCGCTGGCGGCGAGCTATGTCGAGAAGCTCCTCAGCCGGACCTGCGGCTGGATGGCGAGCTACTTCGACCTCGACGACGGGACGCTCCGCTGCGTCCCCGCCGAGCCGAAGACCGTGGCCGCCATCGCCGGGCTGCACGTCAACGCGGTGGCCCCGCGGGCGCGGCGGGCCTGACACCGCCCCAGCGGCCCGCGAGACCACGCGACGGGGAGCCGGAACGGGCTCCCCGTCTCTGTAGTGGAGGTGCTCTATGCCCAACCCGTTCAGACCGCTCTCATACGCTCGCGAGGAGCCCCGGCATGCCTGAGAGTAAGGCCCTCTCGGTCCTCCAGGCCGGCGGCTTCAGCGCGACGGTCGACGCCTTCGCCTGGGAGCCGGACCCCGACCTGGCCGCCCGCCGGATGCGGCTCTGGTTCCTCTCGCTGCTCGGATCGCAGCAGGCGCTGAAGGCGCTCTGGGCGCGGCTGGTGAAAGGCGAGCTCGCCACGCTGAGTCGCGAGGCGCTGGGCCAGGTCCACTTCTGCGCCCTCGCGCCGGAAGGCCCGCGCGCCTGGCGCTCCTTCACGGCCAGTCTGCCGGCCGCGGGCGGCCACCAACTCGCGCTGCTGCCCGAGGCCGCCCGCCACACCGCCGTGCGCGACGACTTCCTCCTTCTGCCGCGCACGGGCGAGGAGGCACCGCTGCTCCACTTCCGCTTCCTCGACCGCCGGGTGGACCTGCCGCTCCACGCGGGCTGGTGCACCTGGCTGTGGGAGCGCGCCCTCCGGGCGGGCGAGGCCGTCGCCCTCGAGGCCGAGGGGATCGCCGCCTATCGGTGCAGCCCGGACCCCGACGCGCTGGTGGCCGACGTCTCGGCTGCCGTGCGCGCCGGCGTGCTGCGTCTCGACGGTGGCAGCGCCGCGACCCCGACTGGTCCGGCGGGCTAGCCACGCCGCGTCGCGCCGTCCAGGCCGATGCCGTGCGTGGTGCGGCTTCTACGACGAGGACCACAACCCGACCCCGACGACTGCCCGCCGCCGGGGCGCTCGGCCGGACCTCGAGACGGTCGGCGGCCGGCGCCCGCGCACTGTCACACCGAAAGGAGGCACTGATGCCCAGACTCTCTCATGGACCGAGTACCGCCATCGCGCTCCGGTCGTTCCGCTGGCTGAGCGCCCGGTCCGCCCGCATCGTGGACCTGGACGGCTCCTACGCTTACGACCCGGCACGGCCGGAGCTGCACCCGCGCCCCGCGCTCGTGGTCGCGACGTTCGACTATGGCTCCAGGGTGGGGGCCTATGTCGCCGACTACCGCGAGGCCAACGCCTGGCTGCGCCGCAGCCGGACTCTCCGCGCCACGGGCATCCAGTGGCGGCCGGCCGCCCTGGAGCGCGTCAGCGCGGGGGTCAACAAGCGATGAGTCGCCTCGCGAGCCAGGCGGTCGCGGGGTTCTTCGACGAGTGGTCGCCGCCGATGGCCTACGTGCTCGGCTACGCGTTCGCCGATGGGCACGTGGCCGTAGACCGAGCGTATAGGACATACCGGCTCGAACTCGGCAGTGCCGACCAGGGCTTCCTGCTCGGTCTCCGGGAACTGATAGGCTGCAGCCACGTGCGGCTGGTCCGGTTCAGCCATACCTGGGCGATCCGCATCAGCGGCGTGGGGGTGGTCCACCGCCTGGCCGAACTCGGCCTAGAACCAGGGCGACACAGCGGCACGATGCGGTTCCCTGAGGTTCCGGGCCCCTATCTGGCGCCGTTCGTTCGAGGCTACTTCGACGGTGATGGGAGCGTGAGCTTTCACACCAGAGGTAAACCACGCGTGATCTTCTACAGCAGGTCGAGAGCATTCTTGGAGGGGCTGGCGGCCGATTTCGAGCGGCACGGACTGGGCAGCCGTGTGCCGAACCGCCGATCGAACCGACCGGACGAGTTCTACCTGCTGTATGGCGTTCTCCTCAGCCGGCGCATCCGCGACTGGATGTATTCCGACAATGGCTACCGGCTGGAAAGGAAGTGGAGGAAGCTCTATGGCACGGCTTGAAGCGGTCGCCGAGGGACTCTTCTTCCCCACGCCGCCCCGCGTGGTCGCGGCGCTCTGCCGCCAGCTGACCGCCACGGCCGCCGGTGCCAGGCGGGTGGTCCGCGTGCTCGACCCCTGCGCCGGCACCGGCGAGCCGGCGGCGACGATGGCCCGCGCGCTCGGCGGCGAGAGCTACGGGATCGAGATCAATGAGGAGCGAGCGGGCCAGTGCCGCGCCCGCCTCGACCACCTGCTGGCCACCAGCGCCTTCTCGGTCCGCCTGGCCAACGGCGCCTTCTCGCTGCTCTGGCTCAACCCGCCTTACGACGCGGACGACGAGAAGCGCCGCCTCGAGCACGCCTTCCTGACCAGCCTCTCGCGGGCCCTCTGCCCCGGCGGGGTGCTGGAGTTCCTGATCCCCCAGGCGCGCCTCGCCGTCTCGGCCCGCTACCTGGCGGCCCACTACACCGACTTCCGGGCGTACCGCTTCCCCGACCCCGAGTTCGGCGCCTTCCGCCAGATCGCGCTGCTCGCGAAGAAGAAGGGGCAGGCCACCCCCGACGCCGAGACCCAGGCGCGGCTCGAGGCGTGGAGCGCGGCCGATCTCCCGCCGCTCCCCGACGAGCCGGACGACGCGGCGGTCGTGGTGCCGGCGCTGGCGCGCGGCGAGATCCTCTTCGCGCCGCTGGCCTTCGACCCGCACCTGGCCGCGCGGGAGGCGCGGCGGCGGGGGGTCTGGGCGCAGCCGGCCTTCGCCGAGCAGCTCTGGCCCCCCGACGAGCGGCCGGTGCGGCCGCTGATGCCGCTCCGGCGCGGCCACCTCGCCCTGCTGATCGCGGCGGGGCTGCTCAACAATGTGGCGCTGCACCAGGGCGAGCGGCGCGTGCTGGTGAAGGGCCGCACGCGCAAGGAGCTCGTCCGGATGGAGAGCGACGACGAGCACACCGAGGTGCAGTGCGAGGTGCTGCGCACCTCCGTCGCCGTCCTCGACCTCGACTCGGGCGCGGTGGAGGTGGTCGAGCAGGGCGGCGCGGCGGCGGCCGAGCCGGACCCGGAGGCCAGGGCGGCGTGAGACTCGCAGATTTTCTCGATAGCTACCGCGACGCGATCACCGACGCCGTGGTGCGGACCTACCCGCCGCTCTACGACGCCGAGACGCGCCGCGCGTGCGGCTTCGACCTCCGCCGTCTGCTCAGGCGGCCGCTCGGCGCCCAGGCCGATGCGATCCGAGCGACGGCGCTCTCGCTCCAGCGCCAGGCGGGGACGATCGTCGTCGGGGAGATGGGCTGCGGGAAGTCGTACTGCGCGGCGGCCGCGGCGTACCTCGCCGGGTGCCGGCGCGTGTTCCTGCTCTGCCCGCCGCATCTGGTCCGCAAGTGGCGACGGGAGATCGAGCGCACCGTGCCGGGCGCCCGCATCGCGATCGTCCGCACGCTCCGGGACCTCGAGCGGGCGCGCCGCCTGGGCGGCTCGGTCGAGTTCGTGATCTGCTCCCGCGAGCAGGCGAAGCTGGGCTATCGCTGGCGGCCGGCCGCGGTCACCCGGCTCGCGCGCGGCCCGGGCGGGGCGGCGGTGCGCGACGAGACTGGCGCCGTCGCCCGCCTCCACTGCTGCCCGTCCTGCTTCGCGCCGATCGTCGACGACGAGGGCGTGCCGCTCGCGTGGGCCGACCTGGAGCGGAAGAAGCGGCGCTGCGACGCGTGCGGCGGCGCGCTCTGGGAGGCCGACCGGACGGGTCCCCGTCGGGTCCCCCTCGCCGACTACCTGCTGCGGCGCATGCGCGGCCACTTCGACCTGCTCATCGTGGACGAGGTGCATGAACTTAAGGGGAAGGGCACCGCGCAGGGGCTGGCCGGGGCGGCGCTGGCCGAGGCGTGCGGGAAGACGCTCGTGCTGACCGGCACGCTGCTGGGCGGCTACGCGTCCACCCTCTTCCACCTCCTGTACCGCTTCAGCCCCGCCATCCGGGCGGAGTTCGCCCACGGCGACGAGGCGAAGTGGGTCGCGCGCTACGGCTACCTGGCGCGCATCACCAAGCGGGACCCGGACGCGCGCGCCGACGACGGGCGCCAGTCCAAGCGGCGCACCTACCTGACGCGCGTGGTCGAGAAGCCGGGCGTCACCCCGCCGATCCTGTTCCACCTCGTCGGCAACACCGTCTTCCTGCGGCTGCGGGACGTGGCGAAACACCTGCCCACGTACAAGGAGCAGGTGCTGCTGGTCCCGCTCGACGAAGCGGCCGAACCCGACGAGCCATCCCAGGCGCATTGCTACCGTCAGCTCGCGACCGACCTGCGGTCCGCGGTGCAGCAGGCGCTCCGGGCCGGCTCCAAGCGCCTGCTCGGCACTTACCTCCAGGCGTTGCTCGCGTATCCCGATGCCTGCACGCGCGAAGAGACGGTCCTCGACCCGCGCTCGAACGAGGTGCTCGCCCACGCGCCGGCGCTGCCGGAGGACCGGCTGTACCCGAAGGAGCGGGCGCTGGTCGATCTCGTACGGCGGGAGCGCGGGCGCGGGAGACGCGTGCTGGTCTACGCGACCCACACCAATCTGCGGGACATCACGCCGCGGCTGCGGTCGGTGCTTGAGCGGGCCGGCTTCCGGGTGGCCGTGCTCAAGGCGGACACGGTCCCGGCCGAACGCCGCGAGGACTGGGTCGCCGCCCGCGTGCGCGAGGGGCTGGACATCCTCGTCACGAATCCGCGCCTGGTGCAGACCGGGTTGGACCTGGTGGACTTTCCCAGCGTCGTCTGGGCCGAGGTCGACTACTCGGTCTACGTCCTGCGCCAGGCCAGCCGCCGATCCTGGCGGATCGGGCAGCGCCACCCGGTCGAGGTCACGTTCCTGACCTACGCCGGCACGCTCCAGGCCGAGGCGCTGGCGCTGGTGGCGGCCAAGACGCGCGCCTCGCTGATGGTCGAGGGCGAGCTGCCCGAGGACGGACTGGCCGCACTGGACGGCGACGGGGGCGACGTCTACCTGGCGTTGGCGCGGCGGCTCGCGGAGCCGGGCGAAGGTAGTGACGGCCGGGCGCACTCCCTCGAAGCGTTGTTCGCCGAGGCCCGCCGGAGCGAGGACGAGGCGGACGAGCTGCTGGTGGAGGGCGACTGGAACGAGGAGGCCGAGATGCCGCGGGAGCCGACGCCGTTCCCGGTGCGCTCGGCGCCCGTGGAGCCCGGGCCGCTGGACGACCTGCCGCTGTTCGCCACCGACCGAGCGCTGTCGCCTTCGGCGAACGCGCCGCCGGTCGGCAAGGTCGTGACCTTCGCGGAGCTGGCCCAGCTGCTCCGACCTCGGAAGCGACGGTCGAGGCCGACCCCCGAAGGGCAATTAGCCCTGTTCAGCTCTTAGCCCGGGAACCGAAGCACGAGGCCGGCTCATCGGGAGCGGGGATCTTTCCCCTCCCTGTATGAGCCGGCCTTTTTGTTTGCCCTGCGCGACTGCGGGTGGGGCGCGAACGCCTCTGGTCCTGCCACATCGGGCGCTCCGTGGCGCCGAGCATGCATCCATCGGGCAGTGATCGCGCAATGAACTGCGCGATGCTTGTGTGATCCTCAGCACGTGTCACCGGGCACGTGGAAGGTCGGCCCACACCGCCATCGCCACAAGACGGGCCTCCACAGACCGATGCCACCTGCGTGCCCCTGCTCGGGAGGCGGTTCCGCCCTCGGCGGTGGGCCCTTCCACGGCACTCCCCAGAGGCTTGACGGCATCCGCTCGCGGGAGTAATATCAAATGGAATTGATTCAACTTTCTTTGAAGTGATCCGGGGTAGTGGCATGGTGGCAATCCATGCGGTGGCGTTCCCCACGTCCGATGTCGCAGCGTTCTTCAGGGCGCTCGCCGACGAGACCCGACTCGCGATCGTTCGGCTGCTGGCGCTGACCGACCTGCGAGCAGGGGAAATCGTGGAGCGTCTCCAAGCGCCCCAGAACGCCGTGTCCTACCACCTCAAGCAGCTGCGCTCCCTGGGGCTCCTTCGAGACCGCCGGGGCGGTTGGGATGCGCGCGATGTCTATTACAGCATCGACCTGGAACGGCTGCACGCGCTGTACGCGCAGGCTGGCAGCACGCTGCATCCCGGCATCGCGTGCGAGCCGGAGGCGTCTTCGGCCCCGACCCAACCCGGCCGGCCGCTGCGGGTGCTCTTCCTGTGCACGCACAACAGCGCACGCTCGCAGCTCGCCGAGGCTATCCTGCGGCAACTCGGCGCCGACCAGGTCGAGGTCTACAGCGCCGGCTCGCAGCCGACCGGCGTCCACCCCGTCACTGCCGAGCTGATGGAGGAGTGGGGCCTGGACCCGAGCCGCCACGCGTCAAAGGCCATGGACGCGTTTATCGGACAGCACTTCGACTACGTGATCACCGTCTGCGACCGGGTCCGCGAGACCTGTCCGGTCTTCCCGGGTGATCCCACGCGGATTCACTGGAGCCTGCCCGACCCGGTGGCGGTCCAGGACGAAGAGGAGCAGCGGCGTGTCTTCGAGCAGGTCCGCCGGGAGCTCCTGACGCGCGTCCGCTACCTGCTGAGCCTGCCGCACCCCGCTACGGGGCAGCGCCTGCGCCGGATTGCCTCGCCCGCCGCAGCACGTGATGGCCGGGAGGAGCTATGACCAACAAGAAACAGCGCGTTCTGTTCGTGTGCACCCACAACTCCGCGCGGTCGCAGATGGCCGAGGGCTGGCTGCGTCACCTCGCCGGCGATCGCTTCGAGGCCCACAGCGCGGGCACCGAGGCCACTCAGGTGCGCCCGCTGGCCATCCGCGCGATGGCGGAGGTCGGGATCGACATCTCGGGCCAGCGCTCCAAGACCATCGAGGAGTACCTCGGCCAGCCGTTCGATTGGGTCATCACCGTGTGCGACCAGGCCGCCGAGGCCTGTCCACTCTTCCCCGGCGGCGGCGAGCGGCTGCACTGGTCGTTCCCGGATCCGTCGAAGGCAACCGGCAGCGAAGATCAGCAGCTTGCCGTCTATCGGCAGGTGCGTGACGCCGTCCGCGAGCGCACCGAGACCGAACTGATCGCGAGTGGCTCGCGACAAGACCACCAGAGGTAAGGCATTGGGTGGGAACGACAAGGCTCAGATGGGGGAGGCCTCCCTCGATCCTGAGACCGACGACCTGCTGAGGCGGGAGGTCGAGCGGCTTGCCGATGAGTTCCGCGGCATGTTCAGCCGGGAGACCATCGACCGCTGCGCCCGCGAGTCGGTGGGCTGGCTAACCGGCGCTCGCGTCAAGCGATACCTGCCGATCTTCGCGTACCGCTTCACCCGCGAGCGGCTGCTGGCGCTGGCTGGGGTGGAGGGCCTGCGGCCAGTGGACCGGCCGCACATCCTGTTCGTCTGCGTGCGGAACGCCGCCCGCTCGCAGATAGCCGCCGCCCTGGCCCAGCACCTGAGCGGCGGGGCGATCGAGGCCCACTCGGCCGGGTCGGCGCCGGCCAAGCAGATCGACCCGGCCGCGGTCGAAGTGATGCGCGAGTTGGGCGTAGACCTTTCGCAGGAGTTCCCCAAGCCGCTCGCCGACGAGGTGGTGCGGGCGGCCGACGTGGTGGTCACGATGGGCTGCGGCGATGCTTGCCGGTTGTATCCATTCAAGAAGTACGAGGACTGGTCGATCGAGGATCCGGCCGGTCAGCCGCTCGAGAAGGTGCGCGAGATCCGCGACGCGATCCGCGCGCACGTCGAACGGCTCCTGGCCGAACTGGGCGTCTTGAGCGCGCGATAGGCGCCGTCCTGGATGACCGGCCGCCAGGGAGGTGAAGCGAAATGA
The DNA here is from genome assembly GCA_026003895.1 of Dehalococcoidia bacterium. Taxonomy (GTDB): domain Bacteria; phylum Chloroflexota; class Dehalococcoidia; order SpSt-223; family SpSt-223; genus JANWZD01. The sequence goes on along the minus strand of BPIC01000003.1, from coordinate 523,530 downwards.
CCGGCGGACAGCCGACGCCGGACTCCGATCCGGGCGTACTGCCGAAGTATTCCCTGGTCCTCAACCCGACCGATGGGTCCTCCGCATCCTGGCCGGCCAGTCTGCATGCGGTAGCCCTGGCGAAGCATGCCGGTGCGGCGCTCCTGGCGGTCTTCGTCGTCGATGAGAAGCTCGTCGGCCAGACCGGCCTCTACCTGACCGGCGGCGCGGACGTCCTGGCCGAGGAAGGTGAGCGGGCGACTGGCGCGGTGGCGGACCTGGCGAGGCGACACGGCGTTCCCGCCACGACGCTGGTCGCGCGCGGCCGGCCCGGTGAGGCGATCGTGCGTCTGGCGAAGGAGCGAGGGGCCGACGCCATCGTAATGGCCGCGGCCAGCAAATCGGCGCTGGAGCGGGCGCTGCTCGGCAGCGTGTCGGAGTACGTGCTGCATCGGGCCGCGTGCCTCGTCTGCATCCTGCGCGCCACTGAGCGGAGGTAGCCTCCGAGATGCCGCTGGCCGACAGGGCAGAAAACGAGGGAGCGATCATGAGGGCGCCGGCAAGAGAGAATGGACCGGTTCTCGGTCACCCAGCACGCTCGCGGTTGAGCACCGCGACGCTCCTGCGCCAGGCGGTGGCCGAATTCGTCGGGACGGCGCTGCTCCTGGTGGCCGTGATTGGCTCCGGCATCGCGGCCCAGCGGCTCAGCCCTGGTGATGTCGGACTCCAGCTCCTGGAGAACGCCGCAGCGACGGCGGCCGCGCTGGTCGCCATCATCCTTGCCGTAGGGCCGGTCTCCGGCGCCCATCTCAATCCGGTCGTGACCCTGGCGGATCGGGTCTTTGGCGGCCTCAGGGCCACGACAGCCGTCGTGTATGCGATCGCGCAGGTCGTCGGCGCCCTCGCGGGCGCGGTACTCGCCAACCTGATGTTCGCCCTGCCGCCCGTGCAGGTGGCAGCGACGGTGCGGACAGGCGCGGGGCTGTGGTTGGGGGAAGTGGTCGCCACCTTCGGCCTCATCCTGGTGGTGTTCGGGGTCGTCCGCTCGGGCCGCAGCACGGCGGCCCCGTTCGCGGTCGGCGCCTACATCGCCGGTGCCTACTTCTTCACCTCCTCGACGAGCTTCGCCAACCCGGCCGTCACGATCGCCCGCACGCTCTCGGATACGTTCGCCGGCATCAGTCCCAGCTCGGCGCCAGCCTTTGTGCTCTTCCAGGCGCTCGGCGGCGTGCTTGGTGTCGGGACCGTCCGCCTGCTCTATCCGGGCATCGCCGCCGTGGCCAGGGAGGCGGTCGTCCCTCACGGTGTCTCAGGTGACAGGGGATCGGAGGCCGAATGTGCGTCTGGTGATCATCGGCGGTAGCGACGCGGGGACCGGCGCGGCGCTCCGGGCGCGGGAGGTGGCGCCGGACCTGGAGGTGACCGTGGTCGTGGCCGACGCCTTCCCCAACTACAGCATCTGCGGGCTGCCGTTCTACGTGAGCGGCGAGGTGCCCGACCCGCAGCTGTTGGCCCATCGCACCGTCGCCGAGATCGAGCGCGAGGGCGTTGGGCTCCTGCTGGAGCACGTCGCCTCCCAGATCGACCCGGCCGGGCAAACCGTGACGGTAGTGGACCGGCGAGGCCAGGCGCGGCAGCTCCCCTATGACCGGCTGGTGATCGGCACGGGGGCCGTGCCGGTGTGGCCCGACATCCCCGGGCTGGATCTGCCAGGGGTGTTCCCGCTCCACACCATGGAAGACAGCTTCCTGGTGCACGAGCACCTGCTGAGGGAGCGCCCCGAGTCGGTGGTGATTGTCGGCTCCGGCTACATCGGCCTGGAGATGGCCGATGCCTTGACGCTGCGCGGCCTGCGCGTCACGCTCGTCGGACGCTCCCCTTCGGTGCTGCCGACCGTGGCCCCAAGCCTCGGCCGAGTGTTGGAAGTGGAGCTCGGCCGCCACGAGGTGGAAGTGATCAACGGGATGCCCGTGCAGGCCATCCGGGCGGAGGGCTCGCGCCTGGTGGTCGCGGGCCCCGCTGGCTTTGAGCGGAGCGGGGACGTCGTGCTGGTCGCCGTCGGCGTCCGGCCCAACAGCGAGTTGGCCGCGGCGGCGGGCGTATCGACCGGGATCAAAGGTGCGATCCGAGTAAACGGCCGGATGGAGACCAATCTCCCCGGCGTCTATGCCGCCGGCGACTGCGTCGAGACCTGGCACCGCCTGCTGGGGCGGTATGCCTACCTGCCGCTTGGCACGACCGCGCACAAGCAGGGGCGAGTGGCCGGCGAGAATGCGGCGGGGGGAGAGCGCGAGTTCGCGGGGAGCCTAGGCACGCAGGTGGTGAAGGTGTTCGAACTGGTGGCGGCGCGCACGGGGCTTCGCGACCATGAGGCGTCGGAGGCTGGCTTCGACCCCGTTGCCACCCAGGTCACCATCTGGGATCACAAGCGGTACTACCCGGGCGCCGAGGAGTTGCTGATCCGCGTCACCGGAGACCGGCAGAGCGGACGCCTGCTTGGGGTGCAGATGGTGGGGCCGTATCGCTCCGAGGTGGCCAAGCGGATCGACATCTACGCCACCGCCCTCTTCCACGGCATGCGTGTCGAGGAGCTCAACGACCTCGACCTGAGTTACACCCCACCCGTCAGCAGCCCATGGGACCCGGTGCACGCGGCCGCTCAGGCCTGGGCGAAGGCATTGGACCAGCGGCGCGAGGCGGAGGTCGCGGCCGTGGGTGTAGGGCAGTCCGACCAAGGTTAGCCGGTCGCAGGCGGCTCGGTTCCGTCCCACTCGGCCGCGTCCGCTTCCTCGTCGCCGCGCGGACGTTGCTTCCGTACCGCAGGTCGCTCAGGCCAGACGTGCTTGTGGTAGCAACGCTTGCAGATCCCTGGCGGGCAGTTCTTGTACTTCCAGGGCGGCCGCTTCTTGCAGATGCGGCAGAGTGATTGCTTGCTCATAGCCCTATCGCTGGAGGGACCGACGCGCCGCGAACGGGCAGGAATCGTGCAAGTATCGTGCAATGGGCAGCACGATTCTCAGCCTGCCTCGTGGCGCAAGCGGTACGCAGTCCCGCCGGCCCCGCCCGCCCGTGGCCTCAAGCAGGCCCTTGCGCACCAGATCGGCGAGGTCGTTCGCCGCCATCCGCTCTGACACGCCGGTCACCGCCACGTACTCGCGACGAGCGATGGTCCCGTGCTCCCGTGCGTGCAGTAGCCCGCGGTCCAGCCGATCGGTGATCTCCCTCTGTTCCAACAGCGCCCGGAAGGCGTCAGGCGTCGGCGCAACCCCCTCACGCGGGGCGATGCTGCGGAAGGTGATCACGAAGCTGAAACCGTCCTCCCAGAACTCCGGCTCCGGCAGGCCCAGACCGACCGCTTCGGGGTAGCCACGCTGGACAAGCACGTGGGCTACGAAGCCAACCCCCGGATGGTGATGCAGTGCAGCGGCATCACGTTCCGCGTCTTGACCTCAGTTCCTTGGCCACGCGGCCCGAGCGATGAGCGGCGGAGCCTTGCCTTCTTTCGGGCGATGTGGTATTTTCGCTGTACAGCGAAATAGCTCGTCCTAGCCGTAGGAGCAGACGCCATCGACCTGTCGCGCGCCGTCGCCGAAGCCCTCGCCCAGTTGCCCGATGTCGAGATCCGCTCCGTTGACCCGGAACCACGCGTCGACGGCCGCGCCTTGGATCTCGCCGTCCTCGGCGAGGTGAAGGGTCGACCTGTCCGGTTCTTGGTCGAGGCCAAGGCGAGCGGCTACCCCCGCGACGTGCAGCAGGCGATTTGGCAGCTCGACGGCCTGCGCCGCCTCGAGCAGCCCGTCGCCGACGTGCCGCTCCTGGCGGCCCCGGCCATCTCCGAGGCCAGCCGTGAGCTGCTGCGGCGGCACAAGTTGGCCTACTGGGACGCCGGGGGCAGCATCTACATCGACCTGCCGTGGGCCTTCTTCTGGGTCGACCGACCGGTCCCCGCGGGGCGACCGCGCGTCCTGCGCAACGTCTACCGGGGCAGCACCGCCCAGGTCCTCCACGCGCTGCTGCTGGAGCCCGGCCGCACCTGGCACGTCAGCGAGCTGGCCCAGTGCGCGCAGGTCTCGCTCTCGACGGTGCATCAGGTCTGTACGTTCCTCGAGGCGCAGCTCTGGATGGACAAGGCGGGCAAGGGGCCACGCGCTGTGCGCGTGCTCCGCGAGCCCGGTGCCCTGCTGGACGCCTGGGCGGCCGCGCATTCCCTGGCCGAGTACGAGGCCCGGCGCTTCCACCGCTGGGTGCGCGAGCCCGTCGAGCTCCTGCACGCCGCCACGGACGCCCTCGCCGGCGCCGGCATTGAGCACGCCTTGACGCTCGGCTCCGGAGCGCGGCTCGTCGCCCCCTACGGGACGGACGCCGAGCGGGCCTGGGTGCTCGTGCCTGCCGGCGCCGCCGGCCGGCTGGAGGGGATGGCGCGGGCGAGCGATCTGCTGCCCGTCGAGGAGGGCGAGGCGGTGACGTTCCTCATGACGCGCGAGCGCTCGCCGCTCCTCTTCCGGCGACAGGTGCAAGGGTTCTGGGTGGCGAGCGACGTCCAACTCTATGTGGACCTGTGGGCGTGGCCGCAGCGTGGCAAAGATCAGGCCCGCCACCTCCGCGCCGAGCGGCTCGGCTACTGACGGGGCGACCGATGGGTGAGGATGAGCCGTGAAGCCGAAGCACCAAGGGGGCTACACCGCGCTCCACGCCGAGCTGTGCGAGCGGACGCTGGTGACGCTGCTGCGGGGGCTCGGCCCCTGGAAAACCGGCGTCTACCTGGCCGGCGGCCTGGTGCCCCGCTACCTCATCGCTCGGCCGCCCGAGGGCCAGCCGGGGCCGCCGCCGCATGCGGGCACGACGGACGTCGACTTGGTGCTGGACCTCCAGGTGTTGGCCAGCGTCGAGGCCTACCGCCGGCTGGAGCAGAACCTCCGGGCGTTGGGCTTCGTCCGCGGGACGAACGAGGAGGGACGGGTGCAGCACTTCTCGTGGCGCAAGCCCGTGGGGGACGGGGTCACGGTCGTCGTGGATCTGCTTTGCGACGCTGACCTGGGTGAAGGCGGGCAGGTCGCGGAGCTGCCGGGCGAGCGGCGGCTGTCGGCGCTGAAGATCCCCGGCGCGCACCTGGTCGTCGCGGACCACGTCGAGGTGGAGCTCACCGCCACGCTGCTTGATGAGCGCGGGGTCGCCACCGAGACGGTCCGTGTCGCCAACGTCGTACCATTCGTCGTCCTCAAGGCGCTCGCCTATGAGGACAGGTTCGAGGAGAAGGACGCCTACGACCTGATCTACTGCCTGATGCACTTCGGCCGCGGGCCGGAGGACGTGGCGGCCCGGTTCGCCGAGCACCTCGCGCGCTGGCCCGAGGAGCTGCTCCTGCCCCGGGCACTGGAGATCCTGCGCACCCGCTTCGCCTCGGACGAGCGGACACCCGGCGCGCGGAAGGACGGCCCGATCAGTTACGCGCGGTTCCTGGCCGACCCCGGACGCCGCGACCTGGACGCCCGCCACCGGCAGGACGCGGCGGCGGTGGTGGAGCTGTTCCTGCGCTCGCTGGACGTGGAACAGGGCCGGCGTTCGATCGGGCCGCCGTCATGGCGAGAGGGGCCGTGAATCGCGACTTCCGCCGTCGTCCGCCGACGAACTACCGCCCACCGGCGGAGCCCGACCTTGTCCTCAATTTCCTGCCCCTCACCCTGTCGGCCGAGGAGTTCGCCGGGGGCCTGCTCCCGTTCGAGTCGTCCGACCAGTTGGCGCTCCTCCGCGCCGAGCACGCGGCGACGCACGTCTTCCGCCGCCAGGGCGACGAGATCGCGTGCGTCCCGCTGACGCCCGATGCACCACCGATCGGCGCGCCGGCGAGCTTCGGGGTGCGCCAGTCCGCGGGTCTGGTGCGTCGCCTCGTCCAGGAGGCCCTCATCCGATCGCTCGTGGCCTGGGGATATCGGCTCCTGGACTTCAACCCGCCGTCCTTCGTCGCGCGCCAGCCACGACGCGACCTCCTGGCGCGAAGCGCAGGTGACGGCGCACCGGCGGTGGCCTGGCTGCACGTCTACCCGCAGTACACGCTCGACGCCCGTGTGCTCCACGGCCGGGGAGGACCACAGTTCGGCATCCTGGTCGGCTTCAAGACACGCCGCGAGATCGATTGCACCGTCGCCGCGCTGCTCGCTCGGGGTATGGACGTGCGCGGCCGCTACGTGCTCGCCGAGGAGGATGAACTGGCCCGCGATGCGCGACGCGATCCGGCGACCCGCCGGCGCACCGAAGGGCGCGTGGACGCGGTCAACGGAGATCGGCTCATCCTCGGCGATGCGCCCCGGCTGTCGGAAGTGCCGGCCGATCGGGCCTGGCTGGAGGCACGCGTGGAGAACTTCGCCGCCGCCGTCCGGCTGAGTGGTGTCCCGAACCCTGAGGGCATCTTGCGCCAGCTCGACCTGGAGGTTTTCGGCGTGGTGGGCGCGAAGGGCCGCGACCGCCGGGTGGCCGAGATCGCCGACTGGCTGAAGGGCCGGGGGGCGCTCGCGCTGGCGGACGGCCTCTCATGCACCGTCGCCGCCCCGTCCCCGCTGAAGCAGGGGATGGATGGGGGGACGTACCGCCGCTTCCGCTCGCCGACGTTCGTCTTCGACCCGGCCGGCACCAAGACCGCCCGGTCGCACGACCAGGGGATGGAGGACTTCGGGCCGTTCGACGCGGAGGTCTTCACGCCCAAGCGGCCGCACATCGCCGTGGTGACCCCGAAGGCTTTTCAGGGCGATGCCGAGGTCTTCCTGCGCAAGCTCAAGCAGGGCGTGCCCAACGCCAAGACCTTCGCGCAGGGCTTCATCCGCAAGTACCGCCTGAGCGACTGCACGTTCCACATCGAGGCGTTCGAGCCCGGGCCGCGCGAGGCGGCCAGCTACCGCCAGGCTTGCCTGGACGCGCTGAGGTTAACCCCGAAGCCCCACCTCGCCTTCGTGATCATCAAGGAGGAGCACAAGGAGCTCCGCGGGGACGACGACCCGTACCTGGTGGCGAAGTCCGCCTTCATGTCGCAAGGCGTGCCGGTGCAGGAGGTCACCATCGAGACGATCCGGGTGCCGCCCCACCTCGAGCGCGGCGTGCCCTACACCCTCAGCGGCATCGCCCTGGCCTCCTACGCCAAGCTCGGCGGCATCCCGTTCGTCATCAACGCGGCCCAGAGCCTGGCGCAGGAGTTGGTGATCGGGATCGGCAGTGCCTCGCTCGGCGCGGGACGCCTGACCGGGGCCGAGCGCGTCGTGGGGATTACTACCGTCTTCACGGCTGACGGGAACTACCTGCTCCACAACACGTCGCGCGAGGTGCCCTACGACGAGTACCCGGACGAGCTACTCGCCACACTCCGCACTACGGTGGACTGGGTCCGCGCGCGGAACGCCTGGCAGACCGGCGACGCCATCCGGCTGGTGTTCCACGTATTCAAGCCCCTAAAGGACATCGAGGCGCAGGCCGTCAAGCGGCTTGTAGAGGGAATGGTCGATGACTATCGCGTCGAATTCGCGTTCCTGCACGTGAGCGAGCAGCACGAGTGGATGCTCTTCGACCGAAATAGCGAGGGCGTGCAGGACTGGCAGGTGGCCGACCCGCAGCTGCGGGGACAGCGGAAGGGCGAGTACGTGCCGGACCGCGGCTACGCCGTCCCGCTCGGTCGGTCGGAGATCCTCCTGACCACGATCGGCCCGCGGGGCCTGATGACCCCGCTCCAGGGCGCACCGCGCCCACTCTTGCTGAAGCTGCACCGCGAGTCGACGTTCCAGGACTTGGAGTACCTGGCAGGCCAGCTGTACCGGTTCACGTCGCTCTCGTGGCGCAGTCTGTTCCCAACGAACAGGCCGGTGACCATCCTCTACTCGGACCTGATCGCCTCGCTCTTGGGACGGCTCCGGCATGTCCGGAATTGGAACCCCGATGCCCTCGCCACGATGCTGCGCACGAGCCGGTGGTTCCTATGAGCGCGAAAGACGCGGCGCCTGATGACGGCGCTGGAGGTGGCCTGGGTGCGGCCGGAGGGTGCGACGCGAAAGCCCGCGGCGGCCGATCCCCCGAATCCCGCGGGCCGTCCGCGATCGTCGCCCCTCTCGGGGCGCAACAGCGCGCCCTGGTTGACCGCGTGGCGGGCGCGAACGCGCCGGGCAACGTCGAGGGGCTGTTCGCCTACCACGTGCTGCACGATGAGCCCGACTTCCCACTCGCCTGGGATGTCAACCCGGCCACGCCGGCCTGGCTCGCCGCGAACGCCGATCGTCTCGGGCACATGCCGACCCTCGCCGCGCTGGGCTACGGGCTCCGGCACTTCCGCGCCACAGCGCCCCCTCCGGTCGTCACGCGGCTCGCCGACGGATTGGCGAAGCTGCGGCTGCGGGATCCCTTCCCCGAAGACCGCGTCTCCTTCGCCTTCGACCCGCTGCTGTTCCTCGGCATCGCCCTGGCCACCGTGGCCCTCGGCAAGGGGGGTGACGAGACCCGCGCCTGGCTGGTGAGCGTGCTCGACGACCCCCGGTGTCGCGCCGCGACGCCGTACCACGCCCTGCTCTACGGGTACATCCGGTGGACCCTTACCGGCGACGCCGACACCATCGACGACGTCCGCCAATACCGCGACGTGGCGGAGCGTGCGCTGCTGGAGTGGGGGAGCCGGCGCGGGGCGCTGCTGCTCGTCGACCCGCGCGTCGACCTGTCGAGGCTTCAGGCGCGCGTGCTGGACGCGGCGGCCGTCGCGGACCCCTCCGCGCTCGGGGCCGCCCGTGCTGCCCTCGTCTGGAGCGCCGTCCACGCGTCCCTCGTGCGGAGCGCGGACGAGCTCGTGCTGTCGCGCAGCCACGTCGCAGCCGTGCTGCGGCGCTTCGAGGCCGCCATGCGCCGGTGGCGCTGGGACGACCCCGCTGCGGTCAAGCACCCCATCCGCTGGGAGATCACCGCCGAGCGTGAGGTCCAAGACATCCTCTGGCTCATCCTGCGCTCAGTCTTCGATGACGTGGTCGACGAGGAGACCCTGCCCAAGGTCGGCCACAGCACCTATCGCGCCGACTTCGGCATCCCGTCGCTGCGCTTACTGATCGAAGCCAAGTATGCCCGCAAGGCGGGCGACTTCAAGGCGGTCGAGAAGGAGATCATGGAGGACTCGGTCGCCTACCTCCTGGAGACGCGCGATCGCTACGACCGCATCTTGGTGTTCATCTACGACGAGTCCGCGTCCGTCCAGGAGCACGGCCTGACCGAGATGGGCCTGCGGAAGCTGCCCCAGATCGAGGATGTCGTTGTCGTCTCGCGACCGAGCCAATTGCCGGCGCAGCCGGGCGATGGTGAAGGGACACCGGGTCGGCGATCGCGCGGCCGGACCAAGAAGGCGCCGACCGATCCCGACGCCGCCGCGGCACCCTCACCAACACGTCGGCCGATGGCGGCAGCGGAGTGATGCGGTTCACCGCACGCCTCGGTACGGCAGCGCGACGGCCTGAGGGATGGCCGTGCCCGAGGCCTACCGGCGTCGGCGCCTCCTGGGCGGTAGTCACCGCCCCGGCGGAATCTCCCGCAGGACGTGCTTGGGAAGCTCATCGTAGATCCCCGGCCAGAGCAACCCGCGCTCCGCGAAGACATCGTGGACTACCGACGGAGCCGTTGCGGGCACGGCCGCGGCACAGATGTCGACGAGCGCCGCTCGCAGGCGATCGCGGACGCCACGGAACGCCTCGAGCTCGATCACCACCATCTCCGGGTCGGGATTGGCATCTGGCGACGCACGCGCCGCCGGTCCGACGAACGCCGAGTGGACCTCGACCGCCCCCAGCTGGCCGCGGACCCACTGATGATGGTCCCGGAGCTGGCCCAGATCCTCCTTCTTGTAGACAGCGCCCTCTCCCTTCCCCGTCTTGGCCTCCATGCTCAGTGCGGGACCGCCTGGGGTGGTCCAGAGGACATCCGGCCCCGTGCCGGACTCGTTATCGGGCCGGCGGGCCTCGAGGCCGAGGTACTGTCCCAGCGCCTCGAGGGCGGCCTCCACCTGGGGCACCGTCCCCGTCCCGTCCAGCGCCGCGAGCTCGGTGTCGAAGTGCCTCGGCAGCTCCAGGTGTGCCTGGGTGCCGCGCTGGAGCGAGGCGGCAACGGCGAGCACCTGAGCCGGGTGCCCGGCCTGCGTCTGGACATCGCCTTGGACATCGAACGGCGGGATGTTCCTCTCCGCCCGGTGAGCGCGCTCGTACAGCTCGCGGGCCCGGGTGGCATCTCCCAGCAGGTCGTAACAGTAGCCGAGCCACAGGGCGTGCCACGCGCCGGTCGGTCGGCTTGCGGTGAAGGTCTGCTCCAGGTCGCGCTCAAGCGCCTTCGCCGCGTCCGCGTACTCGCGTGCCCACAACGCGTGGCCGAAGTCGAGCTCGGCTCGGGTAATCCGGAGGATCTCCTCGGCATCCTCCACGGGCTGGGTTGTCGCCCCCAGGTCTTCCATGGTGCGCTGGTAGAAGGCGGTCCAGCCCTCGTCGCGGGACAGGCATTGGTGGGCCGCGTCCACCAACTCGTCCACCGTGTCCAGCTGGCGTGAGAGGTGGATGCCGAGCTGGAGCTGGCGCTGCAGGAATTCCGGCAGCAAGGCTTGGTTCTTCGGGGAGAGGATCCACTCGACCAGCTTGCGGCCCGTCAGCACCACGACGCCGTGATCGCTCATCCCGCGGGAGATGCGTCCGAAACTTTGCACCACGCGCGAGGCGATCGTCGATCGCAGGAGTTTGAGCAGCCCCAGACGCTCCCACAAATAGCGCTCGAGCGGGTTGAGGCCTGTCGGCAGATCGTCGATCACCAGGACGCGGCAGGTGTCGCCCGGCAGGTCGACCCCGTCGTAGCGCGCGGTCAAGACCAAGCACGCTGGGGAGCCGGCCCGCTTGAACTCCTCAACCTGCTCGGCAACGCTGTCGTCGTACTTGGTCGCGATGCTATCCCACACCTGCGCCCGACGACGCGTCGGCACCAGCACCAGGCACTTATGGTCCCTGACGATGCGCTTTGCCACCTCGCTGTCGCTTGCCGCCCGGCCGCCACTCCGATGCAGAGCGGGAATGAGGACCAGACGCTCGCACTCGCCCGCCGTCGTGGACGGGGTAATGACCGGATCGGGCTCGCGGCCAAACGCCCGCAAGAAGGCGTCCTTCGCCGCGAGCGTGGCCGAGAGATAGAGCCGCCGGACGCCGTCACCGAAGTACGGCAGCGTGCGCACGGGCACGACGGGCGGTGTAAACGATACCTCCGCACCCGAGACGAACACGGCGCACGAATCGAGGTGGTCCCGCAGGTACTCCCACGCGAAGGTCGTCTCGGTCACCGCGCCGAGCGAAGCCTCGCGCAGAATCCGTTGGAGTTCAGCGAGCTGCGGCTTCACTGCGAACGGCGGGACGAACCAGGACGTGGCGGCATCAAGGCGATCCTGGGTCTCGATGTAGCCCGTGTCCTTGCCGATACGGGTGAAGTACGGCCGGAAGAGTTGGACGAGCTGGCTGAAGGTCTGAGGAAGAGCCTCCCGCCCGATGCGCAGCGTGAACTGGTCTCGCAGGAGATGCCCGGCCGTGTGCGCGTCGTCGAACACCACGGCGCTGAGATCCTCGTCGAAGAAGCGTGAGCGGCCGTTGAAGAGCGCGTGGTATGTGGTGATGCACGGGGCCAAGGCCTGCCGGTAGAGGTCGTTGCTGAAGTTCCCGCCGACGTACGTGGTGACGCTGAGGCCGTAGCCGCGCGCCTTGCTCGCCGTCTGCTGGACGAGCTGGATCGAGCTACAGGCGTAAACGACATGGCCGTTGGTCTCGTTGACGAGCGACTGCGCCGCGAGCAGGCCGACCAGCGTCTTGCCTGCGCCGGTATTCAGGACGATGGCGATGTCAGGCACCGCCCGACGGCTATCCCACTCGCGCAGCGCGTCGCCCTGCGCGAGCCAGAGATCATTGATCGCGGGATCGGTGACACGCAGAGATTGGAACAGGGCGATCGGGTCTGTGGGCCGCGCCGCCGCCTTCGGCGCGGCTATCTTGCCAAAGTCGATTGGCACCGTGTGCTTCTCCTTGTCCGCCCTCAAGCCCGCGTACCGCCCGGCGGACCCTGATGCCCAATTCGAGCCTCCTTGCCACAGCGGGCTTCGGAGGCTCCGTCTACGAGGGAGCGAGGTCCGAGTGACCTGGATGAGCGCCTGCCGACGCAGCGTCGATCGAATGCTGCGTCCGCCACCTCGCCTACTCTCTATTGTCCCATGCTGGTCGGTCTATCGCCTCCTCGGCAGACAGGGCGGTGATCATCGGCGCTGCACCTCGCGGCCAGCCACCAGGGAACTAGGTGCCGGAGTTGCCCTGGACTCAGGCTGCTGATCCGCGGCCGGGTTCGTCGGTTGCCGGCGCGACGTAGCGCCGTGGCGCTTCTCGTAGATCTGGCGCACCCAGTCCTCCACGGGCGCCTTCCACTGCTGCTTCGGCGACGGGATGTTCTTGATCAGGCTCCGCGGGCTGAGGCCCAGCTCCTTGGCCATGCGCACGGCCTCGTCGGAGAGCCGGCATCGCCGCTGCGCCTCGACCCAGAGCTGCTGCTGATCGGACTTCTTGAGCTTCGCCATGGCTGGCGACCCCTCGCTCAGTTACTTCTCGATTACTTCTCGATTACTTGAACCCACGTCGGACACTGTAGGCTTGGCCTGGTCGGCTCGCTGGTGCGCCTTCCACTCGCGCTGGTACGCGCGGGCCGCCTCCGGCCGGCAGGGCGGGCAGTACCTGTCCCGGTGGGAGGCAGCCCGGAAGGGCCGGCGGCAGCGGGGACAGACCGCCACGCGGCTGGTGTCCCTGGCGGTCGGAGGCGTGCGCCGTGGGGCAGCGGCCTCGCCGACCTTTTTCCGCAGCCGCGCCCGCCGGGCCGAGTCGCGGCCATGCTCGCGCTCGGCTTCGATCCGGCAGGCGGGGCAGTACCGCTGCCGGGTGGCGGTGGCCGCGTACCGCTGGCCACACCGCTCGCACGCGCGCTCGCCGGCCGCCCGGCGGATGCCGGCCGCGATCGCCGCGGGAGCCGCCCGGTCGAGCCCCGCCAGGTTGCGCTGGCGCCGCCGCTCGGCTCGATCCCGGCGCTCGTCGGCTGTGGTGAAGGCCTCGCTGCGGCGGCGTCGCCCCTCCTGCCGCAGCCCCTGCCGGATCGCCTCCACCGCCGCCGCCTTGTCCCGCCGGAACTTCTCCCGGTCCTCGTCCCAGCGCCTGAGCCGGCCCTCGGCGCGTAACCGTTCGATCACGGGGACGCCCACCTCGCGCAGGCGCGTCCGCATGGTCGGCGTGACGAGCTTCGTCGTCCGGTTCAGGCCGGCGAGGGCGCGGTACGCGTCGGCGCTGAGCCGATGGGCCAAGCGCGCGTGTTGGGCCAGGTTGCGCTTCCACTGGCCGCAGATGTGGCAACAGAGCGCGTCGGTGAGCGCGTCGTAGTCGAGGCGGCCAAGGGTGCCGAAGCGGGGTGCATCGGGCCGCTGCTCGACCACCCCGAGCCCAGGAGACGCAAGCCCGTCACCTCGACGTGCGCGGCGCGTCTCGACGTTTCCCGATTGGCGCACCGCCCCCTGTTCCAACCGGCCCTCCTCCTCGGCGACGTGCACCTCCGCCGCTCTCGGCCGGTTCGCTCTGCCGTCGGCTGCACGATGAGTCGAAGGCCGATGCAGGCTTCAGCCCACCCGCTGCGCGAACCGGTCGCCGGCCGCGCCGGCGTCCTCGTCCTCCCAACAGACGGGATGGTAGCCGCAGGCGCGGCACTTGGCGGGCACCCACCGGGGACCGGGTGCCTCACCATTCTCCAGTATCCGGCGCATCTCGGCCATCGTGCGCACCACCCCCCGCTCCAGCTCCTCGGTGAACACCACGCGTTCCCGCGATCCGCCGGCCAGCACCACGACGCCGTAGGGCGGACGGACGCCGTAGACCTCCTGGACCAACAGACACAGCGCCCCGACCTGGAGGATGTGCGATTGCTGGAGGCGCCGCGCGCTCGGCTTCTGCTCCACCGGCACGTAGGCCCCGCCCACCCGCAGCAGATGGTCGCACCGGCCGACCAGCCCCAGCCGCTCCGAACGTAGGGTAGGCGCGCGGATGAGCGAATCGTCGGCCGAGACGACCACGCCGTCGGTTATGCCGAGCGCACTGCGGCGGTGCCGTGTCCAACGGGCCAGCAGGACGTAGGCCGCCATGGCGAGTACCAGGCAGAGCAGGAGTAGCTCGGCACTCATCCGAGCCCCCTGAGCACGAGCGCCACCAGCAGGACCAGCAGGACGCCGATGGCGAACAGCAGGATAGTCCGCAATGCGCCCGCCGCCCGGACGAGGTCGGTCTGACGCCCGATCTCCCGGTGCGTGGCGCTGCCGGACCGACGGCGTTCCTCGGCCATGGCGGTGACCGGCACGCGGCACCGCTGGAGGTACCAGGCCTGCGGGCAGAAGGTGTAGGCGCCGATCTCCGAGGCCGTCAGCGTCAGAGATGGATCCGGAACCAGGCCCCCGTGGGCCTGCTCGGCCCGCGTCCGCCAACCCTCGGCACGGGGAGCGCGGCCGCCAGCGCCGCTCGATCGCCCTGTCCGTTCGGACTGCTCAGCCATCCCGAGTCCCCTTCGGGCGCGCGGCCTCCGTCGAGGACGCTGCCCCGTTTGAGGCCCGATCCTCCTCCTGGTCGGGCAAGCCGAGCGACACTTGGGGCACGAGGGACTTCCGCAGGTCGAACTGTCGATCGTGCTCAATCTCGAGGCACCGCAGCCCGTAGGCCGCGTCTTCGATGCGGCGCAGGTCGACCAACTGCTCCTCCTCGAGCCCGCACCGGACCGCTACGCCGCGCACCCATTCGCCGTCGTGCGCGCAGTAGCGCTGGCGCAGGGCCTCCGGCGACGCGACGTCTCGCAGGTGCGCCAGCACGGCCGCCACGGCGGCGCCGACCGTCTCGCGCTGGCGCCGTTCGCGCGAGGCCCGGCGGTACCAGCGCGCACCTCGGTCCCACGCCGCGGGCAGCCCGTCACCCGCGAGCGCGGCCGCGCGCAACTCGGGCCAGCGTTGTCCGTCCAGCAGCTCAATCAGGTGTTCCCGTCGGAGCCCCTCGGGGACGTTCACGCCGCTCTCCCACTGCGCCACCGTCGAGGCGTCGCCCGCGCCGATCGCCCGGGCGATCTCCGACTGCGTCACGCCATAGCGGGCACGGAAGTCGCGGAGTCGTCGGCCGAGCTCGAGCCAGTGGCTGCGGAAGCGGCGGACCTTCGGCCGGCCGTCGCCGCTCCGCCCCCGGTCGTCGGGCAGCGGGACGGTGATGACAAGTTCCCGGGCGACTTGATTCGGCACTATGGTATTTGCCGACGCAGGGGCACGGATTCTGCGCGGCAACCAACATCACGTTCGCGGGATATTCGACCGAGCCTTGGACGCGGCTGATCGTAATCACCTTGTCTTCGAGCGGCTGACGCATCGCTTCGAGCGCGTTGCCGGGAAACTCTGGCAGCTCATCAAGAAACAGGACACCACGGTTGGCAAGGCTCATCTCGCCCGGGCCGGGCTTGCGGCCTCCGCCGACAAGCGCAGCATAACTCGTGGTATGGTGCGGCGCCCGAAACGGCCGACGGCGAATGAGCGGACGGTCAGGACGAACCAAGCCGGCCACGCTATGAATCGTCGTGACTTCGAGCGCCTCGTCGAGCGTGAGCGGCGGCAGGATGCCGGGCAACGCCCGAGCGAGAAGCGTCTTGCCGCTGCCCGGTGGTCCCGTCATCAGGACGTTGTGACCGCCACTCGCGGCGACTTCGAGCGCTCGCTTGACATGCTCCTGACCTTTGATCTCGGCAAAGTCGACCACCGATTCGTCAACGTCGTCCTCAAGCAAGAGGGGGTCGCGCGGCTCGAGCGGAGCGATGGGCGCCCCGCCGGCGAGATGGGCGATAATGGCCACGAGGTGGTCGGCGGGCAGCACGCGCACGCCGGGCACGAGCGCGGCCTCGGCAGCGTTCGCCGAGGGCACGATCACTTCCTCGATCCCCTCGGCGCGGGCGAGCGCCACCATCGGCAGCACGCCGTTCGTCGGCCGGACGTCTCCTTCGAAGGAAAGCTCACCCAGATAGAGCCGATCGTCCCGGTCGAGCTGGACTTGGCCGGTCGCGGCGAGGATAGCGACCGCGATCGGCAAGTCGTACGACGGGCCTTCCTTGCGGATATCGGCCGGCGCCAAGTTAACCGCGACGCGCTTCATCGGAAAACTCGCGCCGGCATTGCGGATCGCAGCGCGGACCCGCTCTTTGGATTCCTGCACCATCGCGTCGGGCAGACCGACGATGTGCATCGCCGGCAGGCCGTTGGTGATGTCCACCTCCACCGAGACGAGCGACGCCTGCAGCCCCGTCACCGCCGCCGACCGCACCTTGGCGAACATGGGTGCCAGTGTAGCACGGTGCCTCATCCTCACCGTGCCCGGCCCCTCATGTCAGGCGGGCAGCGCGTGGTTCGGCGCCACGGGGACAAAGGTGCGAGAGGGAGTTTCCCCGACAATGATCGTGACGCGCGCCGTCGTCTCGCCGCCATCAGTGTCGCGGGCGGTGAGCGAAACGACGTGAACGCCGGGCGAAAGCTGAACGACAACCTGTTCGCCGCCTCCCAGCTCTCCGTCGCGGTCTGAAGCCCAGCGCAGCGCATCCTCCACGAGCGGGCCGTCCTCCGCGTCGAACGCCCCGCCACGCAGCAGCAGGCCAGCGCCCGGGGCGACGATCGTTCCATCCGGCGTGAAGATGACAGCCTCCGGCGGTTTCCGCTCGATGCTGAAGACCGCGTCGGACACGTCTTGTCCGACGTTGATGCCATCGGTCACGACGACCCGGATCAGCGCCCGGTCGCTACCGGGGAGCTGCGCTGCCTCGATCGGGAGGCTCGTCCCCTCCCAATCGGCCTCGAGGGCCTGCCATGTCAGCCCGCCGTCCCGGCTGAACTGGACGAGCGCCCGCAACCCCTCGCCGTCCGGGTCGCTGGCCGACCACGTCACCGTCAAGGTATCTCCCGCCGCGATCCGCTCGCCGCCGTTTGGCGCGAGGAGACGCACCTGAGGCACGCCGGCGCTTACCTGCCGCGCCGCCACTTCGACGCCCGAGCGCATGATGGCGACCCGCGCCGTCTCAGGGTGATAGGGCACGAGGGCCATGAAGGGGCCAGTCCCCACCGCGCCAAGATGGGTGTGCGGATCGACGTGCCGGCTGGCGAGCGTTCGGCCGTCGGCCCCCTGCAGCACAATCGCGAGCTGCCCCGCGACCGGGCCAGCGCTCAGCGGCGCACCTTGGTGATACCAATCGTTCAGGTGCACCCGTCCGTCGTCGAGCACCAGCCCGCTGACCAGCAGATGATCGACCGGATCCCCCTCGGCAGCAGCGGTGAGCGACGACTGAAAGCGACCGTAGAGCGCCCGGTAGGTGTAGGGCGTAATCCACTTGTCGCAGTACGCCATCACGTCCTCCCACTCGTTCCAAGGACGGGGGACGCGCTCGTCGACGTCGAAGCCGCTCTCCATGATCTGAGCCTTCGGATAGCGATCATCGGGCCAGTTCGGGTCGACGCCGTCCGGTCCACCGCAGGGGGCGTGCTTGCGGTTCTCGTTGTGGCCAAGCTCGTGGGCGAGGATGCCGCCGTTCCCCGCCACCCCGGCGGCGACTTTCCAGTTTGCGTCCGATCCCCAGCCCTTGATGTCGCCATCCGGCACCGAGGGATGGACGAGGCCGTAGTAGTGCATGTCGGGCGCTTCATCGGAGGTCGCTGTCTTCATCGTCCAGAGCTTCGTCAGGACATACCACCACGCCTCTTTGGTCGCAAAGTCCTTGAACACCGTGAAGAACGTGATGTTCACCTCTTTGCTTGCCTTCCACCACGCGACGCGGTCGACGGGAAAGAGTTTGGCAACCACCGGCACCATCGAGTCGATCGTGCTCCAGCTGGGCTTTTTATGCGCTGGAGGATCGAAGGGGTTCGGAAAACCGGGGTAGTAGTCCACCCGGACGAACTTGATGTTCAGGTTCTTCGACGCGTGGAACTGGACGCCCCGCAGTTCGAACGTGTTGTCGTCGTAGCGGGCCTCAGCGATTTCGCGGGTGGGGTTCACCTCGCCCACGAAATCGAGACAGCCGCCAGCGAGGTACGCCTTATCGATGAGGAACGTGAGCGAGGTGCTGGTGATGGCCCGCGTCTCCGTCAACGTTTGGTTCGGCAGGACACGGGCCGTCGGCCAGATCGGCGGATGAACGACGCCGCCCGACGGTTGACCGCAGGGGCGGCTGGTCAGCCGCCCCTTGACGTTCGGCTGCGGGAGGCTTGTGCCGCTCAGATCGAGATACATCCGCACGGCCAGCGTCTTGTTCTTCAGCAGCGGCAGGCCATTCTCCGGACAGGCCGGGTCGGCGGGCGCCCCGGCCACCTCAGTGATGCACTGGATCGCCTGGGTCACCTCCAGCGTGCGGATCGACAGATTGCGCGACGACGGCGTCGGCGTCCGGGTTGGGGTCCGGGTTACGGTCGGCGTCCGCGTTTCGGTGGCCGTCGGGGTGATCGTCGGCGTCGTTGTGCTGCCGGTGAAGGTGACCACCAGCCGCGGCTCGAAGCACGGGGAGACCACGCAACTGATCTCGCGAGAATGGAAGGTGCGCGTCCCGGTGATCGTCTCGGTCACCGTCCGCAGGACAACGCCGTAATTCGGGGCGCCGCTCACCCAAGCCTGAACAATCGGGCGGACGTCCCAGCTATACCAGCCGGTCGAGGTCAGAACATGTGTCGCCACGCTCGGCGCACCGTGCGCCGGCTGGCTGGCCCAACTGACGGTCGACTCCACCCAAGGAGAGAGCGCCATCGTCGCGCTGATCGGCACGCTTGGTGCTCCGCCCAAACTGGCGCTGGCGAGGTGGAGCGACAGCGTCGCGCCCTCGACGAGCGCGTCACCGGCGATAGTGCTCAGGTCAAACCGGACAAGCAGCCGGCGGACCTCCTCGCCATCGAAGCCGACTGGCAGGAGCACCGCGCTGCCAGCAGTGGCCGACACCACCCCAGACCGGACAAAGCTATCGGCCACCGCCGTCCCGGCCAGCCCGGCGCCGAGCGGAGCGGCTCGAGACGGCGCGGACCCGCCGGGCGCGAGGAGCGCGAGAGCAACGAGGAAGACCGCCGCAGCGGCGCCGAGGACGAGCGGCCGGCTGAGGAACGCGCGCACGGCAGACCTCCTCCCGGCTGGGGGCAATGCACATTGTACGCCGTCCACACCTCGGGGGCGAGGGCTGATGCGGTGAGGCCCGCGGCGCCCTTCGAGCCATCCGGGCAGGACATCCGCGCGACGGACGTCGCCGATGGCCGAGCGGACCTTCGAGAGGCACCGAGACGCCGCGTCCCTCGGATCTGCGAGGCGCCTGCCGATTGCCAGCGGAGTCGCCGACTCGAAGCGAATGAATGAGACAGCGCTGGCCAAACGCCAGCGCCACACCGGCCGTAGTCCGTGTTGGGCATTGGCAGCGTATTGTTGCGGTTGGCAACCGTTGACGTCGGGCTGCCTCCTTGCTATGGTGCAAGCCTCAACGCGCTTGAGTGCGCGAGACTGGGGGCCGACAATGCGATGGCGCTCTCGAACGACAGGCTTGGTAGCGGCGATCTGCCTGCTTTTCGGTGCGCAGCCAGCGCTGGCTCACACGCCAGTGTTCGTAGATTCTCCCCTGATCGAGACAGCCTACCCCCTGACTGACGTGACGTATCAGACCGGGTTGTACGGGGCGCTCAGCGTTCCCGGCGCGGTCCAGTATTACCAAGTGACGCTTGAAGAGGCGCGCACCATCTCGCTCTTCCTGCTGGTGCCAAACTCACCGAATTGCCGCGAGTTTCGCCCACAGTTGGCGGTGATCGGCCCAGGCGTCAGCGAGCTGACCGCTTATCCTGGCCTTTCGGTTCCCGAGGGGATGTCGGTCGCCGCGGTCGCTTCGCCGTTCTGGGGTCGCTACGTCGACGCCGACACCCGCCTGCTGTACTTCGCGGGACCCCGCTTTTATCCCGAGCTCGCGGCGGGCACCTACTATCTCGCCGTCTTCGACGAAACCGGGGGCGTCGGCAACTACATGCTCCTCGTCGGCGATCTCGACACGCCGGCACCCGACCTCGATTGGATCGGGATGGCGCAAGCGCACCACGCGTGCGGCAGCTAGCATACCCGCACAGGCAGGGTCAAGCTCCGCAGCGTTGACGACAACGCTACACGAGGGATAGAGTGACTCTATTGGCACATGACCACCCTCGGGGACACGCAAGGAGAGCGGTGACTGCGCCGATCCGGGTTCTGATCGCCGACGATCATCAACTCGTTGCCCAGGCGCTGAGCGACGTGCTGAGCCATGAGCCGGACTTCCACGTGGTCGGGCTCGCCTACGACGGCGCCAGCGCCATCCGTGAGGCTGCCCGGCTGCAACCCGATGTCGTTCTAATGGACATCCAAATGCCGGGGCTCGACGGCGTCGCCGCCACCCGCGAGATTCGCGCCGCCCGGCCCGAGACCAAGGTCGTCATCATCACCGCCTCGGAGCGCAGTCGCGCCGTGCTCGACGCGGTCGACGCCGGCGCGAGCGGCTTTATTCAGAAGGAGAGCGCCCTCGACGAGGTGATCGGCGCAGTGCGTGCCGCCTCGCAAGGCGAGATGCTGCTGAGCGGAGCGCGCTTGCGCCGCCTGCTCGCTGACTTGCGCGAACGCCATCGCCGTGTCAACGGCGCCGAGCCGAGCGTCCGGCTCACCGACCGCGAGCTCGAAGTGCTCCAAGAGCTGGCCGCCGGCAACGACAACGCCACCATTGCCGAGAAGCTCGTCATCAGCCCTCACACGCTCCGGACCCACTTCCAGAACATCATGCACAAGTTCAATGCCCATTCCAAACTGGAAGTGGTCACCCTCGCGCTCCGCCAAGGCCTGATCGACGTCCCGCGCTAGGCGCGTCCTCAGCCGACGTGGATCGCCGGGCGCAGTTTCGGGTTTGGCTCTGCCCGGCGCAAAATCTCGCGCGTCACCGGGGCAATGTCGCCCTCGCCGAAGAAGATGAACCGAGCGAGATAGGCGAGCGGGTTGCCCTCGACCCACCCGAAATAGGCATGCGGCCGAGCGCCCGTCGTGTTGCGGACGTAGAGCAAGAAAGCAGCAATCGCGTTCGGCACCGAGGAGTGCTCGGCCGTCAGCACCCGATACGGGCCAATCTGTTCGCCCTTGATCTTCAGCGTCGGCGCGAACTCCGACGCGTCGCTCACCTTGACTTCGAAGAACAGCACCGGGTCGCCGGGCGGAATGTGGTTTGCCTCGCGTTCTTCGCGCTCCTTGATCAGATACTCGCGGCCGTCCCGCTGATCCGGGTGGTTGGCGATGATGCGAATCTCGCCGTGCCGCACCGCTTCACGGATGAACCGTCGCGCCGTCTCATCCACCTCGACACGATCGATCCGCAGCTCCAGCGAGCGCATCGTCCGGGACGCGAGCGAGGTGACCAGAATAGCCACGATGAAAAACGAGGCAATTTTGATGCCGTCCGGCCGCTCGATAACGTTGACGGCAGTGGTGTAGAGAAAGACGAGCGCGATGGCGAGGTAGATCCAGACCGTTCGCTGCCGGGCTCGCCAGGCGGAGAGCGTGACCGCAACAGCGGCCGACGACATCAGGACGAGCACCCCGGTTGCATAGGCGCCGCCCTGCGCCTCAACGCTCGCACGGAAGAGGATCGTCACCGCAAACGCGACCGCGACGAACACGAGCACCAGCGGTCGCGTGGCGCGCGCCCAGTCGGGGGCCATCCCGTAGCGCGGGAGGTAGCGCGGCACGATGTTCAGCAGGCCGGCCATCGCCGATGCGCCGGCAAACCAAAGGATGGCTATCGTGCTCAGGTCATACGCCGTGCCGAACCATTCGCCAAGGTACGCATGCGCGAGGTAGGCAAGCGCCCGTCCATAGGCCGCGCCCCCTTCCTCAAACTCCTCGTGAGGGATCAGCGTCGTCGTGACGAGCGAACTCGCCAGCAAATAGCCGCTCATGGTGAGGGCAGCGGTGAGGAGCAGCTTGTGAGTGTTGCGGATCCGGCCCGCCGGCCGCGCTGGGTCATCGTTGGGCCCGCCCTTGACAAGCGGCATCACCGCCACGCCAGTCTCGAATCCAGAAAGGCCAAGCGCCAGCTTCGGGAAGAGCAACAAGGCGATTCCAACCATCACCAGCGGGCTGCCATGCTGGGTGAAGAGGGCGCGCTCCCAGTCGGTCAGCGCCAGCGGGTGTGTCACCAGCTCGTAGAAGCTGACACCCAGCACGATCGCGTTCAGCAGGAGATAGGTCGCCACCAGCGCAACGGCAAGCCCGATCGCCTCCCGAAAGCCGCGAAGAAAGACGATGCCAAGCACCCCAATCAGCACCAGCGTGATCGGCACCGCTTGGCCGTGCAGCGCCGCGGGGACAAACGGATTTTCGATGATGTGGGCGGTCGCATCGGCTGCCGAGAGCGTGATCGTGATAACGAAGTCGGTCGCGACGAACCCAAGCAAGACAAGAACAAACAGCTTCCCCTTCCACCAGCTGAGCAGCCGCTCGAGCATCGCGATCGAGCCCTCGCCGTGTGGACTTTCGCTCGCAACCCGCCGGTAGATCGGAAAGGCCCCGAGCAGAGTCAACAGCACCAAGATCAACGTGGCGATGGGCGACAGCAGACCAGCAGCAAGCGCCGCGATCCCAGGCTGATAGCCCAACGTCGAAAAGTAGTCGACGCCCGTCAGGCACATCACCTGCCACCACGGATGGCGGTTTCGCGCGTGCGATTCGTAGGGGCCTTCCGAGTACCGGTCCGGCTGGTGAAGAAGCCAACGCACGAATGGGTGCGCCGGCCGCCGCCGCCGCACACGATGCACGACATCGGCGGGTCGGCGATGCTCCGTTCGTTTTTCGACGCTCGTTTCCATCTGAGGAATTGTCGCTCTCTCCGGTCGCTGTGCCTAGGCCGCGCACGCCTTAGAACGCCATCATGATGACGAGGTCGTTCACATTCGTGCGCGTTGGCCCAAGCCGAAGATGGCCGCCAGCCGCCGCGAAAAACTGGTACGAATCGTTCTCGGCCAGCGCTGCCACGGCATCGAGTCCGCGCCCGGCGGCCCGCGCTACCGTCGCGCCGTCGACCCAGGCCCCGGCGACATCGGTCGGGCCATCACGGCCGTCGGTGCCGACACTCGCTAGCAGCACATCCGGCACACCGGCGAGCCCGAGCGCCGCGCCGAGCGCCAGCTCTTGGTTGCGCCCGCCGCGCCCCCCGCCACGGACAGTGACGGTCGTCTCGCCGCCGGCAACAAGGCAGCACGGTGGCGCCAGCGGCGCACCGCTGGCGCGCACCTCGCGCAGCACGCTCGCCAACACGCGCCCGGCAGCGCTCGCCTCACCGTCCAGCGAGGTGGTCAGGAGTAGAGGAGCGAACCCCGCCTCCTCGGCGGCTCGGCAGGCAGCCCGGGCAGCGAGCCGGTTGTCGGCGATGACGGCTGTGCGCGCGTTCGCGAAGACCGGATTGCCGGCAGCAAGCGGCGGCGCTTCCCATCCCGCTGTGCCACGCCGAAGCCGTTCCAGCACCCGAGCCGGCAACCGCTCGGCCAAGCCATAGCGCCCCACCACCTCGAGGGCATCCTGCCATGTCGCCTCGTCGGGCACGGTCGGACCAGACGCGATAACATCGAGCGGACTGCCGATCACGTCCGAGAGGACGAGCCCGATGAGCGTCGCCGGCGCAGCGGCTCGCGCCAGCCCGCCACCCTTCACGCGGTCCAGCCGCTTGCGAACGGCGTTCACCGCGGTGATCGGCGCCCCCGAGCGGAGCAGCGCTTCATTGACAACTACGAGGTCATCGAGTTCGAGGTCGTGTTCTGGGGCGACAAGCAGCGACGAACCGCCGCCCGAGATCACAGCAATCACGAGGTCGCGCTCGTCGACACCAGCCAGCAGTTCGAGGATCTCGGCGGTCGCCCGCACCCCTGCAGCATCCGGCAGGGGGTGGCCGGCCTCACGCACCACCACCGAGCCAGCCGGCGCAGCATAGCCATAGGGAACGATCACCACCCCTTCGACGAGCCGCGGCGCCAGCAGGTCGACGACTGCGTCCGCCATCGGCGCGGCCGCCTTTCCCGCACCGACAACGACAATGCAGCGGACGGAGCGCAAAGGCAGAAGGAGGGAACCGAAGGCGAGCGTGTCACGCCGAACGGTGAGCGCCCGCCGCACCGCAGCGGCCGGATCGACGGCGGCGAGTGCCGCCTCGATCACCCGCGTCAGAATGGGGGGCGGCCCCTCGGATCGCAACGGAGCTCCCGGCACGCTCACTCCACAATGGGATCGTCGGGGAAGACCGTGGGCTGCGGTGTTGGCTCAGCAGGCGGCGCAGCCGGCAACTCACTCGTCGGATCAACCGGCGGCTCCGGCACTGGCTCTCCGGGCGGCTCCGCGGGCAACTCACCCGGTAGATCGACTGGCGGTTCCGCCACTGGCGCAGCGGGCGGCTCAGCAGCGGGCGCATCAAGGACGACCACGGTGCCACGCTGCGAGGTGTGCAGCGTGCACGAAAACCCAAGCGTGCCAGGAGCCGGAAAAGACACCTCGGCGCTTTCGCCGGGAGCAAGAGTCGGCAATCGAAAGAGGCCGCTGTCGGCAACGACATTGTGTCCGATGACGCCGCGGTTGATGAAGCGGACACGCTCACCGGCACGGACCGTGACCGTCGCCGGCATGGTCACCGCGTCGTCGACGATGGTGACCGTCGCTGCGACCGCCTGAAAGGAGGGCGCAGCGAAGGCAACCGGCAGGCTGGCGGCGAGCGCCGCCACCAGCCCGGCAAGCAGAGGACGAAACGTCGGCCGGCTAGCCAAACAGACCCCGGAAGCGCTCGAAAATCGCCCGGAACGGGTCCTGCTGACCGGGCTGTCCCGGCTGCGCTGGCGGACCGGCCGGCGGCGTCATCGGCCCACCCGGCATCCCGGGCATCATCGGCCCACCGGGCATCCCCGGCATCGGTCCCTGCGGACCACCCGGCATCATCGGGCCTTGCGGGCCTTGGGGGCCAGCAGGGCCTTCGCCGACAGTGATGACTCCGGTGTGCAGGTCCTCATGGACGAGGCAGATGTAGGGATACGTCCCCGGCTGGGTAAAGGTGAGCGTGTAGCGCTGACCAGCAAAGAGCAGCCCCGAGTTGGCGCGTCCAGCGCCGGCGTAGCTCGTCCCGCCGGACGGTGCGGCCGCCTCAGGATTGACAATCCCACCCGGCAGCACGAGCGGCGGTAGCTCCCGCCCAAAGCCGAAGGAGACCGTGTGGAATTCGTAGGGCGAATTGTTCACCCAGGTGACGGTATCACCGACGCGCACGCGCAGCGTCGCCGGGAAATACGAGGCCACAGAGCCGAGCTGCGAGGGCACGTCGACCCCAACGGTTACTTGCATCCCGCTCGCCTGCGGATACCGGCCCGCCTCCTGCTGAGCAAGCCGGGCCAACTCAGCAGCGTCTGCCTGAATCTGCTGCTGGCCAAGCGCCGTCGCCTCGGCGGGCGTGGCTTGATTCGCCGGCAGTGCGCCACCGGGAGCCACCACGATGATCGTCCCGACTTGGAACGGGTGGAGCAAGCACTGATAGGTGAAAGCGCCCGGCGTGTCGAAGGTCAGGCTGTAGACGTCGGGGATCGGCAGCAAGCCCATCGCGCCCGAGTTCGCGATGCCTTGCCCACGATAGACGCGGCCGCCGGCCGGGCCGAGCGCCTCTGGGTTGCCCATCATCGCGCCGGGCGGGCCACCGGGGACGGGGATGAAGGTTTCCGGCGCCGGAGCACCCGAGAGAAACGTGACCGTGTGCGGCGGGCCAGGAACGTTGCGCTCGAACGTCACCGTATCCCCAACCCGGATGGTGAGCGATTTCGGAAACATCCCATCGATTGCGACGTTCGGCGCGTTCCCCGTCGCGCCAACTTGGACGCGCCAAGTCGTTTCCTGAGCCTGCGCGACGCCAGCGGGCAGGCTCAGCGCAAGAATTGCGGCGCTGGCCACGGCCCATCGACCGGCAGCACCAATCAGCGCGCGCGAAGATGAAAATCGGATCATCCAACCTCCTTTAGTGGTACGTGGGCCGATTTGCCGGCGCGCTGGAGGGTCCGCCAACCTCCTTCGTGGCGAGGCTCCCTGAGGCCGACCGGAACGAATACGAACGACGTGCGCTTCTGGATGACTCCTGCGTGCGCCGAGACGCGCAAGTATAGAACAGTTTTCGATGCGAAGCGATCGCCGCGAGCGCCCTGCTCGTTCCAAACCGGCTGCGGTGCAGGAATCACGCTGCCCCCTCACTGCCAACGCGGCGGAGAACACCGGGCATGAAGGGCCATTGCATCGCGGTGGCCTCCTCGGAGCGATTCGGCTGGCTGCTGCAGGCGACAGGCGAGTCGCCGCGCAGTTGGTCATCGTCCGCTCAGGCTGCTAGAATTTAAACAGACTGTCTGACAAAATTGAGGAGCCAATGACGCCGCGTGCCTATCAGCTCGGGCGGCGCGGAGCCGTCGTCCAGGAGACCCGCCAAAAGGTGATCGATGCCGCGCGGGCGATCCTCGTCGAGGAGGGCATCCGTCACGCGAGCCTTGGCGACGTTGCCCGTCGTGCCGACGTCGCGCGGGCGACGGTCTACTACCAGTTCGGCAGCCGGCGCGGCCTGCTTGAGGCGGTGATCGACGACGCGCTCTCTCGCGCCGAGGGCCGTTCCCTCGCCGCGGCCTACGGACGCCCAGACCCGGCAGAGGCCGTCGTCGCCGTGCTCCACGAGGTCGCCCGCTTTTGGGCGGCCGAGTTCCCGGTCTTTCGCGCCGTGCTTCCCCTCGCCTCTGTCGACCCCGATGTGCAAGCAATCGTTGCAGGTCACGCCGGTGCGCGCGAGGCGATCTTGTGGGGGCTCGTCCGCCGTTTGGAAGCGGCCAACCGGATCAAGCGAGGAACGACGGCTCAGCAGGTCTACGATACGCTCTGGCTGCTCACGAGCTTCGCCACGTTTCACGAACTGCACGAAATCCGGGGCATGCCGCCGGCCACCGTCGCGCGTTGTCTGGTGCAGCTTGCAACAGCCGTGCTCGATCTCGACGAAGCGCACTGAGAAGGGAGGTCCACCGGCGATGGATATCGGCATTTTTCAACTCCTCTCGCAGCCCGATGGTGTCAGCGACCGCGAGGTGATCGAGCAAGCGCTCTGGGAGGTCGACTTTGCCGAAGCCAACGGCTTCCACACCGTCTGGATAACCGAGCATCACCTCTCGGAGTATGGATTGATCGGCACGCCCTCGGTTTACGCCGCCGCCGTCGCCCAACGGACGCGCCGGCTGCGGATCGGCTACGGCGTCGCCGTCGTGCCACTGCACCATCCGATCCGGCTCGCTGAGGAGATCGCGTGGGTCGACCAGTTGTGTGAAGGACGGCTCTGGGTCGGCGTCGGGCCGGGCTTCAGCCCCTACGAGTTCGAGGCGTTTGGCGTGCCGCTCGACGAGCGGACGGCCCGCCTCGAGGAGGGGATCGCGATCGTGCAGGGGCTGCTCGCCAACGAGACATTCTCCTACCAAGGCCGCTACTGGCAGATCCCGGAAGTCCGGCTGAAACCGCGGCCCTTCACGACCCCCCACCCACCACTAATGCTCGCTTCCTCGGGCGAAGAGTCGCTCCAGCGGGCCGCCCGGCTCGGCTTGCCCGCCTTGATCGGCTTCCGCCCGAACGAGGAGCTCGTCACACGAATCGCGACCTATCGCGAGGTGCGCCAGTCGCTCGGTGTCCCCGAGGAACGCCTTCGCGAAGAGGTAAGGCAACTGGGCGTCCTGCGCCGCATCCACGTCGCCGACAGCGATGCCGAGGCAATGGCCGACGTCGTGCCACCGCTGCTCTGGTACACCGAGACGGGCTTGCGCGTTCATCGCCGCAACGCCTCGATCGCCCTCGACCCCAAGACGGGCGCCCGGCTCGGCGTCTACGTTCCTCCTCAGACCGGCTCGCTGCCCGACGGCTCCGCCGCCCCGGTGATGCCGAGCCCTGAGGACGTGATTCGGCACAGCGAAGGGGGGATGATCGCCGGCACGCCCGACACGGTGCTGCGCCAGCTGCGCGATCTCCAAGCGCTCGGCATCGGCCACGTCATCGCGTGGATGAACTTCGGCAACATGCCCTACCCCAAGGTGCGGCGCTCGATGGAGTTGTTCGCTCGCGAGGTGCTGCCCGCGCTCACGGCCAGCGAGGTTCCCCTCCGCTAAGCTATCCTCCCAGCATGGACCACCGGATCGTCGGCGAGCTACGCGCGATTGTCGGGATGCACGCCGTGCTCACCGCCGCTGAATCGTTGCGGACGTACGAAACCGATGGGCTGAACGCCTATCGGACGCGTCCGGGCGTCGTCGTTCTCCCCGAGACCACTGAGCAGGTGCAAGCGATTGTCCAGCTCTGCCACCGGGAGCGCATCCCCTTCGTTGCGCGTGGCAGCGGCACTGGCCTCTCCGGCGGCGCCGTGCCGGTGGCCGATGGCGTCCTCATCGGTCTCGCCCGCATGAACCGTATCCTCGATCTCGATGTGGCGAACGGGCGGATCGTCGTCCAACCGGGCGTGATCAATCTCGACGTGTCGCGCCGAGTCGCCGGCACGGGGCTGTTCTATGCGCCGGACCCGTCGAGCCAACAGGTGTGCACGATCGGCGGCAATGTCGCGGAGAATAGCGGCGGCGCCCATTGCCTGAAATACGGCTTCACCGTCAACCATGTCCTTGGCGTCAAGCTCGTCCTGCCCAGTGGCGATCTCGTGACGCTTGGCGGCGCCACGCTGCAGCATCCCGGCTATGACCTGCTCGGCGTCGTCGTCGGCGCAGAAGGAACGCTTGGCGTCGTTGTCGAGGTGACGCTGCGGCTCGTCCGGCTGCCCGAAGCGATCCAAATGGTGATGGCCGCCTTCGCAACGACCGATGACGCCGGTGCAGCGGTTTCGGCGATCATCGCCGAGGGGATCTTGCCCGCCGCAATCGAAATGATGGACCACTTCGCCATCGTCGCCACCGATGACGCCGTCCACGCTGGCTATCCGCGCGACGCCGGCGCCCTCCTCCTCGTCGAGCTCGACGGCGCCCCAATCGAGGTCGCGCACGAGGTGGAAGAGGTCGCTGCGATCTGCCGGGCGCACGGCGCGAGCGAGCTGCGCATCGCCGCGACGGCCGAGGAGCGCGCCCGGTTTTGGAAAGGACGCAAGGCTGCCCTGCCGGCGATGGGCCGCCTCAGCCCCGGCTATTACGTCCAAGACGGCGTCGTGCCGCGCTCGGCGCTGCCAACTGTGCTGCGCCGGATCGCGGCGCTCTCCGCCGAGGCGGGGCTGCGGGTAGCGAACGTCTTCCACGCCGGCGACGGCAATGTCCACCCTCTTGTCCTCTTCGACCCCGCCGTGCCGGGCGAGACCGAGCGCGCCACCGAGCTCGCCGGACAGATCCTGCTCGCCTGCATCGCGGCCGGCGGCAGCATCACCGGCGAACACGGCGTCGGCCTTGACAAGAAAGCCTACTTGCCCAAGATGTTCACCGACGCCGACCTCGACACCATGGCGCGGCTGCGCTGCGCCCTCGATCCGGCCTCCTTGAGCAACCCCGGCAAGGTGTTCCCGACGCCCCGGCTCTGTGGCGAGCGCCCGGGGCCCTATCGCCCACATCCGCTGGTCGAGGCCGGTCTCGCGGAGTTGTTTTGACCACGATGCTCGACACGCTCGACCGCCTCGCGCCCGGTGGCGTGCGCCCCGCGACCGCCAAGGACGCAATCGACGGCGTGGCGATGCGTGCGATCGTCGCCCCGCCCACCCTCGACGCGGTCGCCAACCTCGTCAGCTGGGCGAACGAGACAGGCGAGGCGCTCTTCCCCCGCGGCGGCGGCGCACGGCTCGGTTGGGGATGTCCGCCGGAGCGCGGCGGCATCGTCCTCGCGCTCGACGGCCTCGCCTCGCTCGTCGAGCACGCTTGGTCCGATCTCACCGTGACGGTCCAAGCCGGCGTGACTCTGGCCAACCTCCAAACGGCGCTCGCTGAGCGCGGTCAGCAGCTTGCCATCGACCCCGCTTGGCCAGCAGAGACCACGATCGGCGGCCTGATTGCGACCGACGACAGCGGCCCATTGCGCTTTCGGTACGGCGGCGTGCGCGACCTGATCTTGGGCATCACCGTTGTCCGCGCCGACGGCGTGGTGACACGCAGCGGCGGCAAAGTAGTGAAGAACGTCGCCGGCTATGACCTGCCAAAGTTGTTCACCGGGGCGCTCGGCACGCTGGGCGTTGTCGTCGAGGCGACCTTCCGCCTGCATTCGCTGCCGCGAGCAGAGCAGACGCTCGTCTACCAGACGGAGACACCCGGGACGCTGCTGCTGCGCATCCTCCGCTCGTCGGCCAGCCCGGTTGCCCTCTCGGCCGTCGTTGGCGGCCGCGCCAGCATGGTGATCGTTCGCCTCGCCGGTAGTGAGGCAGGTGTCCGCGACCAGATCGCCCGCCTTGTGGACGCCGCCGGATCTCCGAGCGACCGCCTCGAAGCCGAATCGGCAGCGGCGGTGTGGCGGGATGCCGCCACCCTTGCGTGGACCGGCAGCGAACCGGCGGTCGTGATGCGTGTGTCGGTGCTCCCGAGCGAGATCCCAACCCTTCTGGACGCCGTGGCTGCCTGCGGGCTGCCGGCGGCCGGTGTCATTCACGCCCACGGCATCGGCCAAGTCCGCCTAGAAGGCGAGCCGGAGAAGCTGGTCACCACGGTCGCCTCGCTCCGCTCCCGGCTTGCGCCGCGCGATGGCACGCTTGTCGTCCTCGCTGCGCCGCCGGCGGTGAAAGCGCGGATCGATATCTGGACCATTGCGCCGGACCTCCTGCCGCTGATGCGGCGGGTACGCGAGCATTTCGATCCGAACGGCATCCTCAACCCGGGGCGGCTCGTCCCGCTGAGTACCGCATGAGCAGCCCGCCGCCGGCTGGGCCCGGCTTCGACGCGCACCACCCGCCGGAGCGACGGCTGCTTGCCGACTGCGTTCATTGCGGCTTCTGCCTGCCGGCCTGTCCGACCTACGTCCTCTGGGGTAGCGAGCCCGACTCACCTCGCGGCCGGATCGACCTGATGACGGGAATCGCGGAAGGCGCCATCGGCCTCTCGTCAACGGCGGTCGAGCATTTCGACAACTGCCTCGGCTGCCTCGCCTGCGTCACCGCCTGCCCCTCGGGTGTTCAGTATGACCGCCTGATCGAGCGAACGCGTGCCCAGGTCGAGCGAAACGTGCCCCGGGCGCCGGCCGACCGGCTGTTTCGCGCGGCCCTCTTCCAGCTCTTTCCCCATCCGGGCCGGCTGCGGGCGCTGCTGCCGCTGCTTCGCTTCTACGAAATGAGCGGGCTCCGCGCCGTTCTCGCTCGCCGAGGGCTGATTGCTCGGCTTCCCGAACGCCTGCAAGCGATGGAATCGCTGCTCCCGCCCCTTCCATCGCGCATGGAAATGCCGCCGCGCCGGACGCCTCCCCAAAAGATGCTGCGGCTCCGTGTCGGGCTTGTCGCTGGCTGCGTCCAGCGAGTCTTCTTCGGCGACGTGAATGCCGCCACCGCCCGCGTGCTGGCAGCGGAAGGCTGCGAGGTCATCGTCCCCGATCAAGGCTGCTGCGGGGCACTCGAGTTGCACGCCGGCCGTGAGAACGACGCGATCGGCCGAGCACGGCGGTTGATCGCCGCATTCGAGGGCGCCGGCGTCGATCGTGTCGTCGTGAACGCGGCCGGCTGCGGCGCTGCGCTGAAGGACTATGGCGAGCTGCTCGCCGATGACCCACGCTGGGCACGCCGGGCGGCGCGCTTCTCCGCTACCGTTCGCGACATCTCCGAGCTGCTCGCTGAGCTGACGCCGATCGGCGACTACCATCCGCTCGCACGCCGCGTCGCTTACCACGACGCCTGTCACCTCCAGCACGGCCAGGGCATCCGCCAGCAGCCGCGCGCTGTCCTCGGGCGCGTCCCCAGCCTCGAGGTCGTCGAGCTGCCCGAGGCAGAGATCTGCTGCGGCAGCGCCGGCATCTACAACCTCGTCAAGCCTGCGCCAGCGCGGGCGCTCGGCGACCGCAAGGCAGCGCACGTGATTGCCAGCGGCGCGGAGGCGCTCGCCAGCGCCAACCCTGGCTGCCTCATCCAACTTGCAAGCGCCTTGGCGCGCGCTGGCCATCCTCTGCCGACCTATCATCCCGTTCAGGTGCTGGACGCGTCGCTGCGAGCGGCAGACCTCGCCCCGGCCCGGTAACGAGTCGTCTCCCTGCTTCTTTAGGAACGCGGGCTGGGACTTGAAGCGTCGCGCCGGGCGGGACTGCCGAGGCGGGGAAGGTCGAGGAGCGCGGCTTCGAGAGCAAGGCGGGCATTCACGTTCGCTTCGAGCTGTTCGCGACAGCGGCGGAGCGCCTCGATCGCCGCGCGGGTCGCCGCCGGGGAGATCGCGCGAGCGGCGGACTCAATCTCGGCTTGGCGATCGGGGTTGAGGAGCAGATCGAACTGGCCACCGCTCGCCACGACGAGCACGTCGCGCAGCCAGCCTTGCCACAGCGCAAGCGTGGCATAGACGTCTTCGCGGCTCGCTGCAAAGCGCGCCGCCAGCTTGCCCGCCCGATCGAGCCGGGCGATCGTCCTCTCGTCCAGTGCAGCGCGGAGGGCATCCAGCCGGTCGGACCGGACGGCAAGCCGGTCGGGGTCGCCGAGTGCCTCGATCGCCCAGCCGATCTGGCCAGCAGCCAAGCGGGCGAGAAGTGCCGACTGCGCCGGATCGGCTCCTCGACGCTCCAGCTCGGCGGCGATCTCCGCCTCCGGCACAAGCCGAAGATCGAGACGTTGGCAGCGGGAGCGGATCGTCGGCAAAAGCCGGTCTGGCTCGCTGGTGACAAGGATGAGGAGTGCCTTCTCGGGAGGCTCTTCGAGCGTCTTCAAGAGCGCATTCGACGCCTCGCTGGACAGTCGCTCGGTTCCATCGACGATCACCACGCGAGAGCGTCCCTCATAGGGCTGCAAGGCGAGCTCGGCATGAAGATCCTGAACCTGCGCGATGCCGATGTTCTTGCGTAGGCGACCACTCTCCGACTTCTCATCGGCAAGCAGCCTGAGTGTCACGACATCCGGGTGAAGCCCGCGAGCGATCCGCCGGCAGCTGCGACATTCCCCGCAGGGCGGATCCGCTTGCTCGCAATTGACCGCCTGTGCAAGCGCCCGGGCGAGCGTCCCCTTGCCAACCTGGGGCGGGCCGGTGAACAGATAGGCGTGTCGGAGGCGGCCTTCACGAATCGACCGCTCGAGCAGTGCGACGGCGGCCCGCTGACCGACGATTCCCCAGCTAGTCGGCAAGCTCGCACCGCATGAGATCCTCGTAGGTCTCGCGGCGGCGGATGAGCCTCGCCTCGCCGTCGCGCACCAGCACGATCGCCGGCTTGACGGCCATGTTGTAGTTCGACGCCATCGCCGGCGCGTATGCCCCGGCTGCTGGCATTGCAACAAGGTCCCCGGCCTCGATCGCCGGAAGGGCGACGTTCTGCGCCAACAGATCGCCGGATTCGCAGTATTTACCGGCGATCGTCACCGTCTCGCTCGCCGGTTCGGCAAGCCGGTTAACCACGGCGACTTCGTATCGCGAGTCATAGAGCGCCGGCCGGATGTTGTCGGCCATCCCTCCGTCGACCGAGACATAGGTGCGGACGCCAGGAATCTCCTTGCGGGCGCCGGCGGTATAGAGTGCGACGCCAGCGCGGCCAACGATCGCCCGCCCCGGCTCGATGAAGAGGCGTGGCCGGCCGAGCTGGCGCCCGTCGAGCGCGGCGCAGAGCGGCGGCAAAATGCCCTCGGCGTAGTCGGCCGGAGTCGGTGGCGGGGTATCCGCGAGATATTGAATCGCAAAGCCGCCGCCCGGGCTGAGCTCGTCGAGGCGGAACCCGGGCACATCGCGGTGCGCGGCAATGAAGTCCAGCACAACGTCGATCGCCTCGACGTACGGCTCGATCTCAAAGATTGGCGACCCGAGGTGACTGTGGATGCCGATCAGATCGAGATTCGGCGCGGCCGCCGCCCGGCGCAGCGCCTCACTCGCTTGGCCGTTGGCGATGGTGAAGCCGAACTTGCTGTCGACGATGCCCGTCGTCGTCTTGTGGTGCGTGTGCGGGTCGATCCCGGGCGAGACGCGGAGCAGCACCTTCGCCCGGACGCCCTGTTCGCCGGCAAGCCGGTCGAGCGTGTCCAGCTCGTAGAAATTATCCACAACATAGCGGCCGATCCCGGTCGCGAGCGCTTCCGCCAGTTCGTGGGGGGTCTTATTGTTGCCGTGGAAGTAGATCGTCTCGACCGGATAGCCAACGGCGCGAGCAAAGGCGAGTTCACCCCCCGAGACGACGTCCAGCCCATAGCCCTCTTCCTGCAGGATGCGCAGCAGCGCGAAGCCGACATAGGCCTTCGACGCATAGAGCGGCAGCACGTCGGGGTAGCGGGCGCGGAACTCGTCACGAAAGGCGCCCAGTTGCGCCCGCAGGGTCACCTCGTCGAACACGTAGAGCGGGGTGCCGAAGCGGTGCGCGAGGTCGGCAAGGTCACACCCGCCGATGCTCATCCCATTGCCGCTCGCCTGCGCGGTGAGGGGAAAGACGGCGGCAAGGTCGCGGCCGTGGACGTTCAGCATCGCATCCTTTCCTCAGCGGTCTGGTCCGATTATAGGTGCCGCCTCCTTCGGCTGGGAGACCATCGCCCGCGCAGAAGCAGGAGCCCAACAAGGAGCCAAGCCGCGGCGCTGATCCCCGCTCCGACGAAGAGCGAGGTGGGTCGATACTCCAACTCAACCCGGTGCTGCCCCGCCGAGAGCGGCACGCCGAGGAACACGCCGTCAGCGGTGACCACGGGAGCGGGGCGGCCGTCGACCCTCGCCGTCCAGCCGGGATAATCGCTCTCAAGGACCCGCAAAAAGCCAGGCTGCGGGCTCGCCGTCTCGATTCGGTACCAGCCCGGCCGGCGCTCGAGGATCTGGAGCGAGCGGGCCTCCGCCGGCGGACCTTCGGGCGGTGGGACTGGCGGCCGGCCAGTCAGAATGATGGTATCGTCGCCAAGCGACGGATCGGCAAGACGGCGCAGGGCTGTCGCTTCGTCCGGCGCGACGAGAGCACGGTCGGCCCACGAGACGATTGGCCGAGTCCCGGTGATCAGTCCGCGGCCGGCAACCTCCGCCACGCCGAGCCGGGCAAGCACGCGCGGATCCTCGCCCGCTCCGGCGAGCGCACGCGCGGTGGACGCCAGCCGGAGCGGGTCGTAGGGCAGGACGTCGCGCCGGCCAGCGACCAAGCCGCGGTTTGGCAGGGCGGCTGCTTCATCCGGGAAGGCAAAAGGCCGACGATAGTCGGCGAGCGGAAAGGCGGCGAAGAAGCGCTCCAAGAAAAGGGGTTCGGGCGTCAGCAGGGGCCCACCCGCCGGCGGGGCCGGCCAGCCTGCCGGGCCGAGTGGCAGCAGCGGCCGAGCGAACAGCAGCAGCTCGATGGCGACCGCGCCGGCGACGACCAGTGGGCCGAGGCGGCGGCCGGCGAGCGCAATCAGCCCTGCCGCTGCGCCAAGCAGCAGCCCGCTCCGCAGGAACGCTGCGCCACCGAGTCCGATTCCCAGCAGTGCGCCAGCGACGATCCCGCCTCCGACCGCGGCAGTGAGGAACGCTGCCCGCCGGCGCGCCGCCGGCGGCAGCGCCGCGAGACGCGCCAGCCCCGCCGCCGCGCCGAGCGCCAGTCCGAAATCCGCAAGGACGAGGAAGCGCCCAGCGCCACGCAGCAGATCCCCCCTGCCGCCAGTCGGCCAACCGGTCCTATTCCCGGCAGCCCCGGCACAAAGGCGAGCACGACTCCAACCGCGACGAGCAGCCAAGGCAGCCCACGCCGCCCGAACGCCGCGAACGGCAGGGCGAGCAGCCCGACCGTCCAGCACCACTCCCAGAAGCCGACCGGTCCCCGGTAGTCGCCCGCCGCTGGCGTGCCAAGCAGGTCCGGCGCGAGCAGCAGCAGCACTGCCCAAGGCGGCGGGTCGTAGGGTGTGACGAAGGCGTCCTCCAGCCCGCCAGCCCGCACCGAGCGAAGAAGCAGTTCCGCCGCTGGCACGGCCTGCACCGCCGCCAGCGCCAGTCCGAGGCCAACCGCCGCGGCGAGTGTGAGGGAAAGGAACCGCCGGGAAGATGTCCGGCTCTCCTGCACGCCGAACCACGCCCCGCTCAGCAGACTGGCCACGGCAACGATCAGCCAAGCCTGGGGATGGCCGTCGAGCCAGGCGATGGCGAGCACGAGCGCGGGAAGAATCGCCGCGTCCGGGCGGCGCGGGGAGCGCGGCCAAGCAGCGATGGCGAACCCGAGCCAGGCGGCCGTCGTGAAAAACGGCGGGAAGATGGCACGGGCGGCGAGCGCCCCAGAGAGCGGGAAGACGACGCCGGCCAGCGCCGCCGGCCAAGCGGGAAGATCGAGGCGGCGAGCAGCGAGGTAGGCCCCGATCGCAGCGAGCGCGGCATGGACGAAGAGATTGAGAGCGACGCCCCGCTCGGCGCCGACCAACAGCGAAAGAAGAATGAACGGCGAGAAGGCGGCTACCTGCGGGTTGGCGGCAAGAGGCGCGCCGAAACCCGCTTCGGACGCCCAGAGCGGGAGGCGACCGGCCCGGTAGGCGTCGACCGCGGCCTGCTGCCATGGCTGGATCTGCAACGCTGCCACGCCCCATGTCGGAACTGCCCCGAGCACGAGCTCGACACCCCACGCGAGGACAACGACGAGCACGAAGACGAGCGGCACGAGAACTCTGCTACGCTTGGCCATCACTCAATCAGCGCGGGACTCCGCAGTACGGACGCCGCAGTATGGCAGAACCCCGTGACCCCGAGCAGATCCGCGAGTTGACCGCCGTCGCGGCGCGCGAGCTTGAAGCGGTCGCGCCGCTAGATGCGTTGCGAGCTTGGTGGAAACGCCATTACCTCACGCTCGGCCACAAGCGGCTGGCGCGTCTCGCGATCTTGGAGTGGCCGCTCGAGCGGGTCCTCGCCGACCGGAGCAAAGGAGAGTAATGTTCGTAGCCTGTTTCGAGGAGTCGATCGTCGGCGGACGGCGAGTTGAGCAGGAGGAAGCCCACCGCCGGGCGCTTAGCACGCTCGCGACGCTCCCGGGGTTTCAGGGCGGTGCGCTGCTCCACTTCCGTGGACAGCCGTATCGCTACCGCTTCGAAACGCGCTGGACAAGTCGCGATGACTGGCAGCGCTTTGCCGACAGCGACGACTTTCTCGCCTTTCGACAAGCGCTCGATGCCAACCTGAGCGCCCCTTTCGTCACCGAACTGTTCGACGTGAAGGTGGAGGGCTAATGTTCATCGTCCAAGGCGTCAGCGACATCCTGCGCGAGCCGGAGGTTGTCCGGCAGCACGAAGAGGCGTACGACCGGCTGCTCCACCAAACCCCTGGAATCCTCTGGAATCTCTACTTTCGCGGACTGAGCAATCCGAACCGCAGCATTCACATTATGGAGTGGCGCGATCAGGCGGCATCCGAGGCGTTCGGCATCAGCCCGGCATTCCAAGCAATGCGGAGCGAGCTTGCGACGGCCGGCGGGCCGCGGGCCCAGATGACCGGCCCGCTCTCCCCTGGCTATTGGGAACCTGTCCTCGAGCGACGGATCGCGCCGCCCCCCACTGGGCACGACCCCGCTTCCCTTGGCTTCGCCCGCCACGCGATGGTGTTCGTCCGGCCCGGACAGGAGCGCGGCTGGGAAGCGGCCGTCCGCGCTCGCATCGACGGTCTGTCGGACGACGTTTACACCGCCCGGGTCGCACGCAACCTCGGCCAGCCGAATGCCTATACGGTCGTCATCCACACCCGGACGGAAGACGCCGCCCGCGCGATCGACCTCCCCGGCGAGGCCATCGACCACCTGACCGACGACGTCTACCGCGTCGTCCTTTCCTCGGACTGGCCGACCGCCCGTTAACGCACTGCGCTGTGCCCATGAAAGAAGTCCGGGCCTGATCGCCAAGTAGTCCCATCGGACTGCGTCGCTGTGGTAGACTCTCCGGACCTCGCGACGGGAGGACCACAAGATGGTGGCGCAAGGCCGGCTGACCTACCGATATTTTGAGGGCGACGGCCTCGCCCTCGACGTGTCAGTCGGCGCGTTCGCCGGTCATTACCGGGTCACCGTGCTGGTCAACGGTGCGCCAGCGCGGACTGCCCGTCGCCGCGATTTCGACAGCGCTGTTCGCTGGGGGCGCGACTACGCCGATCATCAGCTCAATCTGTTCGGCCTCCAGCCGCGCCAACTTCCCCTCGCCTTGCCTGCCGAGCTTCCCGCCGTCCGTCCCGTCGCGCTTGCCGCCGGGCTGTAGGGAACGCGACGCCATTAGCCGGCGCGATTGCTCCATGGCTCGGGCAGGCGGCCGCTCGCTTCCCACTGACGCCACGGGCCGATCAGTCCCTCGGGGATCGGCGCCGGCCGACCGTTGCCAAGGCTGACAAAACAGCCGCGCTGGCGCGCAGTCGCCATCACCTGCTCGCCCGCGACGAACTCCGCCGCCACCTCCCACCGCGTCTTCCCCATCGCCGTTGCCCACAGCCGGCCAAGGAGTGGGTCGAACATCCGGACTGCTCGATGATAGTCAATGGCCGTGTGGAGGATGACCGGTGTGACGCCGAGGCGAACACACTCCTCGAAGGGAAAGTAGGTGGCGAGCAGCGCTGTCCGCAGGTCTTCCAGCCAGCGGATGTAGACGATGTTGCTGACGATGCCGGCAAAATCGATGTCGTACCCCCGAATGGGGATCGCCAGCTCGACGGCAAAGGGACGCATCGCCACCTCCTGCCGGATTGTACGCTCCGTGCTAGACGGTCCTCGGCAGCGGCCGGCGCACCCGCCGGCGGACCGGAGCCGAGCCGCGCTGGCGCAAGACTCCCAGCAGCCCCGTGAGGAGCGAGGCAAGCCCGCCAAGCCAAGCGAGCAGCAGCGGGATGGCGAATTCGAGCTGAATCCGCAGGGCGGCAAAGCCGCGCGGCTCCGGCCAGGGCGAGCGCCCAAAACAGCGCCGAGAAGACCGCGACAACGCCGGCGACGCCGAGCCACCAGAGACCGAGCTTCACCTCCGGCCAGCCGGCGGGCCGCGTCGGGCGCGGAAATTCGTCGTCCTCGACACCCACCGGCCGGCTTGCTTCGAGCGCGTCGGACGTCCGACTCTGCAGCACGCGCGGCGCGCGCCGCGGCAGCGCCTCGACGACCATCGTTCACCCCATCTCAGCCCGCTCGACCAGTCTGCCAGGCCCGGCTAGTCCAGACAAGCAGTTTGGACTGCGCTTCCCCCGATTAGGCGGCGGATCCCCTCCTTCTCGCGATCGTCGAAGACGCGGTGGGTTGAGGATGCCCATGGGATACCGCCTCTTCGTTGTGAGGTGCATCGGCGTGGATCTGACCTTGTCCTGCTTGGCAGGCAGCGCCACCCCGTGCTCCGAGCGAGGCAGATCGTCGACACAGCCAGGACTCAAGCACCGCGCGGCCGCTGCGTCGACGCTGTCGATAGCTGGTACAGTCCGGACGTCGGGTCGCCGCGCTGGCGCTGGCCCAGAACCCACCACCGGCGGCGCGTCGCGAACGTCATGGCGAGCCGTCGGCCGGCGCGATAGGCTATCGCCGACAGGAGGGCGTATGACCACGATTTCTCGGCACTACCTCTATGTCGGTGAGCGGCGGGTCCATTACCGTCGCGCTGGCGACGGACCGCCACTGATCGTGCTGCACTCGTGCCCGGGCAGCTCGGCATCGATGGAGTCCGTCATCGGCCCGCTGGCGCGGCAGCATACGGTCATTGCCCTCGACAACCCGGGCTTCGGCGAATCGGCCGGAGTCGGCCGGGCGCTGCCCGGGATCGGCGACTACGCGCTGGCGCTTGCCGAGACCTTGGACGTCCTCGGCCTCGAGCGGGTAGACCTGTTTGGGTTCCGTACCGGGGCCAAGATCGCGCTCGACTTCGCACTTCAGCGCCCGGGACGGGTGCGCCGCCTCGCGCTCGAAGGCTTCGCCCACTACACGCCCGACGAGACCGTCGAGATGTTCGCCTCCTATACCCCAGACCTGACGCCGCAGGCCGATGGCGGGCACATCCTTCGCACGTGGGCGATGTGGCGTGACGTACAGTTGTGGTGGCCGTGGTTTGACCGCCGGCCAGAGACGCGCATCGCCCGGCCGCTTGCGCCGCCGGCGGTGCTGCACGCCCAAGTCGTCGATTTCCTGCGCGCCGGCAAGAACTATTGGCAGGGCTATCACGCCGCCTTCCGCTATCCCGGACCGGAGGCGCTGCGGCGGCTGACCGTTCCCACGCTGCTCTTCGCCACCTCGACCGATCCACTCCGGCTCCATCTCCCCCGCCTCGGCACGCTGCCGGCGATCGTGACCAGCGAGGTGATACCCGCCGGGACGAACGCGCGCCTCGCGGCTGCCGAGCGGCTGGCCACCTTTTTCGCGGAGAGCGACCTGCCGCCCGCGCCGCCGGCGCCGCCCGTCCTCCTTTCGGAAACGGTGCGGCGCGACTATGTTTCGACGAGCGCCGGGCAGCTCCTCGTCCGGCGTGCTGGACGCGCCGGCCCTGTCATCGTCCTGCTCCACGACCTGCCAGGCTCCGGTGGCATGATGGAGCCGCTGCTCGCCCAACTCGCCGCGGATCGTCGGGCGATTGCAATCGATCTGCCGGGCGCGGGCGACTCAGCCCCACTCAACGACCTCCCCACCTTGGACGAGGTCGCGCGCGTTCTCAGCGAGGCGATTACCGGGTTGGGGGTCGAGACGGTCAATCTGTACGGCGTCGGACTGGGGGCGCTGGTTGCCGCCGCGCTCGCTCGGCGGCTGGCTGGTGGTGTTCGGCGGCTGATCGTCGATCGTCCACGGCTTGACCCGATCGATGCAGAACGCGAATTTCCGCGGCTTGAGCCGACGACCAGTGGTGCACACTTGATCGACCTCTGGTGCGCTTGGCGAGACCGCCATCTCTGGTCACCGTGGTACGAGCGCACCCCAACCCAAGCTGTTCCGGTCGCCGTCCCCGATGCCGAGACGCTGCACGCCGGCTTCCTGGAGATCGTCAAGGGCGCACTGACGACGCCGGCCTTGGCGCGCGCCATCATCGACGGCGCGGGGCCTGATCTTCTCGACGCTGTGCCGGGCGTCAGGCTGGCCGGCGATGGCCCGGCGACGGCGCACGAGATCCGGGCCGCGTTGGACGGAGCGCCGGTGCACTAGCAGCAATTCCGGCCGAGAAACCGCGGCGGAATCCGATCCTCTCCTTCCGTCAGATCGACTATTGTGTGCACCACCGAACAACGCGCCGGGTGGCGCGATGGGAGCGTGATGCATGGAAGGCACTGGCCGAACGGCCCTCGCGCCCGGCGATCGTGAGCTGCCGGCAGAGCGGTTGCTCGATGCCTACCGCCAGATGCTCACCATCCGGCGGTTTGAGGAGCGAGCACTCGATCTCTACCGGGCTGGCGAGATGCGGGGCAGCACGCACCCCTACATCGGGATGGAAGCCGTCGCCGTCGGTGTGTGCCTCGCCCTCGAACCGGACGACTACATCACGAGCACCCACCGCGGTCACGGTCACACCATTGCCAAGGGGGGCGATGTTCGTCGGATGATGGCCGAGCTGCTTGGCCGGGCGACCGGCTACTCGGGCGGCAAGGGCGGGAGCATGCATATCGCCGACCTCGACCGGAAGATGCTCGGCGCGAATGGGATCGTCGGCGGTGGCATGGGGCTTGCCACCGGCGCCGCGCTCACCGCCAAGCTGCAGCGCACCGGCGCGGTTGCGGTCTGCTTCTTCGGCGACGGTGCGCTCAACCAAGGCATCCTCCACGAAGTGAGCAATCTGGCGGCGATTTGGTCGCTGCCGGTGGTTTTCGTCTGCGAGAACAATCAGTACGCGATGTCAGCGGCAGCCGCCTGGACAATCGCCGGCGGTGACCCAGCGAAGCGGGCTGCCGGCTACGGCATCCCGGGCCTGACGGTGGACGGGATGGACGTCGAGGCCGTCGAACGCGCCGCGCGTGACCTTGTCGACCGCGCCCGGCGCGGCGACGGACCGAGCTACCTGATCGCGACGACCTATCGGTTCGTGGGCCATCACGCCGGCGACCCGCTCAACTACCGGCCGAAAGAGGAAGCCGAGGAGTGGCGCGCCCGCGACCCGATCCGCCGGCTCGCTGAGCGGCTGCTGGCACGTGGCTTGGCGACGGCCGCCGAGTTGGCGGCGATCGACAGCGAGGTGCTAGCGCAAATCGACGACGCCGTTGCCTTCGCCAAGGCAAGTCCGCCCCCTTCTGTTGCTCAGCTGCTCACCGATATCTA
Source organism: Dehalococcoidia bacterium (assembly GCA_026003895.1). Lineage (GTDB taxonomy): Bacteria > Chloroflexota > Dehalococcoidia > SpSt-223 > SpSt-223 > JANWZD01. The sequence goes on along the minus strand of BPIC01000003.1, from coordinate 481,150 downwards.
CGCCTAGCGCACTCGTCCCAATGCCGACGCAGACGTGGAGGAGTGCACCGAGACTCCGAGCAGTTCGGCTCCGTTCTGGCTGGGTGCTCAACCAATCTGAGGATGAATAGGGAGACCTCGATGGTAACGACCTCCGACCGGCAGACGGCCGCCGAGGCCGTGACGGCCCACGAGCGCATCCTGACCTACGCTCAAGCGCTGAATGAGGCGCTGCGCGAGGAAATGCGCCGCGACCCCACCGTGTTCGTGATGGGAGAGGACGTAGCAGCTTGGGGCGGTGGCGGCGTCTTCGCCGTGACGCGCGGACTAGCGGAGGAATTCGGGACCGAGCGAGTGCGCGACACGCCGATCTCGGAAGAAGCTATCGTCGCCGTTGCCGTGGGCGCGGCGGCATCCGGCAGCCGGCCGGTTGCCGAGCTGATGTATGTCGACTTCGTTGGTCTGGCGATGGAGCCGCTCGTCAATCAGGCCGCGAAGCTGCGCTACATGTTCGGCGGCAAGGTAAGCGTGCCGATGGTGCTGCGCACGCAACAGGGGGCCGGCCGGGGGAATGCCGCCCAACACAGCCAGAGCCTCGAAGCGTGGTTTTGTCATGTCCCGGGTCTGAAGGTCGTCACGCCCAGCACCCCAGCCGACGCCAAAGGCCTGTTGGTGAGTGCGATCCGGGACGACAACCCCGTCGTCTTCCTCGAGCACAAGCTGCTCTACGGCACGAAAGGTCACGTTCCCGCCGGGGCCTACACCATCCCCCTCGGCGTCGCCGACGTCAAGCGGCCCGGCCGCCATATCACCGTTGTCGGCGTTCACATGATGGTGTTGAAAGCGCTCCAAGCCGCCGACCAGCTTGCCGAAGAAGGGATCGAGCTCGAGGTCATCGATCCGCGCACCCTCGTCCCGCTCGACGAAGCGACGATCGTCGAATCGGTCAAGAAGACCGGCCGGCTGATTGTCACCCACGAAGCGGCGACGCGCGGCGGCTACGGCGCCGAGATCGTCGCCCGGGTCGTCGAGCTCGCCTTTGATTATCTGGACGCGCCGCCCGTGCGGGTCTGCGCCAAGGATGTGCCAATTCCCTACAGCGCCGTCCTCGAAGAGGCCGCGCTGCCTCAGGTCACTGATCTGGTCACCGCCGCCCGAGCGCTCATGCACGACGAGGTGTAAGCGATGCAGGTGATCATGCCGGTGCTCGGCCTGACGATGGAGGAAGGCACGGTGAGCGCCTGGCTGAAAGCCGAAGGCGAACCCGTCGTCAAGGACGAGCCGCTTTTGCTCGTCGAGACCGATAAGGCGACCGTCGAGGTGCCGGCGCCGGCGAGCGGGGTGCTCACGCGCATCCTTGTCCCCCCGGGCCGGCCGGTCGCGGTGCGCACGCCGATCGCCGAGATCGCCGCTGAAGAGGACCGAACCACCGCCCCATCGGCGCTTCCTCCGGAGCAGGCAGCGCCGCCGGCGGCGACCAGTCGGCCCGCTGCGCCACCCACCGAGCGCCGCTTCGTTTCGCCGCGCGCCCGCCGCGTCGCCCGCGAGCAGGGGGTCGACCTCGCCCACATCGCCGGCAGCGGCTTCCAAGGGCGCATTGTCGAGCGTGACGTGCTCGGAGCGCTGCCGGCGCGTCGCGTGACGGCAACGCCGCTCGCCGAACGAATCGCCGCTGAACGCGGCATTCCGCTCGAAGGGATCACCGGCAGTGGGCCGCGTGGCCGGGTGACACGCGAGGATGTCCTCGCCGCCGCTGGTGGGCCGGTCATCCCGCTCTCGCGGGTGCGAAAACTCACCGCCGAGCGGATGGCTGCCTCGGCGCGCACCGCGCCGCACGTCACGCTCTTTCTGGACGCCGACCTCGAGGAGGCAGCGCGGTTTCGTGCCCAACTCGCCCCCGAGTTTGCCCGTCTCGGCGTGCCCAAGCTGCCGTGGGACGCCATCCTCGCCAAAGCGGCGGCGCTCGCGCTCGCCGAGCATCCGGCGCTCAATGCGAGGTGGGTAGAGGGAGAAGGCATCCGCCGTCACTCGGCGGTTCACGTGGGGGTGGCGACCGCACTCGAGCCCGAAGGGCTGGTCGTCCCGGTGCTGCGCGACGCCGGGACGCGGACGCTCCGGGAGCTGGCAGCCGACCTCCTTGCGCTGATCGAGCGGGCGCGCGCCGGCCGGCTCGGCCCGGACGACCTCGCCGGTGGGACGTTCACCATCACCAACCTCGGCGGACAGCGGATCGACGCCTTCACGCCGATTATCAACCCGCCAGAAGCGGCGATCCTCGGCATCGGCCGCATCGCCGAGAAGCCAGCGGTGCGCGCCGGTCAGCTGGTCATTCGCACTCAGGCGACCCTCGCGCTCAGCTTCGATCACCGCGTCGTCGATGGTGCGCCGGCGGCGGCATTCCTCGCGCGGCTTGCCGAGTTGCTGGAACGCCCCTATGCGCTGCTCGGCGTCTAGCGCCGGAAGTCTATTAGACTTCTGTTAGAGGCCTTGACACGACCTGTATCAAGTTCGTAGAGTTGCACCAGCAGTCTAGGGTGAACGAGCGTGGTGGTCGAGAAGCCGCAGTACATCATTTCCGTGGCGGCACGCATCGTGGAGATGCACCCGCAAACGTTGCGGAAATACGAGCGTGCCGGCTTCCTCGAGCCGTCGCGCTCGGAAGGGAATCTCCGGCTGTACTCGGCGGAAGATCTCGACCGGCTCTTTCAGATCAAGACGTTGGTCGAAGAGCGGGGGATCAACCTTGCCGGGGTGGAGCTGGCACTGCGGCTGACGCGCCGCCTGTGCGAGCTGGATGAGCTGCTGGGGCAGCTCGACAGCCTCTCCGCCGAACACCGAGAGCTCAGCCGAGCCGCCATCCGGGCCATGCTCGACGAGCTCGGCGTCCCCAACTCATCCCACGGAGGAACGCATGGCCAAAGTTATCGGCATCGATCTCGGGACCACGAACTCCGTCGTCGCCATTATGGAAGGGGGCGAGCCGGTCGTCATCGAGAACTCCGAAGGCAGCCGATTACCCCTCGGTCGTGGCTATCAGTCGAAGAGCGGCGAGCGGCTGGTGGGCCAGGTGGCGAAGCGCCAGGCGATCACGAACCCCGAGAACACGATCTTCTCCGTCAAGCGGCTGATGGGGCGCAAGTTCGACGACCCCGAGGTGCGAGCGCGACCCGCAAGCTCGTCCCCTACACGCATCACCCAGGCGCCCAACGGCGACGCCGCGTCGACATGGGCGGCAAGGAATACTCCCCGCCCGAGATCAGCGGCCATGATCCTCCAGAAGCTGAAGCCGACGCCGAGGCGAAGCTGGGCGAGAAGATCACCCAGGCCGTCATCACCGTGCCGGCCTACTTCAACGACGCCCAGCGCCAGGCGACGCAAGGACGCCGGCAAGATCGCGGGCCTGGAGGTGCTGCGGATCATCAACGAGCCGACGGCCGCGGCGCTGGCCTACGGCCTCGACAAGAAGCACGACGAGATCATCGCGGTCTACGACCTTGGCGGTGGCACGTTCGACATCTCGATCCTGGAGCTGGGCGAGGGCGTCTTCGACGTCAAGGCGACCAACGGGGATACGCATCCTGGGCGGCGACGACTTCGACCAGCAGATCATCGACTGGATTGCCGACGAGTTCCGCAAGGAGCAGGGCATCGACCTGCGCCAGGACCGGATGGCGCTGCAGCGGCTGAAGGAGGCCGCCGAGAAGGCGAAGATCGAGCTCTCGCTCGATGCATGCAGACGGAGATCAACCTGCCCTTCATCACCGCGGACGCGAGCGGGCCGAAGCACCTGACGATGACGCTGACGCGCGCCAAGCTGGAGCAGCTGACGGAGGACCTGGTCGAGCGGACGGTGGGGCCGGTGCGCCAGGCGCTGCAGGACGCCGGGTCTCAGGCCGAGCCAGGTCGACGAGGTGGTGCTGGTAGGCGGGCAGACGCGGATGCCGCTCGTGCAGTGAGACGAGTGCGCAAGCTCTTCGGCAAGGAGCCGCACAAGGGGGTGAACCCGGATGAGGTGGTGGCGGTCGGTGCGGCGATCCAGGCCGGTGTGCTGAAGGGCGAGGTGCAAGGACGTCCTTCTGCTCGACGTCACGCCGCTGACCCTCGGCATCGAGACGCTCGGTGGCGTGATGACGCCGCTCATCCCGCGCAACACGACCATCCCGACTAGCAAGAGCGAGGTGTTCTCGACCGCCTCAGACAACCAGACCGCAGGTGGAGATCCACGTCCTTCAGGGCGAGCGCCCGATGGCGAGCGAGAACAAGTCGGTTGGCCGCTTCATCCTCGACGGCATCCTGCCGGCGCCGCGCGGCGTGCCGCAGATCGAGGTGACCTTCGACATCGACGCCAACGGCATCCTCAATCGTCTCGGCCAAGGACAAGGCGACGGGCCGCGAACAGAAGATCACGATCCAGCCTCTCGGGGCCTCTCGAAAGAGGAGATCGAGCGGATGGTGCGCGACGCCGAGGCACGCACGCCGAAGAGGACCGGCGCCGCCGCGAGGAGATCGAGACGCGCAACCAAGCCGACTCGCTCGCCTATCAAGCGGAGAAGATGCTCCGCGAGAATAGCGAACGCGTGCCGTCCGACCTGAAGCTGGAAGTCGAAGGCAAGATCGCCGCGGTACGCTCGGCGCTCCAGAGTGGCGACGCCGGGACGATCCGCGCGGCGGCGGACGACCTGTCGCAAGCGCTTCAGCGCGTGGGTCAGGCCGTCTACAGCCAGCAGGCCGCCGGCCACGACGGCGCAACCGGCGACAGCGGGCCTCGCCCGACCGATGATGGCACCGTCGAAGGCGAGTTCCGCGAACTCTAAGCAGGCTGTTCTCACCCCTTGCCCCCTCTCCGCTCGGAGAGGGGGTTTGTTGTGCCTGCTGAGCTCGGGCAGATCAGCTTGGGAGTGTCACGGCCGTCGGTTCCGCTGAGCCTCGCACCTACCGACGGCCGCCGCCGCTTCGTCCCCTCGTCGACTGACCGCGCTCTCAGTTCGCGGTGAGCGCGAGCGGCAGGAAGACCGCGCTGCCGAACGACCCCTCGACTCGCTCACCGCTGGGGAGGTTGCCGTTCGCGTCAAGCTGCACGATCTCCAGACGCACCGACGAGATTGTCTTCGAGCCGACCCACGGACCACTGTAGCCGGCTGGCGGCGTCCGCATGTCGGGGTGCTGCGTCGCAATCGCGGTAAAGGACGTCGAGACGCCGCCGACGTTGGTGTCGGCGTAAAAGGTGACACGAAAGCCATGTCGGGGCTGCAGCACAGGGCCTTGTCGCCACATAAACGGGCAAGAAGTTCGTGCTTCCCCAGCCGCCGATGGCCTGAGCCGTGCCTCAGGTGCGCTGCCGGCGAGCGAGCCGGAGTAGCGCCGCTGCGCGGGGTTCGCCCCCGAGGCAATGCCGCTGCCAAGCACCGAGCCGGCAAACTGGGTGCCGTGGCCGTTGTCGTCGGCCCAGTTGCAGGGATCGATGCGAACGAGGCAGGAGGCATTGACGATCTTGCCGCGAAAGTCGGGATGAATCGTTGCTGGGTCGCCCGTGTCGAGCCCGGAGTCGGCGACCGCGACAATCTGACCCGCCCCATACAGGCCGACGTCCTGCCGGGAGACCGGCAGATTCATCACCGCCGTCGCGCGGTCGTTGTGCCGCACCGGTCACGACGTCTCGAGGCGCAGCGCGCTCGTTACCCGACCGGCCGGTCCAGCCGCTGCCACGCATCCAATTCCAGCAGCGCATTCAACTCCTTGAATGCGAACATCTCGTGGGCAATCCGCAACGTGGTCTTCTCGCGCGCCAACACGTCGGCAAGGTGCGCCACCGCGGCAGCGGCAGTGAACAGGGCGGCAGAAGGGTGGATCACCACCCGATAGCCCATCCCGATCAACTCGTCGAAGGGGAGAAGGGGCGTCAACTCATTCTCAGCCATACAGACCATGAGCACGCCGTCCACCTCGCGTCCGATGCGCTCGAGCTCGGGCACGGTGCGCGGCGCATCGACAAAGATGAGATCGGCGCCGGCCGCGGCATAGCGGTTGGCGCGTTCGATGGCAGCATCCAGCCCCTCCACGGCAACGGCGTCGGTGCGGGCGATGATGAGGGCGTCGCGTCGCACGGCGAGCGCCGCGGCGAGCTTTTCGAGCATCTCGTCGGCGGAGATGAGCCGTTTGCCGTCGAGGTGGCCACAGCGCTTGGGCGCGAGTTGATCTTCGATCTGGATGGCAGCGACACCGGCTTGTTCAAAGCGTTGGACGGTGCGCGCCGCGCCCGCTGGGCCGCCGTAGCCATCATCGGCATCGGCAAGCACCGGCACGCGCACGGCGTCAACGATCGTCCGGGCATGCTCGGCCATCTCTTCGCGGCCGACCAGTCCGATGTCCGGCAACCCGTAGCGGCTTGCCGCCACGGAATAGCCACCACGGTAGAGCGCGGAAAAGCCGGCGCGCTCCAGCAGCTTCGCCGACAGCGCGTCATACGCGCCCGGTGCAAGCACCGGTCCCGCCGCCAGCAAGTTGCGCAGCGCCGTTCCTTGTCCCATGTCGTCTCCCGCTTTGGCGTCTTGCGAAGAGGGTAGCACGGCGCCCACCTGCTTGATCGCCCGCCGCACGGGCGCTACCGTACTCGGTAGTGGGAAGGGCGACCAATCGCTGAGACACATCATTGGCTGGAGTTGCCCGGCATCCGACTCCACGCCGAGGAGTGGCCGGGGCGGGGACGCCCCCTCCTCTGCCTGCCCGGGCAGATCGGCAGCGCCCACACCTACGCCGGGCTCGCGGCGCGGCTCGCCCCCGAACACCGGGTCATCGCGCTCGACCCGCGCGGGCGCGGCAAGAGCGCCGCGCCGGCCGCCGGCTATGGCTATCAGGTGCATGTCGCCGACACCTTGCTGGCAATCGAGCACCTAGGATTGCGCCGGCCGGTGCTGGTCGGCCACTCGTTCGGCGGGATCGTCGCCCTCTGCTTGGCCGCTTGGGCGCCGGAACCGCCCGGGGCGCTCGTCTTGATCGACGGTGGAGCGCCTATCCCGCACGACGTCACCGCCGCCGTCGACGCCGTCGCCACCCTGCTCGACACCGTCTATCCCGACGTCAATGACTATCTTGCCCAGTTGGCGGCTGTTCCGTGGTTCCAGCCGTGGACGTCGATGCTGGCCGAGCAACTCCTTTCGCTGGTCGAGCCGGTGCCCGGCGGCGTTCGCGCTCGCGCTCGCGCCGCGACGATTCAGCAGGAGTTGCAGATCTACGCCGACGGCCCGCCGGTGTATCCGTCGCTCTGGCGCAAGGTGCGCTGCCCGACACTGGTGGTCCGTGCCCGCCTCGGTATGTTCGGACTGAACGCCGCCCACGCCCTGCCCGGCCCCGACTACCGGCGGATGCTGGCCGAGATCCCGCGGGCGCGGGGCGTCGAAGTGCTCGCGAATCATTACACCGTGCTGCTCGGCGACCCGGCGGCGACCGCCGACGCGGTGCGCGCTTTTCTCACCGGCTTGGACTAAGCGATCTCAGGAGGAGCTGCATGGAATGGAAGCTTGAAGTTGTGCCTGTCCCGGTCAGCGATGTGGACCGGGCGAAGCGCTTCTATCACGAACAAGTTGGCTTCGTGGTGGATCACGATACCCGCCTCGGCGAAACGCTGCGCCTCGTCCAACTGACCCCGCCGGGCTCGGGGTGTTCAATCGTCATCGGCTCGGGAGGTGCCCAGATGACGCCCGGCTCGCTGCAGGGCGTGCAGCTCGTCGTGGACGATCTCGATGCTGCCCGTACCCACCTGATCGAGCAGGGTATCGCGGTGACCCCGATCCGCCACCTTGCGAATGGCGAATGGGTGGATGGACGCGGCGGCCCGTGGAACGCTTTCATCTTTTTCCGCGATCCCGATGGCAACGGCTGGACCGTCCAAGAGCGACCGACATAGTCACCACCCGCCGGCTCGTACACATCGTGTACAATGCGCCGGCCGGAGGGGGCATGACCCGACGATACGTCATGGTGCGCCGGGCGCAACTGACGGAAGAGACGAGCCGACGCATCCTTCGCGCGGTGCTCGATCTGGTGCTCGAGCGTGGGCCCGATACCTTTGCCCTCGATGAGGTCTGCAGCCGGGCGGACGTCTCCCTTCGAACGGTCTATTATCACTTCCCTTCCCGCGCCGCGCTCCTTTCAGCGGCGCTCGTCGAGCTGGCGCGGGAGATGGGAGCAGCAGCGCTGCGCGCGTTTCGAGACGACCTCGCCGAGCCGCGCGAAGCGCTCGCCGGCTACATCGGGGGCATTTATCAGGTGTATGCCGAGGAATCGCCCCGCTTCGACGCGATCCTGCGGATGCGCGGCGTCCCCGAGCTGGACGCGACGATCGCCCGGCTGCGCGCCGCAGCGCGAGCACACATCAGCACAATCCTCGGTGCAGCGCGCACCGAGTTGCGCCTTCCGCTGCCGGACGCGATCTCCGCTGCCTACCTCCAAACCCTCTATCCAGTCTGGCAGTCGTACACGTCCGACCTCGGCATGACGACCGCTGAGGCCGTTGCCTTCGTCACTCGCTTTCTTGAGAGCGCACTCTTCCTGCCCCGCGGTCTGGTTAACACCGGCTAAACGGCCTCGCCCCACCGTCCAAACGGCCCCTGTCGATCGCAGTGCGTGTTGCCATCATCGAGCTCGAGATCGAGGGAGGACGCTATGGATCATCACGAACCGCCGCGCGGCGCCTTGCTTCTCACGGTCGGATTCTTGCTGTTACTTGCCGTGCTCTGGGCGAACGTCTACCTGACGGCGTTGCGCTTCGGGATGGGAGGGCACTAATGCAGCGCCCTGATCGGATGTCGATCTACATCTACGAGTTCGCATGGATTTTGCCCAGCATTGCCATCCCGGTGGCGATGATCGTCGCGATCGCGATTAGCGCCTTTGCAATGGGGATCAACGTTCAGGGGGTAACCGGCCGGATCGACCCCGCCCGGGTCAATGAGACACCACCCTTCGACCGCCCCGGCCTTCGCCAGGTGGGCCCAAATCGCTATGAAGCCGTTATCGTCGCCGAAATCTGGCGTTGGGTTGCGGCCACACCCGACGACAAGTCGCGCCGAGTCGAATTGACCGTTCCACGTGGCTCAGAAGTGACCTTCATCGTCACCTCGCGTGATGTCATCCATGGTCTGAAAATCGAGAACACCGACGTGAACATGATGATCATTCCCGGCCAGATCTCGCGCACGACCGCGCGGTTCGACATTCCGGGAGACTATCTCTTTGTCTGTCATGAATATTGCGGCACCGGGCACCACTTTATGTACGGCGTGCTGCACGTCGAGTAGCCAAGGAGAGCGAAATGACGACCGAGACCGTGCGCCGGTTCGGAGCCGAAGGGCGGCTCGCCGCCGCCTATTTCATCGTCGCGCTAGCGGCACTCGCCGTCGGTGGACTGATGGGCACCTTCCAGGCGCTCAACTACGCGGGCGTGAACGAGATCCTCGGGTTCAGCTTCTACGAAGACCTCGCCTTCATCTTCTCGTACTATCAGGCGCTGACGCTCCACGGTGTCTTGCTTGTCCTCGTCTGGACGACGTTTTTCATCTGCGGCTTCTTGATCTACGTCACTGTCAACGCGTTGGAGACGCCGCTCCGTTCGCTCCGCTTCGGCTGGGCGACGTTTGGCTTGATGCTGTTCGGGTTGCTGCTCGCGGCCGTGCCGATCCTGAGCAACGACGCCACCGTGCTGTTCACCTTTTATCCGCCCCTGAAGGCAAGCCCGCTCTACTACATCGGTCTTACGCTCGTCGTCGTCGCGACGTGGGGCGTGCTTGTCTCGCTCGTTCTGACGTACCTGACCTGGCGGCGGCTGAACGCTGGTAGGCGCACGCCGCTGCCGGCGTTCATGGCGCTGATCACGATGGCCATGTGGACCATCTCGACCGCCGGCATCGCCGCCGAAATGCTCTTCCTGATGATCCCATGGTCGCTCGGGCTGGTGCAGGGCACCGACCCACTGCTCGCCCGCACACTCTTCTGGTTCACCGGCCACCCCATCGTCTACTTCTGGCTACTGCCAGCCTATATCTCGTGGTACACGATGGTGCCCAAGCAGGCCGGCGGGCGGCTGTTCAGCGACCCCATGGCACGCGTTGCCTTCCTGCTTTTCCTCCTGCTCTCGATCCCGGTTGGGCTGCACCACCAGTACGCCGACCCGGGCATCCAGCACGCCATGAAATTCCTGCAGGCGCTGTTCACCTTCGGCGTCTTCTTCCCGAGCCTCTTGACCTTCTTCAACGTCGTTGCCTCGTTGGAGAACGCGGGCCGCGCACGCGGCGGCACAGGGTGGCTCAGTTGGATCATCAAGCTGCCGTGGGGCAATGCCTCGTTTACAGCGCAGGTGCTGGCGATGATCTTGTTCGCCTTCGGCGGCATCGGCGGGTTAGTGAACGCCTCCTACAACGTCAACAACGTCGTCCACAATACCTCGTGGGTAGTGGGCCATTTCCACTTGACGGTCGGCACCGCGGTGACGCTCACCTTCATGGGCATCCTTTACTGGCTCGTGCCCTACCTCTCCGGGAAGCGGCTGTTCAGCAACCGGCTGGCGCTCGTTCAGGCGTGGACGTGGTTCATCGGGATGGCGCTCTTCTCGAACGCGTTGCACCGGCTCGGCCTGCTCGGCATGCCGCGCCGTTCGATGATTGGCAACGCACCGTATCTCGCACTCCAGCCCGAGTGGCAGTCCATTCTGCCCTTCGTCGGCATTGGCGGGGTGTTGATGACGATCAGCGGGCTGCTCTTCTTCACCATCCTCATCCTGACGGTGACGGTCTCGAAAGCCCCGGCCAATGTCGAATTCCCCCGCGCTGAGGCGGTCTCCGGACCGGAGGACGCGCCGGCCATCCTCGACCGCTGGCGGCCGTGGCTGATCGGCTCGTTGGTGCTGATCGCGATCGCCTACGTCCCGCCGCTGGTCGCCCAGCTTAGCTCGCTGTCGCTCGCCTCGCCGGGCTTCCGTCCGTGGTAGCTCGGCCTCCCGGGCCGGCGGCCTCGGCTTCGGCGGCACACATTCGCCCGTCGAGCAACACACACGCCGCCGCCTGATGCCAGAGCGGCGGCGAATGGCGACGTGCGCCTCTCGTGCTAAAGCGGGCGAGGGATGGGGACGCTGCGCCTCCATCCCTCGTGTGGCACGCGTCGCGCGGTGCTACTGGATCTTGTACGCCGAGTCGTAATTCCAGTAGGACGGGGTGGTACGCACCAACCCTTGGGTCTTCGCCGAGGTGATCACGAAGGTGGCGGTGCCGACGAGGAAGACCATTGGCACGTCGTCGGCCCACGCCTTCATCGCTTCCTGCAAGATTGTCCAGCGGCGGTTGGTGTCCGGCTCGGCGTAGGCCCGCGACAGCAGATCGTCCATCGCCTGCACGCACCAGAGAACGATCTGCGGCGGCTGGTCGCACTTCAGGAACTGCCAACTGAAGGAGAAGATCCCATTCGGATTGCTTCCGCCAGCGGAGATCAGTTCCATCCGCGGCGCGAGACCGAGCGCCACCTGCACGTACTGCGAATTCTCGAGCGGGTGCAACTGGTAATTGATCCCGACGTCGCGGTGAGCGGAATGGACCGCCTGCATCACCGAGACCCCGACCGGGTCGGCATTCGAGAACTGGATGCCTTGGAGCGTGATGCCGTTCGGATAGCCGGCCTCAGCGAGGAGCTGCTTCGCCCGGTTCGGGTCGAACGGGTAGGGCGGAATGTTCTTGTTGTACATCGGCGAGGTCGGCGCCCCGAGCTGACCGATCGGCACGCCGAAGCCGCGGTAGATCGTCCTGGCGATCGCTTCCTTGTCCACGGCGTAGTTCAACGCCCGGCGGACCCGGATGTCGCGCAGCGCCGTCTGCTCGGCTTCGCGCTTGTTGAACAGGATGTTCAGGTAGCTGTCCGTCTCCGCCAAGACGTTCATCCCTTCGCGCTTGGCGGCGTCGACAAGGTCCGGGCTGGTGACCCCAAGGGCGATGTCGATCTCGTTGGTGCGCATGCCATTGATGCGCTGGCTCGGGTCGGGAATGACTCGCCAGCGGATCTCCGTCGCGTTCGGCTTCCGATAGGGATGCGGGGTGCTCCGCACTCGGTAGATGACGGTGTCGGTCGTCTTTCCTTCAATGTACTCGAACGGCCCGGAGCCACCGCCCTTGGGGTTCGCAATGAACTCGCGGTAGCCGCCGACGGCATCGACCGCTTTTTTCGAGACGATGAACACGTTCGGGGAGACATAGAGCAGCGAATAGTCGCGCTGCTTGGTCGTCACATCGACAGTGTAGTCGTCGACCTTCTTCGCGCCCGTCGTAAAGAGCAACTGGCGGCCGACGGTGTTCGTCGGCGCGGGCTGGAGCAGCATTTCGAAGGTGAAAACCACGTCGTCAGCGGTCAGCTTCTCGCCGTTGCCGAACGTCAGATCCTTGCGCAGCGTAAAGCGCCACGTCTGGCCATCGGGGAGCAGATCCCATTTTTCGGCGACGCCAGGCTGGATGACGAAATCCTTGCCGAAGGTGAGAAGCGAGTCGAACTGGATGGTGTTGAAGTTGACGAGCACCGATTCTGGGCCAAGTGTGGTGAGTGCCGGCGCGCCGATGCGAAGGATCTGCTCGGCGGCCCGTTGCGGCGCTGGCTGAGCCTGCCCGCCGGTGGTGGTCGTCGGCTGTGGCGCAGGCGCGGCGGGCGAGCAGGCTGCACCCAGCACAGCTGCCACGATCATGATCGACATCAGCGACCGCATTCGTTTCCCTCCATCGCCGGGCTCTGCCGGTCGACGTCCTGACATTGCAGACAGTGTAGCAGGATTGCACGTGCAACCAGAACTTTTTATATCGGAGATCGCTGATGCGCCGGAAGCGGCCCTCACCGGTCGAGAAACTGGCGAAAGAGCGCTGCTGTCTCGGCGAGCGCCTCGGGCGACCCGAACCCTGCATGACCAATCGCCTCGGCACGAGGCGCCAGCCGCGCAGCCTCTGGCACCCCGCCGGCAAGCGAATCGCCCCGTTTTGTCGTCATCAAGGCGGGCGTCTCTAGCCGAGTGAGCCGCTCGGCGGTCGGATAGCGGAACGCTGCCCAATAGTTGACGTGATAGGTGGTCGCTGCCTTGAGGAAATCAACCGCGCCGGCATGCTGTTCCTCGGCATCGGGGTAGGGGTCGCGCCGCCGCGCCGCTCGCCGCCTGCGTCGGTACCATGGCGACCACAGTCCCATGTCACGCCGGAAGTTCCACGCCCACACCAAGTGGCCGCCGTGCGGGTCGATCCTCATCGGCGGCGCGTAGTGCTCCAGCAATTCCGCCGCCACCTCGGGCGAATACAGCGGGATGCCATCCACGATGACATGCCGCACCCGATTCGGCCGGTCGAGCGCCGACTGGATGCCGATCAGAGCGCCGGTGTGATATCCGTAGGCGTCGTACTCACCGATCCCGAGCGCGTCGATGGCGTCGCCGAGAATCGCCGTCAGGTCATCGATCGTCGGCTCACCGGGAAAGGGAGCGGAATCGCCATTGCCTGGCGTGTCAAAGGCGACCACGAATCGGTCGGCCGCCATCTCGGCTAGCAAGGGCTCGAGCGGCTCACTGGACGCCGGAGAGCTCTGAAAGAGGACGAGGGGCCGGCGGCCGTTGGGAACGCCGCTGAACCGCGCCAGAATGGGACCGAGCCGGCTCGGCAGATAGCGGCGGCGCACGACGCCAGGACGGCTCGTCACCACCGGCGGCGGAGGAGGGGCAGGCGGCAGGCCATCTCCAGCCAGAAAGGCGACAATCCGCGAAGCGATCGCTGCAGCGTCGTGCATCCCAGCCGGCGGCGACTCGATATGGAGCGTGCCGCTGGCCGTCAGCCGTTCGAGGTGCGAGCGGAGCGGGTCGCCCTCTCCTGCGATCAGCAGGGTCGGCACGGAAACGCGGCTGATCGCCGCGAGGCCATCGTAGCGGAACGACGCGAGGTGGCCGAGCCAAGGGAAGGTCCCGCCCCGGAGGAAATCGACAACGAGGGCATGCAGCCGCTCCGGCGGCGGCAGGTCGATCGGCAACCGCGCCTCTGGAATACGCCGGTACCACGGCCAAAAGATGAACATGTCGCGCCGCATCGCCCAAACGCGCACGAGGTGGCTGCCTGCCCAGTCCGGCTCGATGGGCGGACAGAAGTGGGCGATGAGGTCGTCGCGCTCCTCCGGGGTGTACAGCCCGTAGCCTTCGAGCACCAGCTTGCGCACTCGGTCGGGGCGCACCAGCGCGAAGGCGACCGCCGTCTTCGCGCCCGTGTGCGACCCGTATAGGTCGACGCGCTCGAGGCCAAGCGCGTCCAACACCTCACCAAGAGCGAGCGCGTAGTCGTGGATCGTTGGCCGGCGGAGCGGCAGGGGCGCACTCTCGCCGTAGCCAGGCGCGTCCGGCGCAAGTACCGTGCGCACCGCCGCCAGCTGATCGATCAGCGGTTCGAGGACGAAGGAGCTGTTCGGCGCCGCGTGGAGCATCACGAGCGGCGGCCCGTCACCGGCGCGGCGGTAGTGGACGCGGCGGTCGCCAACATAGAGATAATGCCGCTCGATCGTCATGGCGCTCCCCCAAGCTCGCGCGGAGTATAGCCCGATGACCGGTTCGCCCTCGCTGGCGTTCCTTGCCCTGCATCTTCAGAACGACATTGTCCATCCAGCCGGCGCGTTCGGCGCAGAACGGGCCGCCATCCGGCCAACGCTCGATGCCCTCCTCGATGCCACCGCCCGGGCGTTGAATGCCGCCCGGGCGCGAGGCCTGCTCGTCGTGCACGGAGCAGTCGCGTATCGGCCCGGCTACCCGGACCTGAACCGGCGCGCACCGCTCTTCGCGGCCATTGCCGCGCGCGGCGCCCTGGTCGAGGGGAGCTGGGGAGCGGCATTTCACGAGCGAACCGCCCCGCGGCCCGGCGAAGTCGTCGTTGCGGGACGCGGCATGAGCGCTTTCGGGGGAACCGATCTCGACGCGCTGCTGCGGCTGCATCGCATCGAGACGCTGGTGCTCGCCGGCTTCGCAACGAACGGTGTGGTCGAGAGCACAGCGCGGGAGGCGGTCGACCGTGGCTACGGCGTTGTTGTGCTCGAAGACTGTTGCGCCGCCGCCTCGGACGAGCTGCATCGCAACGCATTGCGGCTGCTGGGCGCTCTCGGGGACGTGGTGACCAGCGACACGCTTGTGCTCCCACCCTGAGCAGACCATGCCGCCGCCCTCCGGCGCAAGCCCTGCGTCCGTGGCGCCGGCCCGGCGGATCAGGGTGGGCGATCTCGGCTAGAATCGAGCGGGACGTCTCAACGACGTTGCGAAAGGCCGTACCGTGACCGCCACCCTCGACCGACCGGCGTCGCTCGATCCTCCAACGCCGACCTGGACCATCGGGCGGTTGCTGGGAGTCGGCTTTGTGGTCGCTGTTGCGCTGGCGCTGCTCGGTCTGCTCGGCTATGGGCTGCTGGTTGCCGGCAAGCCGAGCGGCAATATCGCGATCGAGCCGCGGCCGGCCCGGGCGTTCACGCTCCGTCTCTTCGACGGCTCCACCCTCTCGCTCGACGAATTGCGCGGCAAGCCGGTGCTGGTCAACTTCTGGGCATCGTGGTGTGGCCCGTGCATCGAAGAGGCGCCGGTGCTGGAGCGCGCCGCTCAACAGTATGGTCCCAAAGGACTCGTGCTCGTTGGCATCGACGTCTGGGATAACGAACAGGATGCCCGAGCCTTTCTTCAGCGGCATGGCATCACCTACCGCAACGGCATCGACCCGACCGGCACGATCGCGATCGATTACGGAGTCGGCGGCGTGCCCGAGTCGTTCTTCATCGACCGGAATGGCACGCTCGTCCGCAAGTGGGTCGGCCCGCTGAACGACCGGCAGATCGCGCTCTTCTTGGACGAGCTGACGAAGTGACCGAGATCGTCCCGCAGGTCAGTTGGACTGTCGCGTTCCTCGCCGGGCTGGTCTCCTTCCTCTCGCCCTGCGTCGCCCCGCTTGTACCCGGCTATCTTGCCTATGTCTCCGGGTCATCGCTCGACCGGCCGGCGTCGACAACGCGCGTGCTCAGGACGACGCTGCTGTTCGTCCTCGGCTTTACGTTCGTTTTTGTCGCCCTCGGCATGTCAGCCGGGCTGGTCGGCGCAGCGATGGACGGCCTGCGACCGGCGCTCTACCGCGCGAGCGGCGTCGTTATGATTGTGATGGGGCTCGTGCTGATCGGCGTTGGGCCACGGGTGCTGCAAACCGATCGGCGCTTTCACCTGCCGCGCGAGGCGCTTGGCCCTGCCGGCCCGGTCATGCTGGGGATGGCCTTTGGCTTCGGCTGGACGCCCTGCATCGGGCCGATTCTCGCGTCGATCTTGTTCTACGCCGGCACACGCGAGACGGTCGGCCACGCCGGACTGCTGCTGCTCGCCTACTCGCTCGGGCTGGGCGTGCCGTTTGTGGCCGTCGGGATTGGATTGAGCCGGATGCTCGGCGCTTGGCGCGCGGTGCGCCGGCTCAGCGGGCCGCTCAGCGTGGTTTCCGGCCTGACGCTGGTCGGCGTCGGCGTGCTCTTCCTCACAGACCGGTTCTATGTTGTCTCGCTGCTCGCCGGGCGGCTCGCCGCCTTCTGGCCAGCGCCTACCCTGGGGTAGATCGATGATCCGTCTGTCGCTGGCGCTGCTGCTCACTCTGCTGACCGCACTGCCGGCCTTTGCCCAAGACCCGACGCGGGATGCCTTCACGCTCTACCGGACACTGAAATGCCCGATCTGCGACACCTCGCTTGAAGAATCCGACACCGCGATCGCCAACCAGATGAAGGACCTCATCCGTCAGAAGCTGGCCGCCGGCGAATCGCCCGAACAGATCACGGCCTACTTCGTCGAGCGCTACGGCGAATCGATCCTCGTCGCGCCGCCGAAGGAAGGCCCGAGCCTGACGGCGTGGATCATGCCAGCGGTCGGCCTCGTGATCGGCGGTGGCATCGTCACCGTCGCGATCCGTCGACTGAGCCGGCGCGCTGCGCCCGCCGCCGATCCGGCGCCCGCCGACGCCTCGCCCATCGATCCCGAGTACGCCGCCCGCCTCGAGCGCGAACTGCAAGAAGCCGAGCCGTAAGCCGACTCCCACCATCGCGCTGGCCCACGCCCCGCTCGCGACGCGGCTTCCTCTCTCCCTCGTCGGGGAGCGGGCACGCGAGCGCCCTACGGAACGAAGATCATCGCCCCGCTGTCGAAGGACAGCAGCAGCACGAGCTGGTCGCCGTCGCGGGTGACGCCAGTCACTCGCTCGAGTTGGGCCAGAAACGGTCCATCGAGCGAATCTGCTGGACAGGCAGCGCGGGTGAGCGCCAGCGGCCCAATGTCGATCCGACCTCCCTCCCGCCGGTACGCGCCTACGCCGAGGTTGCAATCGGCGCGCACCGAGAGACGGCCATCCTCCCCGAATTGGATCGTGTAACGCTCGGGTGCCGGCACAGCGATTCGGCGGTCATCCGAGAATTGGGTGACCTGCCACTTCCAAACCGTCCCCGTGATCGGCGGTTCCATTGAACGCTCCGCTGGCGAGCCAAAGACCGCTCGGAGGACGTCGCCAAGACGGGTGAGCGCCCCTTGGTACGGGTCGCCCACTGCCTGAACGAGGTCGATAGCCGGCCCCTCCGCCCGCGCGATCGCGGGCGTCATCAACAGGCTGACAAGGACGAGAAGGATTGCCCGACGGTGCATGGCCGTCCCCATTGGCAAGAATGCAGCGGGCTCAGCCGAGGATGAAGACCGACTGCGAGCGGGGCGCCCCGGGCGCGCCCCGACTCGTTGTATGGTACGATTGTGAAGCAAGTGAAGACGTGCGCGCTGGGGGAGCCCGGGAGTCGGGCTGAGAAATCGGCAGCAGCCGCCGATGACCCCGAGACACCTGATCCGGGTCGTGCCGGCGGAGGGAATGCGTGGGAAAGCAGACGCCGCGCCGGCCATTCGGATGCGGCGTTTCTCATTCCCGCGCACCGGAGGAGCGCCATGACCGACCCCCTGCACATCGCTGGCCGGACCTTCCACTCCCGGCTGATGCTCGGCACCGGCAAATATCGGACGCCCGAGGAGATGAACGCCGCCCTCGCCGCCTCTGGCACGGAGATCGTCACCGTTGCCATCCGCCGCCTGCCGCTCGATACGCCCGGCGAGAAAACCCTGCTCGATTATGTGGACTGGTCGCGCTACACCATCCTGCCGAACACTGCGGGCTGTGCGACCCCTGAGGAGGCGCTGCGCATCGCCCGCCTCGCGCGCGCCCTCGGGCTGCCGGACTGGATCAAGCTCGAAGTCATCCCCGATGCGAAGTATCTGCTGCCCGACCCGATCGGGACGCTCGAAGCGGCGCGGCTCCTGATCGAAGAAGGCTTCGCCGTCCTTCCCTACATCAACGACGACCCGGTGCTCGCCCGCCGGCTGGAAGAGATCGGGTGCGCCACCGTCATGCCGCTCGCCTCGCCGATCGGCTCCGGCCAGGGGATGGTCAACTTCGAACAGATCAAGATCATCATTGAGCAGGCGACGGTTCCGGTGGTTGTCGACGCCGGCCTCGGCGCGCCCTCCGATGCTGCGCTCGCGATGGAGATCGGCGCCAGCGCCGTCCTCGTCAACACCGCCATCGCTCAAGCCGCCAACCCGGCCCTGATGGCCGAAGGCTTCAAACGTGGCGTCGAGGCCGGTCGCCTCGCCTATCGCGCCGGGCGCATCCCCAAGCGCCCCTATGCCACCGCGAGCAGCCCGCTGGAGGGCGTCGTTCGGTGACTCTCGGCGGCCTCGTTGTGATCTCCGACCGCCAGCTGACCGGCGAGAATGCCCTCGTGGAGGCGCTGGTGGCAGCCGCCGAGGGAGGCGCCGCCGCAGTGCAGCTGCGCGAGCCAGACCTGCCGGCGCGCCGGCAGTACGAGTTGGCCTGCGAACTGCGGGCGCGGTTGCCGGCGGGCGTCCTCCTCTTCGTCAACGAGCGGGTGGATATTGCGCTTGCTGTTGGCGCCGACGGAGTTCAGCTCCCGGCGCATGGGCTGCCGGTCGACGCTGTTCGGCGCATCGCGCCGTCGCTGCTTGTCGGCCGCTCGATCCACGCCGTTGGCGAGATCGACGAGGCCGATTTCTTTGTCGTCGGGACAATCTTTCCCAGCCGCTCCCATCCCGGCCGCGCCGGAAGCGGCCTCGCGCTGATCCACGCCATCCGCGCGGCGACCGCCAAGCCAATCATCGCCATCGGCGGCATCACCGCCGAGCGCGCTGCCACCGTCCGCGCCGCCGGGGCGGACGGCGTCGCCGTGATCTCGGCAGTGCTTGGCGCTGCCGACCGGCGCACCGCGGCTGCTCAGATCGTGCGCGCCTTTGGAGGAACGGGCATGATTCGCGTACAGTTGAACGGCCAGCCGCGCGAAATCCCGGCTGGGATGACCGTCGCGGCGCTGCTCGAATCGCTGAAGGTGGATCCGCGGATTGTGGCGGTCGAACTGTCGGGGGAGATCGTCGACCGCAACTGCTTCGACACGACGGTGATTGCCGACGGCGCGACGATCGAGGTCGTCCGGATGATCGGCGGAGGGTAGGGTGGACTGTCTCTTCTGCAAGATCGTCGCCGGCGGCATCCCGGCGCGAATAGCCTATCAGGACAGCGACGTTGTGGCCTTTCACGATATCGCTCCCCAAGCGCCGGTACACATCTTGATCGTCCCGCGCGAGCACCTGAGCGGGTTGAGCGCCCTTACCACCGAGCACAGCGCCCTCCTCGGCGCTATCCACGAGGCTGCAAACACGATCGCCCGGCAGGAAGGGATCGCCGACTCCGGCTATCGGCTCGTCGTCAACAACGGGCCGCATGCAGGACAAACGATCTTTCATCTGCACTACCATCTCCTTGGCGGAGCGCAACTCGGCCGGTTCGGCGCGTGAGGTTCTGCACAAGCTGCGGCGCACCGTTGGAAGAGCGCCGTATCGAAGGCAAGCCCCGACCGGTCTGCACGCGCTGCGGACGCGTCCACTACCGCAATCAAGCGCCGGTCGCCGTCTGCATCGTGGAGTACGCCGGCGGAATCGTGCTCGTGAAACGGGCGAACGAGCCGGGGCTTGGCCGCTGGGCACTGCCGGGCGGGTACGTCGATTGGGAGGAGGACGTTGAGGAGGCAGCCCGGCGCGAAGTGCGTGAGGAGACCGGCCTCGAGATCGAGCTGCGCGGGGTGGTGGACGCCCAGTCATTCTTCGAGCCGAACAAGCACGGGCTCGTGATCTTCTACCGCGCGGTCGCCTGCGGCGGCGCTCTCCAAGCCGGCGACGACGCCGCCGAGGTCGCCGTCTTTCCCCCCGACGCCCTGCCACCGGTCGCCTTCCAGACCCACGAGCGTGCCCTTCAGCGATGGCGCGACGCGGCACGCTGAGCGCTCGCCACGCCGGCGGTCGCGGCCGACCCGCCAGTGCAGGGGCGGCGGAGGCGCAGCGCAGATAACGCTTTGGCGGCTCGCACCACCGAGCCGGAGTACCTTGGAGGAGTGAAGGATGCCTCGCGGACCGAACTGATCGTCACTCGCCGCCCTCGGCCGCCTGCTCGCCCGGCTGCCCAGCCGGCTGCTCGCGGCGCTCCTGCTCGTCCACTTCCTCGATGAGTGGCTCAGCTTCTTTCCGGCCGGCCTGTTGCCGGCGATTCAGCACGATCTCGGCCTGCGCTACGCCGAGGCGGGCCTCGTTCTCGCCTCGCTCTCCCTGGGCGGCCTCGTTGGCGTGCCGATTGGCAGCCTCGCTGCCGACTACCTGGATCGTCGTTGGCTGCTGACTGGTGGAGCGCTCGCCTACGCTGGAGCGCTCCTCCTGTTTGCCTTCGGCGATGGTCTGGGCGTCCTCGTCGCCGGCGGCCTACTCTGGGGGATGGCGAGCGATTCGTTCATTCATCCGGCCACCATCGAGATGTCGGAGCGCTTTCCCGACCGCGTGGAACCGCTGCTGGCGCGGGCCTATGTCCTCGGCTCACTGGGCGACATCCTCTCACCGGTTGCCATCGCCGCCGCCGTCGCACTCGGCGTCTCGTGGCGGATGCTGTTCGTCATCGGCGCAGCGACGATGCTTGCCTATGCCGTTGTCTTCCTTTCGCTCGGCCCGCTGCCGCCTCACCGCCACGCCGACGAGGAGCGGCGACCACCGCTCAGTAGCCTGCTCTCGGTGCTGAGGGATGGCCGGGTGCTGCGCTTGGCGCTCATTCTGACGCTCTCCACCACCCTCGACGAGCCGTTCGTCGGCTTCCTGCTGCTCGACTACGAGCAGGAAGCCGGGCTCGATGCCGCGCTTGCGGCGCTGCTCACTGGCGTGCTGGTCACCTCGCCCATCGCCGGCAGCCTAGCCGTGCCGCGGATCGCACGACTCGGCGCTTGGCCCCTTCCGCTGCTCGCCGCAGCCGCCGCGCTCGGCATTGCGGCGCTCGTCCTCGCTCCGACTCCGCCAGCGATCGTCGTGGGGGCGCTCCTCGCCGGCGCGGCAGGCACGGCGCTCTCCACGCTGCTCAGCGCCCGCGCCCTGACGTTGCGGCCAGGACAAGCGGGAGCGGTGACGACCGTGATTTCCTACATCGATACCGCAGCGCTCGCGGCGCCGCTCGCCGTAGGCGCCCGTCGCCGATCGCGCCGGCTTGCCGGTGGGGATGCTGCTCTATGTCCTGATTGCGGTCGCGATTCTGGCCGCGGTGCTCGGAGAGCGGCGGCCGACGTCCGGCTACAATCAGCCGGGATCGCTCGCCAGGAGAAGGCCGAGATGCTGCCGGAGCCGCACCGTTATCGCGTGCCCAGCCACCTGAACACCAGCCGTGATGTTGGCATCATCTGGCGGATCAATCAGGCCGCTCGCGCACGACCCCGCGCACCGCCGGCCACCGAATCGAGATCAACGCCGTGGAGGACCGCATTCGGCTGCTCGGCACCGTGCCTAGCCCCGAGATCCGCGACGCTGCTGTCGAGAATCGTCCGCACCCTGCCCGGCATTTCGGCAGTGATCGACGATATCCAGATCGGCCCACGCGCTCCCCGGCGCCTGAGGCCACGGCGATCGGCTCTCACGAGGGCGGGGATGAGCGACGATCTCGCCTATCGCATCGCGCTGCTGCGCGTGCCAGGCATCGGTCCGTCGAAGTTTCGCCGCTTGGAGAGCGCCTTCGGCGACCTCGGCCTCGCTTGGGCGGGCAAGCGCCAGTGCGCTGGCCGCTGCCGGCATCGACGAACGCACCCCGCGAGGCGATCGCGACGACCAAGGCGACGGTCGACCCCCGAACGTGAGCTGGAATCGGCTGCACCGCGCCCGGCGTGCGGGGCACTTCGTTGGAATGATCCAGCCTATCCTCGGCTGCTGCGCGAGATCGACGCTGCCCCACCCCTTCTCTTCGTGCGCGGGGACGCTCCCGCGAGGAGGACAGCCGCGCCATCGCCGTGGTCGGTACGCGCCGGGCGACCGGCGTATGGCCGGCAGACCGCCGCTCAGTTCGCCCGCGACCTCGCCCAGCACGGGCTACACCGTCGTCAGCGGCTTGGCGCGCGGGCATCGACACCATCGCCCACCCTCGCGTGCCTTGAGGCCGGCGGCCGAACGCTCGCCGTCCTCGGCTCAGGGTTGGACATCGTCTACCCGGCTGAGAATGCCAAGCTGGCGGCGCGCGTGGCCGAACAGGGCGCGCTCGTCAGCGAATACCCGCTCGGGACCAAGCCGGCAGCGACGAATTTTCCCCAACGCAACCGGATCATCAGCGGTCTCAGCCGCGGCGTGCTCGTCGTCGAGGGCGACCGCAAAAGCGGGGCGCTGCTCACGCTCGCCTACGCTCTGAATCAAAATCGCGAGACCTTCGCGGTCCCGGGCAGTATCCTTTCGCCGCTCTCCGATGGACCGAATCAATTCATCAAGCGCGGCCTCGCCAAGCTCGTCACCTCGGTGGAGGACCTCGTCGACGAGGTTGTCGCGATCCAAGGCCGCTTCGATTTGCAGGACGTGCTGCCCGACGATCCGGTCGAGGCAGCGCTGCTACCGCACCTCTCCGCCGAGCCAATCCACATCGACGACCTGTGCCGGTTGGCTGACCTGCCCGCCGCGAGCGTCAGCGCCACCCTCGTGATGCTCGAGCTGAAGGGAACCGTCCGCCACTTGGGCGGGATGCACTATGCCCGCGCCGTTTGACCGGCGCAAACTGCCGCCGCTACGCTGCCAACGCGGAGGAGCCGGATGGCGCGAGTCGGGTTATCGCGGGCACTCGCCCGCTCGGGGCGCGAATGGCAGGAGCTGAGCCGGGCGGCAGAACGGGCCGGGCTCGCTGGGCTCTGGCCGGCCGACCTTGCCGGTAGCGATTGCTTCGTCGACGCGGCGCTAGCGCTTGCTGCCACCGAGACCGCCCACGTCGGCATCGTCGTCGCCCTGCCTACTCGCTCGGCTGCGCAGACCGCGGCCGCCGCCGCCGCTCTCGCCGCCTACGCGCCCGGCCGCTTTCTGCTCGGTCTCGGCGCAGGGAACGACTACCTCAACCCAACCGTCCACAATGTCCCGTTCGCGCCGCCGCTCGCTCGCTTGCGCGACTTTCATGCTGCGGTCACAGCGCTGCTGCGGGCGCCAGCCGGAGCCCCAGTGTCGTACCAAGGCCCGTATCAGCAGGTTTCCGCGCTCGGCTTCGGGCTCGACGAGGCAGCACTGCCGGTGCTGCTCGGAGCGCACGGCCCGGCAATGACCCGCCTCGCAGCGGAAATCGCCGACGGGCTTGCCGTCCAGGTGATCACGCCGTTACCCACCCTCGCGGCGCGCGCCCAATTGGTGCGCGAGCGCCGCCAGCGCGGCAGCTTCCCGATCATCCTCGGGATGATCGCCTCGGTCGACGATGATGAAGCGACGGCCTCCCGCCGGGCGCGTGCCGAAATCGCCGCTGCGCTCAGCTTGCCGCGCTTCCGGCCACGGCTCGCCGAAGCGGCGGGCGATGCGTTGGCAGCACGCTTCAGCGAACGGTGCGACGCCGGAGATCTTTCCGGCGCGGCGGCGCTCTTGCCGGAGGAGATCGTGCGTGCCTTCGCCATCGTCGCCCGCCCAGACACCTTCGCCGAAGCCGCCGGCGCGATCGCCGATGCAGACATCGTCGTGCCCGTGCCGCCCGACCTGTTCGCCGGCCGCTTCGGCGCCAGGCTCGGTTTCACCCCTGCCGACGCCGCCGCTGCCCGCGAGATGCTTGTCTCGACGCTGCTTGCGGCGGCTTGAGGCGTGCCCGCAGAGACGGCTATTCCGGGGATCGGCGCCCCGGCGCGGCGATGTCGAGGCGCTTACTCCCCTCGGAAATAGGCGCGGCGGCTGTTGAAATAGTCCGCCCATTCGCCGGTCGCTTCCACGAAGCGGCCGCTCTCGTCGAACGAGTATTCTTCGATCTCGTTGAAGAAGGACTCGCCCTTGGTGTTGTGATAGTTCCGGCCATCCGGGTTGAGGGCGAGCATCTCGGGGGAGAACACGCAGCGGCGGGCGTCCTCTAGCGTGTCGAAGTACAGCTCGGTCATTCGGTAGAACGGGGGCTTTGCGCCAGCACGCTCCGGAATGTCCTCGATGACGCGGCCCAGCACCAGCTTCTTGCAGCCATACTTGCCGACGAATTTGAGCGCCTCGGCGACGTGGACTTTGTGGTAATGGTCTTCGTTGAAGAACTGGCCGTCTTCTTTGGCGCGGTACATCAGGGTCAACTTCACCATCGCGCACTCCCCCGGGCAAGGATTAGCTGCGATAGCTTAGCCCAACCAACGCGACTCCACCGATGATGACGCAACAGCCCGCCAGCCGAAGCAGGGTCACATTCTCGCGAAAGATGAAATAGGAAAGGATGACGACGACGACGTAGGAAATGCTGAGCATCGGGTAGACGAGGGAGATCTCGGCGCGCGACAGCACGGCGAGCCAGAAGATTGAGGCGCTGAAGACACAGGCGAAGCCTGCCAAGACATACCAGTTGGTGAAAACGCTCCAGAGAGTGCCGACGAGCTCAGGGAGTGGCCACAGCTCGAGGGTGCGGCCAACGTTGTTGACCCCATGCTTGAGCAGCAACTCGCCGACGACCGAGAGGCAAATTCCGACGAAAAGAAGGCCGAACGCCTGGATCATCGTGCTCCTTCTGGACAGTGACGCGACGGTCATGCTTTCGCCTTCGGCGGCGTAATGTGAGGAGCCCGCAGGTAGAGTGGCTCGACCGGCTCCGTCGAGCCGGTGCGCAGTCGCTCGGCCCCAAGCTCGGCGATCACCCCCGGACGCGGCTGCGCCGCGAGGCCGACGATCATCGGAATCTCCACCTCGTCCAGCTCACCCGCCGCACTCACGACAAGCCGGCAACCCGCCATGATGCCGGCCGTTTGCGCGGTCGACACGATTGTCGGGGCTAGGACGGTCGCGATTCCAGTCCCTTTTGCTTCGAAGACCGCCACAGCATGATCGCGGCCGGCGCGCAGCACCACGCCGACCCGGCCAAGCGCCCGATACGGCCACGCCATCCCCTCCAAGAGCGAGACGCCGACAAGGGGCAGTCGGCGCGCCAGCGCAAACGCCTGGGCGGTGGCAATCCCAACGCGAATCCCATTGAAGCTGCCGGGGCCGGTGACGACCACCAGCCCGCGCGCGTCGTCGAGCGAGCGGCCAGCATCGGCGAGCAGCCGGATCAGTCGGGGCAACAGCTCCGCCGTCTGCCGACGCTCGGAGCGCCAGACGGCTTCAGCGAGCAGGCCCTCCTCCCACAGCGCCAGCCCTGTCAGGTCGCTTGCACTATCGATCGCAAGGATCACGGCGCGATCCCGGCGCGCCGAAGCAGGGCACGGTGACGCGGCCCAGTTGGGGTAAAGGTGAGTGTTCGCGTCTCGCCCTCGCCCGCCAACGCGATCTCCAGCCGGTCCTCCGGCCACTCGCCATGGTAGCGTTCCGGCCACTCCACGACGACGACGCCGATGCGGCCGATCACCTCGTCGAGCGCAAGGTCGCTGATATCGTCGACGTCACCGAGGCGATAGAGGTCGACGTGAAAGAGCGGGATCCGGCCGCGGTGCTCGGCGACGAGGATGAAGGTGGGGCTGTTCACCTCGAACGCGCCAAGTGCCTCGCCGATCCCCTGCGCCAGCGTCGTCTTGCCGCTGCCAAGGTCGCCACGCAGCAGCAGCACTGCCCCCGGCTCGGCTGCCGCACCGAGCGCCCGACCGATCAAGCGCGTCTCGTCGGGGCTGTGCGTCTCGCGACGGATCACGCGCCAGCTCCGGCGAGATGATCCCAGCCGACGAGAGGCTCCGTCGCGCCCAGAAAGCGGACGCCCGGCTCGGCGACGATCCGGCCGATCGCGGTGAGCGGCAACCCCGCTGCCTCGATCCGCCGCCAAACCGCCGGCCGGCAACTCACGAGCAATTCGTACTCTTCGCCGCCACTGGCAGCGATCGTCAGCGCATCCTCTGGCCACGCGTCGCGCAGCGCCGGGTGGACGGGCAGTCGCCCCAGCTCGATTTCCGCGCCGACACCGGAGGCGGCGCACAGCTTGGGAAGGTCACCCGCCAGCCCGTCGCTGAGATCCATCCCACAGCGGACACCAAGCGCGACAAGCCGGACGCCGAGCCCGAGCGGCGGCCGGGGCCGGTCGTGAGCATCGAGCAATGCCGCGCGCGTCGCCGGCGGCGCGTCGCGCTTGCGAAGCCGAATCAACAGCCCTCCTGCCGGTCCGCCGAGGGTACCGCTCACCGCGACGACGTCGCCCGGCTGGGCGGCTGAGCGCAGGAGCAGCGACCGCCGCCAGTCGCGCCGCGCCGGAGCGTCGCCAGCGAGCGCCACCGTAACAAAACGGACAGGCGAGCGGACGATATCGCCACCTGCGATCGCCACGCCCGCCTCCGCAAACGCGCCGAGCCCGGCGTAGAGCCCGTCCACCCACGCGACGGGAGTCTCCGCGGGCAGGCCGAGCGTCACGAGCGCGTAGCGGGGGGTGCCACCCATCGCGTTGATGTCGCTCAGGTTGGAGGCGGCCGCTTTCCAGCCGACAGCGGCCGGGTCGGCCTCCTCAGCGAGAAAATGGATCCCCTCGACCATGGTGTCGGTAGTGGCGATCGTCAGGGCCCGGCCGCTGCGCCAAACAGCAGCGTCATCACCGATCCCAACAAGCAAATCCGGCGCGGGACAGGGAGAGAGTCGGGCGGCAAGTCGGTCGATCAGGCCGAATTCGCCTAGCTCGGAAACCCGCATCGGCCGATTGTTTCTATCCCCCGCTTGATTGAGGAGCCACCGTCTCGGCTCGCCAGCCAAACGGGGCGCGCTCCGCTGCAGCAGACCGGCGGATCATATCCCAAAGACGATCCGGGCGGCATCACGTCATCGTCCCGCAGGCCATGCTACAGTTCGATCGAACCCCGGCGGACGGCTCCGTCCGCTGCGCGAGGAGACCCGATGGTAGTGAAGCAGAAGGTTGACTACCGCGAGGCCGAACGGATCTCGCAGGAAGACGCCAAGGCACTGCTCGATCGCGGCGAAGCCATCTTCGTCGATCTCCGCTCGCCGTTCTTTTACGAGCAGTTCCATCTTCCCGGCGCAGTGCGGCTCGACCTGAAGGACGTTGTCAAGCACGCCGAGACGGCGCCGCCTCGCAAGACGCTCATTTATTACTGCGATTGTCCGAACGAAGAGACGAGCGCCCGCGCGGTTCAACTCGTCCGCAAGCGGCTGCCCGTGCGGGCGGTTGCCTTCGTCGGCACCGTGGAAGAGTGGCTGGAGAAGGGCTATCCGTTCGAGCGAGGCGCCCCAGCCGGCGCGACAGCATGACGAAGCCCGACAAGCGCTGCGGCACCTGCAAATGGTATGAGCCGGCGGACGAGGAGCGCGGCCTGTGCGGCAACCCGGCGCTCACGCTCGGCAAGGAAAAGCTGTCGGTGCGCGAGAGCGTCATGTCGTGCGCCGGCCAGTATCACGGCGGCCGGCTCTATTGGGAGCCAAAGCCGCGGTCGTGGTGGCCGTTCGGTCGGCGGTGATTCGCCCCGTCTCGCGCCGGTGGTTGCTCTCCAGCGCCCTCGTGATCGCCGGGGCGGGCTGCTTCAGCATCCGGCAAGGCGCAACGAGCGCCGCACGAACGCCCGTTCCCGGCCCCGGCGCAACGGTCAGCCCGAACGACCCTGCTATCGACGCCGGGGCGGTCGACTTCGCCGCCGAGCGCGATCGCATTCTCGCCTACCGCGCCCGCCCGCGCGGCCGCGGGCCGTTTCCAACCATCCTTTTGCTCCCGGATGGACGCGGCCTCAGCCCCTACGCCAAGGAGATGGCGCGCCGGCTTGCCAAGGGCGGGTATCTGACACTCGCCATCGACTTCCTCTCGCGCAGCGGCGGCACCGACAATGCCGGCGACTTGACCGCGCTGACGGCCTTGCTCAACCGGATTACGCCCGACCGTGCCGCCGGAGATGTCGCGGCGGCGGTGCACTACCTCGAAGGGCTCGACTTCGTCGACAAAGGGGCGCTCGGCCTCTTCGGGCTGGACTACGGCGGGACCGTTGCTTGGGTCGCCGCCGCCGGACTTTCGCAGATTCGGGCAGCGGTCGTTGTCGGCGGCGACCCGCCCGCTGCGTCACGGCTGGCGCAGATCAAGGCGGCGGTTCTCGGCATCTACGCCGAGTACGATCGCCGACAGATCGCCGCGCTTCCAGCTCTCGAGGAGGCGACGCGGCGGGCCGGCGTGTCGTTTACCCCCGTGATTGTCAAGGGTGTCGAGCGCGGCTTTCTCAACGAGGCGAACGTCGAGTACAACGAAGCCGGCGCACGAGAGGCCTGGGAGCGGGCGGTCACGTTTTTTGAGACGAAGCTCAGAGGTTAGGATTGACGGCGAGGCGAGGCGGAGGGTGCGCCGCCGCCGTACTGGTAGGTGTCCTGCTCGCGCGGCGCAGCCGGCGCCGCCGGACCGGGCGCCTCAAAGCCAAGCCAGCGCTCGACGGCGGCGACGATCACCTGCTGGACTGTCTTGCCATCCTCGGCGGCGCGCTGACGGAGGAGGTCGGCCACCTCGCGGCGGAAGCGCACCGTCCAGACTCGATCATCGATAACTGGCATCCGTCCTCCTGGTACCGGCCCCTTGCCGATGATACCGTATGAAATCAAGGGAGAAAGAGATGGCCACTACCGTCACGCTCATTCCCGGGGATGGCACCGGCCCAGACGTCGTTGCCGCCGCCCGGCGCGTTGTCGAGGCAACTGGCGTCGACATCATTTGGGAGGAGCGGCTCGCCGGCGAGGCAGCGCTCCTGCGCGTCGGAAATCCGCTGCCCTTTGACACCCTCGAATCGATTCGTCGCAACAAGGTCGCTCTCAAAGGCCCGCTTACCACCCCGGTCGGCTCGGGCTTTCGCTCGGTGAACGTCGCGATCCGCAAGGAACTCGACCTATACGCCAACGTCCGTCCAGCGCTCAGCTTGGAAGGAGCACGCAGCCGGTACGAGGATATTGACCTCGTCGTCATTCGCGAGAACACCGAAGACCTCTACGCTGGCATCGAGCACATGGTCGGCGAAGACGCCGCCGAAAGCATCAAGATCATCACGCGGCGCGGCTCAGAACGGATCGTCCGTTTTGCCTTCGAGTATGCCCGGCGCGAAGGCCGCCGTATGGTCACTGCCGTCCACAAGGCGAATATCATGAAGTTCACCGACGGGCTCTTTCTGCGCGTTGCCAAGGAGATCGCGTCAGAGTACCCGGATATCCGGTTCGAAGATCGCATCGTCGACAACATGTCGATGCAACTCGTCCAGAAACCCGAGCAGTACGACGTGCTCGTCTGCCCAAACTTGTATGGCGACATCCTCTCGGACCTGTGCGCCGGGCTGGTTGGCGGGCTCGGAGTGATGCCCTCGGGCAACTTCGGCAGCACTTGCGCCGTCTTTGAGGCCGTCCACGGCACCGCCCCGAAGTACGTCGGCATGAACAAGGTGAACCCGACGGCGCTTATCCTCTCGGCGGCGATGATGCTGAACCATCTCGGCGAGGAAGAGGCCAGCCGGCGGATCACGGCTGCTGTGCGCGCGGTTATCGCCGAAGGCAAGACGGTTACCTACGACCTCGGCGGCCACGCTGGCACCCGTGAGATGGGCGAGGCCATCGCCCGCAAGATCGAGCTGCATGAGGTGTAGCCGGCCGGCAGGCCAATCGCTCCAACCTGCTCTGCCAAACCGCTAGCATCCCGGTAATGACTGTCCTTCGCGCCCGCAGCGTGCCGGCGGCGCTTCCTCGGGAGCAGGAGCGCGAGGCTCCGCCGTTGAACTTCACGCCGCCGGGGCTGCGCCTGCTCCTCGGCCTCTTTGTGGTCATCGGGGTGATGTACCTGCTGGCCACGCCGCCCTTCGAGGCATCGGACGAGATTTGGCATTACCCCTTTGTCCAGTTCCTCCAGCGTGGGATGGGGCTGCCGGTCCAGCAGCCGCGTCCGGAGGACAACCTCGCCCGGCAAGAGGGCGGCCAGCCGCCGCTGTACTACGCGCTCGGCGCGGCGCTCACTTTCTGGGCCGACACCGGTCCGCCCGGTAGCGGCATCGAGCCGAACCCCCACGCGATGGTCGGCGTGCCGCTCACGCCTGGCAATAAGAACCTTGCCATCCATCAGCCAAACGACCGATGGCACGGCGCGGGGCTCGCCGTCACCATCATCCGGTTTGCATCGCTTCTGATGGGCGCAGCGAGCGTTTGGCTCGTCCATCGCTTGGCGCTGCTCTGCGCCCCGGGAGCGCCTGCCGTCGCGCTTGGGGCGGCGGCGGTCACTGCCTTCAATCCGGAATTCCTCTTTATCAGCGCCGCCGTCAACAACGACAACCTGATGACGCTGCTCGGCCTGCTCGGTGTGGAACGCATCCGCGCCGCCGTCGTTGCCCCGTCGCTGCGAAACAGCGTCCTACTCGGTATCGTGCTTGGTCTGGCAGCCTTGACGAAGCTAACGGGGCTCGGGCTGCTGCCGCTCGCCGGGCTGGCGCTCCTCTGGGCGGCTTGGCGGCGTCGCGCCTTCGGCTGGCTCGCTGCCCACGGCGCCCTCGCCTTCGGGTTGGCGGCGATCCTCGCCGGCTGGTGGTACGTTCGCAATCAGATTCTTTATGGCGATCCAACTGGGCTCTCGATCTTCCTCAAGATCGTCAACACTCGGAACCCACCGCCACCGATCTGGGAGCTGATCGTCAACGAGTTCGAGGGGTTTCGAATTTCCTTCTGGGCGCTCTTCGGTGGGGTAAACATCCTCGCCGACCGGCCGACCTACCTGTTTTACGACCTCGTGTCGCTGCTCGCGCTCGCCGGGCTGGCCGTGGTGGGCATGCGGTGGTGGCGCGCCCGCAGTGTGCATCGCTATCCCGGTCCGCTCGACGCCAGCACTACGCTGATCGTGCTCGCGTGGACGGCGATCGTCGCCGCCGGGCTGCTGCGCTGGTCGCAGACGACGCTCGCCTCCCAAGGACGACTGCTCTACCCGGCGATGGCGGGCATTGCGCTGCTGTTGGCGCTCGGGCTAGTCGGGCCGCTGCCACAGCGGCTCGGTGGACGCGCGGCGGGCGCACTCGCTGGTGTGCTCGCGCTCGTCGCGGCAGGGCTGCCGTTCCGCTTCATCGTGCCGGCCTATACGGCGCCGCCGCCCCTCGCCACCATCGACGCAACGATGCCCCGCCTCGATATCGACTTTGGCGACTCAATCCGGCTGGTGGCAGCGGAGGTCCCGCCCGGCCCCTACCGCCACACCGACCGCGTGCCGGTGCGACTCACGTGGCAGGCCCTGCGGCCACTGGATCGCAACTACAGTGTCTTCGTCCACCTGTTTGCCCGCGACAACCGCAAAGTCGGCTGGTACGACACCTACCCGGGGCTCGGGCTGCGGCCAACGCGCGACTGGAAGCTGGGCGAGGTGTATCAGGATGTTGTCCCCGTGTTCATCGAGTACCTCACGGAAGGGCCAGTGCTCTTGCGGGTCGAGGTGGGGGTGTACGAGTACCGGACTGGTGAGCGGCTGGCGGCACGCGCTGGCGGACGCGAGATTGGCACCAGCCCAGTCATCGGCTGGACAAAGCTGGCCGACCCGCCGGGGAGCGACCCGCCGGCGGTCAACGTGCGGGCCGACTTCGACGGGCTGATCCGCCTCGACGGCGCGACGATCGTGCCGGCGCGCCGCTTCCCACCCGGCGACACCCGCCCGCCGGCTTGGCACGTCTCGCTCTGGTTGGAGGCGATTCGGCCCATTGAGCGCGACTATACGATGTTCGTCCACGTCCTCGGCCCGGACGGCCGACTGCTCAGCCAGAACGATGGCCAGCCGGTCGAAAACGCCTATCCGACCTCCCGCTGGGAGGTGGGCGAGCGCGTCATCGACCGCCGCGAGGTGCCCGTTCCAGCGCCGCCGAGGGCGGGGGCGCGGCTCGTCGTCGGCTTTTACGATGCGTCGACGGGGGCCCGCCTCCCGCGCCGGGACGCGCCGGGCGATTTCCTCGACCTCGGTCCGCTGGACGGCATTCAATGACCCTCGCTCGGTGGGGACTGGCGGCGCTCTGCCTCGCCGCGTTTGCCCTGCGGATTCACAACCTCGCTTACGAAAGCCTTTGGCTGGACGAAGCGGACGCGCTGCGGCTCGCCTCCGCGCCGATTTCGGAACTGGTGGGACGGCTCACCTCGGTCGGCGAGAACGGCCCGCTCTATTTCATCATCCTGCGCGGCTGGATGACCCTCACCGGCACGAGCGAATTGGCGGTGCGGTATCTGTCGCTGATTGCGAGCGTGCTGGCAGTGGCGGTGTTCGGTGCGCTCGGTACGCGCCTCGGAGGGCGGCGGCTCGGCCTAGCGGTGGCAGCGCTCGCTACGGCCTCGTCGTTCCTCATCTTCTACAGCCAAGAGACGAAGATGTATGCCATCCTCGTCCTCCTGAGCGCACTCTCCGGCTACCTGCTCGTGCGCGCCTTCGACGACAACCGCCCTCTGCTTTGGCTCGCCTTTTTGGTCACGACCAGCCTCGCGATGTATACCCATGTCTTCGGCGCACTGCTGATCCCCGCCGCTTTCTTCTATGCGATCTCGCGCCCCCTCGCGCACCGACACGGTTGGAAGGGGTTTGGGATTGCCTTCGCACTGCTGACTTTGCCCTACCTGCCACTCGCAGCTTGGCAGATCTGGGCGCTGACCCTGCCGCGTCCGCCAGTCGGGAGCTACTACGGCGCACCGGCCTTTCACGACCTAATCCGGCTGCTCTTGCGCGGCTTCGGGACGATCATGCCGGAGATCGACCACCGAACAGCTTGGCTCGTCTTTGGCGGGCTGGCGGCCGTCGGGGTGTTGCCCTTTGGTCGCCGCGACGCCACCTATCGGCGGCGGCTTGCCTTTCTCGTCGCCTACTTCCTCGTCCCGGCCGTGCTTGCTGCCATCCTGTTCAGCCGCATGCCGATCTTTCTCGAGCGCTACATGAGCCCGCTCTTGCCGGCGGTCTTCATCGCGACCGCTGGCAGCGCCGTCGTGCTCGCATCGTTCTGGCGGCCGCTCGCGCTTGCGCCGCTTGTGCTCTGGCTCGCCTTCAACGCACCGCCGTGGTACGACACCCACGTTCAGGGGATCGTCCTGAAAGCGGCTTGGCGGCCAGCGACCCAGTTCATCGAGGGGCGCCTCGAAGAGGGAGACCTCCTTCTTTTCCTCTCGCCCGACGGGCGGATCGCCTACGACTACTACGCAACCAAGCCGTATCGCCACGCCGAGACGATCGACATTCTGGGGCGCGGCCGCGAGCAGATTGACCAAGCGCTGCAAGCGCGGACCGCCGGCCACCGGCGCTATTGGGTCGTTCTCAGTCAGTATGTCCGCGAGGACGTCGATGATCTGACCTATTGGCTCGTCCGCAACGCGACGAAGGTGGACGAGCGCGGGTTTAAGGATGTGCTCGTCTCGCTCTGGCTTCCCGCTCCACCGGGACGCTGGGAGCCGAAGCCGAGCCAATTCGCTTCGATCGACGTCGACGGTCGCTTCGCGCTGGTCGGCTACGACCTCGCCGATTGGGCGGGCGACGCGCTGACGCCACGCTGCACGGCGGTGCCAGCGCTCTGCACGATCAAGCTGACGCTCTATTGGCGCGCCGGCGAGAAGCTGGATCGCGATGTGCGCATTTCGACGAAACTCGTCGACTCGGAGCGGACGGTTTGGGGGCAGTTCGACCTTGCGCCGAACCCGTTCTACCCGATCGTCGAGTGGCGACCGGGGGCGATCTACCGCCAAGAATGGTATATCCCAATCCTGCCAGGTACGCCGCCCGGCCGCTATCAGCTCGTCCTGACGGCCTATGAGGCGGAGACGGGCGGGCTGCTGCCGCTCCGCAGCGCGGGCTCTCTCGCGCCGCAAGCCGAGGCCCGCGTCGGCGAGTACGCGCTGCGGCCACCAGCCGGCGGCTGGCGAGCGAGCGCCGTTCCGCCCGGACCCGGGGGCCGTTTCGGTCCAGTGGAGTTGCTGAGCAGCGCCCTTGGCCCGGGCGAGGTGACGATCGGCGAGGCATTGCGGCTCACCGCCTTTTGGGCCGGGGAGCGGCCGGCGGCGGAGGCGATCGTCGAACTGGCAGGCAGCGCAGCGAGCTGGAGCATTCCGATTCCGGCAGGGAGCGACCTGCGGGCGATCCAAGCCCAGTTGCCGCTGCCGGCTGCGCTGCCGCCCGGCGAATATCAGGCACGCCTGCAGCTGCGGCTGGACGGCAAGCCGACGCCGGTCGCCGGGCCGCTCCCCTTCCTCGCCAGCGACGCGCTGACGCTGGGCCGCATCGTGGTGCGCGGCCGGGAGGTCCGCTACGAGCTGCCCGCTGCCGCGCAGCGGATTGAGGGAAGCTATGCCGGCGGCCCGACGCTCGTCGGCTACACGCTCGCCCAGCGCGTGAACGGCGCCGAGCGGCCCTTCGCCGGCCGGATCGACCGCGACGCCGAGACGCTGATCGCGACCCTCTATTGGCGCAGCAGCGGCGCCACGCCCGCCGCCTACAGCGTCTTTGCCCACCTGATCGGCAGTTCGGAGGCGCCGCTAGCGCAGCACGACGGCCCGCCCGGCGAAGCGCCGACAAGCGCGTGGCTCCCCGACGAGATCGTTGCCGACCGACACGAGATCCCGCTCGCCGGTCTGGCGCCTGGCCGGTATCGGTTGGCGGTCGGCCTCTACAACCCCGCGACACTCGCGCGTCTGGCCACGCCGGACGGCACGGGCCGAACAATCGTCGCCACGGTCGAAAAGTAGCCTCCCCCTCGCGTCGGCCAGCATGGAGCCGCTATCGTTGGGCGAGCGCCGGCCGCGCCACGAAACTCGCCGGCGCTTGGAGAAAGCATGCGGGAATTTGCCGGCCGCGTTGCGGTGATCACCGGGGCAGGCAGCGGAATCGGGCGAGCGCTCGCCGAAAAGGCTGCTGCCGAGGGCATGACGGTGGTCATCGCCGACATCGACCTCGCTGCACTCGAGGAGACCGAGCGCATTCTGAAGGGCGAAGGCGCGACCGCCCTCGCCGTTCAGGTCGATGTCGCCGATCCCGATTCGGTCGACCGTTTGGCGCGCGAGGCGCTCGACGAATACGGCGCGGTCCACCTCGTCTTCAACAACGCCGGTGTCGGAGCGGGAACCACCGTTTGGGAAAGCTCACTCGCCGACTGGCACTGGGTGCTCGGCGTCAACCTGTGGGGTGTCATCCATGGCGTGCGCGCCTTTCTCCCGATTCTCCTGCAGCAGGATGAGGGACACGTCGTGAACACGGCCTCCGTTGCCGGCGTCCTGCCCTATCATCCGAGCGGCCCCTATCTCGTATCCAAGCACGCGGTCGTGGGGCTGACCGAGCATCTCGCGGTGTCGCTGAAGCAGGCGAACGCACCGGTCGGGGCGTCGGTGCTCCTGCCTAGCTGGGTGCGGACGAACATCCTTGCGTCGGAAGAGCACCGGCCGGCGGCGCTCCGGAACCCTGCGCCGCCGGCCTCGGACGACGGGACGATGGCATGGATGCAGCAGGCCGTCGCCAGCGGCATGGCGCCCGAGCAGGTGGCCGAGCGCGTCTTCGATGGCATCCGCGAGGGGCGGCTCTATCTCTTTACCCATCCGGACCACAAGAACGAGCTAGAGCAGCGGTATCAAGCCATGCTGGCGAGCATGCCAGCGCGCTGAGACAGCTTGAGGGGTGGTCCCACCGCCGCTATGATGGCCCTCTCGCCCGGGAAGCAAGGAGGGAGCGATGGACCCGGTCCTCGGCACGATGACCCCCGCCAGCGCAATCGATGACGCGAGCTATCTCGACTTCGTCGAAGGGGTGCGGGCGTTCAACCTCGGGCAGGTGCAG
Source organism: Dehalococcoidia bacterium (assembly GCA_026003895.1). GTDB lineage: Bacteria > Chloroflexota > Dehalococcoidia > SpSt-223 > SpSt-223 > JANWZD01. The sequence goes on along the minus strand of BPIC01000003.1, from coordinate 444,896 downwards.
CCGGTGGTGGCACAGCGCTACCACCAGGCGGCCGCGGCATTCGCCGCCGCCCATGGCCGGCCGCCGGCGAGCCTCGCCGACGCTCACGCCGTCCTCGACCCCTTGCCGGTCTACCGCGCCCGCAACCGCCTGTGGCGGAGCGGACAGGAGATGATGTGGCGCGGCATCGTGGACACCTACCGCAAGCGCGAGGCCGAGTTGCTCGCCGAGTTGGATGCCGCCGACCGGCGCGGGCCCGGCAGCGTCCAGTGGAGCCCCACCTTCCGCTACCCCGACTACTTCGAGGCCTACGACGCGCATATCCAGCCGGGCAGCTACCACCGCGACCCGCTCGCCGGTTACATCTATCACTATGGCACCAAGATCTTCTCGACCGGATCGAATAACCACGACGACAATCAGCGCAGTCAGGTGCAACGCTCACCGGCGCCGGCAGACGGCGTCGTGCGGCGCATCCTTGATCTCGGCTGTTCGATCGGTCAGAGCGCCACGGCATGGCAGGAGCGCTTCCCCAATGCGGAAGTGTGGGCGATCGACATCGCGGCGCCGATGGTGCGCTACGCCCACAAGCGCGCCACCGAGCTGGGGCTACCAGTTCATTTCCGGCAGATGCTCGCCGAGCAACTCGACTTTCCGGATGGCACGTTCGACATTGTCCACGCCTACATCCTGTTCCACGAGATCCCGGTTCCCATCATCCGACAGACGCTGCGCGAAGCGGCGCGGGTGCTACGGCCGGGCGGCATCTTTGTCGTCTGGGACTTCGGCCGCCGGTACTACAAGGACGGCTCGCCGTATCAGGAGGCGATGCTCGAGTTCGTCACCTTCGACAACGGCGAGCCGTTCGCTCAGGACTTCTGCCATCTCGACTTCCCAGCTGAGATCCGCGCCGCTGGCTTTGGCACGGTGGAAGAGACGGATATCGGCATCTTGACGATGACGGTGGCGACGCGCTGAACGCCGGTTCGCATCGGCGAGGCGACCTAGCGTAGGATTGCTTTCACCTCTGGAAGGAGCACGAAGATGCGCCGCAGCACCGACTGCATCCTGACCACCCACACCGGCAGCCTCCCACGACCGCAGCCGCTCGTTCAGTTGCTCTATGCCCGCGACCGCGGGGAACCGGTGGACGAGGCGGAGTTCGAGGCCGCGGTCAAGGCAGGGGTTCAGGAAGTCGTCGATAAGCAAATCGAGGCCGGCATCCGCGTCGTCAACGACGGCGAGACGAGCAAAGTCATGTACTCCACCTACGTCGCCGACCGCGTCACCGGCTTCGGCGGCGAGGCGAAGAGCCCTCCCGGCGGCGCGGCCGATCTCGAGGAATTCCCCGACTGGGCGCAACGGATGTATGCTCAGCGCAGCAGTGGCGGGGGAGGCGTTGCCCGGCGGCCGGCCTGCGACGGGCCGATCGCCTACCGCGACACCGCAGCCGTCGATCGCGACATCGCGAATCTCCGTGCTGCCCTTGCCGGCCGCGACGTGGCCGACGCCTTTCTGAGCGCCGCCTCACCCGGTGTCGTCGCCGTTTTCCTCGAGAACCAGTATTACCCAACGCATGAAGCGTTCGTCTTCGCGCTCGCCGAGGCGATGAAGACGGAGTACGACCGGATCGCCCAAGCCGGGTTTGTCCTCCAGATCGACTGTCCCGATCTGGCGATGGGCCGCCACAGCAAATGGCGCGACCTCTCGTTCGAGGAGTTTCGCGAGGTCGCCAAAACGAATGTCGCCGCGCTCAATCACGCCCTGCGCGACATCCCCGAGGAGCAGATCCGCATCCATCTCTGCTGGGGCAACTACGAAGGCCCCCACACGCACGACGTGCCGCTGCGTGACATCATCGACATTGTGCTGAGCGTTCGGGCAAGCGGCATTTCGTTCGAGGCGGCAAACCCGCGTCACGCCCACGAGTGGACGGTGTGGCAAGACGTGAAGCTGCCAGACGGTAAGGTGCTGATCCCCGGCGTTCTCGATTCGACGACGAACTTCATCGAGCATCCCGAGCTCGTCGCGCAGCGCATTATCCAGTTCGCCAAGATCGTCGGCCGCGAGAACGTCATCGCCGGCACCGATTGCGGCTTTTCGACCGCCGCCGGCGCGATGAACGTCGTGCCCTCGATCACGTGGGCGAAGTTCCGGGCAATGGCCGAGGGGGCAGAGCTCGCCACCAAACAGCTCTGGGGCTAGCCATCGTCTCGAGGCCGTCGCCGTGAGAGGGACGCGACGGCACTGAGGTGGCTATCCTGCCGGCACCGTCCCCCTCCTTGGCGCGTCACGATCCGATCCGGTTGCGCTCGGGGATGCCGCCGCGACGACATCCAGCGAGGTCGCGACGACATCAGCGCGTTCAGGGCCGTCGTCCAACGCGCGGCGGGCGCGGCCGGTTGCCACGCCGGCGGATGGCCCGATAGCCTTTCACGATGACGACGATCTTGCTCGTCGAGGATGCGCGCGACCTCGCGCGGATTGTGGCACGGGAGTTAGCGGCAGCGGGCTACCGCGTCGTGCAGGCAGCCGATGGCCGAACGGCGCTCGCGGTCGCAGCGCGCGAGCGGCCAGACCTCGTTATTCTCGACTGGATGCTGCCTGAGCTGGATGGGTTGGAGGTGCTTCGCGAACTCCGCCGCTCGACGGCGACGCCGGTGCTCATGCTCACCGCGCGCGGCGAAGAGGCCGATCGTGTCATCGGCCTCGAGCTCGGCGCGGACGATTATCTGCCAAAGCCATTCGGGATGCGCGAACTGCTGGCACGGGTGCGTGCCCTCTTGCGGCGCGATCAGTTGCTCCGCCGCACGCTGGCCGTCGACCGAGCGGACCGCGAGCGGCCGGTGCGGTGGGGAGCGTTCGCGCTTGATCCCGCCGAACACCGCGCCACCCTAGACGGCGAGCCGCTCGATCTGAGTCCAACCGAATTCGCGCTGCTCCACCTGCTGCTCCGCAACCCCGGGCGCGCCTTCAGCCGCGCCTATCTCATCGAGCAGGTGTGGGATCAAGAGTCCGTCAGCGGTGACCGCGCCGTCGACAACACGGTGCTGCGCCTGCGGAAGAAGCTGGGCGACTACGGCGACGCGATCGAGACGGTCTGGGGCGTCGGTTACCGGCTCCGCCGCGACCCGCCGTGAGCGCACGTCCATATCCGGCGCTCGCCGCAGCCGGTGTCGCGACGGCGGTCGCGACGCTCTTGCTGCTGCTTGCGGCGGCCCTTCCGCCGACGCCAATCGACGCGGCGACGCCCGGCCGAGGATGGGCGAATCGCGCCAATGCGCTCGCCGGAATGGCAATCTTCTGGGCGGGGTTTGCCGGCGCGGCGGTCGGGGCGCTCGGCCGCTGGCACGGCGTGCGGCAGGAGGCGACACGTGCCGGACTAGTGCTGGTGGCGCTCCTGCCGCCGCTCATCGGAGCCAGTGCGATTGCCGTCGCCGGCCTCAGCGTGACGTTGCCGAGCGGTCTCGCCTTTGGGCTGATCGCCAGCGTGCCAACGGCGATCTGCTACGCCATCGTTCGCCTGCTGGCGGTGGCGATCGGCGCTTGGAACCGGCTGCGAACGCGGCGGCTGCTTTGGGCGCTCACCCACGCCCAACTGGTCGTCGCGATCGTCCTCGCCTTCGTCACCGCGACGGTGCTTGTCATCGTTGACGCGCAGGGACGGCTGAGCACGACCAATGGCACGACGCTCGTCGCCGAGATCGTCATCGAAGTGCTTCCCGGCATCCTAGCGATTGGGGTGGTCAGCGTGCTGTTGTTCGGCGCGATCGTCCCACCGGTGGCCGCCATCTCCTACGTCGTCTTGCGGCGAGTAACCCGGCGAATCGACAACCTCGTAGACACCACGGCCGCCTTACGCAGTGGGAAGCTGGAGACCCGGACGCCGGTCGATGGCGAGGATGAGATCGGCCGGCTCCAAGCCGACTTCAACGCAATGGCCGACGAGCTCGAACGGCTCGTGCGCGAAACGGAAGGCCAGCGAGATACCCTCCAGCGGCTGCTCACCGAGCGGCGCGAACTGGTCGCGGCGGTGTCCCATGAACTGCGCACGCCGGTCGCCACAATGGCGGCAGCGCTCGAGAGCGCCCTTGCGCATGATGATCCGACGGCGCTCCGGCAAGATCTCGCGCTCCTCGCCTCGGAAACCGCCCGCCTCGGACGCCTGATCGACGACCTCTTCACTCTAGCGCGCGCCGAACTCGGCCAGCTCCCGCTCACCATCGAGCCGCTCGACCCGGCCGCGCTGCTCAGCCGCTGTGTCCATGTCGCTGCGCCGCTCGCTTGGCAACACGGCCGGGTGGAGGTCGTCTGCGAGACGCCGCCCGGCCTGCCACCCCGTGCTGGCCGACGCCGGTAGGCTCGAACAGATCGTCCACAACCTGATCGGCAATGCCGTCCGCCATACCCCGCCGGGCGGGATCGTCCTCGTCCGTGCCGCCACCGAGCCGGGCTGGGTGATCCTCACCGTTCGGGATACCGGCGACGGGATCGCACCCGAGGATCTGCCACGCATCTGGGACCGGTTTTACCGGAGCGACGCCGCCCGCGACCGCGAGCACGGCGGCGCAGGTCTTGGACTCGCGCTCGTCAAGGAGTTGAGCGAGGCGATGGGAGGCGAGGTCGCCGTCACAAGCGCCCCCGGCGACGGCGCCTGCTTCACTGTTCGCCTTCCCGCAGCCTGAGACCGTTTTGCGACACTCGCGCGACCGGATTGCGACCCCCATCGAAATCGGTGTGCGACCGCCGCTTCCTACCCTTGCGCAGACAGAACCACAGTGAGGCCCTCGATGGACCACTGGCTCTTGACCGTCACGCGAGGTGAGGAGATGAGAAGCACACGGCTACTCCCGATTGTCGGTTGCGGCGCCTTGGCAACCCTCACGTTTCTCGCGCTCTGCGCTGGCGGAGCGCTCCTCGGTCTGGCTTGGAACGTCCGTGCCAGCGCGGATGCCGTGAGTGCGCCGCCCGTCCGAACGACGACGGTCGCGATGCGGAACGACCGATTCATACCGGCGCACATCGAGGTGTCGCCCGGCACGACCGTGACGTGGCACAACGACGACGCCCAACGGCACAACGTCGTCCTTCCGGAACAGCGGGCCAGCCGCTAGCCCGCTGATCGGCCGAGGCGAGGAGTATCGTGCCACCTTCGACGCCGTGGGCACGTTCGACTACGTCTGCACCGCTCCATTCCGGCATGGTCGGCCGTGTCACGGTCACGCCCCGCGGCTCCTTGAGGGCACGCCGACCAGCCCTGCAGGGAGAAGGCTATCCCCAGAGGAGCGCGACCGCGGCGCCGACGGCGAGGGCAGGGGCGTAAGGGAAGAAGCTGCGACGCGAATGGCCGGCAGCGAGAAGCGCCAGCGCCACGACCGCGCCGACGCTGGCGCCGATGAGCAAGGCCAATGGGAAGCCGGGACCACAGGCAAGCCCGACCAGTCCAGCCAGTTTGACGTCGCCGCCGCCAAGCGCCACCTTGCCGTCGCGCTCGCTCAGCCGGCGCAGCAGCCAAAACAGGCCAAAGCCGCTCCCGCCGGCTGCAAGCGAGGCAAGAAGCGAGCCGCTGAGCAGCGCCCAGACCAAGCGCGGCGAGCGCGGCGGGAATCAGCAACGCGTCCGGGATGCGCCGCGTCCGCAGATCGACGAACGCGATAGCGCCGAAGACGCCGATCCAGAGCACCGCGAGCGGACCGCTCACAGCGACTTTAGCGCCAGCCCGACGTTGACAAGATAGCGCTCCCACCGGAAAATCGGGGGGATAGTCGAGAGGGGGGCGCGGCGGCTGCACCGGGTGGCCAGTAAGCGCCTCGACGTTGGCGATCAGACCGGGATCGCTCACGTCCTGTCCGGAAAGGAAAACAGGAGCAGCGATCGGCAGCGCCGCCGCGCGATTCGTGTCGTTGTAGTAGCGCACCGTCCGCGAGAGCTCATCGGTCAGCCGGCCAAGAAGAAAGTCGCTCGCCTCCTGCGCCATCCCCGAGATAGACCGTCCGCAGCAGCACTGGCAAGTCATCCGCCACGACAACAATGTCGAGCGTCTCACTCTCGAGGTTCGCGACGATGGCGTCTTTCGCGCCGACCGCGCGGTAGAGCGCCAGCGGTTTCAGATCGATTGCAAGCGGCTGGATTCCGGCGATTTGGAGGGTCTCGATCATCCCCATCACGGCCTCGCGTGGGGTGGCGAGGATGAAAACCCGCGGTGTGGGGCTGGAGCGAGGGTCAATCGCCTGCCAGTACAGGTTGAAGTCGACAAGCGACTCCGGCAGCACTTTACGCGCTTCAGCTTCGATCGAGTCTGCGAGGCTTGCGCCGGGGGCGGTGATCGTGATGATGCGCGACACTGCCCCAAGCCCTGGCACGGCAGCAACGACCCGCGAACGCGGCAGGCCACGGCTCCGGAAGGTCTCGCCGATGAGCGCACCAAGCGCTTGGACGTCGCCGATCTGCCCGTGATTCAGCAGTCCATCGTCAAAGGGGATATCCGCCCAGTATTCCACCTCTCGCCCGCGCGTGCCGAGCAAGCGCAGCCACGCGCCTTCCAGCGAGAGTGTCACAAGGCGGCGAGCGAGGAGCGTCATTCCTTCTGCGCGTAGGCGGTCATCTCGATTTGGAGCGTCCAGACATTGTTCTGCAACGTCGCGCTCTGCCCGTTGATGACCAGCGTCGGCATACTGGCTGGTTTCCAGCTTATTGAGAAAGAGCATCAGTTGGCGCAGATCACCGCGGGCGACAATGCTGTAGCGCACCGAGCGGTACTCGCTGTTGCCGAAGCGCTCGACACCTTGCGTTCCCGTCTCGCGTTTGGCGACCTCGACGCCCGTCTGGTTGGCGGCGGTGGCGATCAGGGCATTGATACCGAGGTTATCGACGTCCTTTGGGAACGTCGAAGGGTTGTTCGCGAGGCGCGATTCGGCCTCGGCCAGCTCGCGCTTCAAAGCTTCGAGCGCCTCTGGACGGCGCATCGTCGCCAGCGACGATTCGACGGCGAGTGTCTGGCGCTGGGCACGGTCGCGTTGGTCTTCGGCGTAGGAATAGCCGGCGAGGAGGACGAGATCGAGCACGAGGGCGCCAGAAGCGAGCAGCAGCAGGACCAGCTCAAGCCGGCGCAGGCGGAGGCGGCGCAGCAGCGCGATCACGGTCGCGCTCCAAAGCGGCGCTCTGCCTCGCCGGACGGCACCGTGACGGTGACCGCGGTCGACGACGTCGTCGTTACCGCCGAGGAGGCCGTCGTCGTGACGGGCGTCGTGGGTGACGGCGAGCTAACGGGCACGACCGGAACCTGGCCTGCGCCCGGACGCACCTGGATCACGATGGTGAAGGTGAAGGTTGCAAGGTTCGGCCGGGTGCTCGTGGCCGGTGCTGGATCGTCCGGCAGGACGGCCGCCGGCACGACGAGGCGGCCATCGATTTCGGGCGGCGCAGGCCGCGAAGAGCCTGCTCGGCCGCCAAGCCGCTTGAAGGTAATGTCCCAGACGTGGAACCCGGTGACGCCGGGCACGTTGGTCGAAAGGCCGCTCGCGGCATCGGACTTGACCCCGACGAGGGTCACGGTGTAGACGCCCTTCTTCGGCGCCTGAAATTCGAAGGTGCCGTCGGTGGCCGGCTTTTCCTCCGAGATGCCCTCGCCAGTCAGACGGACGGCGATGCCGCGTACCGGGGCGTTGTTCTCATCGACGATCTTGCCACGGATGATCGAGAAGCGATCGACGTTGCCGGGAATGGTGGTCCGAATGGAATCGACGACGCGAAACTCGGCGCTCGCTGGGGGGACGGGCGTTGGGCTGACCTCCGGCGGCCGCGTCGGGCTCGCGATGGGCGGCAGGACGGTCACCGTCGGCGGGGGCAGCGGGGTGCTGGTCGGCAATGGCTGAGGCGGTGGAGTTGGCTGCTGCGGCAGGACGGGTGGTGGACCGGCCCCGACCGGCGGCAGCCCGCTGCCCGGTGGCGCTTCGTTGATGCTTTGGATGACGACCGACGAGAAAAGCGGCGAGCCGCTCAGCTTCTGGGCAAACCCGGTGATGCTGGCGTCCGACGACCCGGTGCCCTGCAGCAGCAGCTGATAGTTGCGCTGCTGAATTGAGCTGAAGCCCATATCGGACGGTGCGGCGGTCAGGATCGCTTGGTAGACCTGCGACCACGACACCCGCCGCTGGGCAAGGTCTTGGTAATCCGCCTGCATTGTGTCGAGCTGCTGCTGAAGCGAGGCGATTTTGCCCTGATATTCCTGAGCCGTGGTCTCGACCACCGCAAGAGCAGCGCGCGTCGTTTGAGCGCGCGAAAGGCGAGCGTTCCAGCGTGCCAATTCGTCCTCGGCGCGCAACCGCAGTTGGACGATCGCCAGTGCGCCGATCACGAGGGCGAGCAGGACCAAGGCAAAGACCGGCGCAAGACCGGCCCCGGTTCGCCGGCGGTACTCCGGCGGGAGAAGGTTGAGGTCAATCGGCCGAGGCCGGATCTCGACCGGCGGCCGCGCGGCGCTGCTGATCGGCATCGCGCTCTACAATCCGGAGTGACCAGCTAAGCTGGCTGCTCGCGCGGCATTCTACCATCTCCCTCGCCGGTTGCTAGGAGATCCGCGCCGTCCCAGCACCTGCCGCTGCTCTGGTTATAGAAGCAGCGGCGCGGATAAGCAACGTGCATAGCTGGCTGCTTGCACGGGCCACGTCCACAGAATACTCTACACTGGTCCCGAGTGGTTGAGACACCCGAGGGGCGACGGTCGAAACGCGACCGGGCAGCGGGGGCTGGACCTTCAGGGCCAGTGCCCGTCGGCGGTGAGCCGCAAGGCCCGCTTGCCTGCCCAGCGCATCCGAGGGCGGAGACCTGCCGTATGGCGGTGTCGCCTCGCGCGACCCTCCGGGGTCGTTTGTGCCCCGGGCCGGAAACGGCTACGAGGCGTCGGATGCGGCGGCGCGGCGAGTATCCTCGCCGGAGCCGGGAGCCTCGCGTCTTGCGACGCGTGGCTCGTCGTCGCGAGACCGCAGGCGCAGCGCACGTGCCGGCGAGTGATCGCCGAGACCGACGCAAGCGAGCGGGGCCGGCGCTGACGAAGGGTCGAGATCACTCGGGACATCTTTTTTTCCGAACACGCTTCTCGCGTTGTCTTTTCTCCCGTACACTCGTTGTATGAGCGATTCCGACCGACAAGAGCAGGCGCGCCGCTACGCTGCCCTCCAGCGCCGGCTTCTGCTGATCGAGCTGGTGCTTGGCTTCGGCTATCTCCTCCTCGTCCAATTCAGCGGGGTTGCCGTTTGGCTGCGCGACCGAATGCCGGAGCCCGCCGCCCTCGGCGCGGCCGTCTTCGCTTCCCTGCTGGTCGTCGGCTATCTCGTCCTCACTGCGCCGATCAGCTACTACGGTGGCTACGTCCTCCCCAAGCGCTACGGCGTGCTCGTCCAATCCTTCGGCGGCTGGTTCGCCGATCGGCTAAAGGCACTGGCGCTGGGCGGGGTGGTCGGTCTCGTCGTCCTTGAGGCGCTCGTCGCGCTGCTGCACTGGACACCCGAGTATTGGTGGCTCGGGGTCGCAGCCTTCTTGCTCTTTCTCACGGTGGTGCTGGCAAACCTCGCGCCGGTGCTCATCGTCCCGCTCTTCTTCAAGATGCGTCCGCTTGAAGATGATGAGGTGGTTCGCCGCCTCCTCGCGCTCGCCGAGAAGGCAGGGACGCGGGTACGCGGTGTCTACGTCATGGAGATGAGTGGCAAGACCACGGCGGGCAACGCCGCGCTGATGGGGCTGGGCAACACCCGGCGTATCGTCGTCGGCGACACCATGTTGAAGGACTACACGCCCGCCGAGATCGAAGTCGTCTTGGCGCACGAACTCGCTCACCACGTCCACGGCGACATCGTCAAGGGAATCGCAGTCCAGACGATCGTCACCCTCTTCGGCCTTTGGCTGGCGAATTTCTTCCTCCAGTGGGGGGTCGCAGCGCTCGGACTGAGCGGGGTAAGCGACTTGGCGGCGCTGCCACTCGTCGCCTTGGCGCTCGGCATCTACGGGCTTGTCAGCCAGCCGCTCACGAATTGGTACAGCCGCCTCGTCGAACGCGCTGCCGATGTATACGCGCTCGAGGCAACTCAGGACCCAGTGTCCTTCGTCTCGGTGATGACGAAGCTGCACGATCAAAACTTGAGCGAAGCCGACCCGCCGGCCTGGGCCAAGATCTGGCTGTACGATCATCCGCCGCTGCGCGAGCGGCTCGCCCTCGCCGGCGCCTGAGCAGCTTGCCCTCTCCCGCTGCGCGAGCGGGCGTGCCGTGGCCATTGATCCGTTCGCGGCGCGAGGCTCTGCGGTTGCGGGGGAACCCAAGCCACCACGCGGGCCGATCTAGCGCGGCCAGAGGTTCAGTTCTTGAGTCCACGCGCAGGCCGACTGGTGGAGGAGATAGTCCACAGCATCAGCGACGTCGTCCGGCTCCATGAACTTCTCGCCCGCTGCCCGGCTGGCTTGCTTCTGCTCTCGGCTGCGCGTCCCGAAGTCGGTCATCACGGTGCCAAGGATGATCGTGCTCACCTTGATCCGGTCGGCCTCGAGTTCGAGCGCGAGCGATTCGTCGAATAACGCGAGCCCCGCCTTGCTTGCCGCATACGCGGACAGCCCGGCGTAGCCACGCTTCGCCGCCCCAGAGGAGATGCCGATGATCCAGCCGCCGCCCGCTGCTCGCAGGTGGGGAATCGCCGCCTTCGCGCAGTGAAAGGCGCCGATCAGGTTGATCTCGATCGTCTCGCGCCAAGTGGCGACGCTCGTCTCCTCGACGGTGCCCCGCCCCGAGACGCCTGCGTTGTTGACGAGCAGGTCGAGCCGGCCAAAGCGCCCGGTGAGCCGCGCGACCGCTGCCTCCACCTCGTCCCACACCGCCACATTGGCGGGAAGCGCCATCGCAACGCCGCCCTCAGCCTCGATCGCGGCTACCGCCGCTTCGAGCGGAGCGGCGCGCCGACCGAGCAGCCCGACGGCCATGCCGTGGCTGGCGCAGCGCCGCGCGATCGCCAACCCAACGCCGCTCCCGCCGCCCGTGATCAGCCCAACCTTCCCGTGCAGGTCCATGCTGGCATCCTACCACGCGACGGACCCGCTCGGAAGCACGGCCATGAACCCAAGAACGAGGCACGAGGCGGTATGCTGCCAGCGAGCGGGAGGGAACCGATGACGTCGATCCGGCGCGCCTTCGTTCAAGTCGAAGGGATGCAATTGCATTATCGCGAAGCAGGAAGCGGCAACCCGCCGCTCTTGGTGCTGGCGCAATGTCCGGCGTCATCCACCGAATGGCTCGTGGCGATCCCGTATCTCGCGGCGCGACGGCGCGTGGTCGCCTTCGACCTGCCAGGGCTTGGCGACTCCGAGGGGTTTCCCGACGCGCCCTTCATGAGCGACTACGCGCGAGCGACAGCGCGCTTTCTCGACGCGCTCGGCCTCGGGCCAGTCGATGTGATCGGTCATCACAGCGGAGCAGCGGTGGCTGTGGCGCTCGCTGCCGCATCACCGGGCGCAGTGCGGCGGCTTGTGCTCGCTGGGCTGCCGATCTACCGCAGTTGGGAGCGGCGCTATCGGATCATCGGCAACGCCGCACCGAACGACTTCGACTCCACTGGCGAGGCCGTCGGACGAGGCTGGGCACGGACGGCTGCCTATTTGAAGGATGCTGGTGTGCCCGACGAATTGGTGCCCGAGTACACCCGGCTGGTCTGGACTGCTCGCCTCCAAGCCGGCGCCTATTGGTATCGACCGTATGTCGCGATCGCAGTTTGGAACGAGGGGCTCGCGGCACTCGACGCCGTGAACCATCCAACGCTGATCGTCGCCACCGAGGGCGACTCCTTGGCCTTCGAAGCCGACTGGCAAGCTGAGCGGTTACGCCATGGGCGAGTAGGGCGGCTGGACCGCGGCGGCAGCTTCCCCCACCTCGGGAATGCGGAGGGGTTGGCGAAGCTCGTGGACGCCTTCCTCGCCGACTGATCATCCTCACCGCGACCGGCGCTCGGCTGTCGCCTCGACGCTTCCGAGCGCAGTCACGCCGCGACGTGCGCACGCTGGAGGTACCTCATGAGAGACGGACCGTCGTCCAGCCTGCCACGGAAGCCGAGGTAGCCATCCGGCCGGACGAGGACAAGCGCCCCATTGCTCGCGCCATAGCGCTGGTGCGCTGCGCCGCTGCGATCCAGCAGCAGGGGTCCGTCCCAGTCGGCAGAGACGCTTGGCGCGACGACGACGACCGACCCGAGATCGCCGAGCGCTCCGCGGGCCACCGTCGCTGCCGCCGTTGCCGCGTCGCCAGCCGACAGCCCGGCAAAGACGAGCGCGGTGAAGCCGACCGTGTCGAAGACATCGAAGATGGTAGCGCTGCGGCCATCGGGCCGGGTGAGGAAAACGAACGGGGCGCGCCGGCCGGGCGCCGGGTGGCCGCGGCCGGAGCTCAACAACGACTCCTCGTATGAGACGTCAAACTCCGCCACACGCTGCGAGATGAGGGCGCGGATCGGCCCAAGTTGCACGAGGCGGAGCAATACCTGATCGCGGAACAGCCGCAGCGCGGGGTGGAGCCCGGTCACCACGTGCGTTGCGCGGCCGACATCGCGCAGCAGCCGCCGCGCCACCGGCCGCCGTTCGGCGTCGTAGGTGTCGAGCAGCGCCTCGGTAGCACGCCCGTGGATGACGATCGCCAGCTTCCAAGCGAGGTTGTGCGCGTCCTGAATCCCCGTGTTCATCCCCTGACCGCCGACCGGGCTATGGATGTGGGCGGCGTCGCCAGCGAGGAAGACCCGGCCGCGCCGAAACGTTTCGACCATCCGATGATGGACAGCGAAGGCGCCGATCCAGCGCGGGTCCGCCATCGCTACCGCCTGGCCGGCGCGCTCCGAGAACGCTGCCCTCAGGCGCTCGAGCGTCGGATCGGCAGCATCACGCTGGTCAGGAACATCCATCATCACCCGCCAGCGGTCGTTGCCAAAGGGAAAAGCGACTGCGATGCCGTCTGGGTGAAAAAACGCGTGGGCGCGATCAAGCGTCCGGCTCCAGTTCATCTGGACATCGGCGAGCCAGAAACGCTCCGGAAACTGGGCGCCCTCGAAGCCGAGACCGAGTGTATGCCGAACAACGCTGTGCGCACCGTCGCAGCCGACAAGCCAACGCGCCCGGATCGTCTCCTCACCGCTATCTCCGTTCACGGTAGCGGTCACGCCATCCGCAGCGTGGTCAAAGCCGGTCAGCGCCCGACCGCGCTCGACCCGGCCTCCCAAGCGGACAAGGGCCGCCTCGAGGGCCGCCTCGGTCTCGGCTTCTGGGACGATCAGGATCCGCGGATAGGGTGTCTCGCCGGCGAGGCCTTGCAAGTCGATGTCGGCACGCTCCCGCCCCTCGCTGGAAACGGTGATGCCGTCGACCCAGTTGCCGGCGGCCGCAAGGCGGTCCGTGACGCCGAGCGGAGCGAGGATTTCGAGGGTACGCGGCTGCATGCCGATCGCCCGCGAGTGGGGGTCGATCGCCATTAGTTGGGTAACGATCCGGTAGGAGACGCCGCGCCGCTGCAGTTCGCAAGCGAGCATCAATCCCACCGGCCCGCCACCGGCGATCAGCACGTCGATCTCGGTCACTGGCTCCTCCCTCGCGCACATTTCGCCAGCCTAGCGGTCTGTCGGTGCGCGGACAATGGGAAAGCCGGTTCTGCGGCGAGCCGAGGCACACTCCGCGCCACGAAAGGGTTGGTCCGCGGCCAGATCAGCCAGATCCTGCCAGGAGTCGAGCTGATCGTCGGGCCGGTCGAATCCCGCTTCCTCGAGAAATCAGGCCCGCCGATGGGGATCGGCCGGTGCGCCAGCGAAGGCAAGTTCACGATGACCCGCCAGCAACCGCTCGCGCCATCCGAGCTGAGCGCGTGGATGAGTATGGCGACACGCCGCCGCTCGTTCGGCGGAGAGCGGCCGTGAGCAGCGCCCTCCAGCGGCGCAGCAGCCGAAACTGCCGATCGATCGCGCCTCCGTGCGCCGCATCCGCACCATCAGGCTATCCTCTGCGAGTCCCGTCTCGCAAAGGACGGAGCGTGCCGCCGTCGTTGGCGAGCGGAAGGGAGAGGAGGCCGGATGGCGCGAATTGTCGACACGAGCACGATGGCGTGGCAAAACGGGGGAGAGGTGATCAAGGCAATGGCGCCGGAATGGCGCGCCAACCTCGGTCCGGCCGAGCAAGTGGCCGAGACGTACGCCAAGTACGACCAGAAGACCCTTCGGCTTGACCCAGCCACGACGCGGCGGCTCGACCTGATCCGTCTCGCCCCTGGCTACCGCGATCTGACCTATGCCTACCACGACAGCGTTGAAGAATGCTTCTGTTTGGGCGGGTCGTGCTGGCTGGGTGGCGAAGGGACGATCCACGAGTGGGGATATTTTTGGCGGCCGCCCGGCTGGGTGCACACCGCCGCCACCGAGGAGGGGTTTGTCGCCCTGCTCGGTATCCAAGGCGAATGCGACGAGAGCGGCCCTGCCTCGCGGCGCGTCCGGCCCGAGTCCGAGGCTGGACGCTGTGTCACCACCGATGACCCCGACGCAGCGCTCGGACCACGCGGCTTCGTCAAGATGCTCGACAGCCGGCTCGTTCCGTGGCAGCCGGGGCCAGTGTTCGCCCGCTGCGAAGGCCCGCTGGACGGCTTCGACCTCGAGCGGGTCGCGTTCAAAGTCTTGAGCAAGAACCCGTGGACCGGAGCGCAGTCGCTGCTCCTCCGCCTCGCGCCGGGCTATCGCCAAGCGCGTCCCGGCCGCCACACCGCTGGCTTCGAAGCCTTCGTCATCACGGGGAGTGCCCGCCTCGGCGAGACACCGCTGCCCGCCGGGAGCTATTTCGAGCGCACCGCCGGCGCCGAGGAGCCGCCACTGGCGAGTGAGGAAGGCGCGATTTTGTTCGCGAAAGCAGACGGCTGGTTGGACTTTCGGTAGACCTGCTTGACAGTGCCAGCGCGAGCTTTCTAGGCTCTCGCTTCGAGAGCCGAAAGGAGCATTCGATGAGCGAGCGGATCAGCCGGCGAGGAGCGGTGAAGGCAGCAGCGTTTGGCGCGGCGGGGGCCGCACTGGCGACCGCCACGTCGCCGGCGGCAGCGCAGGGGTTCGGTCCAGAGGGCGCTTGGGTCATTCGCTGGGAGGCGGTCGATCGCTGGCGGGTGCTCCCGATGGCCCTGCTGCCAGGCGGCATTGCGCTTGTTTTCGATACGCCGCTCGCCGCGGCGTGGCCAGGCTTGCCAGCTCCTCGCTATGAGAGTGCTGGGGTCGGCCAGTGGGGCATCCGGCCAGACGGCGCGATCGCCGTAACCGTCTTTTCCAACATCTCGGATCAGGACGGGGTCCCGACTGGCAGCGAGACATGGTCGGCAACGTTCGTCTATGACCCAGTGACCGACACCCTTTCCGGCCGCCATCGCTGGACAGAGCACGCGCTCAATGGCGACGTTCTCGCAACCGCGACGTCAACCAACTTGCATGCCACGCGCGTCCGAATCGAGCCGGTCCCCTGAGCGAGGTGCGCCTGCTCGACATTGCGTCGCAGGGCTATCCTGATCGGAGACCCTAAGGAGCAGAGGTATCGATGATCCGCGAAGGCGATCAGGCGCCCGACTTCACGCTGCCGACCGTCGACGGAACGGTTTCTCTCGCCGACTTCCGTGGCAAACAACCCGTCCTGCTCTATTGGTATCCAAAGGACGACACGCCCGGCTGCACCACCGAAGCGTGCGCGTTTCGGGACAACATCGCGGCGCTGCAGAGCCGCGGCGTCGCGGTGCTTGGGGCATCCCCCGATAGTGTCAAGAGTCACGAGAAGTTCGCGAAGAAGCACGGCTTGCCGTTCCCCCTGCTCGCCGACGAGGACCACTCCGTTGCCGAGGCCTATGGGGTTTGGGTTGAGAAGAGCATGTACGGCAAGAAGTATTTCGGCATCGAGCGGACCACCTTCCTGATCGGGCCGGATGGCACGGTCCAGCGCGTTTGGCGCAAGGTGAACCCGAACAAGCACGTCGCCGAGGTCATCGCCGCGCTCGACGAAATGCAGTCGACAGCAACCGCCTAGCAAAGCCGGCCCGTGCCGAGCGCGAACGACTGGGGCGCTCGGCGGGCACGGGTAGAGCGCCCGCACGACGGCCGATCGGCCATCGCGGCGTGCCGTCCTCGCCGGGCTGGGCGCGTTGGCGCTCGCCGGCAGCTTGTCCAGCCAAGCGACGGCGAGCGAGCGGCCGCCGGTCCGCCTGTTCTTCAGGCCAGAATACGTCGGCGCGGCCTCTAGCGTCGAGACGACCCGCAAAGCCGGGTGGATCGCCGACTCGCTCGCTGCCGACCCCATCCCCGGCCTCGCGCTTGAAGAACCGCCCGCACTCGGTGAAGAGGACGTGCTCACGATCCACGCGCCTGCCTACGTTCGCGCCGTTCGGACTGGCGCCCCGCGCGCCCTCGCCGAATCGCAAGGCTTTCGCTGGGACCCCGGGCTGTGGCGGATGGTGATGGCAATGGGGGTGGCGTGGTGCAGGCCGCGCTTGCCGCTCTGACGGATGGCGTCGCTGGCTCGCTCAGCCTCGGCCTCCGCCACGCCCGGCGCGATCGCGGCAACGGCGTCTGCACTTTTAATTCCCTTGTTCGAGCAGCCTCCGCCGCGCTCCACGCCGGCGCCGAGCGCCTGCTCATTCTGGATCTCGACGCCCATTGCAGCGGTGGGACGGGCTCACTCATTGCCGGCAACCCTGCAATTCGCCTCGTCGACGTCTCAGTGAACGCCTTCGACCGCTCTACCCCAACCCGAGGCAACGCGCTCGACCTCGTTCGTCGCGCCGCCGCCTATCTCCCCATCATCGAGCGCCGTCTCGCCGAGTTGGACGGCGACTCCTTCGGACTCGTTCTCTATTACGCGGGAATGGACGCACGCCAGCACTGCCCGATCGGCGGCTATCCCGGCATCGATGGCGCACTGCTCGAAGGACGTGAGCACCTCGTCTTCAGGTGGGCGCGCCAGCGCGGTCTGCCGATCGCCTTCGTCCCCGGCGGCGGCTACACCGGCCCCTTGCTCAACCGCGACAGCCTCGTCGCCCTTCACCGGCTCACTCTGGCCGCCGCCGTCGCCCATCACCGGTCAGAGGCTCGCGCCGGCGAAGAAGCCATCGTGGATCGCGCCGATCAGCCGGCGGGGCGCTAGGCAGTCGCCCACTCCAATCGCCGGGCGACCAGCGGCGAGCAAGGCATCGAGCAGTGCGGTGTTCGATCGCCAGCCGGTGACCAGAACAATCGCGTCGATCCCCACGATCTCCCGCTCCTCACGGGTGAGAACATGTTCAACGACTACCCGGCCGGGGGCAGCACGGCGCACCGCCGTGAATGGATGGATCGTGACGCCAGCGCGGAGCAAGTCCTCCAGTGTCTGATGCAACTCATTCGTCCGCTCCAACTCCGGGAGCCCCAATTGCACCGCGGTCGTCGCGATTTGGACGCGTTTCCCCGCGTGTGCGAGGTGAAGCGCAATGGAGGGTCCTGCTTGGGTCAGGTCTTCGTCAACAACCAGCACCATCGCGCCGAGCGTCTCCGGATCGCTCAGCGCCTCCCAACTGGTGACGATCGTTGCGCCCTCGTTCTGGATCGGGCCGTAGCCGGGATAAAACAGCGAAATTCCGAGGCGTTCGGGCGTCGAGCCGGTGGCGACGACAATGTGGTCTGCGTCGGCAAGTGCCGGGTGATTTGCGTCGATCGGCGTCTGGCAGCGGACATCGACGCCGAGCGCGGCGAGTTGGCGCGCTTGCCACTCGACGATCCGGATGAGGTCCTGCCGGAAGGGCGCACGCGCCGCCAGCACGATCTGCCCACCAAGGCGGTCACTCGCCTCGTAGAGGGTCACATGGTGGCCACGGAGTGCAGCGACGCGCGCCGCTTCCATTCCAGCCGGCCCTCCACCCACCACGACGATTCGTTTCGCCGAACCAGCCGAACGAAGCTGGTCGTCGCCGAAGCGGGCCTCTTGGCCCATCTGCGGGTTGACGGCGCATTGCCCCTCCTTGCGCAGAAAGAGACGGGCGTTGCAGTGGTTGCAGGCGATGCAGGGCCGAATGTCATCCAGCCGTCCCTCGCGCACCTTGCGGATCCAAGCGGGATCGGCAAGCAAGCCGCGCGCAATGCCAATGAGATCGGTCGCGCCATCCGCAATCGCCCGGTCAGCAAACGCCGCATCATCGAGGCGGTTGGCGGCGATCACTGGCAGGCCGGTCGCCGCCCGGATGCGGGCCGCACTCGGCAAGGCGTTGCCACGCGGCAGCCGCATGCTCGGCCCAAACGCCAAGTGATCGTAGTAGGAACCGTGCATCACCGAGATGAAGTCGATCAGCCCGCTTTCCGCAACCAAGCGGCAGAAGGCGAGGCAATCCTCGGTGTCGTCGAAGCCGCGGATCAGCCGCGTGCCACTGGTGCGAATGCCGAGCGCAAAGCCGGGGCCGACCTCGGCGCGGATGGCCCGCAGTACGTCGAGCACCAACCTCGCCCGGTTCTCGAGCGGACCGCCGTAGTCATCAGTCCGGTGATTGAGCACCGGCGAGAGGAACGACCCGAGCAGATAGTCGCCGGCGGTCTGGACTTCGAGGCCATCGATCCCGGCTGCCTGAAAGTTCCGCGCTGTTCGTGCGAAATACTCCACCACACTGTCGATCTCCGCCTGACGAATCGCGAGCGGCGTTTCGAGGTTGAACGGGCTCGGCACCTGCGACGCAGACCAGTTTGGCTTGAGCTGATCGGCGCCGGGCCCATTGTGGCCAGAGTGAGATAGTTGGGTCGTCAGATACGCGCCATGCGGCTTCACCCAGCCGACGATCGTTTCGAGGTAGGGACGAATCGAGTCGTCCCAGCCACCACGGGTCACGCCCCGCGGGAGAAGGTGCGGGTGAGCGACGGCCAGCCCGGTGACGATCCACGCTGCGCCGTTCTTTGCACGCTCCGCGAGATACTGCCCGGTGCGCGTGCCCGGCTTTTCGCCAACATCGGCAAAACCGGCGTGCGGCAGCATCACGATCCGATGAGGAAGGCGCAGCGGTCCGACCGTCAGCGGTGAAAACAGATGAGGATACGCCATCATCCCTCCCGGCGGCTTCCTTGGCATTATCCGCCGCCTCCGCCACGCCGGCAACGCGGCGATTGACCCCTTGCCGGCCGCTCAATAGGATCGCCGCTGGAGGTGAGGCATGCACTATCGCCGAATCGGGACACTGGACGGGGCGACCGAGCGCGACGACGCCGCCTATCTCGATTTCATCGAAGGGATGAAGGTGTTCGATCACGACGCCGTCGAGCCTGCCGTCTGGCAACGCTATGAGCAGGCCGTCGCCGAGTTTGAAGCAACGCACGGTCGACCGCCGGCAACCGTTGACGAGATGCAACCGTTCCTCGCCCACTTGCCAGTCCTCCAAGCGCATCAGCGGCTCTTTCGGTCTACCCAAGACATGCGGGCGGTGGCGCTGCCCGAGACCTACCGCAAGCGCGAGGCCGAACTGCTGCGCGAGCTGGAAGAGGCCGAGCGCAAGGGGCCGGGTCGGCTCATCTTGGACCCCACCCTCGCCTACCCAGACTACTTCGCCAAGGTCGAGTTCCACCGCCAGCCGGGCGGCTATGCCGGCGATCCCCTCGCCGGTTATCTCTATCACTACGGCACCAAGATGCTCTATTTCGGGCGGAACGACAACGACGAGCGCAATCAAGACATGATCGACCGTGCGCCGCTCCCACCCGACGGCCGCGTTGACCGGGTGCTCGATCTCGCCTGCGCCATCGGTCAGAGCACCACCGCCTGGAAGAAGCGCCTGCCCCACGCCGAGGTATGGGGAATCGATATCGCCGCGCCGATGGTCCGCTACGCCCACAAGCGCGCCGTCGAGATGGGCATCGATGTCACCTTTGCCCAGATGGACGCCGAGCGGCTCCGCTTTCCGGATGATCATTTCGACCTCGTGTTCGCCAACATCCTGTTCCACGAAGTGCCCGTTGAGGTTGGCGAGCGAGTCATCGCCGAGGTGCAGCGGGTGCTCCGGCCGGGCGGCATTTTCATCGTCCACGATGTCGGCCAAGCCAAGGACTGGTCGCCGCTCGACGCGTACGTGCGCGATTTCATCATCCGGGATAACAGCGAGCCGTGGGAGCGCGGCTGGGCAGAGTGGGACTTTACCGGTGCGCTCGAACGCGTTGGCTTCCACTCGATCGAGCGGGTCGCGATGTCGCCGCAGAACATCCGCCCCTACGTCTCGTCGAATCCGCTGCGCTGGGTCGCCGTCAAGTAGCCGCCGGTGCACGTCCTCGACCTGCACCCGTGGGAGGTGTCGCCCCGCGAAGCGGCGGCCATCCAGCAGCAGCTGCGGACTCGCCTCGTGATCGAGGACGGCCCGGCCGTGGCCGACCTTCGCTTCGTCGCCGGGGCAGACACCTCCTATCGCCGGTATGGCACGGTGACGGTTGCCTACGGTGTCGTCGTCGTCCTGCGCTTCCCAGCGCTTGAGGTCGTCGAGACGCGCGTGGTGCGCACGCGCGTCACCTTTCCCTACGTGCCAGGGCTGCTCGCCTTTCGCGAAGCGCCGGTGCTCCTCGAGGCATTCCGCCAGGTCGAACAGACGCCCGGCGTCGTGCTGTTCGATGGTCACGGTTTTGCGCATCCGCGTCGTCTCGGACTGGCGTCGCACCTCGGGCTGTTCCTCGACGTGCCGACGATCGGCTGCGCGAAGTCGCGCCTCATCGGAAAGGCTGAGGAGCCGGCGGGCGATCGCGGCGCATTTACGCCGCTTGTGCATAAGGGCGAAGTCATCGGGGCGGCGGTGCGGACGCAGCCGGGACACGCGCCGCTCTTCGTCTCTCCCGGCCATCAGATTGGCGTCGAGCGGGCGGTCGAGATCGTGCTCGCCTGCTGCCGAGGCGCGTTCCTTCCCGAGCCGACGCGCCTCGCCGACGCCCTCGTAAATGAGCAGTCGCGCCGCCACGCCGACGCCGACCGCGCTGCGCTGGCGCCCGCGATCGATTGAGGCGTTCTATCGACCGCTGCGCCGTCAGCTTGACCACGATTCCGAACGCTGCGTACAATCGCAACGCGGGCGGCCGCGCCCGTTCTTGCCCCGTGCAGTGACCCGGGGCGGGCAGATTGGCGTGGGTGAATCAATGCGACGCTTCGGCTACCTTGCCCCCAAGAGCGTTTCCGAGGCGGTGTCCGTGCTGGCCGAGCACGCGAACGTTGCCAAACTCGTCGCTGGCGGCACCGATCTCGTCGTTCAGATGAAAGATGGCGTTCGTCGCCCCCAGGTCGTCATCGACATCACTGGCATCGATGAACTGCGGACCTTGGAGGAGCGCGACGATGGTCTCCACCTCGGCGCTCTCGTTCGGATGGGTGAGATTGAGAACCATCCGCTGATCATCGAGAAGTATCCGGTGCTCGTCGATTCGGCGAAGCTCGTTGGCTCGAAGCAGGTGCGCAACCTCGCGACGATCGCCGGCAACACCTGCAACGCCTCGCCGGGTGCGGACACGCCGCCAGCCCTGATCGCGCTTGACGCGCAGGTGCACACGCTCGGCCCAACCGGCCCGCGTGTCGTGCCGATCGACCAATTCTTCGTCGGCCCAGGGCGGACGGTGCTCGAGCCGGGCGAACTGGTGACCAAGTTCGTCGTTCGCAAAGCCGCCCCGAACGAAGGGGCCTATTACGAACGCCACACGCCGCGCAAGGAGCTCGACATCGCCGTCGTCGGAGTCGGGGCTTGGGTACGGCTGAACGGCGAGACGATCGAGGACGCCCGGATCGGCATCGCGGCGGTCTACCCGACGCCGCTGCGGGCAACCGACGCCGAGGCAGCGCTGCGTGGCAAGCCGTTCGGGCAGGCAGCGCTCGACGCCGCCGCAGCAGCCGCCGTCGCCCAGTCGCGACCGATCAGCGACGTGCGGGGATCGGCCGAGTTCCGCCGCTGGTTGGTCGACGTCCTGACACGCCGCGCCGTTACCAACGCCGTGGCGCGCGCCCGCGGCGGCGGCCCGCGCGCCGGCGAAACCCACTAGATCCCCAGTTCGGCCGGGGATCGCCTCCGGCCTCCGAGGAGGTTGCCTTGCTTCAGGAACGTGTGGGACAGGCCACCGTCACCGTCCACGTCACCGTCAATGGCGTCCCACGGCCCGTGACAACCGTCCCGAATCGAACAGCGCTCGAGCTGTTGCGCGAAGATCTCGCGCTCACCGGCGCGAAAGAGGGTTGCGGCACCGGCGACTGCGGCGCTTGTACCATCGTCGTTGACGGCCGGCCCGTCAACGGCTGCCTCTTGCTCGCGCCGATGCTCGACGGCAAGACGGTACTGACCGTCGAAGGGGTAGCGCGCGGCGGAAAGCTGCACCCAGTCCAGCAGGCCATGGTGGAGATGGGCGGCTTGCAATGCGGCTTCTGCACCCCGGGCTTCGTCGTTACCGCCGTCAACTATCTCGAACAGCACCCAAACCCGACTGAAGACGAGATTCGGGTTGCCATCGCCGGCAATCTGTGCCGCTGCACCGGCTATAGCAAAATCGTGGATGCGCTACTCGAGGCGGCCAAGCGCATGCGGGAAGGAGAAGGACGATGACCGAACTGAAAGTCGTAGGAAAGCCTCTTCCGCGGATCGAGGGACCGGAAAAGGTAACCGGCCAGACGGTCTACGCCGCCGACATGCAGCTGCCCGGCATGTTGCACGCCAAAGTGCTGCGCTGCCCCTATCCCCACGCGCTCATCAAACGGATCGACACCAGCAAGGCGAAGGCCTACCCCGGCGTCGTCGCCGTCGTCACCGCGGAAGACTTGCCGCCCGCCGATCGCGATCCCTCCGTCCGGCCACACGCCGTCCTCGTCGAGGGTGAAGCGATCTTCGAAGGCCAAGCGGTTGCCGCCGTCGCCGCCGAGACGGCCTATATCGCGGAGGAGGCGCTCGACCTGATTGAGGTCGAGTATGAAGAGCTGCCGGCGGTGCTCGACCCCGAAGAGGCGATCAAGCCCGGCTCGCCCTTCACCCGCCGCCCACTCGAAGAGATCGACCTGAGCGAGATCGAAGGCCACGTCACGGTGGACATCTCCGCCGCCGATGACGCCGAGGCGCACCGGCGCTCGCCCAATATCTCGAACCGGCTCCATTTCGTGCGTGGCAACGTCGAAAAGGGGTTCGAAGAAGCCGACATCATCGTCGAAGGCCGCTTCGACTCGAAGATGGCCCACCAAGCCTACCTCGAGCCGCAGGCGTGCGTTGCCCACTACGACGCCACCGGCAAGCTGACGATCTGGACACCGACCCAAGGCCAGTTCCACCAGCGGAACGACATTGCCCGCATCCTCGGCCTGCCACACGAGAAAATCAACTTGGTCGGCACCGAGGTCGGCGGTGGCTTCGGCGCGAAGGTCGCGCCGCTCATCCAGCCGCTCACCGCGCTGCTGTCGATGAAGAGCGGCCGGCCGGTGAAGCTCGTGCTCACTCGCCGCGAAGACTTGATGAACTCGGTGCCCGCCCCGCGTGGCATTGTCCAAGCGAAGATCGGCGCGACGAAGGACGGCCGGCTGACGGCCTTCAAGGGCCGCGTGATCTTCGACTCGGGCGCCTTCCCGGCCGGAACGCCAGTCGGCGCGACGATGATGATGGCCGCCTGCTACAAGTTCGATCACTTGGATGTCGAAGGCATCGAGGTGCTGACGAATAAGTGCGGCGCAGGGGCCTACCGGGCGCCGGGCATGCCGGAAGTGACCTTCGCGATCGAGCAGCTGGTCGACGAAGTGTGCCGCCAAGGCGGCTTCGACCCGATCGAGCTGCGCAAGAAGAATGTCTGCCGTGAAGGCGACCTGATGCCAAACGGCCGGCCGTGGCCGAAGATCGGCCTCTACGAGTGCCTCGAGGCCCTCGAGCAGTCCGAGCTGTGGCAGACGCGCCATCAGGCCAAGAACGGCGGCAAGCCGCGCGGCATCGGCGTGGCGATTGGCGCTTGGCCAGGCGGGATGCAGCCTGCCAGCGCGATGGTCAAGATGAACGAAAACGGCACCATCAAGGTCGTCGTCGGCTCGAACGACATTAGCGGCGTCAACACCAGCTTCAACATGATCGCCGCCGAAGAGCTGGGTGTGCCGATGCACATGGTGACGACGATCACCGCGGACACCGACACGGCTCCCTACGCTGGCCTCGCTGCCGGATCGAAGACGCTCTATTCGGGCGGCAAGGCCGTGCAGGCGGCCGCCCAAGACGCTCGCCGCCAGATCATCGCCATCGCCTCGCGCGAGCTCGACGCGAACCCTGAAGACCTCGTCATCGAGGACGGCGTCGTGTTCGTCCCCGGCACCGACAAGTCGATTAGCTTCCAGCGGATCGCTGGCCTGACGATGGGCTTCGGCAGCCGCTATGCCCCGGTCGTCGGCCGCGGCGGCGAGGTGATCCGCAATCAGGCTCCTGGCACAACGGCCCAAGCCGTCGAAGTCGAAGTCGATCCGGAAACGGGCAACGTCACCGTGACGCGCGTCGCCGCCGCCCAAGACGTCGGCAAGGCGATCAACCGCCTGTCGATCATCGGCCAGCTCGAGGGCGGAGTCACCCAGTGCCTTGGCATGGGCTTGACCGAAGAGATGATCTTCGACGAGCGGGGCAGGATGCGCAATCCGGTCTTCCTCGATTACCGGCTGCTCACCGCACTCGATGTGCCACGGATCGAGGCAATCATCGTCGAAGTGCCGTCGCCAGAAGGTCCCTTCGGCGCACGAATCGCGGGTGAACCGTCGATCATCGCAGCGAGCGCAGCGATCGCGAACGCCCTGCGCGACGCCACCGGCCTCCGGTTCTATGAAGCGCCGATGACGCCAGAGCGGGTCCTCCGCCGGCTGCGCGAGGCCGGCAAGGCCGTGCGCCAGCCGGTCGCACTCGGAGAAGCCGCCCTCTGATCGTCCGCACCCGCTGGAGCGGCTGCCCCCGCCTCGCGCGAGGTGGGGGCCGTGTTGTCCTGCCCTCCCGCAAGGGCTGAGCGATGGCCGTCCTCGCGATCGACCTCGGCGGAACACGGATGCGCCTCGCGCTCGTCCGCGAGCCGGGTGCGCCGCCGGATCGCGTGATACGCCTTGCGACCCGGCCCGAAGAGGGGTTCGATCGCGTTCTCGATCGCATCGCGGCGGCGGCGCACGAGGTCCTGAGAGGCGAGCCGCTGGCGCGGGTGGGCATCGCCGCACCGGGTCCGCTCGACCCGCGGCGTGGGGTACTGCTGCGCCCGCCAAATCTGCCAAGCTGGCCGGCCGAAGCGCCGATCGGCGACGCGCTTTCCGCGCGGCTTGGGGTGCCGGTAGTCGTCGATAACGACGCCAACCTCGCTGCCCTCGGCGAGTGGCAAGCCGGCGCGGGTCGGGGCGTCGAGAGCCTCGTCTACTTCACCATCAGCACCGGAATCGGCGGCGGCCTTATCCTCGGTGGCGCACTCCACCACGGCGTTCACGGGTATGCCGGCGAGCTCGGCCATATGGTGATTCAAGCGGACGGGCCGCCCTGCGCCTGCGGCAGCCGGGGCTGCTTGGAAACGCTCGCCTCTGGGACGGCGATCGCCCGGATCGTCCGCGAGCGGCTGGCCGGCGGCGAGCCGAGCCGACTTCCTCCAACGGCGACGGCGGAGGACGTGTTTGCGGCGGCCTCTGCCGGCGATACGCTCGCCGCCTCGGTCATCGAGGCGGCGATGTGGCAGCTTGGCGTGGGGGTGGTGAATGCGCTTCACCTGTTTGATCCGGCAATCGTGGTGTTGGGCGGCGGAGTCACCAACGCTGGACGGCTGGTCTTTGACCCGGTCAAGCGCGCGGTCGCGCGGCTCGCGATGCCCGCCTTCCGGCAGACCCCCGTCGTCCGAGCCGCGCTCGGCGACGACGCCGGTCTGTACGGCGCCGCCGCCCTCGCCTTCGACCAATCCCGCTAGGCGGTCGCGATCACGAAGGTAAAGCCGCCGATCACGCCGCGATCCGTTTCTTGGAGATCGAGCAGAAGTCGGCTGTCGAAAATCCGGTCACGCGCGTTGCCCGATTCGTCCGGGAAGAACAGTTGGGTGGTGAGGACGGGACCGCCCGGCGCTTGCACTTTGACGTGGATGTGGCGCGTCCGGCCGGGATAGAGGCCGGGAATGACCGTCTCGATCGCATACCACCCGTTTTCATCCGTCAGCACATGGCCCCGCAAGGTATAGCCGACGTTGTCATACTGGCCGTTTTCGTTGGCTTGCCAGATATCGACGACCGCGCCAGCAATCGGTTGGCCATCCGGCGCTAGCACCTGCCCGGTGAGCAGGATAGGCGTGCCCGTCACCCCTTCCTCAATCAGGGAAGCGCGTTGCGGCGAACCGGCTTTGGAGTACGGCCCCTCCGTCATTGCGGGCGTCAATGCCAGCTCCTGCGCTACCGCGACGGCTGGCGCATCGTCCGTCGGCATGGCGGGGGCGGCGCCGGCCGGACGAGACACGAACACCGCACTGCCGATGATGGCTGCTGCGCCGAGCATCAACCCGAGTGGGAGCGAGATGCGCCGAAACGCGGGGAGAAGGTGGTTGGTGAACATGGATCCTCCTTGTTTGTTGTCGGTGATACCTCAGAAGTCGAGGGTGCTGTGTCGGATCGCCCATCCACCTCGCGGTGGTAGCGATCGAATCATCGTCCCAGCGAGACGAGGGTGAGCGGTGATTTTCGCCCGGGCCAGCGGAGCGCTTGGGCGCTGACCTCGCCGCTTACGAGGAGCACGTGCGCGAGAAGCACCCGGCCGTTCGACTGCCGCAACACGGCGTAGAGGACGGCATCGATCAGCAGGCTGACCAGCATTCTGCACGCGGGCAGCAGACGAGCGGTGATGTGACGCATTGGGTTCCTCCGCCTAGCCCGCTTGGGCGGTCACATCGAGCTCGAGGTGGATGGTCTCGTCGATGCTCAGAACGAGCGGAACACGCGGCGCTGTCATGCCAAAGTCGGCGAGTGTCACGGTCGTGGCGAGACTGCCGGTCAACCCGTTTTCGGTGAAGGTCAGCGTGCCGGTCCACGTCGCCGGTCGCGTCACACCGTGGATCGTCAGGTCACCAAGGACCTCGACCGCCGTTGAACCAGACGCCGGGATGGTCGCGGGGAGCCCCCGAACCTCACGAACGTGAAAAGTCGCAGTCGGATACTGGTCGGTCTGGAGCGTGTTCCGCTTGATGAACGAATCGCGCTGGCTTGAATCGCTCGTGAGGCTGGTGAGGTTGACGACGAGTTGGGACCCCGCGGCGATTGTGCCATCCGCGTTGCGGACGACCGCGCCAGTCACTTGGGATGTCACTCCGACCGCGTCATTCGGGAGGTTGCGGCCCGCGAGCTGTTCGGTGACGCGGTAGCGGGCCTCCCCAGCGACGATGGTGTAGCGGGTAGCGCCCTCGCCAACGGCGACAGCGGGCGCCGCCACCGAACCGGCGACCGGCTCGGTCACCGTCCCTGCCTCAAGGGTGCAGGCGACGAGAGCGAGGCTCGCGCCGACGGTGACGAGCGTTGACCAACCAAAAGGAATGCGCAGCATCATTCGTCCTCCTTCGGGCCGGTTCGTCCGGCCACCGCCACCATGGTCTCAGGCGAGAGGCCAGCAGCGCGTCGGCCTGAGGGAGACACTTTTTCGTCATGCCAGCGGAGCAATTCGCAGCGAGGCGCAACCGTGGGATGACAGCGTGAAGGGGGAGCACGGTTCGGCTCTCGCTGATAGGCCACGATGCGGGGTCCATCTGAGGGATGACCGACAGCCCGGGCATACTCCCCGAGGAGGAGAAGTGGGAGCCTCCCGCAGGACGACGCGCTCCCCCGATGCAGCGGCGTATCGTTGGCGAAGACGGCGGGTCCGTGTACGGAAGGAGCGCGCTACAATCGTGATGAGAGCCGAGCTGATGTTGCTTCCTTCGCCCATCCGTCTCCGGTTGACGGGCTTGCCGCCGTTGGCGATCGACGCCGCGTTGGCGGGTGTGGTTGCGGCGGTGGGCATTGTCCAGATTGCTGGCATGCCGCGCCGGCCGGGTCCGTTCGGGCCCGGCCAGCCACCGCTCGAATTAATCGGCTTGGTCCTGCTCGGCGCTGGCTTCTTGCTGGTGCGCAGCCGCTTCCCGACCATGACGCTTGTTGCGGTCAGCGCAGTCGCCACGCTGTATGTCGGGTTGGGCTATCCCTTCTTTGCCGTGCTGCCCGCCCTGCTCGTAGCGCTCTATAGCGCCGTTGCCTACAGCCCGTGGCCGCGACTGCGCATTTGGGCGCTTGCGGTCGGGCTGTGCCTCGTGCTGGGCATCGCGCTCGAGATTGGTGATCCACGCAGCCGGCCGATCGCGGCTTGGGCGGGCGATATCGCTTGGGTAGCCTTCGCCATTGTCCTCGGCGACGCCATGCGCAGCCGGCGGGAGGCGGCGCGCGAGGCGCACTTGCGCGCCCTTCAAGCGGAGCTGACGCGCGAAGAAGAGACACGCCGGCGCGTCACCGAGGAACGGCTGCAGATCGCCCGCGAGCTGCACGACATCGTTGCCCACAACCTCGCGCTGATCAACGTCCAAGCTGGCGTAGCGGCACATGTCATGGATCAGCACCCCGAGCAGGCGCGCGAAGCGTTCGCCAACATCAAGGCGGCGAGTCACACGGCGCTGCAAGAACTGCGCTCGTTGGTGCGCGTGCTGCGCGACCCGACGAGCGGTGCGCCGGCGCTGGCACCGACCGTCGGGCTCGACGCCCTCGACCAGCTTGTCGCCTCGGTGCGCGATGCCGGCATCCCGGTCGAGATCGAGCGCATTGACCGGCCCGCCGACCTGCCGGCGACCGTCGATCTGGCGGCCTACCGCATCCTTCAAGAAGCGCTGACCAACGTCGTGAAGCACACAGATCGCGCACCAGTGCGGATCGCCATCGACCGGGGCGACGGCGTGCTGACCATCCGCGTCCTGAACGGCCCAAGCGCGTCGAAGGGCTCCAGCGGCGGGTCCGGTAGCGGCCTTGCCGGGATGCGCGAGCGAGTAGCGGCGCTCGGCGGATCGTTGGACGCCGGGCCACTGCCAAATGGCGGGTTCCGCGTTCAAGCGACGCTTCCGGTGTCGGCCGGATGACAATCCGCGTCGCCGTCGCCGACGATCAGGCGCTGGTCCGCGCAGGGTTTCGCGTTCTGCTCGATTCGGCGCCCGACATCACCGTTGTCGGCGAGGCTGCCAATGGCGAGGAGGCCGTCGCCCTCGCCCGCGCCGAACAGCCGGACGTCATCTTGATGGACATCCGCATGCCCGTCATGAACGGCATCGATGCCACGCGAGCGATCGCCAAGTCGGGAGTCCGCACGCGGGTGCTCGTGCTGACGACGTTTGACATCGACGAGTATGTCTTCGAGGCGCTGCGCGCCGGAGCGAGCGGGTTCTTGTTGAAGGACACCGAGCCGACCGATTTGCTCGCGGCGGTGCGAGTGATTGCCGCGGGCGAGGCACTCCTCGCGCCCAGCGTCACCCGCCGACTGATTGCGGAATTCGCCAAACAGCCAGACCCCCGTCGACCGCCACCAGCCGCCCTCGCGGTGCTCACCGACCGCGAGCGTGAAGTGCTCGGCCTGATCGCCCGTGGCCTGACCAATGACGAAATCGCCGAGCACCTTGTCGTCAGCCCGGCGACAGCGAAAACCCACGTCAGCCGAGTCATGAGCAAGCTCGATGCCCGCGACCGCGCTCAGTTGGTCGTTATCGCCTACGAGACCGGGCTCGTGACCCCGGGAAGCTGAGCGGATCAGCCCATCGGAATCGCTCCAAACGGCACTCGCCGGTGGCCATGCGTTCAGTGCATGCTGGCAGCGCAGCCTACGGAAAGGAGGCCCGCCATGTACGACCCGATCATCCTTGCGCTGGATGGCTCCGACTTGGCGGCGGAGGCGATTCCCCACGCGGAGGCACTCGCCCGTGACTTCGATGCCGAGATTCTCGTCGTCCGCGCGGTCGAACTTCCTCGCGAATACTACGAGGTGGCGCCCTACATGGCGCCGGCGGTCGCTTCCAGCCTGATCGACGAGGCCCAAGCCCAGGCCGAGGCCTATGTCGCGCGCCACGTCGAGGCGCTGCAGGCGAAAGGCATTCGCGCCCGTGGCCGCTGCCGCACTGGCGACCCGGCGACCGTCATCTTGGAAGCGGCCGACGAGCATCGCGGTGGGGTTGTGGTCATTGCCACTCACGGTCGGTCCGGCCTCAGCCGCTGGGCAATGGGCAGCGTCGCCGATCGAGTCGTCCGCCATTCGCCCGTGCCCGTGCTGCTGATTCGCTCGGCCCAACCGATCCCGAAGCCACGCGCCGCAAAGGCCGAGGCGGCGACGCCCTGAGCCGTCGCCCTTAGGCGCTCTCTGGGACGAAGCCGCGGCGCATCGTATTCTCGGTGACGACGCGCGGCTCGAGAAACTGGCGGAGATAGTCTGGACCGCCGGCCTTCTCGCCAATGCCCGAGATGCCAAGCCCGCCGAACGGCTGGCGCCCAACCACCGCGCCGGTGATTTTGCGGTTCAAATAGAGATTGCCGACC
Source organism: Dehalococcoidia bacterium (assembly GCA_026003895.1). Taxonomy (GTDB): domain Bacteria; phylum Chloroflexota; class Dehalococcoidia; order SpSt-223; family SpSt-223; genus JANWZD01. The sequence goes on along the minus strand of BPIC01000003.1, from coordinate 414,389 downwards.
CGGAACTCCCGCGTCGCCGCCTCGAGGTGACGCGGATTGCGTGAATAGACGCCGCCGGTCAGGGCATAAGGCACGCTCATCGCAAGGCGGAGCGCCGCCGCGAAATCGGGAACATGGAACAGAGCGAGCACTGGTCCAAAGATCTCCTCTTGGGCCAGTGGCCCCTCCTCCGGCGCGTCACCAAAGAGGACGGGCGAGACATACCAGCCCGCTCCCTCCGGTATCGGCGCCGCCGCCAACAGCCGGGCGTGCGCTTTGCCCCACGCGATCGCCTCGCCGATCCGAGCCCGCGCCTCGGCGCTGATCACCGGTGGCACGAAGGTGTACGGATCCTCCGGTGGCCCGACGCTGAGGCTTTCGACCGCCGGCACAAGCCGTTCCACGAGCTCGCGGTAGGCTGAACCGACCACGATCAGCCGGCTGGCCGCACTGCATTTTTGGCCGGCGAACCCGTAGGCCGAGACGATCGTTCCCGCGATCGCTTGGTCGAGGTCAGCGTCGTCATCGACGATGATGGCGTTCTTGCCGCCCATCTCCGCGATCACTTTCTTGAAGCCCCGCCCACGCGGGCGTACTGCCTCGGCAAGGATTGCTTGGCCGACAGCGCTGCTGCCGGTGAAGGCGACAAGATCGACACTCGGATGCTCGACGAGCGCCCGCCCGACTGTCTCACCGGGGCCGGGCAAGCATTGGACCACCTCCGGGGGTACCCCCGCCTCGTGAAGCAGCGCAACCAGCCGGAGCGCGATCAGGGGCGATTGCTCCGCTGGCTTGACGATTGCGCAGTTGCCGGTGACCAACGCCGCCACCGTCATTCCGGTGACGATGGCGAGCGGGAAATTCCACGGCGCGATCACCGCTGCGACGCCACGTGGCTCGGCGCGATAGACGTTGCGCTCGCCGAGGACGCTACCGAGCGTCCGCGGCGCGAGGACGCGCTCCGCCTCCCCGGCATAGTAGCGCAGGTAATCAAGCGCCTCGGCCACGTCGCCATCAGCCTCTGCCCACGGCTTGCCGGACTCGGCGACCATCAACGCCGCGAGATCGAAGCGGCGCGCCTCCATCAGATCGGCCGTCCGCCGCAGGAGCGCGGCCCGCTCCGCGACTGGCCGGTCGCGCCAGCTCGGGAACGCTGCTGCCGCGACGCCGACCGCCGCCGCAACGTCCTCTGGCGTGGCTTGCGCGACCTCCCCTACCACCCGCGACGGATCAGCCGGGGAACGTATCTGCTCGCTGGCGCGGCCGGCAATCACGCGCTCGCCGATCCGCAGCGGATGCTGCTCGATGCGTCGGCGAGCGAGCGCGGCGCGCATTCGCTCGCGCACCGCCGGATCGAAAAAGGGTGCGCTGGAGGCATTGGCAAAGGCGGCGCTCGGTCGCTCTACCGGCTCGGCCGGGCGGATCGGGGCGGAACGGATGGCGGCACTGGTATTGAACCACGCCTCGTTGGAGGTGTTTTCGAGCAGCCGGCGGACGAGATAGGCCATGCCCGGGATGATCGCTCCGACCGGAACATACACCCGCGTCCGATAACCTTCTTCAGCCAGCGTCTCGCGGATGCCCTCCGCCATGCCGTAGAGCACCTGAAACTCAATTTCGCGCTTGTCCATCCCGCGCCGGCGCGCTTTGACAGCCGCTTGAGCGATCGAGCGCGGGTTGTGGGAGCCGAACGCCGGCCGGAGCGCTGGCCAAGCATCGAGCAGCGCGTCGGTGCAGCGCTCGAAGGACTCATCGGTCTCCGCCTTCCGCTGGTAGACGGGCACCGGCCAGCCGTTTTGGCTGGCGATGGCACGCTCTTCGTCCCAATAGGCGCCTTTCACCAGCCGGACGGTGATCGGTGCGCCGCGCCGCTCGGCCAACGCCCGCAGCCAGGCGATATCCTCCAGCGCGTCACGCAGATAGGCCTGGACGACGATCCCGACGTGGGGATAGGCCACAAACTCGGGGTCGCTGACCTGCCGGGCGAAGGTGTGGTGGGTCAGATTCTTGAACCGATACTGCTCCATGTCGACGTTGATGAAGACGCCGTGCTGGACAGCACGCTGCAGCACCGGTCGCAGCCGGCTCATGATCACCTCGCCGACCCGCTCCGGCGCTGCCGGCTCGAAATGCGGCGCAAACGCCGAATACTTCAGCGAGACATTCAGCCCCGGCACGCCGTCCCAAATCGGCCCGCGCGGCGCGAGGCGCTCCGCCTTGCCCGCCAAGAAGTCGATCAGGTCAAGGTACCGGCGCTGGTAGGCGTCGGCTTCGGCGTCCGACAGACACGCTTCGCCGAGCAGATCGATCGTGTGGCCAATCCCGGCGCGGGCCAGCCCTTCGAGCCGAGGCTGGGCGACCCGCGGTGATTCGCCGACGATGAAGCGATGCGCCATTTCGACGACGCCGAGACGCACCAGCCGCGAGAGGATCGGCCGGAACGTCGCATGGCTGGCCCATTCGGTGACGTGGGCAACGAGCGGCGCATCGAGCCCCTCGAAGTATTGCTGCACGTGGTCGGCGACCGCGGCCGGCGTGCGCAGTGCCGGCAGCACATCCACGAAGCGGAGCAACTGAGTGCGAAAGGCCGGGTCAGCGGTCGCTCGCTCCAGCACTTGCTGTTGAAACCAGCGCGGCGAGAGCAGAACCCCATTCGCCGCCCGGCCAGCCGCCGCCAGCCGTTCGGCGAGCGATTCGACCTCGGTGTCGAGCGACGGCTCAGGCATACCCCAAACTCCACCATCTGCCAGGGTTGGCGGTTTCCACCACATGGTACAGCGGCTTGCTTCCCAGCCGGTCGAGACTGGTTGGCCCAGAGCGCGGGGCAGCGCATTATGGCCCAAGCGCACGGGGAAGGCTCGCTGGGGCATCGTGGCGGCGGCCGATTTTCGGAAACGTCGTCTCGTTGCGTGCGATTGCGCCGCTGGCCGATCGGCGCGCACCTGCTTCCGCCCGCAGCGACGGCTCGTACTGGACTCGGTCCCCGCTTGCCACCGGCCCGTGCGGCGAGGCGCGGACGCTCACGCTGCTCAGACTGGTGAGCGTCGCCGGCGGCAGAGTTGGCTCCGGTCCACGCCACCCGCCCGCCTTGGTTCCCCAGGCGGAGCGATGCTCACCGCTCAACACGCTCGCCCGATTCGACGGCGAGACGTGGCACAGCCCCGGCAGCAGGCTAACCAGCAGGGTCACCGCGCTCGGCGCCATTGGGAGCGAGCTGTTCGCCGACAGCGACTTGCTCGCCGCCGTCAATGGTGAGCGGCCCGTGCCGGCATCGCACGTTGGAACGGCAGCGCCGCGTCGGCGCGTGGTCTGGCGCTTGAGCCAAGCGTGCGCGGTCCAGCACACCTGCGGCCACGCTTGACACGGACGCCATGCGCGGCCTAGCGTGCACGGCAAACTCCCGGCGTGCGAGGTCCACCGTGAAGCGCAGCACCGAGCGGATCTTGACGACCCATACCGGCAGTCTGCCACGCCCTGCCACCCTCAACCCGCTAATCTTCGCCCGTGAAAAGGGCGACCCGGTCGACGAAGCCGAGTTCGCCGCCGCCGTCCGCCGAGCGGTGTACGACGTTGTCCGCGCCCAGATCGACGCCGGGATCGACATCGTCAACGATGGCGAGCAGGGCAAACCGAGCTACGCGACCTATGTGCAGAACCGGCTCGCCGGCTTCGATGGTCCGTTGACTGTCCCCGCTGCGATCTCGGACCCCGACTTTCCGGAATATTTCGCGCGGATGGCGAAGCAGCGTCCTCCCGACGAGATTCTCTACCGCCGTCCCTGCACTGGCCCGATCTCCTACAAGAATGTCGCTGAGCTGCAGCAAGAACTCGACGATTTTCGCGCCGCCCTTGAGGGCGTTGCGCCCGAGGATACGTTTCTCTCTGCTGCCTCGCCTGGGATCGTTTCGCTTTTTATCCCGAACCAGTATTACCCGACCCACGAAGCGTATCTGTTTGCTCTTGCCGATGCGTTGAAAACCGAGTACGACGCGATCGTGGCGGCAGGCTTTGTCTTGCAAGTGGACTGCCCCGATCTGGCGCTCAGCCGGCCGAACTACTTTCGCAACCTGACGCTCGAGGAGTTTCGCGCCAAGATCGCGACGCACGTCGAGGCGCTGAACCACGCGACGCGCGACATCCCGCCCGATCGGATGCGGATGCACGTTTGCTGGGGCAATTACGAAGGGCCGCACACGCGCGACGTGCCGTTCCGCGATATCGTCGACATCGTGCTCCGGGCCCGCCCGAGCGGAATCTCCTTCGAAGCCGCCAACCCCCGCCACGCCCACGAATGGAAGCTGTGGCAGGACGTGAAGCTGCCCGACGGCAAAGTGCTGATCCCCGGCGTGCTCGATTCCACCACCAACTTCGTCGAACATCCCGAGCTTGTCGCCGAGCGGCTCATCCGCTTCGCCGAGCTGGTCGGCCGCGAAAACGTTATTGCCGGAACGGACTGCGGCTTTTCGACCGGCGCAGGCACGCCGCGCATCGATCCGCGAATCACGTGGACGAAGTTCCGGGCGATGGCGGAGGGTGCGGCGCTCGCCAGCCAAGCCCTCTGGTAGGGAGCAATCGTGGCCTCGCTCCGGCGCCCCACTGCCGGAACCCCGACACGAGAGTCCCCCGTCGAAGATAGGGGCCCCTGCCCGGCCTCAAGTCAATAGGGTAGGTCGCCGATACCATGAGTGAGCACATGCAAATGGAGGATCGGCTCGTGTCGCTTCTGCAATCGGCCTGTCGGGCGCCACTGATTTCACCAGAGGACACGCGGGATCCGATCGTTCGACAGGTATTTCAGGAGATCGAGCAGGAGCTCGGCTTCGGCATCGTGCCCAACATCTTTCGTGCCCTTGGCAACCAGCCAGCCATTCTCCGCGCGGTTTGGGATCTGTTTCGCGCCACAGTGCTCGAAGGGATCTTGCCGCGAACCCTCAAGGAGATGATCGGCGTCGTCGTTTCGGCGGCGAACGGCAGCGAGTATGCCCTGCGCGTGCATCTGCATTCACTTGGCGTCCAGGGGATCGCGCAGGAGGTGCTGGACGCCCTTGCAGCTGGGAAAACAACGGCACCGGGGTTGAGCCCCAGCGTGGTGGCCGTCCTTCGGTTCGCTCAACGCGCGGTCGCGGACGGACCGCTGGCAGTCGACGATCGGGCCATTGCAGAGGTGACGGCGACAGGCATCAGCGCCGCCGAGCTGAACGAGGTGATCGCCACCATCAACCTCTTCCGCTACGTCAATGGCTTCACCGACCTCGTCCGGGTGCCCATCGATGCGGTCTAGGGAAAACGCCGTCGCTCCACCAACGGCGCCGCTCGTCTCAGCGTTGGCAATCGCCGCCGAGCTTGGGGCAGACCTCGCCAGTGCGCGGACAATCGACGACATCGTGGCGCTCCTCGACCGGCGCCTGAAGTGGTTGCTCCCCGTCCACTGCGTCGCCGTCGCAGAGCGGACGGGAGAAGCATTCCGCGTCGTCAGCTCGGAGGGCGCCGCCAACCCTGTCGCCGAATCGCACCTTGTCGCTTGGGTCGCCTCACGAGGGGCCCCCATCGAGATTCCGAGCCGACGCCAGCCGCTCCCACGAGGCCTCACCCTTTCGCCGGGATATCGGGCAATCTTGGCCTTTCCCCTGCGCGATGCGGACAGCGTTGTTGGGGTGCTTCTGCTGGCGAGCAGGCGTGAAGAGGCGTTCGCCTCGACCGACTCCGGGCTGATCCGTCTGATTGCGCTTCAAGTGGAACAGGCGGTTCGATCCGTCCGCTACCTCGCCGAAGTGGATGAGGCGGAGGCGATCGTCGCGAGTATGGCGAAGGCCGTCGAGGCGAAGGACGCCTACACTCGCGGACACGCCGACCGGGTCACCACTTACGGCCTTGCCCTAGCGGTCGCGGCCGGGTTACCACGGGCGATACGCGATGTGGTCGCGCGCGCTGGTCCTTTGCACGATGTCGGCAAGATCGGGGTACCCGATTCGGTGCTCACCAAGCCCGGCCGGCTCAGCGATGCTGAGTTCGAGCTGATCAAGCCCCACCCCGTCATCGGAGCCGAGATCTGCGCCCCGCTCCGGTCGCTGCGTCCGGCCATTTCGGGCATCCGGCATCACCACGAGCGCTTCGACGGGCGTGGCTATCCCGATGGGCTGGCAGGACACTCCATCCCACTCGAGGCGCGGGTGCTTGCGATTGCCGATACGTTCGATGCGCTGACGAGCGATCGACCCTATCGGCCAGGGATGCCGCTCGATCGAGCCCGCAGCATCCTCGCGGCAAACGAAGGCCCCCAGTGGGACCCCGACCTGCTGGCCCATTTTCTCGACCTCGATCTCGCCCGCTTGCTCAGCGGCTGAGAGCGCCAGTCCGGATGCGCTCAAAACGTGATCTCGCCGACATCGGGCGCAACCTGCAGCGGCGCCTCGGTGCGGGCCTGCACCTCCTCGACGGTGTGGCCGGGAGCAACTTCCCGAAGCACTAAGCCGCGGGGAGTCACCTCGATCACAGCCAAGTCGGTGACGATAAGCGAGACGCAGCGCCGCCCGGTGAGCGGATAGGTGCAGCGGCGAACGATCTTGGGGTGGCCATGACGCGTCGTGTGCTCCATTGCGACGATCACCTGCTTCGCGCCGGTGACGAGGTCCATCGCGCCACCGATGCTGCCGATGCCGCGCTCCGGACGCATCCAATTGGCGAGGTCGCCCACTTCCGAAACTTGCAGGCCGCCAAGCACGGTCGCATCGAGGTGGCCGCCGCGGATCATCGCGAATGCCGCGGCGCTGTCGAAGAAGGACGCCCCCGGCAAGAGCGTCACAAACTGTCCACCTGCATTGCGGATGTCGAGGTCTTCGGCGCCCGGCTCGGCGAGCGGACCGTAGTTGAGTGCTCCATTCTCCGATTGGAGGATGACGTCGGCAAACTCGGGGATGAAATTCGAGACGAGCGTGGGAATGCCGATCCCCAAATTGACGTAGCGCGCCCCGCTCTCGCGCAACGCACGAGCCACGCGCAACGCGATCAGGTCGCGGTCAAGCGCCATCCCCCTACTCCCGCGCCACGATGCAGAGGCGGTCGACGAAAATACCGGGCGTGCCGATCCGCTCAGGGTCGAGCACACCAGCAGGGACCAGCTCCTCGACTTGGCAGATGACGATGTCGGCCGCCGTTGCCATCACGGGGTTGAAATTCCGCGCCGTGCCGCGATAGACAAGGTTGCCCATCGTATCGGCTTGAGCGGCACGGATCAGAGCGTAGTCGGCGCGGAGCGGCAGCTCGAAGAGATACTCTCGCCCATCGATGACGCGCACTTCCTTGCCTTCGGCTGCGCGAGTCCCGACGCCAGTTGGCGTGTAAAAGCCGCCGAGGCCCGCGCCGCCGGCGCGAATCCGCTCAACGAGGGTGCCTTGCGGGACGCTCTCGACCTCGATCAGCCCGGCCTTGAACTGGCGTTCAAGCGCGGTGTTCGCCGCTTCGCTCGCCGGCACCGGGAACGAGGCGATCGCCTTGCGGATGAGCCCGTGCTGCGCCAGCAGATCGGTGTTGTCGTGCACCGAGATGTTGTTGGTGATGATGGTAAGATCGCGGGCGCCGTGGCGGGCAAGCGCCCGCACCAGCTCGAACGGCTGTCCGCCACCCGCGAACCCGCCGATCATGATGCTCGCACCGTTGGGAATATCGGCAACCGCCTCGTCGGGCGTCAGGACGGGAACGACGATCATTTCACCACATACCGCAGGCCGTGGCGGCCGAGGATGCGCGGCCCATCTTCACCGACGATGACACTCGTGCCCAGAATGGTGATCATCCCGTTGTCGCGCGTCATGAGATGAGGAAAGGCCGAAAAGGCCATGCCAGGCCGGAACGTGATCTCGGTTGGCGGCCGGTAGCCGTCGAAGCCACGGACGGCGATCATCTGCCAGCCGCCGGTGCTGTGGCCCGTCGCCAGCGGGCCGTGACACCACAGTCCGCGCGCCGGCACAAGGTCGCCACAACGGATCACCTCGCTCGTCGTTCCGCCCGGCCGCAGCGCGGCGACGACGCACTGGGCAACCTCGAGTGCCGTTTCGAACAGGTTCCGGGCCTCCGGCGTCGGCTCGCCAAGCGCGATCGGAAAGCCGCGGTAGGCACGGAAGGACCCGGAGGCGGCGTTGCTCTCGAAAAAGACATAATCGCCTAGCTGGAGCAGACGGCTTGGCGACGCCGGGTCAAGGATGCTCGTCGAGCGGTCCATCGCTGCCGCGCGGGCAGAAAGCGCCGAGAGCGCGAGCCCCTCTTCCTTGGCGAATGCCTGGGTTTCGGCGACGACCTGTGCCAGTGAAACGCCAGGCCGGATTGCTGCGACATAGAAATCCATCACCCGGTCGAGATCATCGGCGGCGGCCGACAGGAGCGCCTGCTCTTCAGGAAGCAGCACGTGGCGGACCGCTTCATAGAGTTCGGTGACCGTCTCAAACCGGGCGGCGGGCAGATCCGCCTTCAACCGCTCGTAGAGGAGATGGGGAAGACCGCGCGTCCGCAGGCTGTCGACCTCGACGATGCCGATCGCGGCGCGATCGAGCCGGCGAGTCCGCAGCTCGCCAATTAGCTCGTCGCCATAGTCGACGCCGCCATTGCGCACCTCGAGAATCGCCGTCCGGCTGACGAACGGGACAAGGGCTTTCGGCTGCACCCACAGCACTCCGTCGCCGTCCGCCGGAAAGAGGACCAGCCCGTTCGTCCGGCAGTCGCCGGCGACATACTCGAGGTTAGCATTCAAGGGCGGAGCGAGGCCGTAGACGAGCAGCGCGTCCAACCCGCGCTCGGCCATCATGGCGCGTAGGGCGGCATGCCGCTTGGCGTAGGTCTCGCGCGAAACCACCGTTCCTCCTCCGAGAAGAGCACTCTATCACGCTTGACGGCAGCCCCGACGGCGGGCGAGCATGGCCGCAGGAACGACGCGCGGAGGGACGATGAATCACCGATCCAGTCGAGGCAAGATCCTCTACGTTGGGGACACCGTCGGCGAGCGAGGGCGCGAGTGGTTCCACCGCACCGATCACGCCGACGGTACGAAAGTGTTTCGCACCATCTCCGAGATCGACGACAGCCAGATCCTGCGCGACGTCGTCTGGTCCGTCGACGCAACCTTCCGTCCGCTCGAGTGCTACGAGCGGCTGGTGGTGCGCGGCGCCTTGAGTATGGGGTGGTTCAAGTTCGAGAAAGACTATTGCTTGGTCGAGGGCTACTACGCCGACTTGGGGCGCGTCTCGCAGCGGCTCGACTACACCCACCCGCCGACGTTTCTGGCCTGCCACCCGCTCGTCGGTGATTGCTTGGCCATCGCCGGGTACGACTTCACGCAGGGTGGCCGGCAAGTGCTGCACGGCGTCGCCACCTCGCCAATGGTGAACGGCTCGACCGGCCCGATCGCGACCCGTAGCAGTCACCCCACCGAGTATCTCGGCTGGGAGACCGTCGACACGCCCATCGGCCCGATCGGGGCGCACCACTTCCGCATCTACTACGGCCCCAACCACGAGAAGACCGAAGACATTTGGAGCGGCGAGGATTTCAGCTTCGTCCGCGTCCGCAACGACGAGCTGGCGACAACCTACGAGCTCGTCGAGCTCGAGACCTGGGAGGGGACGGGCATCTGAGAGTGCCCGGCTTGGCGGGTCGTTGCGGTTCCGCTCGGTTTGGGAAAGCCAGCGCCACGCAACTACGGTGGTCGGGGCCGGGACGGGACAGCCTACCGACGAGGTTAGGCCGGCGGCGGCTCGGGCTGGCGGGCGGCAGCGGGGATGAGACCGGCCTCGGCGAGCAGGTCGCCTGCGAGGATGGGAACGACCGAGCCGCGCGGCGGCGCCCCCGGGGCGTCCTCGATCCAATACTGGAAGGCGACGCGCTGGAAGCGTTGAACGATGAAGGGGCCAATCTTTTCGGGGCGAGAGGCCGGCAACCCATAGCGGGCGATCGCGTCCTCGACCGTCCAGCGGGCTCCGGGGACGGGGCTCTCTCGGAAGCGGCGGTCGATCGCCGGCTCGGTCAGCCAGCCGAGCCGGATGTCGACCGCCTTGGCGTAGTCGCCATTCGAGCCGTCATCCCGGATCGCCTTCGGAACTCCGCGCTCGGCCGCCCAGTCATCGCGGCCAGTATCGGATAACCAGTCGAGCACGTTCGCCAGCACGGCGCCATTGGACTCTGGCCGCCATTGGAGGACGGCGCGCTGGAACGCTTGATACTCGAAGCCATCGGCGGCGCGGAAGGGACGACTAATGGGATAGCCGAGCGCCTCGACACCGCCGAGGCGGGTGAACTCGCTCCACCAGCGCGTCGTCCCGCTGTCGACGACGGCATAGCCCTGCCCATCCTTCGCGGTTTGGGTGTAGAACCGGCCGATCTCCCGGCTGCCGTCCCGAAGAACGAACTCGGGCTCGGTCCGACGCGAGGCGCTGGCTGCGGCGGTCGTCGCGCTTGGGCTAGGGGTGGCGGTGGGAGCAGCCGGCCCACGGCCCATCGCCTGAGCGATGGCGGTCGCCGACACGGAGGGCGGCGGCGTGGCGCCCGATCCGTCGGGCCGAAAGCCGAAGGCCGGCACCGTCGTCGGCGTGCCAGATGGCGTCGTCGTGTCGAGCAGCACGGCAGCGTCGGTGAACCACACTTGAGCGAGGTTGTCGCCACGCAGATTGGCGGCGAGGAGAAAGAAGGTGATTTTCGGCCCTTTGGCGATCGCCCGCACCTTGGCAGCGTTAGCGTTCGGGTCGTCCTTGAAATCCCAGCGCTTATTCGAGCAGGTGACGTTGCCCCAGACGATCTCCGGTGAGCGCGGATCGGTGCCGCCCGTCGGATCGATGCCGACAGCGCGGCACACCTCCTCGAACCGGCCTTCGGTGTTTCCCCAATAGAGCGACGCGCTGCCGACGTATCCGTAATACTGGGCGCCCGGTGTCACCCCGGAGATCTCTTGATAGAGGCCGGCGAGAAAGGCGCCGCGTTCGCTCATGATCTGTTGCCCTGGCTCGTGGCCGTGACGGTTGAAGGTCGGCCCGCCAAGCACCACCCACGGCGCCCAGTGTGCGCCGACGGTCACGTTGTCCCACGTGACCCACTCCTCGAACAGCCCGTTCTTGATAAGATTGCGCGACTGGTCGGTCGCCTCGGCGCGGCCTCGGCCAACGACGGCGATCGCGATCAGCAGCAGCGGCACGACCATCCACAACAGGCGGTGCATCGGTTCTCCCACCGGCTCGATCCGGCGGCGGTAGTATCGAAGCCGCCTTCCCCGCGCGACAAGGCGGCGGCTTAGGAGGCCGGAATGCTTCAGCGGTTGCAGGCCAATGGCATCACGATGGCGGTGCGTGTGCAGGGGGCAGGCCGACCGATCGTCTTTATTCACGGCCACGGCTTCGAGTCGTCAACGTGGCAACCACAACTCGACTATTTCGGCAAGGCCTACCGGACGATCGCTTATGACGTTCGCGGCCACGGCCTGACCGACGTCGCAACCCACGGCTATACGATGTCCGAGCTTGCCGTCGATCTCGCTGCCTTGCTCGACATGCTCGACGTCGAGCACGCCGTCCTCTGCGGGCTGTCGATGGGCGGGATGATCGCCATGCAGGCGGCGGTCGACTTCCCCTCGCGCGTCTCCGGGCTGGTGCTCGGCGACACGGCGCTCCCTGCCGGCAAGACCCCCGCCGAGCAGGTGCTCGGCCGATTGCGAGCGATCTATGACCAAGGGCTTGCCAAGCTGGCGGACAACGTTGGCGAGCGGTACTACGGCAAGCGGTTCCGCGAGGCGAAGCCCGATTTCCACCACTGGTGGCGCGAGCGCTACCTGCAAAACGATCTCGCAGGCCTGACCGGCTGCATGCTGGCGATGTGGGATCGGCCCGAGATCACCGATCGGCTCGAGGTCCTTGGGTTCCCCACGCTCGTCATCGTCGGCGAGGAGGATGAGGTGACTCCGCCCGACGCCGCACGCCGCATCGCTGAGACCATCCAAGGCGCGGCGCTCGTCGTCCTTCCCGAGACCGGCCATATCTCGAACGAGGAGCGCCCCCTCGAGTTCAACCGCGTCGTTCAGGAATTCCTCGACCGCATCGGCTGGGAAGGCAGCCACCGTACCCCAGCGTAGACGTGGCGCTCAGCGAGCGGGCGACGGTGCAGCGGCCGGCGACAGCGTGCCGAGAAAGCGGCGGATCTGCCAGCCGGCAACCAAGACGATGAGCGCCTGAAGCGCGATGATCAGCACCAAGAGCAGCGTCGAGTCGAACCAAAACGGGGCAGGGAACATCGCAATCAGGTTGTGGATGCGCGGATCGAGCAGCCAGTAATCGTTGGCCCGGAAGCTGATCAGGTGAAACTGCAGAAACAGCGCCTCGAAGTCGGCGAAGGAGAGTGCCCCGAGCGCGGCCAGCAAGGCGAAGGTGAGGGCGCTCCCCCACATCATCGCGGCACCGACGCGCTGCGCTGCGCCCCAGCGCTCTCGCCAAGCAGCGACCGCGACGAAGGCAACAATGACACTGAGCGCCAGCTCTTGGGCACGGTAGAAGGCGCGCACGAGGGCTTTGACGTCCACCATGTGGAGAACTTCACGCTCGGTGAACAGCTCGCGCCGAACGCCGCGCTGGGTGACGGTGAGGTTAACGGTCGGCTCGTCATTGTTGAAGTAGGCAATGAGCGCCGCGGCAGCACGACTGAGGTCCGATCGCTCGATTCCGGTCGAGGCGGCAACGCCGTAGCGGTCGAATCCGTACTCATAGAGCGGCTGCCAGGAGAAGAGGAAACGCACGGCCGTCCCGGTGAAGAAGAGCGGAAAGGCGAGGACGACCACCACAGTGGCGACGCCGACGGCGAGCCGTTGCATGGCGCAAGGATAGGCTGCGCCCGCGGCGCGGTCAAAAGCTAGGCAGCGCCGCCGAGCGCCGCTTCAAAGACGATTCTGGCGGCGGGAGCGGCAACCGCGGAGGACATGCCGCTGCTTTCCTTGATAAGCGCGAGCGCGATCCTCGGGTCGTCGGCGGTCGCGAATCCAATGAACCAAGCGTGCGGCTCGGTGCGGACGCCGCCAAGCTCGGCCGTGCCGGTCTTGCCCCCTATCTTCGCGCCCGCAATGCGTGCCCCGCTCGCCCAGCCGTCGCTCACGCTCGTCACCATGATGTCGCGGACGGCGGCGGCCGTTCCCGACGAGACGCCCCCTAGCCAGCGCCGGGGCTGGTGCTTGAAGACAATCCGCCCATCCGGCCGGCGAATCTCCTCGACCAGATACGGAACGGGTGGCTGGCCGCCGTTCGCCATCGCGGCCGCGATCAGCGCGAGTTGGAGCGGTGTGACCAACATCTCGCCCTGCCCCATTGCGGTGGCGGCGATCGCATAGAACCGCTCGTCCCCCGTGAAGAAATCGGGGCGGGAAGCGAGACGGCTCGTCTCGACTGGCAGGTCGAACGGCGGTGCTTGGTCCATCCCCAATCCGCGGGCGATTTCCAGATAGGTCGGCGCTCCCAGCTCAGAGCCGAGGTCGGCAAAGGCAACGTTGCAGCTATAGGCGAAGGCGTGGGCGAGGTCGAACTCGCGTTGGGTGTGGTTCTGGCAGGAGACAAACTGATTGTTGTGCCAGACAGTGCGATGGTCGCGATCGGGGGGCTTCAGCTCATAGCGAAACCGATGGTCGGTGCGGACAAGGTGACGTTGCAGGGCGGCGGCGAGCGTCACCGTCTTGAAGGTCGAGCCAGGCGGATACAGCCCCTGCGTCGTCCGATTGAGCAGCGGCTGCGCCGGGTTCGCATTCAGCTCGGCAGCGTAGGCAGCGATCGCGTCGCGTTCGGCGTTCCAGTCGTCCTTGGTCGGGTCGAAGGTGAGCCGGTTCGGGTCGAAGGTCGGCGTGGTGGCAAGCGCCCGCACTGCGCCGCTCCGCGGGTCGAGCGCGATCAGGGCGCCGGGCGCCGCCGGCCCATTCGCAAGCGCTCGCTCAGCGGCTGCTTGGAGGTCGAGGTCGATGGTCAGAATCAAGTCAGACCCGACGACGGGCCGGTGCAGGAGCCGGCGCTCGAATGCGGTGCGCGGGTCGAGCCCGGCCCGGCCAGCGAGATGGTCATCGTAGGCGCGCTCGAGGCCGGTCATCCCCTGCAATGGGTTCATGAAGCCAGTGACCGCGCCAAGCGTTGGAACTGGGTAAACGCGGCGGACGTAGCCGTCGGGCGCGACCTCGGTGCGCGCGATCGGCCGGCCGCGCCGGTCGAACATCTGACCGCGCACCGTGCGCCATTGCTCGTCGAGCCGACGCGGATTGTCGGCGCGTGCGACCAGTTCGGGGGACCGCACGATCTGCCAGTAGCCAAGCGCCGCTGCCGCCGCGCCAAGTCCCATCAACTGGAGGAGCGCGAGGCGGCTCATCCGCCTATCCATCACTGCTATTATCGCCGGGAGGAGGACGGATGGCCGAATTGCGCGAGGAACTGGCGCTCCTGCTCGACACGTGGCAGACCTACTGGCGCACCAAGAACTTCGACGGGCTAGCCGAGCTGTGGGATCAGGACGAGCCGGAGCCGCTCTATGTCGCCGAGGAAGCGATCGAACCGATGCACAGTCACGCTGCCATTCGTGCCTACTGGGCCGAGACGGCGAAGGCGATCGACCGCATCCAAGTGATCGCCTCGGATCTGCGCGCCCGCGAGATCGCGCCCGGCCTCGCGCTCGTCTTCTTCCGACTTCACTGGGACGCCGCGATCGGCGCTCGCCCGCCAATCGGCGGCGACGTGCGCGTCTCGGCGGTGCTGCGCCGCAAGCCGGAGGGGTGGCGATTTTTCCACTACCTCGAAGGGCCGCTCGCAATGCTGACTCAAGTGCGTCAGTTCGCTGAGAGGAATGTCACCCCGGGCTTCTGACCAGCGCTCCTTGCCCTGAGGACCGCTTGGCTACCCCGCTGTCACACGAGGACGGGCGGCCGGCTTTCTTGCCCCGCTCAGGGAGGTGCGGAGCGGGGCGTGACGCGCTTACTTCGGTGTGACGATCTCCATTGCCGGGTCGCCATCGGCGCGCGGGATGACATTCGCGACGTTCGGACTCGCCATCCAAGCATCGAGCCCCTCGACGAGGAAGAGATAGGGCGGGTCTTCGTGCATGGCAGCGACAGCCCGCTGGATCAATTCGGCGCGACGCTGCGGGTTCATCTCGGTGTCGGACGCCTTCATCGCCTCGTCGAAGGCCGGATTGTTGTAGAAGCCGACCGGAGGTGGCTGCGTCCCGCGGAACCAGACGAGCGCCGTTGCACCGTCGAGCGTCGGCCCGTTGCGCAGGCTGACCGAGAGGAGATGCTCGCGCGGAGCACGGCCATACCAGCGATCAAGGAACTGGGCGGCATCGGAGTAGCGGACGATCTCGAGGTTGACGCCGATGTCACGGAACTGTTGCTGGACGACGAGGAAGGCCGCCTCGCCTTCGAGGACAAAGGTCGCCAAGCTGATCTTGATGCTAAAGCCATTCGGATAGCCGGCTTGGGCAAGTAACTGCCTCGCCTTCGCGGGGTCGTAGGGGTATGGCTTCAGGTTCGGATTGAAGCCAAAGGAGGTCTGTTGCAGCACTTGCCCTTGGGCCGGCTTGGTGAGGCCGCGATACACCTGCTTGGCGATCAATTCCTTGTCGACGGCGTAGTTGAGCGCTTGGCGGACGAGCTTGTGCTGCGTCGGCGCATCCGGGATGTTCGGATAGATGAAGGCGCCAATGTCCGACCCTTGGGTGTTGTTGACGACCTGGAAGCCTTGGGACCGCAGTTGCTCGACCTGATCGAGCGAAATGCCGTTGACGATGTCGAGCTCGCCGCCCCGCAGGCCAGCAACGCGCGCCGACGCTTCAGGCAGCATCCGGATCGTCATCTCGGAAGCGATCGCTGGTTTCGGGTGGTTCGGGTTTGGGACCATGGTGATGCGGTCGTTCGGGATGAACTCCTTCAGCATGAAGGGACCGCTACCCACCGGTTTCAGGCCGAAATCGGCCGCTCCGATGCGCTCGAAGTACGCCTTCGGCAGAATGGCAACCGCCGCCACCGCATGCAGCGCGATCGGGTCGGGCGCTTTGGTCGTGACATTCACCGTCTGTGGATCGACGATCGTCGCGCCGGCGATGTTCAGCACGCGCGTCGTCACCCCAAGCCTGAGTTCGGGGTTGATGACGCGCTCGAAGTTCCACTTGACGTCGTCGGCCGTAATGGGCGTTCCGTCGGAGAATTTGCGGCCGGGCGTCAGCTTGAACTGCCATGTCGTCGGGTCGACGCTGCGCCATTCGCTCGCGAGCGAAGGGATGAAACGGCTCGATTCGTCGTAGCCGACGAGCGCTTCGAACAGGCCGAAGCGGCGCATGTTGTTGCCGATAGAGAAGTGCGGATCGAGCGTGGCAGCCTGGGCCGAGAGACCGACCCGCAGCTTGAAGTCTTTCGGCGGCTGGGCAGGCTGACCCGGCGCGGCCGGCTGGGCTTGCGGCGAGGCCGGGGCGCAGGCGGCGGCCAGCAGGCCAGCCAGCGAGGCAATCGCGACAACACGACGAAGCATGGTCACCTCCTCGGCTCATCGCCATTCTCCCGCCCGGCAACCTGCCCGTCAACATTTCATTCAGCATGCCGTATACGTGACGACCCGACACGGTGACCGCGCCCTCGCGGGCGCCCCGATCGCGCTCGAGGGGCTCCTCGCCCGCGAGCCCGGCGTATACTCAAGGCGACTCCAGCGCAGGATCGCCATGCTCCGCGTCATCCGCATCTCGAAGAGTTACGGCGCTCGTACTGTCCTGAAGGACGCCTCGTTCGAGATTCGCCCCGGCGAGCGCGTCGGCCTCGTAGGCGCGAACGGCGCTGGGAAAACGACGCTGCTCGACATCGTGCGCGGCGCACTCGCGCCCGATTCAGGTCAGGTCGTGCTGACCCCGGGCTGGCGAATCGGCTACCTCGCCCAGGACACCGGTCTCGACCCCGACTGGACTGTCCGCCAAGCGATGTGGAACGTCTTCGACGAGCTGATCGCCACTCAGCACGAGCTCGCCGAGGTCGAAGCTCGGCTGCACGAGACCGCACCCGACGATCCTGCGTTGCTCGCGCTTATCCACCGTCAAGCCGAGCTCCACGAGGCGTTCGACCGGCTAGAAGGGCATACGGCCGAGGCGGAGATCGGCAAAGTGCTCCACGGTCTCGGCTTTACGGACGAAGAGGCCGACCGGCCGGTGGGCGCCTTCTCAGGCGGCTGGCAGGTGCGGATCGCGCTCGCCCGGCTGCTGCTCGGCCGCAGTGAACTGCTGCTGCTTGACGAGCCAACGAATCACCTCGACTCGAGCGCTGTGGACTGGCTCGAAGAGTACCTCACCTCCCATCCACGGACAGTGCTGATCGTCTCTCACGACCGTTACTTTCTGGACCGCGTGACGACGCGCACCCTCGAGCTCGACCACCACGTCATCACCTCCTATGCCGGCTCCTACCGCAGGTATGCCGAGGAGAAGGAGCGCCGCCTCGCCGCGCAGGAAGCGGCCGCCCAGCGCCAAGCAGAGTATCTCGCAGCCCAGCGCGAGACCCTGGAGCGCTTTCGGGCCAAGGCGTCGAAGGCGTCGTTCGTCCAGAGCCGTGAAAAGCAGCTCGCCAAACTGGAGATCGTGGAATCGCCGCGCGCCGAACGGCCGCCCGCCTTCCGTTTCGCCGAAGCGCCGCCCACTGGCCGCGAGGTGCTGCGCGTGCGCGCCGTCGGCAAAGCCTATGGCGAGACGACGGTACTGCGCGATGTCGAATTCCAGGTGGAGCGCGGCGATCGGCTGGCGCTCCTCGGTCCAAACGGCGCGGGGAAATCCACCTTGTTGCGGCTGCTCGCCCGTCTCGAAAAACCGGACAGCGGCGGCGTTACGTGGGGACACAACGTCCGCGTCGGCTACTTTGCCCAGAATGCCGCCGAAGTGCTGGACGAAAACGCACGGGTGATCGACGCGGTCGCCGCCGTTGCACCGCTCGATTGGAGCGAGGGCGCGGTGCGCGGCGTGCTCGCCCGCTTCCTCTTCCGTGGGGATGACGTCTTCAAGAAGGTGCGTGTCCTCTCCGGCGGAGAGCGCAACCGCGTGGCGCTGGCACGGCTGCTCGTCCGGCCCTACAACCTGCTGCTTCTCGACGAGCCAACCAACCACCTCGACATTCCGGCGCGCGAGGCGCTGCAAGCGGCGCTCGCGGCCTTCCCCGGCACGCTGGTCTTCGTCTCCCATGATCGGTATCTCGTCGACCGCCTCGCGACGAAGATCCTCGCCCTCGATGGCGGGCGAGCGACCCTTTATGACGGCGATTATCAGTTCTACCGCCGCAAGCTGAGCGAGCCGGTGGACACGCCCCTGACGCTGGCCCAGCCAAAGCCGTCGCCGCACGCCCTTCAGCCCGGCCGCGACGTCGGTCGCAAGACGAAGCGCAGCGCAGCAGCCGCTGCCCGAACCCTTGCCCAGTTGGAAGCGACCCTCGAAGAGCGCGAAGAGCGGAAGGCGGAGGTTGAGGCGGCGCTCGCCGATCCGGAGACGTACCACGATCCGTCACGCTCCGCCGAACTCCTGGAAGAGCACGCGCGCCTCGAAGCGGAAATCGACGACCTGCTTCAGCAGTGGGCAACGCTAGCGGAGGAGGCGAGCTAAGTGCGCACCCCGGGCTGCCTCGTCGGCGCCACCGCGTTCTTCGGGCTCGGGGCACTGGCCCTCGTCTTCCTCGCGCTCGACTGGTTTGGGGTGCTGCCGGCCGTCGTCGGCGCGAGTGCAGGCGTGATTTTGCTCATCGCTGCTTGCTCGATTCCCGTCGTTATCCTGCTTCGCCAGGACGACCGCAGCACGGCGGACTACCGGCGCGTGCTGATGAGCGGGCCGCGTCTGCGGGCAACCGTGACCGCGCTTCGTCCCGAACCAGCCGGTACGGTCGTCGTCGCCGAGGGCGCCAACCCCATCACCGGCGCAGCGTGTACCTTCATCAGTCCGCCCCTCGCCGCCAGCGACTCGCCTCTCGCCATCGGTGGGGAGGTGGCAATCGCCATCGACCCAGCGAACCCGGCGCGCGGCATCATGGACCTCGACAGTAGCCACCACGCGCCGGCAGGATGGACCCAGTGCCTGTCGTCCGACTCACCGAACGCCCGTTCCGGCACCTAAACGGTCGGCGAGGTTCACCGCCCTCACCCCGACTGTCCGACACAAACTGATCGCACGAGGTCACGAACTCATTCACGGGCGGGGCGCACTCTGCTAAGGTGCAGCAGAGTCAGCAGAGGGGGCTGGCCGGCCCGCACAGAGGGAGGAGCAGCGCGATGCAACGACCAACCGGCGTGACTATTCTCGCGATCTTGGCGCTCATCGGGGGCATTTTGGGGGTGCTCGGCGGCTTGGGGGCGCTCGCCGGCGGCGCAGCGATTGCTGGGGTGAATGCGACCGGCGCGGCCGGCGAGTCGGCCGCGCTCGGCGGCGCTCTCGCCCTCGTCGGCATTGCGACCCTTGTTCTCGGTCTGCTCAACTTGGCATTCGCCTATGGCGCGTGGACCCTCAAGAGCTGGGGATGGACATTGGGAATAATCACCGCCGGCATCGGCGTCCTCATCGCCGTCATCCAGATCGTCACCGGAAACTTCGGCGCACTCCTCGGTCTCGCGATTAACGGCATCATCCTCTATTACCTCTATCAGCCGAATGTTCGCGCCGCCTTCGGGCGCTAGGCCCGTCCGCGCGAAGAGCCAGCCGCCCGGAGGGCGGCTTTTTCGTGCCCATTGATCGAGTACCATCGGCCAAAGCTTGAGGAGGCACGATGACACGCATCCTGCGCGGCTATGTCACCACCCCAGAGGGGCAAATCCACTATCACACGGGTGGGGATGGCTTCCCTCTGGTGCTGCTCCACCAAAATCCAAGCTCGGCCCGGATGTGGGAAGCTGTTCTGCCGGGGTTCGTCGAGCGCGGCCATCAGGTGTGGGCCTTCGACACCCCGGGCTACGGGGAATCGGATCGTCCACCGGTCAAACCTGATCTCCCGTACTACGCCCGCCGAATCGTCGAAGCGTGCGATCTGCTTGGCCTGCAGCAGTTTGACGCGCTCGGCCACCACACGGGCGCCCTCATCGCCGGCATTCTCGCCGCCGACTACCCCGGACGAGTGCGCAAATATGTCCCGGTTGGCTACCCGCTGCTGACCGATGAGCGGCGCGCGAGTCTCGCCAACGCCCAGCCCGGCACCTTTTCGGTCGAAGGGAGTGAGCTCGAGGGGTATATGGCCGGGATCCGCTTCCTCGGTGGCCCGTGGCTGACGCCGCATGTCGCCCGCCGGTGCTTGATCGAGCGGCTGCAGGCCGGCGACACCTGGAACTGGGCGTATCACGCTGTCGCTGCCTACGACGACGACGCGCTGGCTCGGCGCATCTCGACGCCAACCCTAGTCGTGGTAGGCCGGGGCGATCCGTTGTGTCCCGACGCCGAACGCGCCGCCGGGGTCATCCGTGGTGCGGAGCTGGCGGTGATCGACAATGGCGGCGTCAATGTCGCCGACGACGCGCCCGAGGAGTTCGTCCGTGTCGTTCACGAATTCCTTGCCCGGTGAGAGGGTAAGGAACCGTCCGAGTCGCCCCTCGGCGAGAAGCTGAGCGTGAAACCTGGCCGCGGCCAATCGGTGGCCGACCTGCCCAATGAGCTGGCCGAGCGTGCTGGCGATCGCGCGACGTATCGGAAGATCACACCGCACAGGGCGTGGTCATTCCCGACGCGCGGTTAGCGGCCAGTGGGGATCGGCGGGAGGGGGAACCCTTCGCCCGGCTTGCGTCGCACCTCAAGCCAGTCAAGGTGACCTGCCTCGCCAGGCACGACCTCGTACGTCGCCTGCCGCAGCCAGACGAGCGAGCCGTCGAACGAGTCGATCGCCCAGAAGTCGTAGCTGCCGGAGATCCGGTCGCCTGCTTCGTTCAGGTCGACGGGACCAGTGACGCCGAAGTAGCCGTCGGCGACGGCAGCGACCACCTCCGGCAGCCTGCCGATGTCTCGGCCAGCCGTGCGCAGCGCCAGCCCGGCGACCATCACCGAGTCGTAGGCCGTCAGCGTATACGGCTCGGGCGCCATCCCGCTGCGTGAGCGGATCTCATCGGCAATCAGGTCGGTGCGCTCGTTGGCGATGAACTCGCCAAAGACGGGCGCAATGAACCCCGTCGTCCAAGCGAAGACGGCGGCCGCCGGATCGGCGAGTAGGCTGAGCTCAAGCACCGCGCCGTCGCTGCCGTACCACGACACCGCGCGAAGCCCTGTGGCTTGGCTCGCGGCGCGCAGCAGCGGGGTTACTTCGCCGAGCGACACGAAATAGACACCGACGCGGTGCGCACCGAAGCGATCGACGGCGCGCTGCACCTGCGCCGCCAGCGCAGCCACGACCGCCGGATAGTCGGCGCCAGCCGGCGAATAGCGCACGCCTTCGGCGACAGGGCCAGGAAAGGCGGAGCGGAACGCTTGCACGAGGTCATCGCCATAGACATCGCCCCGCCAAATCGGGACGACGACCTCGATGCCTTCCTCGCGCATGAGCTGGACAACCGCCTCGGCTTGCAAGCGGTCATCCGGGGCGAGGCGAAAGACGCCATCGCCGGGAACAGCGAGCGACGGCGCGGTGCTGGCATAGCTGATCAGGACAACGCCGGCAGCTTGGGCAATCGGGCGGATCGCCTGCAGCTCGTTACTCGTCTGCGGCCCGACGACCACCCGGGCGCCAAGCGCGATGAGCTCGCGCAGTGCCGCTGCCGCCCGCACCGGATCCTGATCCGTCTCGCGCACCTCGACGCGGATTCGCAGTGACTCGCCGAGTTGAGCAAAGTAGTCGTTCAGATCGCGCTCGGCGATCTGGGCTGCGACCGCGGCCGTGCTGACTGCCGCGGTCGGCTGGCGCGCGACGAGGACGCCGATCACCGATTCGCGATCGCCTTGCCCCGCCGCCGTGGGCACGAGGACAAGCGCCAGCAGCGCCACGGCCCCGAGACGAATCACGCGGCGAATCATGAAGCCACCTGGATCGAGTCGGCGGCGAGGGTCGTCCCTGCGCTGGTGCGCCATTCGACCCGGTAGACGCCCGGCTGAAGCGGCGGCGCTTGCGGGAAGTTGACCGGGAAGCGCACCGTCGTCCAGGCGTCGGCGACGATGACGACCCGGGTGCTGTAGGCGGCGCCGCCCGGCACGCCGACCACCACCGTCATGATCGTTTGCTGACCAGCCCGGCCGTTGCGATTGTGGATGCCGAGCGCGATCGAACTGGTTTCCGACAGCCGCACCACCCGCGGGTAGTCGAACTGCCAGAACGCATCGGGCGGCGGCGCGTCGTTCATACCGACTGTCACGGTCGCCGTGGTGCAGAGGGCGCCGTCGACCGTGAAGCTGTACGAATACTGCCCTGGCTGGGTGAGGGTCACTCGGTAGGTCCAAGTCGTCCCTTTACCGCCGGGGCTGCTGCCGAGGAACTGCGGCGCCCCAGGGCCGGTCAAGCCGACATTCGTCGGCGCGGCTGCCGATGTCGCAACGATCGTGAACGGTTGGCCGGCAACTGGGTTGGCGGGGTTAAACGAGATCTGCTCGTCGCCAGCGCAGCCGGGGGCGAACGGGGTGATTCCGACCATCCGCTGCTCGCGGCGAACCAGCTGTCCTTCCACAAGGAATTCGAAGGTGTACGTCCCCAGCATCAAGGGCGGCGCTCCTTCGAAGCCGGTCGGGTAGGGACGCTGCGTCCAGACCGCATCGTTCACCGCGTCCACCGCGGTGCTCACCTGACCGTTGGGGGCGATCACGCGAGTCTCGTAGAGATAGACCTCGCCAGACGCGCCCGCGCGGTTGCGCAACCCAGGGAGAAACTCGCCGCTGCCGACCTGAACACCGTTCGCCAGCACCCGGGACTCCCACACCGGCGTCGCGGCGCGCGTCGGCCCCGGCAGGAGCGCCACCAGCAGCGCAGCCAGCACACCCGCGATCGGCCCACGTCCGATCATCGCTGCGTAGCCTCCCTCCATTCGCCACCGCTCCGAGTCATTATAGGTAGCCCCGCGGACATCCGGGGCGATGGCACGGGCCGACCGGGCTGCAACGCGCCGCTGCTTGGCCTGATGCTACGATGCGCCGAAGGAGGTGGGCATGGAGCAACAAGCCGACGTCGTCTTTCGGGGTGGCTATCTCGTCACGCTCGACGACGAGCGGCGGGTCTTCACCAACGGCCATCTGGCCGTGCAGGGGAATCGGATCGTCAGCATCGGCCCGGACGCCGAGTGGAGGGGGCAGGCGGGGCGCAGCATCGACGCGCGCGGCAAGGTGATCATGCCCGGGCTGGTGAACGCCCACAACCATCTTGACCAGATTGTCTGCCGCGCCCGGATGGACGATCTTCCTTCGGCCGGCGCGATGTCCGCCTTCGCGCACGACCAGATCAACCTCTGGAAACATGCCGGCGCGGAAGTGACCGCGACGATCCTGCGCCTTCACCTGCTCGACCTGCTCAAAGGCGGAACGACGGCCGTCCACGACCAGCATTTCACGAACATCCCGGGTGAGAACATCGAGGGGGTGCTGGGCGCCCTCGAGGAATCGGGGATGCGGGCGCTCGTCTCGCGCTGCCACCTTTCCGAGCCGGCGATGGTGCCGGCGGAGGCGATCGAGTCGGTCGACACGGTGCTCAAGGAGGTCGAGCGGCTGCGCGCCCGCTGGAAAAGCACCCGGATCGAGGTGACGGCCAGCCCGATCAACCCGAGTTGGGTAGCAACCGGCGAGGAACTGGTGGAGCTCCGGGAAGGTGTCCGGGCCATCGGGGCGCCGTTCGACATCGATCTCTCGGGCGACCTCTGGCGGGAAACCTTCCGGGCGCGGGGTATCGCCGGCGGCGCGGTCGAATATTGCGCCCGGCTCGGCATCCTCGATGACCAGACGCTCGGCGGTAAATCGTTCCAGATGCTGCCCTACGAGTACGAGATTTGGGCGGATCTCGGCGTCAAGGCGTGCATGGTGCCACTCGGTCGGATGTATCGCGAACATGGTCCGGCGCTCCATCACTTCCTCGCCGTCGGCGTCGTTCCGGGCCTCGGCACCGACGCGCCAAATTCGCACCCAACCACGTCGCTCTGGGAAGTGATGCGGCTCTGCCTCGTTGGGACAGCGACACGAAAGCTCGCCGAGCGGCTTGCCGGAGACCCGCAGGATGCCGACGTCACCCCGACGACCGAGACCGTCCTCGAGATGGCGACGATCGCTGGAGCGCGGGCGCTCTTTCTCGATCCCGCTGTCAATGGGTTGGCCATCGGCCGGGCTGCCGACCTGATCGTCGTCGATACCGACCGACCTGCATTCTCCCCGCGCTTTGACAACCGGCGGCTGCTTTCCAGCCTCGTCTGGTGCACCGAAGCGCCGATGATCGACCTCGTGATGGTCGACGGAACGATCCTGATCGAGAACGGCCGCTCGACGGTCTGGGACGAGGAGCAAGTGATCGCCGAGGCCGAAGCGGCGGCCAAGATGCTGTTCGAAAAGGCGGGCAACGACCGTCTCCTCCCGCCACGCCTGCCGGGGCAGGAGTACCGCGGCTGGAAATATTTCTAGCTGGGCTGGGGGCCAGCGGTGTCGCGCCGCCGCTCGTACAAGGCCTGACAGGACGGAAGCAGCGCAATGGCCGTCTCGATGCTCGGGACGGCGAACACCGCCCCGTCTGGGCCGACGGCGCCGCCCAAGGCGCGGATCGTCCGCTCCTCCTCATCGGAGAATGGAGGATCGAGGGCAACGATGACACCGTAGAACTCGTCCGCGATCGCTCGGACAATGACGGGCACCCGGCCGAGCCGCTCGGCGGCGTCGACGTAGGCGGCGCCAACGGCGGCAAGGTTGAGGTCGGTCTCCTCGTGGTCACCGAAAAGGTAGCCCACCTCGAGCGCAGCACGGACGATCGCCCGTTGGGACGGCAAAAGGGGCGTGCCGAGCTTGCGCAGCAGCCAGCCGGCGGCACGGTCGATGGCGCGGTCGACGTCGTCCACCCGTCGATTCTCGCACGCCGACCTAAGCGAGGTCCGTCAGGAACCGGGCAGCAAGGAAGACCAGCAGGTTATTCGTTAGATGGACGACGACCGGCGGCCAGATCGAGCGGGTCCGCTCATAGAGCAAGGCGCAGACGACGCCTATCGCGAACGCCACCGGCAGCACGACATTGATACCGTGGAACAGCCCGAAGACGAACGCGCTCAGCAGCGCCGCTGGCCAGAAGGCAAGGTGAGTCCGCAGCCAGCCAAAGAGCAAGCCGCGAAAGAGCAGCTCCTCGCCGATCGCGGTCAGTCCCGCGGCAGTGAGCACGAGGAGGAGAAAAGCGACTAGCGGACCCTGACTCGCGGCGATCAGGTCTTCTTGCGGGTTGCCGATGGCAACCCCGGCCTCGGTGACTACGATCAGGACGAGGACGACAGCGCCGCGCGCCAGCACGCCGATCCCCGCGGCCGCGAGCAGCCAGCGCAGGCTGGCGGGCCGGACGCCAAGCAGGCTCGGTCCAGCGCGACGGTGACGGAGCAGCGGCACGAAGGCCGCCAGCATGAACGCGAGGCTCTGGTAGCCGATCAGCGCTGGCAAGATCGAGCCATCGTCGAACACTGCGGGAGCGACCACGCCGCCGAGCAGCGCCGCCACGATCAGCACGATCAGGAGCGCTACCATCGCCACAAGGACGCCGAACGCGAGAGCGAGATCTTTCCAGTCGAGGCGGTCGGCGGCGGGCGGGGCACTTGGCGCTGACAAGGCGATCTCGGGCATGGCCTCCTCTATCATGCGACGTGGAAGACGGCGGCCGCTACTTGCCGGACGGACGAGGAGCGCAGCCGGTTCCCACTTCATGGGACGGTTCGACGAGTCGGCGTACGATTCCGGCCGCGTCATCGGAGCGCGTTCGCGGTGACGCGAGGGGACGAGCAGCGTGCTCGGGACAGTTCGGCGATGACGGCACTTCCGCCGCGTCGGGCGCAGGCAACCGCTGCGCCGGGTGCCCTGCCGGCCGTGTCCGCCCGCGGGTTGGCGTGGCTGCTGGCCACTATCACGCTGGCCGGGTTCGCGCTTCGCCTCATTGGCCTCGGAACAGCGGGGCTGTGGCATGACGAGGCGAGCAGTTGGGATATTGCCCGCCGGCCGCTCAACGATCTCTTCCTTGCTGCTGCTGCCGTCGAGCACCCGCCAGGCTCGTTTGTCGTCTTGCACGGCTGGATGACACTCGCCGGCGACTCGGAGTTCGCGCTGCGGTTGCCCTCGGCCTTTGCTGGGGTCCTGCTGATTGTCGTCGGCGCGGCGATCGCTCGGGCGCTCCTTGGCCGGACGGGGCGCCTCTTCCCCCTGCTCGTCGCGCTGCTGATCGCGTGGTCGCCGTGGCTCGTCTGGCACAGCCGGCAAGGACGCATGTACGCGCTTGCCCTGCTCTGGGTCGCGCTCGCCACGTGGGCGGGGATTCTCGCGACGCAGCGCGGCGGGGCGCGGCGGTGGCTGGCGCTTGGCATCACGGCCGCACTCGCCATCGCCACCCACGTGCTCACGGTGCTGCCCCTCGCCGGGTTGGCGCTCGGCCTGATTGCACTGGCCGGCCGCCGCATCGTCCGGGCCGGCGCAGCGCTCTTCACCCTTGGGACCGCGGGGCTGGTGGTCGCCCCGTGGCTCGTGGTGGCGCGCGGGTTGTCCGCCGAGAACGCAAGCTATTTCCGTGGCCCGCTTGATCGCGCTGCCGTCCTGATGGAGAGTCTGCTCGCAATTGCGGCGGGGATCGGCCGCGAAGCGGACGGCGCGTTCGTCGTCGCGGGGCTGGCGCTCGCCCTCCTCGTGCTTGGCGCAGGATGGTTGCTCGTCTGGCGTCGGGCAGCGGGGCTGTTCGTCCTCGCGCTGATTCTCGTGCCGACAGCGGGGCTGATGCTCGTGTTGGGCGCAGCGCCAAAGTTCGCGCCGCGCTACCTGCTGCCAGCGGCGCTCGGCCCGCTCCTCGCGCTCGCCGGCGGGCTGGCAGCGCTGCTCACGGTACCGCGTGCTGGTCCGTTCCTCACCTTCGGCGCGCTCGCTGTCCTCGTCGTCCTCGGAACTGGGTCGACCGCCGACGCCGATCTCGCCGGTCAGACCTTCCGCGAGGCGGTCACGATCCTCGAGGCAGAGGCAGGGCCAGAGGATGCCGTTATCGTTGTCGGTGGTCATGGCGAAGCCGGGTACCGCTACTACGCGAGGTCGGAGCGTACCGTCTATCCCCTGCCGCCCGGGCCGCTGCTCGACCTCGACCGCCCCCTGCTGCACGTTGCGCCTCAACTCGATGCGATTGCGGCGCGCCACCCACGAGTTTGGCTGCTGCGCTGGCAAGATGACCTCGCCGACCCATCGCGGACAGTGTTGCGGCTCCTCGAGGACTATGCTGAGCCGGTGCGCCCAGCGGAGGAACGGAGCGGCGTCTGGCTGCACGCCTACGATCTCTCACCGGAGATCCGGTTCGACGAGCAGCCGGAGATCCGGTTTGTCCGGCGGACGTCCTTCGAACGCGGAATCATTTTTGAGGGCTACGACACCGATAAGCTGGCGGCGCGTCCCGGTGAGACGGTCGCGCTGACGCTCTACTGGCGTGTCCTTGAGCGCCAAACCGAGGACCTCTGGGCGTTCGTCCATTTCCTGAACGCCGGCAACCAGGTCTACGGTCAAATGGACAAGCGCCCGGTGAGCGACGTCTTTCCAATGACCAAGTGGCCGGTCGGCGCACCGATTGTCGACCCGTATTGGGTCGAGGTGCCACCGGGGACGCCGCCGGGCCGCTACGCCGTCGAGATCGGGCTCTACCGGCCCGACGGCAGGCGAATCGGCACGCTCGATGGCGCCGATCACGCCATCATTGGCCGGCTCGAGGTCTTGCCCGGGGCAGCGGCCGAGGAAGCCTTCCGCTTCGAGCGCCAGCGCGCGGTCTTCGGCCCGGTGGAGCTGGCCGGCTTCGAGCTGGAGCGAACCGCCTTTCGCGCCGGTGAGCCGCTGCCAATCCGGCTCTTCTGGCGGGCGGTGCAGCCGCTTGACCGGCCGCTCACGGTGGCGCTTCGACTCGTCGCGCCGGACGGGAGCGTGCGGGCGACAAACGAGGCTCCTCCCGCAGCCGGGACATATCCCACCGACCGCTGGCCACCGGGGGCGCTGGTGCGCGACACCCAGACCGTGATCCTGCCGCCGGTGCGCGGCGAGCTGTGGATCGAACTCGGCCTACGCGATGGCAGCGCACCACTCGGCCCAGCTTGGCTGCGCCTCGACCGGTCGATCCACGTCGCGGGCTGACCGGCCCTCGCTCCTCGCCAGCCATCCAGCGCTGGGGTGGGCATGACCGGCATCGTCGCTTCCCTGCCTGGCGTCCGATC
The DNA here is from genome assembly GCA_026003895.1 of Dehalococcoidia bacterium. Taxonomy (GTDB): domain Bacteria; phylum Chloroflexota; class Dehalococcoidia; order SpSt-223; family SpSt-223; genus JANWZD01. The sequence goes on along the minus strand of BPIC01000003.1, from coordinate 386,070 downwards.
GATTCCTCTCGACCGGTGCACCACGACGGCGAACTGAGGGTGGTATGCCGTCGCAGTGGGACGAGCGAGGCTCGGTCGGCCGGCGCCTCGGGCACACTGAGGGGCGCTCGAGGAACTCGCTCAGCGAGGCAACGTTAACGAGGTCGGGCACGCCGCAGGCGGCCACAGGGGGATGGATGTTCCGCACCACACGCTTCGACAATTCGCCCGCTGCCCCAGTCGCCGTGCTGGAAGTCATCGGTGCGCCGGGGCGCTTCGTTCCGCTCCGTCGCACCAGCCTCGCCGGCACCGTCGTCGGGCCATTCGCTGCTCTGGAGGTCACCCACACCTACCGCTTCGGCCGCGACCAGCAGAGCGCTGTCGTCGAAGCGGTCTACCGCTTCCCTCTGCCCGGCGACGCCGCGGTGACCGGCGTGACGGTGCGGTTCGGCGAAGTGACCATCGAGGCGAGGCTCGCCGAGCGCGAGGCGGGCGAGCGCGACTACCGCGAGGCGGTGGCGCAAGGAAAGCAGGCGGTGCTGCTGACGCGGGAATCGGCAGACGTCTTCACCTTGCACGTCGCTGGCATCCCGCCCGAGGAGGACGTCGCGGTGACGACGCGCTACGTCCAGCTTGCCCGCAGCGAGGGGGACGCCTGGACGCTCCGCATTCCGCTCACCACCGCGCCGCGGTACTCACGGAGCGACGAAGAGGGCTCGCGCCCGGCTGCCGGCCAGCCGCTTGCCGTCCTGCGCGACCCCGGCCATCGCTTCGCACTTGATCTGCGCTTCGCCGGCGCGGCCGACGTAACGAGCCCGACACACCGGCTTGCGCTGACTCCCGAAGCAGCAGGGATGCACGTCCAGCTCGCTGACGGCGAGGTCCTGCCCGACCGCGACTGCATTCTCCGCTGGCCGACCGCAGGTCGAGGAAGCCTCGAATTGTTCGTCCAAAACGCCGGCGATGTGGAGTACGTGGTTGGGATGGTGACCATGCCCCGCGGCGTCGAGGGGATCACCGAACGGGCGCGCGAGATCGTGCTGCTCGTCGACCACTCGGGTTCGATGGGAGGGCCAAAATGGGAAGCGGCCGATTGGGCGGTCGAGAGCTTCCTGACCCGGCTCACTGAGGAGCCCGGGGAGGTCCCAACCTTCGCCCTCGCTGTCTTTCATACCACGACGCGCTGGTTTGCCGCCGCGCCACAGCCGGCCACGGCCGAGAACGTTCGGGCAGCGATCGATTTTCTGAAGGCCTCGCGCGACAGCGGTGGCACCGAGCTTGGCGTCGCGCTCGAACAGGCGCTCCGTCTTCCGCGCAGCGCCGGCCGCGCCGGCCACGTCATCGTCATCACCGACGCTGAGGTTACCGACGCAGGCCGGATCCTCCGCCTTGCAGACGACGAGGCGCACCGTGCCGAGCGCCGCCGGATCAGCGTCCTGTGCATCGACGCCGCGCCGAATGACTTCCTCGCTCACGAGCTCGCCGACCGGGGCGGCGGCATCGCGCGGTTCCTCACCAGCGACCCCAGTGCCGAGGATATCTCGACCGCGCTCGACGAGGTGCTCGCCTTCTGGACCGGACCAGTGCTCGGAGGGGTGAGGCTCGCGTTGAACCGGCCGTCCGTTGAACTTGCCGACGGCGGCGCGGTGAGCGGCCACGACTGGACCGAGATCGATCTGGGAGAGGCACGGCCAGGCCGGGCGAGCGTCGTGCTCGGGCGGGTTGCGGGAGGCGAGCCGCTGCGGGGGCGCCTGGTCGGCCCAGCCGGCATCCTCGCGGAAACCGCGGCAGTCGCCGCGCCGGTCGCGCTGGCGCCGTTTTTTGGGGCGCGCCGGGTGGCGGGCCTCGACTATCTGATGAGCGCTGGTCTGGGACCCGACGAGCTGGGCGCCCAGCTTTCCCGCCTCGGCTACGACCGTGGCCTCGTCGCCGGGGGAGAAGCGATCTATCACGAGAACCGGCGTGCCGACGCCGAGCGGGCACTCAAAGGGCTGCTCGTCCGCGAAGCGCTCGCCTATGGGCTGGTGTCGTCGGAGACGGCCTTCGTCGCCGTCCGCGAGGAGGCGGGGCGCAAAGTGGAAACGCGGGTGGCGGTGGGGAACGCATTGCCAGCAGGCTGGTCCTCCAACTTTCTGACCGCAGCGAGCAGTGCCCCGATGATGGGGCTGATGGCGATGCAAGCAACACCGCTGGTCTTCCAGATGGCGAAGGCGGTCGAGGCGGCGCCGGGCGTTGCCGAGGCCAGCGTTGTGTCCGGCGCCCGGCGCTCGGCCATCGTCTTCAGCGGCCCCGTTCCTCCGGACGGCGTGCTCTTCGACTCCGAGCGCGATCGGCGCGGCTTGCCAACAGATGTGACCTTGTCCCGGCTCGTCGTCCGCAGCAGCGCGCGGCCGAGCGGCGAGGTGGTGATCCTCCTCTACGTTGGCGACCGGACAACGCCCCGAGCGCGTGTCCGCCTCGCCGATCTGCTGCGCCACGGCGTGCGACCGCTCAACGTGGCCGTCGGCCGCGGCGACGCCGTTGGCATCGTCCTCGTGGACCCTCGCGGCGAGCTCATTGGCCGTTCGCTGGAGGTCGAGATCGGCTGGTAGCCCTGCTCAATCCGTCATCGCCCGCGCCACTGATCAGGGTCTGGGAGGAGACACTTCCTCACCACCTCCCGGAGCTTCGGCGATGGCGGGCAGAGACCGGATAGACGGCATTGGCGCTGGTCGCGGCCGATCGGGGGCAGGACGGTGCACGCCGGCGGGGCGAGCGCAGGGTTGACGGGCTTGCCTGTCGCAGGATCGCGAGGGCTCCGTCACGGCAAGAGGCCGGGCGGCCGACGCTCGCCCGTCCTCACCGGCAAGGTGATTGCGCCACAGCCACGGGTGGCAAGCCCGATTGGGGCTGAGACGGCGGACGCGGCCGTGGAAAGGCGCGTCCGCTCGGCGACAATCCCGAGTGCATGCTCGCCGTCTTCGCGAACGCTGTCCTTCCGGTCTTCGTCATCGTTGCCTCGGCCTATCTCCTTGGCCGCTGGAGGAAGATTTCGCCGACGCCGCTCAGCCAAGTCGTCTTCTATTTGTTCAGCCCGGCGTTGTCATTTTCCGGCCTGACCGGCGGGACGCTGGCAGCGGAGGAAGCGCTGCAGATCGCCCTCTTCGTGGTAGCGCTCGCCGCGGTGATGCTTGGTCTCGGCTGGGTGGCAGCGCGTCTCCTCCGCTTGGACGGGCCGCATACCAGCGCCTTCTTGCTTACCTCCGTTTTTATGAATGCCGGCAACTTAGGGCTGTCGATCTCGCTGTTCGCGTTCGGCGAGGCAGGCTTGCAGCGAGCGGTCGCCTTCTTCGTTGTCCATAGCATGCTGTCCGGGACGCTGGCGGTCTTCCTCGCGTCACGCGGATCGGGCAGCACCCGGCAGGCGCTGCTCAGCATCCTTCGGACGCCGGTCAGCTACGCCGGAGTAGCAGGGTTGGTGGTGCTGATCTGGTCGCTGCCGGTGCCGCTCCTCGTCGAGCGAGTGACAGGCCTGCTCGGCGCAGCGGCGGTGCCGGGGATGCTCGCGGTGCTCGGCCTGCAACTGGCCGATATTCGCGTGGGCGAACAGGCGCGCGAGATCGCCGTCGCCACGGTGATGCGCCTCGTCGTCGGCACCGGGGCGGCGCTCGTCCTCGTTCAGTTGTTCGACATGCAGGGCATCACGCGTGCTGTGATGATCCTCCAAGCGGCGATGCCGACCGCGGTATTCACCGTCATCCTCGCCTCGGAGTTCCGCGCCGCGCCGCGATTCGTCACGGGCGTTGTCCTTGCGACCACGCTCGGCGCAATCTTGACGATCACGCTGCTGGCAACCTGGCTCGGCGTGGGTTGAGCCCGCCGCGAGGGCCAAGGGCGTCCTCAGATGACCGCTGCGCAGGGCGCAGCGGCAACGGTCGTAGCAGTGACCGGCGGAAGATCGAGCGGGACGCGCATCGCCGGCCGAGGCTCGGATATCCACCCGATCGCACGCCAAGCGAAACCCACGAGAGGGTACCTCGTCCATCGCCGTGGACACCGAACGTCAGGAACCGAGGATCGCAAAGCGAGCGGTCGGGGCAGGGCTCGATTCTGCTGGATTCCGATCACCTCGCCTGAGCAGGCCCGCGCTGGCTCCCAGTGTGACCGCGACACGTCAGGCACGTTCGGTCACGAGGCGGGTCCAGCCGACCACATCCGGCGGGGCACCGAGGGCGGCGGCCTCGTCGGCCGTGAGCCAGCGAAAGGCGCTCGCCAAGGGAGGCAGCGGGGCTTCGCCGATCGGGCGAGCGCCGTAGATGAGATCGATATGCTCATGACCGGGGGCGACGGGGGCAAGTTGGACACCGATTGGCCGGGCGAGCGGGCGGGGCCAGGGAAGCCGGCCGGGGATCGGTGGCGGCAGTGGGGGGCCAGCCGCCGCGTCGAAGAGAGCGACGCGCAACCCCGTCTCCTCCTCGGCTTCGCGGAGTGCGGCATCGTCCGGCAGTTCGCCCGGCTCGAGGTGCCCTCCCGCCGGAAGCCAAAGGCCGAGCTTGGTGTGCCGGTGGAGCGCTACCCGCCCGGCGCTGACAATGTAGACCGAAACCGTCCAATGGCGGTCGAGCGGTGGCGTAGAATCGTCGTGCATGACCTTCCGGTTTTCCGGGGAGCGCCTCGCAGCGCTCCAGCGCGCCGTTCTGGACTGGTTTGCTCACACCGGTCGCGACCTTCCGTGGCGGCGAACGCGCGATCCCTATCGCATCCTCGTCGCCGAGGTGATGCTGCAACAGACTCAGGTCGACCGGGTGGTCCCAAAATATCACGACTTTCTCAGGTCGTTCCCAACGCTGGCCGATCTCGCGGCCGCGCCGGTTGGCGCGGTCATCCGCGCCTGGGTCGGGCTGGGCTACAACCGGCGCGCCGTCAACCTCCAACGGACTGCCCAAGCCGCCGTCGACCGATTCGGCGGCAAGCTGCCAGACGAGCCGGCCGCGCTCGAATCCCTGCCCGGCATCGGGCGTTACACCGCCGCGGCGATTGCCTGCTTCGCCTTCGAACAGCGGGTACCGGTCGTCGATACGAACATCCGGCGCGTGCTCGGCCGGATCGCCGGCCAGCCGACGCTGACGGAACGTGAGGCGTGGTCGCTCGCTGCATCGATGCTGCCGCCGGAGGCCTGGCCGTGGAACCAAGCGCTCATGGACATCGGAGCGACAATCTGCACGGCGCGCGCGCCGCGCTGTCTCCTCTGCCCAGCGATCGCGTTGTGCGCGACCCGTGGTGAAGGACGGGCAATTGCCGAACGCCGAGTGCCGTATCAGGCTGCGCGGTTCGAGGGGTCGCGCCGGTGGTATCGCGGCCGGGCGGTCGACGCGCTGCGCGCGCTCGCGCCGGGCGAGTCGCTGCCCCTCGCGGCGCTTGGGGCAGCGATCAAACCGGACTTCTCGGCGAAGGATGCCGACTGGATCGCGGCGCTGGCGGAGGGACTGGCCGCCGACGGGCTGGCTCGGGTAGAGGAAGGGCGGGTCTCCCTGCCCTAACCGCTTCGCCCGACTGCCGATTACACTTGGTGCAGCCGCGGGCGCGCCCCGCGGACGACGGAGACCCAGATGAAGCAACGCGTCCTCGCCAGCCTCGGCCTGACGGCCCTCCTCGCCGCCGGCTGCCTGCCGGGCGGCACCTTTCCGCAGATCCTCGCTCCCGCCGCGACGCCCACCGCGGTCGTCCCCACTCGTCCACCCTCGACCCCAACCGCTGTCCGGACACCCACGGCGCTTGCCTCGCCGACCGCCGCCCGCACCGTCATCGCGAGCGGGACAATCACGGCAACCAGCACCGTCACCGGAACGGCAGGAATTACCGCCACGCGGACGGTGACCGCGGTGACTCCGACCACGCCGGTTCGCACCGGGACGCCAGCAGTGACCGCTGGGCCGGCGCGGACCGGCACAGCAGCAGCGTCGCCGACCGGGACCGTCCGTGCCGGCGCAGCGACCTCGACGCCGGTCCGCAACACCTCGACCGTCAACCTGCGCGCCGCCGACTGGACCACGATCATCAGCCAAGAGCCAGCGGTGAACCATCCCCCCGCCCCGGACTATCTCGCCGGCGCCGGACCGTTCATCGAATTCAAGACGCCTGGTTCGATTCCGGGCTTCGCCGACCTCCAAGACATCATCTACGGCGATATCTCGGGGGATGGGCGCGAGGAGGCGATTATTCCGATTGTCTCTGGCGGCACCGCTGGCACGGTCGGCTACCTGATTTACTTCGCCGGAGACCGCGAACCGGTCTTCGCGACCGCGCTCACTGGGTACAAGCTCGGTGCACGGGCCACGAACGGCCAGCTTGTCGTGCTGGAGCCGATCTATGCCGGCTGGGAGGGCAACTGCTGTCCAAGCGGAATCAGCGAGACCCGCTACCGGCTGATTGGTGCAACGCTCGACCGGATTTCGCGCAACGAGAGCGGCATTCCCGAGGCGATCCCGCAGACGGTTGAGCGGTTCTACCAGCTTCTGAACGATAAGCAGTTCCGCGACGCTTACACGTTCCTCTCGCCCGATTTTCAGGCAGCCAACCCCTTCGACCGCTGGGTCGAGGGGTATGCCAACACGATCGAGATTCGCGCCGAGGCCTCGCTCATCCCCGGCCAGAACGCTGCGAACGTGAACGTGACCGCGACCGAGCGCTCGGCGACCGGGCAGTCGACGCGGCGCTTCAGCGGGCGCTGGAACGTCATCTGGAGCAGCCCTGCCAAACAGTGGCTGCTCAATCAGCCGCAAATCGCGGAGGTGCGCTAGACCGCTTCCGTGGCTTCGCCGTCACGGCTACTGCCGGCGTATGAGCCGCCACCGCCGCGCCGGCTGACCAAGGCGATCCCGAGAAGGAAGAGCCGCTCCCGAGCACGGCCCGATTCGTCCCCGGGCTTCCCGAGCGAGGATGTGTTAGGCGCGCAGTCGGGCGCGGCGACCGCTGGAGGGCCGAGAGGATCGCGGCTTCTTCGCCGGCGCGGGCGGCAAGGGCTGGAGACCAAGCTCCGTCCACTGCAGGACGGTACTGCCGATCGTCACCTTGGCGCCGGGGGTGATGCCAGCATACTGCAGCGCGGCCGGCACGCCGAGGCGGTTGAAGTTCCGCATCAGGTGACGGAACGCTTCTTCATTGGTGATCTCGGTCATCGCGACCATCCGCTCCACCTGTGCGCCAACAACTTGGTAGGTGCGCTTGCCATGGCGGAGCACCTCGAAGCCACCGTCCACAGGCTTGGGGCGGATCACCGGCAGTTCTTCCTCCACGGGTGGCGTGGCCGGCGCCTTCGCCTCCTCTTCGGCCAGCGCAGCGGCGGTGGCACGAAGCAACGCCTGGAGGCCAGCGCCGGTCGCCGCCGAGATCGGAAAGACTGGGATTCCCGCGAAGGCGGCGCGCGCCGTCGGGAGCCGCTCCTGCGCCTCGGGAAGATCTTGCTTGGTGAGGACGACGATCTGGCGTTTCGCGGCAAGATCGGGGTCAAAAGCCGCAAGCTCAGCGTTGAGCCGGTCGAAGTCCTCACGCGGTTGCTCGCTCGTTCCGTCGATGAGATGAAGCAGTAAGCGAGTCCGCTGGACGTGGCGCAAGAAGTCGTGCCCGAGGCCCTTGCCTTGGCTCGCGCCTTCGATCAGCCCGGGAATGTCGGCCATGACAAAGGTACGGTTGTCCACTTCGACAACGCCGAGGTTGGGCGTCAGGGTAGTAAAGGGGTAATCGCCAATCTTCGGCTTGGCGGCGCTGACCGCAGCGAGCAGCGTGGACTTCCCGGCATTTGGAAAGCCGAGCAGGCCGACATCGGCAATGAGCCGCAGCTCGAGGTGAAGCGTCTTCTCTTCGCCCGGCTCACCCTTCTGGGCGAACCGGGGCGCTTGGTTCGTACTGGTTGCGAAATGGGTGTTGCCGAGACCGCCGCGGCCGCCGCGCGCCACCAGCACCTGCTGACCCGGCTGGACGAGGTCAGCGACAATCGGGCCGAGCGCGCCGTCCTCCTTCACTTCGCGAACCACCGTTCCCAGCGGCACCGCGACGATCTTGTCGTCGCCCTTCTTGCCGTGCCTCTTTTTGTTCCCGCCCGCGCCGCCCGCACCGGCCGAAAAGGTTCGCTCGTAGCGAAATGGAAGGAGGGTATTCAGGCCAGGGTCGGCGCGCAGGTAGACGGAGCCGCCGCGCCCGCCGTCTCCGCCGTCCGGCCCGCCGAAGGGGACAAACTTCTCACGCCGGAAGCTCGCTGAGCCCGCGCCACCGCTGCCTGCCTTGACGACGATCGTTGCTTCATCGAAAAACCCAGTGTCACGCATCACCTGAGTATATCTCCCTTATCCACCGGCCCAAGACGTCTCTCGAAAGAAGCAAACCTGGAATTCTTGGAATCGATCCGTTTGGTCGTCAGTCGTCGTAGGACGGTGCACAACGAGGATTGCGGGGATGACGCATCGTCCGGACTAGTCCCTGGTGGAAGACTGCGTACCTGCTTTGTGGAGGACTACGCGGCCGCCGGGAACGGCGGCGTGCCGCAATATTCGTCAGCTTAGCTACCGTACGGGAATCGCGATTCCCGTGTCTAACAAGCTGAGTTGTCCACCGGTGCCGGCGAGATTTCCCCAATCCTTGGCGGAGTCGCACTGCGCCGATAGCTCATCGGCGTGACACCGCGAGCAGGTGGATCGTCCGGTTGCCGCGATGACTCCCGAGCTACGCTAGTGGCGCAGACGAAAGTGGCGCAGACGAATCTGAGCCGCCTTGCGGCCTAGCAGGTTGTCGCCTTCGGGCCTCGCCGCGATGCCACTGCCGACCAAGATCCGGTAGTCCGGCTTCTGACGGAGGTTCGTGTCGTTGCTCAAAACGCGATTGTGGCCGGAGTGCTGATACGCCGCCTTTGCGTAGGATTCGGCGACCGCAGCTCGTTGATGGTAGACTGGTCGCGCGGCCTTGGATTCTTGAGCACCTGACGATCGTATTCCGACGACCTGCCCGGCGACGCCATAAGCTATCCGGGGTTAAGGGAGGCCGAGATCGACCCGGAAGCTTCTCAGACCATAGGGGCTTCGACCGGCCTCTGGGGCAATGTCCGGAGCGCCGCGATCGTCTCGGTCGAGTCGGAGGACTGGATGCCCGAAGAGACCAGCTTCTTGGAGCGCGCCGGCGGCCGGATCGCCTACGACGACGCCGGCGCTGGTCCGCTTGTCATTGCTGTCCCCAGTCTTGGCGACATCCGCCAAGAGTACCGGCAGTTGCGGCAGCGGTTGATTGCTGCCGGCTTCCGTGTTGTCACGATGGATCTTCGCGGCCATGGTGAATCGAGCGCAGGTTGGAACGACTACCGTCAGGAGGCGATTGGGGATGACATCCTCGCACTGATCGACGCGCTTGACGCTGGTCCGGCCACCATCATTGGGACGTCGTATGGTGCCGGTGCAGCAGTGTGGGCGGCGGCCGAAGCCCCCGATCGTGTCTGCTCGCTTGTTCTCATCGGCCCCTTCGTGCGAGCGATCCCGCCGAGTCTGCTCCAGCAGGTCGCGATGAAGGTGCTTTTTCGGGGGCCGTGGAAGGTGCGCGCTTGGGCGTGGTACTATGGCGCCCTCTACCCCACGGCCAAACCCTCCGATTTCGATCGCTATCGCCGTCGGCTGTCCGCGATGCTTCAGGAGCCCGGCCGGTTCGCGGCGCTGCAAGCAATGCTCGATGCGCCACGTGACGGGGTCGAGGCGCGACTCGCCGACGTCCGAGTGCCGGTGCTCGTGGTGATGGGGACGAAGGATCCGGACTTCCCCGACCCGGCGGCTGAAGCCGCGCTCGTCGCCGAACGGATCCAAGGTCAGGTGGCACTGATCGATGGGGCTGGTCACTATCCTCATGCCGAGCTGCCCGATCAGACCGCTGACGTGATCCTCAGGTTCCTTCAGGGGCACCCACCAGGAGGACCGGTCGCCTCTTCCTGACGGGCCGGACGCCCCGGGCGAGGAGCGAGATGGCACAAGCGACGCTCGGCCGTGGGTGGTTTTGGTGCTTCGCGGGGTGGAGCCGGTTGGCTGTGGCTACGTGAGCAACTCGCTCCCAAACCCGACCTCCGAACGGGGTTGCACGGGGCGCTCCCGGTACGCTGAGATGAGGAGGGGGGGCGCGCAGGCCGCTTTCCCCACATTGCCCGGCACTTCTCCACACCGATTGCTTGGTTGAATTCCAGGATCGCCGCCCTAGCGGGTCGCGGCATGGGCGCGAGATCGCCGGCGGGAAGCGGCCGCCGGCGCGGCGATCGCCAACGCTTTGGCCGAGCGGAGGCGATCGGTGAGCACTTGAACGGCGTCGTCGACGGTGCGGACAAGCGTCGGAGATGTGGTCGCCGAGTCGCCAACGGCGAGGACGATGCGTTCGGTGCGGATCGCCTCTTGCAGACCAGGATCGTCGTGCAACGGCGGCGGACAGACAAGCGCGCCCAAGCGCCCATCGAACAGAAGATCAAGAAAGGCGCTCTCGGCAACGGGCCCATCGAGCGGACAGAGCACGAGAGGAATGCCGGCCTCGTCCAGTCTCCGGCGGATGGCATGGGCGAGCCGAAGCGAGAGCGGGTCGGGCTCCGCAGGGATCAAAAACCCGACGATGGGCGCCCGTTCGCCGCGCAAGACGAGCGCGTTGCCATTGGGGCGGTAGCCGAGCTCTTCGATGATCGCTCGAACGCGGGCAGCGGTGGCCGGCGCGACATCCCGCGCGCCGTTCACAACCCGAGAGACGGTGGCATAGGAGACACCGGCGAGCGTCGCGACTCGACGCAGCGTGGGTGGGGCGCCTCCGGTGGATTGCGTGAATCGTCGGCCTGCGCCGACGTTGAGGACCTGCGCGGCGTCGGGATCGGCGTCGTGGATCCGCAGCAACGCGCTCGCCAGCGCGTTCCTCGTGGAGAGGGAGAGCGATGCGCGAACGACGAGCGGACCGCGGGGGGATCGGTCGGGAACGGGCCAGCTCGTGGAGACGCGCGTACTCGAGAGCAGCCTCCGGTTGGGGAGGAGCGAGGGTCGCGGCGTGGACTCCGCCCGCCACGATCTCACCGCGCAACAGTGCCTCGACGACATTGCGGTGGCTGCCAAACAAGCGGATACCTACCTCGCGGTCGGGGTCGATGCCCGCTTCGCGGAGCATCGCACGGGGAACGAGGTAGCCCGATGCCGACCCGGTGTCGACGAGCCCGAACGTCGTTCCTCGCAGGTCGGCCAGCCTGACAATCCCCGAGCCGCGCACGGTAACGATCACGCTTTCGTAGGAGGCGATGGACCCGTCCTTCCCGACTGGGCTGACCAAGGCCTCGACCGACGCGCGCTCCCGGGCGCTCCAATAGGCGAACTCGCCGAGCATGGCCGCATCGAGCCGGCCGCTCCGGAGTCCCTCGACGCAGGCGTCGTAACTGCGCTCGACCACGATTTCGACGGGACCGCCAAGTTCGGCTTCGAGAAAGCGCCGGAGGCTCTCGGCGCGAGCCAAGCGCGCCGGTGCGGAAGCGCCGACCGTTGGGGCAAGCGCGAATCGCAGGATCGGCGAAGGGGACGAGGTCATAGGTGGACTCGTAGCGATGTGAGCGAGCGGCTGTCAAGCGGTAGGCGGCGGTTGAAAAGCTTTACGGAGCGTTAAATCTCTCCTTACGCTGGGTTCACCGGCGGCCTGTACCACTACGGGAGACACCGCCCTGCTCAGGCGGAAGGAGGTGGAATGCTCGAAGTTGACCACGTCGGGGTGATCTACCCGAATGGGGTGGAGGCGTTGAAGTCGGTTTCCCTCACGGTGCGCCCCGGCGAGATCGTCGCCGTCGTCGGCCGCTCCGGAGCCGGCAAGTCCACCCTCCTGCGCTGCATGAATGGGATTCAGCGCCCAACCAGCGGAGCGATCCGGCTGAACGGCATGGAGATCACCTCGCTGCGGGGTGAAGCGCTGCGCCGGGTCCAGCAACGGATTGGCTTCATCTGGCAGGAGTACAACCTCGTGCTTCGCCTGAGCGTCATGAAAAACGTCCTCTGCGGGCGTCTCGGCAGCGCGTCGCTGATCCCGTCTCTGTTCCACATCTACAGCCGGCAGGACCGCGAGATCGCGGTCCGCAGCCTCGAGCGCGTCAACATGCTGCACCGAGCGACGCAACGGGCGGACATGTTGTCCGGTGGAGAAAAGCAGCGCGTTGGCATTGCCCGGGCGCTTGCCCAATCGCCCGTCATGCTGCTTGCGGACGAGCCTGTTGCCAGTCTCGACCCCGAATTGTCGTGGCAGGTGATGAGCGATCTCACCCACGTCGCCCGGGACGAGGGTGTCCCCACGGTTATCAACATTCACCAGATCGATTTGGCCAAGGCCTTCTGCGATCGCATCGTCGGCATCGCCCGTGGCGTCGTCGTCTTCGACGGGACGCCCGCCGCGTTGACGCAGAGCGCGATGGACACCATCTACCGGCACGATCCGCGCCCCGCTCTCGAAGCCGCTGGGGTCGCCGCATGACCACCCTTCCCTCGACGGCGCGAGGCGCACTCTCCGACGACGCGCTCCGCAGCTCGCTCCTTGCGCCGTGGCCTCGCTTGAGCGTGCGCGCCTTCTTCGTTGTGCTCGGGGTTGTCCTGATTTACTGGTGGTCACTCTCCGGGACCAACATGAGCCCCGCCGAGCTCGTCCGGGGCATCCCCAACATTTTTGGCTTGCTCAGCCGAATGGTTCCGCCGCAATTCGCCATGGACACCTCCACCATCGCGGTTCCCTTCGGCCTGTCGTTGCCCTACTTTGGCCAAAGCATCGCCATCACCGTGCCAGAAGTGATCCCCTCGATCATTCAGACCGTCCAGATGGCGATCGTCGGCACGACACTGGGTATTTTGATTTCGCTGCCCTTCGGGCTGTTGGCGGCGCGCAACACCTCGCCGCACCCGTGGGTCTATCAGGGAACTCGCATCTTCCTGAACTCGGCCCGCGCTATCCCTGGGCTCGTGGTTGCCCTCATCTTTGTTGCCTCGGTCGGGCTTGGTCCGTTCGCTGGCGTCCTCGCGATCGCCATCGGCGAAATCGGCGTCCTCGGCAAGCTCTTCGGCGAAGCGATCGAGGCAATCGATCCGCAGCAAGTGGAAGCAGTGCGCGCCACGGGCGCCCGCCGGCTCCAAGTCTTTGTCTATGGCGTGCTTCCGCAGGCGTTGCCGGTGGCGACGTCCTACTCGCTGCTGGTGTTCGAAGGGAACGTCCGAAGTGCCACCATCCTTGGCATTGTCGGCGCAGGCGGCGTCGGTTTCATCCTCTCGAAGTACATGGCGCTCTTCCAGTACCAACTGCTGACGGGCGCCCTCATCTTGATCCTCGTCACCGTCACCATCATCGACCGGTTCAGCGATTACATCCGAAGGAGGCTGATATGACCTGGTGGGTTCGCCCGGCGTCCGCGCTTGCGATCGGTCTTGCCGTCAGCGTCACACTGAGTGCCTGTTTGGCGCCGGGTGGGCCGTCGACGGCGACGACCGGCAGCGCTGGCCCAAGCGTGCAGACGACCGACGAACGGGCGAGCTGGCCGAAGACGTTCCGGGTCGGCCTGTTCGGCTCCGACGACGCCGAACAGGTGCTCGAGAACGCCAAGCCACTGAAGGCGCTGCTGGAACGCCAGCTGGGAGTCCCAGTGGAGTTTTTCACCGGCACCAGCTATAGCGCCGTCATTGAAGCGATGCGGGCGAACAAGGTCGATGCCATGTTTGTTGGCCCCTTCGCCTACATCCTTGCCGTGCAGGAAGCCAACGCTGAGGCATTGGTGGTGGGCGTCGCGACATCCGCGCGTGAACCGGTCTTCGATCCGTCGATCCGACCGACCTATTTCAGCGTGATCTCCGTGATCAAAGGCTCCGGGATCAGCCGAGTCGCGGACCTGAAGGGCAAGCAATTCGCCTTTGTTGACCCTGCCTCCACCTCCGGGCACCTCGTGCCGAAGACGGCGCTGCTGAAAGCCGGCCTCGATCCGGAGAAGGACATGAAGCCGATCTTCGCGGGGAGCCATCCCACCGCCGTGGCGGCGCTCTGGAATCGGAAAGTGGATGCTGCAGCGTCGACCGAACGCACGTTGGTGAACGCTGCCGACAACGGGCAGATCGAGCTGTGCTTCTTCCCGGATCGGCGGGTCAATGTCGACCGGACTGCCGCCGAGATTCAGCAGTTGTTCGACTCCTGCCCGGCGGGCAAGATTGTCCCCTTGCTGTACAGCGACCCGATTCCAAACACCCCGTTCGCCGTTCGGCGCGACCTGCCGGAGTCGTTCAAGAAGGCGGTGCGTGAGGCGCTGCTCTCGACTCAGAACGATGCCGAGTACATCCGGCAGCGCAAGCAGTGGTTCCTCGATCCGACCCAAGAGCTCAAGCTCAGCCGTCTCGACGAGGCCTACAACCCGCTGCGCGACGTCGCCCGGCTGCTCAAACTCGACTTGCGGTCGCTCGAGTGAGCGCCGGCCCCGATCGAGGGGGGACCGCTATCGGCGCTGGGAACTGCGCTGGGGCGGTCTCCCTGATCAACGCTCGCCTCGTGCTCCCGCATCGGGTTGAGGACGCCGGATGGCTCGAACTGGCAGGAGGACAGATTGTCGGGCTGGGCCGGGGGCAGGATCACGACCACGCGGGCGTTGTCATCGATGTCGATGGCGCCTACGTCTTGCCTGGCCTGATCGACGTTCACAACGATGGCCTCGAGTTCGAGGTCAACCCGCGTCCGGGGACGAACCTCCCGCTTGCGATGGCCTTCGCGAACTTCGAACGGCAGGCGCTCGGGGCCGGGGTCACGACCGTCTTCCATGCGCTCTCCTTCACCGACCGTCCGGATCTGAGCCGCTCGGTCAGCAGCGCTTGGGAACGGGCCGAGTTTATCCAAGAGCACCAACAGTGCCGTCCCGTCGATCATCAGGTCCTTCACCGGTTCGATGTTTGGAGCCCCGCCACGCTCGAACCCATCTTCGAGTCGATGGCCCGGTTGCCGGTTCGGTATGTCTCGCTGAACGACCATACGCCCGGTCAAGGGCAGTATCGGGATTTCGCCAAGCATCTGGAGCGGCTTGCGGCCTACCGGCAGCGTCGATTGACTGGTGAGGTCGATCCGGACGAATTGCGGCGACGGATGGAGGAACGTCAACGGGCCGTCGCTGGCGGATGGCTCAATGCGGTCTACCGTGACGTCGCAGCGCGGCGGGCGCAGCTTCCCTGCGTGATCGGCACGCATGACGACGATACCCCGGAGAAGGTCGAGGCCCAAGCGGCGATTGGCGCGACGATCGCCGAGTTTCCAGTGACGCTTGAGGCGGCTCGCCAAGCCCGACGCTTGGGGATGGCCATCGTCGTCGGTGCGCCGAACATCGTCCGCGGCGGCTCGCATAGCGGCAACCTTTCGGCCATCGACCTCGTGACCGAAGGGCTCGCCGACATCATTTGCGCCGATTATCACGCGCCCTCGTTGCTGCCGGCGGTGTTCCGCCTCGTCGATGCCGGAGTACTCACGCTCCCGCAGGCGGTCGCGATGGTGACGGCGAACCCTGCCCGTGCGATCGGCTTGCAGGATCGCGGCCTCCTCGCCATCGGGCGGCGCGCCGATGTCGTCGTCGTGCGACGTGAGGCGAGTGCGCCAATCGTGGAAGCGGCGTTCTGCGCTGGGCGGCTGGTCTTTACCTTCAGCGGCCGCTCCGTGGCGCCGAGGCTCGTTGGCGCTGGAAGGGAGGGCCCTCGTGGATCGTAAGACGTGCTTCGAGTGGGCGGCGTCGCTCTCGGAGGACGACGCCGTGGCGCTTGGCCAACTTGCCCTTGATCACCTGAGCGATCCCATCTCGATCGTCATGCCGCCGACCGTGGGTATGGTGATGGCACGCGTCATCGACGGCGCTTTGGGCGACGTGTTCAATCTCGGGGAAGTGCTCGTCACCGAAGCGCGGGTCGCCGTTGGGGACACCGTCGGCTGGGGGATGGTCGTCGGCAGTGCACCGGACCATGCGCTGGCTGTCGCGCTGATCGATGGCGCGATCGCCCATGGCGGATCGGCGGCGGACATCGTTGCGCAGCGGCTGCGCGAGATCGTCGAGAGCCGGCCGAGCCCGCATCCGGGATGGAACGAACTTCAGGCGACCCGAGTCGCGTTTGAAAACTTTTGATGCGGGAGGAACCCATGGCGCTCGTCTTCCATCGCTCGAGGTCGCGGTTCGACCCGATCCACGATAGCCAACGGACGTTTCGCGCCGTCCTCGACGCTCTCTCCTCGCCGGGGACGATCGTCCCGCTGCCGGCCCGCGACGACGAGGCGCCGATCGAAGGCTGGGCGACGGCCATCCTGCGGACGCTGTGCGACCATGACACGCGTCTCGCCATCGAATTGGAAGCCGGTAGCGCCGATCTGCTCCGCCACCTTCAGCAGCGAGTAGGCGTCGTCGGGGCGCCTGCTGAGCGGGCAGATTTCTTTGTCAGCGCGGCGAGCTGCTGCGCGCCCGAATGGCTCACCCGGCTTTCGCGTGGCACGTTGACCTTCCCCGATCGGGGGGCGACGGCCATTCTTCTCGTTGATGCGCTAGGGATCGGTCCGCTGCGGCTTGCACTCCGCGGGCCGGGGTGCCGGCCGGGGACTACTTTGCAGGTTCAAGGGCTTCCCTGGTCGCTCCTCGCGGCACGGGCGGCGGCAGTCGCCTCCTATCCGTGCGGGATCGACCTCCTCATAGTCGATGCTGCGGGGCAGGTCGCAGGCATTCCCCGCTCGACGTTCGTCGAACGGGTCCCGGAAGGAGCTCGCTGATGGGATACACCGCCGTCAAGGGAGGCCAAGACGCGATCCTCGCCGCCGAGCGCCTGATCGAACGAATCCTCGTTGCGCCTGATGAGGCAGCGATCGAGGTGCGCCAAGTGCTGTCGCAGTTGGGTGCGGCGGTTGAGCGAGTTCTCAGTGAGGGTGGGCTCTACGCGCCAGTGCTCGCGGCGCTGGCCTTCAAGCAAACCGAAGGGGATAGTAGCGAAGCAGCCTTCCTGCTGCGAGCGTACCGCAGCACACTGCCTCGTCTGGCCAATGCCGAGCCGGTCTCGGGGGACGAGATGCTGGTGGTCCGGCGCATTTCGTCGTCCTTCAAGGATATTCCCGGCGGGCAGTTACTCGGCCGGACGCGTGACTACACCCAGCGCTTGCTTGACTTTCGGCTCCTTGAGGGTGACCCCCGCTTGGAGCGTCGGCCGGCGGGGGCGGTCCCGCCCGGCCCGATCGGCCAGCGGCTGCCCAAGGTCTCGGCGACCATGCGTTCGCTCGGCTGGATGGCACCGCTCACCCCGAAATCGACCGAGCCGTTTGATCTGACTCGCGAGCCGCTTCAGTTTCCGGTCAGCCGGTCGGCGTGGCTTCAAGCGTTGGCGCGCGGCGAGAGCGGCGCCATGGTCTGCTTGGCCTATAGCGCCCAGCGCGGCTTTGGCGGTGATGGAGGCCACGGGACGATCGGCGAGTTGCGCGTTGGTGACCTGCCGCTTCGTGTTGTTCATCCGCTCATCGGCGAGCCGGTCACCGTTGGCTGGTTTCGAGCGACGGAGGTCGAGATGTTCGGCCGGACGACGGCCCCCACTGCGCCGTCGTCCGACCAGTCCCCGGTGCAGTATGGGATGAGCTATGGCCTCGTCTTTGGCCAAAACGAGCGCAAGGCGATCGCGATGGCGATGCTCGATTCGAGCCTGCAATCGGGCGACGGCACCGGTCCAGCCGCCGACCCCGAGATGGTGCTCTATCACACCGACGGCATCGAAAGCACCGGGTTCGTCGAACATCTCAAGCTTCCGCACTTCGTTACCTTTGGCAGCGGCTTGCAATTGGCCCTTGAGCGCAAAACTGCCGATCCCTCGCTCGCCGGCGGAAGGAGCTAACCGATGGATCTGCGAACGCTGGCGTCGCTTGGGTCCGGAACGGGATACAACTTTGGCTTTCTCGACGAGTTGAGCAAGAAGGCGGTCCGCCGCGCCCTGCTCAAGGCCATTGCCATCCCGGGCTACCAAGTGCCGTTTGGTTCACGCGAGCTCCCGATTGCCCGGGGCTGGGGAACCGGTGGTTTACAGATCACGCTCTCGCTGGTGGGCCAGGGCGATGTCGTCAAGGTAATCGACCAAGGCGCCGACGAGAGCGTCAACGCGGTGAATCTGCGCCGCCTCATCGAGCGCACCTCCCCCGGCGTTGGGCTGACCACCTTCACCCGTGAGGCAACGATCATTCAGACGCGCCACCGCATCCCCGAGACACCACTGCAGGCGCATCAGATCCTCGTCTTTCAAGTGCCGCTGCCCGAGCCGCTCCGGGTGGTCGAGCCGCGTGAAGAGGAAACGCGGCGCATGCACGCCGAAGCCGACTATAGCCGGATGTGGGTAGCGTTGTACGAAGACCTTGTCCGACATGGCCGCATCACGCGGGCAGCGGGGTACCCGGTCTTGGTGAATGGGCGGCACGTGATGTCTCCCAGCCCGATTCCGCGCTGGGACGTCCCCCGGCTCCACCAGGCGGAGTTTCTTTCGCTGTTCGGCGCAGGGCGAGAGAAGCGCGTCTATGCAGTGCCGCCGTGGACTGATGTCGAGCCGCTCGCCTTCACCGACCATCCGTTCACTGTCGAACGGTTCGACGAGCCCTGTGCGCGGTGTGGCTCGCGCACGTCCTACCTGACGGTGATCCCAGACGAACGAAGCACGCGCGTGGTCTGCTCCGACACCGAATACTGCGATGAGCACCTTGCCTTGCAGGAGGCCAGCCGATGAACGTTGCCCCAGCCGGTCCTTGGGCCCTCCGAGTCGTTGGCCTTGGCAAATGGTTTGGTCCCGGCTGCGACGCCTGTCTTGCGGAAACCGGGCCGGAGGCAGGCCGCTCGACCTGTCCTCGTTGTGGCACCGTCGTGGCGTGTGCTGGCGTGTCGTTTGACCTCCGGCCAGGTGGCGTCCTTGGGATCGTTGGCGAAAGCGGCAGCGGCAAGACGACTGTATTGCGCTGTCTCAATGGAGATCTCACTCCGAGCGAAGGCATCGCCTTGCTCGGGTCGGTCGGCGGCGGGGAGCGCGACATTTTCACGGTCAGTTCGCAGGAACGCCGTCAGATCCGCAACTTCCATCTCGGCATGGTCTATCAATCGGCGCGCGAAGGCTTGAATTTGCGGATCAGCGCGGGCGGCAATATCGCCGAGCGCTTGCTGGCGGCCGAGTGGCGCGAGGTGGCCGCGATCCGCCGGCGGGCGCTCACCCTGCTTGAACGGATGGAGGTGCCACGCTCGCGGATGGATCAGCCCCCGGCTACCTTCAGCGGCGGCATGCAGCAGCGCGTCCAAATCGCTAAGGCGATCGCCAATGGCCCCTCGGTGGTGCTGCTCGACGAGATGACGTCGGGACTGGATGTCTCGGTGCAGGCGGGTGTGCTCGACCTGATCCAAGAGATCCAGCGTGCGGAGCGGATGGCCATGCTCGTTGTCTCCCACGACCTCGGCGTCGTCCGGCTGCTCTGCGAGCGGACGATCGTGATGAAGAACGGCCGGATTGTCGAGGCGGGGCTAACCGACCAGATCCTGGAAGACCCGCAACATCCCTACACCCAGCTGCTCGTCAGCTCGATCAACGCTTGAGGAGCGCGATGACCGCAGTTCATCTCTCCGTCCGTGACCTCACCAAACGGTTTCACCTCCATCTGCTCGGAGGGAAGACGGTCGTCGGCTTCGAGGGGATTTCCTTCGACGTCGCCGAGGGCGAATTCGTTGGCCTCGCCGGGCCGAGCGGGAGCGGGAAGTCGTCGCTCCTCAAGGCGATCTATGGCTCCTATCTTGTGCAGGCTGGCACTCTGCTCTATCGGTGCATCGATGGATCGATCGTCGATCTGGCGACTGCCGACGATGAGACAAAGCTTGCCTTGCGGCGGCGCGAGATCGCCTATGTCTCCCAGTTCTTGCGCCCTGCGCCGCGGGTCAAGGCGATCGACCTCGCGGCGCGCCCGCTGATCGCCCAAGGGGTCGACGAGGCCGAGGCCCGCGAGCGGATCGCCACGCTCTTCGATCGGCTGCGCCTCCCGCGCGACCTCTGGGAGAGCTATCCCGTCCTGTTCTCGGGGGGCGAGCAACAGCGCGTCAACCTCGCTCGGGCGATCGCCTCGCGTCCCCGCTTATTGCTGCTCGACGAGCCGACCTCCGCGCTCGACCCTTCCCTTCAGCAAACCGTGGTCCACCTTCTTGCTGAGGAGCGAAGCCGCGGTGTGACGATGATCGGCGTGATGCACGATGAGACGCTGCTGAGCCGCCTCGCGGACGAGGTGGTCCGGCTTGACCGAGGCCGGCTCGCGCAAGCGGGCGTGGCGAGCGCCCAATGGAACTAATTGTCGCGGGCTCGAGCGCGGCGGCGCCCGCGCCGGGCGATGCATGCGCGGCCTATCTGGTCCGCACGAACGGGACGACCGTCCTCGTCGATTGTGGGTCGGGGGCGCTCGGTCATCTCGTTGGCGAAATCGCGCTCCCCGAGATTGACGCGATCCTGATCTCCCATTTCCACCCCGATCATTACCTTGACCTCGTGCCGCTGCGCTACGCGCTTCGCTATGGCGGGATTGCCGCGCGTCCCCGCCTTTTCGTGCCCCCGGGTGGCTGCGCCTTTCTTGCCTCGCTTGGGGTGGCCCTGCGTGGTGCGCCGGACTTCTTCACTGCCGCCTACGACCTCGCCGAGTACGATCCCGGGGCGACGCTCGCGCTTGGCTCGCTCGAGGTGCGGTTCCACCGAACCCGTCACGACGTCCCGACCTATGCGATGCGCTTCGCGGGGGAGCAAGTGCTCGTCTACTCCGCCGACACCGCCGTGGACCCAACGCTTGCCGAGTTTGCTGCGGAAGCCGACCTCTTCCTCTGCGAGGCGACGTTTCCGGCTGATCCTGGGCCGGTGAAGGTCGGCAATCATCTTCTTGCCGGCGAGGCGGGGGCGCTCGCCCGTGCCGCTGGGGTTCGCCGGCTTGTGCTCACGCATTTCTGGCCGGGCTTCGACCGCGCCGTGTTCGCGCAAGAAGCTGCCGAGACGTTCGGCGCAACGCCGAGCCTCGCTGCGCCAGGTCGACGGTTTCTCGTGTAGCCGGCGGCGTCGGACGCGATTAGGAGGGGCTGCCGAAGCGCTCGAGGAATCGGTCGAGATCGCAGAGGTCGTCGACCCGGGCTTCAAGCTCTTCGCGGGTCCAATTCCACCACGCCGACCGTTCGATCTTTTCGGCGATGTCGGCGGGGAAACGTTCTCGGATTGGCCGAGCCGGCACGCCGGCGACGATCAGGTAGGGCGGCACATCTTTCGTCACCACCGCCCCGGCGCCGATGGCAGCGCCATTGCCGATGGTGACGCCGGGAAGCACGATGGCGCCATGGCCAATCCAGACGTCGTGGCCGATCCGCACGGGATGCGCCCGCCGCCAT
Source organism: Dehalococcoidia bacterium (assembly GCA_026003895.1). GTDB lineage: Bacteria > Chloroflexota > Dehalococcoidia > SpSt-223 > SpSt-223 > JANWZD01. The sequence goes on along the minus strand of BPIC01000003.1, from coordinate 364,691 downwards.
GCGAAGAAATCAGCGTCGTCCTCGCCGAGCCCATAGGCAGCCCGCCGGTACGTTAGGTGATGGCTGGTCACCCGCCAGAGAGGATGATTCCCCGGGTTGATCCGAACGTGCGAGGCAATCGAGCAATACCGGCCGATCTCGGCATAAATCACCTGGCATTGGTCGACGAGATAGGTGTAGTCGCCAATCGTCGACTCGATGATCGAGGTGCCTGCGCCGATGGCCGTCCATTCGCCGAGGGTGCTGTCGCGGATCACCGCAGTCGGGTGGATGCGGGGAGACGGGCCGGGCGTTGGGCGATCGACTGCCTGCGACGGCCCGTTCGGGCTGGGAATGTCCATGATTCCCATCGTAGCACTCGGCGCGGCGCCGAAAATGTGCGGCAGGTAAACGCGCCGTTAGCGTTTGGCGCGCCCTCGCTATACTCCTCGTGACGGGGCCGGGCGCCCCGGGCGAGGAGCGAGGATGGCACAGGCGACGCTCGGCGGTGGCTGTTTTTGGTGTTTGGAGGCGGTCTACACCCAGCTTCGCGGGGTGGAGCAGGTGGTCTCTGGCTACGCTGGCGGGTCAGTCCCCAACCCGACTTACGAACAGGTTTGCACGGGGCGCACCGGGCACGCCGAAGTGACGCAGATTACCTACGATCCCGCTGTCATCTCGTTCCGCGACCTGCTCGATGTGTTCTTCACGATCCACGACCCGACGACGCCGAACCGCCAAGGCAACGACATTGGCCCGCAATACCGGTCGATCATCCTCTATCACGACGACGAGCAAAAGCGGATCGCTGAGGAGACGATCGCCCAATTGGAGGCCGAAAAGCGCTGGCCAAACCCGATCGTCACGGAGGTCGTGCCGCTCACGGCGTTCTACCCTGCTGAGGCCTATCACCAGCAGTATTTCGAGAACAATCCGTTCCAGCCCTATTGCCAGTTCGTCGTCGCGCCGAAGGTGGCCAAGGCACGCAAGGCATTCGCCGACCGACTGAAGAAGTAAGCCGGCGGTCACGCCCCATCGGCTAGACTCCCCGCGCGAGCGCCGCTCGCCGGAGTGCTCGGTGCGCGTGGGGATCGATCTTCGACTGTATAGCTATCGGCCCGCTGGGATCGCCAACTACGCGCTCCACCTCGCTCGTGCCCTCGCGCGCCGACCGGGCGATCTCGAACTCGTCGTCTATCAGAGCCGGAAGACTCGCCAGCCATTGGTGAACGCGGAGACCCGCATTCTGTACACTCCCTGCCACCATCGATTTGAGCAACTGGCGCTGGCTATCGAACTCTTTCGTGCCCCGATCGACCTGCTCCACTCGCCAGACTTCATTCCGCCCTTCATCCGCTCGTTTCGCTCGGTGATCTCGGTCCACGACCTCGCGTTTCACTTCTTTCCCGAGTACACCACTGCGGAGAGCCGCCGTTATTACGGCCAGCTTCGCCGAGCGATCGCCAGCGCCGATGCCATTCTTGTCGACGCCGAATCGACGCGGGCAGACCTCGAGCGCGAGCTTGGAGTCCCCCCGGAGCGGGTAGACGTGGTCTATCTCGCGCCCGATGAGGCGTTTCGGCCACTCCCGCGCGACGAGGTGGAAGCGTTCCACGCGGCGCGCGGCCTGCCGCTCGGCGCCATCTTCTGGGTTGGCACGTTCGAGGGCCGGAAGAACCTGCCGGGACTGCTCCGCGCGTATGCCCGGCTGCGCGATGCGCCGCCGCTGCTCCTCGCCGGTCGCCCCGGCTGGCAGGCGAATCAGGTCGACGGTCTGATCGACTCGCTCGGCCTCGCCGGGCGAGTCTTCTTCTTCTGGGGACCGAGCCAAGAGGAACTCGTCCACCTCTACAATGGGGCATCCCTGCTCGTCTTCCCTTCCTTCTACGAGGGCTTCGGCTTCCCCGTGCTCGAAGCGATGGCCTGCGGTGTCCCAGTCGTCTCCTCCAACGCCGGCTCGCTCGCCGAGGTCACCGGCGAGGGCGGCCTCCAAGTCGACCCGCGCGACGAGGCGGCGCTCGCCTGCGCCATCGACGCCGTCCTCAGCAGCCCGACGCTTGCCAGTGAGCTGCGCCGCCGCGGTTTCGCTCACGTCGCCCGCTTCTCGTGGGAACGCTGCGCTGAGGAGACACTCGCCGTCTATCGCCGGGTGCTGGGGTGAAGATCCTTTTTGTCACGCCCCAGCCGCCCTTTCCGCCGAAGAAGGGGACGACTCTGCGCAATGCTGCGCTCATCGCCGAAGCGGCGCGTCGCCACGATGTCCATCTGCTGACGGTGGGAGACGACGCGCGGTCAGCACCTCTCGGCCTCGATTCCTCGCTGCCGGAGGAGCGGGGAGCAGGGAACGAGCGTTTCCCCCGCATCCCCACCGATGTCGTGCCACCTCCCCAGCGAACTTTGGTGCGCCGGCTAGGCGACCTCGTTGGCGGCTCGTTGCCGGACTTGGCGCTACGGCTGCGCTCACCGGCTGCGCACGCGCGGTTCATTGCGCTGCTGCGCGAGCTGCGGCCGGACATCGTCCAGTTCGAGGCGGTCGAGGCGGCAGGCGCCGTCGGGCCGCTCGGGGAGGCGGTTCGCGCCGCGGGTGTTCGGCCGCGCTTTGTCTACGACGCGCACAATGCCGAGTTTGCGCTCCAGGAGCGCATCTGGCGCACCGAGATCGGGGATCTCCGTCGTTGGCCGCTTGCCGCCTATAGCATTGTGCAGTGGCGCCGGTTGCGGCGCTGGGAAGCCGGGCTGTGCCGAGTCTCGGAAGTGATTGCCGTTTCGGAGGGAGATGCGGCACGCCTCGCGGGGCTGGCTGGCGTCTGCCCGGTCGTTATTCCCAACGGCGTCGACACCGATGTGTATACCCCGGCGCCAAGCGGGCCAGTGCTCGATTCTGCCGCGCCTCGCCTGCTGTTCGTCGGCACGCTCGACTTCCGGCCGAACGTCGATGCGGTCCGCTGGTTTGCCCGTGAGGCGCTCCCGCTTATCGTCGAGGAGTATCCGGGCGCGCGGTTCGTTGTCGCTGGGCGCGATCCTGTGCCATCCGTGCGAGCGCTTGCCGGACCGCACATCGAGGTTGTCGGGCCGGTGGAGGACGAGCGGCCCCTCATGCAGGCGGCGAGTATCTACGTCGTGCCTCTTCGCAGCGGCGGTGGTATGCGCTTCAAGGTCGTTCAGGCGATGGCGGCGGGCGTTCCCGTCGTCAGCACCACCTTCGGCATGGAGGGCGTCTCCGCGCGGCACGGCGAGCACGTGCTGACCGCCGACACGCCGGCCGCGTTTCTGGAGGCGATCCGGCGCACGCTGAGCGATCCCGAAGCGTCCCGCAAGCGCGTCGAACGGGCGCGGGCGCTCGTCGTCGAGCGCTACGATTGGCGGGCGATCTTGCCGGCGATTCACACCCTCTACGACCGGCTCGCCGCTGCCGCCGGAGCGCGCCGGTGACGACCGCGGCGCCAGCAGTGGGCGCCGAGTCGGTCGCCGCGCCGATGGGCGATCGCGGCTGGACCGCCGCCGCCGCCGGGGTGCTTGCTGGCGCAGCGTATCTTCTTACCCTCTCGGCGCACTACAGTTCCGACGGGATGGCCTTCGCCCGCCTCACGCGCGATGGCGATCTCACAGCCCCCCTCTTTTTCCAGGCGGAGCACCTGCTCTATCCCTTCGTCGGATGGCTTGTTGTCCGGCTGCTTGCGCCGTTCGGCCTGAACGACCCGCTCGTTGCCCTTCAGGTGTTGAATGCGCTCGGCGGCGCGGTTGCCGTCGGGGCGTTTTGCTGGATGGCGCTGCGGCTGGTTCCGTCGGCGACGGCAGCCGGCGCGGCGACTGTCGCGCTCGCGGCGAGCTATGGGTGGTGGTATCACAGCTCGGATGCCGAAGATCAGATTTTGGCGAACGCTGGGCTGCTTCTAGCTCTCGCGGCGCTCGCCGCAGGGCGCGGGCCGTATCTGCGCGGCCTGCTGCCGACTGGGCGCGGCTGGGCCGTCGTCCTCGGCCTTGCCGTCGCGATGCTCATCCACGCGACCAGCATCCTCGTCGTGCCGGCGGCGCTCATCCTTTTCTTTCGTGATGCTACCCGCCGCGAGGCGGTCGTGCTGGCGGTGCTGGGGGCAGCGCTCGTGGGCGTGCCCTACCTGATCATTGGCGTTGGGGTGCATGGCTACCGGGATGTGGCGGCGTGGCGAAGCTGGCTGCTGGCTGCGCCGGGCCAAGGCGTGTGGGGGCGCGTTTCCTCGCGCAACCTCTGGGCTGGCCTCCAGAGCCTCGCGGCGGCGGCGATTTGGCTGCCGGCCGCGCCAACAGTGGCGGGGCTGCGGGCGCTCCAGCCGGCGGCGCTCTTTGGCTTCGCGGCGACTGGCGCGGTGGCGGCGGGGCTGCTGGCAGCGGTGGTCGCAGTCGCGCGATCGCGCGATCGGCTGGGAATCGCCCTGCTGGTCTGGGCGCTCACGATCGCCGGCTTTGGCGCCTATTGGGCGCCCGATGACCCGCAGTTTTGGCTGTTGGTGCTGCCGCCGCTGTACCTGCTGGCGGCACGCGCCCTGCCGGCGTGGGCCCTTTGGGCGCTGGTGCTGCCGCTCGCGTTTTGGAATCTCGGGGCGGGCATCCTGCCCCGGCACGACCCGGCAGCAAACGCTGGCCTGCTGGCGACCCGCTGCCTCGCCGAGCGGCTGGGACCGAACGACCTCGTCATCACGCCAGGCTGGGACTGGGCCGGCGACTACCTGCCATACTTTACTGGGGTGACCGTCCTCAGTCTGAATGACGCCTACGTGCTCGCCGCACGAGGCGACCGCGCCATGTTCTTCGACGGCATCGAGCGCCGTCTGGCCGCTACCCGCGCCGCGGGCGGCCGGGTGTACCTCGTCCGCCTCGATACGTTGACCGAGGACGAAGCCGCCTTCTTCCGCCGGGTGACAGGCCTCGGCCCGAGTGACTTTCCGTGGCGGCGGGTGGACGCCTTTACCTGCGGGCGGGAGGTCGTTCGCGAGGTGCTGCCGTGACTCGGTTGCTTCTCGCGGCCGGCGCAGCGCTGCTCGTTATCGGGTTGCTTGCTCTCCGCACGCCGGCGGCGGGCTGGCTGGAGGAGGTCACTGGCGAGACCGACCTGCGGTTGCAGTCGGTCAACCTGCTTTCAACCTTCGCTTACGCGCCACTTGACACCGCCGACGAGGCCCCGGTCCAGAACGATACGGTCCCCTTTGGGATGAACGTCTTCCTCGAGCAAGAGGTCGAGGAGTGGAAGCTGCGCCGCACGTTCGAGTTGCTCAAGGCGGCGAATGTTCGCTGGATTCGCCAGCAGATCCCGTGGTCCGACATCGAGGTGGAAGCGAAGGGCGATTTCGAGACCGAGTACGGCTCGACGTGGGCCAAATACGACCGCTTTATCGATCTGGCGAACGAGTACGGCATCCAGATCCTCGCTCGACTCGATTCGCCGCCCAATTGGTCGCGCACCGACAACCGCGTTCACAACCGGCCGCCGGACAACTTCGAGGACTACGGCGACTTTGTCGAAGCCTTTGTGACGCGCTACAAAGGGAAGGTCAGTCACTTCCAGATCTGGAACGAGCCAAACATCTTCCCCGAGTGGGGCTGGCAAGCTGCCGATGCGGGCGGCTACGCCACCCTGCTGCGCGTCGCGTGGGAACGCGCGAAGGCAGCGAACCCGGAGGCTGTCATTGTCGCCGCCGCCCTCGCCCCAACTCTCGGCACCGAGGATGGCTACAACGAGAATGACTTGGTCTATCTGCAAAAGCTGTACGACGCCGGCGGCGGGCGCTACTTCGACGTGATGAGCGCGATGGGCTATTCGCTCTGGAGCGGCCCGCTGGACCGCCGGGCGGAGTTCGACCGGGTCAACCTCTCGCGGGTGCGCTTGATCCGCGACGTGATGGTGCGCAACGGCGACGAGCGCAAGCCGCTCTGGATCGCCGAGTTGGGCTGGAACGCGTTGCCGATCGACGCCCCGATCATCGCGACCCATGGGCAGGTGTCGCGCCAGATGCAAGCGCGCTACCTCGAAGATGCCTACCGGCGCATCCAAGAAGAATGGCCGTGGGTCGGGCTGGTCTTCGTCTGGCACTTGCGAATGGTGCACGACGAGAACCGCGACCAGCCGCTCTACTATTTCGGCCTATTGGATGCCGATTTTGCCGTCCATCCGGCCTACTACGCGTATCAGCGGGCTGCTGCCGGCGATCCCATCGCCTATCCCGGGCGGCGGAGCGAAAGTCATCCGGCGATCTCGGTCGAGGGTGGCTGGAGCTACGACCGCGATGGCGGCTCCGATGGCTGGTTTTTGCGCTCGAACGCACCCGGCGATGCCCTCGCCTTCCGCTTCCGCGGCACGTCGGCAGCGCTTGTCGTCCGCCGTGGCGAGGGGATGGCGCGCGTTCTCGTCGACGGCCGGCCCGCGCCGGCGCTTCCCGATGGGTGGCTCGATCTCAGGGATGGCAGCGGCTGGGCGACGGTTCCGATCGCTGATGGTCTGCCCGATGGCGAGCACCGCGTGGATGTGTTGGTGGAGGGGGGCCGGCTCGCCTTCGACGGCATTCTCGTCCGCCGTCATGACGCCACGATCGGCACGCTCGGCGTTGGACTGGGGGTTGCCGCTGTCACCGTGGTCGGTGCGCTGTTCTTCCTTGGTGGCGTGGCGACCAATGCGGTCGCCCAGCGTGGTCTGCCGGTGATCCGTCCGCGGCGGCGCTGGGTGAGGGTCCCGCTGCCCGCCGAGTTGTGGGCCGAACTCGTTCGCGACTTGCCGCCCGATCGGCGATATCCCTTTGTCATTGCTGCGGTCGCCGAGGCGCTGCGCCGCCGCCGCGAGCCGCTCGCCGACGAGGCGCCAGCTCCACCTCAAGAGGCGCCTATTCCCGCTGGCGACCGCCCCGAGGCACGACCATGACGTGGTATGGTGCTTGGCTGATGCTGTCCTTCCCTCGCGCGGGGGCCGGGGCCTCGCTGCTGAACGGGGAGCCCTCGGCAGACCGGCCGGGCCGGCCGCCCGGCCGAGACGCGTCGGTCGCGCCGCTCCGCGACACCGCTCCGGGCACGCGCCCCGACGAGGCCGAACGCCGCCGTCGCTCCCTGACGCTGGTCGTCCTCACCCTGCTGCTCTTGCTCGCCTTTGGGCTGCGCGTCTACCGGCTGGACGGCCAGAGCCTCTGGGCGGACGAGGGCGCGAGCGTGGTGATGACCTTTCGCTCGCCGGCTGAAATTGTCCAGGCGGCGGCCGGGGATATCCACCCGCCGCTCTACTACCTCGCGCTGCGGGCGTGGGCGGAGGTGGCCGGCCGGACGGAGTACGCGCTGCGTTTTCTCTCGGTTCTCTTTGGCGTCGCGGTTGTCGCGCTAAGCTACCTTGCCGGGCGGCTGCTCCTCGATCGGATGACGGCGCTCGTCGGCGCGTTCTTCGCGGCCGTCTCACCGCTGCTCATCTACTACGCCCAAGAAGCACGGATGTATGAACAGATGGCGCTGCTTGGGATGGTGGGGATTGCCGGCAGCCTCGTCTGGTGGCGACGACTCGACGAAGGGCGGCGTGGTGTGGTGCTCCCCGTCCTCCTCCCGCTTCCCTTTGCGGCGGCGGTGCTGACTCAATTCTTCGGCGTGACGGCGATGGTGGGGGCGAGCCTCGCGTTCGTTGCGCTCTACCCGAACGCTTGGCGGTGGTGGCGGCGCTGGCTCGGCTGGGCGGCAGTGCAGCTCGGCGCGATCGCTCTCGTCATCCCTTGGCTCCTCTATGCCTCGAACCAGCTTCAGAGCTGGGAAGTTGGAGCCGAACGATTCGGTCCCCTCGTGTTCGCCGAGCGAACCTTCCGCTACCTCGCCTATGGCCTGTCGTGGGATCAGACAGTGACCGGCAAGACGGTGGCACTTGGGGTGGCGCTGCTCGCGCTGGCGGCGCTCTGGCCATTCATCGGGCCGGAGAAGCGACGGCGCGCCCACCTGCTGGCGGCGGTGGCGCTGCTCGCGCTCGCTGCGCCGCTCACCTTGTTTGTGGTGGCGCTCAATCGGCCGGTCTACAACCCGAAGTTCCTGCTCGTCTCGTTGCCGGCGTTCTGTCTGCTCCAAGGGGCAGGTGTCGTGGCGGCGGCGGCGCTGGTGCGTGGCGTGGCGGCGCCGTTGACTGGTCGGCGGCGCTGGCTGCCGCTAGCGGCTGGCGCCCTCACGGTGGCCGCGCTCGTCGGCGCCCAGGAGTATGCGGCCGGGCGGGCGCTCCTCGCGGCCTACCACGACCCGAAATACTTCCGCGACGACTACCGAGGCCTCGTCCGCTATCTGACGCTTTCCTCCCGTCCGGGGGACGTGGTAGTGCTGAACGCGCCGGGGCAGCGCGAGATCTTCGACTACTACTATCGCGACAGCTTGCCGGTGATCGGCCTGCCGGCGCAACGTCCGCCAGACGATTCCCGGACACTCGCCGACCTCGAACGGCTTGTCGGGACGGCGCGGCGAATCTGGTTGGTGCTCTGGGCGAGCGAACAGGCCGACCCGAACGGCGTGGTCGAAGGCTGGCTGAACGAGCACACCTTCCGCGCCTACAACCGCTGGTACGGCGGTGTTCGGCTTGTCCAGTATGTGGTTCCGGTGCAGTCCGAAGCGGGGACGATCCAGTTTCCGGATCACGTGCAGTTCGAGCGTGGCATCGAGCTGCTCGGCTACTCGCTCGCCGAGGCCGAGAGCCGGCCCGGGGAGGCGCTCCAGTTGACCCTCTTCTGGCGTGCCAGTGCGCCAATCGAGGAGCGCTACACGGTCTTCACCCACCTGATCGACGCTGCCGAGTTGATTTGGGGCCAGCGTGATGCCGAGCCCGTGAGCGGCCGCCGCCCGACCGATTCTTGGACGCCGGGCGAGACGATCGCCGACCGCTACGGCCTGCCGGTGCTCGCCGGGACGCCCGCGGGAAGGTATTATGTTGAGATTGGCCTCTACCGCGCGAGCGATGGCAAGCGGCTCGGCGTCCTCGAGAATGGGCAGGTCATCGCCGATCGGGTTCTGCTCGGCCCGGTGACGATTGGCCGGCCGGAGCGTCAGCCGACCGTCGAGCAACTGTTTGTCGAACATCCTCGGGATATCCCCTACGGCCCGTTGCGGCTGCTTGGCTATGACTTCCACAAGCTTGGCTTCGAGCGCGGCGCGACCGACTTTGCCAGCGGCGACCTTGCTCATCTGACGCTCTATTGGCGGGCGGAGAGCGAGCCAACGCGTGATGTGCCGGTCCGCATCGAGGTGCGGAACGATGCGGGCAACTCGGTGCGAACGGTGATCCAGCCGGTGACGAATGGGCTCGCCCCGCTGCCGAGTTGGCAGCTCGGCGATATCGTGCGCGATCAGCATAAGTTCGCGCTCGATGTGTTGCCTGGCCGCTACCGGTTGTTCGCCGGACTGGATGGGGAGCCGCTGATCGAGCTCGGCTCGCTGACGGTGCGCTGACGGTGCGGGTCTCGCTTTGCATGACGGTGCTCAATGAAGCGCCGTCGATCGACGACCTGCTGGAATCGGTGCTCCGCCAGACCCGCCAACCCGACGAGATTGTCATCGCCGACGGCGGCAGCCGGGATCAGACGGTGGAGCGCATCCGTGCCTATGGTGACCGGCTGCCAATTCAGGTGATCGCGGCGCCGGGTACGATCAGCGTCGGTCGCAATGTCGCCATCCACGCCGCAACCGGCGAGCTGATCGCGGTCACTGATGCTGGGGTGCGCCTTGCTCCGTGCTGGCTGGCGGATCTCGTCGCGGCGCTTGAGGCCGGGGCGGACGTCGCCGCCGGCTTCTTCCTCCCCGACCCGCGCACGACCTTCGAAATCGCGATGGGCGCGACTGTGCTGCCCGAGCCTTGCGACATTCGCCCCGAGCGCTTCCTGCCCTCGAGCCGATCGATCGCCTTTCGGCGCATCGTCTGGGAACGCTGTGGCGGCTATCCGGAATGGCTGGACTACTGCGAAGACGTGGTCTTTGACCTTGCCTTTCGCCGAGCCGGCTTTCGTCAAGTCTGGGTTCCGTCCGCTGTTGCCTACTTTCGGCCGCGCAGTTCGCTGCGCGCATTTTGGTTGCAGTATTTCCGTTACGCTCGTGGCGACGGCAAAGCTGACCTCTGGAGGAAGCGCCAAGCGGCGCGCTACCTGACGTATGGGGTTGCCGCGCCGGCGCTGTTGGTGGCGGGACGGCGCGTTCCCTTTGCGTGGCTGCTGCTTGTGGCTGGCTTTCTCGCCTATCTCCGGACGCCACTGCGGCGCTATCTCCGGCAAAGCGCCTCTCTCCCGCCTGCCGAACGGCTCCGCGGCCTCGCTTGGTTACCGGTGATTCGGGTGGTGGGCGATCTGGCGAAGATGGCTGGCTACCCTGCCGGGGTGTGGTGGCGGTGGCGTCACGCCGGCACAAACGCGCGGGGCTGACCGTCGTCACGCTGTCGTCGCGGTCGCACGCGACGGCACGGAGTGCTGCGCGGCAAGCGCAGTGGCGGTGTGGGCCAGTGTCTGAACGGGCATGCCGCGGATGGGCAGGCTGTCCTCCCTCTGCTGCGCCGCTTGGGCGAGCGGTACGATAGGCGCCATCATCGAGGAAGGAGAGGCTGATGGCCTACCGTATCGTTCGCCGCATCACCCGTCCGCCGGCCGAGCAGATTGCGGCGCTCAAGGGCGCACGGGCCGGTTCAATCGGCCGCTGGGTGCTCGCCTCGGGCGCCATGGACCATCGGATTCAGGGCATTCGACGCGAATGGGAGTTCCTCGGCCCGGCGATCACCGTCCACCTCGACGACCCGGATACCCTCGTGCCAATGCAGGCGATTGACCTCGCCGAGCCGGGTGACGTGCTCGTCGTCGCCGCCCACGGACGGATGGATGTGCCCTGTTGGGGCGGCGGGATGACCATCACCTCCGAAGCGAAGGGCCTCGCTGGGGCGGTCATCGATGGCGCTGTTGGCGACACCTTCGCCATTCTTGACCGGTCGTTTCCTGTCTTTGCGCGTGGCTCGTCGCCGCGCTTCGAGTTGCGCAATCTCCCGGGGTCGATCAACGTGCCGGTGGTCTGCGGCGGCGTCCTCGTGCGGCCGGGCGACCTCGTGGCAGGCAACGCCGATGGTGTAGTGGTGATTGCCAAGGAGCGCATTGACGAGGTGATCGCGGCGTGGCGCGCCCATCAGGAGAACCTCCGCCGCTGGGGCGCCCTGCTGCGTGAGGGGAAGAGCATCTTTCAGGCCGTCGGCCTCGACGAGCAGATCCGAGCACTGCCGATCGTCTGGGAGGACGGCCCCGCTCCCTAGCGCCGTTCAGTGGCGAGGATGCCGCGCAGAGCGAGGAGTTCGCCCACGTGCTGGGCGAGATGATAGGCCAGCAACTGCAGGCCCTCACCGATACTCATCTGCCGTTCGGGGCTTGCGACAATCCGGTTAAGGTCTTCGTCGGTCAAGCCTGCCAGAAAGGCTCGGGTTGCGGCGAAGACGGAATCCGCATAGGCACGGACGGCAGCGGGATCGACCCGCAGCGCACGAGCGCGGGCCGCGTCCTGCCGGAGCGGAGCGCCGGTGCCGAGCCGCTCGCTCCAGCCCTCGCGGTCCCAGATCGACGGTCGCTGCTGCATCAGGTGGATGCCCCAATCTTGGACGGCGAGGACATGCAGCCACGTCGCGCCGATGGGGTTCGCCGTTCCGGGCGGCGCCCAGTGGACGGTTTCCATTGGCAAGGCGTCGGTTGCGGCGCGCAGGTCACGCTCGCCGAAGGCAAGGAGGCCGGCAAGAAGGCGGACACTGCTCATTGAGCTTTCGTCATGCGGGCTGGCGGGTTCGGCGTCGCCGGCCATTGAGCGAGAGGGCGATAGAGAGCGCTGGGCCGCCGAGCTCGACAGCGACGGTCGATTCACGGATGCCGCGCCGGCCTTCCGACCGCCCTGGCTCGGTGAAGACCGTCTGAGTCACCCCGTGCTCGCGGCAGATGGCGAGCATCTCGTCGATGGAAAGCCCCTCCGCCGGTTCGCCGCTCATCACGTTGAGGTGCTCATAGCGCGCCCCGGCTTCGGCATACTCGATGTGGTCGGAGGCGTGTTCGATAGCGTAGGTCGAGCGGGCGATGATGCCGTGCTTCGCCCAGACGACGAGCGTCCGGCCGCGCATTCGCTCTGCCGTCAGCCGCGCCAATTGTGCTGAGCCGGGCACGAGGAAGGGCACGACGCCGATCCCGTGCGGGAACTGGAAAATCAGCTCCGGTTGCCACCGCAGCAGCCGGCGGTTGAGCACCGATTCGTCCTGATAGCGGGCGATGTGACTGAGGAAAGTGAGGTAGGGTGGCTGGGCGTGGATGACGGCCTGATAGTCCGCCCCGGCAGCCATGGCTTCCCGATGAATCGCAAAATGCGAGTTAAACTCGCTCGTCAGCCGGCGAAAGGCGCGGCGCGGCGCGGTGGAGAGCGTGGCGGTTTCGCCGCCGGGGTCGACGACGGCCACGCCGAGGTTCGCCTCGGGGTCGCGCCGGATCGCCGCCAGTCGGCAGCCCGAGCCGGTGACCACGAAGGCGGTGCCGACCAACTCGGGGGCAGGCTCCGGAAGTGCGATTGTTTCGTGCTCTGGGAAGCGGTCGGCGAGGTCCAACAGCCAGCGGACGCCGATCGAGATGTTCCCGGCCGCGCCTTCGGTTGCCTGGATGGCGTCGAGCCGGTCAGCAGCAACGCTGATCGATTCGATCAGGGCGTCGATCCCGAGGCGCGTCGGCACGTTCGTCATCGGTTCTCCTCCGCAGAATCATAGGGGGTGGACGTCGTTTGACGTCGCTGCGAGACCCCAGAGGAGCGGCGGTCCCCGCGCGGTTGACGGTCATCTCCGTGGCGAGAAGGGGCTGGCGATCGGGAGTGCTCCGTTGGCGAGTCTTCGCGATGGCGGTCGAGAACGGTCCGGCAGGGCGAGTCGTCGGCGGCGTCGAGCGTGCCGAGCCGGGCCTCAGAATGGCGGCGAGCTTCGTTGCCGGGCCGTGCCGAAGAGGATGAGTCAGGCGTCGCGGCCGTCGGCGCCACGGGTGGGGGTCCTGTCGGCGGCTGGCTCGCGGTGATGGCGAGCGGGGAGGTCGGGTAGGAGCGCCGTGCGATAGGCTTCCGGCGGCGGGTGCGCGAGCATCCCGGATGCGGAGGGAACGAGCGGCTGGTGAACGAGGCGAAGGATTGACATGACGATCGTTCTGCGCGGGCTCACCAAGCGGTTTGGCTCGGTCGAGGCAGTGAAGGGGATCGACCTCGAGGTGCGCGCCGGCGAAGTGTTCGGTTTTCTTGGCCCCAATGGCGCGGGGAAGACGACCAGCTTGCGCATGATGGTTGGGCTGCTGCGTCCTACCGCCGGCGAGGTGCTGATCGACGGCCACAATATCGCAACAGAACCCCAAGCCGCCAAAGCGCGGCTCGCCTTCGTGCCGGACGAGCCGCACCTGTTCGACGGCCTAACCGGGCGAGAATTCCTCGAGTTCATCGGAGATCTCTACCGAGTCCCACGCGCCATACAAGCAGCGCGTGTTGTCCAGCTTGTCGACCAGTTCGACCTCGGGGAGCATCTGGATGCGAGGATTGCGGGCTATTCCCACGGCACGCGCCAGAAGCTGGCGCTCGTCGGGGCGCTGCTCCATGAGCCGGCGAACCTGCTGCTCGACGAGCCGACGGTCGGGCTCGACCCGCGCGCGGCTTACGTTCTCAAATCGACACTGCGCCAACGCGCCGAGGCCGGGGGGACGGTCCTGCTGTCGACCCACATCCTCGAGATTGCCGAAGGGCTGTGCGACCGGGTCGGCATTCTCGATCACGGCCGGTTGCTGGCGGTCGGCACGCTTGAGGAGCTGCGGGCGCGCTACGGCGATCCGGCAGCCTCCCTCGAATCGCTGTTTCTGACTGTCACCGCACGATGACCGTTCTGCGAGACAGCGTGCTCGTTGGCCGCGCCAGCCTTCGCGCCGAAGTGGGTCGGCTGCGGGCGCTGAGTCGTGGCCAACGCGCCGGGCTTGCGCTTGGGCTGGCCGTCGTCGGCGCAGTGATGCTGCTGGTCGCCACGGCGCTCGCCGAAGCCGGGATCGGACACGATGCGGCGCGCGCCGCGCTGGTCGGGGCCTATCTCGCCGCATCAATCGTCCTCACGGCGGCGGCGTTGCCGCTTGGGGTCGCCTTCTTCGACGAGCGGAGCGATGCGTCCTTTCTCCTAACGACGCCGGTGCATCCGGCAGCGGTGATCGCCGCCCGGCTGGCGGCGACGGCGTTCTGGGAGTCGTGGCTCGCGGTCGCAATCTTGGTGCCGCTGACCGTCGGCCTTGGCGCGGCGCTTGGCGCTGGACCACTTTTCTACGTGGCGGCGCTCGTGTTTGTGGTGGTTGTCCCGGTTGTACCGCTGGCGGCCGGTCACGCCATCGCTTTCTTGCTGCTGCGAGCGGTCGCACCGCGCGTCGTTCAGACCGCGCTCGGCATCCTCGGGGCGCTGCTCGGGAGCGCGTGGTATCTCGCGCGGGCGGGGTCGGCGAGTGCCTTCGGCGCCCAGCTCGCAGGTGGTCTAGGGACGGTCGGCGAGACGCTCGGCTGGCTGCCGTTTGGCTGGCCGGGGCTCGCGCTCGCCGCGCTCGCAGTGGGGGAGGTTCGTGAGGCGCTGGCGCCGGCAGCGGGGGCGGTGCTGATCGCGCTTGGCGCGTTCGGAGCGGCGACGTGGCTCGGGGCAGCGCTGGTGGCGCGCGGCTGGCACGACTTCACACCACGCAGCGGGGTCAGCCGGCGGCGGGGCCGGCGGCTATCGCTCGGCGCAGGTCCGGTTGGCGCGGTGCTGTTGAAAGACTGGCGGATTACCTACCGCGACCCGAATGTCTGGACCCGGCTGCTCGGCCCGCTCGTCTTCTTTGGGATTCTTGTTTGGCAGGCGGTGCTCAATGCCTCCGCGCTTGAAGGGCCGGCGAGCGTGCCGATAAAGGGGATCGCCGTCGTCAGCGCGACCGTCTTCCTCGCTTGGAGCCTGAACAACCGCCTTGCCGTCACCGCCTTCAACCGTGATCGCGAGGCCATCGTCTGGACACTCGCAAGTCCCGCGCCGCTCGGCCGTGTGCTTTGGGCAAAGGTGCTCGGCGCTGTCCTGCCGCAGCTTGCCCTTATCTGGCCGCTCGCTTGGCTGCTTGCCAAGATCGTCGGGCTGCCGCTGCGCGAGGCTGTCCTTCAGATCGTCGCCACACCGCCGCTCCTGCTCCTGCTTGCCGCGCTCAGTCTGGCGGTCGCGACGCGTTTCCCCAAGTTTGATTGGCGAGATATGCGCCGGCTGACGCCGGTGCTGGCGACGATCTGGTCGACGCTGGCGCACCTCGCGGTGCTCGCCTTCGCGACGGCGGCGCTCGTGGCGCTGCCCGCGGTCGTTCCTGCTGGTGCGGTGCTCGGCCTGCTTCTCATCATCTCGGCGGCGGTGGGGGCGCTGGCTTGGGTGCTGACCGATGGAGTGCGGCGGGTGGCGCGCTGGGAGCTGGCCGGCTAATCCGGTCTTTTCATTAGAGCGGGAACGCGATATTCTGAAGCCACCATTCCCTGGAGGAAATCATGGCGCGAACGTTGGTCATCGTCGGAGCCGGAAACGCCGGGATGCCGGCGGCAATCGAGGCGGCGGATCGCGGCGCGAACGTCATCCTTGTCGAAAAAACCGATCAGCTTGGCGGGATGCTTCACTGGTCGAGCGCTACCATGAGCGCCGCCGGTGCTCGGATGCAGAAGGCCAAGGGGATCTCGGACAGCCCACAACTCCATTTTGAGGATTGCGTCCGGATCGGCCGGGGCCGCAACGATCCGGCGATCCTGAAGGTCGCGGTCGAGAATGCCGCCGAGTCGATCGACTGGCTCGAATCGATTGGCGTGCCGTATACGGAGGATTCCCCGCGTTTCTCCCCCGAGCACCCGCTCTATAGCGTGCCGCGCAGCTACTACGCCAATCAGCCCGGTCCCTCCACCACCGGAGGCTTCCGCGGCGGCGGCATTATCTACGAGAAGCTGAACCAAGAGCTCCAGAAGCGGATCGATGCCGGGAAAGTCGACGTCCGGCTCAAGACCAAGATGACCGGACTGATCGTCGAGGATGGGCGCGTCGTCGGCATCCAAGCGGAGACCGATGGTCAGCCGGTGGAGATCCGCGGTGATGCCGTCATCCTCACCACCGGCGGCTACATGGCTAACCCCGAGTTCATGAAGAAGTTTCACCCGGTCGGCGGCAAACTGGTGACGCTCTGCGGTCCGCACGCGACCGGCGACGCGATCCCGATTGTCGAGTCGATCGGCGGCACGACCGTCAATATGGACCTGCTGATCCCCTTGCTGGGCTTCGTCGAAGATCCAGAGAACCCCGGCTACGCCCGGCCCGGCATCACGCTCCACTACGGGCGCAACCCCGCGATCTCGGGTGACATCTGGGTGAACGCCAACGGCGAGCGCTTCATCGCCGAGGACACCAAAGACCCGGACGCCAAGGAGCGGGCGATGATGAGCACGCCCGGCTGGGTGATGTGGGCGATTTTCGATGACTTGATGCGCCAGGGCTTCACCAAGGAGATCAACGAGTTGACGCGACGGCTCGGTCTGCTCGGGCTGATCACGAGCGCTCCGACGATCGAGGAATTGGCGGAGAAGATCGGTGTCCCGCCTGCCAACCTGCGTCGCACCGTGGATGCGTACAACGCTGCTGTCCAGTCGGGCAACGACCCGCTGGGCCGCAAGGAGATGCCGAAGGCGATCGACGAGCCGCCCTTCCACGCGATCCGCTCGGACGGCGTGACGATCCTCAGTCAGGGCGGCATCAAGGTGAACGGCAACCTGCAAGTCGTGCGGGCCGATGGCACGCCGATTGAGGGGCTCTACGCTGCCGGCGAAGTGCTCGGCGCGGGCCAGGTGATGGGCGACGCCTTCTGCTCGGGGATGTCGGCGGGCGCAGCCGTCACCAACGGCCGGATGGCCGTCCGGTTTGCGCTTGGCGTCGCTGCTCCAGCGGCAGTCTGAGCTCTGCGCCAGCCCTCGCCCCCGCGCGCTCGCACCGCTTGGCGCGGGGGGTGAGGGTGGCCGCCGTGCTATCCTAGCGCGGTGGAAATCGAGCGCTTGCGCGCCATTCTCGCCGAAAGCAGCTGCTCTGCCTGGCTCTTTGCAGACTTTCGCCACTCGAATCGGATTGCCTATCGCGCTCTCGGCCTCGACGAGCGCCAGATTGCCAGCCGGCGCTGGTATTATCTGCTTCCGAAGCACGGCACGCCGCGCAAGCTGGTGAGCGCTGTCGAGCCCGGCGTGCTCGACAGCCTGCCCGGCGAGAAGCACGTCTACCGCACGTGGCAGGAGCGCGAAGCCGGGCTGGGGCTGCTGCTTGCTGGGCAGACCCGCATCGCCGCCGAATATTCGCCACACGGCCAGAACCCCTACATCGGCGCCGTGGACGCCGGCACCATCGAGCTCGTCCGCTCGCTCGGCGTGGAAGTCGTCAGCTCAGCGGACCTCGTCCAGCGCGCCGTCGCCGTCTTGTCCGAGCGGCAACTCGAACAGCACCGCGAGGCATCCCGTCGGCTGATAGCAATTAAGGACCGAGCATTTGCCGCAGTGCGCGCGGCTGTGCGTGCCGAGCGCCCGCTCACCGACTGGCAGCTTCAGCAACACCTGCTGGCCTGGATCGAGGAGGCCGGGATGGTGACCGACCATGCGCCCGAGGTCGCCACCGATGGCCACGCCTCCGACCCGCATTTTTCGCCGGCCGAGGACCGCCAAACTCCGATCGTGCCGGGCGCCGTGCTCTTGCTCGATTGTTGGGCAAAGCTCGATGAGCCGGGCGCGGTCTACGCCGACTACACGTGGATGGCCTATGTCGGCGAGAGGACGCCCGACCGGCCGGCTGCGCTGTTCGCTGTCGTGGCGGCGGCACGCGACGCCGCGATCGAGTTCGTCCAGAGCGCAGTGCGCACCGGGCGGACGCTCCGTGGCTACGAGGTCGACCGCGTCGCCCGCGAGGTCGTCACCCGGGCGGGCTATGGGGATGCCTTCATTCACCGTACCGGCCACAACATCGGTCAAGATGTCCATGGCGAAGGCGCGAACCTCGACGATTACGAAACGCACGACGAGCGGCTGCTTCTGGCGAATACCTGCTTCTCGATCGAGCCGGGGATCTATCTGCCGGATCTTGGGGTGCGGAGCGAGGTGAATGTCCTCCTCCTGCCCAGCGACATCGAGGTGACCGGCGAGATTCAGCGGGCGATCGTTCCGCTCTTGGCCAACTAACCCACCACTGAAGAGGAGGCCGCGATGTCGAACGTGCTGCCCGCGGTGCGAATTGACGATGCCGAGCGTGAGGCGGTGCGCCGGCGCGTCGTCGAGTTCATCAGGGAGTACCGCCAGCCGGCGATTGTCATCACCAACGGGCTGGACGGCGAGCCGCGAGTCCGGTTGATGGGCGCGTGGAGCGACGGCGAAAAGGTGTATCTCATCAGCCGCAAGCCAACCCACAAGTTGGCGGAGCTGCAACGCGATCCGCGTATCACCATCGACTTCTACCGGTACGATGCTGACGATCCGGGCATCGATCAGCCCTATCGCCACGTGGTCGTGACCGGCCGGGCGGAATTGCTGTTGGACGCCTCGCGCATGAAGCAGATGCCATTCTACGACCAGACCGTGCAGCCCCGGCGCAAGCCGAGCGACCCGCCGAACCGCGTCACCATGGAGAGCGACGACGCCACCATCGAGCGCGAACGCTTCGGCATCGTCGTCCATCCCACTCGCATCCGCGCTGAGGGGTTCGTTCCCGGTCCGCGCTATCCTCTCGTCTTCCGACTGTGACCGCGCTCGCGTTTCGTCGGGCCGCCGGCGAGGAAGGGCTGGCGACATTCAGTTGGCTCGACGAGGTGGCCTAGGCCGGCATGCCGCCCCCGCGCGAGGAGCTTGAGAGCGCTCTGGGCCGGTGTGCTCCGCGGCGACATCATGCCCCCCGCGCGAGGGGCTTGAGGAGCGCCGCCGTCCGCCGCTCGGCGTTGTCGGCATTCTCGACGGCGAGTCCGTCGTCTCGCCCGATTCGTGCTGCTGACCCAGACTGTGCGTCGGGCGGCGCTGTCGATAGGCGGCCGGGCGTCGGTCGCTATCCCTCCAACCGTTCGCCGCTGCGCCTTCGTCCGGGCGCTCGTCGTCGAAAGTTTGCGGAGACTGCGCGAGGCCGGCCAAGCCGTCTCGGGGCGCTGACCCTTCCGCGGGCTGTTTGCCGATCGGTTCGGCTGGCCGAGCGGCCCGAAGCGCTGGATCGTCGCCCTCTCGCTTAT
This sequence comes from Dehalococcoidia bacterium, assembly GCA_026003895.1. Classification (GTDB taxonomy): domain Bacteria; phylum Chloroflexota; class Dehalococcoidia; order SpSt-223; family SpSt-223; genus JANWZD01. Next base: position 345,462 of record BPIC01000003.1, on the reverse strand, counting down.
CGGCGAGACGGTCGTCGTCGATGGCGGCGACGGCGCGTCCGACCACGAGGCGATCGTGCGCTGCCCTTCGCCGGTGCTTCCACGGGATGGCGCTGGGCGGGCCCGGCGCGAAGCCCCGTTTCGGAGGCTGGATCGGCGTTGCTCACGCTGGCGCCTCGACTGCTACCGGGGACGCTCGCCGTGCCGTCGTTCCGCGCACGTATCGCACAGGCGTTCGCTCCTGCTGGGCGCCCTCGCGTTGCTTGCCGACCAGCCAAGGAGATTCGGTGGAGACGCCGGCGACCGCGGCGCTGCGCTGGTGTGGCCAAAATCCCGATGGCTTCGCCTGCCGCGGCTGGGATGCCTGCTCTGCGATGAGCGTGGCGGCGCTTCGCCTCGTTGCGCCCCCATCGCGGTAGCTCACCGAATCGTCCGAGCCGTGGCGGTGTCGCGAGCCGGCGTGTGGCCGTGCTTCAGTGCAGCGAGGCCTGCCCGATGGCAGCACCCACCCCAGCTCGGCCGTTCCTCCGCTTCGGGTGGCTCGATGCGCTGGCCGTGCTGGCGCTAGCTGGGAGCAGCGGCGTCGACGTCCACCACACCCGGCACCTTGCGGGCAATTTCAACCGCGCGATCGAGCATGCAAGGATCGACGACGGGTGTGCGTAGCCGGATCTCGCCGAGCGTCGATTCAACGAGGAACGGGACGGTGGCGAGCACTGGATCGGCGGCGAGGGCGCGCGAGACATCGGCGGCGAGCTTGGTGTCGCTGCAAAGGTCGTTTTGGACGGACTTGACGTCGGGCACTTCGGCGGCTGTCTTGCCGGCGAGGTATCGGTGCACCTCGGTGCGAACGTTGCCTGTGAGACGAACCGTTCCGTCCTGTTCTTCGACGGTGATTCGAAATCCCACCGACTCCAACGGTTCGGCTTCGTTCAGGGCATCGTAGACCGCTTGGACGAGGCGCGAGGGGGAGCGGTTCATCACTGTCTTCCGAACGGCGGTAGTACTCTCATTCTACTCGAAGCAACCGGCCGGGAGTTGCTGCGTGCTCGCCGCTCCGCTACGGTTGGCCGCGATGGAACAGCTCCGCCTTGGTCTCATCGGAACTGGCATTTTCGTGCGCAAGAGCCATCTTCCGGCGCTCGCACAGCTTGCCGACCGCTACGTTGTCACCGCGGTCTGCAGCGAGCGCGGCGCAAGCGCCGAGGCGGTGAGCGCTGCCCTTCCCTCCCGCCCGGCAGTTGAACGCGATTACCGCGCCCTGCTCGCGAGGCCGGATGTCGACGTCGTCCTTGTCGCCGTGCCGATCCACCGAACCGCGCCGATCGTCCGCGAGGCGCTGCTCGCTGGCAAGCCGGTAATCTCGGAAAAGCCGATCGCCGAGACGGTGGCGCAGGCCGCCGAACTTCTTCGCCTTGCCGAGGAGTGTGCCGTGCCGCACTTCGTCGCCGAGAACGTTCGCTACCAAGGCCGTTTTCTGACGGCGCGAGCGCTGCTGGAGGCAGACCGGATCGGCCGGCCGCACCTCTACGACATCATGGTGCTTAGTCGCCTGACTCCGGACAGTCCCTATGCCGGCTCGGTGTGGCGGCGTGAAGCCCATCACCACGGCGGCTGGCTGCTCGATTCCGGCGTGCACGCCGTCGCGGCCCTCCGCCAAGTTGCCCTTGCCGAGGTGGCGACGGTGCGGGCGGTGACGCAGTCGATCCTGCCCGAGACGCTCGGCGCCCAGCCGGATACCCTGCTGGCGACCTTTGAGTTGGCGGACAGCACGGTGGCGCGGCTGGCGTTCTCGATGGGAGTTTTCAGCCGATGGACGAATGCCGTCCACGTCTATGGTACGCGCGGGACGTTGGGGCTTCTCCAACGGCGCCGTCTGGTGGATGGCAGGGCGCGCTACGACGACTGGATCGAGATTCAGAGCGGGGACGGCGAGCCGGAGATCCTGCCGCTCGAGGACAGTTTGGGCGGCATTGTCCAGGAGCTTGCCGATTTTCACCGGGCGCTCACCACGGGCGGCCCCGTGCTCGGCACGGCGTGGGAGGCGGCGAAAGATCTCCAAATCGTTGATGCGGCGCTGGCAGCGGCGGACGGCGGCGCGACGATCGCGATTCCAGCGGCGATTGTCGCGCCGTGGCGAGAAATGGCGGGGCCGGCCCCCTCCTAACTCCGGCTCGAGCGATGGTGGGACCGGCCCCGTCTGGACGGCGGCTCCCCGGTGGGCGGGGAGCGCCCCGCCTATCTGGAGCGCTGGGCCTCGGCCCCGGCCCGCACCTGGCTGAACGGCACGAGGATGCGGCGGCCAACGAAGGTGTCGTCGGTGGCGCTGCTCTCGCCGGAGATGCCCTGTCCGCTGACCGAGGTCGTCACGTCGGCACGCAGCCGGAGCAGCGAGCCGATCGCCGCGCCGGGCTTGACACGGACGACGATCTCCTTGGTCACTACGCCGTTCGCGGGAACGCTGGCGACGCTTGGCCAGGTGAGCACACCGGACGTGTCGGGCGTGATACCGTCGGTCGCCGAGACGAAGTCGACGAGCTGCCCGCTGGGCAACGTCACCTGCAGTACGACGTTCGGCGATGACCGGACGGGGCTCGTATAGGTGACGGTGTAGCGAAGGAGGGCGCCTGGCTCGGCGAACGCCGGCGTCCGGGTGATACGCACGCGCAGGTCGGGTGCGCCCTCGTTCACGACGGCTACGAGGTCGACCGTCTGGTCATAGGTGATGGTTCCCTGAACGGTCGAGACCCGGACCTTGTTGATCGACAACTGACCGCGCGTCGCGTTGGCGGGGATGACAATCCCGACGCGCTGGGTCGCGCTGCCGCCGGCGGCAATCTGGACGCCGCTCACAGGCAAGCCGGACATCGGGAAGGCGCTGCTGTCCGAGGCATTCTCGAAGGTGAACGTGCCCGCCTGCCCGGTCTGGTTGACGACGGTCACGCTGTAGACGACCGTCGCGCCCGGATCGCCGCGCACATCGCCAACAGGGGTGGCGATGACTTGGATGCTCGTCGCCGGGCCGATCACCGGCGGCGTCGAGATCTGGAACAGCTGGGCGACCGGCGCGGCGGCATTGAAGTCGCCGTTGCCGGCCTGTGAGGCGATGATGGCGCATGGTCCGGCGCCGAGGAGCGTCACAGTGTTGCCCGAGACGGAGCACTGCCCAACCGCCGAGAAGGTGACCGTCAGCCCGGAGGAGGCGGTCGCCGTCACCGGGAACGGCGGGTCGGTCGTCAGCTTATTCGGCAGCGCCGCAAAGGAGATCGTCTGGTTGGCTTTGGCCAGGTCGAAGGGGGCGCTCGTGGCGCTCGTCACGCCGCTTGCGGAAGCGGTGAGCGTCCAGCCTGCGCCGGCGTGGTTGACGCCGATGCCGCTGAAGGTGACGACACCATCGACGGCAGTTGTTGGGTTCGGGCCGGTGACTGCCGCGCCGCTGACGCCGGCCGGTGGATTCGCAGTGAGCGTGACGGGGCTCTGGAAGTTGATCGCGAGGTGCCCAAGACCGTCCTCGGCGCGAACGACCGGCTGGGTGGTGAGCGGCTGCTGGAAGGTCCCGGTGTGCGCTGGCTGAGTGGCAAACAGCAGGACGGCGGCGAGGCCGTACTTCGGCGTCTGGTTGGGGAGGAAGCCCGGAGCGCCGCCGTTGTTCGTACCATCGCCCAGCCACGGGCTGAAGTCGACGGAGCCGCTCAGCGCGGCGCCGTTGCCGCCGGGGTTTGCGACGGTGGTCGGACCGCGGAAGCTGCCCCACCAGTTGCCCTCGGCGACGATCGCCGCGCCAGTGTTCGTGAAGCCGGAGGTGTTGCCGCCAAGGCTGTTGTCGACCACGGTGATGCCCGCGCCGTTCGCTAGCGCATCGGCGAGAATGCCGGTCTGGAACCCGGTTATCAGATTGTTCCGGATGTCGACGCTCGCCGAGGCGCCGAGGGTGTTATGCAGCTTGATAGCGGCGAACTCGCTCAAGCCGCTGACGCCGCTCGCGCTGAGGCCGTTGTTGCGGATTGTGACGTTGGTCGTCGAACTGGTGCCGACGGCGATTCCTTGCACTTGGCTGACGGTTCCGGAGCCGCTGAAGGCGATGGTATTGCTCAGCACATTGGCGCCGTTGACCTCGCCCAGTCCGATCGCCGGCCCGTCGAATTGGAGCGCGCCAATTGACTGAGTAATGGCGTTGGTCGCAATGGTGACGTTGCTATTCAGCCCGGCGCTATAGAGGTTGAAGACGACGATCGAGGACCTCTTGCCGTCCGTGAACGAATTGCCGGTGATTAGAGAATTCGCCGTGCCACCACCCAGCAAGACGGCGGTTTTGGTTATGCCGGTGAAGGAGTTATTGGTCACCGTCAGGTTCGTGGTGTGGTAGAACGACATGCCAGCGCTATTTGTCACCTCGTTGGCCCGGACGGTGATGTTCGCGTTCGCTGGCGGCGGCACCGCGGTCAAGACCATCGCGGCATTGTTTTGCTGGGTGAAGAGGTTTTCCTCGATCAGGATGTTGGAAGCGCCCTGATCGGAGTAGATGCCGTTACCGCTGGCCGAGCCAGGCTGATTGTTGTTCTGGAAGAGGTTGCGGCGAACGACCGTCTGCTTCGCCCCGCTTGAATTCAAGTAGAGGCCAAAGATGTTCTCGGTGAAGATATTGTTCTGGATGAGGTAACCGCTGGCGGTGGCGCGCAGGTAGACGGCGACGCCCTGCCACGAGGTGTTGACCGCGTTCCGGAAGGTGAAGCCGTCGATGACGACATCATTGGCGGTGACCTCGAATGCGCCAGCCGGGTCATTCATGATCGTCTCAGGCTGGCCAGTGCGGGTTCGCCCGTCGACACCGTGCTGTGCGCCGCGCAGCGTGAGCGTCTTGGTGATCGTCGTCCGCTGGTTGTAGGTGCCCGCCGCCGCGAGCACGATGTCGCCATCGAAGGCGCGGGTTTGGGCATACGCGAAGGTTGCGCAGGGCGCGTTGGGCGCGGCGCAGTTGCCGGCGTCGAAGCCGGTGGTGGCAACGTGGCGCGTCGTGATGGGCATCGCGCCCAACACAGGGTTCGTGGTCGCTGTCCCGGTGACGCTGTCGCAGCCGGGATTCCCGGGGCCTGCGGCACATCCCCACCAGTTGTTGGCGGCGTTCGCGTTGCCGCTCGTCGGGTTGCTCAGGCCCGTGGCATTGCCGGTGATTGCGTTGTTCGATGCGGTCAGGGAGGGAACGAACGAGTCGGTTCCTGTTTCGTCTAAGAGGCCGATACCTGTCGTCGCCCCGCTGATATGCGTGCTTGTCAGCGTAGCGACGGTGTTGGTGACTGCGACAGAATACGTGACAAGCAGGACCCCGTAATTGCCGCCGCTCACCGTGTTGAGCTCGGCAGTGTTCGTTCCTTCGTCGAAGAAGAGAGAACCCGAAGTATCGGTTGGTGAGCAGCGCGTTGCCGCGGACGATCGCGCCGCTGCCCCAGAGGTAGATACCCATGTCGTTGTCGGAGACCGTGTTGCCTTCCACGAGAACGCCGCTTCCCGACTCATAAACCAAGATGCCGGCGCCGGCCCATTGGGTAAACGGATCGCTGCCGCAGCTCGAATGGTCGCACTTGTTGGCAGTGACCACGTTGTGACGAACGGTCGCCTGGGCACCGCGGCTAATTTGAATGCCGTTCTGGGCGATGTATGGGGTCGCGCCTACGCCGGTGATGGTCGAACGCAGGATTGTCGCCGAGGAGCCGGTGTTGTCGATGACGATGCCGCCCTTGTTGTAGTTGGTGATCGTTACGTTGGTGACGGTTGCCGTGCCGGTCTGGGTGATCGACTGCTGGCCGACACGGAGCGCGATACCCATCTGGCAGCCGGCGAGGGCCGGGGTGGCGCGAACGTCCGTGATCGTGGCGTTCTGAAGAGCGAGATTTGCCCCTTGGATGACGAAGATACCGTTGTCGATATCCGAGCAACCGTTTGACCCATCGGTGGGGCCTGACACCGTGAGGTTCGACATCGAGACGGTGGCGCCGTTCCGGATTTCGATGATCGAACGCTTTGTCGAGACGGTCGATTGAGTAAGTTGGTTTGGCGACTTGATCGTCGTCGAGCCGGCACCCGCGCCGACGAGCGTGACCGACTTCTCGATCGTCACCTGCTCGGTGTACGTCCCGGCGGCGATGGTGATGCTGTCGCCGTTCGACGCTTTGCTGATCGCGGCGTTGATGGTGAGGCAGGCTGTGGTGGGCGACAGGCAATCGTTGGTGTCATTGCCCGAGGGCGAAACGTAGTAGGTGGCAGCATAGCTCGGCTGGGGTGAGGCGGCGAGCAGGCCGCCGGCGATGATAAAGCCAACGATGCCAAGCCGGAAGACGAGTGTCGTCAGGCGGCGAATGCGGCGCTGTTGCATGACGTTCCTCCTGCCGGGAAAGTCCGGCGCGCGTTCTCGTGACCGAGTCGAGTTAAGAGGCGCGACGCGCACGGCGTTCGGAGGAAGACCACCCAACCGGAAACGTCCATCTCCACTGCCGCACGCGTTGACCGACCGGGCCCCGTCAGAAGAGCTAGCCCAACCTACCCAGTCCGATCAGCCCAATGTTCCCCAACCAACCTAACGGAGAACATCGTCCAAATCATGATGGCGGCATCATGCAAACAATGATTTTGCGCGAATACACAATGTGGAAGATAAACGCTAGAACAATCGCGAGAGGCAGGAGGCGGTTGCCCCGTCTGACGCCTCGCTCGCGGGGCGCTCGGTCACGCGGTGCGCGGTCGTGTGCCCTCGCCGTGGGGCAGCGGGGGCTTGACGCTCACCCTCCGGCTCCGTCGTTCCCTCGTGCGGGAGAGAAATGGGGGGCCCTCAGCGGCCGAAGGTTTGCACAATCCGGGAGAAGTTGGCGTACTGTCGCTCCTTGGGGACGAGATGGCCCGGCGAGTAGAGGATCACCTGGTCGAGCAGCCCGTCGTAGCGCGTCAGTTTGGCCCGCACTTCGTCGGCGGTCCCATAGAGGGTGCAGGAGTCAAGCATGCGCTCGCTGACCGCTGTCGCCAGGTTTTCGAGGTTGCCGCTGCGGAATGCCTGGCGGACGGTCACTTTCTCCTCTTCCCAGCCGCTCTCGTCGAAAATGCAATCGAACGCCCGTGGCGAGAGGTAGAAGCCGAGCGAAATCGCCACGTCGCGCTTCGCGAGGTCGCGGTCCTCGTTGATCGATGTCAGGATGTAGCTCGAGAAATCAAAGCTGGCCCGGTCCCGGCCGGCGCGGTCGAGCGCCGCGGTGATCGTCGGCACAACGACGTTCTTGAGATACTCGTAGCTGTAGATCGGATGGCCGATCAGGCCGTCGGCAAGCTCGCCAGTGACGTTGAGCATATGACGGTTGACGGCGGCGACGTAGATCGGGATGCGCTGCCGCCACGGACGGGCGCGGCCGGCCGCCAGCTTGAAGAAGCGCCCTTCGAAGGTGACCGGTCCTTGGCGATCGGGGTCGGTCAAGAGCTTGAACAGTTGGACGAACTCGCGCATTCGTGGCGCGGGGTGCTCCGCTTGATCACCAAAGATGCCGTAAAAGGTGTTCAACTGGCCTTTGACGCCGGATCCGACGCCGATGATGACGCGGCCATCCGACATCTCGGCGAGATCGCGCGCTGCGCCAACATGGGTGATAGGATTGCGCAGCGGCTGGATGACTGCGCCGGTGCCGAAGATCATCCGCTTGGTGTGGGCCGTGTAGGCGGCGAGCCGAACGTAGCCGTCGACGGTGCCGTCGTTTGTCCAGCCGCTCTCGAAGCCGGCCTCCTCCGCGGCGGCGATCAGCCGATAGTCGTCGACGAAGGGACCGGTCAGGGGCGCGATCCCAAAGCGGGTGATCATGACGTTCTCCAATCCGGGGCTGCCAGCGTAGCATGACGCTCCCGCGGCTGGCTGGCAAGCACCGTGGACGGAACGGCGCACCGCGTGCTCGTCCCGAGGGGTTCTAGCAAGGCAACCGAGCGCCTAATCCCCGATCCGGTCCGCAAACCACTGAAGGTCGAGCTCGCCCCGACGCAGAGCCCTATGCTGCCGGCGGCGTGGTGGACCGCTCGTCCGCTGGCTCAATGGTCTCCCTCGCCGAGCGCCCTTCGCCACGCCCGGACGGGATCTGACCAGCCGCATCTAGCAATTCGTCGAGTACTCGATCGAGCTCACCAAGGTTTCCCGGGCGAGCGGGGATCGCGCCGACTCCCCCGTGCTTCGCATCATGCCCAATACCAACGTCGAAGAACGTCCGTTCACCCCCGATGCCCGGATAGACAGCCCAGGCGGTGCGGCTGGCGGGAATGGCGTCTCGGTAGGTATGCATCTTGTAGAGGTCGGCGCGACGGTAGATGCCGCGCTTGTCATCGTCTTTGTCGGTCGCGCCGAGCCACTCGACCCGGCACTTGGCATCGAAAAGGTGCAATTGGGTGCGTGGCGAAGCAGGAATGACGAGAGCGATGTCGGGACGAAGACCGACGGAATAAGACCGTCGTAGCGGATCAGTCACCTCCCTCGAGCTCGAGAACGATGGGTTGTACAGCAATCGGACGTCATTTGGCCATTCGAGCCCAATGCCAAGTTCGACCGATTTCTGAAAGGGCTCTGTGACGTATTGGATGGCGCGTTGAGGTTGCCCGATTCGCTCCGTCATCCGCTTCGCGATTGTAAAGAAGACCCACAATTCGTACAGTAATGCAATGTCCTTTGCCTCAAGGATGTCACGGATGATTGACGAGTCCAAGTGGACCCGGGCCGCGAGCCGAAGTCGTACAAAGTGCTTGAACACCGTTCGATAGCCGATTCGCCCGTGAAGAACGGTCGATCCTAACGGAAGATGGGTAAGCGACCCGATCTCGTCCCACAGACTGTGACGAGCGAAGGGACGGAGGTCACGCTCGAGCGCTTCGCTCTCTCGAATGAGCTGTTGAGTAAAGCCTCCCCGCCTAGGTGCTCGTTCGCGAATCGTGACGAGGATCGCTAGCACTTGCTGAAGAAACGCTTTGACGAAACGGTTCTCGGCCGTGTCGACACGAGCGATAACGCGGCGCTCGCCAATTCGGGCCGGCAAGCGGCCACGAAGCATCTCTACAACACGCCCGGGCGCCGCCGGTGCGGCGGTGAGCGCCGAGGTGGAGACAAGATCAAGGAGGGTGATGGCATCGGCGTCCCGCAGCCGGTCGAGCGGAACGAGATGACGCTCAGTCGTGAATTGTCGGTGCGGATCGCGAAGGATTGCATCAACGGCGGGGAGCAAGCGATCTTCTGGGGCGGGCTCATTGGACAGAATGTGCCGCACATAGACATAGGCGTGATACAGCACGTCGTCGCGTGTGACGATACTCCGGTCGTAGGGAAGTGCTGTGGTCGTGTCTACTGAAAATGGCAGCTCTGCTACAATCTCGGTCAGCTCAACAAGCAGTTGGTTGAATGTTGCCGCGTCGAGGGTATCGGAGACGATTTCGACTCGCCCAAGCCCAGGCAACTCGACTAGGCCGACCGCATTGCCAAAGTCAAGGATCGCCGCGCGACGTCCAACGCGGTGAGCAATGCCGCGCACTGAGGCCACCAAGCTGTTGATAACCTCGGCGTCCCCCTGAACGAGCCATTGTGACCGCCCATCGAGCACGAGCCGATCGTGTTCTTTGCGTACCTTCTCGCGCGATCGCCACGCGGAGATCGACAATCGGCGCTCCCCGCTACTCAACATAGGCGGTGAAGCCTTGCGTGCGAAGCCGATCGAGCATACGCTGAACCTTGTTCTCGAAGCGGCGCAGTCGGGCGGTGGAAGCGTTCCCTCCGTCGCTAGGTACGGTGGGTTCGCCATTCTTCTGCCCTTCGTTCTGGCGCAACGGTTCTTTGGCAAAGGCGAGTAACTCGACGAGCGGCTGTTCTAACTCTTGCTGTGTCCCGTGGAATTTGGGCAGCACTTTTTGCAGCAAGGCGAGGTCGAGGACGTCCCACAGCCACTCCGACGTGTCGTTCTCCTGCTCGGCGGCGAGGAGGACGAAGCGCGCGATCTCGTTCGCGACGCGATAACCGAAGTGGCGGTGGTATTTCCGGAGCCGTTCGTTGAGCGCGGTGACAGTGTCACGCAGCGCACTTTCGAGCAGTGTGCCGAATGCTTCCCAATCTTCGCGTTGTGGTGGCTGGTAGGGTGGGAGCGGGTTGGGCAGGCGCGGGAGCGACCAGTCAGATTCGGCGCGGTCGAGGGGGTTGCTGTACTTGCCGAGTTCCACCTCGTTGAGTTCGATCGTAAAGGCTCGGTCGAGCACCTTGGGACTGAACATGTAAGTCGTTTCGTCGACATTCACCGTTCCGGTGAAATAGAGGTTCGGCGGCACCCACAACGATGCCGGGATCCGATTGATCTCCTCCGATCCGGCGTGGTGCAAGGTGATTCGCTCGCCAGACTCGAGGGCCGAAAGGAAATCGCTGAAATAGTGCTCCACCCGAGCCAAGTTCATTTCGTCCAAAATCAAAAAGAAGGGTTGCGGGTTCCGTCCCTCCTTCTGTGCGCAATTCCATTCGTCCAAGGCCCGCAGCAGAAGGTTGAGGAAGGGAGTGGTGTGGTACGTCTCGGTGAGCGGATTGAAGTATCCGAGCAGACCTCTTCCATCGGTCCAGTCGGGGCGGACCGCAACCACTTCGTAGTTCTTCGGCGCAAGGGTCGTTTCGCCCGAAGGGGTTGGCGTGCTTGGCTCCGCGGCCCGGGGCGCGAAGCACTTGGCGACCGCAATCGCCAGCTTGGTCTTTCCGGTGCCTGAGATGCCGGTCAGAATAACGAACCGCTTCGTCTGGAGCGCCAAGAGATAGTTCGCGACGAGCTCATCTGAGAAATACAGACCTTGGTCACGGAGTGTCGCGAGTACCAGCTCGAATGTCTCGGAAGAATCCACGCCCGTCTTAGTTACCGGCGGTGCATCAGGGGGATAATCACCGATGAGCACGCTCACTCGTACCTTGCTCGTTGAGAGAGCCGTTTGCTTCTGGCCGAGCGGTGAGCCCGTTAACCACTCACACGCTTGAGCATACGAGCACCACAATTCGTCCCTCGATATGGCGGACTGGAAGTCGGCAATCGAAGGGGGACAGTAGAGCGAGAGGGGGGAAGACGGTTTCCTCGTCTCCATCACCTCAGTCGCAACGGCATCGGCAGTCTCAACTACCAGTGCGCCGGTGGGGTGCTCTTGACTGATCCACGCCACCTTCTGGGAGCCGATGACAATGCCAAGCCCCGCTCCGCTCGTCGGGCCAAACCAAGCTCGCTCTCGGACCTTGGACGGAAGCTCGAATAATGCTCGCCGAAAGAACTCAACTACCGAGTCGGCATAGTCCTTGTACTGCGGTCGCGTGAACAGCCATTCTCGGACCATCTGTTCCCATTCGGGAATATCGTGGGGGACATCCCGATACCAAACTTTGAACCCGAGATCGCGCAACCATTGTGTTCCCCACGAGGCCCCCGAATACTTCCGCTTGGTGGCACGGCGGATCACTTCAGCCGCGGGATAGTGTCGGCCTTCATACTCGAGCACGGTATCGCTTTGCCATGAGTCTGGGAAGCGCTGGAGCGTCTTACCGGGATGGCTCTTGTCGAGTTCCGCGAGCGCCTTGAGCACCTGTGCTTTGAGCGGGAGGACCACTGCTCAACTCCGAAGGTGAGATGAAAGCAACGATCGCGGCGGTGAGGGTAGTCGATTTGGCCACTCAGGGTACAGGAAGCGATTCATAGTTTCAACTGAACGAACGAACGCTCGTCTCTCCATCAACTGGCTGTGGTTCTCCTCGGATGGCGAAGATGGTGCTGAAACAGCGTTCGGCGGCGCATAAGCAGCTGCCGTCGCGCTCCTCTTCGGTGAAGTGGACGCCGTGCTTCTCGCCCCACACCGGTAGGTTCTTGAAGATATCGGTCCAGATCTCGGTTTCGCGCCGCTGCTTGCTGCTCAAGCCCGCTTGGGGAAGGTCGGTACCCCATCAGATGCGCTCGAGGCCAACCAAGTTCAAGAATTCGCGGATGACACGCAGCAAGGTCGGGATGTTCGCTTCGTCCAAGGCGCCGAGCGCCCGGCAATCGCACAGATCGAGGTAGATGTTTGGGTGTGGCTGGGCGGCGTTCAGCCCTTCTCGATAGGCGTCCGTCCTGAGGTGGCGTTGTAGGTTGACGTGGCCCGTCAGAATGCGCAGCGTCGGGAAATCCCAGGCCACCTTGGCAACGCCGCGCGGCCACGATTGCCGCACTTGCTCGTTGCTGGCAGTGTGAATCAGGATCGGCACGTCGAGCTCGACCGCCTTTTCGTACATCGGGTACGCGACCGGATCGTCCGGCGCGAACCCGTTCGGCGGATACACCTTGAGCCCGGTCGCACCCCATTCCTTGACCGCCTTCTCAACCATCGCGACCGCGTTCCGCCGCCGTGGATCGAAAGCCGCACATCGCATACAGGCGGCAGGGATACCTCTTGCACACCTCCATCGTGATCCGATTGAACTCCTCAACCGGAGCGATCGAGTCCTCGCCCTAGGCCAACCCATAGTCGAGGGCGAGGATGATTGACACGTCGATCCCGTAGTGATCCATCTCCTCGATCGCGCCTTGGCCCGTCGGATCCATCGTCTTGGCGCGCTTGATACGCTCCAAAATCTCCTCACGGTCGCGCTTGGTCGCCGTGGCGTTTATCTCGGCGATGCGGAGCAGATGGTCAGCCGGAAACCAGCCGAAATGGCGGTGAACGTCGATCAGCCGGGTCTTAAGGCGCCTCTCTCGGCCGCTTGACGGATGGCGGTCCGGCGGGCAGTGTATACCGTCACCGTGGGGGAGGAGCGATGCGAATCTGGTATCAGTATCCCGCGCCAGTCGATTCCTTTCGGCGCGACGTCGTTTGGCGGTCGGTGCAGGCGATCGCCGACCGGGTTCGCCGGCCCGAGACCGAGATCGAGATCGTCCCTGTGGCGCGCGGCGCAGCGATCGCCGATGGCGGCCACGATGCACGACGCCTCGCGAACACCGAGATCATCGACACCATTACCGGCGCTAACGAGGGCGGCTACGATGGCGCGGTAATCGGTGTCAGCTCGGATGCCGGGCTGCTCGAGGCTCGTGAAATCCTGACGGTTCCCGTGGTCGGGCTAACCGAGGCGGCCTGTCATTTCGCGGCGATCTGGGGCGACCGATTCGGGATCATCACGAACCCCCACGCACCCGGTCCCGGCCACCTAAAAGACGTCCACTATCGTCGCGAGCAGTTGGCTCGCTATGGCGTGCTCGACCGGCTCGTCGGCCTCGAGCCGCTCGATATGCCAGCCGAGCGCTTCCGTCAGGACCTCGCGGCTCGCCGCCATGACGAAATCCTCACTCGCTACGAGGCCCAAGCGCGCCGGCTCGTCGAGCAGGGCGCCGACGTCATCCTGAGCGGCGACACCATCCTTTCGATGGCGCTCGTCGAGCACCATTTCGTTGACGTGCCCGGGACCGGGGCGGTCGTGGTCGACTTGATCTCGTGCGCGATCAAACTGATCGAGGCCTTGGTCGACATCCGGCGCGCCTTCGGGATTGTCTGCAGTCGCGCCGGAATTTACGCTGGAATGCGGCCGGAATCGGTCATGGCGGTGCGCCACACCTTCTCCCGTTAGAATCGCTGGTGATGCAGATCGTCACCGAACGCGACGTCGAGCGGGCGGCCCTCGCCGGCACGCCTTTGATCATCCCTCCGGGAGCGATTGTCACCCCGGCAGCGCGGGATCGGCTGCGCGCCCTGGAGCGCACCGGCACGCGGCCGAGTGGGAACGGCGTCAGTCCGGTCTCGCCGCTCGCACCGGCCGCTACCCCGCTCGAACCGGCAGCCGATGACCTCATCGGCCCCCTCACCGACTTTGTCGCGCTTCCCCTTGAGCGCATTCCACGCGACGTGCTCGAGTTCGCGGCTGTCCTGCTGCTCGACTGTCTTGCCGTCGGGGCGGCTGGGCGAGTAGCCGAGGGGACGCCCGGACTCGTGGCGGCGTTGCGGGCTAGCAGTCGCGGCCACGCACCGGTGATCGGCTTTCCAGACCGTCTCGCGGCGCCAGATGCTGCGCTCGCCAATGGCGCACTGATTCACTCCACCGAGTTCGATCCTGCCTTCGAGGCCGGGCTGATCCATCCGATGGCCGGAGCCGCGCCGGCGGCCCTCGCGGCGGCCGCCGAGGCCCGGATTGCCGACGGACGGGCGCTGCTCGCCGCTCTCGCCATCGCCGGCGAAGTGGCCTGTCGGGTCAGTGCCGCTGCCCGAGGGGTCCCGACGATCTATCGCTGCGGCGCAATGGGCGCATTCGCCGGCGTTGCCGCTGGGGCGCGCTTGGGTAGCCTTGACAGGGCGGCGACGCGCCATGCGTTCGGGATCGCTGCCAGTCTTGGCGCACCGTGCTGGCAGCCGCATGTCGAGGGGTCGTCGGTGCACGGGGCCTTGCCAGGATTTGGGGCGCGGAGCGGCCTGCTCGCGGTGGCGCTCGCCCGTCAGGGCAGCACCGGTCCGGCGAACATCCTCGAAGGCCCGTCCGGCTACTACCAGACGTACGAAGGCGGCTGCTGGGAGCGCGAACGGGCGCTCGACGGGCTCGGCGAGCGATGGCTGCTGCTCGATTCCGAGATCAAGCCGTATCCCGCCGGGCGGCTCACCCACGGGCCGATCGACGGCATGCTGGAGCTGCGCGCGGAGGGCCTCCGCGCGGAGGATATCGCCTCGGTCGTCATCGAGTGCAGCGCCGTGATCGCGGAGCGGACGGGCCGGCTTCCTCCGCCAGATGCCTCGCTCGTCCATCAGCGGCTGAGTGTGCCATTCACGGCAGCCCAGGCACTCCTGCACGGCCGCCTCGGCCTTGGCGAAATCCGGAACGGCGCCGCCGCCGACCCCCTCGTGCGCGACATGATGGCTCGTATCGAGGTGCGCGCCGCGCCAGACATTCCGCCAGGGGCGTTCGTCCCGGTGCGCCTCGCGGTGCGCACCCGCTCTGGGGCAGTCCTTCAGCGCGAGGTGACAAGGCTGCGCGGGAGCCCGGCCCGGCCACTTAGCCGCGAGGAACGGCTCGCCAAGGTCGCTCACTGCTGGAGCTTTGCCGGGCTCCCTGCTTGGCGGACGCCAGATGCGCTCATCCGCGCGGTCGAGGCGTTGCCGGATGGCGGTACGGTCGATCGGCTCATGGCAGCGCTGCCGGTCGCGTCCGACCGCGAGCGTGCCCGGTAACGGATCGCGCCGGGAGCGTCGATGCGCTCAGCGCGGCCGACGCGGGCCAGCTCATCGAGCAACGCGGCGGCGTGACGCGCCAACAGGGCGCGACGGAATGCGCCGATCTCCCAGCTCTTCCCTCGCCGCTCGCGCAGCGCGTGAGCGACGGCGTAGGCAGAGCGCGGCGTGGAGTCGAGCAGCGCAGCGACCGCGTCGAGGCGCGCGGCGTAGTCGGCCCGCTGGGCTGCCGTGCGGCCGCGCAGGTCGTGATACACTCGGCCATGGGCAGGAAGCACCGTCGTCGCTGAGAGCGTGTCCAGCCGGTCGAGCGAATCGAGAAAGCGGTGAACGATGTCCGGCCCGGCGGCTGAATCCGCGCCGACATAGGTCGAGATCGAGGCAAGCAGGTGGTCACCGACGATCAGTGCGCCGTCGTCCGGCCGGAAGAGACAGAGATGGCCGATGGTGTGGCCCGGCGTCTGGATTGCCAACCACCGTTGGCCTGCAAGATCCAGCACGCTCCCGTCCTCGATCGGGTCGTCCAACCGCAGCTCCGGCTCATACGGCCGATCAGGCAGGTCGTCCTCGGGGGTGCCGTGGGCGCGGAGCAGCTCGCGCAGACCGGCCAGCCGTTCCTCAAATGGATAAGCGATCAACGACGGCTCAGCCGGGTGGTACCGGATCGTCACCCCGCGTTCGGCGAGGCGCAGCGCTTGGCCGACGTGGTCGTGATGCAGGTGAGTGAGGACGATGGTGGAGATGTCGCCCAGCGTGCGGCCGACACTGCGAAGCTGTGCCTCCAGCGCGGCAGCGGCGGCCTCACCGGCGAACCCGGAATCGACCAACACGCAGCCGTCATCCCCAGTCAGGAGATAGGCGGAGACGGCGAAGTTGCGCTCGTCAACGAAGCGGAGCCGGACGATTCCCGGCAGGACGGCCGGCTCGGCCGTCGCGGTTTGCTCTTGTGGCATGGTGGGGAGATCCGACGCCGGTTTCGCGCAGGGTAGCTCACTGCTCCAGACGACGCAAGGCGTGCCCGCCGGTTTCCGGTGGCGGCCGCGAGGCGGGGGCACGCCGCTCTCATCGTCGGCCGATCCATCAGCGCCGGTCGCCCCGGTTGGCTTGCCTCACCATCGCCGCTCCGAACGGAGCGGTATGGCCGACCGCTCAGCAGCGCGTGCGGTGACGGCTGGCTCCGGGCCGGTATCACATGCGAGCGCCCCGCCCGCGAAGTTGGCGCCGACCTCAGAAGGAGGGGCATCTGCCCGCTCGCCGCTCAGCCACGCCTTCGGTTGTGGTCTGCCGGCGCACCCGCTGCCGGTCTCACCTCACCGTGCGGCGGACCGGTAGCCCAGCCGTCGTCCAGGCGAGCATCCCGCCGGCGAGGCTGCTGACTGCCGGAAACCCAGCCTGTTCGAGGAGCCGCGCTGCCGTGACGCTTCGCCGTCCGCTGCGGCAGACGGCGATGACCTCTTTCGAACGATCCAGCTCGCCGGCTCGTCGGGCGAGCTCGCCGAGGGGGATGAGCGTCGCGCCGGGAATATGGCCCTCCTGCCACTCATCCGGCTCACGAACGTCGACGATCTGGGCGCCGGCACGCTGCCGGGCGGCCGCGTCGCTGGCGGTGACCTCCGCGACCGGTTTACCAAAGAGCGAGCGAACCATCCTCTCTCCTTTAGCGAGCGCCGGCCGGGACGCCAGCGACGACCGGCAGCCCGGCCGCCCGCCAGCCGTCCATCCCGTCGCTGACGTTCAGCACGTCGCGCCGCCCGTGTGCCTGCAGGAGGCTGGCCGCAATGACGCTGCGCGTGCCGCCGGCGCAGATCACGGCCAGCGGACGGTCGGCTGGCAGCCGATCATGCTCGGCCACGATCCGGTAGAACGGGATCGAGAGAGCGCCCTCGATATGGCCTTCTTCCCACTCGGCCGGCTCACGAACATCGACAACGAGGAGGCGGGGATCGTCGCGTAGCAGACGAGCCAACTCGTGCGCCGCGACGCTTTCCAAGGAAACGAGCTGGAAGCCGGCGTCGCGCCACGCGGCGATTCCCCCAGCGAGGTAGCCATTCACCCGGTCGAAGCCGATGACGGCGAGTGCCTCGGCGGCGCGCGGTACCTCGGCATCGGTGTCTGCAACGATGATGAGGTTGGCGTCGGCAGGGACGATCAGCCCGACGCGGTTTTGGAACTGCCCGCCGTCCAAATCGACGTTGATAGCGCCAGCAAGGTGGCCAGCGCGAAAGGCCGCGGCAGAACGGACGTCGAGGACGACGGCGCCCGCAGCGGCGCGTTCGGCGACGGCGTCGGGGGGCAATGGCTGAGGCGGTTGCCAAGAGAAGGGGTGTGCCGCCTTGTTCAGCGCAACGATCCGCAGCAGGTTCGGGGGGCGTTCGGGCAAGCCCTCGGTCGTGAAGCGGACGAATTCCTCTTCGTCAATCAGCAGCCCTGGGTTGGAGCGCCGCTCGTAGCCGATGGTGGAGAGCGGCATTCGGCTCGTCACGCGGCCGCAAAGCGAGCCCGAGACGTGAGTGGGATAAACCAGCGTCCCGTCCGGCAACGTGAGCAGCCGCTCGTGAAGGGAGTGGTAGAGCGTCCGCGCCCCCTCGACCCCGGGGATCGCAAGGTCGGGCCGGGCGACATCCCCGACGAAGAGCGAATCGCCCGTCAGCACCAGCCACGGGTCGTCCCCGCGCGACCCATCGATTGCGGCGAGAGCGATATGCTCCGGGCGGTGGCCGGGCGTGTGGAGAACGCGCAGCCGCAGCTCATCGAGCACAAGTTCGTCGCCGTCGTGGAGGGGGTGATGGGGATAGGCGACCCCCGCGTCGGCGTGGATCGCAACGGTTGCGCCGGTGCGGCGGACGATCTCATGGTGGCCGGAGACATGATCAGCGTGGGTGTGGGTCTCGATGACGTAGCGAATAGAGAACCCTTCGCGCCCGGCTTCGGCGAGGATCTCATCGACCATGTCCAGACGGGGATCGACGACGGCGGCCGCACCACCCGCCGACGCGATCAGATAGGCCGCGCACCCGATGTCGCTGCGAACGAACTGTTTGAGATACATCGCTGCCTCCTATGACGTGGTGAGCGCGGCGAGGGCGCGGCCAAGTCGGGCCCGTGCTTCGCCAGCGATTTCGTCTAGCTTGGGGTTGCCCACGATGCCCAACATCGCTTGGGGATCGGCGATGTCGACGCGGCTGCCCGCGCCCTCGGCGCGAACGACCACGTTGCACGGAAGGAGCAAGCCGAGTTCAGGCTCGATGCTGAGCGCCCGGTGGGCGAGGACCGGGTTGCAGGCGCCGAGGATGACGTAGGGTGTCGTCTCGACGCCGAGCTTCTCCTGCAGCGTGCGCGTGACGTCAATCTCCGTCAAGACGCCAAAGCCTTCGGCTTTGAGCGCTTCTTTGACGCGTGCGATGGCAAGCTCATACGGAAGGTCGAGAGAGGCACCGAACCCGTAGGCGCTCATGAGACCCTCCGGATGGCCCCGCCGTCGAGCACCGCCGCAAAGCGGTCGGCAAGCTCGCCTTGGCGGCGCAGCCGGTCGAGCAGCATCTCCCGGGTGATGTGGCACGCATCGAGGATGCGGGGGTCGGCGATCGCGTAGTGCATCTCAACGCCGACGCGGTCGGCGCGGACGATGCCCCGCTGACGCAAGACGGCGAGGTGCTGGCTGATCTTGGTCTGCCGCTGACCGGTGGCGTCGACGATGGCCTTGACCGGGAGAGGCCCATCGTTCAGCAGGTCAAGGATCTCGAGGCGAGTGGGGTCGGCCAGCGTCTGACACAGATCCGCCTGGAGACGGTACAGTTCGTGTCGATCCATAGGAAGTCCTATACATTCGAAGATGCGCATATCGTAGCATAGCTTCTGCTGAAACGCAAGATGCTCGCCAGGTCTCCGCCCTTCGCCATCCGTCTGCGCGAGGCCCGCGCCGCTGGCCGCTTGGGGCGTGGCCGTGCAGCGAAGAGGCGTGCCGCGTGGCTCACACCGTCCTTCGACGGCTGCGTCCTCGGGGAGAGTCGGATGCGCTAACGATCGACGCGCAGCGGCGGCACGTCGGGGCGCGGCCTCGCGTCAGGTGCGTGGATTGGGAAGTGAGCTTGAGGAGACGAGAAGAGGCGCTACGCTGGGACGGGCGCTCCGTCGACGTCGGCGGGCGCCTTCTCGCCAAAGATGCGAGCGAGCTCGACCGCGTCCATCGTCTCATGCTCGATGAGATATTTGGCGATCGCGTCAAGCTTGTCGCGGTTCTGTTCGATCACCTCGACCGCCCGGCGATAGGCAGCCATGATCAGCGCGTGCACCTCTTGGTCGATCTCGTCGGCCTACTTGGTCGCTGTAGTTACGCGTGCTCGCTGATGTCGCGGCCGAGGAAGACCAGATCTTCCTCGCGACGGCCGAACGGTAGCGGGTTCCGAGGCGCTTCGCTCATGCCGTACTCGGTGACCATGGCGACGGGCGAGGTTCGTCGCGCTGCTCGATGTCGTTCGCTGCACCGGTAGAGACCTCTTGGAACACGAGTTCTTCGGCGACGTGCCCGCCCATGAATACGGCGAGCTGAGCCTCGAACTGCTTCTTCGTCCAGAAGAAGCGATCCTCCTCAGGGAGGACACGAGTGTACCCACCCATCATCCCCCGGGCCACGATCGACACCTTGTGTACCGGATCGGCGTGCGGGAGCATGCGCGCGACGAGCGCGTGCCCTGCCTCGTGATAGGCGGTCACTTCGCTTCTCGTGCTCGGTGATGACGCGGCTTCTTGCGCTCGGGCCCAGCGACCACGCGGTCGATCGCCTCTTCGCAGCTCGTCCATGCCGATCGCTTCTTGTTGCGCCGGGCAGCCAAGATCGCCGCTTCGTTCAGCAGGTTCGCCAGGTCGGCACCGCTGAAGCCCGGGTGTCTGCTGCGCGATGGTCTTCGAGGTTGACCGTCGCGATCAAGGGCTTGCCGCGAGCGTGTACCTTGAGGATCTGCTAGCGCCCGTTGATGTCCGGCCGGTCCAGCACGACCTGCCGGTCGAACCGGCCCGGCCGCAAGAGCGCCGGGTCGAGAACGTCCGGCCGGTTGGTGGCAGGCGATGACGATCACGTTGGTGTGCGTGTCGAAGCCGTCCATCTCGACGAGGATCTGGTTCAGCGTCTGCTCGCGCTCGTCGTGGCTGCCGCCCAGCCCGGCGCCGCGCTGGCGGCCCACGGCGTCGATCTCATCGACGAAGACGATGCACGGGGCGTTGCGCTTGGCCTGGTCGAACAGGTCGCGCACCCGGCTCGCGCCGACGCCGACGAACATCTCGACGAACTCGGAGCCGCTGATCGAGAAGAAGGGCACCCCCGCTTCGCCAGCGACGGCGCGGCCAGCAAGGTCTTGCCGGTGCCGGGCGGGCCGACGAGCAAGACGCCGCGCGGGATGCGCGCTCCGAGCGCGGCGAACTTTCTGGGTACTTGAGGAACTCGACGACTTCTTGGAGCTCTTGCTTCGCTTCCTCGACGCCGGCGACATCGGCGAAGGTGACGGTTGGCTTGTTGCCACCAAACATGCGAGCACGGCTTTTGCCGAAGGAGAAGGCCTGGTTCCCGGCATTCTGGCCTTGCCGCATCATGAAGAGCAGGAGGCCGCCAAACAGGACGAGCGGCAGAAAATTGACCAGAAGGCCGAGCCATTCGCCGAATTGGCTTGGTTCTTTGACGATGAGCTTCACCTGGCCGGGGTTGTTCCCCACTTTGACGCCGTTCAATTCGAGCAGCGCCTGCATGCTGACTGAGCTCTCTTTGCGGGATTGCAGCTTCGTCTTGGAGTCGCTCGCCAGCGTAGCGACGACAGAGTCGCCCTGCACTTCGATCGTGGAGATTTCGCCCTTCTGGGCGCGGTCGAGGACGGTCCCGATATCGGTCGTCGTGCCACTTTCTGGCCGAATAAAGATCGGAAGGAAGATCGCGACGAGAATGACGAGAATGAGGAGATAGACAAAGGCGTTGCGAAGGCCTTTTCGATTTGGCATCAGCCGTCCTTCCGTCGGGCGGGACTCCTGAATCAGGAGGGAGCAAGCGGAGCTTGCCACCGATTAACTCTACACGCACTCCCAGGGCGGCGCAAACCGTGGGCAGGTGCGGACGGGCTGGCTCGCCACGCGTGAATCTGCTTCACCTGCCCGCCTTGGGGACGGCGCGCAGCCCGAAGCGCAGCCAGCCGACTGCGCCTTGGGTGTCACGCAGGAAGTCGGCTCGCAGGCCGGCGAGGGGACCGTCGACAGCGATGACCGTATCGCGGTCGGTGAACCGCAGCCGGGCCGGCGGGCTCTCGCTGTCGCGCAGCACCAGCGTGCCATCGCGCAGCGAAACCTCGTAGCGTCGCGGGACGAGGGCACGGCTGGTCGTGTTCTCGAAGATGTACTGGCCGACATAGGGCTGAAGCTGCTCGATCGGCAGGTCGTAAGCGGCCGGGGGAAGATCAACGAGGCCGAGGAAGCGGCCGAGGGTCCATGTCGCCAGCTCGCGGAGCATCGCGCCCGCTCCGACGCTATTGCCGAACAGTGCCAAGCCGAAATCGCGCTCGGCGTTCAAGAGGACGAGCGAATGCTGCCCGTCCGGCGTGCTGCCGAGCACGCCGGCGAACCGCTGGCGCTGCGGATTCCAGAGCATCCAGCCGAGGCCGAAGCCGTCAAGCGCAAGCCATTCTGCTGGACCAGCCTCGGTGCGTGGCGCACGCATGTACGCAAGGAGCGGCAGGCTTACCGGCGGGGCGCCATCGCCCAAGTGGAAGCGGATAAAGCGCAACAGGTCGCGCATCGAGACGAGGGCGCCGAGCGCAGGGTTCAGGCCGCGGGGCGCACCGAAGGGGCGGATGATGCGCGGCTCGCCACTGCCGTGGCCGATGCTCACCGGCTGGCTCATCACCTCGACAACGTTGAAGAAGGAGCGCTCCATGCGCAGCGGCTCGAAGACGAGGGCCCGAATCGCCTCTTCGAACGTCCGGCCGGTGACCACTTCGATCACCCGCCCGGCGACACTGTAGGCCGCGATGTTGTACGACCAGAACTGGCTGTAGGGTGCGGTTTGGGGGAGGGCGCCCATGCCGGCGACGTAGCGTGCCAAGGCGTCATCGCTGCTGCCGGTGTCGGTGTAGTCGTCTCCCCACCAGCCGGTGCGGTGGGTGAGGCAATCGAGCAAGGTCGCCTGCTGGGAGGCCATCTCCGTGCCAGCGCGAAAGTTGGGGATGGACGCTCGGATGGGGGTTTCCAGTTGAAGCCGCCCTTGCTCGATCAGCCGGATGATCGCCGTTGCAGTGATGACGCTCGTCAGCGGTCCGATCGGCAGGATGGAGTCTTCATTCAGCGGCAGCGGCGCGTCCTCGCTCAGGATACCAACCCCTGCCGCCCATTCGCGCTCGCCCGCCACCACCCCCACCGCTGCGCCGGGCACATCGTGACGCCGCATCGCCTCGCGAAGCTGCTCGAGCAACTCGCCGAACTCGACGTCGAGCGGGGCGCCGGCTACGCGGCGAACCGAGGTGAGTGCCGCGCCGGCGGCTAACCCGCCGACAAAGGTGCGGCGCGAGATACGGTGGTGCAAACCCGTGACCTACTCTCCCGGCGATTGTAGCGGGAGAGCCGACGCCAACGCGACTATGCCGAGCGCGGGCCGCTTTCCGGGGCGACGACGAATTCGATGCGGTTGCCGACCGCGCTTACCCGCTCGGCGCGGAACCCAGCGAGACGCGACAGGCTGGCGGTGAGGGGGTCGCGGCCGCTGTAGCGCAGCGACAAAACAAGCGCACCGTTCAAGAACGACTTGGTGCGCACATCCTCAACGCCGGGCAGGCTTGCGACGGCCTTTTGGAAGGCGATCAGCGTACTGAAGCTGGAGAATGGCGAGGCGGCCAGCTCGTAGGTTTCGGTCATGGGCGGTGGCGGCGCGGCCTCGGCGGGCGGCTCGGGCGCGGCCTCGGCGGGCGGCTCGGGCGCGGCCTCGGCGGGCGGCTCGGGAACGGCCGCTGGCGCAGGTTCTGTCGGCGCCGCAACCTCGGCTGGAGCGCTCACCTCGGCGACGGCCTCGGCCGCCGGAACGCTGGCCGGTTCCTCGACGGCGACGGGTTCGCTGGCCGGCGGTTCGCCTGCGGGCGGCTCGCTCACCGTCGGGGGCTGGACACTGGCGGGCGGCGGGCTCGGCTCCTCGGCAGCGCGTTTCGTGCTTGCCTCCGGGGGGGCGGTCAGCTGGTCGGCAAGTTCGCGCAGTCGGGCGGCGTCCCGCTCGGCGATCTCGCGCAGGGCCTCAGCGATGCGGACGGCCTCGCCGCGCCGCGCTGCCTCGCGCTCGGCAGCCTGCGCCAGCTCACGGCGGGCGTTCTCGAGTGCGTGGTGCAGCCGATCACGCTCCTCGCGCACTTGGCCGAGGCGCGTTTGGGCCTCCGCCAGCGACCCCCTCAGCCGCTCCCGCTCCTCACTCAAGGCGCGATTCTCGGCTTCGAGCCGGTCGACTTGCTCGGCGATCGAGGCGAGCATCCGCAACTGATCGCCGACACGGGAGAGGCTCGGGGCGCTGGTCTCGTTCATCGTCATTTCCTCACTTGGTGGCCTGCCCGCGCACCACCCGCCGCGAGTCTACGGAGCGGAATGGTCGTTCGCAAGAGTGACCAGATGGGTCGCAGAGATTGCCTGCTTGCACTTTCGGCAGTACCCGGCGAATCCTTGAGCCGTGGGGCTACAACGCCGCGTAGGTGCGGCAGGAGCGGGTGGGAGGGGTGTCGACGGTCCTGCGCCGCGATGTGGGCGTTGGGCTCGTGGGCGGGCGCGGCCGGCACAGCTAGCGGCGCTCGGCACGCGCTGGTCAAGCAGCGTTGCGCTGGGTGTGACGTTGCCCAGCGAGGTGCGGGCTGAGCGGCCGGCGCCGCGGGAAGACCTTGAGATCGTGCGCTCGCCGACCGGGCGACTCACAAGCACGCACGGTAGGCGCTGTCCGCAAGAGGGCCCTTCCCGATCGGCGGGCGACGAGAAGCGCCGCAGCGCACTAGGGCAGCACGATCAGTTCGGTCTTGCCGGAGGTGAGCAGCTCGGGTCCGCTCGGCCGCACGACGAACGTGTCTTCGAGGTGGAGCTGGCCGAATCCGGCTTCGAGATAGGCGATGTCGATGTTCATCGTCATGTTCAGCTCGACGGTCAGCCCAGGCCGGCGTGGGGTGTCGGTGTGCTCCAACCCTACCGAATGCGGCACACAGAGCGAGTATTCCGGGAAACCTTCGCGGTGCACCGTCTCTCGCACCTTGGCCGCGATATCGTCGAACCGAACGCCTGGCTTCACCATCGCGAGGCCGGCCTCGAATCCCTTGCGGAGGGCGTCGAATCGGCGGGCGACTTTCTCGCTCGGTGCGCCCCACGCGACGGTGCGCCCGAAATCGCCGAAGTAGTGTCCCTTCGTGCCTAACGCGTCGATCATGAACCATTCGCCGCGCTGCGGACGATAGTCGCGAAACATATGCTGATGCGTGCCGGTGTGGTGCGGCGAGCCGCCGAGGAGGTAGCGCCCATCGCCACCGCGCAGAGCGAGCGCCGCCTTGTAGCGCCGGACGACGTCTTCCCACGTCGCTGCCTGTGGGATAAAGCGGATGGCTTCGAGGGTCGCCTCCTCGTTGGCAATCGCCGCTGTTCGCATCGCCGCGATTTCTGGCTCGGTCTTGATCATCCGCACGTCGCGCATCAGATCGATGGCGTCGAAGGCCTGGAAGGTGCTGTCCGGGATGCGCGGGACGAGCCGCGAGTCGTCGAAACCGATCTTTTTGCCGGTGAGCGCACGGTCCTTGAACACTTTGGCCAGCGCTTCGTAATTGGTGTCACTGCGGCGGGGGGCGAGGCGCTCGCTCAGGTTCTTCAACCGCTGTTCGGACTCGAGGAGGGCAACGGCGTCGTAGTTGATGATCTCGCCGCGAAAGACAGGGTAGTAGTCCTGAATCCAGAGCTCGGCCTCGGTGGGCGCAGAGAGCGCGAGGTTGGAGAGGACAAGCGCTGGCTCACCGGCGAGCGGGACGACCGCGAAGGCATACCAAGGGAATTCCCAGAGAGGCGGCTCGTCCAAGCCGGAGAGGTAGTAGACGTTGTGAGGGATGGCGCAGACGACGGCGTCAAGTCCGTAGCGGCGCAGCATCTCGCGTACGCGGTCGAAGTTGGCAAGCTGGGGGATCTTTCGCCGGCCGTCGCTCCCCGGCGTGGCTCCGTTGGTGGCCGGCATGGTTGGCGGCGCGGCGGCAGGCGCCCCATTCGTGGCGAGCGCGGCGCGGCGAGCTGAGATCGCGTCGGTGACGGGCACCGCTTGGTCGGCGGTGACGGGGGCGCCCCACTCGCCGCCGCCTCGCCGCGGCAAGGGCGCCGGAGCGGGGGATGGAGCGGGTGGCGGAGTGGCCGCTGCCGCTTGGGCGGCGAGGGCGGCGCGCCGGGCTGCGATCAGGTCGGTCGTCGGCGGTGCGTCGTCCTCGGCAGTGAGCGGCGGCCCCCATTCGCCCCCACCGCGCCGGCGGGGCGCTTCGGTGGCGGCTGGTGGCGTCGGAGCGGGCGCCGCGGCAGCTTGTGAAGCGGATGCGGCCGCTTGGGCGGCGAGGGCGGCGCGCCGGGCTGCGATCAGGTCGGTCGTCGGCGGTGCGTCGTCCTCGGCAGTGAGCGGCGGCCCCCACTCGCCGCCACCGCGCCGGCGTGGTGCTTCAGACGTGGCCATCACGACCTCCCAGATGTCAGGCGTCCGCCCGGTTCGTCGCGGCGATTCTCGCACCTCGTGAATTCCGCCCGCAACTGCGACCTTCCGCGGTTACGCTTCGCCGACCTTCGGCAGCCAGCGAACTCCAAAGCGAAAGACGGGCACGGCGATCGCGGCGGTGACACCTGCCGCGCCGGCGCTCCCCACGAGAAAGGCGCCGGCGACGAACGAGGGTACGAACACCTCGGCGACGAGCGGGGCGAGCAAGAGCAGCCCGGCGAGCGCGAAGAGCAGGATCTGGAGGATCAACGCCACCAGCGAACCCCATCCCGAGGACATCTGACGCGGGGTATCCCAGTCGAGCCGTGACCACGGAACCGACAGCCCGACGGAGATCGCCAGCGAGCCTGCTCCGAGCACTTGGATTCCGTACCAGCCGTAGAGTGCGCCGAGCAGACTATAGCCTTGGACGATCGCCGCGATCAGAAAAGCGAGCGTGCTGATCGCCACGAACGGCGCAAGCGCCGCCACGAGCTTGCCGGTCAGCAGCTCGGCGGCGGAGAGGGGCGCAGACTTCATGAGCCACCAGCTTCGCCCCTCGATGCTGATGCTGGTCGAGGCGAGCCGGCTAACGAACAGGGTGGCCACTGCGAGGATGCTGCCCGCGACCAGCACCGGCGCCGGGTCGATCGTGCCGGCCGTGAAGCGGGTGAGGGTGTCGAGGGGGAGCGTGCCGCGTCGCCCGCCGCCGATCAGGTTGAAGAAGATGACAGGCAGCAGCACCACCGGCCAGAGGAAGGAGGCGAAGTTCCGTAGATCGCGTGTGACGAGCCGCCAATCCTTGAGCGCGATTGCGAGCGCCACTGGCGCTCGGCCGAGCAAGCTGCTCCGACCGGCTTCGCGGGCGGCCCGTTCGCGGCCTCGCCTCGCCGCGCCACCCGACTTCATCCGCACCCAGCCGGCTTCGTACAGCCGGCTTGCCAGCAGAACCGACCCTGCGAACAGCCCGAAGGTGAGCAGCCAGAACCCTGCCAATTCGACGACCGCGCCTGCGGCGTCGCCTGCCCCAGCGCGTGCCAGTCCCCGCCCAGCGACGAAGGAGGGAATCGGCAGCGCCGCCACGTCGCGCAGCCGCATCATGAGCAGCGACGGCTCGCTCGTTTCGCGCCCGAACTGTTGTGTCCAGATCCGGCTCGTCTGCGCGAGGAGGCTGCAGAAGATGCCGATCAGGCCGGCGGTCAGGCCGAGCACTTCGCGCACCCGCCGGATCGGCGCGTAACGCGCCACGATCATGACAGCGACGGCGCCTAGTCCAGCCGGCAAGAGGGGTGTTCCGACCACTGCGATCAGCGCCAACAGGTAATAGAGCGGGCCGTAGCCGAGCGCCACGCCGTAGGCAGTGAGCGCCGATCCCGCCAGTGTCACGACCAAGAAGGTGGTGGTCGCCATACCGTCGATCACCTTGCTGATGAAGACTGCCCGCCGGTCGACGGGCGCCGCCATCAACAGGTCGAGGTCGTCGGTGAAGCAGAGCGGGCCGAGCTGCGAACCGATGCTCGTGAGCAGGAGCAGCCCGGTGACGCTCGTCAGGATGAGTCCTGGCACGAGCGCTTCCAGCACTGGGTCGGGAGCGCGCCGGAGCACCGCGCCAACGCCAAAGGCGAGAGAGCCGAACGTTGCCCCACCGCCAAGCGCGATCCCCACCCCAGCGGAGACGAGGCCGATCTTCGCAATCGCGCGGCGCCGCACAAAGCGGTTCCAGGCAATCTGCCAGCGTAGCGTGAGGAGCAGCCAGAGGTCGGCGATCATGCGAGCACGCTCGCGATCTCCGCATAGTCCGCGCCGCCGGTAAGCGAGAGGAAGATGTCCTCGAGGCTTTCGCCGCCTTGCCGGGCGCGGAGTTCGGCGAGCGTCCCCGCTGCGACGATCGCCCCGTCGTTGATGATGATCACTCGGTCGCACATTCGCTCGGCGATCTCGAGGATGTGGGTCGAAAAGAACACAGCGGTTCCCCGATCGCGCAGGTGAGCGAGGAGGTCTTTGATCAAGCGTGCCGATCGCGGGTCGAGCCCGACGGTTGGCTCGTCGAGGAAGAGCACCGGAGGGTCGTGGATGAGTGCGCCGGCGAGCGCGGTCTTTTGCTGCATGCCGTGGCTGTAGCCTTCGATCAGGTCGGCGGCGGCGTCCGTTAGGTCGAAAAGGCGCAATAGCTCGGTCGCGCGGCGCTCGGCCTGGTCGGGAGGAAGGCGGTAGAGCCGGCCCATGAAGCGGAGGAACTCGAAGCCATTGAGCTTGCCGTAGAGGTTCGGCGTATCCGGCACGTAGCCGAAGCGTGCTTTTGCCTCCTTCGGTTGGCGTTGGACGTCGTAGCCGAGGATGAGCGCTTCGCCGCTGGTTGGCTGAAGCAGGCCGGTCAGCATCCGAATGGTGGTGCTCTTGCCGGCGCCGTTCGGCCCGAGGAAGCCGACAATCTCGCCCGGCTGGACGTGAAAGCTGACCTGCTTGACCGCTTCGTGGGCGCCGAACCGCTTGCTGAGGGCGCGGGCTTCGATAGCTGGAGTCATCCCCACGAACAGTAGCGCATCCGCGCGAACGGATGCCGGGTCATGCTACAGTCTCGGCCCGAAACGATGACACGCTCCCCGCGGCCTTCCGCGCTTCAGGTTTGGGTACTGGCGATCCGCTGGCGGACGCTCTCGGCGGCGGTCGCGCCGATCCTCGTCGGGACGGGCCTTGCCATCGGCGATGGCGTGTTAGACGCGCTATCGGCCGTCGCCGCGCTGTTCTCTGCGCTCTGCATCCAGATTGGGACCAATCTCGCCAACGATCTTCATGACTTCCGGCGAGGCGCCGATGTCCAGCGCGTCGGCCCGACGCGCGTGGTGACCGCCGGGTTGCTCTCGCCGCGGGCCGCTCAAGCGGGAATCGGGGTGTTCTTCGGTCTGGCGATGCTCTTCGGCCTTGTCCTCGTGCTGCGCGGTGGCTGGCCGATCGTTGTCATCGGGCTCGCCTCGCTTCTTGCGGGCTATGCCTACACCGCCGGCCCATTCCCGCTCGCTTATCACGGCTTGGGAGATCTGGCGGCCTTCCTCTTCTTCGGAGTCATCGGCGTGACCGGCATGTACTACGTCCAGTCGCTGGTCTGGTCGCCCTGGGCGGTGCTCGCTAGTCTGCCAGTTGCTGCACTGGTGACGGTTATCCTCATCGTGAACAACATCCGCGACATCGATAGCGACCGGCGCGTCGGCAAACGGACGCTCGCTGTCCTCGTCGGCCGCGCCGGTGCGCGGGTCGAGCTGGGCCTGCTTCTGGCGCTCGCCTACGGTGTTCCGCTCGTGTTTATCGCCGCCGGCCGTCCGTGGGCGGCGCTCTCGCTGCTCACCATGCCGCTCGCTGGTCGCCTCGCCAGCACTGTTTTTCGGCGCGAGGACGCCGCGGCGCTCAACCCCGCACTGGTGCGGGCGTCGCAACTGCTTGCCCTGCACAGCGCCCTCTTCGGCCTCGGGCTGGCGCTGTAAGTCTCCGGCCTGCGCGGCGCAAGGCGCGGCCGGCGTGTCCGTCGCCGGGGGGTGGCGTCCGTGCGAAGCCTGCGTTAGGTGCGCCTCCGGTGCGCCCGGTCCCGGCGATCACGCTGCGGAGGGGCGCCCGGGGTGAGGGTCCTTACCAACGGAAGGTGCCTAGCCGACTGTTGGTGACCTTTGCCTCTGCCTCCGTGCATGTAGCTTGGCGGCCGCGCCGCCCGGGCCAATCAGGGCAGCCCCGACCTTCCCCGCGTGCATTCCTTGGCGCGCCTTGGGGGTGCGTTGGGTCGATTTGCCGTCGCTGGCGCCGCTTGGGCCCCACGCTTCGCCGGGCGGTCAGCGCAGGGGCTGGAGTTCGGCACGGACGATCGCGGCGGCGAGCGCCATCGCCCGGATCTTGGCGTAGGCGACATGCCGCGGTAGGAACCACATCCCACAGTCGGGTGAGAGGAGCAGCCGATCGGCCGGGACCACCGCGAGCGCCTCACGCACCCGTGCCGCGATATGCTCTGGCGACTCGACCTGTTCGGTGCCTAAGTTCAACACACCCAGCACGAGGCCGCGATCGCCGACGTGGGTCAGCAGATCGGCTTGGTGGCCGGGCTCTTCATACTCGATGTTGATGAAGTCGATCCGCGATTTGGCGACAGCGTCCAGCATCGTGCCGAATCGTTCGTCGACGCGCTTGTTCTTCATCGCAATTGAGTAGCCGTAGCAAATGTGAATAACCGTCTTGGCGCGGACGCCCTCGATGACTCGGTCGATCACCTCCGCGACGAAGGGGTTTGTCACGCTGCTCAGGAAATGGACGTCCGGCTCGTCGATCTGCAGCAGGTCGACCCCTTCCTCGTCGAGGACGCGCAACTCGTGGTTCAACGCCTCGGCCATGCCGAGCGCCGCCGCGCGCGTGTCGCCGTAATAGGCGTCCGAGAGGCGGGTCGAAGCGGTGATCGGCCCGATCACGGTCATCTTCACCGGTTTGGCCGTGTGCTGCTTCAGGAAGCGGAGGTCCTCGAGCGCCATCGGCTCGCGCCACGTGAGCGGCCCAACGATGCGGGGGACGAGGGTTGTCGGCTGGTGAATCTGCGATTCGCGGCTGACCGAAACGAATGAGAGGTCGATCCCTTCGCGCTGCTGGGGGCCGAGCGTCTCATGGTCGATGCCGCCCAGCCGGTAGAAGTAGGTCGCGAAG
The DNA here is from genome assembly GCA_026003895.1 of Dehalococcoidia bacterium. Classification (GTDB taxonomy): domain Bacteria; phylum Chloroflexota; class Dehalococcoidia; order SpSt-223; family SpSt-223; genus JANWZD01. Next base: position 314,912 of record BPIC01000003.1, on the reverse strand, counting down.
CTTTCGCGTCCCTGTTCGCCGTCGGTGATGATGTCGAGTCCAGCCCGCTCTTGGTCGAGGATGGCGAGCCGGATGGCATCCTGCTTCGCTTCGGCCAGCACCTCAGGAGCGGGCGCCCAGATTGCGTCGAGCTGGCGCGCGAGGAGCGCCTCGCGGCGGTAGAGCCAGCGCGGCTTCGTGTAGCTTCCGACGAGTTGGGTGGCGAGGAGTGGCAATGGCATCGGCGGCCCCTTGTTTGGCGGGCGATTTCGGTCGCCAATATAATCGGAGACGGGGCTGCCACGCCCCGGTAGATAGGACCCCCGCTATGCTTCAGCCACTTGATCGGATTTTGCCGCGCGTCCAGAAGCCAGCACGCTACACCGGCGGCGAATTCAACAGCATCGTCAAGGACTGGGAACGCGTCGCTGTCAAGGTTGCGCTCGCCTTTCCGGATGTCTACGAGGTTGGGATGAGCAATCTCGGCCTCGGCATTATTTATCACCTCGTGAACGCCCGCGAGGGATGGCTCGCCGAGCGCGTGTATGCGCCGTGGCCGGACATGGAAGCCGAACTGCGCCGGGTTGGGCTCCCGCTCTATGCCCTCGAATCGCGCCGGCCGCTCGCTGATTTCGACCTAATCTGCTTCTCGTTCGCCTACGAGCAATGTTTCACCAACGCGCTGACGATCTTGGACCTGGCCGGACTGCCCTTGCGCGCCGTGGAGCGCGGCGACGACGCGCCGCTGGTGATGGCGGGTGGCCCTTCCACCGTCAATCCCGAGCCGATGTCGCCCTTCGTCGATCTCTTCTTGATCGGCGATGCCGAAGAGGCGCTGCCCGAGCTGCTCGAGCGCTACGAGGGGTGGCGTGCCGCCGGCGGCCACGAGAAAGTCGAGTTTCTCCGGCAAGCGGCGAGAATGCGCGGGGTCTACGTTCCGCGCTTCTACGATGTGACCTATCACCCGGATGGGACGGTGGCGGCAATCACACCGAATGAGCCGGCCGCGCCGCCGAAGGTGCGCCGCACCGTGGTGCGTGCGCTCCCGCCGCTGCCGGTGAAGCCGATCGTCCCGTTCCTTGAGACCGTCCACGACCGCGTGGCGGTCGAGGTGATGCGCGGCTGCACGCGCGGCTGCCGCTTCTGCCAGCCGGGGATGGCGACGCGCCCGGTGCGCGAGCGCTCGACCGACGAAATCCTTGAAACCATCGATGCGATGCTGCGGAACACCGGCTATGACGAGGTGACGCTGCTCTCGCTCTCGACGAGCGACCATAGCACGATCGACGAGGTGGCGACCCGGCTGGCGGAGCGCTATGCCGATCAGCACATCCAAATCTCTCTGAGCAGTCTACGGGTGGACAGCTTCTCGGTGAAGCTTGCAGAGGCCGTGTCGAAGGGGAAGAAGTCTGGGCTGACCTTCGCGCCCGAGGCGGGGACGCAGCGGCTGCGGGACGTGATCAACAAGCCGCTGACCGAAGAGGACTTGTTGCGATCGGTGGAGACGGCCTTTCAGCGCGGCTGGAATGGCGTCAAGCTCTATTTCATGGTAGGGCTGCCGACCGAGACCGACGAGGACGTGGAAGGGATCGTCACCCTGATCCGCAAGGTGCATGCGCTTGGCAAGCACTATCGTGGCCACCGTGCCGAAGTGCGAGTGACGATCTCGACGTTTGTCCCGAAACCGCACACGCCGTTTCAATGGGCCGCGCAAGCCGAGCCGGACGAGATCGCCCGCAAGATCAAGATCCTGCAGGACGGGCTGCGCGTGCCGGGGGTCAAACTCTCGTGGCACGACGCCGGCGACAGCCGGCTGGAGGCGGCGCTCTCGCGTGGCGACCGGCGGCTTGGCGAGGTCATCGAACGTGCCTTTCGCAAGGGCGCACGCTTCGATGCGTGGGGCGAACAGTTCAAGCCGGCGCTCTGGGACGAGGCGGCGGCGGAGTGCGGGCTTGATCTGTCGTGGTATGCCTATCGCCGGCGGCCACTCGACGAGACTCTGCCGTGGAGCCATATCGACTCCGGCGTCGCCGAGGCGTTCTTGCGCTGGGATTACCGGCGGAGCGTCCGCGAGGAGACAACGCCCGATTGCCACTACGACGTCTGCTCGGCGTGTGGGCTGCACAAGACGTTTGAGCCGTGCACGACGCTGTTCAACGCGACGGTCGAGGAGCGGGTGGCGGTGCGCAAGGCGGCGCTGGCGGCTGGGCGGGGGCGCGGCTGACGACGGGACGCGCTCGCCGGCAAGGGCCGGCCGGTGAGCCACCGAAGGTGCGACTGCGGCTGCTGTTTCGGCGCGGCGAGGCCGTGAAATACCTCTCTCACCTCGACCTGATGCGGCTCTTTGTCCGCGCCTGCCGCCGTGCGGGGCTGCCGCTTGCCTACTCGGGCGGGTTCTCGCCGAGCCCCGCGATTTCCTTTGCGCTGCCGCTCGCGGTTGGTGTCGTCGGCGAGCAGGAACTGGTCGATCTTGGCTTCAGCGAGGATCTCGCGCCCGAGGCATTGTTGGCTGCGCTTCGTCCGCAACTGCCCCCGGGTGTGGAGGCGCTGGACGCGTGGCCAGCGGGTGGCAAGGCGCTGACGCGGACGATCACGGCCGCCGACTATACCGCGCGGTTCGAAACCGATCGCTCGCGCGCTGATCTGGAAGCGGCGATCGCCGATCTCTTGGCGCGCGATTCGCTGATCCTTGAGCGCACCCGCGGTGACAAGACTCGTACCTTCGACCTCCGTCCCCTCATCGTGTCGCTGGAACTGACCGATTGGCAGGAGGGTGAGGCGGAAGTGACGATGCGCTTGGTGGCGGAGAACAACCGTGCCGGCCGGCCGGACGATGTGCTGGCCGCGCTGGGGATGGACGACGCGCCGGCGGTATATGCCCGCCGAGCGCTGCACTTCAGCGAGCCGATCCGCTGACCACCGCCGGTCACGGTGGGCGAGCCGACAACAACGCAGCAAGCGCCGCTGAAGATGGCGCCTGCCGAGTGACGAACGCTTTCTCCCCGGCAGCGCGGATGACCCGGCCGACTCCTGCCGCGGTCGCCGAACGCGGCAGCTGGATCGAACCAAGTCATGACAGAGCCTTCGAGAACCGAGATTGCCCGAGCTACACAGCCGTTGACATTCACCTTCAAGCCGTAGTAATCATGCTCAATTCGCACCACCATTCGCGAGGACTTGATGTCGGCCCATAAACCACTGTCGATAGCCACGATAAACTTTAAGGGAGGAGTCGGAAAGACAACGGTAACTTGGTGCTTAGGTGTCGTTCTCCAAGAGTATCGTAACACTTATACTCTAATGTTTGACCTAGATGCTCAGATGTCACTCACTGAAACTATCGACCTAAACCAGCGCAAGTCGGAGTATGGCATAATATTGGAAGACGGACGGCTCAAGTATATCGATCCCTATATTGTCAATCGGGCTCGAGCAATAAAAGAGCAGAATACCTTGTACCATGCATTAAAGCAATACTCGATTGGCAGCAATCAAGGCATTCTCGATCTACTGAATTATGGAGTATTTAGAATTCAAAAGCGATTGTACTTTGTACCTTCGACTGAGGAATTGTACTGGGCGGAGTTCGAGATAGGACAGAGACATAAAGGATTCATTTCCGATTTGATGGATGAACTCTCGCATCATCCTTCGATGCCCAAATTCGGAGTTGCGCTTTTTGACTGCCCGCCATCCTTCTCTGTTCTTTCATATTCAGTACTTCTCTATTGTGACATCATTTTGGTTCCTGTCAACCCGGACATGTTTGCATCTCGGGGGGTAGGAATATTCTTGAGTGCACTGAAGCGACGAATAGCTCCCGATCCGCTCCCCAAAGTGGTAGTATTCATGAACAAAACAAAGACATATGATTCGATGCCAACAAGCGAATCGCGCGCGTATATGCGGGATGGTGACCGTCTTTGCCGACGGCTAAGAGAAGAGGAATCTATCGATGTTTGGTTCCTTTCTCATGCCTACATTCCAGATCGTGCCGCCATTAAACGATCGCTTCCGAGTGGCAGTTTCCCCAAAGAATTAGAGCAACCGTTCATTCGTCTCTGGAATTCCCTATTGGAGATCGCCAATGGCTGAAGAAAAGATTTCGATTTCGGTTGAAAATCAGATGGAGAAGATCCGAGAAGAATTGATCGAGATGCGTGATTTGATGCGAATTATTTCAGCTCGACTGGGAAGAATCGACGAAATCTTGAAAATCGCGCTCCGTGAGAGCGAGAATAGAGGAAATTCCCAGATTGGTACAAGGTCACTCCGTCAGCGATCGGTTCGAAGAAAACCTCCGCTAGAAGGAGAAACTTATTATGAGGAGTTGGTGAATCGGGCTATGAATCTGTCGAGCTTTGACGTTAGGTCTGAGCTTATGCTTTTAGACACGGATAGTCTGGAAAAGTTGTCTAGGAGCATCGGGTTGGTAGGCGCTGGACGAAAATCGAGCCGTGCATCGATGATCGAGACCATAGCGCAACGCGTTAGTGAGAGCGTTGCAATTCGGCGCGGTCCAGTTCAGTAGGTCTCGGCTATATTTTGCTAAAGGGAGAGTATGGGATTGGTCGCGAATTAGCTATGCTACCATAATTGTTTTGGCATCGTGTAGATCGATCCTGTTTCTGATATGACAAATGGAGTCGACGGCGTAGTAGCTCAATTGTAATTATTGAAGCTATTGAATGCGATGTTAAGATCGGAAATTTCTATACCCACGTTTAGAGAGGAACAGTCAGCGAATTATGGGTAAGCTCGCTATAGAATCACACTCTATCCAGGTACTTGGAAGTGATTTTGGTGTTTCAATTAGAAATATTTTGATCATTGTAGCGATTTTGAGCGGTTGTACCCGGACACTTGCGAGCTTGGTTGGAAAGATTCCAAGGCGCTCAGAGTGATCACGGTCTGTGACCTTCCCTACGCGGGGCGAGCGACAAAAGACGAACGGTATCGCTGGTTGTCATCACGAGTCGCTGAACGATGGCGGGAGACAACAAAGGGGATCGCGCCAAACAGAACGGCAGGACTTCCTCAACCATCCCACCGAGGGCAGCCGCGGGTGTTTCAGATGGGCTGTTGGATGAAGGATACGCTTGGACGGACGCTCCTCACCGCCCGGGCGCGGGCTATACTTGGAGCATGAGCCTGACGCGCGATGATGTCCTGCACGTGGCCCGGTTGGCGCGGCTTGGCCTCACCGATGAAGAGGTCGAGCGGATGCAAGGCCAGTTGAGCCTTATCCTCGAGCAGTTCGAGACCTTGCGCCGCCTCGACACGGAGCAGGTGCCGCCGACGTTCCAAGTGTTCGCAACCACGAACGTCTTTCGCGACGATGAGCCACGTCCATCATTCCCAGTGGACGACGTGCTCCAGAATGCGCCGCTGCGCGAAGGCGACTATCTGCGCGTCCGGGCTGTGCTCGAAGAATGAACGGGCGTCGCGACCAGATCGAGGATGTGATCAAGCTCATCCAAGAGCGGATGGAGGCAGCCGGCGTCCGCCGAGTGACCGAATTGCCACGTTCCGAGCAGGAGGAGCTGGTGAAGCTGCTCCAAGAGGCGCTCCAGAAGCCGTCCGGCCGATGAGCGGCGAGGGCCTGTTTCGCGAGATCCAAGGCTACCTCAACGCCCAGGCGCGCAGCAGCGCCGAGGACGTGATGATCGAGGGCGGCATCCTGCTCGCCTTGCTGGTCAAGCGCGGCCTCACTCCCCGCGACCGCGAGTTCATCGTCCGTCCCACCGATAAAGACCGCCGCCGGCTCCTCCGTTACCTGATCGATCCCGGCTTGGCGCCCGATCTGGCCACCGCCGACGTCGCGGGGGACACTCTCGTGATCCGGCCCAATTGGCCGCGTCTCGCCGACTACTTCGGCCAGACACCGGCCCAGTTTCAGGATCTGCTCGCCAAGCGGTTTCGCAAGGTGCTCGAGCGCAATTGGCCGACCATTCAATATCTCTTGAGCAAAGACTAGCCTGCCCCACGTTCGCGGGAGCACGCGATGGAGCACAAGCGTGGACTTGTATGACCTGACGATCGCCGAAGCGAGCGCACGGCTGGCGCGTCGCGAACTTTCTGCCGTCGAGTTGACCCAAGCACACCTCGATCGGATTGCCACCGTCGATGGCCACGTGCGCGCCTTCGTCACCGTCACCCCCGAGGTGGCCCTCGAGGCAGCAGCAGCCGCCGATCGGCGCCTCGCCGTCGGCGAGCGAGGCCCTCTGCTCGGCGTGCCAATGGCGCTCAAAGACGTCATCTCGACGCGCGGCATCCGCACCACGTGCTCATCGAAAATGCTCGAGCACTTCATCCCGATCTACGACGCGACGGTCGTCACCAAGCTCTACGCCGCCGGCGCGGTCTTGCTCGGCAAGACCAACATGGACGAGTTCGCGATGGGATCGTCCTGCGAGAACTCGGCGTTCTTTCCGACCCACAATCCGTGGGACCTCGATCGCGTTCCGGGTGGATCAAGCGGCGGGTCAGCGGCGGCGGTCGCGGCCGGCGAAGCCATCTACACCCTCGGCTCAGACACCGGCGGCAGCATCCGGCAGCCCGCTTCGCTCTGCGGCGTCGTCGGCCTGAAGCCAACCTATGGGCGCGTGAGCCGTTTTGGCCTCGTCGCCTTCGCCAGTTCGCTCGACCAGATCGGCCCCTTCACCCGCACCGTCGAGGATGCGGCGATTGTGCTGGAAGCGATCGCAGGGCGTGACCCGAACGATTCGACCTCGGCCGACGTGCCCGTTCCGAACTTCCGGGCGGCGCTCGGCGGCGACTTGCGCGGCTTGCGCCTCGGCGTCCCAAAGGAATACTTCGTCCGTGGCATGCAGCCGGGCGTCGACGCGGCGCTGCGCGCTGCGATCCGCGAACTGGAGGCGTTGGGCGCGACCGTCGATTGGGATGTCTCACTCCCCCACACCGAATACGCCCTCGCCGTCTACTACCTTGTCGCACCGTCGGAGGCATCGGCGAACTTGGCGCGCTACGACGGCGTCAAATACGGCTTCTCGGCCGAGGCGCCAACCATGTGGGAGGAGATGGAGCGCACCCGCGGCCTCGGCTTCGGTCCCGAAGTGAAGCGGCGGATCATGCTTGGCACCTACGCCCTCTCGGCCGGCTATTACGACGCCTACTATCTCAAGGCGCAGAAAGTGCGGACGCTGATCAAGCGCGACTTCGACGAGGCGTTCGCCCGCTACGATGCGCTCGTTGCGCCGACCTCGCCCACCGTCGCCTTCCGGCTCGGCGAGAAGCTGGACGACCCGCTTCAGATGTACTTGAGCGACGTCTGCACCCTGCCGATCAACATCGCCGGGGTGTGCGGCCTGTCGGTGCCCGCCGGGCTAAGCGATGGCCTGCCGGTTGGCCTCCAGATCATCGGCAAGCCGTTCGACGAGGCGACGATCCTGCGGATCGGGCACGCCTACCAGCAGGCGACGCATTGGCACACGCTCCGCCCGGCGCTCGCTCGCGCATAATTCGACGCATACTCCGGCAGACCTGGGATACTGTCTCCACGCTGCCGCTTGGAGCCTCCGTGAAACAGATCTTGAAGGCTATCGAACGGAACCCCCGGCTGACACCCGCCGAGATCGCCGTCATGACCGGCCAGAGCGAAGCCGACGTCGCCGCCGCCATCGCCCGCGCCGAGCAGGACCGCATCATTCTCGGCTACCGCACCGTGATCAATTGGGAACGCGCCGGCGAAGATGAAGTCGCTGCCCTTATCGAGGTCCGCTGCGCTCCCCAGCGCGAGACCGGTTTCGACGCGGTCGCCCAGCGAATCTATCGCTACCCGGAGGTGCGCTCCGTCTGGCTTGTCTCCGGCACGTTCGACCTCGCGGTGATGGTCGTGGCCAAGTCGATGCGTGAGGTCAGCCTCTTCGTCTCGGAGCGACTAGCGACGATCGACGCCGTGCAGGGCACCGCGACCTACTTCATCATGAAACGCTACAAAGAGGACGGCGCAATTTTGGACGGCGACGAGCCGACGGCACACCGGCTCGCGGTCACCCCTTGAGCGAGACACGCTGGCCCCGCCTCAAGGCCAGGACGCTTGCGCCGGGCGTCCACTGGCTGGAGATCGCCGATTCGGCCTGGGACACCAGCCTCGGGGCGCACGTCGTCATCGTTGGCGATTCGCACGAAGTCATCGTTATCGACACGGCCTACGATCTCGACGCACCGGCTGGCTTTATCGCTGGCTATCTCGCCGGTCTCGGCAACCCAGCGGTCACCGCGATCCTCCTCACCCACCACCATCGTGACCATAGCGGCGGAGCAGCGCGGCTGCGCGCGGCGACGGGCGCACCGATCCTCTGTCATCCGCTCGAAGCGCCGCTGGTTGCCGAGGCGACCGCCATCGAAGCGACGGACGACCAGCCTGCCGTTCCCGGCACGACTGTCGATGGCACGATCGAGGATGGCCAAGTGCTCACTGCCGGCGGCGTTGCGATCCAAGTCGTCCACACGCCGGGCCACGCCCCCGGCCACTGCTGCTTCTTCCTGCCTGCCAGCGGGCTGATGCTGACCGGCGATCTTGTCCTCGGCAATGCTACCACCTCGGTCAGCCCGCCTCACGGCAGTATGGAGGATCTCCTCCGCTCGCTGACTCGCCTGCTCGACTTTCCCATGACGGCGATCGTCCCGGCGCATGGCCCGCTGATCCGCGACCCACACGCGAATGTTCAGGCGGTGCTCGCCCACCGGCGCGAGCGCGAGGAGCAAGTGCTGGCGGCGCTGCGCGCCGGTGATGACCAGCCGGCGGCGATCGTCGCCCGTGTCTATCCTGATCTGGAGGAGAAGCTGATTGAGCTGGCCAGTCGTCAGGTAACGTCGATGTTGATCAAACTCGCCCGGGAGGGCCGTGTCGTCGCGGCCGGCGAGGGAGAGGAGCGCCGATGGCGACCAGCGTAGGGAGTGTCGCCAACCGGAACCGGGTGGCGAAGCTAGTGAGCAGCCTTCCGCCATCGGGCATTCGGAAATTTTTCGACCTGCTCGCCTCGCTCGACAACGTCATTTCGCTCGGCGTGGGCGAGCCGGATTTCGTTACCCCATGGCACATCCGCGAAGCCGCGATGTATGGCCTCGAGCGCGGTGAGACGTCGTACACCTCGAACTACGGCCTAATCGAGTTGCGCTCGGAGATTGCGCGGCATCTCGAACGGCTCTATCAGGTGAGCTACGACCCGCGCCGCGAGATCCTCGTCACCGTTGGGGTGAGCGAAGGGCTGGATCTGGCGATGCGGGCCATCCTCGATCCCGGGGACGAAGTGCTTTGCCCCGATCCGGGCTACGTGTCCTACCGGCCCTGCATTCAGCTCGCCGGGGGGACAGTGATCCCAGTGCCGACCAGCTTCGCGGACGACTTCAAGGTGCGGGCGGAGGAGATCGAAGCGCGCATTACTCCGCGGACCAAGGCGATCCTGCTCGGCTATCCCAGTAACCCGACTGGCGCGGTCCTCTCGCGCGAGGAGTTGGCAGCGATCGCCCGCGTCGCCGAGCGTCACGACCTGATCGTCGTCGCCGACGAGATTTACGATCGGCTCGTTTATGGGGTCGAGCATACCTGCTTCAGCAGTCTGCCTGGCGCACGCGACCGGACGATCCTTCTTGGCGGCTTTTCGAAGGCCTACGCGATGACCGGTTGGCGTGTCGGCTATGCCTGCGCCCGGCCCGAGTTGCTCGAAGCAATGATGAAGATCCACCAATACACGATGCTGTGCGCACCGGTGATGGCGCAGCTCGCCGCGATCGAGGCCCTGCGCTACGGCGAGCGCGATGTCCAGGAGATGGTGGACGAGTATGACCGGCGCCGGCGAGTGATGCTGACAGGGTTTCGCCGCCTTGGGCTCGACTGCTTCGAGCCACGAGGCGCGTTTTATGTCTTCCCCTCGATCGCCCGCACCGGGCTGTCGAGCGAGGCCTTTGCCGAGCGGCTGCTGAACGAGGAGCGGGTTGCGGTGGTGCCCGGCTCGGCGTTCGGCGAACGTGGCGAAGGCCACATCCGCTGTTGCTACGCGACCTCGCTGGCGGAGATTGAGGAGGCGATCCGGCGCATCAGCCGCTTCCTCGCGCGATTGGAGGGAAAGGACGCATGACCAAGCTGCTCGCGCGCACCTACCCGGCAGGCGTGATCGTCGGCGTTCTTCTTGCGATCCTCGTCATTGCCGTGGTCGGGCTGCCTGCGCTCGACTTGGGCCGCGTTCTTGCCAACCTTGGCTACCGCGACACTGGCAAGTATCTCTCGATGATCGTCCATTTCGTGACTGCGATCGTCTGGCTGGGCGGGCTGGGCGTCCAATTTCTCGTGCTCGTCGCGCCAGGCCTCGACGACCGGCAACGGGAACGGCTGTTCGCCCTCATGGTTCCGTGGATGTGGATCAGCCTGATCGCGCTCATCCCGACCGGCATCTACCAGACGATCAACAATCCGGTCACCGAGCCGGTGACCAGCTCCGCCGAGCTCACCATCCTTCGTTCGCGCCCGTACGGCCAAGTGCTGGTCGTCAAGCATATCTTCGCGGTTGTCACCGTGCTGCTCGCAGCAAGTGCCCACTTCGTCGCCTTGCCACGCTGGCGGGTCGCGCTGGCCGAAGCTCAACCGACCGCCGGCGTGGTGAACGTGCTGCGTGTCCTGAGCGCGGTGGCAACCCTCGCCGCGATCGGATTGGTACTTACGGTGACGCGGCTCGTGCTGTTTGGGCATTGAGCCGGACCTTAACTTGATGGCGCCCCTTGAGGTGGGGAACAGAATGGATCGTGATGTGCAGCGCGTCGGGCTGATGCGCCAGCTCCTCGCCGCCCAAGGCTACGACGGCGTGATCGTCCGTGCGCCGGCGAATGTGTTGCTCTTTTCGGGCTATCTCCCGCAGAGCGGCGACTCCTTTTGCTTCTTCAAACAGTCTGGCGAGGTCACGCTTCTCGTGCCGGAGGAGGAGGCGGCCCGCGCCGCCAGCGGCTGGGCCGACGACGTGCGAATCTTCAGCCGCTTCGTCGATGGCTATCTTCAGCCGGCGAGCGAGGGAGCACTGCCGCACCTGCGTGAACTGTTGGGGCGGTACGATCGCTTCAGCAAGCTAGGCTACGAGCACGGGCCGCTGCCCTTCGCTGCCTATGGCCCGGATCTCGGGCTGCCGGACGGTGGCTCGGGTGATGTGCTCAAAGCTGCTGGCCCGAACGCGACGTGGTATGACTGTTCAGATCTCACCGAGGCGGGCGCCCTCTGGAAGACCGCGCGAGAGCTGAGCCGGTTGCGCCGCGCCGGAGAGGTTGCGGTGACGGGGTTAACGGCGGCGCGCGAGATCACCGCACCAGGTGTGCCGCCAGCAGTCATCGCCGGGGCAGCGCTCGGTGCGATGGCCGCCGCGGCAGCGGCCGGCGAAGAGGTCGTGCCGTTTTGTCGCGTAGCCGAAGGACCGGAAGGCGCGGCGATTGTTCGTATCCGCGTTGCGGTCGATGGCTTCTGGGCGGCCGCGACGCGCGTCTTTTGCCCGAGCGCTCCCTCCGCAGCCCTCACGGATCAGATCGCGCTCCTCGAGGCGGCGCGCGCCGCGGCGATCGCAGCCATCCAAAACGGCGTTCTGGGCAGCGAGGTCGACGCCGCCGCTCGCGCTGTCTTCGCCCACGCGGAAGCCGCCGCTGTCCGCTGGACGGGGCACGGCGTCGGCTTCCATGCCGACAGCCCACTTGCCCGACCGATGCTCTCTCCAGGCTCGATCGACGCCGTCCGTCCCAATATGGCGTTTACGATCGCGCCCGGTTTCCTCAACTCGCTTCTGATCGAGGATTCGATGGCGTTTACTAGCCGCGGCGTCGAAGTGCTGACCGATTTCCCGACGGCGAGCACGTCGGCCTAGGCTGTTGGCGTGGGCGCCGGCCGGTTCCAGCGGGCTGCGACCGTGAGGACGACCGTGGCGGCGGCTTGGAGCGCGATCGAGGCGGCAACGAGCCCGGGGATGGACACGCCGTAGAGCAGTCCAAACGCTGCGCTCCCAGCGAACCAGGCGATGCCGAAAAGAGCGCCAAACGTGCCATAGGCAGCCCCGCGCTGGCCGGCGGGCACGAGCGAGGCAATGCCGGCCCGCAGGACCGACTCCTGCGCTCCCAGTCCAAACCCCCAAAGCGCCACGCCGATCACGGCGAGCTCGAAGCCGCCGAGGAAGAGCAGCGGGGCCGCCACCGCCGAGACTGCCGCCGAAATGGGAACGACCGCAAATCCGACCCGATCGAACGCCATGCCGCAGGTCAAGGCCGCAATGGCGTCGACACCCATCGCGAGGGCGTAGAACAGCGCGATGGCGCTCGGGGTCGCGATCGCGGCCCGATCGAGGTGGAAGGCCACAAGGGCGAAATCGACGAAGCCGGCGGCGAAGCACATCGCACCCGTGAGATAGATCCAGAAACGTCGGGAGAAGCCCGTCGTCGCCGGGGGGTCGATCGCGATGGCAAGCTTCCCGGGGTCTGGAACGCGCAGGCGCGCGATGCCAAGCACGACGATCGCCAGCGTGGCCGGGATCGCAAGTGCAGCAAGCGCCTCGCGAACCTCGCCGCGCGTCGCGACGACCGCGGCGACAAGCAGAGGGCCAAGCACCGCGCCGATCTGATCTAGCGCCTCATGGATGCCAAAGCCGCTGCCGTGGCCCGTCGTCGAGCTTGCTTGGGCCAGCATCGCATCCCGCCCTGGCGTGCGGAGTGCTTTGCCAACTCGCTCGGCCACGATCAAGAGCGCAGCGATTTCCCACTGACCGACGAGGGCGAGCATCGGCACGGCCCCCAAGTTCACGAGATAGCCGAGGATGACCAACGTCCACGGACGGTGTAGGCGATCGGTCAGCACGCCAACGACGAGTCGGAGGACAAACCCGAGCAGCTCGGCAATGCCAGCGGTCAGCCCGACGGCAAGCGCAGTCGCCCCAAGTTGCCCAAGGTAGGCGCCGGCGATGCTGCGGGCGCCTTCGTAGGTCATGTCGGCGAAGAGGCTGACAATGCCAAGCAGAACGATGAAGATGATGGCAGGACGCGACTGCCGAGCGGCGCCCGTCACGCGTGCTCGCTCAGCATCGCCATGCTTGCTGCCACGGGGAGGGTCTCAGCGCGAGCGACGGCGCCGACGCCCGTGCATGCGCGAAACAGCGCTGCGCCAACCGCGCCCTGCGGGTTCAGGATGTCGTGGGTCGATCCTGAGAGCAGCTCATGTTGGCCGGGCGATCGATCGCGCTCAGGGAGGTCGAACCGAACCCGTTTGCTTCCGGTGATCGTGTCCAACGCTTCCTCCACCGGAAGTATGGCGGCTTCGCGCGGGACATGCGCCGAGAAGAACTCTGATACCGCCCGCGACGTTGCACACAACCGGAAAGGCCTCGGCGGTCGGATCCCCTCCCAACCCCGATCGACCGCGAAAGCGCCCGTTGCGGTGGCGACGAGCGAACGGTGGCGACGACCGCCGCACCACCGGCGATCAGTGCGAGACGCATGACCTTCCTGCTCGTACGTCCGCCTCCGGTCGTGCCGCGGCGCAGGGTGGACTGCGCCGAGCCGCTTGCAGGGGAGCCTCGCACTCTGAAGTTGCAACCGGTGGACGTTGCTCCAGTGGTTATCCGCTCAGCCGGGCGGTTCGGACCGCGCGAGGTTCGGTCGGTTTCGTGGCCGTATCTGAAGGTCGCAGTGTGGTGCGTTGTTGGCGTCTTCTTCCCGCGCCGATCCCGCGCGGGATCCGCACCGCCTAACTGTCCAAGACGTTGTCGTCATGGTCTGGCGCGGCCGGCAGCGGGGCAAAGCGCCGGTCCAGCACGGTCGCGTAGAGGCGTGCCTCGCGCCATTCCTTGGCGTAGCGGTCGCCCGGCAGGTGATTCTGGAAGGTCCGCGTCGCGCCGCAGCGGCGACAGACGCCGGTCGTCTCCGCCGAGGAGTCGTTGTCAAGAATCCAGTGGTGTCGGCAAGCCGCCGCCGGGGCTTCAACCGGGCGTTCGAGGGTCGTCGTCGTCATGCTGTGCCTCCAGAGGGTGCGTTGTCCGGATTGTCCGCTGCGCGCCTGAAAGCAGCCTGAAGGCCCCCTAAGAGGTCGCTAAGATCCACGCTTGACGCCGGTGCGACGCTCGGGGTTTGATGAGCGCCGCGATCGATCGAGGAGGTTCCCATGGATCCCAAGCTGCTGGCCGCCATTCAGACCTTGCACAAGCTCGATGACTGGGTGGCGCTGGCGACCACCAAGAAAAATGGCGAGCCGCATGTCAAGCCGATGATGATGGGCTACGGCGACGGCGTCCTCCTCTTCAGTATGACGGGCAAACAAGCGAAGCTGAACCTGTTGCGTGACCCGCGCGCTTGCGTCGCCCTCTATCGGTCGGGCGACTATGCCCAAGTGATTATTTGGGGGACGATGGAGCTCCGCGACGACGCCGAGGCACAAGAACTGTGGAACGGGTTGATCCGGCGCGCCTTCGGCGAGGAGGGGCTCGCGCAGCGCCAGCGCTCGCTCTCCATCGAGTCTGGCACCTGCCTTGGCGTTTTCACCCCTCGCCGCTGGCGGATTTTCGGCCTCGGCTAGCGGGCGAAGTAGAGCACAAGCAGCGACACGCCAATCCAAAGCGCCACGTCGATCAGCAGCGGCTTGTCGCGCAGCAACAACTCGTCCGGGCTGCCGCCGAGGCCACGCTGGTAAACGAGATAGAGATAGCGGAAGAGCCCGTAGAGAACGAACGGGATCGTCAACATCATCGCGTGATTTTTCGGCAGGTTCTCTGCCGAGAAGCTATAGAGCGAGTAGGCGATGACGGTCGACGCCGTGACGACGGCAATCATCTGGTCGAGCAGTTGCGGTGTATAGGCCTCGAGTGTCTTGCGGTGGTTGGTCGCGCCGTCCTCGAGCAGCAGCAGCTCATGGCGACGCTTGCACAGGCCGAGAAAGAGCGCCCCGAGAATTGTGCAGACGTATAGCCACGGCGAAACCGGCACGTCGATGGCAAACGCCCCACCCACCACCCGCAAGGCGAAGCCGGCGGCGATGGTGAACACGTCGAGGATCACTTGGTGCTTGAGCACGTAGGAGTAGAGGAACTGGGAGGCGAAGTAGACCGCGCTGACGATCCCGAAGTCGCGTCCTAACAGAAACGCCGCAGGGATTGCCGAGCCGGCGAGCAGCGCCGCTACCACGATGGCAAGGCGGGGTGAGACGAGCCCAGCGGCGATCGGGCGAGACCGCTTTTCCGGATGCTGCCGATCGCGCTCGATGTCGGCGACATCGTTGATCAAGTAGGTCGCGCTTGCCAGCGCACAGAAAATGACGAAGGCGATGACGCTTTTGCCAAAGACGGTGAGCAAGGAGACCGGATCGCCGGGCCGCCAGTAGAGGTTGATCGTGAAGACGGCGGCCATGAAGACCGCTCCGTTCTTCGTCCACTGCTTGGGGCGCAGCGCCCGCACCATGCTCAGCGCAAGCGGCGGGCGCGAGCGGACGAGCAAGTCCGGTGCCGTCTCGAAGGTCTGGGGCGCGGCGTTCATCGGGCAGGGCTCCTCGGGCTGGCGGCCCGCCAAGTCTAGCAGAGGAAGGCGTCAAGAACGCGTGATCAACGTCAGCAGGTAAGCGTCGGGAAACTCCGTGCCCGCCGTCGCCGGGATCGGCAGCCGGTCGCCGCCGCCCCATTCATACATCCCGACGTAGATTCGATAGTCGCCCGCCGGCAGCCTGCCGAGGTCGAGCCGCCGTCGATCGGGGATGAAGCGGCCGGGCGGAAACTCAGTCGTGGGAAACAGTCCGTCGAGCGGCTCGCTGTCGTGCTGCCAGACACGCCGGCCGGCTGCATCCAGCACGTGGACGAAGACGGTATAGCGGTCGTCCGGCCGGCGGAGGGCCTGCCACCAGAGCGTCAGCTCGTACCGGCCATCGCCAAGCGGCACGAGGTCGTGGCCAGCCAGCCGAATTTGCCCGTCGATCGCTACTGCCGCCGGATGCTGGATCGCCGGCGGTCGCGGAGTCCCTTTCAGAAACAGCCACACGCCGTCCGCCGCGTCCGCCAGCCAAAAGGCAGGGTCGGCGACGAAACGGCGCAGCGCCTCGTCGTCGTCGTCCCAGTAGCCGCAACACACCAGACCGCGGTAGTCGAGCAGGACGATTTCGGCATCGGCGATGGTCGGAAAGTTGTACACGCGCTCGCGGCGGCTGAAGCGTGAGACGACGTTCCGTGCCGCCGAGATCGGCGTGTCGGGCGGTACGGCGGCGACGAAGCGATCGAGGATGGCGGCATGCTCGCCGCCGTGATAGCGATCTGGCTCGAAGGCGCGGCCGAGCGGCGCCGGACTGAGCACGAGGTAGGCCACCGCCGCCGCGCCGAGGAGCAGCGCCGCGAGCGCCGCTCGCGGCACGCCCCAGCGCAGCAGGCGCGCCAGCCCACCGATGGTGGCGAACATCAGGAGCGGGATGATCGGCGCTTGGTAGTGGAAGACGATGCTGTACTGTCCGGGACTGTTGCCGAGCGCCAGATAGAGGAGCGACGGCACAGCGAGCGCGAAAGCGGTCGGCGCGAGGAGCGGCAACCCTGCCAACGGCAGCAGCAGCTGCAGGTAGTATGCCGGTCGGCCGGGACCGACTGCGTCGGCGAGGATGACCCACGGTCGCGCTGCCAGCGCCAGCAGAATGGCGCTCGCCGAGTCGCCATAGTGGCTGTAACGGCGCAGGTAGTAGAACTCACCGCCAACCGTCGTCAGCCGGGGCATCACGATTCCCATCGCCACTACCCCCCAAAGGATGGCCAGCGCCGACATCGCCAGCCCAGCGCGGCGGCGTTCCACCAGCGCAACGTACACCCCGAGCGCCGCGCCCACGATTGCCATCTCCTCCTTGACGGCGAGGCTGAGCAGAAAGAAGAGCCACGCCAACCGCATCTTGCCTACGGTTAGCGCCCAGAAAAACCAGGCCACGGTTGGAACCGCCCAAGCGACTTCGTGGTATTCGAAAAGGTTGAGGAAGTGAAGCGGCGGATAGAGAAGAAAGGCCGCGACGACGGCGGTCGCGAGCGGCCGGCTCTGCAGCCGGCGGTCGGCGATCCAGCCGAGCGGGATGGCGGCGAGCGCCAGCCCGGCGGTCTGGGCGAGCAGCAGGGTGCGCGGGTCCGGCCAGATCCAGTAGAGCGGCGCGAGAAAGACTTGGAAAAACGCGAAATGGTCGCCGAGCGAGATCGTGGCGTGGCCGATCAGGGTGCTGCGAAAGGGACGCAGGCGCGAGGCGGTCCAGACAAGCTGGTCGTTGATCGCAAGGTCAGCGTCGTAGCGGGTATAGGACGCCCACGTCTGGATCGAAAGGATGCTGAACAGCGTGAAGTACGCGAGGATGAGGCTGCCGCGGACGAACGTCCAACGATCAACAGCGAGGGCCGGCGCCACGAGCGGACGGGATCGGACGGCCTGCACGGGCCGGCAGGATAGTGCGCAAGCGGCGGGCGATCCACCGCTTTCTTGAGTGAGCGGGGAGCATGGACTATCCTTTCCCTGCTCCAGAGAAAGGACGAGATGGGCATTTTCGACGTTGGACCGTTCGAGCTCATCGTCATTTTTGTCGTGGCGCTGTTGGTGTTCGGTCCAAACCGTCTCCCGGAGTTCATGGGCCAGGTCGGCCGTTGGGTACGGACGATTCGCCGCCTGAGCGACGAAGTGACGCGCGATTTCGTGCGAGAGATGAACCTCGACGACGCGAGGAGCACGTCCTACACCTACCAGCCTCCCGTGCCGCCGCCACCGCCGTATGTCCCGCCCGTTTCCGAGCCGGTCGCGCCGTCTGGTACCGCCGGCAGCGTGTCTGAGAACGCTGAGCCGCCCGCTGACGCGCCGTCTGCTCCCACGACCGATGGGGTCACCGCGCCGTCTGGTGCCACCGCCGACGAGGCCACCGCGCCGTCTGGTGCCACCGCCGACGAGGCCACCGCGCCGTCTGGGGCCACCGCCGACGAGGCCACCGTGCTGGAGAACTCCGCGCCGCCCGCCGATGCTCCGGCCCAGCCGAGCTACGGCGCCCACCTCGGGGACGACGAGCCGGTCGGCGCCATTCCGTTCAGCCCGGTCAATCGCCCCGACTCGGGGACTGAGGCTGTCCCGCCCGCGCATGCGAACGGCGCTAGCCAGCCAGCCGGGCCGGTTGCCGAACTCCCGCCCACCCGGAGCACGCCGTGAATCGCCGGCTCGGCCTCGTCGCTGGCCTCGCCGTGGTGCTCGTCGTGCTCGCGATTGGCGGAGCAATGGTGTTGCCAGCGGCGCTCGGCTCGAATAAGGCTGCCTCTCCCAGCCCTCTCCAGCGGCCCGCGTGGCTCGCGAGCCGCCAAGAGCCCTACGCCATCGTGCAAGTCGGTGACGCCGTTGTCTGGGCGCGGCTAGCGATCACGGCCGACGAGCGGACGCGCGGCCTGTCGGGAACCGAACGGCTGGAGCCGAACGAAGGGATGCTGTTCGTCTATACCGTCAAGGGCCGCCATCCCTTCTGGATGCGCGGGATGCTGTTTCCAATCGACATGATTTGGATCGACACCAACCAGGTCGTGGACGTGAAGCCGGACCGGCCGATCCCCGGCCCCAACCAGACCGAAATCGACCTCCCGATCTATAGCCCAAACGCCGACGCGAACTACGTGCTCGAGGTGAATGCTGGCTGGGCAGCGGCGAACAACGTGACCGCCGGCACGCCCGTCACGATCACCTTTCCACCGGATGTGACTCTTCCTCGCTAATCATTCGACATTCCAAGCAAGCATGCTATTATGCGAGCTCAGGATGTAGCGTCACGGAACTCCCGTCAGGTGGGCACGGAGGCCCGGTGAGCAAGACGATCTTGCTGGCAGACGATGAGGAGCTCATCCGCCTGCTTGTTCGCACGACGATCGAGAGCGAGGAGTACCGGTTTCTCGAGGCGCGAGACGGCGAAGAGGCGATCGAGATCATCCGCCGCGAGCATCCCGACCTCGTGCTGCTTGATGTGGGGATGCCTCGCCGCAACGGTTTCGAGGTCGTCGAAGCCATCAAGCACGACCCTGCCACGAAGGACACGATTGTCGTCATGCTGACGGCGCATGGCCGCGAGGCGGACCGGCTGCACGGCCTCGATCTCGGCGCGGACCACTATTTCACCAAGCCATTTAGCCCGCTCGACCTGCTGCGCACGATTCGGGAGCTGCTTGGCCCCTAAGGCGCCCTGCGCTGCCCTCGATAGGCACGCCGGCAGGGTGACGTTCGGGGTGCTGCTGCTCGCTACCGTTGGCTCGCTGCTCTTCTCAGCGCTCGCTCTGCCTCCAGACGGAACCTGGTCGGGCGACACCGGCATTCGCGTGCTGCAAGTGATGACACTGCGCGAGCGCGGCAGCTTCGCCGTGCCGTACCTCGGGCAGCCGGTCGATCCGGCCAATCGTTGGAACCCACTGTCGCCCCGCTACTTCTCGTGGCAGGCGGACGGGTTCTACCCAAAGTTCTCGCCCGCCTACGCCGTGCTTGTCGCTGCCTTCGACGCCGTGCTCGGGCGACGGACGGCCGCTTGGCCGGCGGCGCTCTCGCTGGCGGCCGGCGCGGCTGCGCTCTGGTGGGTGCTCCGTGCCGCCGGCAGCCGGGCGAGCTGGGCGGCTGCGCCAGCGATCGTCTTCCTCTCGCCGCTCCTCTTTTACGCCAACGAGCTGTGGGAGCATGAGATCGCCACCGCGCTCGCAGTCACTGGCGTGGCGGCGCTCGTGGTCGCGCAGTTGCGCTGGAGCGCCGGGCAGACGCGCACGGCCTTCACGCTTGCTGTGCTTGCCGGGGCGGCGCTCGGCATGGGCCTCTGGTTCCGTGGCGAGCTCTATGCCTTCGTTCCGGCAGTCGTACTCGCCGTTCTGTTCCTGTTCTGGCGGGGGTGGCGGTTGGTGGCAGCGGCGCTTGCTGCCTGCCTCGCAGCCGCCGTGCCGCTCGTCATCGCGCAGTCCCTGCTCTACGGTCGGCCGGAAGGCGCACAGGTCGCCGTCGATTCGCCGCTCGTGCTGCGCGGCGCCGGCCCAACCGTCGTTGTCACGCGGATGCTTCGGCAGTGGATCGACACCATTCCAGGGCTGGTTGTGCCGCAGGGGCCGACGCTCGCCTGGGCAACGGCAGCGATCGCCGTCGGCCTTGGCGCCCTCGGCGCTGTGCGCGGCGCGGTCTGGGGACGCTGGCTGCTGGTCATTGGCTGCGCCGGCGCCGGGGCGCTCGCCCTGCTCAGCCTCGCGCTTCGGCTCGCGCCAGTCGATCTCGTGGCGTCGTATCCCTTCATCCTCGCTGCGCTGTTCGCGCTCGGCACACCGCCCACGGGCCAGCGCGGGGTGGTGTACCGCGTGTTCGGGCTGTCGGCGCTGCTCTCGCTCCTCTTCGCGATGCTGACCGCGCCGTCGTCGGGCGGGGCTCAGCACGGACCGCGCTACCTGATGCTTGCCTACCCCCTGCTGGCAGGCTGCGCGATCCTCGCGCTCGAACGCTGGGCAGCGCTCCCTCACTCGCGGCTGCGGACGGTCGGCCTAGCGACGGCGGCGCTCCTCGTCGTGGCCAGCCTCGCGGTGCAGGTCGCTGGCCTGCGCAACTTGGTCGTGATTCGCGAGCAATACGCCCGGATCGCCCGCGCCGCCGCGCTCGTTCCGGGGCCGATCGTCACCGACCTCTGGTGGTATCCCCAAGTGATCCCGGCCGAACTGTTGCGCCGGCCTGTCTTCTTCGTCAGCGATCCGGCGGGGTTCGGTGCGCTCGCCGACCGCCTCGCCGAGACGGGCAGCGCCCGCTTCACGTTCGTCTCCTCGATCGAGCTGGCGGTGCCGCTCAAACCACCTGCCGCGACGCCCAGCGGGCGTTCGCTTCAGCCTGACTCGCCGGTTCTGCTGCCAGAACGGGGGCTGACGGTCGTGCCCTACCAGATCGAATAGGAAACCGAGCGACAACGCCGAGTATGATTGCGGCATGATCTTCTTTATCCTCGACGTCCTTGCCCGCCGACCGGAAATGCTCCCGGTCGTCGTCCTCGCCTACTTCGGTGGGCTGATCGTCGCCTTCACGCTCCATGAGCTAGCGCACGCGATGGTTGCGTGGTGGCTTGGCGACCCGACAGCGCGGAACTACGGGCGGATCACGCTCAACCCGCTGGCACATCTCGATCCGCTCGGTCTCATCCTCATCCTGCTTGCCGGATTTGGCTGGGCGAAGCCGGTGCCCTTCAATCCCTATCGGCTTCGCTTCGGGCCGCGGACCGGCAGTGCGCTGGTGGCGGCTGCCGGCCCGGCGATGAACCTGATCCTCGCGTTTCTCTTTGCGGTACCGATCCGGCTTGGGTTGATCGAGTTATCGGGTGGCCTGCCCGCCTCCTACGGCGATGTCGCCGGAATCGTCGAGTTCATCTGCATGACGAACGTCTCCTTGAACGTGCTGCTCTGTATCTTCAACTTGCTGCCGCTCGCGCCGCTGGATGGCTTCCGAATTGCGGTCGCGGTGACGCCGAAAGACCTGTCGGACACCCTGCTCCGGCTGGAGCCGTATGGAATGTTCATTCTCTTCGGCCTGTTCGCGCTCGGCTACGTCTTCCGCATTGATGTCTTCGGCAGCACGATTGGTCCTGTGATCAGCGGCACGACGCGAGCGTTGGTTGGGGTATGACGGTTGCCCGCGTCGTCTACCGGACTCGACAATTCGCCGCCTACACGCTTGGTAGGTTCGGCGAGGTCGACGACGCGCTCGCCGTGGCGGCGCTGCCGCCGGCGCTCGCTGCGCTCTATCGAACCATGGACCCGGCGGCACGCCGCCACCACCTCGCGGTGTACCGGCGGCTGCGGGCGAGTGGCTGCGATAATCCCGATGTGCTCGCCGCCGCGCTGCTGCACGACATTGGCAAAGGGCGGGTGTCGCCCGTCGAGCGGACGGTCTATGTGCTCGCCTCGCGGGTGGGCCCGTGGCTGGCGCACTGGCTCGCCGGCGACGGTCGGCACGGCTGGCGGGCACTCTATCGGCTGGCGCACCATCCGACACTCGGCGCAGCGCTGGTGCGCGCGGCGGGTGGATCGGAGCGGCTCGTGTGGCTGATTGCCAACCATCAGCGGCGGGATTGGGACGACCGAGATCTTCGGATGCTGCAGGCAGCGGACGAGGCAAGCTAGGGGGGCGTCGTGGCGGACAAGATTGCGATTATTGGGCTGGGGCTCATCGGCGGCTCGATCGGGCTTGGGCTCACCGCCGCCCGCAAGCGCGACAAAAGCTTGAATATCGAGATCGTCGGGCACGATCGCTTGCCCGAAAACGCGTCGAAGGCGAAACGACTTGGCGCCATTGACAAAGTCGAGTGGAACCTGCTTGCTGCCGTTGATCGCGCCGCGATGGTCGTCATCGCTACGCCCGTGCTCGCCGTCCGCGCTGTCATGGAACAGATCGCCGACACGCTGGCGAATGGCGCGACGGTGACCGACACCGCCTCGACGAAGGCGGATGTCCTCCAGTGGGCGAACGAGATCTTGCCCGACTATGTCACCTTCGTCGGCGGCCATCCCATGGCAGGAAAAGAGCTGCCCGGTGTCGAGAACGCGGACGCCGAGTTGTTCAAGGACGCCGTCTGGTGCCTCTGTCCCGGCATCCATGCCGAGCAGAGCCGGGTCGACGTCGTCTCGGCGTTCGTCGAGGTGATGGGCGGCAAGCCGTATTTTGTCGACCCGCACGAGCACGATGGGCTCGTCGCCGGCATTAGCCACCTCCCAATCGTTCTTGCCTCGGCACTGGTTGGCGCGACGACGGCCGACCCAGCGTGGCGCGAGATGCGCAAGCTCGCCGCCAGCGGCTACCGCGACACGACGCGACTGGCATCTGGCGAGCCGCAGATGAACGTGGACATTTGCCTGACGAACCGCGGGCCGCTGCTCGGCTGGATCGACCGCTACATCGAGGAACTGCAGCACTATCGCACGCTCATCGCCCAAGGGCAGGAAGGCGCGGAGGCGCTCGCCAAGGAATTCATCCGCGTGCAGATGGAGCGCGACCACTGGGCCTACGGCAAGAAAGACGGCGATGGGCAAGAGCCAGTCCAGAAGATCTCGCTCGGCCAGATGCTGATGGGCGATCGGTTTAATCGGCTGACCGAGTACATCCGCCAAGGCGAAAGGAAGCGATCGTGAGCGACGCCGCGCCGAATGCCGAGGCGCTGCTCGCCGCCGCCGGCCGGGCGCCGGTGCTCGCTGTGCTCTCCGGCCCGTCTGGCGTCGGCAAGGACACCGTCATCGCTCGCCTCGAGCGCACCGGACTCGACTTCGTCCGCATCGTCACCTACACCACCCGCCCGGCGCGCGACGGCGAGCGCAACGGCGTCGATTACTGGTTCGTCTCCAAGGAAGAGTACGATCGGCTGCTCGACGCCGACGCCCTGATCGAGCACGCGGTCGTCTATGAGCGCTTCTGCTATGGCGTGCCGCGCCAGCCGATCGTCGAGGCGTTGAGCGCGGGACGCGATGTCCTCCTGCGGATTGACGTTCAGGGTGCGCTTACGATCAAGAGCCGCATCCCTAGCGCCGTGCTGGTCTTCCTCGCAGCTCCCAGCCTCGCTGCCCAGGAGGAACGGCTGCGCCGCCGCGGGCAGGATGACGAGGCGGCGATCCAGCGCCGGCTCGCGACCGCCAAGCGCGAACTTGAGATGCTCCCTGCGTTTCAATACCTGATCATCAGCCGTGACGGTGAGCCAGAAGCTGCCGCCGACGAGCTGCGTGCCATCCTCGTTGCGGAGCGTCGCCGTGTCCATCCCGGCCGCCCCCTCGAGGAGCTGCACGCCTTCAGCCTCCTCGCCGCGATGCGCTAACGCAGCCGCCATCAGCGAGACTGCCCGCGCCCGTTCGCGCCTACCGGGCTAGCCGGCGCGGTGCCTCGCGGGCAGACACTAATCGAAGACGACGACGGATCGCACCCCTTGGTGGGAGCGGAGCGCGTCGAAGGCGCTGTTGATCTCGTCGAGGCGAATGCGGCGGGTGATCATCTCGTCGAGCTTGAGGCGGCCTTGCTGATAGAGTTCGAGGTAGCGTGGCACGTCGACTCGAAAGCGGTTGGAGCCCATCCCGCTTCCCTGCAACTTGCGTTCGGTGAGCAGCAAACTGCCCGGGATGGTCACCACGGCCCCGACGGGGATCATCCCGATGATGGTCGCGACACCGCCGCGACCAGTCGAGAGAAACGCTTGCTCGGCTGTGCGAGGCAGGCCGATGGCCTCGAAGGCAAAATCCACTCCGCCGCCGGTCAGCTGGTGGATTTCGGTGACCGGATCGCCCTCGGCGGCGTCGACGAGATCCGTCGCGCCGAGCTGCTTGGCGGTTTCCAGTTTGTGCGGGTCAAGATCCACGGCAATGATCCGGCGGGCGCCGGCGAGCCGGGCGCCCTGGACGGCAGCGAGCCCGACCCCACCGACGCCAAACACGGCGACGGTGCTGCCCGGCGTGACCTTGGCGGTGTGGAAAACGGCGCCGAGGCCAGTCGTCACGCCGCAGCCGACGAGGGCTGCCACATCGAGCGGAATGCTCGGGTCGATCTTCACCAGCGCGTTTTCGTGGACGAGCATCTTCTCGGCGTAGGCGGACAGATTGGACACCTGCCCGATGGGGGTGCCATCCGGAAAACGAAGGCGGGGCGGATCGCTCGGATGGCGACGCGGCGTCTGGCTACAGCGGTACGGATGGCCGGTGAGACACTGCTCACACGTTCCACAGAACACGGAGAGGCAGCCAACGACGTGGTCGCCTGGCTTGAGGTAGGTCACCTGACTGCCGACTTCCTCAACGATTCCGGCCGGCTCATGGCCGAGAATGCCGGGGATTGCAGCTGGGTACGATCCCTCAATGAAATGGAGGTCGCTGTGACAAACGCCGGTCGCCGCGGTCCGAACCACGACCTCGCGGGGCAAGGGGCGGTCGATCTCGACCTCTTCAATGGTCAGGGGCTGGTTCACTCCCCGAAAGATGGCAGCTTTCACGTGTGTCAGGTCCTTAAGCGAGCATTTATCTCTTGGGCGCCCTGCCACGGCACGACGTGGGCGATGACTTCTGCGGGATGCTCATCGCCGACGTCGCTCCTGCGCTGCGAGGCAGGAGCGCGTGGCTTTATCGGCGTACGAGCCGAACGTCCGACCACGCCACGCCAACTGGTGGCGTGACGCGGCGACTTGGCTACTTCACCTTGTAGACGCTATCGAAGTTGTAAATGAACGACAGTTCGATGTTCATGCCGCGCACCTTCGGCGAGTGGACGATGAAGCTTGGCGCGTTCAGCAAGAAGAGCAAGTAACTGTCCTGCCGCTGAATGGCGTTCGCCTGGCGGGCGTACTCGATCCGTTTCTGGAGATCGCGCTCGGCGTAGGCGAGGTCCATCAGCCGGTCCCATTCGGGGTTGCAGTACCACGTCGTGCCGGGACCGCCACCCGCCGGCTTGCCGCACCCTTGGAACACCCGGCTCGGTCCGAAGCCCAGCGCATCCGCGGTTCCGCCGAACATCATGTCGCCCTGCTGTTTCCGGCCATAGGCTTTGTCGACATATTCGGTCGCTTCGAGTTGGTGGACTTCCAGTTCGATACCAACTTGGCGAAGGTTGCTTTGGATGGCGACGATGAGATCGGCGGGGGTCATCGACAGCGTGAAGTCGACACCATAGGGCAGCTTGAAGCCGTTTGGATAGCCGGCTTCAGCAAGCAGCCGACGCGCCTGGGCTGGGTCGTAGGGGAAGGGGGGGACACTTGGATCGTGATAGAGCGTGCCGGGAAAGGCGAGTTGCCCGGTGGGTTGCGCATAGTCGCGATAGATCGCCTTCGCCAGCCCTTCGCGGTCAATTGCATAGTTGATCGCCAGCCGAACACGCCGATCCTTGAGCGGCGTGTTCTCGGTCTCGGCGCGGCCTTGGAGCATGATGCCGGCGATGTTTGAGCCGGGGTTGGCCAACACGACCATCCCTGCTGCCTTCAGCGAGTCGGCCTGCTCGGCGGTCAGATTGCGCGACGAGGCGATGTCGAGGTCACCGGTGCGCAGTCCGGCAATCACCTGCGAATTCTCGGGTATCTGGCGGATGATCAGTTCATCGGCGATTGCCGTTCGGAAGGCGTGGGGAGTGCGCTTCTTCCGCACGCGCAGCACATCCGTCGCTCGAAACTCGACCAACTCATACGGTCCCAATCCCATCGGCTTCAGGACGAATTCGCGGTCGCCGATTTGCTCGTAGTACTTCTTTGGCGCGATCCAGAGCTGCTGGCTGGCGTAGGGAATCGACTGGTCGGTCTGGCGCCCGATGAAATCGACCGTGTACTCGTCTACCAGCCGCGCCGCCGTGATGCTGGCAAATGGCGCTCGCTGCGGCCAGTTCTTCTCGATCACCTGATTCATCGTGAACTCGACGTCGGCGGCGGTCAGCTTGTCCCCGTTTGGCCACGTCATGTCGCGCCGGATGAAGAAGCGCCACGTGGTATTGTCGGGCTGCAATTCCCAGCGCTCGGCGATCGATGGTCGGAGGGTGTAGTCCTTCCCGAGTGAGACGAGGTTGTCATACATCGTCCACAGCATGAAGGCGTTGCCGCCGGTGGACGACGGCGTGGGGCTGGCGATCAGGCCGGCCGATCCAATGCGGAGGATCTGCTGTTCCTCACGCTGTTCGCCAGCGGTCGTGGTCCCGCCCGGCGCAGGGCCGGCCGAAGGATTGGAGGGCGCGGTCGGCGCACAAGCAGTCACCAGCGCTGCCAAAGCAAGAGACGCGATCGCGTTCCAGCGCATGAGCGGTGCCTCCTCTCGAAGCTCGAGCCAAATCATGCCCGAGGCTGGTCACGGTGGGTAGCTTTTTTCTCCTACGCTCCGTCGGCCAACGCGATGAAGACGGGAGCGCTCGGCACGAAGTAGTCCTGTGGCACCGCCGTCACCGGATAGGGGACGGTATTCGATGCGCCGCCGCCGGGTCCGGGATTGACGACCTGAACGTCCAGCGTGCCCGGCACGCTCAAATCGCCCGGCGTCAGGGTGACGATCACCTCGGTCTCGTCGAAGAAGCGCGTCTGGCGCGGTGTGCCGTCGACGGTGACGACCGAACTGGGGATGAAGCCCGAGCCGGTGACCACGACATTAGCCCCGCCCGGCTCGACCGGCGAGCTCGGCGGCTGGAAACCCGTGATCTCGGGCTGCGGGTTCGGCGGCGGGGTCGCTGTCGCGGTTGGCGTCGGCTGTCCCGGTGCAAGCGTGGCGGTCGGCGACGGCGTGGGCGATGCCGTCGGCTGCACGATCGGATAGCTGAAGCTATTCGACTGTTGACCACCGGGGTTCAGCACCGTGATCTGGGCGCTGGTGGCGTTCGTCTGGAGATCACCGGGGTTCAACTGGAGCACGAGCGTCGTCGCGTTGACGTAGAGCGTGGTTCGCGGGGCGCCGTTCCATTGAGCGATCGACTGCGGGAGGAAATTCTGCCCAGTCAGCTGGATGCTCGCCCCGCCCGGCCCGGCGAGCCGGGAGGGAGGCTGAGCGGCGGTGATCACCGGCGGTGGCCCGGCGGTTGGGGTGGCGGTGCGCGTGCTGGTCGGGGTCGGCCCGGGCGGCGTCGACGTCGGCGTCGGGTCATTTGGCCCCAGCGTCGGGGTTGGCGAGGGCGTCGCTGTCCCGGTTGGCGTGGCAGTCGGCGGCGGCTGGACCACAGTGAAGGGCACGGCGTTGGATGTCCCGCCTCCTGACGGGTTGCCGGGGTTGAAGACTGTCACGCTGAAGGTTCCTGCGGCGTCTAACTGCGCGGGGCCAAGCTGGGCGTAGAGCAGCGTGCTGCTGATCGGAAGGGTGGGCAGGCTTTGACCGTTCCACCGCACGACCGACGACGCCCCGGGCGTGTGCGGCACGTCGATAAAGTTCGTCCCCGTCACCGCGAGCGTCACTTGTCCGGTGCCGACCGCTGCCGACACGGGCGCGATGGCAATGATCGCCGGAACGGGGTTGGGCGTGTTCGTCGGGGTGGCGGTCGCCGTTGGCGACGGGGTTGTGGTGCTCGTCGAGGTCGGCGTCGGGGAGGGCGGCGGTGTGCCGGTCGGCGTCGGGGTCGGCGTGTTCACTGGTGTTGACGTTGCGGTAGCCGTCGGGGTTGGGGTCGAGGTCGACGTCGACGTGGGAGTAGGTGTCGGCGACTGGACGGTGAACGGCGCCGCGTTTGAGAGCCCTGCTTCGGGATTGAGCACGGTGACGTTGGCGATTCCGGCGACGGCGAGGTCGAGCGTCAGAATATCGGCGTAAAGGAGCGTCGGGCTGATGTACAGCGTCGTCCGGTCTGCCCCGTTCCAGCGCGCCGTCGATTCAAGGCTGGTGACCGTGTCAGAAACGAAGCCGCTGCCAACGATCTTGAGCGTGAACCCCGGTGCGCCCTCCGGCTTGGCGACAGGCGTGATGCCGAGGATCTGCGGCGTCGGAAACGGGGTCGCCGTCGCGGTCGGTGTCGCAGTCGGCGTGCTCGTCGGCGTCGGGGTGCGGGTGGCGGTCGCGGTGCTGGTAGGGGTCGCGGGCGGTGCATCTTGGATGACCGTCACCGCGTTCGATGGAGTGTCGAACAGGCCCGTGTTGGCGACGTAGACCGTCCCAGTTGCCGCATTGACGCCGATCCCGATCGGACCGACGCCCACCGGAATGGTCGCAACGACGCTTGTCCCGGCGATCACCGACACCGTGCCCGAGAGGCGATTTGAGACGAAGATGTGGGAGGGCGAGACGCCGCTGTAACTGGCAACCCAGCGCGGTTCGTTGCCCACCGCGATGGGCGATCCGACCGGGCTGCCGGCGCTCGTGAAGACCGAGACGGTAGTGCCGTTGCTATTGGCGACGTAGACATTGCCGGTCGCCGAGTCGACCGCGATGCCATAGGGACCGGCGAGACCGTTGCCACTCCACGCTGGCCCGAAGCTCATCGTGCTCGCCTCGAACACTTCGATCCGGTTGAGTGAGAAATTGGCGATAAGCACGCGATTGTGCGCCGGATCAGCAGCGATACCATAGGGAAAGCCGCCATTCGGCAACGAGGCCGTCCCTTGCACCGTTCCGTTTTGCAGCCAGCTGATGGTCCCGTCCTGGGAGTTGGTGACGAAGGTGAAGGCTGTCCCCGGGAGATAGGCGACGCCAAACGGTCCGTTGCCGACTGCCGGCAGACTAACCACGGTGTTGGTCGCCCCATTGATGACGCTCACCGTCGCGTCGCTGAAATTGGCGACGTAGACGAGGTTTGCGCTTGTGTCGGCGTCGATGCCGTTCGGCCCGTTGCCAACAGCGATCGTCCCTTGCACCTGGCTGCCGCGGATGACGCTGACCGTGCCATCCTCGCTATTGCTGACGTACACGAGCCCGGTGAGCGGGTTGAAGCCCACACCGAGCGGCGCGTTGCCGACGGTGAGCGTGCCGGTAACGGACTGGCTGCGCAGCGGTGGTTGGACGAGGAAGGCGAGCAGGAGCGCGACCGCACCGGCCAGAATGGGAAGGGATCGGAGCGCCAATCGAACATGCATCGTCTGCCGTCCCTTTCCAGGTGGTCGCGACGGCATTATATCGATCGACGGCCGGTCGGCCCGGCAAGTTGTCCATCACGCCGCGCGACTATCGCCTTCGGCGATCTGCCGCTGCTCGTGGAACCGTCGCCGAGCCACCGGGAATCGTCAGGACCTTCGCCGCATCGACCTCGCCGGCGCGTCGCTGTGCGCCGCTGCCAGCGGCGGGCCGCCGCTCGGACGCATCCTTCGCGATCAACTGGCGGCGAGCTCGCGCACCCGCGGTAGCACCTCGCCGGCGAGGCGCTCCATGCCGGTGCGCTGATCGCCGACGATCCAGAAGATCGGGAAGGTGAAACCGGCGCGCACGACCTCGGCCAAGCGGGCGGCGACTTCCGCCGGATCGCCGGCGATCGTCTCGCCGCGCGGTGTGAAGCGGCCCACCGCAACCGTGATGTTGTAGGCGCAGGTGATGGAATCTGGGTCTCGGCCTGCCGCGGCCGCTGCCTCGCGCAGCTGGGCGCGCATGTCGATCGCGTGCGCAAGCGGCAGATAGGGCATTGAGGGAACCCAGCCGTCTGCGCGGTGCGCGGCCAGCCGCACGGCCTTCGGCCCGTAGACACCGAGCCAGAGCGGGATGGGCCGTGCTGGCCGGGGCGTGATCGTGGCGCCATTGGTGGTGTAGTGCTTTCCCGCGTAGTGCACCGCCGGCTCGCGCCAGAGCTGTTGGATGATGTCGAGCGCTTCCCCGAGCGCGGCGACTTTCTCGCCCGGAGCGCGGACGGGCAGCCCAAAAGCGGCGAACTCGGCGTCCATCCCGCCGCTGCCAAGCCCGAGGATAAGCCGTCCGCCCGAGAGACGATCAAGGGATTCGGCCATCTTGGCGATCACCGCCGGCGCCCGGTATGGCAGGCCAAGGACGTTGGAGGCGAGGGCGATCCGGCGGGTGTGGGCCGCCACCCAGGTCAAGAAGGTCCAGGTTTCGAAGTTCGGGTGCTGAGTATGCAAGTGATCGGAGCAGGCGATGAGGTCGAAGCCGAGTCGTTCGGCAAGCGCGGCATCGCCGGCCGGGTCGGCGCCGGCCGCGGCAGAGGTGGAGAGGTTCACGCCGAAGCGCAGGGGTTGGGCAGGATGAGGCATGGCTTCTCCGCGAATCAGAGGGCGCGGGCGAGTGCCCGGAGATCGGTATCGAGGTCGGCGAGCGCGGCCGGATCGACGGCTCCTCCCTTACGGATAATCTGGCGTGCGGCGACCTGCTCGCGCACCATGTTGACGGTCAATGCGGCAACGAGCCGCTCCTCGCGAAGGAAGAAGACCGCCCACGGCTCATGGGGCGGCCGGCCTCGCCAGACAAGCTGGTCGCCCGGCTCGGGGTAACCGACAACCTGCAGGTTGCGGTCGTACTGGTCGGACCAGAAGTAGAGAAGCGGCGCGTAGGGCGTCCCGTTCCCGAGCATCGCCTTGGCAGCGTGCACCGCCTGTTGTTGAGCGTTCTCATAGTGCTCGACGCGGAGGCGGCGGCGGAGTTCCGGGTGCCACCAATTCGCCACGTCCCCTGCCGCCCAGACGTCCGGCATGCTCGTTCGGCACAAATCGTCGACGAGGACGCCATTCTGCCGTGCGATGCCTGCGCCGTCGAGCCAACCGTCTTCCGGAACGACGCCGATCCCGACGATAGCCAAATCGCACGTGATCGCCGCGCCAGAGTCGGTCAGCGCCTGCTCGACACGGGCGTGTCCGCGAAAGCCGACAACTTTCTCGCCAAACCGAAACTCGACACCATGAGCGCGATGGATCGCGGCAAGCTGCTCGCCAATCTGGCGCGGGAGCACCGCCTCCAGCGGCGCCGAAAGCGGCTCGACGACCGTCACCTCCGCACCGAGCTGGCGGCATGTTGCTGCTACCTCCATCCCGATAAAGCCTGCTCCGACGACGACAACGCGGGCGCCCCGCTGGAGCGCTGCGCGGATCGCGTCGGCGTCGGGGAGGGTTCGCAAGACGAAGACGTTCGTCAGCTCAGCGCCCGGCACGCGAAGCCGACGGGGCGTCGCCCCGGCGGCGATGAGCAGCTTGTCGTAGGAAACGGTGTGGCCGTTGGCCAGATGAACCGTCTTGGAGGCGGCATCGAGCCGAGTGGCGCGCTGACCGAGCAGCAGCTCGATGCGCTCGTCTTCGTAATAGTGAGCGGGGCGCAGAAACAGCTTGCTGTGCTCCTTCGTCCCGGCGAGGTATTCCTTGGAGAGCGGCGGCCGCTCGTAGGGCCGATCGCGCTCCTCCCCGATGAGCACAATCTGGCCGTCGAAGCCTTCGCCACGCAGCGTCTCGACGGCGCGCCCGCCAGCGAGGTTGGCGCCAACGACGACGATGCGCTCCACCCGCTACCTCGGGCGCGGCTGCGTCGAGACGAGCACCTTGCCGCCCTCGACGCGCACCTCGTAGGTCGGCAACGGCTCGGTGGCCGGCAGCAGGATCGGCTGGCCGGTGCGGATGTTGAATCCGCTATTGTGGAGCGGGCATGTCAGGATCTGGCCTTCCAAGCTGCCCTCGGTCAGGTTGGCATACTGGTGCGTGCAGATCGCCCCAACGGCGTACAGTTGGCCGTCGACCCGCGCGAGGGCGACTGGCTGCTCGTTGACCTTCACCTCGATGACGTCGCCTTCCTTCACGGCGTCGGCGTCCGCGACGGCGACGAACCCCTCGGCGGCGCGTGTCGCCTCGTCGACGACTTCCTCGGCAGCAAAGCCGATCTTGGCGTGTGTCCCGTCGCAAAATGGCTTCTTGCTCGACTGGCCACAGCGACAGAGAAACGCTGTCCCATCCTGCTTGACGACCTTGCCGCTTGGCATGGTCACGGTAAACGTCCCGGTCACGCGGTACGGTCCGTTGTTCAAGGGGGTAATGGTGGCAGGCTCGCTCACGAACTCGCTCCAGACGATGAGAACTGCCGCCGTTGCGGCGGAGGTTATTGTGCAGTCAACCATCGTCCGCTGTAAAGCTTAGGGAGCGTGCAGCCGCTCGATATAGCGCCGCGCCGACCGCTCGACCGCGCCGGAAGCATCTTCCAGCACTTGCCTGCCGGCGAACGCGCCCCACAGCCGATCGTAACGGTAGGGGCGGATCCGCTCGACCAGCCGTGTTACCTCCGCCTCGGAGAGCGGGATGATGTTCGGATAGCTATACATGAAGCTGACCCAACGCCGGTCCATGACGACCTGAATGATGTCGCCGCAGAGCACGACACCTCGTCCCTCGGCTCCGGCCGGCCAGTGAGCGACCAGCCCGCCTCGGAAATGGCCTCCCAGCCGCACGAGGGTGATGCCACCAAAGAGAGATTGTGTTTCCTCCGGGAAGAGGCAGAGGCCCGGCGAGCGGTGGACAACCCATTCCGCATCGTCGGCGTGGATGTAGATGGGGGCGCTCTCGAACGCTTCGCTCCATTCGACGATCGTCGCGTAGTAATGCGGGTGGGAGACGCCGATCGCCCGAATGCCGCCGAGGCGACGAACGGCCTCGATCGTTTCGTCATCGATCAGCGTGATGCAGTCCCACAGCAGGTTGCCTTCCGGCGTTTGGACGAGGAAGGCGCGCTGATTGATCGCGAAGGCCGGCGTAGTCTGAATGCTCCACAGGCCGGGCTCCTCTTCGCGAATCTCGTTCCGATAGCCCGCCGCTCGCATCGCATCGAGCGTCGTCCATTGCTGGCCATTCCAGCCGACGTATTGCCGCTCTTCGTCGCAGATGATGCAGCGTGGTGGCGGCGCGTCCGAGTCGGGATACTGCACGCCGCACGTCACGCAGATGAAGCGCGCCATGCTCTCACCTCCGGTCTGCTCCTCCTAGGAGAGACTCATCGTATACCGGAGGTGAGCAGCGGCGCTCGTTCTCTTTAGCGGGTCATTGCCCGGTCACCCGAAGCGCGGTATTGGGAACGAAGGTTTTCGCCGGCTCGAGGGTGAAGGACCAACTGTAATTCGTCGGCATAGTCCGCCCATCCGCGGCGCGCACGCCATTGGCGCCACCGAGGATAGTTGCCCGTGCCGCGACCCGGTCGCTGATGCTGGCCCGGAAGAGAAGACCGATAGCATCTCCGGTTTCTAGGTCCTCGATCACCTCGAGCTCACCGGGGAGAGGCGAGCCATCGTCGGTGGTGACGCTGAGGATGCTCGGCAGCCGGTCGCGGTCGAGCGGGGTGTTGAAGGAGACGGCCACGACGGGCGGAGTTCCGGTCATCGCGGGGGTCGGGCTGATGTTGCGCGGGCTGAGCGGCCATGGCGAGCCAGCGACAAACGGCGCCCACGGGCTGTAGTGGCCATCCATGTCGTAGGCTCGGACTGAGAAGTAGACCGTCTGATTATCCTCAAGGCCCCAGATTCGGGCGCCCGTTTCGGTCGTGGTGGCGGAGGTGTCACGCGGCCCGACGTTCCGCGTGTAGAGGAACGCGTTGAAATCTGGGGTGAGTGCGAAGCCGACTTCGTAGCCTGCGATATCAAGCTCGGTGTTCGCCGCCCAGCGGAGCGTCACCATGCCCGGCAGCGGATCGACTGCCAATCCACTCGGCGTCGCGGGCGGGGTGGTGTCGACAACGTCGATGTCGAGGTCTGCCACGCCAACCTGCGGCTGGTTCTTGCCATCGTTCGCTTCGACGACAAGCCGGTAGGTTCCCGAAGGCGCGTCGATCAGGTTCCAAACAAAGGTTCCCGGCCCAAGCGGCAGGTTCTCGCTCAAGAACCGAGTCGCCGACAGATCCACGTTGCCGTTCAGCACCGGCGCAAAGCCCACACGCACCGTGGCGCTCGGGCTGTCGCTGTCTTGGGCTGTCCACGTGAGGGTGACCTGATTGCCGCTGCGGGTTGCTGTCGTGCCGGTAACGGTCGGCGCGTTATTCAGCACATACGACCAGCTCGTGAAGTCGCTGGGCGCCCCATCGATGCTCAGTTGATAGATGCCCGGCGCTGCATTGTTGATGGCGAAGAAGATCGAACTGCTCCCCGTGATGGTTGAGGCCGCAGTTTCGAGATAGAACTGGGTCGTTTGATTGACCGTGGCTTGGGTCAGGGTCACGCCGGAGGGGGTAGTCAGTGTGATGGTCGGTGTCACCGGCGTCGTTCCGGGATAGCTGATACCGAACAATGCGGTTCCCTGCGCGGTGATCGTGAATGGAGCACTCGCCGCGACCAATGTGCCGCGACCGCCCTCCATCGGCCCCAAATCGCGGAAGGCGAACCGCCCTTGGCTGCGCAGCGCTTCTTCGGCAATCTCGAGCGAGCTCCGGAGCCGGTAATCATCGGGGTCGACAAATTTGAAGAACTGGCCGCTATCGGGCGCACGCTTGAAGTCAAAGAACATGCTGAGCGAGAACAGCACATGGGGATTGCCGAAGAAGTCGCGGACAATATGGCGATAGGTGGTGAGGGCGCCGACGGTGTCGGCACGGCCGGGAATATTGAACTCCCCGAACGAGCCGCTCAGTTCGGCGAGGGAAAGCGGGAACGGCGGCAGTCCAGGGCCGGCCAGCCCTTCGGGGATCTCGACGCCAATCCGACCCGTGCCATTGACCTTGAAATCACCATTGCGCGAGCCAACTCGCACCGTGCCCTCGACGTTGTAGGGGATCACGACGAACGGCACTGGCCAGATGAACAGATCGAACTTCTCGAAGGTGAAGCGGGCGCCGAAGCCAGAGCCAATGCCTTGGCCCATGCCAAGCGCAACTTCTGCTCGGGCCATCTGAAAGATGAGGAACTTGACGACGGTCTCGGCCACGATGCTAAACGGCTTGGTGTCGACGGTGACATTCCCCTGAATCGTGACGAGCGCTGCCGAAAAGCTCGTTCCCGGGATCGTGAACCCGTCGATACTCTGAATCGTGATCCCGGCGGAGAACACGATATCGGGTGTCGAGGTGGTCGCATCCGCGATCTCGAATGAGCCGCTCATCCCGACGATGGCCAAGCCAGACGATCCGATCGGAATGCCGAGTGCAGCCGCCGGGACAAAAAAGGCGATACTGACTCCGGCTTCGTCGAATTTCCCGTTGGCAAGCGTTTGGACGACGATGGAGACATCCAACCCGATACTCTGTGGCCCCGATTCGAGTCCGGGAAGCACCAACTTGCCGCGGGCTTCAAGCCGGAAGCCGGGCTTGCCTCCGACCGTGACGGACTTGAAGGATCCACGCAACGTGGGGAAGCTGATGTCACCGAATTCGAGGGGAGGCAACGAAAACTCTCCCCCGGCGATGGTCAGTTGCCCTGCCCCCGTCATCACGAGGTTTTGCACGCTCACCGTCAGTTCGCCTGCGCCCACGCCCGGCACCTGACCCGCGCCAAAAGGCGCGGCAATCGCGGCCGTGCTCGTCTCGAAGCCGCCATCCGTACGCAGTCGCGGCTGTTTGACGTCAATGCGGAAGCCGGCGGCATTGAAGGCGAACCGTTCGATCGTGCCGCGGAAAGCGACTCGGCATCCTTGAGCACCTTGAGACGGAGTGCAACTCGCTCGCGCTCGCGGCCCACTCTGCGCCACGAGCTTCAATTCGGGATTGAACAGCGTTGTCTGGGTAATCGCCTCCGTCGCGCCGCCCGCGAGCTTGAGACTCAATCCAATCGTAAAGGTCAGCACGAGGTGGTTGTCGACGGTTGCGAAATTGGCAGAGGCAGTTGTACCGCTCAACACTCCGCTTGCGATCGGAGGTGTGGCCGCACTCAGGCCGCCGAGGAAGACACTCAGCTCCCCACTTGGGTTCATTCCTACCCGAAAGTCGGTCAATTGCGCTCCCGCGTTGGGACTGAGCGACTCCGGGAAACGCAGACGCGCGTCGTTGGCGTCGATGCCCCAGAAGCTGTTCGATCCGCCAGCAGTCGACCCGGTAAAGGCCAGCTGTTTCAGATCGAAACGGACAATCCCCGCATTGAGCACCACATCGCTGAGCGTGCCCGTGAGGATGGTCGTCCGGTTGCTGGAGTTGGGCGGGCCGTCCGAGGTAAACCGCAACGAGGCGGTCAGCGCCGCCGATCGGGTAACGACACCTCCGAATCGAACCGAGCCGGTAATAATCGTCGACGCGCGTCGCCGGATAGGGTCGTTGACAAAGCTGGCCGAGGCGTTGGTCACGGAGAAGGCATTGGCAAAGTGGAGCGTCGGGAGCCCCACCGTGCCGCCGCGAGCGCTGAGAGTGCCAGCGCGATACTCGATGCCGTTGATTTGAAAGCTCACACCGCTTGGGGCGGTGGGATCCAGCTTGGGGAAGTTCGGATTTTGGGCGAGAAGCACCTTGGCCGTATCGGCCGAGAAGCCGCCGGACACCACCCGCGCACCCTCGATGGAGAGGACGAGCCCCCCGTAGCGGAGACTGAGGCTATCGACTGAACCCGAGAGCTGCCCGCGACTGTCGATCGTGACGTGCACGCCAACTGTTGTCGGGGGGTTCTCGTCATTGTCGCGCACGCTCAAGTCGACGAGAAGGTCCGCCTTGAAGTTGGGCTTGTCCAATTCATACCGGAAAGAAATTCGCGAGAGCGCTTGGTCGTCGAGCTGGCGGTACATCTCGTCCAGCCCGAAATACTCGAGAAACGCCATCACGTACTGGTCGTTGCGAATCGTGCCGCCAAGGGTTTCGTCCGAGCCTTGCAA
This sequence comes from Dehalococcoidia bacterium, assembly GCA_026003895.1. Classification (GTDB taxonomy): domain Bacteria; phylum Chloroflexota; class Dehalococcoidia; order SpSt-223; family SpSt-223; genus JANWZD01. The sequence goes on along the minus strand of BPIC01000003.1, from coordinate 277,843 downwards.
CTCCCCAGTATTGGTATCGAGGATGAACCCGGTCGGATTTGATGTGCTGGTCAGCGGCTTGGTCGCAACATTCGCCGTGATCGGGCGCGTGTCGGAGATGAACTTCGGCGCCCCAAAGACACGCACCGGGCCGCCGCTGACTTGGCGCACGATTCGCGCATCGCTTCCACCGATCGTCATCACCGGAGGGCCTGACTGAAAGGCCAGTTTGAGGTTTCCGGTTGCCGTAAAGATGCCCGAGCCGGCAGGCCCATCGACGAACTGGTCGGCAAGAATCCGCACGACGCCGATGGTTCTCGCTGGTTGTGCCTGCGCCCCAGCGTGCTCAAGCGCGTAGAGGCCGAGCACGATCCCAAGCGCGACCGCCAGCGCAGAAAGCACCGGAAACGAACAGATCGACAGGAGCCCAACGCGGCGGCGATTGCCCTCCATGCGCTTCATCCCCTCCACCATACTGGCAGGGCGCTGAAGGCATGGAAGCGGGCCCATCGGAGGCCTCACTCTGGCCCTTGCCAAGTTCGAGATGAGGCGGCGGGGAGTTCCGAGAGCCCAATGCGCCCGGCGGCGATACGATACACAAGCGTAATGGCTCATGCAACGCCGCACTGGCGGAAAGCGGATCGCGGATAATGGCCGTGTCGACCCTACAAGGAGGACGATGGACGCCCACGAGCAGGTGCGGCTGACCAGCCTCAGTCACGGCGCGGGGTGAGCATGTAAGCTCGGCGCGGCCGAGCTGGCGCAGGTGCTGCGCCATCTGCCACCTCTTGCGCATCCAAATGTGCTGGTGGGAACCGAGACGCGCGATGACGCGGCGGTGTACCAGCTGAACGATGAGACGGCGCTGGTCGCGACCGTCGATTTCTTCACGCCCATCGTCGACGACCCCTACGCCTTCGGCCAGATCGGCGCGGCCAATGCGCTCTCCGATGTCTACGCAATGGGCGGCCAGCCGCTCTACGCGCTCGCCATCGTTGCCTTCCCGCGCGACTTGTTGCCGACTGGCATGCTTGCCGAGATCGCCCGCGGCGGAATCGAGAAGGCGGCCGAGGCCGGTTGCCCGATTATCGGTGGCCACAGCATCGACGACGCCGAGCCGAAGTACGGCCTCGCGGTCACCGGCATCGTCCACCCGGCGCGCGTCGTCCGTAACGTTGGCGCTCGACCCGGCGACGCGCTCTTTTTGACCAAGCCCCTCGGCACTGGGATCATTGCTACCGCCATCAAGCGTGGGATCGCCCCTCCAGAGACGGTCGAAGCCGCAATCGCCGCGATGACAACGCTCAACCGCGGGGCGAGCGAGGCGATGCTGCGCGTCGGACCGCACGCTGCAACCGACATCACCGGCTTCGGGCTGCTCGGTCATCTGCTAGAGATGACGTCGGCCTCCGGTGTCGGAGCCCGCCTTAGCGCTCGGGCGCTCCCGTTCTTGCCTCGTGTGCGCGAACTTGCCGAGGCCGGAGCGATTCCGGGCGGCACCCGCCGCAATCTCGAGGCCGTGACCGGCGCGGTGCGCTGGGCCGATGCCATCGACGAGATCGACCGGCTGTGTATCGCCGATGCTCAGACATCCGGCGGGCTGCTGATCGCCGTCTCGGCAGAGCAGGCCGATGCGCTCCAAGCAGCGCTTCTGGCGGCGGAGACGCCGGCTGCGGCGCGCATCGGCGAGATCGTCGCTGGCAGCGGAATCGAGGTTTTTCGTTGAGGGAGAACTTCGGTAGTGAGTCCCCGTGGGAGCCGCGCATCGGCTTCTCCCGGGCGGTGCGCGTCGGCAATCAGGTGTTCGTTGCTGGTACCACCGGGCTGGGCGACCGCGACCAGTTTGTGGGAAACGCCGGCGCCCAGACCGCGGAGGCGCTGCGGCGGATCGAGGCGGCGCTCGTCCAAGCGGGCGCGACGCTGGAAGACGTCGTCCGCACCCGGCTGTGGCTCAGGCGAATTGCCGACCTCGACGCGGTCGCCAGCGTCCACCGCGCCGTCTTTGGCGCAATCCGCCCGGCGAGTACGGTGGTTGAGGTCACCGCCCTCGCGGATCCCCGTATGCTCATCGAAATTGAAGCCGACGCCGTCATCGGCGCCGGCACTCCCGTTCGCAAGGAGCCGACCGTGCACCCTGAGGCTACCCTCACCGACCGCCTGAGCCGCTTTGTCGCCGACTGCCCGTTGGATGCCGTGCCGGCGCCTATTGTCCACGAAGCGAAACGGGCGATGGTCGATGGGCTTGGCGTCGCCCTCGGTGGGAGCGGCCACGAGTCGGTCGAGCTTCTGCTGCGCTACTGCCAGACTCTCGGCGGCGTGGCTGAAAGCCAAGTGTGGGGACGGCCGGACCGGCTGCCGGCGGAGCTAGCCGCGCTGGTGAACGGGCAAGCCGAGCATGTGCTCGACTTCGACGACACGTTTCTTCCCCACGAGACGGTCATCCACGGCACTGTCCCAGTGCTGCCTGGCCTGCTTGCGGTCGCCGAAGCGCGCCGGCTCGACGGGCGATCGATCGTGCGCGGCCTCGTGCTCGGGCTGGAGATCGAGCTGCGCCTTGCGCTGGCACTCGGCCGTGCCCATTACCTTGGCGGCTGGCATGTCACCGCGACGGCCGGCCCAGTCGGCGGTGCGATCGGCGTCGGGGCGCTGCTCGGCTTGGACGCGCCGGCGCTCCGGAACGCGATCGGCATCGCTCTCACCCACAGCGGCGGCGTGACCGCCATGTTCGGCACGATGTCCAAGGCGTATCACTGCGGGAAGGCGGCGGAGGCGGGCGTGCGCTCCGCACTCCTCGCTTCGCTCGGCTTCGACAGCGCGCCCGAACCGCTGGTTCATCCCCAAGGCTATCTCAACGTCGTGAGCAGTGACCGGGCGGCTCACCACCTGACCGACCGGCTGGGCGAGCAGTGGCGCGTCGCAGAAAACGGCTACAAGCCGTACAGCAGTGGCGTCGTGACGCACCCGCTGATCGATGCGCTTGTCGCCGTCCGGAACAAAGGGGTACGTGCCGAACAGGTTGCCGCCATCGAGGCACGTGTCAACCCGTGGGTGCTGCAAGCGACGGGCCAAGCCGAGCCGACAACCGGGCTGGAAGGGAAGTTCAGCGCCTACCATTGCGCCGCTGTCGCCCTCCTCGACGGCACGGCGCGGCCCGCACAGTTCACCGACGAGCGAGTGAATGATCCGGCTGCAGTGGCACTGCGGCGGAAGGTTCGCTTGACGCCCGACGATGCGCTTCGGAAGGACGAGGTGGCCGTCACCGTGGAACTGCTCGATGGCAACAAGCACACGGAGTATGTTGCCCGCGCTTCAGGGACGGCGGAAAATCCGCTGTCGGACGACGCCTTGAGCGCCAAATTCCTCGACCTCGCGCGCCCGGTGCTGGGCGCCCGCGCCGACGCGCTGCTGGACCGCGTCTGGCACCTCGAGTCACTCGCCGACGCCACCGAACTGGCGATGTTGCTCGCTCGCAAATGACCATGCACCGATCGTTCACAACTCCGCCGGGCTGGTTCACGAGGTTCTCACGCGGGCGAGGCTCGCCTTGGCTCCATCGGCCCGAAAACAGGTCTCGGGCAGACAGGGTTCCTGGCGCGACCGGCAACGTGCGCTTTTCCCCACCAGCAGCATGCGCTGTCTCTCATGGGAATCGATTGTCGCCGACGACTGAACCTCGGGCAGATCAGGGAGTTCCCTCCGCGCAGGGCGACGCGCGAGCTTGCCCGTGTCCGGTGATTCCTCGCGACCGCGCCATCCCGCGACGCGGTCGCGCGGCTGGCTGTCAGGCCGTCCTTCAGGAGGAGAGCGCCGGGATTTCTCTCGGCACTCTCCTGTGCTGACGGCCGGCCGCTACTCCTCGTTCCAGCGTCGCCAGCGCCGGATGTTCGCGCCATCGCTGACGGCGAGGCCGATGGCGTGGAGCGACGAGGTGTCGCCCTTGGAGGGGTCGCGGTGCTCGACCTCGTGCGCCCCGACGTAGTACATCCGGTAGCCGCCTTGGCCGTCCGCGACGACGCATGGCGTGCCGACCGCCCGCGAATCCCAGCGGCCGGAGCCCCGCGGGGCGTGGCGAAAGATCGCGCCGCCCGGCTCATCGCCCCGCTCTTTCGTCCAGTGGATGCCATCGGGCGACGTTGCGAGACCGATGCCGTAATAGGTGTCGCGGTTGCTGCCCTCGTAGAACATGACGTAGTGGCCGTCGATTTTGAGGATGCAGCGGCTGCTGACGCCGCGCTCGTCGAAATCACCTGCCTCCCCGGGGCCGAGGATTTTGCCGACGCGTTCCCAGTGCAGGCCGTCGCCGGAGACGGCAAGGCCGATACGCGATCCTTGGCCGCCCTCGAGGGCGTGGTAATACAGCTTCCACGACCCATCCGGCTCGCGCAGCACCTTTCCTTGGGAGACGAAGAGCGAGTCCCAAGCGCCCGGCTCGCCGACGTCAAAGAGTGCGCCACGAAACGGCCCGTCAAGCTTGACGAAGTGCACTCCGTCGCGCGAGATCGCTGCGCCGATCCGCATTTGGAGGCCACGGGCCCGGATCGGCCCACGCTCGACGATTGTCTGGTCGCCGCCTTGATACCAGAGCCAGTACAGGCCATCGATCTTTTGAACGTCGGAGACGCCAGCGAATGCCGAGTCGAAGCGATCGGGGGCGGAGCTCGGTTCGAGCACCGAACCGAGCGACTGCGGGCCGCGCGTCCACTCCCAATGGAGACCATCGGCGGAGGTGGCGAGGCCGGTGCGACCAGAAAGCATCGGGACGAGAGGGTCGAAGTCGGGGTCGCGGCCGTAGGCATACAGTCGCCACGTCCCGTCCTCCTCGCGAAGGACATTGGGCCCGGAGACGTGGGCGCTGTTCCACCAGCCAGTTGGACCTGGGGGAATGAGCAAGCCCGGCTGGCCAACGAGGGCGCTGGTCATAGAGTACCCCTTTCGATCGTGCGGCGAGCTAGTTGAACGGCGAATAGTATAGCGGCTTGTAGCGCACGCTGGTTGGCCGAGATGAGCGCGTGTCAGCGATGTGGCATGGTAGAATCGCCGCAAGATCGCGCCACCACAAGGGGTTATTCAATGCAAGCAGCCGAAGAGACACTGTTGAGCGGATCGGGGGAGAGCCGGGAGCAATTGCATCGCTATCTCTTTCAGATGCTGCTGATCCGCGAATTTGAAGAACGGGTGGGCGAGCAATATACCCGAGCCAAGATCGGCGGCTATTGTCATTTGAACATCGGCGAAGAAGCGACCATTGTGGGGGCGTTTTCGGCGATCCGTCCGGATGATTACATCTTCACCAGCTACCGCGAGCACGGCCACGCGCTGGCGCGCGGCATCGACCCTGGCGCGGTCATGGCGGAGTTGTTCGGCAAGGTCACCGGCACCTCAAAGGGGCGCGGTGGGTCGATGCACCTGTTCGACCTCAAGACACGCTTCATGGGTGGCTACGGGATCGTCGGCGGCCACTTGCCGCTTGCCGTCGGCGCTGGGCTGGCGATCGATTACAAGGGCGGCGACGAAGTCGTGCTCTGCATCTTTGGCGAGGGAGCGACAAACATTGGAGCCTTCCACGAATCGCTCAATCTCGCCAAAATTTGGCGGCTACCGATTGTGTGGCTCTGCGTGAACAACCACTATGCGATGGGATCGCCGGAGCACAAGGACTCTGCGGCCGAGTTCCTCTATCGCAAGGCCCTCGCCTACGACATGGTCGGCGAGCGGGTGAATGGCATGGATGTGCTGGCGGTGCGCAAGGCGATGCTCGAAGCGGTCCGCCGGGCGCGCGAGGAGCGCGAGCCCGTGCTGCTCGAGGCGGATACCTACCGGTACAAGGGGCACTCGATGGCCGACCCCGGCCGCTATCGGACCGAAGAGGAAGTGCGCGCCTGGATGGCGCGCGACCCGATCGCGGCATTCAAGGCGAAGCTCACCGAAGCCGGCCTGCTCAGTGCTGACGAATACACACAGATGCACGACCACGTGCTGAAGATCGTGGATGAGGCGGTCGACTTTGCCGAGAAAAGCCCATTTCCTGACATCAGCACGTTGTACGACTATGTCTATGCGAGTCCGGAACAGCGATGACCGTGATCACGTACCGCGAGGCGCTCAACCAAGCACTCCGCGAAGAGATGCACCGCGACGAGAATGTCTACCTGATCGGCGAGGATATCGGGGTCTTTGAGGGCGCCTATAAGGTCACTCAGGGCCTGCTTGCTGAGTTTGGCGAAAAACGAGTTCGCGACGCCCCGATCGCCGAAGAGGGCTTTGTCGGCGCCGCCATCGGCTCCGCGATGCTTGGTCTGCGGCCGGTCGTCGAACTGATGACGATCAACTTCTCGATCGTCGCGATGGATCAGATCGTCAACAACGCAGCGAAGATCTTCTACATGTTCGGCGGTCAGTGTCCGGTGCCCATGGTGATCCGGACGCCGGGGGGGTGGCGGCCAGCAGCTCACGGCCCAGCACTCGCAGAGCCTCGAAGTATGGTACGCCAACGTGCCCGGCCTGAAGGTGGTGTCCCCGGCGTTCCCAGCGGACGCAAAAGGGATGCTGAAATACGCTATCCGGCAGAGCGACCCGGTGATGTTCATTGAGCATCTTGCGCTCTACAACACGCGCGGTGAGGTGCCGGATGGCGACTACCTCACCGAATTCGGCAAGGCTCAGATCGTGCGGCCGGGGAAGGACATCAGCATCTTCGCCCATAGCCGGATGACCCTCTTTGCGCTCGAAGCGGCGAAGGAACTGGAGGCGCTTGGCGTCTCTGCCGAGGTAGTCGACCTTCGGAGCCTGCGGCCATACGATTTGGAAACGCTCGTGAAATCGGTCAAGCGGACGAACCGGGCGCTCTATGTCGAGGAAGGTTGGGGCACCTACGGGATTGGCGCGGAGATCTGTGCGGCGGTAACGGAAGCAGCGTTCGACTACCTTGATGCGCCGATTGGCCGGGTGGCCGGTGCGGAAGTGCCGATGCCCTACAGCAAGCCGCTCGAGCGTGCCGCCATCCCTTCGCCAGCGACAATCGTGGCCAAGGCGAAGCAGGTTCTGCACATCGCTTAATTTCCCGTTGCCCGGAGGTCTCGATGGCCAAAGAGATCGTCATGCCGCGCCTGAGCGACACCATGGAAGAGGGGAAAATCCTCAAGTGGCATAAGCGGCCGGGCGATCAGGTCACCAAGGGTGAGGTGCTCGCCGAAATCGAGACCGACAAGGCGAACATGGACCTCGAGGCCTACGATACCGGCGTCCTGACCAAGATCGTCGTCGAGGAAGGCGGTCAAGCGCCGATCGGCCAGCCCATCGCCTACATCGGTGCTCCTGATGAAGTGGAGTCAGCCGACCGGCCGACGTCGGCGCCGCCCAGCCAGCCTGTCACCCCCGAGACGAGCGCCGGTCCTGCGAGCGAGGCGATTCCGCAGACTGCGCCGGCCCCCGCTGAGGAGATCAAGGCGGGTCAGCCCTCGGCCGATCGGACTGGCCAGCTCACGACGCGTCAACAGGGGACCGTCCCGGCCGCGCCCGTCCCGACGCCCGCTCCCCCAACGACAGGCGGCGCAGTGGAGGATGGTGACGGCCGGATCAAAGCATCGCCGCTGGCGCGCCGGATCGCTGCCGAGCGTGGCATCGATCTCAGCCGCATCCAAGGTAGCGGGCCCGGTGGGCGCATTCTTCGCGAAGACGTCGAAAAGGCGATGGCCGCGCAGACAGTCCAGATCGCCGTGCCCGGGCCGGAAGTGCCGCGCCCGGTGGCCGAGCCAGTCGTTCAAGAAGCCCCGGTGGGCGGCCTGACGCGCCCGGGTCGGCACGAGCCGTTCTCTCGAATGCAGCAGACGATCGCTCGCCGAATGACCTTCAGCAAGCAGCAAGTCCCGCACTTCTACGTCACGACCGAAGTGGACACCGGCGAGCTGACCGAGCTCCGCCAACGACTGAATGCCGCCGGCGAGGATGTCAAGATCTCCTACAACGACTTGATCGTCAAGGCGGTCGCTCTCGCCCTTGTCGACATGCCCCTGCTCAACGCGAGCTATCGGGAGGACGGGCTCCACTATAACGAGGAGATCAATATTGGCATCGCCGTTGCTATCGAGCGCGGACTGGTCGTCCCGGTGATTCACCAAGCCGACGTCAAAGGCGTGCGCCAGATCGCTCGCGAGAATGCCGCGATGTTCCAGCGCGTGCGCGAGAACAAGCCGCGGCCCGAGGACTTTCAGGGTGCGACGTTCACGATCTCGAACCTCGGGATGTACGACGTCGACGAGTTCATGGCGATCATTGACCAGCCGGCGGCGGCGATTCTTGCAATTGGCTCGATTCGCAAAAGGCCGGTCGTCGTAAACGACGAGATTGTGGTACGCGAGCGGATGCGGATGACCATCTCGGCAGATCACCGGGTGGTTTACGGCGCGGAGGCCGCTCAGTTCCTGCAGCTTGTCAAGCGCCGATTGGAACAGCCGTACAGTTTGCTTGGCTAACCAGCGGCACTCGGGGCGCCGCTGCCGAAGCAGGGCAGCGACGTTCCGCAGGTGCGGAAATCTCAGAAAACCTTCTTGCTTACTCCCCTGCTTTTCACGGCCTTTTCATGCCCGGGTCAGAGGATTTCGCCGTGATGCATCGTGAGGGGAGTTCCTTGCGCACGTTGGCACCGTTGGAGAGGACGATGCCTATCAGATCGCTGGATGATACGCTCAAGCATGATCGGTGAGACATCGACGATGCTGAGCATTTCGCGCAGAGCAGCGAATGCTTCAGTAGGTGAGCGATATTGAACTCAAGATTATGCTCAACGAGCATATCGAGCAGACTGAACAGCAGATCGACAGGCTGAAGGACTCCTACGAGGTGCTCGGACACCGGCCGAAGCGGCAAAATGGTGATACTGCTCAAGGGTTGGTAACCGAGAGCCAGAAGGTGATGCAGCGGTCCGCCGGTGGGCCGGATCTGCTCGATGTGGCGGTTCTCGGCGCGATCAGCAAGGTCAATGAGGAGGAGGTCGCCTCGTTCGTGGCGTGATTCAGAAAGCCGAGGCGATCGGTCGGCGCCGAGGGTAACGCGTCTTCGGCAACAGGTGCTGCACGAGGAAGAGACCGCCCAGCGCGTTAAGCAATCACAGCCGCGCAGGCGGAAAACGGTGGCGTCGCGGCGCTCGGCCGCCCGTCGGAAGACCGGCGAGCCCAGCGCGCCCTGCCTTCGAGATGCGATATGCCGTATAATTGATTTGACAGGCCTGTGGATTGAGGTGAGATCGAGAAACAATCGAGAAGGCGGCGTCAGCCGCCCCGTCGCGACAGCGCCAGTGAGGTGAGCGGACCGAGGATGGTTTCGCTCGAAGAACGGTCTTCGAGGAGGAAGACATGGATCTCATGAGCATTGTTCTCTGGCTTCTGGTCGGTTTGATCGCTGGCTGGCTTGCTGGGATGGTGGTCCGAGGCGCCGGGTTCGGCATCATCGGCAACATCATCGTCGGCATCATCGGCGCTCTGATTGGCGGCTTCTTGTTTGGGATCTTCTTCCCGGGCAGCGCCCTCGGGTTCATGGGGAGCGTGATAGTCGCCTTCATCGGGGCGGTGATCCTGCTCGCGCTCTTGAACTTGGTGACGGGCCGTCGCGCGTCGGCGCTCTAACCTCCAACCGCGCCAAGAATCGAACGGCGGAGCAAACGCTCCGCCGTTTTCGATTCTGCCTTCAGGGCGTTGCTGGCCGCGCGGCGGCCTGGCGGCGGCGATACCACCCCCAAAGCAGCAGCAATGCAAACAATGCCAGCCCGACCGCGTCGGTAGCGGGGCTGGCGTAGAACAAGAGCAGCCCGCTGGCGACCGCGACGGCACGCTCGGCCAGCCCGGCCGGCCCCCACAGCCAGCCGCCGAAGCCAAGTGCCAGCGCCACCACGCCGACCGCTGCCGTCGATGTCGTCCATACCACGTCGCGCAGCGGCGCTTGCAGCAGCACACCGAGTCCTTCTGGGCTGAGACAGAAGACAAAGGGCACGAGGAACGCTGGCAAGGTGTATTTCCACGTCAGCATCATCGTCCGAAACGGGTTGCCGCCGGTGAGCGCTGCTGCTGCAAAGGGAGCAAGCGCTGTTGGGGGGCTCACCTCGGAGAGCACGGCGTAGTAGAAGATAAACATGTGGGCGGCGACGTCCGGCACGCCAACCTGAATGAGCGCGGGCGCGATCATGACGGCGGCGATGATGTAGGACGCCGTCACTGGTACGGCGAGGCCGAGCACCCAGACGGCAATCGCTGCGAACAGGACCGTGAAGAACAGATTTCCTCCCGCCAGCGTCACGATCAGGCCGGCAGTTTTGAGCCCAAGCCCCGTGAGCGTGACGATGCCGACGATGATCCCGGCGGCTGCGGTCGTTGCCGCCACCGAGACGACGCCGCGCCCGCCGATGTCCAGCGCTTGGAGCAGCCGTGGCGGCCAGAGCGCGGTCTCCCGTTGGAGGAAGCTGAGCGCAATCGCGAGCAGGATCGCCCAGAACACCGCGTAGAACGGCGTCATTCCGAGCGCCATCAGGATCGCGATCGCGAACAGCGACGTAAAGTGGTAGCCAGAGCGCAGGGTGAGGGGAAGGAGCGCCGGCGCGACAATGCTCACCGGTCGAGCGCCGGCCCGCCGCGAGTCGGCCTCGATCATGAGGAAGATCGACAGGTAATAGAGCAGCGTCGGAATGGTCGCCATGATGAGAACTTGGAGATAGGAGATCTTGAGAAACTCGGCGATCAGGAAAGCAGCCGCGCCGAGCGTCGGTGGCGAAAGGATGGCGCCGATGCCGCTGGCGGCGAGCATTGCGCCGGCGGTGTTTGGCCCGTAATTGGCGCGCCGGAGGAGTGGCCAGGCGAGTGAACCGAGCGTTACCGTCGTTGCTACCCCGCTTCCCGAGACCGTGCCGAGCAGAAATCCGGCGACGGTCACGGTCCGGCCGGGGCCGGCCCCGCTGCCCGATCGCCCCATTGCGGCGAGCGCCCAATCGATGAAGAACTTGCCGGCGCCCGAGAGCTCAAGCACCGCCCCATAGATGGTGAACAGGATGATGTAGGTTGCTGCCACGTCGAGCGGGACGCCGAAGATCCCCTCGAGGGTCATGTACATCGTCCCGATCTGCCGGTTCAGCTCGTAGCCCCGGTGGGCGATGATTGACAGCCCGACGAGATCGAGCCACGGCCCCCAGAAGCCGTAGAGAAGAAAGGCGACAGCCGTCGCGGGGAGAATCCAACCAACCGACCGGCGCGTTGCTTCAAGCACGAGGAAGATCATCACGGTGCCGAGCACGAGGTCGGTGATCGTCGGCCGCGCGGCACGCTGGACGAACTGCTCGAGGGTCGCGATCGGCCAGGCGAGGGTCACCACGGCGGCGACGGCGAAGGTGACGTCCATCAGCGTGAGACGGTCGCGCGCTGGCCGGACGATCAGCGCAGCGGCGAAGGCGAGAACGACCGCGAGCGGGACAAGCAGGGCCGGCCCGGCGCTCAGCAGGTCGAGCTGGGGGCGGGCAAGGACGTATTGCGTGAACATGATGCCGAGCGCAGCGACGGGAATGGCGGCGGTCACCCAGTCGAGGATCCAGCCGCGGCGCGTGCGGGCGACCGAAAAGGGATAGAGCAGAAAGGCGAGGACGAGGCTGACAGCGAGGAAGCTCGGCCGGTAGATCTGGGCCGGGATGATCGCGATCACCCAGGAGAGCGCATAGGACGAGAGGGCGATTGCGAGCACGCTGACGATCCGGGCGGGCCAGCCGGCAAGCTTCCGGGTGGGCGATTCGGTCTCATACTCCTCGAGGATCTCGGCGGCGCGCTCTGGTGGCAGCTCACGGTCGAGGGGGTCGAGGCGAAGTGGCTCCGAGTTGGTGGCCGCCTTTTCATTCGGCATACCGGCGCTCCTGCACCGTCGAAGTGAGCCGGTAGACAGTGTATCGCACAATCCAGCGGTGAATCGCCCGCTTCTGGTGAGAACCGAGCGGAATCGGCTTGGCAAACCGATTGAGCCGGTCGATCGGGCTTGCTAGCATACGCCCGTGCGTCTCCCTGCGTTGCTGGCGGCTTTCTTCGGCCTGGTCATCGTTTCACCCGTCGCTGCCTCCACGGTCGCGGCATGGCCGCAGGTTGGCGGCGATGCGCGCCATAGTGGCGCAAATGTGCTTGAGCGGATCGTCGATTCCTGCAATGTGCAGTCGCTTGGTGTCCGCTGGACGGTGCCCATCGGCCGTGCGCCGCAGGGCGCCCCGACGTTCGCCGACGGTCGGCTGTATGTCGGCAGCAACTCCGGCGTGTTGCACGTCCTCGATGCTGCGAGCGGACGCACGATCTGGACGAAGCCGCTCGGCGGTCGGCTGGCGACACCCGTGGTGGAAGGCGGGCGCATTTTCGCGCTCACCGGAGACGACAATGCCTCTGGCGTCCTCTATGCGCTTGCGGCGAGTGATGGCCGCGAGCTGTGGCGACGTTCGGTGAACGCCAATGGCCACCAGTCGCCGCTCGTTGGCGCGGGGATTGTGGTGATTAGCTCCAACCGGCTCTACGCCTTCAGCATGGATACTGGCCAGCCGCTCTGGAGCTACGGGGACGAGTTCGGCGTCGCCTATGAAGCGGCACTGATCGATGGGCTGGTCGTCGCGGCTGACGATGGCAAGCTGGTCGCCCTCACGCCGGGGGGCGCCGAGGTGTGGTCGGCACAGCCGTCTTCGGGCATCCTTGGCTATCGGCTGCGTGTCTCCGCCGACCGGGGGGTCGTCTACACCGGCGGTTTCGACGGTATGCTGCGGGCGATTGACGTGCGCGACGGTTCGACGCGCTGGACGGCAATCACCTACGGTGAAGTCTTCGCTCCCGCCATCGCTGGCGGGATGGTGTATGCTCAGGCGTCGACCAACTATGCGTTTGGTCTCGACCAGGCGAGCGGTGCGATCCGCTGGTCGTATGACACTGCGGCGGGGGCGGTGCCGCCCGGCCAGTCGAGCAATTTCCCGCCGGCCTATGCGAACGGCCTCGTTTTTGTTCCGACGGGGATCGTTGCGCCCGATCGTGCCAGCCTCGAGAACTTCCTGTTGGCGCTGGATGCGAAGACGGGTGCGCTGCGCTGGAAGGCAGCGCTTGGCCGGGAACGCGCTACCCAGCCGACGATTGCGGCCGGCCACATCTTCATCCAAACCGAAACGCGGCTGCTCGCCTATGGCCTGCCCGCGCCGCAGCTGCCGGCCGCCCGCATGGTCGGGTCGAATTGGATGTTTCTGCCGATCGCCGGGCTGTCGCGCGCCGGGTGCTGACTGTCCCGCCGGAAGACGAGGCCCTGCCGAGGCGCAATGGGGCGCCCTCGCGCGGTTGATGCGGCAGACGGCGATCGCCGCTGATCGCTAGGGCGGAGTGCGCTTCCGCTCCTCGCGGCGGGCGCCGTAGAGCGCCCCGGCAAACGCTGTCAGGGCCATATAGGCCGCGAAGCCGAGCGTCACCCAGCCGAGGACGGGCACTTCAGCGCGATTGAGCGAGACTGGCCCGAACACGAGCGCCGCGTTATTGAGGAGCCAGAGCCAAGCGACGATGAGCGGGACGGTGTTCGCGGCTGCGATGGTGATGGCGTAGAGCAAGGCCTCGCGAGGGCCGGTCTTAGCGCGGCCGGCGGCGACCATGCCGCCGATGAAGGGTCCGGTCATCGCTACCAGCGGCCCAGTGCAGACCATGAAGACTGGGTTGTGCGTCAGGGAGAACGCGGTAATGACGCCGACGAGCGCCGCGAAGAGCACGGCGCGCGGCCCCTGCGGCAGCGGTGCGACGGACTCCGGGCGATTACTTTTCTCCAACGCGCAGCGGCAAGCCGGAGAAGCCTTGGCCTGTCGGGATCTCGCGCACGTTGCGCAATCCAGCGTCGCGCATCATCCCAGTGAAATCGAGGGTAATGAACTCGGCCGCGTAGGGCTCGCCGTTGTAGCGGCGGCTGAACTCATAAAAGTAGGCGGCCAGTGGCGGCAGCGCTTCCCCTAGCGACTGGAAGTCGACGATGGCGACGATTCCGCCCGGCCGCGTCACTCGCCGCATCTCGTCGAGCACCGTCGGGATCACGTCCCGCGGGAGTTCGTGGAAGAGGATGTAGCTGTAGACGAGATCGAAGTGGTTATTGGGGAAGGGCAACTGCTCGGCGAGGGCCTGACGGAAGTGGATGGGGAGGCCGAGGTCGACGGCGCGCTTATGGGCGTAGCGTACCATTGGCGCGGCGGCGTCGATTCCCCATACCTCGGCTTGAACGAACCGCTGCTTGAGGGCGGTTGTGCTTTGGCCGATCGAGCAGGCGACGTCGAGCACGCGGTTGACCTGTCCGTCGGGTGGGGTGGGCACGCGGTTGACGAATCGCGTCTGGATGTCGTCGCGGTCGTTTTGGCCGAGGAAGAAGACCTTCGTGCCATAGTGGTAGATGTAGCCGGCGAGGGGATCGGCGTAATAGCTGCCGGGCTGGATGTGGAACTCGACCTTGGAAAAGTACGCCGGATACTGGAAGTTTGGGTCCCACTCGACGGATCCGACGGTTGAGCGGTCGGCGGCGTCGAGTTCGGCGAGCAACTCGTCGCGGCGTTTGGTATAGGTTTCGATCACGCGTTCCCACATCATTTCTTGGGTTGAGCGCATGATACGGTTGCGGGATGCGACGATGGGGACGGGGTCGAGGGCGCGCTTGGCTTCCTCGGTGGTGCGCGGGAGGTGGCCCGTGCGGCGCTGATAGCGCGTGATGGCTGCGCCGGCGGCCTCGCGGAGTTGGGGATCGAGGGTGCCGGCGAAGATGCGAGTGCCCTCGACGAAGGTTAGGTAGGACTCGTCGTCGCGCTCGCTGGCCCGGAGCATGGTGCCAAGCTTGCCTCGATTCATCGATCACCTCGGCATGTCGCTTGAGAAGATGATAGGCGGCGGGTGCGCGAGGTGTCGAACGGTGCTCTGGGGATGGTGGTTGACAGGCTGTTGTGGCCGCTCGCATAATTATGGGCACGCGGAAGTGGCGCAGTGGTAGCGCGTCTCCTTGCCAAGGAGAAGGTCGCGAGTTCGAATCTCGTCTTCCGCTCCGAGGTGTCAGGCGCCGAAGTGGCGGAATGGCAGACGCGCCTGTCTCAAAAACAGGTGAGGTTCACCCTCGTGTGGGTTCGACTCCCACCTTCGGCACCTCGGGGGAGGGGAGTCCAGACCGCTGGGGAATCGTCTAGCGGTAGGACATCAGACTTTGGATCTGAGTGCCCAGGTTCGAATCCTGGTTCCCCAGCCCAACAAGCGATCCCCGATAGCTCAACGGTAGAGCGGGCGGCTGTTAACCGCTAGGTTGTAGGTTCGAATCCTGCTCGGGGAGCCAACGTCGTCGCTTCGGCGGTCCTTCCTTGCCTCACTCCACCGTGAGCGTGGCGCCGCTATCTCGTTCACTCGTCTCGCCAGCGAGCGCTGGCTACGCCGGACATACGATCCGTTCGTTGCCCTCCACCTGAGACGTGCGGCCTCGGCATCGTCCTTGCCACTGCCAGTGCTTGACACCCTGTCGGAAAGGCAAACTATAATTATCGAACACGGTGAGGTGGCATTTCGTCGCGCAGCGCGATTGCTGCGCGGAGTGCATCTCCTCCGTCGCCTCACCGAAGTGAGCCGTTGTCGGGCCCGAGGAGCGATCGCGCGGGAAGCAGCGTCGGCGTCCCTTCATGGGCTGGCGAACGTCCGCTTCGTTCATTGGCCGGATCGCTCGAACAGTTCCCGAACGGGATATGGGGCCGTGGGCATTCAGCGCATCCCCACCTTGGAGGCAGTCGTTCGGTTGCCATCGACTCGGCCGGTTGGTCATCCGATGCGCACCGATTGGTGCACGAAAGGAGGCCTCGTGACGGTTGAACTTTCGCACCCCTACTCCCTAACCCACCACGCTGTCTGTCAAATGCATCGCCGCCGGATTTCGGCCGAGGCCGTGCTCGCCACCGTGCGCTATGGACGCCGAGCGTGGATCCGTGGGGCGCGCATCTTCGCCATTGGGCAGCGGGAAGTCGCGCGATGGCGCGTCCACGGCATCGATGTCCAGCAATTTGAGGGGATCCACGTGGTCACCTCCCCTGAAGGCGCCATCCTCACCGTCTATCGCAATCGGGACCTCCGGGATATGCGCCGTCCAAGTGGATCTCACCGGCGTCGACGGTCGTGAACGGCGAACGCGCCAACCGCCGGCCCGATGTCATGGCGCGCGTTACGCCGTCTGCCTGCTGAGGCCTTGATGCAGGGCACTGCGAGAGGGTGCTCGGCATGAACCATGGCGCGCAATCATCGGGCACGCGCGAACGCTTCAGAATTGGCGTCTAGGGCTTGCCTTTGCCGAGCTGCGGGCACCCGGTGGGCTCGGGTTCGTTGCGTGCTCTGCCACCAGCCCCAGTGTTCGGCGATGATGGCCAGCGAATCCACGGTCGAGTGGCGAGCGGGTACCATAGGGCGGCTGCTGTTTGTCCAAAGGTTCCCTATTCTCAAAACAGTCAACCGTGGCCGCCAGCCAAGGTTCAGGGGAATGCGAGGGAGGAGGCAGGTATGCCGCGGAAGAACAACCGCCAATCAGGACAGGCCACGCGTCCGATCGAATCGTACGAACATCGCGACAAGGAGCGGGTCAACAACCCGCCTGCCGGCCTCGTGACGCCCGAAACGGACCCCGACGCCGGCCAAACGAAAAGGATCTATGCCTACGACCCGCACCTTGACCCGCAACTGGTCTGGGCTGGCAAGGCCGAGCATACTTCATTTCAAGTGCCGACCGTCTCGCTCCACGTCCACGAGCGCATTGACCCGCGGACCATCCTGGAAGCGGTACGCAAGAAGACCGGCCAGAAAGGCCCGGTGCAGCTGGGACTGTTCGAACAGGAGCGCGACGAACCGCTGCGCGAGGCCATCGAGTTCTACCGCCACAAGCACGGCTGGTCGAACCGCCTCATCGCTGGCGATTCGCTCCTTGTGATGAACTCCCTGCTCGAAAAAGAGGGGATGGCCGGTAAGGTGCAGATGATTTACATCGACCCGCCCTACGGCATCAAATATGGCTCGAACTTCCAGCCGTTTGTCAACAAGCGCGACGTGAAGGACGGCAAGGACGAGGACCTAACTCAGGAGCCAGAGCAAATCCGCGCCTTCCGCGACACGTGGGAGCTGGGCATTCACTCCTACCTCACCTACCTGCGCGACCGGTTGCTGCTAGCGAGGGAGCTTCTGACCGAGAGCGGCAGCATTTTTGTGCAGATCAGCGATGAGAACGTGCAGTATGTTCGTAACCTAATGGATGAAGTCTTCGGTCCGTCCAACTTCATGTCGCTCGTCTCGTTTAGGACCAAAATCCCGCTCAACGCCGCGTTTCTACCGAACATTGCCGATTACTTGGTCTGGTACGCGAAGGACAAAGTTACTGTAAAGTTCCGGAGGATCTTCGTTCCGAGGGAAATAGGATCCGACAGTCAGTTTACATACGTTGAATTGAACAGTGGCGCAACGCGCAGCATGACACGTGAGGAGATGGAGAGCCCGAGACGGCTCCCATCAGAATCCAGACCATATCGGTTAACGGACTTGTTGGCATCTGGCCACACGGACTCGTGTCATTTTGAGTTTGAGTTAGATGGCAAGAAGTATTACCCGCCTGGACTGAATAGCTGGAAAACCACACCGTCTGGAATGAAGAAGTTGATTTCCGCTGGGCGGGTCCGAGTACAAGGCCAACTGCCATCGTATGTGTTCTTCGCCGAGGATTATCCGATGATGCAAATAACTAACCAGTGGACGGACACGCAAGGCGCAAGCGGGAAAGTCTATGCCGCTCAGACCGCCACAAAGGTCGTTGAGCGGTGCATGATCATGACCACCGACCCTGGAGACGTGGTTTTCGACCCTACCTGTGGAAGTGGCACTACCGCCTACGTGGCCGAGCATTGGGGTCGGCGCTGGATCACTTGCGACACGTCGCGTGTGGCGCTCGCTATCGCCCGCCAACGGCTGATGACCGCCATCTTCGACTACTTCGAACTGGCGCATCCGAACGAGGGCGTGGGTAGCGGCTTCAAGTACAAGACCGTGCCGCATGTGACGCTCGGCTCTATCGCCAATAACCCGGAGATCGACGGCATCTACGCCCGCATGCACCCGGCCATCGAGCACGCTCTTGGGGCGGTGAACGCTGCGCTCAAAGGCCAAAGTGTGAAATTCAAAGTCACGACCGGTGGGAGGGCTGGGCAGTTCGTGGACTTCGCCGCGCCGGACGAGGCAACCTTCACGATGCCGAGCGGCCAGGTTGTCAAGGTCAACGAACTGGTGGAATGGGAAGTCCCCTATGACTGTCCCTCCGACTGGCCGGAATCGGCGCGGGAAGCCGTTGAGGCCTTCCACTCTGCCCGGCGCGCCATGCAAAGGGCCATGGATGACGCCATCGCCCGCTACGCCGACCACGAGACGCTTTACGATCAGCCGCTCGTTGACCGCAAGCGGCTCCGCGTGACCGGGCCGTTCACGGTGGAGGCCGTGCCTGCCCCAGGGGTGAAGTCGCCCGAGGAAATACTGGAACAAAAGCCCCTGCCTGCCGACGCCTCCATCGCCCGCGCCGGCGAAACCCTGCGCCAGAGCGAGTGGCGCGACGAACTCCTGCGCGCCGGCATCCGTGGCAAGGCTGGGCAATACATCCGCTTTGCGCGCCTCGAGCCGCTCCCCGGCTGTCGCTGGCTGCACGCCGACGGCGAGATGCACCCAAGCGACGAAGGCGCGGACCATGTGCGAGAGACCGCCCCGGTCTACAGTCCCTTGCGTGTGGTGGTCTCGTTCGGACCTGAGCACGCGCCGCTGGAACAGCGCCAAGTTGCCCAGGCCATTGAGGAGGCACAGACACTTGTCCCCAAGCCGAAGCTCATCGTCTTCGCCGCTTTCCAGTTCGATCCTGAAGCGGCCAAGGACATCGACGAGACCAACTGGCCGGGCGTGACGCTGCTCAAGGCGCAGATGAACGCCGATCTCTTGACTGCCGATCTCAAGAAAAATCGCTCCAGCAACCAATCCTTCTGGCTCATCGGCCAGCCGGACGTCCAGGTCGAGCGCATCGCCGAGGGGCCGGACAAGGGCAAATACCGCGTCTCGGTGGACGGCTTCGACTACTACAACACCAAGACCGGGGCTATCGAATCCGGCGGCCAGGACAAGATCGCCGTCTGGCTGCTCGACACCGACTACGATGGCCGCAGCCTCTATCCGCGCCAGGTCTTCTTCCCAATGGCCGGAGAGAATGAGGGGTGGGCGCGGCTGGCGAAGAACCTCAAGGCTGAGATTGACGAAGAACGGATCGAAGCGTACCGCGGCACCGTGTCGCTGCCGTTTGAGCTGGGCGAGCACCAGCGCATCGCGGTCAAGATCGTGGACGACCGCGGCATCGAGAGTTTGAAGGTCATTTCACTCGCCCAGTGAGCGCTAGGTGGACTACACGTTGACGGAACACGCGCGAGATGCGCCCGCAAAGCGCCAGATCGAACGTGGCTCGCTGGAACGGGCATTGACCGCGGCGGACGCTGTCGAGTCCGTGTCGGCGGACCCGGAATTGGAGCATCGTCTTGCTCAAATCCCGGAGTTCGGTCATCGTGTGGTACGTGTGCTCGCTAACGTCAGGAGAACGCCGCCCGCGTCGTGACGGCATTCTTCGACCGAAGGAGGACAACGCTATGATGCTGAATGTGGACCGGCAGGCCGATGCTCAGTATCTCGCTTTGAGCGGCGCACGGGCGAACCGCTCGGAGGAAATCTCGTCCGGGATCATCTTGGATTGCGACGAGCAGGATCGCGTCGTCGGAATCGAGGTGCTGTACGTGTCGAAGCGGGCGCCGAAAACCGCTCTTCGTCGCCTGTTGTTCGAATCCGTTTCGGACGTCGCCTGAAGCGGCGAGCGGTCTTGCAATGGCACGAACCACCATCGACCGGCTCATCATCAACTCGCCATTCAAGGAGCCGCAGAGGCACTGGCGCTACGACCGCGAGATGCGCACTTTCGAACTTATGGACGAGCGCCGCCCGGCGGGCTACGTGGTAGCCTCGGGCGAGTCGCGCGCCTTCGACGATCCGGGCGTTTTCGTCGAGATTCCGCTCGTCAACCAGATTCGCCCGCGCGTGAAGGACTGGCGCGAGGCTGACTACCCGGGCGTCTCCAGCATCACGAGGCGCCTCTTGAAGCACTGGCGCGACCCGGAGGAGTTTGAGGCGCGGCGCTTTTTCTTCTGTCAGTTGGAAGCCGTGGAGACGCTCATCTGGTTGGTGGAAGCGCCCGCAGCTGAGCGGGTGGGCATCGAAATCCCCGGGGACGGGGGGGACTTCGTCCGGCAATGCTGCAAGATGGCGACAGGCTCGGGCAAGACCGTCGTCATGGCGATGACGATCGCGTGGCACATCCTCAACAAGGTGGCAAATCCGCAGGACACGCGTTTCTCGAAGAACGTGTTGGTCATCGCGCCCGGGCTGACGGTGAGAAAGCGACTGGCAGTGCTGGAGCCGGCCGGAGCTGGCAACTACTACGAGGCATTCAACATTGTGCCCTCGGCCCTCCTCGAGAAGCTCCGGCAGGGAAAGGTCCTCGTCCGTAACTGGCACGCCCTCGCGTGGGAGAACGAAGAGCAGGTCAGGAAGCGCAGAAGCGTGGACAAGCGCGGCGTGAAGAGCGACGAGGCTTACGCCCGCGAGGTGCTGGGCGAGATGGCCAACGCACGTAACATCCTCGTCATCAACGACGAGGCGCACCATGCGTGGCGAGTCAACCTGGAGGCCGAGGGTAAGAATCTTCGCACGCGCGCTCTGAAGGACAGTGCCGCGGAGGCCACGGTGTGGATCGGTGGGCTGGATCGGCTCCACCGATCGCGCGGCATCCTCACCTGCTACGACTTCTCCGCCACGCCCTTTACCCCATCTGGGAGGCAAAGCAGCGAGGAGGCGCTCTTCGGCTGGATCGTGAGCGACTTTGGGCTAAACGACGCCATCGAGTCGGGGTTAGTTAAGACCCCGCGCGTGGTGGTGCGCGACGATGCTGTGCCCGATGCCAAGAACTACAAGTCTCGCCTCTACCACATCTACAACGACCCGGAGGTGAAAGACGACCTCAACCGGCGTGCATCGCCGGAGGAGCCGCTGCCAGACCTCGTGCTCAACGCCTACTACCTGCTGGGCTACGACTGGCGCGAGGCGTGGAAGAAGTGGCGCGCCGCGGGGATCCCCACGCCGCCGGTCATGATCACTGTCTGCAACCGCACCGAGACGGCGGCGCGCGTGAAGCACGCCTTCGATTCGCGCCGTATCCACATCGACGAGCTGTGCGACCCGGAGCGCATCCTTCATATCGACTCCAAGGTGCTCGACGTGGCGGAAGCACGCGAAGAATCCGCTGGGCCTAGTGAGACGCCAACCGAAAACGAGGACGGGGAGCAACTGGAAGGCAATGGTCCGGTGGAACGCAAGTTGACCAAGGCTGAACAGGCGGAGCGCCTTCGTCAGACGGTGGACACGGTGGGCAAGGTCGGACAGCCCGGCGAGAAGATTCAGAACGTCATCTCCGTCGGCATGCTCTCCGAGGGGTGGGACGCGAAGACGGTCACCCACATCATGGGTCTGCGGGCATTCACCAGCCAGTTGCTCTGCGAGCAGGTGGTGGGTCGCGGCCTAAGGCGCACATCCTATGAGGCGAATCCTGAAACGGAGCTGTTCGAGCCGGAGTACGTCAACATCTTCGGCGTACCGTTCACCTTTTTGCCGCATGAGGGTGGAGAAGACGGCCCGCTGCCGCCCCCAACGCCCAAGACCGCAGTCGAACCCGATCCGGCCAAAGCGGGGTTCGAAATCCTCTGGCCGAACGTGGTGCGTATCGAGCGCGTGTTTCAACCCGTGCTCAGGTTGGATTGGTCGAAGGCGACGCCGTTGGAGCTGGACGCGGCACAGACGGCACAGGTGGCGGAGATGGCGCCGATCCTCGAAGGCAAGCCGGATGTGACCAAGATAAGTCGCATCGAGCTGGAGCGCTTGGCACGGGAGTTCCGCACCCAGCGCATCATCTTCGAGACAGCGCGGGATGTCTTCGACCAGATGAAGCAGGCTTGGAAAGGGAGCCGTGAAGTCTTGCTGGCGCAGTTGGTACGGATCGTCGAACAGTTTATTCGGTCCGACCGGATTGTCATCTCTCCGCCGTTGTTCTACCAAGATGAACTGCGCCGGCGCTTGATCATCACGCTCAACATGTCCCGTGTTGTTCAACACGTGTGGGATGCGGTGCGACAGGAGAACTCCGAGCGGCTGATCCCGGTGTTTGACTGCGATCATCCCATCCGCTCCACGGGAGATATGCGCACGTGGTACACGGGCAAGCCGTGCGAGCGAACGCGCAAGTCGCACATCAATGTCTGCACGTACGACAGCACGTGGGAAGCGTCAGATGCGTTCGTGCTGGATGATTCCGATGCGGTGGCTGCGTGGGTGAAGAACGACCATCTGGGCTTCGAGGTGCTCTACGTCTATCGCGGCGTGGTGCGCAAGTACCGGCCAGATTTTCTGGTGCGCCTCACCAGCGGCGAAATGCTGGTGCTGGAAACCAAGGGGCAGAACACCGAGCAGGATCAGGTCAAGCACCGGTATCTCGATGAATGGACCGAGGCGGTCAACGCTCACGGCACCTTTGGGCATTGGCGGTACGCTGTGGCGAAAAATCCCGGAGAGATCCGCGATTTAATCGAGAACACCGCAAGGGCCGGTGCGAGTCTGTCCCGATAGGATCACCGTTCAAAAGAAACGCCTCGTCAGAGGGGATTAGCACACGAGGCGTACTGTAGGCAGTACGACTTCAAGGCCGGCTTCGTCCGCGGCCGGCCTGCCGCAGCGCGGCAGGCCTAGTTCATCGGCCTCCCTCCTCCTCCGATTGGCGAGTCCGACACTAACACTCGGGCAGAGTTCCGTGACACCAGCAGCGTCTTCGACGTCGCGCAGGCTGCATCTCGCAGTGTGTCCGTGCCGATCTGCTGCGAAAGCTGGCTTGCCAAGCGGGAAGACGAGCGACCCGAGGCGGGTGTCCTTCGCCAACGGGCGAGCCGAGGATCGGGTCCCGCGGCATCCGCCTCCGGGGAAGTGACCTCAAGCTGCGTCACGACCGGCCAAGCGTTTGGAGGGTGCCGCCGGATCCAGGACCGAAGTTTCGCAGCCTCGTCTCAGACTCGCAGGCAACGTTCGAGTTCCCGTGTCCCTCAGTGCGGCTCCCGCTTTGGGGGCGCTCTCCGGGGAGCGCACTCGTTGTGCCTCGGCGGCAGCGCCGGCACAGCGGCGTCTCTCGGGGCGGTTGACTCCTGCTCGGCTGATTGCACCGACGGTTGCCGCTAGGTCGAGGCCGGCCACGGATCCACGTGCTGAGCCGGGGCGAAAGCGCTCCGCCGCTTCGTCCTCGGCGCGGCCGCCACGCACTCCGAGGATCGGAAGGCGACGGAAGTTCCCGCCGTCGGGTCGCCCACGCGACTGACCATGGTATACTGGCGCGCCGGGCCGGCCGAGATCCGCGCCGGCAACTCTCGGGTCTGTCAGGAACGTTCGACATAGGAGTCGGACGCGACACAACGGAGGCTCTTCGATGGTCAGCGCTGCCACCGAGACGAAGTGGGTGTACCTCTTCAACGAAGGCAACGCGTCGATGCGGGACCTGCTCGGTGGCAAGGGAGCGGGCCTCGCCGAAATGAGCAACGTCGGGCTACCCGTCCCGCCCGGATTCACCATCACCACGACCGCCTGTATTGCCTACACCACGTCCGGTGGCGTGTTTCCTCCTGGGATGTGGGAGCAGACCCTCAAGGCGCTCCATGCCATCGAGCAGGCGACCGGGAAACGCTTCGGCGACCGACAGAATCCGCTGCTCGTTTCCGTCCGCTCGGGCGCGAAGTTCTCCATGCCCGGCATGATGGACACGGTCCTCAACCTCGGCTTGAATGAAGAGACTCTCCAAGGCCTGAGCGCATTGACGGGCAATCCGCGCTTCGCCTACGACGCATGGCGCCGCTTCATCCAGATGTTTGGCAAAGTCGTTCTGGATCTTCCGGCCGAGCGGTTTGAGGCCATCCTCGACGAAGCCAAGCGGACGGCGGGCGTCCGCCTCGACACCGAGCTAACAGCCGACGCCCTGCGCCATGTCGCGGAGCGCTATCTCGACGCGGTCCGCGCCGAGACGGGGAAGGAGTTCCCGCGCGACCCCTTCGAGCAACTGCGGCTCGCCATCGAAGCCGTCTTCCTCTCGTGGAACAATCCGCGGGCGGTCGCCTACCGCGAATTCAACAAAATCCCGCATGACCTCGGCACTGCCGTGAACGTCCAGACGATGGTCTTCGGTAATCTGGGCGACGACAGCGGAAGCGGCGTTGCGTTCACCCGCAACCCCTCCACCGGCGAGCGACGGCTCTATGGCGAGATCCTCTTCAACGCCCAAGGCGAGGACGTCGTCGCCGGCATCCGCACCCCGAAGCGGATTGATGAACTCGAAGTCGAGTTTCCCGTGCTCTATCAGCAGCTCGTCGAGATCGCCAACCGGCTCGAACACCATTATCGCGATGCCCAAGACATCGAGTTCACGATCGAGCGTGGGAAGCTCTACATCCTCCAGACCCGCGCGGCGAAGCGCACCGCCGATGCTGCCGTCAGGATCGCGGTCGACATGGTCGGCGAGGGATTGATCACCAAGCAGGAAGCCGTGCAGCGCGTCGAGCCCGAGCAGGTCGTTCAAATCCTCTTGCCCCGCTTCGACGAGACCGCCAAGGCGGCCGCGATCGCCGAAGGACGCTTGCTCGCCAAAGGTTTGAACGCCTCACCCGGCGCGGCGACGGGTGTCGCAGTGCTCACCGCCGATAAGGCAGTGGAATGGGCGCATCGCGGCCGGCGCGTGGTCCTCGTCCGCCCGGAGACGAACCCCGACGACGTACACGGCATGATTGTTGCTGAGGGCGTGCTCACTGCCCGCGGCGGCGCAACCAGCCACGCCGCGGTGGTGGCGCGCGGGCTTGGCAAACCCTGCGTTGCCGGCACCGAGGCGTTGAACGTCGATCTGGAGGCCAGCACGTTCGGCGTCGACGGTCGGATCCTCCACGAGGGAGACGAGCTCTCGATCGACGGCACCACGGGCGAGGTGTTCATCGGGCGCATTCCCACGATCGACCGGCCGTTCGCCGAGCTGACGGATCTTCGGACCTTGCTCGGCTGGGCCGACGAGATTCGCCGCCTCGGCGTGTGGGCGAATGCCGACTATCCGCGGGATGCGGACCGCGCCGTCCAGTTTGGCGCCGAAGGCATCGGCCTCTGCCGGACCGAGCATATGTTCTTTGAGGAAGAGCGGCTCCCGGTGGTCCGCCAGCTGATCCTGAACGCCCGCGCTGCCCAAGCCGAGTTGGAGCGGGTCGAAGCGCTGCCCGCCAGCGAGCGCCCGGCTGCCCTCGCCGTCGCGCGTCAGCACGAGGCCGTTCGCTTGTATCGAGAGGCGATCGAGCAGCTCGAGCGCGTCCAGACCGACGATTTTCGTGGCATCTTGCGCGTAATGGCCGGCCGGCCGACCGTTATTCGCCTCCTCGATCCGCCGCTCCATGAGTTCCTGCCGCGTCACGAGGATCTCGTTCGCCGGATCGAGCAAGTGGAGCGCGAGGGGAGCGGCACGGACGAGCTCGCCGAGTTGCGCGCCACGCTGGCGACCGTCGAGGAACTGCGCGAGGCGAATCCCATGCTCGGCCTGCGCGGCTGCCGGCTCGGCATCCTCTATCCAGATATCTACGCCATGCAGGTGCGGGCGATACTGAACGCCGCCGGGGATCTCATCGCCGAGCGGATCCCCGTCCACGCCGAGATCATGATCCCGCTCGTTGGCCATGTCAACGAGCTGAAGCTGGTCCGCGAGCGGCTCGAAGCGGTTGCCCGCGACGTCCAAGAGAAGCGCCGCCTCCAGATCCCCTACCAGTTCGGGACGATGATCGAGGTCCCGCGCGCCGCCCTCACCGCCGGTGAAATCGCGCAGTACGCCGAGTTTTTCTCGTTCGGCACCAACGACTTGACCCAGATGACCATGGCGATTTCGCGCGATGACGCCGAAGGCAAGTTCTTGCTGCACTACGTCAACCGCAAGGTGCTCCCCTTCAACCCCTTCCAGCAGCTCGATCAAGCGGGTGTTGGCAAGCTGATCGCGCTCGCCGTTCAGGAGGGGCGTCGCGTCAAGCCGAGCTTGCAACTGGGCGTCTGCGGCGAGCACGGCGGCGACCCGGCGAGTATCGCCTTCTTCCACGCAAACGGTTTGGACTACGTCTCCTGCTCGCCTTTCCGGGTGCCGGTCGCTCGGTTGGCGGCGGCACAAGCGGCGCTCAGCGCCCGCGAGCGTGACCGCTGAGTGACAGCATGAGACGGGGAGGACAGGCGCGACGGTGACGGCGATCGAGGAGATCAAGGCGCGCCTCGACAATCGTCGACCTCGTGTCGCCCTATGTCACCTTGCGCAAATCTGGACGCGGCTTTCTCGGTCGCTGTCCGTTTCACGACGATCGGTCGCCTTCCTTCACCGTCTATCCGGACACATGGTCGTTCCACTGCTTCGGCTGCGGCGCGGATGGCAGCGGGTTCGACTTCGTGATGCGTCAGGAAGGGCTGAGCTTCGGCGAGGCGCTGCGCAAGCTGGCCGCCCAAGCGGGCGTCGTGCTCCCCGAGCGTTCGACCGACCCGACCGCCAAGGAGCGCCGGAATCGACTGGAAGCGTTGACCGAGGCGGCGGCCGCTTACTTTCGCGATCAGTTGCTCGCTCCCGCTGGCGAGCGGGCGCGACAGTATCTCGCCGAGCGTGGCATCGAACGCCGGACAATTGAGGAGTTCGGCATTGGCTACGCTCCGGCCGGCTGGGATTCCTTGCTCCGCTATCTCGGCGGGCTTGGCTATACGCCCGCCGAGATTGTCACCGCTGGCCTCGCGATCGAGCGCGAACCGCGGGAGCGTCTCTACGACCGCTTCCGCAACCGCGTGGTCATCCCGATCCGCAACCGCGAGGGCAAGCCAATTGCCTTCGGGGCGCGGGCGCTCGCGCCGGACGATCAGCCGAAGTACCTGAATTCGCCCGAGACGCCGCTGTTCAGCAAGGGCAGCACCCTCTTTGCGCTCGATCTGGCGGCGCGGGCGATCCAGCAGGCGGATCAAGCGATCATCGTCGAGGGCTATTTTGACGCGATCAGCGCCCATCAGGCGGGCGAGCGCAATGTCGTCGCTCAGCTTGGCACCGCGCTGACCGACCGGCAGGTGCGCCAACTCGTCCGCCTGACCAAGCGGATTGTGCTCGCGCTCGACGCCGACGCTGCCGGTCGGGAGGCGACGCTGCGTGGTCTAGAGGTTGTTCAGTCTGCCGCTGAGGAGGCCGTTGCGCCGGTCGTCGATTGGCGCGGCGTTGTTCGCTTTACCGCTGCCAGTGACGTTGATCTGCGCGTCATCGCACTGCCGGTTGGGAAAGACCCGGACGAGGTGTTTCGCCGCGAGCCGGGGCGCTGGCGGGCGCTGGTGGCGGAAGCACGACCTGTGGTGGAGCATCTCTTTGCGGCTGTGCTCGAGGGCGTGGACCCGGCTGATCCCGCGGCTGCCGCGCGGGCGGCACGATTGCTCCTGCCGGCAATCCGCCAAGTGCCCGACGCCATCGCGCGCGCCGGCTACATTCAGCGGCTGGCGGGGGCGCTTGGCGTCGACCCACGGATCTTGCTCGCGCAGCAGGCGCCGCCGCGCCCGGTCCTGCGCGGCACGGCGCCGCCCCCCGCTCCGGCGCCGATCAAGTTCTCGCCGGAGCGGACGCGCGAGCACTATGCCCTCGCGCTGTTGGCACGCTTTCCCGCGCTCGACCCCGGCGCTGTCGGACTGACCGCCGAGCTGTTCGAGGGGGTGGCCGAGCGGCGGCTGTTCGAAAATCGAACTGCTGATGACGAGACTCTTGGCGAATTGAAGGTTCGGATTGCTACCTTTCCGTTGCACGGCGTCACGGAGGAAAACGCCGAGCAGGCGCTCCGGGAGGTGGCCGCCAAACTTCGCGACCGGTATCACCGACGAAACATCCTCGGCGGCGCCGCCGCGGCCGAGGCCCCAGACCAGCTTGCGATGGCCGGTGACGAAGCCGGCCGACTTCTCTCCGTGTGGAAAGCGCGGGAGCAAAGGGGGGAGCGCTGATGTCCGACAGCCGCGACCACGTCCAAGAGTTTGTCACTCTGCACCTTCAGGATCTCGGGGAATCGCCCGCTGATGGTCCGATGCTGGCCACCTCGCTGGCCGGGCTCAGTCTCTCTCCCGATCTCGTGGCCCAGCCGGGGGAGATCGATTTCGGCGATCTCGAAGCGGAAGGTGGCTCCGACCCGGTGCGGATGTATCTGCGTGAGATCGGCCGAGTGGCACTGCTCACCGCCGACCAAGAGAAACTGCTTGCCCGGCAGATCGAGGATGGCCGCCGCCTCAGCCAAATCGAATCGGCGCTGCCGGCGGTGCTTTCTGAGCCGGCCACCCCGACCGACGTCTTCCTCGCCATTTACGGGAAGATCGCCACCGCTGGCACCTTGCGCCGCGCACTCTGGGAGATGATCGGCCGGGAGGAGCCGCCCCGGGTTATCGAAGCGGTCTACGGCGAGCCGCTGCGTGATCTCCTTGGCTCGAGCAGTCCGCCCGATCTTGGGTGGCTGGCCGCTCGCCTCGGCTGCACGGAAGAGGAAGCGGAAGCCGCGTTCCTCCACTACTCGATCGACATCCACCTCCTTGCGCCCGAGCTGATCGGCTGGCTGGCGGATCCCGCGCTGACCGACGACGGCCGCCGCTTCCCTTCCGAGGAGGTTATCCGGGGACGCGTCCGCGCTCAAGAAGCTGCCATCGCCCGCCGCTTCGAGCGGATTCGGTATGAAGCCGAAACCGCCGAACGCACGTTGACGGAGGCGAACCTGCGTCTTGTGGTCTCGGTGGCGAAGCGCTATGCCGGACGCGGCATGTCGATGCTCGACCTTATTCAGGAAGGCAACCTTGGGCTGCTCCGTGCCGTCGATAAGTTTGACTATCGGCGCGGCTTCAAGTTTTCCACCTATGCCACGTGGTGGATCCGGCAGGCGATTAGCCGGGCGATCGCCGACCAATCGCGCACCATCCGGATCCCCGTCCACATGGTGGAGACGATCAATCGGCTGATCCGCACCTCGCGGATGTTGACGCAACAGTTTGGCCGGGACCCGACGGCAGAGGAGATCGCGGAAGAGCTCGAAATCCCGGTCGACCGGGTTCATGAAATCTTGAAGGCGGCCCAGTTGCCGATCTCGCTCGAAACGCCGATCGGCGAGGAGGATGATAGCCATCTTGGCGATTTCATCGAGGATCAGAGTGTCATCGCCCCGCCAGAGGCGGTCACGGCGCAGCTGTTGAAGGAGCAGGTGGACGGTGCGCTCAAGACGCTGCCACCGCGGGAGCGGAAAGTGCTGCGGTTGCGCTATGGCTTGGAGGATGGCCGCTCGCGGACGCTCGAAGAGGTGGGGCGGGAATTTGGGGTGACCCGTGAGCGCATCCGCCAGATCGAAGCCAAAGCTCTACGCAAGCTCCGCGCGCCGAGCCGGAGCAAACGGCTGCGAGCCTACCTCGATTAGCGACTTGCCGGCGCGGCTTGCCGCTGCGCTCCGTGACCGGGAGCGGTTTGTCCTGTCGGACGAGGAACGGAGCCAGTTGCGTGTCGGGGCTGTGCTGGCGCTCTTGGTGCCACAGGGAGACGACTTCGCGCTGGTGTTTACGCGGCGCACTGAGCATGTCGCGACGCATAAAGGGCAGATCGCGCTCCCTGGTGGCCGCTGGGAGCCCCGCGATCGGACCCTCTGGGACACTGCCCTTCGGGAGACCTGTGAGGAGATCGGCGTCCACCCGGCGAGCGTTGACTGTATTGGGGCGCTGGATGATGTGGCAACGAACAGCCGTTTTGCGCTCACCCCGTTTGTTGGGGTGGCGCTGGAGCGGCCGCGGTATTCGCTGCAGGAATCCGAGGTGGCCGAGGTGTTTGAAGCTCCTCTCGCCGATTTGCTGAATCCTGCGAACCAGACGATCGCTCGACGTGAGCAGGATGGTCTGGTGATGGTCTCGCCGGCCTTTCTGTTCGGCAGCCACGTGATTTGGGGTGTCACCGGCCGCATTGTGGCTGGATTCTTGGAAATCGTCCGGCGCCTGCGTTGGGACTAGGGTGGTGGTGAGGCCTCCGTCGTCTGGAGAGTCGAGTGCTGGTCCGGGCGCGAGGCGCGTGGTTGGCGAGTGATGCGGATGGCGGAGCCGTAGGTAAAACGCAGGAGCTGAGGGCGGTCTGCACCGGCCACGGTGCGGCGGCTGTCGCGGCGGCGGCCGCAGCGAGCTTGCTGATGAGGCCGGCGTTGTGCGTTTATCGCGTGGCCTCGACGGGGCACCGAAATCCGATGTCTGCCAAGGGAGCGGATTGTGCGAGGCGGTGGGTTCCTCGATGACAGCGTTTCGCGGGTGTCCGGGGTACTTGTCTTTCGTGGGAAAGGGAACCGTTGGCCGCGCCCTGCTCGTCCCGAGGCACGATGCGGCATGACGAGCGCGTGGTGAAGCGGCGGTCGGGTCCTTCCCCGGCACGATGTTGAGCGAGGCTGCGTTGGTCACGTCCGAACGCGTTTCGCCTTAGGTGTCTGTCCTCACCCATCACGAAGATGGATGCAACGAGTACCGGAATATTAAGTTCGGGATGATCATCCCGTTTCAATCCTCACCCATCACGAAGATGGATGCAACCTAGGTAGTCCGCCCCGGGGTAGCCCGGGGCAAGTTTCAATCCTCACCCATCACGAAGATGGATGCAACTAGTTGGACTGAGCCGCCCGGGCCGCCGCCCGGGCTGTTTCAATCCTCACCCATCACGAAGATGGATGCAACTGTGGCACTCGCCCCTTGGCGCACCAGGGGCAGTGTTTCAATCCTCACCCATCACGAAGATGGATGCAACTGTGGCACTCGCCCCTTGGCGCACCAGGGGCAGTGTTTCAATCCTCACCCATCACGAAGATGGATGCAACACAGTGCGTCCGTCCCACCGGGGCTTACCCGGGCGGTTTCAATCCTCACCCATCACGAAGATGGATGCAACCGCGGCATCAAGCGCAGGGAGGGTAGGCATGAGCGGTTTCAATCCTCACCCATCACGAAGATGGATGCAACCACCAGTCGACCTGGCAATTCGACGATGCCATCGAGAGTTTCAATCCTCACCCATCACGAAGATGGATGCAACTTGCCGCGCTCGCCGCCTGGGAGTCGGCTCCCGAAACGTTTCAATCCTCACCCATCACGAAGATGGATGCAACACAGCACGCCCGCACCACTACCCGCAACGCAACGCTGTTTCAATCCTCACCCATCACGAAGATGGATGCAACAGGAGGAACGGTGACCTATTCAACATCATCGAGAAGTTTCAATCCTCACCCATCACGAAGATGGATGCAACCCATCGATGCGGTCGGCGTTCGCGGCCGCATCGGCCGTTTCAATCCTCACCCATCACGAAGATGGATGCAACCATGCAATCCACGGCGGGAAGTCGTCACTCTCCTGTTTCAATCCTCACCCATCACGAAGATGGATGCAACGTATGCTAGCGGCATCACGCGTAGGAGGTGAACGATGTTTCAATCCTCACCCATCACGAAGATGGATGCAACCGGCACCGCGTAGCCGAGCTCGATAAGCTCTTCGTTGATGTTTCAATCCTCACCCATCACGAAGATGGATGCAACTAACGAGCCGCTTCCCGCTGCTATCGAACGCACCCTGTTTCAATCCTCACCCATCACGAAGATGGATGCAACAGCCGGCCACCCGGGCAATCCTTCCCGTTGGGAGCGTTTCAATCCTCACCCATCA
This sequence comes from Dehalococcoidia bacterium, assembly GCA_026003895.1. Lineage (GTDB taxonomy): Bacteria > Chloroflexota > Dehalococcoidia > SpSt-223 > SpSt-223 > JANWZD01. The sequence continues at coordinate 245,963 of BPIC01000003.1, read as the reverse complement.
CGAAGATGGATGCAACTAGCCGCCCCGGGGTAGCCCCCCGGGGCAAGGAGGAGTTTCAATCCTCACCCATCACGAAGATGGATGCAACGGTGGCGACGTGGCCGGTTTCATCGAGCGTCGGGGCTGTTTCAATCCTCACCCATCACGAAGATGGATGCAACGCGCCGTAGCGGCGAACGAGCGGCTCACATCCTGCCGTTTCAATCCTCACCCATCACGAAGATGGATGCAACCTCGCCCAGAGCCTCGTGGGGCGCCGGCTGCCCGGTTTCAATCCTCACCCATCACGAAGATGGATGCAACTGCGGTCGCTGACACCAATTTCGCATGGTGATACGCGTTTCAATCCTCACCCATCACGAAGATGGATGCAACCAGGTCCCGCATCGCCTGAGTCGCGACCTGATCTGCGTTTCAATCCTCACCCATCACGAAGATGGATGCAACACCGGCGGCCAGTGACGGCGCAATAGCCACCAAACGTTTCAATCCTCACCCATCACGAAGATGGATGCAACCGAGGCGATGGTCACGCGATTTGACGAATGGCGAAGTTTCAATCCTCACCCATCACGAAGATGGATGCAACCAGCCAGAACAGGAGCTCGTGCCCGCCGGCGCGGTGTTTCAATCCTCACCCATCACGAAGATGGATGCAACGCGGCGCGCTCGTCGACCGTGCCGCGGTCGTCGGGGCGTTTCAATCCTCACCCATCACGAAGATGGATGCAACTCCATTGTCGTGGAGAGTCCGGGCCATCACGGCCCGTTTCAATCCTCACCCATCACGAAGATGGATGCAACCCGCCGCACGCGGCATTCCGGCTGCTGCTTCAGGTGTTTCAATCCTCACCCATCACGAAGATGGATGCAACGGGCCACGGCGGCGCGGAGCAGCGCCTCGCTCGTCGGTTTCAATCCTCACCCATCACGAAGATGGATGCAACCCACCGCGCGCATGCGCTCAGCATGCGCGGGCTGCGGTTTCAATCCTCACCCATCACGAAGATGGATGCAACGCCTAGACGACCGCGCTTTGAGCCGCTCGGCTAGGTTTCAATCCTCACCCATCACGAAGATGGATGCAACGACCCGCTCCACCGGGCCTGCCGGCTCAGTCCCCTGTTTCAATCCTCACCCATCACGAAGATGGATGCAACACGTTGTCAATACCTTGATCTATACTGGTGGTGGGAGGTTTCAATCCTCACCCATCACGAAGATGGATGCAACGGAGGGCGAGGTGACCGCGCGCACGGAGATGGTGACGTTTCAATCCTCACCCATCACGAAGATGGATGCAACCGTACTCGACGTGGTGTTTACGGCCGCTTCGCGCGGCTCAGCGCCTCCTTTCTGCTGTTTTCATCCTCAATCAGCATACCATGCGGGGGGTGACCCCGCGCGCCTGCAGGGCAGAATCCGGGCCTGCCAGCCCAAAACTTGCGCGAACCTCCTGCGTGGCCGGCCACCACCGGAGGTTCGCGCACCTACAGCACTAACGGATCATGCAGGTCATACACGATTTGGCGGCCCATCGTTTCCAGATGCTTCGACCGCGGCTCCGCTAATCGATAGAAGCGCAGACTATCCTCCTCAGGGTCGATCGTTCGCGCCAACTTGTCTTTCAACCGCTCATACTGGCCGGCCGACACAATGCACTCAAACACCGACTTCTGCACCCGCTGGCCATGCGCTTGGCAAATCTCTGCCACTTTCCGCAATCGCCGCCGGCCCGCCGCCGTGTCCGTCGCGACGTCATACGTCACCAAGATCTCCACCGGCCCCACTCACCGCGCAAGATACGGCGGATAGTCGGCCAGATCCCCTCGCAGATGACGCGCCAAGAGCCGCGCCTGGACGTGCGGCACCAGCCCCCACGCCACCTTTTCCTTCAGAGCCCGGTGCTCCACCTCCTCGGCCTTCCGCTCCTGATAGGCGAGGATCGCAGCCTTCCGCCCCGCCTCGTTCAAATAGACAGCTCCCCCCGGTAAAAGATCGAAATGCTCCCGCCGAATCTGCCGCCGGTTAATCAGCCCCAACGCCAATCGATCCACCGACGGCCGCAATTCCTCCATGAGATCCAGCGCCAGCGCCGGACGCCCCGGTCGGAGCGAATGCAAAAAGCCGAGCTGCGGATCCAACCCCACCCCCTCCAGCGCTCCGGCGCAATCCCCTCGCAACAACGCATACAGAAACGACAGCAGCGCATTCGCCCGATCCCGTGGTGGTCGCCGCGTCCGTCCATCCGGCGCAAGCTCTCCCCGGTCGATCCGCACCATCCGCCCAAACACCCCAAAATACGTCCGCGCCGCCTCACCCTCGAGACCGCGGATCACGTTCAAATCCGACGCGTCACGCAATCGCACCAGTCCGTCCGCCAAGTCCGCTGCTGCCATCGCCAGCCGGTTCCGATCCTCTCCATCAGCGTCCCGCGAGGCGCGCAGGAGCAACTGCCGGCTGTTTTGAATCTTCGCGGCCACGATCTGCCGAGCGATGCGCGCCGCCCGCGCCTCGTCCCCCGCAGCCAGATGCTGAGCCCGGCGCAGCAAGACATTCCCGCGCACCGGCCCCTCCAGCCGTCCTTGGAACCGCCCAGCACGCGACATCCAGACCACGCTCCGCCCGTCGACCGCACAGCGTGCGATCAACGCCGGCGTCAGCATCACCCGGCCAAACACCACAATCCCGCCGATCTGAATCAGCGGAGCACGCAGTTTCACCTCCCCCTCGATCTCAACTCGCACCGTGTCCTGATCCAGAGAGAGATAGGCCCCTTCCGTTTGGACGAACAACGTGTTCAGCAGCTCACGCACCGTTCAGTCCTCGTCGGATCCAATCGTGAACAGCTCGCGCTGGAGCCAGCGCAGTCGAGCAGGCTCACCGGTGGCTGAGGGAAGACAGACATCCCGCTGCGAGCAATGCCGACAGCGCCGGTCGTTCGGGGCTGGCGGCAACCGCGCTTCCTCGATCATCGCGCGGATCGCCGCGATCGCCGCCTCCGTCGCTGCCCGCAAGTCCGCGTCAAACACCACTTCCACCCGCCGTCGAGACGCATGGCTGTAGAGCGCTCCCCGCGGAACAGGCTGACCAAACATCTCCTCCAGACAAAGCGCCTGCGCGCACAACTGGAGGGCGGCGTGCCGCCCCGTCGGGCCCACCTTGTGCTCGACGGGATACGGCCCCGCCGGCCGCAGCTCGACGAGATCCGCCACCCCGTGAATACCCAGCCGGTCACTCCAAATCGGCAGCGCCCGGGCCACGCGCACTCCATGCTCGACCGTAATCTCGCCAGAGTGCACCCGCTCGTGGGCGATCGCCCCACGGATCGTGAAGACGTTCTCCTCAAACGTCCCCTCGACGTGGATCAGCGCACACTGGCGCTCGCAATAGCTCCAATGCTCGATCGCCGAAATGAGGACCTCGTCCACCGGCTCAGCCCACCAAGCGGGTCAGCGTCACCCCCTCTGGCAGGTTCGCCTCGTCCACCGTCACGCGGTAATGCCGGAACTCCCGCGGCGTCTCGACCTCCGGATCACGAGCGATCGAGACGAGATCAAACAGGTGATGCGCCGGCGCGTTACCGGCCGGACGCTCATGGGTGAACACATACAACCCACGGCAGGAGAGCAATCCGCGCGACGCCGAACGGTCGGCATCCCACATTCCTTGGAGCGCGTCCCAAAAGAGCGCCAGATCCTCATCCGTCGCCCCCGTATCGCGCGCCAAGTGCGGCGAGACAAACCCATACGCCCGATACAGTCCATACGGTACCAGCGCCTTCCGGCCCATCTCCGTTTGCTTGCCCGAAGCCTTGCCCTCCTCGGTCTCCCGCACCAGAGCGTCTTCCTCTCGCGTCACCGCTACCCGCGTAATCGAGAGGTCCAGCAACGTCACCGGGTCGATCGAGCGCGCGAAGGTCAACTGCACCGGTCCGCGAACCTGACCACAGTTCACCCCCACCGACATCACGGCGCCAAACATTCGGATGTCATAGAAGTTCCGGCACATCCACGCCCGCGCCCGCTCGATGTCCTCCACTCGCTGCTTCGTGCCTGTCGATTTCAGTCCCTCGGCGTCATACGCTCGCTTGTGCTTCGTGATTAGCGCCTCGCCCCGCTGCACATAGATCTTCGTCGTCGGCTTCGTCCCATGATGCTGGTCCACCCAGTCGCGCACCTTTCGCTTCAGGCAGACATCCGTGACAATCCCTTGCATGGTTTCTGGATCGATGCGCGGCAGGTTGCCGGCGTCCGGGTCCCCATTGGGGTTCCCGTCCACCACGTCGAACAGGAGCACAAAGTCATGGCGCTTGCTGATGTCGGTATGCATCGTCTTCCTCCTCAGTTCTGAGCTTGGGCGCGACGTTCGGCGGCGGCGCGTGCTGCCGCTCGGTTCTCGGCGTGCTGGTGGTAGTAGCCGAGCGCGAACAGCCCTTGCTGCTCCAGCGTCAGCGTCCGTGGCAGCGCCGTCAGCTTCTCGGCGATGTCTTGCAACTGGTTGAACAAGCGCCAGTAGGCTCCCGGGTTGCGATCCTCCAATTGGCTCAGCCGCGCCCGCGCATTCCGCAGCAACGTGCCGAAGACCGTCGCGGGCGCGGCCGACGCTGTGCCGTAAAACCGGTCGACGACGGTCGCCTTCACGTCTTGTCCTTGGCCGCCCGCCGCCGCTGCTTGGATCTGCTCGATCGTCGCGAACAGCCGGCCACAGAGATAGCCCGGGTCATCAAGAGATTGGTCTAGTCGCGTCAATGTCTCCTCCCACTCTGCCCTCGCGCTACACAGCACGAGCTTGATCAGTGACGCCTGCGCCTCGCTCACATCGAGATCGGCGCGCGTCCGCTGCAGCGCCAAAAACAGCAGCCGCTCCGGTGCCGGCGTTCCCAGCAACGCCGAATGGAGAAGCGCTTGCAGCGTCGCTGCCGGTGCATCGTTCAGCTCACGCACCGTCGCTCCCACCAGCCGCCAGAGCGGCTGCCCACGCGGCTCATCTCCGTTCGGCTGGACAATCGCCTGCCGCCGCAGCCACTCCGCCACCCGCTCCTTGACTCGCCCAACCGTGCTGTCGATCCAGTCGCGGACCACCGCTCGGCCGCCGCTCGCGCTCAGGCTGGCAGCGTAGAACGCCGTTTCGTCCACCACGCTTGTCAAGTCGCGGCCCCGCACGAGGCCATCGATCAGTTCGCGAACGAGCGCTTGATTCGGGTTGTCGATGAAGTTCAGGAGGTCAAACCCGACGTCAGTGCGTGTCCAGAAGACGAATGCCCCGCCGCCGATCCGCCGGCTGGACGTTCGGTCGGCAAGCAGCGCGTTGATCGCCTTGGTGAACCGCTCCCCACACTCGGCACACGTCGGCGCAATATGGGACTGTTCGAGACCGTAGGAGAGAAAGGCGTCGGCATTCGCCGAGATGATCGAAGTGCCCGACATCTGGCCCCCGGGAATGCCCTTTACCTTGCCCTCGAGCGTCCGCAGCACTGGTCGGCGATTGCCACAGACCACGCACTGCATCTCTACCGCGCCCTTCGCTGCCGGGTCGTTCTGCGCTGCCCAGAACTGCTGCACCGCGGGCAGGTCCACCACAAATTGGCCTTCCACGGTGAAGGTGATCAACGCGCTCGGGTCGAAATCCTCGGGCAAGCCCAACTGCTCGAGCGGCGCTCCGTCCAGAAATGCCGCCACCGCCTGCACCGCCGGCTCCCGCGTTTCCTTTGCACAGGCGGCAACCAACTGCCGATACAGCGCATGCCGGTGTGCCACCTTCCTAGGGTCTGCCCCCTCTCGGCCGAAGCCAAAGGTATACTCGGCGTGATCGGCAAAGAGCAGCGGCACATCGACATTGCCGCGCGCCAGGCTTGGCACCCGCCGCGGGATGCCGCGTTTGTTGTCCCGATCGGCGGTGTCGGTCAGAGTCGCCGAGTCAAGCTTCCCGTCAGATCGCAACTCGACGAGGTAGCGAACAGGACGCTCGTCATACAACCGCGGGGGCAGGTCAATCCGCTGGGTGTACTCGACGAGCTTTTCAAGGAACATCAGGCGGCTCCTTCGGCTGGCACACGCAGCACGCCGCGCTCCAGCCGCGCCCGGAAGAAGCGCGGCGTCCCGCTGCCATCCTCCCGATAGTCAAGGTCGTGCAGCATCAACCCGAGGTCCTCGGTGCGGTCGATCGGCTGGTCGTCGGCGGATGGCGGCCCGAAAAAGGCGCTGAACTCCCGGCAGCCCAAATACGGTTGGAAGAAACAGCTCCCGTCCGCAACTCGCCGCCGAAACTGGTCGCGGTACTTCGCTTCGTCCTCCGTCCGTCCACTTTTTGGCACTACCTGCGCCTCGATGATGTAGGCCACATCCCGCAACGCGAGGGTGTGGCGTTGAGCACGGTCCTGATCGGAGAAATACCCGCCGCCCTCCCGCTCCCAGCCGAGTGCGCTACGATGGCTCGCGAGCGAGTTCACCTCGTTGCGCAGGATCGAAAACCAGCGGATCTCCTTCAGCACCTGGATCTGCTCGATCCGCCACGCGAACTCGGGCTTCCAGAAAATCGCCTCAAGCACCCCGCGTGCCGCCGATGGCGTCATCACGGGGTAGGAGACCCGTTCCACCTTCATCTCCGGTCGGGTGAAACAGGCAAAGTCGCCCCACACCTTGACGGCAAGGGGCGGATGGCGCGAATCGGGATGCATGCCACCCTCCTTTCCCGCTGCGTTGCAGCCAAGCATATCTTAGTCGAGTTGTTGGTCAAACGTTCGCAAATCGCGAATTCAGTTAGAGGACGAGCTCGTCCGCTCGCACGTCGTCGAGGACAAGGCCGCGCCTCTTGTCGTAGCCGTCCGGCCGGATCCATTCGCCGACCCCGTCGACGATCGGAACGATGAAGTGCCGCACCGTGTCCGCCGCGCGACGCCGCAGATTGACGATGAATGGCTGCAACGCCCGCAGAGTCTCGCGTGGGTTCCCTTGGCGCGTCCGCAGCTCCTCCACCAACGCCCGCACCCGCGCTTGCTCCTCCGCCGTGCCATAGGTCGTAATCACGACCGCCTCGGTGTCGTCGTCAATCATGCGAAAGCGCTTCGCTGTCTCCGGGAAGTTGAGGTTACGCCGCTCCGGTTGGACCTCTTTAGCGTCGGTCACCGGCTCGACCACTCGAAAGAGATGCTCGTAGTAGCGCCGCGCCACCGCCGGGTCGTTCGGATCGACGGGCTGATCACCGATGACCGCCGCGGTCACCCCTGCTGCCGTGCGATAGGCGCCCGGGGGAAGCTTCCCCTCCGCCGGCTCCACTACCACAACTCGCCCTTCCGCCAACCGGCCTTCGCGATTGCAGCGCCCCGCCGCTTGGATCACCGAGTCCAGCGGCCCGAACGCGCGCACCACCAGCGGAAAGTCGAGATCAATCCCCGCCTCGACCACTTGGGTGGACACAACCCGGCAGGGCTCTCCAGCCCGGAGCCGCCGCCCAATCTCCTCGATCGTGTCCTGCCGATGTGCCCCGCACAGCAGCGTCGAGAGATGGAGCGCCTCTCGGTCGTCGAGCGCATCGAGCAGCGCCAGCGCATCGTTCTTCGTATTGACGACCGCGAGCGCCTGCGGCGTCTCGCGGAGGATCGCCGCAATCGCGTCCCAGCCAAGCGGCTCACGCCGCCACTCGTAGCGCACCCGTCGTAACGCCGCGAACCAGCGTTGCGGGTCCGCCCCGATCTCCCGCGCCTCCAAATCCCGAAAGACCGGCAGCATCTCGAAGGCAGGTTGGGTCGCAGTCGAGAGCACCACCGTCGCGCCGTAGTGCGTCACCAGCTCGCGCAGCACATCCAGCACAGGCGTGAGGAGCGGCACCGGAAGCGCTTGCGCCTCATCGAGGAGGATCACGCTCTGCGCCAGTCGATGCACTTTCTGCGTTTTCGATCGCCCGCTCGCAAACAGGCTCTCGAAGAGTTGGACTGTCGTCGTCACAACGACGGGCGCATCCCAGTTCTCCGCAGCCAGTCGCTGCCAGAGGCTCCACTCATCCCCTTCCTCCTCCTCTGCCTCGGGCAACTCGAGGGCGCTATGGTGCTCCAGCACCGCCCGGTCGCTTAGCTCGCGCTCGAAGATCGCGCGGTAGACCGCCGCCGTCTGCTCGGTGATGCTGATGTACGGCACCGCCACGATGACACGACGCAGCCCATGCCGCAAGGCATGCTGCAGCGCAAACGCCATCCCCGACCGCGTCTTCCCGCCGCCGGTCGGCACCGCCAAACGAAACAGGCCGGGTGGTTCCTCAGCAGCGGCAAGGCACGCCTCATAGACCTCCCGCCGCACCCGGTTGACCGGCGTGTCCGCAGCGCTGGCAACCAGCTGCTCCTGGTCGCGCGCGAGGCGCTCCCAAAGCGTGGCAAGCGGCAGCCAGCCGGTCCGCACCTCGGCCCGCGTTGGCTCGCGGTGGCGCTCGGTGTCGATCGAATCGGCATCGACCAACGCCGCGTAGACCATGCGGAGAAACAGCTCGGCGGCCAGAGCATCGCGCCGTGCCGAGTCTGGCAACTGGATCGACTGTCGTGGGACGAGCTCAGCCAGCGCCTCGCGCGCCCGAGCCAGCGCCTCATTCGTCTCTGGCCGTGTCCCCTGCTGCTTTAGCCATACCCGAAATTCCCCCTGCGCCCTCAGCCCACCGTGATGCGCTTGGATGAGCAGTGCAGCCGGCTGAACCCCTTGCTCGGCTGCCAAGAGCGCCCCGGCCCCCTTGTGGTCCGGCGCGCGAAACCGTCGCGCTTTCCGTCCCTCGCGTTTGGCCGCTTCTTCTTCGGCTTCCGACTGCAGGAGATAGTCTTGCCATGCCGGGTGGAACTTGCCGAGGTCATGCCAGAGGCCAGCGACGTAGGCGAGGTCGCCACCGCCGAATGGCTCGGCAAACTCCCGCGCCAACGCCGCGACTGCCTGCAAATGGGCGGCCAGATCCTGCCGCACCCCGGCAGCGTTCTTCGAGTGCGCGTACGCCATCACTTCCTCCCATCGCGGAATGCTGCGAGTGACCGTTCACAGGTTCTTCCAGCGCGAGAGAGCGAGTGCGACTTACTCCTTGAAGATGTTGCTGAAAACGCGCTTGGCGGCGAGGTGACAGATCCCGTCCCGCTCTTCTTCCGTGAAGCGGATGCCGTACTTCTCGCCCCACTCCGGCAGGTTCTTGAAGATATCGGTCCAGGTCTGGGTCTCGTGCTGTGCTTTGCGCCCGACGCCGGTTTGCGGCAAATCCGTGCCCCAGACAATCCGATACGGGCCCACCGTGTCTAGAAAGACGCGGATCACCCGCAGCAATTCGGGGATATTTTCCTCTTTCACCGCGCCCAACACCTGCCAGTCACAGAGGTAGAGGTAGATGTTGGGCTTGCTGCGCGCTGCTGTCAGCCCCCGCCAATAGGCCCCGGTCTCAAAGGGGGTTTGCAGATTCGTGTGGCCCATCATGATGCGTAACTCGGGGAACATCACCCCGACTTCTTCGACCCACTCTGGCCACGTCCAGCGCGTCTTGGCGAGGCGAGATCCGACGCCCCCAGTGTGGATCAGCACCGGCACATCGAGCTCGATCGCCTTCTTATATATCGGCCAGCAAATCTCATCGTTCGGCTGGAACCCGCAGGGGGGATAGACCTTCAGCCCAACCGCGCCATGCTCGACGACCATTTCCTCGAAGAGCTTCACTGCCCGTGGCCGGCGCGGGTCAATCCCCGCCATCGCGTACAACCTGCCGGGATACTTCTTGCAGACCGCCAGCGTCTTGCGGTTGAACTCTTCCACGGGGACGATGGAGTCCTCCTCCGGCCCGTAGGCATAGCCCCAATCGAGCGTCTGGATGACCGAGACGTCGATCCCATACTGCTCCATCTCTCGAATCGCGCCCTCGCCCGTCTCGTCCATCGTCGGCGATTGGCGAATGCGCTCGAGCACCTGCTCGACCGTGCGGTTCGTCGCCCGTGCTCGCTCCTCCGCGCCAGACCGGAGATGGCTGGGCGGGAACCAGTCAAATCCCCACAGGTGCCGATGGACGTCGATGATCATCGTCATGTTGCCTCCTTCTGACTGATCGGTTTGCGGCGAGCATCGTACCGCGCCGAACGGCAGGCTGCTTGTCAGCGGCCTAGCGGCTCCAACTGAGGGCGCGCTCGTCGGCAAACGTGAAGGCAACACCGAGGTCGTGGGCAAGCAGCGGCCGGATTACCCGCGTCTCGGGATCGATGGCGTACACCTGCCAAGCGCCGTCGCGGTCCGAGAGGAACGCGATCCAGCGGCCATCCGGCGACCACACCGGCGCAACGTTGTTGCTCTGCCGCGTGGTCCGCGGACTCTCCGTCAGGAGCTGAAAGCCCGTGCCATCGACATTCATGATCGCCAGATCGACGTTGTCATTCCGCTTATAGACCAGCGCGAGGCGCTGACCATCGGGGGACCACGCCGGTTGGCTCGTCAGCCGGTTCGTGTTCGGGATCACCGTCGGCACGCCCGTGCCGTCGGTCGGAATCAGATACAGCCCCGTGTTGCCGTCGAAGACGATCCGCGTTCCATCGGACGACCAACTCGGAAAGGAGCTAAACGTCAGGCTCGGCAAGTCCGTTGTCGTCCGTGTCGCAACGTCGACGACCATCACACTGTAATGATCTTCGAGGAACCAACCGGGACGGCGCGTCACCGGGTTGACGCCCCGGACCGGATCCTGCTTCGATCGCAACATCGCAAGGCGTGTCCCATCGGGCGACCAGACCGGGCTGCGCACGCCAGCGTCGGTTGCCACGCGCTCTTCGTTCCCCGTCCGGAGGTCGATCACCCAGACGCCGGGCTGCTCTCCCGTTCGGACGTATGCGATCCGTGTCCCATCCGGCGAGAGCGCGGGCTCGGCGCCCGCGCCCACCACGCGCTCTGTTCCATCAGCGAGCGAAACGAGAATGATCTCTCCCGCGGCGGAGCGATAGGCGATGTGCCCAGAGAGCGTCGGGCCGGCGACTGGCAGCGCCGGTGCCGGGGCCGGCGGCGGCTGCCGCAATGTCGCAATGAGCGGAACCCGCTTCAACGTATCGATCCAATAGTCGCCCAGCCGCGAAAGACGCACGACCCCATCGGCGTCGCGCTGTAGGCGCGCCCGCTGGAACCATTGCACGGTCTGGCCGGCCTCCACGACTTCCCCCGTGAGCGGCAGCCCAAAGAACTCGACCCCACCCAATTCGTCAAAGACGGCGAGGAACTCCCCCGAGACACTGAGTCCCACCTCGGCGAAGACGCGGGTGTCTCCGATGCGCACGCCAGCACTCTGCCGGTCGGGCGTCAGATCAAGCGAGCGTCCCAGAATCTGCTCGCCGAGCGTCCCCGGTCGCAGCCGGCAAGGCTGGCGGCCGTCCGGCCCACAATCCCATTCCAGCCGGATTGTCCGGAAATATTGGACAAGCCGGTCAAGCTCCTTGAAATCCTCGGTCCGCGGGGCGCCGATGCGCTCTGGACCCCCATGGGCGAGGTACCACGCCAGCCAGTCCCCCTTCACGTAATGCCCCGTTTCCGGGTAGTAGCGGAACAGCTCTTGCGTGAGCGCCCCTCCTGCCGGGATGAGGGTAGCACCGGCGATCACGAGCGTCGTGACGAGCAGAACGATTCGACGCATGGCTATTCGTACCGCAGCGCCTCGATCGGCCGCAACCGCGAGGCGGTGAACGCAGGATAGATTCCGAAAAACAGGCCGACGGCGAGTGATACCCCGAGCGCTAGGACGATCGAGTCGGGCGTGACCAAGGCGCTCGCGCTGCCCGAGCCTGGCCCCAAACCAGGCAGCCCGCCGGCGAAGCGGGCAACCACCACGCCGAGGACGACTCCAATCCCGCCGCCGATCGCGCTGACCGTGAGCGCTTCGACGAGAAATTGCAGGAGAATGTCCAGTCGTGTGGCGCCGACGGCTTTCCGGATGCCGATCTCGCGAGTCCGCTCCGTCACCGAGACGATCATGATGTTCATGATGCCGATTCCTCCCACGACGAGCGAGATCCCGGCAACCGCGCCAAGGAACAACGTGAGCGTCCCGGTCACCTGCGACACCGTCTCCAGCAGCTGGTCCTGACTCTGAATGGTAAAGTCATTCTCGGCGACGTTGTGACTGGCGCGCAGCAAGGCGGTGATCCGGGCGATCGCCGCTTCTCGGGTCGCCAATTGCTCATTGGCCAGGGAGACATTGATCTGGTTCACGACCTGCCGGCCGCTCGGCGTGCGTGTCACCGCCACCCGCCGAAAGAGCGTCTCGATCGGTAGCAGCACCACGTCGTCGGCATTGCCAAACGCTTGCCCACCTTGTGCCTGCAACACTCCGATCACCTGAAGCGCAACGCGCCGGTTCGTCAGCCCAATCTCGATCGTCTGCCCAACCGGGTTGCTCCCGCCAAAGAGGTTGGTCGCGACGGTCTGCCCGATCACCGCCACAGCGGCTGCGGAATCGAGATCTTCGGCGTCGAAGAAGCGCCCGCTCGCCACCGTGGCGTTCTGCACGCGTTGATAGTCGGGCGTTGTGCCGACAACACGCGTCGAGACGTTCTGTCCACCCGCGATCACTTGGCGCGTGGCCGACGCTTGCGGGGCAACCCCAACGAGCTGCGGCACGGCGCCGGGCTGGGCGAGCAGTTTCGCGTCCTCGTACGTCAGCGTCTGTTGGGTGCCGGCTGCTTGACGTACTCCACCTTGCTGGGTGGCCCCTGGCGAGATATAGAGCACGTTCGTTCCCGCACTGCGGATCCGCTCGGTGATGCTCGCTTGCGTTCCTCGCCCAATCGCCAGCAAGATGATCACCGAGGCCACCCCAATGATCATGCCCAGCATGGTCAAGGAGGCGCGCAGCTTGTTTGCACTGAGCGCCCGCAGCGCGATCCGCAATGACTCCACCACTCTCATGGGGCGACCGCCAGCGTCGTGAGAAGGTCCCGTGCGACGAGCGGAGCGTCGACTGGCTCATCGGAGACCAGCCGGCCATCGCGGATGGTCACGATGCGCCGGGTGTGGCGCGCAATATCGGGCTCGTGGGTCACAAAGACAATCGTGATCCCGCGCTCGCGATTGAGCGCTTGGAAGATGGCCATGATCTCCTCGCTCGTCTTCGTGTCGAGGTTGCCGGTGGGCTCGTCGGCGAGGATCAGGCTCGGCTCGCTGACCAGCGCCCGCGCGATCGCGATTCGCTGTTGCTGCCCGCCAGAGAGCTCCGTCGGCCTGTGGTTGGCGCGATCGGCGAGGCCGACTGCGGCGAGCGCGGCGCGGGCCCGCTCCCGGCGGTCTGCTACACCGAGATAGACCAGCGGCAATTCCACTTGCTCGATTGCGGGCACACGCTTCAACAAGTTGAAGCCCTGAAAGACAAACCCAATCTTTCGCCCGCGAACTCGGGCAAGCTCGGAATCGCTCAGTCGGCTCGTCTCGATCCCATCGAGCCGATAGCTGCCGGACGTCGGCTGGTCGAGACAGCCGAGGATGTTCATCAACGTCGACTTGCCAGAGCCAGACGGGCCCATAATCGCGATGAGTTCGCCTCGTTCGACGCGGAAACTGACGCCCCGCAAGGCTTCCACCCGTTCGGCGCCGAGTTGATAGTGCTTGGTGACATTCTCGACGTCGAGAACCGGGGCGCCCATCAGCCGCCGCCTCCCGGTGGACGACCGCCTCCTGCGGGTGGTCCGCCACCCGGCACGGGCACGACGACCGGAGGCGATCCGCCACCCGTCGTCGCCGTGGTTCGCGTCGTCCCCGCCGTCGTGGCCACCACGACCTCGCCTTCCCGCACCCCGCTTACAATTTCGGTCTGCAATCCGTCGGAGATGCCCACCTGCACCTCGCGCGTCTCTGTCGTGCCGTCCGGCTGCCGGACGGTTACGGCGCGGCGGCCACCACTCGATTGGACGGCCCACGTCGGGACCAGCAGGGCATCGGTTTTCCGTTGGACTAGGATCTGCGCCGTGCCTGACAGTCCGCCAAGCAGCTCTTCGCCCTTCGTATCCAGCGCGATGACGACGCTGTAGGTGGAAACGCCGTTTACCACGGTCGCGGTCGGCGCAATGCTCTGGATCGTGCCTCGATAGACTGTCCCTGCCAGCGAAGAGAATGAGACCGTCGCTTCCTGCCCCACCTTGACACGCGGCGCGTTTTGCTCATCGACGACGCCCTCGAAGCGCGTCGAGCGAGTATCGACGAGGGTAAGCAGCGCTCCGGAGACCGTTTCCCCCCGGGCGAAAATTGACTGCGGCAATGCGGCCGGCAAACGGGGCAAGGAGGGTCGCGTTTTGGAGATTCCGTTCGGCGGTGGCGACGGCGACCGCGGCTTGCTCAACCGAGGCGCGCGCCGACGCAATGGTCCCCGAGGTGGGGCCCGCCTGCACTTCTGCCAATTTCACCTTCGCCGATTCGAGCGCGTCGGTCGCAGTGCGCACGGCCGCCTCAGCGGCAGCGACTTCGTTGGGCTTTGGCGGCGCAATCGCGAGGTTGTAGGCGGCAAGCGCCGCCTGATAGTCGGCGGTGGCCGTTTGGAGCGTGACCGCTTGGCTCGTCGCCGAGGCGTCGTTTCGCCACGCCACTCGGTCGTAGGCAGTCTGAGCGTCCTGCAGCGCGGCGCGCGCCTTCTCGAGCGCTGCCGCCGCGCTCGCCACCTCGTCTGCCGACTTGGGCCGCGTTAGCGCCTCCAAGTCGGACCGGGCCTTGACCAAATTCGCCTCTGCCGACGTGACGGCGCTCGCCGCGCTCGCAAGCTCCGACGCCTTCGGTCCGGCGCTCGTCTCCGCGGCGTTGGCTTGTGCTGAGGCGAGGCTGGCTCGCGCTTGGCGAAGCGCCAGCTCGAGGTCTCCCGTGTCGAGCTTCGCCAGCGGCTGGCCGGCTGTCACCTCGTCTCCAACTTTGACAAACACCTCTGCCAGCCGGCCGTTCGTGCCGAACGAGAGGTTCGCTTGTCCACCCGGCGCCGTACTTCCCGACATCATCACCGTCTGAGCGATGGCCCCGCGTTGCACGGTTGCGCTCTGCATGGTTGGCGTCGCCGTTTGCGGCATGAGCCGCGGAATGAGGAGGCTCGCCCCAACCCCCACTGCTACCCACGCTCACAAGGAGCCCTGCCACCAGCCGCCATCTCCTCCGACGGCCGCTCACCCGACCGTCGGACGAGGATCCACTCACCATCAACGCGCCTCCTGCCGACACTCTGTCCCGGCAAGCATAGGGACGGCGGCGAGCCGCAACATCCAGCCGGTGGTGACATTTCGCGCTCATCCCCGGGGCGTAGGCGCACGAGGCCGTCATCCTGAGGACGTAGCTGGCGTCCGAAGCTCATCGCCGGAGAAAATACCGGCGGCGGCGAAGGAGCGTTTCAGCGCTGCCGTTGTCGCACGAGGTTATCCGGTCGAACGGGCATCGGACGCGGGGACCCCGCTGTCCTCGAGCGCAAGCACGGTGAGGATGACGCGGTAGTCGCCGGGGGAACAGCAACCAAATGGCTGCAGCGTCCGCCGATCGCCACCCGCTCACCAGCAGCCGGACGTGGCAGGCAGATCGGCCAGCGTCACCGCCGGCAGCGGGCGGTTCGACGGCAGGAGGATAGCAACCCCCCGCAGCGCGTCCTCCCCAGGCTGGGCCGTCGCCCCAAGTCGAGCCGTTCGCGTGGTTCGCCTCGTGCCGCCCTACGGCACGCGGAGCAAGATCTTCCCAAAATGAGATCGGTCCGCGACCAGCCGGTGCGCCTCGTAGACGTGGTCGAGCGGCAGCACCCGATCGACCACCGGCTTAAACAGCCCGTTGGCGAAGAGCGGGATCGCGACGCGTTTGAACGTCTCCATCGTCTCGGGCAGGAAGCGCTTGCTCGAGGTGATGCTGAAGCTCAGCAGCCGGAGATTGCGGGCGCCGATATTGAGATCGAGGGGCATCGTCCGGCCGCCGGTGCTTCCAAACAGCAGCACCGTGCCGTCCTCGCCCATCGCGGCCACCGTCTTTGCGCCCTGCTCGCCGCCGATCGTCAACATACTGACATCGGCGCCGTGGCCGCCGGTCTCCTCGCGGAGGCGCGTTGGCACATCGTCGGTGAGATAGTTGTAGGCGGCATTGGCACCCCATTCGATCGCTTTGGCGACCTTTTCGTCACGGCTGGCGGTGCCAGCCACCCATGCGCCACGCCAGCGAGCGATTTGGAGCGCCGCGCTTCCGACACTGCTCGCGATCCCTTCGATCAGGACACGCTGTCCCGGTTGGACCTCGGCGAGCGTGATCAGGCCGTGCCAAGCGGTCAGCCAGCCGACCGGGATCGCCGCGCCCTCTTCGAAGCTGAGCCGATCCGGCAACGGCATGAGATGCGCCACGTCGAAGACGACGAACTCGGCGTGGGAGCCACGCGCCCGCCCAAACACGCGGTCTCCGGGCCGGAAGGCCGTCACGTCCGGCGCGACCGCCTCGACAATTCCGGCGGATTCCATGCCCATCACGAAGGGAACCGTCTGCCCGCCATAGTCGCCGGCGCGCATTCGCGTTTCGGCAAAGTTGATACCGGACGCCTTCACGCGGACCAAAACTTGCCCTGGCCCCGGCATTGGCACCGGCAGATCGACGATCTCCATTGCCTCGATCGGGCCAAACTCTCGTACGTAAACTGCCTTCATCGTCCCGCCTATCGCCGGAGTGGGAAAGGCGCCGTGGAAACGTCGCTTAGCCCCTCAGCCGGGTGAGGCGCCAGCCGGCCCCGGCCGAGGCAGGGCGCCCGAACCTACCGAACTAGAACGGCTTGGTGACGCCGAGTACCAGCAGCACGACGATCAAGCTCCACAGGAAGAGGACGAACGGATAGGCGCGCGAAAGGGCGCGATTCAGGCGCTGCTCGCGTTCGGGCGTCGAGCCGAGCCGGACGATCTCACCGAGCGCGATGGGAAAGTCGTCGGAGACGAAGCGGATGGCGACCCCGTTCAGCAGGATGATCCCGAACAGGATGAACTTGGTGTTCAGCCAGCCATAGGTCTGGCCAAGGAGGTTGAAGAAGCTAGCGACGCCGAGGCCGATCATCACCATGGCGATCGCGAGGCGCAGATACATGTCGAAGGTGCGGAACTGGCGCATGAAAACCACGCGCCGGCCGATGTCGTGCCCCGCGGAGGCGTCGTGGACGGCGAGGTACTGCTGCCAGATCGCCCACAGCCAGACGAGCAGCAGCGCGATGATCAGCCAGATCACCGGTTGCGGCAGCCAGCCGAGGGCCCATCCCCCGTAGTAGGAAAGGAGGATGCCAACGCCAAGCATCAGCACGAGGCTGGAGCGCGGCCCCATGTCCATCAATCCGCCGAATCGCCCCATCGCCAAGCGGGTCTCTGGCGACAGCTTGGAGTTTCGGACCCAAAACGAACTGGTGAACAGGCCGATGTCCATCCCCAGCCAGGTGACGATGAGCAGGATATGCAGCGACACCAGCAGCGTATACGGCGTCATTCGGTCCTTTCGGGCAGCGTGGAAGACTGGGCGAGGGTCAGTATACCAAACCGCTGGAGTCCGTCCGGCCTAGCTGAGGCGCGGAATGACCTCCTCGATGAAGAGCTTCATCTGTTTCTCGGCGAACGAGCGCCGCATTCCGTGGTTCGAAACACCGGTCGAGACATGGCGAATGCCCGTCTCTTCTTCCAAGGCGCGCAGCGCGTCCACGACGTCATCGGGCGTCCCGCTGATAACGTGGGCAAGGTCCTTGCCTGGCGTCGAGGACTTCCATCCGTCGCGGAATGAGTCCGCCGTGGCGGGCGTCCAAGGGTCGAAAAAGGAGCGGTCTCCCACCGCCTTGGAGTAGCGGAACCACGCCTCGTCTGCCTCGGCCATCCCGCGGTACACCTCTTCCTCTGCTTCGGCGCGGCTGTCGGAGACCGAGATCTTGCGGGTGCACTTGGCCCGGCCGGCGAGATCCTCGATCGTCTCCTCCGGCAGCCCAGCTTCGACACACAACGCCCGAAAGGTCTCCATCTGCTGCTTGAGCACCGCTGGCGCGTCGATCCCCAAGATCGGCGCGGCTCGAAACGCCACTGCTTGACGCATCGACCAGTCGGAAGTCGTCACCATATGGAGCGGCGGACTTGGTCGCTGGTACGGTCCTGGCGTTATATAAAGGAAGGGTGTCTTCCAGATTTTGCCTTGGAACTCGACCGGCTCGCCGCGCAACGCCGTCGTGATGATCGTGAGCGCTTCGACGAAGGAGTCGCGCTCGGTCTCGTGGGTTACGCCGAAGGCGGCAAACTCGATGTTGGTATGCCCGCGCCCGACGCCAACTACCAGCCGGCCCTTGCTGAGGTGGTCGACCCACATCATCTCTTCCGCCAGCAAGACCGGGTGGTGCATTGGCAAGAGGGCGATCCCGTAGGCGAGGCCAATACGGCGGGTGATCGATGCCATCGCGGCAAGAATGACCGAGGGCGCACTGGCCGAGGAGTGATGCGAGAAATGATGTTCGGTCAGCCAGAGATTCTCGAAGCCGCCAACATCGGCCATCCGCGCCTGCCAGAGCAAGTGCTCGATCTCGCTGTGCCAGTCCTCCAGAATGTGCTTGGGCCGCGTGTCGCCGTCGGCTTGGGTTCGCCAGAGCGTCGTTCCGATACTGAGCTTCATGCTCCCCCTCCGCGCTGGCCATCATAGCGCGCTATGCTGCAGCCGCGTGGAAGGAGGAACCCATGCCCGAACACGTCGATCTGCTCGTTCGTGGCGGCCTGACGATCACCGTCGATCCAGAGCGGCGGGTCTTTCGACGCGGCTACCTCGCGGTGAAGGACGGCCGAATCGTCGCTGTTGGTCGAGATGCCGACTGCGACCTGACTGCTGATGAGACGATCGATGCCAGCGAGCGTGTTGTGCTTCCCGGTTTCATCAGCGCCCACAGCCACCTGATCGGCGGGTACGTCCGCGGCGTCGGTGCCGACCGCTTCGTGAACGTCGGCGGGTCGGCGGCCGCGATGATCTCCACTCGGCTGCGTCAGGCGATGGACGAAGCGGCCTGCTACGCCGGTGCCCGCCTCGCGATCCTTGAGATGCAAAAGTCGGGCGTGACGACCTTCGCCGATAGCCAACCGGCACTCGCCGGCAAGGAGGAGATGCTCGACGGCACGTTGCACGCCATCACTGAATCGGGCGCCCGCTGCCTGTTCACCCGTGCCTCGCAAAACCGCACCGACTTCCTCGATCCGCGCTACCACGATTCGATCGACCGGGCACTCGAGGAGCTCGATCGGCTCACGGCCCGCTGGTCGAGCGACCGGATCGAGATCGGCGCCGAGGCGCAGGCGCTCCACCGCGTCGAAGAGGACCTGCTCAAGGCGCTCGCCGGCTGGAGCCGGGCGCGCGGTGTCCACTTTGCGATGCACATCTCCTATAGCCGGGAGGCGGCCGAGCACGCAGTCGAACGCTTCGGCCGACCGCTGCTGCTGCTGCTCGACGACTGGGGCGTGCTCGACTCGCGCTTCCTCGGCTTTCACCCGGTCTGGCTGTCCGGTGAGGAGATTGCCGCCCTCGCGCGCCGCGGCGCCGGCGTCGCGTACTGCCCGGTCGACAACATGCTGATCGCTTCCGGCGTTGCGCCGCTGGGCGCGCTGCTCGAAGCGGGCGTTCGCCTCGGCCTCGGCATCGACCAGCCGAACGACAGTCACAATTTCTTCGAGCTGATGAAGGTCAGCCTGCTGGTTCAGCGCGTGCACCACCTCGACCCCTCTTTCGGCTCGCCGGAGCTAGCAATCGAGCTTGGCACGCTCGGTGGGGCGCGCGCCCTGCATCGCGAAACGGAGATCGGCTCGTTGGAGGTTGGCAAGGCGGCCGACTTCATCCTGCTCGATACGCGTCGGCCGGCGCTCAACCCGCCGACCGGCCGGCTCTCGAACATCGTGCTGGCCGCGTCTCCCGCCGAAGTCGAGAGCGTCTATGTCGCGGGCGAGGCGATCGTCCGCGGCGGCCGCCATCTCCGCTGGGACGAGGAGGAAGTGGTGCTCGAGGCGAACCGGATGATGGTGCAGGTTGCCGCCCGGGCCGAGCTCGGCGACGAAGTCGCGCCCTTCACCCGCTGGCCGGTGTGGTAGCTGGGGCGGCCCTCAGCGCCGCGCGTATTTTTCCAAGCGCAGATCGACCGAAACCGCGTGGGCTTCCATCCCTTCGAGGCGGCATTGGCGCGAGCAGACCGGCCCGATCAGTTCGCCGCCCCGGCGATCGACACGCTGATAGGTGACCGTCTTGAGAAACTTGCCAACCCAGAGGCCACCGGTGTAGCGCGCCGCCCGGCCGGTCGGCAAGATGTGGTTGGTGCCGATCGTCTTATCCCCATGGGCAACCGTTGAATGCTCGCCAAGAAAGAGGGAGCCGTAGTTTTTCAACCGCGCCTGATACCAGTCGAGATGACGCGTTTGCACTTCTAGGTGCTCGGGCGCCCAGTCGTTCGCGAGGGCGACGGCCTCCTCGTCGCTCTCGGCGTAGATCACCTCCCCGAGGTCGTTCCAAGCGGCGCGGGCGACCTCGGCGGTGGGGAGCGTTTCGAGCTGGCGGCTCGCCTCGGCGATGACGGCGTTCCCGAGGTCTCGCGAGCGGGTGATCAGCACGGCCGGCGAATCCGGGCCGTGCTCGGCTTGGCCGAGCAAGTCGCCCGCGACGATCACCGGATCAGCGCTCTCGTCGGCGATCACCATGATTTCGGTCGGGCCAGCGAGCAGGTCGATCCCGACCTCGCCGAACAGTTGGCGTTTCGCCTCGGCAACGTAGGCGTTCCCCGGTCCAACCAAGAAGTCGACCGGTGCAATCTCGGACGTGCCATACACCATGGCTCCAAGGGCTTGGACGCCGCCGAGACAGTAGATCTCGTCTGCGCCGGCCGCCGCCATCGCATAGAGTGTCGCCGGATAGATTCCGTCGCGGGCGGGCGGCGTGCAGGCGACCACCCGGTCCACTCCGGCAACCTTGGCGGTGAGAATGCTCATGTGCGCTGAGGCGACCAGTGGATACCGTCCGCCGGGAATGTAGGCCCCGACGTTGGCGATCGGGATCAATGTCTGGCCGAGAACGACGCCAGGCTCGGTCTCGATCTCGAACGGGCGGAGGCTGTCGCGCTGCGCCTCGGCGAACCGACGAACCTGGCGCTGACAGAAGTCGATATCCTCGATAACCGATTGGGGCAGTCGCTGGCGGGCGGCGCGGATCTCCTCGTCGGACACGCGGAACTGCGCAGGATCCCAGCCGTCGAGCTCGCGCGAGAAGGCGCGCACCGCGGATTCGCCTTCGCGGCGAATTCGTTCCAGCATCTCGGCAACGCGGCTGGCGACCGCCTCGCGGCTGGCTTGGCGAGATTTACGGGCCTGCTTCAAATACTCCATGGTGTTCCCTCCTCGCTGCGGCTCAGGGCGGCGCAGGCGGTGGCGTGGTCGGTTCGGGCGCGGTGGCCGGGCGTTGGACGAGGGTCGCGAAGAGGTGATCGAGCGTCGCTGCCGGGTCATCGCAGAGGCCGCTGTGCACCGGGCCGGGCTGAACGATCGTGCTTGAGGGCGAGACGAGCCAATGAAATCGCTCGGCGGGATCAAGGCGGGCGATCGGCCCGGCCTCTGGATCACCGGCGGCAATGCGCTCCAAGGCGTCGAGATACCCTTGGACGCGAGCGGGATCGCACGCCGGCGCGAGCGCAGCGAGACATCGGCGATCGAGCCAGGTGCGGGCGCCGAGGAAGCGGCGTGGCCGGCAGAGCAGCACCACCCCAGCGTTAAAGCACTCGCCCCGCTCGATCGAGGGCACCACCTTCAGCACAGCATATTGGAAGACGTTACGTTCTGGCACGCTCGGCCTCCAGCACAAAGGAGCGTGGCGGTGCGAGGCGCGCCAGCAGGTAGTCGAGATACGCCTCGCGTCGCTCGGCCGGGTCGGCGGCTTCATGGCCGGCGAGCCACTCGTCGGGGACGGCGGCGACGATCCCCGCGAGGGTAGCTTCGTCGAGACGTGGCGCGAGCCGCGCGTCCGCCTCCTCGATCGAGCTGGCGAAGGGAAGCAAGACATGATCGCGGATTGGCGCGAACGGCCGGCGAGCGTGAACGGCCGGCTCGTGCCACGTGTGATGAATGTAGAGCGCCGCGCCATGATCGATCAGCCAGAGTCGGCCATGCCACATCAGCAGGTTCGGGTTGCGCGGGGTCCGATCGACGTTCGTCACCAGCGCGTCGAACCAGACGACGTCGGCAGCAAGGCGTGGGTCTGGGCCGGGACGGACTGCCGGCGTAAAGGGAAGCGAGCCTGGCAGAAAGTCGATCCCGAGGTTGAGGCCGGGGCTCTGTTCGAGCAGGGCCTTCACTTCGAAATCCGGCTCGGCAGCGCCGAGCGCCGGATCGAGATCGACGAAGACGAGCTCGGGCACCGGCAGGCCGAGCGCCCGGCCGATCTCGCCGGCGATCAGCTCGGCGATCAGCGCCTTCGGCCCTTGGCCTGCGCCGCGAAACTTCACGACGTACAGCCCGTCGTCATCTGCCTCGACGAGGCCGGGAAGCGATCCTCCCTCACGCAGCGGAGTGACATAGCGGGTGGCGATGACCGAGCGAAGCATCGGGGGGAGGGTAGCACGCTCCGACAAAGGGGACTGCTATGCTAGGCGCGGAGGAAGACCATGGCCCAGGCTCGTTCCCTTTCGCAGGCAGCGCTCGACGACCTCTTCAAGCGGTGCATGAATTGGGGACGCTGGGGACCGGACGACCAGCGCGGCGCACTGAACTTTCTGCGGCCGGAGCACGTTCGTCGCGCCGCCTCCCTCGTGCGCGACGGTGTCGCGGTTTCGTGCGCCCTGCCCCTCGCGACCACACCAGGGCCGCAGAACCCCTTTCCCGTTCTTCATCATATGTTGAGCGACGGCGACCTCGACAACGCGAGCGGGTCGACCGATTGGTTCGCCCTTGCGCCGCACGGCCCGACGATCACGCACCTAGATGCGCTCTGCCACATTTTCTACAAAGGCCGAATGTTCAACGGCGTGCCGGCGTCGAAGGTGACGGCGCGCGGCGCAGGCGCAGGCTCCATCGACACCGTGCGCGGCGGGATCGTCGGCCGCGGCGTGCTCCTCGACATTCCGCGGCTGCGTGGCGTGGACTGGCTGGAGCCGGGCGAGGCGATCACCGTCGAGGATCTCGAACGCGCCGAGCAGGCCGAAGGTGTCACCGTCGGCGAAGGGGATCTCCTGCTGGTGCGCACCGGCCGGCATGCCCGGGTACGAGCCGGCGCCCCGCCGCCCCCGCCGATCCCCGGTCCGGTCCCGATGTTGCCGCTCGCCGGGCTCGAGTGGACGACGCTCCCTTGGCTGCACGAACGGAAGATCGCGATTCTCGGCGGCGACAACTACAGCGATTGCACTCCTTCCGGCTTTGAAGCTCCCCAAGGGCTGCCCATTCACACCGTCGGGATCGTGGCCATTGGGCTGCATTTGCTCGACAACGCCGATCTGGAGGCGCTCGCGACGGCGTGCGCCGAACGGGGGCGCTGGGAGTTTCAGCTCGTCATCGCGCCGCTGATCTTAGAACGGGGCACCGGGTCGCCCGTCAACCCGATCGCGATCTTCTAGCGACGAAAAAATCGTTGACAGCCTAGCGCGGTGAGCGATATACAGCATTGAGCGTCCGGTGTTCCGCACGACAGTTTTCCCGGCGCGGAGTTCTAGCCCGCCTCGAACCCCTGTCCCCGGTGATCGAGGAGAGAACGCAAGGAGGACCGTATGGTTCGTCGTCTTGGCGGCCTGCTCGCGGTCGCGGCGCTCGTCGCTGCGGCGTGCGCGCCGGCGCCCCAAACCACGCCGGCGCAGACCGGCGGCGCACAGCAGCCCCAAGAGCGCCGTGCCGCCAACCAAACTCTCCGCGTCGCCCAAATTGGGCTCCCGGCCACGCTCAGCCCGGAATCGTCTGCATCCAATATCGCGCTCTATAGCGCCATCTACGATTCGATGGTTTGGGTCGACGGAAAGTACAACGTTCAGCCCCGCGCCGCTGAGCGCTGGTCCCAGCCCGACCCGACGACGTGGCGCTTCACCCTTCGCCGCGACCTGACGTTCTCGAATGGCGACAAGCTGACCGCTGCCGACGTCGAGTTCACCTTGAACTTGATCGTCGAGACACGGATGCCCCAGATGTCGCAGATGACGAACCTAACTGGCGCGAAGATGGTCGATGACTACACGGTCGATGTGACCACTCGGGTGCCGGATGCCAGCGTCGTTCCCGGTCTGCTCTACGCCTGGATTATGCCCAAGAACTACTACAACGCGGTTGGCAAGAACGGGTTCGCCGTCAAGCCGATTGGATCCGGACCCTACGAGTTGGTCGAGTTCCGGGCGAACGACATTGCTATTTTTAAGAAGCGCGCCACCGAGCATCCCTATCGCAAGCCGATCGCGACGGAGTTGACGATCCGCTCGATCACCGAGCAGACGCAGATGGCAAGCGGTCTGCGCACCGGCGAGCTCGACGCCATTCAAGGCCTCCTCAGCCCGGACATCGTCGAGCAAATCGCTCGCACCGATGCCAAGGTGGAGTACCGCACCACGAGCAACATCTCGGCACTGCTCTCCCAGCCCGAGATGAAGATGCGCGACACGCCGCTGCAAGACAAGCGCGTCCGCTGGGCGCTTAACTACGCGGTCAACAACGAAGGGATCGCCAAGAACCTCTACAAGGGTTATGCCATCGCAACTGGCCAACTGTCGGTGCCCGGGAGCCCCGGCTGGAACGACGACATCAAGCCGGTCTACGACCCGGCGATGGCGAAGCGTCTGCTCGCGGAAGCAGGCTACCCCAACGGCTTCAAGCTGCCGGTCGGCATCGAGTTCACGCCCCAAACGGTGAACCCGAACATCGCTACCGCCATCCAAGCCGACCTGAAGGAAGTTGGCGTCGAAGCCGCGGTGACGCCCTATGAACTGGCCGCGTTCCTCGATAAGTACTACGGTCGCAACGGCCAAGTGAAGGGCGATATCTTCATCCAGTCGACGAGCGACACCAACGGCTTCATGAGCCACGCTCAAGGCCTTTATAGCTGCAACAACGCCTTGCACTGGTGGTGCAATCCCGAGTTCGACCGCTTGATGCAGCAGGCGAATGGCGAGCCAGATGTGGCCAAGCGCGGCGAGTTGATGCGCCGAGCCGTCCGCGTCTTTTACGACGACGTCGCCCACATCCACCTGATCATCTCGTCGGTCTTCCACATCACCAGCGCCAAGGTGCGCGGGTTCGTCTGGGACAACCCCGCGTTCTTCACCTACGACGAGGTCTACAAAATCGAGTGACCCCGCCCGCGCCGCGAGACGCCGAAGCGGCGGACCAGCTGGTCCGCCGCTTTTCTGTGCGGGGGCGAAGGCCGCGACGCTCGGCGCGTCCTCGCCTGCACCGCCCCAAGAGCTTGGAGCAGTGGGCGCCCTTCGCCCGAGATCACGAGGCAGGGGAAGAGTTCCTCACCCGCCCGACGTGTTCTTCGAGAGAAATGGTGCGAACTGTGTGAGGCTTTCGAGGCCGAAGTTCTGCAGGAAGCCGGCGAACACGCTGCGGTTCGTGCTCGTCGTCGGCCCGGCGAAGGGCTGGCCGATGACCACATCCACGGCGTAGGTTGCACCGCTAGCGCGGCCGCCGCCGCCACTGATGACACTCCAAATGGGTTCGCGCCACGCGGAACCTTCCAGCCCGGGGCGCGGGGCTGTCAGCACGATGCCGAGCGCAACGGCACCGAAGAGAAAGGCGGTTCGTCCCTTCATTGTGGACTCCGTCATTCGTGCCCGAGCTCGATGGCGATGCCGCCGAGCTTGATGTACTCGGAGCCAAAGCCGACGGTGGGGTAGCTCAACCCGAGCCGGATCGTGACCCCGCCGACGGTGTTGCTGAGCGAGGGCGGCGTGGCGGGCGTCAGCGTGTACGAGCTGTCCGTCGTCGCATTCCGGTTGGTGCCGTCGAACAGCATGATGTTGGACGTAAACGTGTCGGCGGTGTTCAGCACGTAGGTCGAGTCGATGAACGTGCTGCTGCTGGACGAGCGGTAGAAGACCTTGACCGATTTCACTGTTGTGTTCTGCCCATACAACTGGCCCGGCAGGTCGATCGGGATCTGAATGTAGTGGAGCGCCCCGACGGTCGTCGGCCGAATGAAGATCCCGCCCAGCTCGGCGGAATTGACGTACATCGTCATGTCATCTGGCAGCTCGGAAACCGCCGACATGCCGTTCGCCCAGATGGTGCTGCTCGCTGTGCTCTGGATGCGGCCGCTGCCGGCGGCGCGGATGGCGATCGACTGACTGCCGGGCGAGCCGCCGATGGCGAGCAACCCCGCTGCGCCCGGCTGCTGTGCCGGCGTCGCGAAGCTGACAGCGCGCACCCCCGTGGTGTTGATGCCGTAGCCTTCGACCCCGGCTGTCCGGGTGTAATTCAGGCTGTTCGAGAAGCCATAGACGCCGCTGCCGGTGTCGATCCGGAAGCCGCTGCCCGGCGCACCCGTTCCATCGGCAATGCCCGAGATCGCCGTGCCATGCACCGCCGAGGCGTAGAGCGAATTGCCCGGCTCGGTGACGAGGGTGTTGTTGCGGATCGTCAGAATGGCGTTGCCGAACCCCGGGGCCTCACCCGAGATAACCGCCGACGGTCGCAGGCTGAACGCATATGGCACCGGCGTCACCCGCTGGCGAGGAGCCAGCTCAGGGTCGTTGCCGACCGTCACGCCGATGTAAACGTCCCGTCCGTCGAAGATGCCGGCGAAGCCCGTCGCCACGATGGTGAACAATCCATTTATCACCTGCGTTGCCGGACTCGCGAAGGTGGCAATCGGCGTACCGCCGGTTGCCGTCTCGTAGGCGGTCAGCGTGATGCTGTACGTCCCGTTCGCGACGGGCTGCCCGACGGCGTTCGTCAAGCGCCCTTGATAGGTGAAGCCGTCAGCGGCCGGCGCGGCCAAGACGACTCCCGTGGGCGCGGCGAGCGCCGGCAAGGTCGATCCCAACAGCATGCCCACCGCGAGGGCGGCAAGCCCGAAGGCACCTCCAAGGAACAATCGCCGAGCGTCCATGGGTCTCCTCCTGTGGCCGGCGTGGATCGGGGCAGCCCGTGTGCGCCCCGCGACTGTGGCCGGCGACCGTGACGCCTACAGTACACCGAATAGCACCCTCCGCGAGTGATCCAACACACACCCACCATGCGACGAATGGGGAATGATGTTTGGGTTGCCCTTTGCCCGTTCCCGGCAGGCGGGCCGTCGGACTCGTCAGGTCTCACGCTCCTCAGAGGGAAGCCTCGTGGAGGTACGATGGCCGCTCTGTCTCTTCGTGCCGGATGGTGGTCAGCCGCAGCGGGAGCGGCGCTCAGCCTGCTCGGCAGGGCCGCCCGCCACCATCGTGTCGCTCACGGCGGCCCTCGTGGTCGTCGCCCTCAGCCGGCGCCCACACCATCACCCTCGGCGCGACCGACGGCAGCCGGCAGGCGAGTGAGGCTCAGGTGATGATCGTCGGCGGACGGGTGGTCTCCCTGCCGGTGGGCGGCGTCCGCTCGCCTCGCGGCTGAGCCTTAGCGGCGGGCGCGCCTGCCGGCGATGCGCTCGATCTGGTGGGCGGCAGCAGCGGCGTCCTCGTAGATCTCGCGGCCATAGAACGCGAGGAAGCGCCAGCCATGCCCGAGCATCTCGGCTTCGCGCTCTTGGGCTGCGCCCGGACGCGGTGTCCACCCTTCAACGTCGACGCCGAGCCGCGCCGACGGAAAGGCGAAATCCACCCGCACCGCACCGATGCGGTACTGACAAACCGGCCGGAGCCCGGCGTCGAGCAGCCGGGCGAACAGCAGCCGGTCGAGCACCGATTCGCACTTCGCCAGCTCGGCGCGAAGCTCATCGTCGAGCGCCTCGCTGTCGAGTGGACTGGGCGGGGGGATGGTGAACAGGCGGTCACCACCCCGAGCGATGAGTTCGTGCGCCCGAGCCACCTCGGGCGAGTCGTCGGCGATCATGCCCACTGGCCAGTCCACGAGCTCGACGACGAGCGGCTCGCCCACCGCCGTCTCAAGCGCATTCGTCAGGTACGCCTGCACCGCCTCGTCACGAAAGGACTGCTCGTAGCCCGGCAGCCAGCAGCCGATGACAACAATCAATTGGCCGTCCTGCCGGCGGTCGGTCGCGATCGGCCGGCACGCCATGCCGAGAATGGCGGCGGCCGCCGGCGCAGACGGCCGCAGCAGGTCCGGGGTTTGTTCCCAACTCCAGTAGACGCGCTGTAAATCCATGCCGCAAGCATACGGTCGGATCGCCCGCCTGCTGCAACCGGCCGGGCCGGAAGCAGGCCCTGTCGTCCTGTCCATGGCGGTGGGGGCGCAGACCCATGAAGAGCGGATGCCCCCTCGCCGGGCCTTGGAGCTCGAGCGCACGGACCTCGCGCCCGCCGCGTTGGCGCATTAGCCGATCTCACAAGCCGTGAAGGCCGCGGCAGACGTCGCTTGTCATCCCGAGCACACGGCGGTTGGCACGAACGCGTGCGCCAGCCGAGCGTGCCGGGCCACCCCGTGCGACAATCTCGCTACCCCACCGCGGAGGACGCACGCAGATGTGGATCTTGCATGTCAAAGCGACGGTACAGCCGGGCGGCAATGCCCAGTACGAAGCTTGGAAGATCGCCGAAGGCCAGCTCCAGCGCAAAGCGCCGGGCTTCATCAAGCGCTCGCTGGTCCACAGCCGGACCGATCCGCGCTTCTACTTCTACCAAAGCGCTTGGGAGAGCTACGAGCAGGCGCACGCCTTCATGGAGAGCGAAGAGTTCAAAGCACTTATCGCCCAGCATCGCCCGGCCGATGTCTTCGAGGTGGCGATGGAGCGCGACGAGTGCGAGCTGATTTTCGACGAGGTGGCGGAGCCGGCCTAAGCCTCCTCCGATCGTGCTCGTGAGCGCCGCGTCGCCCCACGGTCTTGTGGCGGGCCGCTTCCTCTTGGCTCTACAATTATGTAGAGTTAAGGAGCACGACTATGCCGAATGGACCGACCGGGCCGCTCGTCCGCGCTCCCGGTGGTGGGTGGCGACCGCGTTCGCGTCGCAAGAACGGACGCTGGCGCGAGAAGCGCAGCGACGCCGGGCAGCGCCGGGTCCGCCTCGTGTCACGCGACTTGCGGCCGGCCGCCTAACTGCTCTCCTTCCCGATGCTCGCTTCGGCGCGGCGCGCGCACCTGCTCAACGGCGCACGCGCGATGGAGGGCAGGGGAAACTTGCCCAACTGGGAGGCAGGACCCCCCGTGACTGGCTCCTGCGGGTCTCTGGCGCGGGGTGACTGAGGAGCCCCGAGCAGGGGCGCCTCCGCTTACTGCCGGCGGACGATGATCGATTCGAGCGGGGTGAAGCTGCCATCCGCCGGATAGACCGCCCCCACCGCAACGGCACTGCCGTTCGGCGCGGCGGCGATGGCGTGGAGCCAGCGATTCTGGCCGGGTGTCTTGAGCTGCTGCAGAACCGTCGACCAGCTTGCGCCGCCGTCCGTCGTCTGAAGGACGATTCGCTCCTCGGCTGACGCCCAGCCGACCGTCTCGGTGATGAAGGCGAACCCGGTGACAGCAGGACCGAAGATGTCGGTCGGCGTGCGCGTCCAGCTTGAGCCGCCGCCGGTTGTCCGCCAGATATTGCTCTGGCCGGTGGCAAAGTTCGGATCACCGCCCACCACCCCGGTTCGCCCGTTGAGGAACCAGACCGCCCCGAGCGGTGTGAAGCCGGTGTTGTCGCCGACGCGCTGCCAGCTTGCGCCGCCGTCGGTTGTCTGCAAGACCACGCCGCCGCCATCGCTGCTGCCCGATGCCCAGCAGTTCGTTGCGCTGATGCAATGGATACCGGTGATGTCGCGATCGAACCCGCTGTTCTGACGCGTCCAGCTTGCGCCGCCGTCCGTCGTCTTCAGGATGGTGCCGCCATCGCCGCCGATGTAACCCACTTGGTTCGTCGCGAACCAGATGAAGCCGAGGTTGCCCCCGCCGCCGGTCGGAGTCGACCAGCTCGCGCCGCCGTCCGTCGTCCGCCGGATGGTGCCGCCGACGCCGGCGATCACCCCCGTCCGCTCATCGATAAAGCGGACACCGTAGAGATCGGCGCTTGTCCCGGCATTGACCGAGGTCCACGTTGCCCCGAGATCAGTCGAACGGAGCACGGTTCCGCCTGAGCCCACCGCCCAAAAGGCGCGCCCGCCGGCGCTTGAGACGGCGAAGAGCGCGACCCCGGCCGGCGTGTTCGGGACGGGCGCCCAAGCGCCGCTGGCCGGCGGCACGGTCGGAGTCGGCGCGACGGTCGTCGGCGTCGGAGATGGCGCCGCTCCGCCGCTTACCTGGGCCAGCGGAACAAACCACTGGCCGCCTTGTTGCGCACCGGTGGGCGCGACAGGAAGAAGCACCGTCAGCACGCCGAGGGCGACCCAGACGGCTGCCAGCGAGGCAAATCGTTTGTCCATCGGTGTCCCTTTCTTCGTGTGGGGATGGATTAGCGCACGCCGGCTGGGACGCGCTGGAAGTGCGGCATCACCTCTTCGGCGAATAGCCGCAACGTCCGCACCGTCTGCTCGTGGGGCATCGACCCGAATGCGGTCCAGATCATCATGTTGCTGACGCCGACGGCCGCGTACGACTCGATCCGCTCAGCCACCTGCTTGGGCGTCCCGACGAGCATCGCGCGAGCGATGAACTCGTCAGCCTGCTCGTTCGCCTGCTCCTCGAGGATGTAGTCGGACGAGTTCGCCTTCGCTGCTTGGATCAAATAGCGCACGAGCGACGGCCGCAGCTCCTCGTAGGCCTGCTCTTCGCTCTCCGCGAGGTAGACCAGTTTTAGCACCGTGACCCAATCGAGGCAGGAGCGAATCACGTCGTCCGGATGATTGCTCGCTTCCAACACCTCGCGGTAGCGGTCGACATACTGTTTGATGCGCTGCTCCGGAAAGCGGCCAAGCAGCACCGGCCAGCCCCGGCGGGCCGTGTCGACGAGCGACTCGTCGCTGGTGACAGCGCGGGTCACTTTCGGGTGCGGTTTGGTGTAGGGCGCGGGGATAATCCGCTCCACTTTGACATTGAAGTACTTGCCGTGATGCTCATAGTTGCCCCGCCAGCAGCCGAGCACGACCTCGATCGCCTCGTTGACGATCTCGCGTTTTTCGTCCAGCGGGATGCCGAACGCCTCATATTCGAGCGGGCTGTTCCCGGTGCCGAAGCCAGCGATGAATCGCCCCTCGTAGAAGTTGTCGAGCAAATTGCAGTGGGTGGCGAAACGCAGCGGGTGATGGAACGGCAGCACCGCCACCGAAAAGCCCAGCGTCATCCGCCGGATTCGGTTCGCCAGATACGCGCCAAACACAAATGGATCGGCGAAGGCGTTGTAGCCGGTCGTATGGTGCTCGGTGAGATAGACCGCGTCAAAGCCATTCTGGTCGGCATACTCGATGTGCTGCGTGACGGCGCGAATCACCTTCAGGTCGTCGTCGGGACCGCTCGTTTGCGGGTTGATGTACAGGCTGAAATGCACGGAACCCTCCCGGCGCGCTCAAACTGCTCTCATTGTACGCTCGCCGTACTTCTCGTCGATGTCCAGATGACCGTCCAACGACGGGCCGACTGGCGAGTACAATGGCGCCAGCACGACCGCCGGGAGGATGGATGGACCGCGGCTTCGTGGGCACGATGCCCGCTGCTACCGATCGCGAGGATGAAGCCTATCTCGAATTCGTCGAGGGCATCCGCATTTTCAATGCTCTTTCGGGCACGAGCCCGGCCGCGGCGCGCGAGTGGGACACTACCCACCAGCCCGGCAGCGCCGAAGACCTCCGCACGATGTTGAGCGGGGGGCCACCTCGTCCAGTTAACCGCCGCCTCTATCGCACCAGTCAGGAGATGATGTGGCAGGGCGTCATCGAGACCTACGGCAAGCGCAAAGACGAGCTGCTTGCCGAGCTCGATCGTTACGATCGCCTCGGCCCGGGCTCCGTCCAATGGGATCCCGCGTTCGTCTATCCCGACTATTTCGCGTCGGTGGAGTTTCACATCCAGCCGGGCAACTATCATGCCGATCCCTTGGCTGGCTACATCTATCACTACGGAACGAAGATCTTCTTTCTCAGCCGCAATGACGACGATCAGGTGCAGCGCACCCTCGTGCGCTTGTCGCCCGCGCCGGCAGATGGCCTCGTCCGGCGTATCCTTGACCTCGGCTGTTCGGTCGGCCAGGCCGCGACGGCATTCAAGGAGCGCTACCCCGAGGCCGAGGTGTGGGGGATCGATGTGGGCGCACCGATGGTGCGCTACGCCCACAAACGCGCCGTCGACATCGGGCTCGAGGTGCACTTCAAGCAGGCGCTCGCCGAGGCGACCGGCTTCCCCGATGCGTCCTTCGACATCGTCCACGCCTTTATCCTGTTTCATGAGGTTCCGCTCGCGATCGGCGAGCGCATCGTGCGCGAAGCCCACCGGCTGCTCCGCCCCGGTGGACTCTTCATCGTCGAGGACTTCCCGACCAATATCCCCCGCCGACCGAACACGTCACCCCGCCGCGATGACGGCGGCGAGCCCTATGCCGACGACTACGTCCATTCAGACTTCCACGGCCTGATCCGCCGCGTCTTTGGCAACGTGATCGAGAGCTACACGCCGAAGAGCTTCCTGCCGATGCGCGTCGCGACCAAGTAGCAGCGGCACGCCCCTCCACATCCGGAACCGGGGGCGGACCTGCTGCTGGTCGGGCGTGCCGTCCGGGCGGGCGCCTTCCCGGCATCCTTCCTTGCTCCGTGGTCCTCGCCGGCGAAGCGGAGGTGCGCACGAAGGCCGCTCGGCGACGGCGCACGGCAGAGATCAGCGCGGCGGTGCTGCGGCTCGCGCGTTTCGCGGTGCTTCGCAGCGATGCGAGAGCGCCGGCGTCGCGCACGTGCACTTGAGTGCCCTACGGTTCCTCATCGTCGACGAGGCGGACAAAGACCTGCGCGGCGAGCTCAGGCCCGACGGCATGCTCGCGGTCGCCAAGGCGGAGGTGAATCGGGCCGCCGAAAGGGGCGCGTTCGCGGACGACGACCGAGACGCTGGGAAACATGCCGAGCGTGGCGAGGTAACGCAGCAACGCCGGGTCACGGTCGCTGACACGCTGGATCACCGCCGGCCGCCCGGGATCGAGCCGGGAGAGGGGAATCAAGCTTGGCTCGACGAGCTCAAGGTCTTTCGTCGGGATCGGATCGCCGTGGGGATCGACGGTTGGCCGGCCAAGGAGAATGTCGATCCGCTCTTCAAACTCCTCCGAGATGACATGCTCGAGCCGGTCGGCCTCGGCATGCACTTCGTCCCAGCGATAGCCGAGCACTTCGGCGAGGTAGAGCTCGAGCAGGCGGTGGTGGCGGACGATCTCGAGGGCGATCTTGCGGCCGGCGGGTGTCAGCTCGACGCCGTGATAGCGCGTGTGGACGACGAGGCCTAGCTGAGCGAGCCGCTTGCTCATGCTCGTCACCGAGGCGTCGCTGATTTCGAGCACGCCGGCTAGGGCCGAGGTCGTCGCCTCTTGACCGTTTGCCTGCAAGTTGTAGACCGCCTTCAAATAATCTTCGGCGGCCTGGCCGAGCGGCGCCCCGTGGTCGCCGCGGCGGACGCGCGAGCTTGGCACGGCCCCTCCTCGGTGGCTGCTACGACCAATCATACGGGAGGGCGGCCCGGTGCGCTCGTGCTAGGATCCGCTTGATGTGCCACCCGCAGGAGGATGGATGATCCCGCAACTTCAGGTCGGCTGCAGGTTTCCGGATTTCGAAGTACCCGACCACACGGGCGCACTTCGCCGCTTGAGCGACTTCGCCGGCAAGGACCCGCTCGCGCTGATCATCTATCGAGGCTGGTGGTGACCGAAGTGCCAGCAGGAGCTGCGGGGGCTCGTCGAGCTCCATAAGGAAATTAAGGTCGCGTATACCAACCTGCTCGTGATGAGCGTCGACCCGCCGGAGGTGAGCGCCGCCTTTCGCGCCGGCCTCGGTGCGGAATTCCCTTTCCTCTGTGACTACGAGCGCAAGGTGCAGCGGCAACTCGACCTGCAGGAGACGTCCGACCCCCGTCACGACCCGATCATTCCCTATAGTTTCACCCTCTACCCCGATCTGACGATCCACAAGATTTACAACGGCTATTGGTTCTGGGGTCGGCCGACGCTCGAAGAGTTGCGCCAAGACTTCCGCGAAATCAGCCGGAAGATCCGCCCGGACTGGGATCTCCAAAACATCCGCCGCTAACCTCGCACGCCATCGCTGCGAAGCCGCGATCGTCGCTCGTGTTGCGTCGGGCGTCCTCCCGCGGTCGAGCGCTTGACAGATCGTGCGATGGCTCTACAATGGCCAACTATTCGTCCTGCAAAAAAGAAGCGGGCGGGAGCCGCTTAGTCGGCCGGCGCGGGGCGAAACTCGCTACGAGAGGAGTCTCGCCGTGTTACGTCTCGCTCTCCTTCTTGCCGCCGTCGCGGCCGCGACGACGGTCGGCGTTATCGCAGGTATCACTGCGTTTGGCCAGGGCTTCGTGACCCAGAGCGGCGCCCCCGGGCTGATGAGCTACCAAGGCTATCTCTCCGATAGCGCTGGCCAGCCGATCAGCGGAACCGTCAATCTGCGATTCGGGCTCTACGAGACCTCTACTGGCGGCTCGCCGCTTTGGCAAGAGACGCAGAACAATGTCCAAGTGAGCAGTGGCTTCTTCAGCGTTCTGCTGGGAAGCATCTCGCCACTCAGCGCCGCGTTTTTCTCGGATACCACGCGCTACCTCGGAGTCGCCGTCGATACGGGGAGCGGCTTCACCTCGCTGCCGCGTCAACGCCTTGCGTCGGTGCCCTACGCCTTCCAAGCCCAGAGCGTTCCGTGGTCAGGCATCACCGACAAACCGAGCGGGATCGGCGGCTACCAATACGTCGTCACCGTCGCCAAGAGCGGTGGCGACTACACGTCGGTCTATTCGGCGACAGCGAGCATCACAAACGCGTCGTCGAGCCGCCGCTACCTTGTCTGGGTTGCGCCTGGCACCTACACCGAGACGCAGACCGTTGCACTTCCTGAATACGTTCACGTCAAGGGCTCTGGGCCGACGACGACGATCATCACGGGTGTGATCTCTGCGACGACCGTCGGCGGCGCCGCCTCGCTCGTCTTGCTGAACGATTGGTCGGCGCTGAGTGACATCGCCGTGTTCAACAGCGGCGCGACAGCAAGCTCGATTGCCGTGGGCGCCTTTGGCACATCGCGCAATACCGTGATCGACAACGTCCACGCCACCGCCGGTGGCAATGGCGGAAATGGACATACCGCGGTGTACGTCGGCGATGGTGAAGTGCTGATCAGGAACAGCGTGCTTCGCGCTCACGGGGCAACGGTCGTCAACTCGGCGTTTGCGAACGTCAATGGCATACAATCCTACTACCCACGAATCGAGAACAGCCGGCTGGTGGCCGGACTCGCCAACGCCGATCTCAACGACAACTGCAGCGGTGCAACCGGCACCGGCTTCGGTATGTTCCTTTCCCGCTCGGTCGCGCAAGTCGATGGCTCCTTCATCTGTGGCGACTTTCGCGCGATCTCCTTGTCGATCGCCGGCAACCCACAAATCACCTCCTCGTCGATCAAAGGTGGCTTGTCGGCAGGCGCGTTCACGTTCGAGTCCGGGAGTGCCCCATTCTTTCAGAACATCCGCGTCGCGACCTCCGAAGTGTGGTACTCCCCAGGTCAGAAGCACACTGGCACCGGCGGGCTGATCTGCGTTCACAATTTCGGCGCCTCACTCCAAGCCCTGAGCAATGGCAGTACGGCGGCGACGGCATGCAACTAGCCAGACGTGACAAGGGAGACGCGTGATGATTCCTCACATCCGCTCGCTACCTCGCAGTCGCTGGCTGGTGTTGGTGGTCGCGCCCTTGGTGCTGCTCGGCCTGTTGGCCGGCGGCATCGCCTTCGCCGCCGGCGAATCGATTCCGCGGAACGTCCTTTCTGGCGGCGGCGGGCTCCTCACGGCGCCCGGCCTCCGACTGCAAAACGTCATGGCTCAGCCGGCCGCCGGTACCGTCCGCAACCAAGTGACTCTCTGCGCGGGACTGCTCTGTGGCCAGGGAGTTCAGCCAAGCTGCACCACGGCGCTCGCCAGTGTCAGCATCAGCGGCCCCGGCAATGTCGCCGTCAATGAGCCGGCCGCGTTCTCTGCGGCCCCCAGCCCAGCGGATGCCACCCTGCCGATTGGCTACAGCTGGACGCCAGCGCCGAGCCTCGGGCAGAACACGTCCAGCGCCACCTATGTGTTCAGCACCGCGGGGCAGACCGTGATCCGGGTGCAGGCCGACAACTGCGGTGGCACGGTCTCAGCAGAGGCGACGGTGTTTGTCACAGCGTCCTCTTCCGGCGAGACGTTCTACTCGCCGACCGTGTTTGTGGATAGTGCCGGCTCCTAGGACGGTTTTCGTCGTGCCCGCGCCAATGGAGCGGTGAATCAACCTGCTCTCCGCAGTGGCCTGACGGCGGGGAGCGATGGAGCGAGGGGCGTCGCGAGAGACGCCCTCTCGGAATACACACGCTCCCGCCGGGCCTTCCCCTCTGCTCTCCGGTTCCTCGGATGCCGCCGATTGTCAGTTGCGAGGCGCGGGATCCCGGCGCGTCATCCGGTAGCATTGTGCTGCCCGTTCGCGTCAGCGCGAGAGGGACATCGGCGCGGCAGAGAGGCGCGTGGACGCATCGGGCCTGCTGGTCAATCTGGCGTTGGCGCTCGCCGTCGCGATCGTTGGCGCGGCGCTCGCCGTCCGGCTGCGTCTGTCGATCATCCTCGGCTACCTCCTTGCGGGCGTGGCGATCAGCCCGTTTACCCCCGGGGTCGTCGGCGATGTCCAAACGGTCGAGGCGCTCGCCAACATCGGCATCATCCTCTTGATGTTTACCGTCGGGATCCAACTGTCCCTGCGTGATTTGCGGCGCGTCGGCCGGCTGGCGATTGGCGGCGGGGTGGCGCAGGTCGCGGCGATGGTAGGCATTGGCGCCTTGGTTGGCCACCTGCTGGGCTGGACGCCGACCGAAGCGCTGTTCTTCGGCGCGGTCCTCTCGAACTCGTCGAGCACGGTGCTGAGCAAAGTGCTC
The DNA here is from genome assembly GCA_026003895.1 of Dehalococcoidia bacterium. Taxonomy (GTDB): domain Bacteria; phylum Chloroflexota; class Dehalococcoidia; order SpSt-223; family SpSt-223; genus JANWZD01. Next base: position 208,900 of record BPIC01000003.1, on the reverse strand, counting down.
GACGAGCGCGGCGCGAGCGGGGCCCCCGAAGGGCGGATCGCCCTCGCCTGGTCGACCGTGCAGGACCTGAGCACCATTGTTCTGGTCGTCGTGCTGAGCGCCCTTGCTACGGGCAGCGCCACTCCGCTCGAAGACCTCGCGCTCGCCCTCGGTCGGGCTGCGCTCTTCCTCGTGCTCATTCTCCCGGTGGGCTCGTGGGTGCTGCCGCGGCTGTTCCTGCGGGTTGCCGCGCTCGGGAGTCGCGAGGTGTTTATCCTCTCGGTGGCCGCCGTCGCGCTTGGGGTCGCTTGGCTGGCGTCGTGGTTTGGCCTGTCGCTGGCAATTGGGGCGTTCGTCGCCGGTGTCGTTATCGCCGAATCGGACTTGTCCTACCAGATCCTCGGCGAGGCGGTGCCGCTGCGCGATCTCTTTGTCGGGCTCTTTTTCGTCTCAGTCGGGATGCTGGTTGATCCCCTCTTTGTCGTGAACTACCTACCGCTGGTTGTCCTCACGGCGGCGCTCATCGTCGTCGTCAAGGGCGCACTCACGGCTGGTCTGGCGTGGGCGCTGCGTGCCCCGCTCGCTGTCGCCATTCCGAGCGGGGCGCTGCTCGCCCAGTCGGCTGAGTTCTCGTTTCTGATGGCTCGCGTTGGCCTCGACCTCGGGGCGGTCTCTAGCCTCGTGTTCAACGTGATGCTTGCCGGTTCGGTGCTCAGCATCATTCTCGTTGCGCCGCTGTACCGGGCTGCGAAACTCTTGGGACGCTGGGCGCAAGACCGTCTGCCGCCGTCGGCGCTTGCTGCGCTCCCGCCGAGCGGGCCCGACGCGCCGCTCCGCGGCCACGTCGTCATCTGCGGCCTCGGGCAGATCGGCAGCGCGATCGCCGTTGTCCTTGAGCGGCGTGGCTTGCGCTGGGCGGCCGTGGATCTCGACCAGCGCATCGTCCAGCGCGGCCGCCAGCGCGGCGACGCCGTCCTCCTCGGCGACGCGGGTCTCCCCGCTGTGCTCGATCAGCTCGGACTCAAGGGGGCACGGGCCGTCGTCATCGCGGTGCCCGACGCGCTGACGACCCGCCGGATCGTCGACTATGTCCGTCAGGTCAACCCCCAGCTCACCATCGTCGCGCGCGCCCACAACCTCGAGGAGCGCGACTTTCTCCTCGGGCGTGGTGTCTCGGTCGCCATTGTCGGAGAACTCGAAACGGCCGCCGAGATGGCGCGCGTTACCCTCCAGCGGTTCGGTGTCAGCGCCCAGGAGGCACGGCTGATCGCCCGCCGACTGAGCGGCGCAGAAAACGACGGCTGAACCGACTGCGCTACACTGCTCCCAACCGTTCCCCCTCTTCTGGCCAGTCGGCAAGGAGGGGGCCAAGGTGAGGGTTCCTTATGCAACCGACGCTGACCGAAGATCAGCAGCGCGAGCACTACCGGCTCGTCGTTGATGGCGACTACGTCCAGATCTGGCACGGAAATACCCAGATCGGGCTGCTCCTGAACCGCGAGGGCGTCGAGGAGAAGGCGCGTGCCCTCGTCGAGCGGCGGCGGCAGGAGCTGCGCGAGGTGGAGGAGCAAACCGGCTGGAAATGGACGCCGCCCTCCACCGGCTGAAAAGCGACGAGCCGCGATCGATGGCCAGCTAGAATCCCTGACCGATGGGCGCCCCCTCGGTCGTTCGCCGCGACAATACCCTTCCTGCGCTGCTGGTAATTCTGCTTGCTGCCGCCGCGCTGCGCTTCGCACAGATCGGCGAGTTGCCGGCGGGCTTTCAACACGACGAAGCTGCCTATGCCCTCGACGCTCGGAACGTGTTGGCCGGGGAGCACCGCGTCTTCTTCGAGCGCAGCAACGGCCGCGAGCCGATCTATATCTACACGCTCGCCGGCTCGTTTGCCCTGTTCGGTGTCGGCGTGTGGCCCGCGCGGATCGTTTCGGCGGCGTTTGGCCTGCTCACCGTCGCTGCTGTCTACCGGCTCACCGCCGATCTCTTCGGCCGGCGCACCGCGCTGCTCGCCGCTGCCTTTGTCGCGCTTGCCTATTGGCCAGTGCACGTTTCCCACACCGCCTTTCGCGCCGTGACGCTTCCGTTCTTCCTCTCGCTCGCAGCGCTTGCCTTCTTTCGCGCCGTCTGCCGTGGCGGCCTCGGGCGGTATGCGCTGGGCGGAGCCTTGCTCGGCGCGACGATGTACACCTACCTTTCGAGCCGCTTCGTGCCGCTGCTGCTTGCTGGCTGGGTGGCCGCCGCGTGGTGGACCGGCAGGCGGGCGAATGGGCCCGCGCTCTCACTGGGCGGCCTCGTCGTCCTTGTCGCGTTTGCCGCTCTCGTCTTCTCCCCGCTCGCCCTCTACTACTGGGAGCACCCCGATGCCTTCGCGCTCCGCTCTGCTCAGGTGAACGACCTGCGGCCGATTCTGCTGGAAGGCGATTTTCGGCCCCTCCTGCGCGACACGCTGAACACCCTCGGCATGTTCGTCGTCCACGGTGACGACTCGTGGAAGTACAACCTCGCGGGCCGGCCGGTGTTCGACCCGCTCTCCGGTGCCCTGTTCCTCGGTGGGCTGGCGCTCACGGTCGGCCGGGCGGTTGGGCGTGGTCCGCGCCTGTTTCCCTCGCTCATGATCCTGCTCTGGCTACTGGTGATGCTGCTGCCGGGCTTTATTTCGGGCGAGAGCCCCCATTTCCTACGGACGATCGGCGCACTACCGGTGGTCTTCATCCTGCCAGCGCTTGCGCTCGATTGGCTCGCCGATCGCATTCCGGCGCGGGTGGGGGCACCCGCCGCCGTCGTCGGCCTCGCACTCTTTGGCACGCTCACTGCCTACGACCTCTTCGTCCGCTGGGCGGAGTCGCCCGAGCAGCGCGCCTTCTTTCGGGCGGACTACGCTGCGCTTGCGCGGCGCCTGCAATTTCGCGAGCTACCCACGCTCGCGGGCGAGTATCCCTACGACCTCGACCCGCTCGACCTGAACTTGATCGCCGGGCGCGACGTGGCGGCGCGCTGGTTCGATGGCCAGCAGGCGCTGCTCGTTCCGGCCCACGGTGGCCTCGTCTATTTTCCGGCCTTTGCCCGCCCGCCCGGGCTCGACACCGTGGCGCCGGCGGTGGATATCCCCGGGCCGGCTGGCCAGCGCGGGCTTACGGCGTATGACGCTGCCAGCCTGCCGGCGCGCCGGGAGAGCGACGGCCCCGCTTTCGGCCATCACCTCACGTTGACCGGCGCGGCGCTCCGCGGGACGATCCGCGCCGGCGAGACGATCACCGTTCCGGTCGACTGGTTGGTACGAGCGGGCGACGCGCCGGGCGACCTCTCGTTTTCGCTCAAGCTTGTTGGTCCGTGGTCGAGCGTCTGGGCGGCGCACGATCTGTCGCCGGCGCCACCGCGCGACTGGCAGCCCGGCGATCGGTTCACCATCTTCCATCGGCTCGTCCTCGATCCGGCCACACCGCCCGGCATCTACTCGCTTGTCCTCCAAGTCTACCGGCGGGAGACGGTGATGCCCGAGCCGGTTTCGGGCGGTTCTGCGGCGGACCAACATGTGCTCGGCATGGTCACAGTCGAACGTGGCCGGCCCGAGGATCAGGCGTCGCTTCCCTTCCGCCACACCACACCAGCGATCTTCGGCGACGCGATCGCGCTGGTTGGCTACGATATCGACAAACCGGTCGCGGCCGCGGGCGAAACGCTCGGTGTCACGCTCTATTGGAAGGCGCTGCGCGACGGCGAACGCGACTTGACGGTCTTCACGCATCTGATCCACGACGGCGAGCCGACGACGCTGTATGGCCAGCGCGACAGCCAGCCCGTGTTCGGAGCGTACCCGACGACGGCGTGGCGTGCCGGCGAGGTGATCAAGGACCGGTACGACATCCCGATCGACCCCAATGCTCCTGCCGGCGGCTACCGAATCGCGGTCGGATTGTACGATCGCACCACCGGCGAGCGCCTCGCGATCCAACCCGTGGTTTGGTCGCCGCTCGACCGGGCGGTGCAGCTCCTCGCGCGGCTCGGCTTGCCCTATGCGCGCGAACGCGTCGAGGCCGATCGCGTCCTCTTGCGTCCGAACGTCATCGAACGGAGGTAGCCCATGCGCGCTTGGCGGCTGCACGCGGTCGGTTCGATCGACAATCTCCGGCTGGACGAGGTTGCCGAGCCGGCGTGCGGACCGGACGATGTCCTAATCCGCGTTCGAGCGATCGGGCTGAATAGCTCAGAGCTTCAACTGATCAATGGCGAATGGGAAGGCTACCACCACGGGCGGACGCTGCCGATGGCGCCGGGCATCGAAGCGGCTGGCGAGGTGATTGCCGTGGGCGAGCGCGTTGCGGATCGCGCGGTCGGCGACCGAGTCACGGTCCACTATTGGTGGAGCTGTGGGGTCTGCGACCAATGCCTCGACGGCTGGGAAAACACCTGTCTCCAGCGTCGCCAGTTCGGCCGCACCGTCGACGGCGCCTATCAGGAGGTCGCCCGCGTCCCGGCGCAGTTCGCCATTCCGCTGGCGGATCCGGTGAGTTTCGAAGCGGCGGCAGCGCTGTCGACGGCGGCAGCGACGGCGTGGCACATGCTGATTCGCCACGCCGCGCTGCGCGCCGGTGAGTGGGTACTGATCACCGGAGCATCCAGTGGGATCGGGGTCGCCGGCGTGCAGGTGGCCCGGCTGGCGGGGGCGCGGGTGATTGGCACCGCTGGCTCGCCGGAAAAGTTGCGGCGGCTGCGCGAGCTGGGCGTCCAACACGTCATCGATCACCGCGAGGAGCCCGATTTCACTCGCCACGTGCTGGCGATCACGGGCGGGCGTGGTGTTGACGTGGTCTACGACGTTCCGGGCGCGGCGACGATCCCCCCGGCATTGCTGACGCTCCGCCCGCGTGGCCGGCTGGTCCTTGGAGGCTACATGTCTGGCAAGACGGCGAGCCTCGACCTGATTGCTGGAATTGCCAAAGAGTGGCGGATCTATGGTTCGGCGACCTGGACCCGACCGGAGTTGCGTCACATCCTCGATCTCACGGCGCAAGGCGCTCTCACTCCGGTGATCGACTCGGTCTTCCCGTTCGAAGCGCTGCCGGAGGGGCTGCGCAAGATGGAGCGGCGCGACGTGGTCGGCAAGATCGTCGTCACCGCCTGAGGGCGGCTCAGCGCAGGAGTGCGCCGGCGATGCTTACCCACGATGTCTGCTCGGGGTCGGCGGGGCACTGCTCGTAGCGCAGCACGTCGCCACGGCTCTCGGCGAGGAAGCGCAGCGTCAGGTAGATTGGCGGCAGGCCGCAATATTTGCGGGCGTCGCGCTCAGCGCGGAGGTCGCCGAAGAACTGTTCGTAGTCGCCGGCGCAGAGCGCTTCCAAGGTTCGCTCGTCTTGCTCGCGCAGCCGCGCCAGCTCGGCCTCGCGGAATGGGCCATCACCGAACACCGGCCCGACGTGAGCGAGATCGGCCGCCGCCACGACGAGGACTCGCTTGCCGGCGAGCGCCGTATGGAGCGCGTCGAGCACGGCGGCAAAGCTCCGGTCGGCGGCGGGGTCGCGCTCGCCTTCCGTGTAGGGGTAGAACGAACCGCAGAGGATCGGCACGATCGGCGTCGGCTTCCCTTCGAGCGCCCAATGCAGCCAGACCGCCGCCAACTCGATCGAGTGCTCGGTGCGATGGTGGATCTCCTCGGCGAAAGCCTCGTCCTCGCCGATCGCCCGTGCTGCGGCGACGATCGTCGGTCCGTCGGGCGGGAGAACGCCGAACGGCGTGCGATAGCCGTGGCGGGTAAACGTGAGCCGGCCGGGGCCGCCGGTGTGGTCGGTGCCAAAGATCACGATGGTGTCCGCGGCGCGCGCCGCGGCCGCGGCCGCTTGCCACGTTGCTCCGTAGACTGGTCCGCCACGAGCGTAGTCGATGTGAGGGCTGATGACCGCGCGGATGTCGTGGCGCGAATCCGCAGCCGGCGGACACCAACCGGCGATCTGACTGAGCAGGTCGTCTACCCGCTCCGGATAGACTGCGCCGGCGTGGTAGGGCGGCCGGTACGGTTGCGATCGGTAGTCGGCAAGCTGGGCCGCTTGGGCGGCCAAGAAACGCTCCGATTCGAACACATAGGCGGCGTCCAACTCATCGACAATGCGCTGGACCTCCTCAACGCTGATTGGCTCACCAGTGCGCAGCCGGAAGGCCGTTGCCAAGGTCGGGATATCACGGGTTCCGTCGCAGAGGGAGAGGAGGACCGCAATGGCCGTTGGGGCGAGCAGTGGTCCTGGCAGGAACCCTTGGCGGTCCTGCAACAGCAACACCTGCTCGCCCTCGTGGCGCACCCACCGAGCGTCGAGAGGACGGATGCGCGGCTTCATGCGAAGTCCGGCCGCCGTTTCTCGCGGAACGACCGCAGCCCCTCGCGGCCGTCGCGGCTGTTGAGGAGCAGGCTTTGGCTGACGATTTCCTCGTGCAGCACATCGTCCAAGTCGAGCAGCAACCCGCGTTCGAGGGAGCGCTTGGCGACCGACAGCGCGAGCGCGGGGCCGCGGGCGAGCCGCTGCGCCAGCGCGATCGCTTCCGGCAGGACACGATCGGCGGGGAGGACGCGGTTCACGAGGCCGATCCGCTCTGCTTCAGCCGCCGTGATCAGGTCGCCGGTAAAGGCCAACTCGTACGCCTTCGCCAGCCCAACGAGGCGGGGAAGGAAGTAGCTTGCGCCCATGTCCGGCCCGAGCCCTACGCGGGAGAAGGTGAGGCCGATGCGGGCCGTCTCAGCCATCAGCCGCAGGTCGGCGGCGAGCGCGATCGAGCAGCCTGCCCCGGCCGCGTCGCCGGTGATTGCCGCGATCACCGGCTTGGACAGCGACCGGAGCAGCGCGATGAACGCGTGTGACTGCTTGAAGCGGCCGATCGCCGCTTCGACCGTTTCCTCGAGGTCGAGCACTTCGTCGATATCGGCGCCGCCCGAGAAGGCGCTGCCCGCGCCGGTGATGACCAGCGCTCGCAAGGCCGACGTACCCTCGACGTCGCGGACGATCAGGCTCAGCTCGGCGTAGGTCTGGAGAGCGAGAGCGTTGCGCTTCTCGGGGCGGTTAAGCGTGGCGATCGCCACCGGTCCTTGGCGCTCGTACAGCACGTGGTCCATCAGTTCCTCGCGGCGAGCGGGGTGAACGAGGGGATGACGTCGCGCCCCAACGCCTCGAGCTGCTCGGCGATCCCTTCGACCGGCCCAACTGGGCGCATGACGAACTTGGTTGCCCCGACCGCGAGGTACTGCTCGACGGCGTTACGGACGTCGGCCGCTGTTCCGAGCGCGTAGTAGGTCTTATCGAGCGAGGTGTCGCGCAGGCGCGCTGGCCGCACGAGGTGGCGCCCGGCCCGTTCGATCGCTTGCTCGCGGCTCCCCGCCACATGGTAGAGGATGAAGGTCCCGAAGTGGTCCTCTTCGATCTCGCGGTTCGCCTCGCGCTCGTAGCGGTGGATCATCGCCAATCCTTCGGCAAATTCCTCGGGGGTGACGAACGACGGGAGCCAGCCATCGCCGAGCGTGCCGGTGCGCCGCAGTGCTGCCTCGGTGTGACCGCCGATCCAAATCGGCACCGGCTGCTGAATCGGCTTGGGCATGATGGCCACGTCCTCCGTCTGAAAATAGCGGCCGTTGAAGGTGACGCGCTCCTCCGTCCACAACCGGCGCATCAGGACGATCGCTTCGTCGGTGCGGCCGCCGCGCTCGCGCTTCGGAACACCGCAAGCCTGCCATTCGCGCTCATCGTCGAGCCCGACGCCGATGGCGAGCAGCATGCGGCCATTCGAGAGGAAGTCGACGGTGGCGACCTCCTTGGCGAGCACGACCGGCTGGCGGAGCGGCAGGACGAGGACGCTCGGCCCAAACTTCAAACGGCGTGTCCGGCCGGCGATGGCGGCGAACGCCGTAATCGGCTCGAGGCTTGGCTGCGGCCCGGTGACGCGGTCCGAAATCCAGATCGAATCGATCCCTTCGCGCTCGCAGAGATCGATCCAGCTCCAGAATCGGTCCGGCGTGCGATCCGGCACGGCATTCAGGCCGACACCCAGCTTGATTTTGGACGAGCGAGCTGTCAATCCTCACCCCCAAGCTGCCCGCTCCTGCGAGAGCGGGGCGCCCCCGACGAGGGGCCTTAGGCGCTCGTGTCGCCGTCGGACTTGGGAGCGCCGAGTTGCCCGGCTGGCTGCTCGGCGGGACCGAGGACGCGAGCGCGCAGCCGTGCCATCTCCTCCTCGAGTTCGCTGTCGCCTTCGAGGGCGGCGAACTGGTCGCGATAGTCGACCTGTTGCAACTCCAGATTCGCCTCGGCGCGTGCCTCGGCAAGGCGGATGCGGTCTTCCATCCGCGCGAGCTCGCTGGTGGGGTCGATCGCCGAAAACTGGCGCACGGTGCGGGTGACCTGCTCGCGGGCTTGGGCGGCTTTATGACGGGCGATCAGCGCATCGCGCTGACGGACGGCGTTCTCGTATTTGCTCTGAAGCATCTGGAGGTCGGCTTTCAACCGTTCGACGACCTCGTTCTGCGTCTGCCACTGGGTGAGCGACAACTCGAGCGTCTTCTGATAGTCGAGCTTGCGCCGGACAGCCTCGCGGGCGAGGTCTTCCATGTTCCGGGTGAGAGCAAGCTCGGCCTTGCGCTCCCATTCAGCCACAAGCTTGCGATGGTCTTCGACATCGGCGCGGAGCATCCGCTCGCGCGCGATCATTTCGGCCACTTGGCTGCGGGCATCGTTGATGGCGCCCTGCATGTCCCGAATGATCTGGTCTAGCACCTTCTCGGGGTCCTCGGCTTGGTCGAGCACGGCGTTGAGGTTCGCCCGGATGAGGGTGGAAATACGGTCGAAGATGCTCGCCACACGTTCCTCCTTGGCGGCAAGATGGTCCGGCAGGAAACAACGGAGGGATGTCGCTCCCGGTTCCCGACCATTGTAGGCGATCCCGTCCCGGTGGCTCGCACGCCGTGCGCATCGTTCGGTACGTCGTGGCCCGGAACGGCCACGGCGTCCCCACCCGGCAGTACCCCATGAGGATGCAGCCGCCGCGCCACCTCAACCGAGGTGTCGGCCTCGGTCAGCGTTCGCGACGATCACCCGCCCGATCCCCCGCCGCCTCGAGCGTGACCATGAGCGCAGCAGGTGGGCAAGGCGAGGCCGCGCATTGTCGGACCGCCCCGAGAGTACGCCGTCAGCCGGCAACCGCAGGCAAGATCGATCGTCACGGGCGACTGGCGCCGGACGGTCTCGCTGATGCGCCGGTGCAGGACGAGCGTTGTCTCAGGATCGAAGACAATGACGTCCGTGACGCCGTGCATCAGATAGAAGGGCGGGCCGAGTTCCAGATCCTTCAGTTCGCTGCCGGGGTTCAGCATTTCGACGACGGCTGCCGGGATGAGCGTCACCGCTCCGAGGTCTTCGTCTGGTCGGCGTCAGAAGATGCTGATATCTGGCCGCTTGAGCGATCCATCGGGGAATCACACGTAGAGATCGGCGTAATGCCGGCAGTCGCAGTGATTGCCTCCGCCGGGCACCAGAGCCGGCCCGATCGAGGCGCGAATCGCATCCACTGCCTCCTGATGGCGCACGCCGGGCGATGGCTCCCAGAGCAGGAGATCGCCCTGGATCTCGAGCCGAATGCCAAGCTCGTCGGCGGCGAGGAGGAGCGCGTCCGGGATGCGACCGTGCGGCACGGACCTATCCCTCTGCGCCGAGCAGGCGGTCGCCGCCGACCGGCCCGAGCAGGATCGCGTCGACCGGGGCACCCGCGGGTAGCGGCGTCGTGCCAGCCGGGACGACGACGAGGGCGTTCGCGCCAACGAGGGAGCGCAACCGGGAGGAGCCCTGCGGGCCGGTCGTGCGAACAACGAGGCGGCCGCCTTCCCAACGGGCGATGGCACGTTGATAGTCCGGCCGGTCGGGCGAGGGACGCAGCGGCTCGCCCGCCACTGCATCCACGAGCACCGGGACGACGTCCTCTTCGCCGGCGAGCCGGCGCAGCGCTGGCCGAACAAACAGGGCTAGACAGACGTACGCTGACACCGGGTTGCCCGGCAGGCCGAAGAGCAATGTCTGGCCAACGGTGGCGAAGGTGAGCGGTTTCCCCGGCTTGAAGGCGATCCGGCCGAAGTGCAGCTCGCCCAGCTTGGCAAAGATCGGCTTGATCAGGTCGTGCGTGCCGACTGAGACGCCGCCGCTCGTCACCACGACATCGGCCCGTTCGATGCCGCGCCGGATCAGGGTTTCTTGCTCCTCGGCCACGTCTGGTGCGATTCCGAGGAACTCGCTGGCGAAGCCCCACTCGGCGAGCGCGGCCAGCGCCGTGGGCCCGTTGCTATCGCGAATTGCCGGGCCAGACGGGGTCGCGTCGGCATCCACGATCTCGTCGCCCGTGGTAAGGACGGCGACTCGGGGCCGGCGGTGGACGGCGACTTCGCGGATTCCGAGTGTCGCAAGCAGCCCGATCTCCACCGGGCCAAGCCGCGCACCAGCAGGAATCACCATCTCGCCGGTGCGGAGATCCGAGCCGATCGGCCGCACGTTGTCCCCCGGTTTCGGCGGCGCTTCCGGGATCACGACGCCGTCGCGCTGCTCGGCCCACTCGAACATCACGACTGCGTCGGCGCCAGCGGGCACCGGCGCTCCAGTCATGATTCGGACGCACTCTCCCGGCCCGATCGGTCTGCCGCTCGCCCCTGCCCGCACGTCGCCGCGCAGCCGGCGCGGCGCGATCCCGTCGTCGGCGCGGACGGCGAAGCCGTCGACGGTGGAGGCGACAAAGGGCGGCTGGTCTTCGGTTGCGATCACCGGCTCGGCGAGTACCCGGCCGAGCGCGTCTCGGCGAGCAACTCGCTCCGCCGGCAGAGGCGCGACGCGACGCAGGATGATGCGGAGCGCGTCGTCGACCGGAACCATCGGGTAGGGCGAAATCTCAGTGGGCATGGCGGCGACTCCTGCAACGACGGCGTGCGCTCAGAGTATCATTTTGGCAGGCCACGGTGGTCCACTCTCCGGGAGTTCGATGCCGGCAACACTTCGTCCGTCGGAAGTCGCGCGGGCGCTGAATGTCTCGCGCTTTACCGTCTATGCGCTGATTCATCGCGGCGAGCTGCCTGCAATTCGGGTGGGTGGGCAGTATCGGATCGAAGCAAGCGCCCTCGCGAGCTTCCGCGAAGCCGGTCGGCTCGGCGTTCACGCGCCGGTTGCCGCCGAGCTGGTGCTGCGCGGTCCAGGCATGGTCCGTGCCCTCGCTGCTCCGGGGGATCTCCTCGCCTTGCCGGCAACGACGCTCGAGGCGATGCACGGCGCAAGCGTCGGCTTCCAGCGCCACCGCTATCACGGCGTGCTCCTCCACACCCTGTTGGTTCGCCACGGGCTGGTGACCGAGGCGCCGCTGCCCGGCGGGGGGGGCGGTGGTTGCAGCGACGTCGTCCGCGGGATCGTCGTCGCGCGTGGCCGCGATGGACGCGCCGCCGTGCTCAGCCTTGCCGAGATCGCGCCCGAATATGGCCGCGTGCCAGCGCTGGTGGCTTGGGAGCGCGACGGCGGCCCGCTCGGCGACGATGGTCCGATCCAACTGGTCGTTCCCTCCGATGGTCTCGGGGGACGGGGAATCCACGGCCTCGAATCGCTTGAAGTCCAGACCGTCGCCTAGCCAACCAGCCTTCCCAAGACGGAGCGTCATCGAGGGCGAGCGGGTCGCCACGCACGGAGGGGCGCTGAGCGTGGCTCGGTGCGGGTGTGGGCCGCTGCCCCAACCGCGCGGTCACCCGATCTTGGGCAGCCCGAGCTGAATGTTCCGTTTCGTCTTGACGTACCAGTTTGGTAGCGAGCGGAAGCGGGTCGGATGGCTCGAAGAGAAGACGGAGCGTGACGCCGTTGACCTCGCGATCGACGACGTAGGACGAGAGCGGATAGTAGAGCAAGACGCTCGGCACGTCCTCCGCGAAGATGGCTTGAAACTCGGCATACGCCTTGGTGCGTTCCAACGGATCGGGCGACGAGCGCGCCTTCTCCAGAAGGTCGTCGACGCGGCGATTGCTATAGGAGACAAAGTTGAAGCCGCCAGGCCGCGCCTGGGAGCTATGCCAGTTGCTAAAGCCATCCGGGTCGCCGCCGGGATCGAGTCCGAACAGCACGGCGTCGAACTGGCGAGGAGAGAGAAACCGCTCGATCAAGCCGCTGTAGCCGCTCGCCGACACCTCAGCGCGCAGACCGACTTGGCGGAGCTGGCGAGCGATCTCCTCGGCGGCAGCGATGCGCGTCGGGTCGTCATTGGTCAGCAGGGAGAACCGAAAGCGTTCGCCATTCTTCTCGCGCGTGCCGTCCGCGCCTGGCGCCCAACCGGCTTCGCTCAGCAGCATGCGAGCGCGGTCTGGGTCGTGCTGAAGCTTCTGGAGCGTCGTATCGGCCGCCCACGTGCCCGGAGGAACCGGCGTGTCGGCGACGATACCCATTCCGCCGGCCGCAACCTCGACAATCCGCTGCCGATTGAGGGCGTAGCCGATCGCCTGACGCACGGCCTTGTCACGGAAGAAGGTCGAGCGATTGTTCAAAAAGAGGATGGTGAAGCTCGCCCGCGGCGCGGTGTAGGCCCGATAGTCCTTGTTCTTGCCGATTCGCACGAGATCGGCGTCGGTGATGCCAGCGGCTGCTTGCACTTCGCGAAGCCGGAGCGCGTTGAGCAGCGCTTGGCGGTTCGGATAGAAGCGCATTCGGAAGGTGCGCAGATAGGGCTTCTGGCCGTAATACCCGAGGTTGGCGTCGAGGGTAATCGCTTCGTTGGTGACCTCGCGCAGCTTCCACGGGCCGCTGCCGACCGGGTTGGCACGGAAGGGGTGATCGGGGAGCGCTTCGGCCGGCACGTCTTTCAACAGGTGGTACGGAAGCAACCCCACCTGCAGGTTGGTGATAAAGGGCGCGAAGCCCTCGCGCAGCCGGAAGCGGACCGTGTAGTCGTCGACCTGTTCGACCGTAATGTTTTTCCACGTCTCAGCAAGGTCGGGCGCACCCTGAAACTTCGGGTCTTGGATGGCACGGATCGTGAAGACGACATCCCGCGCTCCGACCGGCGTGCCGTCGTGCCAATGGGCGTCACGTCGCATTTGGACGACGACTGTCTTGCCGTCCGGGGCGATTTCCCACTTGGCAGCCAGTTCCGGCGTCGGCTCGCCGCGCTCATTCAACCGGATGAGACCGGTAAAGAGCAGGGCGCAGAGATCGCGGTCGACGTCGTTGAAGCTCGCAAGGATCGGGTTGATGCTCAGTGGGCTGCCCACGACCCCCTCGACGAAGGTGCCACCGCGGTCGGGCTCGGTCTCGGTGCTGAGGGTGAAGGCGAGCGCTGCCACCGAGCCCGAGATGACGAGGCAGCCGATACCCGCAATCAGAATCGGCAAGCGCAGGGCGCGCAACACCGGGTTCATCGCAAGATGCTCGTTTGGGTGACCGCCACGCCTACAACTGGATGAACCGCACGCTCAGCATCGAAAAGAGCAGGAACACGATGGAAAGGACGATCGTCAACTGAAAGAGCGTGCGATCGAGCCCACGGCGCGTGCGATAGATCGACGAGTCGTTGCTGAAGGTGCCGGAGAAGGTCATGCTTTTCGATTGCAGCATGATGACGACGATCAGAGCGATCGACGCGACAATCTGGCCGGCTTGAAGGTACGGGGTCATGCTTTCCTCGCAAGAGCGGGCGCACGCGGCGCCCGCTGGATGATACCACCGCCCCGGCAGGCTCGCCAGCGTTCATCGTGACTGCTTAGACGCTCAGCCGCTCAGGCGGCAGATCGACGATGAAGGTGCAACCCGGCGCGTGGCAGGCGAGCCAGGGCAGCCGCGCGGCGCGCAGCGCCTCGAGCACGGTGAAGCCGCATGGCCAAAAGAGAGGAACTCGGCCGGCCGGCACCTCGAGCGGAAAGCCAAACGCCGGATGTACCCCGTCGACCCCGATGAGCGCCGGGTCGCCGGCGTGGATCGGTGCCCCATGGCCCGCCGGGTAGCGCCCCGTTACCCGGAAGATCGTCGCGATCTCTTCCGGCCGAGCAAACTTGACGGTGACAAAGTGCGGCCCGCTCAGCGGGCCTGCCGGTTGTGTCGGCAGCGCGGTGCGGTAGATCGCCGGGCGGGGGTTGTCGACCGTCTCGGCCGAGATGCCCGCCGCCTTCAGCGGGCCGGCCAGGATGTGCGAGGTGCCGAGCAGAACGGTGACGAGGTCCTCGCGCCAAACGGGACGCAGGTCGGTGACCTCGCCGGTCAGCCTGCCCGCTTCCCAAATCTGCCAGCGTACGACGTCGGTGCGGATGTCCCCGCCGGGCGCGAGCCCGGTTTCCCAGTCGCCGGGCGCAAGCAGCTCGAGGATCGGCCCAGCGCTGGGGTTGCGGATGCAGAACTGGAGGAGCGGCAGGACCCAGTCGGCCGGGACGACGACCGGCGCGAGGTGGACAAAGCGCTGGGCGAGGGTTTCGGTGAGCCCGCTCCAACGGCCGGCGCGGATGAGCGCCCGCGCTTCGGCGGCCGTCGCGCCAATGGCATCGCGCGCGGCGTCCACCTGCCTAGGCCGCGCCTTGGCCGCGCTCGCGCAGCAGGGCGGCCCGCTGTTCGAGGGCGATCAGCAGCCCCCGCACTCGCTCGATCGTGTTGTCGAGTGCTTTTGGGCTCCGTCGAATGGCGCGGTCGAGCATCCCTTGGTGGACCGAGTACAGCAAGCGCTCGATCTCGTCGTCGAAGGTGCCAAGGCCGCGGATGAATCGCGGCCGTGCGACAGACGGCCCGGCGGCTTCACTCCCCTTCTCGTCGGGAGCGGCCTCGGCGATCGGTTCGCTTTCGGCCTCGGCGGCGAGGGCCTCCTCTTCAGTGAGCGGCAACGGTTGGACGCGGCCGGCGAGCGAGATCGCCTCCAACGCGCTCAGCGTCCGCCGGCGCGCCATCTGTTCGGCCGCCTCGCGCACGGCAGCGGCGGATAAGTCGTACTGGACGGCCACGCGGGCGAGCTCGATTTGGCGTTGCGGATGCTGCAGGATGCGGAGGTGCTGGGCCTGGCTGACCGACAGCTCTTCATCTTGGATGAGGTCGCGCACCTCGGCGGGCAGCTCGCGGAGCTGGAGGTAGCGCTGCACCGAGCGGGCCGAGAGGCCAACGAGCCGTCCAACGCGCTCGTCGAGCTCGCTTTCCGTCAGCCGGGGATCACGATGGGCAAGGCGGCGGCGGATCATCGCCAACCCTTCTGCCTGCTCCATGTCGCCAAGTTGGCGACGCTGCATATTCTCGACGAGTTGGTGGATGACGTAGTCGTCTTCTGCGCGGTCTTCAAGGATGATGCAGGGCACTTCCTTCAGGCCTGCGAGGATCGCGGCGGCGCGGCGGCGGTTGCCATAGACCAGCCGATAGGAGTCGTCTACCTTGCGCACACCGAGCGGCTCCAGCACGCCAAATTCGCGAATCGTGGCAGCCAGGCCACGCAAATCACCCTCTTGGCGTCGCACATTCGGATCGGGAATCAAGATCGTGGGGTCGAGATAGACGATCTCTCGCACTGCGCTCATCGCTCGCTCCTCATGCCGCCTACTCACTTGCTCAAGATACCATATCTAGCGGATCCTTGTCGCATGCCTCCAAGATACAGCAGAGCGGCGGTTCGCGCTACCGTCAGGCCGGTGACGCTGCCGAACCGGCTAGCGCTGGTCGCCGAGGCTCCCGAAACACGACAGCCGGGTTCGACGTTGCCAAGCTGGCCTGCCACTGGTGTGTCACAACGTCGGGAGGTTGCGTTCCGCTGGGGCACGATGAGCCACCAGACGGCAGGTCGGACGATGTGCGAAGGGAGGCGGCGCTCAGCGGCCGCCGAAGAACGCGTCCCACCAGCGCTGCGGATTGCTCCGCTGGTCCGGCGGCGGCGCGGCGGCGGTGCGCGGCGTTGAGACTGCGTCGGGTTTTACCACGACCACGATGGGGATCTCGGTTGGCTTGACGAAGCCAAGCTCTTCGCGGGCCACCCGTTCGACGTACTGCTCGGTTTTCAAGTAGTCGCGCTGGCGGGTCAATTCGAGGTGGCGAGCTTGGAGCTGATCGATTTCGACGCGCAGCCGCTCGGCCCGGCCGCGCAGCTCGTGGATCTCCATCGCTTTGCGTGCTGCGCCGTAGCCAAAATAGGCGACGAGCGGCAGCGTCAAGATCAAGATCAATTGGGTCGCGGTCAGAGGGAGCGTCCGCATGACCGCATGCTAGGACGGGTGGTCTGGCGTCGCAAGCGGTTCCCGCTGCTCACTCGATGACGTTGTGTGGTGCCAGCGACGCTGGTGCTCGCGCTGGGTCGGTGAGAGCACCTCGGGTCGAAAGAACCGGTCGTAGAATGCCGTGTCGACATGGGTGACTTGGGAGCCGAGGACGGTGCGGTAGGGTGCGAGGTAGACGGGAAAGCGGCCGTAGGTGTCGTAGAGATATTGGCAATAGGCTGCCGTCGCCTCGATGACCGATTCGTTGGGACGAGGGATCTTCTCCGTGACGGCCGCCGGCTCACGCCAAGCGCTGTGGACCCCTCCGCCGCGCCAGATCCCGTCGGCGCCGAACTTCTCCTCGGCCACGGCGAAGACGGCGTCGCGCATCGACGGGTAGAAGGGAGGGCAATACGGTGTGAGTAGTGGCTCTCCGTTCACTTCGAGGGCGAGCGGGTAGTCGACCTCGATGTCGCGCCGAAGAGTTCGCGCCAGCCAGGCGAGCGTCGGGCCGAATCCGAGGTATTTCGAGCTCGGCATCGTTGCCATCCGAAACCCGAGCGCCCGAAACCAGCCGGAGTCGTGACGGGCGAAGTTCGGCCATCCTCCTAGCCCGATCGCCTGCGCCATCAGGTGCAAGTTCTGGAGCATCATCCCGATCTCGATGGCGAGCATCTCGGCGATGACCGTTTCGACCTGGGCGACGGTGCCCATACGCTGATCCTGGGGGTTGTCGTGGAGCGGGCCGCCTCGGCTCTTGCCAAACTGTCGCAGCCCGGCCGGCCGGAACGATGCTCGCTCGTCGACGATGAACAGGTCCATTCCTTCATCGAGCATTTCCATCACGCCGTTGATGTAGAAACGCGTTACGTCGGCGATCGGCAAGAAATAGGTCCCGCCCGGCGCGTAGAGCGACCAGTGATTGACGGTGAAATTGATCGGCGGGGTGAGCGGCGGCGCGGTGCGCCCCTCGCGGATCGTCGTCCGCAGCCGGCGGTAGATCGTCGTCAACTCGCCCGCCTGCGACTGGGCGATCACCTCGGCCACGTCGCCGGGGGAAAGGTCGGCCGGCCGCTTGATCAGATAGGTTGCCTCGTCATTGGTGACGACGAGGGCGACATTTTGGATCGCGTCGGCGCTGCTGACCGTTCGGCCGACGAGCGCAGCGACCATGGTTCCGCCTTGCTCTGGGCCAAAGGAGAGGTCAGCGAGGGCGTACCCGGTGATCCCGGCGGCGGCATAGACAAGGGCCGCTTCCTCTTCTTCCGAGAGCGGCTGCGGAGGCTGATCGCTCGAGTAGGCAAAGGGACCACTCGGGATCCTCATTCCCGCTCCGAAGCGGCGCGAGCGGCGGTCGCGCAGCGCCTCTACCAGCGAGATCGAGCTGAGCTGCTCGCGTGCGGGGTCCATCTCCGTCCTCCTTTTTCACGACGCGATCGGTGCAGGGTACACCCGGACGAGCGGGCGCGTATCATGGACGCTCATTGGGGTACGACGGAGGTGCGGCAATGGTGGAACGGGAGAACCCTCGCGTCTCGCTTTTGGTGCTGATCTTCACGTGGGTCGAGGTGATCGTCGTCGGCGGGGCCGCCGGGCTGTACACCGTGCCGGCGCTGGTCACGCCCTTCTGGCCGTGGGCGCTGACACCGTTCAACGCGATGTTCGTCGGCGCGACCTACTTCGCCGCGTGGGTCCCGCTCGTCATCTTCGCGTGGGTCGGACGCTGGAACCCGGGCCGCTTGGTGATGCCGATGATCGGGGTCTTCACCGGCTATGTCCTCATCATCTCCCTCGTCGGATTCGGTTCGCTGCTGTGGGACCGCATTGGGACCTACGTCTGGCTCGCGCTCTATCTTGCTCTGCCCCTGGTCACGGCGGTCCATCTCTGGTGGTATCGGCATTGGCCGCCGGTGGGTGCCTTGCCAACACCTCCTCTCTGGCGGCTGCTGCTCCTGATTCAGGCAGCGGCACTCGGCCTGTATGGTCTCGCGATGCTCGTCGCGCCGCTCGAAACGAATAGTTGGTGGCCTTGGCCGATCGACGCCTTCAACGGCCGGATGTATGGCGCGAACTTCCTCACCCTTGCCGTCGCATCGCTCATCCTGAGCCGCGTCGGGTCGCGCCTCGAGCGGCTGACGCTCGGGCTGACGGCGTTTACCCTCGGTGTGGTCGCGATTGTCGGGCTGGTCAAGACCGACATCGGACTGAACCGGGTCATCTGGACCGCGCCGAACACGCTCGCGTGGCTCGCGCTTTTCGCGGCGATCGCCATCATCGGCGGGGGACTTGCGCTTTCGGCGAGGAACGGCGGTGCGGCGGTTCCGGTAACGCGATCGCTCTAGCGGTTCGCCCGTTTGCCGCGTTTCGGCGGCGCCGGCTGCTCCGGCCGGTCGGGCGCGTTTCGCGGGGCAGACTTGGCTGTTGTCTCTTCGATCTCGTCGAGGAGCGCCTCATCCTGCAGGACGAGATCCAACGCTTGATCGATCGTCATCTTCTTGGTGACGACACCGTCGAAAGCGGGCTGATAAAACTCTGCCATCTCCATCGACGCGTCAAGCACCTGTTCGAAGAGCGGCTGGTTGAGCGAATCATTTGGTAGAAACAACTGGGTCTCAGCCATTAGGGCATAGCTCTCGCTGATCGTGTCGAGGACGAAATTCCCGTAGGGAAAGGCAACGTTGATGCGGTTCATCAGGTCGAGCAGCTTGGGGACATGCGCCTTGGATGCTTCGACCGGGAGCATCGAGCGAATCATGATGGCATACATCGCCGGCTCGCCAAAGGGCGTGACCGAGATGATGGTGTGATATTGCTGCCCGACTCCCTGCCACGCGAAGGTGAAAATCTCCTCGTCTCCGTCCTGCTCGACGTCCCACCCCTGCCGTTCGAGATAGCTGGTGATCGCGCGGCCGATCTTGCTCACCCTTGCCCCCTTCCCCTGCCGGCTTCGGCGATCGTACCACTCCCCGGAGAGCGACGCCGGAGCGTCCCGGCCTGTGGGGAGCACACGCATCCGGATCCCCTCAGGAATGCAGCGCGTTCCCGTCTCCGTAATGCGTTTGGACAGCAGGTGACCCGTGGCGCGGGTGCGCCCTACGCTGCCGGGATGCCAGTGATGCGGATACCGCTGTGCGGCACCTTATAGCGGATGTTGAAGCCGATCAGCAGCGCAGTGATCGACTCGACGATGCGCGAGTTGTAAAGCGGCCCGCCGTCGACGTAGCGGGCGCCGGGCAGGTGGTGAATGAGGTCGCGAATCACTGGTTTGGCATCGTTCGCGCCGCAGACAATCACATCGCACTCGATCTCTTCGTCGAGATTGGCAAGCGCTTCCGCGGAGACATTTTGGAACGCGGAGACGACTTTCACGCCTTTCGGAACCAAATCGGCTGCCTGCTCGGCAGCGGAACCCTGCGGCGGAATGATCATGCGGGTCGCGGGGCCGCCGATATTGCTCGCGAGGGCGACGGTGAGGTCGCACAGGATCTGTCCCTCGCGGAATGAATCACGGCAGGTCTTGAGCGTCGTGGCCTGCGCCGAAAAGGGCACCGAAACGACGACGATGTCGGCCTCGGCGACGGCGGCAGGGTTCTCGCGGCCCTCGATCGTGCCTTGGCCGCCGAGTGCCTCGCGGATGTTGCGGGCCGCCTCCTCGGCGCGCTCAGCAACGCGCGAGCCGATCAGAACGTGCTCCCCCGCCTTCACCCAGCGCAATGCCAGCCCGTAGCCTTGATCGCCCGTACCGCCCAACACCGCAATCGTCCGCGCACCTGCCATGCTCCGTCTCCCGGCCAAAAGTGGGGAGATCCTACGAGCGGTCCGCGGAGAGCGTCAACGCGCGGCAAACGAAAGGGCGGCGCAAGTGCGCCGCCCGAACGATCCGTGGTTCCAAAATCCCGCTTCGAAAGCCCGTTGACCGCGGGGCCTGAGGCGGCTTGGCGTCTCAGCAAGGTCGTCACGTAAGACGATTGAGACTGCCGGCTGCGGTGTCGCCCCCGAAGCGGGCTCCCGGCTACCGCCCTACACCACCGTGGCGTAGGGCGTTACCTGTCGACTTGAAATCTCCCGAAGAACGAGAGCGGAGTCTTGCGAGGCATCATCACCTGAGCCTCCTTGCCGGTCGATACTCGGCGCTCCGAGGAACGCCTGTACCTTACAGCACCAGACTACTCCTCCTGACGGCGTTTGTCAAGAGGTCGCCGCGAGGCCGGCGATGATCCTCTTGCTCGCAATCGCCCACGGCGTGAACGCTCCCGAGGCCGCGTCCAGCTCGTGCTGCAGCTCGGCGAGCGGCAGCCAGCGCATCTCGTATGCTGCCGCCTCCTTGGCCGCGATCGTCCCGACGAGCCGGCCGGCGACGACATAGCAATACTCGTTCTCGCAGTGCTCGCCATCCGGCGCGAAGTAGGCAAACCCGCCGATCGGGCGCAGATCGTCGACCCGACCGGTCACGGCGTATTCCTGGTCGAGGCAACGCTCGGCTGCCTCCTCGAGGGTTTCGTCCGGTCCGCCGGGGCGACGCAGCGGGTGGGTCGCCCCGGTCAGGTCCCACAAGCCGTCAAAGAGCGGGTGTTTACGCCGTTGCAACAGCGCCCGCCCCCGTGGATCAAGCAGCAGGACGACGATCGCAAGATGCCGCTGTCCTGCGCCGCGGTGCGCCTCGACGCGGTCCACATACGCTCCGGTTGGCCGTCCTTGGTCGTCGCAGGCGATTACTTCTTGGCGAATCATGAGGCTCCTACATCCCAACGTTGGTTTCTCTACTACGCGATTTGGCGTGTTCGACACAAGGTTTGGGCGGTGCGGCACGAGAGGCCCTCGACGACCGCAGGCCTCGCTTGACAGGGGAACGGGGTTCCGGCAGGATGCTGGCTATGCGACGTCACATCACGGTCGGCGTGGAGGCGCTCCCGTCCAATTTCGACATGGAGCAGCCGGCCGGCTTCCGCAATGACCTCGGCGCCGACCTCTTCCAGAACATGTACGACCAGTTGACCTCGCCGCGTGGCACGATCGGAGAGGACGGTGTCCGGCGCGTCGACTGGCATCAGCTCCGCGCGGACTTAGCCGAGGCGTGGTGGTGGAGCGACGACCGGCGAACGTGGATCGTTCGGTTGCGCGATGGGGTGCGGAGCGCCGCCGGCAACCTGCTCACTGCCGAAGACGTCCGCTGGGGCTGGGAGCGCGCCTTCGCGCTGCGCGACGTCGGCAAATGGGTAGCGCGCGTCTCGTCGGTCCCCGACGAGCGAGCGATCGAAGTGCTCGACCGGCTGACGATCGCGTTTCACCTCGAAGCCCCGAATCCGGCCCTGCCCGCGGCGATGGCACAGTGCACGCCTTCCGTCTACGACACAGCCGCCGTTTTGCCGCACTGCACCGTGGCCGACCCGTGGGCAAAGGGCTTCCTCGCCGAGCGGCCCGCTGGTTTCGGGCCCTACACGCTCGCCGGCCGCGCCGAGGACGAACTGGTGCTCCGCGCCGTGGAGGGCTATTGGCGTGGACCGGCGGCAATTCCCGAGGCGCGCCTTCGCTGTTTTCGTGAACGCGGAGAAACCATCGACGCCCTGCGTCGTGGCGAGGTCGACCTCGTCCTTGGGCTGACGCTCGACGAGGCGGTGGCGCTCCGCTCCGATCGGTCGCTTCGGATTGCGCCCGCTGATACCCCGCCCGGTGTAGCGCTGCATCTCGATGTGACCGAACCGCCTTTCGACAAGGTGCTCGTCCGCCGTGCCGTGGCTCATGCCATCCCGTATCAGGAGGTGATCGCCACGGCTTATCTCGGCGCTACGCGGCGCTGGAAGAGCTGGCTGCAGCCCGAGAACCCGGGCTACGCCCCCGCCGAATGGCCGTTCGACGAGGACCTTGATCGTGCCAAGCGACTGCTGGACGAGGCCGGCGTCGGCCCGATCCGGACAAGGCTGGTGGCGCAGGCCGGCGACGGCGCCGAGGTGGCGGCGCGGGTGATCGCCGATGGGTTGGCGCGGATTGGGATCGAGGTGACGATCGACGTCGGCCAGTCGCGTGGCCGACCGGACCTCGTGGGGATGGCGAAGGCGAACCTCGCGCCACTGATGCTCCGAGCCGGGGCGGGGCGCGGCCATCGCGTCTATGACCCGATCTACGCCATCATGCACGACTTTGGCCCCGGTCGGATGCGGCTTGTCCGTTACGCCTACGATAACCCGGCGCTCTACGACGCGCTGCGTGGCATTGCCGAAGCGGGCGAGGGCTGGGAGGAGGCGGTCCGCCGTGCCCAAGCGATCCTGAACGCCGACGCGGCGGTCATCCCAATCTGCTGGTCGCGCTTCTATGTCGCTCACCATCGCGATCTGGAAGGCTACCGCTGGTACCCCCGACAACCGTCTCCGTTTCTTTGACCTGCGGTGGCGCTGAGCGTGCGCGAGTGGGCCGACGAGGCCGACGTGGTGGTCGTCGGGCTCGGCATTGCTGGCATGAGCGCGGCGCTCGAAGCGCTCGCCACCGACCCGAGGCTCGACGTCCTTATCGTCGAGAAGATGCCGCCCGAGTTCGCTGGAGGCGCGAGCCGCAGCGCCGGCAATATGCTCTTTCTTCCGACCGACCTCTCGGGCGTGATCGCCTACCAGCGGGCCTTGAATGAACCAAACCCCGTGCCCGAGGACGTCCTGCTCGCGTTTTGCCATGGCCGGGTCGAACTGGAGGAGTGGATCACGCGGCTCGTCCGTGAGGTGGGGTATACGCTCGAGATTGCTCCTGATGCGCCGGCTGGCGTGGAGTATCCGGATTTCCCTGGCGCCTCGTGCTTCCGGTACGGTGTGGTGCCGCCGGTCCCCTATGGCTTGTGGCGTGCCTTCAAGGCCCAACTCGATCGGCGTCCGGTCCGCATCCGCTACAACTCGCCTGCGGTTGACCTGATCCAAGACCCGGCGACGCTTGAGGTGCAAGGCGTGCGGGTCCGCGAGGGCGCGGCCACGCTTGCCATCCGGGGGCGCCGCGCTGTCATCCTGTGCTGCGGCGGCTACGAGAACAATCTTCAACTCCACCGTGACTATTTTGGCGTTGCCGAGGCCTACGCGCTGAGCACCCCGGCAAATACCGGCGACGGTCTCCTGATGCTGCAGAAGGCGGGCGCGGCGATGTGGCATTTACGGACACCGAACCAAACCGGCGGCTTTCTGCCGGCCGTCAAGGTGCCCGAGTACGAGGCAGCGTTTTTCCGCGACATCAGCTTCAACGGGAAGAGCTGGATCGACATTGGGAAGGACGACCGACGGTTTTGGGCCGAGGGGCGGCCGGCCGTGTTCAACCATTTCCGCCGTCTCGTCCACGGCCATTGGGTCGACTCGCCGCTCGCCACTGTCCTGCCCGTCCACACCATCATGGACGACGCCTGCCGGCGCGAAGCCCGGTTCGCGAGTGCCCGGTTTGGTTGGAACACCGCGATGCTGGGCTATCGCTGGAGCGAGGACAACAGCGCGGAGGTGGCTCGCGGCTGGATCGTGCAGGCGCCGACGCTTGCCGAACTGGCGGTGCGGATTGGCCGCGACCCGGCGGCCCTCGAGGCGACGGTCAAACGGTTTAACGATGCAGCAGCGGCTGGCTCCGATCCCGACTTCGGACGTGCTCCGGCCACGATGCGCCCCATCGTCGTTCCTCCCTTCTACGCCGTCCCGATCGTGCCTGCCGTCGTTAGCACAACGGGCGGCGGCCGGCGTGATGCCTCAGCACGGGTCTTGACACCCAGCGGAGCGCCTATTCCTCGCCTCTACGAAGCTGGCCAACTCGGCTCTACCCAATCAAACCTCTATCAGGGCGGCACCTTCCTCACCGAGGCGATGGTGTTCGGCCGGATCGCCGGCCGCCATGCCGCAAACGAACCCCCCTCGCCCTAGCCTCCTCGTATCGCTGGGGCCGCGCCATCGGCGCCTCACGGCAACAGCGCGGCCTCCCTCCCACGCATCGCGCATTTGCGGCGCTCCTTCACAAGACCGCGGCTCCTCGAGGCGACTGGACAGAGCGTCGCTCGTTTGATGCGGTCGGAGACGCTACCCTCGACTCGCCCCCATTGCGACGCGGTGGGGAGGGGCCGACGTGATGGGGCGCGGGTGGTGGACGTCGCTCGTCGCGGCGGCAGTCACAACAGCAGCCGTCTGCGCGGGGCTTGCCGATGTCCGGTCCGCTCCGCACGCTGGCGGCGCTTTAGGCGGCTGCAGGCCGGTCTCCCACGGTGCTGAACAGCACGACGCTCTCGGTGGCGATACCGGCAAGCGACCTCCTGACGGCGGGGACGGTGACGGTGACGGCGCAGTATGGGCAGGCGGCGGACAGTGTCTCGAATGGCCTGCCGTTTGCTGTGGTGACGCCGACCCCGACGGCGACGAGTACGCCGAGTCCGAGCCCGACGGCGACGAGCACGCCGGCGGTCGGTCCGAACGCGACGAGCACGCCGAGTCCGACCCCGCCGGCGACGAGCACGCCGGTGCCCAGAGGGGGGAACCAGCTGGTGCCGCTGGTGTCGCTCAATCAGTCAGCGGGGTAGCGTTCGCGGCGGCCCGGTTGACAGTGGTTCAATCAGCGCCTATGGTCAGCGCGCGAAAGGAGCGCCATGATTGGAGCGCGGCTGACCGGCATCGGCGCCCTTGTGGCGCTTGCAATGGCGGCGGCGGCGCTCGGAGCACTCCTCATCGCGCCACCGACTGGCGCCGCGCCGAACCTGTGCGACCCGCCAGGCGCCGACAAGGAGCGCTTCACCGCCTTCCTCCACGCTGGCTGCCATCGGAGCTGGCCGCGCGACCAGCGCATCCGCCAGACCGGCCCCGTCGTTGATGGACTCGACTTCGAGACTCATGGCCGAGTTCGCCTCTACTACTCGCCCGAGGTGTATGCGTGGCTGAAGAACAATCGGCAGGGCGAGATCCCCGACGGCGCGATCATCGTCAAGGAGCAATACCCCGCTGACCCGGCGCAGGGCGATACACTCATCGGCTACACCGCCATCCTGAAGCAGCGCGACGGTTCGTGGGACGGCTGGTTCTGGCTCATCGACTTCTTCGACGATCCCACGGCTCCGACCGCCAAGTTCGGATACAACTTCTGCCTCTCCTGCCATGCCTCGGCCGACGACCGCGAGGTCACCTTCGCCAGCCTCGCCAACATCGAAGGTCCGGGCAATCGGTACACCCCAGCAGACACCACGACGATCGTCTATCGCCGTCATCCGAATCGAATGGACAAGGACTATCTCGCCGGGATGCTGATCACGCCGCTCCAGCAGCCCGATCGCCAGTTCTTGGACCTCTTCGGGCTGATGCCGCCGCGCGATCCGCTCGCCTTGCCGCCGAATATCCTCGACCACGTTCCTGCCGGGCCCAACGGACCCCGTCAGTTTCTCACGAGCGACCAGTGCTTCGGCTGCCACGATGCCACCGACCTTCTCGACAACCTCGTGCCGAACATGCAGGTGCAGGGTCCAGACGGTCGCGCACGCAATCTTTCCCCCTACGGCGAATGGAGCGCCTCGCTGATGGGCCTCTCTGGGCGCGACCCAGTCTTCCACGCCCAGCTCGAAGCCGAAACGACGACCTACCGCCCCGGGGTCTCGGCCTTCACCCAAAACCTCTGCTACCGCTGCCACGGCGCGATGGGCCAGCGCCAGATCCACCTCGACGGCAAGGGGCCATTCCAGCATGAGATGGTCTATGCCACCAGCGGTCCGAACGCCATCTACGGCGCACTCGCCCGCGACGGCGTGTCCTGCGCCGTCTGTCACCACGTCACGCCCGAAGGGTTAGGGTCCGAGGCAAGCTTCAGTGGCAACTTCAACGTCGGCCCGCCGACCGAGATCTACGGTCCCTACGAGAAGGTGATCACGTACCCGATGGAGCAGGCGCTCGGCATCACGCCGAAGTTTGGGAGCCAGATCTCGTCGAGTGCTCTCTGCGGCTCCTGCCACACCGTCATCCTGCCGAAAGTGCCGACGGGCTACCAAGGCGACCCCACCACCGACCCGACCATCGAATACGAAGTCGAGCAGGCGACCTACCTCGAATGGCGCAACAGCGCCTACCAGAATGAAATCGAGCCGATCGACCCGAAGACCGCCCAGACCTGCCAAGGTTGCCACATGCCCCAGACCTTCAACGGCAAACGGCTCCGCACCAAGATCGCCAATATCGAGGACAACCTTTACCCGGCAGTCGACAATCGCGCCCCAGACCCGCTCATCACTCTGACGGAGCGCGAGCCGTTCTCGCGTCACACCCTCGTTGGTATCAACCTCTTCGTCATGCAGATGTTCCAGCAGTTCCGCGGCCTGCTCGGGATCGAGACCAATGACGACACGATGTTGCCGCGCAACACCGCGCTCGCGCTGATGACTGCTGCCGAGTCGAGCCTCGAGCTTGCGCGGACGGGGAGTGCCCGGCTGGAGATCGTTGGGACGCGTCTCACCGACGCCGGCCTCGAGACGACGGTCCGCGTGACCAACCTCGCGGGCCACAAGCTTCCCAGCGGCGTCGGTTTTCGCCGCGCGTGGCTCGAGTTCACCGTCCTCGATGCCAGCGGGCGCGTCCTCTGGGCGAGTGGCCGGCCCAACGCCCTCGGCGTCATCACTGGTCCGGACGGCGCTCCTCTCGCCACCGAGTTTGCCACCGACACGTGGCAGCCGCACTACCAGCGCATCACCCAGCAAGACCACGTCCAGATCTACGAAGAGCGGACGCTGGATGACCAGTTCCGCTTGACCACGAGCTTTCTGGCGCGGTTCTACAACGTGAAGGACAACCGGCTGTTGCCGAAGGGGTGGAAGAACGACACGCCCGGGACGGAGTTCATGCAGCCCGAGGAGGTGTTTGGGGACGAGCGCTACTTCGATGGGAGCGGCAGCGACGAGGTGGTGTATGTGGTGCCGCGTGAGGTGGCGGCGCAAGCGGGGAGCGTGCGGGTGGTGCTGCACTATCAGAGCATCCCGCCCTACTACCTGCGGGACCGCTTCCGGACGGCGGGGCCGGAGACGGGGCGGTTGGCGTATTTGGCCAGCCATCTCCAGACGGCAGGCACGCCCATCGAAGGTTGGACGCTGCGCCTTGCCGAGGCCGCCATCCCCCTCCGCTAAAGCGCCGCGCTACACTGTTTCTCTCGAGGAGGGCGTATGGCGACGGTCCGCGAGATTCCGGTTGAGCTGGCGACGCCGGAGCGCGTCGCTCCCTTCGGCGAAATTCTCGGGGCAGGGCCGCCGGCGAGCGGAACACCAAGCGCCTTCTATGATGGCGCGGTCCGCACCTACGCCCCGGTGCAGTTTCGTTCCGATGAAGACACCGAACTCGTCGTCTCCGCGATCGACCGCCGACCGCTCACGGTGCGCTTCATGGAGCGCCACTACAAGCACACGCAGACGTTCATTCCGCTGGACGGAAAGCCGATGCTGGTCGTTCTTGCGCCGCCCAACGACGCCGAGGCGCCGGATCTCGAATTGGTGCGGGCCTTCCTCTTCGACGGGTCGGCGGGCTTCACCATGAAGCTGGGAACGTGGCACGAGTTCCCGTTTGCGTTGGTGGATCGGACGAACGTCGTCGTCATCCTGCGTCATGAGACCACGCGCAGCCTTCAGCCGGACCAGAAGATACGCGGCGAGGCGCACGGCCCCGACATCGACAAGCTCGACATCGTCGAGCGGACCGGCATCACACTCGTTCCGAGGCTCTCCGCCGCCGACCGCGCTCGTGTTTTGACACCACGCCGCTAAACACATATCCCCCTTCTCCTGCAGGAGAAGGGGGAAGGCGTGCGCTCGTGCCCCGGCGCTAGCGGCCGATTCCCTGCCCGCCGGGATCAGGAGTCGGCGTGGGGGCGCTCGGTGGGGGACCGCTCACATTGAGAAAGCCAGTGGTGCAGGGGATCTCGTTCACGACGTAGCGGAACTGGATGCCCTGCCCGGGGTTGGTCGGCGTCAGCCGCCACGAATAGTCCGTACCGCCCGGCCCGGGCCCTTCGTAGACCGGGTTGAACGGGCCAGATAGTTGCGGCGTGATGCCGCGAGCGGCGTTCGAGACGTTCACCGTCACCGGCTGCCCAACTTGGGCGGGGTTCGGGAAGAAGTTCATTCGCTCTTGGCCGGTGCACGCCTGGGGCGGCGGTGGAACTGGTGTATTGGTTGGCACGGCCGGCTGATTGACGCCGATCGTGCCAGTCGCGCAGGTCACCCCCGTTGATCGTGAACGTGTAGGTGAAAGAGCCCGGCTGGTTCGGGACGGCGTTCCACGTCCAGATCGTCCCGCGTCCGCCGCCGGCTGCCCCAGCAAAACTCGGGTTGAAGGGGCCATTCAAGCCAACGTTGGTCGAGGCGCGGGCCGAGGTCACTTCGATGCTGAACTGCTGGCCCACATTCGGGTTCGGTGGGTTGAAGGTCATCACCTCATCGCCGTTGCAGGCGGTCGGCGTCGCGGTTGGCGCGGGGGCGCTGCCGACGTTCAAGAAGCCCCGCACGCAGGGGGTGCTCCCAATGTAGAAGTCGTATTCGTAGGAGCCCGGCTGACCGGCAGTTACCGTCCAGTTCCACACTGTGCCGAGTCCACCCGCGCCAGCGCCTTGGAAGACCGGGTTATTCGGTCCGACAAGGTTGACATTGGTCGAGGCGCGCGCCGAGGTAACTTGGATGGAAACCTGCTGGCCCGGGTTGGGGTTGGCGGGGTTGAACGAGATCCGCTCATCGCCGTTGCACACCGCGAGGTTGGGCGTGGCGGTCGGCTGAGGACCAAGTGGCCCGGTCATCGCTGAGAGCGGCGCTTGCTGCGCGGCAAGCGGGGTCACCGCCCACGACGGCCACAGGCCAAGCGATTTAGCGACGTCGCCGCCGTTGGCGACCGTCACTTGGCCGGCCGCCGCCCATGGCACGGCTTGCAGCCACTGCTGGTAGACGGAGCGTTGGGCGCGTAGGACCGCGACATTGCCGTAGGTGGCGATCGGCGCCATTGGCAGGCCATTGATGTTCAGCCAGTTCGGGTTCGAGAGAAAGGCTTGCTGGATCGCCGGGTTGGCGCTCAGCACCGCGAGGTGATTCTGTTGAACGACAGAGAACGGCTGGCCGGCGTCCTGCGGCCAAGCGGCCGGCGGCGGAACACTGTATTGCTGCTGAAGCTGCGCGTCGTAGCCTTCATCGTGGAGGATATCGAAGATGTTCAGGAAGGCAACGCCGCCGGCCGCGGGGTTCCACTGAAAGCCAGCCTTCTGGAAGATCTGGACGGTGAACCCTTGGTAGATGAAGCGGTGGCTCACCGGGTAGCCCCACTCGTTTGGGCCGCCCGTCTGGGTGTAATAGGTGAGGAAGGGAATGCCGTCGGCGTCGCTCACCGCAAAGCCGAGTCCGCTGGCGCCGGCCGTGCCATCGGCCTGGGTGTAGAAATGCCCCCCTGGGATGGGGTAGTCGAGCGGCGCTTGCGCTTGGGCACTGGGCTGCGGCAGACCAGCAAGCGGAAGGGCAAGCAGGAGGATCGGCAAGAGACGCAACCAATGACGCATCGGGCACTCCTTGACCGCCCAGCCGGCACGAGAGGCGCCTGGCGAGGCGCGATTCGCCGGACATTCTTCCGGCCGCGGGCGGGCCTACCTTACCATAGCGACCAGAAGGAGACCATCACTCCAAACGATGTACAACGAATCTTGTGGCCGCCGGTTGCGGCAGAACTCGGAGCTCCGTATGCCCCTCGTGCGCCGATTGGCCCGGGCTGATCTGCTGCTCCCGGCCGCCATCATCGTGATGCTCGCCGGTGGCGCGGTCGTCACCTATCTCTTCCGCAGCTCGCTCGCCTGGCTGAGCGACGACCTTGAGGCGCTCCGCGCTTGGGTGCTGGCCCTCGGCCCGCTTGGACCCCTCGCTGTAGTTGTGCTCTCCGTCATCCAGATCGTCATCGCGCCGATCCCAAACTCGGTGGTCGCCTACGTGGCGGCCTATGTGTATGGGTTTTGGGGCGGGTTGGCGCTCACCATCGTCAGCGGGACGCTCGGGGCGACGGCGGCCATCTTCCTAGCCCGCAAGCTCGGCCGGCCGATTGTTGGCCGCTTTGCGAACGGCGCGGCCCTCGCCGCGATCGACCGAGTCGGCGCGGCGCGCTCACCGGTCGTCTGGGTCGCGGTCTTCTTGCCGCCACTCGGTGATGCGCTCTACTACGCGGCTGGGTTCACCATCGCCCCGGTCCGGGCGATCCTGATCGGCGTGGTGGTGGGGCGGCTGCCTCAGTGGATCTTGCTCAATCTGTTCGGCGCAGCCGCCGAGCAGTACGGGCCCGCCGCCTGGATCGCGGGTCTCGCAGTCGGCGGCGCGATCTCGCTTGGCTACGCGATCCAACAGAGCCGGGCGCGCGCCGTCAAGCGGGCCAACGATTCGTCCTGACGCAGCACGGCTGCCTTTCTCCTCTCCACGGGACGCCTAGCCGGATGACCGGCGGCACGCGGAAAGGCTCAGGCCGAAGTCCGGTCGATTCCGTGTCCGCCGACTCAGCGGGTAACCCCGGCTGCATGGTTTGCACCATCGCGCACCGATCGATGCCGCTGGCGAGGCGAGCGAGGCCCGCTCCCCTGAACAGCTTCGGAACAGCGAGGCGACGTTCCGGCGTGCCGTTGCCCAGTGCCGAATAGAATCTTGGGATGTCTCCCTCATCGCGCTGCGCTCGCCGCCTTGCGCTCGTGGGCGCCGCGCTCGGCCTCGCGCTCCTTCTGTGGGGCTTCAGCGTTGGGCCGCGGGCGCTGCTCGCGGCGGGGCGGACTGCGCTTCTCCTGCCCGATGTGCTTGTCTTCCAGCCGTTGCGGCCGTCGACCAGCTGGACACTACCGCCCTCGGCGCGTTCGTTCAACTGGACGGTGCGGGGCGAAAGCGAGCGCGGCGATCTTTACCTTCCGGCCTTGGCGCGGCGGTCGCCGGCGGTTATCGTGGTGCTCGGGGTCTACCCCGCGCCGCTGGACGATCCGGCTGTCCGGCGGCTGGGTGACGGACTGGCACGCACCGGCCTTGTCGTCCTCGTGCCGGAATCTCCGCGGCTTCGCGCTGGCCACATCGTTCCGGAGGAGGTCGATGTGCTTGTCGGCGCGTTCGAGGCGCTTCGTCGCCAACCGGAGGTCGATCCGGGGCGCGTCGGCTTCCTCGGCCTGTCGGTCGGCGGCGGGCTGGCGCTCTTGGCGGCAGCTGACGAGCGGATCGCGCCGGACGTCGCCTTCGTCCAGACCGTTGGTGGCTTCGCCGACGCTCGCGATGTGTTGCGCCAGATCGGGTCTGCTACGACACTCGAGCCGGGCCGGCCGACCTGGCAGCCAAGCGATCTGGCCATCGTCGCCTACCGCCGCCAACTGATCGATGCCGTTCCCGTGCCGTCCGATCGCGATGCCCTCGAGGCGGCCTATCTCTCCGCTGATCCGATCCCGGTCGAGAGTGGCCGGCAGTCGCCGGCAGGACAGCTCGTCCAGCGGCTCATCGAGGAGCGCGATCCAGCGACGGTCGATTCGCTGATTGGCGACCTGCCCGTCGAGGCCCTCGCGCGGCTCCATCGCCTCTCTCCGCTCGAGCGCGTCGGGGCAATCCGCGCGCCGGTCTTCATCATGCACGACGTCAACGATCCGTTTGTACCGGTCAGTGAATCGCGGCGGTTGGCCGCCGCGCTCGGTGAACGGGCGCACTTTCGCGAGTACCAACTGTTTGCCCACGTCGTGCCGAGCGGCGGGCCGAACCTGCTCCTTCTCGCGCGCGAGGTGGCGGCCCTCGCCGGCCAGATCAACGCGTGGTATTTGCTTGTTGGCTAAGTGGCTACGCGGGCGGGACCAAGGCGCTCACGTTCGGCAGCAGCCCGAGCGCTTGAAGCACGAGCAGCGTCAGCAATGTGGCCATAATGCAGAGCAGCACGAAGACCACCTGCGAGATGATGAAGCCGCAGCCGAAGCGAAAGCCGTCGCCGACCGAGATGCCGCGCCGGACGGGCACGACCGGCCGCGGCGTCGCCGGGGTGGGAGTCGTCACACCAGGTTCCATGGGGGCGGAATGTTCGGGCGCAGTCTAGCAGCCGCTCTAGGCCCCGACAAGAAATCGGTCGGCCTCGGGGCCCCTGTTGCTGGCAAACGACGGGGCGATCGGCTGGCGAAGCATCGGATTGGGCGATGGGGACCGCCATTTTTCGCGCTGCGCCCGCCTCGGGAGACCGTGCCGTTGGCGATCGCGGAACCGCTGTGCCGACGGAGCTGGACACGCACCATCTCGGGCGCTGCGTGCGAGCCGATCCCGCATTCCCAGTCTGGAACGGTGACTCGGCCAAGGAACCCGTGCAGGCGACGATTGAGCCTTTCCCCTGCGTGCCGTTGGGCGCGGCCCTTCGGGCCGTTCCCCCTCGTGAGACCAGATGCTTGCGGATGGCTATTGGCGAACGACCAAGCCGAGATAGCCACGCACAGCAGCCCGCCAGCAGGCGGCACGGTCGGCGGCGCGGGCGCAACTGGCGCGCGCCTCGGCTAGGGCGTCGAGCCGGGGAATCGCGGGCAACCGGTCGGCGGCGCGCAAGGGGCGATACCCTTTGTCGATCACGGTCTCCCAAGCGGGGTAATAGGCGGCCATCAGCCCGTCTGGCTCGGCGACCAGCGCATCGACAAGCGCCGGCCCGTCCAGCCCCTTGCTACGGTTCACTTCGTACCAGTCGCGCATCAGCGCCGCAGCGTAGAGGTGGAGCGCCAATTCTCCCGGACCGTGCAGTTCGGCGTGGTAGCGGGGAGTATCGACCCGGAGGAGGTAGCGGACGCGCCCCCCATCGACGGTCGGGATCAGTCTAACGGTGCGTCCCGGTGCGTTCAAATTGAGCGCGACTTCGGTGTTGCGGACTGGCTCGATCAGCACCTGCACGCCGCCGGGGCTATCGGGCCGCTGCCACGCGGCAGCAAGGGCATTGACCGCATCGCGCAGGTCAGGGTTGTCGACGCTGTTAGCGTAGCGGTGGGCGGCATCAAGCTGGTCCGCCATCGTTTCAGCGCGGTCGCGCGCCAGTTCCGCGGCGGTCGCCTGAAGAGTTGCGATCGGCTGACGCGCCGCCGGGGTGCAGCCCGCTGTGGCCATCAGGATGAGCAGGGCGATAACGGGACGAATGGCGCCTCCCTTCCGGGCGAGCTGAGGATAGCGAGCGAGCGGAAGAGCGTCAATTCAATCGGCTCGCGCATGCACGTGCTGGGGGAAGAGACCGTCCGATGGGCCGCGCTCGCCGCAGGTGGCGAACGCCCTCGTGGCAGAGGGCAGGTTGGTCACCCCTCTCCAGCGGTCTGCGCGTCACGCCATATATCGACGGAAAGGGCGGTGCGGCCGCGCAGCGCCACCGGCAGCGCGATGAGGGCGTAGATCAGATCACGGACGACGTCGTGCCAGCCAAGTGACGTTCCGCCAAGGACGACGGTGAGCATCGGCACGGCCTCGGTGATGCCGCCGAAGCAGCCGCAGTCTTCGAGCGACAGCCCGCGGATCAGCGCCTGAGCGATGAGCACGCAAAACAGGAGCAAGAGGCCGATGGCTGCCCAGGCAGCGGCGCGAGTGAACATGCCCGTGATCAGCATCAGCCCCAGAAACAACTCGAGCCACGGGAAGAGGAGCGAGACCCAGTAGACGAGGCCGACGGGAAGGACGCCGTAGGCGACGATCGCTGCGGAAAAGGAGCCGGGTTCAGCGAGCTTCGCCAATCCAGCAAGGAGAAAGATTGCTCCGACAACAAGCCGACAGACGACGAGCAGCCAGTCGAGCAGGTTCAAGGGGCGCGGCACGTCGATATCGCGAGAAACATTTGCCATTGGTCGAACCACCGCCGTAGAGTTCGGCGAGTCGATCATACGCGCACCATCTGGAGGTTCGCCTTGGCGAAGTCGAAGTCCCGGCCGCGCTCACGCGCGAGTGCGGCGGTAGCGGCCGCGCCGAACGCTGCCGCGCTTACGGGCGTTGGGAAGGCAAGCCCAGAGCAGCCCGCGAAGGTGGCTCCACGTCGATCCCGCGTCTATCGGCGGCCCGGGCGTCGCTCGCTGGATTGGCGCTGGATCGCCGTCGGGCTAGTCGCGGCGCTGTTCGTCGCGATCATCGCCTACAACGCCCTCAGCAATCGCGGCGGCAGCGGCAGCACCACTGTCGGAGAGATCACCGGACCGAGCATCGGCGCCCAGCAGCGTGCCCCGTCCACCCTTGCCGTCGGCACACCCGCGCCCAACTTGACCTGGACGATGAATGGCCAGCCGGGATCGATCGAAGCGTTCCGCGGGCAGCCCATCTTGCTCGAGTTCTTCGCCACGTGGTGCCCACACTGCCAAGCCGAGACAGCGGTGTTGCGCCAGATCCAGAGCAAATATGGCGACCGCCTTCAGATCGTTGCGGTGAGCGCCAGCCCGAATGGCATGGACCAACGCTCGCCGTCTTCGATCGCTGACGTCGAGCGATTTCAGAGCCGGTTCAATGCCACCTACCCGCATTACTTCGACCGCGACCTCGTTGGTGCCCGGCTGTATGGCGTGACCAGCTTCCCAACGCTCTACTTGATCGACCGGAACGGCGTGATTCAGTACGCCGCTGAAGGCGAAGTGCCGGAGTCGATTCTGTCTGCGCAAATCGATCGCCTGCTCGCCAATTAGGGGCACGGACGGCTGCTCGCTCGCTGCTGCATAATTCCGCTTCGGAACTATTCCCCTCCGAAAGGTCGTGTGGCATCGAGCATTCTCACGCGCGTCATCGGGGTCGCCACTAATGGCGGCGGGCCCCACAGTGGTGGTCCGGTCGCGTGGCACGCGCATGGTTGCGGCGCTGGGCGAGGGGAGTTTTCGCGCCTACCTTGCCGGCATTCTCTTCGCCTTCCTGCCGATGCAGATGCAGCAGGTGGCCCAGGGCTACTTGGCCTACACGCTTACCGAGTCGGCGACAGCGCTCGGCCTCGTGCAGCTTGCTTGGGGAGTTCCCCAACTCGGCTTGACACTCTTCGCCGGCGTCCTCGCCGACCGCTATGAGCGGCGTAGGATCATCGCCGTCAGCCAAGGACTGCTCGGGCTCTGCACCGCCACGATCGCCGTCCTCGTGCACAGCGGGGCGATCCAGTATTGGCAGCTCGTCGTGCTTGCCTTTCTGCAGGGCAGCATCTTCGCGTTCAACGTTCCGGCGCGGCAGGGGATGCTGCCCTTGGTCGTGAGCGAGCAAAACCTCGCCAACGCGGTGGCACTGAACAACTCTGGGGTGAACCTTACCCGCGTGCTCGGTCCGGGGCTGGCTGGCGTCCTGATCGCCGTGCCGCTTGTCGGCGTGGCTGGCGTCTACGACATGATGGCCGCGTCCTATTTCACCGCCGCGTTTCTTGTTGGCCGGCTTGCTCCCGGGCGAACCGCCCTCCGCCCAGCACCCGAGTCGGTGCTGGGCGCGATCGCCGGGGGCTTCCGCTTTATTCGCCGCAGCCCGGTGCTCCCCACGCTTATTGGCCTTGCCTTTGTGCCGATTTTGCTGGGAATGCCGTATCAAACGCTGATGCCGGTCTTCGCCCTTCAGGTGATGGACGTCGGTTCCCCGGGGCTAGGAACGTTGATGATGCTCGCCGGGCTCGGTGCGCTTGGCGGCTCGCTGACGGTGGCGGCGTTTGCCGACTATCCGCGCAAGGCGCGGCTCCAGCTCGTGGCGGTGGTTGCCTTCGGTCTGCTGTTGTTCGTCTTCGCGATCAGCCACAACTTCGTGATCGCGCTCGTCTTGATGCCGTTCATCGGCGGAATGCAGAACGTCTACATGGCGCTCAATAGCACCCTATTGATGACCCACACCGATCGCCAGTATCTCGGCCGGGTGATGGGCGTCTACATGGTGACGTGGTCGATGACGCCGGTGACGACTTTGCCGATTGCCGCTGCTGCCGATCACGTTGGCGCGCCGGCTGTGGTGGCGACACTGGGGTTGGCCGTTGCGCTGCTGATCGGGCTGGCCAACCCGCGCTATCGCTTGGCCGCCGACCGGCCCGCCACCCTGACCGTTCCAACTGGCGAGACCCGGTAGACGCGCTGGGTCGTTGCGTCGTTCGCCAATTCCGCAAGGCTGCCGAATGCGCCAACGGCCTCGGTTGTTTGGTCGCAGCAGAGCGGGAGGACGGTTATCGCTTGGCGGTAGTCGTTTCGGGAAGGACGGTGATGGCGTTGTCGAACGTGGCAGGGCGGCCGGGCAACGGCTGGATGTGATCGGCCGGTGGCAGAGTGAACCGGCCGGTCACGAGGTAGAGCAGAATGTGCGGCCAGAGGCGCGGATTGGCGTAGACGTTTTTCTGCTGAAAGCAGGAATGGACACACCAGCACTCGCCGCGCTTGATACTGGCGCGAATGCGCTCCGCCTTCTCGGAGCGCCACAACTGCGCAAAGGACGCCTCGCGCAGATTCCCAATCGATTCGCGGATCTCACAGAAGTAAAGGTTGCCGGTCGCGTCTACCACGGCGCTCGTTGTGCCGGCGTAGCAGGGAATGAGCTGCCGCTCTTGGCGCATCATCTCGATGTACATCGTAAAGATGAACCGCTTTAGGCCGAGCGCCAGCCACGACTGCGCCGGATAGTTCTTGCCGTAGAACGAGTAGCGGTCCCAAGCCCGGAAGATGTGGGGCTTGACCGCCTCGAGCTGGGCGATCGACGGTGCGCCGAGCTGATCGTCCGGCCCGGTGCCGCGCATGATCTCGAAATTGTGAAAATCCACTTCTGGGAGTTCGGCATGGACCCAGTCGATCAGCGCTGGAATCTGGTCAATGTTCCAGTTGCACAGGACGGTGCCAACTTTGATGATCGGCGGGTTGGCCGGATAGTCGCGCTTGAGGGCGACCAACGCGTCGTACGTGTCCTTCACCTTCTTGAAGTTGCCCGGTACGCCGCGAATCCGGTCGTGCAGCTCACCCAGTCCGTCAATCGACAGCATCACTGACGTGCGCGTGTCGCGGTTTTGCTCGACCATCTGGCGAACAATGTCCTGGACGCGCTTTGGCATCAACCCGTTTGTCGGCACGGTGAAGTCGGTCAGGCCATGGTCGGCCAAGATGCCGTAGACCTGGGCGAGGTCTTTGCGAAGAAACGGCTCGCCGCCCGAGATGCCGACCGAGAGGAGCGCACCGAGTTCGCCAGACAGGCGCTCAATCTCTTCCAGCGTCAGCCCATCCTCGCCTTGGTTGAGCGCCCGCCAGTTGAAACAGTGGCCGCAGCGGGCATTGCAGGCGTCGGTGATAAAGAGGTTCAGCTGGACCGGGCGGTCGAGCGTCTCCTTCTTCGAGAGGGCAAACTTCAGCTGTTCGAGCATGGGCCTCCAACCGGCCGGCGAAGCCGGCGAGCGGCGCCGGCGCACCAGGCGAGCTTTGCCAGCCAGACGATCGGCGCTGCCTTAATGTAGCGGATCGCACCCCGGTTGCGGAGGTAGATCGCAGCGGTCGTCGCTGTCGCGATCGCCGGTGCGGCGGCCGCCGTCGCCCACCAATGGCGCAGCACCCACGGAGTCTCTAGCTCGGCGGCGTAGCGAGTCCGGTTGACGGCAGCGTGGAAGCCCCACTCGTAGCCGTGGGCGATGACGGCACGCAGGCTGCGCCGCAGCGTATTGTGCCAGACGACCGCTTGGGGCTCGAACCAGAGCTGGATCCCAGCACGCTTGGCGCGCATCAGCCAATCGGTGTCTTCGCCAATCCGGAGCTGCTCGTTAAACGGCCCGATTTCTTCAAACAGCGCCCGTCGCGCCGAGAGATTGGCGGCCGGAACCTGGGCGATCGGCCCGGCTCGCCGCGAAGGCAGATAGTGATTGAAACTAGCAAGGTTGTCGGCGAGTGCCCAGAGGTTCGCGCCCTCGACGCGGATCGCTCCGCCGATTGCTACCCGCTCGCCGAGGGTCTCGTGTGCGGTGATGAGCGCGGCGATCCATCGCCGGCTCGGGACGCAGTCGGCGTCGAGCGAGGCGATCAGGTCGCCGGATGCTTCCCGGATGGCGACGTTGCGCGCCGCAGCGGGCCAAAGCGGTTGCTCGCTCTCAATGAACCGCACCCAAGGAAAGCCATGCCGCCGGCCGAGCTCGTCGCGTCCGACGACGATCGTCTCGACGGTGACGCCTCGTGGGAGCCGCTGGCGCTCCACCGCCGCGAGGGCGCGATCGAGGAGTGGACAATTCAGGTTGGCGATGACGACCGAAACCGAACGGATGGTGGCCATGCGACTCCTCGCCCGGAACGAAGGATAGCAGCCGCGACGCGGCCGATTTTCGAGTGATGGCAGCCTGCCGTCGATGATGCAGCGGGGCGTCGTGCCGCGCTGCAACGGATACCCTCGCCGCCTCCGCGCTCGCGCAGACGCCGGCGAGTCAGCACACCTTTCTGTCGGTTTCGCCGCCGACACCCAGCGCGGCGGGCGCCACGTTGCGTGGAAGACCACGCTGCCCCCTGTTCCGGCAAGAGCAGGGGCCAGTAGCGAAGGGAGGGCGAGCAGAGTGCGCTCGCGTATCCTTCTGGTATGAACGATTCTCTCCCCGGGCGGACCGGCCGCCTCGGCGTGGGCGCGGTGATCCGCTCCACCATCCGCGGCGATCGTGACGACCCGACCACGCTCTACTCGTATCTCGGCGGCGGGGCACTGCTGGCCGACGACACGGACTATCTGAATCTCGGCTATTGGCAAGACGGGCCGGGCAGCTATCGTGCGGCGGGCGATGCGCTCGCCGCCGAGCTGGCGCGGTTCGCCGGCTTTGCGGAACGAAGCGCCCGGCGGGCAGTGAAGACGATCGTCGATGTCGGGTTCGGCTTCGGCGAGCAGGACGTTCTCTGGGCGCGTCGCTTCGGCCTAACGATCGTAGGTCTAAACGTAACGCCACCGCAGATCGCGCGCGCCGCGGCGCGGGTCGCTGGCGAAGGCCTCGCGGATCGGATTCGCTACGTTCGCGCAAGTGGGACCGCCATCCCCGTCGCGTCGGAGGCGGTCGATGGCGTGCTCGCCCTCGAGAGTGCCTTTCACTTTCGGCTGCGCGACGATTTCTTTCGAGAGGCGTTCCGCATTCTCAAGCCAGGCGGTGTGCTGGCGACGGCGGATATCGTGGCGCTCCAGCCCCTGGCGGGCTGGTCGCCAACCGATCTCGTGCGGCGCCTGCTGGTCGGAGGCGGGCGGCGCTTCTGGCACATCCCGGCGGAAAATCTCTATGGCCCCGAGGAGTATCGTGCTCGGCTGGAGGCGGCCGGGTTCCAAGGCGTGGCGGTCCGCTCGATCGGCTCGGCGACCTTTCCGGGAATTCGGGCGCTGCTGCAAGCGCCCGCGACACTGACACGCTTTCCGCGTCGCGAACGACCGATCGTCCGGCTCGCGGGTGAGGCCTTTTGGCTGCCGTACCGTGCCGGCTGGGTCGATTATGTGCTGGTGCGGGCGGTCAAGCCGAAACCGGTCCGAGCGGCGAAAAGTCGCAAGGCTGGAGAACGCGCCCCTTCGCCCCGGTCAGCACCCCGTCCAGACGGCGCCTGATCTCGGCGTAGCGCGGATCGGCCGTGAGGCGTGCCAGTTTCGTCTTGCGCTCCTCCTCGTTCCTGAAGCCGAGCATGAAAATGAGGTTGTCGTGCCCGTGTTCTTGGCAGCGCCATGCCCCCACGAGGTCCATGCCGACCTCGCGCAGCAGGGGCAGCGTATAGTCGCGGGCTATTGCTTCGGCGGCGGGGGCGCCGCCGGGCTGGAGCGTCTGCTCATCGAGGACGTAGACGCGATGGGGGAGGGGCTGGGCGGTGCCACCTTGGAGCCGCGCCCCGAGGGGCGAAAAGTCGAGTTCGCTCAACACGCGGGAAACATCCATGGTTCCCAGACCGCGATGGCGGCCAAGCATGGCCGGCCAGTCTTCGGCCAGCGCATCATCGGTCGGGCGGATCGAGCAACTCGTCAGCCAGAGAAAGCGGTCGTCGCCCTCGGTCCAGCAGCCGGCAACGCAAGGGCCGTGGCGTTCGGCGAGAGGCAGCAGGCGCGTGCGCCAAAGGTCGAGGAACTGATCGCGCTGCCCCGGCGCGATCCGGAATTCGTGCAGCTGCCACGGGATCATCGTTGACCTCCGAAGTGGCGGTGCTGGTGTTGGTACACGGACACCAGCGCCCTGTCAAGGGCAGGAACGACGAACGCCGTGGCATCGACCACGGCGTTCGCAGTTCTGTTCCGTTGAGGCAGCGATTAGGTCGCTGCCGGAGTGGCGCGACGAGACCAGCGACGAATAATCTCGGGATGGGGCTCGTTCTTGCACTCATGACATTTCTGGCATTCGTGATGCAAGAGCTTCTCCCCGTCGACGACGATTGGGGTAATGACCCAATGATGTGGCGGGCAGGCGCCAACCGAGCTGCTCAATCTTCGCTCGCTTTCCGGCCGGGATCTCCCGGTGCTTCTGAATTGCCGGCAGCACGCCAACGCGCTGCCGGATTTCGTTGGACGAATCGCGGTTCAGAGCTGAACCGCCCCATAGTATACCACATGCAGCGCCTCAGAACCAGTCTTCCCCCCAAAGCTGGACCATGATTCCACGCCGGGACGCTGCACGGCCAAGCGCTCATGCAAGCGGAGCATGTGCCCCTCCTCCCTTGCAACGCGGGGCCAGCGGTCGCCTACCATCCCGCCTAGGATGGTGATGCGTTTTGTCGAATTCGGGGATGCCGGGCCGCCGGGCGTCCGCTTCTTCGATCTCGACCCCGAGGTCGCGGCGCAGTGGCGGCTGCCGCGGCGTGTCCCGCTCGCCGCGGCCGAGGCTGAGGGCGCTGTCGAAGCAAGCCCGGAGGCGATTGTCCGCGGCATTCGCGCTTTGCTGCGTCTTCAACCTGCGCATCCCGATGCGGCCGTCTACCTCCGCTTTGCCCAGAAAACGGAGCGCGGGTTGTGGGACGCGGTCGCCGAGGCTCGCCAGCGTGGCGATTGGCGAGCACTCGTCCGAGCGCTCGAGGTGATGACCGCTATCGATCCGGAGGACGCACGGGCGCTCTCTGACCTTGCCCTCGCCTATCGCCGTCGCGCCGCGGCTGCCCCTCACCGCGCGGAGGCGCTTTGGCAGCTCGCCGAGGCGACATACCGGCGGGCGATCGCGTTGGCGCCTGATCTCCCGCAGGCGCAGACGGGGTTGGGCGGCCTGCTCGTCGAGCTCGACCGACCGCAGGAGGCGATCCCCTTGCTGGAACACAGCTTGAAGGTGCGCGCCGATCAGCCCAGCGCTCGGCTCTATCTTGGCCGCGCCTACGGCGCGATCGGTGACGATGTCCAAGCCCGAGTTCATCTCGAAGCGGCTGCTGCCGCCGTTCCGGCTGACCCACGTCCGCACTTCTACTTGTCGGTCGCGCTCGCTCGCCTCGGCGAGCACGCTGCGGCTGCCATCGCGCTCGAGCGGGCGATGGCGCTCAACCCGGACGTGGTCGCGGCGCTCCGCGCGGCCCAATCTCCGCCTCCCGCGTGATCTCCCCCAGCGGATGGTGGGGAGTACCGCGGCCACCCGATGGCGCCGCCTCGCGAAACGAGTCCAGTATGCTTGGGTAGAGCCTAACCGCCGGAGCCACCCGTGGTCCTTACGCGAACTGTCCCCGTCGTCGACCGCTATTATGGTGTCGAGGTGCCTGATCCGTATCGCTGGTTGGAGGATACCGACAGCGACGAGGTCGCGGCTTGGATCGAGGCACAGAACCGCGAGACCGAAGCGTGGCTCGCGGGTCCAGTGCGCGACGCGTTGCGCGACGAACTCATGCAAACGTGGAATTACCCACGCTGGTCGGTTCCGTGGCGTGATGGCGGTCGGCTGTTCTTCTTCAAGAATGACGGTCTGCAGAACCAAGCGGTGCTCTACGTGCAGGACGCCCCCGGTGCAGAGCCGCGTGTTCTGCTCGACCCAAACGTGCTGAGCGAGGATGGGACGGTTGCCTTGGTCAACGCGGCCACCAGCCGCGACGGCTCGCTGCTCGCGTATGGCTTGTCGCGCAGCGGCAGCGACTGGCAGGAGATCCGCATCCGCCGTGTCGAGACGGGGGAAGACCTCCCCGAGACGATCCGCTGGGTCCGCTTCAGCAGCCTCGCGTGGCGGCACGACGGCGCGGGGTTCTTCTACAGCCGGTATCCCGAGCCGGGGAGCGTCCCCCCCGAAGATGAATCGCACTTCAACCGTGTCTATTGGCACGCGGTCGGCACGCCGCAAGCGGACGATCGGCTCGTCTATGAGCGGCCGGACGACAAGGAGCTTGGCTTTGACCCGGCGGTGACGGACGACGGTCGCTACCTCGTCCTGAACGTCTGGCGCGGCACAGACCCGAAGAACCGGATCGCCTACCAAGATCTCGAGTCCGGCGGCCCGATCATCCGGCTGCTTGACGAGGCTGATGCGAGCTATGCCGTCATCGACTCGGTCGGGCGAACCTTTTATGTTCAAACCGATCGCGACGCGCCGCGCGGGCGAATCGTCGCCATTGACCTCGATCGTCCAGATCCAGCGCACTGGCGCGAGGTCGTTCCCGAGGCGAGTGACGCGATCGACGCTGCCACGATCGTCGCCGACCGATTGGTCGTCGTCTATCTGCACGACGCCCATCACCAAGTGCGGACGTTCTCACTCGCGGGCGAGTGGCTGGGCGATATCGCTCTGCCGACGATTGGCTCGGTCGGCGGCATTTCTGGCCGTCGCGAGGACCGCGACGCCTATTTTGCCTTCACTTCGTTCCTCTATCCGACGACGATTTTTCGCTACGACGTTCCGACCGGCGCGACGACGCCAGTCTTTCCGGCGGCGATTGCCGTCGATCCTGCCGAGTTCGAGACCCGACAGATCGTCACCACCTCGAAAGATGGGACGCGCATCCCGGTGTTTGTCACCCATCGGCGGGGGCTGGCGCTGGATGGCGAATCCCCGCTGTTGCTCGCCGGCTATGGAGGGTTCAACGTCAGCCTGATGCCGGCCTTCTCCGTATCGGTGCTCACGTGGCTGCGGCACGGCGGGGTGTATGCCGTCGCGACGCTGCGCGGCGGCGGTGAATATGGTGAGGCGTGGCATCAGGCCGGCATTCTCACTCGCAAGCAGAATGTCTTCGACGATTTCATTGGAGCAGCGGAAGGGCTGATTGCGGCGGGGTACACTCGGCCGGATCGGCTGGCGATCCGCGGCGGTTCGAATGGTGGCCTGCTGGTCGCGGCCTGCGTCGTCCAACGCCCCGAACTGTTCGGCGCTGTCGTCGCTCAGGTGCCAGTCGCCGACATGCTCCGCTACCATCGCGCCGACATCGCTCGGGCGCCCCACGCCGGTCAATTCTGGACGCCGGAATACGGAGCCCCCGAAGACAGCGAAGAGATGTTCCGGGCGTTGCTCGCCTATTCCCCGTATCACAACGCCCGGCCCGGGACGTGCTATCCGGCGATCTTGATCACTACCGCCGACCACGATGACCGCGTCGTGCCGGCGCATTCGCTGAAGCTCGCTGCCGCGCTCCAAGCCGCAAACGCCGGCGACCGCCCCATCTTGTTACGTGTCGAGACGAAGGCCGGGCACGGCGCTGGCAAACCAATCTGGAAGGTGATCGCGGAGGAGGCCGACGTGCTCGCGTTTCTCTTTCGCGCCCTCGGGATGGAGTGATGCGGCGAACGCCGATCGGTCCAACGGTTTGGTTGCAGCTCCGCCAAGGCCGGCGCGGTCGTCTCG
The DNA here is from genome assembly GCA_026003895.1 of Dehalococcoidia bacterium. Taxonomy (GTDB): domain Bacteria; phylum Chloroflexota; class Dehalococcoidia; order SpSt-223; family SpSt-223; genus JANWZD01. The sequence goes on along the minus strand of BPIC01000003.1, from coordinate 165,109 downwards.
TGGCGGTTGGAAGAGCCAGTCCGCTTCTCTGGCGGGCCGCTGAGCGGGTGGTGAGGTAATAGGTGTTCGGATGAAGGTGGCTGTCTTCAGTGCCAAGCCCTACGACCGCGCCAGTCTCGAACGATGCAATGCCACGTTTGGCCACGAACTGCACTTCTTCGAGGCGCGGCTGACGATCGAGACCGCGCCGCTGGCGGAGGGCTTTCCGGGGATTTGTGTCTTTGTCAACGACCGCGTGGACCGCCATGTCCTCGCTCGATTGGCAACAAGCGGCGTCCGCATCGTCGCGACGCGCAGTGCCGGCTACAACCAGATCGACCTCGAGGCGGCCGAGCGTCATGGCATTGTTGTGGTCCGCGTCCCCGCCTACTCGCCGAATGCGGTCTCCGAGTTCACCGTAGGATTGATCCTGACGCTCGGCCGCCAGATTCATCGCGCCTATAACCGCGTCCGCGAGCATAACTTCGAGCTGACCGGCCTCGAAGGGTTCGAACTGCGCGATAAGACGATCGGCATCCTTGGCACCGGTCGGATCGGAACCATGACCCTGCGCAACCTGAGCGGCTTTGGGGCGCGCTTGCTTGCCTATGATGTCGTGCGCAATCCCGAGGCGTCGGCACTGGCGGAGTATGTCGACTCGCCGCGCGAGCTCGCCCGCCAGTGCGACATCATCTCGCTGCACGTGCCGCTGACTCCTCAGACCTATCACCTCATCGACGAGGAGTTCTTGCGTCACGTCAAGCCGGGCGTGTTCTTGGTGAATACCAGCCGCGGTGCTCTCCTCGAGACGCGGGCGGTTATCGAAGGGCTCAAAAGCGGCGTCATCGGGTTCCTCGCCATCGATGTGTACGAGGAAGAAGAGGACCTCTTTTACAAAGATCTGTCGAACCGCGTTCTCACGGACGATACCTTTGCGCGGCTGCTGACGTTTCCCAATGTCATTGTCACCGGGCACCAAGCCTTCTTGACCGACCACGCCTTGCGCACGATCGCCGAGACGACACTCGGGAACCTGCGCGAATTCGAAGAAACCGGGGCCTGCACGAACGCGGTGACCGCCGAGGAAGTGCGAGGCGAATAGGGCCGGCGCGGCGGCATCCCCACCGTCAGGATCAGCCCACGAGCCTGCTTGACCGTTCTCAACGTTGGCGAGGTCGCAGTTTCCCCCAGCTGCTGGCTGGTTTTGGGCGGGTGTGGTCGTGTCGGGGTGTTCGCGGGCACACGAGCAACGGTCGGGCGAGCGCCCGGTCCTAGAACAAGCCGGACGGCTCGCCGCTGGCGTCGAGATCGACGGCTTCGCCTGCGGGGATGCGCGGCAGGCCGGGCATCGTCCGCATGTCGCCGAGCAGCGGAAACAAAAAGCCTGCGCCAGCCGAGAGGCGGACGTCGCGTACCGTGACTGTGAAACCACGGGGCGCTCCCAGCAGCGACGGATCGTGTGACAGCGACAGGTGCGTTTTTGCCATGCAGATCGGCAGGCCCCCATACCCGGCGCGCTCGTAGGCTCGGATGGCGCGCTCGGCGGCGGGGAGATAGGCGACGCCCGCTGCGCCGTAGATCTGCGTCGCGATCGTCTCGATCTTGCGCTTTACCGGCCACTCGAGCTCGTAGAGAAAGCGAAACTTGGAGGGGGTTTCCGCCGCTGCCACAACCGCCTCGGCGAGCTCCTCCGCTCCCGCGCCCCCTCGTGCCCAGTGATCGGCGGTGACCGCGGCATCTGCGCCGGCCTGCTCGGCGATCCGCCGAACGAGGGCAATTTCGGCTGGTGTGTCGCTCGTGAAGCGGTTGATCGCGACCACGACCGGCACGCCAAAGATCCGGACGTTCTCGATCTGTTTGATCAGGTTCGCAGCGCCAATTTCAAGACTCTCGAGGTCTTCTTCGAGCAGCCGCGGATCGAGCGGCCGGCCTGCAATGACGCGATAGCGCCCACTGTGGGCCTTCAGCGCTCGGATGGTCGCGACAAGCACCACGGCATCTGGCCGAAGGCCGGAGACGCGGCACTTAATGTTCATGAACTTTTCGCAGCCAAGGTCCGCCCCAAAGCCGCTTTCGGTGACGACATACTCAGCGAGCCGCAAGCCGATTTGGTCGGCGATGATTGAGCTGTTGCCGTGGGCGATATTGCCGAACGGCCCGGTGTGAACGAAGGCCGGCCCGCCTTCGAGCGTCTGGAGCAGGTTCGGCATCAGCGCGTCTTTCAGCAGCACGGCCATAGCCCCCGCGACCTTCAGGTCTTCCGTGGTCACCGGCGTTCCATCACGCGTCGTCGCCACCACGATGCGGCCAATCCGCTCGCGCAGGTCGGCGAGGCTGGTTGAGAGGCCAAGCACTGCTTGCAGTTCGCTCGCGGACGTGATGTCGAAGCCCGTCTCGCGCGGGATGCCATTGTCTTTGCCGCCGAGGCCGCTGACGATGGCGCGGAGCGCCCGGTCGTTGACATCGACCACCCGTCGCCAGAAGATGGAGTGCAGGTCGATCCCTAGCGCGTTGCCGTGATGCAGGTGGTTGTCGAGGAAGGCGGCACACAGGTTGTGGGCGAGGCTCACCGCGTGCATATCGCCGGTGAGATGCAGGTTGATATCCTCCATTGGGACGATCTGCGCCCAGCCGCCGCCCGCTGCGCCGCCCTTGATCCCGAAGACCGGGCCGAGGCTCGGCTGACGGACCGCCGCCAGCGCTCGCTTGCCGATCCGGCACAGCCCCTGCGCGAGTCCGACGGTCGTGGTCGTCTTGCCCTCACCGAGCGGCGTCGGCGTGATCGCGGTGACGTCGATGTATTTGCCAAGCGGCGCATCCCGCAACCGGTCGAGCACCTCCAAGCGCACCTTCAACTTGGTCCGGCCATAGGGCTCGGTCTCGTCGGGCAACAGCCCGAGGTCAGCGGCAACGTCGGCGATTGGCCGGAGCGTCACCGAGCGCGCGATCGCCAAGTCGGTCGTCGGGAGAGTGGTCATCGGTCCCTCGCAGCGAAGGTGGCGGAATTGTGCCACAGTGCGAGGGGCGTGCTGCCTTATTCGGCCTTGTAGATGCCGTCCAGATAGTAGAAGGCTTGAGTCGTCCACGTGAAGCCGCGGACCTTGGTCCCAAGGAGGCTGAACTGCGGCGAGTTGACGAGGTAGATCATCGACCACTCGTCGACCCAGGCTTTCATTGCGTTCCGCAGGTGGGCGTTTCGCTTTTCCTTGTCGAGCTCAGCGAGGGCGAGCTGCATGTGGCGGTCGAGCTCCGGCGAGCAATAGAGCGGCTTCGGCTGGGAGCACTTCAGGAATGCCCACGGGAAGGTCCAGATCCCATTGTTGTTCGAGCCACCCGCTTCGATCATCTCTTTGCGCTGAGCGTCGCGCCCGTTCAGCCCGTAGGCAATGTCGACGTAGACGCCAGATTCGACTGGATTGAGCTCCCAATGGACGCCGATGTCGCGGTGCATGCTTTGAACGGCCTGCAAGACCGAGGTGTTCAGCGGGCGGGCGACGAAGTCAAGTGAGCCGGCGCGGAAGCCGTTCGGATAGCCCGCTTCGGCGAGCAAGCGTCGGGCGGTTGCTGGGTCATACGGCACGGGTTTGAGGTCGGGGTTGTAGCTCGGATCGCCGGGCAAGGAGAGCTGGCTGATCGGCTGTGAGAACCCGGCATAGAGCGTTTTAACGATCGTCTCCTTGTCGACCGCGTAGTTCAGCGCGAGCCGCACGCGCTTGTCTTCGTAGGGCGTCCCCTTGATCGGGTCCTTGTTGAAGAGAATGGCGTAGTAGCTGGCTTGGCGCGGTGGTTGGACGACGGTGATGCCAGAGTCTTTCGCTTGGCGGGCCTGGTCGGGGCTAAAGCTGCCAATGGCCATGTCGATTTCTTCGGTGCGCATTCCGTTGATCAGGGCGCTTGGCTCGGGCACGTTGGTGATGCGGATCTCGGTGAGGATCGGCTTGCGATAGGGGTGGGGCCGATCGGTGCGCAGCTTGTAGACCAGAGTCTGGCTCGGGACATATTCCGCGAGCACATAGGGACCGCTACCGACGGGGTTGGCAAGGAAGCCGCTCTTGCCTACACTCTCATAGTGCTTTTTCGACCAAATTTGCCAGCTTGGCGCGACATAAAGGGTGGCGACGTTCCGCTCCGCCATCAGGATGTCGACGGTATGCTCATCAATGACGCGAGCGCCGCGGAGTTGGGCATCCTGTTGAGCGACGGGCATTCGCTCTGCTCGGCCCGTTTCAATGACATGGGCGACATCGTCCGCGGTGAGCTTCTCGCCCGTCGAAAAGGTCAGGTCTTTGCGAAGGTAGAACCGCCACGCATCTCCGGACGGCGCGAGCTCCCACCGTTCGGCGATGCCCGGAACGAGATCGTAATTGCCATCGAACTGGAGAAGCGAATCGAGCTGGTTCCCGACCGACCAAAAGGCGAACGCCGATGAGAATGGCGTGACGCCATTGGGAAAGACGTTCGTGCCGATGCGCAACACTTGCTGGGCGGCACGTCTGGGCTCCGCTGGGGCCGCGGGCCCGGATGGCGACGGAGTGGGAGCAGCCGGCGCACAGGCCACTGCGGCCAACAGCAACACGACCGAGAAGCGCATGGCGGTGCGGAACATCGTCCCTCCTCAGACTGAGCCGAGGAGATTATTTGGTATGCAGCACATTTGTGCAAGTATTCGCGCCTGCATTGGTCAATCGGGCAGGGAAGTTGAGCGCTGCGCGGCGCCGATCCTGCGGCGGCTGAACCGGTCGTAGAGGGGTCCGAGGCCGGTCGAGGACACTACCGTCGCGATCACAATCACCCAAACCAACTGGGTGGAAACGAAGGCCGCCGCGATGCCGAGCGCAAAGAGGACGACGGGCAGCGCACTACGTGTGGTCATATAGCGCACGACACGACGACTGACCGGCCGGCGAAGCAGGCGTTGCTTGACGGCATAGAGCCAGATAGCGAGATCGAGCAGCCCGGTCAGGATCGCAGTACTGAGAAAAAAGATGATCGCCGGCAGGGCGCTGGCGTGCTCGATCATGACCGCGCTCGGGACCGGAATGAACGCGACCAGCATGAGGAACAGCAAATTCAGCCAGACGAGCGGCATGTCCCATGCGCGAATTAACTGAAACATCCGGTGGTGACCGACCCAATAGTTGCCAACGATGATGAAGCTCTGGACATACACCATGACCGGCTCGCGCAGCCCGAGGATGGACTGGATCTGGGTCGCAGTGCCAGCGTTGTCGCTGAGGGAGGGGATGTTGATGTTGAGGGCAAGCAGCGTGATCGCGATTGCGAACACGCCGTCGCTGAAGGCGAGGAGCCGGCCAGTGTCGGGTCCGCGGCCGGTCGCTCGGTCGACGGCGATTCCCGCTTCCAGGTCAGCGGTCAGCTCCTGTTCGATCGTGTCCGGCCGACGCTCGGTCATTCAGCCTCCGCTGGCAGGATCGCCTCGGGCGTGGGTCAATGCCACCCCCCGGCGCGCCGGTTGAAGAGGCGGAGCGGTGTGGCCTCCCTCGTCCCGGTTCGGCGAGCGAGAGAGGGCACGGTTGGCATGATACACTGCGCCAACTCGCCGGTGGAGGAGCCGCCGTGGCGGATCGCGTCCCCCCGATCGACCGCGTACTGGAATCGATTGACGCTGCCGAGACGGTTGCTCTCGCCCAACAGTTGATCCGCATTCCGAGCATCACCGGGCGGGAAGGAACAGCGATTTCTACGACCGTCGCGGAGTGGTTGACTGCCCACGGCATCCCTGCCGAGGTGCAGGAAATCGCTCCGGGCCGGTTGAATGTCGTCGGTCGGATCGAAGGTGCCGCGCCTGGGCCACGACTCCTGCTCAACGGCCATCTCGACACCAAGCCCTTCGATGGGATGGTGATTGACCCGACCGGCGCAGTGATCCGCGACGGCCGCCTGTGGGGCCGCGGCGCGTGCGATATGAAGAGTGCCATCGCCGCCGTGCTCGTCGCGGCGCGGGCGGTGCGCGAGTCGGGTGAACTCCGCCGAGGTACCTTGCTCGTCGGCTTCGAAGTCGGCGAAGAAGGTGGCGGCTGGACCTTCCCGCAGTTGATCGGCGGCCCCGGCGCGTGCGACGCCATGATTTGCGCTGAGCCGACCAATCTCGAGGTGCATCTCGGCGCCCGCGGCGGCATGCCGATCGTCGTGACCACCTTCGGTCTCGCCACCCATACGGGGATGGCCTCGCAGGGCATCAATGCGATCCAGAAGATGGCACGCGTGATCGAGTCGCTCTATGCGCTTCCCGTGCTTGCCGAGGAAGAGCCGGCCTGGGGGCGCTCCCAGCTCAACTGTGAGCAGATCGAGGGCGGCGGCAAGGTGACCGCCTCGGTGCCGGACCGCTGCGAGCTCAAGGTCGACATCCGGCTCAACCCTGGCCTGCCGCCGGAGCGGTTGGGGCCGGCGCTCGAGGAGATGTTCGCCAGCTTGCGCGCCACCGATCCCGATCTGAAGGTCGAGTGGGCGCCGCGGGTCGCGCCTTGGCGGGCGACGCAGATTCCGCTCGATGCCCCGCTGCTCGCGGCGATTGAATCGGCAGCGGCGCGGGTAGTGGGTCGACCGCCGACACGCGCCGGCTTTCCCGGAGGCTGCTCAGCGATGCTTTTGCTGAACGACGGCAAGCCAGCCGTCATTTTCGGCCCCGGGCATATTCAGCAGGCCCACACCGTCGATGAGTGGATCGCGGTCGAGCAGATCCCGCTGGCGGCGCGAGTCTATGCCGCTGCCGCCCTCACCTACCTCAGCTAAGTCGCGGCGGGAGTCGGCTGTGCCCCGCCACGGCCGAGGCCCCGCAGCCGAATGCCAAGGACGATGAACAGCACGCCAAAAACGATTGCGTACACGCCAAAAACCCAGATCGCAGCGAGTGTCATGATCACTGGGAAGAGAAAGACGAGCACGCCGAAGATGATTGAAAGCACACCGCCGAGCGCCAACCAGATCTCATTCTCGATGACGCGGCGAAGGAGGATGGCACTGATAATCTGAACGATGCCGCTGACGATCGCCCAAGCGCCGACCAGCAGGACGATCGCCGCGCCCATCGCAAGCGGGTCGAACAAGGCCAACAGACCGAAAACGATACTGATAATCCCACCGATCAGGTCCCAAACCCAGCGGCTATTGTCAGTGCGCCCGCGAATGGCGCTAATCACGCTGAACACACCATCGACCAACGCGAACGCGCCGACCACCAAAATGACCGCTTGAAACGTTGCAAACGGTGCGAGAAGCGCGAGAATGCCAAAGAGAATGCCGAGGATGCCGCGGAGGACGAGAACCCACCAGACGCTGGCGATAACCTGCGCTGCCATGCTTCCTCCTGACTGGCGCGAACGTCGTTCGCTTGCCCCGAACGCACTATACCACTGAGGGAGTCGCGGCGAAAGAACGGCGCTGTCCCCTCGTGCCTTCGGTGATGCCGCCTAGTGCCGGTCGGTATCGAGGGCACGCCAGATGCCCGCGGGCAGGTGGCGACCGCGGCGCGGAGCGAGCCGGGCGCGGTAGCGGATTTGGCCGTCAACCTCGGTTTCGGTGATGAAGCCGCGCTGGACCAGCCTCTCGACCGCTCGGGTCGTCTCGTCGATGCTCAGATTCATCCGTTGGACGATCTCGGCGAGGCTCGCCGACTCGCGCCGGAGCAACCAGCGGACGAGCGAACGCTCGGCGTCCGGGATCTCCAGCACATCGGCCACGCTTTTGAGAATCTGGCGCCGGTCGAGCGAGAGGAGGACGACCGGCGTCCGCGTCCGCACCGTCGTCGTCCGTGGCGTGTCGCGCCGAAGTGCCATCTCGCCGAAATGATCCCCTTCATTGAGGACGGCGATGAGCCGCTCTTCGCCAGAGGGTCCGACGGCTTCCACCTCGACTTGGCCGGAAACGATGAGGTACAGCTTGTCGGCAAGGTCTCCTTGTGAGAAGACGATCTCGTTGGCGTTCAACTGTTCGGTGGCAAGGCGTGAGGCGAGCGCTGACAGCCCGGCTTCGTCGAACTCGCGAAACAGCGGGATCGCTTTGAGGCGAGCGGCGAGGACGGACGGATCGGTGATCAGCCCTTCGGCCAGCGTTTCGTTTTGGATCTGCCAAAGGCGGCGATAGAGACCGTCCTCGGCCACCAACTCGTCGTGGGTACCTTCTTGAACGATTCGTCCCCGGTTGAGGACAACGATGCGGTCGGCGTGCCGAGCGGCGGCGATCCGGTGGGTCAGGATGATGGTCGTGCGCCCGGCTGCTGTCGTGCGGAGCGTGTCGAGGAGAGCCGCTTCGGTTTCGCCATCCAACCCCGCTGTCGCTTCGTCGAGTACGAGCACCCGTGGCTGGCGGATCAGCGCTCGCGCCAGCGCCAGCCGTTGGCGCTGTCCTGCCGAGAGGCGAATGCCGTTCTCGCCGATCAGCGTGTCCGCCCCACGCGGCAGCGATGTGACGAGGTCGTTCAGGTCGGCGGCCCGCAAGGCCTGATCAACCTCGGTGTCGCTCGCGTCTGGCTTCCCGATCCGGACGTTCTCCTTGATCGATCGGTTGAACAGGAATTCCTGCTGGAAGACAACACCGATCTGGGCAGAGAGGGAATCCCGTGTGACCGTGCGCAGGTCGTGATCGTCGAAGCGAACGCTGCCGACCGTCGGGTCGGCGAGGCGGCTAAGCAAATTGACGATGGTCGTCTTGCCGGCGCCGCTCGGCCCAACGATCGCCAGCATTGTTCCCGCTGGGATCGTCAGGTCGATCCGGTCGAGCACCGTTTGTCCGGCGACGTAAGAGAACGAGACGTTGTCGAAGCGGATTTCGCGCTCCAGCGGCGGCAACGGATGGGCGCTGGGGTCGTCGATCCCTTGCGCTGGTTGCCCAAACAGCTCTTCAATCCGCGCCAACGCCGTTGTCGCCCGCTCGAGCAGCTCGGGAACTTCGGCGATTTGCCAGAGCGCCAGCGCCATCGGCCGCAGCAGGAGGATCACCGTGACGAGCGCCACGCCTTGACCGAGTGCGTCCATGGCCGAGAGCAGGACGCTGACCGCTCCGGCGACGAGATAAAGGATCACGATGCCGAAAATGCCGAATGCACGTTGCAGCCCGCTCACCTGACCGAGGCGGTTCGAGGCGGACGCGAACTCTCCGAGCACTTGCTGAAACGTTTGCCGCAGTTGGCCTTCGAGGTTGAGGACCCTCGCCACCCGTCCGGCAGCGATGCTCTCGTCGATCGTTGCCGCTACCCTCGCCCGAGCGTTCTCGCGCGCCGAGCTGGCAGCGACCGCTGCGCGGCCGAGCCAACGCACGGAGAGCACGAGCCCGATCACGACGACCGCGCTGACTACGCCGATTCGCCAGTCGATGAAGACAATGATGAGCGCCACCGCCAGCGCGAGCGTGAAAAGCGCTGAGAGGGCGTTCGGAAGCGCCCGCGTCACTGCGGATTCGACGATATCGACGTCGGCGGTGATCCGGCTCAGCACATCCGGCGTCCGTGCCCGGGCGAAAAAGTCGAGCGCGATGGCCTGCAGGTGCTGAAACAAGCGCAGCCGCAAGTCGTTGGCGATGCCGGCGCCGAGCGCAGCAGCGGCGCGAGCGGTAAGGAACTGGCCGATCGCCTGCACAACGGCGGCAGCAAGGAGCAGGGTCAGGAGGGTCGTTGCCAGTCCGCCGAGGATCGGTGTGGCCGGGTTGGCGAGGCGCGCCACGACGACCAGCTCGATGAAGAATTGCACGAGAATCGGTTCGCTCAGGCTGTAGGCCAGCCCGAGGATGACTGCGACGACGAGCGCAGCCACGAGGCCGAGATGGCGGCGCAGCAACGGCAGTAGCCGAGGGATCAGGCCCTCGTTGCCAAGCAGGCTCGGCCGGCTGACACGCAAGGAGTCGAGCCATTCCTGTTCGAGCACGGCCGACGACTTGCCAAAGGCGATTTCGAAGCTTCGGCCGGGGCTTGACCGGTCGAACGCGCGCGCGAGGTCAGCGACACGGCTCGGGCCATAGGTGGCGATGAGGTACCCGATGAACGAGGTGGCAATACGGGCATACTGTGGGCGCGGCAGCAGCGCAACTCCGGCGAACAGTTCCGCGAGGCCGATCGGCGTGCCGCGCTCGCGGTCGGCCCGAAGAGAGGCGTTCAGGCGGGCGAGACTGCCGGTGCGAACGATCTCGGTGGCGTAACCGAGGACGCCGTCGACCACGAGGTCGGACCGCGCGGCGTTATCTCCCCATGCCTCGATAAGCAGCCGCTGGACGATCGCTCGCTCGAGGTCGGCGGCCGGGGAGTCGGCGCGGAAGATTACGAGGAGGTGTCGGGGGCCGGCGCCGCTCTCGGCCAACGCCTCCTCGTCGTCCGATTCTACGAGCACGATGTGCAGCGGCTCGGCGGGGAGTCCACGGAGCTGGAGCGCATCGACGAGCGCACGGTAGATCTGCTCGACCCGTTCGGCTACGTCGCCGAGCTTCAAGTCGAGAGGCGATGGTGACGGGTAATGAAAGATGCAGTGCTCGGTTGGATATTCGACCCAGCGCGTTGGCGCGGAGACGTACGACATCCAGTACGACTCGAGCCAGGCGTCCTGCATCGCACGTCCTTCCGGTCAGTGGTCGATGATCGCTGCCGGCATTCGTGGCCGAGAGTATACCTTTCCAAACCTGCCGGCGTGCGCGACTGCAGAGTCAATCAGGTACAGTTGCGCCGCCAATCCTCTCCGAGGAGCCAGTCGCGTGAAGATTTTCGATGTCCATTTGCACTTTCCCCGGAATTGGGATCAGCCCGACGCCGACCCGCAGCCCCTGCTGGACGAGACGCTCGCCAAAGCGCGCGCGGCAGGCATCGCTGCGGTCTGCGTGCTGTCGGGCGGCCGGTTTGGCCCGTCGTATGAGCGCGCGTTGCGCTGTCTCGAGCCGCATGCTGGTTTCGCGATCCCGGTGGCGGTGGTTGACCCGGAAGAGACGTCGGGCCGGATGGTGCGCGAGTTGCATGCCATGGGCTATCGCGGCCTGAAGATGATTGGCGTCCGGCAGCCCTACGACAGTTACGATTACTTCCGTCTTTACGAGGCGGCCGAAGAGCTCGACATGCCGATTCTGTTTCACCTCGGAGTGATCGGCGGACCGGTCGACTTCCAGCGGACGCATCCCCGCCGTGACCGCGCCGCGGCCGAGCGTCTCGAACGCTGGGCGAGCCGGATCGGGCCGCGCAACACGAGCGCCATGCGCATGCATCCGTTCCATCTCGACACGCTGGCCAACAACTTCCCCAAGCTCAAGATGATCGGCGCTCATTTGGGCGGCACCGGCAACTACGATGCCGCGGCGTCGGTTGTGCGCTGGCGGCCGAACGTGTTCCTCGATCTCTCCGGTGGCGAGACAATCGAGCGGCATGCCGAGGAGCGCCGGCTGATTGGCTATGAGATCGGCGTCGAGAAGCTGATTTGGGGGTCCGACTGCGGGGCGGATGAGATTCAAGCGCACGTGGACCGCTTCGTCGCCCTGTTCGAACGGATCGGCCTGACCGACGATGAGCGAGAGCGGATCTGGTGGCGCAACGGCGCCGAGCTGTACGGCCTCGAGCCACCCGAGATCGCCACCGTCGCCACCACCGGCGAAGCGGATTATTCCGCACCTGAGGCGCTGACTGGTAGGCCGGCCTGAGCTGTCCGTGAACGCCGTGCTGCTTGGCTTTCGGTTGGGGACGACGCTCGCGCCGCTGGTTCCCCGCCGGCTTCTCGTCGCTGCAGCGCTGCTGCTCGCCGACCGCCTCGCGGCGCGAGACACCCCGCAGAACCGCGCTCACCGGCGGAACATTGCTCGCGTCGTCGGCGGCGATCCTGCTGATCCTCAGGTGCGGGAGCTGGCGCGGCAGGCGGTGCGAGTCCAGACATTGAACTATCTCGATCTCTTCCGATCTCGGCGGGTGCGGCCCAAGGACGTGCTGGCGAGGGTGGAGGTAGCCGGCCTCGATCACCTGAAGCAGGCACTCGCTGGCGGGCGCGGCGCGATTGTCGTCTCGGGCCACGTCGGTTCGGTCGACATGGCAGGATTGGCGATCACCGCGCTGGGCATTCCCGGCGCGGCGCTTGTCGAGCCGCTCGAGCCGCCCGCGCTGTTCGAGCTGGTGGCCACGCTTCGCCGGCGGTTTGGTGCACGGTTGATCCCGCTGGGCCCCGATGCGCTCAAGCAGGCGGGTGCGGCGCTGCGGCAGAACTTGGCGCTCGGCATCGCCATCGACTGGGACATCGGCGGCACTGGGCTGGAGATCCCGTTGTTCGGCCACCGGATGCGGCTCCCCGGGGGGCCGGCGATCCTTGCTCTGCGCCACGGCGCCCCGATCGTCCCGGTCACCTGTCTGCGCGTCGGGACGGAGCGCTTTTCATTAACGTTCGAGCCGCCTCTTCCGGCGACGGAGACCGGCTCACTGCAAACGCGAGTCCGCGAGACGACCATTCAGATCGGCAGTTTCTTGGAACGGCAGCTCCGCGGCCATCCCAACCAGTGGGTGATGTTTCACAATGTTTGGGCCGACCCGCTCGACGGCGAATTTCCTACAATCGCGCCCGGTGGGAGGCAGTATGGCGATCGACTCGCTGCTCGCGATGCGTGACCAGATTCCGGCGCTCCGCAAGGTGAATTATTTGAACTCGGGCTGGTCGGGGCCGTCGCCCTTGCGAGTTGTCGATCGGGTTGTGGACTATTTGCGCTGGGAGGCCGAGGAAGGGCCGACCGCGCCGCACGTTCTCGCTCGCGCCCGGACGCTCCACGAGGAGGTCCGGCTCGCTGTGGCTGCCACGTTCAACGCCCAGCCGGACGAAATCGTGACCACCGCCAACACCACCGAGGGGATCAACCTGGTTCTCAACGGGCTCCCTTGGGTTGCCGGTGACGAGGCGCTGACCTACACCTTCGAGCACCATTCGGTGATTGTGCCGCTCTATCACCTGCGCGAGCGGATGAAGATTCGTGTCCGATTCGTCCGGTTGGAGGTCGACGACAGGCCCGAGACGATCGTCGCGAAGTTCGAGGCGGCAATGACGGACGCGACGCGGCTGCTGGCGCTCAGCCATATTTCCTACAGCACGGGACTGCGGCTGCCGATTGAGGCGATCTGCGCGATGGCCCATGCCCGTGGTGCGCAAGTGCTGGTGGACGGCGCTCAGACGGCTGGCCACATCGTGCTGGATCTCGCGGCGACGGGGGCGGACTACTACGCCTTTACTGGGCACAAGTGGCTGCTCGGGCCGGACGGCGCCGGCGCGCTCTTCGTTCGACGGGACCGAATGCCCCACCTTCAGCCGACTGCCGTCTCCATCCACGCTGCCGCCAGTTTCGACGTAGAAGGCGCCTACGTCCCGAAGACCGGCTCGCCGGACAAGTTCCAGCTCACGACGGTAAACGCTGGAATTTTCCACGGCTTTCTCGAAGCGCTGGCGATCTACCGCGACGTTGGCCCGGCGGCGATCGAAGCGCGCACTCGTCAGCTCGGCCTGCTCCTCCGCAGCAAGTTGGAAACGATCCCGGGGGTCACGATCTTTAGCCCGTCGCACGAGGAGACGGCCTCGGGACTCGTTTCCTTCCGGGTGGGCGCCCTGCCAGCCCGCGAGGTGGTCGATCGGCTATGGGAGCGGGGCCGAATCGTCGTCCGGGCCGTCGACGCCCCGTCGGTCGTCCGCGCCGCGTGTCACTATTTCAACACCGAGGATGATCTCGAGGCCCTCGTTGCCGAGATTGCGGCGCTGGCGTGAGCTACAGCCCGATTGTGCTGTCGCCGGAGGTGCAGGCGGCGCTTGAGGGGCGCCGGCCGATCGTGGCGCTTGAGACGAGCGTCATCGCCCAGGGCCTTCCGCAGCCGGCCAATCGCGAAGCCGCGGCACGGATGGAAGCTGCTGTTCGCGCTGCTGGAGCCGTTCCGGCACTGGTCGGCGTGATCAAAGGAGTCATCCGGGTAGGACTGACCCCGGAGGATCTGGACCGGCTGGCTCGTGGCGAGGGAGTTGTCAAAGTCGCCCGGCGAGATCTTCCCGCTGCGGTCGCGCTTAGCGAAACCGGCGGCACGACGGTGAGCGCGGTGCTGCATGTCTGCACCATGACCGGGATTGCGGTTCTTGCCACGGGTGGGATTGGCGGTGTGCATCCCGGCGGCGTAGACGTCTCGGAAGATCTTGCCGCGCTCGCGGCGACGAGCGCGGTTGTCGTCTGCTCTGGGGCGAAATCCATTCTCGATCTCGAGGCGACGGTTGAGCGGTTGGAGTCGTGGGGTGTCGTGCTCGCTGGATTCGGAGTGGACGAACTGCCGGCGTTTTATACCGCCTCTTCTGGGCTCCCCGTCCAGCGGCGGGTGGACTCTCCCGCCGAGGCGGCCCGGCTGTTTCGGGCGGCACGCTCGCTTGGCCTACCGGGCGCCCTGCTCCTTGCTGTCCCGCCCCCGGACCCTGTCGCTGCGGACGAGGTTGCGGCGATCGTCGCCGCCGCTGAGCGTGATGCGGCGGATGTGCGCGGCAGCGCCCGCACCCCAGCCTTGTTGGCGGCTGCTGGGCGGCTCTCGGCCGGGCGGCTCATTGCGGCGAACCTCGCGTTGCTCGAACGGAATGCTGCGGTTGCTGCAGAAGTTGCGCACGCCCTCGGCGGCTGAGACGTGCTATGAGGCCCCGGCGCCTCGCCAAGCGCTCAAACGTAGTAGATGGTTCCATTGAGCATGACGCGCTTCGGATCGTCCCGAATGTTTGGGTAGCGTTGCCTATTACCGTCTACGTACCGGTGGACGAGAGCGACGAATTTCCCGTCGTGGGTTAGGATCTGTACCATCTGGCTGAGCGAGTCGAAAGGAATCCCGGGCCGCGGCTTCGTGAGGCGTTTTTCGTGCTTCACTCGCTCGATAAGCTCGCCTCGCGCAAGCCGGCTTGGTATGTCGCTTTGGTTGTAGGCTGCTCGGAGCCAGGCCGGGGAAACTCGCTGGGTGGGAGGAGGTTCAGCCATGAATTCGGAACTCGGGCCGGAGATTCGCCGCGAGGTCGCCCGCTATTTGTCCGGGGAGATCTCTGTGGAAGAGCTGCGCGATCGGTTCGTCCGCGCGTCGCCGGATTTGGCCTCTGCTGGGGAAGACTCCGCGCTCGCCTATGGCATAGAGCACCTGTTTGCCGAGTTCTCGGGCCAGCTTCTTTCTGAGTCCGACCTTAGGAAGGAGCTTCATGTCCTCGTTCCGTCCTATACCGAACTGCGCCGACTTGGACACGAACAGAACGTCTTTGCGTGGTCTGGAGCCACAACTACTCGGAGCTGCCTGAGTGGGAAGCTGAGACCCGTCGGTACATGACTCTCAGCGGCACCCGTGTAAACAGACGGCCATCGACCGAGACATCGAACCAATACACGCCTTCGTAGTCAACATCCAGGTTCAGATCGATGATTACCTGCGCCCCGGCCTCCTCGCCAGGGAGGAAGAGGTCGTCCCGAAGTTGAGTGGGGTGTTTAAATCCACGAGGATCCTCGACGACGATCTCGTAGGTCGCTTTGCCCTTGGCGCTTCCAGAACGCAACACGAGGAGCATTTTCAAGGACGCGCGGTGTCGAGGCATCTCAACCGGCACGGCCTGACCTTCCGCGTGGATGGTAAGCCGATCGACGATACGGATCGCCGATAGTGTGCCATCGCGCTCCTGGAGTATTTGTTCGCAAAGCAGCGCGGCATTGAGCCACGGTCCACTCGGAGGAGACATCGAGAGAGCCTCCGTCATCTTCGCCTCCGCTTCATCTGTTGTTGGGGACTGGAGTGTCGTGGACTGCTCCGTTGTGCACTGTGCGCGGCCAAAGTCCAGTATGAAACAATACCAGTAGAGAGCTGGCATGCACAAGATGTTGTGCTGAATCCGCCTAGTGGATCAATTTATTGGGGAATTCGGCGAATCACGACGTGCGTCAACCGTTTCGCGGTCGACGGGTTCGGTGGTGGTGACGTCGATGCTAGACGCACGTTCGCTGTGCAGTCCAATCTTGGTGTAGCAAGCGGGGATGTATCATCACCCATTCGTCGGCAACTAGCGCCGAGGCCCCGGAACAGTGTTCAGGTGTCAGGAAAACGGAAAGACGGACCGTAACGGGAGGCTCGGGGTGGACGTGAAGATAGTCTGCGCCCCGTTCGAAATCGACAATGGATTGAGGACGGAGGGGCCTGAATGCAAGATGATGTCCTAGAGTGTGTCCCCGGGTTTTGTCAGCCCTATTTCGGGACGCGGTAGGTGCAGCTCTCGTCCCCGTCGACGATCGACTCTTCGCGGACGACGGGCTTGTTGACGACGGCGGTGAAGAGGTCCGCTTCGCACTGGCAGGCAACGGGGAAGCGGGAGGCGACTTCGTAGATCGGGCAGTTGTGCTCGCGGATGACGTAACTGTCCGGGCGCTCTTCAATGCTCACCATATAGCCGTCTTCATTGCGAAGCCGGACGAGCTCCTGAACCCTCTGGGCCGGCTCGTCGAGCGGGGTGACCCGCTGCTCGACGAGGCGGGCGTTGCGGGCGCGCAGCAGTTGCTCGAGTTTCTCCTCACCGTCAAGCGCGACGAGTTCTGCGATGAGGTCGAGCGACAATTGCCGATAGCCCTGGGGAAAGAGGGAATCGGCGGCAGGGGTGAGCTGGTAGACGAGCACCGGCCGGCCGCGGGGCTGCTTCACGGCACTGACGCGAACCAGCCCTTCAGCTTCGAGCGCCTCGAGGTGCTTGCGGACCGCGACCGGAGTTACCCCCAGCTCGTCGGCCAGTGCCTGTGCTGTCAGCCGGCCCCGGTGTTTCAGGCTGTGAAGGATCCGCTCGCGGCCACGCGGTCGATCGTTCGTTGGCATCGGTCGCCCTTTCCGCCGAGTATACCGAGGCGATCGCGTCCCGTCAACATTCTGCAACCTGAGGGTTTTTGAAAACCTTCCAGTTGCGAAAAGAGTGCGGTCTATGCTAGCGTTCAGCAGCATACGAAGTGGGGCGAGCGCTGCTTGCCCGTCTGTCGGGTGAGAAACGAACGAGGGGATTCCTGGATGACTGGAGGAAGCGGTCTCGTCATCAACGACTTGCACGTGGCCGTCGATGGCAAGGAGATCGTCAAAGGGCTCTCGCTCACGATCAGGAAGGGCGAGATTCACGCGCTCATGGGGCCGAACGGCTCCGGCAAGAGCACACTGGCCAACGCGCTGATGGGCCATCCCGGTTATGAGGTGACGAGCGGCGAGATCCTGCTCGATGGGCAGAACATCGTTGGAGAGCCGCCGGACGCTCGTGCTCGTCTCGGACTGTTCCTTGCCTTTCAATATCCGACCGCCATCCCGGGCGTCAGCATGGGGAACTTCCTTCGGTTGGCGATGAAGTCGGTTCAAGGGCGGGACATTCCGCCGATGGAGTTTCGGCGGAGCGTTCAAGAGCAGATGAAGCTGCTCAAGATGGACAGTTCATTCCTGTCCCGATATTTGAACGAAGGGTTTTCTGGCGGCGAGAAGAAGCGGGCCGAGATCTTGCAGATGGCGCTCTTGCGGCCCAAGTACGCGGTGCTGGACGAGACCGACTCCGGGCTCGACATCGACGCGCTGCGTATCGTGTCGGAGGGCGTCAACGCTCTGGCGGGACCGGATCTCGGGGTGCTCGTGATCACGCATTACCAGCGGCTGCTCCAGTACATCCAGCCGCAATTCGTCCACGTTCTCGTGGACGGGCGGATCATCCGATCGGGCGGTCAGGAGCTTGCTCACGAGCTCGAGGCGCGCGGATATGACTGGGTGATCCAAGAAGCGGCGGCAACCACGGGGGAGGTACGGTGATGACGGACGATGTTCAGGCGCGGGAAGCCGCGATCCTCGAAGAGATCAAGCGCGAGTACAAATATGGGTTCCGCGACGAAGCGGAGTATGTCTTCAAGTCCGAACGGGGCTTGAATGAGCGCATCGTCGCCCAGATCTCTGAACTCAAGAATGAACCGGCGTGGATGCGCCGCTTCCGGCTCCGCTCGCTTGAGATCTTTCGCCAGAAGCCGATGCCGACCTGGGGCGGGGATCTCTCGGAGATCGACTTCGACAACATCTTTTACTACGTCCGGCCGAGTGAGCGGGCCTCGCGCTCGTGGGACGAGGTGCCGGAGTACATCAAGAACACCTTCGACCGGTTGGGCATTCCTGAGGCGGAGCGAAAGTTCCTTGCCGGGGTCGGCGCCCAATACGAATCGGAGGTGGTCTACCACAACTTGCGGGAAGACCTCGAGAAGCAGGGCGTGATTTTCCTCGATACCGACAGTGGTCTCCGGGAGCACGAAGATCTGTTTCGGGAGTACTTTGGGACGGTCATCCCGCCGGCCGACAACAAGTTCGCAGCGTTGAACTCTGCGGTTTGGAGTGGCGGGTCGTTCATCTACGTGCCGAAAGGCGTCAAGGTGGACATTCCGCTTCAGGCGTACTTCCGGATCAACACCGAGAACATGGGGCAATTCGAACGCACGCTGATCATTGCCGATGAAGGCAGCTACGTGCATTACGTTGAGGGATGCACGGCGCCGACGTACTCTACCGACTCGCTGCACAGTGCAGTGGTTGAGATCATCGTCAAGAAGGGCGCCCGCGTTCGGTACACGACGATCCAGAACTGGTCGAGCAACGTCTACAACCTTGTCACGAAGCGCGCTGCGGTGTATGGCGATGGTGTGATGGAGTGGGTGGACTGCAATCTCGGCTCGAAGCTGACGATGAAGTACCCCTCGGTCTATCTGATGGAGCCGGGTGCGCGCGGCGATATTCTGTCGGTGGCCTATGCGGGCCGCGGGCAGCATCAGGATGCCGGTGGAAAGATCATCCACGTGGCGCCACGCACCAGCTCAACCGTGATTTCGAAGTCGATTTCGAAGGATGGCGGCCGGACGAGCTACCGTGGGCTGTTGAAGGTCTATCCGGGCGCCGTTGATGTCAAGTCCAACGTGCGCTGCGATGCGTTGCTGCTGGATGAAGAGTCGCGGTCAGACACCTACCCCTATATTGAGGTCGAAGAGAATCGTGTGACCCTCGGGCATGAGGCCACGGTGAGCAAGGTTGGCGAAGAGCAGTTGTTCTACTTGATGAGCCGAGGCCTCTCCGAACAGGACGCGACCACCTTGATTGTCAACGGCTTCATCGAGCCGATCACTAAGGAATTGCCGCTCGAGTACGCGGTGGAGATGAACCGATTGATTCAGCTCGAGATGGAAGGCTCGGTCGGCTAGTGGGGCCGACGCCCCTGTTTCACGTGAAACATCGAACGATGACGGGAGAATGCGCATGAGTGGCGCCAGTGGATCGGCGCCGGGCGCTCGCCTTGCCGGCGCGCCGCGGCTGACAGCCGGCTTCAGCCGGGAGGGAATCGAGGAGCTTTCGCGTCTCAAGCGCGAGCCAGACTGGCTGCGACGACAGCGACTCGAGGCTTGGGCCGTCATCGAGGCGACCCCTTGGCCTACCGGCAAGGAAGAAGATTGGCGGCGGATCGACATTCGGAGTGTCACGCTCGACGGTCTCGCTCCAACGCTCGGGCCTGACGACGGCGCGGCTGCCCCGGCGACTGACGACGAGGACGTCGCCGAAGGAGCGGTCGTCGTGATGCACAACGGCGCGGTAGTCGCCGAGCGAGCGGCGCTTCCTGCTGGGGTCATCTTCACCTCGCTGGAGGCGGCCGTCCACGAACACGCCGACCTCATCGAACGTTACCTCACCGCAACCGTGCGGCCAGAGGACGGGCCTTTTGCGGCGCTCAGCCAGGCCTTCTGGAGCGGCGGGGCGTTCCTCTACGTTCCGGCGGGAGTGGAGGTTCAGATACCCGTCCGCGCTTTCCACTGGGCCGATGGCCACGGCGTGGGGCTCTTCGATCGGACCCTCGTCGTCGTGGAGCGCGGCGGCGCAGCAACCATCATTGACGACTACCTGTCCAGCCCAGCGGCAACCGGTCTCCATGCCGGCATGGTCGACCTGCACACCGGCGACGGGGCGCGACTACGCTATATCGCGCTCCAAGATTGGGGGCAGGGTATCGCCAGCTTCATCCGGATGCGTGGGGAGACCGGTCGCGACGCCGCCATCCACTGGTTGGTTGTCGCGCTCGGCGGGCGGCTGGCGCGAGTCGATCTTGCTGCGGTCATGAACCAACCGGGGAGCGCTCATGAGCTCCTCGGCCTGTGTTTTGGCGACGGCGCCCAGCAGTTCGACTTCCACACGCTCCAATTGCACGCTGCGCCGCATGCCACGAGCGACCTCCTCTTCAAGGGCGTTCTCAAGGACACCGCTCGTTCGGCATTCGCCGGGCTGATTCGGGTCGCTAAAGGCGCCCAGCGCACCGATGCCTATCTCGCCAACCGCAATCTCCTTCTCTCCGATAAGGCGCGCGCCGACTCGATCCCAACCCTCGAAATCGAGGCGAACGACGTCCGTTGTACGCACGGAGCGACTGTTGGGCCGATCGACGACGAGCAAGTGTTCTATCTGATGGCGCGTGGCATCCCCCGACCGGAGGCCGAGCGGATGATCGTCGAGGGATTCCTCGAACCCTTGCTCTCTCGGGTGCCAATTGAGCGTGTCCGCGACCGGCTTGATCGGTCGGTGGCGCGGAAAATGGTCGGGCGATGAGCGAGTTCCGTCCTGTCGCCAAGCTCAGCGAGGTGCCCGAAGGCTCGGCAATTCGTGTCGAAATCGACGGATGCCCGATCGCGATCGCCCGGTCTGAGGGCGGGGTGTACGCGTGTCAGGACACCTGCACCCACGAGGAGGCATCCCTTTCCGATGGGGATGTCTTCGACGCCGTGATCGAGTGTCCCCTGCACGGGGCGCGCTTCGACCTGCGCACCGGTGCGGTCAAGTCATTGCCCGCTGTGGTCCCAATCCAGGTGTTCGAGGTCAAGATCGAGGGCGATACCATTCTCGTGAAGCGGTAGGAGGAGCGAGGCCACGATGCTGAACGAACAGCAGATTCGCGCCGATTTCCCGATCCTGTCGCGCACGGTGCATGGCAAACCGCTCGTCTATCTGGACAGCGCGGCGACCTCGCAGAAACCGCGCCAGGTGATCGAGGCGATCGTCGACTACTACCGCGTTCACAACGCGAATGTCCACCGCGGTATCCACGCCCTCGGCGATGAAGCCACCGAACTATTCGAACAGGCGCGGGCGACGGTCGCCAAGTTCATTAACGCCCGCGATCCGCGCGAAGTCGTCTTCGTTCGCAACACGACCGAGGCGATCAACCTCGTGGCGCGCGCCTATGGGGGGCGAGTCCTCGGACCAGGCGACGAAGTGTGGACCAGCGCCGTCGAGCACCATAGCAATCTCGTTCCATGGCAACGGATCGCCGCCGAGCGCGGAGCGACAACGCGCTACTTCCCGATGGACGACGAGCAGTCCCTCCCCGAGTCGGCGCTCGAGATGCTCACCAATCGCGCCAAGATCGTTGCCCTCGTTCATGTTTCGAACGCCTTCGGCACGATTCACCCCGTCGAGCGGGCCATCGCGGCCGCGCACGCCGTAGGCGCCGTCGTCTTGCTCGATGCCGCCCAAAGCGTCCCCCACATGCCGGTCGACGTTCAGGCGCTCGACTGTGACTTTCTCGCCTTTTCTGGCCACAAGATGTGCGGACCGATGGGCATTGGCGTTCTCTGGGGCCGGCTGGAGCTGTTGGAGGCCATGGACCCGTTCCTCGGCGGCGGCAGCATGATCCAAGAAGTGTTCTACGATCACGCGACGTGGGCCGAGCCGCCGCACAAATTTGAGGCTGGAACGCCGAACGTTGCCGACGCCGTCGGATTAGCGGCCGCAGTGCGCTACCTCGAATCGCTCGGCATGGCGAACATTCGCGCCCACGAGCGCGACCTCGTCGCCTATGGCTTGCGAGCGCTCGGCGAGCTGCCGGGTGTGCGCGTGTATGGTCCGGCCGACCCCGATCGTCACGGTGGCGTGCTTTCCTTCACCGTCGAGGGTATCCATCCCCACGACCTCGGCACCATCCTCGACCAGGAAGGGATCGCCATCCGTTCCGGGCAGCACTGCTGTCACCCGGCGATGCGTGCCCTTGGCATCAGCGGGACCGCCCGCGCAAGCGTGTATCTGTACTCGCTGCGTCAGGAGCTCGACCAGCTGGTGGCCGGCATCGCGCGCGCTCGCGAGGTGTTCGACCTTGCTTGACGAGCTGTACCGGGAAATCATTCTCGACCACTACCGGAACCCGCGGAACCGCGGCGAGTTGGCCGATGCCGACACCAAGGTGCGTGGCAATAATCCAATCTGCGGCGACGAAGTGACCCTCTACCTAAAAATCGCCGACGGGAAAATCGACGCGGCACGTTCGACTGGCAATGGCTGCTCAATCAGCCAAGCGTCCACCTCGATGATGACTCAAGCCATCGTCGGCCGCTCGCTGGACGACGCACTCGCCCTGATTGGCGAGGTCGAAGGGATGATGCGAGGCGGCGGCGTTCCCGAAGGCCCCGACCTCGACGACCTCGCCGCGCTCGAGGGCGTCCGCAAGTTCCCGTCACGCGTCAAGTGCGCCCTGCTTCCGTGGGAGACACTGAAACAATCGATCCAAGAGTACCGGGGAACCTAGCCGCAGGCGTTGAGCGAACCCCTTCGCACACTGCCGCTATCGTTGCTCCGCAGAGCGCTCCGGCCCACGGGGTTCGCGCACGCGCGTCTCCCGGATGAACGACGTCTGCACCCAACTACTGTCCGGGGCGTAGCTCCGGAGGATGCGGCGTTGCACGTTTGGCGCCGGCTGCCAAGCCATCTCGATGGTTACCGCACGACCACGCTCGACCCGGCGCGGGAAGAACGCCCAGCCGCCACAAGGCAGAAAGAACAGCGTGACGCCCTCGTCGGGAAAGTCGAAAGCTTCACCGATTGGCACACCGCGCCAGCTCTCTCCAGCAGCGCCGCTCCGCCATTCGAGACGGCACACGTCGCCTTCCTCGAGAAGCGAGATTCCCGAGTCGGTCGTCGTCAGCGGCTCGCTGCCGCGCCAGCGCTGCCCCTCGCCGCTCCAGATGCCAAGGCACTCGTCACGCCCCGGGCGCCAAGCGGACGGCGCCAAAGGTCCATTGCGGACCACCTCGCCAAGGACGAGCTGGCGGATCTTGCCAGCGGAGTCGTAGCCGACGACGAGGGAGACACGCCGATCCGCTTCCTCGATGCTGAGTTCGATGCCCCATGGCGCCCCGACCTGCCGTTCCGGTTCCTCAGCGGTGAATGAGCCACCGGGAAAGACGCGGGTCCGACGGAGCGCAACGGGATCACTCCCCTGCCGCGTTAGCACGACCCCTTCCTCGGCGGGTTCGATTCGGAATTCCACACTGGGCTGACCTTCCACCTGAACGGTTTGCCGCACGGCAGCAGGACCGGGAGGCTCCCACAATTCGAGGACCCGCGTGGTGCGCTCCTCGACAAGGCGGAGCGGATCCACAATGGCGAGCACGGTGCGCCGACCTTCCCACCGCCCCGTCCGGGCTGCCAACTCGTCGAGGATCATTCCCTTCACCGACGCCTCCGTTCGGCCGACACGATCGGCTATACTCAAGTGACGTTCGACCAGCTCTCGAACTTGCCGAATTGCGCCCACCGTGGTGGTGGGTGAGGTATAGAAAAAACCATGCCGAAGCGAACCTACCAACCGAAGCGCATTCCGCGCAAGCGCGAGCATGGCTTCCGTGCGCGGATGCAGACGCGTGGCGGCCGGCTGGTGCTGAAGCGCCGTCGACTGCGAGGCCGCTGGAAGCTGACGGTCGTCTAACGATCGCTCGTGCGCCGCGATCACCGGCTCCGCCGAAAGGCAGATATCGACCTCGTGTATCGAGAAGGCCGCGCCATCTCTGGACCCTTGGTGACTGTCCGCATCCGCCCGAACGGGCTGGATACCTTTCGGTTGGCGGTTGTCGCCGGCAAGCGGGTCGGAAACGCCGTTGTCCGGAACCGGGTGCGGCGGCGGCTGCGCGAGATCGGGCGCCAACTGCCAATCCGGCCCGGGCTGGATCTCATCCTTGGGGCGCGTCCGGCAGCGGCGACGGCGACTTTCGCGGACCTGACGGCAGCGGTGCGGGACCTGCTGCGCCGCGCCAAGGCGCTCGGCGGCGTGCCGGCCGACCGGCAGATGGCGACCTTCCCGCGGTGAAAGCCCTCGCGATCGGCGCAATCCGGCTCTATCAGAATACCGTTTCGCGGGTGACGCCGCCCTCCTGCCGCTTCGTCCCGTCTTGCTCGCAATACGGAATCGAGGCGATCCAGAAATATGGCGTCCTACGCGGCTCACTCAAAACAGCGTGGCGAATCGCCCGCTGCAATCCGTTTTCGGCGGGCGGCTATGACCCGGTTGTCTAATCAGACTGAACGCGAACCTGTCTCGATGCGCACTTCACGACGCGGTCTCCTCCCTCTGAGGAGAGTGCGATGCAGCGCGCGGCCCCTGCTCACGCTGACGGCGGTCGCTCTGCTCACGTCGGCCTGTTTTGGCGCAGCCCCGACCGGGTGGTCGGCGGCACAGCCGGATCGGACGATGGTCTACGCCTCGATGGCGAGTGGGCGCGTCGTCGCCGCCGAAGCGGCGAGCGGCCAGCGGCGGTGGGAGTACCCGCCCGAAAACAACCTCGGGATGCCGTACTACCCGCCCGCTGTTGGCAACGACGTCGTCGTCGTGCCGAATACCCACAACAACGGTGCAAAGGCGCTCGCCCTCCGCGCAAGCGATGGCCAGCGACTGTGGGAGCAGGACCTGCGCAACGCCGAGAGCGTCCCAATGCCGCCGAAGAGCGCACCGCTCGTCGCGCGTGACACCGTCTATCTCGGCCTCGCGGATGGCAGCGTAGTGGCGCTTGATGTCGCGAACGGGACGCGCCGCACCGGGTTCACCTTTAAAGCGCGCGATGCCATCTGGGGGCAGCCGGTGCTGCGGGACGGCACGCTCTACGTGACGTCGATGGACCATACCCTCTACGCCTTAGACCCTGATACTGGCCAGGTTCGGCGCTCATTCCGGGCAAACGGGGCGATCCCCGGCTCGGTCGCCTTCGGGCGCTATCTCTACGTGAGCTCGCTCGATGAGACCGTCTACGCGCTCGATCCAGCGACCCTCGAACTGCGCTGGACTGCCCGCACCGGCGGGTGGGTCTGGAGCGAGCCGCTGGTCGACGGCGACGCGCTGTACGTCGGCAGCTTCGACCGGAAGCTGTACGCGATCGACGCATCCACCGGGGAGATCCGCTGGACAAGCACCCTCGGCGGGCGCATCCGCCCGAAGCCTGTGCTGGCGGGGGACTGGATCGTCGCCGGGGCCGACGATGGTAAGATTTACGCCGTAACCCGGAGCGGCCAACAGGAGTGGACGTTCAACGCCGGCGGTCCGGTCGTGAGCCCAATGACGGCCGAGGGCGATCTCGTCTACGCCAGTGACAACAGCAGCCATCGCATTTTCGCGCTTGACATCCGGGCGCGAACCGTGCGATGGGAACTGCCGTCGAACCGGTAAGGAGAGCATTGGTGGCGATCGGCGATCTCTGGACTCTCATCCTTCTCCAGCCGATGCTGAACGGCTTGTTGCTCCTCTACGGGCTGCTCTGGAACAACTTCGGCCTCGCGATCATCGCCTTTACGATCATCGTGCGGACGCTGATGTTGCCGCTGACGCTGAAGCAGCTCCACGCGTCCAAGGCAATGACGGCGCTGCAACCGAAGATCCAAGAGCTGCAAAAGAAATACGGGAAAAACCGTGAGGAGCTCTCCAAGGCGACAATGGCGCTGTATCGAGAGCAGGGCGTCAACCCGATGGGCTGTGCGGTGCCCACGCTGCTCCAATTCCCAATCTGGATCGGACTCTATCAGTCGATCCAGCTTGCGATGGCCGATCGGCCAGACGCGCTGTACGAACTGGGCAAATACGTCTACTCCGGTTTCAGCAACATCGCCGGCCTCATCCCGATCAACAATCAGTTTCTCTGGCTCAACCTCGCCCATCCCGATCAGCTCTATCTGCTTGCAATCCTCGTCGCTGGCAGCACATGGGTGCAGCAGAAGATGATGACGATGCCCACGACCGATCCACAGCAGCAGCAGATGAACCAGATGATGGGCATCATGATGCCGCTGATGATGGGCTTCTTCACCATCAGCTTCCCGAGTGGGCTGGCGCTCTACTGGCTGATCTCCAACATCTACAGCATCATCGTCCAGTACTTCATAACCGGCTGGGGCTCGCTCCGACTTCCCTTCGTCGAGCTTGGACCTGCCCCGGCGGTCGTCGCGCCGAAGCCCGCGAAGCCGGCGAAGGAGGAGTCGACCGCCGGCGATGCCAGCCAACCCGTGAACGGCGCTGGCCCAACCCGGCTGCCGCTGCCGCCGATCAACGGCGCGCCAAGCGGGCGGCCGACCCGAAAAACGAACACGCGCAATCGAGGGGCGAAACGACCGACGCCACGACGCTAGGCGCGTGGCTCAGCGGCGAGCGCCGACCGGCGAGCCGGCATTCGCCGCTGAACCACTCCCCGAGGGAATCGACGCCATGGAAACCCAGGAGTTTACCGGGAAGACCGTCCGCGACGCGCTCGACGCGGCGGCCGCAGAATTCGGTGTCCCCCGCGAAGACCTTGACTACGAGGTCATTTCTGAAGGCCGCGCCGGCATTCTCGGCATCGGCGCGGAAGATGCTCGAATCCGTGTCGTGGTTCCTAATGAGGAGGACTACGAGGAGATCACCGATGAGGAGGTGATCGAAAACCTCCACGACATCGTGACGCGCCTGCTTTCCCTGATGCAGATCGACGCCGCAATCGCCATCGCCCCCACGCCGGCGAACGCGTGGGACTCCTCGGAGTTCACGGTTGATATCTCTGGCGACGACCTTGGGGTTCTGATCGGACGGCGGGGCGAAACGCTCAGCGCTCTCCAATTCATCGTCAACCTGATGCTCGCAAAACGGCTCGGGGCGCCGGTTCGCGTCGCCATCGACGTCGAGCAGTATCGCGAGCGCCGGATGAAATCCATCCAGACCCTCGCGCTGCGCGCCGCCGAACGCGTCGCCGAGACGCACCAGCCGATCACGCTCGAAGCGATGCCCGCGAACGAACGCCGAATCGTCCACCTCGCGCTCCGCGAACATCCAACGGTCACCAGCCAGAGCATCGGCGAAGGCGATAGCCGAAAAGTCATGGTCATCCCCCGCCGCTAACTCAGCCAACCAATTGCCGG
This sequence comes from Dehalococcoidia bacterium, assembly GCA_026003895.1. Lineage (GTDB taxonomy): Bacteria > Chloroflexota > Dehalococcoidia > SpSt-223 > SpSt-223 > JANWZD01. The sequence goes on along the minus strand of BPIC01000003.1, from coordinate 137,964 downwards.
CTTGCGCGAGCGTGTGGAGGTCCAGCCGACGTCCGATCCGATCCCAGATCGGCGGACTGAACACGCTCTGGTGTCGCGAGGCAGCCACGCCCAAGGCCAAGCCGAACCTCGCCGCTGCTTCCCTTCTCTCGAGTGCGTGACGTCACGATGGCGGTCCGTCGCGTTGAGCGCCGGTGAGGCCCCCCGGACGCTGCGAGGATCACAGGCGGCGGGCGCTCGCGACGGTGGGCGTGCACCGGCAATTGCTGGCAGGATCACGCCTGCATCACCCGCGGGGGCGGCGTCCGCGCTTGACGCCTCTCTCTGTGCGCCGTAGAACCTCTGCGATGACGACGAGACGCCGCCGCCCCGCTACGCCGACTACGGCGCTCCCCCCGGCTACCGTAACCGACGACCAGCGGCGGGTCACGCTGCTCATCCTCGGCCTGATGGCACTCGGCGTGCTGCTGTGGGCGCTCACCTACCGGGCGCAGGCCATCCCGCTCGCGGGAATCGACGCCGAGGACTACGCGCAGATCGGTCGTCAGATTGCCCAAGGCCACGGCTTCACGACCCTCTTCTTGCCGCTGAACGGGTTGGCATGGCTGCTCGAAACGGGACGCTCGCTGACACCTCCCTGGCCGAACATCAGCCGCTTTCCGCTGCCGCCGCTCTTCATGGCTGGCGCCTTCACCCTCCTTGGGCCGAGCGACCTCGCGGCTTCGCTCTTCTCCCTCTTCGGCTATCTGCTCGGCATCCCGTTTGCGGTGCTACTCGGCCGCCGGCTCGGCGGACTGGTGATCGCGGCACTGACCGGGACGCTCTACACTGTTCACCCGGACGCGCTCCAATTGAGCATCTCGGCACTCACCGAGCCGCTGAGCGCAAGTCTGCTGCTGGCGGCGGCGTGGCTCGTCCTCCGGGACGATGCGCGTTCACACGCGATCGCCGGCGCAATCTTCGGGCTCGGCTACTGGAACCGGACGACCCTGCTCCTGCTTGCGGCGCCAGCGTTCGTCGTGATCTGGCTGCGGGCGACCAACCGCCTTCGGAGCGCCGCGCTGTTCGCGGTCGGCGCGGCGGCACTCGCCGGGCCTTGGCTGGTCATCTCTTGGTTCATGACCGGCGACCCGCTGTTCAACCTTCAGAATGCCACGGTTATTCCCTTTGGGGTGGAAGGCGGGCCGACCACCTTCCCGTGGTATACCCTCAACTACTCGCCGCAGGTGCCACTCGGGCCATTGCTGCTCAAGTGGGTCGGACAAGCAGCGACGGTGTGGGAGTTGTGGCCCGATTCGCTGGGGCCAGTCTACTTGCTGGCGATCGCCATCGTCGGTTGGGTTGTCTGTCCTTCTCCGGCGCGGCCTCTTCACTGGCTGGTCGTTGCGTGGCTTGTCCTCCAGATCGTGGTGTACAGCTTCGCCGGCAACATCACGCGCTTCTATACGATCTTCCTCCCCTTCGTGGAGCTTTTTGCCGGAGTCGGGATCACTTGGATCGCCGGACGGACGATCGGCGCACGCTGGTCGCCGGCGCTTGGTGGCCTGCTCGTGCTGCTGGTGGCGCTACCGAGCCTCGGCGCGGTCACGGGCGTCCGCCCCTTCGAAGGGAGCCCGTCGCGGAGTGACGCGCTCTCGGCAATCGTTGACGTTTCACTGGAAGCCGGACCGGCGATCGCAGCCGTGACGGCGCCGAACGACCTCGTCCTTTCCAACGTGCCGTGGAGCGTTGCTTGGCGCGCCCAACGGCCATCGGTGCCCCTGCCGGCGTTTCCGAGCGGGCTCGAGGAGTTCGAGCGGACGACGGGGTTGCGGGTCGCCGCGATCTACGTCACACCCCAGGTGTACATTGTCGGGATGCCGGCAGGGTGGCGTGAATGGACTCTGCTGCGGGACCGCCTTGAGCCGCCGGCTGGATTCCGATTCGAACGTCGCTTCTTGCACGGAGGCGTCCTCTTTGTGCGAGCTTCCTGACGTTCGACCTGCGTAGCCTGAACGTCTTAGCCCGAATGGCGCGAAAAACAGTGGGCAATTCCGCGTTTACACGGCTGCTTGCCCGCCATATACTGCCGGTCACGATTTGCGGGGGCGGCATGGCAGACCCCAATTTGCACCAGCTTCGAATCTTCGAGACGGTTGCTCGACTGGGCAGCTTTTCGCGCGCTGCTCGCGAGCTTTCGATCACCCAACCGGCCGTGTCGGTCCAAGTGCAGGAGCTCGAGCGGGCATTTGGCACGACCCTCTTGCAGCGGCTTGGGCGCAAGATCGTTCCTACCGAGGCCGGCGACCTCGTCCTGCGCTACGCCCGCGAAATCTTTTCCCTTGTCGAGGCGTTGAACATTGGCGTCGCCGAATTGCGCGGCCTCCAGCGCGGCACGGTGCGGATCGGCGCGTCACCGTCCTTCGTCGACTACATGTTGCCGCCGTTGCTGGCCCGCTTTCGTGAGCAGTTTCCTGGTATCTCGGTCCGCCTGACCATCGCGGAGCCAGACGACGTGGTCAAGGGCGTGCTGAACGGGGAAGTGAGCCTCGGGCTCGTCGCGGAGCCGCGGCCCGACCCGCAAATCGTTGCCTATCCGATGGGGCAAGATGAGCTGGTCGTGATCGCACCCCCCGGCCACCGCTACGAGCGGCGGCGTGCCATCCCGGTTCAAGCGCTTCGCAGCGACCCGTGGATCTTTCGCGAAGCCGGCTCCGAGGCACGGACGATCATCGAGCGGATTGGCAGCCAGCGTGGGCTTGCGCCGACGCCAACGTTCGAGTTGTCCAGCACCGAGGCGATCAAGCGCGCCGTGATCTCTGGTCTCGGGATTGCCCTCGTTCCCTACGTGAGTATCTTCTACGAGCTCGTCGCGGGGGCGGTCTGCATTCTCGACGTGCCAGATCTCACGATCAAGCGCCAGCTGGCCATCATCCACCACCGCATGCACCGACTCAGCAAGGCCGAAACCACCCTGCTGACGCTCGCCCAGCAATGGGATCCCGGCACGGCGCGTGCCGAGAGCGGCTAAGCTTGCCTGCCAAAGCCGGCTCGCTCGGCTGCGTCAGACCGACTGGGTCGCGCAGACGTTCGAGATCCGGACTTCACGGGTAAACGGGTTGATGGCGGTGACGCAAATCGTCATCGACTGATAAACCACGCTGGCGTCGCGGAAGTTCAGCCAAGTGAGCCAGCGCTGCTCCGGGCGGTACCCATCCGTTGTGGCGTCCAAAAGCCCTTCGGTCAGATAACAGTCGCGACAACCATAGCGCCGGTCTTCGGTCATGCCGGTGAACACGATTCGGTAGCCAACTCGCCAGCCGTTTGGGATGCCGGAGATGTGATGCTCGACGAGCATCGACATCCGCCCGCTGGCGGCAATGCCACTGCCAAGCTGTGGGGTGACCTCGAGAATGCGGATGAAGCCGCCAAGGGCAATCGGGCGCAACGGCGGGTCGTTCCCGCTCATCGAGCCAGGAATCCCGGGCTGGTTTGGGCGCGGTGTTGGCGTTGCGGTCGGCGGCGCGACCGGGGCGGCAACGGCGGACGGCCCCGTCCCCGGTTTGGCAGCGACGACTCCCGCCGGGCATTCGAATGGCACCGCACTGAACTGGCCGTCGGCCCACTGCGTGACATACCAGACGCAGCCGCCCGGCCCGAGCTCCGGATAACTTCGTTCGGCACCCACCCCGTCTTCCCGTTGGGCAGGCGCGTTCGTCGGACAATCCCAAGGCGTCTGGCTAAAGCTCCCGTCCGACCACGTTGCCACCACCCAAGTACAGCCATCAGCGCCAAGTTGCGGATAGCTCCTCACCCACGTGACCGCGGATTGCCCGAAGGCCGGCGAGGCGCCGCCGAGCCCAGCCACGAGGAGCGCGAGAAGAAGAGCCGTTCGGATCATCTGCTACTCGATGTTCGTTAATTGATTGATTGGAACTCTAGGCGATGGACCCGCCGGAGCGCAAGCGGCATTCCACGAGGGGGCCATCTCAAACGTCCGTCCACGAGGAGGAGGGGGTCAGCTCTGGCCCTTGCGCTCGCCGACCGGCTCCGGGCGGCGAGTCGGTGTGACCGACAGGTCCGGCAGCCCGGGCACCCTGCGACAGCGCACGGTGGAGCCGGTCCGGTCGCGTCGGAACGGCGTGCGAGCCAAAACGGTGCGTGCCGCTCAGTTCGAGCGGCTACTCCGATCGCCGATAGGTGCCGAGCACGCGCAGGAGGGTCGCCGTCTCGGCGAGTTGATCGAGTGCCCGCTTGCCTGGCCCGGTCTGAGCGCTGCCGACGAAGTCCATGTAGAAGACATACTCCCAGGGCCGCCCCTTCAGGGGCCGCGATTCGATCTTGGTCAGGTCGATATCACGCAGGGCGAACGCCGCCATCGCGCGGAAGAGCGCTCCGGGATGATTGGTGACCGAAAAGACGATCGACGTCTTGAGCGGGCCGTCCCCGTCGTCGAGGGGCTGCGGCTCGCGGGCGAGCACGAGGAAGCGGGTATAGTTCTCGGGGTCATCTTCGATGCCTTCCTCAAGCACCTCGAGGCCGTAGAACTCGGCAGCACGGCGACTGGCGATCGCCGCCGAATCGGTGCGTCCTTCCTCAGCGAGCGCCTTCACCGACCCGGCCGTGTCATAAAACGGCGCTGTCTCAACGCCGAGCCGTGTCAGATACCCTTCGCACTGCGCCAGCGCCTGCCAGTGACTGTAGACGCGTCGAACCGCCTCTTTGCGCACACCGGGCATCGCAATCAGGCAATGACGGACTCGAAAGTTCAGCTCGGCGACGATGTGGAGTGAGTGGCGGAGAAGGAGGTCGTAGTTTTGGTGGACGCTGCCGCCGAGCGAATTTTCGATGGGAATGACGCCGCGTTGACAGTCCCCGTTCTCGACAGCGGCAAAGACACCATCGAAGCTTGGGCAGGCGATCGGTTCAATTTCCGGGCCGAGTAACGCGAGCGCCGCCGCCTCGCTATACGCTCCGCGCTCTCCTTGGAATGCGACGCGCATCGCTCCCTCCGTTTCGCGCTGCTCGAAGTGTACCGGCTTCGTGATGGGGGAGCAGCCACCGATATACTCGCGACCGAAACTGGCGGGAGGGAAGAGCGTGTTTCGACGGATCGGCGTCACCGGCCAAGCGGCGGAGGTCTACCGCGAGTCGATCCATCAGTTCATGCAGCAGCGCCGGCCGCACGTCGCCTGTTTCCTGACGACTACCCAGCGCAACGGCCAGCCGGTCACCCGTCAGGTCGGCGCCTTCTTCGACGGTTGGCGCGTCGGGACAATCACCGAGCCCAACAGCGTCAAAGTGGCGCACATTCGGCGCAATCCGCTCGTCAGCTATCTCTGGGTAGAGCTCTCTCCGGCCGAACAGGGACCGGCGCGGAACGTCGTGTTGCTCGGCGAATGCGTGATCGACGACGACCCAGAGCGAGTCCACGACTTCTTCGTGCGGCGCGCCGCAGCGCGCGGCTGGCCAGCGCCGGAGCGGCGCGAGGACCGTTGGCTGCTGTGGACGACGCCCATCCAGGTACGCGCCGAAGGCTGGGTCGGGGGCGAGACACCCGCGATCCTGACCTCCTTTCCTGCATGACTCGGGACGGCGGCGCCTGCCGGCAAGCGGGCCAACCCTGAGGCGCTACCGGAGGTACGTCAGCGGATTGACACGAACACCGCGGTAGAGCAGCTCAAAGTGCACGTGCGGGCCAGTCGTGATGCCCGTCAGCCCGATGGTGCCAATCGGCTGGCCCTTCGCCACCGAGTCGCCTTTCCCGACGTACATGCGGCTCAGGTGGGCGTAGCGCGAGACAAAGCCGTTGCCGTGATCGATGTCGATCACAGTGCCGTAGCCGCCGTTCCACCCAGTGGCCGCAACAATGACGGTGCCCGAATCGATGGCGAAGACCCCATTGCCGAGCGGCGCCGCAATATCGAGCGCTTGGTGATAGCCCGAGTAGTACTGTGTGATGCGCCCCTCGGTCGGCCAGCCGAGCCGAAAGCCACGCAACGCGGCCGCGGCCGCTGCGGCGGCTTCCCCAGCGGCCGAGCCCGCACCGCTTGCGGCGATCGTCGCGCCGACCGCGGAGACCGGAGCCGGCGGGCGCGGGCGAATGCCGAACGGGAACATGATGAGCTGGCCGGCAATCAACTGCTCGGGGTTCTCGATTCGGTTGAGAGGATATTCGAGCACTGCCTCGACACTCGTGCCGTACCGGCTCGCGAGCTGGGCAAGCGTATCACCCGGCTCGACCGTGTGGAGCACCCCGGTGATGGGGGGGATGCGCAGCACATCACCCGGGCGGATCAAGTTCGGATCGTCGATCTGATTTGCCCAGATAACGGTCTCGGTTGAGACGCCAAGCCGATTGGCAATCTGCGACACCGAGTCGCCTGGCTGAACGACATACTCGATGACCGTCGTCCGCTCCGACAGCCCGGGGCCGAGGAAGGGATGCGTGGTCAGATAGCTGGGCGTGCTGCCCGGCACGAACGGGTCGAAGACCCAACCGCGCAGTCCCGACGTATCGCCGGCTTGCCCACCCGCGACCCCGGCGGCGGCGACCGCCAGCACAATCAGGCCAACGAGGGCATGCGTCAGGTGACGGGGAAGAAGATGGAGGACGAGCCGGGCGCCTGCCGCCGATTGCTCAACTCGGATGAGATCCTGCCGGTCGACGATCGCTCGGGCCAATTCATTGGCGCGCCGGCCAGATCTCGGAAGCCCCAGCGCCCGCGACCCATGCACGACTGGCATTATGCAGGCAGGCAGCCTCTCTGAACAAGTCACTTGGCACGGCTGGTCCGGAGACGCGACGGCGCGGCGCAGGGTCGTAGAAAGCGTCTCGCTCGCGGCCGTCTCCACGTCGGCCACATTGGCGGCTTCCCGGCCGATTCGACGTGGCCGATCGCGCCACGCTGGCGCCCAAATCCATCATGGCCGCCAAACGACGATCGACGCCGGTGGGATCAACCCCCCGTGCCCGCTTCTCTCCCCGGAATTCGGCTGCTGCGCCTTCTCGTCGGCCTCGGGAGGCTCGTTGTCAGTGGCGGGTCGTCTCCCAGACGAGATGGCGCAACTCAGGCAGGATCAGCTTGTCGAGTGCAAGCGTCACGGCATTGGGTGAGCCTGGAAGTGAAAAGAGGAGGGCACCGCCGGTCACGCCCGCCGTCGCTCGCGAGAGCATCGCCGCCGGGCCAATCTCTTGATACGAGAGCATGCGAAAGAGTTCGCCGAAGCCCGGCAGCCGCTTTTCGAGCAGGCTGTCGACAGCCTCGAACGTCGAGTCGCGTTTGGCGATGCCGGTGCCCCCATTGATGATGATCACCTGGCAGCCGGAATCGACAAAGCGGCGGACGAGTGCCGCGATCCGCGCCGCCTCATCTCGCTCGACGGCATATTGCACAACGTCGTGGCCAGCTGCTGCCAGCTTCTCGCGGATAATTCTGCCCGAGACGTCCGTCTCTGGTGTGCGGCTATCGCTGGCGGTGATGACGCCACAGCGTAGCGATTCGGGGGCTTCCACGGCGATGCGCGCCTGATGCTCGGTGTAGCCCATCTTAGCGTCGGTCGTCCATAAAAAGATGGTGATGGCCGGATTCGACGAGATCGACGCTGTCGAGGTCGGGTTCGCGGGCAGGATCGGGCAGTCGTGCCGCGCCAGCGTCCGGGGCGACCGAGAGACGCCAGATTTCCTGAACCGGCTGAAAGCCGGCGCTCTGGTAGAACGCTTTCGCGCGGGCATTCGAGGCGGTGACGTAGAGCTGGATGCGGTCGAAGCCTCGGGCGGCCGCCCAGCGCCGCGCCTCCTCGAGGAACCGGCGGGCGAGGCCGCTCCCGCGCTGCTCCGGCGCCACGTAAATCGCCGCCAGTTCCGCCCAATGGCGATGGCGAAAGAGCGGCGAATCGAGGTGCTGCTCCATCAGCAGCAACCCGACTGGCTTCGGACCGTCCCACGCCAAGAGCCAGAGCACCGCCGAGCTGCCGACGGTGCGCGAGAAGTGTTCGAACAACAACTGCCGCCAGCCTTCGGCCAGAGAAAACAGCTCGTCCAGCTCGGCGTTGTGCTCGTGCAGCGCACCGAAGAGGTCGGCGACGGCCTCAAAGTCGGCGGGGCTCGCCTCGGCAATCCGAAGCCGGTTGTGGCAGGGGTAGTCTGGGCTGAGATGGCTCATTCGGCTCAATCCGTCTGACGCCACCCAGCACAATACCGCGTGATGGTCTCGCCTGTCCAGCGGCCTATGCCCATTTCGGCTGGGTGACGAACGCGGCTGTGTCCCGCTGTGCGCCGCCAGAGGTCTCCTCCCGTTCCACCTCGCATTGGCGGAAGCCTCACCGACGTGGCGCAAGCAGCGCGATCGCCGCGCTCGCCTCGCAGCCATCAGGGCGAGCCGCGGGCGCGCCATACCCCTCCCGATCGCGTTCTCACCCTGCCCCGTCTTAGGCTACCGTGACCGGATGCCCGACGATACCGTTGTACAGATATCCCTGCTCATTGAAGGGGACGGTGGGTGGTTGGACATTCCCCTTGTCGTCGGCGGCGCGCAACCGGAGCTCGTACTGGCCCGGCTGGGCCGTCCAAGGGAACTCAAACTGCACCCACTGGCCGTAGTCGTTTGGGCCGGCGCCGAGCGTCGCCTGCTGCCAGTTGCGGCCATCGAACGAGTATTCGACTCGGGTGATCTTGCCGACGCCCGACCAAGCGCGGCCACGGATTGTCTGCTGGCCAGCACGCAACTGCGCGGGCCAAGGCAGTTCGAGGGCGCTCTTGACATTCTGCGTCGAAAGCACCGGACCTTTGGCGGGCGGCTCCGGACGGTAGTCGGGACCGATCAGCACATAGCTATCGGTGTTCCAAGGCGAGACGAGCGGCGTCTCCGAAACCTCAATGCTGCCGACCCATTTGATCGAGGCAACCCCGATCCAGCCGGGCACGAGCACGCGTGCCGGAAATCCATGGTCGTGGGGGAGGGGCTGCCCATTCATTTGAAGGGCGATGAGGGTGTCACCGTCGGTCGCCTTTTCGATCGGCATTGGCCGCCGCACCCGCTGGTCATCGAGCCCCTCAGGCATTACATCGCGCGCCGTTCGCTTCAGCCCAGCGCGGTCGAGCACGTCGCGGAGCCGCGGCCCGCGGAACTCGGCGACGCCGATGGCGCCCAGCTTCCACGACGTGCCCGACGCCCGCCGGCCACCGATCGACTCGAAGAAGGATCGGCCGTTGCCGGCGCACTCGACGTACTTTGTCACCGTCGTCTGCGGCAGGCGCTGGAGGTCATCCAGCGTCAGTTGCACTTCGCGTTCGACCCCACTCCCCTTGATCGTCAGCCGCCAACTGGCCGGGTCGATGACTGGGGTCTTGGTATGGTCGCGGATGAAGAACAATTCGTTCGGGGTGGTGTACCCCCGGCCCGCCATTCGCTCCCAGCGCATCTCCCGGTTGACACCGTGGTTGATGAACAGGTCATCCGGCGTCGGCTTGACGTGCGGGTTGTCGACCGAGGTGGTGGGCACGGCCGTCGGCCGGCCAGCGGCGCCGCCCGTGGTCGGCGCAGGGACGGTCGGCGTCGGGGCGGGCGTCCCGGCTGGTGCGCACGCTGCGAGCAACGCACCGACGCTCGTGCCCGCAAAGATCTCAAGCACGCGCCGGCGCGAGACCTGCATCGTCCGGGCTTGCGTGTCGATCCATTCCTCGATGCGGTCGCGAAGATACCAGTCTTGGCGAAGCATTCCATCTGACATGTGTCCTCCTTCAGCGAGCTTCCAAGTGGTCTCCAAGTGTAGCCCGGATGTGGTGCGCCGCACCCCTTAGTCGGCCAGCAGCTCGCGCTGGCGCGCCGCGGCCAAGAGCTCTGGGGTCATCGGTCGTGGCCCGCCCGGCAAGAAGGGGATCAGTGCGGTGAGCGCGAGCAATCCAACAGCAGCGATATGGAAGACGAGGACCAGCCCCTCGGTTTGCGTCGCGGCCAGGGAGACGACGAGCAGCGAGAAGGTCGTGCCGAGGACGTTTCCCAGCACGTTGAACGCGCCCCGCATCCCGGCGATCGCCGTCACCTTATCGGGCAGGATGTCCATTCCGACGCTGTTCGATGCTGGGAGAACGAAGCCCATTCCAAACCCGGCAATCGCCAGCAAGGTTGTCAGAACAACTCGCTCGGGAATGACGAGGCTGCCCAAGTGAGCGTCACTCGGCGTCTGAGCGACGAGCAGCGTGCTCGCCGCTACGAGGGCGAAGCCAACGAGGATTGGGACCCGGAAGCCGAGCCGAGGCAGCAAAAAGGAGACGCCGGTCGAGACGACGATGGTCAGCAGGGCGCGCGGCGTGATGAGTAATCCGATCTCGCTGGCGCTATACCCATAGCCGCGGGTGAGAAAGAGCGGAATCAATCCAAAGATGGCGAAGATGAAGGCAGCGATCCCAAAACTGATGAGGTTGGCGGCAAAGAACGGCCGTTGGCGCAGGATTGCCACCTCCAGAATCGGGTTCGCGGCGCGTTGTTCCCAGACGAGGAGGATGAGCAGCAGAGCGATTCCCGCTAAGACGAGGCCGAAGGAGCGCGGCTCGCGCCAGGCGGCCGCGTTGGCGGTGGCGAACGTGAGGCCGGTCATCAGGCTGAGGGCGCCGAGTCCTAGCAGCAAGGCGCCGAGGACGTCGACGGCGCCCTCGCGCCGGGCTGGCCGTGCGCCGCGCAGCAGCCACGCACCGAGGACGAGCGCGACGAGGCAGATCGGCACGTTCATCAAGAAGATCGCTCGCCAGCCGGCGAACGAAACGAGCAGCCCGCCAACGTTGGGACCGACGATGCCCCCGATGGGATAGAAGCTCGTCAGCAGCCCGATCATCCGGGCGCGGTGCTCAACGAAGCGGTCACTGATGATCCCGGCTCCCAGCGGCATAAACGCACCGCCGCCGATCCCCTCTACTGCCCGGAAGAGGACGAGCTGCTCAACGGATGTCGAGAGGGCGCAGCCGAGTGAGCCAACGAGAAAAATCGTCACCGCCCCGACAAATGCGGCGCGCTGGCCGATCAATTCCACGACGCGTCCGACAAGCGGCAAGGTGATGCCGAGGCTGAGGGCGAAGGCCGTGATCACCCAGCCCACCCACGCGACATTGGTCTGAAACTCATCGGCGATGGAGGGGAAGGCGACGATGACAGCGGTGCCGTCAATCGCCGCCATGATCGCAGTGGACGCTGCGATGACGAAGAGGAGAACGTCGCGCTGGCGCCTCAATACTGCCAGGTTTGGAGGCCCTTGGTGTGGAAACTGAACTCGACGATCCGGCCGCCGGCTGCTTCGAGCGCCTCGGCGACCCGGTGCCGTTGCTCGTAGGGACAGTAGAAGAGGAGATAGCCGCCACCGCCCGCTCCGAGCACCTTGCCACCGTAGGCGCCGGCTTCGCGTCCAACCTCGTAGAGCTCCTCGATCACCGGCGTCGAGATCCCGCTCGCAAGCCGCCGCTTATTTTGCCATGTCTCATGCAGCAGGTAGCCCAGCTCGTCGAGCTTGCCGCGCAGCAGCGCGTTCTTCATATCCGTGGTCAGAACCTTGAGCCGGTGAAGCGAGGCGATCACCTCGGCATCCTCGCGTTCGTAGTTATCAATCTGGCGGGCGAGGATGTTGCCGGAAAGGTGAGTCTGGCCGGTGTAGCAGAGCAGCAGCCGGCATTCCAACTCGTTCATGATCTCGTCGGAGATACGCAGCGGGTTGACGACGGTCTTGTCACCGTAGAACTCGATGACGTTGAAGCCGCCGAACGCCGAAGCGTACTGGTCCTGCAAGCCCCCCTTGATCCGGAGATCCCGCCGCTCGATCTCCACGGCTTGCTCCGCTACCTCGTAGATCGACAACGGCATGCGGAGGAATTCTTTCAGGACGCCGATCAGGGCGACGATCATTGCCGAGCTGCTGCCGAGGCCGGTGCCGGGCGGCGCGTCCGAGCGGAGAAACAGATCGAGCCCCCGCTTGCCGCCCATGTAGCGGATCACCGCTTTGACGAGGTCCAGTTCGCCGTCGAAGAACAGATCGTCGTCGACGTGGTAGCGCGCCACGATGTCGTAATCGAGCGACTGGATCGTCAGAACGTTGTCGTCGCGCGGGGTGAGCGAGGCGTGGGCGTAGCTGTTGATCGTGGCGACGAGGACGAGGCCGCCGTAGCGCTCGGGGTAGGGGGGGACGTCGGTGCCGCCACCGCAAAAGCTAATCCGAAGAGGGGCCTTGGCCCGATAGTGCATCGGCGACGTCCGCGCTGGTCTTCCAGGGCCGGCTGCTTCCCTGCCTGAGCCGAAGGGAGTATACCGAGGTAAATCGGGCCATTCAACCGCGTTTGCCGTCTCCCGAACGGGCGCTCGAGCGAAGCCGCGCTTGCCTCGCGAGCGATCCCGCGCCTCCCTCAGCGGGCGAGAGGAGAACGCCATGACGGTAGAGACCGCCGAGATGAAGGCCAGGCGATTTCTCGTCGGTCGCGATCGAGCCTTCGCTCACGCGCTGGTCGGCGAGCTCCTTCTGCCGGAGAACAGTGCCGACGGGTGGGTGCCCGCCCTGCGGGAGGCGCACGATAGCCCCAGCGACGAGCCACGCCGCGCCAACTTCGGCACTGCCCGACGGCTGCACCACCAGTGCAAACGGCGTCGGTGCGGAGAACTGCGCCGCCATCCGCTGGACCGATTGCGGCCCGCCTCGAGGAACGTTTGGCACGCTTCAGCGTCGCCTTCGCGTGGTGCGCTACCGACGGTCCCATCGTTCGACTGCGGAGGCGCTGGCTGCGCCGGCTGGTTGCTGCCACGCCGCGATGACCGCCGCAGAATCGACCACGGTGCCAAAGAATTTGTGGATCGTCACTTCAGTAGCGCGTTGCGCGGCGGCGCTACGTGTTGCGGTGCAGTCGCGGACGAAAAAGACGCGATACCCGTATTGGAAGGCATCGCGCGCCGTCGATTCGACGCAGACGTTCGTCGCGACGCCGGTGACGAGGACACGTTCGATTCCTCGGCCGCGCAGCGCGAGGTCGAGGGGCGTTCCAAGAAACGCCGACGCGCGCGGCTTGGTGATCTCAAGGTCTTCGGGGTGGCGCTCGATGAGGAAGTAGGCGCGCTCCCAAGCCTCACTGTGGATTGGCGGCCGGTCGCTGCTGCGTGGCTGATCCTCGTCGCCGTAGGGGAGGGTTGCTCGGCCGGCGAGATCCCGCGCGGCGGGGTTGACCGTCCAGAAATCGTGCTCCATCCTGGTGAGCACGACGGCGACGCCGACTCGCCGGGCTGCCGCGATCAGTGGCAGCAGCCGTTGTTCCACCATCTGCTGGTAGCCCGACAGGTCGTTGCCGCGCCGGCCGATCGCGCCGTCAGGGTGGCAGAAATAGTTCTGGACGTCCACCACAAGCAGCGCCGTCTTGGATGGCGTGAGCGCTTCGCTTAGGTCCATCGCCGAACCTCCTCCCGAGCGATCTGCGGTCTGCGTGGCGGCCGGCCGCGGAGTGCGGATCTGGGCCAGACGCGGCGATTCGCCGGTTGCCGTGGCGATGGTAGTTCCGCCGCGGCGCGCGGGCAACCGGCCGGGTTGAAGGGATCGCCCGTCCGCCGTAGGATCGACGCATGATCAGCGTCGGCATTATCGACCCTCCACCCTGCCCGGATTGCGGACAGCCGATGGTCGAGGTTCAAGCGAAGCCGGTGAAATGGCACTGCCCGCGCGACGATTGGTACTGTCGTCTGGAGCAAGGGTTTCTTGCGAAGCAGGTGATCAGCCGACGCGAGCGGTACACGTTTGAGGGCGGGGAAGTCGGCTCGCAGTTCCGTCACAAGCCGATTCGGACCAACCCGAGCTTGCGTTACCTGTTCTACAAGCATCCCGCGCCAGCGTAGGCCCGAGTCCGCGCTCGCACCAGCCAGCAGCGATCATCCCTGCGCTTGCCGCCAGCGAGACGCGGGAGGAGGGCGACGAATGCCCGAGCTAGTCGAAGAAGTGGTGTTGACCGCCCCGGTGGAAGATGTCTATCAGGTAGTTGCCGACGTCGAGCGCTATCCCGATTTTCTTCCGGACGTCAAGGCCGTGCGGCGGCAAGGCGACCTCATCGAGATGACCGTTCAGGCCGGCCCGCTCGAGTTGACATGGGTGCACCGCGCGGACTTCGTCGAGAACCGCGAAATCCGGCTGACACTCGTGCGTGGCCCCTTTCGCCGGCTTGATGGCCGCTGGACCTTCACGCCGGTCGAGGACGGGACCCATGTCACTTATCGGACAGTCTGGGAACTCGACCTGCCACTGCCTGGGGCAGGGTTCGTGGTCTCGCGTGCGCTCAAGGCGAACGTCGAAGGTACGGTGCGTGCCTTCGTCAACCGGATTCGCCAGCTGCGGCGCGCTCGGCGCGACGGAGCGCCCGACGCGGCCGGCTGACGGTCACGCCGGGCTCCGCGATCAGCGCGCCGCGACCGTTTCGCGGGCCGGCTCGGCGACGTTCTCGATCTGCTTCAGCCGCACCTCGACCATCTCGCCATGGCACTCCGTGACGTCGATTTCGACGCCGAGATAGCTGGCATAGCCCTTCCACGCCGGGACACACCACTGGTCGTGCACGTCCTCGATGGTCATGTCGTACTGGCCGATCCGCTTGCCCTGTTCAAGCACGAGCTTGAAGGGACAGGGAAACCGCCGCAGGCCGGGTTCGACCTCAGTGTACTTGACGAGCTGGTAATGACAGGCGGTGCGGTCGAACATCCCAACCAGCGCTAGCTCGGGATCGCCGGCCTTCTCCATCACCATCTTGACGCGCTTCAGCACCGGCTCGAGCGTCTTGACCTGATGCTCCTGCATCTCTTTCACCAGGCCATGATTGCGGCAGAACTGGATGTGCGTCAGGGTGGACTTCACGAGGGCGTCATTGAACTCGTGCGGATAGGGCGTCCGGTCGGACAGCGTGCGGACGAGCGCCCGAACGGCCATCCCAAGCTCCTCCTCGCGCCCTTCGAGTCCAGTCGGGGCCGGCACGAACGGGTGACGCCTCTGCTCTGCTTCCACGGTGATCCCCCAGTGCATCGACATTGGCTTTCCTGAGCGTAGCTACGCATCGGAAACACCTATGGCCCACTATAGTGCATACCGAACATCACGTCGAGTCGTGTCGTTGGCGCGTGCGTTTGGCAGCGAGCAGCCAGACGAGGTACGATGGGAGGGCGCGGGAGGAGAGGCTGGAACGCTTCGACGAGCGATGGCTTGAACGCCGGCGCCGCGCCCGCCGGGCGGCGCGGGCCGCCGAGCGAACGGCGGCCGCGCTCGTGATGGCTGGGTTTGTCCTCTCCTGCCTGCTCGGCGCCGGCATCATCGCCGCTGCGCTGTCGATGAACGGCGCGTCGGCGCTCGCCGGCACCCCGCTTCTGGCAACCGCGACACCGACGGTGCCCCCTCCCAGCCCGACAGCGGCGCGTGTCGTTGCTCCTCCCGTCACGCCGCCGCCGGCGAGCCCTACCCCGCCGCTGCCGACTGCTCCCGCGGTGCGGACGAGCACACCGCCACCGAGCCCGACCCGCCCGCCGGCCACGGCGACGCGCCCTCCACCCACGACCGTGCCCGCAACTCCCACGACTGCGCCGCCGACGGCTTCTCCCGCACCGACGCAGCCGCCGCTTCCTCCCTCGCCAACCGCGCCGCCTCCGACGTCGACGCCACCGCTCCCCAGCCCGTCGCCGGCGCCGGCCCAAGCGCCGATCGGAGCGGTTGCCTCGGTGGATCCCGCGTGGCGATCGGCAGTGCCGCGCGTCGTCGTGGCGCGTGGCCGCGACGGCCGTCCGCTTGACGGCTCGACCTGGGGGTCGGGTGTCGTTGTGGGGCAGCGTCTGGTGGTGACCGCGTTTCACGTCGCGGCGCCCGGCAGCGAGTTTCGACTGGAATTTCCGGGCGGGCGCAGCGTTGAAGCGCGTTTGACGGCCGCCTACCCGCAGTCGGACATCGCTTTTCTGACGGCGGCGGCTGACCTGCCGGCTACGCCACGAGCGCTTGCCGTCACGCCGCCGCCGCCGGGCGTTACCTGCTACGTCGTCGGCTACAAGCCGGGCTACCCGGACCCGCCAGCGGCGCGGACTGCGTCTATGGCCGGACTCGGTGGGCCGATTGCGCTTTATCAGCCATATGGTGTCCGCACCTACTCGACTCTGCTGTTCGATTCGTCAGCGGGGGGTGGAGACTCGGGGGGCGCACTCTTCGACAGTCAAGGAGCGCTCGTTGGTATTGTCGTCGGAGGGAGCGACGACCCCGCCACTGGCAAGCGGCTCACCCATGTCGTCCCCGCCGCGCTCGTCCAAGCTGCCCTCACGCCCTAACGCCGCCTCGACGAGGGGCTGCAGCGTCTCGATGCAGCGTGCCAGCCAGCTGGCGCAGCTCTCGAGCCGATCTTCGTCGAGTGGGCTGAGCGGCAGTACCCTGTGCACGCGTCCCCACGTCGAGGTCCACACTTCGAGGTCACAGGCTGGACCGAGCGCGTCGCGGACTTCGAGCGCATGGCGTGCGATTTGCTGGAGGACGCGCCCATTGGTGGCCGCGTCGGCCTCAAGGTGCAGCCCGAGCTCGATCCGATCGACGTTCGTCCGGAGCCAGATCTCGTAGTGCAGCCGCGGGTTGCCGTAGCTCAGTTGGACGAGGCCCCAGCGCTTGCGCGTCCGGAAGTGACGCAGGCCGGCCGGCAGGGCGCGGCGCACCGCCTCCGGCACCGCGTCGAGGAAGCGGTCGCGCGTGTACGTTCCAGACCCGAACGATGCGGGCGGACGTCGCGCCATCACGCCGCCCGCGCCGCGCTGCGGCAGGTCGACATTGGTCCACCAAAAGACGACGAGGTTGCGTCTGCCGGACCGTGTCCGCCAGATCGTGCGCTCGGCGGAGATTGTGGTGAGCGGGCCGCCCGCGCGGGGGCAGCCGTCGACTGGCTTGGGTGGAAAGGTAACGCGTGCATGCGCGGATGAGTCTAGGCGCCGGGGCGCCACGGTCAACCGCTATACTCGAGGGACCGGGCCCGTAGCTCAACGGCAGAGCATCCGGCTCATAACCGGCGGGTTTCAGGTTCGAATCCTGACGGGCCCACCTTCAGCCGAGCCTCATTCCTCGGTCAGCAGCTGTGCCGCGCGCCCGATTGCCTCCGGAGTGCATCCCTCGGCGGCGATCATGCGACGCACGAGGTCCAACCGTGCTGTGCTGACCGTCACGCCGGGCCGATAGGCGCGGAGCACGGCGTCGCCGAGGGGGGTGAGCGCAAGCTGTGCCGCCGGCCCCCAGGACGCCGCGCTGGCGGTATCGACGATTGGGGCGCTTGCCAGGATCGGCTCGACGCGATACGCGGGGGCAAGCGGACGCGCAGGGAGGAGACAGCCGGCCGAACGGTCGGCTATCGCGCGGTACCCGGCAATCGCTACCGGAAGGCCCATCCGCACCTCGCCGATCGTCCTAGGACGATCGACATCCCCATAGTAGCCTATTGGCCTGCCTGCTGTCTAGTCATTCTGCGGAGGTTAACGCGCGGATACAAGCAGTTGTTGCGACGCAATCAGCCGATGATCGGGTGCGCGTCTCGGTCGAGCTGGGGTGCCGTGTCGACGGACATCCGGGCGGCGTGGCGTCTCGGTCGACCACGTGGTCAAAGGGGCGGGCGGCAGGATCGCCGGATGGTGCATTCGAACGCTGGCCAAGCATCTCGTGGCGCTTGGCCAGCGCACCAATGTTGTGTTCGGCGGCAGGGGGAGTTGCCGAGGCGGGCTAGCTCACCCGCGCTTGGACATAAAAGTCGGCGTGGCCGGGCTGGCCGACCTCGACATTGCGCTTGCCGCCAAACACGCCGAAGACCTGCCAGCCAAAAAGCGCGACCGCGGCGTCGCTCAGTGTTTTGGCGGCGGTTTGGTAGAGTTGGCCGCGCCGGGTGCGGTCCAATTCGGAATGGGCCGCTTGATATTGCCGGTCGAATGTCTCGTCGGTCCACCGTCGCCCGCCGTCGACGGTGGTATCGGAGCTATACCAACGATAGACCGAATCTGGCTCGAAGGTTTGGTCCCAGTTGATCACCTGAACGAACATCCCTGGTCGGCGCTCGGGGGGTCCGTAATAGTCTTGGAGCCAGATCGCTGTCTCTTTGATTTGGATCTCGACTTCGATGCCGACCTGTTTGAGCTGGTCGGCGACGATCTGGGCCAAGTCCTTGTTGATCGTCGACAGGTTGATCATGGTCATGGGGATCTTGAACCCGTTTGGATAGCCCGCCTCGGCGAGCAGCTGGCGGGCCTTGGCGACGTCGTAGGCGTAGGGCTGCAAACTCGGGTTGTAGCCGAGCACATCCGGACCGATCAGTTGTGCGGTGTCGACCCGTGCTCGTCCGCCGTAGAAGACGCGGGCAACGACCTCTTTGTCGACGGCGTGGTTGATCGCTTGGCGCACCTTCAGGTTGGTCGTCGGCCCGTTGTACAGATCGAGCGAGAAATGCGCGGTCGCGGTGCCGCGGGTCTGAAACACTTTGAAGCCGTTCTGTTCGAGCGTCGGCACGTTGTCGGCGACGAGCGCGAGCGCGAGGTCGACATCGCCGGTGCGGAGCGCGGCGAGGCGTGAGGAGATCTCCGGCACGACGCGAATCTCAAGGTCCTTGATTTTTGGCGTGCCACGCGGCGTCGGGAAGTCGGGGCCCATCGCGCTATAGCGGAGGGCGGCGTTGAACTCGCCGGCCTCAACGCGGAAGGGCCCAGAGCCGATGGGTTTGCGGAAAAACTCGACATCGCCGACGACATTCAGCTCTTTCATTGGCAGGATCATCGCCAGTTGGAGGATGTTCGGAATTGTCGGGTTTGGCTTGGAAGTGGTGATCCGCACCGTTTTCGCGTTCGGGGCGCTGGTGCTGCTTATCCCGGCGCCGGTGAAGATGACGCGTGCTGGCAGCTTCTTGTCCGGGTCTTGATAGCGGGCGTACGTGTCGACCACATCTTGTGCTTCGACGGCGCGGCCGTTGTGGAATTTGAAGTCTCCGAGTGTGAACTCCCACGTGGTGTCGTTGACGGTCCGCCACTCTTTGGCGAGGCCGGGGTTCACCTTACCATCGGCGCTGATCCAGGTGAGGCCATCGGCGTATGGCCACATAAACTGGAGGGTCTGCGCGTCGTTGCCGAAGCCAGTGTCGAGCGAGGTGATCAGCGGTTGAGCGAGCGCGACGGTGAGCTTGCCGCTCGGGCCGGTTGGCTGAGCGGGCGCTGAGGACCCAGTCGTAGTGCTGGCGGGGGCTGGCGCGCTCGGCTGGCAGGCCACCGCGACGATGAGAGCGAGGAGCGGGAGGCTGCGCGGCAGCGAAGGGTTCACGAGGCCACCTCATTCCCACAATGAACGGAACCGACAGCAGCACCCTACCAGCACACCGCGCTGGCGTCAATGTTTCTCGTCGGCTCACTCTTCCGCTGAGGGGTAGACTTTTCACACAGCGTTCACACGCGCTGACGGAGCTTCACCGTTTCTTCACACAGCGCTTCGTAGACTTCGATGGCGAAGCCGGCCAATGAGGGTCGACTGCGGCTGAGGAGCCCGGATTTGAGCGGGGCTGCGGTGATGTCAGCGAGGTTAACAATCGTCACGAGCTTTTTCTCGAGCTTGAGCGACCGAATTGGGCTGGTCAATAGCACCGCAGCGTCAGCGGTGTAACGCAGGCTCCATCATCCGAACAGCACCGTGCCCGGTCGAGCCAATCAGCGTGACAAGTAGTGCGACGGCGGCGATGCTGAGGCAATGCTGCCGAACGAATACCACGATCTTCCCGAGATCGATTATCGGCAGCTGCCGCGGCCGCCGCTCAGGATTCATCGTGTCCCGGACCTCCTCAGTATACTCCGAAATCAATTCATGCAATATCGGTCAGGAACGATAGTACGGCCCAGTTGGTGCGACCACGCAGGCGCGGCCAGCTATGGCGCTCGGTAGACGCCGAACCACGAGTCGCGCACGTGATAGATCTCGCCGCGGACGAGGCCGGAACGCAACAGCCGCTCAACGCCAAGGCAGACGGCATGTATCCAGTCGTACCGCTCCGCGTGGTCTGGGCTGAAGTCGTGCCAGAGGACAAATCCTCCTCGACGCAGCCGCGAAAGCGCCTTGCGAGTATCGTTGACGACGTAGTTGGTATCGTGGCAGCCGTCGATGAGTGCGAGGTCGAGTGGTGGAACGGTACGGGGATCCCATTTGGCCGTGTCCGCGTAGATTTGCACGATGTTCCGAAGCCCGCGCTCCCGATAATAAGAACCGATTACTTGCCGATCTAGGGAGTGAGTAATGAAGTTACCCCCCTCCCCCTTATCCGCAGCTTCCGGCGGAATGTTAATCGTGTATACTGTCCCATTAGGCGCGTTAATCGCGATCATTGCTGCGGAATGCCCGGTCGAGGTGCCAATATCGAGTGCGGCGGCGGGCTGGACGTTGGCGACCACAGTCGCGAGTACCTCGGCGTCACGGAGCCGACGTTCGTTTACGTCCCGAACCGAGTCGAATTGATGGATCTCCGGGTCGTCGAGCGTCGGACGGGCCGTCCAGCCGAAAAGTTTTGACAATTCGGCGACGGAATTCAGCTCAATGACGGTCTGGCGGACCCGGCGGAGCCCGAGAAGCTGGAGTCGCCGGCGAATTCGGAGCTCCCAGATGTCGGGATACCACATCGGGTTGATTCGGCTTATCAGGCTCATCCTACTCTGCGGCTCCATGTGCGAGAGGAGGTACGACTCATGTTGTCCTCCGACACCAAACACGGCCAAAGGTTGTGCGGCACATGATGGTCTACCGAAGCAAGCTAATCAGGTCCTTTAGTTCGACATGGCTATCGCCGAAGTAGCCGTTTTCTAGGTGGAGGAGTTCGTAGACTCTGGGCTGGAAGAGGTCGCACACCCGGCTACGTTTCAGTGAATTGTATCGGGGGTAATAGTTGATGCGCTCGTGCATTACCTTGCGTCCGGTGGTGATGCAGACGATCTCGCGCACAAATTCATAGCTGATGACGATCGGATCGAAAATGGTCGTCCGGAGTGTTACTACCAGCAGCGTCAAGGCAAGCTGAATCACCCAAATCCCGTTGTGCCTCGCCGGTAATCGTAGTGCAAGTGCGGTACCCAAGACCACCCTCCCGACGGAAGACAATTTCTTCCGAAGACCGGTCAAGAGGTTGCCCATTTCATCATCGTAAAGATAATCGGACAGGTAGAAACAGAGGGCAATGTCGATCGATTCGGTCAGGTCCCAGTCAGAGGGGTCTGTCTGAACAAGCTCGACAGACACGCCGTCCACCTTACTGAGTCGGCGGGAAGGTCGGTCACTTCTGAGTCGAAGTCGACGCCGCGCACGCGGTAGCCGAGCCGTCCAAACAGGGCGCCGATTTGCCCGACTGAGCAGCCGAATCCCACGAACGGTATGGCGGCCGGCGGTCGCTCGCCCAGCCGTGACCGTGCATACTGCTCGACCACTCGCTTCGCCAGATCCACCCGGTGGAATTCGGTCTAACTTGAGGGACGCTTGCTCTCGAAGTAGTAGGGAAGCATCTGCTGGTAGTCCCTGCTGTATTCGTAGGACGTCGCTTTTGGCGACGACGGTGACCCGGACATCATCGCTTCTCCGTTTCCCAATCAATCGCCGCCTCGTGCCAAGCTGCCGGCGGTCTAGCGGCGACATGCGCCGTCAGGCGTTCTGTTGTCTGGTCGACAACGGGCGCGAGCTTGCCACGGATCGGTTCGTCAAGGTAAGCGCGGCCAGCGCACCCGGCCTACTCGACGAAGAGTGGGGCACTTATCAATGACACAGGGATACAGTATCGGAGATTGTACACCGTTAGCGTTCGGGAGCGTGTCCGGCGTGTGCTCGGTTTCGGGCGAATGCCGGCAGGCTGCCCGAACGCCGCCGTCTTTTGCTTGTCAAGCTTCGTCTTTCCTACACTTCGCAGCGATGTCCCTCTTCCCCTCTCTGCAGGTCGGGCTGGCACTCGTGCTGCTCAGCGCGTGCATCCTGCCCGCGCCACCTCCCAAGCCAGCTCCGGTGCAGCGTCCGGTTGTCGAGGTGCCATTGCCGCCTGACGACAGCGAGGTGCTCGGACCACTGCCCGAGATCGCCGTCCCCCCTCCGCCGGCACAGCCGGGACGGCCGGCAACACTCGCCGAGCGGCTGCTCGACACCTTCGTTGCCGAGGCGGAGCGTCGGCGCACCGAGTGGCCAACAACAAGCCCAGAGCGCCTCGGCCGCATCGACGTCACGTTGAACGAGGGACGAGTCAATGTCTTGCTCTATGGCTATGGCGAGACCCATGAGCCGCCACTTACCGAGCGCGCCTTTATCGGCTCCTATACCATCGTCTCCTACGACCGTTATTGGCGCGAACTGAGCCTGATCTCCCTGACGCATGACATCCGGGCGCCAGAAATCGAGCGCGCCACGCGCACTCCGTGGGCGGTCAAGATCGATCAGGCCTATCAGGTAGGCGGCATCCCCCTCATGCAGGAAGTGATCGAGAACGCAACCGGACTCGCGATCGACTTCACGATCGTCCTACCAGACGAACAGATCGCTCAGTTGATCGACAACGTCTACGGTGGACTGCCCATCACGAATCCGCGCGCCTTCGACGTCCATCCCTTCTATTTGAATGGCGTGAAGTATCCGCGTGGTCATTTCCCTGCCGGCGATCAGGTGTTGGATGGTAAGGCCGTTCTCCAATACATCAAGACAGTGCCGATCGAGCGTCCTGGTGCGCTCGATAAGAACCTCGAGCATAACGTCCGCAAACACCGGATCGTCCGTGCCCTCGTCGCGGCTACGAAAGCGAATGTGGCGAATCCGGTCTTCCTCGGCAAGCTGCTGCATTTCCTCCGTGATCAGGGAACGAGCGATCGCATCGTCACGGATTTCGATCTTGCCGGGCTGGTCATTCATCAGCTTGGTGGCTATCTCGCAGCCGTCAGCCTCCCCTTCTTTGGCGATGGTGGCGGGATGGAATTGCCCGAGGTCGCGAAGACCATCTATATCCACGACCCGGCGGCTGGCGACGGCGGCGTCCGCTGGGTGCGTGGCGATCCCAATCCGGCCACTCAGCGCGACCTCGCACGCGGCGTCTATCGCGATCCGAATATGGCGGTCCCAGTCGGTGGCAACCCGGCTGCCTCGAACCTGACCACGGGCTATTGGCATTATCTCCGCGCCCACATCAAGCGCAAGCTGCTCAGCTAGCCGGAGGATTTCGAACAGCGGGCTTCATCACGCCGGCCATGATTCATGGGCTGCGCTACCCAACCTCGACCTCTGCCAGCGCTGCCCGGCCTGGCCGTCAGGAGGCGCATCACCGGTCCGCGCCTTCAGCCGTCGAAGCGCACGTGGCGTCGCAGCCATCGGTCGAGCATGGCGGCGGATTCGTCGAAGCTGGCGGCATCCGCAAGCGCGATGAGCTGGTCGGCCAAATCGAGTGGATCCGCGTTCAGCAGAAAGCCGTTCAGCGTGATGAACGCATCGCCAGCAGCCAGAGCAAGCCGTCGGTTCCCGGCAGCAAAGGGGCGATCCCAGACCAAGCCGGCCATCAGTAACGCCGCTTGGTGGATCAGGTCGGCATTGTCGTACTGGGCGGCAAGCGCGGGACGCGACGCCGCGAGGGCGAGTGCGTCGGCCCGCACCTCGCCCTCGCTTCCCAGCAAGCGATGCAGCGCAACGAGCTCGTCGGCCGTGAGGTAGCGGTAGGACATCCTTCAGCCGTCGCCGAGCCGGTCGTAGGCCGCGCGGTTGTGCGCCAAGCGAGACTCAAAAACGGCTCGCAGGTCGTCGCCGAGCAGGTTCGGGTCGTGCTGGGCAGCGTTCGAGAGCGGGATCGCCTGCAGCGCCGGCACGGGGCCGGGCCGCTCGGCAATGGCGAGCAGGATTGCGCTCAGCTCTACCGGGTGCGTCACCATGGCATCGTGCCCGCTGTCCAATTCAAAAAACGGCCAACCGCGGCGCATCGCGATGGCCCGGAGCCGCGCCGCTTGCGCCGCTCGCGCTCCGCCGCGCCCGCAGGCGATCATCGAGCACGGCACTCCAGCCGCTGCCGGGTTGCCGAGCCGCACCGGATCCGTCCATGCCTTCAGCGGCATCGGCGTCAACCGCGGCGCAACCCACTCGACATCGGCTGGGTCAACAATGCCGAGCGCCTCCGGCGAGGGCGGAGGGACAAGCCAATCACTCCCCGCTTCGGCCATCCGGCGCCGGATGCTCGCCCGCGTCGCCTCGTCAAACAAGTCCCATGCGCCTTGGCCATCTTCGGGGACGCCAGCATCGAAATAGACGACGTGTCCAAGCCGCTCCGGAATACGGTGAAGGAGCGCGGTGGCGAGCACACAGCCGTAGCTGTGTCCGACGAGGATGACGTCACGCACGTCTTCAAAGGCGAGCAGTTGGGCGATATCGAGAACGTGGGTCTCCAGACCTGTCTCGCGGGTAGCGGCGTGGGCCCGATCTCCCACGCCGGTGAGGGTGGGCGTGAACACCTCGTGTCCGACGGCACGGAGCAGCGGGCGAACGCGCCCCCAGCACCAGCCGCCGTGAAACGAGCCGTGGAGCAGGACAAACGTCGCCACCCGACGGTTATAGCACACAACGAATGGGCGATTGGGTCGTATGCTCAATCGAGAACACCGTCGGGCGGCCGCAACCGGTAGGCGAATGCAAAGCGTTTTGGTTAGAGTACCGCCGACCCGCGGCACTGTCGCGCCAGGAGGATCCGTGCATTTCGACGTCGCCCACATGATGAAGGACGCCGTGACGGCGTTTGGCCTGTTTGCCCACTTCATCATTTTCGCCATTGTCTTCGCCGAAAGTGGCCTGCTCTTCGGCTTCTTCCTCCCCGGCGACAGTTTGCTCTTCACTGCCGGGTTTTTGGCCAGCCAAGGCTATCTCAATCTCCCGCTGCTCCTCGTCGGCTGCTTCATCGCCGCCGTCACCGGCGACCAAGTTGGCTATTGGTTCGGCAACCGCGTCGGCCGCCGGCTGTTTGACCGCGAGGAGTCCTTCTTCTTTCACCGGAAGAATATCGAGCGCACGGAAGCCTTCTACCGCAAGCATGGCGGCAAAACGATCGTACTGGCGCGCTTTCTTCCAGCGATCCGGACGTTCGCGCCGATCGTCGCCGGGATCGGCTCAATGCGCTATCGGGATTTCGTTTTCTACAACATCTTCGGGGCGCTGCTCTGGGCAGTGGGGGTGACTCTCGCAGGGTATTTCCTCGGCAGCTTGATCCCCGACGTCGATAAGTATCTTCTGCCGATCATCGCGCTGATCATCCTCGTCTCGGCGCTGCCAACGCTTGTGCACATCTGGCAGGACTACCGCCACCAAGCGTTCGGCCTCGTCCGGCGACGCTTCTCGCGTCGAGTGAGCGCCGAAAACTAAGCCGATTTCTTCTTCGGTCTCCGCCTGCGGGTTCGGCCGATCCGCGACGGTGTCGGTCCAACGAGCGGTCGAGTCCGCGTCTCCGTCGGCTACGACAGCCGGAATGACCATTCGCATCTCGGTCGGCGTGCCCCCGCGGGTCGTTCAGAATCCCGGTGGCGGCCGGGCGCAGCCCGTCGGGGTGTTCGTCTTCGCGCTGAGGAGCCTCGGCTTCGTGCCGCTGATGCCGACGCAGTCCGCATTCGACGGCGATCCCTGTGTGTGCGCACTATCGACTAGGATCTATGACGTGCGACGCACCGTGCGCCATCGTCCTTCCCTTGCACACGCTCGCTTGCGGCCCGTCCGGCCGTGGCTGTGGGCTCGGAGTGTGCTCCTCCCTCTCATCGAGCTGCCGATCCGGGTTGCTGCCGCACTGTGGGCGGGCGGTCTCGTCTGGGGCTGGTTGGAAGGTGAGGGCGTGGTGTACGTCGATCTCCTCGAATCGCGTTTCCTCGTGCTGGCGGTCGGCGGCGCAGCGGCCTTGGCTGCGGTCGCTGCGCCGATTCTCACGACGCGACCGGCGCTCTGGGCGGCGGAATTGCTTAGCCGTCTCGGCCCGTTCCAACTGGCCGGCGCGGCGCTCGGCGCGATCCTCGGGCTGACGATCGGCCTCTTGCTCGTCCAGCCGCTCCCTCGGCCGGAGGCGGGCCTCGGCGCTTGGCTCCCCTTCTTCGTGACCGCCGGCTGCGGCCTCGCGGGTGCGCTTGCTTTTGCTGGCCGACCGGCGTTGCTGCGCCGGCTGCTCGTTCGCCAGGTCTCGGCGGCGCGGCCGGCTACCTCGCCCCGCGTCGCTCTCCTTCCCGAGGTCACGCCGCACCCCAATGGCCACGCTCCGGCCGAACTGGAAGCCCCCACGCGCGAGCGGGCGCCATGAGTGCCGTCGCCGTCATCGTTGGAGCGGGGAGCGGCAGTCGCTTTGGCGGGGACAAGATCTTTGCGGACCTCGCCGGGGCGCCGCTGCTCGCCCACACCGTCGCGGCGTTCGAGGCGTCGCCAGTGATCGACGGGATTGTCCTCGTGCTGCGCTCTGAGACGGCGACGCGCGGCGAGGCGCTTGCCGCAGAGCGGGGCTGGAAGAAGCTACGCGCCGTGACGGTCGGCGGGGCACGGCGGCAGGATTCGGTGCTTGCCGGAGTGCGCCGTGCCGAGGCGGACTGGGTGCTGATTCACGATGCCGCCCGGCCGCTGGTCACGCCGGAGATCATCGAGCGCGGGCTCGAAGCCGCCCGCGAAACCGGCGCGGCGATCGCCGCGCTTCCCGTCCGCGACACCATCAAGCGCGTCGAGAACGACCGGATCATCGCCACCGTCGACCGCGCCCGGCTCTGGGCAGCCCAAACGCCACAAGTCTTTCGCACCGAGCTGATCGAGTTGGCATTGGAGAGCGACCGCGACGTGACGGACGACGCTGCGGCGGTCGAGGCCCTCGGCGTGCCGGTGCGCGTCTTCCTCGGTTCGGAACGCAACCTGAAAGTGACGACCGCGGCCGACTTGGCGCTCGCGGAGGCGATCCTGCGGTGCGGATAGGAATCGGATTCGACGCCCACCGACTGGTGCCGGGCCGGCGCCTCGTGCTCGGCGGGATCGAGATCCCGCACGATCGCGGTCTCGAGGGTCACTCCGACGGCGACGCCGCCCTTCACGCCGCGATCGATGCGCTGCTTGGCGCAGCCGGATTGGGCGATATCGGTGAACGCTTCCCGTCGTCGGACGAGCGCTACCGCGGGGTCTCCAGCCGTTCGCTGCTGCGCGACGTTGCGGCAACGCTGGCCAGCGAGGGCTGGCAGGTCGTCAACCTCGATCTCGTCATCATCGCCGAGCGGCCGAAACTCGCTCCCTATCGCGAGGCGATGAGCGCGGCCATCGCAGCGGATCTCAGCTTGCCGGTAACTGCAGTGAGTGTCAAGGCGACGACGACCGATGGACTCGGCTTCACTGGTCGGGGCGAAGGAATCGCGGCGCAGGCCGTCGCACTCGTTGAACGGGCGCCGTAGCCTCCCGAGGGCATCCGTCTCACCTCGCCCGACCCCTCGCAGCGTGACGGGCTTTACGGTCGCGCGTGTTCCCCTCAGCGGGTCAAGAAGTCGGTAACAATCCGGCAGAGCTCATCCGGCCGTTCCTGCATGATCAGTGGGCCGCAGTCAAGTTCCATGCGCTCGGCGGTGCGGAAGAGCGGTGTGATTTCGGTCTGACGTCCGGCGAACGGCCCGCGGGCGCCGTACACCAGCAGGGTTGGCGCGGCAACCGCGGGGATACGCATCCGAACGTCCAGCTCGGCGACTGCTTGATGCGCGTAGTGCGCCTGAACCGGTCCGGCGGTGGCGCTGTCGATCGTCGCGCGCTGCACCTGCTCAAGCGTGCCCCAGCCGCGATACGCCCCATCGGCGTAGCCGCGCCACAGCGTCGTCAAGTGGCTGCCAGTTGGCTGGAGCGGAGTGACCGTTGCGGCGCGCAGCCAAGCCTCGCGGTCGTCGATCACTGGGCAAGCGCCAAGGATCAGCTTCGTCACGCGGTCGGGGTGGCGTGCCGCAAGCTCGAGCGCGAGCGCCGCCCCAGTCAGAAAGCCGAAGAGCGCAAAGCGCCCAATCCCAAGGGCGCCAAGCGCCTCGAGGAACGCCTGCGTGTAGCCGGCGAGGCCGGGCGGCGCAGCGGGTGGTGACGAATTCCCGAAGCCAGGTGTATCGAGCGCCACAACCCGAAACCGTTCGGCCAACGAGGGCGCGATCTCTCGCCAAACGTCCGATGATCGCGTCGAATGGTGGAGGAGCACGAGCGGGGCGCCTGCCCCCAACTCGCGAAAGTGAATCTGCCCGTGCGAAGTGGTCGCGTAGCCCCGACGCATGTGTCCTCCTGCCGGATCATCGTACCTTAGTCAGCGAACAGTTCAATCGCCGAGGCAAGGTCCGCCGCCGCGATCAGGCGCATTCCCTCGACATTGATACGATCGCGCTTGATGGCGGCAGGGATGAGCGCCCGGCTGAACCCGAGCTTGGACGCTTCGAGCAGCCGACGTTCGATCTGGCCGGTGGAGCGAAGCTCTCCGCCGAGCCCAACCTCACCGAGATAGACCATCTCGTGATCGAGCGCCAGATCGCGAAACGAGGACGCAACCGCGAGGGCGATGGCGAGGTCCGCCGCCGGCTCACCGATTTTCAGGCCGCCAACCACGTTGACGAAGATGTCTTGCGCACCGAGGTCGAGACCGACGCGCTTGGTGAGGACTGCGGTCAGAAGGTGCAGTCGGTTCATGTCGATGCCGTTGGCCGTGCGTCGTGCCATCCCGTACGCGCTCGGACTGGTGAGCGCTTGGATCTCGACGAGGATGGGCCGGGTGCCCTCCATCGTGACGGTCACGGCCGATCCGGTCGCCGTCTCGGAGCGCTCGGCCAAGAACGCGGCCGAGGGGTTCAAGACTTCGACGAGGCCGTCACCTTGCATTTCAAAGACGCCGATCTCATGAGTCGAGCCGAACCGATTCTTGGTGCTGCGCAACAGACGGTAGCTCTGAAACCGCTCCCCTTCGAGGTAGAGCACGCAGTCGACGATGTGCTCGAGCACGCGAGGCCCGGCGATCGCGCCCTCCTTGGTGACATGGCCCACGAGGAAGATCGGCACGTGCCGCGCCTTTGCCCAACGCTGCAGCCGCACGGCGCACTCGCGCACCTGACTCACCGAGCCCGCTGCCGATTCAAGCGATTCAAGGTACATCGTCTGAATTGAGTCAACCACGACAGCGCGCGGCTGTAAGCTCTCCATGGCGGCGAGGGCGTCGTCGAGCGACGTTTCGGCAAGCAGATACAGGTCGGCCTCGCGGATCCCCAGCCGGTCGGCACGCAGCTTGATTTGCTGAACGGACTCCTCGCCGGAGATGTAGAGCACTTTGCCAATTTTTTGAACGAGCGCCCCCGAGACTTGCGCAAGCAGCGTGCTCTTGCCGACGCCCGGCTCGCCACCGATGAGCACGAGCGACCCCGGAACGATCCCGCCGCCGAGCACGCGATTGAACTCGTCGTACTCGACGGTGATGCGCTCAAACCGATCGGCCGTAATCGTTGGCAGCGACTGTGGCTCCGCCTTCGGCAGCGCAGGGAGCGCCGCAGGAGCAGGGTTCCGCTCCACCTGCGCTTCGACCAGGCTGTTCCACGTGCCGCAATCCGGGCAGCGCCCGAGCCATCGGGACTGCTCGCCGCCGCACTGTTGACAGAAAAAGACGGTGCGTGTGCGCGCCTTGGCCATGCTCGCCTCGCCGCTGAATAGAACAAATGTATCACACCGCGCGGGTTTCAAGCGACTGGGCTCGCCCATCGGTCGAAGGCCCAGCATGCCGCACGTCCTCGTGAGCGCGTTGAGGCTACCATCGAATGTCGTTGACCGTGTGGCAAGTCCGCGTGTTCCGACGGTCATCGTCATCGGCTCCGAGAGGCCGGCCAATCGGCCACCACATCGACAAGGCTGATGTCCGGGACGTTCCGGTTCGAACCTCGGCGCGGTTTGTCGCAACCGCTCAACGTCCGCAGCCTGACCATCACATCCGTTCGTGGCTGTCGATCGCGCCCGGCGGTTCAGACGAGCCGCCGGCAGCCCTCCGTGGTACGCAGGGGCGGCGCCAAAGGGCGTCGCCGCGCGAAGGTCGCCTCAGGAGGAGGCAGACTCGTTGGCGAGTTTCTCGCGAACGAGCTCGGCGATACGGCGCAGGGTGTCGGGCGGCTGGGCTCCGGTGACAAGGTATTTGCCGGCGAAGACGAAGGCGGGGACGCCAGAAAGCCCCGCTTCATGCGCTTCGGCGCTGTCGGCGCGGACCTCCTCGACGTAGCGGCCGGCGGCAAGGTCTGCCGCCAATGCAGACGCATCCAACCCACAGGCCTCGGCGAGCGCTTGGAGAACGGCGGGGTCGCCGATGTCGCGTCCCTCCTGCCAATAGGCGGCAAAGAGCGCCCGGCGGTAGCAGTCACCTGCGCCGCGATCCTCCGCCCATTTGGCGGCCTGATGCGCCAGCCGGCTCGAGGAGGGGCGCTCGGGCTGGCGCATCTCGAGGCCGAACACCGCCCGGGCGTGCTGGCGCATTCGCTCGCTGCTCGCGGCGATGCGTTGCCGGTACTGTTCGACCACCTGCGGGGGCAGGGGCGGCGCTTCCGGCGGGCGCAGCTCGAAGGCCTTCCACGTGACGACGATCGGCTCGGTTCGGCTCAAGGCGTCCAGACCGGACACCGCCATAAAGCACCAGGGTCAGACGAAGTCGCTCCAGACGGTGATTGGCAACGGATCTCGGTTCATGCCGCCCTCCTCAGGTTCTGCCCTCTCGAAGCGTCGCCTCGTTCGGCCGCCTCGTGCGCCGAATCGCGCGAGGTGCTCACGCGGGGATGAAGAGCGTCACCCCGCAATAGGGGCAGCGCACGATCCCTTTGCCGGCGACCTCCCGAACGCCTCCGCAGTTTGGGCACTTGGTGCTGCCGACTTGAGCAGCGTCCTTCGAGTAGAACGTTTGCGTGGTCCAGTCGATGTAGCCGGCGAAGAGGCCCTGATTGACGAGATCGTAGATCGCGTTTTGCACCTCGTCGCGCGTCATCTTCATTTCGATCATTGCCGAGCCGAGCGACACCTGGCCCTGCGCCGAGATCATGCCCAGCAACCGCTCCTTTTTGCGGATCTCGGCCAGTTCTTTTTCTTCGGCGCGGCCCCGCATGAAGATGAAACCGCCGACCCCTCCCAACAGAATGAGCGGTACGCCACCGAACAGGGCGACGCCCAGCACTGCGCCGGCGAGAGTGAGTTGGTTCGTGATGAGACCGGAGCCGAGGAACAGCGACACGAGGGCGCAGATCCCGACGCCGACCGCGATCAAGATGATGCCGAGCACTCGTCCCATTCGCCTTGTCCATTCGCGCCCCGTCGAGGGGCGGAGATCTTCGAAACCGCCGGAGCCTCACTCGACCGGTTCTCGCAGCGCCCTCGGCGTCCGGTCGTCGACCGCACCCGCCCAACGACGGTGCCGAGGCAGCCCCGCGCGCTTTGCAGCGGCCGCCACGAGCAATCGCTCCCCTAGCCGAAGCCGCTCGAACCGCCGCCGCCACCACCGCCGCCGCCGCCGCCACCACCGGACCAGCCTCCTCCGCTGCTACCCGAGGACCGCGGCGCACTGGTGAAAACCGAGGACGTGGAGTTAAGCATCGAGAACAAACCGGCGCTCATCGCGTTGAGCCCACCCAGCGAGCGCGCTGCCGCGCTGTCGAGCGACGGCAGGCCGCCGCTGCTGCCGCGGCCGACAGCGCCGGCGCTGTCGGCCGAGCCGGCCCAGTCACCGCTTGTCTGACGGCCGCGTTCCCAGCCGCCCGATTGGTACACCGGATACGGCACGTACCAGACTGGCGCCGGGGCGCCCGCTCGAGCGAACCGGTCGACCCAACGTCGCTCGACGCCGAAGGCGATCGCATATGGCAGGTAGCGCTCGAACTGGTCCTTCGCCTCGGCGACGTTGGTGTAGCGCTCGACGTGTTCGAGGTAGCGTCGAAAGGCGCGCCACTTGGCAGCCGCCTGCGAGCCCTTCACCGTTCGGCGCGGCATCGCCGGGCTGAAGATCAGCAGCAGGAGCCCGGTGAGCATCACCGAGATGCTTGGGAACCCGATGATTCGCGACAGCAGCGCTGAGGGCAACAGCGCCCCAAGCACAAACGCGCCAATCCCGCCGAGCAAAACAAGCACGCCGAGCGCGGCGTAGATCGCCCGTGTCGAAGCGGGACTGCGGGGGAAGAAACCGGCCTCCACCGCCGCGCGCGTCAGCGCCTTTTGGAGCGAAGGAATCTGCAAGTAAAACTTGTTGCGTAGCTCGCGAAGGTCCTTTTCCGTGTCATTGCCGAAGACGGCATCCAGCAGCAGCCGCTCGTGGGGGAGCAGCGCCCCTTGATCACCTTGCTCGCGGACGAACCGGAATCGGTTCGAGCCGTTGTCGTCCCGCTCGATGATTCGGATGTACCCGCGTCGCGCGAGGTCAACCAGCGTGGCGATGATATCTTGCAGATCGGCGCGCTCATCGAGCAGAACGCCGGCCACGCCCGGCCGCAAATCGTCCGGCGGCGTGGCGAGGAACTCGGCCACCATCGCTGGCCGCTCGTCACGGCCGCGCAGGAACCAGAGCAGCACCACGCCAACCGGACCGGCAATCCCGACCACCAACGCGAAGAAGAGTCCAATCAGCGTGTAGATTGGCTCGCGGTCACGATCGACTTGCCACGGCGCAGGGCTGGCATCCACGAGGTCAGAGGGGAACTGAGCGCGCAGCTCCCACTCGACGCCCGAGGGAAAGGGCCCACCGCTAAATTCGACCGTCCGCCCGTCGATCACTTGGGCGCCGCCGGTCTCGCGGACGTTGGTGTAGGTCGTCGCCCGAATTTGGTCCGGGCTGGTTTCGGCAGGCAGCGTCAGCCGCACCCGCGATGCCTCGATCGTGTATTGGCGGTCGCTTTCGATGAACTTCCAGTAGAACTGATCTCCTGCTGGGTAGATGTAGAGCGAGCCGTGCACGGTGTAGCGCAGCGTCCATGTGCGTGTCGCGTTGGTCGTTGCGGGGAAATACCATTGGATTCGCACCTCGCCGCCCGTTTCGGTCACGCTGTAGGTGTTTGGCGTGCCGGAGCCCGTCGTTCGGCGGTAGATGGTCGTCCCCTCACTGATGGCGATGTCCGTGATTCCCGTTGTCTGCGCGGTGGGGATGTTGCGAAACGCCTGCTGAAACGGTCCGCCTATGAATTGGACGACCCACGTTTCGACGAACTGCACATCGCCATTCGGCAAGATCGTGATCTCGGCATCCCGCCGCGGCATGGTTACCGAGCGTGTTTGGGCGTGTGCAGCGAGCGGAAGGAGCGCGAGCCCAGCCAAGAGGGCAAGCAGGAGTACGGTGAGCTTCTTCATGGTGTAGCGTCCTTCGCCGCGGGCCGTATTGCGAGGCGAGCGATGCGGTGTCCATCCATTTGGACGATTTCAAATTCCAGTCCGTTCCAAGTCGCCCGTTCACCAACCCGTGGGAGCCGGCCGAATGCCGCGAGCGCCAGCCCGGCGACGGTCTCGATCTCCTCGCCGGCGTCGCTGAGCGGTTCGTCAACGTGAAACGTCTCGAAAAACCGGTCGAGTTCCACGAGCCCGTCGACGAGATAGGTCCCGTCGTCCCGCCGGATGATCGCCGGCTCCGGCTCGACGGTTGCGACCGACCCGAAGATGCCTTCGGCGATGTCGTTCAGCGTGATCAGCCCGTCGACGCCGCCGAACTCATCCAGCACAACGGCGAGATGGGTCTTCTGTTCGCGAAACCGATCGAGGATCTCGAAGGCCCGAAGAGGTCTTCGGGATGTAGAGCGGCGGCGTGACGAGCGCGGTAATGTCGATGGAAGCGAGCGGGGTGCCAGCGGCGACCCGGGCGAAGATCTGTTTCAACGAGACGATGCCGAGCACATCGTCGACGCTCTCCCCGCGAACGAGGGTACCACGTGTGACCGCTGCGGACGATGGTTTGCCAGTGCCGTTCGGGGGGGGTCGCCGGCACGCAACCAGACGATCTGACTGCGCGGCACCATCAACTGCTCGGCGCGGGCGTCGGCGAGCCGGAAGACGGCTTCTACCATCTCCCGTTCCTCTTGGACGAAGACGCCCGCTGCCGCTCCCTGCCGAATCAGGATGCGAATTTCGTCCTCGGTCACGGGGGGCTCTTGGGTAGGACGAATGCGCAACAGAGTTAGGACGATATTCTGGGAAGCGTCAAGCAGACGGACACCGGGACTGGCGAGGCGTGAAAGGACCGTCATCGGCCGGGCAACGGCGCGGGCGATGCCCTCTGGGTTCCCGAGCGCCAACCGCTTCGGAACGAGTTCGCCAAGGACGAGCGACAAGTAGGTGATGGCCAGCACCACCACCCCAACGCCGATGAGCTCGGCGTAGGGCGCAAGCGGCTCGATGGCGGCAATCGCTGCGCCAATCTGCTCGGCGATGGACGCGCCGCCGTAGGCGCCGGCGAGAATCCCGATGAGCGTGATGCCGATCTGAACCGTTGAGAGGAAGGGGCCGGGCGCTTCCGCCAACGCAAGCGCGGCCTGTGCCGATCGGTCGCCGCGCTCGGCCCGCTGTTGCAGCCGGACACGCCGGGCAGAGACGACCGCGATCTCTGACATCGCGAAGATCCCATTGAGCAGGATCAACAACACGATGATCAGAATCTCGGCTGAGAAGATGGAGGACATCTGCGCTTTCCTCTGATTGTACGCCGCCCTCCCTTCTCGCGGTGCGCCAGTGGGGATCCGCCCCAGCACCGCCGAGGTTCAGGGGAACCTGCGACGGAGGTACTGACGCGAGACGACTGCTGCGCCGAATTAACGAACGAGCGGCCTCTGAGACTCGGGTAAAAACGGCGGGGAAAACGCAGCGAAACGGTGGCGGCAGCAGCCTAACTGGGCTATACTCGGTCGACGCCGTTGCAGAACACCCCGACCGTTGCCTGGGCTGCGAACGAGCGAGAACGATGGAAAGGAGGTGAGTGGGATGACGGTGAAGATTCTGCGCGACCAGGCCTCGCACCCCTACGCGGTGGTCGCCAATGGGCGGCTGATCAAGGTGGGCAAAGATGCACGTCGCCAGTCGGTGGACCGCCTGATGCGGCGGCTGCACTTCACGTCCGGCGTGGGTGTTGCCCGCAAGCCAGGTGTCAGCGCGCCGAACAGCGATGACCCTGCCAGTAGACGCGACTGGATCGTTCTTCTCCCGGCAACCCGCTCACTTCCGGCGAGCGGGTTGTTCGCTTTAACGAGCTTCCCGTCCGGGACGGCAGGAGGGGACGATGCCGCTGCGCGAGACACTCGATCAGGTTGGCGTTGCCGGACAATTGGTAACCGGGCACGGCTTCGCCGCCGGCGCCCGCCACTACGAAGTCGTCCTCGAAATTGACGGTGCGTCGCCCGAAGGTGGGCAGCCGGTTCAACTCGCGACAACGACCTTGATCTTCACCCACTGCGTCGAAGTGGCCTACGCCGCCCGGCCGGAGGCGATCCGAGAGGACGACTCCGCGGTGACAAACGCCGTCGCCACGAGCGATATTACGCTCGTCGACCAGTCCGCGAAGGCGGCGCGGTGGTCGGAAGCTCTCGGTCTTCCAATGTACGAAGCGATCCTTGAGACGACCGCCTATACGCTCCGGCTGGTCTTCGCCGACGTCGAGGTGGCGTCCGTGCCGGCCCAGAACGATTGGGTCGGCGGATCCCAGCCCTGATTTGTCCATCCGCAGCGGTGAGGCCGAGCGCGCCAGAACGCCTCGGGCCGTGCAGCTTCGGAAGTGCCGCCGCTACCGATCCAACGGTGACTCGGTCGACGCGGCGGGCCGCCGCAACAGGAGCGCTGTCAGCAGTCCTGCGGTGAGGACGAGGCTGGCGAGAATTGTCGACTCCGCGCCGAAGATCCCCCCAGTGAGCCAATCTGGGCCGACCACCTTCACCTGAAGGAGGGACTCACTCGGCGGGAGCCCGCTCACTGCTATCCCGAAGACGGTGCTTTGCGTCCAGTTCCAGGCGGCGTGCCAGCCCATCACCGCCCAGATGCTTTCCTCCCGCAGCGCCCAGACGCCGAGGAAGAGCGAAACAAGGGCGAGGTTCACGATGGCGATCAGCGTGATGCCGGGGTTGAGGCCGTGGAGCAGCGTGAAGAGCACGGCTTGGACGATCAAGGCGGCGACGAGGCCAAAGCGAACGGCGGCCACCGGCAGCAGCCAGCCGCGCAGGAGCGCTTCCTCTGCCGAGCCCTGCACGCTGTACCCAATCGCCGCCGCGGCGAGGGTCGCGATCGTACCGCCGTCCAACCGGACCCCATCGACACTGGCCGCTCCTGCGAGAACCATCAATCCGACGACCGCCGTGAACATCGCTATTCCGATCGCAACGCCGCGGAGGTAGCGGAGCAACGGCTGCCGCGCCACGAACCCGGCACTGCGAAACGGTCGCCGCTCGACGAGCCGCACCCACAGGAACAGGCCGAACCAAATGCCCGCGAAGGCGCCTGCGATGGAGAGCGCCGATCGCACTCCTAGAGGAACCGGCGCGAGGAGGACCGTGGCGCTAGCGAGTGCCCCAACAACGCTGCCGAGCAGAGCGACCACCACGCCGCCGAGCAGAACGAGCGTCGCAAGCAGCGGGTTCCGCGGCAGACGCGCTTGCCGTGCACCAGCGAGCAGGAGGTTTTCTGACGTCCGTTCGGTCGGGGGCAAGCCCATCAATACCACATCGCCCGCACGACTCGGCGATGCGAGTAGTCCTGCCGGATGGGATCCCACGTGCCTTCGCAGGTGATCAGCGTCAAGAGCGGAATGTCCTTGGCGCCCATGATCTCGGAGACGGGTGCGTCGTCCGCCTTATACAGTTGCGTGGTGTCGACGGTGTAGAGGAACTGCTGTCCGTCGGCGGTGAAGATCTGAATGATGTCACCGGGCAGCAGCTCTTTCAGGCGGTAGAAGGCGCCGGGCTGCCCTTGCCAATCGACGTGGCCCGTGAGGACGGCATTGCCGCGCATCCCCGGCTTGGCGCCGTCCTTGTACCAGACGACGCCCAACGTATCGCTCGGTGCGGCAAGCTCCCGGTTCGGTGTCAGGGCGCTCGGCTGGATCGGCAGGTCAACCCCGATCGCTTGGATGCGCAAATGCAGCGGGTTCGCGACCGCTGTCGCCACCTTCACAGGTGGCAACCCAACTGGGTTGCGAGTCGCCGGAACAGGCGCCATCGTCGGGATCACAAACTGCGGCCGTAGCGGCGCGGGCGAGGCGTTCGGTCGCAGCACCTGATCCAGCCCGGGGATCGGGGTCGGCTCGTCCCACTCCGGCGCGGGACGCGAGCACGCGGCGCCGAGCGCGACAAGTGTCGTGACGGCAAACAACAACGGGATTGGCCAGCGGACGGACGGAGACACCATGCTCCAGCGTCTCGGTGATGACCCGATGCTACCATTGGCTGGGCTGCCGGTTCAACCTGCTTGCTTGCTATCGATCGTGCCTGGCCCGCGGAGTTGAGCACCCCCCGCCGCAAGGCTGTCCGACCGGATCCATCGGCGCTCGGCTGCAGGCGGGCTTCCTCCTGCCGCGAATTGCTGTAGACCTCCGGAGACAGGCGCGTCTTTCCCAGCCTCTCTCCCGACGTGGATCATGATTGCAGTCGTGAATTACGGAGCCGGCAACCTGCGGAGCGTCGCCAAGGCGCTCGAGCAGGTCGGAGCGCCGATCGTCGTCACCAGCGACCCCTGCGTTGTCGAACGGGCGGACGCCGTCATTTTGCCCGGCGTCGGGGCAGCCGCCGACACAATGAGCGGGTTGCGTGAGGCAGGGCTCATCGAGCCGCTGCGGGCGGCGGTGCGCGCTGGCAAGCCATTTTTCGGCGTGTGCATCGGCTTGCAGGTGTTGCTCACCGAAAGTGATGAGGATGGCGGTGCGGCCTGCCTCGACATCGTGCCGGGCCGGGTCCGGCGAATCCCGCCCGGCGTCAAAGTGCCGCATATGGGCTGGAACCACGTGCACCTGCGCAAGGATCACCCGCTGTTCGAGGGCATTCCGAACGACAGCTATTTCTACTTCGTGCACAGCTACTACGCTGACCCCGCCGATCCGGAGGTGGTGATCGGCGAGACGGAGTATGCTGTCCGTTTCCCGGCGGTGCTGGCTGCCGACAATGTTGTGGCGACTCAGTTCCATCCCGAGAAGAGCGGGCTGCGCGGTCTCCGGATCTACGAGAATTTCTGTCGGATGGCCGGTCAGCGATGAAGTTCGAGGTAGTTCCGGCGATCGATTTGCGCGGTGGAAAGGTCGTCCGGCTCGTTCAGGGGGATTACAACCGCGAGACGGTCTTTTCCGACGATCCCGTGGCGACCGCTGAGCGCTGGGTTGCCGCCGGCGCAACACGACTGCACCTCGTCGATCTCGATGGCGCCGCCGCCGGCTGTCCACGCAACCTCGCGGCCGTGCGGGCGATCCGAGCGGCGGTCGGAGTCCCAATCCAGCTCGGCGGCGGCCTGCGCTCTCTCGAGACGTTGGAGGACGTACTTGGCGAGGGAGTCGATCGGGCGATCATCGGCACTGCCGCCATCGAGGATCCGACGTTCTTGCATGAGGCGGGCGCCCGCTTCGGGTCGCGGGTCGCACTCGGCATCGACGCCCGCGACGGCGTGGTGGCAGTGCGCGGGTGGCGCGAATCGAGCAGCCGGACGGTTGAGGAACTGGCGCGGTCGGCCCGGGAAGCGGGGATCGGGTGGCTGGTCGTCACTGACATCCTTCACGACGGTACCCACGGCGGCACGAACCTCGCAACGCTCCAAGCGGCAGCTCGCGAATCTGGACTCCCCGTCATCGCGGCAGGCGGCATCGCGACGCTCGATCACGTCCGAGCGGTACGCGACGCCGGCGCCTCGGGCGCGATTGTCGGTCGCGCTATTTACGATGGGACGCTCGACCTCCGGGCGGCGCTGGCACTCCAATGCTGACGGTGCGGGTCATTCCCTGTCTTGATGTTGATGCCGGCCGGGTGACGAAAGGAGTCCGGTTCGCCGACAACCGCGACGCCGGCGACCCCGTGGAGCTGGCGCGCTTCTACAACGACGAAGGCGCAGATGAACTGGTGTTCTACGACATCACCGCCTCCGCCGAAGAGCGCGGCATCATGCTGAGCGTCGTCGAGCGGACGGCCGATCAGGTGTTTATCCCGCTCACCGTCGGCGGCGGGCTCCGGACGACCGACGATATGCGGCGGATGCTGCTCGCCGGCGCCGACAAGGTATCACTCAACTCAAGCGCGGTGGCCGATCCGACGCTGCTCGCGCGCGGTGCAGATCGCTTTGGCTCTCAATGCATCGTCCTTTCGATCGATGCGTGGTGGAATGGCGACTTCTACGAGGTGACTACCCACGGCAACCGCCGGCGCACCGGGATGGACGCTGTCGAATGGGCCCGGCGCGGCGTGGCGCTCGGTGCGGGAGAGATCGTTCTGAACAGTGTCGATGCCGACGGGGCGAAGAACGGCTACGAACTGCGAATCACCCGCTGGATTTCGGAGGTTGTCTCGGTGCCGGTGGTGGCGAGCGGCGGCGCGGGAACGCTTGAGCACTTTCGTCAGGCCGTGATCGAGGGCAAGGCCGATGCCGTCTTGGCGGCGAGCGTCTTCCACTTCGGCCAACTGCGGATCTGCGACGTCAAGCGGGATCTCGCAGACCACGGCATTCCGGTCCGGCTGACATGACGGCCCTCGAACTGGCGCTTGATCTGGCGGCCGATGTAGCAACGATGGTCGTCTTGCCGGCGCGTGGCGGCTTGGCGCGCGTCGCGAGCCGGACGGTCGACGTCGCGCTCGACCTCGCTGACCGGTTGCGCGCCGGCCACGACGCGCGCGCCCGTGACGCGCTGATCAGTCTCGAAAACGGTGTGGCCGTCCTGCGCCGGCTGGAGGCCCTCGCCGACCGCGACGCGGAACGGCTGCTGGCCCGCTGCGCCGAGATCGACCGCCTGCTCGGTGGGCGGCGGCCGTTTTCGCCGCTCGCCTTCGACCGCCAAACCGATTGCAGCCCGGCCTTTCTCGAAGAGGACGACGCATGAGCGAACTTCGCTTCAACGCCGATGGCTTGATCCCGGCGGTTGTCCAGCACGCCGGCAGCGGCGCGGTGCTGATGGTCGGCTGGATGAACGAAGAGGCGCTGCGCCGCACCCGGGAGAGCGGTCTTGTCTGGTTCTGGAGCCGCAGCCGTGGCGTGCTCTGGCAAAAGGGTGAAACCAGCGGCAACGTGCTCCGCGTCGTCGAGATCCGGCGCGACTGCGACGACGATGTACTGCTGGTCCTCGCCGACCCGGCTGGCCCGACGTGCCACACCAACGAGCCAAGTTGCTTCTCTCGCCGGCTCGACGACGAGACCGTGCTGCCGCCCGTTACCCCCGGCACGCCCTTCGCGGAACTGTTCGCGGTGATCGAAGAGCGCCGACGGGCCCGTCCCGCAGGGAGCTACACCACCTACCTATTCGAGCAAGGCATCGACAAAATCGGCAAAAAGATTGGAGAAGAGGCGGCCGAGGTGATCATCGCTGCCAAGAATGGCGACCCCGCTCCGCTCGCCGGCGAAGTCGCTGACTTGTGGTATCACTCTCTCGTGCTCCTCGCCGCTTGCGGTCTGACCCCCGAGGATGTGCTCGCCGTGCTTCGCGACCGCCGTCGGTAGGCTCCATACGGTCGGTTGGGGAGGCCGCGATGACTCGGGATCTCCATTTCGGGGCGCGGCTCGACCCCGGCCTCGGACGCTACGCTGCCATCCTCGAGCATGCGCGGCTTGCTGAACGGCAGGGCTACGACTCGATTTGGGTGAACGACCACGTCGCGCTGCCGGAAGTCGTAGGCACGGACGAGTGGCTCGAGTGCTTCACGACGCTAAGTGGGCTGGCGCGGGAGGTGGAACGGGTCCGCCTCGGGACGCTGGTCGTGGCGGTGCCGTGGCGGAATCCGGCTCTGGTGGCGAAGATGGCGGCCACGCTCAGCGATATGAGCGGTGGCTGGCTGGTGCTCGGACTTGGCGCGGGCGGCGGCGAGCGCGAGTTCCGCCGCTATGGCTGGCCCGTTGCCTCCCCCGCCGACCGGGCGCGGATGGTCGGCGAAGCAGCCCAAGTGATGCGCCGTATGTGGACCGAACATGCGCCGTCGTTCACCGGCCGCTATTTCGAGATCGATGAGGCGATCTGCGAGCCGCGCCCGACTTCGCCACCGCTGATCCTGATCGGCGCGTTCGGCGACCGGGTCGGACTTCCTGTCGCCGCCAAGCACGCCGACATCTGGTCGCTCGGCGCGGCGGGAGGTGCGATCGAGGTCTATCGCGAGAAGGTTGAGCGCATTAATCGGTTGTGCGAGGCGAATGGCCGCGATCCGGACAGCCTGCGGCGCGCTGTCAATGTGTATGCAATTATCGACAGCAGTCATGATCGGGCGATCGAGCGGCTTGACCGCATGATCGCCGCTCGCAGGGCGCAACCCCATCTCCGGGCGACCACCATCGCCGGCACGCCGGAGGAAGTCGCCGAGCGGATGAGTCCCTATCTCGACCTCGGTGCGAGTTGGTTTATCACCTACTTCTGGGAACCGGATCCGGCGGCGCAGGCAGAGAACATCGAGCGATTCGCGACCGAGGTGATCCCAATTTTCCGCTAACGAGGCGAGAGGCCGAGCAGCAGCAGCGCCGCGCCGATTGGCCAATGGGTCGCAAAGGCGTCGCCGAACGGCAGCCCAGCGAGCGCGACGAGGACGAGCAGGACGATCGCTGCTGGCAGGGCGAACATGAGCAAGCCGGCTGTCTGAGCTGGGGCGCCCGGTCGTCGCCGGAGGTCGAGCCCGATCAGCAGCCCGCCGAGGTAGAGCCCGAGCAGCCCGGCGAAATCGGCTGCACCGACAACCCGTCGTAGGCCAGGGCTTGCCGCCTCATTCGGCAACAGCCAAAACTGCACCGTCGCGGCTGCAAGCACGATCGTCAGCCCCGCCACCGCGAGCAGCGCACCGCCGACGGCGAGGTTGCTCTTCTGGCCACGGGCATACATCACGAAGCCAGCGAGGAGCACGAGGACGACGAGCGCCAACACCGCCCGGCCAGTTGCGGGCGGCAGGCCGAGCACGCTGACAATCGGCCAGAGCATCCAGAGCAGGCCACCCACTGCGAGCAGCGGCCCGGCTGCGTTGCTGCCCACCTTTTCCTCCTCGGGCGACGCCCCTGCGGCGTGCGGTCGGTAGTGTACCTGCTGCTGCCGCTGCGAATGCCGCGTTGTGTGCAGGGCTGGCCCGGCTGGAGGCTCAGGCGGGGCGCGTCCTAGGGTCGTCTCTGCCGTTCGAAAAGCAGGCGACGAAGACGACGTCGGTCAACGGCCGGCCTGCCGCCGCGAAACCAGTGTGCAGTGCGCTGCGCCATTTCTCGAGCGCCGCTTGCTCGACCGGCTCGATCAGCGCGACGACGACCGTCGCACCGTACCAGGCCGTCAGCCGGGCCTCGACCAGCCGGTCCTCTTCCAACGGAAGGACAACCGTCTCGTTCCAGCGCGCGTCGGTGGCGGATCTCGCGCGGGCGAACGCTTCGCTGGCACGGAACACCTCGACCAGCTCGATCACCTCGCTCGCGCGTTCTTCGATATCCGCTTGGCGTGCCGCGTGCGCGGCGAGCGTCGGGAGCATGGCGTCGCTGTGGCGCAGCGACTCGGCGAGCGCGGTGTGGAAGGCGTGGG
Source organism: Dehalococcoidia bacterium (assembly GCA_026003895.1). Classification (GTDB taxonomy): domain Bacteria; phylum Chloroflexota; class Dehalococcoidia; order SpSt-223; family SpSt-223; genus JANWZD01. Next base: position 95,342 of record BPIC01000003.1, on the reverse strand, counting down.
CGAGCGGTCCCTCCGCTCCGACAACGATGAGCGGGTGAGTCTGCTTGGCTCGGGCGAGCAGTGCCCTGCGGCGCGCCCGCCATTCCTCGCGCTTGGCGCGGACGGTTTCCAGCGTTGCTGGCTCGGGAGGCGACTTCGCGGACTCGTGAGCAGGGACAATTGGCGCAACCGTGAGCACCTCCTGATCGGGGAAGAGCGGTGTCTCCTTTGGCCAAACTGAGGGCGCCAGCCTGTCGGCCCGTGGCTCGTCGCCCACGAGCCCGATCGGGAGGATCAGCCGGTCGCGCGCCCGCGTGGCCGCGACATAGAGCAGGCGGCGCCACTCGGCCTCCTCCTGCTGGCCTTCGCGGGCAAGCGCGGCCTCGTACCCGGGCGTCTGGTAGTACCCATCCTTGTCGTTGCCAAGACGGAGATGCAGGCGGCGCGCCCCGGTTTTGGAGTCGATCTCGGCGAAGGCCGGCGGGTTCCTCGTTCCTCGTTCTTCGGCCAGCCCAGAGAGGATGACGATCGGAAATTCCAGCCCCTTCGCCGCATGGATGGTCAACAACCGGACCACGTCATCGCCGAGATCGGCGACCGGTGCGTCGGACTCATCGGCGCGCACCGATGTCTGTTGCTCGATCCAGTGAAGAAAGGGACGCAGCGCCGCGCTGCCGCTTTCGGCGAAGGCACGCGCTTGGTCCAGTACTTTCAGCAGGTTCGCCGCCGCTTGCTCGCCGTGCGGCGTGGTCTGGGCAAACTCGACGAGGCGCGTCTCGCGGAGCACAGCGCGCAGCAGCGGAACGAGCGAGAGCGATGATCGCGAAGCGTGAAGCGAGCGGAGGATGCGGCAGGCATCGGCAACCTCAGGCACGTCGTCGGGAACCGGGGCGCGATAGTCCAATGGCCAGCCGGCGGCGACGGCGCGGGCGATCGCGTCGTCCGAGCAGCCAAAGGCGCTTGAGCGCAGTGCCGCGACGAGCCACACCCCATCGGTTGGGTCATCGATCGCCCGCAGGACCGCCACCAGCTCGTGCACTTCTTGCCGGTCGAAGAAGGCGCGGCCGCCTTCGTGGCGAAACGCGAGGCCGGCCGCGCCGAACGCTCGCTCGAACGCCGGTAGCGCCCGCCGCGTTGGCAACAGGACGACAATGTCGCCGGCGCGTGCAGGTCGCCAGTCGCCGATCTCCTCGTCGTGGACCGGCCAGCCTTCCGCAAGGACGGTGCGGATCGCTCCGGCGATGGCGGCGGCCTCGGCGGCACGGCGCTGCTCGGTCTTTCCGGCAGCGTCAAACGGCACGATCGCCACTGCGGGCCATGCGCCGCCCTCGCGGTAGGCGCAGAGCTCCGTGTAGCCGACCTGTCCCTCCTCGTTGAGCAGTGTCGAGAAGACCCGATTGACCCACGCGACCACGCCGGGCACGGAGCGAAAGTTTTGAACGATCCAGCGCCGCCCTTCCGCCAACACCTCGTCGCGGACGCGGACGTAGGTTGCGACGTCGGCGCGGCGGAAGCGGTAGATCGACTGCTTTGGATCGCCGACGACGAAGAGGGCACCCGGCGCTGGCCGCCGCTCGCCTCGCGCTGTCTCGTCCGGGCTGGTCAGCAGCAGGACAATCTCGACTTGGAGGGCGTCGGTGTCCTGAAACTCGTCGACGAGCACCGCCGAAAAGCGGGATTGAAAATAACGGCGGACTTCGGGATTGTCGCGCAGAACGTCGCGCGCCCAGATGAGCAGGTCGTCGAACTCGGCGACGCCGCGCGCCCGTCGTTGCTCGGCATAGTCGCGCACGAAGGATTCGGCGAGCGGAATCAGCGAGCAGAGCGCCTCGCAGCGCAGCGCCTTGCGCAGCGCGTCGAGCCGTTGGCCAAGCGCCTTGCAGATCTCCTTCTGGCGCCGGCAAGCATCGGCCCTTCTCCAGTTTTTCTGGTTGCCTTCCGCCTTGATCGTTGGCGTCCGCAGCACGATGCGTTCGACTCGTTCGTCGTCACCAGCGGCGAGCCGGCAATCGTCGAGCAGACGGCGCGCTGCCGTGATCTGGGCCAGCCCCTTGTCATCGGGCGCGACACAGGCCGGAGCGATTTCCTCGAGCTCGTTGACGGCGTCGGCAAGCGCATCGAGAAAGTCGGTCAGGCGCCCCGGCTCCGGGTCGTATCGTTCGAACGGCATGAGCGCCCGAAAGCGATGCACTTCCTCGACGACCTTGCGAAGGTGGCTGCTGTCGAGCCCCCGATTGAAGGCACGGCGCAGGACGGGGTCGTCGCTATCGAGCCGCTCACGCGCCCAGGCCGAGTAGGCGGCGTCGAAGGCGATCCGCTGTTCGAGATCGTTCAGCGCCCGGAATGCCGGGTCGAGCCCTGCTTCGACCGGCCGCTCGGTCAGCAAATGGCGGCAAAAGGCGTGGATCGTCTCGATGCGGGCGCGGGCAAGCCCGTCGATGGCGGCCGTCAGCCGGCTGGCCTCCTCAGCCGAGGCGCAGCGTGCCGCGGCTTCCAGCCCCTCTCGTACCCGGCTCGCCAGTTCGGCGGCGGCCTTCTCGGTGAACGTGATGACAGCGAGGCTGTCCACGGTGGCGCGGCCGCTCCGGATCAGCTCGATGATCCGGCTCACCAGCGCGGTTGTCTTTCCGACGCCGGCGCCGGCCTCGACGCACAGGCTGATATCGAGCTGCGAGCGGATCTCCTCGCGGACCGCGGCATCGATCGGCGCGTTCACGGTCTCTGCCGCCGCTGCAGGCGTTGGACCTGTGGATCCTCGGCTTTGCGATTCATGATCTCGGTGATCTGTGGGCCGCAGATCGGCTGCACTGGGCAACGCGTGCAGACGTCGCCGGGCACGGGATGAAAGTCGCCCTCGTGAATTGCGCGAACGAGCTTGGCGAGCAGCGATTCGAAGGCGGCGCGGTCGAGCCCGCGGTCGACCTTGACGCGCTTGAACCCGCCGACACGCGTCACCGATTCGTACACCGCCTCGCCACGCTCGACCGGGGCACCGATCAGCTTTGCTGCCGCCTCAATATAAAAGGGGAGCTGCAATGCCCGGCCGCCGGCGAGGTCGTTGTCCTTCGCCCTGATCTTGCCAGTCTTGTAATCGACGACGCGGAAGCGCCCATCCGGTGCACAGTCGATCCGATCGATCGTACCGGTGAATTCAATGGGGCGGCCGGCGACCTCGCGAACGAATTCCCCTTGCGGAATCCGCACTTCGAACCAGGTCGGCTCAAGTTCGTCCGGTGAGCCGAAGGTTCGCCACCAATCGTGCAGGTCTTCGGTGATCTGGCGACGGTCGAGCTCCCAGAGCAGCCGGCGGCCAGTGCGACCGCTCTCCGCGAACTCGCTGAACGTTTGTTCGGCGATCGTGAACAGCGCCTTGAGCGAGCGATCGCCTCCTCGGAAGAATCGCTCGAGCACCCGATGGATCAGCGAGCCGCGGTCGAGGGCGTTGATCCGGTCAACCAGCTCCGGCTCCTCCTCGCGAGAGGCGCGAATGACGTGACGGGCGAAGAACTGGTACGGGCAGGTCGCGTAGGTTTCCAGCTTGGTCGGCGAGAGGACGATCTCCGGTGGGGCGGTGACGATTCCGTCATAGGGAGTCAGGGTTCGCTCGGTCCACCGGGCGCGGTATGCGGCGGTGGCGCGTGCGAACGTGGGCCAAGGAAGAGCGGCCGCCAGGGCGGGATTGCATTCGAGGAGCGAGCGGTCATACTCCTGCTCATCGAGCGCGAGGTCGGGGGTCTCAGCACCAAAGCGGCTGGCTGGGACGCGCCGGTAGAACGCGCCCAGCCGGTCGAACGCTGTTGCGGAAACGGACCGGCCGAGGAGCGCTTCGGCGGCGGCTCGGAGGAAGACCGATGGCAGCGCGGGGCGGGCGGTTCCGCTCTCGGTGCGCGGGAACGACAACTGCAACCGGCGTCCGGTAGCGCGCACGGCCGCGGCGAACTGTGCCGGCTCGCTGCTCAGCCCGGCGGTGCGCAAGGGGATTGCCCAGCCATGCGCCGCGTTCAACGCGGCCCGCTCGTGGTCGAGCAAGAGGGCGTCCTGCGCTGGTGCGGCCGGGAATTGTCGCTCAACGAGCCCGAGAATCGCGAGTGCGTCGAAGCGCAGCCCACGTGTTGAGAATATGTCGAGCACGGCGACGCCCTCTCGACCGAAGCCACCGCCGCCCGTTTCGTGGGCATCGAGCGTGGCGACGAAGGCGCGCACCGTCGCCTGAAAGCGGGCGAGCGGCACCTCACCGGTGATAGCGTCGAGGTCCACGAGCGGCCGCAGCCGCCGAGCGAGCCGATCTCCCCCCTGAACGTAGCGTGAGAGCAACTCCCCAAACCGATCGAGATAGCCGGCCCAGCTGGCCCGCGTGGGCACACGCTCGAGCCGGTCGGCGAGCGCGTCGATCCAGGCGCTGAGGGCGTCGATCCGTTCGAGGTCGGGATGATCGGGCATCCGCGCGGCAATCTCGTCGTGGAGGATCGCGAGGCGCCGGCGCCATTCGTCGCGCCCTGCGACGATCCCGGCGCGCTTGGACAGCGAGTCCCAAGCCGCGGGCTCCACGGCGGCCGCCGAATCCTCCGGCAGCGCTGCCTCAGCGAGAAAGGCCATCACTGCCGCACGGCTGAGCCCGGTGCCGAGCAAGTCGAGGAGTGCGAGGAGTTGCCGGCCGCTTGGATGCTGCGTCAGCGGCCGCCCGTCGTGCAGATAGACTGGAATTCCTGCCTCGTCAAACACCTCTTCCACGAGCGCCCGATACGGCTGGGCGGTGCGGTAGACGACCGCCATGTGATGAAATGCGATCCCCTCTTCTGCCCAGCGTAGGCAGGCGCGCGCCGCCTCGCGCACCTCGCGCACGGGGTCCGGCGCGGAGACGATCGCCACCGACCCGTCATCCTCAACCGCCAGTTCCGGTGGTCGGAACAGCCTCGCTTGCAGGTGGCGGAGAGCGGACCGCCGATCGTCGGTTGCATAGCTGTCCCCGTCGTTCTCCGCTTCGTGATGATCGGCGAGCAGGGGCACGGGTTGGGGTGCTCGCCTCTGGCTCCACATCGTGACCCATTCAACCACGGTGGCGAAGGCCGGATCGTGGGCGTCGGGGAGGAACACCACCACCTCGACGCCGGCGCTGACCAGCCGATCGAGCAATGCGCGCTCGGCGGTGTCGAGCGTCCAGACGCCGTAGACGAGCAACCGGTCATCGGGCAGCGCACTCGGGTCGGCGTGGAAGAAGAGATCGTCGGTAAGTAGGGCGCCGGCGGTCTTTTCGCGGATGGCGGCGAGCATTCCGGCGAGGTGAACCAGCTTGGCGGGTGCGACACCGTCGACCGGCTGGGCCAGTGCCTCCGGCGTCACTCCCGCCCGCCGCAGCTCGCTCGCTAGCCGTGCCAACGCTTCCACGAACCCGGGTGTCGAGGCGACCGGCGCAAAGTACCCGGCGCCGTCGGGGGTGCCGAGGGGCCCGGCGAGGGCGGCATCCTCGACGATCGCCCGGAGCACAAGGCGGCCGATCGGTTCGCGATCCGCCTGCGCCCTCGGGCGCAGACGCCAAGCCAGCTCGTCGGCGGTGACGATTGTCCCGCCGAGAAAGCCACCGTGGCGGCCGATTAATCGCCGCAGGTAGGGCCGGAGCAAGCGGTGGCCAATCAGGATGGTTGCCAGTCCGCGCCGCGCTTCGGCAACGAAAGCCGCTTCAAGCGCAGGTGGCGAACCGACGACGAGGCGCGGGGCCGACATCAAGCGGGCCGTCTCCAACCTCCTCATGCCGGTGCGCGGCCGCACCTGACGAGCATAGGATATGCGCTGCGCTGCTCACAGGGCTTGGGCCAGTGATCGCGTGAATGGTTCGACCGGTTTGCTACGCTTGCCGTCAGCGAACTGTTGGAGGAGGGTCGTGCACTATCGCAAGCTGGGCCGGACCGGCCTGAAAGTCGCGCCGATCTGTCTTGGCGGCAATGTCTTCGGCTGGACCGCCGACGAGCCAACCTCGTTTCAGGTGCTGGATGCGTACGTCGAAGCGGGCGGCAACTTCATCGACACTGCCAACACCTATTCGCGCTTTGCCCCGGGGAACAAGGGCGGCGAATCTGAGACAATCCTCGGGCGTTGGATGCAGGCGCGCGGCAATCGCGACCAGCTGATCATTGCCACGAAAGTCGGCGGTCAAATGGGCGCCGGGCCAAACGAGAGCGGTACGTCGCGCCATCACATCATGGCGGCGGTCGAAGCAAGTTTGCGCCGGCTCCAGACGGATTTCATCGACCTCTACCAGATTCACTACGATTCGCCGGAGACGCCCCTCGAGGAGACGCTCCGTGCCCTCGATGACCTCGTCTCGCAAGGCAAAGTGCGCTACATCGGTGCGTCGAACTATTTGGCGTGGCGGCTGACAAAGGCGCTCTGGGTCAGCGACAAGCACGGCTACGTCCGCTTCGAGACGCTCCAGCCGCTCTACAACCTGATCGACCGCGAGGGCTTCGAGCGCGAGCTGCTGCCGCTCTGTCTCGATCAGCAGCTCGGGGTCATCCCCTATTCCTCACTGGCGAGCGGCTTCCTTTCGGGCAAATACCGCCGCGGTCAAGACCTGCCGTCGACGCCGCGCGCCGCCGGGATCCAACGCCGTTATCTCCATGACCGCGGCTTCGCCGTGCTCGACGCGGTCGACGCCGTCGCCCAGATGACGGGTGCGACGCCCGCCCAAGTGGCGATCGCGTGGCTGTTGCACCGACCCGGTATCACCGCGCCGATCGTCTCGGCAACCTCAACCGAACAGTTGCGCGAGCTGCTCGGCGCACTCGACGTGACGCTGGACGAGACGGCGATGCAGCGGCTCGACGCCGCCGGCAAGGTGTAGCTTGGGCAGCTCCCGATGTCAGGATTGACATTTCTCGCAGGCCGTGGCAGGATCGTCGGGCGCCGTCGGCGCTGAAAGGAGTGAGATGTTCTTCGTCGGAACGAACCAGCTCTTCCCCGCCGAGCAGAATTTCGACGCGATGGTCCTTTCCTTCGCCGAAAACGACGACGAACGGCCGATCACCGAGCGGTGGAACGCGCTCCTGTTTGAGATCGCTCGTCCGCTCCAAGGCAACACCTTCCACAGCACCTCGCATTGGCCAAACAAGGCGGCGTTCGACGCGTGGCGCAACAGCGAGGACTTTGAACGAAGCCACACCTCGGCGCGGCAAGACAACCGGCGGGGTGACTTCTTCACCCGCCACCCGATCTTCATCGCTTCCGAGGTGGTGATGAACGCTGAACCGGGCCGGGCGCCGAAGGTTGGTGAGCCGCGCCCGCGACGCGAGCTGGGGGCAGGGCGCAGCTATGTCTTTCAGAAGCTGATGCCCAAGGCGGAACACATCGATGACGTCATCGCTGCCTATGCCGCACGGGGTGGTCCAGCAGTGGAGGGTTGGATCTGGTGGGACCTCCGCCGAGTCGTCGGCAACAATGAGTTGGCGGTCGTTACCTATTTTCCGGACGTCGCCGCTGCCCAAGCGGCGCTGGATCGGCTCGTCCCGCCCGGTGATCCGACGTGGTATGACGCGCCGGCTGAGACGAGTCTCTACATCACTGAGGTCGAGCGCGTTCCTGGGATGGCGCGCAACAACCGGCTGAAGACGGCGGCGGCGCGCTAGGACCAATGAGCCATCCGTCCGGAGGCTGAGTCGAGCGGCGGTTGATCCGAAGAGTTCACTGGAGGGCGCGGTGGTGACGCCGCGTCGTGAATTCGATGGTGCAGGCGCTCGACAAATCGGCTTCCGGGGCGCGCGACGAGCTGCAAGCGCTGCTCAGCGCGTTTCGCGGCGCGTCGGCAAGCGTCCGCCAGGAAGTGGTCTTCGCGAGAGAGCGGCGCAAGCAGGCTCTCCAGCAGGCAGAGGCGGCGCGGCGCACTGGCCACGCCGCGGCGGATCGCGCGTTCCGCCGGGTCGAAGAGATCTACGAACGCGCCCGGGTGACGCTCACCGAAACGAGCCGGCTGAGCCGCGCCGACCGGACAACCCGGCTCGAGCTACTCCTCGGCGGATTCTCTGGGCTTGGCGACCCGGCTCCCACATCCGCCGCCGGCGACCACGCCAAGGAAATCGCTGCGCATGCCGCTGATGCCGAGCGGGCGCTTCGCTACATTCAGGCGGCGCTCGGCGTGGACGATGCCGGCGGGGCGGGCGTCGCGGTCCGGCTGGTCAGCGGGATCGTCGCGATGCTCGGGATCTCGGTGGCAGCGACCTCGTTGCTGCTTGGCGGATCCGGCGTGGCGATGCTGATCGGGCTTGTTGTCGGCGGCATGGGCGGGGTCGGCGTGGTGGCGTTGCCGGCATTTGTGGATCCGGGCGTGCCGCGATTCTCGTCCCCGGCCGGCGCGGTGGAACAGCTGTCGCGCTCGCTGGCGGGAGCGCGGCGGGCCTACCGACGCTGGAGGGAAGAGGTCGACGCCGCTTACGCCCGGTCCGTCCGCGAGGCTGATGCCGCCTACCAGCAAGCGATGGACATCCTGAAGCCAGTCTTCGAGCAGGCACGGGCGGAAGTCGACCCGGGGCTGACAGCCCTCCGGCGGGAGCTGCGGCCGTGGTTGCTCGACTGGAACGATGACGCATGGGCGGAGTGGAAGCCGCCGAACGAACTCGCGCCGGTGCTACGGCTCGGCACGCTGCTCGCTGGTGTCGGCGCCCACCGCCTCGATGCCCCCGCCTTTCTGCCGTTGCCGCTGGCGCAAGCGCTTCTCGTCAAGGCGAGCCCCGCCCGGCGGAACGACGCTGTCGGCCTTGTCGTCTCGCTCATCTTCCGTCTCCTCACGAGCCTGCCGCCGGATCGGATCAGCTTTACCTTCATTGATCCGCTGGGGCGAGGCGCAGCGCTTGCGCAGGCGCTCCAATTAGCGGACTACGACGAGCGATTCGTGCGCGGCCGGGTTTGGATTGGCGCTGCCGAGATCGAGGACGAGCTGGGGACGCTGCTCGATGAGGTGATGGCTCGCCAGCGGGGTGGCGACGGTGCAGTGGGCTGTCATGCGCTCGTCGTCTTCGATTTTCCCGAGGCGTTCGGCGAGACGGCGGCCGTTCGACTCTGGCGGCTAGTGCAGGAAGGGCCGGCAGTGGGTGTCTGCCCGATCGTGCTGGTCGATCTGACGCGGCCGGCGCCAATTGGCGTGCGGCTCGCCGACCTTGAGGCGTCGGCGACGGTCGTCGGTATCGGCAAGCAGGGCTTTGTGCTCGAAGAGGACGGCTTTGCCGACTGCGAGCTACGGCCGGATGCGCCGCCGACCCCGGCGCAAGCGACGCGGATCGTGCAGCGGGTTGGTGGGGCTGTCAGCCGCTATACGCTGCTCTTTGACCAGATCGTTCCCTCATCGGAGGAGTGGTGGACGGGCGATGCGGGCGGCCCGATCGCCGCGCCGATCGGCGCCCGTGAAGACGGCGAGCTGGTGAAGGCGGTCTTCGGCGGCGAGGCGGCGCAGCATCTCGCGGTTGTCGGGGGTCCGGCAAGCGGTAAGACGTCGCTCCTGCGCACGCTGGTGCTCAGCTTGGCGCTCAGCTACAGCCCGAAGGAATTGGAGATCCTGCTGTACGACTGCGACGGCGGCGATCTGGCGGGGCTCGCTGGCGCGGGTCCTCACCTGAGCGTGGAGCTCTTGGCAACGTCCCAAGAACTGCCGTTGAAGCTGTTCCAGCCCGTTCGCGCCGAGCTCGATCGCCGAGCGGGACTGCGGCGAACCGGTGAGCTCGGATCGCTGGCGGCGTTCCGGCGGCGCTCCGGCGTATCGCTTCCCCGGGTGGTGGTCGCCTTCGACGGGCTGGACGAGTTGTTCATTCGTGGTGGTCCCGCGGCGAGCGGAGAGATCACCAAACTGCTGTCAGCGCTGCTGTCGGCTCCCGGCGACGGCGGCGTCCAAGTGGTGATGGCCTTTCGCTCGCTCTCGCGCATTCCCCAGCCGATCCGCGGGCTGATCCCGCGCGTTGCGGGCGCGATCGTCCTGCCGGTCGCGGCGGCGGACGCCGCGCCGATCCTTGGTCCTGCCGTTGCGCCGCCGGAGTCTCCTGGTCATGCCATCGCGGCGCGGCAGTTCCTCCGGCCCGATCGCGAGCCGTTCCTCGTCGCTCATCTTGGGGCCGCTCGGCTGGACTATTATCGGGGTGTGCTCGCCGCACTCGCCGGCAAGCGCTAGCCTGCTCGGGCGGATGGATCGCTGCCGCGGTCCAAAGGTCGAGCGCGCGCCTCGGCTGCTCTGCGACCGCGGGCACGAAGCGATCGAGCTCGATTCCACCGCTTGGATCGAAGGGTGGCCGGATCGGACGCTCCTGCTCTACCTACGGTTCCTTGCCCATCGTCCGGTACCATCGCCACGCCAATCGCCATCACTGGCGGTCCTCCCTGATCCCGAAGCCGGCTGGGCTCGCGTCCCGTTCTGGCACTCAATTGGCACCGGATCGGCTCGCGAGACACCCGCTTCCCAGATGACGGCGACGGTCGTTCGTGATACTGGTTCGACGGCGAAACTCCTCGCTGGGTCCGAACGAGGTCGTCCGAGGGACGGCAGTCGTCCGCATCGCATGAATGCGCTATCCCACGCTCCGGCGCACAATAGCGTGTCAGAATCACGTGACTTCGCGATGTGGAGGCGAAGCCAGGGCGATACGCTCTCCTTGGTGGTTGGTTCCGGTCCTGCTGGTTGGAGGCGCCACCACCGCCTCGTCCCGGTCGTCGCGGGCGGCGCGACGATGGACCACTCCTTTTCCGCGGGAGCGGGCGGAGCGAGACCCGGGCAGGCCGTGCAAAGGAGAGTCATGCTGTCCAATTCGTTTGAGATCGCCCAGTTCGCGTCCGAGCGGCGTGCCGCTGCGCTCGAGGAAGCGGGGCGCTGGCGGCTGGCGAAGGAGGCCACCGGCGACCGCCCAAGGACTGTTTCCTCTGTCGCAGGCTGGACGACCGCGGCAGTCCGCCGGTCTCGGCGGTCCGCCTCGCTCCTCGTCGCCCGGCTCCTCCGCGATCTCGGCTGGTTCGCACATACATCGCCCAGCCATCGCTGATCGCCGGCCCCGGCTCCCCGAGCACGTGCGGCGTGGCGTGCCGCACGATTGGCTCTTTCGCCGACGCCGGCTCGACTTGGCTCGAACCGGCGCCTAGCTTGCCCGAAGGCCGCGCCGGGAGGCGATCGGGGCTGGAGCGCCGCCTGCATTGGGGGAGAGTTCGCGATGACGGCGGGCGAGCCGGCGGTGCGACGACCAGATCAATCCGCAAGCTGGCGGCGCAGGTCGGCGACGGTGTAGGGCTTGGCGATGATGGCGTTGACGCCGCGGGCGCGCGCCTCGGCGGCATCAAGCTCGGCGCCCCAGCCGGTGGCCAGCACAAAATGCGTCTGGGGCCAGCGCTGGCGCACGGTCTCGGCGAGGTCCCAGCCGTTCATCCCTGTCCCGAGCCCGAGATCCGAGATGATCACGTCGAATGGGGCGGCTGCGAGGCGCGTGAGCGCCTCCTCGGCGCTGCCTGCCACCTCCACCTGATGCTGATCGAGTTCGAGCATCCGGCGCGCCATCTCGGCGATACGGAGATCGTCGTCGACGACGAGCACCCTGCGGATTGGACCGCGTGTCGCCGTGCGCGGACCGGTGCGGGCCGGGGTTCCGATCGGAGGCGCGGGGAGGCGGATCGTGAACGTCGTGCCCGCGCCCGGTTTCGAGCGCACGGCGATCGTGCCGCGATGACGGTCGACGATCCGGAAAACGGTCGGCAGCCCGATGCCGGTACCGCGCTCTCCCTTTGTAGTAAAGAATGGCTCGAAGATCATCGACACCATCTCTTCAGGCATGCCAACGCCGGTATCGATCACCTCGATGATCGCGTCGTCTCCTTCCCGGTGAGCGCTCAGTACGATCTCGCCTCCCGCTGGGAGGGCGTCGACGGCGTTGAAGACGAGATTGAAGAGCGCTTCGTGGAGCGCCTCGGGCCATCCCTGCACGACTAACCCCGGCTCGGCGCCCACGGTGAGTCGGATCGGGCGCCCTTCCTGCTGAGGAATGTCTCGCCACTGTGGTGCGGTGAGGCGGGCGACATCCTCCAACAACGTGGCGAGGTCGACAATTTGGGGACTTCCTTCCGATCCCGGCCGGGCAAACGTTTGCAACCGTTTGACCGTCGCTGCACCGTCGTCGACTGCCTGTCGGATGAGTTGCACCGATTCTCGCAGCAGTTCTAGGTTGGGCGTCAGCCGGTCGAGTTCAGCGAGGGCCAATTGACTATGGCCGCTGATCAGACCAAGACTTTGGTTCAGGTTGTGAGCGACCCCGCTCGCCATCTGGCCAAGGGCGCGCAGCTTCTCAGCCTGCGCCATGTCTTGGGCCCGCTGTTCGGCCGCTTTTCGCGATGTAATGTCCTGAAGCAACAATATGCCGACGTGCGTGTCGGCGTCCTCGCCAAGGAAGAGCGAGACGGTTGCCTCGGCCCAGAATGGTGACCCATTTCGGCGCTGACAGCGGACTTCCTCACGCACGACCCCCTTGCCAGTCTCGTAGAGGCGTTTCACGGAGCGAAGTAAGCGGTGCTGATCTTCGGGAGCGATGACCGAAAGCACATTGATCGTTTCGCCCTCCATGAGTGACGCACCAATCAATTGGGTGAAGGCGGCATTCGAGCGGAGAATGGTCCCGTCAAAGGCGAGTTCTGCGACCCCGATCGGCGCCTGATCGAAGAGTGCGCGAAAGCGCGCTTCGCTCTGTTCAAGGGCGCGAGCGATTTGGCGGAATTCGCTGATATCCACCATTGCGCCGACCATGCGTATCGCACGGCCGGCGGCATCTCGGACTATCGCGCCCCGGTCGCGGACGTCGGCATATTGACCATCCCCTCGGCGAAATCGGTAGACACCTTCCCAGACCTCCGCGTCGCCGGCAAACGCGTCGTCAAGCGAGCTCAGGATGCGCTCGCGGTCGTCTGGGTGAATACGCTCGGTCCACCACGTGATGCTCTCTTCGATCTCCGTGCGCTGATAGCCGAACACCCGGTCGACGGTGTCATCCCACCACACCGTGCCATGCTGGATGTCCCAATCCCAACTGGCGTCTCCTACGACTTGGGCAATCAGCCGATGCCGCTCGATGGCTCGCGACCGATCGACGGCTCGTGTGACTTGAGCGGTGATGTCGTGCAACACGATGATGAAACGCTTCGTGCCAGCGTCGTCGAACGGCTGAGCATGCACCGCAACGATACGATCCTCGCCCGACGGCGACCGGAAGCGCCTCATGCTCGCCGAAAGGGTCTCGGCGCTGCCAGGCGGGGCGAGGAAGGCAACGTCGTCGGCCGGAACCAGGAAGTCGAGGGCTGACCGACCTATGAGGTCTTCGAGCGGGAGGCCGGCAAGGCCCGCTGCGGCAGGGTTCGCCTCGACGATTTGCAACGTGTCGCCGGCGACGACCCACGTCGCAAGCGGGTTCGCCGCGAACAGGCTCCGATAGGCAGAGTCGTGGAGAGGCATCACGCTGCAGAAACCCGCGAATCACGATGAAACGTCGTGTTCGCGAACAGTATAGGACAGGAATTCGAACAGGGTCACGTGTCGTGGTCGGCGGAGTTCACGCCTGCCGCTGTTCGTGGTACGCAGCCCAGGGCCTCGTTTGGCGTGAGGGCGATTATGGTCCGGCAAATGCTCGCGGCAAGCCGTTTTTTGGTCATCTTCGCCGTCATTGGGACGTTCGTCGCATCGGTCACAACGATGCTGTTTGCCGGCGTGTCATGTATCTCGAATGTCTTGATGGTCATCTTTGTCGAGTATGGCGGTGCTTCCGGCGGCAAAAAGCTGGCGGTGGCGATGCTGGAGCTGATCGATCTCTATCTGCTCGGTATCATCCTCTTTCTGATCGCGGCGGGGCTCTGCGAGCTGTTCGTCGCGCCTGGTGTCCCGCTTCCTGAGTGGATGAAGGTCGCCGACCTCGAACAATTGAAAGGGCAAATCATCAGTGTCGTCATCGTTCTGCTGGGAATCACCTTTCTGGGGAAAGCCGTCACGTGGGAAGCAGGATGGGAGATCGCGGCGTTTGGCGTCGGGATTGCGGTCGTGATCTGGTCGCTCTACCTTGTCTTGCGTCAAGTGGCCGCGGAAGAGCGGAACCGACGCCGCTGAACGGCGCTGGTCTATCATGGCTGCACTCTCGCCGAAGGAGCCTGCCGTGTCGAATGCCACGCTGTCCCCACCCACTCGCAAGACCGGCGACCGCATTCGCTTCGGGCTGAACGCCACGCCGATGCATACGACGTGGCAAGAGTATCGGACGCTCTGCACCGAAGCCGAAGCGATGGGATTTGACTCGTTCTGGGTGTTCGACCATTTCGTTCCCGGCCCAGTGGATGCGAATGGCCCTTGCCTCGAATGCTTCACGACGATTTCAGCGCTTGCCAGCATCACCGATCGGATCCTCCTCGGCACGTTGGTGCTGGCGGTCGCCTATCGCAACCCGGGGCTGGTCGGCAAGATGGGTGCGATGGTCGATCAGATCTCGGGAGGGCGATTCGTCCTCGGCATGGGCGCTGGCTACAACCAATACGAGCACGAAATGTATGGCGGGACGTTGCCGTCGAAGGCGGATCGCGTTCGGATGGAAGACGAAGCGCTCGCCGTCATTCGAACGATGTGGACCCAACAGCCGGCCAGCTTCGAGGGGCGCTTCTACACGTTGAAGGAGGCGCTCACCAATCCACCGCCTGTCCAGCAGCCCTACCCACCGATCCTCGTCGGAGCGCGCGGCGAGCAGCTTGCGTTCAAGGTCGTCGCCAAGCACGCCGACCAGTGGAACACCGCTGCCGCGGTCGAGGACATCCGCCGCATGACTCCCATCTTGGACGATCGCTGTCGCGAGATCGGGCGTGACCCCCGCCACGCTGGAGCGCACGGCGATCGTCTTGCAGACGATCGCAGCCAGCCCGGCCGGGGAACAGGCCGCCAAAGACAAGCTGACGACGATTTTTCGCCAGCCGTTCGACAACCTCGCGCCCCGCGTTCTGACCGGACCGCCCGAGGCAGCCGTCGAGCGATTGCAGGAATATGTCGACGCCGGCATCACCCATTTCATGTTCTCAGTCTTCGCGCCCTATGACCTCGCCGGGCTGCGCGTGCTGGTAGACAAGGTGATTCCGAAGTTCCGCTAACCGCTCCGAACGACGCACGCGCCGGAAACGCCGCTGACCCTCGTCTCGGCGTTGCGTGCCTTTCCGCCTTTCCGCGGGTGCTCACACGCCAGCGGGGCGGCCGTCAGGGGCAGCGCAAGGCCACTGTCCGCGGCCGGCGGAACTCCCGATCTCGGCGCCGCTTGTCTCCAAAGGAAAGGCATCGAGGGCGGTATCCGGTCGGCGGTGGTGCGTGGTCGGTCTTGCGCCCGGCTCGCAACGACGGCCAGGAAGGGCATTTCGTGCGTCGCTGCCGTCCCGCCTAGCGGTCGCGAGCGTTGAACCGTGCCCCTAGCCGAGAGCGCGCGATCGGTGATCAAGGCGGCGCGGCGGTTGCAGGGGCCTTGCTCCGGCGGTATCGCTGGTCCGGCCCGGACGTTCCCTTCGACAATGAATGGTTGCTCGATGGACGATCGCACTCTATAGTGCGCGCATTACCGTGCATGGGAGAGCATTCGCATGAGCACACTGCGCTGGAATCGACCTTGGACCCGGCGTCAGCTCTTGCGAGGGATCGGCGCGGCGAGCGTTGGCGCGGTCGGGGCAAGCGCCCTTGCTGCCTGCGCCTCACCGTCCGCGGCTCCCGCAGCACCGGCGACCGGTGCTGGCGCCCAGCCAACGAGTGCCCCGCGCGTCGGCGGCGAGATCCGCATCGATGCCACCGCCGACCCGATCTCGATCGACCCGCTGCGCTTCAACGGCACGGACAGCCTGCGCGTTTACCGGATGACGACCAACCAATTGTTGAAATGGCGCGAGGATGGCAGCGTCGTGCCGGATCTGGCGGCCGCGCTGCCGACCGTCAGCCCCGATCTGTTGACCTATACCTTCCGGTTGAAGCCCGGTGTCAAGTGGCACGATGGCCAGCCCTTCGACGCGGCCGATGTCAAGTTCACCTATGAGACGATCCTGAAACCCGATGTGCCGTCGATCTGGAAGGCGGCGCTCGTCTTTCTCGACAGCGTGGAGGCGCCGGATGCCCAAACGGTCGTCTTTCGGATGAAGAGCCGCTTCAATGCGATGATGGCGAAGTTCGCCCTCGTGCCGATCATCAGTTCGAAGATCCCGTACACGCCGAACGACACCTACGCCCGCCGGAACATCGGCACCGGCCCCTTCCGCTTTGTCGAGTGGCAAACCGGCGTGCAGATCGTGCTGGAACGCAATCCCGACTATTTCGAGCAAGGCAAGCCGTATGTCCAACGGCTGATAATCCGTACCGTCAAAGAAGATGCGGCGCGGGTGACCAACCTGATCAATGGCCAGACTCAACTTGTGCCAGACGCGCCGATGACCCAGCGGGACGTGATGACGGGACGCGGCGCGATCGTCGACGTGGCGCAGAACAGTACGATTCGTGTGGCGCTCTATCCGTCGCTCAAGGCCGGTGACCCGACCGCGACCGTCGCGATGCGCGAGGCGATCGCGTGGGCGCTTGATCGACAGGCGATTATCGACAATGTCTACAACGGCGCAGCGGTTCCGGCCGCAACCTATCTCTCGTCCGGCACGCAGTATTTCGACGAAAAGCTCGGCACGTTTTTCGGCAACCGGCCTGACCTCGCGAAGGCGCGCGCCGCCCTGCAACGGGCGGGAGGCCCACCAGTGCGCGAGCTCAACTACGTGATCAACAACTCACCCGCGGCCAACGACATCGCAACCATCGTCCAAGCGAACCTCCGGGCGATCGGCGTGAACGTCAAGATCATTGCCGACGAGGGCGGCGCCTACACGGACAAGCTCTTCGGAGGCGACTTTGATCTGATCATGGTGATCGCCGGGACCGGAAGCTCCTCGGGCTTCGCGCCAGACTATGTCTACAACGGCTATTACTCGAAATCGGGCAACAACTTTAACAAGTCGACCGATGCCGAGATGGACCGTCTGCTGGAGCGCGCGATCAGCGTGCCGGACTCCGAGGCACAAGCGGCCTGGCGCGCCGTGCAGGAACGCGATTTGCAGATCTTGGGCCAAATCCAAGTTGTCACCGCCCGCTACGTCGAGGGGCGCAGCCGCACCATTCAGAACTACCGCGCTTCCGGCCTCGCCACGCCGTACGGCCTGCCCGACGCCTGGCTCTCGTAATCCGCCCCCACGCTCTGCTACGAGTGAGCGCGATGCAGTCGCTCACCATCGTCGTCGGACGGTGCTATCCTCAGGACGATGTCGCTCGCCTGCTCCGCTCGCTCCCAGAGGAGGTCGAAGCGGTCATCGCCGACGGCGTCGGCGGGCTGACGATCGACCGGCCGAACGTACGGGTCCTTTCGCTGCCCGGTCGGACGCTCGCCGAGCTGCGCGGCGCGGGGCTCGCGGCAGCAACGAGTGACTTCGTTGCGTTCGTCGATCCTGCTTGCCAATTGTCGACCGGCTGGCTGGCGGCGGCCCGCCGCGCCCTCGCGGTTGCCCCGGCCGCGAGCGGCCCAGTCGAGTATGCCGGTGGACGGTCGCCGGCGACGTGGGCGGCGTTCCTTGCCGAATACGGCGCGTTCCTCCCGCCTGCCTCCTCGGCAGCGGGCGTGGCGGGGACGAACCTCATCGTCGTCCGCGCGTTGCTCGAGGCGGGCGGCGCCTTTTGGAAGGACGAGGTCGTCGAGCGGCTGGTCGCAGCGGGGCACGCCGTCGCGTACGTGCCCGATCTCGTCGTTGTCCACCGCCGGCGTTGGCGAACGCTTCCCTTCCTGCGTGATCGATTCCACCATGGCCGCTGTTACGCCGGTCGACGGCGCGGCCGCCTCGCTCCGATTGAACGCCTCGGGCGCGCTGTCGCCGCCCCCGCGACTGGCCTCGTGCTGTTCGTCCGGCTTGTCCGCGCTTTCTTGCCGAAGCGGCGCTGGCGAGTCGCTTTCGCGCTCGCCGCACCGTGGACCATCGCCTTTCTGCTAGCGTGGGCATTCGGCGAGGCGATCGGCTATCTTCTTGGCCCCGGTGAGAGCTGTCGCCAGACCTGAGGCCAAGGAGGGACGCCGATGACGACTCAAGAGCTCCCGGCGGCTGCTCTCGCGGCGCGACCTGGCCAGCCAGCCTTTTCGATCGTGATCGCGGCGGTGAACGGTTATGCGCCGCTCGCTGGCTGCCTCGCCGCTATCGAGCGCATTCCGGAGCGTGATCGCGCCGAGGTGATCGTTGTCGACCGCTGCAATGTCGGCGGCCGGATCAAGCGCGAGTTTCCGGAAACCACCGTGGTGATCGTTTCGCCGGCGATGACGATCCCCGAGATGCGAAGCCTCGGCATCCGTGCCTCGCGGGGCGAGTGGGTCATCGTGACCGAGGACCACTGCGAACCACGCCCGGACTGGTTACGGCAGTTTGCCGCTGCTGCTTCCGGGCCGTGGGACGTGATCGCTGGCGCGGTCGAGAACGGTCGGCGCGACCGGCTCGTCGATTGGGCAGCCTTCTTCACCGAGTATAGCGAGTACATGGCGCCGCGACCCTCGGGAGAGACCCCCGACCTGCCAGGGATGAACACCGCCTACCGGCGCGCCGCGCTCGACGCCGTACCCGGCCTGATCGAGGCCAGCCTTTGGGAGACCTTTCTTCACACTCGGCTGCGGGAGGCCGGCGCACGGCTGTACTCGGCATCTGATGTCGTGATCGATCACTGCAAGTCGTTCGGTTACCGCGAGTTCCTCGGTCAGCGCTTTCATCTAGCGCGTTCGTTTGCCGGGATGCGTCTGCGCGGTGCGCCGCTGCCGAAGCGGATAGCCTACGGTCTCGCCGCGCCGGCGCTCCTCGTCATCTTGCCCTATCGAACGTTGACGCGTATCTGGCGGAAAGGCCGGCACCGGCGTGAGCTGCTGCTCTCGGCGCCGATTCTTGTCAGCTTTTTCGCGAGCTGGGCCGCCGGCGAATGCGTGGGCTACCTGTTCGGCGAGGGCGACTCCAGCAGAAAGGTGGAATAACGACGGTCGCTGCTCGGCGGGAAGGTTCGCTGCCGCTGCTCGAGGTCGGCGTGGACGCTGCCTGCTGGCCAAACCGGCGCGGCTATGGCCGCTTCACCCGCGGGCTGGTGACAGCGCTCGCCGAGCGTGACGATCTGCGCCTGACGCTGGTCGCCGACCGGCCGACTGCGGTCCAGATCACCCCGCCGGCTGGCGTGCGTCTGCTGAGTGTCGACGCATCGGTGGCTGCTGGCGAAGCGGCGTCCGCGACCGGCCGGCGCGCCGCGCTCGACCTGCTCCGCTGTGGGCTCGCCGCCGCGCGGGCAGGTTTCGATCTGTTCTTCTACCCGTCGGTCTCGACGTACTTCCCGCTAGTGTCCCGGACGCCTCAGGTCGTCACGATCCACGACGCCATTCCAGAGCGGCTCCCGGCGCTCGTCTTCCCGCAGCGCCGCTTGCGGCTGTTCTGGACGCTGAAGGTCCGGTGGGCGATCCACGCTGCGCGACGCGTGTTGACCGTCTCGCCCTTTGCTGCCCGTCAACTGCGCGAACAGTTTCGGTTGCCGGCGCACCGAGTGACGGTCGTCGGCGAAGCGCCCGACCCGGTCTTCGGCCCGGCTCCACAAGAGGTAGTCGGCGCAGTCCTGGAGAAATACGACCTTCGTCCGCCGTACCTCCTGTTCGTCGGTGGCCTCAGCCCGCACAAGGATCTGCCGACGCTCTTGCGGGCCACCTACCGGTTGCTTGGTGATCAGCCCGATCTCCAGCTTGCCCTCGCCGGCGAGGTCGAGGGGGACCGCTTTTACACCGAGCCGCTGCGGCTGCGTTCACTCGCCGAGGCCCTCGGGATTGCCGAGCGGCTGCACTGGCTTGGTTACGTCCCGGACCGTGACCTCGCGGCACTCTACAGCGGCGCAACGGCGGTCGTGCTCCCGTCGCTGGCCGAAGGATTCGGGCTGCCGGTGGTCGAGGCGGCGGCCTGCGCGACGCCCGTGGTGGCGAGCGATCGGAGTCACGCCGCCGAGGTCATCGCGGCGGTGCGCGTCTTTCCCGCCGGGGATGATGCGGCGCTCGCGGCCGCCGTCCGGCCATTGTTCGACGCGGCGACGCGCCGCGAGATTGGCGCCCGGGGACGGGAACAGGCTGCCGCCTACCGCTGGGACGCGGCCGCGGCGCGCGCCGCGGCCGTCTTCCACGAGGTGCGGCGGTGAACGGTGAAGCGTGGGTGGCGACGCCACGCCGCTTCGCGATGGTGACGACGTTCTATCCGCCGTACTCCTTCGGCGGGGATGCGACCTACCTGTACCGGCTGGTGAACGCGCTCGCTGCCGACGGCCATCAGGTCGAGGTGATCCACTGCGCCGATTCCTACCGGCTGCTCGCTCGCCGCGAGCCGCCGCCCGGTCCGCCACACCACCCCAATGTGCGGGTGCGCACTCTGCGCAGTCCGTTCGGCCCGCTGTCGCCGCTGCTCACCCAGCAGACCGGCCATCCGTGGCTGAAGCGCGGCCCGCTTCGGGAGGCGCTTGTCGAGGCGAAGCCCGATGTCATTCATTTTCATAACACGTCGCTGATTGGTCCGGCGGCGCTTCTGCTCGGCGACGCGCCGACGCTCTACACCACTCACGAGCACTGGCTGATCTGCCCGATGCACGTTCTTTGGAAAAACGGACGCGAGCCGTGCGAACGCCCGAGCTGCCTCGCCTGCCAAATTCGGGGAAAGCGGCCGCCGCAGCTTTGGCGCTACGGCGGCTTGCTCAAGCGGGCGCTCGACCGGGTCGATCGCTTTCTCGCGCCGAGCCGATTTACGATGCGGATGCACCTCGAGCGGGGGCTGGCGGGCCGGCCGTTCGAGCATTTGCCCTATTTTGTCCCGATGCCCGAATCGCTTCCCGAACCGTCGCCGGCCGCCCGTCCCTACTTTCTCTTCGTCGGCCGCCTCGAGCGGATTAAGGGGCTCCAAACGCTCATTCCGCTCTTTCGGCGGTGGGGCCGCGCCGACCTGCTCGTCGCCGGCGACGGCGAGTATGGCGACGTGCTGCGCCGCCAAGCGGCGGGCTGCGAACGGATTCGTTTTCTCGGCCGGTTGGATCACGAAACGCTCGCCCGCCTCTACCGTGGCGCGACGGCGCTGATCGTTCCGTCGGTCTGCTACGAAGTGTTTGGTATCGTCATCTTGGAAGCGTTCGCGGCCGGGACGCCGGCGATCGTCCGGGATTTGGGCGCACTGCCGGAAGTGATCGCCGAGAGCGAAGGGGGCTTCGTCTATCGCCGGGAAGCGGAACTGGTGGAGGTGATGGAGCGGCTGCTGGATGACCGAGCCCTGCGCGACCAGTTGGGGGAGAATGGCCGGTCCACGCTGCTGAGACGCTGGACGACCCAGCCGCACCTCGCGCAGTATTACGCCATCGTCGCCGGTCTGCCCACCTGAGGGCTGATGCTGAGAGAGAACACCGCCCGTCCTGCGCCGCCGCCGGCTGGCCACATACGGCCACTTGCCATCCTCGTCTATCACTCGATCGGCCGGGGTGCCTCGCCGATCACGATGACGCGCGAGCGGTTCCGCGGCCAGATCGCGGCGCTCCAGCGGGCGGGCATCCGCGGTGTCTCGCTGGGCGAGGCGCTCACGAGCCGGCGGCGTGCTGGTGGCCGGCGGGTGGTCGCGCTCACCTTCGACGATGGGTTTGCCGACTTCGCCACCGAGGCGTGGCCGGTCCTGCGTGAGGCGGGATTCTCGGCAACCGTCTTCCTCGTGACCGGGCGGCTTGGCAAGGACAACGATTGGCCCGGTCAGCCGGGCTGGGCGCCGCGACTGCCGCTGCTCTCGCGCGGCGAGGTGCGCCGCCTCGCGCGCGAGGGAGTGGAGTTCGGTTCGCATTCCGTGTCGCACCCGTGGCTGCCGACGGTCGCGCCAGACGTCGCCGCAACCGAGTTGGCGCTCTCCCGTCAGGCCATCGAAGCGGCGACCGGCGCCCCCTGCCGACTTTTCGCCTATCCCTACGGCGCGTTGAACGCTGCGCTACGCTTCCAGGTGGCGGAGTATTACAGTGCGGCAGTGACGACCGAGCTCCGCATCGCCGTCCCGGCTGATGACCGGTATCGCTTGCCTCGGATCGACGCGACCTATCTCGCGCCAGCGCTCCTTGCTGGCGCGATCTACTCTCCAGCGGTTGGCGCCTACCTCGCGCTGCGGCGCGCTGGGCGTGGCGTTCGCCGGACGCTGCTGCGAGATCGATGACGTTCGTCTGCCCGATCTGCAAAGGACCGCTCGACCGGTCGGAGGTTGCCTATCGCTGTGCTGCCTGCGACCGGACCTATCCGATCGTGCTCGGCATCCCGGACTTTCGCGTCTTCCCCGACCCTTGGATCGAGATCGAGGACGATTGGGCCAAGGCGCGCCGGCTGGTCGAACGGTTCAACGATCTTTCCTTCGAGGAGCTGGTCCGTTATTACTGGCTGATCACGCCGAACACGCCGGCGCATCTGGCCGAACGGTACACCCGGCACGTGCTGGGGGGCGTCGATCGTGGAATCGCGTCGCTGGCGGAGATCGAGCGGCTCACCGGCCCGATTGCCGGCGACCGGTTTCTCGAATTCGGCTGCGGCACCGGCGGCTTTTTGATTGCGGCGCGTGGCCGCTTCGGGACGGTCGTCGGGAACGACATTGCCTTTCGCTGGCTGGTGCTGGCCCGAAAGCGGCTGGAGGAGGCCGGCATCGATGACGTCACGCTCGTCTGCTGTTGTGGGGAGTATTTGCCCTTCCCCGATGGCAGCTTCGATCTCGCGGTTGCGAGCGACGTCATCGAGCACACCAGCGATCAGGTCGGCCTCGTCAAGCAGGCGCTGCGCGCCCTCGCCTCAGGCGGCCGCTTCTTCCTCGCAACGCCGAACCGGCTGTCGCTTTCGCCGGAACCGCACGTGCGCGTCTGGGGGGTTGGCTGGCTGCCGCGGCGGCTGATGGCCCCCTATGTCAAGCTGGTGCGCGGCCTCGATTACCGCAACATCCGGACCATCTCGTACTTCGAACTGCGCGATATCCTGAAGCGCGCCGGCGCGACCGACTACGTGATTACCCTGCCGCAGATTCCGGCTGCCGAACTGGTGCGCTACGGGCCGCGTGAGCGCGCCTTGATCGCCATTTACCATCGGATCGTCGAGCGGCCGGCGCTCCGCTGGCCGCTGTATGTCGTTGGGCCGCTCTTCCACGCCGTCGTCCGCGCCGGACGCTAGCGATGGAACCCGAGACCGTGTCGCCGTCGCCTGCGAGCGCGGTCCCGCTGCATCACGTCGGGAACCCGTTTTCTCGAGTGCTCGGCGGCTTCGCGGCGCTGGCGAGTGGCGAGCTGATCAACAAGCTGATCGCGGCGGTTGTCTCGATCTACCTCGCGCGGACGCTGGAGGTCGCCGGCTTCGGGCTCATCGGCTTTGCGACCGCGCTCGCGACCTATTTCGTCCTCGCCGTCGACCTTGGCCTCGACTTTCTCGCCACGCGCGAGATCGCCCGCCGGCCGCAGTTGGCGGGGGCCTATGCTCGCCGGATCATTGCCATTCGGCTGGCGGCAGCGCTGGCGGCAACGGTTCTCTACGTGGCGCTAGCGGCGGCGATCCCCAATGACCCGGCGGCGAGGCTGACGATTGCGCTCTATGGTCTGCTGTTCATTCCCTATGCGCTAACGCCGAAGGGGGTCCTGCTCGGCTTGGAACGCCGCCGGCCCTGGGCGGCGGCCCAAGTGGTGGGGCAACTGGTTTTTGGTGTTGGCTGCGTGGCGATTGTGAGCGGCCCGGCCGACACGTGGCGAGTTCCGGCGGTGCAAACCGTCGCCGACCTCGCGCAAGGGATCGTCGTCCTGTTCGCCCTGCTGCCGGTGCTGCGCGCCGGCGGGCAGATCGGCCAGTCGCTGCTTGGCACTGTTCGCCAAGCCCTTCCCTTCGCTTGGGCGCAGGGGATGCGCATCCTTGGCTACAACTTCGACGTTCTGCTCATCTATTTCGTGCTTGGCGACGCGGCGAACGGCGCCTATTTGGCGGCGTACAAGATCGTCCTGCTCTTTCTGGGGTTCGGGGCGCTCTACAGTATGACGCTGCTACCGGCAGTGGCCCGCCATTATCCGAACGATCTGGCTGCGCTGCCGCGCTTCGTCGGCAATTCGCTGGCGCTCACCGGCGCGATCGTCATCCCCGCGGCGGTGGGTGTCGCCGTTCTTGCCGAGCAGGCCGTGGTGCTCACGGCTGGTCCCGGTTACGAGGCGGCGGTGCTTCCGCTCCGCATTCTGATGGCGACGGTTGCTGTCACGGTGCTGGGTGGCGCGTTTCGCAATGTGCTGATCGGCTGCAATCGCCAACGCGATGACCTTTGGCTGGTGACGGCGGCGGCAGTGTTCAACGTCGCGCTCAACGTGCTCGTGACGCCGCGCTTCGGCCTTGGTGGCGCAGCGGTGGTCACCGTCTGTTCGGAACTCGTGGTGCTTGTCGGTGGCTGGTGGCTTGTTAGCCGCGTGGTCGGTCCGCCGCCTGTCGTGCGGTCGCTGTTGCCGGCAGTCGCTGCTACCGGCCTGATGGCGCTCGTGCTCGTCGCCCTTCTGCTGTTCTTGGCTTGGCCGCTCGCCGCCGTCGTCGCCGGGGCGATCTATCTCGTGACCTTCACCCTGCTGGGCGGGGTGCGCGAGGCGCTGCGCGGCGTACGCGAGCGCTAGTCCCGGCTTCGTCATCCGGCGACGTTGTACCCCAATCGCGCGTTCCCGCTCGCTCGTGCCCTCGTTGCGAGCCGGTGGAGTGCGCCGCGCCTCGTGCTCAATCGAGGCTGGACGCCGAGTCCCCGAGACAGATAAAGGAAGATTCAGCGAATTCGGCGCCGCCGGTGCGGGTGGTCAGCCGGCGAACCGCCGGACGAGGTCGACCACGGTCTCGAGATCGTCTTCGCTGTTCCAGAAACCGATCGAGAGCCGAAGAAACTGCGGTCCGACCGCAGCGCTGCCTTCGGGGACGATGCGGACACGGATGTTTGAGGCGAAGCACCGTTCGAGATAGGTCTGCTGTTCGCCGTCACCGATACGAAAGCAGACCATCGTGCCCATCTCGGGCGGCGTGATCACCTCCACACCCGGGATCGCTCGGAGTCGCTCGGCGGTGCGCCGCGCCAACTGGCCGGCGCGTTCGAACATCCAGTCCTTGCCCACATCGTCGAGGAGCCAGCGCACCGCTGCCAGCGCCCCGGCCATCGCGGCGGCGCTCACCTTGCCACCGATTTCAAATCGGCGCGTCCCTTGCATGATGAGCGAGTCGTCATAGCGGGTGAGGGTGCGTGGCGCGGCGGGCTGACGCGGCGCGATCCGGCGCGGGTGAACGAAGAGGCCGCCGACGCCGTTTGGCCCGAGCAGCCATTTCTGACCCGAAAAGGCGTAGTAGTCGACGTCCAGCGCCGTGAAGTCGACTGGGATGGCGCCGACCGACTGGGCACCATCGACCAGCAATGGGATGTCACGCGAACGACACCAAGCGGCGAGCGCGGCAAGGTCATAGCGTGCGCCGGTCGACCAACAAACGTGGGAAACGACGACCAGCCGAGTGCGGTCCGTCACCTCAGCGGCAATCGCGTCGGTGATGTCGCCGCCACGTGCGCCGACCGGCGCGAGGCGGACGCGGGCGCCCGTTCGCCGCTCCACGAAATAGAGCGGTAGCAACACGCCGCCGTGCTCACCGTCGGTCGTGACGATCTCGTCATCGGGCGTGAAGCGGAAGTCGCCAAGCACGGCCGTTACGCCGGCGGTTGTGCTCTCGGTGATCGCGATCTGATCGGGCTGGCAACCGGTGAAGGCGGCAAAGGCGCTCTTGAGCTGCTCTTTGATTTCGAGGAAGCGCGCGAGACTGTCTGGCCCCACACGGCCGTGGTGCAGTTCCCACTCGCTCCACTCGGCCATGGCGTGCACGGTGCGGCGCGGCAGGGGACCGTTCGTGCCAGCGTTGAGATAGATCGTTGCGGTGGTCGCGGGCAGTTCCGCGCGGAGAGCAGCGAGCTTTGCCGCATCGAGGGGGAGGGTCACGGACGCGGCTCAGCGGGCGAGTCGTGATGGAGCACGCTATGCTGCAAATAGAGGAGAACGGCCTGCACGCGCGGATTGTGGTCGGCGTGACCGCCATCGAGTTCGAGCTTGCGGTAGATCTCCACCAGCCGGTTCTCGACGGACTTTTCGGCGAGCACCAGCCGCTGGGCAATGCCGGCGTTACTGAGCCCCTGAGCGACAAGCGACAGAATCTCCTGCTCGCGCTCGGTCAACGCGGCAAGCAGCCCGTCGCGTTTTGGCCGCATTCGTGCCACGATGGAGGGATCGACGACCACGAGGCCCGAAGCGACGCTTTGGACCGCACGCTCCATCGTCAGACTGTCCCCCGCCAGACTCTTGACCAAGTAGGCCCAGCCATGGGTCGCCGCTGGCGGCAGCGACGTGAGAAAGCGCGGGTCACCCTGCGCAGTGAGCAGCACAATGCCGGCGTTCGGCGAGCGGCGACGGAGCTGGAGGCCGATATCGAGGCCTTGCTGATCGGTGCCTTTCTCGATGTCGATGATATAGACCCGTGGCTGAAGCGGGCCGCCGCCGCGCGATGCTTGCCACGAGTCGGCATAGACGCCGACCACCACGATATCCGCGCAGCGCTGAAGGGCGCGGAGCAGTTGGTCGACGGCGCGGTGGTCGCTCGAGACGATGGCGACTGGGAGCCGCTGGGTGAGCTTGGCCGGACTGAGCATCGCGCTCTCATGATACTCGGTTCGACGAGGGTGTGGCGTCCCGATGACGTCCGGGCGGCGTGGCCCATCCGTCCTACCACCCCGAGTAGCCCTTGAATCCGCTAACTCGGTTGGTTACTTTTGCCCGGCAAGCCAAGGAGGGTTCCTCATGACGCGCCTCATCGCCGGACTCCTGCTGGTCGCCATTGGGTTGACCATCCTCCCCCCGGCGGGAAGCGCTGCGCCCCCGCCCGCGCTGCGCATGGGTGTCCGGGAAGATTCGTTTGGGGTGGCCCACATCACGACGCCGGGCTTGCTGCCCGACCCGAAGCGCGTTCGTCAAGCAGTCGAGATGGGCGCCGCGTGGGACCGGTTCCCGGTCTATTTCTCTGAGGTTCAAGAGACGAAGGGCGGCCCGTTCAAATGGGATCGCTACGATGCCACGGTGAACGCCAACCTCGCCGCCGGTATCAATAGCCAAGGCATCCTGCTCGGCTACCCAAAGTGGGGCCCACACGGCGATTGGCTGAAGGACTGGGAAGTGTTCGTCCGTGAGGCTGCCACCCGCTACAAGGGCAAAATCAAGGTCTGGGAAGTGTGGAACGAGCCGGACTTGAAAGCGGACAATGGCGAAGGTGTCTTCTGGAAAGGAAGCCCGGCTGACTACTACGACCTCCTGAAGGTGAGTTACCGCACGCTCAAGAGCGTCGACCCGACGATCACGGTCCTGTTGGGCGGACTCTCGTTCACCTGGAATAACCAAGATTGGTTCCCGCGCTTCCTCGACGTGCTGGCGAAAGACCCGACGGCGAAGGAGAACAATTACTACTTCGACGCGCTGGCGCTCCACCAGTATGGCCGGCCCTCGACGCTGTTTGACCTGCCGATTGGCTACGTGGGCAAGCCGAGCTTCGACGGCTTCCATGGGCTGATGGCGCAAAAGGGGTTCGCCAAGCCGATTTGGGCGAACGAAGTCGGTGTGCCGATCTGGAACGTTGGCACCGGTCAGAACGGCCCGGGCCGGGCGACCGCCGACGAGGCCGCGAACTTTATTTGGCAGGCGTTTGCCTACGGCTTTGCTGCCGGCATCGAGCGGATCTTCATCTTTCAGCTCTACGACGACGGGGCAAGTAGCATCGATCCAGCGACCAAGCAGCCGGCCGATTATTTCGGTCTGGTTTCCAACAGCGGGGATATCCGCCCGGCCTATCGTGCCTACCAGACCGCAGTCGACTACTTGACGGGCGCGAAGCTGGTGACCCGCGTCAATCTGGGCCGCAAGTACAAGATGGGCGCCAAGGGTTGGGACGCTATCACCTTCTGGGGCACTCAGGAAGGCAAGGTCACGATCGCGTGGAGCAACATTGGGCAACCGGCGGAGATCTTCATCCCGGCGTCGACGCAGCGGGCGAAGCTGATGGACAAGTTTGGGAAGAGCCGCGAAATCACGGCCAGCAATGGCGGCTACCTTCTCAAGCTGCCGGCGGCGACCAACAACAACAACTTCGGCTGCATTAGCGGCGAGTGCGCGCCCGAGGATTTCATCATCGGCGGGGAGGTGCAGATCCTCGTCGAGGACGATAAGAGTGTGCCGGCAGTGGCGATCACCCCGATCGGCCCGGGCAGCCTCGCCCCGTTCACCATCTCATGGTCGCCGATCGGCGGCTCAGGCAGCGGCTGGACCTACGACGTGCAGGTGAAAGAGGACGGCGGGGAGTGGCGCGATTGGATCGTTGGCTCGCCGCAGACCTCGGCGGTCTACGGCGAGCGACCGGACTTTCCCGCGCAGTTCGAGAAGACCTACCAATTCCGTGTCCGCGCTAAGGACCGCGACGGCAAAGTGATCGGGATGGGCTATCCGCCGAATCCCCTCGCGTCGACCACAGTGCTCGGCGGCAAAGTGTCGACCGGGCCGACGCCCGCGCCCGCGCCGGCCCCGATCGTCTTCCATCCGACGGCGAGCGAATTTGCGGCCTATTACAGCAAGTACGACGGACCGCGCCTCTTGGGCCGTGCAATCTCGCCGGCTTTTGCCCCGGGCGGCGTGGGCGGCAAGGTGCAATATTTCGAGAAAGGCCGTCTCGAAGATCATTCGGCGACTCAGTCGGATCCCGCGTGGAAATTCCAGTACGGTCTCCTCGTCGATGAGCTGCAACAGGCGGGGGCAACGCAACCGATCGGCGGGGACACGTCGACCTTGACCTACAAGAGCATCGCCGACCTTTCGACGGCAGACAAGCGCGTGCCGCCGCCCGCTGGCCACACGGGCAACGTCGCCGAGCGTCCCGACGGTTCGGTGTTTATCCCGTTCTCGACGGATCTCCGCAGCGCACCCGGCCACACGGTCCCGGCGTACTTCTGGAAATACATCACGCGCAGCGATCTCTTTCCCGGCGGATGGTTGCACGACGTCGGCCTGCCGATCACCGAGCCGGTTGAAGCAACGGTGTCGAAGGGAAGCATCACGGGGCGCAAGATCGTTGTGCAGGCGTTCCAACGGGCGATCCTGACCTACGATCCCGCCAATCCCGCAGACTGGCAAGTCGAGCGCGCCAACGTCGGCACCGATTACCGCCGGTGGTTCCCGAGCCGGGTGCCCAGCAACTGAGGCAGCACGCTCGCTTGACGAGCGTGCTGCCCGACGCCATACTGAGGGACGAGGATCAGGGCGCACTGATGCGCCGCTGTCGGTCAGGCGCTGTCAAGGTCACGCCGGGTTATCCGGCGCCGACGACGCCGGCTCAAGGGAGAGTCGTGATGTTCTTGGCTAGCAAGTCCGAGCAGGCCCGGCTGCTCGCGCTGGAGCGCGAGATCGAAGACCGGGTGATCGCAGCGCGGCGACGGAAACGCTGGGAGCTGTTGGCTCGTCTTCTCGCTCATCGTCGGCGCGTCCGCCGCGCGATCCTGCTGCACGAAGAGTTCATGGGCGGCGCGCTCGAAACCACCGACACAACGATCGGCGATCTGTTCGAACGCTACGGCTAGCAGCGTTACGCTGCGCCCGCGGTGGCGAAGGGCACGATCTGCTCGTCGCTCGCGGGATCGACACCGCGCGCTAACAACAGCGCAGCGCCCTCGCGAATGCCAGCGGCGCTGACCCGTAAGCGGGGATTGCCAAGCTGGTGGAGCAGGCTGAGCAGGATCAGCCCACCGACGCGCAGCGTGCCAACCCGACGGGCATCCAAGTCCAGCCGGCGGCTCACTTGGTCGGCTGGGGCGCGAAAGAGCGATTCCACCACCTCCACCAGCGCCGTCCGGCTTGTCTCAACGGGGGGCGCCGCCTTGGCGGCCAGTCGGCCGAGGCGGCGGATCGTTCCGCCGACGCCGACGAGGCGATGAATGACCGGGAGCGGTCCGAAGTTGGCGAGTGCCGCTTGAAGCTCGGGCACGATCTGACCGCCGAGCGCGGCGATCGCGACTGGTCCCGGCGGGTCGCCGGGCAGCCCGGCGGCGAGAGTGCCCGAACCAAGCGGCACCGACGCCAGCGCTCGCGGCTGCCCCCCGTGGAGCCAGACGAGCTGAGTGCTGGCGCCGCCGATGTCCGCCAGCAATGCCGGCGCCCGCGTCGGGGAGTCGAGCGATGCGCCAATCACAGCGAGCTCGCCCTCCCGCCGGGAAGAGATTCGTTCGACGCGGAGCCCGGTCGCCTGCAGCGTCCGCAGCACCTCGTCACCATTCTCGGCGGCCCGGATCGCCTCGGTGGCCAGCGCGATGATGCGCTGCGCCCCGGCGCGTCGGGCCCGCTCGGAAAATTCGGAAACCGTCGCGACCGCCTTGCCCAGTCGAGCCGGCGAAATCCGGCCCTGTCGGGCGACGTCTTGGCCCAGAAAGAGGGCCCGGCTTGGATCCGCGATCGGTGTGAGCCGGTCGCCGTCGGAGTCCGCGATCAACAGGTGAATCGTGTTGCTGCCGATGTCGATGACCGCTACGCGCACGGTCTACTCCGAAGGCGCAGGTTCCCCTAAGATGGTAGCAGGAGCGCCGCCGGGGAGAGGCAGGTGTCGCAGAGGATGCCGACGCGCCGGAGTGGCCCTGCTCTGCGTGCGCTGGGTGAGCGACTACTCGAAGGGTTGGACGGATGGACCGCAAGAGTCGCGCAGTGGAGGCTCGCCCCGTTCGCGTGATGGGCGGATCGAACCATACGCGCCACGAGGGTTTGGTCGCGCCGCGGATCGTGCGGCGATTCGTCTACCGCGATGGCGAAATCCGCCAAGAAGACGATCAGATCGCCGACGGTGCCACCGCCGCTCTGACGTGGCTCGACATGCAGCACCCGACCGTTGCCGATATTGACGTCCTTCAGCGCTCCTTTGCCTGCCATCCGTTGATTGTCGATGATATCCGTCACTCGCTTCAGCGGCCGAAGGTATCGGAATACGAGGGCTTGCTGCTTATCGTCTTCTATGCTGCGACGATCGTGGGTGGGCGCGTCTTCTTGCGCGAGCTGCGCATCCTCACCGGTCCGAACTATCTGGTGACGATCCACGAGCAAGAGATGCCCGAGATCGACGAGGCGATTCAACGCTGGAAGAGGAATGAGTCGATCATCGGATCAAGCGGAATCGGCGTGATGCTCTATTCCTTGCTCGATACGATCGTCGACGGCTATTTCCCGGTATTGGATGTCCTCGCTGAACAGATCGAGCGGATCGAATCTGCCGTGTTCCGCGGGCGAGCGATGCGCGACCTGCACATCTCTTTGGCGGTTCGCATCGATCTGCAGCGGCTCCGCCGCTTTGCTGGCCCTTGCCGCGATGTCCTGCTGCAGATCATTCGTCACGAGGCGCCCGCCTTCGGCGCTCAGACTTCCATTTTCTTCCAGGATGTCTACGACCATATGCAACGCGTGCTGGATTCGATCGACGCCCAGCGCGATCTGATCGTCACGATTGCCGATGTCTCGCTCACGATTGTCTCGAACAACCTGAATGACGTAATGAAGCGGATGACGGCGTATGCCACCATCTTGATGCTTGTCACCTTGATCACCGGCATTTACGGGATGAACTTTGAGAACCTTCCGCTCCTGCACGAGCCGTGGGGGGCGTCTGTCGTGTTTGGTGTAATGGTCGGTGTGGCGGCGGGGGTGTTCTTCTGGTTCCGGAAGGTCGAGTGGCTCTAACGGCAGGTGATGCGACCGGCGCCTTGCCGGGAAGGCGGGCCTGCTGATACAGTAGCCAAGCAGACATGCTGGCAGAGCCGGGGTGCTGGTTGCCCCGGCCGAGGAGGAAGTATGCGGCGTCTCGTCTCGGCTGCCCTCGCCGCGATCGTGGGGCTTTCGGCCATGGCCATTTCGCCGGCCCCATCGAACGCGCAAGGGCTTATCGTCGTTACCCGCGTCTATTCCGAAGTCGCCCGCAATGGCTGTTTTACCTATGTCTCCCAATGGTCCGACGGCTCGTATATGGTCGTCCCCTGGATTTGCCCCTACCCGGTTATTCCGCTGCGTCACGATGCTCCGGTGCCGCTGATCCGCTCTTATCAAGAGCGCGGACGCGAAGGCTGCCTGTGGTTTGTCTCGCTCTGGGCAGACGGCGTCTTCACGGGCGTGCCGTGGAGCTGCCCCTATGGCGTGGTGCCGATCAAGCCGGGCACTGTCCCGCCGCCTCTCGTGCCGTGGGGCCCCTTCGTCCCACAACAGCCGTATTTCGGCCATCCAGGCCACCCGTCCTACGGCCTGCCTCAGCCATACGCGCCCTACCGGCCGTACTAGGGCGCTCCAATTCAGTTGAGCCGCCGGGCAACCTCGCCTGTCCCGGTGGCTCTTCGCGCCTGTGCCCCTCCCTGAGTCCCGAACCCAAGAGTGGGGCGCTACAACGGCTGCTCCGCAGCGACGTCAGCGCGGGTGCTGTCGGACGGTGCACCTTCGTTGCGCTGGCCGGGCGTCCGGGCAGGTCGTGTCCGAGTCAGTGGCGCAACCGATCGAGCAGCACGGCGTCGCCGATCGCGTCAGCGCCCACCGCGCCGGTTCGCTCGCCGGTCGCAAGGTCATAAAGCCCGGCGATGAGCCGATACTCCCCGGCCGGCAGATCACGGGGCAGGGCCAGCTGAATTCGCTCGACCACGATTTCATCGCGGTGCCATCGCACTGTCGGGTAGCTCCCGGCGAGGGGCTGAGCGTCGTGCTGGGCAACGACTCGGTTGGTCCCATCCAAGAGCTGGACGAAAACGGTGAGCGGCTGCGCGGTTGGTCCGTTCGCCTGCCAGTAGAGCGTGAGGTCAAGCGTTCGCCCTTCAAGCCGATCGGGAAGCGTGACGCCGATGAGCTGTCCGGCGACGGCAAATCGAGCGTCGAGGCGGCGTCGTGGAGCGATCTGTGGTGCGCCGTCGACCGGGGTCAGCACGGCCCATGGCTGCGCCCCCGGGTCGAGCGCGATGAATCGCGGGCTCGATCCGGGATAGGCGTCCCCGAGCATCGGCTCCGTCGTCCGATCGACGTCGACGATCACGCCGTAGGCCGCCGAGCCGCGTGGTGAGAGGACGATGCCGGCGCGGCCGTCGTAGCCGCGGATGTCGCTGCGGCGGCTCGCATAGGCGAGTGTCGGGTGGTCGCCGGGGATTGGCGAGACGTACAGGGTCGTCTCACTGGGCAGAGCGCGCATCGCGAGGCCAAGTTCCCAGATGCCGGTATCGAAGGCCCGATAGGTGCCGAGGTCGTTGGCCCAGACGTCGAAATAGTCGGCGAGCGCCAGTCGCGCCGAGAAGAGCAATGCCGCGAGCGCAACCGCGAGACCGGCGATGGCCCCGGCGCGTCCGAACCGCGCTCCGGCCTGCGCCACCGTTGCCAGACCAAGCCCTGCCAGCGCGGCGGCTGGCGGAAGTGCCCCGATGGCGCGGGCATAGTGCGGCGCGTAGGTGCTCAGCGCTGAGGGGAGCAGCATGACTCCGAGCCAAGCGAGCGTGAAGAGTCCTGCCGGTCGGCGGCTGCCGGCGAGCGCCGCGCCGATGCCAATCGCGAAGGCGATGCCCAGCACCGGGTCGAAGACCGGTCGGCCCGGCACGTTCGTCCGCAAATTCTGGTCTCCCGCAACCCAAAACATCAGGGCTGTCCGGACGGGGTTCTCGCGAATCGTCCCAGGATCGCCGGGCCCAAACCGTGGATCGACAACCGGCTCCCAGCCGGCGACGACCTGATCGACCCGCCCGCCGAAGGCGAGCGGATTCTGGACAAAGTACAGCCCAAGCGGCAGAAGAGCGAGTATGGCGACGGCCGGTGTGAGGAGGGCAGGTCGCCAGCGCGCCAGTGCAAGCTTCGGTCGAAGGATTAGCGCCCCGAGCGCGCCGACAGCAAGGAGCAGCGGCAGCATTCGTGCCGCGGTATAGGTGTAGAGGCAGGCGGCGACGAACAAGCCAGCGAACGCAAAATCGCGTCGTCGACCGGTGCGCATCCCTCGCGCCAGCAACCAGATTGCCAAGCATTCGACGAGCGGCAACAGCACAAATCGCAGCGCGACGCGCGACACCACGAGATGCCAGAGGGTGAAGGGAAGCACCGCAGCTGCGAACAGCGCTGGCAGTCGGCCAAGCAGCTCGCGCGTCGCCAAATAGAGGGCCGGCACCGTGAGGGCTGCCAGCACCACGATGGTCGTCCGAAGGACGATCGGCTCTGCGCCGAATAGTGCCTGGGCCCCGGCGAGGATCCAGATGAACAGCGGTTCACGTCCAAAATTGCCGGGAAAGAACATCGGCAAGCTGCGTTCTCGCAGCATCTGAAGCGCATCCAGCCCTTTGTACGCTTCGTCGTAGAACAGTCCGGGCGGGATCTCGTCCAACCAGAGCAGCCGAACCGCCAGTGCGACGATGGTAAGCAGGATGACTGCGGCGGCCTCGGCCGCGGGCAGCCAGTGCTGGGGGGTCGAAGCGGTGGCGGGTGAAGCGGGGGACGCACCGGCGGCAGGCGAAGGAACGGCGGCACTGCGGTGTCCGCTCCGGGAAAGGCGAGGCGCTTGCTGCGCTCGCGCAGCGACCGAGTCGTCCGGCCCGCTAGCGCGTCGCCGCTGGTCGGTCACTCTTCTGGGATGCCCAGCCGCTCAACCTCACGGTCGAAGCCGAGCGCCTCGAAGAGCGTGCGGCCGCTGCGAATCGCCTCGCTCCAAGCGGCGACGTGCTCTCGCCACCAGCGAGCCGCCTCGATCGCCTCCTCGATGCGGTCGCGGGGAATGACGAGAGCGCCATCACCGTCCGCATGAATCAGGTCGCCCGGATCAACCGGCCGGCCGCCGCACAGCACTCCGACGTTGATCGATCCGGGACGGGGGTCGAAGTTGATTGCCGGCGAGACTCCCCGGGCGTAGACGGCAACATCCGCGGTGGCGAGCGCTTCGCGGTCGACGGCTGCGCCATCGACAATGACACCGGCGATGCCGGCCGCGTGGGCAGCCCGCGTCATCCCGGCGCCCCAGACGGCAACGTCCAGCCGCCCGTCGGCATCGATCACGAGGACATCGCCCGGCTGGGCAAAGCGAAGCGCATACAGCGGGATCAGGATGGAGGGGACGTCAGGACGAACCGTAAGCGCAGGCCCACAAATGCGCATGCCGCTCCGCAGCGGGCGGATTGCCGGGTCGATGACGCACTCTGCGCCGAGCGCGTGGCTCGCCGCGAGAGCCTGGGTGGGGACGCTGGCGAGCGTCGCGAGGATGTCCGGCGCCGGGCGTGGCACGGCGCGGACGATCCGGTTCACGAGGAGGCAGCGGCCGGAGTGGCGCTGACCGGCTTGAATACCGGGTAGACCGGCCCCGCCTTGAGCATCCGGCTTGGAAGCGGCTTTCCGAGCACTCCTTGGAGCCAGCGGGCGCTCTCGATCAGGCCATCGAGGTCGATCCCGGTGTCAACACCCATCCCGTAGAGCATCTGCACCAAATCCTCGAGGCAGATGTTGCCGCCCGCTTTCGGCGCGAAGGGACAGCCCCCCGTGCCTCCCAACGAGGCATCGTGGCGCAGGACGCCAAGATCGAGCGCCGTGATGACGTTGGCGAAGCCGGTGTTGCGGGTATCGTGGAAGTGCGTGCCGAGCGTCACATCGGGGTAGGTGCGCTGGATGGTGGTGATGACCTCGGCGACCTGCTTCGGCGTGCCCATGCCCACCGTATCGGCGACGCTGATGTCCCGCACACCGATCGCGTAGTAGTGGTCGACACAGTGCATCACGGCGCTCACCGGCGTCCGCCCGACAAACGGATCGCCGAAGGAGCCGCCGATCACGGCTTCGATGTGGACGCCATCTTGCTTTGCCCGAGCGACAATCTGGGTATGGTCGGCGAGCGACTCGTCGATCGTGCGGCGGAAATTTGCCTCGTGAAGCGGTGCGGACGCCGCGACGACGAGGCGAACATCGGTAACGCCGGCGGCGACAGCGTTTTCGTACCCCCGCATATTCGGGACGAGGCCGTGATACCGCACCGCTGGGTTGCGGACCGCAGTCTTGAACACTTCATCGGCGCCGGCCATCTGGGGGACAGCCTTCGGCGAGACGAAGGAGCCGAACTCCAGCTCGGGCAGCCCGGCGGCACTGACGCGCTGGACGAGTTCCGCGCGCTGGGCGGGCGTGAGGATCTCCGCCTCGTTCTGCAGGCCGTCGCGGGCGCTGACGTCGATGAGGGTCACTTTGGGGGGAATGTTCATATGATGCCTCGGGCTTTGTAGTCTGCCAGTTCCTCGTCCGTCAGGCCGACCACGTTGCGGAACACCTCGTCGTTGTGCATCCCCGGCTTGCCGGGGCCGGTCCACTTGACCTTGCCGGGCGTACCGCGGAGCTTCGGCATCACGCCGGGCATCGGAATCTTGCCAAGGTCGGGGTCTTCCACCTCGATAATCGACTCGCGTTCCCAGAAATAGGGGTCTTCATAGATCTCTTTGGCGCTGTAGATCGGTGCCGATGGCACCCCGGCTTCTTCCAACAGCTTGGTGATCTCTTCCGAGGTGTGCTGCTTCGCCCAAGCGCCGATCCATTCATCGAGCTGGTCGCGATCCTCCCACCGCCCCTCGTGGCTCATGTACTTCGGGTTGTTCGCGACCTCGGGCATGCCCATCAACTCGAAAAGTCGCTTGAACGGGTTATCGGCGTTGGCGGCAATCACCATCCAGATACCGTCCTTCGCCTCGTAGATGTTGGACGGGGCGACGCCGGGCAGGGTCGAGCCCTGACGCTGGCGGATGTAACCGGTCAAGGCGTATTCCGGGATCGCGCCCTCGGTCATGGCGAAGACCGCTTCGGTGATCGAGACGTCGACCTCTTGCCCCTTGCCGCCGTTCAGGTCGCGCGCCCGCAGCGCCAGCAGACCGCCGATCACGGCCTGCCACGAGCCGAGCGAGTCCTCGAGGGAAAGGCCAACGCGCGTTGGCGGGCGGTCGGGGTAGCCGGTCAGGAAGCGCAGGCCGCCCATCGCTCCCGAGGCCGAGCCGAAACCAGCCCGGTTGCGATAGCGGCCGGTCTGACCGTAACCAGAGACGTGGATCAAAATGAGCCCCGGGTTGCGCTTGCTCAGCTCTTCGTAGCCGCAGCCCCAGCGCTCCAGTGTGCCCGGCCGGAAGTTCTCGACGACCATGTCGGCCTTATCGATCAGGCGACGGGCCAGCTCTTGCCCCTCCGGCTTTCGCATGTTGATGGTGACCACTTTCTTATTGCGCGACTGGACCGGCCAAACGAGCGCCCGGCCCTTATATTTCGCCGGCCCCCAATCGCGCATCGGGTCCGGCGCGTCGGGCGCTTCGACCTTGATCACTTCCGCGCCAAAATCGGCAAAGAAACGGGTGCTAAATGGGCCAGCCAACAGGCTGCCGAACTCGACAACGCGGATGCCCTCCAAGGGCATCTTGTAGTCCGAGGAAGACCCGTTGGAATTCATCACTCTACGTTCCCCTTAACGTTGTACCGCGGCCGCCGCCGGCCGCTCGAGCGCGTCGGGCGACCGGAACTCCGGCAACCCAGCGAGATAGTCGAGTGTCTCTTGGAGCGATACGACATCCCCATACTTGGCATGGATGTCGAAGAGATTCGCCTCGTGCGGCCCCGGTGCCCGGTCTCCCACTGCCTCGCGGACGACGATCGTCCGGAAGCCGTTCTGAACGCCGTCGATCGCCGTCGCCCGGACACAGCCGCTGGTCGTGACACCCGAGATGATGAGCGTGTCGCAGCGCTGGCCGGTCAGCAGGGACGCAAGATTAGTGCCAAAAAAGCCGCTGGCAAATTTCTTCACCAGCACATGCTCGCCGGGCAGCGGCGCGAGGCGCGGATCGATTTCGGTCCACCGTGAGCCGGATTCCAGATTGGCGAGCGCTGGCACTTTCTTGATGAACCAGCCAGCATCCTGAAACCCGTGGTCATAGACCACGGTCGTGTAGGCAATCGGAATGCGCTTTTGGCGCGCCGCCGCCAAAAGTTGGCGCGTCGCCTCGACCTCGCGGTCGAAATTTGCGCCGAGCGGACAGGCCGGGTCGGTGAAGCCGACGACCCAGTCGATCAACACGAGGCCGGGCCGTTCGCCGAACCCAACAAGGTTGCTAAAGCCTTTGCGCTTGTACTCGGCGGCAGTCGCTTCGTCGCTCATCGTCGCTCCCGGCCGGCCACTCGGGCGCGGCATTGTTCCCGACAGTACCCTCTGGTTCGATTTTATCAGTTTTGGGCTCAGCCCTAGCGCGTCAGTAGGATGAGCGCCGTTGCATAGGCGTTTGCTACTCCATGGCCGATGAGCGATGGGACGAGCGAGCCGGATGCGGCACGCAGCCACGTCAATAGACCGCCCAGCAGCAGCAGCTGACCGAGCGCCCACAGGTCTGCCCCGTACGTCCCGACGTGCACGAGGGCGAACAGCACCGTCGTCACACCGAAAGCCAGCCGGACGCCCCAACGCGCCTCAAGCGCACCATAGAGCGCTCCCCGGTAGACCAATTCCTCGACCGGCGGTGCCGCGGCCACGATGGCAATCGCGAGCAAGAGCGAATCAACGCCGCCGCTGAAGAGGGGAGCGAGCTGCTCCGGGATGATCGGTCGGCCGGCGAACGCCGTCACCATATCGATCGCGATCGCCAGCCCGAGCACCGCTGGCGGGGCAACCCACCATGGCAGCCGCCCCGGCACGAGCGCCAGCGCCTCGCGCGGCGCCGGCCAGCGCCGCGCAAACACCCAGAGCGCCCCGATCGTGAGCAGCCCCCCCACGATGCTGACGAGCCCCAGCCCTGCGCCGCGATTGAAGGCGACACTCGGCACGCCCGCAAGCAGCGTGAACAGCGGCGCGATAAGGACGAAGGCGGCGATCGGCGCGATCACGAGCTGCACGAGCAGCAGCACGAGGGCGCCGCCGAGCGGAACGGCAGGGTGGAATCCTTCGCTATCCATGCCGTCGGCGAGGATCGCAGTAGGGCGCGGCAGAGGTCCCGCCCGCCGGCCGGTTCACCGGCGGTCGGGGAGGAGCGATGCCGCCGCTTCGTCGATCAGCCAGAGTGGCAACGTCGCTCCCCCGGTGATGAACTGCGCTGGCCAGACCTCGGGCTGCCAAGGGCCGTAAAGCACGTTGCGCACCGGCTCAGCTTTCTGTGCTCCTTCGACGAGGAAGATCCGCTCGCGCGCTGCGTTGATCAACCGCGGGGTAAAGGTGAGGCGCGGCACGCTTGGCGAGGGGCCGGCGGTACCGGGAAGCGGCGGGTCGCCATCGACCACCAGTCTCTCGCCCGAATGGAGCTGGCGCGAGTGGGGAAAGAGGGAGGCGGTGTGACCGTCGTCCCCGAGGCCGAGGATCATCACGTCGAACACCGGAATTCCTGATGGTTCGCCGAAGACGCGTCGGATGGTTGCCTCGTACTCGGCGGCAGCGGCCGCGAGGTCCGGCCGGTCGGTTGGCATCCGGTAGATCGACTGCTCCGGGATCGGAACGTTGGAAAGGAGCGTTTCGACGGCCATCCGGTAGTTGCTTTCCGGGTCGTCGGGGGGCACGGCGCGGTCGTCGCTCCAAAACACCTCGACCTTCGACCAGTTGATCTGCGAACGGAACGGCTCGCTGGCGAGCGCTTCGTGCGTGGCGCGCGGTGTTGTGCCGCCGGACAGCGCGATCCGAAAGACGCCCATCGCGTCGATCGCCGCTTGGGCGAGGTGGGTGATCCGCTGCGCCGCTTCCTGCGCCAGCTCCGCCGGCGACCCGAGGACGACGACCGTGCCGCGTCGATCGCCGTTCACGGACTCACCAAGATTGCCGTGACGCTCATCGCTGCCTCCCAATCTCTGTCTCGACCGCCGCGCATCAATGCCCGCGAAACAAGCGTGGCATCGTCGGGGATGACCAGCGGCAGACGCTGTTCGCTGAGCAGGAGGTCGTCCCGCGCCAGCCGAACGTCCGCCCAGTCGCCGCGGGCGGTAAGCGCAAGATGATAGCCGCCAGCTTCGATGGCGAGGCGCCGGATGGCGGCTGGGCCATCCTCCTTGGCGAGCACGAGGGGGATAACGGCGCCGGACCGTACAAAGGCGCCGCGCCCGACGCGGCCGCCGGCCAGTGGCCGGGCCACCTGCCAGCCGAGTTTGACGGCGAGCCAGCCCGCCAACAAGCGCCCCTCGACCGATGCTCCTGCAACGTCAATCTCAACGGCGCGCACCTCTCGGATCGCACTGTCGAGCGGAGGGTGGTCGAAGGCGGCGGCGATAGTCTCCCGCCACGGCCGGAGCCGCCCCCAGGCGAGATCGACGACAGGCGGGCTGGTCGGCAGCACGTCGGCGAGCGCTCGCAACCCTGTCGAGCCGAGCGCGGCTGAGTCGAGGAGCAGTCGGTCGACCAAGGGAAGCAGCTCCTCGAACGCAGGATCGCCGAATGGGGGGTGCCCCGTCCACCAGAGGACCACCGGCAAATCAGCCTCGAGCACCGGTGCGACGATTTC
The DNA here is from genome assembly GCA_026003895.1 of Dehalococcoidia bacterium. GTDB lineage: Bacteria > Chloroflexota > Dehalococcoidia > SpSt-223 > SpSt-223 > JANWZD01. Next base: position 54,764 of record BPIC01000003.1, on the reverse strand, counting down.
CGCAAGGTGGCGTCCCGCGTTGCCGCCGGTCGCAATTTCGACTGTTTCATAGACGATCGGGCAGCGAAGGTCGCCCTCGACGTGGCAGCGCACCGATGCCTGCGCCTGCACGCCGTCTGGTGCGGCGGGGTCGAGTCGAACCCGCACCAAGCGCGATGGGTGGACCTCGGCCATGGCCGCCAGCACGCGATCAACGGCGGCGTGCGAAGCGGTGTCCGTCGAGATGGCGACGAGATTGTGCATCCGGGCGGTCGCTGCCGGGCCAACCTCGAGCGCCCGCGCCGCCTCGCAACTGAGCTCGGTCAGTGCATCCTCGACGCCGACCGTCGAAGCGAAGGTCTGTCTCCACGTTGCGGCATAAGAGTCGGTCATCGGCGCTCCCTACGGTCGCCGCCACGCGCGTCCGTCGGCGGCAATCAACGCGTCGGCCGCTGCAGGTCCCCAGCTTCCCGCTGGATAGGGATGGATGGCGAGCGCCGGGTCGTCGTGCTGACGGGCGAGTACCGCGTCGTAGATTCGCCACATCGTTTCGATCTCGTCTCGTCGCGCGAACAAGGTGGAATCGCCGAGCAAGCAGTCGAGGAGCAACCGCTCGTACGCCTCCGGCGGCTCGACGTCGAACGCGGTGCGGTAGAGAAAGTCAAGCGTCACGTTCTGGAGCCGTATCGCCGGCCCCGGCTGCTTGGCCACCAACCGCAAGGAGATCCCTTCGTCTGGCTGAATGCGCAGCACGAGGACGTTCGGCGCCGGCTCTTCGCCCGGTGTTTGAAAGAATTGGCGCGGCGGCTGCTTGAACTGTATCGCGATCTCCGTCACCCGTTTCGGCAGCCGCTTGCCGTGGCGCAGATAGAACGGCACGCCTGCCCAGCGCCAATTGTCGATTGTCAGCCGCACCGCGAAATAGGTCTCGGTGGTGGAGGTCGGGGCAACGCCCGGCTCCTCGCGATAGCCGGGGACGGGCTGACCGCCCAGCCAGCCGGCGGTATACTGACCGCGCACCACCGTCGCGAACTGCGCCGGTCCGATCGGCTCAATCGACCGGAGCAGCTTGACCTTCTCGTCGCGCACGGAGTCGGCGTGCAGGTCGACCGGCGGCTCCATCCCCACCAACGAGACCAACTGCATCATGTGGTTGGCGACCATGTCGCGCAGGGCGCCCGCTTCTTCGTAATACGCGGCGCGCGAGCCAATGCCGAGGGTCTCCGCGACGGTGATTTGGCAGTGGTCAACGTAGCGCCGGTTCCAGATTGGCTCCAAGATGCCATTGCCGAAGCGTAGCACCAGAAGGTTTTGCACTGTCTCTTTGCCAAGGTAATGGTCAATCCGAAACACCTGTCGCTCGGCAAAGACACGGTGGATCTGCTCGTTCAGGGTAACAGCGCTTGCCAGGTCGTGACCGAACGGTTTCTCGACAATGATGCGGACGAAATTGTCGTGCTCACGCGCGAGGCCAGCGTCGCCCAGCCGTTCGACGATGACGGGAAAGAGACTCGGCGGGACGGAGAGATAGAAGAGGCGGTTGCCCCGCGTCCCGCATTCCACATCGAGAGCGGCAAGGAACTGGGCAAGACGTGCGTAGTCGTCCGGTGCGTCGAGCTGCATTTGGACGTAGCGGAGCATCGCGGCAAAGCGCCGCCATCGATCCTCGTCCAACCGACGCCGTGAGAAGTTGGCGACGGACTGACGCGCCTGGGCGCGAACGTCGTCGTCGGTCTCTGCCCGCCGGCCGACGGCGGCGATGGCGAAGGAGGACGGCAAGAGACCGTCCACCAACAGGTTGTAGAGCGCCGGCAGCAATTTGCGGTGGGCAAGGTCGCCGGTCGAACCGAAAATGACCAGCACCGCCGGCGGCGCGACGCGCTCATTCCCGTCCCCTGCACGCAAGGGGTTGTCGGTCATCTCGATCCTCTCCCGATCGTGCGGGCCCACCGTCGCATTGTATCGGCGCGTCCGGCCGGCGTGACAGCGTGCGGTACGATCATGAGCAGGGGAGATGCCGGAAGAAGCCATGCAGCGAGGTGATTCGCCGCCGGTCGGTCGCCGGGTCGTCGTGACCGGGGGCGACAGCGAGCTCGGCCTTGTTGTCACCGAAACGTTCGTTCGTGCCGGATGCGAGGTCACGGCCATTGTCGGGAATCGGCGTCGTGCCGACCGAGTCCGGCAGGCTGGCGGCCATCCCGTCGTGGCCGACACCGAGCGCGCACGTGGACTGGTTGACGTCTTTCGCGGCGCGGATGCCGTCCTCCACCTGTCGCAGCAGGTGACGAATACCCTGCTCCACGACGGCCGCGCTTGGCGCGGTTGGGCGCGGCGGCTGCCGCGTGAGACGAGCGCTGTTGTTGAAGCAGCGCAGGCTGCGGGAGTGCGGTATTTGGTCGCCGGCAGCTACGCTGCGCTCTACGGAGAGTCGCGCGACGCCACGGAAGCAACCCCGATTGCGCCGCCGAACGATCGGGTGTTCGACGCTGCCGCCACGGCCGAGCGTATCGTCGAGCGCGGAGGTGTCCCCTCCTGCCGTGTCCGGTTCGGATTCCTTTACGGGCCGCAGTCGAAAGATCTGTCGCGCTATGTCACTTCGTTCAAACTGTTCCGGCCCTACTACGCTGGACCGGAGCACACCCTCGGCAATTGGCTGCACTTCGAGGATGCGGCCGAAGCGCTGTTGCGGATCGTCGAGTCCTGGCCGGCGCCCCCGGTCTTGAACGTCGTCGACGGTCATCCCGTCAACTTCGGCACGGTGATCGACCGCTTCGCTGCGCTGCTCGGGTTTCCCCGGCCGGGCCACCTGCCGCCGGCGCTCCGGCTCTTGTTCCGGCATTTCATCTGGCATCCGCAGCAGGTGCTGCTCGCCACCACGACGACCGTCCGGAACGATCTTGCGCGTGCCTGTCTGGGGTGGTCGCCGCGCTTCCCGACGTACGAAGACGGTCTGCAGCAGACGATCGCGGTCTGGCGGGAGCGGGGCCGGCCGTAACGCACGCGAGCTGGCATGGTTGCCATCGCTTGCTCGGCGGACGCGGTTCCGGCGCCGGCCTGACCCCCTTTACCATGCCCTAGCGTGGCACGCCGTGGCAGGCCCCGAGGTGTTCCAGAAACCGGTGCCGAGGGCCCCCAAGCAACGTGGATGTGGCAACCGCGGCGGCAATGAAAAGCCCCCGACCAGAGGCCGGGGGCATGCGCGAAATGCTGAGTCGGCTTAGCTGCTGAGGGACTGCGACCACGGGATGAAGAGCCGATCGGTGGTGCCTCGGTCTCCGTCGCGGATCGAGTCGACGATCAGCCGGCCATCGCTCCCGGTAGCTGGGGGCGTGTCGCCGCTACCCGACGCTGGTGCGCCTTGCTCGGTGCCGGTCGGATTCGGGCCGCAGCCAACCTTCCAGATGGAGCAGAGATCGACCGGCCCGGTCCATGCGTTGCGGTTGCTCACGTACGTCGCGCCGCGCGAGCCGTAGACGACCGGATTTGAACTGGAGGTCCAGCAGAATCGACCGACCGGGGGACACTCTGGACCGAAGACTGGTAGCGAGTACTCAGCCGCCGACGACCGAAGCGCGATCCCAACTGACTTGATCTTGTCAGAAATGTTCCGGGTAGTCGGGACGCCGCCGCGGATCACGGGTAATTGAGCGAAATCGGAGTAGCTATACACACGGACAAACCCAGCGGTCGAAGCGCCTCCGAAGGAACCGGCGACGAACTCAGGGAAAGGTTCCGGGCCATAAAAGGGACCGGGGTAGAGCGTGATCCCCATCGATGCACCGAATGGCACCACGACTCGCATCGACGAGGCTAGGCCACCGACATAGGCCGAAAACTCGAGGTTGGGAACGCTAAAGACGAGACGCGAGCACTTCCCTTGGAAGTTGGGATGCTAGTAGAGGTAGAGGCCCGGCCGGTTGTGATCGCTGCTGAAGGGATCGCCACAGTAATCCCAATGGCCGGCGTTGGTCGTGTCGTGACGAGTGGCGGACGCGTTCGGCACGGCCGTGCCCATCACAAGTGCGCCAACCACGAGCGCTGCTGACACTGCTCGCGCGATTCCGGAGAGCCGACGGATTCTGAGCGAGGTGCTGCTTGTCATGCGAAAAATCTCCCTCGATCGATTCATGGCGCCACTATGCTCGACCGCGCCCCGGGGATACCGGGGGGTACTCTGTCGTTACCCTGTTCGGTTCTTCACCTCCCTCGGTGCTCAGATTTCACGCTTCACAACTTTACCACGCTCTTGCGCGATATGGAAGCCGGAGTTTTCTTCGCATCCACTGAGTATGACTGGGTACCAATGGACTATGCTGTGGACAGAATACGTGATTTCATGTCCTCACCTCGGGGCGTTAGAAGAACGAGAACGTCCCCGAGGCGACTTGTCGGCCGCCGCTCACAACGACGACGCGGTATTGGCCGGGCACTGCTGAACCCGGAGTGGTGAAATTGAAGAGATAGGTATGACTCGTCGGCCCTGCCGCCGAGATTGTCCGTTGGCTTTGCCCGCTGACGTTCTGCGGACCGGTCATCGACCAACTGAAAATGACCGTGCTGCCGACGGCCGAGGACGGATAGGTCACCGCCACTTCGGCATGGATGCAGCGAACCGCTGCTGCCGGGAATGACGTCCCATAGGTTCCGGTCGCCGATGGTGAGCAGGGCGCCTCGAAGAACCGAAGCTGCGGGTTCACCTGCGCCCCTACCTCTTGGAATGAGCCTGTGATCGGCTGGGGGCGTGGCGTGTTCGTAGGCGGTGGAGGTGGAGTGTTGGTCGGCGGTGGGGGCGGGGTGCTGGTCGGCCGCGGCGTGTTCGTCGGGACGGGCCGCGGCGTCTCGGTCGGCTCGGGCGTAGGTTCGGGTGTTTCGGTCGGCTCCGGATTGGTCGCGGCAACGCCGCCACTCGCACTCGGGGTGGCGGTCAACAGCGCGGGAGTCTCGGTCGGCCCGGGGCTTGGGCTGCCGGCGGCGACAGCCGGCGTTGTCGTCGCGCCGCGTGGAATGAACGGAAGGCCACCGCCCGCGCTCGCCAGCACGCCGGCGACGATTGCTCCGCCGAAGCAGAGTGCGAGAACGAAGCCGCCCGCCACCGCAAGGACGGCGGCGAGCGCACTGCGCCAGGCTCGCGGTGCCCCGTCGATCGTCATCGACGTGATCGGGCCGCTTGGCGGCGGGGGTAGCGGCGGGTAGGGGGAATGCTGACGCGACAGAGACCTGCGCAGCTGGGACGACGGTCGGTGGTGTCCCCCCAGACGGTATTCCAGCGCCGGGTGGTGAGCCCGGGAGGATGGTGGGCGCGGGCAGCACGACCGACTCGATGACCGGCGCCGGGTCGATGACAGGAGGTGGCAGGTCGGCAGCGACGCTGTCTTCGACGAGCGGGATATTGCCAGACCAGACGCGCGGCAGGGGTGTCTGAGGCGGCAGAAACGGGATGCCGAGCGCTCTCGCAAGGGAACTCGTCAGTTCGCCTGAGCTGGGGAAGCGCCGCCCCGGCGCCGGGTCGAGCGCTCGCGCCAGCAGCTCGTCGACGACGGGCGGAATATCGGCGCGCCAAGCCGAGAGCGGAGGCGGACCGCTCACGCGCTCGCGTATCGCGTCTTCCAGTCGCTCTGCCGGGAACGGCAGCCGCCCGCTAAGAAGCTGGTAGGTGAGGACACCGAACGAGAACACATCGCTGGCGGGCGTCAGCGGGGACGCTTGCAGCAAGATCTCGGGCGGCTGGTACCGGATTGGCACGACGTTGACGACGCCGAAGATGTTCGCCAGCCCCAAGTCGGCGAGCCAAAGGCGACCGGGCACTGCGATGAGCACGTTGTTTGGCCGGACGTCGCCATGGACCATCTCCGCGCCATGCACCGCATCGAGCGCGGCCGAAACGTCGGCGATCGCCCGGATCAGGCTCTGGTGATCGAGCGGAGCGCGGGCAATCGGGGCGAGCGAGCCGCCACTTGCTAGGGGCGTGGCGAAGTAAAGAACGTCGTCCACTTGGCCGTACTGCTCGATCGGCGGCAGATTCGGATGCTGCAGCCGAGCGACGGCGGGCATAGTGGCGGCGAAGCGCTCGGCAACCGCCGGATCGGCGGTCCGCTCGGGGTCGAGCACCTTGAGGGCAACGACGCGTTGGCTGATGACGTGGACGGCCCGATAGACCGTCGCGAACCGGCCGGCGCCGACGACGCTTTCGAGACGGAATGCGCCGACGAGGCTGCCAATGGCTGGCTGCATGGCTCCGACCCCAACGGGCGAGGCGGTGGGCCGCCACGCCGTTCGATCTTAGCAACGATACCACACGCTGTGACACACGTCGGTGATTGATCGCACCGCGTTAGGCGCGGGTCGCCTCCTGAACCGTACAGACGAGATAGAACTTGAAATCGCTCCGTCCCTTCGGGCCTCGCTCTTCCGGGATCGGGTGCTCGTCGAACCACTCCCGGTACTTCCGGTAGTGCTCGAGGTCGCGATAGTGCATCTCAGCGATGCGGTACAGCTTCACCGTCTGTTCGACCGATGCCGCCCCGCCGCTCGTCGACGTCACCGGCTCAACGACCGTGTTGAACACAATCTTCTCGATGTAAGGGTTGGCAAGGATGTCCGGCACGTGGATCTCCCACAGCCAGCGGTCGTATTCCTCGGGTGTGATGCCCGGCATCAGGTCATAGCCGACGAGCGCCTTGACGGTCATGTCACCTCCCAGGTGTAGCTCTCTGGTCCACCGCCGAACCCTTCGGCGCGCACCTGCAGCGGCCGAATGTGGACACCGACCAGCTCGGCGATGATGTTGGCACGGTCCCGTACCGGTGCGAGAGTGCGCCCCTCGGCCACGTTGATCGCGGTCTGCCGCTCGAAGCACGCCACAAGTTCATCGTCGCTCAAGAACTCAGCCACCCCGCGCAGGAAGACGACGCGCGGCGCTTGAACGAGCCAGTCGTAGACGTGGGGACGGAGGTTGCGGTTGCTGCGGTGCGGAGCCCCCACCCAGACGATTTCGGTCTGCGGCGCCCGTCGCCATTGGGCAATCCGTTTGTGGACGTTGCGCTGGACGAGATCGACGGACCAGTCGTCGTTGATCGGTGCGACCATCGTCCGACCGACCGGAAAGCCGGCGCGGTTGATCGTGAACACTTGGGCGAAGCCAGCTTCCTCCCGCAAGAAGCGCATCACCCGCCGCTGGATCTCTTCGAGAGGCGGCGGCGCGGCTCCGCCGGCCCGCTCGTTCGGCTGAAACTGCATCCTTCCTCCCTCCGCATGATCGGTCATCGTTCGCCCGGGGGCAAGCGCGGTTGCTGCGCTCGGCGGCGCGGGATTTGCCGTTCTTCGTGCTCCTTTCGAGGCGGGATCGCCCGCTGGGGCTCAGTCAGGACGTCCGGGCCGAGGAGCGTCGCGGGCATTCGCGAGGCGACCGTGGTGTCTCGATGGTCCTGCCTCGCGTCAGCGCACCTTGGAGACCGAGTACTCGATGCCGCCAGCGGCATGAGCTGCCGGCTTGTCGGCTCGGCATAGGCGCGAAACATGGTGGGCGCGAGTGCCCGCGCATCCCGCAGCGGAGTATCCATTCTCGAGGAGGCGCTTGCGCTACCCCGATCGTCAGCCGGCTCGGGGTGCCGGAGGATCAGCGGGTAGGCGTGTTGTGGGCGGCGGAGGATCCGACCGAGGCGATGTCGTCGCGTTCGCCCGGGTGGGGCCGGTGCGGCGCTGGCCGCTCTCGGTGATCTGCTCGCAGGCGACATGATGGGCGATCGAGACGCGAACGAAGGGCATGGCGGCGTGCTCAGGGTCGCTCATCACGGCGCCATTGCCAACATCGACCACCTCGGACAGCTCCTGCCCAGCGGCCGCTGGACGAACCCGCCGATCTGCTCATCCGCCTTCTTCGGGCGTCGACGATCGTCTCGCACATGTCGGCATGAGGGTGAGAATCCTTGCCCGGCGTCGTGGGAGGGCCCGGCGGGATCGGAGGACGGCCAACGCCACGAGAGCACCGACCCCCTGCTCAGCCGACGACCTCGAACGCGACACCGTGGGCATCCGCCGCATCGAACGTGAACGCCGGCCGGCCGTCGTCACGAGCGGTGACCGCCGAGACTCCGACTCCACGCGCCGCAAGGAAGCGGTGCGCCGCGGTGATGTCGATCGCCTCGAGTGTCAGTTGGAACGGCCCGGGACCACGACGTTCCAGCATGTCGCGCGCCAAGCCCGCGCCGATCGGCTCGACAAGCGCGATCTCACCGTCGCCAGTTGCGATCAGCCGGAGCTTGCCGCCGAGCTGCGGCGCATCGCTCAGCGGCCCAGCGGCAAGCTCGTAGCGGCGCTGGTATTCCGCTGCCACCTCGTCAACGTTTGGCACGGCAAGTGTGATCCGCGCGATGCGGCGCACCGGCAATTCTGGTGGCACGAAAAAGCCGGCGCGCTCGAGATCGGGGACACGCTGCTCCTCGGACGGCCACTGGATAATGAAGGGGTAGACGCGCTCGCCGTGCGGCGTCATCGCAAACATCCGCCAGCGGACGGTCACGCCGTCGTCGCGGACGCGCTGGTGGTCTGCGGGCGGCGCATGGGCGACGCCGCGTTCGGTGAGCCGTCGATGATCGCCGTCGAGGTCGTCGGTGCCAACTGCGAACCGCCAAATACCGCCGCCCTTCGCCAGCCAGTCGAAGATCGCCGGGTTGCCCTCGGCACGAACCTTGGTCTCATCATACGCGCCGAACAGCTCGAGGTAATTCAGCGAGCCGGGGAAATGGACGATGCCGTTGTGGGTACCGCGGGCATGGCGTCCACCGTAGCGGCAATTCAAGCCAAGCCTGTTGCGGTAATCGGCAATCGCCGCCGGAACATCAGCAACGATCAGCATGGTGTGGTCGACGCGAGTGATCATGCTCGCCTCAGAGGGGGCCGCCGCCGCGACCGGATATCGGATTCGGGGTCATCATATCCGCGGTGCACTAGTCGCGACAGTAGACGTCGCGATAGAGCGCCGGGGTGAACGCGGCTTCTTCGGCGGGGCCGCCCGTCGCGCCGAGGTCGACCGTGGCGGTCGCTGCCCCCTCTTCTGCGCCGACGATGACGGCGAGGTCGTGGCCATCCGGGCCGGCAATGGCCGAGCCGCCAGCGGCGGGGACACGCCAGCGCTCGCCGGTGGCCGGACTTCTTCCTTCGGTGACAGCATGGTTGGCGGTGAGGACGAAGCAGCGGTTTTCGAAGGCGCGGGCCCGGCGCGCCGCTTCGAGCGGCCGAGGCGGTGTTCGGGGACGATGCAGCGTTGGGTGCAGGAGAAGCTGGACACCCTTCGCGGCGAGCGCTCGCGCTGCCTCCGGAACATAGATCTCCGATTCCACGAGGACGCCCAGCCGGCCGATTGGCGTCTCGACGACCGGAAACAGGGCATCCGGCCCGGCCACGGCGCGGTAGGCGTCGAGACGGTCCTTGAGCACCACCACGTGGGGGACGCTCCGCGCCTGCGCCTTGGGCGCGCGAATGAGCACACCGTCGGGGCCGATCACAAACCCGCTGTGAAAGTACCAGCCCGGCAGCAGCGGGAAGCGCTCGACGCAGGAGCCAGCGAGGTAGAGGTTGTGCCGGCGGCACAGGTCGATCAACGGCGCGATCTCCGGCCCTGGCAGGGTGATCGCCACGCGCTCTAGTGCCTCTGGAGTCCGGTCGGGAAGCGGCGCTTGGAGAAAGCAGGCCGGCAGCACCACCACCCGGAGGGCACCGCGCTCGCTGGCCGCCAGCCGCTCGACGGCGGCAATCGCCCGGGCGCGATTCAGCGCCATCACCTCGTCGCGGACGGCGGGGTCAAGGATCGCTTCCACCGGGAGCTGCACGACCGCCGCGCGATAGCGTTCTCGCATCGCGGGCATGATAGCGCTCAGCCGCATGTACCCCGCGTTGTTGGCCGCCGAAGAGGAGCATTCAGCCGGACGGGCGTGCTCGATCACCCTGCCCTTGTCCCCTTCGGAAGGTTGGCGGCGCGATGTGGCAGCTGCGAGCGGGTGAGGTGGTAGGCTATGTCGCGAGACCGGAGGGTTCGAGGGTGCACTACCGGCGGGCGAGAACTCCGGTGCGAGAAGATCGGCGGTTCTGCTGATGGGACTGGAGTGCGAGAGCGTGACGCGCTACCGCGAGCCGGTCAATAGGAGGTCCACGAACGTCCGGGTCGTTCGTCGGCGTCAGCAGATCAGCACGTTGGAGCGGCGCAGGACTTGTCGAGTACCGTCGAGCAAGAGCGTGGCTACCGCAGAGAGGGGGTGACGATGACGAGCCGAGCCTCGTCGCTGCCAGTTCGGCGCTGGACAGTCGAGGAGTTCGATCGCATCGCCGAGGCGCTGCCTGCGGGCGAGACCGAGCGGCTCGAGCTGCTCGACGGGGTGATCTACGAGATGACGCCGATCAATCCACCGCACGCGGGCGCTGTTCGGGCGTTGAACCGCCTGTTCTCCGTGCTCGCCGGCCAGGCAATCGTCGATGTCCAGAATCCGCTCGTGCTCGGCCCCATGTCGAAGCCTCAGCCGGATCTGATGCTGCTCCGCCCTCGTCCTGATGATTATCGTTCAGCTCACCCCTCTGCCGAGGACGTGTTGCTTGTCGTCGAGATTGCGGACAGCTCGGCAGAGATCGATCGTCGGCTGAAGCTTCCGCTCTATGCTACTGCCGGTGTTGCCGAGGTATGGCTGACGGAACTGCAGCGCGAGATCGTGACCCGCTATCGTGACCCGGTCAATGGGAAGTACACGAACTTCCGAGTCTTTCGGCGGGGTCAGCAGATCAGCCCGGCGGCCTTCCCAGATCTCATTCTTCAGCTGGACGACATTCTCGGTCCCACGCGTTAGCGTTGGCGCGGCGTCAAAATCTGGGCGAACAGCAGCCCGGCGACCAAGAGGACCGCAGTCAATAGCGCATTGAAGAAGAACGTGACGCCCGACTGGACGTCGTCCTGAAGGAGCTTCAGCAGGCTTTGGTACCCAATGACGCCGGGCACGAGGACGATCAGCCCTGGCAAGATCAGCACCTCGGCGGGAAGGCGAAAGATTCGCGCCGCGCCTGCCCCTCCGAGCCCGAGCGCGAGCGCCGACACGAAGGCTGCCGCTTCCGGCTCGAGCGGCTCAGTCAGCCGAGTGACGCCGACCGCGAGCGCGACGAAGGGGACGATCCAGCGCATGTCGGCCAACCGGCCGTTTAGATTGACGCCGAAGCCAAACGCGGCGACGAGGATGACGGGAAGTAGTATCCAATCGGGGAGTGCGGTCGGATCGGCGAGGCTGACCCGACCGCCCAAAATCTGACCAAGAGCAGTGCCTAGCGCGACGCCCGCGGTGAGGCTGATCAAGGTTGCGAAGACGCCGCCGAGGCGTGCGGTGCCCGAGACGAGATTCCGAGTGGCCAGTTCGCCGATCGCCGTCGTCAAATTGAGGCCCGGCAGCAGAATGGCGAGCCCCGCCGCGATCGTGGTGTAGGTCGACAGTGCTGGCACGAAACGGCCAGCGATGAGCGCGATCAAGGCGGCGATGGCCGAGGCGATCACCTCAAAGAGGGGGCGCCGATTCGGCTGGCCGGCGATCGGGCCGGCGACGACGCCGACTACGGTCCCGATCACGGCGGCGGTCGCGAGCTCTGCCCAGCCGCCGCCGAGTAGCACGGCCACGGCGCTGGCGCTCGCTCCGTAGCTGAGCGCGACCACCGCTGAGGGGAAGGGGCGAGCGCTGGCGAGCACGGCGCGGACCTGAATCAGGGCGGTGTGCGGAGAGATTGTCCCGGCGCACAACTGGTCGACAATCTGGTTCAGGCGGGCGAGCCGATCGAGATTGACTGCACCGGGATCAAGTCGAAGGATCGTCACGCTCTGTTCACCCGGCCGACCGATCGCCGCCGTAATCGCTGTCGGGTGGACCATGGCGTTCAGATTGAGCTGCAGTGCCCCCGCAAGGCGCCCCAGTGCCGCTTCGAGGCTGTCGGACGGGGTGCCGGCTTCATGCAGCCCGCGCGCGATCTCGAGGACGACCGCCGTGGCAGGGTTGTCGTCGGAGGCTGTTAGCGGTTCCCCAGCCACTCTTCCAACGCCCAGCGGTGGCTGGGGAACGCAAGCTCATCCCACGGGATCTCATCGGGTAGGAACTGACCAACCTCCAACGTCTCGTGGCTCGCCGGTGTGGGGTTGCCGCCGATCACGTCGGCAAGGTAGAGCACATTGATCACCCCGGCTTCGACGCGCGTGTAAAGGTTCAGCAGCCGCGATATCGCGATCTCGAGCCCGGTCTCTTCGAGGGTTTCGCGCGCGGCGCCCGCCTCGAGGGTTTCTCCTAACTCAAGGTAACCGGCCGGAAGTCCCCACTTCCCCTTTTGCGGCTCGATTCCGCGCTTGATCAGGACGACGCGCCCATCGTTTACGGCAACCGCGCCGACGACGACCTTCGGATTGAGGTAATGCACGTGGCCGCAGCCAGTACAGACAAGGCGGGGGCGGGAGTCACCCGGTGGCACCCGTTCGTGAAGGGCGCTGCCGCAGTGCGGGCAAAACCGCGCGCTCATCGCGTCGTCAGGCGGCGATAGAGGTCCGGCAGCCGCTGAGGCAGCCGCTCGACATGGTCGAGAATGGTGTAGCCGGTCTCGCCGAACATCTGCGGGAGATACTCGCGCGCCCGCGAGTCGATCGTCAAGCAGAACGTCCGAATGCCGCGCAGCCGAGCCTCGACCAGGGCTTGGCGCGTGTCTTCCACCGCGTAGCGGCCGGCGTAGCCATCGAAATCGTTTGGCTTGCCGTCCGAGAGCAAGATGAGCAGCCTCATTCGTGCGTCAAGTTGGTCAAGTTTGCGCGCGACATGGCGAATTGGCGGCCCCATTCGAGTATAGCTGTAGGGGTTCATCCCCCCGATGCGCAATCGGACGTCGCCGTTATAGGCCTCGCTGAAGTCCTTGATGATGAAGAGGTCACACTGTTTGCGTGTTGAACTGGAGAAGCCGTAGATCGCGTAGCGATCGTTCAACACTTGGAGCGCTTCGCAGATAAGGACGAGCGACTCGCGTTCGATGTCGACGATGCGCTGATTGTTCACCCAGCCGCCCGCCGATCCCGAAAGGTCAACGAGGAAGGCAACCGCGATGTCGCGCCGATTGGCGTGGCGGGCGATGTAGAGCGAGTCGGACGGTGTGACGCCGGCTTGGAGGTCTGCATAGGCCTCCACCACGCTGTCGAGATCGATCTCTTCGCCGTCTGGTTGCTTGTGGAGGCGGCGGTATTCCGGTCGCAGCGCGTCGAACTGCCGCTTGATCACGGCGATCAACTGGCGATGCTTCAACAGGACACCTTCGACGTAGTCTGGTGGCCCCGGCGCAACCACCCGCTCGCGGAGGGCGCACCAGCGCGTCTTGTACGCGGCCTGCTGGTAGTCCCATTCGTCGTAAACGAAGGCGCCTTCGCGCTCCGCCTCAGTAAGTGCGACTTCGGCCGCGAAGCGCTTCGGCGCGAAGTCGAGCCAGATCGTCGCATCCTCGCCGTCGTGTCCTGCCACCGTATCGGTCGTCGGCTGATCGCGAATGACGATCTTGGAGGGCGAGAGGTCCAGATCGTCGGCCATCCGGGTCTTGAGAACCTGACCGTTTTCGTTGGCATATTCGACGACGATCTCCGGCGGACGCACGATCGGCGTTTCGCGGCGGCGAATCTCCGCGATCACCGAAGTCGCGAGCTCGAGGCGGAGCACGCCGCGAAAATGGACGAGCGGAAGCGGACGGTAGGCACCGCCGAGTCGCTCGATGCGGTGGAAGAGGTAGGTGGCGACCCGCACAGAGTCGCTGGCCGTTGCGCCGCCGGCGAGCATCTCGTCCATCACGAGCACGGCGTCGGTGAGGAGATCATGGATCTTTCGCGGAAGCCCGTCGGGCCACGTGCCGACCAAAGACCAGCGGATCAGGCCCTCGGCGGCGAGCGAGCGGGCGGAGAGCCCTTTCAGCGGGGGCCGCTTGGCAGCGGCGTCCTCCTTGGCCGCGGCAAAAATCGCTGGCCATTCCTCGAAACTGGCTGGAAAGCTGGCTCTCGATCCGAACGCTTTCGACGGTGTGATACAGCTCGATCGCCAGCTCGGGGTCAGAGAGCGCGACGAAGCTGTTTGGCGCTTCGAAGGTGCCGCCGGCGATCTGTGCCCATTGATGGGCCACCATCAACTTGTAGAGCCGGAAGTCGCGTTCGAGGTCGGGGAACTCGGCGACCGAAGGCGGCAGGTAGATCGTCGTGCTGTCGGTAAAGGGGCTGGGGTCGTTTGGCCGGGCGGCTTTGAGTGGGATTGGCGTCCCTGCGAGGCCGATGGTGAACAAGCCGAGGACCTTCTCGATGGCGGAAAACGGGAGCGCCGGATGCGGTGGCTCGGCCGGCGGCTTTGGCCGAAGGAACGGGAGCAGGGTAGCGAGCCGGCCGGGGTCGGGGGCGGCGCGGCGGGCGCGACGGGCCATCGGCACTCAGAGCACCGTCGAGATCAGCTCGCGGATTGCCCGCTGCATATCGGCATCGTCGGCAATGGGCCCCACCAGCGCAACCTCACCAGCGGCGCGCGGCTCGACCCCCGAGGCAATCAGGTGGCCGGCATAAACAAGCAACCGAGTGCTCGCCGGCTCTTCGAGCCCCTTGTCGCGCAGATTGCGGATCTTCTCCGCGATGGTCACGAGGTCACCCGCGAGCCGCCGCTCGATACCCGTCTCGTGGCAGATCACTTCGATCTCGAGATCGCGTGGCAAGAAGTCGAACTCGATGGCAAGGAAGCGCTGGCGCGTTGAGTGCTTCAAGTTCTTGAGCAGGCTTTGGTAGCCCGGGTTGTAGGACACCGTCAGCATAAACTCGGGCGGGGCTTCGAGCACCTCGCCAAGCTTTTCGACCGACAGCATGCGCCGGTCGTCGGTCAGTGGGTGAATGACCACGGTCGTGTCCTTGCGGGCTTCGACGATCTCATCGAGATAGCAGATCGCGCCGTGGCGGACCGCATCGGTGAGCGGACCGTCAACCCAGACCGTCTCGCCCCCCCTTGATCAGGTAACGGCCGACAAGATCGGAGGCAGTGAGATCGTCGTGGCAAGCGACGGTAATGAGCGGGCGGCCGAGCCGCCACGCCATATGGCGGATGAAGCGCGTCTTCCCGCAGCCGGTTGGCCCTTTCAGCATCACCGGAAGCCGATTTCGGTAGGCCGCGGTGAAGATGTCGATCTCGTTGCCGACCGGTAGGTAGTACGGCTCTTCAGTAAAGGTATAGCGTTCGATCCGCGCTGGGCCGAGCTCGGAAACCACGCGATGCCCCCTGCGCGCTCTGCGCGGGCTACTTTCCGGCCTGATAGAAGTCCACGTGGAGAGGCATACCGGTGATCGGATGCCATTGCACGTCTTGGACGATCAGCCGCTGTCGTTTGTTATTGACCGAGACCTGTACCGCATCCCCTTCGCCGACTTCACGAAGCAGGAGCACCAGATTATGGGTATTGACCTGGACCGGCGTGGACTCGATGCCGGGACCATAGATGTTCGCCGGCGTCTTGCCCTCCCGGCGGAGCTGCTTCACCTTCTTGCCAAGGATCGTCCGCGGCTCGACCGCGAGCGTGCCTCTCTGCGCCATCGATTTCCTCTCGATCGGGGTGGGGTTTCAGCGTGCGCCATCGCGAGATGGGCGAGATAACCTTAGGAAGCTAGCACAGGCCCCGAGCAGCGTCAAGAACGGGCGTTCGCGCAGGGGACTGCTGACGTGGCGCGCTGGATGCGGTATACCTCAGAGTGATGAAGGAAGCCCCCAGCCGGGCGGCGACGGCCCTTCCCCACGAAACGCCCCGCCGCTCGGTCTTCTATGGCTGGTGGGTTGTCGCCAGCGGTATCGCGATTCAGGTGTTCTCGGGCAGCCTGTTCGGCGGCTTTGGGACGTTCATCGTGCCGCTCGAAGCGGAGTTCGGCTGGAGCAAGACCGTCTTTGCTGGGGCGACCGGGCTCCGACAGATCGAAAGCGGCCTGCTCGGCCCGGTGCAAGGCTGGCTGATCGATCGCTTTGGCTCGCAGATCCTGGTGCGCGTCGGCGTCGTGCTGTTTGGGCTCGGTTTCGTTGCAATGAGCCAGATCGATTCAATCGTCGGCTTCTACGCTGCCTTCCTCCTTGCCGCGATCGGTGCCAGCCTCGGCGGCGTCCAGACTCTCACCGTCACCGTCGTCAACTGGTTCGAACGCCGGCGAGCGACGGCGCTCGGCCTGCTGAATAGCGGCTGGAGCATCGGTGGGCTGCTGGTTCCCGTGATGGCGCTCGCGATGAGCGCTGCCGGGTGGCGGACGACGATGCTGGTTGCGGGCATCCTCCTCATCGTCACCGGGCTACCGCTCGCCCACCTGATCCGCAGCCGGCCCGAAGATCTCGGCTTGCTGCCGGATGGTGCCCCCGCGTCCTGTCGATCCTGCCGACCCAGCCAGCGGCAGGACGGCGCCGGCTGGGTTCACGCCGCGGCAGGCGCTGCATACCTCGGCGTTCTGGTTGATCGCGGTTGGTCACGCCGGTGCGTTGCTCGTCGTCTCGGCGGTGAACATCTATCTCGTGTCGTTCCTAACCGAAACGTATGGTCTCGCGCTGGTGGTTGCGGCGGCGTTCGTGACGGCGCTGAGCGCGACGAGCCTGCTGGCACAACTCGGTGGCGGGCTCCTTGGTGACCGGTTCGATAAGCGGATCGTCGCTGGCGTTTGTATGCTGGCGCATATGAGCGCCCTCATCCTGCTCGCGTACGGTGGCTCGATCGTTGCCGTGGTTGCGTTCGTTTTGCTCCACGGCATGGCTTGGGGGATCCGCGGGCCCCTGATGCCGGCGATCCGCGCCGACTATTTCGGCCGTGCCTCGTTCGGCATGATCAACGGCATCTCCGGGCTCGTCACCATGGTCGGGACGGTCGCGGGACCGGTGTTCGTCGGAGTGACCACGGATCTGCTGGGCAGCTATCACCTTGGATTTACCGTGCTGGCGTTGCTCGCTGGGCTCGGGTCCCTGTGCTTTTTCTTCGCCCGCCGGCCGCGTGTCGAAGACTAGCTCGTACCAGCGGTGGCTGGCCGGCGCGCGGGTGCCCGGCTGCGGCCCATGATCCAATCGATGACCCCGTAGCGCACCATCGACCAAATAATCAGCAGACAGGCGATTTGCAGGATGGTGTTCGGCAGGATCGAGAGGGCGTCCTCCGGCCCAACGTGGAGCCGCATGGCGCCGATCACGATGACGAAGAAGATGTGCACGCTGTACGCATCGAGCGCGTGCTGTCCGAGGGTGAGGAACAGCCAGCCGGTTCCGGCGTTGATCGGCTTCCAGAAAACCGTCAGAAGCAGGTAGAAGAGCCCAAACACGACGAGCAGCGCCAGCACCCGGCCGGGGCGGACGTCGAACTTGTAGAAGAGATCGGCGACATAGGCGCCGACCGGTCCGCCGATCGCCTGCCCAATCCGGACGCTGTAGCGATGGGCAACCAGCAACCCACCGAGCGCGACCAAAAGCCCGAACGCAGTCAACGGGAGCGGCAGCCGCCGCAAGAAGCGGCGTACCCGCTGCTCGTGCCAGCCAATCGCCAAGCCAATAACGAAGAGGAATTGCCACGCAGCAAAGGGAAAGGCGTCCTGCCGCTCGATCGGCCAGGGGATCTGTGCCAGATCTGGCCGCCACTGATAGGCCGCCCAAAGCAGAAAGCTCGCGCCGAGCACCGCTGTCGTCTGGTTGCGCCGGAAAAAGAGGAAGGGCAGCGGCGCCCCGGCGACAGCGATGGCGTAGAACAGCAGCACGTCGGTCAGGTAGGCCGACTGATGGAGCGTGATGATGCCCACCGCCCAAGCGAGCGGGTCGCCGATGGGAAAGGGGAATGGGCGAGCCAATGGCGAGTGACAGCCCAATCATCGCAAAGGTCAGCCCAACAAACAGCAGATAGAGCTGAATCGCGCGATTGAGGGCGCGGATGCACAGTTCTTCGAAGCCGACCCGCTCAGCCGTCGGGCGGTAGACCATGCCCATCACGACGCCCGAGATGAAGACAAACCCCTCGGCGGCCGAGACGATGTAGCGGTTGTTGCCGGTAATGGCGTAGAGAAACGATGGCCCCGCTGAGGTGATCGACGATCATCATGAAGACGCAATACCCACGGATGAAATCGAGCCGTAGGTCGCGCTTGCTCGCCGCGTGGTAGCGCATCCAGCCGAACATGGTACCTCGGTGACCCGGGTCGATTATCGCCTCCGGCGGCACCGTCCGGCCAATCTTTTGCAAATATATTTGACACTGCATTACCCATGCGCCTACCCTCGCTTGGCAGAGCCGCAACGAGGAGGACACACTCGGATGACAGACGACTCGACCTCCGCGACACCCCTAAGCCGGCGGGGCTTCTTGCGGGTTGCCGGCCTCGCGGGCGGCGGAAATCGTGCTAGCCGCCTGTGCGCCGCAAGCGCCGACCGGCGGCACGTCACCGTCTGGCCCGTCGGTCGCTGGCGCCACCACACCCCAACCGCGACCGCCGACCCGCCTCTCGATCGCCACCGGCGGGCACTGGCGGTGTCTACTATCCGTACGGCGGCGGCATTGCGAAGGTGATCTCCGACAACGTCCGCAATACCACCGCGACCCGCCGAGGTAATCAACGCCTCGATTGACAACCTCAAGTTCATCGCAGACGGCAATGCCGACCTTGCCTTCACTCAGGCGGATGCGCTGTATGACGCCGTCAATGGAGTTGGCGATTTCCAGGGCCAGAAGGTGCCGGCGATGGCGCTGGCTCACCTCTACCTGAACTATGCCCAGTTGGTCACGCTCGCCGACAAGAACATCACCCGTGTCGCCGATCTGCGCGGCCGATCGTTCTCGGTCGGCGCGGCCGGCAGTGGCACGGAGTTGAATCGCCGTGCGCGTGCTTGAGGCGGCCGGGCTGAATCCGCGCACCGATATCCAACGGCAACAACTCGCCGTTGCGCCTTCGGTCGATGCAATCAAGGACGGCAAGATCGATGCCTTCATGTGGGTTGGTGGTCTGCCGACCGCAGCCGTGCTCGACCTCGCGAACACTCCCGGCCGTCAGATCCGGATTGTCAGCTTGGCCGACCTGTTGCCGGCGCTGCAGCAGAAATACGGTCAGTCGTATGTTGCGGCGACGATTCCCCAGAGTGTGTATCCCGGCCTACCGGGGCGATGTCCGCACGATCGGCACGGCGAATATCCTCGTCGTCAACCAGAAAATGGACGAATCCCTCGCCTACGACATTACCAAGGTGCTGTTCGACAAGCAGGCCGAGCTCGGGACGATCCACCCCGAGGCGAAGAACCTGAATCTGCAAACCGCCATCACCGGCTCGCCGGCGCCGTTCCACCCGGGTGCGATCAAGTTCTATCGCGAGAAGGGGGTCTGGCGCGGCTAACGCCGTGATGCTGCTTCTGTCGCTGCTGGCGACGCTCGGCGCGGGCTGGTTGCTTGCGCCTACGCCGGCGCTTGTGCTGACGGACGACCGCACGGGCGCGGTGCTCGCATGGCTGCCCGCCGACGGGCCGGTCACCATGCGCTACGTCCATTCGCTCGTTCGTCAACCGGCGGCGGAGGTGTTCGCCGTCGAGCCGGCAGGATTGCGCCTCGTGCGGCTCGTGAGCCCAAGCGAGGCCGTCCTAGAGTATTACGCTCGTGTCGAGCCGATCCGACCGCTGGGGGACGCCTTTGTGATCGAGGTCGTCGGCGAGGCGGCGCGTCCGCTCACGGCGCTCGCCAGTGCGCTCGGCCGCCGCAGCGTTGAAAGCGGTGGCCGAGCCGTCGTCCTGCACGAGGTCGCGCCGCATGGGACGCCAATCCGGCTGACGATCGAGACACCGACCGCGGGGCGCTTACTCTGCTGGCAGGCGGATCGGGCGGTTGGCAACGTGGGCCTTGACCTCGTCGAGTGAGATGCCGACGGTTTCGGCGATCTCGAGGGGGAGACCGATCATCGTCACTCCAGCCTCGAGATGACCATCGAGCCATTGCCAGAACGATGCGGCGGTGTCGCGCTGCCCGCCGGAGACCACGAGGTGAGGGTAGATCGTCTCGACCATCAGCCGCTCGGCGCGTGCCCGGTCGCCCGCTTCGGCGGCCGCGCGCACGGCCAGCGCCTCCTCGCGCAAGCCAGATACCTCCCAGAGCCGATCGAACTCGGGGTAGACGCAATGATTGATGTAAAAGGTCATGGCGCCGTCCCAGCGGCGTTGGCGCTCCGGTGTTGTCGGCTCGAACAAGATCGACGGCTGGGTGATCACTTCGAACCGGTTGAGTGTTCTCCCGACACGCGCTGCGCCAGCCCGAACCTGCTCCAAGCACCAGCGGGACATACCCGGGGGGTGGTCATCTCAAGGATGATTCCGTCGGCCAACATTCCGGCGATCTGGAGCATCCGAGGCCCCCGCGGCTGCGATGACGATCGGCGTTCGACGCGGGGGAAGATCGATCGCGGCCCCGCTCGACGCGAATCGCCTGCCCGGCATAGCGGATCGACCCGTCCGCATTGCGCATGACGCCCGGCAGCTCGTCGCCCATCAAAGAGCGAATGATCGTCAGGCTGTCGCGCATCCGCGTCGCGGGCCGGTCGAAGGGGAAGCCGTGACGTCCCTCGACAATGTTGGGAATGCTTGCTCCAAGGCCAAGGACAAAGCGGCCATTTGAAATTGTGTCGATCCAGACGGCAGCCGAGGCAAGGAGCAACGGACTGCGAGTCGCATTGGCGATCACGCGGGTGATCAAGTCGACGCGCTCGGTGCGCTGTGCCAACAGCGTGAGCAGCGGGAACGGGTCTGATACCGCCCAATCGGCGACCGAGACGACGTCGAAGCCGCTCCGCTCCGCCGCTTCGGCCCGCCGTAGCACGTCCTCGATGTTGGTGGGGTGGCGTGGGGTTGGCATCGGCGTCGCCATCATCACGAAGCGCACGCGCCGGCGCGACCACGGCCATCCGGTCCTCCTCAACCGCTGTCGGCGATCGGCGCCGACCGGCTCATCGCGCGGGCCGATTCCCATTTCATCGGGGCGGCTTGGAGCGCCGGGTGACAGACGAGAAGGTGCCAAACAACGGCTTGGAACGCCTCGGTGTGGGGGCGTGACGGTCTCGGGATTGACGGTTGGGACGATGACACACGCATCGGCGACGCGGGCAGTGTAGCCGCCGTCGCGGCCGACGACGCCGGCGATCGTTGCGCCGACGCTTCGGGGCGTAGTCAAGGGGCGCGCACCAAGTTCGGGCTAATGTTCCGCTCAAGGTCGCCGCCGCCAACCGAAAAAATGAGGAGCATGTCCTCGCGGCGCAGCCGGCTGCCGGCGAGCCAATTGGCGTAGACGGTCTCCCAGCCGTCATCGTTGATGCGGGCGGTGAGTTCGGTGACATTGTCGCTTGGCGCGTAGGCTTCCATGCCCGCGATTTTGCGGAAGTCCGACACGGCGTGCGAGGCGTGGCCCGCCCCGCCCCCCTACCCCGAGCACGAACAGGCGGCCGCCGCGCTCGCGCGTCTGCACGAGCAGGGACGCAATCGCTTCGATCGGAGCCGGATCGAGTTGTTCGAGAATTTGGATGGCTTCACGCAGATAGCCGGCGGCGTGAGACACGATCTTCCCTCTGCTGGAGCATCGAGCGCGCCTGCGGAGTGTAGCAGCCTTGGCAAGGCGACAGTGGCGCGCACGCCGTATGCTTCAACCAGCATCCCGCTCACTCTCGCATCCGCCAGGGAAGGATGACCATGCTCCCCCCTCTTGCTCGGGCCAACGAAGTCCCATACGCCCCGCTGCGCCGCGCCGTTCTTGCTGCCGGACTCCTCGACCGCCGGTACGGGTATTACGTCTTTGTCTCGTTGCGCTGCGTCGCGCTTTATTTCGCCGCTCTCGTGCTCGCCGTGCTCCTCCCAGCGTCGTTTTGGAGCGTGCTTCTTGCCGGGGTCGCGCTCGGCTTCGCGGGGTCGCAAACGGCGCTGCTCGGCCACGACGCGGCGCATTCGGCCGTGTTCCGCCGGAGCGGCGCGAACCGGCTGCTCGGCATGGTCTGTTGGAGCCTCGGGATCGGTGTCTCCTACTGGTGGTGGCGGGAGAAGCACGACCGCCATCATGGCCACACAAATGACATCGACCGCGATCCGGATCTCGTCGGCGGAGGGATCATTGTCTTTCGCGGCGAGGACGCCGTGAATCGCACCGGCCTCAAGCGGCTCATTGTCCGCCATCAGGCGTTCCTCTTGCCGGCACTCTTTCTGATTGCTGGCCTCGTGATGCGCTGGGAGAGCACGCTCTATGCCATCCGCAAACTGCGTGATCAGCGCCGGCTGGTCGATCTGGCGCTGATCACCGGGCACCTCGCGAGCTGGTTGGCGCTCGCCGCGATCGCGGGCCCCCACGTTCTGGTGATCTTTCTCGTCGCCCAACTTGCCGGGGGCTTTTACTTCGCGCTGATCGTTTCTCCGAACCACAAGGGAATGCCGGTGTGGGAGGGCGACGCGCCGCTCGGCTTCCTCGCACGGCAGGTGCTCAGCTCGCGCAATGTCGCCCCGGGGCTGCTGACCGACTTCCTATTCGGCGGTTTGAACTATCAGGTGGAGCACCATCTCTTTCCCACGATGCCGCGAATCAACTTTCGCCGCGCCCGAACGATCGTGCGCGCGTACTGCCGTGCCCATGGCCTGCCGTACGACGAGACCGGGCTTGTCCAGTCCTACATCCGGCTGTTCGGCGCGATGCACCGCATTGGCCGGGGCGAGCTCGCGCCGGAGTGGCAGCTCGCCTGACCGCACGGTCGAGTGTTCTGCATGCCGGTCTGCACCGCTCGGCGAACCGGGGGAGAATGGCCGACCTCGCGCACCATCGCAGATCCAGCCGGGACGCGCGCCCCGGATTCACTGCGCCTGCTGCGGACGTGACCCGGCCGTTGCTGGACGGCGGGATGGGTACCGCCGGGCGGACCGCCGGCGTCGTCTTCGCCGAGGCCGCCAACGAGGCCGTGGTCGGCGAGCGGGAGTTGCCCATCTTCCGACAACTCCCGACCGGCTGGGCGTTCGAGGTCGCTTCTTCACCGCCATGGTCCATCGTCAAGCGGAATCGCGGCCGCTAGCGTCAAAAGGCAGTCGCGCAACGGCGTCTCCTCGCATCCGAGCGGCGACATCGAGCGCCAGATCGGCGCTGGCGAATGGTGCCGGCAGGGGGCAGACCACGTTCCTCAAAACAACCTCGCGCTTCGCAGCCGACGACGCGAGTCGGCGAACGGTGAGCAGCGTGGCTTTTGGGGAGCCTGGGCGCGTCGCCCCGGCAACGAGTGCTTGTGCCCGCCACGTACCACGGCGCTTCCGCCGGGGCAGAAACGTCGCAGTCGGCTGGAATTCGATCTACGATATTCCGCGGGGGCGAGCCAGCTCGTCCGGCGGGGGTCGATGCGCGGCTTCGTCACGACATCGCTCGGAGACGTGCACTATCGCGAGCGCGGGAGCGGATTCCCGCTCGTGCTGCTCCACCGCACCGCCGACTCCTCGACACAGTGGGACGATGTTGTTCCGTGCCTCGCTGCCCGGTTTCGCACCATCGCCCCTGATACGCCCGGCTTTGGTGACTCTGCTGCCCCGCCCGAGCCACCGGAGATCGCCGAATACGCACGGACCGTCGTCGAGCTGCTGGATGCGCGCGGCATCGACCGCTGTCACCTGCTTGGTCACCGCACCGGTGCGACGATCGCGGTCGAGGTTGCGGCGGCGTGGCCGGAGCGTGTTGGGCGCGTCATCCTCTCCGGGCTGGTGGACTACCCGCCGGACGATCGCCGGCCGACCGTGACGGTCGAGGCCGGGCCGGACCTGCTGCCGGACGGCTCGCACTACACCGCACGCTGGGCGGCAGTCCGCGCCGCTTGGCCTTGGGCCAGTCCGATCCAGATTCACCGATCGGTCGCCGACAGCCTGCGCGCGAGCCCGACCTGGCGCTGGGCCGGCGAAGCCGTGCGCCGCTACCCGCTCGCGGACCGGGCGCCGCTTGTCGTTGCGCCTGTGCTGCTCCTCTTTGGCGAATCCGACCGCTTCGCTAGTTGGCTGCCAAGCCATCTCGCCCGTTTCCCCCAAGCGCGCGCCCACGTCTTCCCCGGCGGCCACGATCTGCCGATGCTCCAGCTTCCCAGCGCGTTTTGCCAGGTCGTCATTCCGTTTCTCGAAGAAGGAGGTCCGCCATGACCTACGCGTTCGCGCTTCGCGCCCTCGGTGCGGCGACGGCGCTCGTCCTGCTGACGAGCTGTGCGCCTGCGCCGGCGGCCCTTCCCGCCGCGCCTGACGCGCCCAAGGCCGAGCAGCGTGCCGCCAACCAGACGTTCACGATTGCCCAGATTGGGTTGCCAGCGACCCTCAGTCCAGAATCCTCGGCGGCCAACTATGCCGTGTACAGCGCCCTGTATGACTCGCTCGTCCGGCTCGACAAGTCGGCGGACGCCGTGCCTTGGGCGGCCGAACGCTGGGATCTGGTGAACGGCACGACGTGGCGATTTACGCTTCGCCACGGGCTGGTCTTTGGCAACGGCGATCCGCTGACGGCGAGCGATGTCGCTTTCACCGCGAATGCCGCCATCGAAGGGCGCTGGCCGATCGCCGGCGGCTTCGGCAACGTCGCCGCGGTGAAGGCGGTCGATGCTCGCACGGTCGACTTCGAAATGAAAGTCGCCGACGCCAGCATCCTGCCGGGCATCACCGCTCTCTGGATTTTGCCGGAGCGCTACTACCGCTCGGTGGGGCGCGATGGCTTCGCCGCCAAGCCGATCGGCTCCGGGCCGTACGAGCTGGTCGAGTTTCGCAACGGTGACCTCGCGCGGTTTCGCAAGAAGGCGACCGAGCATCTCTACCGGAAGGCGCAGCCCACCGAGCTACTGATCCGCTCGCTGCCGGAACAGACCGCGATGCTGGCAGGGTTTCGCACCGGGGAACTCGACGTGCTCATCGGCCAACTGAGCCCGGACGTAGTCGACCAGGCCAAGGCGGCGGGCGCCGACGTCGAGGTCCGCCACACCGGCGTCAATTACGCCCTCTTCTCGCAGACCGAAAATCGAGAACGGAATACCCCGCTCAATGATCGCCGGGTTCGGCTAGCGCTGAACTACGCTGTCGACCGTGAGGCGATCGCGAAGACGATTTACCGAGGCTATGCAATGCCGGTCAGCCAGTTCTCGGTGCCCGACAGCCTCAGTTGGGACGAGAGCATCAAGGTCTACCCGTACGATCCGGCGACCGCGAAGCGGCTGCTCGCCGAAGCCGGTTATCCGAACGGGTTCAAGCTGCCGAATGGCATCGAATTCACGCCGCAGACGACGAGCCCGCAGGTTGCGGCGGCGCTCCAAGGATATCTTCGCGATATCGGCGTCGAGGCGGCGGTCACCTCGCTCGAGCTCGCAGTCTTTCTCGACAAGTTCTATGGCCGTGCCGGTCAGGCAAAGGCTGAACTGTTCATGGTCACTTCGCAAGCCGAAAGCGCGTATGGCACGAACCAGCGGACGACGCACGATTGTCAACGGCCCAATCCTTGGTGGTGCAACCAGCGGTATCAGCAACTGTTGGAGCAGGCGCAAACCGAGCCCGATCGGGTCCGCCGCTCCGAGTTGATGCGGCAGGCGATCCGCATCTTCGCCGATGAGGTAGCCCACATCGACCTGATCGCGGTGCCGCAATTCGTTGTGCAGCAGCCGAAGGTGCGCGGCTTCGTCTGGGAGGCCGCCAACACGCACAACTTCGACACGATCTACCGAATCGACTGAAGGAGCGAGAATGTACGACGAGCGAGCGGTCTCTCCGGAGGAGGCGCGGGCTGCCCTGCCTGAAATTCAGGCCTTTCTCCGGCGGCGCTTTCCGGAGGTCGCCTGCTTCCTGACGACGCTTCGCAAGGACGGCCGCCCGTCGATTCGCCAAGTTGGCGCGTTCGTCACCGACTGGACCATCGAAACGGCCACCCAACCGTGGCACGTCAAGAATCAGCACATCCGGCGCAACCCCATCGTCACCTATTTGTGGGTGGGGCTAACGCCGGGCGAGTATCGCGCGGTGCCGAACGTGATGCTCCAAGGGGTATGTGAGATCCTCGAGGACCCGGCGGCAGTGCGCGATTTCGACGAGCGGCGGCGGCAGGCCCTCGGCGCTCTCGGTGCAACGGAGACGGAGCGCTGGTTGCTCCGTACCCGGCCGACCTCGCTGCGCGCCGAAGGCTTCACAGGACCGCGACGGCCCGTCCTGATCGCCGACCTCGACCGCTTCCTCGCCTAGCGCCAGCCCGCCCAGAATGCCCGCCGCCGAGTACCATGCGACTGGCGGTGATTTCGCGGCTTGTCCACCAGCGTCCGGGTGCGCGGACCAGCCGATGCGGCCTCGGTTCGTGATGACGAGCATCAGACCGATCCACCATCGCGGGTCGAGGAACTTCCCCGACCTGCTGGATGGACGGCTTGGGCCATTGTCACGTGCTTGGCCCCCGCAGTTGCATGCCCATTGCGGTCGAGGGTGCGGCGGAGAGGGAGTGCGAGGCACGGTTCGTGATCGCGGGCTATCAGGCCACGACCGAAGACGAGCGACTGGCGGCGTTTCGGGCAGCGACCGATCCGTGCGCCCGGAAGGGCTGCACCGTCTCGACCGCTGGCGCAGAACGGACGGAACTGTCGCCGAAGAGGTGATGGCGACGCCTCGGCGCCCGACGTTTGTGAGAGGACCGTGCGCCGCTCCACAACGATGCGGGGCCCGGCTTGCCGTCTTCCAGCGGCCGATCCACGTTCGGCTCGCGCGAATCAGCGCGTCCGACTCGGGGCGCCGGTGTTGCGGATGGATCACGTCCCCGAGACGTTCTGCCGAGTCGCCTGCGAGTTCCTTGCCCACGAGGCTGGAGGGGAGGTTAAGGCAATGGAGTTGAACCTCAGGGGCAGCGTGGCATTGATCACCGGCGCGAGTCAGGGGATTGGCGCAGCGACGGCGGAGGCCTTCGCCCGCGAAGGAGCACATCTTGTGCTGAGCGCGCGCCAAGCGGAGCAGCTGATGTCGCTCGCTGGTCGGCTGAAGCAAGCGTATGGCGTTGAGACGTTGGTCGTTCCGGCGGATCTGCGGAGCGAAGCGGCGGTCAAGCACGTGGTGATGGCGGCTTACGCGCAGTTCGGCAGGATCGACGTGCTGTTCAATAATGCTGGAGCGAACCGGCGGGGCGGGCCCCTCGAGTTGGATGACGCAGCGTGGCAGGCCGATCAGGAGCTGCGGCCACTCGGCTATGTCCGGTTCTGCCGTGAGGTGCTGCCCTCCATGATCGCCGCGCGGCGCGGGGTGATCGTCAATAATTTGGGGTATGCCGGGCGGACGGTCCTCGAGGACTACGTGGCTGGCAGCAGCGCCGTCGGTGGCCTGATCAACTTTACCAAGATGCTGGCTGAGCAAGTGGCACGGCACGGCGTCCGCGTCGTCGGTGTCCATCCCGGCCCGATCGATACCCCACGTCTAGCCCATTGGACCGAGGACGAACTCCGTCGGATCGTGTCGACC
Source organism: Dehalococcoidia bacterium (assembly GCA_026003895.1). Taxonomy (GTDB): domain Bacteria; phylum Chloroflexota; class Dehalococcoidia; order SpSt-223; family SpSt-223; genus JANWZD01. Next base: position 27,290 of record BPIC01000003.1, on the reverse strand, counting down.
ATCCCGCTCGGCCGGCTTGGCCGCCCGGAAGAGGTTGCTGACCTCGTCGTCTTCTTGGCCTCGGAGCGTGCCGCGTTCATCACCGGCGCGTGCTTCCTGATCGACGGCGGCGCGAGCCGGGGGATCGGCTGAGGCGTGAATTGTCGACAGCAAACGACAGGTTAGAGATAATCTCGCCGGCACTCGTCGCACTCCATCCTTGGACACTCGAGAGGAGAAGAACACCTATGCAGGCGTTCCTCGGTCGATTGCTTCTTGTCCTGATCGCGCTCAGCGCGGCCTGTGCGCCCACGGCGTCACCGGCTCCGGGAACGGGCCAGCCAACGGGCGGACAGCAGCAGCCGAGCGGGCCACGACGGGCGGCCGATCAGACGTTGCGCGTCGGCACAAGCGCCAATCCCTCAACGTTGACACCGGAAGCGGCGGCAACGAATATCACCCTCTACTCTTTCCAGTTCGACAATCTTGTCAATCTAGATGCGAATTACAATCTGAAGCCGTCGGCGGCTGAGAAATGGGAAATCCTGCCGGACAACAGCGCATGGCGCTGGACGCTGCGCAAAGATCTCGTCTTCGGGAACGGTGACAAGGCCACCGCTGAAGACGTGGTGAACTGGATTCAGACGCTGCTCCAGCCTTCTCCGGCGAACACCGTCGGCAATCAGCTCGTCTTCGTGAGTGGGGCGCGCGTTGTTGACGAGTACACCTTCGACGTCCAAATCAAGCAGCGCGATTTTTCGATGCCCTACATGGGGGCGAACATCTTTGTCGTCTCGAAGAAGGTGATGGAGCAGGTCGGGGGGCCGCGCGAGCTCGCGGCCAACCCGAAGGGCGCTGGCACCGGGCCGTATGAGTTCGTCGAATATCGGCAGGGCGATGTCGTGGTGTACCGCCTCAGGAGCGATGCCCATCCGTGGCGCAAGCCGATTGCGACCGAAGTGCGCTGGCGGGTTATTCCGGAGCAGGCCCAGCGTGTCAACGGGCTGCGCACCGGTGAGCTGGATATTGCGCTCCTCGTTTCGAACGTCGAATTAATTGACCAGGCGAAGCGCGACAATATCAAGATTGACGCCAGGCCGGACAGCTATACCAACATCATCTTTGACCAGAAGACGATCGCGAATACTCCCCTTGCCGACAAGCGCGTGCGCCAAGCCATGAACTATGCGGTGGATAAGGAGGCGATCGCGCGCACGCTCTACCGCGGCTATGGCGTGCCAATTGGCCAGCTCGCTGTGCCAGGAACGCTGAACTTCAACGACCAAGTCAAGCCCTATCCGTTTGACGTCGCTCAAGCGAAGCGGCTGCTCGCCGAAGCGGGCTACCCGAACGGCTTCAAGCTGCAAGGTGTTGATATTTCGGCGAGCGAGTTCGCGCCGCTCTTCCAAGCGGTGCAAAGTGCCCATCGCGACATTGGGGTCGAGTACGAGATCACCCCGAATGAGTTTGGGCAATACGTCCAAATTGCGCTCGGCCAGCGTCAGCGCAAGGAGATGATCTCGGCCGGTGGCAATAATCCAAACGGCATCTTTACTTTCACGTGGCAGTTCCTGAAGTGTGACCGGCCGCCCACGCTCGTCATCTGGTGCGTGCCAGAGATGGATCGCCTGCTCAGCCAGGCCTACGCCGAGTCGGACCCCGCCCGCCGCAAGCAGTTGTTGCAGGAAGCCGGCAAGGCTTGGGCGGACGAAGTGCCGATGATCTTCCTGATTGCTACGTCCAGCTTCGTGCTGAGCGGCCCGAAGGTCGAAGGCTTTGTTCGCGAAGTGCCGGCGTATTACACGCTCGACGGTGTGTACCGGGTGGAATAGCGGGCAGCACTCGCGGTCGAGCGGCGAATGCCACTCGCCGCTCGACGGTCTTCTCGCGCTTGCTCCGCGCCGTCAGGCCACTGTCAAGATCACCGATGAGGCGGCCGGGCAAGGGTCGAGGCAGTCCCAGTCGTTGCCGATGCCTCCCCGCAGGCAACCAAGGGTGGCCGCTCCGAAGCGGCCGCCCGGGCGCTCACTCCATCGTGCGGTGCTGAAGGACCAGCCTCGGCGTCGGGGCGGCTCACTCACCGTGCGAGCGAGGATCGGCTCGCGAAGGGTCGCCGCCGTTCACCGCGTCATTTCCCGGACGAAGGCGACATGAGGAGTTCGATGCTCGCGCTTGCCGGATGACGAGAGGAGGGCCTTGATTGCTCAGCCGATGGCGGCGCGGAGGGCGACCTTCGCAAGCGTCTTTGGGTCCATCAGCATGGTGGTGTAGAAGGCGTTCGCCATCGGGCAGGCGCATTCCCCAGCGGCGATGCTTTTGCGCATCTTGTCGGCGAGGTAGCCGCGCCAGACGCGGCCAAAGTCGTAGTCGACAGCGCGGACATTGCCGATCGGTTCGGCGCGCACGCAGCACGCCCAGACATCCCCATCCGGCGCGACGTGCCCGCTGGCGACGCCGGCGTAGCAGGGAAGCGCCTGCTTGCCTTCGCGCAGCGCCTTGGCGGCGAGCTGGTAATACTCGGTACGGAAGGCACGAGTGATCCGCGCGAAGCCGCGCGCCGGCCGCTTGCTCACCTTGCGCGACAACTCGGCAGCGACCCGGCTGTACGTTTCGGGGTCGGGCGTAATCCCGCTGTTGCGGTTGCCCATTTCCAACCGCTCCTCAGCCACCTCGGTGATCACACTGTCTGGCCCGAGCGATTCGAGATGGTCGACGATCTCGGTGGCGTGGTGGACGTTCAGGCTCGAGACGACCGTGTGCAGCCCGATAACGAGGTTCTCCGGCTTGTTTTGCTTCAGCCGCTCGAGAGTCTTGAGCGCCAGTTCGTAATTGTGCGGCACACCGCGAATCCGGTCGTGCTCTTCCCCGATGCCATCCATCGAAATGTTCAGAATGACGTCGGCGTCCCGGCAGGCACGGGCGATGGCGTGGACGCGTTGGGGCGTTGTCTTCCAATACATCGCGCTCGTTGGGATGGTGATCACCTTTGGCTGGCAGCGCTCGTAGGCGGCGACAACGATTTCTTCCAGATCGTCGCGCAAGAATGGTTCGCCGCCCGTAAAAGTGAGATAGAACGGCGCGTGGCCGAGACTGTCGAAGATGCGACGAAACTCGTCGAGCGTCAGTTCCGGCCGCTGCTCAAGCTGAGACGCGTCGTAGGGCCACTCCTGACCAGGTGGCGGCGCATAGGATTTCTTGGTGTACATCCATATGTTGCAGCTCTTGCAACGCGAATTGCAGCGATAGGTGACGGCGAAGACGAGGTTGAGCGGCAAAATCTTGGGGCCGATACCCCGCCGCATTGCGACGTAGCGGGGAATCTGGGGCAGAATCTCGAGCATTGTCAGCCGTCCCGCCGCGCCAGCAGATAGTGATGATGAGCCCAGACGGTCTTCAGCTGCCACGGCAACGGCGCCCGGTCGAGCACCGCCAGCTTGTCGACCGTCGCCCGGACGCCCGGCGCGAGGCCGGCGTAGTAGTCCATCGTCGACCACTTCCAGCCGTCGCCCTCGAACTTGGCGCGGACTGGCAGGGCGCCGAGGCCAAGCCGGCGCAGAAATTCGCTCGCCGGCATACACGTGTCCGGCCAGGGCGGCACATCGAGCACGCCCTCTTCGACGATCCGGCAGCCCGCATCACGCAGTGTCCGTTTGATCCGCGCCACCGATACCCAGCGCTCGTCAACCTTTGTGAAGAAATCTTTGTCGATTGCGTACTTGCGAAGAAGATAGCCAAGCTGCGCTTGGTTCGGCATCGCGATGAAGATGAGATCGCGGCTGACACGCGCCATCTCGTGGACGAGCGCCCCCCGCGCCGCCCAAGACGTGCCAAAGCGCCGCGAAATTCCAAACGAAGTCGAAGGACCGGTCGGCGAACGGAAGGCGGCGCGGATCGTTGGTGAACACAAGATCGACGGGGAGTTCCAGGCCATCCCACAGCGTGCGGATCTCCCTGAGTCGTTCGTGGTCGACGTCGAGGAGGGTAACGCGCTTGCCAAGTTGGGCGAGCCGGACGCTGTTAATGCCATCGACCCCGGCCATGCCGTAGACGGGTGCTTCGAGCACCGTCTGGAAGGGAAACCGGCGGTCAATCCGCTCAAGCAGGTCGTTCAGAATCAGTCGCTCGTACACGACGCCGAGTCCTTCGACCGTCTCGATGCTCACGCCAACCGCTCCGCGACCGCAAGGATGCCCGTTCCTACCGGCAAGTCGAAACGCCGGATCACCGCCGCCTCGAGCCGACCGACATAGTCGAGTGCGATATTGACGGGCGGCGAGGCTGGCTCCATCTCCACTTGATATGCGCCGTCGGTCACTGGCGCAGAAAGCGGCCGACGCACCCCTCGCCCCCGTGCGAGCAGCATTGGCGCCGCCAGCGGAAAGATCAAGCAGTTGTTGTAACTGAGCCGGCGGATGGCGAAGCCTGCCTCTTCCAGCCGGGTTCGCAATTGCTCGCTGGTGTAGCGGCGGCGATGCTGATTGACCGTGTCGTTATAGGTCCACAACCATTCAAACGCCGGTACCGTGACCGCGAGGAGCCCCCCGACTTGCAACACCCGCTGGATCTCGCACAGGACGCCAAAATCGTCGTCGCAATGCTCGATAACGTCGAGCGCCGCGACGAGGTCGAAGAGCTGGTCGGGGAAGGGCAGCGCGGCGGCGTCCGCTTGGACGACGGTGCACCGCCGCTCGTGCGCGACGGCGAGGGCGCCGCGATGAGGGTCAAAGCCGACGACGTCACCATACTGCGCGAGGTGGTGCGCCATATTGCCGGCGCCGCAGCCGACATCGAGGATGCGCAGCGGCCCAGCGCGGTCGGCAATCAGGGGTTCAAGGAGCGCCTGCAAGGCGCGAGTGCGGCTGGCAAACCACCAATGCCGATCTTCGGGAAGGAGCCTGAGCACTGTCGGATCGTAGGCGATCCTCCCCTCGCCTGCCAGCCGTCACCTCGGCACGATCGGATCCGGTGCGACCGCGGGCATCGCCCTCGTGAGACCCGCCGCTTCGGCGGGTCTTGGCAAAGGCGATCTGCCCCTGTCTGCTCGCTGCCGGCGCGTGGCCACAATTAGCTACGCTTGAGTGCGCTCAGATCCTGCTCTCGGTCGATCCGCTTTTCGGCGCCTTGGATGTCGCCTTTCAGGACGATCAATTCGGCATACTCGACGAGGAAGAGATAGGGGGGGTCTTCGCAGAACACTTCGAGCGCCTTCTGCAGCAGCTCGAGCCGCTTCTTCTCGTCGATCTCTTGTTGGCTGGCCAAGTAATAGCGATCAAACTCGGGGTTGTTGTAGCGCCGGACGCCGCCGCGCTGCTGACCGGAGAACCACGTGAGCGCGAAATCGGCGTCGTGCGCCGGCCGGTTGGTGAGACCGGGGCGGAACATCGGCGGGCGGGCGACTCGACCGTTGAACATGTCGCTGTACAAGCCCTGCTCGATCGATTGGTATTCGACGCTGATTCCGATGTCGCGCAATTGCGCTTGGACGAACAGCGCGACCGGTTCGACCTCGCTCGAGCTGCGCCGGGCGCGCAACTGGGTCGTGAAGCCGTTGGGGTAGCCCGCCTCGGCGAGCAACTGCTTCGCCTTTGCCGGGTCATAGGGGTACGGTTTCAGGTTCGGGTTGAACCCAAAGGTCTCCGGCTGGATGGGTTGGCACGCTTCAATCCGGGTATAGCCTTGGTAGATGTTCTTGGCGATCGCCTCTTTATCGATGGCGTAGTTCATCGCTTGGCGAACGCGCTTGTCGCGTGTCGGCCCTTCGATCGGCTGGTCGCCGAACACGGTGTCGAGCTGATACCCCTCGGACGAGCCGCCCTGAATCGCGATGACTTTGAAGCCTTGCGCTTCGAATGCCTTCCCTTGCTCGATGGGAATCTGGTCAGCGAGATCGACCTCACCCGTGCGCAGGCCAGCCAGCCGCGCCGACGGCTCAGGCACGCTCTTGATCACCACCTCGGTCAAAGTCGGTTTGCGCCAAGGATGATCCGGGAACGCTTCCAGCCGCAGCTCCGTCGACTCGCGATAGTCGACCACCTTGTAGGGCCCGCTGCCGACAGGCTTGTTCTGGAAGACGTCATCGCCGACGCGCTCGAGGTAGGCTTTGGGCAGCACCGAAACGAGCGCCAGCCGCTTCAAGAAAATCGGATCGGGCGCTTTGGTGATGACGCGGACGGTCGTCGGATTGATCAGCTCGGCACGGTCCCACGTCGTCAGCCGCGCGGTGATCCCGTAGCGCTTGTCGGGCTCCATCGCCCGATTGACCGAGAAGGCGACATCCTCGGCGCTCAGCGGCGAGCCGTCGTGAAACTTCATGTCCTGCCGGATGGTGAGCTCCCACGTCACGGCATCGATCGCCTTCCAAGCGGTCGCCACGCCCGGCCCGATGTCGCCATTCGCTTTCCGATCGACGGTTGTGTCGTAAATGTCGTAGCGGCGTTGGGTGCCGGACTGCGAGACGAATGGGTGGAGCGACGGCACGAAGAGCCCAGCGGCCCAGGTCAGCTTTTGCGGAACCGGCGGCTTGGCGGGATCGGTTGAGCCACCGGGGGTAGCCGGCGCAGCCGGGCTGCAAGCCACGGCAAGCGCAACCAGGGCGGACGCCCCAACGAAAAGACGGCGCACGAGCAACCTCCCTCTGTATACAACTGGCACTCTAGCACAGTGGGAGGTCGCGAGCGGAGGTTTTTGCCGGTTAGCCTCGCTTCATCAGCCCGTTGCTGCGAATGACGTGGGCGAGCGCCGGGATGTTGACCGACCAGCCGACGCCCACGGCACGCGGGGTCAGCACACGCGGGTCATTCGGGTTCCAGAACGACCGACGAAGCCGCTCGAACGTCGGCGGTCGGAAGTCGTAGGGGACGACACCGAGCGCCTTCCCATGCCACCCGCGCTGCTCTTTTGGCTTCAGCAGCTCTTGGACGATCGCAGCGAGCGTAATCAGGAGCGCCGTCGCGATCAGAATGCGGTTCAGGTTGGCGCGCGCTTCCTTGGTCATTTCGGCACCTCATGCGGTCCTCGATCAAGGATAGCCGCATCAGTCACAGTGGGGGAGACACCACGGCACGAATTGCAGCAAGCAGCGCCTGCCGCGACGCGTCCTTTGGGATCACTCGCACTGCGCCCGCGGCGCGCCCGTGCTCCTCCTCGTCGGGAGAGGTGGCGAGCAGGATGATCGCCGGCCCGCCGGAGCGCTGGCCAAGCTCGCGAGTCGCTGCGAAGGCCGACATGCCCGGTAAGCGCGTACCGAGGACGACAACGTCGGGCGTAACGTGATCGAGAAGCCGAATCAGCTCCTCGCCCGAAGTGGCGATTGCGACGATCTGGAGGTCGCGCGTCGTGTGCGCCATTGCCTGAATCGAGTCGCGCACGGCCGGGTCGGGATCGACCACGACGAGCCGGACGGGTCTCACTTGGGACGTAACCATATCCTCGCTCCTGTCTGGAGGGGAAACTGCGGTGGTTATACTTGGGACGCAGGCTGCAGCGGCGTCCTCAACGCGAGAGCGTAGATCGCTGCACGACGTGGTGACATCGTCCTGATGGCGCAACCCCCCAGTCCAATAGCCCGGCCGAGCCCCTGTACAAAGGTATGGCGGCCGTGCCGGCGTTAAACCGTGGGCTGGAGCGCTTTCGGCGCTGGCGCTCCAGCCTGAGAGCCCGACTGCTGGCTGGGTTCGGGTTGACGTCGCTGCTTGCCTTCGTCTTTGCCCTCGGTTCGTTGGGGATCATCGACTCGGTCGCGCTTCACACCACCATCGAAGCCGAGCGCGGCTGGACCGTCGCGAACGACGTTCAGCGCCTGCGTGCCGCCGTCCTCCGCCAATCGGAGGGCTTGCAGGGCGCCCTCTTCACGGCAAACGAGGCCGAAGCGGTGTTCTACTTTGGTGAGGTGGAGCGGAACGAGGAGCGGTATCAGGCCGTGATGGCGCACTTGCGCTCCCTCGCCAGTGGTCCCACCGATCATTCGCTGCTCGACCGGATCGATAGCCATCATGCCACGGTACGCCGGCTCGCGGTTGAGCTGGAGGAAGCACGGGCGCAGAGCGCCCCGCCGGGTGTGGCGTGGCTGGCCACCGCTCGCGAGGCCACCGACCGCGTGATCGCCGCCATCGACGACTATGCGGCGTTCGAGGAGCAGCGGCTCTTCGACCAAGTCGCCCGGACGCGGCAGCGGACACGCACCGTGCTGATGATTGCCGCTGGCGTTGCGTCGGTGGCCGCCCTCGCCGGGCTGCTAATCGGTGCGGCGGTTACGCGCCACGTGATCAGCCGCCTCCAACAGGTGGCGCGCGTCGCCCGGCGCATCGCCGCCTTCGACTTCTCGACGCGCTTGCCGCCGCTCGGCAGCGACGAGGTCGGCGAGTTGGCGAAGACAATCAACCAGATGGCCGACTCGCTGACCGAAGGCCGATCCCGGCTCGAGGCGGTTGCGGCGCGGCTCGCGACCGTCAACGAAGCGGCCGCCGCCATCAACTCGACACTCCAGCTCGACGAGCTGGTTGGAACGATCCTCGATCAGCTTGCCCGAGTGGTCGACGTCGAGAAAGCCGCCGTCTTCCTCGACGAGGGCGACGGCCCGCGGCGCATCGCCAGCCGACGATGGACGGCTGCGGATGACGCCCTCTTTGGAGCGCTTATCGCCGGGGCGCCGTCGGCAATCGAGCGCAGTTTCGTGGCCCTGCCGGCAGACCAGCGCGACCGCCAGATCGGCGTCCTCACGACGACCGACCGCCGCTTTGTCGCCCAGCCGCTGATCGTCCGCGACCAACAAGTCGGCGTGCTGGCGATCGCTGCTCCGCCGGCGGCGCCGTTTGACGACGATGCCTGCCGCTCGATCGCGCTTTTTGGGTCGCACGTCGCGGCGGCGGTGAACAATGCCCGGCTCTACGAGGCGAGCAAACAGGTGGGCGTCACGGAAGAACGTAACCGGCTGGCGCGCGAGATCCACGACACCCTTGCTCAGGGGCTGACGGCGATTGCGCTTCAGCTCGAAGCCGCCGACGCGCTGTTGGAACGGGCCCGCGGCGACTCGACAAAGCGAGCGCGTCGTCATGTCGCCCGCGCCCGCGAGCTTGCCCGTGCCAATCTCGAGGAGGCGCGTCGGTCGGTGCTTGACCTACGCGCCGCCCCGCTTGAAGGACTCGATCTGCCAGCCGCGCTCGAGCGGCTCGCCCACAGCACCACCAACGAGAGCGGGGTTGCGGTCCGGTGCGAGACGAACGGTGTGGATGGCCGCTATCCTGCGCGAGTTGAGGCGGGTTTGTATCGGATCGCTCAAGAAGCAGTGGCGAATGCGGTTCGCCATGGTGCGCCCCGTGAGGTAACCATCCGGCTTGAGGCAACTGGATCTGACCTGCGGCTGACGGTCGCCGACGACGGCTGTGGCTTCGACCCGCGAGCCGCCCGGCCAGCGAACCCAGGTGGCGGCTTTGGCCTCACCGGGATGCGCGAACGCGTTGCGCTGCTCGGCGGCGTCCTCGACATCGACAGCCGACCGCAGGCAGGGACGCGTGTCACCGTCATCGTGCCAAGTGGCCAGCGCCACGCGAGCCGGTCCTTCGTCGAAAGGAGCGCCTGATGACTATCTCCGTTCTCGTCGCGGATGACCATCCCGTCGTCCGAGAAGGGCTGCTGGCGATGCTCGGCACCCAACGGGAGATCAGTGTTGTCGCCGAGGCGGCCGACGGACGGCAGGCGGTCGAGCTGACGCGCCTCCACCGACCAGACATCGTCCTGATGGATCTCGATATGCCGAACGTTGATGGGGTGCAGGCCATTCGGGAGATCCGCGAGACCGATCCGGACGCGAAGGTGATCGTACTGACCGCCTACGACACCGACGATCGCATTTTGGATGCCATCCAGGCCGGCGCACGCGGCTACCTCCTGAAGGGCGTTCCGCGCGACGAACTGAGCCACGCCATCCGAATCGTCAACGACGGCGGGTCGCTTCTTCAGCCAGATGTGGCGAGCAAGCTGCTCACGCAGGTTGGGCGGCTTCTCGACGGCGAAGGTGACGAGCAACTGACGCCTCGCGAGCTGGAAGTGCTCCGCGAGATGGGCCGCGGCCTACGGAACAAAGAGATCGCCCGCGCACTCGGGATCAGCGAACGTACCGTGAAGTTCCATATTGGCATCATCTTTCAGAAACTTGGCGTCGGGAGTCGGACCGAGGCGCTCGCTGAGGGCCATCGCCGCCGTCTGATCAAGCTGTAGGGGGGATTCGTGGCTTGGGAGACGATCTTGCTCGAACGCGACGGCCCGCTGCGCCTGCTCACGCTCAATCGACCACACGTGCTGAACGCGATTTCGCGTCAGATGGTGCACGAACTGGGAGAGGCGTTCGCCGAGGTGGAAGCCGACCGCGACGCGCGCGTGTTGCTGATCACCGGAGCGCCGCGTCCCGATGGCCGTCCCTGCTTCTCGGCAGGCGCTGACCTGAAAGAGGCCCATCGCCGGCGACAGGGGTCGCCGCCGGGAGAGCCGCTGCGCCATACGCTCGATTCGGCCTGGGAAGTGCTCCAGAACGATGGCCCGCGCAACGAGTCGATCTACCATCCGCTCTTCGCGTCGCTCGAACGGATGCGGACGCCGAGTATCGCGGTCGTCGACGGCATCTGCACGACGGGCGGACTCGAGCTGATCCTTGCCTGCGACCTGCGTATCGTCGCCGACACCGCCGAGATTAGCGATTGGCACATCAAGAATCTCGGCGTGATCGGCGGGGCAGGCGTGACAACCCGGTTGCCGCAACTGGTGGGCACGGCACGTGCCAAGGAACTGATGTGGACCGGCGCACCGCTCACCGGAGAAGAGGCGTTTCGCATCGGCTTGGCCAACCGCGTTGTCCCCTCCGCAACGTTGCTCGACGAGGCGAAGGCACTGGCTCGCAGCATCGCCGCCCGGTCGCCGTATGCGATCGCGGCCAGTAAAGCAGTCATCGACGCGGCCGCGCGTCAAAGCCCGGCGGACGGCATCCGCTACGGCTATCTGTGGTCGGCGCTGATCGCGCTTCAGCGCCAACTTGAGGGCGAACCGCCCGAGATCGAGTAGCGTCTCGTCGTCAACCTCCTCCGCATCCCCAGCCCCCTGCCGTGCAGAGGCGGCGGGCCATCCCTCGGCACGCCTGCGGCGAGGCGCTGCTCGGTGGAACAGGCTTACGCGTGTGGAAATTACACGATTACGCGGTTACACTTAAGGCAGGAGGTGCCCCATGACCCAGCACGAGAGCAATCCTAGCGGGTTCGATCCGCAACGCTCGATCAACGAGCTTGGCGACCTGCTTCAAGGGATTGGCCGGACAATCGAGGAAGGGATCAGCCGCATTGGGACGCGCGGCAATGTGATTACCGTTCGCGTCGACGACAAGGCGCTCGAGGCGATCGACGCGTTAATCTCCGCCGGGGTGTTCAAGACTCGCTCGGAAGCGGCGGCGTATTTGATCGACGAAGGGATTGCCGCCAAGGCCGCGGTCTTCGACGAGGTGAACGCGACGGCTCGGCGCATCAATGAGCTGCGCGACCAGATGAAGGACACGCTCCGTCAAGGGGTTGGCCGCTCGCGTGCTGCCGGCGCAGCCAGCGGCGGCTCGACCTCGGGCGCGACTTCCGGCGCCTCGGCAACGAGTCACGGGGCTGCTGCTCATCCGAGCGCGACGTCTGACGTCAACCCCGGCGGAACGCGTCCAGCTGGCGAGCCGTTCGACGATTGAGCCTTGCCCGCGTCGGCGAACCCGCCGTGTGCTCTTCCCACGCCCGCTTCTCTGCTCGGAGGGCGGGCGTCGCCCTGTCTGGGCCGAGGCGGCGGGTTGGGTCGCTTTGGGCGGCGACGGCTGGTCTCGGCGAACAGCGCGGGGCTATTGCAAAAACAGATCAAAACGCAGCTGACGCTGGCGGCGGAAGACGAGCTGACTAACGAGATGGCCGATGTGTGGACCGATGCCGAGGGCGACGATCGAGCCGAGGAGCAGCCCGCCGATCGCCCCGATGATAATGCCGAGCACGAGTGCGCGAGTGACGTCTTTGGCTCCCACGCTCTCCCCCTTCCGCCATCACTGAATCTGCACCACAGGTGTTGCGTCGCGCCACAGCCGTTCAAGCCGGTAGTAATTGCGCTCTTCCGGGGCGAAGACGTGAACGATCACGTCGCCATAGTCGAGCAACACCCAGCCCGATTCCGAAGCCCCTTCGCGTCGCCGTCGGCCGATCCCGGCTGCCACAAACGCCTCTTCGATCCCATCGACAACTGCGTTGATCTGGCGCACGGTCTCGGCAGTGCAGATGACGAAATAGTCGGCGATGTTGACGACCTTTCGGACATCGAGCATGACGATATCGCTTGCCTGTTTGTCGACAGCGACCTCGACGGCGAGGCGGCCGATCTCGAGACTGTCCAGCGCGTGGCACTCCAACGGTTGCGGTCAATCGCGTGGCCAGTATACCACGGCCCGCGAGGTGGGAAATCCGTTCTGCAAGCAGTTTGACGGGCATCCCCTCGTCAGGCCAATGACCCCGAGCACGTTGCTCTGGTCATTGCTCGGGCATGACGTGTGCGCCCAACGAGAGCATAGCGGGCTGTGGGGCGCCGAGGGATGGTCGGCCAGCCGCAGGAGATGCTGCGCGGTTAGACCGGACTCACCCGGGCCGGCACCGCCTTGAACACGGGGCTCTTAGCGCCGGGATCGCGATCGGGACCAAAGAGGGAACCGACCCCGCTCTCCGGGAAGTTGATCGTTACCGCAGCTGTTCCGACCCGCTGTTCCGGCGTCACCCTCGCGCGTAGGCGTGCCACGCCGTGCGGCGTCGTGACCGTCGCGAGCGCACCATCGGCAATGCCGGCCGCCGCGGCGTCGTCAGGATGCAGCTCCACGCGATCCTCGCTCTGGAAGTGGGCGTATTGCCGGACGAGGCGTGTCTGCGTCCCGGTGGCAAAATGCTGGAAGCTGCTGGTCAGGCCAAGCAGCAGCGGATAGCCCGCTGGGGAGTTCCCGGCGACGGGCGGATCGAGCGGCGGAAGGTTGAATGCCGCACCGTCGGTAAAGAGCACTTCCGCGCCGGGGTCGTCGGCGGTCAGGCACGGCCACGCGAGCGGCCCATCGTCTAAGCGGTCGTAACTCATGCCAGCGTGAATTGCCGAGACGCGAGCGATCTCATCGAAAATCTCGATGGGATGGACGAATTGGAACGCCGTTGAGCCGAGCCGGCCGGCGAGCTCGACGAGGATCTCCCAGTCCGGCCGGCTCTCGCCCAGCGGGCTGACCGCCTTGCGGACCCGCTGAACGCGCCGCTCGGCATTGGTGAACGTGCCATCCTGCTCGGCGAACGATGCCGCTGGCAGCACCACATCGGCCAACTTTGCGGTCTCGGTGAGATAGAGGTCCTGCACGACAAGAAAGTCCAACGCTTCGAGCGCCTCGCGCACCCGCGTACCCTCAGCAGCCGACTGCGCTGGGTTCGCGCCGACGATGTACATCGCCGTCAGCCGCTTGGAACGGGCGGCGTCGAGCTGCTCGTGGAGAGTAAGGCCGCCACGCGCGGCAATCGGGCCGCCCCAGGCGTCTTCAAGGCGTTGCCGTGCCGCCTCGCTGTCGGCCGGCTCGTAGCCCGGTAGATATTCCGGAAGAAGCCCGAGGTCGAACGCGCCGCGGGTGTTGTTTGCCCCAACCGGGAAGAGGACGCCGGCGTTCGGCTTGCCGACGTTGCCAGTCAGCACCGCGAGCGAGCAGAGTGCTGCCACGGCAGCCGTGCCGTCGCGCTGCTGGGTGAGACCGCGTCCGAAGATCGCGATCGCCGGCCCACTCGTGGCGTACAGGCGCGCCGCCTCGGCAATCTGCTCGGCCGGCACACCGCTAATTCGCTCGGCCTCGTCCAGCGTAAATGGCGCAAGCGATTCTTGGAGGTCCTCGACGCCCTTGACCGTTGCGGTGCTGGTTGCAAGGGTTGTCAGTCCCTCGTCGAGGATCACCTTCAGCATCGCGCCGAGGACGACGCGGTCGGTCCCCGGCTTCGGCCGGAGCCAGAGGTCGGCGTAATGGGTCGGTTCGATGGCCCGGGGGTCGATGACGATCAGTTTCGGGCGGGGCGCTTCGCGGACGCTGGTATCCGGCAAGTAGCTAAAGTAGCCGGTGTTGCTCGGCACCTTCACCTGCGGTCGGACGGCCTGCAAGAGCTTCATCGCCGTGATTGGGCTGGTGTGGCTCAGGTTGTTGCCCGCGAGCAGGATGCAACTTGTCTCGCTGATTGCGTCGTGCAGCACCGTCGAAGCACCCACACCAAGCACCTGCTGCATCCCGAGCAGGCCGGCGGCGTCGCCGAGGCGCCCCGTCGTGTCGATATGGGGGGTGCGGAGCACGAGTCGGGCGAGCTTTTGGAGGAGATAGCTCGCCTCGTTTGTCGTCCGAACCGAGCCGATCACTCCGATCTGGTCGCCCGCCCGGGCGGCCAGCTCACGCGCGACGAGGTCGAGCGCTTCGTTCCAACTCGTTTCGACAAGGCGGCCATCTTTGCGGACGAGCGGCTTCAGGAGACGCGCCGTGCTCGAGATCGGCTCGGCAACGCCGAAGCGGCCTTTGATGCAGTATTGGCCGCCGTTCACGTCGGCTTCCCAGATTGGGCCGACGCGGATGACGGTGCCCCGCTTCTGTTCAAGCCGGAAGGCGCAGCCGTCCGAGCAGTATTGGCAGACCGACTCGGTGGTGCTGTCGGCGACGCCGGCGAATCGATTGCGCCGCTCCTCGATGGCGCCGACCGGGCAGACGTCGACACAGGCGCCACAGAAAATGCAGCCGGCCTCCTCGAGGGGTGCGCCCTCGGCGGTGTCGATCATCGTTTTGCCGGCACGGTCGACGATGGCATAGACCGACCGGGTCCGGACCTCGTCGCAGACGCGGACACAGCGCCCGCAGACGATACACAGGTTCCAGTCGAGCGCAATCAGCGGGTCCTTGCGGAGCGGGATGTTCTTCGCCCGGACCGGCATCGCCATCTCGTCCAGCCCGACGTAATCGCAGTTCATCTGCAATTCGCAGCGGTAGTTCGCTGGGCACGTGACGCAGCGGAAGTCGACGGCGACCGAGCGCAGGCAGGTCTCTTGTGGCCCGCATTGGTCGCGTTTGTGGCAGGTGAGGCAGCCGATGGGGTGCTCCGTCAGGATCAGTTCCATGACGTTTCGGCGCAGCTTCAGGACCTGCGGGGTGTTGGTGTGGACGACCATGTTGGCGGCGACTGGGGTGTTGCAGGCGGTGGGGACGCCGCGGGCGTTTTCGATCTCGACCATGCACATCCGGCACGCGCCCCAAGGGCGGAGCGCCGGGTGGGCGCAGAGGTAGGGAATGAAGATCCCCGCCTCTTTCGCGGCATCCAACACCGTCGTCCCTTCGGGGACCGTGACGTCGATGCCGTCGACCGTCAGCGTGATCGGCTTGGCGTCTGCTCTCACCTTGGCCATGATCGTCCTCCGCCGGCCGAGCCGGCTTTAGCGCGCGAGCAGCGCGTCGAACTCGTCGCGAAAATGCAAGAGCGCATACTTGACCGGCTGGTGCGCCACTTGGCCGTGGCCGCAGAGCGAGCCGTATTGCAGTGTCGGCATCAGCTTTTCCAGCTCGCGGATGTCGAGTGGGGTGCCGGCGCGCTGGCAGATCCACTCGAGCAGCTCGAACTGGCGCTGGGTTCCGTAGCGGCAGGGGAAGCACTTGCCGCACGATTCATCGCGCAGGAACTCGGCGAGATATTTCACCAGTTCGGGGATCGAGGTTGAATGCGGGATGAGCACAAACCCGCCCGAACCAATCCCCGTATCGTGGGGCCGCAGCTCGTCGAGCGCAATTGGCAAATCGAGGATGTAGTCGATCGGGCGGATGTCGGTCGCCGGGCCACCCATCTGGACTGCCTTGATCTTCGCTGGGTCTCCGCCCGCCAAATCGACGATCAACTCGCGGAAGGTCATCCCGAACGGCACCTCGTAGCCGCCCGGCCGATCGCACGCGCCCGACAGCGTAAGGACGCGAACGCCCTTGCTTTTCTCGGTGCCGATCGCCGCGTAGGCTTCCCAGCCGTTGCGAAGGATGTTCGGCACGTTCGAGATGGTCTCGACGTTATTCACCGTCGTCGGCTTGAGCCAGACGCCGGCCTGTGCCGGGAAGGGCGGGCGGGCGCGCGGCATCCCGCGCGACCCTTCGACCGAGGCGATCATCGCGCTCTCTTCGCCGCAAAGATACGCTCCCGCTCCCTCCTTGACGCCGAGGTGGAACGAATAGCCCGAGCCGAGAATGTTTTCGCCAAGCAGCCCGTACTCGTAGGCCTGCTTGATCGCCTCCGAGACGAGATGCGCCGCGAGCGGATATTCGTCGCGAATGTAGATATAGCCGTAGGGGATCCGTTGGGCATAGGCGCCGATGATCATCCCCTCGACGAGTTGGTGCGGCACGCCTTCCATCAGCAAGCGGTCCTTGAACGTGCCGGCGTTGCCCTCGTCGGCGTTGCAGAGGAAGTATTTCTCCTCAGCGGGCGCTCGATTGAAGCTCCATTTGACGCCGGTCGGGAAGGCGGCGCCGCCGCAGCCGCGCAGGCCTGCCTTTGTAACCCAGTCGATCACCTCGCCCGGGTCCATCGTCAGCGCCTTGGCAAGACCGGCGTAGCCGCCGTTCGCCAAGTAGTCGTCGATGTCGTCTGGCGTGACGGTGCCGGCCAGTTCCATCGTCAGCCGCTTCTGTTTGGTGAAAAGCGGGTGTTGGGCGGTGCAGGGGATGCCGCGAAATGGCTCGTCCCCGAAGGCGACAAAGGCGAGGTCAGGCCGGGGGTCGTCGTCGACGAGGTAGCTCTTGGCGAGCTCGCGCGCCGTCTCGGGCGTCAGCGGACCATACATGATCCGCGGGCGACCGGGCTTTACGATGTCGAGTTGGGGCTCGAGGAAGGAAAACCCGTAGCCGCCGACGGTGCGAAACTCGACGTCGACGCCGGCTTCACGGCACGCCTCGGCAAAGGCATCCTTGACGCGCCGCGCTCCTGCGAACAGGGCGCTGGTCCCCATATTAACCAGGACGAGCGGCTTGCCAGGGTTTTGGCGTTGCTGCCAACGCTGCTTTGCGCGGTTGACCATGTCCTGAAAGGTCATGCTTCGAGCTCCTTGACAAGCTGCTCCGAGGGAGCGGGCATCCCATCGCCGGCGATCGGCGCTGGCTCGCCAGGTAGGCGTTCCGCGAAGATCCGGCGCACCTTCTCAACCGTCAATTTGGTATGCGCTTCGTCGTCGATCTGCATCATCGGGGCGAGCGAGCAGGTGCCAAAGCAGGGGAGCCGCTCCAAGTGCCACGTTCCGTCGGGCGTTGCCTCGAACACGCGGATGCCCAAGATGCTCGTGATCTCCTGAAGGATCTCCCGGCCGCCGAGGGCATCGCAGGTCGTTCCCATGCAATAGCGGATGGTGTGCCGTGCCGGCGGTTCGAGCTTCAAGAACTCGTAGTAGGTAATAACGCCGAAGACGGTGTTGCGCGAGACGCCAAGCGTTTCGGCGACGGCGTCGATCGCCTCCTCGGGGATGTAGCCATACCGAGCTTGGACCTGCTTCAAAGCGTCGATCGTCGCGCCTTTCTGTCCTTCAAAAGGTTCGAGCAGTGCGGCTAGCTCAGCCGCCGTGGCGCGTGACATCAGCAGTCCTCCGCCCGGACGCGTCGCAATTGTGAAGCGCGGAACAAATGCACGACGAGTATACGTCCGGTGCGAACGGCCCATCAATAGCGACTGCTCCTCGCCTCGCTCGGAGCACCGTCCTGCGACAACACGTCGCTTAGCTGCCGGGCTCAGTTGCCGGCCCGAGGAAGGCCTCGACGGGCAGCGCGAGATCGGGAAGGGCGAGCGGTGCGACCGTCCCGCCGCGCAGGCTGGCGACCATCGACCGATAGCCATCGGAGGCCGGGTCCCGGCGGACCATCAGCCGGTCGCCGTTCAGGTCCGCCACCCAATAGTCTGGGATGCCTGCCGCGGCATAGGCGCGGGCTTTATCGCCGCTGTCGAGGGCGAGCGTTGACTCCGCCACCTCAATGACGAGCAGGGCGTCCTGCGCCCGAAAGCCCACCTCAAGGAAATAGGCGGCGCTCTCCGGCCGGTAGAGCACGAGGTCGGGGACGAAATCTTGAGTCTCGCTCACCCGCATGTCCGTTTGCGCCTGAAGGAAGGCCCGTTGGCCAATGCCGGAATCGAAGCCGCTCGCAATCCTGCCGAGGCGGAGCATATGCTGCTTTCCCCGTGCGGCCATTTCAACGATCACCCCGTCGTGCAGTTCCAGCCGGTCTTCGGCGCAAAAAGTGCCCAGCTCGCCCATGCGCTGGAACTCGTCGGCCGTCAGCAGACGCGGTTTGGCGGGGCTGATCATGGGTGCATCTCCCTTGACCCAATGACGGCCGCGGCCCGGCAGGTGGGGAGTGACTATCACTCAAACCTTGACTTTCCAGAGCGTGCCTTGGGGTGTGTCCTCCAGCGCGATGCCCAACTCCCCGAGGCGGTCGCGAATGCGGTCGGCAAGGGCGAACTGTTTGGCGGCACGCAGTTCGCGGCGAATGTCGATGAGCAGCTCGACGAACGGCTCGGCTCCGGCCGCCTTCTCCGGTGGCGGGGTGAACTGAAGTCCGAAAACGCCGCCGCCAAGCTCGAGGACAAGCGCTCGGACGCCGGCGATCGACTGGCCGGCCTCGCGCCGGCGGTTCAACTCCCGCACGAGCTCGAAGAGGACGGCTTTGCCTGCCGCAACGTTGAAGTCGTCATCCATCGCCTCGACGAAGCGCTCCCGCCAAGGGGTCGGGTCGAAGTCGTCGGGGCCGCCGGGGTCGACCGCTCGGACGGCCCGGCGGAGATACTCGGCCTCGCGTTCCGCTGTCGGCAGGCTCTCCTCGGTGTAGGTGAGCGGCCGGCGATAGTTCGATCCCAAGAAGAACAGCCGGAGCGCGTCTGGGCTGAAGTGCTCGAGGATTTCGCGGATGGTGATGAGGTTACCGAGCGATTTGCTCATCTTCTCGCCACCGAGTTGGAGCAGCCCGTTGTGCAGCCAGTAGCGGACAAAGGGAGGCCGCTCAGAGATCGCCTCCGACTGGGCGCGCTCGTTCTCATGATGGGGGAAGATGAGATCCGCCCCGCCGCCGTGAATGTCGATTTGCTCGCCGAGATAGCGTGCGCTCATGACCGAGCATTCGATGTGCCAGCCTGGCCGGCCCGGACCCCACGGGCTCTCCCAAGCCGGCTCGCCCGGTTTGGCTGCCTTCCAGAGCGCAAAGTCGAGCGGGTCTTCCTTCTGCTCGCCGACCTCGATCCGTGCGCCGGCGCGCATGCCTTCGAGCGTCCGGTGCGAGAGCGCCCCGTAGCTGGGAAACCTGCGGACGCGGAAATAGACGTCACCGTTTGATTCGTAGGCCATCCCTTTGTCGATCAAGGTCTGGACGGCGGCAATGATGCCCGGCACCTCGCCGGTCGCTCGTGGATAGACATCTGCCCGCCGGATGCCGAGCGCATCCATGTCGCGGAAGTACTCGGCGATCTGCTGCTCGGCGAGCTCGCTCGCCGGAATCCCGGCTTCGGCAGCGCGCGCGATGATTTTGTCGTCGATGTCGGTGAAGTTCTGGACGTAGCGGACGCGATAGCCACGATATTCCAAGTAGCGGCGGATAACGTCGAACTGGATGTAGCTCATCGCGTGCCCGATATGCGATCGAGAATAGGGCGTGACGCCGCAGACGTACATCAGCACCGGGTCGTGCGCCGGCGCAAACTGTTCCTTTTCGCCGCTCATCGTGTTGGTCAGGCGGATCATGCCCGTGCCTCCTGACCGGCGGCCGCGGCATAGTGGTGGACAATTTCGTCGAGATCGGCGATCGCTGCCTGTGGGTCCGGTGCCCGGCCTTCCAGCTTGGCCAGCCGGACTTCGAGGTCGGCCAGCCGCTGCTGGAGCGCCTGAATCGCTTCGGCAACTGGGTCGGGCAGCCGCTCGATGGTGCCGGAGTCGGCGTCGCGGATCGCCACTACTCGGCCGGGGACGCCGACGACCGTCGCGTGCGCCGGGACGGACTGCACCACGACCGAGCCAGCCCCGACCTTGACATCGTCGCCGATTTCGATCGAGCCGAGCAGTTGGGCGCCCGAGCCGACCACGACGCGATTGCCCAACGTTGGATGGCGCTTGGTCCGTCGCGTTGAGACACCGCCGAGCGTGACCCCTTGGTAGAGCGTGCAATCGTCGCCGATGACCGCCGTCTCGCCGATGACGACGCCCATGCCGTGGTCGATAAACAAGCCTTCGCCGATGCGTGCCCCGGGGTGGATCTCAATTCCAGTCAGGGCCCGGCCGACGTGCGAGATCAGCCGCGGCAAGAGTGGCACGCGTCGGCGCCAAAGGGCGTGCGCGAGCCGGTGAATCGTGCGGGCGTGAAACCCAGGATAGGCAAGGACAACTTCGAGGGAGTTTCGCGCCGCTGGGTCACGCTCGAGCGCGGCTTGAATGTCGCGCCGGATACTGCGCAGGAGCGCCATCGGAACCTCCGGTGCCAGCTTCGGGATGGCCGTCGGGAACGGGACGCTGCCTTAGCAGCGCCCCGTGCGACACGCGCAACGCACCAGAAGTGGCCGAGGACCCGGAGCAAGCATCGTTCGATTATGGCACAGCATCGACGCGCCGTGCCCGGAGGGGGCACGCAACGGCCGGTTTCGATGACGAGTCAGCAGGCTCACCGCCGGTTACCAGAGTTTCCCCTCTTCGAGCCACCGCTTCACTTCGGCGGCCTTCTGCCGCGCCTGCTCCATGTCAGGATACTTCCAGACCGTGCGCGGCTGGTCGTCCCAGCCCAGAATGCACACCTCGTTCCACGGCCCGACTTGGCGGATCACCACGGATTCAACCCGGTCCTTGATCTTCTCGCGCGAGACTTCCATCGAGTTTGCCCTCTCGCAATGTTGCGCCGGGATTGTATTCAAGCTCGCCGCGAGGGCGCAATCGAGCCTCGTCAGGGGAGGCGCTGGAACCAGCGCAGCCCCAGCAACCCACCAGCAAGCAAGAGCAGCGCCCCGAGACCGCTCACGAGGGCGGTGACTTCTGTCTCTTCCGTTACCCAGCGCACCTGCGAACCGAGATCGCGATAGATTCGCTCGAGATCGCCGGCTTCAGCGGCGTAGAAATACTGCCCACCCGTCTCGGTGGCGATGGTCTGCAAGGTGCGCTCGTCGAGCACCGCCGGTACTTGCCCGTTCACAATGGGAGCAGCGCCGCGTTGGCCGATTCCGACGGTATGGACTCGCACTCCGGCCGCGACCGCTTCGGCAGCCGCCTGATTCGGCGACACGCCAGCGGACGACGCGCCATCCGAGAGGAGGATGACGAGAGCCGGCGGCGCGCCGCCCTCGGCCGGCGCGGCTTCCGCCCGCAGTTGGCCGAGCGCGGCGAGCAGCCCGTCGCCAATGGCGGTGCCGCCGTTGGCGCGCAACCGACGAATCGCCGACTTCACCGCCTCGTGATCGCGTGTCAGCGGCGCGTTGACACTGGCGTTCGTGCTAAACGACACCAAGCTCACCTGCGCGTTCGCGGGGAGGGCATCGACAAACCGCTCGGCAGCGCGCTTGGCCGCTTCGAGGCGGTCTGGCTGCAGGTCGGTCGCCGCCATGGATCCCGAGACGTCCAGCACGAGCACGACGTTGGCCTCGTCGCGCGGCATGGCGATCACGGCGCTCGGCCGCGCGAGGCTGACGAGCAACGCTGCCATCCCGAGCAGATACAGCGCGGGGGGAATGTGCCGCCGGATGCCGGGCCCCCGGCCAGCGACTTGCGCCAAGAGATCGAGATTTGTGAAGCGAACGGCGTACGCTCGCCGCCGCCGTTGAACGATCAGGTAGGCAAGGGCCAAGAGCGGCAGGACGGCAAGGCTGAGCAGAAGCAAGGGCCACTCGAAGGACATGGTGATCTCCGGGGTGAGGCTTAGCGATGGGGGACGCCCCGCCGAATGCGGCGCGTTCCGAGGAAGCGGACGAGCGCTGGCATCAGATCATCATCGGTTGAAAGGGTCAGCAGCTCGGCGCCGGCCGCTCGGATCTCCGATTCGAGCGCCGCTGCCTGAACCTGCGCTTCGCTGCGGAAGCGTTCGCGCAGCCGACGGTCGCCGGTGTCGACGAGGAGCTGGCGGCCGGTCTCCGGATCTTCAACGGTGAGCAGGCCGACGTCGGGCAGCTCGCCCTCCCGTGGATCGGCGATCCGCACAGCCACAACCTCGTGGCGGTGGGCGAGCCGGCGGAGCGGCCGCTGCCAGCCGCTTGGCGCGAGGAAGTCCGACACGACGATCAGGAGCGATCGCCGGCGAACCATTCGGCCAGCGTGGTCGAGCGCACCGGTCAGGTCGGTCGGCGCTCGGCCCATTTGGCCGGGTGCGGCGTCGACCGCCGCGGTGAGGTGCAGCAGATGCGGTCGGCCCGCGCCGGGTGGAATGACCCTCCCGATCCGGTCGGCGAAGGTGACCACGCCAACGCGGTTGCCACGGCCGGTCAGCAGGGCGCTGGCCACCGCGGCGAAGTCGGCGGCCTGATCGCGCTTCAGCATGCGGGCGGTCCCCCAGTCCACCGACGCCGAGAGATCGATCAGCAGCCAGACATCGAGGGCGCGTTCGACGAAGGACTCGCGGACATGCGGCCGATCGGTGCGGGCGGTGATATTCCAGTCGATCTGTCGGACGTCGTCGCCCGGCTGGTACTCGCGGACCTCGGTCAACTCGATCCCGGCGCCGCGCTGGACCGATCGCTGGTCACCGCCAAGGCGGTTGGCGAGTGGTCGGCGCAGCGACCACTCCAGCCGCCGCAACACGCCGGCCGAGAGGTGCGCCCTGCGAGGATCTGGCCGCATCTCAGGCGGCATGGCGGTCGCCCAGATCGATGCGCGGCGGTGGAAAGCGCTGAAGAAGAGTCGCCACGATCTGGTCCGGTGTCACGCCGGCAGCGATGCCGTCGTAGCTCAGCACCAACCGGTGGCGCAGCACATCTGGCGCGAGGTCGGCAACATCCTGCGGGAGGGCATGGTTCCGGCCGCGAATGAAGGCCAGCGCCCGTGCCCCCAGCACGAGGTTAATCGAGGCGCGGGGGCTTGCTCCGAAGAGCACCGCGCCGTCGTATTCGGCCAAGCCGCGCTCGGCCGGTTTGCGTGTCGCGGTCACGAGGCTGGCTGCATAGCCGATAACCGCCGGATCGACGTACACCTGCTCGACCGTCGCCTGGATCGCTCGCAGTTGGTCTGGCGAGAGCAAGGTCTTCAAGATGATCGGGGCGCCGGTTATCCGCTCGATGACGACGAACTCGTCTGGATAGTCGGGGTAGTCGACGAGCACTTTGAACATGAAACGGTCGAGCTGGGCTTCAGGCAAGGGATAGGTGCCATCGGACTCAATTGGGTTCTGGGTGGCGAGGACGAGGAACGGATCGGGCACGCGGTAGGTCTGCTTGCCGATCGTCACCTGTCGTTCCTGCATGACTTCGAGCAGGGCCGACTGCACCTTTGCCGGGGCACGGTTGATCTCGTCGGCGAGCAAGAGGTTCGCGAACACTGGGCCAAGCTCGACGGTAAATTCTCCAGTGCGGCCGTTGTAGACGCGGGTTCCAACGAGGTCGGCCGGAACGAGGTCGGGCGTGAACTGAATGCGGCCAAAGCTGCCGCCGACGACCTGCGCAAGCGCCTTGACCGTTGCCGTCTTGGCGAGGCCGGGCACGCCCTCGAGGAGAATGTGGCCGCGCGAGAGGAGCGCCACCAGCAACCGCTCGAGCAGGTGGTCCTGCCCTACGATCAGCCGTTTGACCTCGAACAGGACTTCTTCAATGATGGCGGGAGAGGCGCTTGTGTGCGCCGGAGATAGGGGTGTGACCGTCATGGGCCGCCTCCAAGACCATCCGATCGCCCAAAGACGATCGGTTGGCATGACTGTACGGAGACGACCTAAGCGGAAGGTGAAGGGCTGCTGAGAGAAGCTGGAGAGAAACGTAAGAATTCGCTGAGAACGGTCCGTTCGGGGTTACGCTGGCCAGCCTTTTGAAGCCAAATTGGCGTGCGAGGCCGTAGACTCCGAAGCGCCACTCCGCGCCCGTCGCCCCGGCGTGCACGTCGGGGTGAGGTCTTGCGCTCCGAGGAGACGAACGCTGATCGGCTTGGGAGCCGCCTCGCGGCTCGCGCTCGAACGCATCCGTGCCAATTGGAAACTGCTGAGCGCCGTACTGCTTGGTGTGCTCGCGTCGGTCGTTCTGCTCGCGAGCGCACCGCTCTATTCGGGCGTACTCAACGATCTCGGGCTGCGCTACACGCTTCGCCGCGAACCCCCTTCGCGGTCGGGACTTGATCATCCAATTGAGCGGCCGTCCAAGCCGAGCGAGCGAGTACGCCGCGGCGAGCGGCGCAATCGAGCAGCAGGTGGACACCGGCACTCGCCGGCTATGTTGGCGCACCGGTGCGCTACGCCAAGAGCGCCAGCTATTTCGTTTATCGGCCCGGTCCAAGCCATCGCTCCGCCCGGCCAAACTCCAAACAATCAGCCGCGAGGTTACGTCCAATTCGCCGACGGTATCGACGGCAAGCCTGCGCATCACGGCGGGAACGTGGCCAGCCACCGGCGGCGAGATAGCGGCAGTGGCCGGCAGCCAAGCGGCAGCAGGACCTCGGTCTGCAGATTGGCGGATAGCATTCTCCTCGCTCCGGTGAACGGCGGCGAACCGACAGTGCTCCGAATCGCCGCGTTCGGCGAGGCGGCGGACAGCGCGGATCGATTTCTGGACCGTCGGCGCGGTGCGGATGAGGCGAGCAAGCCCGCGACTGGGTCATTCTGCCGCTTGTCGTGGCGCCAGACCGCTACTTTCAGGCCGCGGAGCGGGCGTCGTCGGATTACACGTGGCTCTGGCCGGCGGACCACGGACGCGTATCACCACTGCCGACGCGGGCAGCGGTGCGACAAGCCATCGTCCGACTGCGGGCCAGCCTGCCCGGGACCGTGCAAGGCGTGACGATCGTCCACCGCGCTCGATTCGATCTTGGCCGAGTACCTCGCGAAGCTCGCCGTCACCGAAATCCCGCTGTACCTGCTGATTCTGCAGATCGTCGGCTTGGTGCTGTTCTACCTCGTGCTGGTGGGGAACGTTCTCGTGGATCGCCAAGCGGGCCGAGATCGCTCTCCTGAAAGGCCGTGGCGCGAGCGGCGGCCATGATCCTGCTCCTGTATCTCGTTGAAGGTGCGGCACTGTGTCTCGTTGCGGTCGTGATTGGCCCGCCGCTGGCGGCGCTTCTGACGGCGTCGCTTGGCCGGCTGCCGGGTTCGCCGCTCGGCGGCGGTGGCGCACTTCCGGTTCGGCTGGGACCGGAGATCTGGCTGCTTGCGATTCGCCGGCGCAGCGCTCGCGCTGCTGGCGCTGCTGATCCCCGCCGCGCGGGCGGCGCGTACGAGCATCGTGCTCTATCGGCGGCAGGCAGCGCGCGGCGGCGGGACGCCGATCTGGCAGCGGTACTACCTCGATCTCGTGCTGCTGCTGTTCGCGCTCTTCGGCTTTTGGTCGATTCGCCAGCAGTCGGCGCTCGGTGGCGCAGAGGGCATCGACCCATTGCTCCTGCTCGCGCCCGCACTGTTGGCGCTCGCCGTCTCGGCCGCCTTCTTGCGGCTCGTTCCGCTCATACTCCGCCTGTTTCTCCGCCTCCTTGGTCGGCTGGCGCCAACGCCGGGTCATCATCGGTCTCACGCAGGATGAGCCGACGGCCCGCGCCGTACACGCGGCTCATTCTTCTCCTCACGCTTACCACCAGCCTCGGGCTTGTTTAGCGCCACGTTCAGCGGCACGATCGACCGTTCGTATCGTGATCGGACCGCCTACCGGGTAGGGGCCGATGCCCGGATCGAGGGGATCAACGGCGGCGCTGGCCGGCCGAAGACTCAGATTCTGGAAGCGGTCGCGGCTCCCGGGATTGGCCAGGCAACGGCAGCTTTTCGGACCGACGGCCAGGTTGGGCCGACTCAGCAGAACCAGCGCTACCGCTTCCTTGCCGTCGATGCGGCGACTGCCGCCGAGTGTCCTCTGGTTCCGGCCGGATTTCGCCTCTCGTCCGCTGACCGATCTGATCGGCGAGGGTTGCGGACGAGGGAACGATTGCTGAAGGCCCGGTGTTGCCGGGAGGGTGGTGAGACGCTTGGTCTCTGGGTGCGGCCGACGCCGCGTCAGGAGCGGCTCAATCTCCTGATACGGCCTGCGCGACGCCGATGGCCGGGTTGCTCGAATCTTGAGCTCGGTCGGCTCGACTTTGCCGACTGGCGCTATCCTCGAAGCGCCGCTCGACCAGCTTGGCAGCTACCGCGCCCCCTTGCGCCTGGCGGCAATCTACCTTCAGCCGGCGGGCGGCTTCTCGGAGGCCGGGCGGCGGCGCGGTGCTGCTCGACGACCTCGCCATTCGCGAGCCGGGCGGGATCCGCCGTATTGTCGACCCGCTCGATTCCGGCCGCCGGTTGGGGGAGACGCTCCGCGACGGCCGCTGGTGAGCAGCAAGACGCGCTCACCGTCGTTCGTGGCGAAACACGCACCGGCACCCCGGCGCTCCGGTTCGCCTGGTCGCCGCGCCGGACCTTTGGCACGCGCGGCAATTGCGTTGCGCGACGACGAGACGCCGCTTCCGGATTCTTGCCTCGCCGAATTTTCTTGCAAGCAGCGAGCCGTCAAGTGGGGCAGACCCTGCTGCTGAACGTCGGCGATTCGCACCATTCCGGCCGTGATTAAGGGGACGGTGGACCTGTTTCCGACGCTCGATCCCGACGGCGCGGGGGTTCGTCGTCGCGGCCCTCGAGCCCGCGCTCGCCCGGGTGAATGCTGTCCCCGGCCGGCCGATTTACCCAAATGAGGTGTTCCTCAGGCTGACCGGCGACGGCGCGAACCTTGAGGTCATCGGGCAGCGGACGCTGGCAGCACGAGCGGTGCTCGCACAGCGCACCCTGCTCAATGAGGCGAGCAAGCGATCCGCTCGTCGCCGCTGGCTGGTCGGGCATCCTGACCTTGGCGTTTCCTCGCGGCGCTTGTGCTGTCCTTCGTTGGCTTTCTTGTCCAGAGCGTCCTGCTCCTGCAACGCCGGATCGTCGAGTTCGCCATCCTGCGGACGATGGGCCTCTCCTACTGGCAATTGGGTGGGCTGATCGCCTTCGAGCAGATATTTCTCATCGTCGCCGGAAATCGCCGCCGGGGGACGCTGCTCGGCTTACAGATCGGCGCCCTGATGCTGCCCTTCCTCGAGCTTACCGAGCGCGGCAGTCGCATTTTGCCGCCGTTCATCATCACGACGCAGTGGCA